>CAXXKP010000001.1:0-1402757 GCA_963663665.2 Sphaerochaetaceae bacterium
AAGATGTTTGTACAGAAGCACATCAAGACCCATACCATGATATTGTGATAGGACACCAAGCGCAAACAGCCTATATCGAGTAATTTTTTTTCTTCCTAAGAGCAGTGAAATAAATCCTGTTGGTAACAATTTACCACCAATTCGTTTAATAATTGCATTCGGATCTGGAAAACCTAGCGCAAACCCTACAGGGATGCCTTTATCTTGGACAAACCAGATAGCATCTTTATCAAGAATAACTTTTAGCCTCCGAACCATATCTTTCATTACAGACTCTTCGACGGGAACATATCCCCAATTATCACAAAGAGATGTATTGGTAATCTTCCAAATATATTCAGCATCCTTCATGAGGTTATTTGTGTCTATCTTTCTGACTGAGAACTCAGGGTGACGATCAAGTAGACTCTTAGTGAATCGCACTACTCGCTTCGGAATCTCATACCCCAAATTCGTATCAACTTCATACGCTAATAAGTCCTTGATTTTTTCAAATCCCGAGTCTTCCATAAGTGTATGGTAATAAGGTGGATTAAAGGATGCCATAAGGACTGGAAGGGAATCGTATCCTTTCAGTAGAAATCCCCAACTTTCTGCTATTGGATGTATGGGGCCTCGTATGGCATTCATTCCACGCTCTTTTAACCATCCTATAGAAGCAGAGAACAACAATCTTGCTGCTTCTGAATTATCAAAACATTCAAAAGCTCCAAAGAAGCCTATAGTTGTTGAATAATAACGATTAAAATCTTTATCAATATACACAAGAGATCTTCCCAGTAGTGTCCCCTGTTCATATACTAGCAACAGAACGTACTCATTATTGTGTAGCATCACATTTGTTTTGCCACTATACGCTTTCCTTTCCTCACTCCACATCGGGGGTACCCAATAGGGATCGTTTCTATAAAGAATACGGGGAAAATTGACAAAGGCTTTCATCTTTTTACGGTTTCTTACTTGGACAATATTCATAACATACTATAACACGTTTCTTTCATGTAAGGCTGAAATTCTGTAAAAGCCTACAATTCTTATTCGTTGAAATTAATCACTCTAAGTCATAATGATTACCTCTACCGTATTTTACTATTATTGCGAGCTATATCATAATATTGATATAACGGATACAGTGTACTTGAGTAGCTGATCATGCTTCTCTCTTTGGCTCCAATTATTTTGATATCTATAAGAATCTAAAAATCAAATGACAGTATGGAAATGCATTATGGCACTCACCCAATACACTAAATATTGGGATGTTACGATTTGGAGGACTCAATGGCTTCTTTTAAAGACAATTTACTAGTAAATCGAATTATTGCATTACTCGTTGGAGGATTACTTGTATTTTTGGTGATGACACTGACTGTTGTACAAACAGGTAAAGATGATAATGCTGAAATGGCAATCGCATTAGATGCATCTCGATATGAAGCAGGACGGCTTCTCGATGATGCAAAAGCTCAATTGGAAAGCAAAGATTATACTGCAGCAAAAGCTTCCCTAGACGAACTTTTTAGTTATCAACCAGGTTCCGCTGAAGCTACTGAGGGAAAGGCACTCCTAATTAGCGTAAATTCTGCAGAAGCGGCAGCTGAAGCTAGATGGGAAGCAGCTCTACCACAGATCAAAGAAGATTGGTTACAAGCCATGACTGCTGAATTGCGTGCTAAATCAGATAAAGAACGTGCTGATATGGAAGCCGGTTTAGAAAAAACTATTACCCAAGCTTGGGAGAAGGCAAAATCAGAAGTTCGTACTGAATGGGAAAAACTCGAAATCTAATTTCTTGTTATTTGCTTGATAAAAAACTCCGGTGAGAATTAACTAAGTGTCGATTAGTAAAATTCTCCCTCGGAGTTTTTTTATATATATGGATATAGAGCCTATTTCACAGTATATTTTCGAATTTATTATTATACTTAATATCTTTTGATAATTGAATTTTTATTACCACAAGCTCTTTTAAAATTTGTGCTATATCTCTTTTTTTTTTAATATTCAGCCCCTACCCAAAAGGGATAGAGGCTTATGGAAGATTGTAGAATGTTCGAACTCTATTTATAACTCCCAGTGAGAAAGAAATCACCACTAGGTAAAATGTAATCAACACTCATGGTTTCAGGGTTAAAAACAGCCCAAACAAATAAGCCACCTACATCACCGGTTCCTTTTACATCGAGGCCATACGAATCTTCGATTACAAAATGCATATCAACAACTGCACCAAATAGTGACCCTTTAATTGTCCCATTTGCCTTTAATGTAAGGAGAACAGAACCGTCACTATCTACGATGTTGATAATACTATGGTTTGCTCCTGATAGCTCTCCTGTCTCTAGGTCAAGGTTATAACTTGTTTCATTTGTCATGATAACATCTTTCCCGTTGATCACATCCCAATCAGACTCAATTGCACCACCATAGCTGAATAGAGTCTCTTCTATTGTCTTATAATGATTCCCTTTCCCTTTTTTCTCAGTCACAACATGTTCATAATCCTGATACAGAGTAACTGATGCTTGGAAGTCTTGTTTAGTAGTTTGCTTACTTCCTGAGCCCCCTCTTGAATCTACTGACAATAGTGTTTCATCAAGACTACTCTCATTGAGCATATCACAACCAGTAAACAGAGATACCATTATGAGCATTACTACTCCTAGTATGGCAACTTTAGATTTCATATCTTCCCTCCTGAAATAATTCAGTTTTATAAAAAACACTCCTCCTACGGGAGTTATCATGGTGAGTTATCTGTTGCCTGATATGTTGTGGATTACAATTTCATCTAAATATTACAATGTATTGCTCATAAAAGATAGTAATATTTTGCTCTAATTCACTTTTTAAAAGAAATTTCTTTCCTAAATGCGGAGATTTACTTCGATAATTAATTTTCTGGATTCCCTGCCGTATATCATCTTATACTACTGTTAGTACAGGAGGGTTATTATTGTGAAGATTGCTATCTATGGGGCAGGATCTTTGGGGATCATACTTGGAGCATACATGACTAAAGGGGGAATCCCTGTAGATCTTATCAACAGGAACCTTTCACAGGTAGATGCATTGAAAAAAAATGGCGCACAGGTTACTGGGTCTATACAATTTTCAGTACCAGTTTCAGCTCTCCTACCCAGTGAGATGAAAGAAAAGTATGAGGTAATCTTCCTCATGACTAAGCAACAGGACAACGAAAAGGTTGTAAATGACCTTATTCCATTTCTTAAAGAAGATGGAGTGTTGTGTACTATGCAAAATGGACTACCAGAAAAAGGAATCGAAAAAATCATTGGAGAAGAAAGAGTTCTTGGTTGTACTATCGCTTGGGGTGCGACACTCGAAGGACCAGGAATCTCACGGCTCACTTCTGATCTTGATACCCTCACCTTTTCTCTTGGCAGTCTTACAAGAAAAAAAGATGATCCAATGCTCCAAAAAATTCGCCAATTATTAGAAACGATGGGCCCAGTGGAGATTGAGGAAAATTTTATAGGTGCTCGTTGGGTAAAATTATTAGTGAATTCAGCTTTTAGTGGAATGGCAACGGTTCTTGGTTGTACTTTTGGAGAAGTCTCTAAAAACAAAGATGCAAGGCTTTGTGCTCAACGTATTATCAAAGAATGCATAGATGTTGCTCACGGTGCAAATATCGTCATAGAACCAATCCAAGGAAAGGATGTCGTAAAACTCTTTGACTATTCCACTAAGATTAAAGAGAAAATTTCCTTTTTTCTGATCCCCTTTGCCATGAAAAAACACCAAGCACTCAAACCAAGTATGCTTCAAGATTTAGAACACGGAAAGCTCAGCGAAATTGATTCAATTAACGCAATCGTTTCTAGCTATGGGAAAGAAGTGCACGTAAAAACTCCTTACAATGATCTTGTAGTAAAGATCATTCATGATTTTGAACAGAAGAAAGGAAAACCTGGTTTTAAGAATTTGATACTGTTTGAAAAATTGAAATAATATACGATCACTCTTATTACATCGAGTGATGTTTTTTCTGTGGTAATTCGTATGATGAAAGGACTCTCTAAAACCAGAGATTCTGTATTATCAAAATACATTGCATAAAAAAATTATGACAAGAGGACTATATATCAAATAGCAAAATGAATATAGATTTCAGTAAACACCAAAGAAAGTGCGAGAAAACACACGATTAAAGCTCACTTTTTAATCATTCTAGGTAAATCAGCTTAGTAAATATCAGCAGCACATTTCACCAAAAACCCCATGTAAAATCTCTAATCTTCCACTTTATTCTTCCAATCATTTTTTCTTTCCTATTCTTCTTTTTACTTATTCTATAATTGATGTGTGAGCTCAAACAAATGCGAACATTTATATGAATAACTCAAATTATTTGTTATACTTATCAGTATGGAAAAGAATCATACTGTTAAGGAAAAAATAGAAGAACTTTACGAGCATATGGGTTCAGCTGAGAAACGAGTTGCTCGCACCATATTAGTAAATTATCCAGTAACAGGTTTAGGCACTATAGCTTCTATTTCTCAAGCAGCTAATGTAAGTGATCCTACTGTTTTAAGACTCATCACTAAGCTTGGATACAATAAATATGCGGATTATCAAAAAGATTTAAAACGAGAACTTGATCAAAGAATTAGGGGCCCTTTAAATGCTTTCTCTGAAGATAAGGAAATAGTTACTGATCCCAAAGGATACCTAGATACATTTCACAATGATATAGTAAATATTGTAGACCAAACTTTTAATCGAACACCCCCCGCCGAATTTGAGAAGGTGTTAAATTTACTGATGGATTCCAAAAGAAATATATACCTTCTAGGTGGAGAATTTTCAGATTCAGTTGCAAGATATCTCTATTATCTTTTAAGAAAAATGCGATCCAAAGTAGAAATGATTCAAGGGCAAGTTCCCTCTAGAATCGACCATTTACTCGATTTTAGAAAAAAAGATGTTCTAGTAGTATTTGATGTACGAAGATACCAACCTGATATTGTAGAATTTGCTGCTCAAACTGCGAGAAAAGGGACTGAAGTAATTTTATTCACAGATGAATGGAATTCTCCTGCATCACAAATTGCATCATGTGTATTAGTTTGCAATGTAAATAGCATAAGTCGGTGGGATAGCCTAGTCGGAATGATGGCTATGGTTGAGGCTCTCATGTCTTCCTTCGCAGATAACCAATGGAATAAAATTAAATTCAGACTTCAAAAATTGGAACAAATCAGAGAAGATGTAAAAAGCAGTCAATATCCTGATTGATCTATATATTTTCTTAGAAGATTGGTGAGAATCTCTGCAAAATATAAAGATTTTTCAGGACTATCTATTCTATCTTGCCTAATCTCCAATAATAAAGATTCCAAACCTAATTTTTCACCATGTTCACGAATTCCATAATCCCCCTCAAGAGTAATCGGATATGGTTGATTTACACCAATTATCAATCCCTCTATAGCTTCCAACTCTTTCTGGATAAAAGCACTGAATCTTGAAGGTTTATAAAAAGTCACACCTATATCCCATGGTCTAATTTCCTCTCCCAAAATTGGGCTAAAACTATGAATTGCTAAGTACACTGTTTGTGGAAATAATAGTAACTGCTTATTCAACTGATGGATTATTTCGTTATGGTACGGGAAAAAAAGTTCATTCAATCTAATATCATATTCTTCTTCGGTCAAATTAGTATTTCCGGCGACTTTAACACCATCAACAATTTCAGGGATTGCATCTGCTACATGTGGCGGTCGATTGCAATCGATTACTAGTCTTGAATAATTAGTATAACATAATGGTGCATGCAGGTTTTTTGATATATATAGGCTTATATCTAGAGCACCAATATCCCATCCTCTGTGGGAATTAAGAATTGATGATGGTATTCCGAGGTTTTTTAATTTTTCAGGAACCAAATTTGATGCATGATCACACGTTAAGAATATTGGAGAATTTACTGTATAGCTCAAAGTACTATAAGAACTTTTCTCATGATTACTTAATAATGATTCCATTTTGACGTACTCCTAAACATAACTTGTAATTATTATTACATAATATATTGTTTTAGTCAAAATGTAATATTTATTTGACAAAAAGTTTTTTTAAAGTTATGATTTATAAAAATTTAAAATGGAGCACATGGAGGATTACATGGCAGAAAACAAATTGGTAAGAAAATTAACTTTTTGGCACATTTGGGCAATTGGTGTAGGATCAGTTGTTGGAGATGGTATCTTTGTCTTAATTGCGCAGGGTGCACAAGCAGGGGGGCCTTCATCGGTACTTGCATATGCACTAGGAGGAATCCTCATGATGGTCATTATGGTAGCAATATCATCATTAGCTGTAGGAATGCCTTCTGCTGGATCTCTACATACTTGGAGTGCTAGAATCCTTGGCCCTAGCTATGGAACAGTATCAGGATTGGCTTATACTGCTATGAATGTCATTTTTCTTGGATCTGTGGCTATAGCAAATGGAGCAGTAAGCAACTACTTTTTCCAATGGACAGAAAGTGCCGCTCTCTCTGCAGCAATTTGGGCCATTATATTAGTGACGATTGTCGCATTAGTTGCCTTGAGAGGCGGAGAATTCACTGGACGGGCACAGCTGATACTCGTTGCAGTATTGACAGTAATAATGGTTCTATTTGCAATATTTGGAGCAGCAAGTGGCAAAATAGATACACAAAATTATAAACCATTTATGCCATTCGGCTTGATGGGTTTCTGGGCTGCATTAGGAATGGGTATCTATGCTTATATGGGCCCGTTATCCTTATTAACGGCTGGAAGCGAAGTAAAGAAAATTACAGACTTACCCAAAGCTATGATTTGGTCGTTTGTCACTTTCCTCATAATGTACTCTGCAGCCATGCTTGTAATGCTTGGTTTAGTACCTTTTGCTAATTATGCTTCTCTTGAATCACCATTTACCGTAGCTGCAAATTTTGCTTTCGGAGGAGCTGCTGGTATTGTAATGAACTTGGCCGCATGGATTGCTGCTTTTACTTGTCTTGTAGGTGAAACATTTGCTGCATCAAGATTATTATTTGGTATGGCGGAAGAAGGCGTTGTGCCAAAATCTTTTTCAAAATTGAATAAGAACAATGTACCAAGTACTGGCATAATTTTCTCATGGGCAATAGCAATTATTTTAATTTTAATTGGGAATATAAGCGTTCTTGAAAGCTTCTATCTTAAATTAGCTATGGTTGCGTGTGAATTAGGTGCAACAAGTTGGATAATTTCTCTTGTAGCAAGTTATTTATATCCCAAACGATTCCCAGAAGAATGGAATGCACTTCCTTGGCATATGCCAGTTCGGAAAGTAACATTACCTATAGCATTCATTGGGTGGGCTGTGATAATGTTTGCTCTTTATCAGAGTGATCCAGGCTCTATTATATACTTCTTAATTGCTTTAGTACTCCTTGTGATTTTTTACAATATTTATTCTAAGAAACATCTTAATCTAAACATCCCAGAATAAAATCAAAAAAGGGTTCAATATTTCAAGAAGGAGAATGATACTATGAAAAAGGATGAAATACTTAAGATTGTAAAGGAAAAGGATATTGAATTAACACGTTTTCTCTATACTGATAATGATGGTGTTACAAGAGGCTATTCAACTACTACTGAGAATCTGATGGGTGACCTAGAAAGCGGGCATACATATTCAATAGCAATGCCTTTCTTTACAGCAATGGATGATAGTTTGCCCAATAGTAGGTTCGGTCCTGTCGGTGAGATTCTAGCTATGCCTGATATTAATACATTCACACCAATTCCTTATGTGAAAAATTCTGCAGCAGTTATATGTGACTTCCTTGATATTGAGACACATGAAGCAAGTATCCTCTGCCCTAGATCAATTCTAAAGAAAACTTTAGAGAATGAGAAAACTTATGAAGTAGTTGCAGCCTTTGAAAATGAATTTTATTTAGTCTTGAAGGATGAATATGGGAACATTGTCACCTCTGAAGACAGCCTCTGTTTCGATACAAGTGGAATGAATTCTATGAACCCTATAGTGCTTGATATTATTCGGGCACTAAAGGAACAAGGAATTTCTGTTGAAAAACATTACCCTGAATATGGTCCGGGACAACATGAAATTGTAATGAAATACTCTGATGGGCTTCGGGCAGCAGATAATCAAATTTTATTCAAGGAAACGGTTAAGGCTGTTGCTCGCAATCATGGTTTATATGCTTCTTTCATGCCAAAACCTTTTCAAGATAAATCAGGCAGTGGATCACATATTCACATTAGTTTATGGGAAAATGGCAAGAACGTATTCTATGATGAGTCAGCAGAATCAGGATATAGTGAAATTGCAAAATATTTCATTGGAGGAATTCTTAAACACATTGATGCAATCCTCGCATTCACCTCCCCCATCGTCACCTCATATAAAAGATTACTTCCTCATAATTGGGCAAGTGCATATGCTGCATATGGATGTGCCAATAAAGAAGCCGCGGTAAGAATTATAAAAGGATTATGGGGAAAAGAAAATAAAGGATTAAATATTGAGTTTAAGCCTGCAGATGGATCAGCTAATCCATATCTCGCCTTAAATGCACTACTTGTTGCAGGATTAGATGGTATAAAAAATTCTATTGACCCTGGCGAAGAACTAAAAAGAGATCCTTCAGAGCTGTCTGAAGCAGAACTCTCTCAAAAAGGTATCAAACCACTACCTTCTTCTCTTGGAGAAGTAATTCTAGCACTAGAGCATGATGAATTGTTTACCCAAAATCTCGATCCAGTTTTTTTATCGGAATACTTGAGACTTAAAAAATATAACTGGCAATGTTATCTTCGTCATGTAACAAAGTGGGAAGTTGACAACTACGCAACAATATTCTAGATATAGAGCTTAGAAGGGGTAATAAATGATTGATTTAAAAACAATACCTGTCTTGGATAATCATAGCCATTTTTTCAAAGTAAAAAATAGCATTACCCCTCTAGCTTCATCGTTAACCCTCTCTTTGAACAATATGCCTATTGGACAGTTACGCCATACTCTCATTTACCAAGATATACTTTCTTCTTTGTCAAAAATATTAGGAACTCCCTTATCTGAAGAGAATGTCCTTTCACAACGAAAGATTGTTATGGAATCTAATTATCATAACTTTGTAAAAATTTTATTTAGTGATGCAAATATACAATGGATGATTATCGATATTGGCCTTGAGAAATCTTCAGTTGATTTTTCAGAATTTGAAAATCTATGTCCAGCAAAAGTATATTATGTATATCGATCAGAAACCATGGTAGATTCTTTATGGAAAAAAAAGGTTCCACTTGATATTGCTATAAAAGAACTTAGGAAAAGCATTGAAAAAGATAATGCTGTATTAAAATTTGTGGCTCTGAAATCTATTATCGGATACAGAACAGGGCTAAAAATTGTTCCTTATGAAAATATAGAAAACGTCGATGAAACAGATGAGAAAGCGTATCGAGATTTACTTTTTATTGAAACGGCAAAAATATGTAGAGAAATGAATATACCTATGCATATCCACGCAGCTTTTGGCGAATCAAATTTAGATTTACGAGAGAATAATCCGTTGCATTTAAAACCATTTCTTGAATCGAAATATGCGAAAGACCTCTCGATTGTTCTTATTCATGGAGGATACCCGTATACATTTGAAGCAGGATATCTTGCTGCTATGTATCCTAATGTATTTGTTGATATTTCAGAATTCATCCCTTTTGCTTCAATGGGAATGCAACGTGGTGTAGAAGATATTCTGAGCATGTGCCCAACTACAAAAATCTTATATGGCTCTGATGGATTTGGGATCCCAGAAACTCATTGGCATGGAGCACTTAGTGCAAAAAGAACAATCGCAACAATTGTGAATTCATTGACTGATTCTCATAGAATTTCCTCTGCGTATGGAGAAAAAATGATACATCACATCCTCTATGAAAATTCAATGAACCTGCATGCTTTACAATAGGTGCAATTATTTTGAGGATCACGACTAATTCATTTTCCTTAACAATCTCTTTATGATATTTTACATTCGTAAACAATAAAACCTTTCCAATCCAAACGATTGTCTATTTCTATATATCCTTTCAATTCTTTGAGAAATTTATTTCTATCTTTTTAGTTTCAACTACTAAAATCCAATCAACTCACTCATCTTATCTTTCATCGCTTGTTCTATTGCAATTGGGCCATCTGTAGTCGCTATTGTTATTTCCCTCACAAATGCAGAGCCTACTACTACAGCATCTACATGAGGCTTTAAGATTTTCACTTGGTTCTCATTACTAATACCAAATCCTCCAAATATATTTGACTCCCCTCGTATACTATCAAGGAACTCAATGACAGAGGCGTCAAGTGTCGTCTCTTCTCCTGTAATCCCCTTACGTAAGGCAGCATAGATATATGGTCTATGGAGAGCCTTGAGCTGTTCTATACGCTCTTTGCTCATAGAAGGAAAGGCTACAACTACGGAGGAAAGTCCATATTTCTCACATAATTCATTGAGCGATTCATCGTGATCAAACGGGAGATCTGGAATAATGAGGCCATCTACACCTGACTCTTTTGCTTTCCTCACGAAAGATTCGACCCCATTTCTAAATGCTAAATTAGCATAGGTCATGACGAATAATGGGATATTTTGATAGAGCATCTTAAGGTTTCTTACACTTTCAAATCCTTGAGATACTCTATATCCTCTTGATAACACTTCAGAACAGGCCTTCTGTATAGCAGGCCCATCAGCAGAAGGATCACTAAAAGGAAGTTGTATCTCCAAGTATGTAGTACCTCCTTCAACAAGCCCCTTTGCGGCAGCCATCATCCCTTCAGTATTGGGGTACCCAGCAATTAGGTGACTCATGATTCTAACTTGAGAATTATTCATCTGCTTCCTCCAGTCTATGTAATTCGGAAAGGAGAAACTCTCTCCATTCATTTTTTCTTAATACTGCGGAGGTGATGAAAAGATCCTTTTCTCCTCTACCTGACATATTTATTATCGTAATACCCTTGAGTCGGTTTTGTGTAGCCAACTTGATTGCAGCTGCTGCTGCATGAGCGCTTTCAAGCGCAAAAAGAATTCCTTCATGTTGAGCAAAGAACTGAAGAGCCTCTAAAGCCTCCCTGTCGGTTGCACTGGTAAACTCAATTCGGCCGGACTCTCCAAGTGATGCAAGTTCGGGGCCAATCCCAGGATAATCAAGACCAGCACTGATTGAATGAGTTTCCATCACTTGCCCATCCTCATTTACGAGAAATCGACTCTTATATCCGTGGATGATAGCATCAAAAGATCCTTCACCACTCATTCGAGATGCATGATTGCCTGGTGAGGAACTTCGTCCTCCAGCTTCTACTCCGATAAGATGAATTGATTTGTCAGCAATAAATGGTGAGAAAAATCCAATTGCATTTGATCCTCCACCCACACACGCTATCAAATTTGTTGGAGAAAGTGACATTCCCTCTATCTGAGCTTTTGTCTCTTTCCCAATAATTGACTGAAATGTTCTCACGATATCTGGAAAAGGAGAAGGTCCCAGAGCTGAGCCAAGGACATAATGAGTAGTACTAAAAGAGCCAGCCCAGTCGCGAAGGGCTTCGTTGACTGCATCTTTAAGTGTTCGAGAACCACTTTCAACTCTTACGACCTGAGCTCCATATAACTCCATTCCGGCTACATTAGGTTGTTGTCTATCTGCATCAATACTCCCCATATAGACTACACACTCCATGCCAAGATGAGCACAAGCTGCAGCAGTTGCTATTCCATGCTGTCCGGCCCCAGTTTCTGCGATAATTCTCTTCTTTCCCATTCGCTTTGCAAGAAGTACCTGTCCAAGGGCATTATTGATTTTATGTGCTCCCGTATGAGCATACCCTTCTAGCTTAATATAAATTTCTGTGTGAAGAAGACGTGATATATTTTCCGCATTCATCAAAGGAGTTGGTCTCCCTACATACTGGCTCTGCATCTTCTTGAGTTCTGAAATAAAAGAATCATCTAAGAGTGCTTCTTGAAACGCCTTCTCTAGTTCCTCAAGTGGTTGATATAGAACCTCTGCAACATATCTTCCACCAAACCTATCAAAATATCCTAATGTACTCATTTTTTGCACTCCTGTAAGAATTTGCTAACTAATTTCTGGCTCTTCTTTCCTGGGGAGGATTCAAGGGAACTTGAAGCATCAATGAATTCTACAGGGTACATTGCAATCAACGAGCCAACATTGTCACAAGAGATACCCCCAGCGAGCCAAAGAGGGCTCTCATTCGCAATCTTTTCGAGATATTGTAATTCTACTCTCTGCCCAGTACCACCTTGCAGGCCACGTTGAAAACCATCAATGAGAACCCGAGGTTCTCCTTCTTTCATCAGTTGTATAACCTTTTTAACATCTTCTTCATTCCCCAAAGGTATCGCATGATACCCAGGTGGGTTGGAAAAAGGAATTCTCTTCACTCCGTGGTACTGAATTGCATCTAAAACACCTTCCTTATAAAGTCTCTCTGCGATGGTATATTGCTCACCTTCAGTCTCTGTAATCACTCCAATGAGAAGAGGTTTTTCTCTTCTTTTAACAAGATTTATCATCTCTCTACATTCTCGTACGACACGCTCTGAGGCTTTTCTCTGACTTGGCGCAAATACAAAACCTATAAGGTCAACCTGATAATCCGTTGCCTGGGAAGCATCCTCCACCGAAGTAATTCCACATACTTTCACTAAAGGACTTTTTTTTATTCTTATAGCAATCTTCTTCCAGAACTCACCTTGAGATACGTCTTTGCTACTTGCACAGGAATTCACATATACACTTGCCATTGAAACATCTCGACTAACGGCCTCCCCAATAAGGACACCTGTAAATCCAAGAGAACGAGCATAGCGACACATAGATGGATGTGTGATTCCTGATTCATAAATAGCTTTACCGGAAATGTCTGCAATCAAGCGAGCGGGGCGAAGAGGATCAATGGTAAAAGTACTAAGATCACGGCTATTTATACCGATTATTTTCGTATCACACACAAGGGTGTTCACCTTATCGATATCATCTCCATTTCTCACTTCGATAAGAGGAATGATGTGTAATCTCATACACTCATCAGCACACTTTTGGAGAGTGTCAGTATCGAGGATAGCACAAATTAAAAGTACTGCATCTGCTCCCGCTCTATAAGAAACCTCAATTTCGTCTACGTGTTGTATAAAATCTTTCCGTAACAAAGCAACGTCATCAACTGCATCACCAACCTTCATCAAATCTTCTAAGGAACCATTGAAGAAGTTCTGTTCAGTGAGAACAGATATCTGTTTTGCGCCTGCTTCTTTATAAGAAAGAGCTCTTTGCACAGGGTCAAGGAATTCATTAATTATTCCCTTGGATGGGGATGCGCGCTTAATTTCAAGGATTGCACCTGGAGAAGCAAGGAAAGGAACGATAGGGCGCTTCCTTACTAAAGGAACTAGGTACCCAAATTCTCTCCCTTTTAACTGATAATCTTTTTCTCTTCTCTCACAAATTTTGATGAGGATATCATCCATTGGTGGTCTCCCTCACTTCAACTATCTTTTTGTACACGCTTCCATCAGTAAGACTTCTACGTGCAATTTCATATCCTTCTTTAATAGTTGAAACCTTTTCTCCGATGAAAAGGGCGGCGCCTGCATTAAGAGCTACAGTTGCAAGGAGGGCTTCATTTCCGTCTCCTTCGAGTAGGTTATACGCCATCTGTGCGTTGTGGGTAGAGTCTCCTCCATCAAGGGCGGCACTATCTGTTGAAATGAGTCCTATGAAAGAGGGATCAAAGACATCACGTGTGAGAATTCCTTCCGGAGTGACTGTCACTATATCATTGAGAGCAAATGGGGAAAGCTCATCAAATCCATCTCTGCTATGAACAACCATTACATGACGTACGTTGAGCATATGGGCAGCAGAAGCGACAGGTTCAAGTAATTCATCTGAATAGACCCCAATGAGTTGGTGAGAGGCTCCTACTGGATTTGAGAGAGGTCCAACTAGGTTCATAATGGTTTTTACACCTAAAACTTTCCTCACTGGAGCCGCATAACGCATTGCTGAATGATAAATAGGGGCATAAAAGAATCCGAATGAAGTTTTTTTAAGACATTGTGCTGTTTTCTCAGGAGAGAGTTGAATATTGAACCCAAGGGACTCATAAAAATCAGCAGCCCCAGAGAGTGAGGAAACTGCTCTATTGCCATGTTTGGCCACATGTAAACCACAGGTTGCAACAGTGAGGGCAGAGAGGGAACTAATATTAAATGAACCTTTCCCGTCACCTCCTGTTCCTACAATATCGATAACATCTCCATCAAAGGGGACTATCCTCTTCTTCTTCCCTAGTATTGTTGCACACCCTGCAATTTCTTCAGCTGAGGGTCCTTTTGCTGCAAGTGCTATTAAAATTGAAGTAGTTTGTCTCTCATCTAGTTCACCATCAGTAAGATCCTCCATAAAGAGCTTTGCAGTCTCAAATGACATAGACCTTCCCTCTAAAAGGTCAGTTAAGGTCTTCTTGAATGGAAAATTCTCCATCCTATAAGAGAGAAAAGCTTTAATCACTTTTTCCCCATCTGAAGAAGCAATTGATTCTGGGTGAAATTGTACTCCTTCAACGTTATACACAGGGTGTCTAATTCCCATAATTTCCCCATCTTCAGATTTGGCTGTAACGAGTAGCTTACCTAGAATACTTTTTTCACTCACTGCGAGAGAATGATAGCGAGTAAAGGTACCTTGCTTTCCAATAGTTCGAAATACTCCCTTCCCATCAAGATCCATAACCTCGACTACACCGTGCTTTATATGACGGGCTTGGACGATCTCTCCACCAAAGGCGTAGCCAATAGCTTGATGTCCAAGGCATACTCCAAGAATTGGGATTGATGGGGCAAAGTGTCGAATCGCTTCAACGCTGATTCCAGCATCCTCTGGTCGTCCAGGCCCTGGAGAGATAATCAAGTGTGATATAGGGAGGTTATCGAGATCAGTAATGGAAATCTGATCATTACGGATTACTTTAACTTCCTCACTCGTCTGATTTGAAACCACTTGAAAGATATTATATGTAAATGAATCGTAGTTATCGATAATAACTATCATACTGTTCCTCCTTCGAGTATTGCGTAGAGTGCACCAAGTTTCTGCCCTGTTTCCCTCCATTCATTCTCAGGAATGGAGGCATGTACTATTCCGGCTCCAGCTTGAAGAGACCATGTAGTATCTTTTTTGAGAGCACAACGAATTGAAATACAGAAATCTAAATCTCCATTTGCTTCAAGATAACCCACAGCTCCTGCATAGAAACTGCGGTCAACTTTTTCAATGTGAGAAAGTCGTTCAATAGCCTCAATCTTTGGTGCACCACTTACCGTTCCAGCAGGAAATGATGACCTTAAAACGTCAATGGGTTTGTGAAAGTCAGAATTTAAGACTCCTGTTACATCACTTACGATGTGAATAACATGACTAAACATCTCAATATCCATATAGCGTGGAACTGTAACACTCCCTGCGTTACATACTCGTCCTAGATCATTTCTCGCAAGATCAACAAGCATCAAGTGTTCACTGATCTCTTTTGAATCACTCAATAGATCTTGGGAGAGGACAACATCCTCAGGTGCATCTTTTCCTCTTTTTCGTGTCCCAGCAATTGGTCGAATAGATGCTACGGTATTTTTAACTTTGACAATGCTCTCAGGAGAAGCACCTATCATCTGGTAATCACCGAAGTCTATATAGAATAGATAAGGAGATGGGTTTGAAGATCTTAACCTGCGATAAGCATTGATTGCCGTTTCCTCTGAGGAAATTTCAAGCCTTCTTGAAAGAACAGCCTGTAGGAGATTCCCTTTTCGTATGTGTTCTTGAATTTCTTTTACTCCCTCAATGTACCAATCGTGAGAAGCTTCCAAATCTGTAATTACCTTCGAGGGAAGAGCTGGAGAAGGAGATTCAAGGTAAGAAAAATCGAGTGAATTTATTTTCTTCCCGATGTTTTCAATCGCTTTATCGAGGTCAATTGAGTGAAGAGAATAATTTATTCCACAAATATAGATAGTATCGGTGAAGTGATCAAATACAATATAGGTATGGCCAACAATGAATTGAGATTCAGGGACCCCTATTGTATCTTCCTGTGATTCGATGTGGATCGTATCACATCGAGTCGCATAATTGTACCCAAGATATCCTATTCCAGAAGCTGGGAGGGGAAATTCAAAATCTATTTTAGTATGTTCCCTAGCAATCCGATCAAGTACTGTTAAAATATCATTAGTATCGGCATTCTGTTCTTCCTTACCGATAGAAATAGTTACACTCTCTTTCTCTTGAGTGACTCTAAAAGCCTCATCGATGAGCAAAATTGAATAACGAGCCTTACCATGAGTGAATGATGCTGATTCCAAAATTGCTAATGCCTTAAGTTTCTGAGCTAGTGCAAAAGGAGTGAATCTCTCTCCAGGAAAGCTTTGGATCTTTATTTGGGGTAATCCTGTCATCTTATTTCCTCCTAAGGGTGTTGTTTCTATTAATAGAAACAAGGATATAAGAAAGCAGTGTTTCTGTCAATAGAAACATAATAATCTAACTCTCTATAAGAGAGTGCTCCTGAGACAATAGTATCTAACCTCTACAAAATCGTTATTAGAAATGGATAGTAATGAGCACTTGAGTCCTTAATCTTTTTGTATCGTATTCGGCAACCTTTTAACGCCCATATAAAAAGCCACAAGAACAGCGTCTTCATCTCCTGTACTTTGTCCAAAATGCCAGGTATTAATGACTTCAATTATTGGATCTCCCGCATGAAAAACTTCCTTTGCACCACTCTCTGTTTCAACCGAGAGCTCTCCACTTAGCATATAGGCAACTAAAGGAATTGGATGTTTATGAACTGCAAGTTTCACCCCTACTGGTACTGTTATCCTGAGAACTGACACTTCGGGTGATCCATAAGGGTACCATCCTATAGTATTTCCATCCCATGATTGACTTGTAACAGAAAGAGTTTCCACACTCGCTGATGCATAAGCTACAGAATCCTCTGCAAAGATTGATCCTAGCAGGGTGCTTATTAGTATGGTTATTACAAGAACTTTCCTCTTCATCTTATTCTCCTAAATCTGGTATTCATCTATTTCAGATACTCTTTATAGTGTACATGGTATTGTTCCTGAATTATAGGGAAAAATAATTCATCATGTATAACGATCAGCACCCTCGAAGATAAACGCATTCCTCATATGATTCTTCTAGTAGCTTAGGAACCAGACAGTGTGAGGTTATTGTAAATATTCAATAGAAATGTATAAAAGAAAAGAGCGATCTCGTTGACTTATCATTGGTTTATGCAGATTATAAGTGTATGAATAGAAAGAATGAGCAGGTAAATACCTTTATTCACAGGCAAGATCTATGGAAAGCAGAGTTTAAGTCTCTTCGAGATATTCTTCTAAATTGTGAGGTTGTCGAAGAGTATAAATGGGGTGTCCCATGTTATACCTATAACACTCATAATGTTGTGCTAATGCATGGATTTAAAAACTACTGTGCCCTTCTTTTTGTGAAAGGAGCACTATTACGTGATGAACAAAATCTTTTAGTCTCTCAAACAGAAAACACTCAATCTTCTCGTCATCTTCGCTTTACTTCTCTAAAGGACATATTAGCTATTCAATCAACGATAAAGAAATACATTGAAGAGGCAATTGAAAACGAGAAACAGGGTAAAAAAATAGAATTAAAAGAAACGAGTGATTTTGAGATTGCTCAAGAGTTTCAATCTATTCTTGATGTGAGAGACGATGTAAAAAAAGCATTCTATTCACTAACTCCAGGAAGACAAAGAGCATACCTCCTCTATTTTTCATCACCGAAACAATCTAAGACTAGATCATCACGAGTAGAGAATTATATTGAGAAAATTTTGAATGGAAAAGGGTTACATGATGAATGACTCATTCATTGATGTTGAAAGAAAAATTAAAAAAAAGAATAAGATTCTCTTTAATAAAGAGAGTACCTGTCTACATCAATTAATACCCTTCCTTGGCCAATTAGATCACAAAGCTCAAATCCTGTGGGCTCTTGATTGTGCTCACACTACATTAACCGAATTTGAAAGAATCTATCCCCATGATAAAAGACCGTTCAATTGTTTAGAAAAATGTGATGAGTGGGCACGTGGGAATTGTAAAATGAATGAGGCAAAAAAAGCAATCTTGCTATGCCATAGCATTGCAAAAGAGATTGAGGATGAAGAAGGAATTGCACTAGTACATGCTATCGGTCAAGCTGGCTCTACAGTCCATGTAGGTACTCATGCTTTAGGGTTAATCTTTTATGAACTCACAGCAATTGTAATCCACAACAATTATTCTCACTACGAGGAGTTCGTTAATGAGAAAATCAATTTCTATATGACTAAAGCATTATATTGGCAAGAACATACTAAAGAGTCACATCAATGCTGGGCCTCATTCCTTTAATTAAGAAAGATATACCTTATTACAGTAGGTCAGTTGTATATAGCCGAATACAGAGCATTTAATTATATTTATTTTATGATTAATGAAGAGATGAAAATCGCTGATTTGCTTACCCAATATCCATTCCTTTTAGACATGCTTATTGAAAGAAACCCAGTGTTCAAGAATTTGAAGAATCCAATCATATTCAAAACTGTAGGTAAATTTGCACGATTAAAGGATGTTTCAAAGAACTCCGGGGAAGATTTAGTCGAGATTATTGCATTTATTGAAGAAGAAATAATGAAAAGCAAGTCTTAGAAACTCACTTGGTTTTTTCCCATTGCCTTCGATGCAAACAACCGTCTATCAGCATGCTGCATCAAATCTATTTCGGTCGTCCCATTAGTGGGAAAGAGCGCTATCCCCATTGATAACGTCAAATGGTTAAAATCAAATCCAAAATCTGAGAAATCTAAATGATCGATAGTGTCAATCATTGCTTGTGCCTTCGTATAGAGATTTTCATGAGTAGTGTCTTTGATAATGATAGAAAATTCATCACCTCCATGTCGAAACACTAAATCTTTGTCTTCAACCTCATCAGATAAGAATTGAGAAACAGTTTGCAAGATTTTATCTCCAACATAATGACCGTAAGCATCATTATATCTCTTGAAATTATCAACATCGATGAGGATTACCCCAAAATTGGTTTCATCAGAACTACTTCTTTGTATCATGGTATTCAATGTCTCATCAAAATAGCGCCTACTAAACAAACCTGTCAGATAATCTTTAATTGCTCTATCTTTAAGCTGCCTAATATGGGTTCCGATAATATAGCTTGTGCCAATACTTAATATTGATATAATAAGTATATAGGTCATAAAATTCCCCCACTCAGCTCTCACAATAGGCGTAGTAGCATCAAACACAACATAAAGTCCAATAATTTGTAAAACCGATAAAATAGTGGTAAACACAGTAGCCACCAATAAACTTGACAAAACTACATTGATCGAAATAAATATTAAGGGAAAAAACTCTAATTTTCCAGAAAAGTACTCAACTAAGACAGAACCCCATGTTCCAGCAGTTGCAATGATAATTGTTAAATATGAAGAAATTCCATTCTTTCCTTTTAGGGTAAAATAAAAAGCAACTATACTCAAAATAAGAAAAAATGAGAGTAATATATAAAATAGGCCCTTCTCATTGTTCCCTTTCGGATAGAGATACACAAGGTATAATTCGTAGATAAGGATTAATAAAATAAACGGGAGAAGCCATGATAGGAAGGTTCCCCGAATATCTTTAAATTTTTCTTCAGTAGATTGCTTTAACCCCATTTTTATCCTCATTCCAGAAATATTCTAACATGCATGGAAAGATTCTAACAAGAGAAGATATTCCATCTTGTTGCATTTATTAGAAATAAATTTGTATAAAGATTTTTATATACTAAGTTGAGATACTACAAAAGTAATTTGAAATATCTGATGGTTGGCTATAAAAGTTTCTCTTTTCCACTAAAAAGGCTCGTAATATGTAGGACTACGGCTTTATGTCCAGGATGTTTTGTTGGGTTCCATTCTTTCATGAATTCATATGAAGGTCCTGAGGAATAACAGGTTAAATCCCCTTTTGCTTGATAAGAAGTAAAATCCTTGGTAATAAAAAGGACAACACCCTCACTGCCTTGATCAATATTATCATTCGTTTTGAAGAAATAGTTATCAGCAATGACAAAATTCCCATCGCTATCGAGATCAATACAAGTTACATAGATGCTATTAGCTATTCCATCTTTACTCACAGTTGTAAAAACAGCTGCTCCTTCCTTGTCAGCCCAAGCTTTCTTTAAATCATCTTTATAACCCATTATCACACTCCTTTATTGTTACGACCATTATTGTACAAGAGGGAGAATAATGTTTCTAGAAGAAAATCTAAAAAAATCGGTTTAATTCTTTCTATTATCTAAAAACAATCTCCACAATATTCACAATTGAAGCGAAAATTATAGCAGCCCCAACATATTTCTTATAATGATCTTTTGGAATTATTCGATGAATAAAGTACCCTATAATGATACCAACCAAAAGAAATGGAGAAGCAATAGTTGCCATATGAATTGCATTCATTGTGAGTATTCCGTTGAAATAATACGAAAGTACTCTAAATACTCCTGTAATCACCCAAAGAAGTGCTAAAGAAGACCTAAAACTCCGCTGGTCATCAAAGAGAGCACCTAGAAGAGGGACAAAGAAAATTCCGAGGCTTGTTGCACCCATAATGAACCCTGCAAGAGCATATAGCGGATAACGAAAACGTTCAGGAATAGAAGGGTTCCTCCCTATAATCAAATTAAACCCATAAATAAGAATGATAACAAGAATAAAAAGGTTTAATGTCATTTCAGGGACAACATTGAGAAACAAAGTTCCTAATACAAGAGTTGGCATACTCACTAACGCTATTTTACCAATAAGCCGCCAATTAGTAGATTTGAAATCACTCAGAAGAACGAAAAGAGATCCGACTAGTGCAAAAACAGGGAGCATAGAAACAACTTCTTTTGAACTCATTTTTTGCGTGAGGATTAAAAAGGTAAGTACAGACCCACCAAAACCAAATATGCTCTCTGCCATATATCCAATGGTTACACTCAACACGATAAATATAGTCATGAAATCTCCTGTAAAGTGATGAACAAGTATATGTAAGAGTGTTATGGAAATGAGATGATTAAGTCAACTCATGAAGTAGAGAAATCTAATTTTATGTTGATAATACAATGAATATAACTCGTTCCGCTTATATGTTAATAGTAAATATATTGAGTCTAAAAACTGATACATCCTCCGGTCTTTGTCACTTATAAATAAAGCGTAATCTAAAAAAACTCAATCCTAATGGCCTAACGGTCTTTTTTTTTGTCTTTTTAAATATTTTTTAAAGAAATATTACGTAGCACATTGTAGTACATCTTATATTGTGATATAATTCTTCAAGGAGTAATGATATGTTTGTGAAAAAAAGCCCACCCGATAAAAATGGTCGTATTGTTTTATATTTTGCTGAAGCATATAGAAAGCCGAACAGTCCTCCCAGCAGTAAGAAGGTGGAGCGTCTCGGATATC
The DNA here is from genome assembly GCA_963663665.2 of Sphaerochaetaceae bacterium. Classification (GTDB taxonomy): domain Bacteria; phylum Spirochaetota; class Spirochaetia; order Sphaerochaetales; family Sphaerochaetaceae; genus SABI01. Next base: position 21,685 of record CAXXKP010000001.1, read on the forward strand.
TAGATGAGTTGGAAAAGCAGTATGATGATCCCATTAAGCATTTCAGAGAAGTTGCCAAGCAGAAAACCAAAGACAAACAGGAAGCATTAAAATCCATCACTATTGAGTTTTCTCCACAAGCCATCCTCCCCTTTGATGAGAATACAGAGAGTTATGACTGTGTTAAAAATATTGGCTATGCTGCAATAAGTAAGGTGTTCCATAATCTAGGTATTCACAAATTCATTGATGATAGGCGCAAATACCTAAACCTTGGCTACAATCTTACTTCTGTGTTGAAGCTTCTTGTGTATGAGAGAATACTTGAGCCAGGGTCTAAACGTGCTGCCTGGTCTCATAAAGATAAGTATTTTGACAAGATGGATTTTGACCTTAATGCTGTGTATCGGTCTTTGAGTATTCTCCCTGATTACTCAGAAGATCTTCTTCAGCATCTCCATAGAATGATGGTAGAGCAGTACAACAGAGATTCCACTCTCTTATTCTATGATGTAACTAACTACTACTTTGAAATAGATAATGAAGATTCCTTTAGAAGAAAGGGTGTGAGTAAAGAGCACCGTCCGAGTCCTATTGTTCAAATGGGACTGTTTATGGATGACAAGGGGTTTCCTGTCACCTATGATTTGTTTCCAGGAAACACGAACGACTGCAAGACTTTTACTCCTATGAGTGAAAAGGTAAGAAACCAGCTCGATATGGATCACATCATCTTTGTTGCAGACAAAGGGATGATGAGTGGAGACAATATTAGTGATGTTATTACCAATCATAATGGATACATCTTTAGTAAATCAGTAAGAGGTGGAACTGATGTACTCAAAAAGAGCGTAAGAGATCTTGATGGATACATAAAATTTGATGAGAGTGGGAGACAGATTAGCACTTTAGATACTACAACTTCCGTTTCTTTCATGTATAAAGTTTTAGATGAAGTAAAAGATACGTATGTTAATAATACTGATGGAGAGAGAAAGAGTGTAAAAGGAGTTGGACATTACCAGATTGTCTACTGGTCAGCTAAGTATGCTGCTCGGGCTAAGCTTGATAGACAAGGGGCAGTAGAGAAAGCACTCACTTCATCACATTCGCATAGCAAGGATGTCGTAGATAACAATCATGGGAAGAATAAATACCTGAAGACCCAGATTTATGACAAGAAGACAAAAAGCCAAGTTGAAACATATGATGCAAAGATTATATTTGATTTTGAAAAGCTAGAAGAAGATGAGTCTCTTGATGGATTCTATGTCATAGAGACTAATGTAACTGGATTAAAGTTGTTAGTGGATGAGAGAGGGAAAGAAACTGGGGAAATTGAGAACCTGTTTGGCAGGAAGAGTCGATGGCTGAAAAAAGAAGGAATGCTTCAGCTCAATAGAATAGTTACACCCTTAGACATTGTAGATATGTACCATGGACTGTGGAAGATAGAACAAACCTTCAGAGTCACTAAGAGCGAACTCGATGCGAGACCTGTATATGTTTCTAGAGAAGAAAGAATTAATTCCCACTTCCTCACATGCTTCATCTCATTGTTGATTGTAAGAATTCTTGAACATGAATTGGACCATGAATACTCGTCTGAACAGATTATTACTTCATTGAGAAGAGCGAATGTGGATCAATTAAATGATAATACGTTCAAAACACTCTACTATAGTAAAGTACTTCAAAGGCTACATGAAAGACTTAATATTGATTTTGGAAGAAACATTTACACAAGTTCAGCGATAAGAAGTATGCTTGCGGCAACTAAGAAATAGAACTGACGTACTACTGATATATTCTACAGAGGTGCTTCCATATATTGTTATATTACAATGTATTAGCACCTCTTTTTCGTCTTTCTCCGCGAAAACTCAGGTTATGGAAATGAGATGATTAAGTCAACTCATGAAGTAGAGAAATCTAATTTTATGTTGATAATACAATGAATATAACTCGTTCCGCTTATATGTTAATAGTAAATATATTGAGTCTAAAAACTGATACATCCTCTATATTCAAGCTAATGGTTTTTCTGTGCAAATTAGGATAAAAAAAATAATTGAATCACTTTCGGAAGTCTTTTCTCAGGGATAAATTCACATTGTATTCTTCTCTCTTATAGCAATATAATATCATCATGTTCACAACACTACAAAAACGATATACAGCAATAATTATTTCTATTACCACAATATTTCTGACACTTCTTTTACTCATAAACTTTATTTTATTGAGATCCCATTCTATTACTACAGCAGAGCAAACATCTCAGATGATATTAGCAAATGTGAATCATCAGATTGATCAATTATTTTTCTCTATTGAATCAACACTTGATGCCTTATCAATGCAAAAGAATGTTCAAGAAGTAAACATCGAACATATGAAGGATCAATTTATCTCACACGTACTCTCAAAAGATGTGATTGTGAGAGCGATATATTTAGGAACCGCTCAAGGGGAAATGTATGAGTGGGGAATCGGTCCTGGTTTTGTAGATTATACACCCACCTTTAGTGAAGATTATGACCCAAGAAATCGTCCTTGGTATAAAAAAGCGCTTGAAATGAACTCTTATGCCATTACGGAGCCATATATGTATGCATCTACTGATGCATTAGGGGTAACTGCGGTAAAGCCTGTATATAAAAATAATACTCTTATTGGAGTGCTCGGGTTAGACCTTATTATTAGTGGAATAGAGTCACTTGTTGATTTAATAGAAGTAGAAAAAGAGGGACGACTTATTTTACTCACCCACGATGGAAAAGTGCTAGCTAACCAATTTGAAAAAAGTTCCTCAGAGAAAGATACTCTACCAACTTTCGCATATTCATCGATCCTCGACTCCCATCAACCCTCCACTCAACTCATGTATGACCAAAAATATATGGTACAACAATCTGAAAATGTGGCTACAGGTTGGATAACTATTTTAGCAGTACCTTACGATAATATCATTCAATTCAGTAACGAGAACATGAAAATTATCATTTTCTATAATCTCCTCCTCATGATTCTTCTTGGTTCTATCGTCACCTTGATTTCGAACAGGATTCTCACAGAACCTATTAACGAAGTCATAGATGTTTTAAAAAAACATGAGAATGGAGAAATTGATGCTTTTATAAAAGACCAAAAAACTCCTGAATTTCAAATGATTGCATCGACCTTTAACAGCATTATAGAGAAAAAAGCTGAACAAGAAAAAGAGATGGAAAAACAAGTTGAAAAAAGAACAAATGAGGTAATTAGATTAACAAAGGAAAATATGCGGCTACGTATTATTGAAGAGAAGGAGAGGATTTACTCAAACCTCCATGACTCACTTGGAGCTCGTCTTACAGGAATCAACATTTCAAATAATGTCGCAAAAGCAGCCTTATCTAGAAATGAAGATGTAACAACAAAACAAATGTTAGAGAGAATTGAAATCAATACGAGTAAAGCAATTTTAGACTTGAAGGAAATTTTATTAGCAAAAGAGAATGATATTATAGAGATAGATGATTTCAATACCTTTATCTTAACGCATATTAAAGGGAGACTAGGTATCAAACAGATAGCATACATTGTTGACCTACCTCCAAGTGCGATCCTAGAATTAGTAGAAACTGAAACACTTTCTGTGATTATGAGAATTACTGAAGAACTAGTGACAAATACCCTCAAATATTCAGAAGCTACTCGAGTTGACCTCTCTATAGTGATTAAAAACAATAAAATAATGTATATCTACAAAGATAATGGTAAAGGATTTGATGCAAAACAAGAAATTAAAAAAGGATTTGGATTATCAGGTATTTACCTTAGGGTGGAACGAATTGGAGGAAATATGAACATTAGTACTAAATTCTCTAAAGGTGTAACGTATCATATATCATTCCCTATGGAGATATCTGTATGATTCATATTGTAATTGTTGAAGACTCTCTTGATGCGAGGGAGGGTTTAAAATATCTACTTTCCTTGGATAGTGAAATAAAAATTCTTAATACCTTCGACAAAGCAGAAAATCTCATTGAAAGCGTACAACTTCTCAAAAATACACATGTGATCTTAATGGATATTGAACTTCTTGGAATGAGTGGAATTGAAGCAACAAGGATTATTAAAGAGTCATATCCAAATATAAACATCCTAATACTCACTATATTTGAAGAGCGAGAGAAGATAGTTCATGCGATACAAGCAGGAGCAAGCGGGTACGTACTAAAAAACTGTGATCCTAGAGACTTAGTCAGCCAAATAAAGAGTGTACATCATGGCGGTTCTCCTATTTCACCGAATGTAGCAAGAACTCTTTTAAATGAGATGTATCAACAGCATGAGAAAAACAAAGTCCCTCAGGACTACCATCTTACAAAAAGAGAGATTGAGATTTGTAAAGCAATTATTGATGGGCTTACGTATCGACAAATGGCTGATGAGTTACATATGGCTAGTAGCACTGCAAAGAAACATATTCTTAATATTTATAAGAAATTAGAAGTAAATTCCAAAGTCACCTTCATGAAAAAAGTACTTGATGAGAATTTGATTGATACGATTTAATATATACACCATTTGGTGTATATAGACTCCCCTTTGAAAGAAATTATATCACAAAGAGTATCCCTTTGGGGACTGTCATTACTCCTATTTTAGATTGATAATACTACGTAATATGTCAAAAAAAAATGAAAAGGAGAGACTCAGATGAATGCGAAAAAGAAAGGGATCATGAATTGGTATTTTGGAACAAATCTATTATACAGAATTCTTATTGGTCTAGTTCTCGGTGCTTTGGTTGGAATTATTTTTGGTGAAAGTATTGCATGGCTCAACCCACTTGGAAGCCTGCTCGTTAATTTACTTAAGATGATTGTCATGCCTGTAATACTTGCAACCCTCGTAGTTGGAGCTGCAAGTATTAACCCTAGATCTTTAGGTAAAGTTGGTGTGAAGATTATAATTTACTACATACTTACTTCTGCTTTTGCTGTAATTATTGGTCTTTTAATGGGGAATATTTTCAAACCTGGTAGGAATCTCAATCTTGCAGGAGCAGCGGGAACTGCAGGAAAAGAGTTAGTTAAACCTAAATTTGTAGATACTCTACTCAAAATTATTCCAACCAATCCATTCGGTTCTATTTCTAGCGGAGATGTTCTTCCAGTAATTTTCTTTGCAATTCTTCTTGGTCTTGCTATTTCATACTTAAAATTAAGTAAAGATGAAAGAATTAAGAAAAGTGCTCAAACACTTTTTGAAATTTTTGATGGATTAGCTGAGGCAATGTATCTTATCGTCAATGGCGTACTTCAATATGCTCCTATTGGTGTATTTGCTCTAATCGCAGTTGTATTTGGCAAACAAGGCGCCGCAGCATTTGGGCCACTTGGAACAGTAACGATAGCTTCTTTCTTAGGTTATATTCTTCATGTTTCAGTTGTTTATACTCTCATGCTCGTGATTTCGAAATTAAGTCCAAAGAAATTCTTCAAAGGGGCAAGAACTGCAATGATTACAGCATTTGTTACCCGTAGTAGCAGTGGAACACTTCCTGTCACCATGAAAGCAGTTGATGAGAACTTGGGAGTTTCTAAGAAAGTGTATTCATTTACACTCCCACTTGGCGCTACCATCAACATGGATGGAACTGCCATTTATCAAGGTGTTTGTGCTCTGTTTATTGGTTTTGCAATCGGCATGCCACTCTCTCTTGGACAACAAATAACTGTTATCTTGACTGCAGTTCTCGCTTCGATTGGAACAGCTGGTGTTCCTGGAGCTGGAGCAATTATGTTATTGATGGTTCTCGATTCAATTGGACTTCCTGTTGTTGCGGGTACTCCAGTAGCAGCAGCTTATGCTATGATACTTGGTATTGATGCTATTCTCGACATGGGTCGAACAAGCGTCAACGTCACAGGCGACATGGTTGGAACCTGGATTGTAGCAAAAAGTGAAAAGATGATTGATGAAAGTAAACTCTAATATTGATAAAATCATTGTAATTTTAGGTGGTGTAGGTCCAGCAGCTGGTGTTGACCTACACCGTCTTGTTATTGAAAACACGCCTCACATCACGCGAGACCAAGATCACTTGCGAGTAATTCATCTCTCATTTAGTGACCTTATTCCAGACAGAACAGAATCGCTTAAAAACAACACTACAGATATTCCTTCTTACAATATGGCTCTCCTCGTTGAAAGTATCATCCCAACATGTGATGCATTCCATTGCCAGTGTGTCGTTGGTATTCCTTGTAATACATTTCATGCACCCGCCATATTCAACAGTTTTCTTGCATACATGAAACCATACAAGAAATTTGTTAAAGTTGTTCATATGATTGATGAGACGATAAATTATCTAGCAACAATTGTAGAAAAAGGGGATCAAATAGGTATCCTTAGTACAACAGGAACTCGAAATGCTCGCCTTTACGATGATCAACTAAAGAAGAGAGAATTTAATCCCCTATATGTAGACGATCAAGAGAACATTCACTCATCAATCTATCATCCGACATGGGGAATAAAAGCAGTGAGCGGAGAAAGTGATGAGAATAAAGGAATACTTTTCACTGCATTAGAAGAATTATACCGAAAAGGGGCAAAGGCAATTATCTTGGCATGTACAGAAATTCCTCTTGTGGTAAGAATGAACCATTATAAAGAAATTCCCCTTATAAACCCAGTTTCTGTGCTCGCTAAAGCGCTCATTAGAGAAGCCAGGAATGAAAGTAAATTATAAGATATTGCTCTTATGGTTAATAATTAATTCAGCATTAAACTATATTTAGCTATTTATATAGCCTTCTTATAATATTTCAATGATCTTATTTATGTAATAGTTCATAAAATATTCAAAATTACTAGATAAAACTTTCCCACTAGAGTAACATGTTTTATTGTTGACATATCCATATTTCATGTCACCTAAAAGTGGGGAATATACCAATGAATAAAAATATAATAATCGCAGGTGCTGGCGTATTTGGGACTGCACTTGCACAACGACTTTCGTGGAATACAAATAATACCATTACGATGTACTCGATTGAACCTGATGTGGTTGAGGACATTAATAATAATCATCAAAACAGTAAATATTTTCCAGGTAGACACCTACATAGTGATATCACTGCAACAGGAGACATTTCTTGTGCCTACACAGCAGATGTACTTTTTCTTGCTATCCCTTCTTCTCAAATCAAAACTTATACGCACTCTATTTTCCCATCAATGAGAAGTAAAGCATTAGTCGTTAATTTATCTAAAGGATTTAGTGATGATGGAACTTTCTTAACAAATTCAATTCCTTTTACTCGTCTCGTTGCCTTAAAAGGGCCCACTTTTGCAGTCGAACTTATGAATGGAGTCCCTTCTGCCATGACTGTAGGAGGGTCGCATGATTTGTATGATGAACTTAAAAAGCTCTTTATAAACACAGGTATTACCCTTGACCACACTCTCGATATTAACGGAGTGGAGTTGATGAGTGTACTTAAGAATATGTATGCAATTGCAATTGGAATAGTGAGCGGTCGTTATAATTCAGCTAACGTAGATTTTCTTATCCTCACCCGTGCCGTAAATGAAATGAGAGCCCTAGTTCAACTCTTTGGATGTAATAGTGAAACTATTTTTAATTACTGTGGTATTGGGGATCTTGGACTAACAAGTTTAACTGATTTATCAAGGAACAGAACTCTCGGACTTCTCATTGGGAAAGGATTTTCTAATGACCCTAAAAGTAGTACAGTAATCGAAGGTTTACGAACGATTAAACTTATTGGGGAATTAGTAAAAAAGAAACAATTACAAAACAGATTTATCCTCCTTGATTCTCTGTATAAGTTGGTATACGGGGAGTCTACGCTTAATGATTACATAGTTGCTGTAGTATCTTAATAAGGTGGAAATTTTCACTATTTCCTGAGTTTTCGCGGAGAAAGACGAAAAAGAGGTGCTAATACATTGTAATATAACAATATATGGAAGCACCTCTGTAGAATATATCAGTAGTACGTCAGTTCTATTTCTTAGTTGCCGCAAGCATACTTCTTATCGCTGAACTTGTGTAAATGTTTCTTCCAAAATCAATATTAAGTCTTTCATGTAGCCTTTGAAGTACTTTACTATAGTAGAGTGTTTTGAACGTATTATCATTTAATTGATCCACATTCGCTCTTCTCAATGAAGTAATAATCTGTTCAGACGAGTATTCATGGTCCAATTCATGTTCAAGAATTCTTACAATCAACAATGAGATGAAGCATGTGAGGAAGTGGAATTAATTCTTTCTTCTCTAGAAACATATACAGGTCTCGCATCGAGTTCGCTCTTAGTGACTCTGAAGGTTTGTTCTATCTTCCACAGTCCATGGTACATATCTACAATGTCTAAGGGTGTAACTATTCTATTGAGCTGAAGCATTCCTTCTTTTTTCAGCCATCGACTCTTCCTGCCAAACAGGTTCTCAATTTCCCCAGTTTCTTTCCCTCTCTCATCCACTAACAACTTTAATCCAGTTACATTAGTCTCTATGACATAGAATCCATCAAGAGACTCATCTTCTTCTAGCTTTTCAAAATCAAATATAATCTTTGCATCATATGTTTCAACTTGGCTTTTTGTCTTCTTGTCATAAATCTGGGTCTTCAGGTATTTATTCTTCCCATGATTGTTATCTACGACATCCTTGCTATGCGAATGTGATGAAGTGAGTGCTTTCTCTACTGCCCCTTGTCTATCAAGCTTAGCCCGAGCAGCATACTTAGCTGACCAGTAGACAATCTGGTAATGTCCAACTCCTTTTACACTCTTTCTCTCTCCATCAGTATTATTAACATACGTATCTTTTACTTCATCTAAAACTTTATACATGAAAGAAACGGAAGTTGTAGTATCTAAAGTGCTAATCTGTCTCCCACTCTCATCAAATTTTATGTATCCATCAAGATCTCTTACGCTCTTTTTGAGTACATCAGTTCCACCTCTTACTGATTTACTAAAGATGTATCCATTATGATTGGTAATAACATCACTAATATTGTCTCCACTCATCATCCCTTTGTCTGCAACAAAGATGATGTGATCCATATCGAGCTGGTTTCTTACCTTTTCACTCATAGGAGTAAAAGTCTTGCAGTCGTTCGTGTTTCCTGGAAACAAATCATAGGTGACAGGAAACCCCTTGTCATCCATAAACAGTCCCATTTGAACAATAGGACTCGGACGGTGCTCTTTACTCACACCCTTTCTTCTAAAGGAATCTTCATTATCTATTTCAAAGTAGTAGTTAGTTACATCATAGAATAAGAGAGTGGAATCTCTGTTGTACTGCTCTACCATCATTCTATGGAGATGCTGAAGAAGATCTTCTGAGTAATCAGGGAGAATACTCAAAGACCGATACACAGCATTAAGGTCAAAATCCATCTTGTCAAAATACTTATCTTTATGAGACCAGGCAGCACGTTTAGACCCTGGCTCAAGTATTCTCTCATACACAAGAAGCTTCAACACAGAAGTAAGATTGTAGCCAAGGTTTAGGTATTTGCGCCTATCATCAATGAATTTGTGAATACCTAGATTATGGAACACCTTACTTATTGCAGCATAGCCAATATTTTTAACACAGTCATAACTCTCTGTATTCTCATCAAAGGGGAGGATGGCTTGTGGAGAAAACTCAATAGTGATGGATTTTAATGCTTCCTGTTTGTCTTTGGTTTTCTGCTTGGCAACTTCTCTGAAATGCTTAATGGGATCATCATACTGCTTTTCCAACTCATCTAGATATCCGAGACGCTCCACCTTCTTACTGCTGGGAGGACTGTTCGGCTTTCTATATGCTTCAGCAAAATATAAAACAATACGACCATTTTTATCGGGTGGGCTTTTTTTCACAAACATATCATTACTCCTTGAAGAATTATATCACAATATAAGATGTACTACAATGTGCTACGTAATATTTCTTTAAAAAATATTTAAAAAGACAAAAAAAAAGACCGTTAGGCCATTAGGATTGAGTTTTTTTAGATTACGCTTTATTTATAAGTGACAAAGACCGGGGGAATTAGTAAAAAAGAAACAATTACAAAACAGATTTATCCTCCTTGATTCTCTGTATAAGTTGGTATACGGGGAGTCTACGCTTAATGATTACATAGTTGCTGTAGTATCTTAATAAGGTGGAAATTTTCACTATTTTAAGGTACTATATTCCTACTTATGAGGATGAATAGCTTATGGAATTGAATAAATTGAGAAGTGTATTAGATTCTGCATCTGGAAGAAGTCCAGCAGATATAGTCTTTAAGAATGCGTATATTGTTGATGTTTTTAATAAAGAGATCTTTATTTCTGACCTCTATGTAAAAGATGGTATTATAACAGGCTTTGGAGATGAAAATTTTCCGTCTCCACGTGAGATTATAGATTGTAGTGGCAAGTACATTGTCCCAGGTTTCATTGATTCGCATGTTCATATAGAATCATCTCACTCTTCCCCTTCTGCTTTCAGTGATGCGATTGTTCCTCAAGGGACTACAACAATAATTGCAGATCCTCATGAAATATGTAATGTCAGTGGAATTAGTGGACTTGATTATATGCTAGAAGCAACAGAGAATACTCCGCTTCAAGCTTTTTTCATGATCCCTTCATGTGTTCCCGCAACAAGCAGTGAACACTCTGGTGCTATTATAGATGCAAATAGTATTGCAAGTAGAATCAATCATGAGAGAGTATTGGGTTTAGGAGAGATGATGAATTACCCCGGAGTTATCTGGGGAGACGAAGAAGTTCTTAAGAAAATCCTTGTTGCGAAAGGGGTTAAGAAGATAGTTGATGGACACTCTCCTGGAATTGAAAAGGGAGAACTCGATGCATATTCCTCAAGCGGGATCCTTACCGATCATGAGTGTGAAACACCTTCCGAATTAGTTCAAAGAATCAAGCGGGGTATGTATGTAATGTTACGTCAAGGTTCTGCTTGTAAGAATGTCATTCCACTTCTCAAAGGGGTTACAAAAAGTAATATCGAGTATTGCCTCTTTTGTACTGATGACAAACAACCAGAGAGTATCCTAAAAGAGGGACATATAAATTATAATGTAAATATATCAATCGATGCAGGAATGAATCCAATAGATGCTATTGCAATAGCAACTATCAATGCAGCTAAATGCTATAATCTAAAGGATAGAGGAGCTATTGCCCCAGGAAGAAGAGCAGACTTTTTAATTACGAAAGGACTAGAGAAAATAATTCCAGAGAAAGTCTACATAGGTGGCTCCTTAGTAGCAGAAAACGGGAAAATCGTTGAACCTAGTATTGCAATCGAACCTAAAGGGGTTGCATCTGTTATGGATGTAAAGAATTTTACAAAAGCATCTCTTGCCCTTAACATAAAAAACCCTCATGTAAGAGTCATCGATATCATCCCAGGTGGAGTGTTAACAAAAAAAGGGGAAGCTCACGTTACAATAGAACATGGGGTGTGGGTTCATAACAATCATCAAGATATTCTCAAATTAGTAGTAATAGAGAGACACCATGGAACAGGATATATAGGAAAAGCTCTTATCAGAGGATATGGCTTAACCCATGGTGCTGTTGGAACAACAATAGCTCACGATTCACATAATATCATAGTAATTGGAGATAATGATGAAGATATGAGTATTGTAGTAAATTCTCTTATCTCAATAGGTGGTGGAATCTCAATGGCAAAAAATGGGAAAGTAATTGGCTCTCTTGCACATCCAATAGCTGGTTTAATGAGTGATAAGAGCTTGCCCGAAGTCCATTCATCAATGGTGAAACTTCATACCTTGGCCTTTGAAGAGTTTAATATTCATAAAAATATAGACCCATTCATGACTCTCTCATTTATGGCACTTCCTGTAATTCCAGAGCTAAAACTCACTGATATGGGACTTTTTGATGTAACGACATTCTCTTTTACTGAATTAGAAATTGAATGAAATTAAGACTGCATAATACTTAAGATAACCTCATCAGTTTCTGCCATACCTTCTCTGCCAAGTCTCTCCAATGCACTTAGAGTCTCCTCTATCCCTGATTTAAGGATTCCACTATTATCTTCGAGCACAATTGACTGCATAGCAAGTTTATGAGCAACGATTGCTGCATCTACAGATGAGACAATTTTAAGAGCACAGCTTGTCTTTGCTCCATCACAGACGATTCCACTCACATTCCCAATGATATTCTTAAGGGTATCTTCTATTTGTTGTCCAGAACCACCACTTAAATATGTATAGGCAACAGCAGTCCCACAAGCAGCACTTACTGCACCACAGAAAGCAGATAATCTTCCTATTCCAGCTTTAATTCTAATTGCAACAAGATTACTGAGTACAAGAGCTCTAATAAGTTTTTCCTCTGAAATATTCATGTACTTTGCAAATATCACAATTGGTAATGATGCGGTGATACCTTGGTTACCACTGCCACTATTGGTCACTACAGAGAGTTCACATCCATTCATCCTTGCCTCACTTGCACTACCAGCATAGGCTTTTCCCAATTGATAAGGATCTCCGTGAGCCATTTCCTGAAGAGATTTCCCAATACCTATTCCGTAGGTACTTTTAAAACCCTCTTCAGCGATTGCTAGATTATACTCAATTTGCCTCATGATTATGGGCTTTACACAGGGGATATCGACTGTTTCAGCAAAAGTAATGACTGTGTTCATATCAAGCTGGTGATAAAAAGAGAGTGGAATCTTTTTCACATAGGAAGATTGTACAGATTCAAGATTATCTCTCATCCCATTATGTTCGATTCGTACAATATTCGTGTGTGTACCTGCGATTTCAACCTCTACATATTCATCTTTACTCTCTAGTCTTACTTGGATATGGAGAATCTCTTTACTTTTACTGATCCCTACTGTACAAAAATTTTCACTCAACAATTTTTCTAACTGAGCACGGTGGTCGTCGTTCACATAGGAGAGTACTTCTAAAGCTGATTCACTCTCTCCTACAACTACCCCAAGAATCGTTGAAACAGCAACACCTTTTCTCCCACCAGAAGAAGGAACTACTACTGATTTAACGTTTTTTATAATATTTTTTGAACAAAGAGTATGAGCAGTGAGGGGGAAACTTGAAAGGTGCTTTCTTGCAACAGCTGCTGCATATGCTATAGCGATCGGTTCGGTACAACCAGCTGCCGGAATAAGTTCTTGAGTAAGGATTGATACAATTGTTTTATAGTCGATATGAGAATGCTGCGTAGACATTGAGTCACCCCTAGTATAATATATTCAAAGTAGTCGTCACTGCCTTGTTATTCTATCAGTAGGATGATTGAGAAGCAATCTTGAATTCAATATTTTCAATAGCAGGACTCTCTACTATGAGAAGTGTACTATATGATTTGGCTTCTCCATAAGAGCCATCTGTTACGAACAGATTCGCATGAAGTACGTACGATATAAATCATCCAAAATTGATTAAAAAACATTCAATTCCCTCATACGTGGCAAAGAGTTTGCATAATTCTCTTTCTTTCTATAATATCGTCTTTTGTAAGGGGAATATATGGAAAAAAAGAAGGGACAACATATACTCATCACATTATTTTTATCAACATTGAAATTAAGCACATTCACCTTTGGTGGTGGCTATGTCATTGTTCCTTTAATGAGACAGTTATTTGTTGAAAAGCTGCACTGGATTGAAAAAGAAGAGATGCTTGATATCATTGCTATCGCTCAGTCTGCCCCGGGACCTATTGCAGTTAATACCTCTGTATTAGTAGGTTACAAAATGAAAGGGATTGTTGGAGCCCTGGTTACCCTCTTTGGTACGATTCTACCACCGATGGTCATACTCACTATTATCTCACTTCTGTATACCCTTATAAGTGAAAATCAAGTGATTAGACAATTACTACTTGGAATGAGAGTCGGTGTAGCTTCTGTTATTCTCCATGCTGTATATGTGATGGCAAAGAATGTCATTTCATTAAAAAAAATCCTTCCAGTCATCATTATGGTAATCTCTTTCATCCTTTCCTATATCTTAAAAATGAATATTATCTACATTCTCCTTATAAGCGGTACTGTTGGAGTAATACACTACCTTTACCAAAACAAGAAAGAAGGAGAATCAGTATGATTAAAATTCTATTACAGCTCTTTCTTTCGTTCTCTCAGGTAGGATTGTTTAGCTTTGGTGGAGGGTATGCTGCCCTCCCCCTTATACAGTCCCAAGTCGTAGATGTACGTGGCTGGATCACGTTGAGTGAATTCTCTGATATCATCACAATAAGTCAAATGACTCCTGGCCCGATTGCTCTCAACACAGCTTCCTTTGTTGGTAATAGAATGGCGGGTGTCATCGGAACCGTTGTAGCAACCTTTTCAGTTGTATTCTTCCCTCTTCTGATTGCCCTCTTCCTCGCTTGGTTCTATTATAGGTATCGTAATGTGAGCGTTATGAAAGGGGTATTATTTGGACTCAGGCCCACAGTGGTTTCTCTTATAGCTTCTGCAGGTTTATCTATTCTATTACAAGCTTTATTTCAAAGTAGTAATTTCCCTCCAGATTTTCTCAACCTGTCTCTTTTCTCTCTGCTTATTTTTATCATAGGCTTTGCTTTATTGGCTAAAACAAAAGTTGGTCCAATATTTGTCATAGTAATGAGTGGAGTTGCTTCTTTACTATTTTCATTTTTCTAAGATTCGATCCACACTGGGGATGTATACAGAACATCTCCATTCTGCTGAAAAGCTCTGAGATAATAACTACTACCTAATATTCTCTTTCTCGATATATGAATTTCACCAAGTGTTTTTTTTAGAGGCACAAATTGTTTTATGTACACTACAGGCGAGACAAATCCATTAATATACTCACTCACTGTATCATCAAGAATCTGGGATACGTAATAGGAATATTCTCTTATAATCTTCCCCTTTTTCATCGTTGCTTCAATTGATATAGTAATATGACTCTCTCTAGTCCCATCTATTTCAAGGACACATCCTTGTGTTTTATCACCTCTATTACCGCTGTTTCCCATCGTTGTAAAACTCATCTTTACTCCATGATCATCTCTTGAGAAAAGGGGAACCTGCAAAGATTCCTTGGGAATTAGTAATGGATCAACAATGTCATTTCCTCTTAATCTTGGACTACTATTCAAAACAAAAGCATCTTTTAAAGTAATCGTTACATCCCAGTTACACAAAGCTCCTTGCTCCCCCCATCCAAATGCACAGGAGATAAATCCTTCTACTTTATGTGCTTCTTCTATCGGGATATCAATTGGAAAGATTCTCTCGATTACACGATTATTCTCTATAAGCTCAACAGTTTTCAGAGTATCTAAAGCCGACACGTAAGCATCAATTGAACAGTACTCTTCATCTGATGTATCGCTGACAAACAGAATGCCTTGTATAGGATCTCCACTTAATGCACAGGTTTGCTTAGTATTCAACGCTTTCCAAATCTCATCTCTATTCTTTTCATGTGCCCAAAGTCCAGCTCTTCCACTCATATAGCTCCCTGGGGATGCATTATGGTGATCGGTTGAACCGATCACTCCAAAACGGTGGCCTTTTTGGATACCACCCATCATTGTATTTGATCCAATGATAGGCCCCATTGTATGAAGATAAGGGAATGGGGTATCGAGGCTCTCTGCACATCCATGCATTGAAATAATCTCAACTATAGGAGATTTTTCTTCATTGTAGTGATCCCATGAAATACCACGATAACCACTTTTATAGCCAATGTGATGAGGGATAAAAAGATATGAATGAGTAGTATTGCTATTCTTAAGTTTGTTTACTAAATCTGTTGATTCTGCTGTAGGAAGTGGCAGTTTAGTAGCCTCTCCATCAAGCTCTTTAATAACTACTGTATAGTCACCTGTAATGAACCCATGATACTCATAAGAGTAGAAGGGAATAATTCCATTATCTTGGGAATGTATCATTTTCTCCTTATAACGAGGCCACTCTTTAACGAGCTTTTCAAACCCTTTTACATGGTATTCCACGACATCCTTAGGAATCTCCATACGCTTATCAATCGAAACATCAGGCCATGCAAAATGACCTGTTATACTGAAGAAGTCTAATTGTTGAGATGCGAATAGAATCGCATCATCTAGCATTCCATGCCCATAACTAATTGAACAGTGGTTATGAAGATCTCCAATGAGAAATACTTTGCTTTCGATATATTCCTTTTGAGCTTCTCGTTGTTTGAATGAAGAAGCAAAATGTTTTGCAAT
The DNA here is from genome assembly GCA_963663665.2 of Sphaerochaetaceae bacterium. Lineage (GTDB taxonomy): Bacteria > Spirochaetota > Spirochaetia > Sphaerochaetales > Sphaerochaetaceae > SABI01. Next base: position 37,963 of record CAXXKP010000001.1, read on the forward strand.
TCTATTTTCCATTCAGGTTATCCTTTAATAGCACCTTCAGTGATGCCCTTGATCATGTGTTTTTGTAGTGCGAGGAAGAACGTCACAATAGGAACAATGCTCAATACAAGTGTTGGAAGCGCTCTATCCCACTGGTTCTTATATTGCCCAAAAAATCTATTAATGCTTAAGGGAATTGTTTGAAGGTCTTTATCGTAGAGGATTAAGCTAGGAAGAAGAAAATCATTCCAGACCCACAAAGTTTGCAAAATAATTACAGTAATTGTGATTGTTTTCAATAATGGAAAAACAATACGATAAAATAGTTGTATATCATTACAACCTTCAAGCATTGCACTCTCTTCTAGTTCTTTTGGTACTCCTTTTATAAATCCGTGAAAAAGGAATACCGTAAAGGGTTGTCCAAATCCTAAGTAAATGATTATTAATCCTAGCCGTGAGTCAATAAAGTGTATCGTAGAAGATACTTTCACAAGTGGGACCATAACTGATTGAAATGGAATAACCATCGCAGCGACATAGAGTGTGAACATGATAGTGCTTATAGAGAATGGAACCCTCACAAGCTTCCATGCAGAAGTAGATCCAAGGGCTACCATTCCACCAACACTGAAAAAAGTTATAATGAGGCTATTAAAAAAAACTTTGATAAAATTTACTTGCTTAATAGCTTTTGTATAGTTCTCTAAGTGCAAAGAAGTTGGTATTGAGGAAGGATCCATCATAATCTGGCTAAATGTTTTAAACGAATTGGCAATAATAAAATAGAAAGGCATTAGGAACACGAGTGCAACAAGGGAGAGAACAAGGGTGAGCATCAATTGATAAGGAGTTCTCTTTTTCATAAACTCACCTCTCTCTTCTTTGTAACTCGAACCTGAACTAAGGTGATAATTGCTACTACAAAGAAAAATATCACTGCCTTTGCCGATGCATACCCATAATTATTATACAAAAAAGCCTCATTGTAGATATTTAGAGCAAAAATCTCTGTAGACCCAAAAGGTCCACCTCCTGTGAGACTAAAAACAACATCAAATAATTTAAAAGCCCATGAAAGCATCAGAAATAGACATACAGTAATTGCACTCATCATAAGAGGTATTTTTATGTATAAGAGTGTTTTTAGTGGGCTTGCTCCATCAATAGTTGCGCTCTCTAACATACTTTTATCTATTGATAAAAGAGAAGCTATATAGATGACCATAAGGTAACCAGCAGTTTTCCATACATAGACGATTACTGTTCCCCAAAAGCTTGTTGTAATATCACCAAGCCATGGGGTTTTTAAAAATCCAATATGCAAAAGATTCCCAATTGAGGGAAGTCCATTAATGAGAATAAATCTCCAGATAAAACCGAGGATCAATCCACCTATCACATTAGGAAGGAAGAAAATAACTCGTAATAATCCTTGTCCTTTCACGAGTGAAGTAATTGATAATGCTAAAAGGAATCCAATAAGATTTGATAGTATGACCACTGTTATCGTAAATCGAAAAGTGAAGAACATTGAAGACAAAGCCTTAATATCCTCACTAAATAATTTGTTATAATTCTCTAATCCAATGAATGGGAGTTGAGAGCCTACCCCTTTCCAAGAGGTAAAACTATAGGCAAACCCAATTATGAATGGGAGAATGACAATAAACAGGAAGATAACAAACCCTGGGAAAGTGAAAAGAAAAAAAGATTTGTTCATACTATGTTCTCTCAAAGATTTCATTTCGCCTCCTTTTAAATTGGTAGTAGCTCTCAATAAGGTAGAGAGCTACTTTCATAAGAGATAGTTACTTTTTCAACTTATTCCAGGTTGATTGAAGATTCTGTAAATAGGTTGGGAAACTATCGATTCCGGCAACATATCGTTGAGCAAGATCACTGAATTCATTAACAGCTCCATCAGGCCATTGACTGAACATCCAAGGAATTGTCTTCCCCTCTTTTGCAAATGCAAGGATATCTTTAGACACACCACCCATTTTATTTGAGGCTTCAATGTTATCAAATGATGGAATTACTTGGAATTCTTCTGCAAGGTAGCGTTTACCTTCTTCACTTCCAACGAGCCAAGCAATAAAATCTTTGGCGGCTTGTTTCTCAGCATCAGGGCTTGAATTGTTAATAACAAACATGAATGGGATACCTACAGGAATACGGTTTGCCTTAGCTGTATCGTCACTTGTAAATATAGGAAGTAGCCCGATATCAAGGTCAGGTGATGTTTCATATATTACTGATTGTTTCCAGTTTCCTTGTTGAATCATTGCAACTTGTTGATTTGCAAACATAGTGACCTGCGCATTATGGTCTGTAGTAAGTGGATTTGGCTCACTATTTTGGAGAACCAAGTCAAAGGCATCTTTAAATGCTAAGAATTCTTTATTACCAACGATAGAAGCTGTTCCTTTATTAAGACCATTTATAAAGGCCATTGGATCAGATTGTTGAGCAAATGGGATATTCGTAAAATGGTTTGAAATAACCCACCAAGTTCCGAATCCACTAGCGAATGGTGTGATACCTTCTTTCTTGAGTTTTGCAACAGCCTCTCTCATTTCACTTAAATTTGTAGGTAGTGTTGTGATATTCGCTTTCTTAAATAAAGCCTTATTATAAATATATCCATACCCTTCAATTGTTACAGGAACACCAATAATCGAACCATCCATCGTTGCAGCATTCTTTGCAATTGGTAGTAGATGGCTTGTCCAGCTCTCATTATCGAGTGGAGCAATATATTCTTTCCATAGGTTATAATCACTTGCACCTTCAATAATGAAGATGTCTGGAGCCTTATTCGCAGCAAATTTTGTTTTTAATAAGGTTCTCCAATCTGAAGCTCCTCCAACAACCTCATTCTCTATGGTCACATTGGGATTACTAGCCATATAATCATTACTCATCTTATCCCATCCATCAATCCATGGAATCTTGTGGTGATAAATTTGTAGAGTAACTTTTTCGCTACCCATTGATGTTTCTCCTACACCTGTGGCAGAAATAGAAGTAATCATCAATACTAGTAACACCAGTACAATACTAGTTGTTAACATTCTTTTTTTCATAACAGCTCCTCCTTTGTGCTATGAGTCGAAACCCTTAGTTAGATTCTCTTTCGTATGTACTTTGTCGCTTCACAAGCGTCGGCGACAGTTGTATGTGTTCAACAAATTCTTTTTTTTCTAAAACCATTTTCTGTATAATCTGTGCAACATTTTTTGCTACTAATGTGCGTGGTTGGCGTATTGTGGTGAGATTAGGACGTGAGTATCGAGTCCACTCAATGTCATCGTAACCGACTATAGAAATATCTTTACCTATCTGATAGCCCATATCTTGAAGAGCGTTCATTGCACCTAGAGCCATAATATCAGTTACTGCAAAAATCCCTTTATATGAAGAGATTTCATCTTTCATAGCTAATGTTGATGTATAAGAGGTCTCATAAGAGACATCAGGGAACTGAACAACCCTCACATTATTAGATGCTGAATCAATAAATCCTTTAACCCGGTCGGTATACTGTGGTCTATCGTGAGATATAATAAGTAATTCCTCTGAGGCAATATCCTTTAGGGCAGTATAAGCTAGTTCACCACCTGCTCTATTATCAATCACGATTGCGGAACATCTATCAAAGGGAACGGTGGGGTCAGGATTCACCAAAAGAATGTTCTTTGTAAACTTGCTTAATTCATCTATGACAATATCGGTTACCTCATATCCTAAGACAACGATAGCATCAACCTTTTTCTCTCTTATAAGCCTTGTAAGAGAGTGGAGATTTTCTCCTATTGAGTCGTATCCACTTATAATGGCATCTAGGTGGTACTCATTAAAACTCATTCTAATTGACTCAATTACCTCTGAAGTATATAGCGATCCAATCTTTCGTAAATTTGAGTAGGGATAGAGGATTCCAATGGTATTACGTATCCCTGTTGCTAAACTTTTTGCATTTGCATCAATAATAAACCCGAGTGCTTTTGCTTGCCTCTGTATTTCATCTTTTGTACTCTGTTTGACCAATGGACTATCATTAAGGGCTCTAGAGACAGTAGTATGACTACAACCTGTTATTTTTGCAAATTCACGAATATTCATTTCACTATCTCCTTATACTTGATTTCAATAGGCATCCCGTCTTTTGCAATTGATTCCTCAGTTGCAATAACCATTTTTAAAGATTTATATCCGTCAACTGTATTTGCACTCTCTTCTTGCTTCATTTCGTGTCCGTTACATTTTAAAACTAATTCTTTGATGAGTTGCATATCAGCACCGTAGTGGGATGAAGTGAAAAATTCACCTTTAACTTCAACTGTGTAGGTTTGTTCATTATCAGGACCAGGTAGAATTCGGTGAACTGTTATAATTCCAGTTTCACGCTCTAAGATAATTCTTCCTTTGCTTCCTATAAGTTCAAGTGTCTCTTGATCATTTGCATGAGGGCCATAGATTGCCCAAAAGAGAGAGGCCTTTACACCATTATCATAGATGTACGTTGCAATAGCATGATCGATGATATTACTCCCTTGGTAATAAACACAGGTATCAGCCGAATCTCGCGCATTTGTCGCATTTACCCAAGAAGGTCGATGCAACACATGTGTACCTTCTCTGTCATCATCAATATTCGCACTTCTACGATAGGAACATAATTTGTCATCACAGTATAAACACCGAAAAGGAGCATTCTCTCTTTCAGTAAAAATATTGCTTCTACCACCTACGGCAACAACACGTTCACAGGAAGCATCCTTATTCATCCAATTAAATACATCAAGAAGGTGCGATGCTTTGTCGTTCAAAGCTCCACCAGATGCACTTTGTTCTCTATGCCACATCTGCAAATAGCGAGTATATGGGATAATTGAGTGAATCTGCATCATTTGCAGGTCTCCAATCTCTCCAGATTGTAGCAACTGGTATGCCTGTCTCCAACTCTCCTCATAACGGCGAGTAAATCCCATAATAGCCTTATTATCGTGTTGAATTTCGCTTTGGATTATACTCATTGCATCTTCGATTGTGACAGAAATAGGTTTATCGAGATACACATGCTTCTTTGAAGCTATCGCATAGATTGCAGGGTCTTTATGTTGATCCGTATGTGTAGTAATCAAAATGAGGTCAACATCATCTCTATCTACTAAATCTTTGTAATTGTTGGTTCCAAAAATAGAATCACCCCATTCTAGTTGTCGAGTTAAACAAAGCCCTTTGATGAATTGGGTTGCATCAACAATCCTTGAGGGATTACTGTCACATAGTGCTGTGATTTCAAGATTATACCGTCGAGATGAATCAACAATTCTCGCACCAAGAACATAGCACCCTCTCTCTCCTGCACCGACAATACCAATTCGTAATCTCGACATCCAGCCCTCCATCCAGTTTTTGCAACCGGTAACATTTTTCCCTTAAAATAAAACACTGTCAAATACAATTAACAATGCAACCGGTAACATTATTTTAAAACATTTCCTGTAAAAGTCAAGAAAATTCTATAAATAATTCATTGAAAGAAGTTCATTGTATTATTCTATTAGCTTCGATGAGAGGAATCGTATGTTCAGCTTGATTTTTCCTACCAATTTACCCTTTCGAAAAGGAGTCTGTTCACACTAGGCTCGTTTGTTCTACACAAAGTGTTGGCATGGATACAAACAGGTTATATCTAGCTTCTGACAATATTTCGCTCTTGATGATCTTCTATTTTTTTCTTTGCGTGCTGTGTTTGACAAAGATATCTTGAATCTTACTTAGATCTATTTGGCTTCTATATTTTACAAAATAATCATGCTAGATATTGAGAATAGAGCATTTGAGTTAAACGGAGGACAAATCCCTTAGTAACCCTTCAATGAGTTATATAAACAGATTTTGGAACAAATTATCTGAAATGATACCCATGCTACGCTCAATACGTAACGTATTTGTTTGAAAAATCAATTACAATTGATATGAGAGCTATAGTTACGCTGTTAAAATTCCACTGGTAAGCATTTTAGCTAGATATTTAGTATCACCCTATTTTTTGCAAATAAGTAAGTACTAAATTTTATTACATACCCCCATTGTATTATTAAATAATTAATGGTAATATTTTCACATATCACAGATTCTCATCAATGAGAAAATGAAGGTACTCATTATTTTTGGAGGGAATGAAATACAGCATGCATAAGATTAAGTTCTCCAAAAAGATATCTATCTGTAGCAAGTTAATAATTATTAAGGTAATTTAATTACCATAAAATATTTTATAATTAAAAGGAAATAGTATGAAAAAAATAGTAATAATTCCGATTCTATTCTTAGTGGTAATCACGCTAGCATTCGGTTCTGGGAAACAAGAGAAACCTGAAGAAACCGTTATAACATCGATTTTCCAAGGAGAGGATTGGAGTTCCCCAAACTATAGAGAGGATATGGCAGGTACAACTCTGAATCTTTATGGAGTTACTGATAATGTTCGCCCCATTCTAGATATTTTTACCGAAGATACAGGAATTAAAATTGAACATTTGACAATGAAAAACGGAGAAATTCTTCAGAGACTTACCCATGAAGCTGATTCCGGAATCGTCATTGCTGATCTCTGGTTTACAGGTGGAGCTGATACTTTTATTATTGCAGCTGAGAATGGACTTCTCCTACCTTACGATTCACCGAACGGAGTAGCGCTTGATAATAATATGAAAGATCCAAATCATTTCTGGTATGGAACTTCATTAACTTTGGTTAACTGGGTCGTCAACAAGGATCTTATTGCCGAAAAAGGACTTGCGATGCCAATCGTTTGGGACGATCTTCTTCAAGAAGGTCTTAAAGGACAGGTTTCCATGCCCAATCCCGCTTCATCTGGTACTGCATACAATGTCGTAAGTGCGGTACTTCAAACAAGAGGGGAAGAAGAAGGCTGGTCTTATCTTAAAAAATTAATCAAACAGGTACCGTTCTTTACTGCAAGAGGCAGCGATCCTGCCAATCTGGTGATAAATGGCGAAGCTATTGTTGGCATTAATGCAAGCAATGGTGACAGAGAATTGGAAATTAACAATCCTCACATCAAATTGGTTTATCCTGCAGATGGAACAGGATGGTGGCCTCAGCCTGCCGCTATTATCAAAGGTACCAAACATGAAAATGAAGCCAAAGTATTTATAGACTGGATTATCTCTAAACGTGGAATGGAAGTAACAGCTGAATCTCGTTATGCCGCCGTTGCAAGAAAGGATGTAAAAATACCTGAGGGGATAGAAGATATAAAGGATATTGCCCTATTCCCAACTGATTTCCAGACCAATGCTCTCAATAGAGATGCTATACTTACTCAATGGGCTGAATATGTAAAATGAAGTTAAAAGGGGAACCACTCAAGGGTATTTATTATCTTATCGCCTTTTCTCTGATTTTTTTTACTGCTTTCCCAATTTTATCTATTTTTCTCTACGGGATTTTCCCCATACCGGAAAAGTGGGAAATGGGAAAGCAGATATTACGTTCTCTGCCCTATTTAAGAAACAGTTTTCTCATAGCTGGGATCGTTACTCCTGTCGCCGTTCTCATTGGGCTTTCAGCCTCGCTGACAATTCACCGTTTCCATTCACCGTTTAATAAAATCTTTCGTTTAGTTCTCTTGCTATCACTTATTCATCCACCTTTCGTTGGAAGCATTGCTTTCATCATGCTTTTCGGGAAACGAGGATTAATTACCCATGGACTCCTACATCTTGATGTCAGCCCTTACGGTTGGCAGGGGATAGCTCTAATGCAGTTCCTAGGAATGGGATCTATGGCTTACCTGATAATTTCCAGTTCAGTTGAGAAATCAAATCCGTTAATTGAAGATGCCGCAAGGAATCTTGGAGTCTCAGAACTAAAAATATTTCGAGATATTACTCTCAGATCCATGTATCCCGAGATTTCTTCAGCCGCTATTTTAGTCTTTCTAGCTTCAATGGCCGATTTTGGTACACCCCTAATTATCGGTGGTGCTTTCCAGACTCTAGCGTCAGATCTCTATATCCAGATAACGGGCCTCTATGATATGAAATCTGCTTCAGTTTCGGGAATTCTTCTGCTTGTTCCTTGCCTTACCCTTTTTATATATCAACGGAAGATTAACAGGAGAAAAGCGTATTACGCTATATCTTTATCAGGAGGATCTATAGAATATCGCCATTATAATCCAATTGTAAGATTTTCAGTGACATCACTTACTTTTCTTTACAGCCTTTTTGTACTTCTCAAATATGGCTTTATCCTTATTGGGGCCTTTACAGAACATTGGGGATATGATTACTCATTGACGTTACGGCATCTTGCTAAAGTGCTTGAAACAGATTTATCTCCGTTTGCCAATAGCATTCAACTGGCATTTTTCACAGCTCTTATTTCTTCTGGTGCAGGTATATTTCTCAGTTATATCATCAAGAGAAAAAAATGGGCATTCACAATGGCCTCTGATGTACTAGCAACTCTTCCTGCAGCAGTTCCTGGAATTCTTCTAGGTATCGGCTATCTTGTAACATTTAAGTACCCAATTTTTGGTATCGGTCGATTCATTCTCAAAGAACAGACTCCATTAATTCTATTGGGTACGGGAATTATCATTTATATTATCAGCATTTTTCGCTATATGAATATTGGACTCAGAACAGGATATGCTCTGATGGAACATATAAACCCCAATATTGAAGAGGCTGCAAGGAATCTAGGTCAAAGTGAGAATAGAATTTTTTCTGGAATCGTCATGCCTTTACTTTCACCTGCTTTTAGGACTGCTTTTTTCAAGATTTTTTCAACAACCATGACAACTTTAGGAGCAATAATTTTTCTGCTTCTCCCATCTAATAAAGTAGCAGTGCAAACTATCTTTCAGACTATAACAGGTAGCGAGAGAGGTGTAGCAGCTGCTTTGGCATTACTACTTTCGTTGACAACCGCAGTTATGCTAGGATTATTCTACCTGATTAATGCGATAATAACAAAAAGGAGAGCATGAATATCAAAAAAATCAAACTTTCTATCCGAAATTTATACCAGAATTATGGCGATATTCCCATTCTCAAAGGTATCTCTCTTGATGTTTATGAAGGGGAAATACTCGTTATTCTCGGTTCGTCGGGATGCGGAAAAACATCTCTTCTTAAATCTATTGCGGGATTAGTGCCTCTTGATAGTGGCCAATTACTCCTTGATGGAATGAATGTAGAAGATCTACCTCCTCAGAGTCGAAAGACAGTCATGATTTTTCAAAATTATGCTTTATTTCCCCATATGAATGTGAGAGAAAATCTGGAATATGGACTAAAAGTAAAAGGCCGTAAGAAAGAGAACTGGGAGACCCAGTTCGCTGCTACTCTTCAACTTCTCAAATTGGAAGGTTTGGAAAATCGGCCAGTAACTGAACTAAGTGGCGGACAACAGCAACGAGTTGCTATAGGCCGTGCCATGATTATCGAACCAGCAGTGCTCCTCTTCGATGAACCCTTGAGTAATCTAGATGAGAATCTACGAAAACAGATGAGAAAGGAAATCCGTAGCATCCTTCGACAATCTAATATTACCAGTATCTATGTAACTCATGATCAAAACGAAGCACTTGCTATAGCTGATAGAATTGTCGTGATGAGAGAGGGGGAAGTTGAACAAATCTCTCCACCATCTGAACTTCATTATAAACCAAACAGTGAATATGTGGCTCGCTTCCTTGGATACAGTAATATTTTCTATGGAGAGTTCAGTAAAAATAATCTTATTCTCTTTAATATTAATTTCCCTCTTGATAAACCTCATGAGGAAGGGATGTTTCCCGTACTTATACGGCCTGAAGATATAGTGATTTCCCGTGATGAGAATGTTAATGGGACACTCTCAGGAGTTGTCTCAGACATAGAAATACAATCTAGTATACGGCGGTATAGAGTGAATACCTCCTTCGGGGAATTAGAGATTTCCTTACTGAACAAACGGGACGCTATTCCAATGTCTCTAGGAGATATAGTTTATCTTGAACTAAAACGAGAAAGCTTACATTTTCTCAACTCTAGTATATAATTCCTATATGATAATTGACCTTCATTTTCACACCCAAAAATATTCCTCCTGCAGTCGTATTCATCTTGAACAGGGAATAAAACGTGCAGCCTCTCTTGGTCTTGATGCCATATGTATTACCGAGCATGATGTCTTTCACAATTATACTAATATTGCTGAACTTGAGAAAAAGTATGGAATTAAAATTTTTTCGGGTGTCGAGATGTATACATACGAAGGAGACATCCTCTGTTTCGGACTAGAAAGGATTCCTGAAAGGAGAATTCATGCAGAAGAACTCATCACCTCCCTCTTTGAATCGAAAGGGGCCACCATTGCTGCCCATCCCTTCCGTGATAATGATAGAGGAGTAAAGAATCTTATATGTTCTCTTCCCAAATTGACAGCTGTGGAGGCTTGGAACGGAAATACCTCCCAAAAGAATAATCTGTGTGCTTTGGAATTAGCCAGGCACTGCAAAATCCCAGTAACTGGAGCAAGTGATTCTCACAGAATAGAAAAGATCGGCTGTTTTGCTACAAAATTTATTGCATCCATTTCTTCTGAAGAAGAGCTCATCAATGCGTTGAGAAGTGGAGAATATCAGCCTGTTATTTACAATGAGGAAACGGGGCTGTATCAAGGGTTGATTTAAATATAAAGAGGAATCGCTGCCGTGCAACACGATATAGGTCTCTATAATTTATATAATCCATTTTCACGAGGTATGATTACAGATGCTTACCTTTTTACGAGAAAACAATAACAATGGTGGAATTCACCACGTGTCCATCTCTGAAGTGAAAAAATGAAAAATTTACTTTATAAAAGACCAGATAATTCATTAAAATTTTTATAACCAAATTTCAACAATTCTATTACCAATATAATTCTTTCTATATTAAACATTTGTGAAATTTCTCATTTTAAATTAGCATAATTATTTTAATTATTTTCCCCCTTCACTATCAAATAATTTATATATAGGTCTTTACAGAACTATAAATTGTTATTATTGTTATGACATGGATGTTGGAAAAACTATTAGAGACTTACGTCTCAAGGCTGGTTACTCACAGGATAAACTCGTAGCACAAACGGGAATTTCTCGTAGTCAGCTCTATTTTATTGAATCGGGAAGATGCGTTCCTCGAATCGAAACACTTGAAAAAATTGGAAATATTCTTCAAATGAAAGTTTCTGAAATTATCATTTATGCAGAACAAAATTACCCAACCGAAAACTAAAATATTTGGAGTTTGAAGTTCTACTTTAGCGATTCATCACAGGTGCATTCTTCTAACCCACTACTAATACTACACGCATAGCTTCTATGTGTGTAGTATTATTTTTTTGTTCACTTCATTTTTGGGTCTTGGGATTTTTCCATAAATTATACAACCATTCTTCCTTTGGAATACTATATATATACCATAAGATCTCGTAATTGGACTTATATCATCAAAGCATATCAATCTTTTTATCATCTCTTTCACATAGCTAAAGAACCAACCTATAGAGCGATTCACTAAATAATTTAATAAATTTATTGTAGTGGTTAGCAGACTGAAGTATACTGATTACTAGGGAATTGTAAGAAGGAGGATAATCATAATGGAACGAATAGGAACTTCTGAAGTGATACGGATGCTGGAATCTATCGCCAATGCAATGAGCAAACAAAGAAATTATCTTATTAAACTAGACAGTGCCATAGGAGATGGCGATCTGGGAATCACTATGGAGAAAGGATTTCAAGCAGCCTATGCCTTTGCGAAGGAGAACGGAACTTTGCTTCCAGGTGATCTTCTTATGCGCGCAGGAATGCAGGTTGTGAAAGTGGCACCTTCTACAATGGGAACGCTAATGGGAACAGGTCTAATGAGGGGAGGGAAAACGATTGCTGAAAAGGAATATCTTGAGGCTCAGGATTTGAAAAGTTTCTTTGAAGGATTCCTTCAAGGAGTCCTGGATCGTGGTAAGGCTAAATGTGGTGAAAAGACAATTATTGATGTACTCTACCCTCTTGTGAACGCTATGAAAAAGTATGAAGGATCCGACCTAGAAGAAATACTCACAGCGGGAGTGACTGGTGCTCATACCGGTCTCGCTTCTGAGAAGGGGATGATGAGTCAACATGGGAAAGCTGCGATATTTCGGGAAAAAACTCTCGATATGATAGACCCAGGCAGTATGGCTATCATTATTCTTATTGAAGCGTGTCTTGAAGGGCTCTCTTAAAAAAGTGATAAAAAGTAGACGCAGAATTATAAAGGTCGAGTGATTCTTCGAGTCAGAACCCTCTGTTTTTCGGTGCCTTCATACGTGGTAAAATCAACACAGCAAGGAGATTGACATTGATTAAAAAGACAAGCAGAGAAATCGCAAAGCTGGCAGGAGTATCTGTCTCAACTGTCTCACTCGTACTCAACAATAAGCCTGGAGTTGGAGAAGAGACTCGAAAACGAATAATGGATATCCTAAACGCCTATGGGATTTTCTCTAAAACCGCGAACAGTTCTTCAGGACGTGAAGTAATCAGATTCTGCAAAATCGTCAGGCATGGTCAAATTATTAACGACCGACATAACATGTTCATCAGCGAGTACATAGATGGCGTAGTAGAAGAAGCAAAGCTGTTTAATCTATCTGTCGAAGTCGCAACCTATGAGAATATCAAGATTGGGGAGATCGCTCAGGAGATAGATAGATTCTCTGAAAAGGCTGGAAGTATTCTCCTCTGTACAGAGCTCTCTGAACAAGAGATTACTCTCTTTGAAACTCTCAAAACACCTCATGTATTCCTAGACGCAAACTATCCTACAGCGAAGGGTTCCTTTGTCACTATGGATAATGAAAGGATGGTCTTTGAAGCGATGCAGTACTTAAGTAATGCTGGGCATCAACGGATTGGAATGTTTACTTCACACGGTTGTAGCAACTTCACTTCGCGGCAGAATGCGTATATAGCCTCATTAAAAAAACTCTCCCTAGAAACCTATAAAAATTACCTGATTCCGGTCCATAGTACCCACCAAGGCTCATACGAAGATGTGAGCGCCTTCCTCTCCCTCAGACATGGAGGCACATTACCTACCGCATTCTTCGCATGTAACGATATTGTAGCCTCAGGTGCAATTCGTGCTCTACAAGACATGGGTTATAGAGTACCTGAAGATATTTCAATCGTAGGCTTCGATGACCTTCCAATTTCTTCACTGCTAACCCCCTCTCTTACGACTCTTTCTGTACCCAAAGTCGAACTCGGCCGAGTCGCTGTTCGGGTTCTTCTCAATGAATGGGACACTGATTGCCATATAACCTCTCAGAAAAGCTTGCTTGGAGGGAAACTGATTCAACGAGCAAGTGTTCGGAATATCCTCTGATCAAATACTAAAACTCTTCAGAAGGCAATTCCTCGCTGATATCCATCAAGCACTTTCTTAGTTACTAAAAATTTATTAAATATTTTTCTTGTGATTTTTGTACAGTAGGTCTATTGTTAAATAATAGAAGGAGGAATTTCGTGTTATCATATGCAGATTTATTGAAGTTGAAAAGGTGGAATACCCCAACCATCTACAACGGATGGGAGGCGATCACCTCTAAGGATCGTCTTGAAGCGCGTTTGAATCGCGATGAAACGAGAGATTTCATGCCTCAGATGGGATCGATGATAGGCTATGCCGTAACTCTGACCTTCCAGCCGAGCCGGAAAGAGTACTACACAGATGGAACGAGGAGATGGGCTGAGTATCGTGAGTATGTCGCATCCCAGCCGGGGCCGAAGATTGTCGTACTACAAGATCTCGACGCTCCAGGGAAGATAGTTGGATCGTTTTGGGGAGAAGTATGTTCCAATATGCATAAGGCTCTCGGTTGTGTAGGGACGATTACAGACGGTTCAATCCGTGATCTAGATGAGATGACCAATGCAGGGTTTAAAGCATTGGCGCGTAGATTGTGCGTAGGGCATGCATATTCCGTCCCTGTAGATTGGAATATTCCAGTGGAGGTCTATGGTTGTACTATCAATCCTGGAGACCTCATCCATGCCGACAAGCATGGCTTCATGGTGATACCCGAAGAAGATCAGAACGATATTGTAGCTGCCGCATCCTACATGGATGAAGCGGAATGTCTTACAACTATAGGATCTGCACGTTCAAGCACAGGAAAAACGTATGATGAGATTCTGATTTCTCTAAATGAAGCATCAAAAGCGTTCAGCCATCAAGCCCATAACTTAAAAAAGTATCTAGGTAGGGAATAACCCCGCCTAAACGGAAAATGGTAAATAACCTGATTCCGAAATAACACTAAAATTATGAAAAGGAAATACACTATGAAAAAGTTTGTAAATAATCCTGTAAATTTTGTTGATGAAATGCTGAGTGGAATTCTCTGTGCGCATCCAGAAGCACTTTCAAGTTGTGCCGATTATCAACGAAATATTGTGAGAAGTACATGTGAAGATAAGGTAGCTCTGGTCACCGGTGGAGGAAGCGGTCATCTCCCTCTGTTTATGGGCTATGTAGGAGAAGGCTTGCTCGATGGCTGTGCTGTTGGGGGAGTGTTTCAGAGTCCAAGTGCAGATCAGATATATGAAATTACCAAACATGTACATAGTGGCAAGGGAGTGATTTACATCTATGGAAACTACAGTGGCGATATCATGAACTTCGAAATGTCGAGTGAAATGGCTCAGATGGATGATATTCAGACAGCCCACGTTGTGGGAAACGACGATGTTGCGTCCGCCCCTGCAGGAGAGGAACATAAGAGACGTGGCGTTGCAGGTATCTTCTTCATCTATAAAGTAGCTGGTGCTGCGGCTGAAGGGGGAGCCTCTTTCGAGGAGGTTTTGAGAATTGCTGAAAAGGCAAAAGCGAGTGTCCGCACCATGGGTGTCGCACTCTCTCCATGTATCATTCCTGAAGTGGGCAAGGCAATGTTCTCAATTGGAGAGAACGAGATGGAAATCGGAATGGGAATCCATGGTGAACCGGGGATTTCACATTCAGAACTCAAACCCGCGGATGCTGTAGTTGATGCAATGATGGAACAGATTCTTAATGACCTTTCTCCCGTGGCAGGAGACAAAGTCTCCGTGCTTGTAAATGGACTTGGAGCTACTCCAAAGGAGGAGTTGTACATCGTCTACCGACGCATTGACCAAATTCTGAAGGAAAGAAATATTTCAGTCTATCATGTTTATGCAGGAGAATTTGCTACAAGTATGGAAATGACAGGCTTCTCTATCTCACTTCTGAAACTTGATGATGAACTCAAGGGGCTGCTAGATAAACCAGCCTTAACACCGTTTTTCGAACAGAGACAACTCAAAAAATAAAGAGGAATCAAATGCAAATCAAATCATTGAAAAAAAAGTTTAAGGACAGAGATCTCATCGCTGGGATGCATATCTGTCAAAGTGACCCCGCTGTTACGGAAATGTGTGCTTCTTTAGGTTATGACTTCCTATGGATCGATACAGAGCATTCCCCAATGGATTATCAGGGAATTCTTAACAATCTAATAGCCGCTCATTCAGGTGGGACTCCCGCCATTGTACGTATTCCTTGGAATGATGCAGTTCTTGCCAAAAGAGTCCTTGAGATGGGACCAGAGGGGATTATCTTTCCGATGATCCAGAGTGTTGCTGAATGTAAAATGGCAATGGAATCAACCCTCTACCCTCCCCACGGGATTCGAGGCTTTGGTCCTCAGCGTGCTGTTCGTTACGGTCTCCAGAGTCTAGAGAAATATGTACTTCAAACGAGCCTCGAGATGATACGTATCGTACAGATGGAGTCTGAGTCAGTCATTGAAAATGAGCTTGATGCTATTCTCGATAACCCATGGATTGACTGTGTGATGCTTGGCCCTATGGATCTTTCAGGTTCTATTGGTAAACTACCAGATATGACATGCAAAGAGTCAGTAGCAATACAGGATAAAGCCCTCAATAAGATTAGGAAAGCGGGAAAAAGCGCTGGGACATCGATAGGGAGCTATGATGAGAAGTGGATCCGTTCCTGGTATGACCGAGGTGCAAATGTTATCAGCTGTGGCACAGAAACTTCCCACATCCTTTTTGGAGCTCAAAAAACGCTCTCTATGATTCGAGGGGAAAAGCTTTCACGAGATTCTTTCGCGGCAATATAATTTTTGATATAATGCCTGTCAGATTTTCTGGCAGGCAGCATCACTAGATAGGTACGACACTTATTGATTTTATCACTTAAGCGATTTTTCCAAAAAACCAGTTGGTTTTGATAGTAAAATTGACCTCACCATCGATAGATTAGATTCTGTCGACTAACGAAAAAGTGTTACCCTTTTTCGTTAGTAATCGATGGAACAGTCACACAACCGTCGGGGAGGAAGATTACCAATGCATCTTCACCTGCTTTTTCAATGGCCTTATCCAAAGCACTCTGAAGAGAGTTCGTTGGAGTGATGAAAATCTGTTCAAGCATTGAACCCGGGAGCTCCGTGAGAGCCACAACTTCGGCATTCAAGAAAACTTCAGCCATCTTTCCTGCTTTATGATACCCGAGCTTGTAGACACCCCGTATCCTCTCAAGGACCTCTGCCGGTGTCGCACAGGAGGAGAGGAGGTCCATAAACGCTTCCTCTCCAAGACCTTCCCGACAAGCAGCAACAAGGATCAGCGTTCCTCCCGGTTTCAAAATCAGCTTTGCATTGTCAATTGCCTTCTGGGCTTGATAAAGATCTACATCCATAGGATACTTTGCCACCGTCACAACGATATCGGCTTTTTGGATCACTTTCGGCACGAAGATTTCTTTTGCTGACTCGATGGCGGCATAGAATGCCTCGTGAATGTCTCCAGATGTCACGTTATAAATTCCATGATATTTGTCAAGCACTGTCATGATTGAGAAGATGGGCTTGTTGATCAACTTCAGAGCATCAATCATATCTTCGTGGACAGGATTCCCTTTGAGTGCAAGAGACTTGGCTCTCACATCAAGGGCTAGCTTATGATTCTGCTCTATCGTCCTGTAAGAGGCGATCCCTGGAAGTATTCCTTTCCGACCTCCGGTATATCCTGCAAAATAATGGGGTTCAACCGAGCCTATTACAAGGATTTTGTCCGCATCAACTGCTAGTCTATTTACTTCTAAAGATGTGCCGTTCTTCGACTCCCCAAGATAGACCATCTGATTCTCATCACGTGCATCATGCACATATATACGATTTTTAAAACGCTCATAATGGTCGCCGAAGATGAACCTATATTCTTCATCGGTGGGACCCCGGTGAACGCCGGTCGCAACAATGAATGAGGCATCGACCAAATCAAGCATATCAGCGATTGCATCGAGGACATATCGTGTCGGTGTCGGGCGTGTCCCGTCGTTCACAATTACAAGAAAGGATTTCCCTTTCTCTATAAAGTGATTGAATGTGAGATCTCCTTCAGATTGTCTCAAAGATCTCTCCACTAGTGTTTTTGGAGAATCCTTGCTTGTTCTGTCATTTGGTTCCAAAACAGCGAGGAGATTTCGCTGCAACAATTCAATGGAGATTGTGCTCCCGTTATAATACACATCTACCGTACTACGTTTGTTTTTCATCTTCCTACTTCGGTTCTATAAAAAGAGAGTCTCTTTGCCTTCCTAGGACTCTCCAGTCTGATTCCTTAAATTTCATTTATATTAGCGCCTAATGAATTCAATTAGCTCAGGACAAGCAGTCCACCACAATCTTGACTGTCACCATTGCAGGGTCACTAAGGTATTCAAACACCTTATCCGATTCTGCCAGAGGTACAATCTGTGTTACTGCTTTCTCTAGGTCATCTTGAATACTCTTGGCGAACGCTGCCGCCTGTCTGAATTCATCCATTGTGTGGCCTCTTGAACCAATGATCTGCTGTTCTTTGAAATTAATGTCACGTAGGTCAACCTGATGGGGCTGCTTGTGCACGCCGGTCTGACAGATTGTTCCACCAATTCTACAGACTTTACTCATCTCGAGAGAACCCATTTCCGTTCCACTGCATTCGAATACATAATCAGTTCCAACCCCGTTTGTCGTGGAGTTGACGTATTCAGTAAGCGATTGCTCAGTGATATTGACCGTTTCAAAGCCAAACTCCTTACAGAGACTCAATCTTCCTTCATTCATGTCAGATATAATTATTCTCGAGGCACTGGCATATTTAAGCATGATAGCGACCATTAGGCCAATCGGTCCTGCACCCATAACAGCTACAGTACTAAGTGATTTGAATCCTGCCTGATGGAGGCTTCTAACGGCTACCGCCAATGGTTCTATAATCGAGGCTGCCTTATTAGAGAGGGATTGGTCAAGCTTTACGAGATTCTCGGTATCGCACACCACGTATTCCGCAACACCTCCGTCGAGATCTATGCCCGTAATCTTAAGATTCTTGCAGACATGAGGAATGCCTAACTTACAGAAATAGCACTCCTTACACGGGATATTCGGCCAACCGGCGACTCTATCCCCAACTTTAAAACCTTTTAGTTCTCCCTCAATTTCATCGATTACTCCTATGAATTCGTGCCCGAGAATGAGGGGAGCTTTTGCTCTCGGATGCTTTCCGGCAAAGATACCGATATCTGATCCGCAGATTCCACAATAGGTAACCTTCACCAGGGTTTTCCCAGGAGATACCTTCGGGCTCGAAACTTCTCTGACTTCTGCTTTGCCCGGTTCAGTCCATACAAGTGCTTTCATACTTTACTCCTTTTCAATTCGATCCTGTGAAAGGTTCCTTTTATTCTCTTAATAAACATAATCTGTAGTCTTCATACTCAGAAAAAACTCTAATCCTATGGTTTCTTACCTCTTTGATCAGAGGGAGGAGGTGAATCCACCATCTACGTAGACAATCTGCCCAGTGACGAAATTGCTCGCTCCACTTGTCAGGAAGACAGAAGTACCCACGAGTTCTTCTACTTCGCCCCAACGTGCTGCAGGAGTACTACTCTTCACCCAAGTGTCGAATTTCTCATTCTGCTGTAGAACCTTTGTGAGTGGGGTGTTAAAATAACCGGGGCCAATACCATTCGCTTGAATATTGTGAGGGCCTAGTTCAACGGCTAGAGCCTTGGTAAACAATGCCATTCCTCCCTTGCTTGAGGCATACGGGGTGTTATCAGTTCGTGCGACCAAGCTCATTAAGGAACACGTATTAAGAATCTTCCCTGATTTTCTCTCAATCATCGAAGGAACCACTGCACGGGTAACAAGGAATGCCCCGTCTAAATTAACGGCGAGAACACTTTTCCATTCCTCATATGAAAGGTCATAGACCTTTTTTCTTACTGTGATACCTGCATTGTTGACAAGAATATCAATCGGGGCGATTGTGCTATGAATATAATTAATTGCTTCGATAACGCCCTGCTCGTCGGTAACGTCGAAACTCACTCCATGAACCTTTAGGCCCTCGCTTGAAAGTCTATGAACTGCTTCATCAAGCTTATCCTTCATTCGCCCATTCAATATGACAGAGGCTCCTGCCTCAGCGAGGCCTTTCGCAATAGCATATCCAATCCCTTGCGTCGATCCGGTGACCAATGCGAACTTTCCTTCAAGTGAAAACAATTTACTCATGAATTTATTCTCCTATACAAAATGTAAATCTTAATCCTCCGACTCCTTTCTTTGCTGCCTCAAAGGCAGCAGAGAATTGATCGAGAGGAAAAAGAGTCGGAAGTATTTTTTCGAACACTTCCTTATGTGATTTTAGAAAATTTATTGCCCGTTCAAAATCATAAGCCTCGTACACCCTCACTCCGATGAGAGAGAGCTCCTTGAAGGTCAAGTCGACGATATTCATTTTCATGAGATCCTTCGGCATTGCGACCTGAACGAGGGTTCCGCGTGGACGGAGGGTCTTCGATGCTGTAAGAATAGCTGACTGACTGCCAGCAACTTCAAAGGTGATATCTGCTCCACGGTTCTGTGTCATTCCTTGTAATATCTCTATAACATCCTCTTCGACTGGGTTCACCGTTGTAAAGCCGAGCCTTTTGGCGATGGCTCTTCGTGACGGTTCAGGTTCGCTAATAAGTATAGGCCTAGTGGTAAGTTCCTGTGCTATAAGAGCGATCAGCATACCGATAGGACCTCCACCAATAATACATAAAAAATCGTCGAATTTCACTTTCGACCGGCGCACTGCATGAACTGCAACAGCGAGCGGTTCGATGAACGCAGAAACATCTACTGAAAGGTCTTTTGGGATTTTCCACAGGTTTTTTACGTCGACACACAAATATTCTGCCATTCCACCCGCAATATCTATTCCGTACAATTTCAAATTACTACAAACATGTGGAAAACCGCTTCTACAGGCTACACATGTACCACAGCTAACAATCGGTTCAACGGTTACGAGGTCCCCTTCGATGATTGACCCATCTGTTGCTAAAGCAGGGACAAGCTGTTCTACGCGGGCTACAATTTCATGCCCCATAATAAGTCCAGTCTGGGCTCTCGGGTGCTTTCCTTCTATAATCGAAAGATCTGAACCACAGATGCTTGCCCGCAGCACCTTCAGCAAAGCTTGGCCTTTTGAAGGAACCGGCTTTTTTATTTCTTCGAGTGATGCATTCGTATTCCCGTTATACACTAACGCTTTCATATCATTCTTCCTTTTATGCTGCATCACAAAAACCCAATAGAGACTTCCAATAACTCAACAATATCATTCATGATGGTTATTAATGTTGAAGAAAAATTGAATTTTAGGAGCAAAACTCCTCGTTTACATAGTTGAATTAGAAACTGTAGGGTATATGAAGCCGTCAGCCCCCCATAACCTTATTCAGAGTGCTACACAAATGCTTTTCGATGATTTTTCTCGCTTTCTCGGGATCGTGTTCAATAATGGAATTAAGCATACCATGATGGTCTGCCATGCTCTCTTCAAGTGATCCCTGGACATACCCAGCCTTAGTAAAAACACGTAGTTGTAAATCAGAAAGATAGCTGTAGAAGATGATGAGAATTTTGTTTCCGGTTGATTCGATGATGAGTTTGTGAAGTTCATAGTCGAGAACATTGTAAGCATCGATATCTTTCTTCTCTCCGACAGAATCTAGAGTATCTATGAGTTGTGCAAATCTTGCAACGAACTCATCTTTTGGTTCTGAAGCCAGATCAAAAAGGGCATGCGACTCGACAACTAGCCGTATCTTTGTAAGATCAATCATCAGATCCTTCTGATCCTGAACCTTGAAAATAAGCGAGCCCATCAGCGATTCCATAAAAAAATCGAGATTGTTCGATTTTACAAAAACCCCCTTCCCGGCCCTAGTCTCCAACATCCCCCTTGATTCAAGAACTTTGATGGCTTCTCTTATCGAACGGGTCCCCACCTCAAGGTCATGAGATAGTTCAGCTTGAGAAGGCAATTTGTCACCAGGCTGAAGATTGTTTTCTTTTATTATATTTTCTAGAGCTAAGGTCACTTCGTCAGAGCGTTTGAGTTTTTTTAGGGGGGTTATCTTGTTGATAGTATTATCTCCTTAGGATATGTGTGATTCTCATGTAGTCATACACCCTACTTCTATTCTATCCACTATTATCATTTAGTCAAGAAAAATCAATCAGAGTTGACTTGTGTCATGCAGTATATTTAATACAATAAGCTCTATTTAGTTAATTGATATAGGACAATATTTGAAATTGACAATGACAACCTCTATAAGATATACTACTAATGGTAGATTTATCAGACCTTTTAAATACCAATTTTTATGACCGAACGATGGATACAAAGTTCTATTATCAGAACATATGCTCAGAATCACCGTTCGCTTGATAAAAAGGAAATTCAAAGTAATGTGATCTCTACACACAAGATTTAATTAACAAAATGGTAACCTGATGGAGGGATACGATGGAATTTTTTTTGAACTCATGTAATCTCGAAGAGATTAAGGAAATTTACGACTGGGGAATCCTCGACGGGGTTACAATGAACCCTACTATGCTTTCTGCACTAAAAGGGGATTTCAAGACCAACTTCAAAAATATCTGCGATGCTGTACCTGTAAAGGTATTTGCTCAGGTGGTAGCACCAGATGCGAAAACAATGTTTGAAGAAGCTAAGATCATCAACTCACTTGGAGACAATGTTGTAGTCAAGGTTCAAACTAGTATAGAGGGGCTGAAGGCAGTTAAAATGATTAAGCAAACTACAGATATTGAAGTGTGCTCTACGGCTATTCACTCAGTTATCGAGGCAATAGCCGCCGCTAAGGCTGGAGCTGATCACGTAGCAATCTTTCTTGGACTTCTTGGTGAAGCAGATGAAAGACCAGTAACTGACTTGATGGCCGGAGTAATTAACTCCTTCCAAGAAGCTGAATTCAGTACGAAAATTATGACAGCAGGCCGCTCTCTACAGCAAATCACAGAAGGCTTCTCCATGGGAGCCCATGAAATGACAGCATCCTATAAGCTGTGGAAACTTATCATGTCTAACTACTTTACCCTCGACAGATGGGCTGTTTTCCAAAAAGACTGGAAAAATGCTTTTGGTGACCGGAATTGGATATCCGGGTAGCCTATTGGGACTTGATTCTTACAGCAATATCTGGTACGAACAATCAATGGCAGAAAAAAATGGTAAATTTGTAAAACTTAAGAAAAAAAAGGTCTTCGAAGATATCGCAGACCATATTAGGGAAATGGTTGAATCGAGAGAACTTTCTCCAGGTGATCAACTCCCTCCTGAACGCGAACTCGCTATAACTCTCGGAGTGAGCAGAACTTCACTACGCGAGGCGATTCGTGCACTTGAAATGATTGGTGAGGTAGAGACGAAAGTCGGGGTAAACGGCGGCACTTTTATCCGTGAAGTTTCTCTTGACCATGCTATGAACATCGTTCAGTCAATGTTCAACCGCACCAATCAAGTTCTTACTGACATCGTTGAAGTTCGTCTTATTTTGGAGACTAAGTCTGCGTACTATGCCGCAAAACGCCGAACAGATGAAGACCTAAAAGATCTATTTGAAGTAATAGACGAAATGGAAAAAGATATTAAGAATGGTGGATTCGGCATGAAGGCCGACCATAAATATCACCTTACCGTCGCCAAAGCGTCAGAAAATAAGTTTCTTTTTAGTTTGTCTCAATTACTCGAAGATATGATTGAACAAACACGCCTAAACACTCTTTCTGAGAAAGGAGTTCCCGAAGAAGCACTGGAAGATCACAGGAAAATAACAGAGGCAATCAAGAATAAGAACGCCACACTTGCTGAAGTATTTATGCGCTCTCATCTCATGAAAGCATACAATATGAGCAAGAAGATGCAGTTGCAACAAGAGCAGAAATAACCCTATACCTGCTCTCATTCCAAGAAACCTATAAGAAAATGCTAACAAGCGGTCATTCCACCATCAATTACAAGTTCTGCACCGGTAATAAAGGAAGCCTCATCAGAGGCGAGAAACAACACCCCTAAAGCAATTTCCACAGGCTCTGCAAAACGTGCCATTGGGGTCTGTCCAAGTCGACTCGCTCTAATAATAGGATCGTTGTGAATATCCTTGGTCATTGGGGTATTGGTAAACCCGGGATAAACTCCATTGATTCGAATATTATCCTTTGCATACTGAACCGCTGCAGTCCTCGTAAGGGAACGGGCAGCTCCTTTAGAGGCTGCATAGGAAGTGGCAAACTCTGGTCCGACAAGACCATAAATTGACACCACATTGACAATTGACCCGTAGCCAGCTTTCCGCATTCCCGGTATTACATGCTTCATCCCAAGAAATACGCCTGTCGCATTGATATCCATTACCTTATGCCAGGCGTCATTATCAGTATCTGCCACTTTTGGTCGCACAAGAGGTCCACCTACCCCAAAACAGTTCGCAAGAATCTCGAAGCCTAGGGGTTGCTCTTTGATTACAGTAATCCACTCAGCCTCATTCGCAACATCAAGATGACGATAAATCACCTCAGTATCAAAAGCAAAATTTAATTCCTGTGCAAGAATTTCCCCAGCTTCATCGTTTATATCGGTAATATAAAGTTCTGCAGCCTTTTCCTTGCAGACCAGTCTACACACGGCTTCTCCGATTCCCGTCGCGCCTCCTGCCACACATACCCGTTTCCCCTTAAGACGACCACTCATACTACTTCCTCCAAATATTATTATACCAAAAAAATCGTTCCCATGAACCATCTTAATCTAGAAAGGATAGCTCACAAGAACAACCGATGAAGCTGACTTAAATCAGTCAATTTATTTAAGCGAATGCTTCCTATTTCTTCAATCTCACAGGAAACGGATTTCCCTTTCCCTCTATGACTGAGACAATGTTATCAATCGACATATTTGTCATGTTGAAGGAGGCCTCAAGTGTTCCTGCTCCGATATGAGGAGTCACCAAGAACCGGTCGTCATCAAGCATCCTAGATGCTGTGGGAGGTTCGAATTCGAATACATCTACCGCTGCTCGGGCGACTTTGCCTTCCTGTACTGCTTGGTAGAGATCGTTCTCATCCACAACACCGCCACGTGCAATGTTGACGAGAAACAGTCCGTCCTTCGCTATGTTCAACAATCTTGTATCGACGATGTGATTTGTCTCTTCGGTGAGAGGAAGATGAACTGAAACATAGTCAGCCTGTGTGAAAATCTCTTCAAGTGAAGCATACCGTACTCCAAGCCAATCAGCTGATGCCTGATCCTGAAATACATCATAAACTAAGGTATTTGTCTGAAAAGGCTGTAAGTATTCTGCCACCTTCCGTCCGATATTTCCAAAGCCAAGGATTCCAACTGTCTTCTTGGCTAGTTCAGTGCCAACATAGACTTTGAAAGTCTTGTTTCTCAATTCATTGCATAAGTTCTGTACATTGCGAGAAATATTTAAAAGAAGACCTAGCGTCGCTTCCGCAACAGCATTGCTATTGGATCCAGGACAATTGGCAATCTCAACACCTCTCTCTTCAGCGGCAGAAATATCAATATTATCAGTTCCAACCCCGAACTTAGTCACACATTTGAGAAGTGGAGCCGAATCAAAAATTCTATGAGTCACCTTCTCAAGACCTACAATATAACCACTGCAATTAGCAATCTCTCTACAGATTGTATCTTCGTCTACAGGATTCTCGCTGTAGATCGCTTTCACCTCGTACCCGACCTTTGCAAAAGTTTCTACCATATAATCATGGATGATATCCTTTAAATTTGGTTGCAACGTCACTAAAATAGTATGTACACTCATATATGTTATTTTCTCCTAATATTATACGAATCCGAGAAGACGTGGAAGTATGAGTACCAGTTCTGGTATAAAGGTAATAATGAGAAGTGCCACAATCTCCATGAGAATAAACGGCGCGATGGCTTTCGAAATTTTCGCCATCGAGACTCCTGCAATCGGGCAGGCAACGAAAAGACAGACTCCAAGAGGAGGTGTCGCAAGACCAATATTAAGGTTGACGAGCATAATAAGGGCAAAGTGAACTGGATGTATTCCAAGTTTGATTGCAAGAGGCATGAGAATCGGCCCTAAAAGGATTGCATTCGCTCCAGTCTCCATAATCATTCCCATAAATAAGAGTAGTCCATTTACCATTAGAAGGAATTCGACTCGACTAAGGTCTGCATTAATTAAGAATTTTGCAATTGTCTGTGGAATACGTTCGATAGAAAGTCCCCAGCTAACAACGCTAGCAAAGCCAACAATTAAAATAAGAATTGAGGTAGTCGTGGCACTCTTGAGCAATGAGATTGGGATATCTTTCCATTTTAATGTTTTGAAGACAAAACCACCCACTATAAGGGCATACACTACAGCAATTGCAGCTGCTTCGGTTGGAGTGAACAGACCACTGAGTATACCACCGATTATGATTGTCGGCATCATAAGGGCCAGAAAAGCATCTTTAAAACCTAAAAGAAGGGTCTTAAAAGGGACCTTTTCAGGGTTGTAGGGATGATTATGCTTCACTCCGATGATATATGCCATCACCATTAAAGCGAGACCAACAAGAATTCCAGGAATAAAGCCAGCAGCAAACAGAGCCCCGATGGAGATATTCATAATAGAGCCAAAGACGACCATGATGATACTCGGTGGGATGATCGGTCCGATGACCGATGATGCTGCAGTTACAGCGGCACTGTATTCAGGTGTAAACCCGTCCTCCACCATCGAAGGAATAAGAATTGAACCAATTGCCGAGGTATCAGAAACACCAGCTCCGGTAAGACCTGCAAAAAGTATACTTGCCCCGATATTAGCTTGTGCAAGACCACCACGAAGTCGTCCAGTTAACAAACCTGCAAACTTGACAAGCCGAATCGTGATTCCAGTCCTATTCATCAACTCTCCAGCAAGAATGAAAAACGGTATTGAGAGGAGAACGAACTTGTCGATTTGAGTATAGAAAGTCTGTGCAATAACTGTGAGAGGTACTTTATCCCAAACTACGAGAAACGTTGAAGCACTGATTCCAAGTGCAAATGCGATAGGAACACCTGCTACAAGTGCAACAAGGAATGGTATGAATATCCAGCTTGCCATTATATGACCTCCTGCTTTTTGCCTGTGAATAATACATATATGTCTTTCACCACAAAATAGACTAGATGCACCAATATTAATACCGAACCTACAGGTAATGCCAGTTTCGGTACAAACAATGTGATCTCGAACGTGGTAGCTAATACACGTTTTGCTGCTACCGCTGAGAGATAACCCTGATATGCAAAAAAGATAAGAAATGTAATCAAGGCAAGATTAATTAGAATCTTAATCAATTGCTGGAGGGTACTAGGAAGGAGAGTGATAAGAAAATCAACACCAACATGCAGTCCCTCTTTTGCAGCTATGCCCGCACCTAGCATTCCAATCCAAATCAGAAGCATTCGGGAAAGCTCTTCGGACCAGGGGACTGATGCCTTGAACATTCTCAGGACCACCTGAATTATAACCACAGTCAGCATAACGGCAACTAGCGCCATACTTACGTATCCAGTGATTTTCTCAAGAAAATTACTGATTCGCCTGAGGTAATCAATTATTTTTTTCAAAATTAGACCTCCTTCATATCCAAGTCCCGAGCTTCACTGGGAATTAGATGACAACACAGATAAGACTGTCCCACCTTCCTCAAATCTGTAGCAGAAGGTGGGACATATTGCTTTAATAAATACTAATAACCGAACTTAACCTCAGAATCCTTAACAGCTGCCATGATGCCATCAACATATCTTGCATCGATTTTGGTCTTTAGGTACTTGAGAACTGCAGGCTGTGCTATATCAGCGAAGGCTTGCTTCTCTGCAACGGTAGGAGTATAGATTTCCATTCCCATCTCAGCAAGTTTGGTGAGGCCGGTACTTTGTGAATGGATGGTTTCAACAGCACGGTTAACGACTTCGGCTTGTTTTGCTGCTGCCCAGACAATCTGTTGAAGGTCTGCAGGAAGAGCTTTAAGGAACGCAGTGTTAATGATGAAGTAGTCTTCACTCCAAAGGTGACCATCAAGACTGATGTAATTCTGTACTTCATAGATTCCGTTTCCTGCGATAACGGAGATTGGATTTTCCTGGCCGTTAACAACACCGGTTTGGAGTGAGGTATAGAGCTCATTCCATGCAATAGGCACTGCATCAGCACCGAAAGCTTTCATCATTTCAACGAAAACAGGAGAGGTCATAACTCTGATTCGTTCACCCTTAAGATCTGCAGGAGTCTTAATTTGCTTCTTTGAGTGGGTGAAGTGACGAACACCGTTCTGCCCCATTGCGAGAATGGTCATTCCAGTATTTGCTTCAACTTCCTTCTTGAAATCTGCCCAAAATTGACTGTTGTCAAGGAAATCCCATGCGATTTCTTCAGACTTAAAGAGATATGGGATTGAAAGAATTTCGAATGGAGGGAAGAACTGTCCCATTGTACCGGTACCGATAGTAGCTTCGAGTCCACCGGATTGAACCATTTCTGTACTTGACTTGTGGTCACCGAGTTGGCCATTTGCATAGATTTCAACAGCAAGTCTGCCACCTGCACGAGCTTCTACAATGTGTTTAAAGATATCTGCAAGTGCATATTCCTGTTCCCATTGAACAACTTCAGTATTGAGTCTTTCGGGAGCATTGAGAGAGATTCGGATAACTTTCTGTTCGACTGTAGCCTGGGGCTGAACTTGTACTTTTTCTGCAACAGCTGGTGTGGCAGTAGCAGCCTTCTCATCTTCACCATTGGCAAACAATGCGCCAAAAGAGACCAACAGGACTAAAAGAACGATAAAACCTTTTTTCATATTCTCCTCCTTTTGAGAGATCACAAAATATTTAACCAGAACATATCTCTGGTTTCTCAATGACTGGGATAGTTCGAATCCCAGTCAAATGATTTATAGGGAAAAAGCGGGGTTAACCTTGGCATACAGATTATCTAGAACAGAGAGTTTCTTAATTAGTGCGGTCTCCTCGTCCTTACTAAGACTTAGATTTGGAGCCCGCATTTGATACTGTTCGATGACACCTCTGTGAACTAAAGCAGCTTTAAAATAGGCCATGTTCGACCCATTTTCCATAACGTTCGCGTAATCATCAGCAAATGCTTGGTGTAGATGAATCGCTTCGTCGTCCTTAGCAAGGATAGCATTGTAAAGGGCGACATACGGTTCAGGATATGGGACACCGCAACCGGTAATCGTTCCATCACAACCAAGCGCAATTGTTGCAGGTAGTAGAACATCAGCTCCGTGCATCACAGAAAAATCCCCTCCACGAACTCTCGTATAGGCAACAGTTCTTCTAAAATCGTTGAAGCTGTATTTTATTCCGACGATATTCTTATAAGTCTGAGCAAGCTCCTCTACAATATCAATGGTAAGATCATTCACGGCAAGTTGCGGAATATTATAGAGGTAGACTGGAAAATCTTCAGGAACCGAATTACACAATGTTCCATAGTATCCCAGAAGCTCCCTTTTCGTATTAGGAAAATAAGAAGGGGTTACTGCGCCGACTCCTGCAGCTCCAGAAGCATAAGCATGGCGTGCAAGGTCAACTACTTCAGTCTGACTGAATGCGCCGACGTGGATGTATACAGGAACTCTTCCAGCAGCATGATTAATCACAGTCTCTGCAATGAGCTTCCGTTCATCTACAGAGAGTTTATACATCTCTCCCGTTGTACCCAAGGGATACAGGCAGTGAACACCTTTTGCAATAAGGAAGTCAGTCAGTTTACACATTGCATCTGTGTTGATTGTTTGATCTTGGTGCATCAGGGTCACCATTGCGGGTGCTATCCCATACATATATCTCTTTTTAATTGCAGGTAAAGACATCTCCTAACTCTCCTTCGTGTTCATACCAGTCTATAATTCTTAAGCGTTTGCAAATTGTAACCTCTGATATTGACATATGTCAATGAATTTTTTTAGATTTATTTTACTCATACAGAGAATATTTTAGAAGGTACGCTAAATTAGCCCCTCACGTTAAAAAGTTCCATTTTTTTCTTATTTATTTTTATTTCTTTTTATTATAAATCTTTATTATATTATTTATCTATTTAAAGTCAGTATTAGATGCAATTAAATACAAAAACCTTTGACAGAAAAATAGGAGGATGTTATCCTTATTTGGACTAATTAATAGACCATTAAAAAGGTAGGAAAAGATGAACGAAGAAATTAAGAGCATAATCAATAGATCACGCACAGCACTAAAAGAGATTGAAAACTATTCTCAATCGCAGGTGGATCAATTGGTTAAGATCATCGGGAAGGTGGTATTCGATAATGCAGAATTGTTCGCTAGGCTCGCAGTCGAAGAGTCTGGAATGGGAAACTATGAAGATAAACTGAAAAAGAAATATGGAAAGTCAAGAATTATTTGGTACAGTCTGAAGGACAAGAAGAGCGTCGGTGTCCTCTCAAGAGATGAGGAGACAGGAATCACTGAGATTGCAAAACCTGTCGGTGTAGTGGGAGCTGTGCAACCGTGCACTAATCCTATTGTAACACCTATGGCTAATGCGATGGCCGCAATAAAGGGAAGAAATTCAATTATTGTCATGCCCCACCCTAGAACGGTGAATTGTACAAAACTATTCATAGATAAAGTGCATGAAGCTTGGAAACATCTTTCTCCACCCGATGATATTCTTCTTTGTGTCGAAAACCCTTCAATTGAAATGACTGGCGAACTGATGAAACAGGCTGATGTGGTTGTAGCCACAGGAGGCCCTGGCATGGTGAAATCAGCCTACTCGAGCGGAAAGCCCTCTTTCGGTGTCGGGCCTGGCAATGTACAGTGCATTTTCGATTTGAATATTGATGTCAAGAAATCAATCGAGATGGTTCTAATCGGAAGGACGTTTGATAACGGCATTATCTGCTCAGGCGAACAGAGCATTATTATGCCAACAAGCATGCGCTCTGAGATTGAGGCGGAGATGAAAAATCAGGGCTTCCATATCATCAATTCAGAGAGTGAAAAGTCAGCATTGGCTACCTATACATTTCCTAATGGTCATATTGCTAAAGAAGTTGTCGGTCAGTCAATCGAGAAGATTGCTAAAGCTGCTGGTATCATTATGCCCGAAGGGACCAGAGTTATTGCCGTCTGCATCGACAATGATGATACAGAAAGTGTCTTTAGAAAAGAAAAGATGTTCAACGCTGTGGCATTATTTTGCTATGACACATTCGAGCAAGCACTTGCCATCTTGAATCATAACCTCTCTATGGAAGGAAGGGGACACTCGGTATGCATTCATTCGAACGATGCACAGCACATCGAGCAACTCGGACTATCAGCCAAAGCAAGCAGAGTGATTGTGAATGCTGTCTCTGCAACAACCACCGGGGGAAGTTTTACCAATGGCCTCGGACCGACGAGCACCCTCGGTTGTGGCAGTTGGGGAAATAACAGCATCTCGGAGAATTTCACATACAAGCATCTACTCAATATAACACGAGTAGCCATGCCATTGAAGGATGTTTACATACCATCCGATGAAGAATTGTGGGGATAAGAAATAATGAAACTTCTAGAATATCAGGCACATCAACTATTCGCTGAATTTAACCTTCCCGCCCGAAAGGGGGTTGTCGTCTCTTCTGTGGTAGAACTCGAAGATCTCTCCAAAACACATGGGTGTTACCCTTCTGTAGTCAAGGCTCAGGTTCACACCGGAGGAAGAGGAAAAGCGGGAGGTGTTCAGGTCGTCTCTTCTCCTTCAGAGCTTGTTGATAAAGGAAAAAGAATCTTTGACCTGACAATTGGTGAGTACAAGGTAAAACAACTCTTTATATATTCGTTTATCGAGATTCGAAGAGAGATGTATCTGAGCATCATGATGGATAGAAGCACTAAGCAACCGGTTCTTGTCTTCTGTCCAGATGGTGGAATGGAGATTAACGAGATCGCAGAAAAGAGTCCTGAGAAGATTGTGAAGATTCAAATCCTACCAGATTCAGGTATTCAGAAATCTCAAGTGAGATATCTTGCAGATTATTCGGAAATCTCTGAATATACCGATAAGTTATACGAACTCATCTGCAACCTTTACACTCTCTTTTGTGAACGGAACTGTCAGCTTACCGAGATTAATCCTCTTGCAATCACCGACGGCGATGATTTTGTTTGTCTTGACGGGAAGATTGACATAGACGACAACTCAATACACAAGCACATTCTGTTCGAAAAATGGCGTGATGATGCAGAAACGAACCCTTTGATTCTAGATGCTCGGTCGTGGAAATTTCTCTACATACCGGTTTCAGAAATGGGGAATATCGGTGTAATAAGCAATGGTTCGGGGATGCTGATGTCAAGCATAGACCTCATTGAATCCTCAGGGATGAAGGTCAGTTCCGTCCTCGACCTTGGAGGCGGAGCAACCGCCGAGCGAATTGGCGAAGCGATTCGGATTATGACGCAGAACTCTCAGACCGATCTGCTGTTCGTCAACATCTTCGGTGGTATCACGCGATGTGATGAAGTAGCACAAGGTATTATTGAAGCGGTGAGCAGGGGATACGCTCCCAGAAAATTTGTGCTCCGACTTGAAGGAACCCGTAAGGAAGAGGGAATAAACATTGCTAAAGGGCTTTCTGTTCCTGTAGCTTTTGCAGAAAATCTCGTAGACGGAGTCGTACGCATTAAGGAGATGTTTGAATTATGAGCATACTTGTCGATGAATCAACACGTCTGATCGTTCAAGGAATCACCGGTCGTGAAGGCCGATTCCATACTGAGCAGATGATAGAGTACGGCACCAATATTGTTGCCGGAGTTACTCCTGGTAAGAAAGGAATGGAAGTTGCAGGCATCCCAGTCTACAATACAGTTCAGGAGGCTATGAGAAAACATGATGCGAATGCTTCAATCCTTTTCGTTCCTCCCTATCACACCTTTAGTGGGGCACAGGAAGCCTTACTTACAGGGGTTCCTCTCGTAATCACGATTGCTGAAGGGGTTCCTGTAAATGACATGTTCAGGCTCTACCACCTAGCACGTAGTAGAAATGTCCGACTTATCGGACCAAACTCGTTCGGTATTATCTCACCTGGAAAGAGCAAAGCGGGCTTTATGGCACATCGAATCTTTAGTCAGGGTAAGGTTGCAGTTCTCTCAAGAAGTGCCACTAACGCCTATGAAGCAGTATTCCATATGACAAATTCGGGGATCGGACAGTCAACAGTTATAGGAGTAGGCGGGGACATGATTGCAGGGTCGAGCTTTGTCGACATCCTTCCTCTTTTAGAGAATGATCCGGATACCGAAGTGATTGTAATCATCGGTGAAATTGGAGGGCGCGAGGAAGAACTTGCCGCAAAGTATATACGTGACCATGGAAGCAAACCAGTCATAGCCTTCATCGCCGGGAAGAATGCACCTCCAAACAGAAGTATGGGACACGCCGGGGCGATCGTTTCACCTAATGGTGACGGAAGCGCCAGCAACAAAGAAAAAGCTCTGAGGAATGCAGGAGTCTATATTGCAGAAACAACTATGCACATAAGCGAGCTTGCTAAGCAGATCCTAAAAATATAAAAGTAAACACGCTTATGATTCATGTAGTATGATAGGAGTATGCCAAACATAATAAAAAAAAGGACTACACTTCTCGTTCAAAAAATAAAAGAAAACCTCCATTCAGATATCTGTTTTGGAGGACTTTCTTTATGAACTTGAACCTGTTAGTTCATCTCAAATCCACCGTCAACATTCAGTGTCTGTCCTGTGATGAAATCAGCTTCGCTGGAACAGAGAAAACTTACTGCTGCACTGATATCCTCTGAAGTACCAATTCGTCTCAGAGGAATCTTCTCGACCATTTCTGCTGTGGCCTCATCTACTGAAATTCCGTAGGTCGCTGCCTTTTGTTCGATATGCTTATCCCACATTGGAGTCTTCACTACACTTGGAGAGACTGCATTCACATTGATACCGTACTCAGCTAGGGCATAAGCAGTCGACTGGGTGATACTGATTATTGCTGCCTTAGAGGCTGCATAATGAAGCTGGAACATCCTCCCACGTCTACCTGCAATAGAAGAGAAGTTGACAATCTTCCCTGTAGAGTCGGGTCTAACACCTTTTAGATTTTTTACCTGCTCCACCATCTGTCGTCCAACAATCTGGCAGGCAAAAGCAGTTCCTTTCTGATTGATTGCAATGATTCTATCCCAGTCCTTCTCTTCCACTTCCAAGAAATCACGGCTCTGTACGATACCAGCTGCATTCACCATGATATCAATTTTTGAGAACGATTTGACTGCAAAAGTGGTCACCTTTTTAATATCATCGATCGAGGAAATATCGCAGGTCACCCATACAACCTCTGTTCCGAGAGCAGAACACTCACTAGCCACGGCTGAGAGTTGCTCATTATTGATATCAGACACAACCAACTTCGCTCCTTCTTTTGCAAATCGAAGCGCTACAGCTTTTCCTATTCCTGAAGCTGCTCCAAAAACCAGTGCAATCTTACCTTCATATCTTTTTTCCATGAGTTACCCTCCACTCCTTTATCATATTCGTTTATTAAATTTGATGAGCTTAATATTTTCTGATCACCCTATTCTACATACTTCGTTATAACTCTTCAGGCAGCGGTAACATGAATTTCCGAAGATATTCAAGGAATCCTTCATACCCTTCGAAGAATTCACGCATTGTCCTACGAAAAGCTCCATAATCCTCAAACTGTGACACAGTCATTCCTTCTTCTTCAAAAATTTTACTGAACTCTGGAACGTGTGTAAGCAATTCCTTAATTACCTGATGAGGCACGGGTTCATCGATTCTCTTATCGACTGGTACCATGCACCCTTCTAGTCTACGCCACCAAATAGGATTAATCGTCAAAATGAGATTGCCTCCAAGAAAATGTGTCCATAGCCAGTGGCTGTTATTAAGGGCACCGAGGATTCTCAGACGATAGCCTCGCTCTGTGAATATTCTATAGGCTTTCTTCAACACAGCGACGCCTGCTAGTTCGACACTCTGGGGTGAAACAGGAAGTTTCTGCCGTAGAACTACCTCTCCAATCCAATCGTTGATTCTTCCGACCATGATTGTACAGGAGGGGTTCATCCCGTCGATGGGTTTCTCCTCCTGTTCACGTCGTTTCAGTCCTCGTTCCACTGCCTGAGCAACCGCAAGGGCCTGCGGAATCCCAAAACACACCGTACCGTTTACACTAACTCCACGGTAAGTACACTCCTCAATTGCTGCGGGAGCAATAGAAGAGACCGGCATCTTAATTAGGATATTCTCTTCAAGCATAGAGAGTTCTACTGCGTGCAACACTGTCTTTTCTGAGCTTCGGTAATATCTCGGGTCAACTTGTATGGCCTGCCAACCTTGTTTTCCACCCGATTCTCTGAAGATCGGAAGTAACTCTCGGGCGCTCTTACTCCCTGCTTCCTTAGAAAGTTTCCAGCACAGATCAATATCATTAGCTTCAGGGAGTTCCTTCGAAAGTATAGTATAGATACGTTCCTCCCATGAGTTCATTTCCTGCTTGAGAATTCGACCCACGATTACAGGATTCGAAGTAGCACCCACGGCCCCTCGCTCGAGAGCGAATCTGACCTCCCCCATTCCACAGGAATCATTCCAGAGTTCTGTCTGTGGGAAACGAGTTGCAGCCTCATGGAGCGGACTAAGAAAATTTGGCATAATTCCACCTTTCCAATGCTATAGTTTTTTGGTATAATTGATAGACCATTTTCGCATTAAACAAAAGAAGATGCAATAAAAAGTGCTCCTTCATAATAAAATTGTTCTGCTTTGATATACGGAGCAGATATTTCATGCAGAAACTTCTGCTAGACACAAATAGAAGGTAACATATGAATAAAATATTTGAAGGGAAGGTTGTTTTTATCAGTGGAGGAGCTACTGGTATAGGCAAAGCTATTGCCATAGAATTCGCTTCTCGAAAGGCGATTGTCTATGTGTGTGCCCGTAGGAGGCACAAGCTAGATGCGCTCGCCTATACAGCCAAAGAACAGGGACTTTCTATCACCTGCCTGCAATTGGACGTCCGTGATAGAACATCTCTTCAAAAATTCGCAAAAGAGACCGCTTTGAAACACAATTCCCTCGACATCTGGATCAACAATGCTGCAGTCGTTATTGATAAACCTATCTTAGACTTTAACGATGATGAATGGGATACCATAGTTAATACCAACCTTAAAGCAGTGTTTGAAGGGTCAAGAATCGCAGCACGACAGATGATATCTCTAGGAAAAGGAGGCGTTATTATCAACGCTTCTTCCTACGCAGCGCTCATCCCTCATAGCCAGGGAGCGCTATATGCCATGACAAAGGCAGGTGTCTCAAGCCTAACCAAGAGTATGGCAGCCAATTTCGCCCCTTATGGAATTAGGGTTTTCGGGTTCATTCCTGGGATGATTAGAACAGATATGAGTATTAATTCGATTAGCGAATACAATGATGAGTATGTAAAGAACATCGCTTTGGGTCGACTTGGACGGCCTGAAGACCTATCAAAGTTTATCGTCTTTCTCGCTTCAGATGATGCGCAGTACTTTACGGGAACCGACATTGAGATTACTGGCGGTAAATATTGCGTACAGAACGCCTTTGTTCCGTGGCAGTGGGTAAAGGAACCACATATGGAGTGACTCTTAATGACGATTAAGGAGTTCTGTGAAATTTGGAGACCAAGTAATAAAAGTATAGAAAAGAAATATGACATTTACTGAAAAACTTAATTCTTTATGTGAGAAAAAGGAGCTCCCCGAGTTGAAACCTTTGGAGAAGTGATGGCCCGAATCGGGGTGAGTAATTACCAGACCTTTTATCAAGCATTGCCAGGTAAGACTGATATTACCTTCGGAGTAGTAGAAGCCAATGTGGCAATCTCCCCTAGCGATGCTAGGACGGGAAACCCGATTCATATCAGCTCTTCCTCAAATTGTTATTGCCGATGCCTGCATCAGGGAACTGAGAAGCCTAGGGGTCGATACTGCTAATATCGTTCGACAACCTGAAGGATGGATGGGTATATACTTTCTTGAATCCTGCGCAAACCAATGCCCAAGCAAGGTGATGTACGATCGTAAAAATTCGCTTATTTCCCTCACAGCCTGATGCAAACGATTGGGGGCTGAGCTTTCAAGATTCAATCTGGCTACATGTGACTGGGACTACACCCGCCCTCATCGCTGTAGCTGCAGAAAGCGCCATCCAGGTAGTGAAAAAAGCCAGCGAATTAGACCTTATCATTTCATATGACATAAACTATCGCAACAAGTTCTGGAAAGGGGAGACCTCAATGAGTTAATCGGAATTGGCAGAGACCACTATGCGATAAATTCTCCCATTCGTGATGTGATGATTGCAAACGAGGAGGATGCGAAGGATGTACTTGGTATCCACCCTAGTTCAGATGAGACTTTAGGAAAACTCATTTATGAGGGATATAAACGGACCGCAACAGGAATCGTAAAAGAATTTGCGAATATCTCTCTTGTTGTGACAACTCTCAGAGAAAGCATTTCAGCATCCTACAATAACTGGAGTGCTATTTTATATGACAGTCGAGATAAATTCTCATGTCTCTCGCCCCAATGGCAAATAGTGAATATTCTCCATACAAGGTACAAAACATCATTGACAAAGTTGGCGGTGGGGATTCATTTGCCACAGGGCTTATCTTCGCTTTGACAGAGAAAGGACTCACAGGGAACAGCAAACAGGTACTCTCTAATGCGCTTTCATTTGCAATAACCTCTTCCTGTCTCAGCCATTCGATTCCTGGGGATTATAACTTTACTCAGAAGAGTAAAATCATTAAGCTAATGGAAGGGGATAGTAGTGGACGAGTACAACGCTGATTCGATTTCAGCGTCAAATCGAGCAATCTTTACCTTTTCTTTTATGTCTCATGGCATCCAAATTTCCTCCAGAAAATCAGAAAAGGCGAACCTACTTTCGCAGATTCACCCCTCCCTTATGATAGTAATCAATCTTTTGTGGTTTAGATTTCCACCTCATCAATCATATCTTCAATTGAAGATCCAGGAGCAACCATTGGAAATACTTTATTATCTATTGGTATCTCACAATCAATAACAACAGGACCATTAAAATCAAAAGCTTCTTGTAAAACTTTTTTAGGGTCATCCGTTGTAGACAATTTCATTCCTTTAACACCGTATGCTTGAGCAAGGCCAACCCAGTCAATATCTGTATCGAGTGTTGTCTCTGCATACCTATTATCATAGAAGAATGTTTGCCATTGTCGAACCATACCTAAAGTATGATTATTCATAATCAAGATAATTACTGGAATTCGGTATCGAGAGATTGTTGCGAGCTCGTTACAGTTCATTTTGAATGAACCATCCCCTGCCACATTAACAACCCTTCTATGAGGGGCTCCAAACTGAGCTCCCATTGCAGCTCCTGTTCCATATCCCATAGTTCCAAGCCCCCCTGAGGTAAGAAACTTCCCTGTGGGAGTATGACGATAGAACTGGCCAGCCCACATCTGGTGTTGACCTACTTCAGTAACGATTGCAGTTTCTGGTGGGGCGACTTCTGAGAGAGCTGTAAGGACCTCGTAAGGACGAACAGTATCTCCTGCAATTCTCATTTTGTGTTCAACTTTCCACTCATCAATTTGAGCCATCCAGGAAGGGTGTGTGATTGGTTTTTCTAACATCCCATTGAGTTTGCCAAGAATATCTTTTACATCTCCAACGAGGTGGTGATGTGCACCAATATTCTTATTGATTTCAGCTGGGTCTACATCAATGTGAAGTATCTTAGCTTTCTTTGCAAATTCACTTGCTTTACTTACAACTCTATCACTAAAACGTGCTCCAATTACAATGAGGAGATCGCAGTTAGTAACTGCAATATTACTCAACCGACTTCCATGCATCCCGATCATCCCACAAAAACGTGAGTCGGCACTATCTATAGCTCCGTACCCCATGAGTGAAACCCCTGCAGGTATGTCAAAATCATCAAGGAATTTCTTGAGCTCAGGTTGAGCTTTTCCAAGAATAGCTCCTCCACCAACATATGCCATTGGCTTCTTAGCTTCTTTAATCATCTTAACAGTCTTTTCAAGGTCTTTTTTAGAATAGCTACTTTTAAACTCAGGATTAAAGTCAATCTCTTCGGCAGTATATTCACACACATTAGTTGTAATATCTTTTGGGACATCAATGAGAACAGGCCCAGGTCTTCCACTACGAGCAATGTCAAACGCCTCTCGTATAACAAAAGCAAGGTTTTTAACATCTTTCACAATGTAATTGTGCTTCGTTATTGGCATCGTTATGCCACAAATATCAACTTCCTGAAAACTATCTTTTCCAAGAAGTGCAGTTCCAACGTTTCCAGTAATTGCAACTACAGGGATTGAATCCATATATGCAGTGGCAAGACCTGTAACAAGATTAGTTGCTCCGGGGCCACTTGTCGCAAAGACCACTCCCACATTTCCCGTAACTCGAGCATACCCATCGGCTGCGTGGGCTGCTCCCTGCTCATGACTTGTTAATATGTGTGTGATTTCGTGCCGATGCTTGTATAAGGCATCGTATATATTAATTACAGCTCCACCAGGGAACCCAAACACAGTATCAACTTTTTGTTCTTTAAGACATGCAATTATTATTTCTGATCCGTTTAGTTTCATACCTTACCCTCCGTAATGTTGTTAATCGGCGAATACGGCTCCTGTTGAAGCACTTGTCACCATTTTTGCGTACCGCCCAAGGTATCCATCTTTTATTGGTGCTTCTTTAGGAACCCAATTCTCTTTTCTTTTAGCAAGAATGGATTCTTCTACTAATAAATTTAGTGTTCCTTTGTTAATATCTATTTCAATAAGGTCTCCCTCATGAACAAATGCAATAGGTCCACCTTCAGCGGCTTCTGGAGAAACGTGTCCAATGCTTGCACCACGGGTAGCCCCACTAAAACGACCATCTGTAATAAGAGCAACATCTTTATCAAGGCCCATTCCAGCTATTGCTGAAGTTGGTCCTAGCATCTCTCTCATCCCAGGGCCTCCCTTGGGTCCTTCATAGCGAATAACAATGACATCTTTTTTATTGATCTTACCTTGTTTGATAGCCTCACTTACTTCTTCTTCGGATTCAAATACTCGAGCAGGTCCAGTGTGACGTAACATTTCAGGAGACACAGCACTTCGTTTTACAACCGCACCATCTGGAGCAAGGTTTCCTCTCAAGACTGCAATACCACCAGTTACACTATATGGGTCTTCTACAGGTCTAATTACCTCTGTATCATAGTTTCTTGCTTGCAGTACTTGTTCACCAATTGTCGCACCTGATACAGTTTTACAGTCACTGTTGATGAGATTTTTCTTGCTTAGCTCTTTCATGACTGCCATCACTCCACCAGCTCTGTAAAGATCCTCTATATGATAAGGACCTGCAGGCGCAAGGTGACATAAATTTGGTGTCCTAGAACTTACTTCATTTGCCATAAAAATATCGAGTTGGACTTTTGCTTCGTGAGCAATAGCGGGAAGATGAAGCATGCTGTTTGTTGAACATCCTAGCGCCATATCTACTGCAAGTGCGTTCTCAAAGGCTTTTGGTGTCATAATATCTGAAGGGCGGATATCTTTCTCGAGCAATTCCATAATCTTATAACCAGCTTCTTTAGCTAACCTATCTCTTTCAGCATAAACAGCAGGGATTGTTCCATTTCCAGGGAGCCCCATACCTAGCGCCTCAGTTAGACAGTTCATGCTATTTGCGGTAAACATTCCACTACAAGACCCACAAGTAGGACAAGCTGAATTTTCGATTGCTAACAATTCATCTTCATCCATCTTCCCTGCATTCACTGCTCCAACTGCTTCAAAAACAGTGGTGAGATCTATTCCACAAGTACTCTTATCTCCTGGAACATGGCCACTAAGCATGGCACCTCCTGAGACAAAAATTGTGGGGATATTGATTCTAGCTGCTGCCATAAGCATAGCTGGTACAATTTTATCACAATTAGGAACCATGACTATCGCATCAAAAGGATGAGCTGTTGCCATAATTTCAATCGAATCAGCGATTAATTCTCTACTGGCAAGGGAGTACTTCATCCCCTTGTGTCCCATAGCGATTCCATCACAGACTCCAATAACACCAAAATCGAGGGGAGTTCCCCCGGCAAGTCGAATACCGGCTTTTACAGCATCAACAATTCTATTCACATGAACGTGGCCTGGAATAATAGAGTTTGCAGAGTTTGCGATCCCAATCAAGGGGCCATTAATCTCTCTGTCGGTTAATCCTAATGCTTTCATAAGCGATCTATGTGGTGCTCTATCGATACCACCCGTCATATTCTTACTTCTCATATTTGACTCCCACTAATTGGTTGTTTTGTATACTCACGGAATAATCCTAATAACCTTGTGGTGATTTCTCCAGCTTTTCCTGTTCCAATCATCTGCCCATCAAGTATTGTGAGAGCTATAATCTCTGCAGCAGTTCCTGTGAGAAAAGCTTCATCACAATTCAGAAGATTAAAGTGAGTAAAAGGAATTTCTTTCACTTCATATCCAGCATCTTGCGCTATACGAATAACAACTTTTCTTGTAATTCCATCAAGGGAGCCAAGGTATGATGGCGGAGTGAAGATTACTGAATCTTTTATCATAAAGACATTATCACCTGTACATTCAGTAACAAGACCCTCTTCATTAAGCATTAAAGCTTCATCTGCGCCATAACGATGTGCTTCAA
Organism: Sphaerochaetaceae bacterium; assembly: GCA_963663665.2. Lineage (GTDB taxonomy): Bacteria > Spirochaetota > Spirochaetia > Sphaerochaetales > Sphaerochaetaceae > SABI01. Next base: position 79,303 of record CAXXKP010000001.1, read on the forward strand.
TTGATGCAAGAATATTATTGAGGTAATTGAGACTTTTAATTTGAGGATCAACAATAGTAGCTTTATTTCTTCTATAGCTACTTGTGACAACCTTCAATCCATCAATATAGGCTTGTTCCGGATACAACGCAACTTGGCCTGCAATACAAAAAAGTCGAGGAGGATGAGAAGATGGCTTTGGATACAACCCAAGCCCATCTGCACCGCGTGTACAAACAAGACGCACATATCCATCGGTGAGGTTGTTCTTCCTGCATGATTCGAGAATAACCTCCTCTAACTCTTCAAAATTCAAGGGGAGAGTAAGACGAATTGCTTTAGCAGCACTAAAAAATCTTTTTAAGTGGTCTGTTAGTTTAAAAACTCTACCATGATACACTCTAATTCCTTCAAAGATACCATCTCCATAAAGAAGACCGTGATCCAAAACTGGAACTTTTGCTTCACTCATTGGAACGAACTCACCATCTAAATATACTAATTGCTCACTCATCTTTTACTTCTCCTATCTCTCTTAGATTTTATTTTTTATTCATATTAATAATTTCTTGGGCTATTAATGTACCCATTTCTTTTGTACCAACACTCTTCAAACCTGATGAATAGATATCTCCTGTTCTATATCCTTTTTCAAGGACTGCTGTGACAGCTTTTTCAATGGCATCAGCTTCTTCATGTAAATGGAATGTATGACGAAGCATCATTGCACAAGAGAGTATAGTTGCTATCGGATTTGCTTTATCAAGCCCAGCAATATCAGGAGCAGAACCATGAATAGGTTCGTACATCCCAAAATTATCTTCTTTAAGGGATGCTGAAGGTAACATGCCAATACTTCCTGTTATCATACTTGCTTCATCACTCAAGATGTCACCAAACATATTCGTCGTAACAATAACATCGAACTGTCGTGGGTTCCTCACTAACTGCATTGCAGCATTATCTACATACATATGTGACAGTGCTACTTCTGGATAATCTTTCGCAACCTTTTCAACACTCTTTCTCCAAAGTCTAGAACTCTCGAGAATATTGGCTTTATCAACACTAAGAACCTTTTTATCTCTCTTCATAGCAATTTCAAAGGCTATCTTTGCAATACGTTCTACTTCCTTCACACTATATTGCATTGTATCATAAGCACTAAGTCCATCACTACTTATTCCCCGCTTGCCGAAATAGATTCCACCAGTGAGTTCTCTGACGACCATGATGTCGAGTCCCCCCTCAATGAGTTCTTCTTTCAAAGGACAGGCTGAAGCGAGTTGAGGGTGAAGAATTGCAGGACGTAGATTACAAAAGAGACCAAGTGCGCCTCTAAGACCTAGTAGTGCTTGCTCAGGACGCAATTCACCACTAAGATGATCCCATTTTGGTCCACCTACAGCACCGAGGAGTACGGCATCAGCGTCCTTACATCCAAGGACTGTAGATTCAGGAAGAGGAACTTTGACTGCATCAAGAGCTGCTCCTCCCGCAAGATAGAAGGAGAAGTCGAAGCGATGACCAAATTTCATCCCAACTTCTCCTAATACTTTAAGTCCTTCACTTACGATATCTGGTCCAATTCCATCCCCTGGGATTACAGCTATCTTTAATTTCATTTCTTCATTCCTTTCTTTAAATAGTTCACAAGTCCATCAGAAGCAATCATCTCTTGGATGAATGGTGGAAATGGTTCAGCTTGAAAACAAGCACCTGTTGTCTCATTGCAGATTGTCCCTGTAGTAAAGTCGACATCCAAAACATCTCCACTTTTAATTCCCTCAATCGCTTGTGGACATTCAAGAATAGGAAGACCAATATTGATTGAATTTCTGTAAAAAATACGAGCAAAACTAGAGGCGATAACACAACTAATTCCAGCTGTTTTTATTGAAAGAGGTGCATGTTCACGAGAAGAGCCACATCCAAAGTTCTTATTAGCGACCATAATGTCCCCTACTTTAACATTCTTCACAAAATCTTTATCAATATCTTCCATACAATGGCTCGCTAATTCTTTTGGGTCTGAGGTATTTAAATAGCGAGCTGGGATGATTACATCAGTGTCGACGTTATCTCCATATCTAAAAGCTTTTCCATGTGCGTTCATTTAGTTATTCTCCTTGAGTGTTTCTGGGTTTGTGATATAACCGGTAAGTGCACTAGCAGCTGCAACAGCAGGGCTTGCTAAGTATACTTCGCTACCTGGATGTCCCATTCTTCCAACAAAGTTTCTGTTTGTGGTAGCAATTGCTCTTTCCCCTTCTGCGAGAATACCAAGATGCCCACCTAGACATGGTCCACATGTCGGTGTGTTCACAGCGACACCTGCTTCAACAAAGATCTTCAAGAGACCTTCACTCATTGCATCCAAATATATCTGTTGTGTCGCTGGGAATACAAGTGCTCTTACACCAGAAGCAACTTGTTTCCCTTTTAGGATTCCTGCTGCGACTCTGAGATCACTTAATTTACCATTTGTGCATGAGCCTATTACGACCTGATCAATTTTCACTTCTTTTTCACCAATTGTATCGATGGTACGAGTGTTGCTAGGAAGATGTGGGAAGGCTATTGTTGGTTTAATACTACTTAGATCAATCTCGTATACTTCCTCATATTCAGCATCCCCATCAGCTTCAAAAATAACTGGGGCCTTCTTATTATGCTCTTTAAGATACGCTAGGGCTACTTCATCTGCAGGGAAAATACCATTTTTAGCCCCTGCTTCAATAGCCATATTGCAGATAGTAAAACGGTCATCTATCGTAAGGCTTTTTAATCCAGGACCACTGTATTCCATCGATTTATAGAGAGCACCATCAACACCAATGAGTCCAATGATATGTAAAATCACATCCTTTCCAGATACCCATTTCTGCAGAGACCCTGTTAGATAGAACTTCTGAGCAGTAGGAACTTTAAACCAAGCTTTACCTGTTGCCATCGCCCCTGCCATATCAGTAGATCCAACTCCTGTCGAAAAAGCTCCCAGTGCTCCATACGTGCAAGTGTGAGAATCAGCTCCAATGATTAGGTCTCCTGCATTCACAAGGCCTTGTTCAGGAAGAAGTGCATGTTCAATTCCCATCTGTCCTATCTCAAAGTAATTCTCTATCTCTTTATCGTGAGCAAATTCTCTCATTGCCTTACATTGCATTGCGGCCTTAATATCTTTATTGGGTGCAAAATGGTCAGGAACAAGGGCGACTTTCTTTTTGTCAAACACCTTATCAATTCCGAATTTCTTAAATTCATTGATTGCTACTGGGCTTGTAATATCATTGCCTAATACTAAATCAAGATTTGCCATTATGAGTTGTCCACTACGCACTTCTTTTAAGTTAGCGTGATGGGCAAGAATCTTTTGGCTCATGGTCATGCTCATACAGTATCTCCTTTGGTATGATGAGTTGAAGGGACGACTCCCTCTTTCATTAATTTATATTCAATTGAATCGACGAGTGCCATCCAACTTGCTTCTATTAAGTCAGTAGAGACTCCCATGGTTGACCATGTATTCTCTCCATCTGTTGTTTCTATAAGAACTCTCACCTTTGCAGCTGAAGCATGCATCGAATCTAATACACGAACCTTGTAATCACTTAGGTGGATGCTTGAGAGCTGTGGGTAAAAATTCTCTAACACTTTTCTAAGTGCTCTATCAATAGCATGAACTGGGCCATCTCCTTGAGCAACCTCGATAGCACTCTCTTTGTTGACAAAGACCTTTACTACAGCTGTGTGACTTGTAAGGCTTTCTCCACCTCGGATAGGCATCTCACCAAAAGTCTTGTAATGATCGAGAGTAAAGTATGGAGTATACTTGCCAAGAATTTTTGCAATCACCAATTCAAATGAGCTCTCAGCTCCTTCAAATTGATAGCCACTCATTTCTAATTGTTTAAGAGAGTCGATAATTTTCTTCGTTATAGGGGCATCTTTATCAAGATGAGGAGCATATTTCTGAATTCTTTTTAGGATCGTTGCTCGCCCAGCAACTTCACTCATCAGCAACCTTCGCTCATTCCCTACTACTTCAGGAGGAATATGTTCAAATGATGCTGGATTCTTAGAAACGCCGTCGATGTGCATACCGCCTTTGTGAGTGAAAGCACTTCGCCCAATATAAGGAGTTCCATGAGGTATTGAGATATTGGCAATTTCTGCTACAGAGTGGGAAATATGAGTAAGAGATGCTAGTTGGTCAGAAGAAAGCACATCAAAGCCCATCTTTAATTGGAGGGTAGGAATGATAGTTGCTAAATTTGTATTTCCACATCTCTCCCCAAAACCAACTAGAGTTCCTTGTACTTGTCTCGCCCCCATCTCTACAGCGATTAGAGAGTTTGCCTCAGCACATGATGAATCATTGTGGGCATGAATTCCTATAATCACGTCGGGGTATTCTTTTTTAAAGAGCTCTACAACATCACTTGTAGCATCTCGAATCACTGAAGGGATTGTACCTCCACGAGTATCACAGAGAGCAATACTCTTAGCTCCTGCTTTTGCCGCCTCTAACACTGTTTGAATGGCATATTTTTTATTCTCAATGTAGCCGTCGTAAAAATGTTCTGCATCGAAGATGACTTGTTTCCCTTTACTGACCAAATACTCAATGGTGTCACAAATCATATTCAAGTTCTCTTTTAGAGTTGTTTTAATAATATCGGTAACTTGAAAATCCCAACTCTTACCAAAAATTGAGACCCACTTGGTTCCTGCTGAAATAAGAGAAGAGATATTAACATCCTCTGAAGCACTACTATTTCTTCTTCGTGTCGACCCAAATGCAACAAGTTTCACATTTTTAAGTTTAAGAGTTTGAACTTCCTGAAAGAACTCTAGATCCTTTGGGTTAGAACCTGGGTTTCCTGCTTCAATATAATCGACACCGAGAGTATCAAGCAGTTGCACAATCTTAATTTTATCGAGAACTGAAAAACTTATTCCCTCTGCCTGAGCTCCATCTCTTAACGTAGAGTCAAATATTTCTACACTATTATTGTTGTGATATTCCACGATGTTCTCCCATTTCAATTTCTTGTTGGATAGTTCCACTCACTTTCATATCCTTTGAGAGTTCTTCCTCACTAAGAGAAATCCACTCTTTTGCAGTTTTTCCTGCATTCAATGTTGTATCTATTTCATCGGAGTGAGTTTCACTCACTTCAATCATTCTATTTACAGCACTAATGAGACTAAGGAGAGATGCCTCAATAACATCAGTTGAGATTCCTCTTCCTCGGTAAACACCATGTGCATCACTGATTTTCACAAGCACTTCCCCAAGAGCATCTCGGTGCTCAGTTACTGCTCTTAATTGATAATCTTCTAAAGCATAAGAGTGTTTTATGATTCTTTCTACTGCTTTATAGCATGCGTACACAGGTCCTGTTGCCATCTCTACTGCTTGAATCTTTTTGTTATTCCTTCTCAAAGTAACACATGCTGTTGCAGTCATTAAATTTCCGCTGTTAACCACGAAATTATCGAGCTCATATATTTGTGGACCACTTTGTGTTCCACTCTCCATTAAAGCGATAAGATCTCTATCGGTAATCTCTTTTTTCTTGTCTGCAATATTCTTAAAATCAGCAAATAGTTTTGCACTAAGGGTAGCATCAAGTGTATATCCTAGTTCATTCATTCTGTGGTTGAAGGCATGTTGTCCAGAGTGCTTTCCTAATACCATAGTTGTTTTCTTTAACCCTATAGAGGATGGCGTCATAATTTCATAGGTAAGTGAATTAGCAAGCATACCATGTTGATGAATACCAGACTCATGAGCGAAGGCATTAGCTCCAACAATCGCTTTATTTGGAGAAATAGGGACTGTTGTAATTGTAGATAATAATCTTGCTGTATTATAGAGTTGAGTAGTGTCTAGATTATATGAGAAGTCGTATACTTCATTACGTGTCCGAATTGCCATAACCAGTTCTTCTACTGAAGCATTTCCAGCCCTTTCTCCTATACCTAATACGGTACACTCAGCTTGCGTTGCTCCAGCCTTAAGACCAGCTAATGTGTTTGCTACAGCAAGGCCTAAATCATTATGGCAGTGTACAGCAAGATTTGCTTTATCAATATTAGGAACATTATTCATAATATAACTAATCAGAGATCCAAACTCATCTGGAGTTGTGTACCCTACAGTATCTGGAATGTTGATAATGGTTGCACCACTATGTATCACTCCTTCGATAATACGGCAAAGATAATCTCTATCACTCCGAGTTGCATCCTCAGCAGAGAATTCAACCTCTGGAGAGAGGTTCCTCGCATACTTTACCATAGAAATGGCTTGGTTATAGGCACCTTGTTCACTCATTTTAAGTTTATATTGGAGGTGTAGGGCACTCGTTGCGATGAAGGTATGAATTCTGGGTTTCTTTGCTCCCTTCACCGCTTCCCAAGCCCTATCTATATCCTTCGTGAGAGCTCTAGAGAGGGATGCGACTGTAGATTCTTTTATTACTGAGGCGATTGTTTGAACTGCCTCAAAATCACCTGGGCTCGCTATAGCAAATCCTGCTTCAATGACATCTACTTTTAGGAGTTCAAGCTGTTTTGCGAATCGAACTTTTTGTTCTAAGTTCATACTATAACCTGGAGCTTGTTCTCCATCTCGAAGTGTTGTGTCAAAGATTGTAATACCTTTTGCCATATTTTTCCCTCTCTATTAAAATAATTTTACTATTATGAGTTATTTCTTTAACCAGCTCATTAATTTTCTTAATCTCTTTCCTGTTGTTTCTAACAAACTTTCACTCTCAATTCTTCGTTTTGCATTGAAGAAAGGACGTTTCACTTGGTTCTCTAAAAGCCAGTTTCGAGCGAATGTACCATCTTGGATTTCAGAAAGAACGTTCTTCATCTCTTTTCTTGTTTCTTGGGTAATGATTCTATCTCCACTTACATAATCACCATACTCTGCTGTATCACTGATTGAATAACGCATGTAAGAGAGCCCGCCTTGGTTGATAAGGTCAACAATAAGCTTCATTTCGTGGCAGCATTCGAAGTATGCCATTTCAGGTTGGTAACCAGCCTCAACAAGGGTATCGAACCCTGCCTTGATAAGGGAAGAAACTCCCCCACAAAGGATTGCCTGTTCTCCAAAGAGGTCGGTCTCTGTTTCTTCTTTAAAAGATGTTTCAAAAATTCCAGCTCTTCCAGCTCCAAGTCCTGCAGCATAAGCAAGAGCTACTTCTTTAGAATCCCCTGATGGGTCCTGATGGACTGCAATAAGGGAAGGAACTCCTTTCCCTTCCTGGAATTGGCTACGTACTGTATGACCTGGTCCTTTTGGGGCAATCATTATAACGTTAACATCTTGAGGAGCAACAACTTGTCCGAAGTGGATATTAAAGCCATGAGCAAATGCAATATAGTTTCCTTTTTTAAGGCCAGGAAGGATGTCTGCTTGATAAATAGCTCCAGCTTTTTCATCATTGACAAGCATCATGATTACATCACAAGCGGCTGCAGCCTCTTTGGCGGTTGACACTTTCAAACCGGCTTCTTCTGCGATTTTCCATGAAGGAGAACCTTCATACAACCCTACTGTTACATCAAAACCTGATTCAAATAGATTTAAAGCATGTGCATGCCCTTGGCTACCATAGCCAATAATTGCAATTTTCTTGTTTTTAAGAACCTTTAAATCGACATCGCTTTCATAATACATAGTACTCATAACTCCCTAACTCCTTATATCCCTTGATTTGTGTTATTTGTTACTCACCATTGCTTGTGAGCCTCTTTCCATTGCGGTAATACCTGTTCGAACGAGTTCTGTGATCCCATACGGTCTCACTAAATGTAAAAAAGTTGATACCTTATCGGCATTTCCTGTGATTCGCATCGTAAGGGTACTTTCAGTTACATCCATAATTTTCGCTTTAAAGATTTCAGAAAGTTCAACTACTGCTGCTCGTGTTTTAGGTGTGGTACTTACTTTTACAAGGACAAGCTCTGTTTGGATTGATCCTTGGTGAGTAAGTTCGACAACTTTCTTTACATCGTGAAGCTTCTCTACTTGTTTTTCGATTTGTTCAACTATCTGCCTATCCCCTGTTACAACAATCGTGATTCTGCTGATTTCGGGAGTTTCCGTTTCCCCGACAGACAGGCTATCAATATTGTAGCCTCTACGACTAAACAAGCCAACGACTCGAGATAAGACTCCAGGTTGGTTATTAACTAAAATTCCAAGTGTATAACGATCCATATGCTACTCCTCTTATGCTCAATTTCAGGTGCGTAAATTCGAACGGTACACCAATACGCCGTGAAGGAGATTCCCCCACGGCTGCACCAGTAATGGTATACCGTGGTTTAGAGAATAATTAGTACTACTAGAATAATTACAGATAGGATAGAGGTTGTTACGCTGTTGGCAGATATGAGAGAAGTCCCACTCATGGAGTGAGAAAGATTGAGATAATATCTATTCTTTTTAAACCCTGCCGTTTTCAACACTGGCACCTCATAAACAAAGATTGTTTCTGTTTTATACATCTATTCCACATTTGTCAACCGCTAAGCATACTTTTATATAAATATTTATACAATATTTATGCAAAAAGACTGAATAAGGGTAATTTACACCATTTTTTCATAATTAATATAGCTTGGAGAGAAAAGTTTAGCTACAATCAGATGTATGACTATGCGCCTAAGAAAGCACCAATTCAAAATTCCTTTTGCATCACTCTTTTCAAGACTTCTCTTTAATTTTCTCATAGTGATGCTAATTCCTATAATCGTCCTCATTATTACCTATCTGACCCTTGGAACAAATGCCTTACAAACAACGCTCAAACAACAAAGTGAGAATAATATTCTTTTAGCATCTCAAAGAATGCAGTCCCTCATTGAGGAGTATCGTCATAAAACATACCTCATTAGCACAGATGAAGAAATTGAGAGCGTCATTGTAAAAAAGAAAGAACAAAGTGGACTTCTATTTGAGAAATTATTTTCTATTATGAGTGGTGATACATACCTGGCTACGGCAAGTATCATTTCAAAGGATGGAAAGGTAAGACTCTCTACCCACCTTTTTCCAAATCAATATGATGTGAGGTATTTTAGCAACGACACAACTCCTTTTTTTGAGGTAAATAGGTTGAGTGAAAAAAATGCCTCTATTATTACTACTCAATACCGTTATCTTACCCAGACGAACTCTCTTATTCTCCTTAATATCTTGAGAGCAATACGAGACGAGAACAATGAAATCACAGGATATGTGGCCCTTGATATCCATCAAGAAGCCTTTGAAGAAGTAACAAAGGGTCTTGGCTTCTCAGACCTCTTATTAATCGATAGTGATAATTTCCGTGTGAGTTCTTTATTCTCTGTTGAGAAAAATGGGGACTTCTCTCTTTTTCCACATCTCTCTAATCTTACATTCCCACTACAAAGTGACTCATATATATCAAAAGGAACTATTGTAAGTGTTCAGAATATTAAAAATACGAATCTCTATATTGCCGGTATTACTGAGACTCGCTGGTATGAACAGGCTCTTGATCAATTTGGTCTTATTATTCTACTCGTCATCTCAATTGGTACAATGATCGCATTGTCTATTGCTCTGTTTATTTCTCGAAGTATTGGAGGTCCCATCGATCGTCTTGCAGATAGAATGAAAAAGGTTGAAGGAGGAGATTTATCTCCATACCCTCCTCAATCATCTATAGAAGAATTCCACTTTCTTGAGTCCTCTTTCAACGAAATGGTTGAACAAATATCTACGCTACTAATTCTTACAAGAGAAGAGGAAGCAAAGATGAGAGAGGCAGAAAGAAAAGCTTTGGAAGCCCAGATTAATCCTCACTTTCTTTACAATACCCTTAATGTTATTACGTCCTTAGCAAAAATGAATAAGCAAGAAAAGATTCAACAAATCAGCGTAAAGCTTGGGAAGTTATTAAGAAATGCTATTGACAACAGGGACGCTGAGGTAACTCTGAAGGAGAGCTTCTCTCTTGTAGAGAGTTATCTTACTATTCAGCATATTCGATATGGCGAGAAACTGAAGGTATCACTTTTTCTAGATCCTTCTATTGAAGAGATAAAGACACCTAAACTAATTATTCAGCCTCTCATCGAAAATGCAATCATCCATGGGCTTGAAGAAAAAATGGGAGATTGGATCATTGATGTTCATGCAAGCAAAGCTGGTAATAATATTATAATCAGAGTAAGCGATAATGGTGTTGGCTTTGATACAACCAATCTCGATGAAATCGTGGATCAAGATAGTAGCCATGTAGGAATTCATAATATTAAAAGAAGATTATTTTTACGGTATAAAGAAAACGCTTCTTTCTCGATTCATTCCTCAAAAGATGAAGGAACAGAGATAACTATGATACTATATGATATAAACAGTAAGGATGAGATATGAAATATAGCGTTGTGATTGTAGAAGATGAGGAGATTGTAAGAGAAGAGCTTTCAACAAACCCCCTATTTGCTCAACTTGGTGTTACCGTTATCGGTTCAGCTGAAAATGGCATAGATGGTGAAGCACTCATAAAAGAGAAGAACCCCGATATCATCATCACAGATATTCGTTTACCAGGTCAAGATGGTCTTTCTATGTTAGAGAAAACTGACCCAACTCATGCCATTATATTAAGTGGGCATAGTGATTTTTCGTATATGAGGCAGGCAATCCAATTAAAAGTATCTGATTACATAAAAAAGCCTATAGATGATGATGAATTAATTACTTCATTGAAAAAGTTGATTGCGGTCTTAGATCAAGAGGAAAAAGAGATGGCAGATTTAGGTTCCTCATCTCTTCCTACTTTTATCATTCCTCTTCCTATTCATGTTAAAAACCACCTTGTGGATCATGCTATCAAGTACATTGAAGAAAACTATAGTAAGAGCGTTGGATTGCAAGAAGCTGCCGCAACCCTTGGAGTAAGTGAAGGACACCTCTCTCGATTATTTAAAGAAATGACTGAAATAAACTTTTTAGGATATCTTAATGCCTACAGGATTAACAAATCAATTAATCTACTAGAGAACCCTCGCCTTAATATAACAAGTGTCTGTTCTCTTTGTGGATTTCCCACTCCCGGGTATTTCACAAAGCTATTTAGAAGATTTTATTCAATGACTCCTTCTCAATTTAGAGATTTACTCGAAGTGTAACTAATGAGGTAGATTGGGATCACGACGATAATCCTTTTTTTTTATTTTAACCTCATACATGGCACTATCACTATAGGAGACTAAATCATTAATATGGGTTCCGTCAGTGGGATACGTAGCAATTCCTATACTTGAATCAATTGTAAGAGATAACTGTCCAAATGGAATCGGCTCTTGTATTGCCTGATGAATCCGGGAGGCAACTTCTGGTGGAACAGTATCGTCTAATACAATCGGAAGTATTACAAGGAACTCATCTCCACCAAGCCGTACTATGATATCATCCGAGCGAAGTACCTCTTTAATTCTTTCAGCCGTTGCAACAAGCACCGCATCCCCAGCTTTATGCCCATAGGTATCATTTACACTTTTAAATTTATCAAGATCAATGAAGAGAAGAGCAACTTTCACTTTTCTTTTCTTAGCTTTTAAAATAACTTCATTTAATAATTTTAACCCCCAACCTCGAGTAAAACATCTCGTGAGCTGGTCAAAGTGAGCCAAATTTTTTAAAAATCTGTCTTTAGAAATCTTTTGATACAAAAAAACTGCAAACAACATTGCCGTTGCAAGAGCCAAAAACAATATCAATACTGCACCTACTTCAGAAAAAGCTCTCATTTCATGTAAACGTTGATCAATCATCGTATGGGGAATATGGGTAATAATGATCCAGAATCGATTATTAATAGGATCTTCAATGGTATTATCTTCTATACTTGTACTCCAAGTACCTTTAAACGGGTAAATTCTTGTAAAAGTAAATAGCCCTTCATCATTTTCATACCAACCGATCTCTTTCGCTTTAGGTTGTTGATATATTACAGGATTCAATAGATTTCGATTATTCTGACCTCCATCTGAAAACATAAAACCAAACTCTTTATCTCTGTCTTCTTCGTGAATCAAAAAATATCCTTCTTGATTTACAAGTGAGAGATTCGCTTCATATTCTCTATAGACTGTCTCAATGATAGATAGGAGATCCTTTGCAAGATAATTCAAGATAACAATACCACGATGATTCCCTTTTGAATCAAGAACAGGGGTAGCAAGGCGTATCATTGGTTTATATGGAATCTCAATCTCCCCCTGCTCAACATTCAAGTCGAGTGGAGAGATATAAATTTGACCGCTTTCTAACGTATACGAATTTTGAAAGTAATACCTATCCTGTTTATTTTGAAGGTCTTGAGAGGGAATTAAGATGCCTTTATTGCCAACAAGATTGACCCTTACTTTCTCCATTCCTTGTTCATCAATATAGCGAATCTGATCAAAAGAAGAGGAATTATTAGCAATATTGAGATAGAAATACGCTATTTCATCTATCGTACCGGTTTGGATTTGACGAGTAGTAAAATCTTTATAAATGAGGAGTTCCCTGGCCATTGCTGCGATATTTTTTTCTACTGCAAGAGTTGTAATCTCTAAATAGGCACTCTCTTGTTTAACGAGTTCCTCTATAAGCCGATCCTCACGAACTCTTTGCACTTCTCGATAGACTGAAATAAGTGAAATTGAAACAATAAAAATAATAGGAATTACTATTTTCATTAGGCCAAAAAGATTCTGTAGAAACGTTCTATTCTTGTTGCTTTCACCATGTTGCCATTTCATAGTATTACTATAGGATGGCTCACAAAATTTGTCTATGATTGAGGAGGCCTTATATTCCTAATTTCCCTAGTAGATTATTAAGCTTATCTATCGCCTTTAAAGAAAGATCATCTTTATACCAGATGCTTGTAATACCTAAAGCTTGGCTTGAGTTTATATTTTCCTCTAGATCATCAATAAAGAAGGAATATTTGGTATCGAACTCAGTCTCATCCAAAATAAATTCAAAAAATTGTTTAGCTGGCTTGCAGAGTCCCATCTCATGAGAAACAAAACAGTGATCAAATAGACGGAGGACTCCCATCTCTTTGACAATCTCATAGTGGTCTTTATAGGTATTAGAAGCACAAACAACGGTATGCCCCTTTGATTTGATTCTCTGTATTGCTTCTAGCACCTCTTCATTAACAGATGGAGAAAAGAATTGGGAAAGAGAATCTGCTGCGATCTGTACATTGAATTGACGAGAAGCATGACTAAAATAAAGAGCTGCATCAATTGTCCCATCCATCAAGGGATATACATAATGAGCATAATCTTGCTCAAATTCTTTCGTATCAAGATGGTAATAATTGGCAATTTTATCTGTAGTCTCAATGTTCGATAATACAACATTCCCTAAGTCGAACATAAAGAGATATCTATCTTCCATTTTCTTTTATCCTTTTCTAGACTCATACACAGCAGAGCCACCAATAAAGTATTTAGATAAGAAACCAAACAGGAGGAACATTGGAATAGATGCTAGTACTGCAACTGCCATCATCGCACCTTCATCAGTTAATTTCTCCTCAGCAAATTTAGAAATATAGAGAGGTACTGTTTTCATCTTCTCAGATTGGGTGACGAGTAAAGGCCATAGGAGATTATCCCATTGCCCTCTAAAGGAAAGAATAGAGAGAGTAGCAATCACAGGAGCACAGTTTGGAAATACTATGCTCCAGAAAATCTTAAATTCACCCATTCCATCAACTCTAGCCGCATCTAAGTACTCACTTGGAAATGTGGTGAGGTATTGCCTCATCTGGAAAACTCCAAAGGCACTCACGAGAAAAGGAATGATTAACCCAGCATACGAGTCCTGCATTTTCAAACTTGTTGCTACCATATACAGCGGTATCATGATTGCTTCAAAGGGAATCATCATTGTTGCCATAATCATCATAAAAATAAGAGTACGACCTTTGAAGTTAAACTTTGCAATCCCATACCCAGTTATAGATGCTATAAGAACAGTTGTAACAGCTACTGTGATACTCACTATTAGGGAATTAAGGAGATTTCGAGCAAACATCCACTGCCCATCATTCCCTTTGATAGCTTTCAGATAATTTTCTACATGAAATCCTTCAGGTATCCACGAATATGGCATCCTGAGAATTTGGGTTCTTGTCATAAAGGAGCTTGTAACCATAAACACAAGCGGTGCTACAGTAAAAATAAGAACAAATATAAGAATTGCCCATAGGAGGATACTTGTCCAGTTGAGAGTCGCTTTTTCTTGAATCATCATCTAGGCTACCTCCTAATATTCGACTTCGTCGCTTTTAGAAAAGCGAAATTGTAACCAAGTGAGACTTAGCATAATGAGGAAAAGAATAATACTCATTGCGCTTGCTCGCCCGATTCGTTGGTATCTGATTCCTGTTGTGTAAATATTTAAAGTGATTACATCAATTGGAGCTCTCGGAGCTCCGCCTTGGACAAAGAGATACTGAGTACTGAAAGTTTTTAAACATTGTAACATTGCCATGATTGAAACTAACACTACGGTTGGTTTTAATAATGGTAAGGTAATTCTCCAAAAAGTTTGCCATCTCGAGGCTCCATCAATTGTTGCAGCTTCATACATAGCTGGTGGAATTGAGGCGAGTCCTGTTATAAAGAGTATAACAAAATACCCAATATACTTCCAAAAATAAACAATCATCGTAGAAAGTTGAACCATTGTCCTATCAGCAAGCCACTTCTGGTCTACTCCACTCTGAAAGGTAAGGAAATTCACCACTTGATTCCCAAGTCCTCGGGGATCAAAGATTAAAAGCCAAATAGTTGCAGCAACAACTGATGAAATAACTGCAGGAGTATAGAAGGCAACTTGAAAAAAACCTTTTGATTTCTTTGAATTAAGAATGGATAGAAAAGTTGCGATAATAAGGGAAAATACCACAATAGGAATAAAAGTTCCTAGTGTAAAAACAAATGTAGCTCTCATCGAATTCAGAAAATCCGGAGAGGTAAATAAATATCGATAATTTTCTAATTTAATAAAATTAGGTGGTGCGAGTGACAAAACTTTCTTATCGAAGAAACTTGTCCACAGTGCGGTTAGAATAGGATAAAAACTAAATAGAGAGAAGAATAGAATTGCAGGAACTGTAAAAGCAAATCCCCAACGAGCCTCTTTTTTCTCTATACCAATATACGTATGCTTCATACACTTTCCCTATAAGTAAGTTGTGTAAGAGACTGAAACAGGTTCAGTCTCTTACTTCAATTCATAATCTAAGCCTTATCGGCTTTCATCGAGCAATTCTTGTGCAGCACGTTTGAGTGTTGAATATGCTTTCTGTGGTGTTTCGCCACTCAGCATAACAGACTCTACAGCACTTCTGATGAGAGTTTGGAATTCACTACTTGCAGCTCCATAATATACGATGTGTCCTCTTTCGAAATCTCTTGTAAAGATATCAGAGTAAGGTTGATTCTTATAGGTGTCGCTATTTAAGAGTGCCTTTGTTGGCTGGATAATATTTACTTCAGTCAAATATTCTTCACCATGGCTAAGCATATAAGAGATAAATTCCCAAGCAGCCTTTTGATTAGCTTTGCTACTTTGGGCATTAACCATGTAGTAGTGACCATAATATGAAGCTGCTACATCTTTTTTAGCATCTTTGAAGACTGGGAATGGAACAACCATCCACTCTCCGCTATCGTAGAAAGGTTCATTCTCTGCTTTGATTCGTCCAACTTGGTAAAGACCTGTATGAGCCATTGCAATATCATTGTTATCCAAGTTGAAAAGTTTTCGAGCACTCTTATAGGTAGGTGAACCAAGATTTCTTCCACTTGGACCCCATTGTTGCATATAGGTTAGGAATTTAATCCATGCCTCTTCTCCAACGATTGCAGTGGTTCCATCATCACTTATAAGTTGTCCACCAAGTTGCTCTACCATAGGAAGCATTGCTACCAAATAGTAAGGATAACGGAAATCAAATCCACGTCGAATTAAGATATCTCCATCTCGAATCACTAATTTCTCAGAAATATCAGCCATCTCTTCCCATGTCTTTGGATAATCTTTTTCTGGATCAAGTCCAGCTTCTCTAAAGACCTTCTTATTAAGGAAAATACTCCAGTTAGTGAGCTCAAGAGGAAGACCATAGATATTACCATCTAAAGTGACTGGATCTAACATCCCTTTTGCATAAAAATCTAATAGCTCTTGTTTTGATCCATACCCTGCGGCTGCATAATCAATAGGAGCAACACGTTGATTTGCAATGTACTGGTATTCATCTTCAATTGAGAGATTGAAGATATCTGGACCTGAATTCGCGGCAAACGCTGTTTGAACAAGTTCGATTATTTTCGTTGAAGCTTGTGTAGTTCTCTCAATTTTGATGTTTGGGTGTGTAGCTTCAAACTCACTAATGTAACGATCTTCAATCCTCGTCCTGTTAGGATCCTCGTGTGTCCAAAATTTTAATGTGATTGGACCTGTCTCTTCTTTTACTCCTGTTGCAAACAACGGGGCAAAAAGTAACGAGATAAGTAGTGTGAGAAATAGTACTTTCTTCATTTCACTTCCTCCATGAATAGTGTTTTTCTATTCTTATTATCCTATGACATGACAGGGGAGCACAATAAAACATATTCATCATTACTTGGAGAAGTTTGTCATTTTCAGGAAAAATTCAATTAAGTCTTATTCTTCAACTCTTTATAGTTTAAATAGAATTCTTCGAGTCTCTCTATCGTCTCAGCACTTACCACGTGTTCTATTCTGCAGGCATCTATTTCTGAAATATCAGAGGGAACTCCTATTATTTCAGATAAGAATTTGGTGAGAAACGTATGCCGGGCAAGGACCTCGTTACCACGAGCTCTCCCTGCATCAGTGAGAGTGATTTTCTTATATGGATTGTGAGTGATATAACCAAGTTTTTGTAAAATTGTCATAGCACGTGTGACACTAGGTTTACTTACCGATAAATGCTTTGCAACATCTATCGGTCTAACATCTGTTATACTCTTTTCAAGTACTACTATTGCTTCTAGATAATCCTCACCTGATTCTTTCACTCACTCATCCTCATTTTTGCTCTTTTATATTTCTCAATACCTTAATTTATGAGGTAATCGCCATTTTTTATCCACCCTTTTTTTCTCATAAAGGTAGATATTAAGAGAGAGAGAAGTGAAGGAAGCATGAAGTGGAGTAAAAGTATTTTCCACCAAGATTCGCTACCCATTACTGCAAGAGTATTAATTTGTCCTACCAATCCACTTGTTCCCATACCAGCACCAGAAGCATTGTTTTGCATTTTGAATAGAGTAGTAGCAAATGGACCAAGAATCCCTGCAGTGAGTGTAGGAGGAATCCAAATACGCCAATTTTTCACAATATTAGGCATTTGTATCATACTAGTTCCGAGACCTTGGCTGATAAGACCACCAACTTTATTCTCTTTGTACCCAGAAGTAGCAAATCCTATCATTTGACATGCGCACCCAACAGTTGCAGCTCCAGCGGCGAGTCCACTAATTCCTAGAGAGATACAAATTGCGGCACTACTAATAGGCAGGGTAAGTACCATCCCAACCACAACAGCGACGAGGATTCCCATAGGGATTGGATAAAGCATGGTAAGTTGATTAATAAAAGCTCCAATAGCATTCATCATGGCACTTACAATCGGAGAGAGGAAAAATCCGGTAATAGCACCAAAGGCTATGACAAAAATTGGTACTAACAGGATATCTACTTTTGTTTTTCCAGCTATTCTTTTCCCTACTTCCGCTCCAACTAAAGAAGCAAGTAATGCACCGACAGGCTCTCCTATGACGACTTTAGCAATAACGCCACCATCAAATAAGAAAGTTCCGGCCCCTATTGCCCCTGTAACTGCAGAAGCGAATATTGCAAGCGGTGGTGCTCCTACTGCTAGAGCAACTCCTACACCTATCGCAGGTCCCATCAAATTCATTGCAATTTGTCCAAATTGCATGATGAGAGCTGATTGGGCATAAAACCCTATTTGCTTAATAATGAGGCCAATAATCAAACTCGCAAAAAGCCCTTGGGCCATTCCGTTTAAGATTTTTACAATGTACGTGGATACTTTTTTTTCTTTTGCCATCTCAATCTCCTTATTGATTCAGTTAGGATGAATTGGATGACTTCAACGACCTTAATCCGGCATCAGATTAAGGAAGGCCTCCGTGATTAAGCATGAGTATAATAAAAATTTGTTGTTCTATGCAAGAGAAAAAATCTTTGCATAGAGTTTTGAAGATTGTTAAAGAGTCTTTCTTATTTATTTTTAAAAACCTTAGGAAAAAGTAAGAGAATGAGGTAAATAATAAAGATTACTAAGAATATTGCGCCCATTCCCTGCCAAAGGAGTGTTAAAGATTGTTTTAAGACAGTAGACATCATATACGTTTCCCTCTTTTTTATAATAACATATTAGGGACAAGACCTAACACGACACCACCGGCGACAACAGAAGCAATTTGACCGGCAACATTTGCTCCAACAGCATGCATCAATAGATGGTTTTGACTATCTGCTTGTTGCCCCATCTTCTGGACAACCCTTGCTGACATTGGGAAAGCAGAAATTCCAGCAGCTCCTATCATCGGATTTATTTTATTCTTGCTAAATAGATTGAGTAATTTTGCAAATAAAACTCCAGCTATCGTATCAAAAACAAAGGCAAGTAAACCAAGTGCCATGATAAGAAGTGTCTCAGGCCGTACAAACATGTCAGCTCTCATACTTGCACTTATCGTGATTCCAAGTAGAAGAGTGATTAGATTCGCTAATACATTCTGAGCTGTCTCACTGATACTTCCCAGTACATTAGATTCTCTAATGAGATTCCCAAACATCAATAAACCGACAAGAGAAACAGATGCAGGAGCAACATATCCAGAAACGAGAGTAACTATCACTGGGAATAACAATCGAGCCATTCTTGATACACTCTTTGGTGAATAGTTCATCCGTATAGCTCTCTCTTTCTTAGTCGTAACGAGACGAATCGCAAAAGGTTGAATGATCGGAACTAGTGCCATATACGAATAGGCAGCAACAGCTATAGCACCAATATATTTACTATGAAGAACTTGAGACACGAGGATCGAAGTTGGCCCATCGGCAGCACCAATGATCCCTATAGAGGCTGCATCTTGAAGTGGGAAACCAAGAAGAACTGCAACTACTATTGTTGCGAAAATTCCAGCTTGAGCAGCAGCTCCAAATAAGATAAGTTTTGGATTGCTTAAAAGGGGCCCAAAATCTATCATAGCCCCTATTCCAATAAACAATAATAAAGGCATCGCTTCACTTGCTTCTATGCCGACTTCAAAAAGCCATTGAATAATACCATTGACCTCACCAATTCCAGGTAAGAACGTATTGAGCGCACCACTGAATGGAATATTCACAAGAATTGCCCCAAAACCAATAGGTAATAAAAGAGCTGGTTCTAATTTCTTTGCTATTGCAAGATAGATAAGAACTCCCCCAATGGCATACATGATAAGAGTTTGAATGGTAGTCGCCTTGATACCAATAAGTAAGAATGACATAGTGTGATGTAACTCCTTCTTAGAAATATATGGAATAGAGAAATAATATATCAATATTTTAGCATAAAATATGAATATATATTCAGAATTCATGCAATAAAACTCTTTCCAAATCTTGTAAAACATCTTATCATGCGACTCATATAATTGATACGGATAATCCGATCAAAATTCTAAAAGAGGTATTTAATATGAAAAAAATTGCTGTCTTTACCCTTATAATGCTCTTTTCAATGACCTTTATGTTTGCCCAAGGAGCAAAGGAAGCCCAAGGCGATATGTCATTAGAAAAAGTATTAGAAAAAGGAAAATTCGTCCTTGGTCTCGATGACTCTTTTCCACCAATGGGATACAGAAACGATGACAACGAGATTGTCGGATTCGACATTGACCTCGCTAAAGAAGTGACCTCTAGAATGGGTGTAGAGCTTGTCCTCCAACCAATCGATTGGAACGCAAAAGAACAAGAACTCAACACTGGAAATATTGATTGTATCTGGAATGGTTTCACTATCACAGAGGAAAGAAAAGAGAATATGAACTTTACTGAAGCTTATGTGAATAATGCACAAGTCGCTGTAGTAAAAGAAGGTAGTTCTGTGAAATCTCTTGCTGATCTAAAAGGGAAAAAAGTTGGACTTCAAGCAGGAAGTAGTGCCGCTGAAGCTGTCAACTCTAATGAAGCATTTGCATCTTCTCTAAAGGAAGTAGTAGAAGTAAAAGACAACCTCACAGCTCTTATGGATCTTGAAATTGGTGGCGTTGATGCAGTAGTTCTTGACTTATTTGTAGCAAATGACAACATCAAAAGAAGTGGTAAAGCATTCAGAATCCTTTCAGACCCACTCTCTAGTGAAGAATACGGAGTCGGTTTCAGAAAGAACGACAATGCACTGAGAAATGAAGTTCAAATGATATTAGAAGCAATGGCAAAAGATGGATCAATGGCTAAAATATCAACAGCTTGGTTTGGTGGTGATATCACCATTATTGGTAAATAAGGATACGTTTGTAGATGATGAAATTACTGCTATTAATGGGGGATGCCACCTTAGTCTCACTAAAGATCTTTTTTCTCACCCTCCTGTTTGCACTTCCTCTTGGGCTGATTGTCTCTCGTGGGAGAATGAGTAAAAATAAGATAGTAAGTTCACTCGTCAATATCTACATCATGGTGATGAGAGGAACTCCTCTCATCCTCCAATTGATTTTCGTTTACTTTGCACCTTACTATATATTTGGTTCCTCCACTGGTCGTTTTACTGCAGTAATTATTGCGTATGTGATTAACTATGCAGCCTATTTCGCTGAAATCTACCGTGGAGGTATCCAAAGCATTCCATCTGGCCAATATGAGGCAGCCCACGTATTAGGGTTCTCGAAAACACATACTTTTTTCAATATAATTCTCCCTCAAGTAATTAAAAGAATCATCCCTGCAATGGGAAATGAAGTGATTACACTTGTGAAGGACACAGCTCTTGCTCAAACTATTGGGGTTGCTGAGTTATTTAGAGTTGCACAAAATGCAGCAGCTAGAGAATTCTCCACAATGCCAATTTTTATTGCGGGTGTGTTCTACTTCGTGATGAATGCGATTGTCTCTAAGAGCTTTGAGAAGATTGAAACTCGTCTCAACTACTACCAATAGGGGATATTGATGTCATTAATTGCTGTTTCGAATATTAGAAAGACTTTCTCAACCTTAGAAGTGCTAAAGGACATCTCTTTCACCTTAGAAAAAGGAGAGGTATTATCAATTATTGGCCCATCGGGATCCGGTAAATCGACTCTTCTTAGATGTATTTCACACTTAGAGAAAATCGATAGTGGTGAAATTTCTATTTGTGATAAACGCCTTGTTCATACCCCAATTGATTCAATTCATCCAGTCTATGCAAAATCTCATATCTTACAAGAGATAAGACTCTCTTTGGGCTTAGTTTTTCAAAATTTTAATCTTTTTCCCCACTTCTCTGTATTAAGAAACCTTACTGAAGCACAAATACATGTGTTGCATCGAAGCAAAGAAGAGGCGAAGGAAAATGCCTATTCCTTATTAAAGAAAATGGGATTAGAGGACAAAGTAAACACGTTCCCCTACCAACTCTCTGGTGGTCAGCAACAAAGAGTCTCTATTGCTCGAGCTCTTGCTCTAGACCCACAGGTCCTATGTTTTGATGAACCAACGAGTGCTCTCGATCCTGAATTAACAGGAGAGATATTAACTGTTATCAAAGAACTAGCTCATGAGAAAATGAGTATGCTTGTTGTTACCCATGAAATGGCTTTTGCTCGAGATATCAGCAATAGAGTAATATTCATGGATGAAGGAGTAATCGTTGAACAAGGTTCTCCAGAAGATGTACTTGTAAACCCTACCAATGAGAGAACAAAGAAATTTCTTTTTAGATTTAATTCATAAGATAAGAGACTCATAATCTAATTTCTGTTCATTCTCTTTATATGCAATTTTCCCATTGACTATCACCGTATCAATCCACGTTTTCTCTTTAAAGTCGAGCAAAACAAGGTCTGCAATATATCCATTTTGAATCATTCCTCTATCTTCTAGATTAAGTTTTTTTGCAGGATTCACACACATCCTTTTAATGTGATCCGGAAGGGAGAGAACTTCTTTTTCTAAATAGAACTTATCAAAAAGATCCGAGACCGAATGAGTGCTGCGTCGGTGATAATTTTTCCCGCTATAAATTGCATCTGTTGAAAAGAATCCTAAAGGATGAGCCATAATCATCTCAATAGACTCTCTCGTTTGTGTGATGTCACTCATAAGAGCAGTGTTTTTTGTGTCTTGAATCAACTCTAAAAACGCATCGATTGGATCAAGATTCCATTTTTTTGCTATCTCATCAATACTCATATTTTCTAAGGAGGGATTTGCATCATATGAAAGGAGTGTAATATTATCTGTCCCACAGAGGTGAATAATACTATCATATCCCTGAGGATCTAGAATTGCTCTCCTTATCTCTTTTCTTCTCTCTTTACTATGTAAAAGATTGGCAATCTCACTTTTACTCTTAGAGTGTACATATGGGGGCAAAAGAGAGGATAAACTCGTAGCTCCCCACTCATATGGATACTGGTCAAAAGAAATATCGAGCCCGTCTTCGCTTGCCTTCTCGATGAGAGAGAGTATCTTAGGCACTTTCTTTTGGTTCTCTTTCCCAATAGCCTTAAGATGAGATATTTGGAGAGAAACTCCACTAATTTGAGCTAACTCAATAACTTCACTAAGTGATTCGAGAACGCCATCTCCTTCTTGCCTATGGTGAACTGAAAAAAGTCCATTGTGTTCTTTTACAACAGATAAGAGCGCGAGTAATTCCTCTCTGTCAGCATATAAACAGGGATCATAATAGAGCCCTGTGCTAAATCCTTTTACCCCTTGCTCAAAAGAATTATGAAGAAGGTTCTTCATCATTTCTATCTCTACTTTTGAAGCTTTCTGATGTACTCTCTCCTTCATCACTTCCATACGTAATGGAGAATGAGCTTGCAATGCAATAATATTAGTTGAAGGAGGGGCTTTATTATATGCAATTTTATATTGATTAAAAGATGTATACTGGGTATCACTCCCTAATACATCCACATTGAGTGATTCTAATGCGTTTTCTCTTGTTGCGGGGAAAGATCCTATTCCACAGTTCCCTACAACTTCAGTGGTGATACCCATAGCAATTTTATGTTTGAATTGTTTTTCATCTACGACCATCAAATCACTATGTGAGTGGATATCTATTATCCCAGGAATAAGAAATTTTCCAGACCCATCAATTATTCGCTTCGCATTACAAGATGTTCTGCAAGCACTAACTACCTCGATGGTGTTCCCTACGATTGTAACATCTCCTGTATAAGGATGAGACCAGTATCCATCAATTATCGTGGCATTTTCTATAAGAATATCTACATCCATACACGTATCTTACATGAAGAAATCATCCTCCTTCAAGTAGAGTAACAATAACATACTACATTAAATCATTCATATTTGGTTCAACTAGATTCATTATATATAATGTAAAACTGATAACCATTTTTTTAAATATTCAAAGTATTTGGTATATTTTAATACTCTTTTTAAAGGCATCCATCAACTCATGTCTATTAGATCGGAAAAATAATAAGTTCATCATCTATTTCAGTAAGTATATGGGAATACGAATAATGTGGTTAAAGGTTATTCTACTCAAATAAGAATATAGTATTCACCTCATGAATAAATGTATGTATACTGAGATGTCTTTTTAAGGAGTGGTTTCGTGGATTCATATGATGTGGTAATTATTGGTTCAGGTCCTGCAGGGATGGGGGCGGCGTTTGAAATAGCACAAAAAAACACAAATTTATCAATTTTGATGATCGATAAAGAGCCTTTTTCTACTGGTGGAATGCGAAATGATTGTAAAATGAATTTCACGTATCCAATAGGGTTCCCAGAAGAATATTGGACTAAAGGGGTGAGTGATGAATACCTAGATATGGTAATTACATTCCTTGCTCCCTCTATCCTTACAAAAAGCAATATTGAAACCTATAAAAAAAGAGCCTCTCGGCTTGGCTGTTCTCTTGTTGAAATTATGCAATCTCACTTAGGAACTGATGGTGGACTCCTACTCATAAAAAAACTCCTTGGAGAACTCAATGCACTAGGAGTCACAATCGCACTTGGTGAGACAATGCTCACTGTGGATGATGAAAAAAGATTCATAACAACAAATAAAAGAGAAATTTCCTATAAAAAGCTCCTTATTGCACCAGGAAGAAAGGGCTTTCACTTCCTTCAAATGATGTTGCAATCTCTTAGTGTCCCTTTTGTAGATAATATTGTAGATATTGGTGTTAGAGTAGAGACCAGAATAGAACACTACCCTATCGTAAAAGATTATTATGACCCTAAATTCTACTTTGATGAGAAAGTGAGAACCTTCTGTACAAATAGTGGGGAAGCTCACGTAGTAAAAGAAAAATATACCACCGCTCGTGGAGATGTGTGGTATTCCGTGAATGGTCACGCATATTCTGCTGAGAGGAATAAAGCAAATGGCCTTGTTAACTTTGCAATTCTTAAAACAGTAAAACTCACAGAACCTCTTGCCTCAGGACAAGCATATGCAGAGAACTTAGGTTTACAAGCCGCTCTATTAGGGGGAGGAAGGCCCTTAATGCAACGAGTAGGTGACTTTAGAATGGGATCTCGCAGTAAAGAAGATAGCTTTAATAACGATTATTTCGATTTCGCTCCCTCTCTCAAGGATTGCTGCCCGAGTGATATCTCTCTTGCAATGCCTTCTAAAATATTGAGAGTAATCTGGAAGGCTATGAAGAATTTAGATACAATAGTTCCAGGAGTTCTTCACCCCTCAACGATTATGTACTACCCTGAGATTAAGCTCTATGCAAACAAACCAATCTATCTTGACGATGCTTTTAGGGTAACACAGAATGTCTATCTTGCAGGAGATGGAGCTGGAACCTCAAGAGGTATTACAGCGGCTTGGGCAAGTGGAATGAGGAGCGCGAGGGGAATACTTAAAGCATTGGACTAAAGAGTTTAAGAATGTTTCGAAGTAATTGGGTAAGAATTGGTATAGTGCTTTCATAATTTGAAGGGATTTCCCTGCTCAGGTCAAATGTTTTAGCAATATCATTTCTCACCTCAAATATTGCACTATTATTGTACAGGGCAACACCACATTCGAAGTGGAGATAGAAACTTCTGTAATCCATATTAGTTGTTCCAACAATAGCGACAGTATCATCGGACACAAACATTTTAGAATGAATAAATCCTGGCGTATATTCATAGATTTTCACACCATTACGTACTAGCGGACCGTAGTAAGATCTGGAAACACTGTGCACATACCACTTATCTGGAATTGCAGGTGTGATGATTCTTACATCCACTCCACTCTGGGCCGCAATAATCAAAGCAGTACTCATTTGTGAGTCTAATATTAGATAAGGGGTCGTAATCCATACATACTGAGTTGCATGATTGATGATTTGAATATAGGCGTTCTCAGAAACATTATAGGAATCGAGAGGAGAATCTCCAAAAGGTTGTACATATCCATCACTAACAGACTGTTTCCTCGGCATGAATTGAGTAATATCGACACTAGTCTTAGAAGCAAAACACCATTGTTGAAAAAACATCTCACTCATTGAATAGACAGCATTCCCTTCAAGCTTTACTGCGCTATCCTTCCAGTGACCGAATCGAATCTTCCTGTTCATGTACTCATCTGCAAGGTTCAACCCCCCAGTGAATCCAACCTCTCCGTCTATCACAATAATTTTTCTGTGATCACGATAATTCAATCTTGGATTCAAGTGAGCTTTTAGTTTATTAAATACAACAGTGTGAATCCCTAATGATAACAAATATCTCTCATACCGCTTAGGTAGATTTTGAATAGTTCCAAGATCATCATATAGAAGATAGATACTAATTCCTTCATCTACTTTCTCTTTTAATACTGAGAGAACATGCTCCCACATATATCCAAAATCTATAATGAAGGTCTCTAAGAGTATAAATCTTGTTGCTTTCTTCATCGCATCTATGATGAGGGTGAAAGCAACCTCTCCACTTGCAATATAAGAAACTTTTGTTCCATCAAATACGATTGATTTCGTAAGTCGTGTTATATAATCACTTTGCCTTTTATAAAATAGAGAGACTTCACTCAAATCAATTGGGTCAAAAAGTTCTTGACTCTTTCCATCATTGACAACAAATTGCTTATAATCATTGACTCGATGCTCGATTGCTCTTTTTGTCTTTTTATTTCCAAATAGGAAATAGAAAGGAACCCCAAAGACAGGGACTGCAAGAATGATTATCACCCAACTCATTTTATATTCAGCTTGTTCATCTCGTGAAAGGACATAGAAAGCTGTGGTAAAACCAAGAACGTACACTATCGTAAGATAGAGATTACTCCTCTCTACAACATTTAAAATAATGAGTGCAAGAAATACTAACTGTATTATCATGAGAATAATAAACGAAAAAAACCTTCCACCGAGGATTTTAAGTAACCGTATCATGTCACTCCTTACTATCAAGAACCCTTTACTTCTTCTTCCTGTTCATCATAAAGCTCACTTTCTAAAGGAGAATAGTCATCGGGATCAACAAATACTTCATCGTCTTCTTCATCACGATAATCTAACTCATCAAGTTCAATATTAGGTTCTTCGTCATCGTATTCACCTAAAGAGGTGTCAATATCTTCATCATCAAATAAATCATTCTCATACAAGGATGATTCCAAATCTTCTTCAATAGAATCTTTTTCATCAACATCAACATTCTCAAGATCTTTGACCTCTCCAAGAAGTCGCTCTACTTCACTCTTTGTGATAGTTGATGTTTGGTAGAAAGGATAAGTGAGAGCCTTTTCAAAGTAGAAGGAAGCCTTGCTATACTTGCCTAAAGCCATCTTCACTTCTCCTGCATGTACATAGGCTTCAGGGAATGTAGGACTTTTGTCTTTAATGAATTCATTATAAAGGACCTCGGCTTCTAATAGTGCTCCAGTGAGAAATAACAAATGCCCTCTATTGTCTATCATCCCTCCAACTTCTTGAATGCTAGAACGGCACTCTTCAATAAAAACTTCTGCCTCATCAAGACGTTCACTCTCGATGAGATATGTTCCAAGATTAATTGCAAGGTTGGCATCTAAATACCCACTCTCTTTGACTTTAAATAGAGAATCTATTGCTTCTTCTTCTTTACCTAATATCCAAAGAGCCATCGATCTACTCACACGTGCACTTTTGGAGATTTCCTTATACTTAGCGTTATTTTTCTCACCCTTTTCAATAATCATGTCATATATTTCGAGAGCAATATCTACATCACCACGTTGGACAAAGAGGTTTCCTAACATCAATACATAGTTAGGAGCAAGTCCAGCTCTCCATGCTTTATTATATAATTTCCAAGCACTTGCCTGACTTCTTTCACCTTTTTTGTTCAGCAAGAAAGAACCAAGAGCAACAAAAAAATATCCTCTCTTCAAAAAAAGGAATCCAAGCAAAACTAAAGCAACTAGTACCGATTTTACCGACTGTGATACTGGTATCATCACAATGATGATGATGGCAATAAGCACCACCAGCAAGGTGGGATTTTTCATGAAAGGCCCCTTAAAACAATATGATATCTTATCATGCCATATTTTTTATCGCATTGCCATAGACTCATTCTTTTTATATGATAAGTAGATATGAAAAGTGACCAAAAAGTTGAACCAAAAACTCTTCTACTCCTCCACTGTTGCTGTGGTCCCTGCTCTACTTCAAGTATCGAACGGTTACATGATATTGGATATGAAATACAAATGTTCTATTCAAACAGTAATATCTACCCAGAAGCCGAGTGGAAAAAACGATATGAAGAGTTAGTGAAGGTTGGAGAGCATTTCTCTCTTCCTATTATAAAAAAAGAGTATCATCATGATTCTTGGCTTAAGAAAATTGAGGGACATGAAAAGGATCAGGAAGGGAAAGGACGGTGTGCGCTCTGTTTTGAATATAATCTCCAGGAGGCAGCTATAGAAGCTAAGAACAGAGGAATTTCCTATTTCACTACCACTCTCAGTGTATCCCCCCACAAAAAATCTCTCACAATTTTCTCGATTGGTGAGAAAAAGGATGGATTTGTTCCCATCGATTTTAAGAAGAAAGGGGGCTTTATGCGGTCTATAGAACTTTCTAAAATGCTCAATCTCTACCGCCAAGATTATTGCGGATGTGAGTTCTCACTTCCTAAACCATCACAAGAGTAATAGACTTATTGCCATAACGAACATTCCTGCAATTACTCCATAGATAGCAAGGTGGTGCTCTCCATATCGTTCTGCTGTAGGAAGTAGTTCATCAAAAGAGATATAAACCATAATTCCAGCTGTTGCAGCAAGAACTATGCCTACCATAAAATTAGTATTTGTCACACTAAATAAAAGAAGTCCTAGTAGGGCTCCAAGCATTTCAGATAAACCAGAAAGCGTTGCGATGATAAGAGATTTTCTTCTTTTTCCTGTTGCGAAGTAGATAGGAACAGCGACTGCAATTCCTTCTGGAATATTATGAATTGCTATAGCTATGGCAATACTGATCCCAATATGAGGTTCTGCCATAAATGAAGAAAATGTTGCAAGGCCCTCAGGAATATTATGAATAGTAATCGCAATTGCACTAAATACACCTGTCCTCATAAGATGATGGTCTATATTATCATCATATGTGTGATCTACCATCTTAAGTACAGTAGGAATTTCATGTGGATTATCTCTAGATGGAACAAACCGGTCAATTAAGCCAATTATTACAACTCCAGTGAAAAATGAGATTAACGCAATCACATTGCTAGATTGTTCACTTTTTCCAGTGTTTTGAAGAAATATGATCGATTCAGGAAGAATCTCTACAAAAGAGAGATATACCATCACTCCAGCAGAAAACCCAAGAGAAGTACAAAGGAACCGAGAACTGCTTCTTTTCTGAAACATACTCAGTATCCCACCTACTCCAGTTGAAAGCCCAGCTAGCAATGTTAATGTTAGAGCCATGATTACGGTATGGATATTCATATCAGTAAAACATATAAGGTTGTTTTTTTTGTGTCAATGAGAGCTTTAACCTATTTTATGCTTTATCTCTCCTTCTTTCATCAATTACTGAATAAATCTCTTCCACGTCATCAATATTCTCAAACAATTTCTCTGTTTGACAGAGAATTTTATCTACCAAGGTAGTATACGAATATACAACGTGGTGAGATTGATATAAATTCGTTGCTAACGAACTCATCATTTCAGCTTTCACATATTTAAATCCTAAACGAGTTGTAAGTGCTGCTGCTGCTTTACCAGCAATTCTGTCGTGAAGGAAATAATTCCTTGCATCAATCATGTGCTCTTCAATAAAGACCTCTAACTCAAAAAGGGGGTATAACCACTTCCCTGTAGCTTCAAATATAACAGATCCATCAAAATCTACGGCTTGGAGCGATACCTGTGGGGGCAACTGTCGCTTCGATGCATCAAAATGAGGACCTTTCTCTAATTCCATGTAGAAATCCCTAAGTTGAGTCCAAACACAACGCCATTACTTAAGGAATCGTATCCAGTATAAAGTGATAAAGGAGCCTCTTTGAGCCCGAGAAGAGAGAGAGTTGTCTCTGCCTGTAAACCTATAAGGAAATATGGTGTATATGTGGCGACTTCATACCAAAGTAGCTGTCCAAATACCCCCATAGAGCTTTCCTTTAACAACAGTGCTTCTGAGAATGAAGGGGTGAATTGTGAAGGTTTCCAATCTAGATGTAAAGCCGCTGTTACAAGATAATTAGCATTATTAGCAGGTCCTCCCCTACCTTGATCAATGATTGATGAGGAAGTTGAGAAATATTCATCCGATGCATAAAATGGGACATCACCACCACCATCTAAGGCGTAGCGACCATGATAAGATCCCCCGATAAAAAAATCTTTCGCTATTGGTGTTTGAAAAGCTAACATGGAATTAAAGAATTGACGATCAAAATCTCCCCCAATTTGGTATGAGACACGAGAATTTATCTTTGTCTCTTTTTCACTTCTATACCAGAAGGAGAATCCTCCATCGACTAATCTTTCAGTTGGAGCAAAAAGTAAATCAGTACGTTGTTCAATCTTTGCAGACTGTTCAATAAGTAACTTTCTTTTAAAAAATAGTTCTCTTACCTTCACCTCACCTCGTTGATACGAGGAAAAAGTCCAACCATTTTCTGCTGAGATGAGGTAATCACCTTCAATCATTACAAACGGTAAAGGGGAGAAGGAAGCATTCAATAACATATCAAAAAATGGGGAAGAAAGGTCCCTATTACTCCATGCAAGCCCTCCAAGAACCGAAAATTCCATCATTGGGATACCTAGACGATAGCGTACTCCAAAAATCGATTCATCAATTAATAAATTTTTTTGATCCTTTTGTTGGGTGAAGTTTTTTATCCCAAAAAATAGTTGTTGATTTAAAGTAGTTGGTTTTACACTATTAAAAAAGAGAATATTTATTAAGTATTGATGTATGAAGGTTATTAAAATCCTCAAGTTTCTGGATTTTTGCTTCATTACTAAGATTCTCTTGCGCAAATTTTAGGAGATTTGCATTTTGTGCCTTCGCCGAAGAATATCCTTTATCTCTCAATTCATCTATTTTATCAAAAGCCATAAAGGAAAAATCTTCCACATCACACCTGATCCAAACTGCTTCAGGATGAGTATATAGTGAATAGGCTCCATTTCTTCTTTTGCCGATATCAAGAGAGACATTCAGTACTGTAAGAGGATCACGTAAATTGAGACCTTTACCTTCATAGAAAGTTGATGAAACGATGACATTATCACCATATTCGTAAGCAATCTCAACTGGGGCTAAATTGATGAGACCACCGTCTATGAGCATATGACCTCTAAATTCAACAGGAGGGAAGTAGACAGGAAGAGCAAATGAAGCCGCTAAAATAGACTCAATATCGCCTTCCATGAGTCTTACACTCCGTTTCGTCGCAATATCCTCGGTTATTACCATTATCGGGATATCTAGATCTTGTAATTCTTTTCCTTTGGCAATATATGAAGAAACAAAAGAGACAAACTTAGAAGGATCAAGCAAGCCACCTTTCATAGGGAGAGTCATATCAAAAAGGGTAGAAACATCCAAATTTTTACTCATCTCATAGAGTTGATTACTGTTAAGGCCTGCAGCATAGAGGATCCCTACAATAGAACCCATTGAATTACTAATTATATAATCTGGGACAATACCGAGTTCTTCAATATACGCAATTACCCCAATATGAGCAAATGCTCGAGCAGAACCACCGCTGAGTAAGAGACCAATTGGTTCTCGCTCGCCTTTAGTTCTTTCTTGTATTCGTTGCATGAACTCTTCATTCCCATATTCAATGGGTACAAATGAGCTCATGAGAGAATTTGTGTTATTTAATATAATCATATCTTCGTTTGAACTACCAAAGATATGTGTGATTATCATAATAAGTAAGACTGGTACTATATATATTTTTCTAGAACGCACAAGGTACTCCTCTTTTAAAAGAATAATACTTGTTTTCCACTGTCCTGACAATCAATTTATATATCGAGCAAAGACTCTCTTCAAAATAGTTATAGCTTCGTCCACATCATTCTTTGTCACACACAAGGGGGGTACAAAACGAAGGACATGTGTTCCAGCAGATACTATCAACATTCCTTGATTCATACATTCATCGATGAGAGGTCTCACCTCTCTATCAAGCTCCATCCCAAGCATCAAACCCAATCCTCTGACCTCTTTAATAAAAGAATACTCATTCTTTAAAGCATTGAGTTCACTCTTGAAATAGGCACCAACAGTTGATACTTGTTGAAGTAATTCTCCTTTCTTAATCCTATTAAGGACGACTAAAGCGGCGGCGGTACTTAATAGGTTTCCTCCAAAAGTTGCTGCATGGTCGCCAGGAGCAAAGACATCAGAGGCTCTTCCTTTGACAACCATTGCTCCTATTGGAACTCCGTTTCCTAATGCTTTTGCAAGTGTCATTACATCAGGAACTACATGAGTATGTTGCCAAGCAAAAGCTTTTCCACTTCTTCCCATTCCACACTGAACTTCATCGAATACTAATAATATTTCTTTTTCATCACATAGAGTTCTCACTTTCTGCAAGAAAGAAGGATCTGCACATTTAATACCCCCCTCACCTTGGATAACTTCAACAAAAATCGCACAGGTACTACTGCCAACCTTCTTTTCTAATGCATCAAAATCATTTAAGGGAGTATGAATAATATGAGGAACTAATGGAGTAAAAGATTTTTGATACTTAACTTGCCCTGTAGCACTCATCGAACCGTAGGTTCTTCCATGAAACGAGCTCTCCATGGTAATAATCTGGTCTCTTTGGGCTTCAAAGCTTTTCCCATATTTTCGAGAAAGCTTGAGTGCAGCTTCGTTTGCCTCAGTGCCACTGTTGCAAAAAAAGACTTTATCCATCCCACTCAACTCACATAAAAGAGATGCTGCTTTAATGGCATATTGATTGTAGTAAAGATTTGAGCAATGTAAGAGTCCATTATCTATCACGGTTTTAAGAGCTTCATTGAATTCTTTGTCATTATATCCAAGTGAGTTGACTGCGATTCCTGCAACCATATCAAGGTAATGCTTCCCTTCAATATCGTGCACATAGCACCCATCACCACCATCGAGAACTATCGGGAATTGAGCATATGTATTAACAAAGGTACTCTGCCCCTCTTTGATAAGATTATTCATAAAAACCATCCTTAACGAGTCATCATTGTACCAATACCATCATTGGTGAATATCTCTAATAGCAGTGAGTGTGGCATCCTCCCATCAAGAATGTGAACACTCTCAACTCCTTGATGGATTCCATCCATGCAACATTGTGCTTTTGGGATCATTCCACCACTAATTGTTCCATCTAAAATATAGTTCTCAGCCTCATGTAAAGTTAATCGTCTCATGATAGAAGAAGGATCATCTTTATCTCTCAATATTCCTTCAACATCTGTTAAAAATACTAACTTCTGAGCCTGAAGAGCTCCTGCAATAGCACTTGCAGCATAATCAGCGTTGATATTATAGGTATTCCCTTTCCCATCAGTTCCAATAGGTGCTACAACAGGAATAAAATCATTTTTCATAAGTGAATGTAAAAGAGTTGTATCAACGTGAGTTATTTCACCAACATACCCAAGATCTTTCCCTTCATGAAGTTTTTTCCTCGCAATGAGAGTATCCCCATCCTTTCCACTAATACTGACAGCTTGTATTCCTTGGGATTGTAAAGACTGAACAAGGCTTTTACCAATACTTCCACACAAAATCATTTCAGCTACTTCTGCGGTCTCTTTATCAGTGACCCTCATTCCATCAACAAATGTGCTTTTTTTCCCAAGTTTCTTAAGTAAATCTGTGATGGCATTTCCTCCACCATGAACTACAACCGGATTGAATCCAATCCGCTTCATCATCACAATATCTTGAATAACTGAAAGCCTAATTTCTTCATCAACCATTGCGGATCCGCCATATTTAACAACAACGGTAGATCCTGCAAATTTCCTTATATACGGAAGAGCTTCTATTAAAACATGTGCCTTTTCTATTGCATCTTTCATTAGCTTCTATAATCTCCATTGATTTTCACATAATCATAACTGAGATCACATCCCCAAGCTGTAGCTTGGGAAGTTCCGTCGGCTAATGTAATTGTTAAAAATATTACATTATGAGTAAGAATTTTTTTTGCAAGATGCTCATTGAAGGCAATTGGCTCACCTTTATCCATTACGATGATCTCACCACCATCACTTTTATAACTCATTGTGACGTTCTTTGGGTCAAAAGTTCCTCCACTGTATCCCATAGCGCAGAGTATCCTACCCCAGTTTGCATCAGACCCAAAGAATGCTGTTTTGACTAATGAACTGCTGATGATTGAACGAGCAATAATGGTCGCATCTTTTTGTGTAGAAGCTCCAAGAACATTCACTTCAATAAATTTACTTGCACCTTCCCCATCTTTTACAATAAGTTTTGCAAGCTCTGTATGAACAAAAGTGAATGCTTTTTCAAACTCTTCTTTGTAAGGACTCTTTTCATTAATCTCACTTGTCTCACTCGCCCCATTTGAGAGTACGAGGACTGTATCATTTGTAGAGGTGTCTCCATCTACACTTATCATATTATATGAAGTAGAGATACTTTCTCCGAGTAATTTTTGAAGATATGTGGGATCCACATTAGCATCTGTTGTAATAAAAGAGAGCATCGTTGCCATATTGGGATGAATCATTCCAGAACCTTTCGCAATTCCACCGATGCGAACAGGTTTCCCTTCAATAAGGAACTCGACGGCAACCTCTTTTACAAATGTGTCTGTTGTAAGAATCGCTTTAGCGCATTCATTACTGTGGTGTAGTGAATCACCTAGATGAGAGACACAAAGTTCAATCCCCTTTTCAATCTTATCCATAGGAAGAGGAACTCCAATCACACCGGTAGAACACATTAACACTTCCTCGCGCTTACATCCAAGATTGCTCGCTACTACATTGGTACTTGTAAGAACATCTTTTTCTCCTTGCACGGAAGTACAAGCATTTGCATTTCCACTGTTTATAAGAATTGCTTTTACTTTTCCCTTCTGCTTTACGATGGCTTCGTCATACACAACAGGTGCAGCTTTTACAATGTTAGTCGTGAAAGCACCAGCAACTGTAGCGTATGAATCACTCACAAGAAGTGTCATATCAAGCTTCCTTTTTTTTATACCAGATGCAACCGAGCCACTTTTATATCCTTTTGGAGCTAAAACTCCCATTTCAATTAATTCCATATCTACTTCCTCACTTTTTATTATGCTGGAAAAAATGGGATGAACTTTAATCCCTCATTTTCATGAAAACCAAACACTATGTTCATATTCTGAACTGCTTGAGAGGCAGCTCCTTTCATTAAATTATCTAACGCTCCGATAACAACTATTCGGTTAACTCTCTTGTCAATTACATAATTAATATCAACATAATTTGACCCTTTGACAAATCGTGTCTCTGGAAAATCCTTCCCTTCTTTAAGACGAATAAACGGTTCGTTCTCATACATTATACTATATGCTTTATCAACATCTACTTTTGTCACCCCATCTTTAAGTGTTGCATAGCTTGTAGTGAGAATTCCTCTGTTCATAGGAATGAGATGAGGTGTAAAAGATATTATCACATCATCACCTTTTTTCCCTTTATTATGAATTAAAGAGAGTTCTTGTTCAATTTCAGGAGTATGACGGTGAGATGAGATATTATATGCCTTAATAGATTCATTCACTTCACCAAAGAGAGTACTGAGTTGCTCTTTACGTCCAGCTCCACTAACTCCACTTTTTGCATCAATAATAATTGATTTTGTATCAATAAGATTGCTTGAAAGCAAAGGCGCTAAAGAGAGGATAGAACAGGTTGTATAACAGCCAGGATTTGCAATAAGACGACTCTCTTTGATTTCTTCCCTATATAATTCACATAATCCGTATACTGCTTGATCTATGAGTTCTTTTGAATAATGTTCTGTATGATACCAATTAGTATACGTATCTACATCTTTCAATCTATAGTCAGCTCCAAGATCTATAATAATACATCTATCAAGAATTTCTTGAGTTACCATCTTACTCGCTATCCCATGAGGGAGAGATAAGAAAATAACATCACATTCCTGAGAAAGTTCATTAATATCGACTGGGACACACACATCATCATCAATTGATGAAAAGTTTTGGTACACTGAAGAGAATGGAGTTCCACTATAACTCACAGAAGAAGCGATGATAGATGAAACTTCGTTGTGCATATGTAATAGTCTCATTAACTCTGCACCTGCATAGCCTGTTGCCCCTATTACTCCAACTTTTACCATATTCTGACTCCTAGTAATAATATCTCTATATCTGTATATATATTCAATTATGATTTTTGTACAGGGGTATTATGTATATTTATACCATTTTTTATGAATATTTACTAAAAAGAATACAAAATATAATAATAATAATTTAAAAAAAACTCTTTTTGTTGCATTTGCAACATAACAACCATTTGAAATATGTTACATCATATCATATGATATCTTTCATGATGAGAAGAAAAGATAGAGAAATAGGTAGTGAAGAGGCATTAGAACTCTTAAAAAAATGTGAGTATGGAATCCTTTCCCTTGTAGATGAGGATAATAGTCCATATGCACTCCCCCTGTCATTTGCAGTGGTTGATAGAAAAATCTACCTCCACGGAGCCTTAGAAGGAAAAAAGATTGATGTATTACAAAAGAATTCATCCGTTTGCTTTGTAGCAGTAGGAAAAACACATGTTTTACCTCAAAAATTCTCTACAGAATATGAGTCGGTAATCGTGATGGGTAATGGTTATATTGCAAAGAGTAATGAAGAGAAATCAAAAGGCTTACTCGCTTTAGTTGAAAAGTATAGTCCTTCATTCCTAAAAGAAGGAGACCTATACATACAACGAGCGATACAAAAAACTGCTGTTTTTGTTATCAATATTGAAAGTATTTCTGGCAAAAGAAGAGAATAAAGAGGATGTGATTATGATAGAGAAAGTATACCAACACCATACTGGTGATACCACAAAAGTTGAACGAATGGTAGATGACTGTGGAGTAAGAATTAACGTACTCACACTTGCTATAGGAGAGGGAGCTGATCCTCATCCAACACTAGAAGATGCGCATATGATCGTCGCAAAGGGAACCCTAAAAGTTGCCTTTGGAGATCAAGATTTTCACACTTACAGTGAGGGGAATATTATCAATGTCCCAGCACATACAATGATGAACCTCCAAAATGGGGGAGAATCTGTATTACGAGTTTTCGTGATCAAACAACAATAAACTCACATTAAAATCATTTACTTACTACTAAAATCTCATTATGGACCTAATACACAAGGAGAAAATTTATGGACGAAATGTTTTGTTACCAATGTGAACAAACAGCGAAAGGGATTGCATGTACTACTAAAGGGGTATGTGGAAAAACTGCAGATATATCTAACCTTCAAGATGATATGACAGGCGCACTTGTAGCACTTGCGGTCGCCACTCAAGATAAGGTTATTGACGATGCAACCTATCATATCATGCTAGAAGGAATGTTTACCGCGATTACGAATGTGAATTTTTATGATGTCACATTAAAGAATCTTATTTCTAGAATCGAATCGAAAACTCTCTCCTATGAAGGGACTTTAAACATCTACACCATGAAAGAAGTTTGGCAAGATAATGAAGATATAAGATCATTAAAATCCCTCATTTTACTAGGATTAAGGGGAATGGGTGCCTATGCATACCATGCGTGGGTGCTTGGATACAAAGACAAAATGGTTAATGATTTCTTCTTCTCTGCAATGAGAGCGATCGGAGAAAAGGGAAGTGTTGAGGAATTGCTTCCACTTGTGTTAAAGACAGGTGAAGTGAATCTTGCATGCATGAAATTACTCGATGCTGCAAACACAGAAACCTATGGGGATCCTACCCCAATAGAAGTTCCGCTCACTATTGAGAAGGGTCCTTTTATTGTAGTGAGTGGTCATGACTTATTTGATTTATATCAGCTACTCATTCAAACTGAGGGAAAAGGAATTAATATTTATACTCACGGTGAAATGCTTCCGGCTCATGGATATCCCAAACTCAGAGCATTTTCTCATCTTAAAGGTAACTTTGGAACAGCATGGCAAAATCAGCAGAAGGAGTTCATTGACATTCCTGGTGCGGTTTTATTCACAACAAACTGTTTGATGCCTCCAAAAGATAATTACAAAGACAGAATCTTCACAACAGAAGTAGTATCTTATCCAGAACTTATTCATATCGGTAAAGATAAAGATTTCACACCAGTAATTGAAAAAGCTCTAAGTCTTGGAGGATATCCTGAAGATAGAAGTATGGTTGGTATTAATGGTGGTACTTCTATGACCACAGGATTTGGCCGAGCAACAGTACTATCTGTTGCAGGTGAAGTAATTGAATCTGTAAAGAAAGGCGATATCAAGCATTTCTTCCTTGTCGGAGGGTGTGACGGTGCTCGTGTAGGAAGAAACTATTACACTGAATTTGTTGAAAAATCACCTAAGGATACCGTTATCCTCACTCTCGCCTGTGGTAAATTTAGATTTAATGACATGAAACTCGGAAACATTGGTAATATTCCACGACTGCTAGATATGGGTCAGTGCAACGACTCCTATGGTGCTATTGAGGTAGCCTTAGCTCTAGCAAATGCATTTGAAGTAAGTGTCAATGAATTACCACTTTCATTTATATTGTCTTGGTATGAGCAAAAAGCAGTATGTGTCTTATTAACCCTTCTTCACTTAGGGGTAAAAAATATCCACCTTGGACCATCTCTGCCTGCATTTGTAAGTGCTAATGTGCTAAAAATTCTAGTTGAGACCTTTGGCATTACCCCAATTTCAACCGCAATGGAAGACATGAACAGGCTTTTAGGCTAATTTTTCCTATAATTAACTCAGGCCCTCAAATTCTAATTGGGGGTCGATTTTTTTCCCCTGCGAGGGATGTACAAAAGCGATAGTATTTTTTCCTTCATCTTTTGCTTTGTATAGTGCACTATCTGCAAATGCAACAAGCTCATCACTTGTGGACGAAACTGGGAAATTTCCCTCGCCACCAAAGGTAACGACACCAAGAGAAAGTTGAATCATAAAGGTTGCTTTTCTAGAGCTAATGAGCGATGAAGTAACTCGAGAATGTATAATTCTTGCAACTTCTAGGGTTCTTTCAAATGATGCATCCACCAAGGCAACAACAAACTCATCACCTCCATAACGGCCAAAAAGATCTTTCTTCCCTAGTGTTTTTTGAACCTCATCAACTAATTTTTCAATTGCCTTATCGCCACCTTCATGCCCATAGGTATCATTAACCTCTTTGAAATGATCTATATCCATCATAATCAAAGAAAGAGATCTCTCAGTTCCATAGATCTTTTCTCTGTGCTTTTCGATTAGTTCAAAGAGAGTTTTCCTGTTAAGTATCTGGGTAAGCGGATCTAGTGTAGCACTCACCTTCACTTGACGATGGAGCATCTCTCTTTCACTCACATCATGGAACATGATTAGATAACCATTATGCTCTCCTCCAAACTCAATGAGAGGATTAATATGCACATCGTATACTCGATTTACAAAAGTCAACAGCATAGGTTCCTTATTTCCTGCTTTCATAATTGAATAGAGTGAATCCATGATTTCTGTAGGCACTATTTCGTATAACTTCTTCCCGATTTCTACGCCATGAGTATTAAGAAGCTCTTTTCCTGCTGAATTCACGTCTAAGACGTTCAAATTGGTATCCACAACTATAACACTATCAAGCATGGTATCAATAATAAGCTCTCTCGCAATAGGTGATACGGCGAGAAATCTATATCTAAAAAGTGCATACCCAACAAGAATTTCACTAATAATCATTCCTGCTGAAGAGAAATTAACATGAGGAATAGGTGTAATACCTATTATATAAAAAAGGTTAATAACTGCTGGAATAACAGTCCCTGTTATCACGAGATTAAGTTGTTTACGATAAAACACATGTCCTCTAGACAATCCTTTTACCATAAATACAAAAGAAATAGAGAGTAGGATATACGTAAAGGGGGTAAGCAGGATATAAAATAATGGACCATAATTATAATCAATCACGTACAGTAAAGCTGACTCTGCTAATAAAACCATTTTAGGATTTCCCCAGAAATAGTTTGGAGTAGGGATAATAAAAATAAAAATGAATAAGGTAGCCCATACAGCAGCTATCAAATACCATACCCATTTTTTCAATTTCACTTTTGTGTGTAATACTGAGAGAATAAGCCATGCGACGGGAAGCGTATTAATTCCAATAAATTGTAATCGAACAAATATAAGTTTTACAGAGAAACTTTCAACCACAAGCTCCCCAATATACATCAAGAGCCAAAATAATGCAGAGGAAACAAGAAGAAAAAATGCTCGTCCAATGGGTTGTTTAATATACTGGGTACTGAAAATCCATAAGGAAATCATGAGGCCTGCAGAAACAACAAATGCCCAGAGCCCGGGTATTGATGCCATCAAATAACCTCCTATGTCATATAACTTATAATAAAATTACCTAAATAAGCAAGTTTTTTTTTATGAATATTATATAATATAGTATGTATCTTCCCTCAAAAAAATCAAGATGTCATAGGTTGATCTATATTAATCTTGAACTTACAACCTTTACGTAAAAACGCATGATAATACTTTTTGATCGATAATAGGCAAACTATTTTGGATTTAACTATCTTCTCATGCACAAGTGAAACTCTGTGCTTCGCTTTGTACCAGGTTAGTGAATTTTTCCTCTTTTTGCTTAATCTTCTGTGAGATTTTGCCAACTGATCTTCATGCTTTCTTGTATCCCTATGAGAACATATAATTCAAGGTCCAATTTTAAGTATTCTCTAAAAAGACATTTCTGGAATGAACAGACTATCTGTTCTGATAGTTATTTTACATGTTCTGTTGAAGATGTTTCTACAGATGTAATACCAAAATATAGAGAAAATCAGATTGATTAAATTTGACCTCTACGACAACACAGGTATAGAGAATAAAGAGTAATGTGTATTAATTGTTCAATTCAGAGATAAGATAGAGAATCTTCGGATTCACTGCAAACAACAGCACAGAGCTGGTGTCGCCGGAACTCTAATTACTCAATTATTTTTTTACTTGTAAGACATCGGCAATTGCACTCTCGAAGGAGGCTTTCGGCAAAGCTCCCGTAGCCATCTGAGGTTGCCCTTCCATAGGGCAGAAAAGAATCGAAGGAATACTCTGGATTCCAAACATACCTGCGAGCTCTTGCTGATCTTCCGTATCAACTTTGTAGATATGTATCTTCCCTTCATACTCTATTGCCAATTTTTCAAGCACTGGGGCAACCATTTTACAGGGACCACACCAGTCGGCATAGAAATCTATGATACAGGGGAGCTCCCCTTTGAATTTCCAATCCTTACTCTCTTCCCAGTCGAATACTTTTTCTTTAAATGTTTCTGTTGTTAAAAATTCCATGTATTAACTCCTCGCAGGAAAACATAGAACCATATTGTGAATGCAATTGTCAAGACTGTATAGGCTTCATGGGCTATTATATTGAAGTTACGTATTCAATCCTCACATTTCTCTAATATGTAAAGATTTTTTCATATCCATAAGATTGAATAAGAAGGATAGGGAATGCTTCGTTGAGGAAGTTATTTGTTATGTTTGAGTAACAATCGTATGGCAAGCTCAATTTAAGGCTAAAATGCTTAAGAGAGCTTTGTTACACTGTAAATAGTACCGGCGGTCGGACTTGAACCGACACAAGCTTGCGCTCAATAGATTTT
This sequence comes from Sphaerochaetaceae bacterium, assembly GCA_963663665.2. Classification (GTDB taxonomy): domain Bacteria; phylum Spirochaetota; class Spirochaetia; order Sphaerochaetales; family Sphaerochaetaceae; genus SABI01. The sequence continues at coordinate 121,004 of CAXXKP010000001.1, forward strand.
GAGTCTATCGTGTCTACCAATTTCACCACGCCGGCAGGAAGTGCTAAAATCTAAGAGTTACCATACTATAAGAAAAAGAAAAACACAATATCAAGAATTAAATTACTCACTTAGAAAGCTCTTCATACTTGCCTTTATGCTCTTCATATGTAAGCGAGAGATGCAAGTTCCCCTCGTTATCATGAAAATAATAGAGGTAATTATGGTTTGCAGGTCTAAGCGCTGCCTGTAAAGATTCTTTCCCAACTGATCCAATCCCTGTTGGAGGAAGCCCTATTCTTCTTCTCGTATCATATTCTCCTGAAGCAGAGAAATCTTTTCTCTCCAATTCTCTATTCCAAACATCAAGTTTGTAACGAGTAGTTGCATCTATCCCAAGAGGTTCATTTCTCTTTAGTCTATTATAGATTACTTGAGCAATATCTGGCATTTGAGTGGCATCTTGTGTCTCTCGCTGTATCATAGAAGCTATGATAATAATTTGATCAATACTATAGTCTATTTCATCGATTGATTCCATTTCTTCTCTTAAGAAGTCGTAAAGTCTATCTATAACGAGCGAGGCAAGTGTAGATGCTAAAAGAGGTCCTTTATCAACAACATAAACATCACTATAGATCCACCCTTCAATAAAAGAGAGATGCCTTATTTCTTTTTCCTTTTCAAGTGCCTCGATAAAATCTCCACTCTTGATCAGTTGTAATGCGGTAAGTTGATTATCTATATCTCGTACAGTCGCCCCTTTGAATATTGTAATACGTGAAGACACCTCGATATTTTTTTGTGTAAGGATTTTTCTAACTTCCTCATAGCTGCTTAGTTTCTTGAAATTGTAAATCCCTGAAAGTAGATTACCTTCATCATGCTTTTGTATAAGATATTCAACAAAACTACCTGCATTATCAATTATTTGATGAGATTCTAGTAATGTTGCAATTTGTGTTGCGTTCATTCCATTCAAAATTTCAAGGGAGACAAACTCGGTCTGAGGAGCAACCTCAACCCTCTGTCGTCCCATTTTTAATAAAAGAATTGAGACAGTACTAGTAATGAATGTGAAGAGAAGTATTGAAGATATTATATAGATATTGCGCTTTGAAATGAAGCTTTTTTTCTTCTTACTCTCGTGTTGTTTCTTATCTGCTTCATGACTCTTTCTTACTACTTTGGAGCGAGATGTTTGAGCTTTTTTCGTAGCATTTTTCTTTATTGTTGAAGAAGGTTTAGTAGTAGGACTTTTCTTTGATGGAGTGTGAGCACTATTCGGCTTCTTTGCTGTAGAAGAAGAGGCATATTTCCCTTTAGGAGTTGTACCGGAATTAGGTTTGTGAACAGGTACAATCCTACTATTCTTTTTCTCTAATATCCTTTTTTGCTCAACCAATAGTTTTGCTTGTTCTTTAGTTGGAGGAGATTCTTTTCGGTATGTATCTACCCTCTTATTCATCTCACGAGCAATTTTTTGAGCATTCTTCTCTCTGTCACTCATCACTACTCTCAACTGGTAGCACTTTCAACAGTTGTTGTTGGAATGATCCAATCTGTTCTTTCTTTTCTGCCATTGCCTTATGAATCTCTTCTATTTGATGATTAAGCTGCCCAATCTGCACTTCTATATGAAGCACATGATCCTCATCTTGTCGAAGGAGAAGAACTAATTCCTCTATTTTTTTTTCAATATTCAATTTTTTTGTAGTTCTAAGAAGCTGTGTCTTAATATATTGTTGTTCAATTATTGCATCAAAGCATTCTCTCACTGCTGAGGGGTACTCTTTACTCTCCTCACAACTCATGATAGTTGTAAGCGTTTTGCCATACATAATTGCAGAAAGTCTCCGTTGTTTAGAAGATTCCTTTAGCGCTGTCTCTAATTCTCCGATTCTCTTTGCTATGGATACGCCCATCCCTTCTTGTTCGAGCTGGCTCTTGCTTGATGACATTTGCTCCTTCACCACAACAAGTTCATCATCTTTCATTTTAATAAGCGAGAGATACTCGATATATTGTTCTTGAATTTGAGGTGCGCTATCGCTAATCAAGGAGGGGATAAGAGATGATTCAGCGATTATTCGACCAAATTCAATAAATAATTTTGTATTATTTTTTAGAAGATTATCGAGCTGTCCTTTCATAATTCTCTCTTGAACAGATAATGGGATTTTCATAAACCAGAGAGAGGATGTCGCCTTGTTCTTCGCATTATAATGCCTTGTAGTTAAATGAGAATACTCTTTGTGTAGCTGAGTTATCTTTGGAATCAATTCTAAAATTGATTGGTCTAAGACATTTGAATATGACTCTTCCCATGCAATCGCTCCAATCCTACTATACAGAAGATTTAATTTTTCGCTAATTTCTTTCTTGTCTTTCTCAATTTCTTTAACCCTATTACTTCCGTCAAGGATAGAATCATGAAGATTTTTAAGCATCGTGATTTTGGTTGTAAGTGAATCGCTCTGTTCTACCAAATAAACAAACTTTTGGTAAAGGGCGAAAGTGTCTGCATTTTCAGCTAATTGAGGATAGAATCGGGCATATTCAGCTAATGAGGCATATAAACCTTGTAAATCAGAAGAAACATGTTCTATCTCTCGTGCTATTTCCTCAATTTGAATCATTTGACGACCCATGCATTCTCCTCAGCTGGCAAGCTATGCTATAATAGCATAACTAGAGTTTCTTGACAAAGGAAGCTTCGATGTATATTCTAAAAAAGAAGGTCAGTTAAAAGAGCAGCGCATGAATCAATTCTCCTTGGAGGTGGAATGAATACAGCATCAATTCCCTCTCCGTTAAAAAAAACACTAGAAAAAATGAACACAATTACTTCTGCTCACAATATATGTATTGAGTGTGGAGAATACGTCTTGGAAGCCTCTTTATATAGAGCATCCTCAATTGCTAAGGAACAAAAAAAAGGCTCAATCTCCTCGCCCTCAATTATCTTTCTTGTCGATCAGGATTTGCTTGAAATTATTAAAGAAAAAAAAGAATATGCCTCCCTTTTTTCAGGTATTTATTTAAGCGAGGAGAACACTCCCAAAGAAAATCTTAGTGCATTGCACAAACAATCGAGAATACTCATTACTACCCCGAATAGGGCAATAGATCACATTAGACGTGATAATATTGACCTTCTTACGTGTGGTCATGTAGTAGTTCTCCATTCCTTCATCCAAAATGAGGATGAAACAATCCCCGACTTCAATGTACGAAAACAACTATTTATAGATGACTGCCGGTTCATCTTCACAAAAATTAATAAAGATACGTATATTGAATATTATTGTCATACCACTGGCGACCTTCAACGAGAGGTACAGGAACTATTTGATGAACAATTTACCATCTCTCTTTCTTCCTGGTACCGAAGCAGATATCCTATAACGAATATCATCTGCCAAGCTGTGAGTGCTAAATCAATTGAAGATATCCTTTACACACTTAGCGGAGACTTCTATTACGTTGTATTAGGGGAGTCAGTACCAAAAAATGCTTTAAACACACGCCTCTTTAAAGCAAAATTATCACTACCATATAAATTAATCAGCAGTAGTGAGATTACACAATTACAAGAAGATGCTGGTAACCAAGCAATCACAGTCGTCCCTGTTGGGGTAACTGTTGAAGAATTGATGGAATTGGTAAAACATTTATTTACATGGGAAAGAGAAACCCATCGTATAGTCACCATTATCAAATCTAGTGAGGCAATCAAGATTACCACATCCAAGGAGACATTACTCATGGACCAAGAGACTAAACTCTCACCAACACAAGAAGATGTGACTGCAGGCAAACTTCAACTTTTAGCTGCAAAAGTAAGAGTTGATTCCCAACCTGAAGAGCTTGAAGCTCTAAAAAAGGCATTCAAAAAAAATGTCCCATTCACTCAAAGGGCGAATGTAAGTGCCTTTTTATTAAGAGAATACTTACAACTCAATTCACCTAAGAGAAGTAGTTCGACTGCAGAAAAGCGAAAAACACCTCTTAAGAAACCAGCTGTTGCAAAAGTAAATGCACCAATTAAAAAAGAAGTTCCCCAACCAAGGGAACTTCCTGATGGGTCACGAACAATCTATATAAATATTGGAAAAATGAGACGCCTTTATGCTAAAGAACTCTCTCAGATCATTTGTGATAAACTCGAAATCACTAAGGAAGAGATATACTCAATTCGTGTTCATGATAAATATTCATTTGTGACGCTAGATGGGGATAAAGCTGAAAAAGCAATTGAAATCCTTAACGGCATTGAAATCAGAGGCAGAGTTGCTGCTGTAAGTTACTCAAACAAGGAATAGAGATTGTTCGTCGAATCTTTTGCAATTGGGCCATTAAGAACTAATTGCTACCTGTATCACAATAGTATGGAAGCCTGGGTTATTGACCCAGGTGACTATAGTAATTTCCTGAAAAATAGAATTATTTCTCAAAACCTTCAGCTAAAAGGTATATTACTTACCCATGGCCACTTTGATCATATTCTAGGAATAAAAATTCTCACACAACATTTTCCTGATGCAGATATTTGCATTCACCCATCAGATGCACAGTATATAGGGGAAGGTGGATTAAAAAAACTACACTCCTTTTTACAACAAGTGGATCCTTCCCTACTAGAAGTAGTAAAAGACATTGAACACGATTTCCCACATCCTACCCACCTATTTAAAGATAGAGAAGTGATTAGTGGTTGTGAATTACAAGTTCTACATACACCAGGGCATACTTCGGGTGGAGTATGCTTATATAGTGAGAGGGATGGAATCTTATTTAGTGGAGATACATTATTTCAAAATACGGTCGGAAGGACAGACTTGCCTACGGGATCCACACAAGATCTGATTACTTCGATAAAAACAAAGCTACTCACACTTAACCCTAGGACGATTGTGTATCCAGGTCATGGGAAAGAAACTACTATAGGAAGGGAAATAAAAAATAATCCATTCCTTAGGTGATTTTACTATAACAGTTGGGAGGAGAGAAACCTTTACCAAGCCCGCTTTTTATTTCCCTCTTCACCACTTTTGCATGATACGCACATTACAGCGTACGGGATCGCCCTCAGACGTTCCTCTGGGATTTTAGCACCACATTGCAGACACATACCATAACGATGATTCTTTAAACGAGCAAGTGCTGCATCAACACTCTTTAAGCGATTTGCTGCAATCTGATTGAGTGTTTCCATTTTCTTCACCATCATATCATCGCTAGCAACATCCCCATCATCTTTAATGCCCATAGCATTGACAAGAGATCTAAAATCTTCATCTTCACTAGCAATACTTTCTACAATCTCTTGTCTCAACTCAATGAGACGTTTTTCCATCTCATCTATGAACTCTTGACTCATACTTACCACCTCGGCATATATACTTCAAACAGTATCAATAAAGATGGCTATCTTTTAGTGATACGTCAAGCATTATTTTTAATTATTTTCTAAAAAATGATCAATTATTCTCATAAATCCTTCATATGTTGTTGTATGAGGAAGATTTGGCTCTTCTGCAATTATTTTATCCGGAGCTCTAAATAAAGCTCCATCATCTGCATTCTTTATCATACTAAGATCATTATAAGAATCTCCTGCAGCAAGTACAGTAAAACCAATACTTTGAAGAGCAAGAACCGCATGCTTCTTCCCATCAATTTGGCGCAAAGAATATCCTTGAATTATATCTTTATTATCAACAATAAGAGAGTTGCAAAAAATTGTAGGGTATCCTAACTTAGCCATAAGAGGAGAGGCAAACTCACTGAAGGTATCACTAAGAATGACAACTTGAGTTTTCTTTCTAAGAGCATTTAAGAAATCAATCGCACCATCTAACGGGATGAGCGTATTTATCACATCCTGAATATCACAGAGGGTAAGATTATGTTCTTTTAATATAGAAATTCTTTTTTTCATCAACACGTCATAATCTGGTTCATCACGTGTTGTAAGCATCAGTTCCTTGATTCCTGTCTTAATAGACACATTAATCCAAATTTCAGGGACAAGCACTCCCTCTAGATCTAAACAAACAATTTTCATACGCTATACTCTTTCATTTTTTTTGGATTCTGCTGATTTAAATAAAGCAACAAGTGTTTTAGTCTGGTTTAAGGAGTTTTCTAAAGACCCTTTAAAAGGGAGACCATGAAAAACACTTTCATGAAAAGCATCACACTCAGCTCTATATTGATCAACCGGATCAAAATTAACTTTTTTACCTTCAGAAGGGAAATCTCCTCTATAGAGTTCATAATACTGGCTTTTTGGATAATCACTAAAGAATGCCCTATCAAGCTCGATTCTTTGTGATTGGGTATAAAGGCTCATATGGGTGTGAGGTGGATGCTTCATACCACAACTAAAAGAGAGCCTTCCCCCACTTGGAAATGAAAGGATCCCAGTAGTGAAATGATCAACTCCGAAGTTCTCATCTTTTTCAATCATACAGCTCACCTCTATAGGTTCTTCACCAAAGAGATAGCGCCCTACGGCAATAGGATATACTCCGATATCCCATAGAGCACCTCCACCTACCGTATATGCATTTCTTATATTGTTTTTATCTTTGTTTGTGAGAAAAAATACTCCATTAGCATATTGAAGTTTTCCAATATCTCCACTATCGAGTAATCTTTTCACCTCATTCAATCGAGGTTGATGATACATCGCATACGCTTCACCTATCATGAGACCTGTTTTATCTCGAAGTGCAATAAGGCGCTCAACATCTTCTACGCTCAGAGCAATCGGCTTTTCACAGAGGACATGTTTCCCACTTTTCACTGCTTTCTCTATATATTCGACATGTAGATGATTTGGTAAAGGAACATAGATAATATCTAAGGATTCATCATTAAGCATATCTTCATAAGAGCCATAGTAAGTACTTATGCGATTATTCTTAGCATATTGTTTTGCTTTCTCAATATCCCGAGAGGCAACAGCGACGAGGTCACATAACTCGCTACTCTGTAGAGATGGGATGAGTTGGGTTTGAGCAATCTTTGCGGTTCCGAGAATTCCCCAGCGACTTTTATTCATGATATCGTCTCCTTATTTTGGTTACCTATTTTGCCTATTTAGATCGGTCTTTGCAAGACCTTCTACAAAGAAGCAATAATTAACATTAATGCTTCACTTATTTCACATGTTGCCCCTAACATATCTCCTGTTATCCCATCTATCCTTTTTTTCCCTTTATACAGGATAAAAAGAGATGTAATGAACCCAACAATAAAAAGTAAGATTACTTGTAATACATATTCTTTAAAAAAGAAAGAGAGAAGCAATACCTGTAAGAAAGATATTCCTACATGGTGTATTTTTGCTTCTCCAACGATAGAGTGCGCTGTCCCTCCCTCTTTTCTTGCATATGGAGATACATGAGCTAGGAAAACAAGAAAAAATCGAGAAAAACTCATAATGAGAATAATCAGAGAAAAATTTCCATTCTCTATAACATTAGTGAGAGAAGCCACTTTTATAATAAGTAATAAACTAATACTAATTGAACCAAAAGCACCAATATGAGAGTCCTTCATTATTTCTAATACCCTCTCTTTCGTCCAGCCTCCTCCAAAACCATCAGCCATATCTCCGAGCCCATCAAGATGGAAGGCTCTTGTAGCCCACACTAGAAAGGTTATTACAATAGAGGAGATGAGAAATGAGGAAACCCGTGAAAGAAGAAGATAGATAATACCATAACTCATTAAGCCTAGAGTGGCACCTACTATCACAAACCAATAGAGGCTTGTCACCAATGACTTACTCTCCTTTCCCGGCACGGTAAAAATAGTAAGAGTTCTAAATGCTGTAGCAAGCCCTATTCCATATTTCATGTTAAAGAACCTTTAAGTATTTGAGGAATCCCATAGTTCATTTTTATAACGACATCTGCTATTGAAGCAACCTTTTGATTCATCCACCCACTTTGATCTCGATAGAGTCGAGCAAGCGCATTGTCTGGAACGATTCCTTCCCCGACTTCATTACTGATGATAATAATGGGCATCTTTCTATCTTCTAATGCTCTATAGAAATCTTCTAATTGTGAATAAGAATCCTTCTCACCTTCATAATGAAATAGATTACCTAGAAAAACACTTAAACAATCAATAAATAGTGTCTCATTCTCTTTCCTTCCATGAATAACAGAGGCAAGATCCATTGGCTCCTCTATAGTTTCTAAAAATATTCCTCTTCTCTTTTGTTTGTGGATCTCAATTCTCTGTTTCATTTCTTGATCGAATGGTTCGGCGGTTGCAATATAAATTCTTGGAGAAGGGAAGTTTTTGATAAGTAACTCTCCATAGCTACTTTTACCGCTTCTTGCACCACCTACAATGAATATAAGAGGAGTTTTATTCATATCTATCTTCCTTTTGTTTCATACCTTCAACTGAGTTCGTTACCTTTGCTTCACTAAAACTTTCAAGGTCATGGTACAACCTCATAGCCTGCTTTATTATCGGCCAACATAGAATTGCTCCTGTTCCTTCTCCTAAGCTCATTTCGAGGCTAAGAATTGGTTTGAGGTGCAAATATTCTAAAATAAGATGGTGACCTTTCTCTTTGCCAACATGACTTGCTATAACATAGTTTAGAACCCTATTGTCAATAGAAGAGGCAACTAAGAGAGCACAAGATGTCACAAACCCATCAATAATAATGACCATACGATGTTTTGCTGCTTCCAATATTGATCCAACCATTGTGGCAATTTCATATCCTCCAAAAGTTCGAAGAATTTCACGAGGATCTCTCATTTCTCCGTGAAAAACTTTTGCCTGTCTGATTATCTCTATTTTGTGTTCTAATTGATTATCAAAAAGACCTGCTCCTCGACTCGTGCAGATCGAGGGGTCAATATCTAATAAAACAGAAGTAATTGCACTTGAACTGGTGGTATTACCAACACCCATCTCACCAAATAAAACAACATTACAATTCTCTGATTGTAATGTATGAATGAGTTCTCTTCCATTCTCTATTGAAGTAAGCATCTCTTTAGTACTCATTGCTGAGCCTTTTGTAAAGTTAGATGCACCATAAGCTACTTTCCTGTTGATAATAGGAAGAGATTGGTCAAAATTATAATTTACTCCACAATCTACAATCTTTACCTTCACATTTTGATCATTTGCCATTAATCCTACAGCCCCTCTGTTAGAAGAAAAGTTAATGACTTGCTGGTATGTAATTTCTTGAGGACTGTTACTCACCCCTTCTTCAGTTATCTGGTGATCTCCTGCAAGTAAGAGAAGATTCGCATTATTGAGACGAGGTGAAATTTCATTCTGAATAAGAGCAATATGAATAACAATATCTTCTAAATATCCTAAAGAGAACTCAGGTTTTACTTTATCTGCCCATACTCGCTTCACTTCATCAACTAAAGCATAATTCAATGTAGGAATCTCAGACGAATTATCAGAAATTAACATAAATAGGAGTATAGACATAATATAAAAGAAGTGTCTATTGATATTCCCCGCAGGCTATAAGCCTACGGAGTCATAAGGTCTTACTCATTCAGATAAGAGCTCCCCATATAATTTAGGATAACTGTTCTTCATACCACGTCTCACCCAAAGATTAGGAATAACGAGCCAGTTATTATCTACATAAGGAGAAATCACTTCATTATTCTCAAACTCTTTGAGAAGATAATATCTGAGGTCTTTATCTGTGGCACTCACAAGTCGTTCATCAACCATTTCTTTCGTTAAGCCTGCAGCTTCCAAGTGACCTCCTCCTCCCTGTGCTCTGTAGGAATTGAGGGCTACTAAATACGTTGCATCCTTTGAGAAGGTTCTCCCATCAGACAATGTCTTTATAGTTACTCTAGACCCTGCTGGCTTTGTAATATCAACTACATAATTGATTCCACTAAAGGAGTCATAATTATAGTAGCGGGTAACTCCTTCAAAAGAATTATACCGTTCTGAGTAGATTAAGTTACCATCAGCATCTTTTTTGAAATTAATAAGATCATCATCTAATGAAGACATTTGGTCAAACCAAGCACCATACGAGTATTCAGCCATGTCGTGAAGTTCTCTACCGGTAAGGCTCACTGTATAAAGCAGGTTCTCATACGGATAGAGACTAAACATATCTCTCACATAGACACTTCCCTCTTTTATAGTTGCGTCGAACGAAAGAGGTGCGCTGATTGAAATATCAGCTCCTGTAATATCTAATTGTATAGAATGAATTAGATCTACAAATGCAGAGTCTCCAAACATAGAATCTCTTGATGAGATTGTTTCACTAATCTTCCCCACCTCGGCTGAAACCCAGGTTGTTACCTCATCAATAGTATCTTGGTATTTTTCCATGAGGGTTGTATCAGGTTCTATGTTATCCATCATGATAGTTTCTGGAGATAACGAGGATAAAACATAGGAGTCTTCATTCACATCATATTCAAACTTAAGAGTTACCTGTGCTACAGAGCGAGCTGCATTGAGAGCTCCCACAATGTAGACACTCTTACCAGAGGGACTCATTACTTCCATATTAGTATCTTTATGGTCATGTCCGCTAAAAATAACATCAAAGCCTTCAACTTGCTGTGCAACATAGACACTCGCATTCTCATATAAGGAGACGTCCTCATCATATGGAGATTCACTCACTCCAGAGTGAAACAGACCAACAATTACATCTGGATTCTCATTCTCTTGAATAATAGGAATCCATTTCTTTGCAGTTGTGACCATATCCTCAAAAAGTATCCCTTCGTAGAGATTCTTCGGGAGCCAAGAAGGAATTCCAGGAGTGGTTAAACCAAGAACAGCTATCTTCACACCATCTCTCTCTATCATTACGTAAGGATTTACAAGTGGTTCTTTTGTAATTTCATCAACAATATTAGCTCCAACATAAGGGTAATTAGACTCATTTGCGACTTTCATATACACATCTGGACCAGCTTCAATGTCGTGGTTTCCTATAGAACTCACATCATATCTCATATCATTATTTACCATTGATACTATATGAGGTACTTCTGTTTTTATGAAATTATAATAATAGACTAATGGTTGACCTTGTAAAACATCTCCATTATCGAGAAGAACCACAAGTTCTCCTCTCTTTCTCATATCATTGACGTAGGTAGAGACACTCATAAGTGAGTAATCGAGATCTTTATTTTGGATAAAATCATAAGGGAATATAGTACCATGTACATCACTCGTGCTAATTAGATGTATAATCTTTTCCTCTTTAGTCGGGCTTATATCTTGTTCTACTTCTTCCACTACAGCAGGTATTGCTTTTTCTACAGTAGGAATTGGCTCAACAACCGGTTGTAATGGTTCAACCTCCTCTTGAACGGGTGTCGGTGCAAGCACAGCCGAGGGAGGTGCGATTTCTTTTACCTGAGTAGTAGTCGCACACCCACTCAATATGAGGACGATTATCAATACTGGCATCAATAATGTAGATAGATGTTTTTTCATAAATTGTTCTCCTTCCTTATACAATGGTATATTTTAGTGTACTACCTATTGGAGAGATGTACAAATACAACTCTTATCTAATAAGGTTAGGGGATTTTATAGCATGGCTCTGTTTCACTCACAAAAGCCTCTAATAGGCCATCCTTTTGTAAAGTTTCAAGAGCTGCGAGTATCCTGTCATCTTCAAAAGGAACTTTCTCCAACAAAGTTGACTCTTTTTGTTGACCTTCTTGAGTTATGATAAAAAGAAGGGTTGATCTAATTTGTCTGTTTGAGTTCTCGAAAGGAGATTGTTTCGCATAATGGAGAGATCTTCTATTTGGATTAATTCCGCTCTTTTTTAAAAAAACTCCATAATCCATAAGTGCATAATACCAGTCGCGGGCATTCTCTTGATTAGCTATGAGCAATTGAAGAATTTCTTTAATCTGTCTATCATGCACACTCTCTTGCCCTGAAAAAAAGTGATGAATAATAACTCTTCGTATATTAGTCTCTAAATAGACCGACTTTTCTCCGTATGCGAAAGAAAGAATTGCTGCAGCTGTAGAAGGACCTATCATAGGGAAAGAGCGTAATAGCGATTCATCATGAGGGAGTGAATAATTATATTGCTTACTTGTAATCCCAATCGTATGGAGTGCCTTTGCCCTTCGGTTATACCCTAACCCTTTCCATGCGTATAGGACATCGGTAAGGGATGCTTGAGAAAGGTCATAAAGAGTTGGCCACTGCTCTAAAAACAGGTTGTATTTTGGAACAACTCTCTCTGTTTGAGTTTGTTGAAGCATGAGCTCTGATAAAAGTATATGGTATGGATCTCTTGTTTCTCTCCATACGAAATCTCTTTTATGAAGAGCATACCAATCCCAGATAAAATCACAAAAAGATAAGATAAATGAGAATTTTTCATTATTCTCTAATAAATCGTAGTCAATACAAGGAAATAGTTGCTGATCTATCATGTGGAAGAATCACTTTCAACTACTTCACTATGCTGCTTTTGCCTTGCCTCTTTTCGTTTTTCTCTTTCTTCCTGCCGTCTAGCTTTCTCTTTATTCCTTTTCTGTTCTTGAGCAAGGACTTTGCGATAACTCTTACCACTTCCAACGAGAACTGCTAATGGTTTAAGAGATTTCACATTAGCAAATACAATCTGAAGAATACTCATAATAGGAACAGCTAAGAACATCCCAGCAACACCCCATATAAATCCCCAGAGAGTGAGGGATGTAAGGATAATAAATGGTGATAAATTGAGTTGAATCCCCTGTATACGAGGATCTAAAATATTTCCCAAAACCATTTGTATTGAGACCATAAGAATTGCTACATAAAGAATATTCGCCCAATTAGGAAAGAACTGTAATAAAGCCATCAACATTGTCATAAGTGTAATAATTATAGATCCTATACTAGGGATGAAGTTAAATATGAAGGCAAGAACACCCCAAATAAGAGCGAAGTCTAGCCCTGTCGCTAGACAAGAAAGGTAGAAAAGAACTCCTGTCCCAAGACTTATTACAGCTTTGAGCAGTAAATAACGTGAAATTTGCCTATTTACTCGCTCAAACATCACGGCTATCTTCATTCCTTTCCCATTAGGAATAGCAACTTTTAATTTTGGAATGAGAGACTGCCTCTCTAGCAAAAGGAACAGAACAAAAATATAAATGAGTGCTGCACGGGAAACAATCGAAATAGCTCTTCCTGAAACGCTTGATAAAGAGGAAAGAATAATTCCAGCCCAATCAAAATTTAAAATAGAAAGAAAAGATGTCCCAGAATCTAAATTAAGTTTTTCTGATAACCATACATCAATAACAGAGAACCTTCTGATGTACATTGGCAGACGCTGAATAAGACGGTCTACAGAAAAAAAGAAAAACCATGCAGCAATTGAGAATCCGATGAGTAGGAGAACCATAACAATGAGTACTCCTAGGAACCGAGGAATCTTCATTTTTTCCATCCTATTCAACATTGGATTAAATAAGAGAAAAATAAAAAAAGATATCACCAGAGGTAACATTACAGACTCTGCTAGCTTTAATACAGTGAGAACAAGGATTACTGCAATGATATAGAGTATTGTCTTCTTATCATCTTTTACGATTTGTGGTTTTTCTACCATTCCCTTACTATATGACAGCTTGGAAAACAAGGCAATATCTGTTATCAAGATAAATATGGAACATATCAATCAGTTAGATAGAATAGAGATCATTTTAGTGGAGCCTCAGGATGGAGCAAACATTGGCGCTTCATGTAGAGCAATGCAGACGATGGGAATATCAAACATCACCATAATCGGCAATAAGGTATACGATGAAGATCGAATAAAAACCCTCGCTGTTCATGCATTGCCAATCTGGGAACATCATAAAAGATTTGATACCCTAGAAGAGGCGATACAGGATAGTGTCCTTGTCGTTGGAGCCTCTAGAAGAAGAGGAAAAAAACGAAAGTATTTTGCACTTCTTCCTGAGCAACTTGCTCAAAGGATTAGTAACACAGGAAATGGAAAGGTCTCAATTGTATTCGGTCGAGAAGCAGATGGACTACGGGAAAATGAATTAAATCTTTGCCATATGGGCGTGAATATTCCAAGTGTTGACTCCTCAATAGGATCTCTAAATCTATCTCAAGCTGTTCAAGTCATAACCTACTCGTTGTATCGAAATATTCACAACTTAACAGGATTTGAACAAATCAAACAAGAACGAATAGTCGAAGTAAGCACAACCATGAGTAATACTCTCGAATCAATTGGATACTATAAAAATGAAAAGGAAGATATTAAAAGATTCTTTACAGACATCATTGCACGGGCTACATTAAGTGAGAGTGAAGCAGCAAAGATTGAAAAAATGTTTAGGAAAATAGAGAAGATTAAAATTTATAAAGATGTATAGTAACTAAAAGGAGAGAGATTATTATGAAGGAACATTTTTTAAACCCTATTCCGCGTGCTGTTGCACACCGAGGAGATTCTCACTCTTTTCCAGAAAACACCTTACAAGCATTTCTTTCTGCCTCAAAGATGGGCATTGATGTCATTGAAACCGATGTTCACCTTACAAAAGACGGTCACGTTGTCATTTGGCATGACAATTCGTTAGAGCGAAATACGAACGGTACAGGTCTCGTAGAGAATTTCACATTAGCGGAATTGAAAACTCTAGATGCTGGATATACTTTCACCCTAGATGGAGGAGTAACTTTCCCCTTTAGGGGTAAGGGTATAGAGATGTTTACCTTAGATGAAGCTTTAGAAGCATGCAAGAATCAGCGATTTAATGTAGATCTTAAAAGCAAGGATCCAAACATTGTGAAGGCATTTATTGAGGTCATTGAAAAACACAATGCTCAACAGAGGGTACTATGTGCATCATTTCATATCAATCATCTAAAAACTATGAGAGAAAAGTACCCTTCTATTCTAACGAGTATCACAACAATCGAAGTTCTAAAGCTTCTGATGTTGCAGAAACTTCACCTACTCCCAAAAGTTCTCGATATAAACAGAACCATTGTATTCCAAGTGCCTACACAGCAATGGGGTATAAAAGTTATAACCCCATCTTTTATCGAAGATTTTCATAAGAGAGGGGCTATCATCATGGTGTGGACAATCAATGATGAACAAGAGATGCATAGACTCTATGATATGGGCGTTGATACCATCATGAGTGATAATGCGACTCTTGTTCTAAAAGTAGCACAAGAAAGAGGCTTAAGAAAGTAACTGTTCTTTTTCAATCTCTTTAAAGTATTTGTAAGTACCAACCTTCAACTCAACAGTAGAGTCCTCATCACATACAATTATCGCTTTTGGATGAGTTTGCAGAGCACTGCAGGTATAGGAATGAGTGACAGGACCTTCTATAGTTGCCCATAGGGCTCTTCCTTTAGCATACCCATTGATCAGAAGAATTACTTCTTTAGAATCGGTAATGGTTTTTACCCCAACAGTGACTGCGAGAGATGGGACTTTAGAAACATCATTATCAAAGAAACGGGAATTAGCAACTTTTGTATCATGAGTGAGGCTTTTAATTCTCGTTACAGAGGAGAGTGAGGAGAATGGTTCATTAAAAGCAATGTGCCCATCAATTCCAACTCCACCTAAGAATAAATCTATTCCTCCAAAAGAGGCTATCTTCTTTTCATAATCTTCACACATTTTCTCAATATCTGAAGCATTTCCATTGGGAATATTTACATTTTCTTTAGGAATATCTACATGTGAGAACAGATGATCCCACATAAAGGCATGATAACTTTGAGGATGATCTTCACTGAGACCAATATATTCATCCATGTTAAAAGTTACAACGTTTTTGAAACTTACTTCCCCTGCTTTATGGAGTTTAATAAGTTCTTTATATGTTCCTAGAGGAGACGAACCTGTAGGAAGCCCAAGGATAAACTCCTTTTTCCCTTTTGCGACACTTTGGTTGATTGCATCAGCGATATATTTTGCTGTCCATTGTGACATTTTCTTATAATCATCTTGAATTATTACTCTCATGAGGTTCCTCCCAAAAATAGTAGCTTATTGATTTTAGTTAATCATAATGAGAAGTATCATTCAAGGTATTGAATAAATAAACCCAGATTCAATTTGGTACCCATAAATTGTGATAATCATATGGTTTACTATAAATAATTCAGCAATTTCTTATGAAGATACTCCAAAGCAAGATGAATGAACTTCTCATCACATTCACTCGAAAAAAGGGAGATCCTCGCTGTTATAGCATTTGTTCTCTTTTAAGCAATTATAGAATCCAATGCGTTCGTCCTCATCAAATTCCCCTCTCATGGTATTGATGTGGTCAAGGAAAAACACAAATAATAATCTCCTTGTTTCACATAGATACCACCTACAAAAATCTCTATTTACCTCTAGACGCTACATAGTACCTGCTATATGCTTTCCATTATGGATGCAACAAGTTTTATTCAGCAACAAGTACACAATTTATATTGGGAAAAAAACGAAAACTGTGCTCGTACCTCATTGTTAATTCTAGCTCAACTCTTTGATACCCACATCGAGGGGCAAACTTATCAAAGTGCAGTTGGGTTGCATGGATGTGGAGGGCATCGCGACCAATGCGGATTGGTTGAAGGGTCTGTGATGTTTTTAGGAATCTATTTTTCCAATAAGAGATGGCACGAAGGTGATGTCGTTAATCTTATTTTTGATTTCGCACAAAATTTTACCGAGAAATTCGGCTCTGTAAGTTGCTATGATTTACGTCCCGGTGGGTTTCACATCTCTGACCCTCCACATAGATGTGAAAAATTAACCTGTGATGCAATTTCTTTCACCTATCAATTTATACGCTCTGCAACGTGCTCTTGATTCTCATTCTATGTAATGAATAGAAATTCGTTTCATCTTATTGAATAGAAGCAGTATAATACTCACTGCTAGCTACAATCTGGAAGGGAATGATTGTACAGTATATCAATCAATAATTGCTCCACCAATAAGAACCTTCTCTTCATTATAAAAAACAACTGACTGACCTGTGGTGATGGCTTGTTGTTTTTCAATGAACTTTACGAGGATTCTTCCATCTTCCATCATACTTACAATTGCAGGAGAACCTTTAGAGGTAGATCTAATTTTTGCACTTACATGCATTGGTTCCGTCAACTTCTCAATTGCCATCCATGATGGAGAGTGGGCTATAAGAGAATGAGAATAAGTCTCTTCCTCAAAACCTACGGTGACGGTATTTGTTGCTGCGTTAAGCGAAAGAACATACAAAGGCCTCTGTGCTGAAAGTCCAAGACCCTTACGTTGACCTATCGTATAATTCCAGTATCCTTTATGTTGTCCAAGTTTAGTTCCCTGTGTGTTGAGGATATCTCCAGTTAAAGGCTCCCAATCTATGAGGTCTACATAAGCTCCACTATAAAAGTCTTGGCTTTCTTTCTTTTCTGAGCCAAAAAAACCATGTCTTTCTCCAATTTCTCGGCTCTGAGCTTTCGTCATTTCTCCTAAAGGAAAGATGACTTTTGAAAGCTGCTCCTGAGTAAGACGATATAAAAAATAGCTTTGATCCTTTTTCTCATCATCGGCCGCAGAAAGTGCATATCGGTTATTTATTTGAATAACCTTAACATAATGGCCTGTTGCATAGGCATCAAATTCAATGTGTTGTCTCGTTGCTTCTTCCAATAGAGCACCAAACTTAATAAAAGAGTTACACCATACACAAGGATTTGGAGTTCTCCCTTCTTTATATTCGTTAGTAAAATTATCTAATACATTTTTCTCATATTGAACTGAACAATCTAAAACATGTAAAGGGATTTCTAATTTCTCACATACCGCTTTAGCTTCTTTGATAGTGTTAATTTCACTTGGACCAAAACAGGCAGTTCCACTCATATGGGTAGAGATTGGGTTGTTCGCATTGTAGAGGGACATAGTAGCTCCAATAACTTCATGTCCAGCTTCCTTCAGTAATAATGCAGCAGCAGAAGAATCAATTCCTCCACTCATACCTACTAGTATTTTCATATCATCCTTCTTATCCGAAAAAGTAAAAAAAAACTACCCCAGGGATTACCCCAGAGCAGTTTAGGCGAGAGTGACGGGACTCGAACCCGCGATCTACGGCGTGACAGGCCGTCGCGATAACCAGCTTCGCTACACCCTCGTGAGTAGCATGGAGAAACTACACTGTAAGAGGATTTTTGTCAATACCCCCTCTAGTATTTTTTTATTCCCCCCTCTTTCATAGGTAATATCTTCATAAGAATTCGTTTACTTTATTTTTCAATTAAGTTCATCTATAAAAGGGAAGAGAGGTTCTTCATTGCTAAATCTTATCACAATTTGCTATACTTATTTAAAATATGATTACACAAAGAAGGAATGTTTATGCAAATACAAATCATGGAATTTTTCCAATCGATCTCATCTCCTTTTCTAGACTCTCTCATGCAACTATTTACAATGCTTGGAGAAGAGACAATCTTTATCCTTATTGTTGCCTACATAGTGTGGAATTATTCGAAAAGGAAAGGATTTGCGATATTTAGTTCTCTCGCATTTGTCGATGTTACCATGGGTGTGATTAAAGCAGTTATAAAAGCCCCTCGTCCTTTTCAGGTAATTGATAAAATCAAAGGTAAACGTCTTCAAACAGCTACCGGGTACTCTTTCCCTTCAGGACATACAACGGGTGCTGCATCCTTTTATTACTCAATTTCATATACATTTAATAAGAGAATTGTTTCTATTGTTAGTGCTCTTGTTATTGCCTTAGTCGCCATTTCCAGAATTTATTTAGGCGTTCACTGGCCGCTTGATATTTTTGCAGGGCTTGCCTTAGGGATTGGTGGAACAGCTCTCTTATACCCTTTTTTTTATAAACTCTATGACAATAAGTCAAAACTTATCTTGTTTACGATGATTGTTGGTATTCTCAGTGCCATAGTTGCCCTCATTCTAGCATTCACCATAGAAGGAGGTATAAGTGATCCTGTTGGATATACAGATGTCATGAAGTTAGTCAGTCTTCTTGGAGGTGGGTATATAGGATTTTCTTTAGCTGAAAAGTTTGTTGATTATAAAACTGAGGGGAAAATTGGAAAGAAGCTTAGTCGCTTCGTTATTGGAATCGTGATCCTCATTGCAATTCAAGGTTCGAAAGTATTCCTTCCAGAACATTTGGCTTTCAGTTTCCTTCGGTATACTACAGTCGGACTCTGGGTAACCTATTTATTTCCTCTTATAGGGGTAAAATTAAGATTATTTTCTCTCTAATTGCGTAAGAGAGGGGAAAACCCTCTCTTCTTATTTAGTTGTTTTTTTTCTCGTCGTCTTCTTTTTAGGTTTCTCTTTTGGAGTATAGTTATGGAACATCTCTAACATCTTCTCTTGAGTTAGAGTCTCAAGAGCGGAAGGATCTTTTTTCATCTCATTCTCTAAGGCAAAGTTATCCTTACCATACTTTCCATACAAACCAAATCTTCCACTGAAGATTGCAAGAGCCTTTCCTTCAACTTCACCAAATGATTTCACCGGTTCCGCACTGCTACCCTTCCCCCCCCTACCAGACTTAGGCGTATTTGCTAATTCAAGTGCTTTTTCAAGGGTTATTGTATAGAGGATATCAAAATTTGAAACAGAAGTAAAATTCTTACCTCGAGAAATATATGGCCCATATTTGCCAACTCCTACCTTAACCTCTTCTTTGGTCTCTGGATCGATACCTAATACTTTAGGTAACGACAGGATAAAAAGAACTTCTTCTAAACTCATAGTACTTCCATCTTTTCCCTTAGGAACAGAAGCATTTTTTGGTGGATTGTTCTTATCTCCTTTCTCTCCTAATTGGAAATATGGTCCAAACCTACCATTTAGGAAATAGATGGGGGCTCCAGTCTCAGGATGGTGAAAAGTGGGCTCAATCACATCTGGGCCTTCTTTTTTAGAAGTGATTATCGTATTGAGATCCTCATCTGTTATCGTTCCAGGATAGAGATTTGCAGGGATTGAAGCAGAGAACTCTGCTTCTCCCTCTTTACTCTTTACATAGGGACCAAACTTTCCTACGAGGATGTTAAATGAAGGGGAGAGTTGTGGAAGAACGATTTGCTTAGCATCTGTGATATCGACACTCTCCATTTTTTCTTTTACTAATTTATTGAGGCCTTTATCTCCTTCATAGAAAGATGAAAGGAATTTATTCTGATTAACCGTCTCACGAGCAATATTATCTAACTCCTGTTCCATGTTACTCGTAAAATTATAATCTACGAGGGTCTCGAAGTTTTGTTCAAGTAGTTGAATGACAGCAAAACCAATAAATGTAGGAATAAGAGCATTATTCTCTTTCACTACATATTTCTTTTCAAAAAGTTTATCAATAATTGATGCATATGTTGAAGGGCGTCCAATGCCTTGTTTTTCAAGTTCTTGAACTAAGGTAGCTTCGGTATAACGTGCTGAAGGCTTTGTTTCATGACTAACTTCTTTTGTTTCAACCACATCAATTATGCTCTCTTTTGTGAGAGGAGGGAGAATCTTCTCAATATCTTCTAACGCAGATTCAGGATCATCCTTTCCCTCTACATAGACTCTGATAAAGCCTGGGAAGACAATTCTATTCCCGCTCGCTCCAAAAGTATAATTGAGAACACTAAATTTTACCGAGGTCGTCGCTTTGATAGCATCTGCCATTTGAGTTGCGAGGGTTCTTTTCCAAATCATGTCATATAAGGCAAATTCTTTGCCATGAAGCTTAGTATCCTCAGGATGAATAAAAATTTCTCCAGCTGGACGGATAGCTTCGTGGGCTTCTTGCGCTGAAGCACTTTTAGCTGTGTAAGTCCTTGGTGAAGGAGATAGATAATCTAACCCAAAGAGTTTCCCAGCTGCATCGCGGGCCCCTTTTATACCTTCGCTTGATAAAGAAGGACTATCTGTTCTCATGTAGGTAATAAGTCCACTTTCATAAAGTTTTTGAGCAACTTTCATTGTGTCTTTTGCACTCAAATGAAGTTTTCGAGATCCTTCCTGTTGAAGAGTACTCGTGATAAAAGGTGGTGAAGGTCGATTCTTTTTCTCTTTTTCACTTATATTTACGACTTTCCATTGTTCTTTTTCAACTTCTTTTGCAATTTTTTGTGCAGTATCCAATTCAACTAATTTCACTTTATGCGGGTGAACAAGAGATCCTGTAAGGGGGTCGAAGTCCTTACCTGTAGCTATTTTCACATCATCAATAGCCTCTAATTTTGCCTCAAAATTTAGGCTCTGGTGCCCACTTGTGTGAAGGGAAGCAACAACATCAGCATAGAGAGCTTGCTTAAAAGCGATTCTCTCTCTCTCCTTTTCAACGATAAGTCGAAGACCAGGAGACTGTACGCGCCCAGCAGACAATGTAGGTGCACTAAGCTTCTTCCATAAGAAAGGAGATAGAGTATATCCATAAAGTCGATCAAGAATACGTCTTGCCTCTTGTGCATTTACGAGGGCCATATCAAGTTCTCTTCCGTTGTCTAGGGCATGTGTAATAGCTTTCTTTGTTATTTCATGAAATACCATTCTTTGATAAGGAACTTTTGGTTTAAGAACTTGAAGAAGATGCCAAGAAATAGATTCACCTTCTCTATCTTCATCAGTTGCCAATAAAAGACGAGAGCTTGTAGCTAACTCACTCTTAAGTTCTTTAATGATTTTCTCCTTCCCTGTTGAAATGACATATTCAGGAGTAAAACCATTTTCTATGTCTATCCCAATATTCTTTTTTGGTAGATCCCTAATGTGTCCATTACAGGCAATAACCTGGGTATGCGATGGAAGAAATTTCTTAATTGTTTTCGCTTTTGTGGGGGACTCAACAATGATAAGAGTCTTTTTTGCTTCATCTTTTGGTTTTGCCATGTCATCATTTCCTTATGCTTATGTACCCATTTTAAGTTTCTTAGAGTGCATGAGTAACAGTTATAGGTACTCAAAGATGTTTTGTCAACGATTGACACCTCCTCTATTTTGAATACAATATGAATTTATGAGACAAAAAAATACGAAGTTCTTTATAGGACTTGTAATAGTGGTAAGTGGAATATCTCTTTTATTGAAGGCTAATAATATAGATTTCTCCCCATGGATTACGTCTTGGTGGGTATATATTATATTAGGATTAGGTATTTACAATATAATAAAAAAAGGGGTAAGCATTTACAATATTGCGATGACAGCCTTTGCACTCTCATATATTGGAAAAAATATGGGATGGTTCCCTTCTTTCATTAAAGGTTCCTACATATTTGGTGCAGCTGTTATTGTCTTTGGTTTTGCTTTAATCGTAAAAAGAGACGAAGGTGATAAAGATACTACACACACAATACTGGCTGAAGATCGAAATAATAATTCCTATTCATCTATATTTAGTAACAAAGATATTATTATTGATGAAAAGATTGAGGATGGAACAAATCTTTTTGCCCTCTTCTCAGATATTAACTATGAGGCTCAAAAAGCAGCATGTGAAGATGAGAGTATCATAGACATCACATCTATCTTCGCTGACGTTGAACTCTATCTGCCTGAAAATGTTAAGATCATTGTAAAAGCGAACCCCATCCTAGGGGAAATCAAAAATAGAAGAGAAAGGTTCCCATCCCCCCAAAAGGCGCCTAGTATTACCTTAAGAGTTTTATGCCTTTTTGGTGAAGTGAAGATCCATTAATGAAAAATATTCACCTCGTAGCATCCTCAATTGAGATTAGTTACCTCGCTTTCCCATTAGGTTCATTAGCAATATATGTCTCTTTATTAGAGGATGGTGAGATTGCTAAAAATAACAAGCTATCTCATTCACACTACTATATTGACCAAGATAACCCTAAAAGAATTGCCACAGAACTCGCAAAACATTCAATAGACCTTATTGGGTTATCAATTTATTTATTTAATAGAGAATGGATGAACTCGTTTCTTGAAGTGTTCCACTCTCTTTCCCCTCAAACAACCATCTTTGCAGGTGGTCCTGAAACAATTGCTCATCCAGATGAATTACTTCAGCAAGGATGCTCTTTCCTCCTTCTAGGAGAGGGCGAAGAGAGTAGTAGAGTAGCAATAAAGAAATGGCTGCATGAAGAAGTTATCGAAGGAGCTGGGATATATACACAACGTTCGAAAAAAGCTCAAATAACCTATCCAAAGAATTTAAGCCTTCTCCATTCAGCTCTACTTCATCCGTTAGTAGATCTAAGTCACTACTCTGGAATTTTATGGGAGCTCACAAGAGGATGTCCATATCATTGTGCCTTCTGTTTTGAGTCAAAAGGAACAAAAAGTGTAAGAAATTATGATTATGAGAGGATTGAAAAAGAATTAGAACATATTGTTGCTAGTGAGGTGAAGCATATCTTTGTACTCGATCCCACTTTCAATATGTCAAAAGAGAGAACCATTGAAATCCTTACATTCCTTGTCAAAAATAGTCCATCTGATATTCACTACACATTTGAAATACGTGCAGAGTTGCTCACAACAGCCAGTGCACGACTATTTGGTGAACTTTTTTGCTCTCTTCAAATCGGACTTCAGAGTAATAACGTAGAGGTGTTAAAAGGCATTAATAGACAATTTAGCCCTACTCTCTTTAAAGAAAAAATAGCTTTATTACATAAATTTAATGTGGTTTTTGGCCTCGATTTGATTATCGGACTTCCTGAAGATACGTATGAATCGTTTCTTGAGAGTATTGATTACACACTCGCACTTGCCCCAAGCAATATAGACATATTCCTTCTCTCACTCCTTCCTGGTACCGAACTTTATGATAGAAAAGACGATTTTGCTCTAAGGTATCAGACTCATACACCGTATGAGCTTATTGAAAGTAAAACTATGAGCAAAGAAGATATACAAAAAGCTCTCCTGATTAAAGGAGCTTGTGATTTTTTCTATACGAAGGGAAATGCCGTGATGTGGTTTCACACGATGCTTGCTCCTTTGAATTTAAAACCATCTCAATTCTTCATATTGTTCTCTTCTTTTATAAAAAAAGAGAAAATTACGAATGATGATGATACCTATGAAGTGCAAGATATGTTTATTAACTATATATATAGAAAAGAGGGTTTAACCCATTTACTTCCGATTCTATTAAGCTATATAGAAATGCATCAAGGAATAAGCTATCTTCAAGAAACAGGAGAGAGTCCTGTAGTGAGATTGTCCTATGATCCAGATACATTAGCTTTGTTAGATAATCATAGTGTGAATTGGTTCTATGGTGAGTTTAAGAACAATGCAAAAGAAAAAGATTATTATATCTATGCATCAGAAAACCAAATTTTCTTTGATGAGGCAACACAATAATTGATTGAAAGGTTGGTAATCTTCTATTAGTATAACAATATCGTATTTACGTGTATGAAGGATAATCTATGAATTTTAATAAAAAAATAGTAGCTCTCTCAATCTCACTTCTAGTTTTATTATCGAGTTGTGTCATGCAACAAGGCATCACAATGTCCACTGGACAGAATGGATGGGCAACAACTGATCTGAGCGTGAGCGATTTCTTTGTTACCGTCTTAGAAGACTTTAAACCATTTAACGAGGATGTTAATCCAAAACCTATCTTAGAAACTTCAGTAGATGATTTTATGGTAGAACTCGATAAAGCTGCGAGCACCTCAGAAAGTTCTGTTCTCAAATTAAATGAGAACACCTATTTTATTGATTTTACGTTCTCATCTCTTACTGAGCTGTTAAAAGATCTTAACAACCGAGAAGATCAATCTTTATTAACAATCGAGAAGAAAGGGGATATACAAACTCTCACCTTTTATCTTGACCTCCAAAATTACCCAGAATTAACAAAAATTGTTCCTTTCCTTGCAGATGAAAACTTTGAGACATTCGGACCTCTATATAATGAAGGGATGAGTGATGTAGAGTATTATGAAATGATTGGTTACATTCTTGGAGAAGAAGGTCCTGATGCAATAAAAAATAGTGTGATATCACTACGCCTTACAGCTCCTAAGAATATAATTTCACAAAAAGGTGGGATTTTAGAGGGCAAAAATGTTGTAAGATTTGATATCCCTCTTATTGATATACTCTTATTATCAGCACCTATTACATTCTACGCATCATGGTAACCTAGTTATTGAACCTGAAGTGCATAATATCACCATCTTGAACAATGTACGCTTTACCTTCAAGTCGGAATTTACCCATCTCTTTTACTTTCTGTTCACTCTTATAGGTAAATAAATCTTCACATGAATAGACTTCTGCTTTGATAAATCCTTTTTCAAAGTCGGTGTGGATAACTCCCGCTGCTTGTGGAGCTTTATCTCCAGCGTTAATAGTCCAAGCTCTGTTTTCGTCGCTTCCTGCAGTAAAGAATGTTCTGAGCCCTAATGTTCTGTATCCACTTCTTATTAATTGATGCAAACCAGATTCCTTTAATCCAACCGCTTCTAAGAACTCTTCACGCTCTTCGGATGTTTCAAGTGAGGCTATCTCAGCTTCTATTTTCCCACAGATTACAACAGTCTCTGCACCTCGAGAATTGGCAATCTCTCTAACAGTCTTTACGTACTGATTTTCTTCAAGAATAGCATCTTCATCTACATTACAAACATAGATTACTGGTTTTGTGGTAATAAGGTGCATATCATAGATGAGGGCATTTTCTTCTTCACTTAATTGAAGAGATCTAACACTCCTACCATCAGAAAGAGCTTCTTTCATCTTCTCTAAGAGTGGAGAAATTAGGGCTGCCATCTTCGCCCCTTCTTTATCTACTCGGGAAGACTTTGTGATTTTTGTATATCGCTTATCAACACTTTCAAGGTCTGCTAGAGCGAGTTCTATATCTATTATTTCTATATCACTAGCTGGGTCAATCTTATTATTCACATGAATAATATCTTCATTTTCAAAACACCTAACTACATGAACAAGAACTCCGACTTCCCTAATTGACGCAAGGAATCTGTTTCCTAATCCCTCCCCTTTACTTGCTCCTGCAACAAGACCTGCAATATCTACAAACTCTACCGTGGCAGGTATTACTTTTGCTGTAGGGATAAGAGACGTAATTTTATCAAGTCTCTCATCTGGTACACTTACCATTCCAATATTTGGATCTATTGTACAGAAGGGATAATTAGCAGCCTCAGCCGGTGCTGATGATAATGCTGAAAAAATTGTTGATTTGCCTACATTTGGAAGGCCTACGATACCACAGTTCAAACCCATGAAGTCCTCTCTTAACTATATTTTATGCGCGGTGAGTATACCATATATTGACTCTTACGATAACACTTTCTATAGTTTTAATATAGGAGATGAAAAAACATCGAAACCCCATACATAGAAATTACTGATTCTATCATCAAGAGCATGATTATCATCATAGATTTTCACCACGAAGAAGAAACAAGGCTCCTCATGAAACAAGAGGAAATGTCCTCCCTCATCGCCACTATGGGAGCAGACATAATATGCTCTTCAATTATTCATATTTCTACCAGAGTTCCTTCTACTCTCATTGGAAAGGGAAAGATAGAAGAACTTATCGAAGAAATTAGCACCCAAAAAATTGATCTAGTTATTTTTGATACTGATATTTCTCCACGTCAGCAACGAAATCTTGAAGAGTTGTTAGATGTAGCTGTGATTGACCGTCAAGAGGTGATTCTCCAAATATTCAGCAACAGAGCAACCACGAGGGAAGCGACATTGCAGGTACACTTAGCAAGAGCACTCTATTCTCTTCCTCGCCTTACAAGACGATGGACTCATCTTTCGAGACAGCAAGGAGGAATGAAAGGAACGAGAGGTGAAGGGGAAACCCAACTTGAAATTGACAGAAGAATTATTAGTAACAATATTGTAAATATAAAAAGAGAGCTAGGTAAGATAGAGAGACAAAGAGCAGAGCAGAGAAAAAGTAGAGACGCGTCCCCATATCCTACTGTAGCAATTGTTGGATATACAAATGCAGGGAAATCATCTTTATTAAATGCTCTATCAAAGGGAGATGCATTAGTTGAAGATAAATTATTTGCAACATTAGAAGCTCTAACCAGAAAAGTCAGACTCCCCAAAGGAACTCAAATTCTTCTTACCGATACGGTCGGGTTCGTTAAAGATCTTCCTCACCATCTTGTTGAATCATTTAAAAGTACCCTTGAAGAAGCAAAGTGGGCAGACCTTATCATCCATCTGATGGATGCGTCTCACCCTGATCTCTATGAGTGCTATGAAACGACCAAAGAGGTCCTCACTTCTCTAGGATGTGAAGAAAAAAACACGATTTATGTATTCAACAAGATTGATGCGATTGAGAATCCTTTTTTATATAACAGGCTGATGCATGAAATAGGAGGGGCAATAGAAATAAGTGTGAAAAATAAATTGGGATTTAATGAATTAGCATTAGGCATCGAAGAAGCTTTACATGCATCCTATACGACAGCCACTCTCTTAATTCCGTATCATCATGGAGAATTAGTGGCAGCTCTTCAAAAAAGAGGAACAGTCTTGCACCTTGATTATGAAGATAAAGGGGTTCTCATTGAGGCTAAAATACCACCAGATATTATGCACAAGATGATTCCTTATAGTGTGATTAGATAATAAGAAGCGATGCGGAATGAATTAAATAGTCTTATTAGTATGCGATTTCATAGTTCATTCATGTTTTTTATATTTAAACCATTTCAAGTCCATAAAGTCTCTTGAAAAGAAACATGCCACACTATTTGCAGTAGTATGGCATGCTCAGTATTACGAGATACATGAGAGAAAATTTTTAGAAGTAGTACAGAGCTCCAACTCCTCCTTTAAAATCAAACCCAAGACCAGGAGATACTCTTAATCCTGGAGCAATATATGTAAAGACCTCAACTGGCATCTCTGGGACATACCAAGACATATTAGCAAGGGCATTTACAGTAAAATAAAATCCTGAATTAATTCCAATACTTAACTGAGCACCAGCGTCAATAAAAAATGGAATATCTGCAATAGCGACTTCAGTGATTGGGAACAAGGCACCAGCATCAAGATAGATACCAGATCCATATGGAGTGGAAATATTACCAACAATTCTAAATCCATCTAAATCATAACGACCTGTGAGACCTGCGGGATACCCTACATTCAAGCCTGCACCAATTCCACTATACCGTTCTGCTGCATAAAGTGAAGTCATAAGTAATACAACTAAGACAACAATAAACATTGTTTTTTTCATTAAATAACTCCTTCGGGATTACCCATTAATTAGTTCTATTTAATATAATACTTTATAAAACTGATTTTTTCTATAATAAAAAACTAATTTTTACCAACATATTCCATATGTCACACTATAGATAAAAAAAGGCTTTAATACTCTATTTTAATGAACACTTCATTAAAATATGTCAACCTGCTATAATCCTCAATTAGTATATTGCAAGGAGTTAACTTAATGAAATCATTACCCCAACTCACACTTAGATCTGTGATTATTGGTATTGGCGGCCTTATCGTGATAACAAGCAGTTCGATGTATGTTGCTCTTAGAATGGGAGCTCTCCCTTGGCCTACAGTGTTTGTGACGATAGTCTCGTTAGCAATTCTCAGTCGGTTCAAAAACTCTAATCTTAATGAAATAAATATTACCCACACGATTATGAGTTCAGGAGCAATGGTTGCGGGAGGACTAGCTTTTACAATGCCTGGGTTATGGATGAGAGACGCTAATGCTTCAATATCAATTCTTTCATTATTAATTATCACAATTAGTGGAGCACTTCTTGGAACCCTTTTCTCGGTTGTAGCAAGAAAAAAGTATGTGGTAAAAGAACAACTTCCATATCCTATGGGGCAAGCAGCTTATCAAACCCTCATAAGTGCTACAAGTAAGCAAAAAGGAGCACAATATTTATTTATAGCATTGGGGCTTAGTGTCGTTTTCACAGTATTAAGAGATCAATTTGCAATTATACCTGCAGCTCTCCTTATCTTTGGTGGTAGCACATTCATATCCCCACTAGCAATTTGGCTCTCTCCAATGGCTGCTGGAATTGGTGCTATGATAGGACCAGCACTTGCGCTTTTCTGGTTGGGTGGTGCAATATTTGCTTATTTGATGCTTACACCAATTGGGATTGCCAGCGGATTATTTGCAGATCTAGCAGCTGCCGACTTGTTTAGAAGTAATCTTGGAATAGGTCTCATGGTTGGAACAGGAGTTGCAATAATCATCAAACTCGTAGTTGAGGGAACTCAAAATATCATAAAAAAAGAAAAAATAGCTCAAAGCGATACCTTTATCATTTTCAAAGGTAAGATGAAATACATCTCACTGACTCTCATGGCTTTAATTGTCATTCTTTTATCTGCCACCGGAACTATCCCATTTTTCCCTTCTCTCATTCTTATAATTGGTATCTATATAACGACTCAAATTGCAGCTCTACTTACAGGACAAACAGGGATAAACCCGATGGAAATTTTTGGAATCCTCGTCCTTCTTGCGGTACAACTTGTGGGAAATGTAAGTTTCGTACAAGCATTTAGTATTGCATCCGTCACAGCAATCGCCTGTGGATTAAGTGGAGATTTGATGAACGATGCGAAATCTGGATATTTATTAAAGACAAATGCCAAAACACAAATTATTGCAGAAGGAATTGGTGGAGTAATCGGAGCAGTGGTCTCAGTAATAGCATTATTAGTCCTAAAAGAATCCTTTGGAGGTTTCGGAACAGAAGCACTTCCTGCTCCACAGGCTCAAGCAGTAAATGCAATGGTGGGCGGACTATCACACATACCAGCTTTTACAATAGGGCTCGTCATTGGTATTGCCTTATACTTACTAAAACTCCCATCAGCGACTCTTGGACTCGGAGTCTATTTGCCCTTTAGTATTTCTTCCATTATGGGTGTTGGCTCCCTTCTCTTTATTCTTATAGCCAAGATTATACCTAGACCACAGAAAGAGACGCTGAAAGAGAAAGTAAATCTTATTGCAAGTGGATTTCTTGGAGGCGAAGGAATTACAGGTGTAGTACTAGCCATCATATTTATGCTATCTTAGTCATTCAATGAAGAGAGGACCGAAATGATTGAGAATAAGAAAATGCCTAAGAGTCTCTATGCAAAGAGTGCAAATGAACTATTAGGTGCCGTTGGACTTGAAAAGAGTTTTCAAGGGAAACAACTATATAAATGGTTAAACAGTGGGATCGTTGATTTTCGCGAAATGACGAACCTTCCTAAAACTGTGAGAGAATTTCTTATTTCTTCAATGGGAAGTCCATTATCATCTCGAGTTATAGAGACTCAGGAAGATGGTAGCGATGCTACGAAACTCGCTATAGAACTTTTTGATGGAAGAATTGTTGAAGCTGTTATCCTCTCTGATGATAATGGAAGAAAGACAGCCTGTTTATCATCTCAAGTAGGCTGTGCAATGGGATGTGCATTCTGTCGAACAGGGACTATGGGATTAATGAGAAACCTCTTCGATTATGAAATAGTCGAACAATTCATTCATATTATAAGAATCGCTCCTGAGACAACTCATATTGTATTTATGGGAATGGGAGAACCTCTTGCCAATAGAGAGAATGTATTTAATGCAATTAGTCATCTACACAATCCTGATGGATTAAATATTTCATTAAGAAGGATGACAATGAGTACTTGTGGTATTATACCTGGGATCATTGCATTAGCTGAACTCAACCTTCCTATCCGACTTGCCGTAAGCATAACAACAGCTGATGATCAGCAACGAGATGATTTAATGCCTATCAATAGACGATATGGTCTAGATGAACTTAAAAAAGCTCTCTTACATTACCAGAATGTTATTAATAAGAGATTTACTTTAGAATATGTGATGCTTAGTGATGAAAATATGAGTGAATACCACGCCAAAAAGCTCGCACAATTTGTTCGAAACCTTGATGTGATAGTAAATCTAATTCCATATAATAGTGCAGCAGAACTCTCTTTTAGACGACCTCAGGCAAAAGAGATATCTAGATTTACTAAAATGCTTGATGCTCTGGGTGTCCCTCACACAAAAAGAATGAGCAAGGGACAATCTATTAACGGAGCTTGTG
Organism: Sphaerochaetaceae bacterium; assembly: GCA_963663665.2. Lineage (GTDB taxonomy): Bacteria > Spirochaetota > Spirochaetia > Sphaerochaetales > Sphaerochaetaceae > SABI01. The sequence continues at coordinate 152,120 of CAXXKP010000001.1, forward strand.
GTCAACTTGCAACCTATTTAGAGGATGATATCTAGAAAGTCCAAAGTGCTCCAATTTCCCCTCTCATACCAAGTCTGAAAAGGCCTGTGGCAATCTGAAAATTTGGAATCGCTTTGGCAAATATCCTAATAGGATAAGTATCAAGAAGATAATTAAGAGTAATAACTCCACCAATACTTACTACCGTAGCTAGCCCAAACTCTAAATCAAGCCTACCACCCACACTTGGATAGATAACAATCGCTTGACTCTCGTCACTCAAAGTGAAAGGGAGATTAAAAGCACCTTCAAGACCAATGTCAAAAAAACCTGCGTTTGGAAGAAGTTGACTAAATCCTAAAGACCCACCGACACTTGCTGAACCAAAATTATAGTCTCCAACAATTACAAAAGTGAACGGGGCGCCGATTGCAGCACCTACGCTTATCCCTTTTCTCATCTCACTTGCTGTGACACCAGATGTTGATATTAATAATATAATGAGCAACACGAATAAATACTTTTTCATATTGAATACCCCTTTCTTGTTAGAATATATTAATATTCGTACCTAGAAAGGGGTATTGTCAAGAAATTTATAGTTTTTATATGAATTACTACTTATGACTTATCGAGTGTAGCCTTAATTCTTCTTACTCCAGCTGAAGAGGATTGCTCCTTGACAATTCTAAATTTCCCCATAGAACCCGTGTGCTCTACATGAGGGCCTCCACATACTTCTTTTGAAAAATCTCCGACAGAATAAACTTTTACCTGTTCTCCATACTTACTTTCAAAGAAAGCAATTGCACCTTTTTCTTTTGCCTCTTCCAAACTCATGGTCTCAAAAGAAACTGGCAAATCTTTTCTAATTACGTCATTCACAATATTTTCAACTTCCACTAATTCTTCCTTAGTCATGGGAGAATGGTGAGTAAAGTCAAATCGAAGACGTTCAGGAGTAATATTAGATCCTTTTTGACCAACATGATCTCCTAAAACTATTCTAAGAGCTTGGTGTAAGAGGTGAGTTGCTGTGTGAAGAGCAGTAGTCAAATCACTATGATCGGCTAATCCACCTTTGAATTGTTGAGAGCCTGAACGAGAAAGTTCTTGATGTTTTTCAAAAGCCTCCTCGAAACCTTTTATATCAACACTAAATCCATGCTCTTTTGCAAGCTCTTGTGTAAGCTCGATAGGAAACCCAAATGTATCATAAAGTTTAAAAGCGACGCGTCCGGAGAGAATTCTTGAATTTCCCTTGAGAAGGTTAACAAGAAGTTTCTCAAACTCATGCTCTCCCTTTTGTAAGGTAGTAGAGAATTTCTCTTCCTCATGTTCCAATTCATCAAATATAAAAGATTTATTTTGTTCAAGTTCTGTATACGTTTGCTTGTACATATCGATAACAATTTGAGCAATTTTTGATAAGAATTTTCCTTCGATATTCAATTTCTTAGCATGGCGTACGGCTCTTCTTATAAGACGGCGTAGAATATAGCCCTGACCTACATTACTAGGACTTACCCCTCGTTGATCTCCTAAGATAAAAACACTCGTGCGAATATGATCTGCAATAATACGCATAGAAATATCTATCTCTTCATTCTCTCCATACGTGTTATTACTTAACGAACCAATAATTTCAAGTAAAGGTGTAAAAACCTCGGTTTGATACACAGAATCTTTTCCTTGAAGAATAGCAATAGTTCTTTCAATTCCCATCCCAGTATCGACACATTGTCTTTCCATCTGAGAGTAGGTGCCATCACTCAATTTGGTATAACCCATGAAAACATCGTTCCAAATCTCAAAATATTTTCCACATGAGCACCCTGGTCGACAACTTTCAGAACACTTTGGACGACCTGTATCAATGAACATCTCAGAGTCTGGGCCACATGGTCCAGTCTCTCCAGCTGGCCCCCACCAGTTATCTTCTCTGGGGAGGAAGTAAATTCTTTCGTCCGGAATTCCAAGCCCATTCCATACAGAGAAAGCAACTTCATCCCGTGGAACATCTTGATCTCCTGCAAACACGGTTACAGAAAGTTTACTTGGATTTATATTGAGCACGGTCGTGAGAAACTCATAGCTGTATTCTATTGCCTCTTTTTTGAAATAGTCACCAAGAGACCAGTTCCCTAGCATCTCGAAGAATGTGAGATGGTGGGGATCTCCTACTGCATCAATATCCCCAGTTCTAATACACTTCTGGTGATCAACAAGACGTTTACCTGAAGGATGATCTTGACCAAGAATATATGGAACAAGAGGATGCATGCCTGCTGTAGTAAAAAGAACAGTAGGGTCATTTTCAGGAATAAGGGATGCACCGGAAATCTGTGCATGATTTTTTGATACAAAGAATTCTATATACTTTTTTCTTAATTCGTCAGCTTTCATAAGCACCCATGTTATGCAAGGAAGAAATGATTGTCAATATCAACATGGTACGTGTTTACCTCGTTATTCACAATTATTCCTGTGTGTAGTATAGTTTAAAAATGAAGCGAGTAATCATTGGTACTTTGGTACTTCTATTACTAGTCACTACTCTCATTTACTCAGCATCTGGATGGTACGATATTACGTGGCAACCCAATAACAACTGGCTCAACGATAGTTCTCAGCAGCTTTATTGGGAAGGGATATCGAACAAGGATATGGCTCATTTTGGTGTGCAATATACTACCAGCATTTCTCCACCTGATGGGAAGGTATTCGATAGGTATCTCACTCTTGTTGTCTCGAGTGAACCAAATTTACTTCAATATAGAATCCAAAAAATAGGGGACTTAAGTAAGTATTTTCGATCCTACATTACTCATTCGAAGGTAAACAACTTAGAAATTGACTCTCCTAATCAAACCCAATACATTCCAATAAGAATTAATGGATGGAGTTATTGGGGAGGGAATTTCTATTTCAATACAAGATCAAATACATCAATTTTTCCTAATGACGAAGGGTTTACTGGTATTTATACTACGAATTATCGCTTCCATTTATATCCCACGGCTCATCTGCTTGATGAAGAATATCTATTACTCGATGAAACTCTAGCAGTGACTCTAAAATATTGGGGAAGCGGAGAATGGGTAGCTACTAATCTTGTAGTAACACCTTTTGTTACAGATGTTGATGTAACCTATCTCCAACAACACGCGACAGAAATGACGGTTGGCTCAGTAGAATTCTTTAGTGATGATGATAGTAGTAATCATACCTATACGATAAATATCACTCCTGGGGAAATTGGCGAGACTCAATTCGGGTTCCATCAAAGTGTTGGCAGTGCTACGATTCCTTATCAAGTCAGGATACTTGATTCGACTATTCCACCATCATCCTCGTCATTACAAAGAATAATCACAACTCGTGATGGCAACAATCATTGGTATGATTATCTCGAATTAGCAATTCTTGGATTCACGCCAAATGTTCTATATAGTGTGGGGAATTATCAATCTATAATTAAAATTTCTCTCACGAGTAATTATTAGAGAGTAAGAAAACTAGTCAAACAAAGACATCTGCGGAGAGAAATTAATTTCCTTATTACTTTTGTTTTCGTTCATCTCCATTATTGATAAAAGAGATGAGCTTTTATCAAAAGTACGAAGAAATCTACTTTTCGAAACCTTCCTTGGCCACAATAGAGATCTGTCTAATAATGTCTGTTCTGAAATTGCGACAATTTTATGAGCATTAAGTGCTAGGATTGCACACTTAACACCACCACCACCATCTCGCTCTTCTGGAATTACAAGAACCGAGGCTAAAGAAGAAAGGAGGTCTCTCACTATTGATGGATACCACCTTTTATGTCTTCTTGTTGGTGCAAATGGAGAAACAAGAAGTCCATTTTCTCCAATATATATTTGAAGCGACGCATGCTCAGGGAAAGATGGAAGGTGTAATGGTGAAGAAAGAAGAGCTATCACTTTCCCTCTTTGCGCAAGAGCAGATAATAGAGTAATTCCTTCTATTCCTTTATTAAGTCCACTGACAATTATTTTATTATCTTCAACTAATTCCTTTACACACTTCTTCGTAATTTCAGTTCCTGACAGAGATGGAGCAATAGAACCTGTAAAAGCTACCAATGATTCTTTCAGGAGTTCTACATCCCCTTTAAGATACAAGAAGGGTGGAGGTGATGTAAGTTGCAGAAAGTGTGAGGGATACCATTCATCGCTCATCGTAATAACATATTCATTCGTTTTTAAAGAGAGAAATGCTTTTTTAACGCTAAGATAGGTGTCGATGAGAACGGAAGAAGAAATATTAAACACCTTGGAATACAAATCTAGATGAACAATAAGAGGTTCAAAAAGGGAAACAGAAGCACTAATAGAATCAAAGAGCGAGAGAATACTCGATTCATCGATAGCTAATGACTCTACGATTGTTTCGTAGTTCACTGCATAGATAAAATTCTTTTCGCTAATCTTTTCAATATTCATATTATTTGAAAAATAGCACAATGACCCATTACTATTCAACTAAGAAGAAAATATCAAAAATTGTCTCTCTTATAGAAAAACATATATTACAACATATTGCATAATACCTCATACATTATATGTCATAGGTAAACACATTTACTCAATTTATTTCCTTATCCAATTTTACTATCTCATCATTTCACCAGCTATTGTTAGTACTTTGTTAGAGGATACCACGTTATTATTTGTACTTATTTTATCTATCTCTTTTATTTATATGCGTTTACGTACTTTTTTTATTTTTTTAAAAAAATATTATATTTTTTTATTATTTCTATTGACATATGTTAGATGTTTCTGTATCCTTCCCTTAGATGTTGCAAAACATACTACATTTAATATTCAGGAGTTTTTATTATGAAAAAATTAGTTCTTTCCATTATCTCTCTTTTGATCGTTTCTTCTCTCTTCGCTACTGTGGATCCTAGTCCTAAGTTCAACCTCTCTGCTCATGTCAATGGAATCCTCTTCCATGGCTTCACCACTTCTTCTTATTCTAATAGTGACGAACTCTTAGCTGCTAATAATTCTGAAGACTGGAACGCTTCTGTTTCTGGCCTGAACTTAGCTAGCAATGATTCTCAATCAATCGGCTCTTATGCTTTTTATTCAACCTCTAGAAGTCAAAGTAGTGTTTCTTTCGAAACTACTCCTCTTTCTTTAGAAGTTTATGATGATACCTATTTTGTTCCTTATGCTCTTTCATATTCTTCTAAAATCAATAATAAGAAAATTTCTCTCGGTGACGGCTCTATCGGTAAAGCTCTTGTCGCTACAACTGATGAACCAGATTCAGAAACTGAAAATGTTCTCACTACTAAAAGTGAATCAACTGGCTTACGTTATGAGATCCTCTCTTTAGCTGTTACTTTCGCTGGCGATGAAAATGTTTCTTTCGGTCTCCCAGAATCTCCAGACGGCTCTTTTTACACCGGTTCTATTAGAGCTCTTATTACTGCCAACTAATATACTCCTCCTTAGTATAGTTTCGGATAAAATAAACCCACTCGTCTCGAGTGGGTTTTTATGTGGGTCATCAAAAAAAAATTATATACGGAAAGATTGATATAAGAAGTTAATATCCTCTTTTGCCCGATTCTATTTAAAATATCAAAATTTTTATCATAGAGAAATTTTCTACCATGAAGGAAGAGGGTTCTTTTCTTTGAGGGTAAATTTATATATTCATATCTGGATACACACTATTCTTCTTCAAAAATTGATCCATTGGTTATACCTTTGATGGTAAAAATAGAAACTATAAGCCAAATCACTAAAAGGAAAATAGTCAGCCCTATCTGAATTATGTTCAGTGCAGATGCCATAAATAATGAATTCAGAGAACCGGTTGCTACTGCAATAGCACCAATAGGAAAAGTAAAAGCCCACCAAGACAAGGTAAAGGTTAAAGTTTTCTTGACAAGAGCATATACAGTCTTCCCAATTGAAAGAATTAGCCACCAGAGGGAAAAACCCCAAAGCATGCTCCCAAGAATTTGAGCTACTGCTTTACTGTTTTGAACTTCTATTGTTTCAATGTGGGGAAAAACACTAACCATCTTCACTAAAATAATAACAAGAATCGCTGTTGGTGCAAGCCCAATGAAGAGTGTGGGAGCCATTTTCCCAATTGGCGTAGAATTATATATATAACGATGAAAGACATTTGCTCCTACAAAGATAAATAGAAATAATCCTATTCCTAGGCTAATTAGGGAAATAAAAAACAGGAAAGTAACTGGTACTATTTCAGGTCCTTTATGGATTAATTCAAAACCAAGAATTGGTATGATTAGGTGTGAGACAGGAGGAATATACCATCCGAAAGTGCCATGTCCTGGTTGCACATTGCTATTTTGAAAGAGAATAGGCATGATCAGCCAACTGAAAAGATAAATACCTATGGTTCCTCCGATAAACACAACAAAGGCAATGGATACAGCTACCTGTTGCCCAATAAAAGCAGGTCCCAAAAGAAGCATATCAATCCCTGCAATCATGAATGCTATGGGCATAGTCGGTAGAAATGAACCGGCAACAGGATGATGTAGTTCTTTGTAAAATTGACGAGGATGCTTAATCAGTCTCATTACCCAGATTCCAAATACCAGTGCAAGAAGAATATAGGTAATAACTGCGAATACAATAGAAAGCGTATAAAAAAAGGGAATCGCCTTTTTGCATAGAGCCAAGGCAACCGAAAGGATACCTGTACCCATTACCGAAGAGGGCCAAGAAGGGACGAAGCCTTCCAAAGAAAAACCTTTTATTTTATCATTTTTCATATTACTCAACCTCTACTACTAGTTTTTATTGAAGATTCTTTGAATTGTATTGGATACATTAGACATGATAAATCAACACACAAGCTCCTCATTTTGACAAACTAATTGTTCAATCACAACTATTTGATTTTCATTAAGAGTAATGGCGTTAACTAAACACTCACCAAGACAGCGTAACCCAAGGTATACGTTTCTCTTGATGATATTGTGATTTTGTATCAATCCGCACATAATATAAAAAGGATTACTATTTTAGTCCAGTGCTAGAACAATAATTGAATAATTTTCACATTTAAAAGTATATAAAATTAAATAATATATCGTTATTCTGATCTAGCTAAAGATCCTATTTTTATTATCAACCATTTTGGATATAATGTATCGATAGTGCATAAGTAACAATCGTTCCTTATATTGCTTTCAAACCCCTATCCTCATGTATATCCTTCTGAGCTCCATTCCCCGCTTTTATATAGAACCATCAAAGGTTAATAGACAAAAAAAGGCACCTACCCATAATTAGATAAGTGCTTCTTGCCGCCTCTCGGAATTGAACCGAGGACACAAGGATTTTCAGTCCTTTGCTCTACCAACTGAGCTAAAGCGGCGATGTGAATTTTATACTCTTTGTAAGGGACTATTGTCAACCCTATTTAACAACAATATTGGTATGATGGTCATTTCTCTGCAAAAAAAGTTCAGGTTTTACACAATACTTTCATCTCTTTTTTTCACTTTGGAGTATCGACAAAAAGAGTCTCCTTCTTCCAAATTTTATCGATATTAGGTAAAATACCACGAATTTCTCCCCATTATTACTTAGGAGGATAATATACTTAGCTCTTATGATACCAGAAGGTAAAGTCTTTGATACTATTCCCTATAGTGAAGGAATCTTTTCAGTGTGTTATTCAACTGAAAAATTCTTCATAATTGTAGATCATGTAATTTGTACTCCTCATGAACCAATATTTGATTTTTGTCTCTACAATCAAGTTCAAATTTGAAAAATTTGAAAGAAAGAGATGTGTGTATTACGGTAAAGATATCCGTATGCTTGCAATAAATACCCACCTTTTTCATTCCTTAACAAAAGATGATATACTAAAAGTGATTAATATGATGAGCGATCTTCTTGAAGGATACTACAGAAATATTGAAGGAACACTATGAGTAACAAAAATTATTATGATTTTTCCACAGATGAGTATATTAATGGAACTATAAACGCAGATATCAGCTCGATCTATAAAAAGTTCCTACACTATTTAGCTCCTTCTTCTTCCATATTAGATGCAGGTTGTGGCAGTGGTCGCGACATGCTTTATTTTAAAAATGCAGGATACCATGTAGAAGGATTTGACAACTCAATTAACATGGTTGAAAAGGCCTCTCAATATAGTGGCTGCAAGGTAAGACACCTCTCATTTGAGGACCTAGAGATTGGAAATAAAGTAGATGCTATTTGGGCTTGTGCTTCGCTCCTCCATGTAACAAGAGAAAACCTTGAAAAGGTATTTCAGAATCTTTATAGAACTTTACACAAAGAAGGAATATTCTATTGCTCCTTTAAAAATAGAGACGTAGATTTTGAGGAGGATGGACGCTATTTTACTTGTTTTACACTGATGAGTTTCCAAAAATTTATCGAAAAAACTAATCTATTCATTATTAAGGAGCTGTTTTTAAGTGAAGATGCCAGAGGAGACAGAAAAGGCGAAATGTGGGTAAATGCAATCTTACAAGCGGTATAGTTAAACTCTTTTACGAATACTAATTTCACCTGAGTTAAGAATAATTTCTTTTCCATTCTCGTCAATTATCCGAAGAGATCCATCATCCTCAATTCCAATAACATCTGCAAGATAAGAAGTATTTAAATGAATAACAGTAATAGGAGATCCCAGGACAAAAGACCTTGCCCTGTACTCTTCCATAATTGAGGAATCATGCAAATTTTCTAACATGCTCATAACGTGAGTAATTAATGAAGCAGAAAGTTTATTTATAATATCTTCCTCCTTCTCTAAGAGAGTGGTAGCAATTCCTCTTATATCCTCAGGAAAACCTTCTTTTGGAGGAAAAAGATTAATCCCTATTCCAATAATAATGGATTCAACTTTTCCGCTCTCAAAATTACTCACTCCCTCAGTGAGGATACCAGCAACTTTTTTCCCATCCTTATACAAGTCATTCACCCACTTAATCTTTATTCGTGTATCTACAACCTCTTCGATCGCTCTCGCGGTAGCTACAGCAACTGCACTCGTGACAAGGAGAGCATCACTCATTGGGATGGCTTGTTTGAGGATATAAGAGAGATAGAGACCTGAAGTTGGTGGAGAGTGAAATCGTCTACCGAGACGTCCTCTTCCTTCATTTTGTTCTTTAGCTATAACGATAGTATGATTAGTAGCTTTGTCTGCTAATAACCTCTTTGCTTCTTGATTTGTGCTATCAATAGTTGGATAAAGGTGGAGAGTTACCTTCCTATCAACCTCTTTTGGAAGTAGGGAAAGAATACTTTCCTTATGAAGAGTATTACTCTCTTTCTCTAAGCGATATCCTAAATTAGTACTGGAGGTTATCTCAACCCCAGCACTTCTAAGTGAATCGATTGCTTTCCAAATTGCCGCTCTTGAAATGTGTAACTCTTGTGCGAGCAGTTCCCCTGATACATATTCATTTCCGGATTCTCTCAGTTTTTTAAGTATGCTCTCTTTTGAATTCATTATGGCTACCTCATATTCTATTGTAAACGTAAACTATTTTTGTAGTTTACAACACCCCCTGATGTGTGGTATGAAAGTATTTAGGGGGAGCATATGATCATTCGCAACATAGTCACTACATCAATGTTTACAGCTCTTATTATAGTAGGCTCATTTATCATTATTCCAGTAGGAGTAGTTCCAATAACACTTCAAACCCTTTTTGTACTTTTAGCAGGGGTGCTTGCTGGCAAGAAAATAGCATTAAGTGCGACTTCTCTATACTTAGTCCTTGGAGTTGTGGGGTTGCCCATCTTCAGTGGTGCAACAGGTGGGTTAGCACACTTCTTTGGTCCGACCGGTGGATTCCTCATGGGTTTACTCGTGATGGCACTCATTAGCGGAACCATATCAGATAGAGCATTTAATCTGCAATCAGAAAAAGAGACTCTCGATAAAAAAAGTTTGATCCTTATCATACTGGCACTCTTTGCCTCGACGATTGCAATCTATGTGGTAGGAATCCCTTATTTGAAGTTCACTTTAAATGTAAGTTGGGTAAAAGCTTTTATGATTTCTTTCATCCCGTTTATTCCTGGTGATTTGTTAAAAATAGTTGTTGCAACTTTTCTCGCAAATATATTTTTTGTGAGAGTCAGGAGGTATTTCTCTGAATATGAGGAATAATCTCTTAACAGTTGACAATCTATCTCTCTTTTTTTCAAAGGAAAAAAAGATTCTCAGTGGAGTAAATCTTTCTTTACAACAAAATGAGATGCTATTACTGTGTGGGAAAAATGGATCTGGTAAATCAATGTTACTTAGAGCTCTAAAAGGGTTAATCCCTATTCAAAAAGGAACAATCCTGCTAGACGGAGAAGATGTCTCTAAAAAATCTAAGATAAGAAATAGAGAAATTGGATTAGTATTTCAAGATACTGATACACAAATTGTAGGGCAGAGTGTGTATAAAGATCTAGACTTTGGCCTTGTTAATATAGGACTTGATACAGAAACAAGAAAAAAAAGAATTGAAGAAGTTAGTTCTCTTCTCTCAATTACTCATCTACTGCATACGAGTCCTATGAATCTAAGTGGAGGAGAAAAAAGAAGAGTTGCACTTGGTGGCGTTCTCGTAATGAATCCTAGAATTATTTTCCTCGATGAACCGTTTGCAAACCTAGATTATATTGGGATCACACAAGTAATTGAATCTATCATAAAGCTCCAACAAAAAGGTGTTTCTATTATCATTGCTACTCACGAAATAGAGAAAATAGCATTTCACTGTAATTCAATGCTAGTTTTAGATAGAGGAGTTGTTGTAGAATCTGGTCAAATTAAAGAGGTTCTTCCAAAGAGTGAATTGTATGGAATACGGATCCCTAGAGTACGTGGTGAAATGATTCCATTTGAAGAACTTACATGGAGAAGGGTGTGAATATTTTTCACTATCGTGATATAGATTCGTTTCTACACAACCAACATCCATTAACAAAAATATTCTTAACACTTCTTATTTCATCTGTGATATTAAAAAGCTCAATGCTTTTTTCAATGATTATATTCGCCCTCCTATCCTTCACACTTGTTGTTATAAAAGTTCCCCTAAAAAGGTATATAAAACAAGGAATCTACTTCCCTATTCTCCTTCTCATAATAGGAGTCTCTCATTATCTTTCTTCACTGAATATCTCAAGTACGGTTCATATCACTATTTCATTTATGAGTATGATAATGATGAGTATCCTCCTCATTGACTCAACAGCATTTAATGATATAGCAGGTGCAATAGGATCCCTTTTCTCTCATGTATCTAGAAAAAAAGGCTATTATATCGCATCAACTATTGAACTAACTCTCCATATGATCCCACTATTCTTTGATATCTCCCACGAGCTGATGATAGCGCGAAAGGCAAGAGGAATACGATTTCTTTCATCCCCAGTAAAGAATGTGAGCGAATATGTCGCAGCTCTATTTAGTTTAACACTCAATAAAGTTGAACACCTCGAGATTGCACTAAAATCTCGCAATTACAATCCTGAGCAGAAAAGAGAATTTAGAAAAATGAACATTCGTGATATCACACTTCTCATTCTTGCAAGTTTATTCGTAGTGCTAGTATACTTCATTACATGACAGATAAAGAACTTGTAAGGAACAACATGAAAGAGATGCTCCGCAACTTACCACGTAGAGAAAAGGAGACCCTCTGTGAATTGCTAACAGAAAAAATTATTAGTCATACTTCTTTCTTTCATAGTGATTTAATTCTCATCTTTTATCCTTTACACAATGAAATTAATACGATTCCTATCATTGAATATTCTCTTAAGCATCATAAAAGGGTAGCTCTTCCTATTATGGAAGAAGATCAGATTAATTTTTATGAAATTGGGCAGGATTATGAGAAAAAACTTGTTAAAAATTGCTTTGGCATTAAGGAGCCAAAGCTCTCTAATCAAAGAATTTTATTAGATGAATTTAGCAATGCATTACTCATCGTACCTGGCTTAGCGTTTAGCACTGAGAAACAGAGGCTTGGTCGAGGTAAAGGTTATTATGACAAATTCTTACAAAAATTCAGGAATATGGTTGTAAGCGTTGGGGTTTGTTTTGATTTTCAGCTACTCAATAGTATTCCAACAGGAAAACATGATGAGAAGGTAGATTATATTATTACAGATAGAAGAATTATCTAGCAGGCTCTGCCTTCCATAACCAAGAAAAATGTTTCGAAATAAAACTTCTCATTGCTATATCACCAGCATCAGAAATATTTTGGTGAAAAGGATCACACGTGTAGTGTTCATCTAGCGACAATAATTCCTCTCGTACTTCAGGGGATCGGACGGTTCTCAAAAGTGTACTTAAAGTTCTAATATAATCAAATTGCTTATTAGGACTTGAAGCTATTACAAAAAGGAAATGAACAGGTTTCCCATCTTTTGAGAAATACTCTATCCCGCATTCAGATAATCCAAGACCAACTTTAACATCATTAAGATTCCTGAGCTTACCATGTGCTATTGCGATACCATGACCGATTCCAGTGCTTTCTATCATTTCACGCTGAATAACGGCTTTTTTAAATTTATCAACATCAGGCAAGGTGGAAAATACAGAGCATTTATCAATCACTTCATAAATTGCAGGCACTTTATCAAGAGATTGTATATGACAAATCAAGGTACCACTATCAACGATTTGGATCACTCATGCCTCCATCTCTTTCAAATAGGAGTTCATAGCACTTGCGGCTTTCCTCCCCTGTCCCATTGCAAGTATCACTGTTGCTGCTCCTAGGACAATATCACCACCAGCGTATATACCTTTCATAGTTGTTTCACACGTATCTTCATCTACTATAATATTCCCTCTACGATTTACTTCAAGTCCTTTTGTAGTCTTTTCAATAAGAGGATTAGAATCATTTCCAATAGCAACAATGACGGTGTCAAAATCATGAACCTTTTCACTACCAGGAATTTCAACAGGGCTTCTTCTTCCAGAAGCATCAACTTCACCAAGTTCACAAGTGATTAACTTAACCCCTCTAGCACGACCTTTTTCATCTGCGACAATCTCTAAAGGAGCATGAAGGAGTAAGAATTTAACACCTTCTTCTATAGCATGTTGAACTTCTTCTTTTCTCGCAGGCATTTCACTCATTGTTCTCCTATAGACAATGGTTACCTCATCCGCTCCTAACCTCAGTGCTGTTCTTGCTGCATCCATAGCAACATTACCACCACCAAAAACAGCAACCTTTTTAGATCCATAGAGTGGAGTCCCTGCTACATTCTTTTCATAAGCTTTCATTAAATTACTTCGAGTAAGGTATTCATTTGCACTAAAGACCCCAATAAGGTTTTCTCCCTTAATGTTCATAAACCTAGGAAGACCCGCACCAGTACCAATAAAAAGAGCATCAAACCCTTCTTCTTCTAACAAGTCTGTTACATTCGCGGTTCGACCAACAAGAAAGTTACGTTCAATTTTAACGCCCATCTCTTGTAGAGCTTTGAACTCCTGCTCAACAATCTTTTTAGGTAGTCTAAATTCAGGTATCCCATAGACAAGAACCCCTCCTGCTTTATGGAGAGCTTCAAACATTACAACTTCATGCCCTTCTCTTCTTAAATCTGCTGCGGCTGTCATACCTGCAGGGCCACTTCCGACTACACCAACTTTCTTTCCACTAGGAGGAGCAATTGTAGGTTCAACTCGAGCATTGTGGCTCTCTTCCCAGTCTGCGACAAATCGTTCTATTCGTCCAATATTCACAGCTTTGTCAATACTCTTAAGGGATTTACCTACAGTACATGTGAGTTGACACTGACTCTCTTGTGGACAAACCCTTCCACATATTGAAGGAAGCATAGATGCTTCTTTAATGACTGCAACTGAAGCTGCATAATCACCACGACCTGCTGCTTCAATAAATCGTGGAATGTCGATATTAACAGGACACCCAGCTACACATGGAGCATTCTTGCACTGAAGACATCTCAAGGATTCAACTTTAACTTGTGCCTCGGTATATCCAAGAGCTACTTCACCCATATTGCAAACCCTTTCACTGGGGATTTGACTTGCCATTTCTTGAGGCGGGATCGCTAATCTTTCTTTTATTTTTAGTGAGGGAACATCTAATGATGAGAGAATATCTAATGCAATCGTGTCTAGTTGTTGTAAATTAAGATGTTCCATTAGGCTTCTCCTTCATTAATATGTAAACCAATATGGCATCGGTGATGGGCATCACTCTCTTGAGGTTTATATGTGCCAAGGCGCAATAACAAGTTATCCCAATCAACACTGAAGGCATTAAACTCAGGTCCATCAACACAGACAAATTTCGTTTTCCCGTCGATGCTTACCCTGCAGCCTCCACACATCCCTGTACCATCTATCATGATAGTATTGAGTGAGACAACTGTTGGTACATTAAATTCTTTTGTAGTAAGAGTACAGAACTTCATCATAACAGGAGGACCAATAGCAACCACAAGGTCTATATTTCCTTTTTGAATTAATTCTTTTAAAGGCTCTGTAACAAGCGCTTTTCTACCGTAAGATCCATCATCTGTGACAACGATTAGCTCATTCGCGATATTTTTCATTTCATCTTCTAAGATGATAAGATCTTTATTTCTTGCTCCTATAATAATGGTCACATCATTTCCAGCTTTTTTTAAAGCTTGAGCAATGGGATGCATTGGAGCCACCCCTACTCCACCACCGACACACACAACACGTCCATATTTCTCAATATGGGTAGGCTGTCCAAGTGGCCCTAAGATATTATTGAAGGCATCTCCGACTTCCATCAATGCAAATTGATGAGTTGCCTCACCTACTGCCTGAAAGACTATCGTGATCGACCCTTTATCAGGGTCTGCATCAGCGATTGTAAGAGGAATTCTCTCTGCAAGGTCACCACCATGTTGGAGAATCACAAATTGACCTGCCTTGCGATTTTTTGCAATTTTAGGAGCATAAATCTCCATCTGGAAGACTTCAGCTGAAAGCTTTTTCTTATTTAGAATTGGATACACTACAACCTCCTAAAATGCATACGATATAGTATTGTGTACAATAGCCTTACAGAGTTTGTAATGCTCTTCCTTTTATACTCAATGACCCAGTAGTACCAATATTACTTATGTTATACAATGTTTCCTATCTGTTTTCCAACCCCTAAGATGTGTATAATAGAGGTAAAAATAGACAAGAGAGGAAATGCCATGATAAAAAAAGCAAGTGAAATGAAAGTTGATATTAAAAATATGAGAGGTGGAAAAGGAGAATGTAAAACTGTTCATCATATTAATCCTGAAGAAGTTCCACATGGTCGTTTGTTTAGTACGATAACTATAGAAAAAGGTAATTCAATTGGCTTTCATGAGCATATTAAAGAGGTTGAGTATTATCTTATTCTAAGTGGTGAAGGAATCGTAAGTGAAACAGATGGTGAGAAACGAGTAAGTGCCGGTGATGTTGTGATAACAGGGAACGGTGAAGGCCATGCAATAAGAAACGATCACACAGAACCTCTTATTTTCATAGCCCTAATCTTATTTACAGACTAAGCTATAATTGAATTTTCAATTACTTTTATCTTCGTTTGGTATATATGGTAGAACAAGCTTAATGCCATGATAAGAGAGACTCCTTCTGCAATTAAGAAAGAGTACCATGTATACGAGATTATCTTGGTTAGACTTAGAAGATAGGCCGCTGGGAGAAGGACGATAAGTTGCCTGACAATTGACATAATCATTGAGTAGAATCCTTTCCCTAATGCTTGGAAAGAAACGCTAAAAACTATAGCGATTCCTGCAAAGGGGAAAGCAAAACTAATAGTTCGTAAGGCATCGATTCCAATAGAAAGCATCTGGGGAGAAGCATCAAACATCTTTAATAAAGCCACTGGGAAAAGTTGGAAAATAGCCGTCCCAAAACTCATAATAGAGAACGAGATAAGAACAGTGAGTTTTATAGTTGAGATGATTCTCTTCTTATTTCTTGCCCCATAGTTAAAGGCAACAATACTTATCATAGCAGTTGATAAACCAAATATTGGCATGAAAATGAGCGACTGAAGCCTAAAATAGATTCCAAAAACTGCAACAGCAGTTGCACTGAATCCTATTAGGATGGAGTTCATTCCAACACTCATAAGTGAGCCAATAGACTGCATGATGATTGAAGGAAACCCCACTTTAAAAATACCACTAATAGTCTCCTTATGAATTTTGAACCCTCTGAAATTGATGTGGATATCGTGAATCTTTGTAAAAAGGAAAAAGAAACCTAAACCAAGCGCAGTAAATTGACCGATAATTGTTGCAATGGCAGCCCCAGCTACACCCATTGCGGGAAAGCCAAAATAACCAAAAATAAGAATTGGATCCAAAATAATATTAATAATGGCTCCTGTTCCTTGAGTAATCATCGGATGAATTGTATCACCTGTACTTTGCATAATTCGCTCTAGGATTAATTGACCGAAAAGGCCAAAAGATCCAATTGTAATTATCAGTAGGTATGTGTTACCCATAGAGATAATCTGACTATCAAAGGTGAACATTTTAATAAACCAGAAAGGAAGAGTTGCTCCAAAAATTGCTATTATTGATGAAATGATTATAATTAATAACAGACCGTGCATTGCAACATTACTTGCTAAGTCTTGCCTTTTCTCCCCAAGACGACGGGAGAGAAGCGCATTCACCCCTATACTTGTTCCGATTCCAACAGAAATCATAATTATTTGAATAGGAAAGGCTAGCGATACTGCGGTTAAAGCAGATTCTCCAACGCGAGAGATGAAGATTGAATCAACAATATTATAGAGGGCTTGAACCATCATCGAGAGCATGATAGGAATGCCCATTGAGAATAAGAGAGAAGGAATTGGCTTCACTCCCATTTTATTTTCTTTTTTAGTTTGCATGCGATGAAATGTATCAACATTCCCATTTACATTCAAGAAGTCAACCCATGAAAAAGCACACCAACATACAAAGGTGTGCTGTTTTCAAATTATCTAGAACTCTTTTACATAAAAGGAACAATCATTGATGGATCAAGAACTCGGAAAATGAAGGACTCTGTAATAAAAAGTGTCACTTCCTTGGCATCATGAGACTCGTACCCAACAGCTAAATCTTGACCTACAACAAGTTCTAAATTCTCATTATCGTAAGGAACAAGGAATGCTCCTTTAAGTGTAAGAGATTGTATAACTTGGCCTTTAATTAATCTCTCAATTCTTTCTACGAGAGGGAACCCTTGAACTTCTTTACTCATAGCTAGATAGGCATCAGGACCAACAATTAAAGTATATGGAGCATCAACACTATGTTTCTGTAGTTGTAAAACACCTTTACTTATCGATTCCATAATAGTAGTAGCAGAGTTTCCAAATGGGATTGGTTCTATAATAGCTGCATCATGTAGCCCAACAATAGCTCCAGCCTTAAACCCATTATAAATTGTATTTTCTTCAAAGTCAGCGATCTTTTCCACAGCAGATTCTAAACTACTTAAATCGATATCCTTAGCTCCTCTATTGAGGTTGTCCATTTCCCATCTATTAAGAGAAAAACTGACTCTAGCCTCTGTGAGTGGTGTAGATCTATATACTCCAGTTTTCACATCTCCACTATCACCTACGATATCTAGTCTTCCTTCTGTAACACTTGTATAGTTCCAACCCATAGGGCCAACTACACGAACGGCTTTTCTTGCTGCCAAGCGTGTTTTGAGAATCTCGCTAGCTCTTTTTTCTATTTCTTGCCACACTTTCGTACTTAATGGAGCAAGTTCTTTCTTTAACATATCCATATCTATTACATCCTTTCAATTATGTATTTTTCAAACTCCCGATAGAGAGTGAAGAGGCAGGAGGAACGTTTTGTGTGCTTCCACCTTCAGCTTCAACTAGAGAACCAGATGCAAATAAATAGGTATGTAATTCGTTATCCCATCCGGCCATATTTCGTCTAAGCCATTCAAGGGTCATCGCAGCATGTTCGATCTCTTCATCTCTATTGTGTGCCATCACCTCTTGTAAGGAGGCATCTTTGCTCGTAGCCACTCGTTGGTTATACCAATCTATAGCTTCCAACTCTTCTCTTAATGAGGTGATTGCTCTCGAAATATCCCTTGTCTTTTCATCAAGGGCTTCATACGGTTCTGTATATGCCATAATTCCTCCTAATAGAAATATAAGATTTTTTACTATCTGTCTTAAATATACTAAAGTATCAGTAGAACGAACAGGTTAAGAAGGCACAAATAGGAATAATTCTTATTTATCGTATAAGAACTCTATGTAAAACACGGTAACGGATTCTTTTTCTTACTTTTCTACCTTAGAACCAGTACAACAGATAGATATTCGCAACCATGAGTCCTGAATTATCAAACTGATCAAGACCTTTATTACACCAGAATGGAACAAGTAACCCGCCTTCGATGCCGAGGCTCATTCGTTTTGTGAACCTCCACTCAGCACCAACCCCAAAATCTGCAGAGAGAATGAATTCTAAATAAGAGGGAACTTTATCATAGTGATTAAAATGGTTAAGAGTTAATCCAGCAAAAGCATAGACATTAGCCTTAGTGATTTCTTTTAGTATTCTTCTTCCATCAATACGAGCCATACCTAGAAGATAGAAATAATTAAGTTCACCTTGCCATCCCCACTTCTCATTCTGATACACTACCTTCGCAGCGACAGGAAGGCCAGGAGCTATTGCAGATATTCCTGCACCCCAGTGGTAATCCTCTTCAGTGTCAGCTGCAATTAAAACGGGTAAAATCATAGTTAAAATTACAATCAGGAGCATAATTCTTTTCATAATCTTAGCCTCCTACATATAACTATTGTATACCCCGCTACCCAAATTAGTAAGGCTTTATTCATATGATAAGGAAAAATATGCTTTATGACCCATTCATCTAATTATTTGTAAGATTGGAAGGCGATGAACCTACTGTCCAATGAGCTATTATGGAAACTCTTAGAATGCTTATTGATTGAGAGATTCAAAATAATAGTTATTTGTGTAGAACAGTGATTATTCGAACATAATCAATAGTTATTCTCTTGACGATATAGATGCATTTTGGGTGTGAGTTCACCTTACGTCACCGGATTTTCTATCCATAGTTGATTCACCTGATTGTAATGATGTATTTCTTCGCTAGCAAGATCTTTTGTAAGTGACTTAAAATCTACATCTATAGCACTTTCTCTACTTGCATTTAGTATCTATACGATTTCATTTCAATCAATCGAGAAAATTCTAGAATCTCTTAAATACTGAATTGCTTTGTACCGTAGGACAGTAAAAAGAATGTAGGAATGAATAAACGTACAAATAGGGTGCCAAAGTGGCACCCTATTACTAATTTGATGTTAAAGGTACGTAGGATTTATTTATTTTATCTTTACATCAATCTTTTTTGGTTGCTGAGCTGGAAGTTTTGGAATACTGAGAGTAAGAATTCCATTTTTGAATTCTCCTTCAATATTTTCCTCATCAACTCCTTCTGGAAGTGTGAAAGATCTTTCAAAAGATGAAGTGTATCTTTCTCTAATCAAGTAATTAGGTGATACTTTCTCATCTTTCTCTTCTTTTTCGCTCTCTCTCATAGAGGAGATTTTTAATACATGTTTATCAACATGTACATCAACTTCCTTCTCGCTATACCCTGGTAATTCAGCTTCAACCACGTAAGCATTCTCATTTTCTAGGATATCAACTGATGGAGTTTTTGTTGATGGCATTCCCCAACCGTTCCAGAAGCTATCAAATAAGCTGTCGAAGTTTCGTACTACATTTGTAGTAGGTTGTTGATTTCTTGTTACGATGTATTTCATAATTACACCTCCGTATAATTTTTATTTTCTCTTTTAGTCCTTTTATCTGGACACTCATATATATGCATCAAGCGTGCCAACTTTGTAATTTATTTTTTTTATTATTATATTTTCTTCTATTGTAATTATTTAGATATTTTCTAAAAATATAATAACAAAAATTATGAGTATTGGAAAATCACAAAAACATAATAAATGTATCCTTTTGACACAGTGAGTCATAAAGAGACAATTTTTTGATGAAATTTGACACAGGAGATATTAAAAGATATCGTTAGAAATAATTTTTGTATCATTTTGTCCCAATATTATTATTTATGTAATATATGGGTATACCTGTTGACTCTTTTTGGCTTCATCACTATAGTATGTTCTTGTCGACGCAGGGTAGAGCAGTTGGCAGCTCGTCGGGCTCATAACCCGGAGGTCGCAGGTTCGAGTCCTGTCCCTGCTATAAAACTATTTCTTGTTCTGTTATGATTTACAGAACATTGCTCCCGGAAGAGCCGGTGTAACCAAAATAACTGACACCTGTACTGTTACCTAGACAGCACAGACTGGAGGATTTGGATGCATCGGTTTTCTTTGTATATGAGGGGAAAGCTGGGTCTTCGGAAAAAGCTGTGGTGTTAAGAACTAGATAAGAAAGAAAAATATAAAGAAAAAGGGCAATCCTTCAGTTAGAATAAAGTTAACGAAACCAAAACTAACAAGAGAGGATGCCCATGAACCAGTATAGTGGGACAACACTAGAAATACCAGACTTCAAGATAACAAAACCAGCAACTCGAACATCTTTTGCAAGAGGAAAAGATATTCTTTTTATAGAAACCATTCACGGCAAAGTAACGACCCAGGTTCCTGAATGTTGCCCCTATTGCCAACAAAAGCTTCAATTCAACCAATATCTGTATATACATTTGCACCACCTCACAATTGGCGGGTTTAAAGTAAAATTGCGTGTACAGTATGAGCAGCATGTATGTAGTACATGTGCAAGAACTGTCACACAAGAGATTCCCTTCAAAGAACCTGGACACCTTATTACAGCCACTTTCTATAATGTAGTTTTAGGATTGCTGAGGCACTCTGATGCGACCATCAGAGGAGTAGCTCATTGTCTACACACCAATTGGAAGCTCGTTAAAGATATAGATAAACGAAGACTTAAAGATACATATGGAGATATGAGGCCAACTCATTATTCGCCTTATCTCTGTGTTGATGAGTTTTCTCTTCATAAGGGACATCAATATGCTACAGTAGTTTTAGACTGGAGAACTGGAGAAATTCTGTTTCTTGAAGAAGGAAACTCAGAAAGACAGTTACTCAACTTTTTTGAGAAAGTTGGTCATGATTGGATGACTCATGTACACTCTATATCTATGGATATGAATGCTCAGTACCACAAAGCTGTTGCTTCTCGGTATCCTCACATAGCAGTGGTTTATGATGCGTTTCACATCACAAAAAATTTCAATGATCGCATTCTCACTGAATTAAGGCGCCAAGAACAAAGAAGACTTCAAGAGAAGATTGCTCATGAGCATACGTGTATCTCTCGTCTAAAGAAGGACCTAAGGAACATGGGGAATGATAAGAAAGAATCTCTTCTTACTGAAATTGCTGAGCGGAATCTTGATCTTAAAGAAGCTCATGAGGCATACACTATGATGAAGGGAAGTCGATTTCTTATTGTCAGTAGTAGAGATGCTCTCAAAAGAAAAGATCAAGTTGCTAAAGCTCATAATAGAAAGCTTTGGGATTCTTATGAACGTAAGGGCCTCTCCATTCCCCCAGAATTGCGTAAATGGTCAACACGAAATGTTCAACGTCTAGATGAAATCCTTGGGGTTAATAGTGCACTTAACATTGCATACTTTCTCTCTGATCAACTCAAGTCAGGACTGGCAAGTACTGATGTACAGGATTTAAGAAATGGAATGGAGCAATGGTTTGCTCTCTCTGAGACGTATGTTAATAAGATCCCTATGCTGAAATCTTTCAACAAAATGCTCTATTCAAGAATGGATGGTATTACCTCTCGTGTAAAGTTCCCTATTTCTAATGGACCTCTTGAAGGTATTAACAATATGATAAAAACAACAAGGAGAGCTGCATACGGATACAAAGACCAAGAATACTTCTTCTTAAAACTATGGGATAGAAGTAGGAAATACATCAAAAAGCGTTTTCTCGCTACTTCTCATCAACAACGACTTGAGGCTCTCTCTTTTTGGAGGCAATCCCACAGCTTTTTCCCATGAACCAATTATGATCATGGGGTCAGCACCGGTAAACGGTCCAGGAACGAGGCACTGGTGAAAGTCAACGAATGGCCTCGCTATGGGTACACCGGAAGAGATCAGGAAAAGACAACAATCCAGGATCGACTTCAATTTCAAACTATTCTCTACTATCTATCCACCATGGAACTCACTGATAAACAGAAGGATCGTCTTGTCGATGTTCTGGTTGATCAGGGAATTGTCACTGAAAACGCTACCCTTCCCGAGGAAGCTGCAGAGGAAGAATCCATTCTCCTCATTCCCTTCCTTGAAGAGTTCTGGGATTACGACAACTCCCCCTATGTCCGGGAGAAGCATGCCTATGGCCAGAGTATCGGCAAACATCACTGTTATGAGCAATCGAAGAGGATTTCTCACTGGAGATCCTATTTTGCCCCGGATACCCGGCTCAAGGATGTCACAAAAGAGGATCTCAAGTTCTTTCAGCTGGAGCTCAAGGATAAGAAGCTCGCTTCCAAAACGATAAACAATATCGTAACGGTCGGGACCGTTCCTTTTGGCTGGGCTGCCGATCGGGGAGATCTGGAAGTGAATCCTGCAATCGGTCGGAGGAAATTCTCAGGAACCTCAAAGAAGAGAGACATCCTCAATCCTGAAGAGGTCCAGCAGCTATTTTCCTCCAGGTGGGATGATGAACGATCAAGAGTCGGCAACCTCCTGGCAATGACAACTGGCCTCAGAGCCGGTGAAGTAGTTGCCTTGCGAAAAGAGGATATCCAGGGAGATAAACTTATGGTCCGTCACAGCTGGAGTTTCTCTGACGGCCTGAAGGCCCCAAAGAATGGAGAAGAGCGGGTTGTTCCCCTCCTCCCTCAGATAAAGACAGAGCTACTGAATCTTCTGAAGACCAGTCGCTATGGGAATGAGGGCTTCATATTCTATGGAACAGAGAAAGATAAACCCATGAATATTGATGTACTCAACAAAGGGCTTTCGAAAGTCTATGTCACCATGAAGCTGCCGGTTGATAAGCGGGAGGATATAGCCGAACAGGAGAAGGTCAGGGATGCTATGATTGATCGAGGTATCTGTTTCCACTCCTGGAGACATTTCTATGCCACTCATTTGGCTGATAAGATCGAGCTCAGAACCGTTCAGCTTGCGACCGGGCACAAGACTCCGGCAATGGCTGCCCACTATGCTAATCATGCTCAGGGTTCTCACCTGGACCAGGTATCAAAGGCTGTGAGCGATGTTTTCGTTGAGATGATGAAACCGGATGCAATGGATGGTGTTAGTGCATAAAAGGAGACAGTGTTTCTCAGGTGGCAATAAATAGCATTTTAACCGAGTACAAATCATGATATACTGAGTCTTTAGATATCACTCACGCAAGAGGTTTATTATGGTATTAGCAAAACTCGAAAAAGTTGATCTACGAGAAGTATGGCAACATGAGGCGATTCATTTCACTAATTGGCTTGCAAAGCCTGAAAATCTGGAATTATTGAGCGATGAGATTGGTATTGGTATTAATTTAATCCAGACTGAAGCAAATGTGGGTGCATTTAATGTTGATATCTTAGCCGAGGAAGAAGGAACTGGAAAGAAAATAGTCATCGAGAATCAGCTAGAGTCTACAAATCATGATCATTTGGGGAAAATCATAACCTATGCTTCTGGTTTTGATGCAGAGACAATAATTTGGATTGTGAAGACTGTAAGAGATGAACATAAACAGGCAGTTGATTGGTTGAACGAGCATACTGACTCAGGAGTTAATATTTTTGCCATTGAGATGGAAGTATGGAAAATCGGAAACTCACCTTTTGCTCCGAAGTTTCAAGTAATCGCAAAACCAAATGATTGGGCAAAAACCATAAAGAAAAGCAGTCCACAAGAGGGTATCTCTGATACAAAGGTATTGCAGCTTGAATTTTGGAGCAATTTCAAAGAGTTTGTTGGAAATAAGAATAAGAATTTCAAGCTTAGAAAAGCACACCCTCAACATTGGTATGATATTAGTGTTGGGTCATCTTTAGCTCATATTGGTTTAACCATCAATAGCCAACAGAATCAATTAGGATGTGAACTCTATATTCACGATTCTAAAAGTCTTTACAACCATCTGATGGCAGATAAGATGGAAATTGAGCAAATCATTACCGAACATATAGAGTGGATGGAACTGCCAGCAAAAAAAGCATCAAGAATAAAGGTAATTACTGATTTCCATTTCAATCACAAGGATAATTGGCCGGATTCTTATGAATGGCTTTTACAAGAGATGAACAATTTTCAGGCTGCATTTAGAGAGAGAATAGCAAGCTTTAAAGGGTAACTTACATAGCTCCAATAATTATACATTTTACTATACATTTGTTGACTTGTTTATGCCGGTAGTGATATAGTTGTTCTAACATTGTTAGGGCTTCGCCCAGTGCTCCCCAGGTTGGTCCCATAGAGAAGGAGTACTCAATAGATGTTAGAACAACCACAATCTAAAGGATTGGATTCTTTAGCTGGTCTGCAGCCGCTGCTCACCTACAAGGAAGCTGCAGAAATACTCGCTGTGAAACCCCAGACACTCAGGCAGTGGGTTTCTGCCAAAAGGATTCCGTATGTGAAAATCGGAGCTGCTGTCAGGTTCAGTCCTGATCAGCTGGAAGATTTTATCAAGGGATCTTCGAGGTAACCGGTATGAGAAAAGAACAGCTGCAGAAACTGGCCCTTTGGATACAGAGAGAACTTGGATCACTCGATCATGGAGAGATCCACATCACCCTGAAGGTTCGGGACAAGCACCTTGCCCTGATCGAGAAGACAAAGATCGTGAAGGAAAAACCTGAGTGATCGAGCTTAGAGACCAGCAGAGAGATCTGCTGGTTTTTCATGAGATAGCTTCCCTTTTTGCTAACCAACTAACGAGTATCAATCTAGGAATATTATTTTACTACTTCAGGTTCGCTTAATTGGCGCTCCATCTTAATAAAGGCCTTTGTCATTTGAACTAAAATTATGGCTTCCTCTCTATCAATAGTTGATTCAATTGTAGAACCATGACCGGCTAGAGGTTCCTTGTTTCTCTTATCATAAATTTCTTTAATCATATCCAATACTGATCCCGGTAATTTTGAGCTATTTCTATAAGCTTCAAAAAAACTACCAAGAGGTTGATTCTCTACAGTTGTTCTTTTAACTACATCTTTTGCCAGAGTTTCGAAGATTGAGGCACTTGTATGCAGAACGCCAGCAAAATCCCCGTTATCAAAAAGCACATCCATTCGAGAAACCAACTTTCGTATATTGGGGTGTTCAGACTCAATATTCTCATCAGGTATATCATCAACACTAATTATATCAACTTCTAAATAATCTCTTCTTTGTGTGATCTGAATTTTAGAATTGTCTTCACCTAATATTTCATTGATTTCATCTATAGGAATTAGTTCTTCATCTATTAAATCACATAAAGTTTCAAGAAGGTTTTCAGTAGTTTGCCGTCTTGGGATAGCTTCTAATTCACCAAAATGCCAAGCTTTTTCTGCAGGATAGTAATATCCATCAGCATCTGATTCTAATCTATAGATAGAAAGCCCTTCTACTTGTCGAGCTATATTTATAATTCTATTCTTGGGAATAATTTCTATATCAGAATCGCCACTATCGCTTCTTGTTGCATTTCTAAAAATTCTGGCAATCTTCAAACGAGCCTTTTCTGATATGATCTCAAACTCTAATGACTTTTTTTGACTAGCCGTTAATCCTTTAAACATAATAACATTCCCCCTCTGGAACTTTAAAAACTATTTATTTGGTGCTTTTAGAATATCATAAAGCCATTATGGCTAATAGCAAATTTTTCAATGATTCCCCGTCACTCCCTGCTTCTTTTCATAGGTCCTCATTCCTGCGAGTCCCAGCATCCCGGTCATAATAGGGATCATCAGGGAGAGATCGATCACCGGGAACTCGAAGACTTTTCCTGAAGCTGATAACACAGCAATCGCCCAGGGTCTGAGAATGTAGTTGTTCGCCAAGGAGAGACCGCAGACCCAGCCGATGAACGGTCTCCAACCAGCCACGAAAGCAGACTGGTGCCGTGCTTCAGCAAGATTGATCTCAAGCTGGGTATGCTTCTGCAGATTCTCTGCCTCAAGGGCAATCTTCTCAAGCTCCGCTTTCTTCTCCGGGCTTATCTCTCCAGTGATTGCTGACCTGATACCGGTAGCCAGATTAGAGATCCCACTGCTCACCGACTCCACTACCGTACTGGCAGCTTCAGCAGTCTCCTTTGCTCCAAATATTTTTCCTAACCAGCTCATAGCTCCCCCTACACCGTAATTTTCTCAAAGATGATTACCAGGGGCGAAACTGCCCCGATTCCGGCAGCTATCACCTTGATAACTGTCGCACTCCAATGCTTCTTTTCCCTTTCCAGCAGTCGCTGCTCATGAATCCGCTTCAAGGTTGGACAGGATTCCTCCCTGGAGAGATTGTAGGCAGTGAACTCATTTCTCAGCTGCTTAATCTCCCGGGCAGAATCCTCTACTGCCTTTGCATAGCCATTATCGACAAGAAGCGTATTCAGCCGGTTCACCTGCTCGCTCATCGTCCGTAGCATCGGCTCTGTGGTATCGAGACGGTGTTGATTTGACTTTACATTCTCATACATCGCCTGAACAACCTGTAGCACATTCTTTTCGTTAACAATTGGATCAGTCACTATTCCTCCTCCAGTACATCCTTGGCATCAGTCAAATTCAGATAGGTCTTCACAAAGGGATACAGGATCTCCAACTGTTCCTCCTTCAGTACAGGGATACCCACTGAGAAGATATCAGAAGCCCGGAACATCCCGGTCCACCGGTAAAGGTTCGACTGAACCA
Source organism: Sphaerochaetaceae bacterium (assembly GCA_963663665.2). Classification (GTDB taxonomy): domain Bacteria; phylum Spirochaetota; class Spirochaetia; order Sphaerochaetales; family Sphaerochaetaceae; genus SABI01. The sequence continues at coordinate 179,146 of CAXXKP010000001.1, forward strand.
CATTCAGCACAGGGCCGCCGAACTTCCCGTTTGAAACCGGTTCGGTCAGCTGTTCCATTGCCTTCTTCGACTCTCTGCTCGGGTACGCTGAGAAGTTGAAGGAGACCATCACTGATCCATCAGCTCCATCAGATCCGAAGGCTACGTTCTCAATAGCCCAGTAAGCCTGTTCAAACTGATGAAACAGAGCATTCTGCGTTTTATCCAAATCCATCACTATTCCCACACTAATTCTCCTTTAGTAATTATCCGGCAGCACGGCATATTCAGGAATCCCTGCCGATATCACCGTCCCCTTCAGGCTGGTGTTGTTGTATAAGTCGCTCACCCAAGAGTGAGCGGGAGTAACGTCATACACCGAAGAGCTGCTATGCACATACGGGGTTCCCTGGGAGGACTTCAGGTATCCTTTTATATACCGTCCCTGAATCCGGTTGTTGTAGTCGAGATGAGCTCCGAGGCCATAGACCTTCAGAACCCCAGTATTGAAGGACGGGTAGTAGTTATTGGTGTTATTAATCCTGATCCTCCACCAGATTCGATCACTGTTCGCTCTATACTTCCCATTCGAAGCTGACTCACTCGTGGTGATATTGATCTCGAACATATAGGAGTCCTTGTCACCGATATCGGTTTGCCTCTGCTGAGTCACCCAGGAGGAACCATTCCAATACTGCAGCTCATAGGCATTGAGCCCATACCCGATCCAGACATCTTTTATGTAGCAGCGGAACGTAAAGACTGAAGCAACAAAGTAGACATGCCGATAGGCAGTACCTGAGCCTGATGAGACCAATTGCCCATCTGACCAGGACTTTGAAAAAAGTACTCCTGTTGAGAAGCCTGATTGTCCCAAAACACTTCCTGCCGTTGCCATCAGTTGAATACCGCCCCATGGACAGTGTCTGCAAACACCTCAATCCCGTGGATCTCGCTGAACCTGGAATTCGACTCTCCGATCTTGTAGGCATCATCTGCAGAGGGCATGATGTTCTTCACCTTGATTCCTTCCTTCACACTTTCCACTGCGATATCAACTACACAGGAGGTTGCCCTCGTTGCGGTATTGATTGAAATAATAAATATGCCATCAGGATCATAGATCTCCAGAGAGGTACCGCTCAGCAGGAGGGAATACTTGGAGGCCAAAGTAGAAGTAATCGACAGTGTTGTCATAGTCGGGCCGTCAATGTAGTTGAAGTACCCACTTGGATCATAGGTGATCGAGAAGCTCCCGGTAAACGGCATCGAGGTCCCCACATGAAGAGCAGAGAACTGAGCGATCAGCTCACTGCAGACAAAGTGGATAAAAGCATCAGTCGTGTTATCCCAGAGAGTGACTCCATCATCAGCAGCATTGGCTACAAACGTTGAGGGGACCGATTCATACACCGTACTCAGATTCTCTGCTGTGCTCATGAGCGGAGGGAACGGATCTGATTCACATTGTCGGATGATATACAGAGTCCCATTCGATATAAAATCCCCGGCAAGCGCAAACATCGACCGGGACCCGCCATTATAATAGACGACCTCTGAGAAACTGTAGGAACCGAACTGCCCCGAAACCCCAGAGGCTCCGGGATTATCTCTCATGTACTCACTCAAGGTATAGAAGTAGCCCAGGGTTTTGTAGATATCACCGGAAGTCTTCGAATAGCTGGTGGAACCTGCAGAACCTGCCTTCTGGGTGGAGAATTCTGGAGAAGTGAAGATCCCAGAAACCGAAGAATTGATAAGTGAGGCATCCCTTGCAATGAGAGAACCTGTGGGACTGGCATGGAACTTGGTCACTCCGTCCACAGTGAGCTCAATACCATGATCCTTATCAATATGAATGGTATACACTACTCCATTCATTGTCTCTTCTATGACTAGCTTCCTTACTGTCGCATCGTTGATGAAAGCCTCTTCTGAAATCAGAGAATCTATGAACGCAGTATTCCCTGTCAGCTCATTCACGAACAGATTGCTCACAGCCAGCCGGCTGGAATTGGTTCGTAAGAGTCTTCCTGTGGAAGCTCTGCCTCGTTATATACTTGTCCTAGATATGCCATACTCTCTCTTCTTCTCCTTATACTTCATCCCGGGAGATGGAAAAACTCAATCTTCCAGGTTTCGTAGTAATCGCTACGAGCATTGGTCCTGTCACTTGAGGATCACTGCTGTTCCATACACTCTTATTGATCTCAGCCTTCCAGCGAAATAGCTTTGAAAGCTGGTCGATCGTTCCGTGAATCTCTGCGATCCGCTGCAGCTCCACCTCATCAACTTTCCGGGTCATTCGCCCGGTCACTTTGATTTTTAAGGGACCAGCAGAAACTGATTTCGTTCCTTTAAAATTTCAGGGACCTTAAGCTGACACTTTAGCCAATCCTCGATCTGCCGCCTTTGTTCTAGGGCAGCTTTCTCTGCTAGTTTCGCCTCATCCCAGGCTTGGCAGGCTCTCTGAATCTCAGTCATGCTGCACACCTCCAATTTTAGAAATAATCATTCCCAGATCAGGGCTCTCCCAGAGAGACAACTTCCCGGAGCGGTCCTTTGCCGTCCAGATCCCATCTGCATCACACATAAGAGCCCGCTGGGTAACTCCTTCACTATCCTTCTCGACTCTGAGCGCCAGGACCTCATCGAAAAAATAGGGAAGCTGCTGACCGGTTTTGTTTCCCGGCATCGAGGGAAAATAGAGAATTCTTCCCATCTCATCCTGGGTCTTCTCGAGCTTGGCTGAGAAATAGATATGCTTGCCCTGGATATCACGGAAAGCACGGATGAGATCTGTGATCTGCTCCTGCATTGCCCCATAGGCCTGCCGGGGATCTTTGGCATGCTTCTTCTCATAATTCAGCACCACCTCAGCGATCTCCGAGATGGAATCCAGACAGATGCTCTGGTATTCACTCCCCTCTTCACTGGTGAGCCAGCTGTAGGCATCCTGCAGGTCGGCAACTGATGAGATCTCGATGAACGGGATATCCTCATCTGCCAGTGACAGCAGCCCTGCCTCGGCTGATAACACAATCGGTTTCGGCAAGGTCTTCACCAGAGTGGTTTTTCCGGCACCCGCCGCACCGTAGACCAGCAGTTTCACACCCTGGACTGCAATGTCCCTGGTTGTCTGTAATCGTATTGCCACTTCTTCTCCTTGTATTGGTATTCAATCTTTTTCCTGATTCTCGTACCACATAAGAATCAGGAATCCCGTACCACTCTCCGGGCAAAGCTGTATTGTCAGGGGCAGAACCCCAGGTTGGTTTCAATCAATGAGTCTGAAATGCATGTATGTGTGATATCAGAGATTTCTCACCATAACGGTGGTTCGAAATCGATATATATGATCTACTTTTTCAGATCGAAAACCAGGAATGATCCATCTGATTTTGCGTTTGTTTACAGCATTCATTGTTATCATGTTTGTTACTATACATCTGTATAGTTTTATGTGCAAGACGTTTTTACAGATGTTTTTTATGCTCATATATGGCTATATATACACTAATAAACACTAGTCAACACGCAGTTATTTCAATATACTCCCACGTATGATAGATTTCTGGAAAAGAGTTAAAAAAAATTTAGACCCCGAGAAAAACCAGAACTGGTTGTGTAATGAAATAGCAGTTTCAAGCGGCACCATGTCCAGCTGGATCACCCATGACCGACTGCCTAAAGCTGACCTGGCAGTCAGAATCGCCAAGGCTCTGGGAGTGTCAGTGGAGTATCTGGTAACCGGGGATAGTGAAGAAGATGGTCAGAACCAGGAGACCGTTTCTCAGGCAATACACCAGCATGCAATCTATAGGACCCCGAGGAATCAGGAGATCCCCCTCAATCCCGAGGACGATGTACTCATGCTGCCGGTACTGGATCAGAAAGCCTCTGCCGGATTTGGGGCAATGCTGATCGATGATCAGTTATCAGGGAACCATATCCCCGTCCTGAGAAGACTGGTATCAAGTTATAACATTTCCTCCCTGAAAGCCGTTGAAGTCCGGGGAGACTCCATGACCGGAGTCAGAATGTTCGATGGAGATATCGTAGTATTTGCTGCCGGGTATATCGCATCAGAGGGAATCTATGTCCTCTCAGTGAACGGGGATGTCCTGGTAAAACGGGTAGAATTCGACTCCTTTGATAAAACTATCAAGGTATCCTCAGAGAACCCTAGGTACCCCGATATCAAGACAGTATCAATTGATGATGAGAACGTAGAGCTCAAAGGAAAAGTTGTGGCCTGGTTCCATTGCCATCCGTATTGAACTGTACAAATCATAAACTGAAAGCATTATATTTTATCAAATTCAAGTTGAATCATCCTGTAGTACTCATCAGCCATTCTTTTTGCCCTTTTTGGAATATCTCCAGCTTTAAAATCAGGATACTCATTACAAAACGCTTCAACATTTTGATATCTTGATTGGTGATAAACTACTCGTTTTTCTATAAATGAATTTTCCTCAGCATTGCTATTCAAATTAGATTCGAGCACAATCAGGTTGCCAATATTGCAATATTCTTCACCAGACGATTCTGGAATAATATGCTCTATTGAACCATCTGGAGGAAATACTTCATTCCCATTTGCATTGCTCCATAGCCGATAAATGACATATTTTGATAACATACTCTGTTGAGGAGAAGACATCCCTCTATTTGAGTATGTTAGTTTTAAAACAAAATTATCAATAAAAACTGATTCTTCGGGCAAAAGCTTTTTCAACGGAGTACATAGATCGTTTTTTATTATTCGTAGAGAATCAGTTTGATTAGTGGATTTCCTTAATGCTATAGCAAATCTCGAATATAATGGTTCAACTCTTGAAGCCCTATAGGACATTAGTCCATTAAAAACAAAATGAAAATTTTCTATAAACTTAATGACACTTTTTAAATTCTTCAAACTCAATAAAGAATGGTTTGAATCTCTGTAAAAAAGGTCCAGTAAAGAAAGGATGGCAATTCTGCTTTGTGTAATATTGAAAATTTCGTTTAATGCTTGCATTGATTGAATAAACCATACATATTGTTTTTTATTGTGGAAATCACGATCTAAATTTGGTTTTACTATACTTCGATATCGTTCAGACTCAGTTTCTGTGTTACGTAAAAACTCTAATAAAGTAGATACAGATGATTCGCCGTATTCCTTGATGAATGCATTATACAATCTAGATGAACTTTCCTTTTTGTATTTGGAACTCCAATAATGCATAAAAAATGTTTCGTCAGGGATTTGGTGTTTTGAATCACTTAAGGTTCTAATTATCTTTTTCCAGTGAGTATAAGCTCTTTCATGATTATCAATATCATTGATTGTTCCCAATATACAACTCTTTATTAAATCAATACTTGATAATGGCTTACCTCTTGAATTGATCGATTCAAATATTTTATTGGCACTACTTCGATCACTTGAAACAATCCGTATTACAGTCGTTTTCAAGATCTGTTCTCTTAAGGCCTTTAAAATATCAAAATATTCTATGCCATAGATACTATCTTTCAATTTTCTTCTAAATGACTCAATTCCCAATTGTTTCCTGAAATCTTGATAAGTTTTCAGAATCAATCTTTCTTGCGATGTGGTAGGTTCTACATGTTGATCTTTATCTCTAGATTGTATGAAGTCATAAAAATAGGGATAGTTTGCCTCGTTCTCAATGATTTTAACTGGATTCCCGTCATTATCATTTGGGATGATAAAATCAAAAATCTTTTCTGCTTGTTGTTCATATTGAATTGCTTTAAAAGTATCTCCCAATGCAGATAATAAGATTGTCAAAGTTGTCAGTCTTTGCTGCCCATCAATGCAGCTTAAATTCTCTCTTGAATCTCTATCATCTTCCTTGATAAATATCATGGTACCCAAATAGTATTGAGCATCACGAATTGTGTTACCTTCAATTTGCAAATTAAACAACAAATCATTCAATAAAGTACTACTTTGCTTGCTTTCCCATGAAAAACTTCTTTGAAAATCTGGAATTATTATTTTATTCTGATATGTTAGTATTTCACTTACCGTAGAAGCCACTGGGTGAAAATTCATAAATCATCTCTCCTATTAATAAATTAGATTACTCAGCAATAGACTTAAGTAAGGCATCCCTGGCATCAGAATAGAACTGAACATCAACCTTCGTTGCCATCTCATCTGAAAGATCGATAAGCTGCCGTCTGCAAGATACTGGCATAAGGATGGCAGTCGCTTGTTTTTCAACAGCTATCTCCACAATAGATACCGGCTTATGTACAGGTTCAATTGAACCACCCAAGTTAAGCTCTCCTACTATGACCAGTCCACCACGCAGGCTTTTCTTCAACAATGAAGTTGCTAGAGCAACCAGCGTTGCAACACCCAGTTTTGAACCAGACCTTGCAGTATCAAAGGCACGGAGCTGGACCGAGTATTCATGATGTCTAGGATCTTTATCCCCTACCAAGTTGGTCGATCGAGCATAGAGATTCTGTTCTGCGTAGCTCACGCTCTCTCTGAAAGGCTGAGGTACGGGTTTATTCAGAATTCTTACCCCATTTCCAGGACCCTCTGATACTTCAATACGATACAACCCAGGATGTTCCTGCCCATCGCCTGGGCTGATTGTCCATACTTGCCCGGGTTCAAGAGGATCATTGCCAATTCCAGCTCCACTTTGAAGTTCCGGAGTACTTACAAATTTCTCAACCCCTTCTTCTCCTATCACATAGCTGAAATGGGTATTGCGGAATTCGGCTGCACCAATACGCTTCTGCTGCTCCTTCACCCTCCTACGAGTCTCAAGTGCAATACGAACAGCCCACTCAATATCAGCATCTGGAATTTCTTCGGACGATGAAGGATATAAAAGCTTGAGCAATCCACTGACAGTTTTATTCACAGCGTTGGTATCACGACCAGAGAGAGATCCTCCAAAGAAGACTTTATTTTGCAGAACCGATACACGGCTTTGGTTGCGAAGTTTACTCCAGCACTCTGATAGAAAATCACTGACCAACCCAAAGTGATCAGTTAGCAAATTTTTACTGATCTTCGGGACATCCCAGCCAGGCAAGTAGGCATGGATACGATCCATGAATGCTGTATCATCACGCATCTCAGGAGGTAGAGGACCAAACAAATGTCCTATCCGCTGTTGCTGCTCAACATCAACATCAAAGTTCCCAACCATAACCACTGATCCATCAGCCCTGATGCTCTCCTTCCCTCGACTGAACTCTCCTGACTCCATATAGCCTTTGAGAATATTCACCCCATCTTTCTGATCGAACGAAACACCAGATACTTCATCAAAACAAACTACATCGTATTGGCAAACTAACCCTCGTTGCCCATTAGAATTGTTCACGAACATCTTCGCAACGGTAGCTTTTCCTCCGCTGATCAGGTGGGCATATGGGGAAATTTGTTGAAACAAGTGGCTCTTGCCAGTTCCCCTGGGGCCAAGTTCCACCATATTGTAGTTGCGCTCCACGAAGGGAACCATTCTCAAGAGCATCGCATCCTTCTGCCGCTCTTCAAGCTTATCAGGATTAATACCGATTGAGCGAAGCATTAAAGTCTTCCACTCATCAGTGGTAAAATGGGGTCTGGCAACAGCCAATACTTCAAGAGCATCCAGCTTTGAGAGCTGAATCTCACGAATCGCCTCGATACCGAATGGACGTCCACCACGCTCTAAGGCAATAGCTCCGTCATAGGAAAGAGTTATTTCAGCATAAAATCCACCTGTAAGCATCCGTTCGTGCCGATCTACAAGTTCAGAAGTGATCCTCACATCATTAAGCATAAGACTAGGAAGAGATGCAACAAATGAGTCAGTCTTTGCATCAAGACGGGCAGTGATAATGTCTATGAGTTTGATATTACCTTCTTCCTTTGCCCGTTTCTTGAATAATTCAACATCGGTAGGTTTGACGGTCTTGGATTGCAGCTGCCGCTGGACTATCTCCAGTCCTTCCTCAATCTCCGATTGATCAGCACTCGCACAGTAGCGGCCAAGAAGGAATTCCACTACATAGGTGGGAACTGGGAACTGTCTACTGAACGTCCGCACCAAATCCTTTCTTACAAGATACCCATCAAGAGCTTCTATTGCTTTTTTATCTATTGCATCCAGTTCCATCTGCCATCACCCTCCAATTACCGTATCCATCTGATAGATGACATTCCCATTTGTATCCACCAATAATAGTGAAGCTGATTGTCCTTCCAAGTCTTCATTTTCGACAACCACTGATGTCGTCCCATTATCTTTAAATGTTTTAGTATCCAGAACAACAGAAGTAGAAGCAATCCCAGGCTCAAGCCGAATATCAACAAGCAAACCGAATACATCTCCATCGGCTACTACATTGCATCGCAAGCCTTTCCAGATGAGATCCAATGAACCACTGAAAGTATCAGAGAAAGCATTTCCACCTCTGATGGTCAATTGAAGCGTCAAACACTCCTGCAGACTCAATCCACCATGCTGATACTCTTCCCCGGCACGGTAGCAGCTAATTCCAGGAGCCAATGCAACGTCCCACGCATTATCCCAATACCAGGGATACAGCATCTGGCCAGAGTCAGCTCCTGATTTGATGGATGCACAACGCCCGCTCTGGGTCTCTGTGAGATAGGAAGGGAGCTCTGCTTTTGGTAATCCACCAGGGAGCAACAACCACCCATGATCGGTAACTATTTTGACAGTCTTCCATCCTGCTTCACAAAGGGATAATACACGCTCTTTCACTTCCTTCAATAAAGCATCAAGATGAAGAGCAATACGCCATCCTCGATCGTGTCCCTCGTGGTCCAGGTTTCCAACTTCACACCAGGCCCGTCCTTTCACATCCCCGGACTCGTGTTTTTCCAGGATTTGCCATCCCTCATCAACAAGCAATTTTCGAAGGTGGTAACCGCCCTTGAGTGAATAGTCAGTTCCTGCAACACCCGGAATGAATTCCTTCGGATCTCCTGAACCATCAAGCAGTGCGGATACCGGAGTGACCGCCGCCTTTCCTGAGATGGTGATGCTTGGCAACGTAGACCAGAAGAGATTCTCCTCCACTTCCCTACCATTACTCTCCAACATTTCTTTCAAGAGCTTTGCAGTATCGAAACGAAGTCCATCAACAAATACCACACATGTTCCATCACTGTATTTGATTTCGGTCCTTTTATTTCGATCTCCTGGGTACGAAGTCTTCTGCACTAGAGCTTGCAATCTTCTTGCAGCATTTTCCACCCAAGATGAATAGAGTACCTGTACAACGGATGAGACTACTTTGTGTATTTCTTCTGATGAAGAGATAGAAAGAGAATCCAACACAGCTGAGTCAGCCTTCCATCCAGTGATACGATAGGCTTCTTCCAAATCTTTTAATGAATCAGAAGGAAGATCTTGCTCTGTTAAATTCGCCAACTGTGTTAGTGGTTTAAGAGCCAATGCTAATGGAGCAAAACCTAGTTCAGCCCATACAAGCTTTCTTCTCGCTCCATGCTTATCTTCTAATTTCTGGATTTCTACTCTCGCCTCATGTGGGGGGTTGTTTGCACATGAGAGCAATCGCGTAAGAAGGTCTTTCTCTTCTGAGTCATTCCACTGCGGCCAGCCTCCAGCCGACTCTACATCAGAGAATAGATCAAACATAGGAGGTTGTGCCTTCCTGATCAAATCGGGAAGGGAAGGATACCTTGATACTGCCTCACGATACCGATCCCAGACAGTAACCCATGGTCCTTGATGATTTGCCAACAATTTCGCCGCTTCAATGGTTCCCGATTTCTCCGGATTAAACGCAAACTGTGATATACAGATTTCAATGAATGCTCTCCATGCATTCTCGTCTCTGGACATTTTGAAACGCTCGCTGTCATCCATCCACATGAGAATATCTTTAGGAACATCTTTTCCACTTGCAAGTTCATTGAAAAAGTCCTTATCTAATCGCTTATTTCTAAGTGTATCGATGTCCTCCTCGAGGAGACGATTGATAGCCAACATTAATGCGTTCTTGGTGTCATTATCGTGGGCAACATTAAGTCTCAAACCACCTTGATTTGATATGAGGAATGCGAAGATAGTCCAATCTCTTGAATTGATTTGTGACCAGAACACTCCACGATACTGTAACTCAGCAATCGCTTTCAGATGATCAGGACAAGATTCCACTGCACGTATTTCCTGCCTGCTCACACCGGGCAGATACAAAATGGGAGTATGGTCTTCAATCAAAGGTGTTTGTTCATCCAAACCAGAAACAACACAGCGCAACCAAATAGCAGGTCCAGTACGGGTAGGAAGATCATATGCTCCTAAGGTCATCAACTCGGGAAGATCTTTTCGAAGTAAAGGGATGCTAGCTTCCCATTGCCGGTCCTTATCGGGCCAGAGTATACAGCATGGCGCAACCTGAACTTCAGGATTGTAGATAGAGGTATGTCGGAGGCTTTCTCGCAGTGAGTCCAATATTCTCATGTATCACTCCCTGCTTCACGAGCTTTAATTTTTTCTTCCAGTGAAAGATGATGATCATTGATCCGGTCTCCTTTCTTTCCACCGTAAAGAGGTCCAAGGCTATACCAAGGAGCAGTCTCAACATCTTGTCCCCTATCTTTGTTCCATTTGATATTTGGCTTGTCTCGGAGCACTCCGGCACCCTTTTTCCCTACGTCGGGAACGCTCATAAATGGCCGGATGTTAAGTCGCACTCCATCGTTCAGATCTGGATTCCATCCAAGGGGTTGTTCTTCTAGACTTTTCCAGCGGACAAAGATGTCAAACGGTTTCTCTCCTTCAAGAATAAGTTCAAGTGTCTGGGTAAGGTACTGTGCAGCTACCAACTTCTCTCTAGCTCCCTCCACCTTATTTGCGGTATCGATCTTTTGCCTCTGCAACCAATCCCCGAGATAGGTATAGATGAGTGTCTCCAGCTTCTTATAATCTAGCTTGTGATAATTCACCAAAGCTGAAAATCCATCTGGCAGCCCATCCCAAATATGCCAGATGAAAGGCCTATCTCCGAATAATTTGCAATGCTGGAGGAAGAATTTGTCTCTAAGCCAAGCTTCCAAGGTTTTTCCCGGAGCATCAGTATTCTTAAGTAGTATAGAGAGTGTGTCATCGGTCCAAGTATCATCGTAGGAAGCTTTCAGCATCTTCAATAATCGATCGGCAGCAGAGAACTCTCCTCCCACTGAAGGTATACAAACGATGCCATCCTTATCAGCTAAAGGCAGCAAAGCTTCACATTCATTCACCAAAGCTCGCTGCTCTTCACTTAATTCCATCTTTGGATCAAGTTCTGCTGGCCACCGATATCCAAGCAACCGAGCGATCGCTTTGTGCAATACAGATGAATCAGTTCGTATAGGACCAGGAGTAGTCCATTTCACATCGTCATCCCATACAACTGACTTACATGGATGACCATGGAATATCCATTGGGTGGGATCATCAGAGAATGGTAATGAAAGACCTTTGGGATATTTATCTTCAGCCGCCTTTGTCCAAACTTCAAGCTCGAAAGGAACTTTTGTGAAGGTTCCTGCAGTCACTGACATCTTCTTATCAAGTTTCTTAATTTGGTTTTTAAAAGAAGCTGATGTACAATAACTCCAGATTGACTCAAGATGTCTTAAATCATTTGGGCAAATAACCATGACATTGTCATCAAAATAACCTCCTAAGTATGGAGTAAATCGAAGAATCCCTGCCTTCCCAATTGCTATACCTTTTTTTTCAAAAACTCTATGTCCACGAAGTGCAAATCCAATTTCGTTATTTGGATAAAAGTTATTTAAATTCCAAACAATTACATTTTCTCTACCACTCCAGAATGAATCATGTGCAGGACTGTTTAACCATAAATTGACTTGGGAGGGAAGGAAAGAATATTCAAAAAACTTTCGCAAATAATGGAATCCATCCCCAGAAACACTCCCCTTTCCAAAATCAGCATAGTTTGATAATTTTATCTTGGAAATTTTCTCCATCTCAAATGAAATTCGATTGTCTGGATGATTCAATTGTGTTTTTTGATTTGTCAATAATATTCGTTCAGATTTTAATGCATCCTGCTTTTGAATAATCCCTTTAAAATCATCGAGTTCAAAACCCTTTACAGAATATCCAACTTCAGCTTTTTCATTGATTGAAATTTGAAGATAAACATTTACAACCTCACCATTTATTGTTTCAAAAGCCCCTGTGCCGAGACGAGCAATAATTGCAAATTTTACCTTTTGAAGTAATTTCTTCCTAAGCTCAGTGTAGTATTTTAGAAACAACCAATATTGTTGTGAAACTACTGCAAGACTTCCGCCAGCACAAAGAAAATTATTACATCGCTCAATAAACACTGTTGCTAGGTCATATTTAGCTTCAGGGTAATTCATTGCACAGAATTCTTTGAGTTCTGTTACATGGTATCCACTTTTTAAGTAAGGAACATTCGTGACAACAAAATGATAAATCCCCACTAATAGACTCGCAGCTTTTGCCAACCCCTGGGCAACAATTCCTGCTTCATCAAGATCATCATATTCGTATTTACGAAGTGCTGAATCCAAGAGCGGTCCTACTTCTTCCCAATCAAGCGAGAAAAGTTCATCCTCTTGTATAGAGCTTTTAGGGTCGATGAGACTTCCAAGAATAGGTGCTTGATGGAATTTATTGCGGAGATCCTCCAATGCGTTATAAAGTTCATGATTCCCACTGGAAAGCTTAATGAGCTCTTCATCACTGATATTGATTGCTTGCCCAGAACATGCAATATGTAACGTTGGTAGCTGCCGATATCCGCTGCTTCCCGGATATGTCCAAGCAGCAAAGGCCAATGCAAAAGCTGCAAGCTCAACACATCTCTGATCCAGTTCAAGTCCATGGATATTTTCTTCAAGAACTTTCTGGATAGCCTCATCCTCGGTCAATCCTTCCAACTCCATTCGCATGGGAACCAGCATCTGCAATGTTGCTACTAGAAAGTGCCCAGAGCCGCAACTAGGATCAAGCATCTTGAATTCAGAGAGATGTTTTGGCCAAGAATTAAATGAGCCTCCGGCAGGTTTCCAGAATTCAGATTCCTCATCTTTCACGAACCTCAGGTACTCTAAGGGTAGATGATCTATATATGCCTTATCCCTCAATTCCTGTTCTTCAGTTGCTGTTAAAAGATCATCACTGTTCAGCCTCTTTGCAGCCCACCAGGCACCGAGCGAGTTGTCAAGAAGGAAAGAGACCATGTAAGGTTCGGTGAATAATTGGGTAACTGCAGGAAGTTCCCTTGCTCCAATCTTCACTCCAGAGTCATTGATAGCTTTCTTTCTCTTCGTCTGCCAGAACTGATATACCCAGCCAAGAGAATCCGAAGCATGGAACACTTCTACGGGGATACTTGAGACTAGTTGTTCCAATGTCTTCTGACGTTCTATGGGGAACTCTAGGGAGAATATCGGGCTATCACTTTTAAAGATCTGAGGAAGCATCCGTGATGCATACCGTGCAGCTAGGTCCCATCCATTTCTTGCACCCAAGGAAGGAGCAAGATCGTTGCACTCTTCAAGCGTTAAAGATATGGGAGAAACTGGATCGTCATCCATCAGCAAATCATTCTCTGAAAGAAAACGGGCAAAGAGCATCCGGTGCCAATGCTCGTAGGCAACCTCTTCAGTCAATGCATCTATACTTTGCTTTCCTTCTTCAAACTGATAATCACCTAATTGTCGGCCATGAGCACGTAACCTTCTCCTCAAAGTTCTCTCTGTTTCATTAAGATGAAGAAATGGGACCTTCTCTCCGACACCAAGAGATTCCAGAACAATCCGTGCAGCCTCTTCGGCAGCAGATCGTGCTTCTAGTATTGTATTCTCCAGAGCCCTTCGCATGCTCTTATCTAACATATGCATATATCACCTTTCCTATCGAATAACCACGGGACCTTTTTCCAGAGCTTTCTTCAGCATTGCACCAGCTTCTTCTAACCAGAGATCAACATCTTCGTTCGAGTGAAGCGTCAGCTTCTTGATATCCACAACCTGGGCCTTTGGCTCCATCAACTTGGTAGCTTCAAACAATATCTTATTGTATCGTTTTTGCATTGCTACAATCCGATCTCTCAATGCTTCCAGACCAATGGTATCAAGCGTCTTGATAATCGAAGCGCTATCCTCGACCTCAAAGGCCGGTTTGTTTTTTTCAAGCAATTGATTCTTCAACCGCAAGTCATGTTTTTGCTCCGGTTCCAATTTGTTCCAATTTTCATCCGTTTCCAGCAATGCTTCTCCAGCATTCCATGCAGCATCCCAAGCACCTTGAAGTATATTGATCTCTTCCCTGAGCAGTTGGTTCAAACCTTTGGTCAACGGCTCGATCAAATCTGGTTCAGCAAGTAATTTCCGGTACTGTTCTATCATCTCGACTTGACCAAGAAACACTCTATCCTGATCAATGGGAACAGCATGAAGAGCAAGGTGCTTGAGCAACTCCCATTTTGGCCATGCCTTGAAAATCTTTGACGATAACTCTTTCCAAGCTGTAATTAATTGCTCTATAACATCAGCTTGCATATAGATTGCATACAGCTGATCATTACCTCCCTGAGAACGGAGATCGTCAATAAATCTGGTATTAGGGTTTTCAGGCTTGGGGGCTTCTCCGCCAGCCTTCTGTGCAAGAACTTCCAACTCACTTAAGAATTTCCCTGAAAACTCGCTAAGATTCGTTTGTTTTGCATCCAAGTGTAACTGGACCATGAGCTTTCTTATCACAATCTTCTGCTGTGTTGTGAGGACAACTGTCTCCACATTAAACTTAGTTATCCCGATAGCTTTTCGTTCAAGCTCAGTAGCCTTAATAACTCTCGCACTAGTATCTTGAGCACGAATGATTCCCGAAGCAAGTAATACCAATATAGCACCATCTACTGCATCCTGTGGCCATCCATACGGAGGGTCCTGGAATTGACTCCTGATGTCTGTCCCTTTCTTTCCACTACCGATAAAAGATAGAATCTCCTTGCAAACTGGATTATCAGCTACTTCTCCCTGGTACCCAATCAGACTTAGTGCATCGGCAGCCCCACCCTTTGCCCTGTCGAGAACTTTAGACCATTTATCATTGTCTGCAACATCAAAATATCGGTACATCCTAGCTAGAGAGAGCTTGATGGCTTCATTGATCATTACTTCGAGAGAATTTGAACTGATTTCATTACCACCAGCTTGGAAGACTTTTGCTCCTCCAAGCACCTCTTCTAGCAATCCATTTATTCGTGCCTCAGCCTGGTCTCTGGTTGTTTTCATTGCGTTGAACGCATCAATGCCTTCTACAGTCGCAGGCATACCTCTCCGATCCAAAGTGTTGTTTGCTGCCTTGTAATCCAAAATGACACTAAAAAGATCCTCAGCATTTTTCTTGGGGATAAAGACGTGGATGGTTGCAGAGGAATTTCCCTCTTGCCTTGCTTCAAGAATGACCAAGTTCTCAGGACACATCCAACCATCTCTGATCCAGATAGTAATCTGTTTGTGGATATTCTTGGGGGGTTGTGAATCATAGTGATATGCAAGATCACGTTTTACCTTACTATCGCCTTGCATGACTTGGATTTTCTTGAGATGCTCCTCAAGCTTTTTCTTCAGCCGCTCAACACGATCGCCGGTAATTTTATAAGATTCACTCTCAAGCATAACCTTCTGGCTGGCAAACTCGTCGTTCCAAACTGTATTCTCTTCTGTTTGCATACGATACTCACCACCAATCTTCATCAATAGAGGACATGTATCAAGAAGCCCTGGCAGCTTGGAACGTAACGGTGCCGATCCTTCAGATAGATCAGACAACATTAAGTCAGCAATCGTATCGACTGTAGCCTTGAGTCCTAATTCTCCGTTCCTATCATCGATCTTGTTGATCAGGTATACGATTGCACAGGCTCTTGATGTCAGTTTTTCATCTTCGCTCCCCTTGAGCCACTGCATGGTCAAATCATAGTACCTGCGATTCAGCATCTTATTACCCAGCAACTTCATCGCACTGTTGAAGTACAGATAATCTGCGGGAATCATATAACCCAATGCATTCCTTGCATTTTCCTTGACAACCTTGTGAATCATTGCAAGCTGGTTTCTCAGCTGTGCGGAGGTTCCGGTTGGATCTAATACTCTAAAAGCTTCCTCCCAAAAACGCCTACGAACGGGAAGGATTGGGTAGTCTTTTGTAAAGTCGTCAATATCAGCTTGCCGGTGACGGATCTTTGTATCAGCAAGATGTCTTGATATTTCCCCAAGATTTGTTTGGAAGAAGGCTTCAATATCAGCGATCTTATCAGGTTTTTTTGCTAGGATAACTTTTCGAATTACTTCATCCACATCGGAATCTGATAGTTCGATCCGATTCGTAAACCTTCCCTCCAATCTCTTGAGGTTTGAAGTACCGGTAATTGCAGTCTGTCCGGTACCAACAACCATGAGCTTGCCATTGAATCGTTTGGAACAATCCTCGATTGCCTCCTGGACCTCCAGTGAACGGTTAGGGTCTTCTCCAATGTATTGCTGAACCTCATCCAGTACCAGGATTGTCAAAGGAAATTTTCCGTCTACTGTGAGAGCATTCCTGATACTCTTGAGCATGTCTTCAGATGTAATATCCTGTACAAATTGATACTGCATTGCGAGCAGCTCAGCACATGCATCAGCCGAAGAGAATACTGCTGGTTTCATTTTAACCAACGCAGAATGGATACTCTCTGAGAAAAGGAAGCTATCGAGTTCAGTCTCCCAATTGAACCCGTCAGTCTCAACCATCTGGCGAACAGAATCCAATATTCCTTGGTCTCGCATCCACATGACAAACCGTGCAATGGGAAATTGTTCAGGCAGATTTACTGACCGAAAGATAATTTGTAGTAGAGAGAGACGCACACTCCCATTTGCTCCAGCTCCTAGTGTACCGGAAGCTGCATGCAATCCACCATATCGCTTCCCTTCTCCATCCAACTCTTTTAACAAGTCCCTGATCTTATCAGAAAGTGAAGCAATACCCTGAGCAGTTGCACCATCAGGGAACCGGGTATTAACCCATAAAGCTCTGAGCATCTTCACCAGGTGTGATTTTCCAGAACCGAAAAACCCGCTGACCCATGCAGCCGGTTGCTCTGCTTGACCAATATTGCTTAGAAATGATTCAAGGATAATCTGGAGTCCATGCTCATACTGCCCATCACAGACAAAGGTTTCTAGCTCATACCGAAGGACATCAAGATCCTGTGATGATCGTGCAGAATCATTCACATTCGCAACACCTTCATTGACCAGTTTCCTTGTCTCAGGATTATATAAAAACAAATCCTTATTCAGAATGCTCATACGTGACTCCTTATTCTTTGTTATCAGCAGTGATGGGGACCGCTAGGTAATTCCATCCATCATATGCATCGAGTAAACGATAATTGTTGTGTTCATATGAACCGGGGAAGAACACAACCAACCTTCCCTTGACTAGCGGGGCAATGGCATCAAGCAAGTCCTTGACCTTGAGAAATCCAAACAGAGAACCAACACCGGTTAAAGCGATCACATGATTAGTACCTGGAGAATTATCGCCTATGAAGGCTTTGAAATCTTCAACCACAAAACCCTTGAACGTATGCAGCAATGATTTGAATAGATTGGGCTTTGCAAAACATTTCTGGGCATGGGGATTGGCCATGAGCCACCGTGAAAAGGTATTTGTTAGGTCATATTCGAGCCATTGATGGTTTGCATGATTCGTGGCAATACCAAACTCATCTTTGACTGCTCGAAGTTTCAATTCATCCTGCTCATCGTATACACACATGATTACACGTTGCGATGCAGCAATTTCTTCTTGCCAAGGTAGCGAAATGAAATGGTCGTAGGCTTTCACTAAACTGCGTATCCTGCTCATGAAGATTCTCCTGCCTTTGGAATATTAAAATGACTGGGAATTTGGACTTCGATTATCTCACCAATACTTTTATAGGTAAGCCAGCCTCTCTCAGATGCTTGTTGAGCCAAATCCATTACTTTTCCGGCAGCAACATCCAGTATTTTAACCGGTTCAGAATCAAACAAAGCCCGGCCTCTATGACCCAGCATACATGCAATAATAATTGCATATGCAGCACTGGCTACTGTGGGCTTGGCTTCAACCCGCTTTTTGTTGCCCCTACCAGCTAAGTGTCCAGTCTGGGTCCAAGAAGAGTTTATATTCTTAGCCACCGATGCTCGAGTTACAGGACTATACCGTCCGGGTTCCTGATCTTCAATAAATTCTTCAAGAACACTTCGGCTAACAGACGATCCTTTTTCAATGTTCAAAATATATGGTGCGGACATTCTAAAAATAGGATCTCTTGCATACGCACAAAGACCTGCAAGCAAGGCATGGCCTTGAGAATCTCTGGACCAAAAGAACCTCAACAATCTGAATAGAGGAATAGTAGGGTCAAACCCGTACATGGTCGAAATGATCTGAGATGTTATGATTCGACTATTCTTTGAGGGTTTGCCAAGACAGTTATCAGAAATGATTGCATCAAGATAGGTTTGTTTCTCTGACTCAACATCCTGAACAGCTGTAAACAAAAGTTCAAGCTCAGCAACCATAATCGTTCTTGCGGAATGGCCTCCACTTCGGTTGAAACGAAATCCTAACTCTGCTAACAAGGCACTGCTACCACTCCCCATCTATATCTCTCCAAATCAAGGAATTCTACTTTTCCTAGAATAATTTATATCAAAGACTATTCTCTCTATATTAGAGGGTTCTCTATCATAGAACTTTGTAGACCAGTATACTTACTTTTCAAGCATTTTTAAAGAGAAAGTATTTATTAGACATATATTTCACATGAACGCATCAACTTTTTCGCTATTTCTGAGAATTAACTGAATTCTTTAAAATTTGAAGTGATTCTTCAAGGTTGAAACAATTGGTGTCAAAAACTGTACAATATCAACTGTAGCATTTTTCCGGGTTTCAGGTTGTTTCTTTATAAGCAGTTAAAAATTGGTAATTTTTGCTATTTACATAACTCGTTTTTTCGACTACACTTATCTACAAATGGTTACACCAGCAGAAGTTACTGAGGCGTTCTCATAACCCGGAGGTCGCAGGTTCGAGTCCTGTCCCTGCTATATTAACCATCAGAGAAATCTGGTGGTTTTTTTTATTGAAACGAATCAATCTTCGCTCCTATCTTTGAGAATTGCTAGATACTGTTTATCTGTCCTTCTAAATCAGTTAAAATTTTGAAAACTTCAGTTATAGAGGGCTTATAACCGAATATCATATCCTGCATTGCCCGGTAATCCTTGATCAAAGACTGTCTAATTCTTTCAGGAGGAATCAATTTTAACGAGCCAGGGACAGCCGTTTCATAATGTGCCCATCCGACTGGATAGAATTTCATCTTAAAATCTACGACTTCCTTGAGTAAACCCCGATCAAATAGAGCCTGCATCCTGATATCTGAAAGGGCAAGCATCGCCAGATCATAGTAATGACGAGAATAACGGGAAGGTTGTAACTTCCCTTCTGGACGGTGAGCTTCCTGATGAAGGATGGTAGCCTTCTCCCAAAAAGTCCTTTTTCCTTCTATCGCTCTTACTTGGATTTCTTTTTTATTGAATATCTTGGGAAAATATTTTGCAGCATAAGGGGCGATCGTAAACTCTCCACTGGGTTGCCAAGAAGCTAATGGACCGATTTCCAGTCGAACCTCCGGACGAATATATGTATCATAAAATGCTTTTGGATATTTAATATTCACGCAATGAGGATCTTCTTGATCTATTTCAAGCTGGCAAAGTGGAGAATACAACACTTCCAGTTCCGGTAAAAGCTGAGAAGTAATGTACTCTTGGGCATATTCATTGATCTGTTTATTGAATTTATCCTGTTTATTCTTTGATCTTCCGAGACTGGGATTTTCACCAGAGACAAGATTCCAGTCAAGAATCAAATCAATATCTTCAGAAAATCGCTCTATTACGTTATACACCTTAGAAAGACTCGTGCCTCCCTTAAACAGCAATTTCCTTTTAAGACTCTCTGTTATAAATATTTTTTCTAGGACCCAACAGACCCAGAAATCCTTTTCGACTATTGCGGGAGTTGTTCCCATCCGAGCAGCTGTCTCTGAAAAAATCTGGCCTCTTTCCTCTGGTAATAAACGTGCTATATTATCCATTCTGCGATCCTTTGAGAATTTCCTCTATAGCGGCATATATCCAAACACTCACCTGCTGGACATCTCGCAAGATCTTCACAGAAGGAACATTTCCTATCGTATCAGATATTTTTCTTATGATATCTGGAGTAACATGCTCCTTACCCAAAGCTCTGAGCGCCTGCACAAGCAACCTGCTTTCACGCAACTGTAACCCGGTCTCTTTTACAGCCATATGTTTAAATTCCAAAGACTGATTCCCTATCTTATATGTACGGCTTGGCCCGTCAGAAACATAGAGATGACTAGCAGAAACCTGAGTGGATAATCCCAAATAATTTAACGCAGTGTTCCCCGAAGGTTGAATACGCCAATTAAATTTCCGGGCATACGCATAAGCGACTTGCTCAATATCCGGACTCAAATACTGTTGAAGGATCTCACTGTAACGGGGATAGTGATAGATCCCCTGGGAAACTCGACGAATAGTTTCCTTCTTGGCCAGTTCAGAAAGAGCCTTCCGCACCTCAACATCGGAGAAAGGAGGTATAAAATCTATCTTGGAAAATGCCCAACCCCTTCCTCGACTATATATTCTTGCAACTATTTTATCTATAACGACTTGCATATATTTATAGTAATCTATATTTTCACAAAAAGATAGTTGTTTTTGTGAAAAATAATTATCGATACAGTACCTATTACTACAGTCGTTTCATTATTGGAAGATATTGCTGAGGTAAGTTCTTATGAACCTACTTGCAAACGTTCAAGAAACAAAGATAACCTAAAACGATAACAGTACGAGATTATTTTCTTTCATGATCTGGGTAATATTGGATAGCACTTGATTTTTTTCTTATGAATAATGAATTGGATCCGAAAAGTTGGAGAGCAACAGGATGATTCAGAATGGAGTTGTCCAGCTTTATTAGACATAAAGTTAAGATAATTTTATGAATTATGCACTTCATTCCTCAAATTGTAATATAACTTTACATGGAATAACAAATATTGTATCTTTTTTAAATGAATACGAATAATATGCTTAAAGACTTTTTTCGATACATGGTTGTTGCCTCAATTGGCATGGTGATCATGATGATCTTGAACAATATAACACAATATTCCTTCATTGGATTTACCGGGTTATGGTATGAACTTGATCTGCGAATCGAGGGGAATCTGGCAACTTGGGTTGAATCGGTCATGATGCTCGCCTGTGCAATTCCAGCCTACGCTGGTTTCTTGCTTGCGAAAGAGCTTTCGGTAAAAAAAAGTTTTCGATTCTTTTTGCTTGTCTGGGTACTTGTAGCTATATATATCTCTGCCGATGAAATGCTGGGACTGCATGAATACATCACTGAGATTTTCATGATGACAGAATTAACAAACAATGAAAACTTTCTCTATGGATTCAACTGGGTATTTCTCTATGCCCCTATAGCAGCGCTGTTAATGGCTTTTTCCCTCTATGAGTTAAGGTATTTTTTCCTTCGTTTTTCACAGGGTTCTCATAGAGTTATCTGGATATCAATAATGATGATGATTTTTGGCATAATGCTGGTACTTCTCCTTGAAGTACTTGAAGCGTGGCTATTTTCCAAAAATCTTTCCCGACAGGTCTCTACCCTGTTTGAAGAGGGATCAGAACTTGTTATTATTATCGGTTTTTTCCGATTGATGCAAGGAATCTTCACTTCTATGCAGCGAGAGCACACTTCATAGATGACTCGACTTTCAAATAAGCAGTTCACTCGAATTCACGCCCATTTGGACAGACATACCTTCTCTTTGCCTTGGAGAATGATTTAATTCAAAATCATTCATTCCTATAATTACATAGATGTAGGAATCCTCAATATAGGCTACAGCCTTATCTACATTAGCACCCATACAATACAAAGCGCCACTTACAGGTAGAAAATCTATTAGGATTCTATATTTTTTATTCTCCAGCCACTCTTAGTATCGATGATTTTTTTTATTCTAAGTATACCTCTTATAATTAGATTCATATTTTACAAAAAACCTCTAATACTAATGATTACTACCAATCCGATCTTTATACATAAGGCAATATTACTTTTTCAGGATATTTACTCAAATGGTAAATTATTTTCACAATACCGTTCCTAATTCAAACAAATCATTATATTTTACCCAATAACACAATATTCGATTGAGTCCATTGCTCACTGTGAAGTATACTCAGAAGCTTGTTTTAAAACTGATTCTAGTTCTTTGATAAGGCTTAATACTGATGGTTCATCAAATTGATCTGGATTATGCTCGAATTGCTGTTGCAAGATGATACAAAGGTTCTGAGCCTTCAAAGCGCCAATAGACCCACAACTACCTTTCCCTTTATGTGCAAGTTCTTCAACAAGATGACTATCTTTAGTTTTTATCGATTTTCGAAGATTTTCCACTATTTGAGAATATTCTATGAGGAAAGAGGAGAGAACTATATGATATAAATTTTTATCGCCACCCATATTATCCAATCCTAGTTCAAAATCAATTGAACCTAGTTTTTGATCTGGATGAACATAAGAAAGTCCCACCTCATACACTTTTTTGATTAATAAATCTGGCTCAAAGGGTTTTCCTATGATATCTGTAGCACCTAATTCTTTACATTTTAGTCTAACAGAATTTATCAAATCTGCAGATAGTATTAATATCGGGATGTTTGGGTTCTTTTCTCTAATTAGTCTGGTGGCTTCATATCCATCCATGATTTCCATATGAAGGTCCATTAAAATTACATCGATCAGTGATTCTTTTTTAAGAAATATTTCATAACCTTCTTTCCCATTATTTGCGACAAACACGGTTGCTCCTGTATGTTCAAGTAATTCTTGTGCAATAATCTGATTGGTACGGTTATCTTCTACTACTAAAACATTCACAGGATGAGGATATAAGATGTCTTCAGCTGCAATTGATTTCTGAGAAGGCTCTGAACTTTCTCCGAATAATTGAAGTAAGGCATTGAATAACAGTGAATTAATCATTGGTAATGGTAATATGAGATCATAATCAAGTTTGATTTCATCCTCTGTATTTTTATTGGTATCATCATGAACATATATCAGTATCTTAGGTCTTGCTTGCCCGAGTGAGGAAATAGTTTCACTAAAGACTTCTGGCAAACTGGAATATTCTTCTAATTCTATCACACATAAATTGTAAGAATTCTCTCCTTTGAGGATCTGTGCCGCAATAGCTATAGAAGAAACACTATCATAAGAAATATGGTATCCTTCAAAGATGGTATTTAGTCTCGAAATAAGCAATGAATCTTTTAAGACTAGTAAAGCTTTTACTGATGAAAAATCAATGGCTCGCTTACGTTTGAGATCCGCCTCTACCTTCACAACATCGATCAACAAAGGTAATTTAACAGTAAAACTACTCCCTTTATCCACCTCACTAGTAACTTCAATCGAACCCTGCATTACTTCAACCAAATCTTTCACAATAGACAATCCGAGTCCAGATCCTCCATACTTTCTGTTTATTGAGTCATTTGCTTGCACAAATGGTCTAAAAATATTCTGCAATTGCTCTTCATTCATGCCAATGCCTGAATCACGTACTTGAAATGTCAACACACAATTATCCTTCTCCATGTGATGGACGTGAATTGATAATTCAATAAATCCAGTAGAAGTAAACTTAACAGAGTTATGTAATAGATTAGTAAGAATCTGTGTGATACGGGTTGGATCTCCTATTAAAAATTGTGGAACAGAATCTTCTTGGACAAGATGAAAATCTAACCCTTTTTGGCGAATCATCCAGGAATCTAATGAAATAGTATTTTGTAGTACATCATCCATAATGAACGAAATTTTCTCTAAAACTACTCTTCCATCTTCCAAACGTGAATATTCAAGAATGTCGTTGATAATCACCTGCATCGTATGAGTAGCACCTTTAATCGCTTGCAAATAATTAGATTGCATTGAATTGAGAGGTGTACGATCTAATAAATAGCCCATTCCTTTTATAGCATTCAAAGGAGTACGTACTTCGTGTGAAATACGAGCTAGAAACCGACTTTTCTCCAAATCTGCTCGTTGCGCATGTTTTTTTGCTTGTTCTTTCTCTTTAATAGCCTTCTTCAATCTAATAATCCAGAATGAAGAGATGCCAATAATAAGCAAAACAAGAATTGAGATAATTACGATAATTCGGATTATAGGAGTATAGTCAATCTTCTCGTCGTAATAGATCCATCTATTGAGAATTGTTGAAAACTCATTTTCAGAGATAGAATTAAGAGCCTTCTGGAGTATGCTAACTAATTGAGGCCAATCACTCCTTACAGCCATATGCAGATTATTTGTCCCACCTTCTGAAAATGTAATAAATTTGAGACCTGTAATACCTAATGATCTAGCAAGATATGCGTTTGTTGCCTCGTTACCGATAAAAGCAATCTCGTTCCCTAGGTTTACTGCGAGTAACGCTTCTTCTACAGTATCATAGAGTCGTAAAGAGATTTCTGGATAAAATTGAAGAAATGCTTCATGTGAACTATCCCTTTGGACAGCCACCTGTCGTCCTTTGAGATCCGAAAAACCATTTATCGAAGTATTTGATTCTTGTACTACTATTGTTCTTTGAAATTGCAAATAAGGTTTTAGAAAGGTAAGGTATTGAGCCCTCTCCTCCGAATATCCAACAATAGGAAGCAAATCAATACTCTTTTCCTTTGCTTTCTCGATAGTCTCTACCCAATTCAAATCTGGATTGTTCTTGAAAACAAGTCCTGTACGAGAGGAGATTATATCAAGGACATCTGCCGCTATTCCGCTGTATTCTCCCTGCTTGTTAAGAAATTCAAATGGCACAAATTTTGGATCTACTCCAATACGAATTTCCTTATGGTTCTCCATAAACGTAAGTTCTTCCGGTGTAAAAGTAATTGTAGATTCAGCACTTAAAAAGGATGCAATAAATATGAATAATATGCACCACAACATGTATTCCCAACGGGTTCTCTGATGCATACCAGCCCCCTTTATCCGTGATGAACTTTTTTATGAATCTCTCCTGCAATAGACAGAAAAGCGTTGAATATTATGGGGTCAAAATGACGATTAGCTTCCTCTTTCATTATTTCGATAGCTTGTTTATGATTGAAAGCTTCTTTGTAAACTCGTTTACTCGTTAAAGCATCATATACATCGATGATTGCCATTAACCGACCACTTAAGGGAATCGCAGTTCCTTTAAGCCCAGAAGGATAGCCACTACCATCGTACCACTCATGATGAGACGCAATCAATTCTCTCGCAATCTCGATAAAACTAATTTTTGCTTCCTCGCAATCTTTACCATAAACGAGTGCATCCACACCTATATGAACATGTTCTCGCATAATAGTAATTTCATCACTGTTCAACCTTCCTGGTTTTAGTAGTATATAATCAGGGATCCCAACTTTACCAATATCATGTAATGGTGCTGTATCTATTAACTCTTGAATTTGGCTTTTTGATAAATGATACCCTTCATTTTCTTCCTCTAAAAGACGATGACAAAGCATATCCATTATTATTTTAGTACGCTTTGAATGGTCACTAGACTCAACGTTTCTCGTTTCCAATAATCGAACTAATGCATTTATAGTAATTTCATTAGTCCTTTTGATCTCCTTAGTTCTTTTTTCTACAAGCTCACCTAATTGCCGGTTATGTTGTTTAACAGCTTTTGTGGCTTCTGCAAGATGTAACTGTATCTCTATTCTTTTTTGAAGAGAACGAAAATTTAAAGGTTTTCTAATATAGTCGACAGCTCCACTATCTAGACCCAGTATTTCTTTATCAACCTCTTCATAGTTAGTTAGTATAATAATTGGAATTGTAATTTTCATCTGCTTACACAAATCAAGAAATTCAAAACCATCTATTTTGGGCATCTTAAGATCAAGTAAAATGAGATTTATTTCTGGGTGTTTTTGTAATAGCTTAAGACCTTGCTCTCCATCTGTCGCTCCTAACATTTGATGAGCTGAGAGGAAATGCTCAATCATGGTGAGGTCAGTTAATGAATCATCAATAGCAAGAATTACTGCCACTTTAAATGCTTCCTTTTTATTAACATCAAAATCTTAACACTATTATCACTATAGGTAAAGTTTTATTCAAAATTATACTAAACTTAAAATCCCATCTGTATATTAGCACCCCAACAATTAACTGCGTCACAATGCAAAAAAGATTTTAAATTCTCATCTAGAGATGAGTATTTCTCTTCATTCTTCAAAATAGTATGTGTTCTATAGATCTATTAGATTCCTGCAATAAACAAACATAATTATCCGATACTCCACTTTCAGTTTCTACTACTATCACTCATATCCCTATTATGATTCTAGAAAGGATATTATACAAATCATTAGCCAAAAAACTCATAATTGTAGCTGTAAAAAGATTGGTGATGTGTGCTACAATCCATCAAGGTGCAAAAGATGACAAAATATATTCTGAGTATTGATCTAGGAACCACAAGTACAAAAACTGTTCTATTTGACGATAGACTACGCGTTATTTCCTCTGCTCGAACAGAATACCAAACTTTCTATCCTCAATCAGGTTGGGCAGAACAGAATGCCGAAGACTGGTGGTTAGCTCTCGTTGCAACCTGTAGAGAAGTTCTGGAAAAAAGTGGGATAAACCCATCTAATATTGTTGGCGTCGGAGTAGATTCCATGTCAAGTATGGCGTTACCTGTTGACCAACAGGGGAATCCTCTTCATAACGGTCTTATATGGCTTGATCGTAGAGCGTGGAAAGAATCAGATTGGATTAAAGATACCTATGGGGAATTACAGATAAGTATAAACAGCAACCGATCAGACCCTTCAAATTTTGCACCAAAAATCCTTTGGATAAAAAACAACCTACCAGATGTATATGTCAAAACATATAAGTTTCTTCATTGTAATGGGTATCTCGTTCAAAAATTGACGGGTAACATGACGATGGATATCTCGGAAGCAGGACTGTCTCAGCTTTGTGATATTCGTACTGGGCAGTGGTCAGATGAATTAATCGCTTTAAGCGGTATTGATAGATTAAAATTACCTGAAATTTATTCCTGCACTGAGATTGTGGGTAACATTTTAGCTGAAGCTGCACATGCTACTGGATTAAAAGAAGGGACTCCTGTAATTGCTGGAGCCATGGACAATGTATCGGCTACACTTGGACTTGGGCTAAGACATGATGGACAAGCATATATTTCTGCAGGGACTGCAACAAATGCTGGAGCTTGTGTCGCTGAAGTTCCCACCGACCCAAGTATGCTTAACTACCACCATGGTGTCTCTGGACTCTACCTTGTTAATGGTGGGGTTGATTATGGTGGTGCAGGACTTCGATGGTTTAAATCGTTGATTGAAGAGGATCGTTTTTATGAAATCGATCGTCTTGCACAAGAGTCAGGATATCGAGATGAGGTACTTCTCTATCTACCATATATGGTAGGTCAAAGAGCTCCTTTATGGAGTCCACATTCAAGAGCCGTTGCTTTTGGAATGAATCCAGACACAAGTCGAAAAGCTATGATCCGAATGATTATGGAAGGTATCGCAATGGGTGTAAAAAATGTCTTTCGACTTATGGAGGAAAAAAATTATACAAGTAATGAAATAGTAATGACTGGGGGTTGTGCCAATAGTCATATTTGGACCCAAATTTTTTCAGATATTCTCAATAAACCAATAATTCTTCCTGGGGAGATGGATGTAGCCCCCTTAGGAACAGCTATATTAACAGCAGTAGGTGTTGGCCTTTTCCCAGATTTTGATTCAGCTCTCGCTGTACAGACAGTTCGAGATACCTATTATCCTGATAATGAAAAAAGTTCATACTATGATGATTTATTCTCCGCTTTTATCAACCTATATGAAATATCTCAGCCAGTATACGAACAGTTGGATATGATAAGAAAAAAATATACTAATTAAATAGAGGAGCATGCCTATGAAAGCAGCTGTATTATACAAAGATAATGATATTCGTTATGAAGAATGGGAAAAACCCACTATAGGACCCTATGATGTCCTTGTGAGAGTGAAAGTGTCGGGGCTATGTGGTTCTGACATTCCCCGTACTATTCACTCAGGAGCTCATTTCTACCCTATTGTTTTAGGACATGAATTTTCTGGAGAGATTGTAGAAATTGGCGAAAAAGTTACAGAGAGAAAAATTGGTCAGAGAATCGCATGTGCACCTCTCATCCCCAATTTACATGATCCTCAAAGCCAAAAAGGCAATTATTCTCTAGGTAAAGGGTATACATTTATTGGCTCACGAGTTCAGGGAGGTTGGGCGGAATTTATTTCTATGCCTTGGAAAAATGCTGTAGTTCTTCCTGAGAGTGTTAGTTATACACAAGGAGCCTTTTTTGAGCCAATAACAGTAGCTCTTCATGCACTAAATATTATGAATTTTCAAGGTGGGAACAATGTCGCAATTACTGGTATGGGAACAATTGGCCTTCTTACCCTTCAGTGTGTGAGAGCATTAGGTGCAAAAAAAATTACTGTATTCGATATAGATGAAAAACGACTTGAAGTTGCTAAAGAGTATGGTGCTGACCTTTGTCTAAATACACAGGAGGAAGGGTTTAAAGAGGAAGCTCTGAATTTTACAGACGGAATTGGATACGAAGTTTGTTTAGAAACAGGCGGTGTTCCTTTTACTGAAATTCTCTGCATGGAGTTAGCTGCACCAAAAGGAACTGTCATGTTTATAGGGACTCCTCATAAGCCTGTCACATTACAACCAAATGAATTTGAGTACATCAATAGAAAAGAGCTTCATGTAACAGGTTCTTGGATGAATTATTCTGCTCCATTCCCAGGATGGGAATGGGAAATGGCAGTATACCTTTTCAGCAAGAATTTGGTAAAAATTGAGAAATTAATTGATCGCAACATACCACTTAGCCAAATTGGAGCTGCGATTAATGATTTAACTATTCCAGGTGCGGTATCAGGAAAGATTTTGTTTGATTGCGAAAAATAACAAATAAAAAGGAATTGCTATGAGTGCTATTAATGAGTTTCTACAGTTAATGAAAGATAATAAAGCAGGGAAAAGAAAGGGTATATACTCAATCTGCTCTGCTCACCCTGATGTTATTAAAGCAAGTATGATGCAGGCAAAAGAAGATGGATCTATAGCTTTAATAGAATCTACAAGCAATCAAGTAGACCAGAATGGTGGATACACAGGAATGATTCCGTCTGAATTTGTCGCATACGTGAAAAGATTAGCTCAAGAAGTCTCCTTTCCAGAAGAAAGGATTCTTTTAGGGGGCGATCATCTTGGGCCTAATGCCTGGCAGAGTCTTCCTTCTGAAATTGCGATGAAGAACGCTAAAGAATTAGTTATCTCTTATGTGAAAGCGGGTTACCAGAAAATCCATCTTGATGCAAGTATGTATTGTGCAAATGATGAGGGCGATCGACATACTCCGCTTGCTGATGAGATCGTTTCATCAAGAGCAGCTGAACTCTGTGCTGTGGCAGAATCTACATGGAATGAATTTTGTCAGGGAAACCCTAAACCAGTATATATCATTGGTACCGAGGTCCCAATTCCTGGGGGAGCACAGGAAGAAGAAGAAACTGTAGCACCAACGTCTTCCTCTGATGCAATAAAAACAATTGAAGTAACTAAAAAAGCTTTTGAAGCGAAGAATTTGCATGATGCATGGAAGAGGGTTATTGGAGTTGTTGTTCAACCCGGTGTCGAATTTGGTGATGATCAGGTATTTCATTATACAAGTGCAGCTGCTGCAGATTTGAGTAAGTTAATTGAAGGGACAGACAGGTTAGTCTATGAAGCCCATTCAACGGATTATCAAAGCGAGACAGGACTTGCTTCTCTTGTAAAAGATCACTATTGCATCTTAAAAGTTGGTCCTTGGTTAACATTCGCATATAGAGAGGCATTATTTGCCTTAGCTGATATAGAGGTTGAATTATGTAAAGGAACAAGCAAGCCACTGTCAAAATTGAAAGAAACCTTAGAAGAAGTGATGCTCGAAAACCCTAAATATTGGAAAAAATACTACTCTGGATCAGAAGAAGAGCAATTGTTTAAACGTAAATATAGCTTTAGCGATAGGAGTCGGTATTACTGGCCAGATATACGATTGAGTGAAGCCATAGAACTATTGAAAAATAATCTTGATGAGAAAGGAATACCTTTGAGCATACTAAGCCAATATCTTCCAAACCAATACAACGCAGTACAAGAAGGAAAAATCTCCTTGAACTCTCAAGATTTAATTCTTAGCCATATTCGCGATGTAGTAGGAATTTACGCTCGAGCCTGTGGTTTCTAACTAGCAGGAATTAGATTATATGTAAGTTAGTTGAGACTTTCTAATAGATACGAAATGGTTGTATGCTTCTTTTAACCAGAAAGAAGCATGCATCTGTGATAATTATAACAATACTTTCTTCACCCTATATTGTGGTACAATCTGATACAAAGAAATCAGTAATGAAAAGGTGAATCATGAAATATATGTCTAGGAGATACCCGACTAGTAAACTATTCATAGAGATGGTAGTACTATTCACCATTGTGTTGTTTAGTGGATGTGCAACATCTCAATTACGAGAAACATATTCCCTCGATCAAGTGATAAGTTCAACAGATCAGTTCATCGAGATTGATGGAATACTATTACATTATCGTATAATAGATGAGAACATTAGTGATAAATCAATCCTCCTCCTCCACGGCTTCCTCTCAAATTTACATACATGGGACTATCTTGCTCCTCACTTAGCAGAATTTGGAAAAATTTATGCATATGATAGAATCGGTTTTGGGCTCTCTGAACGACCACTACCAGATGTAGAATCAGGATGGACCGACTTCCCAGGAGGAATATCTCCCTACTCCTCAGAAGCAGTGATATCGCGAATTGCTGCATTCATGGATACTATGGACATTGATTCTACAATAATTGTAGGCCATTCAGCAGGAGGTAACCTCGCACTCCAGTTTGCCCAAAAATATCCACAACGGGTAGATTCTCTCATCCTTATTGATCCTGCTGTTTATGAAAGTGGTCCTCCTAGATGGATTATAAACCTTTTGAAAAAGGGAATTGGAGAAAAGCTTGCTCTACAAGGTATTCAGTCTCTAGCTAAGAAAAATGATTCTGTTTTTGAGTCAGCTTGGTATGATGCATCAGCTGTACCAGAGGAGCTTAAGGAAGCGTACCGCAAACCTCTTTTAATTGAAAATTGGGATAGAGCACTTCTTGAATTTACCAAATCTTCTTCTTCACTTGATTCTGAGACTTTAATAAAGAATGTTTCAAATTTAAATATTCCGATATGTATCATCCACGGTGCACAAGATTCCATTATTCCGATAAAACAGAGCATTAAGTTAGCAAAAAAACTCTCTCATAACTCTGATGAGATAGGAATCGGGATTATTGATCAATGTGGTCATGTTCCACAGGAGGAGTGCCCTAAAGAGACATGGTCCTACATATTACCCTTCTTAACATACACAAATTAACCTACAACGAAGAGCATTGTTTCTCAAGTAAAGGGATTTTATTTATTCTCTTTAAGGTTCTTCACTGAATCTCTTACTACAAGAGAAACATCAAGTTGTACATTAGCCACAGGTATTGTCTTTTTTCGAATCAATTTCATGAGCATCGATATTGCAAGCCTTCCTTTATCCCCTGGATTTTGATGCACTGTAGTAAGATGAGGTCTCACTAGTCGTGAAAAGATATTGTCATCAAAGCCTGTTACTGAAATTTGATCGGGAACAACTATCCCACAATCTTGAAGAAAGGAAACAGCCTCAGCGCCATAATAATCGGAAGAGAAAACTAGAACTGTATAAGGAGAATCAACATCTGCAAGCTGTTTATAAAGAGTATGCCGTTCAGATCGGTCTTTAGGAACAGGTATATAACAATCTGGCGTTAATGTTATTCCTTCTTCCATAAAAGCTTTTTGACATCCACTGAAACGCGCACAGTCTGTACCTGCAAATAAGTCGTCATTCGCAAGGAACATAATCTTTCTATGACCCATGGATATCAGATACTTTGCAACCTCATAGCCTCCCCGTTCATCCTGAAGCCCAATATTGTGATAAATATGAGAATCATCAGAAAAATGAGAGTCTATAAACACGAGAGGAGTCTCGATGCTATCTTTAATAACTCGACAAATGTTACTAGGAACCCATACGAGAACTAATCCAGCGAGTTTCCATGCTCTCGCTAGGCGAACTACTTCATCTTCGTCACTCGTTGTATGCAACATAACAAAATATCCGTTATCACGGATTTCCTGTTCCATTGAACCAAGGATTGCAGATGAGAAAGGATCTTCAAATACAGTTTCATCCCAACGAGGTTCCATGAACATAATTATACCAATTATGCGTGAATTATTGTGTGCAAGAATCATCGCTCCCATATTGGGAGCATATTTCTTCTCTTTGATGACAGCTTGCACTCTCTCAAGGGTCTCTTTTGAAACACGTCCATGATTTCCATGGATTACATTCGCAACAGTAGTTGGGCTAACACCCGCCTTCTGAGCAATTTCTTTAATTGTCGACATACCTATATCCTATCTAAAAAATATCGTATGAGTATACCCAACTAGTGAAGATTTCCTATTTTCTTTGTGCTTGCTATTTACTTTCTTCATCCTCACTATCTAGTTATTTCAAATAGCCTAGCCACTTTTTCTGTTGATCTATCATTCTATCAACCATAGCTTCAACTTTTGAGGCTTGGTTTACAACAGGATTAGCAAGCAATGCTTGAATCACATACGACTTTTTCTTATGAATGATTGCCTCGGCTGTTAAATCATATACACCAGTGTACGATCTCAGTAGAGCAAGATATCCTTTCGGGATATTGGGCATCTTGATACCATTCACTCCGTCTTTGTTTATAATCGCTGGAACCTCAACGACTACCCATGAAGGAAGATCCTCAATCAATCCATTATTGGGTACATTAACCGCTTCTTCCTCATACCCTGAGTCTGTCACAATACCTTCAATAATTGGAACAACTCTCTCTGAGGTTTCTAGCCTAAATTCTGAGAGTAGTTTCTGCGATAATTCAATTTTATATAAATCATAGAAGTCGAGAATCCCTCGATGATCAACGACATCCCATGCCCATCCGATGTATTCTCCGAAATGAGAATCAACGGTAATTGGAAGTAATTGATAATTCTTCAACATCAATTGGACTATTCGGCGATCAGCCCATTCATAGTTACTTTTTTTACCCGAATGCCCTTTATGGAACATTTCTGGTGATTCAATACGTCCAGTTCTACGATATTCATCGAGTTGATCACTGTAACCTGGCTCTCTTTGAAAGAAAGCCTCTGCCTTCTCTAGAACTTCAGGATAAAGATTTTTCCCACTCTTTCTATCTTTAATCTCTAGCATGCAACTAAAATGATTCAGTCCAGCTGCCCTAAAATGAACATCCTCAATCTTTTTATTGAGAATTCCAGGGAGCCAGCGTCCTAACCAACCAATTTCATGGCACATACCAACAAACTTAGCTTTTGGAAAAGCTCTGTGCACTGTTGTTCCGATGGCAGTCATTGGATTTGAATAGTTAAAAATCCATGCATCAGGGCATATTTCCATTGCGTCTTTTACTATTTCTAAGATGACAGGAATAATTCTGAGAGAGTGAAAAACGCCTCCAGGTCCACCATTTTCTCCATAGACTTGATGTACTCCATATTGAAGAGGAATCTTCCAATCTTCATCCCATAACTGGAACCGATTTCCCACTTCAATGCTTGAGATGATGAAATTAGCATTTTTAAAAGCAGTCCGTCGGTCAGTTGTACCATTAACTGTAAATTTAAGTGATTTCTTAGAAATAAACTCCTGAGCACTATTTAGCACGCTATGTAAAGCTACTTCATTTATGTCGAGAAGAGTAATTTCAGAACCTTCTAATATGCTACTGCCAAAAATGTCACCAAGCATACCGTACCCGAACTGGACGCTTCCAGCACCTACAAGAACAATTTTCATATGTTTCTCCGATAATTTATTTTATAGAACCTTCTACCATCCCTTTGATGATATAACGCTGAGCAAAAAGATAGAGTACAATCACAGGAAGCATTGCTATGAGTGTAGATGTAAGAATTAAATCCCACTGCTTAAGATATGCTCCCGCAAATGCCGTTACCGCAATTGGAATAGTTTGAACTACACCATTAGAACCCAAAAGAAGTAATGGTAACAGATAATCATTCCAAATCCAAATTCCGTTAAGAATCAATACTGTCACGATAATTGGTTGCAACAGTGGGAAGATAATTGAAAAGAAAGTTCTTCCTCTTGAACATCCATCAATAGTTGCAGATTCTTCAAGCTCATAAGGAATATTTTTAATAAACCCATGAAAGATAAAAATTGAAAGTGGAGAACCAAATCCTAAATAGGCAAAAACAATTCCAGGAATAGTCCCTAACAATCGAATATGTAAAGTACTCCCAATAATTCGTAACCAACGGACTAATGGGTACATAAGAACTTGAAAGGGAATAACCATGGCAGCTACGAAAGCCATGAACAATACCGTTGCCCAAACCGTCTTATTCCGTACAAGAACCCATGCCGCCATAGAAGAGAAAAGCGCTAAAACTAATAAAGAGAAAACTGTAATAAGGGTGCTATCAACAAAAGCTCCCAAATAATCAACAGTTGAATTATTGAATATTAGCGAAACATTAACCCACAGCTGTCCCCAATGAGTTGGCAGAGCTATAGCGTTAAAAATTATTTCTTTAGAGGTTTTTGCAGAATTTAATACAACCATCCCAAAAGGAATCATGAAGAGTATGAAAAGCAATACTGTTCCAATCTCTAAGAAAATAAGACCCGTTTTATGACTAGGTTGCCATTTTTTTTCGATTTGTACTGATTTCATTACATCTCCACCTCTTTCTTTTTATTTACTGAGACTTGTATTAAGGAGACAACCAGAAGGACTACAAACAAGATAACAGCCTTTGCTTGTGCTTCAGCCATTCGGTTTGCAGTAGCAGTACTAAAAATATTCATTGCAAGTAACTGACTAGCCTTGACTGGTGTATCGAGGAACCTTGTTGCAGGCCCTCCATTAGTCAATGTTAAGTTCATATCGAATTGTTTGAACGAGGTTGTTAAGGTTAAAAAGATTGAGATGGTAAAAGCATTTGCCATCATCGGGATCAAAATATGAGTAACTCGGGTCAAATAGGGAGCTCCATCAACATTTGCAGCTTCCATGAGTGAAGCAGGAATGCTCTGAATTGAAGCGACATAAATTAGCATGATATACCCAGCATATTGCCATGTATTAACTACAGCCATCGTCCATATAACCGTGTTAGGAAGACTTAAAAAAGAGGTCTGTAGGAACTGAATGGACAGAACCTCACCTAGATCAACGATTATATTGTTTAAGAGAAATTGCCAGATATAACCAAGTACGATCCCACCAATAAGGTAAGGTACAAAGAAACCAGCTCGATAAAAATTACGCCTGCGAAGACCACTGGTCACCATTAATGAAAGCGCGAAACTCACGATGTTTACGAATAAAATATTAATCAACGTAAAGAAAATTGTTATCAAGAAGGAAAAAAGGAAATCAGGAGATGAGAACAAACCCATAAAATTCTTGAGGCCTACAAAGTTAACATTATTGTTGACACCATTCCAATCGGTCATTGAGTAATAGAGGCCAAAGAAAAAAGGAATGATAATTATCATCAAGAATGCAAACACACAGGGTGCCAAAAACAGCACATTTACAAAACGACTCTGTTTCATTGTGTTCTACTCCCACTATTGATTAGAAGAAGCTCTTGTAAAAGCTTTCACTTCTACAAGAGCTCTATTAGATATTACTATTTAAGATTTGCAACAGCCTTGTTCATATCAGCAATAAATTGGTTGATATTGTCAGGATTCTGTGCGAAGAGGTCGAAGATAGGCCCAAAGATATTTTGGCCAGCTCCATCAGGAAGCATTCCAAAGAATACACCATAGTTTCCACCTTTTGCATTAGCAGCCATCAAAGCTTGGCTAAGTTGACCGGAAGGCTTGAGTGTAACTGATTTGAAAGCTGGAATCATACCGGCTTCTTTAACCATATATTCATGACCTGCTGATGTTCCTGCAATTGAAGCAAGGAAAGCCTTTGCAGCATCTGCATTAGGACTTTGAGAGTTTACACAGTACCAACTTGGAGCAAAGAGGTAGAGACCTTCTTCTACTGTATCTAGGAATGCATGAGGAGCATACCCAATTTTGAATGTAACGCCGAGTTGTGCAAGGTTAGGATCTACCCAGTTTCCTTGGTGTAGGAAAGCTGTTTTGCCTTGAGCAAAAGAACCAACTTGGTCATCATAGCTACCATTAAGAAGAATCTTTTGATCAGCATATTTGAACAATAATTGGAGATATTTTGTATACTGTAAGAAACGATCTTGGTCTAAACTACCAGCAAGAGCTTTCTTAATAATACTTGTATCATCAAATGCAAGTCCACCACCCCAATAGGCTGCGAGGTTGTGCTGAGCTGCTACCCACCACATTCCACCAGCAACAGAAGCTGCCATAGCAACAGGTGCATCAATTCCAAGTTCAGCTTTCTTTGAATCAAGGAGTTTAAATGCCTTTTCATAAGCTGCCCGGGTTGTCAATGTAGCTGGATCGATACCTGCTTTAGCAAGAATCTCTGCATTATAAGCTAATCCGTATCCTTCAATAGCTACTGGGAAACCTACTACTTTACCATCAACCTTAAAAGCTAAATCTGTATCACTTACCCATGGTTGATCACTTAGATCTGCAATGTAGTCTTTCCAGATATCATAGCCGCCCTGTCCTTCAATCATGAAGATATCAGGCATTTGACCAGCTTGTGCTTTTGCTTTCATGGCCCCACCGTAATCTCCGCCACCACCGAGGGTCTCGACTTTTACAGTTACTCCAGGAGTTGCTGCTGAATATTGAGCTGCATATGCATCAATTGCATCTTTAATCTCAACTTTTAGTTGGAACATATTAACCGTTACCTCGCCTGATTTCTCAGTAGCACCGGCACCAAAAACCACACTTGTTACAGTAGCAAACACAAGAGCGATTGCTAGAACTTTGAAAAGTGTCTTTTTCATTTTTCTCCCCTTTTTTGTATTTTTTTGATATTACAAATTAACGCTCTAAAACAATAGGTGTTACGTAACATCTTTTCTTCAGTATAGCACCAACATTCAATCTGTCAATAAAATAAAAGGTAATTTTCGAACTTTTTGGAAACCCTTCCATTTTAGCGTTTTTAAGCATGTTTCGAATATATTTTTTTATTTTTCTGCTAACATATTTGACAATATTTAGTTAACATGTTAATTTCATAGATCATGAGTACTAATATTGATGACCTTACATTCTCTACAATGTATAACATTATGCAAAGTGGAATGTGGCTACTAAATGATTTAGAAAACTATCTCAGGCCTTTTAATATGTCTCATGCTAGACTAACTGTTCTTCTCATGTTGAAAGAATCAAATCGAAGAGAAATACGACCAAAAGATATAGCGAAGATTACAGGAAAAAGCAAACCTGCTATAACCCGAATGGTAGAAAAACTATTGCACGATGGATTGATCTCTATTGATCAAGATGAGCTCGATGGTCGTGTAAAAAAATTGAGTTTGACAAGTGAGGGAAATTCTTTATTAAAAAGAATCATTCCTGAATATAATAAGAGAATAATTAAAATGAGTTCCTCACTTTCAAACTATGATAAATTGCAAATCAATACTCTGCTAAAGAAGGTAAATTATCTTGATGATGAGAGAACCCTATTATGATGTTTCTTAACTATTCAGAAATATCTAAGAGTGTAAAAGAGAAGGCTTTGAGAGGGCATCCTTCTGACATTGAGTCGATTATGTCGCTATTAGAAGAAGCGGATCTTCCTACCACAAAAATAATAGATTTCCACTTAAGCCAAGTAATCAATACTCGTGGAATTGAAGAAATCGCTCATTTCCTATTTCATGGTAGCCAAATACAGAGAAATTATTGCACATTATTTTTTGCGAGAAGAAATGAATGGGATCTTGTAAATAAAGCTTATCAGGAAGGCTTGATTGATTGGAAACAAGCTTATTCTAGGTAACCTCTCAGATACTTAGTGTTACCTTTTTTGTTCCCACATAGAAATTTAATACTTAGAATAGGGATGACATTAAATATAATTTTATGTATATACTCTCATGTACATACAAGATCAAAGGAGTCTCTACATGAATTTTAATGTAATCAAAGAAAATGGAATTACGATCACTCACATTATCTCAGATAATTTGGTATTAACTGATGTGGAATCAGCATTAGACCTCATGGCGAATGTTCGCTATGCGACTAAGAGCAATATCATCATCCTAGATGCTTCATTAGTAGATCCTACGTTCTTTGACCTTAAAAGCAATCTTGCAGGTGAAATCCTTCAAAAATTTGTCAACTATTCTATGAAATTAGCTATTATAGGTGACTTTTCACAGCATACAAGCAAAAGTCTACGAGACTTCATCTATGAGAGTAACAAAGGGAATCATATATTATTCCTTTCAGATGTAGGCACTGCAGTAACTCGATTCTCTCGTTAAATAATAGATAATAGGGTACCCCCCAATAATTACGATGAATTAGATTGTAATTAATAGAATATTTCTTTACTATTTGGCGCATGAACCAGCAAGTTACAGGTATCAAGGGGATGATAAATCTCTATAAAGGTCTTCCCCGACCAGTATATGTCATCTTTTTAGCCACAATTATTAATGGAGTTGGAATTTTTGTCTATCCATTTTTAGTGTTACTTCTTACCCAGCACCTTGGGTACAGCGATGCGTGGGCTGGTGTATTTTTGTCTATTGCAGCTCTTGCATATCTTCCAGGGTCTTTCATTGGTGGAAAACTTGCTGATAAGATTGGACGTAAGAAAGTTATGGTTACTGGCCAATTATTAGGGAATCTGATGTTCTTAATCTGCGGATTCCTTGGTACTTCAAAGTATGTTCCCCTTTTCATCTTCTTTAATCTCCTCTTCGATGGGGCAGTAGACCCAGCTCGTAGTGCATTAATGACTGATATAACTAATTCAGAAAATAGGCAGGTAAGCTTTTCTCTCAACTATCTAGGTCACAATATTGGATTTGCAATAGGTCCTCTTGTCGCGGGACTTCTGTTTTACAAAGCCCCTAGTTGGATCTTTTTTGGAAATGCAATTATTGCTACTATTGCTATCATTTTTGTGGCTTTCATGGTACCAGAATCTAAACCAGATCAAGCAGTAATAGAAGCAAGTTATGATACCGACTCTTTAGAAAGAGGACATCGCGGGGGGTTAATAAAAGCACTCCTATCAAGACCACGTCTAGTTGCTCTTGCAGCGTGTATCACATTCTTCAGTTTTGCATATAGCCAATCTTTGTTTGCCTTACCTCTCTATACGACAAAACTCTTTGGAGAAAAAGGGGCTACTCTCTACGGGTCTATTATGTCATTAAATGCCGTTGTTGTTGTGTTGAGTAATGCATTTATCGTTATGGCTCTAAAAAAATATCATCCATTGAGAAATATTGCCTTAGCTGGAGTGCTTTATGCCATAGGCTTTACCTTAATGGGATTTGCAAAACTTCCAATTTGGTTATATCTTCTTGCCGTTATATTTACATTAGGAGAGGTAATAGACGCAACAAATACCCACTATTACATTGCCAATAACACGCCTATGAGCCATAGAGCTCGTTTTAGTGCAATTCTCCCTGTTATTATGGGTTTTGGACATGGTATAGCACCGCTAGTGGGAGGACAAATTAGTACTCGCTACGGCCTAGAATATGTTTGGTACACAGTAGGAATATCAGCAATAATTGGAACTATAGGAGTTTCAATATTATATCTTACTGAAAAAAGGTAGCTATTACACGCACAGAAATTATCGGTGCATGTAATAGTCCATTATTCTTTATTTTTAATTATCTAAAATTGACTTCTTCTATATCTTTCACAATATTAAAGTTTTTCGTAAGGAAATCTTTCTTGAATTCCATCTTTTCTGTAAATGCAACTTTTAACCATGCATCAACTATCTGGATTCCGAGAAAGGGGGCTGTAATCCAGCCTCCCATCGTAAGAACATTCGAATTGTTGATAATCTTACCTCGCTCTCCTGCAAAGACAGTGTCTGCAACTACTGCATAGACACCTTTGAATTTATTAGCAACAATCGCCATTCCTTGTCCTGTTCCGCAAATAAGGATTCCTCGATCAACTTCGCTACTTTGAACAGCCTTTGCAACTTTTGGAGCTTGTGTTGTATATGGGAGAGGGGCATCGACTGATTCAATCCCAAAATCAATTACCTCTACTTCTTTCATAGTCTTTAAATGTTCAACAATTGCTTCTCTTAGTGGAAAACCTGAGAGATCTGATGCTATCGCGATTTTTATAGTATTCATATAAATTCCTTATTTATGGTTTTTCTTTTCCAACACAGCATATGCCGTTTCTGCAATATCCTTCGCAGTGAGTTTATAATCTTTCATCAAAAACTCAAGTGTTCCAACCTGTCCAAATCTATCTTTTGAACCAATTCGTCCTAAGTAGGTGGGCAACTCCTCACTTAACAACTCAGCTACAGCGCCTCCGAGTCCTCCAGTAACTTGATGATTCTCGCATGTGACGATAGCACCTGTCTTTTTTGCATAGGTAATAACAAGGTCATTATCTAATGGTTTAATGGTATGCATATCAATAACAGCAACACTAATACCCTCTTTCTCCAATATTTCAGCGGCCTTTAGCGCTTCAGGAACCATCACAAAACCTGTAGCAATGAGAGTAACATCATCTCCATCTTTGAGAACTTTCCCCTTCCCTAGAGTAAATTTTTCATTATCGTTATAGAAAGATTGGGAACCTTTTCTATGCATTCGTACATACACAGAACCCGGATGTTCTGCCACTAGAGTAATCAAAGCTGCACAAGAAATAGTATCACTTGGTTCTACTATTGTAAGATTTGGAATTAACCTCATCATTCCAGCATCTTCAAATGGCATGTGAGTTCCCCCATTAAATTGAGCTGTGATCCCAGGATCTGTCCCCACTAACTTCACATTCAATTGAGCATAGTTAGCAGAAAGGAAAAATTGATCAAAAACTCTTCGAGATGCGAAGGTTCCAAAGGTTGCAGCAAAAGGAATCTTTCCTTCAGCCGATAGTCCCGAGGCAACCCCTACCATATTTGCTTCAGCAACTCCTACATTAAAGAATCTATCAGGAAAAGCATCTTTAAAGGGTTTTGATCCAGTAGCGCTCATGAGATCAGCTTCTAATACACAGATATTCTCATTCTTTTTTGCTAATTCAATAAGAGTTTCAACATATACTTGGCGCATATCTTTACCCATTAGATGACCTCCTTAAGAACAGAAAGAGCCTCTTCTAATTGCTCTTTTGTAATTGGCATATTATGACTGCTTACCTTCCCTTCAGCAAAAGAACAACCTTTACCTTTTATGGTATCGAGAATTATCATAGAAGGCTTGCCGGATACCAATTTCGCATCATCTATAGCTTTTTGTATTTGAACAAAGTCATGTCCATCAATTTTGATAGCATTCCATCCAAAGGAACTCCATTTGTCAGTAAGGGACTCAATATTCATTACATCCATCACTGTTCCGTCAATTTGCATATGATTATAATCAGTAAACGCAATAAGATTTCCTAATCTAAATTGAGCTGCACTCATTGCAGCTTCCCAGTTCTGGCCTTCTTGAGATTCCCCATCACCTATAATTACAAATACATGGTTGTTTCTCTTGTCTAATCTCGTAGCAAGAGCTATCCCAACAGCAGCAGAAAGCCCCTGACCAAGAGAGCCTGTAGTCATATCGATTCCAGGAGTTCGATTTCTATCACAATGGCTAGGAAGATTTGTCCCTCCGACATTGAGGGTATCTAGCCATTCGATTGGAAAGAATCCTTTCCTTGCAAGAATACTATAGAGAGTAGGACCTGCATGTCCCTTTGAAAGAACCAATCTATCTCTTGATAAATCTCTTGGATTTGATGGGTCAGTTTTCATCTCTTTGTAATAAAGGTAAGTGAGTATATCGACTACAGACATAGCACCCCCTACATGTCCCACCCCTAAATGGGCGATGGAAGAAAGAGTAAGAACACGAACATCTCGGGCGATTCGTTTCAACTCATGAATTTCGTCTTGATTCATCTATATCTCCTTGCTATTTATATTACTTATACTAAGTAAGTAAAAAATATCATTTACTTTTTCGTTTGTAAAGGGCAAAATGAAATAGATAGAGTATATTTAATATATTGAAAAGTATGAGGGGATGTTATGAGTACAAAAAATTCGCCGCTACGGAGTGAAGACATGAGAGAAAAGAACGAAAAGTTAATTCTCCGCTACATTCATCAAAGTAAGGGCATTAGCCAATCACAGATAGTGCAACTTACAGGACTCAAAGCTCCTACGGTTCTTAGAATATTCTCTATACTTGAAGATAGTGGTCTCATAATACTTCAGAAAAAAAGGCCAGAGAATGAGGAACCAGAAAAGAAAGGAAGAAAACCAGTTTTCTATACTGTGAATCCAAATGCTCGATATATCATAGGCGTCGAATTTTGGTCTCAAACCGCTCATGTACTTATTGTTGATTTCGCTAAGAAACCTGTCTATTCTCTTAACATATGCTTAACAGAAGGGCAAAGTGCAGATGAGGTCTATAGTGAACTATGCACACTCATAAACCAAGCAATCGAAGAGTCTGGTATTAATAGGAAGAAGATTCTTGGAATCGGTGTTGGTGCTCCTGGCCAAGTAAGCATGGACACCGGTGAAATACTCAACTATAGAAAAATTCCTGGGTTCTCTTCCTATCCGCTTGGAGAGAGACTTAAAGAAAGGTTCCAAGTTCCGATCTTCGTTGCAAACAATGCTGGAGTCATTGCATTGAGTGCCTATAGACAGGGAGTCGCTAAGAAATCAGATGCCCTATTCACCTACTTTATACGACGAGGAGTAGGAGGCGCCTTTATTCATCGTGGAAAGCTTTTTTCAGTCCTTGGTAAAACTGCATTTGAAGTTGGGCACACGATAGCTGATATTCACGGTAAAGAGTGTTACTGTGGATCTAAGGGATGTCTTGAAACCTATATCTCTGAGTCTGCTATCCTCGAATGTATCCAAAACTCTGGCTACCATTATTCAAGCCTCGAAGAGGTCGAACAACGAATACTTGAAAAAGATGATTCTCTTGAGAAAACTATAACACTGTGCACGCAGCATCTTGCAGTAAGTGCAAAGAATATCTTGCGACTCCTCTCTCCGGACGGATTCCTCGTTATCACTCGATATAAAGAGATATCAAGAATTCTCTCTAAGGTAATCACAAATATGATTAATTCTGATTTCCCAGAAAGTAATGTACAAGTATATTCTGATGCCTATAGTTCCCTTGAAGCCGGATTCGGTGCATGTGACCTCATTTTTGATGATTATCTGCTCATTCAGTAGAAGAAATTATTAAAGCAATTAAAAACTCTTCATAGACAAGACTTTCACCATTGTGATATAGTTACTTATACAAAGTAAGTAATATGTATGAGAGGGGGTATTTATCATGGAAAGGTCACCTATAGAGGTAGAAATCGAACAATTGATTCACAAAGCAAGAATTGCCCAACAGAAAGTAGCTCACTACACTCAATCTCAAATTGATGAAGTGTGTATCGCAATTGGTTGGGAAGTCTATAAAGATGAAAATATCGCTGAACTAGCACATATGGCTGTAGAAGAAACCGGAATGGGTACCGTTTCTGACAAGATAGCTAAGCACAAAGGAAAAGTCCTTGGAGTTCTAAAAGATATTACAGGAGTTCTTTCCACAGGGCTCATTGAAAGAGATGAAGCTAAAGGTATAGAAAAATATGCAAAACCTGTTGGAGTTGTCGGAGC
Source organism: Sphaerochaetaceae bacterium (assembly GCA_963663665.2). Taxonomy (GTDB): domain Bacteria; phylum Spirochaetota; class Spirochaetia; order Sphaerochaetales; family Sphaerochaetaceae; genus SABI01. The sequence goes on from CAXXKP010000001.1 coordinate 223,456, forward strand.
TCTTACCCCTGTTACAAACCCTACAGCAACTCCATCAAGTAATGCAGTATCAATCCTTAAAGGAAGGAATGCTGTAATCTTTGCCCCACATCCTAAATCAAAGAAATCCTCAGCTAGAGCAGTAGAAATGATGAGAAATGGATTACAAAAAATAGGGGCACCTTTAGATCTCATTCAAATAATGGAGAATCCCTCAGTTGAAAAAACTGGTGAGCTGATGAAACAGGTCGACCTTGTTCTTGCAACAGGTGGTAGTGCGATGGTGAAAGCTGCCTACTCAAGTGGAACTCCATCGTTTGGAGTAGGCCCTGGGAATTCGGTTCAAATTATCGCAGAAGATGCAGATGTTGAAGATGCCACATCTAAGATTACATTAAGCAAATGCTTTGACAATGCAACATCTTGCTCCTCCGAAAACTCAGTGATTGTTCACTCCTCAATCTATACACAAGCAGTTGATCTCTTCATAAAAAAAGGTGGATATCTCTGTAAAGGGAAGGAAAGAGATTCCTTAGAAGCGTGGATGTGGATAGAGAACAAACACGGACATAGAAGTATAAATCCTCAAATCATTGCAAAAAGTGCTAAAACTATAGCTGAAGGGGCTGGTATCACGATTCCAGATAGTTGCAAAATGCTTGTAGTAGAGGGAAGGGAACCTATCGCTGAAGACAGATTCGCCCTTGAAAAGCTATCTCCCGTTCTCACAATTTGGCAATATTCTACATTTATTGATGCCTATCGCCTTTTAAAAGAACTCACAGATAATTGTGGAACAGGGCACTCATGTGGAATTCATACCTTTAATAATGAATATATCTCCTATTTAGGTGAAATGATGGACACGAGTAGAATCATGGTAAATCAACCACAAGCACCTGCAAATGGAGGGAATTTCTTTAATGGAATGCCCTCCACTGTCACGTTAGGGTGTGGTACTTGGGGTGGAAACATTACAACAGAAAATATCAATTACAAACACTTTCTTAATATTACTTGGGTCTCTCGACCGATTACCCCAGTTAAACCAACAGATGAAGAGATATTTGGCGCCTACCTTAAAAAGATAGGAGAAATTAAGTAGATGAAATTATTTGAATATTTCGCTAAACAAATCTTCAAAGAAGAAGGGATTCCAATCCCTTCCTCTATTCTCTGTGAGAATGTAGAAGAAGTTATTATTGCTGCTCAGAATCTTACCTACCCCTGTGTCTTAAAAAGTCAAGTTCTGATGGGAGGGAGAGGCAAAAATGGATTGATCACACTTGTACACAATATCGACCAAGCTAAAAAAGAAGCCTCTCGTCTTTTTAACAGCAAATTCTCAGTAAAGAAGATACTTGTCGAGCAAGCTATCGATATAGAGAAGGAATTTTATCTCTCTATTACTATAGATCCAGTAAGTGCAAAAGGGGTCATATTAATAAGTGCTGATGGTGGAGTCGAAATTGAGATATTAGCGAGTGAGTCACCAGAGAAGATTTTCAGTGAACCAGTCAATCTCATAGAAGGGTTACATAACTTCCAAATAACAGATCTTGCTTATCGTCTAAATCTATCAAAAGAACTCACAAAGGCTCTTATCTCTATTATAAAATCTTTATATATCATCTTCATCAAATATGATGCTGAGTTAGTTGAGATTAACCCTCTGTTTATCACGAAACAAGGAAAAATGATTGCGGGCGACGGGAAGTTAATGATAGATGAGAACTCGATGGATAGACAGCCTCGTTTTATCCGCAGTCGAGACTATTATGAAAGTGATATGGAATTTGAGGCTGCCTTACAAGGAATCCCATACCTCCAATTTGATGGTGATATTTCTCTAATGTGTGCTGGAGCTGGTCTCACTACTACGGTATTCGACCTTATTAACTATGAGGGAGGAAGTGTAGCTAACTACCTCGAATTTGGAGGTCCTAATTATAGAAAAGCTTATGAAGCCATGGAATTGTGCTTGAAGAATGAATCGAAAGTCATCCTTGTAGTAACCTTTGGAACCATTGCTCGAGCAGATATCATGGCACAGGGTATCGTTGAGGCAGCTGCTAAGCTCCACCCTGATCGACCTATAGTTACGTGTATACGAGGAACAGGTGAAACAGAAGCTATCTCTATCCTAAAAGATGCTGGATTTACCCCTCTCTTTGATACAGAAGAGGCTGTAAGAGAAGCCGTAAGAATCTCAAAGGAGAGGTAAAATGAGCATATTTATAGATAGAGATACACGAGTCCTTGTTCAAGGAATAACGGGAAATGAAGGGAGTTTTTGGGCCCATCACATGATTGAATTAGGAACAAAAGTCGTTGCAGGAGTTACTCCTTCAAAAGAGGGTCAAACCGTTGAGAATATACCTGTATATCATTCAGTAAGAAGAGCCGTAGCAGAACATGCAGTTGATGCCGCAATGCTCTTTGTCCCTCCTCGGTTTACTATGGATGCAGTTCTTGAAGCCCTCGATAGCGGCATTAAAAAGATAGTTACGATAGCTGATGGTATACCACTTCATGAAATGGTAAGAATCCGAAGTGCAGCACTACGTGAGAGGGCAATGGTAATCGGAGGAAATACCTCAGGTGTTATAAGCCCAGAATTAGCAATGATGGGAATGTTCCCTCATTGGATTAACCGAGTTTATAAGAAAGGTAATATTGGTGTTATGACTCGCAGTGGTTCTCTTACGAATGAAGTTACCGCAATGATTGTTCGTTCTGGCTTTGGAGTGAGCACTCTCGTCGGAGTTGGCGGAGACCCTGTCCCAGGAACGAGATTCAGTGAAGTCCTCCCCTTATATGAAAAAGATCAAAAAACCCAAGCAGTTGTCATTATTGGTGAGCTTGGTGGCAGTATGGAAGAGGAGGTAGCACAAGCTATGGAAATGGGAATCTTTACAAAACCAGTTGTTGCATTCCTCGGTGGCAGAACAGCACCTAAAGGGAAAAGAATGGGACATGCAGGCGCAATAATCACAGGGGGGAAAGGAACAGTTGAAGGAAAAATAATAGCTCTTGAATCAGCAGGGGCAAAGGTTGCTTCTCGCCCATGTGAGGTAGGTACCTTACTTATACAACTCCTCAAAGAAAGGAATCAATATGGAACAAATTAGTAATAACATTAATAAGAAGAAACTTTTCTTCTTTATTGTGTCCATCGTGGTTATGTTTCTCGTTAAAGAAATTCCTCTTCCACAGTCATTAAGAAATGCTGGTTCAGTTGTTCTTACTCGGCAAGGACAAGCATCATTGAGTGTCCTTATTTTTGCCCTTATTCTTTGGATGAGTGAGGCTATACCTTTTCACATCACGGGGTTACTTTCCGTTGTATTCCTTGCACTTTTTAAGGTAGACACCTACGTTGAAATAGTTAAATCTGGTTTTGGTAATGATACGGTAACGTTTTTTATTGGAGTATTGATTTTATCAGCTTTCATCACCACAAGTGGATTGGGAAAGCGAATAGGAGTATTGATCCTCTCTAAAACAGGGAACTCAACCAGAGCTATAGTATTTGGATTCATGATGACGGGGACGATACTTTCAATGTGGATTACAAACATGGCTGTCGCCGCAATGCTAATGCCATTAGCTATAGCAATATTAGAAGAAGAAGGTGTAGAAAAACTGAGTAGCAATTTCGGAAGAGCACTTCTCATTGCCTGTGCCTGGGGAGCTATTATAGGAGGAATCGCAACTCCTAGTGGAGCCGGTCCTAATGCTCTCGCCATTGGGTTTATGAGAGAAATGGCAGGAATCGAAATCACTTTTGGTAAATGGATGCTTTATGGAGTGCCAGCATCTCTTCTCATGGCACCAGTTGCGTGGGTTGTGTTGATGATCTTCTTTAAACCAGAATTTTCCCATCTAAAAAAGAGTAAGGCTGACCTAGAAAGAGAGGCTAAAGAACTTCCTGCTATGAATTCAGAAGAGATTGTAACTCTTATCCTTTTCCTCCTCACTGTGATTTTATGGTTATCATCTCCAGTTCTTAAAAAGGTGCTTGGAATCTCAATCCCAATCTCTATGCCAGTATTATTCACATCGTCTCTATTCTTTATACCTGGTGTAAGTAAAACTGGGTGGAAGAAAATAGAACCTCAAATATCTTGGAGTGGGATTATCTTGATTGTCAGTGGAATCTCAGTTGGGATGATGCTCTACACTTCCGGTGCAGCAAGATGGCTATCTGTTATACTCCTCTCTAAAATAGGATCTCTTCCACCTTACCTGATGGTCTTTGTTATAGTATTCATTATCTCCATGCTTAAGATTATTTTCTCGAGTAATACTGTAACCGCAACTATTATCATTCCTATTATGATAGAACTTGCTCTCTCACTTAGACTTCCAGTCTTGTCAGTAGCACTCCCTGCAAGTTTGGTAGCATCTCTTGCCTTCATCCTTGTAACGAGTTCTCCGACAAATGTAATCCCATACTCAGCAGGTTATTTCAGTATTGCAGATTTTGCAAAATCAGGGGTAGTAATGACATTCTTTGGATCGATTATCCTGAGTAGTGTAGTCTATTTTATTGGGATAGGAACGGGAATTTATTAGCAGCTTATTGAAAGATTTTCGCCTTTAACACACACTTGAGCGCCTTGCTTTACTGCAGGGCTCTCTTTATGTGCAAGCATCCACTTGTTTTTTTTAAACAAAGTGCCAATTGGTCCTTCTATTAAAGGTTCATTCGTTCCTTTTGGGAGAATAATTATTGCGTTGAAGGGAGTTTTTTCTACTCTGCATGGTGCAAGGTGAAGTGTAGAGGAGTAAAGTTGAACAACTTCTCCTTTATAAAGGTAATAAAACTGGGTATGAGTTGTGTCCCATTCTCCCTCCTCATCGATCTCCTCTACCTTACCAAGCATAAGTATCATATCTGTTGAAGCAATTATAACTTCCTCACCTGCATGGTACTCCATACCATTTAGCTTACAATTAACACCATAGCAACACCCTACTTGAATATCTAATTCACCATAAAGGACCCTTTTAATATAAAGAGCTTGTGCATTCTCTTCGAGAAGAGAGTGGCTCGTTACATATGTTGTCCCCTCCCTTTCATTGAATAAAGAAAGAGACAATTCAATAAGAGAAGAAACTGGTAAGTCTTTGCAGTACTTACCATATTTCTTGAATGAATCGTCTTTCACACTTACTATACGTTTATCGGGGTTTTTTGTTTGAATCGTATTCATCATGATAATGTATTAAAGAGCTCCTTGAACTTACTATTCTCTCTATAAAATACAGGTATTTCTCCGATAGGAGATTTAACCGTAACTACTTGTCTTCCTGTGTATTTCTTTTTTGACCATAAGTGAACCCACTTATCGTCAGGAAGGTACACCTTCCATGTTTTTCTATTCTTTTTAATAACAGGAGCTACAAGTAAATCCTCTCCATAGAGGTATTGATAAGGCCATTTCTCTAAATCTTCGATCTCCTGATTGTAATGAAGTTGCATCATTCTCATAGGAGGAATTCCACTTTTTTGATATTCATCACTTAAGAATTGATGATACGGTTTAAGTGCTGAGAAGATTCTTGTCATACGAGAAACTCCTTCAATAGTCTCATCGTTATCGAAGTGAACATTATTTTGAGGTCTATTACCCTCATGGCTCCTCATAGTCTGAGTAAATGCTGCATACTCAGCCCATCTCAAAAGCAACTCAGAACTTCGCTTTTTCCATAAGAGGGTCGTATAACCTCCTAAATCAGAATGAACATAGCCAACACCCGACATACCAAGAACTAAGGAGGCATTAATCGCTGATGGAAGACCATCTTGAATCGAGAAATCAACAAGTTGATCTCCTGTCCAAAAAGAGGAGAGATCTTTATGGAAAGAGGTTGCTCCTGCTCTCATAAAGAAAAAAACCTCATCTTCCATTCCCAATTCATCAATTGCTTCCCGGTTTATCTTCGCCCAATCAGATGGATAGGAATTGTGATAAATTAGAGGAGAAGCCCCTGAATGAAGCATCGAATCTGCAGGGATATATTCACCAAAATCAGCCATCCATCCAGACAATCCTACTTCAATCATATTACGTTTGATCACATCTTTCATCCAATCTCTTGCTTCTGGGTTCGTGAAATCAACAAGCATTCCAGGATCAAAAGGAACATACACAGGGTATGGTAGATGGTCCTTGTTAGTAATGAGATACCCCTTATCTTCAGCTTCTTTATACAATGGAGTTCCCGGAGTAAGGAATGTATTAGCATACCCTAAATATCTAAGGCTTTTCTTTTTGAGTTCTTTAATAAAGAGTGGCAACTCTGGATAGAGTTTCTCATCATATTGCCAATTCCATCTCAATTGCTTACCAAACGAGGTGTACCGAATACCTTGCCAATCTTGGCACCAGATGCCACTAACCTTCATATTCGTATTCACTACACGTTCAATCTTCTTCTCTACAACTTCTTTTCCACCTTGGATACCAAGTATCATCCCATTGTAGACCCATGAAGGTAGTTTTTTTTGTCTCCCTAATATAGTTGTGAGATCTGTAAGAGCATCTTTCATTGTGGGAGAGGTACCAATTATGATATTCTTGGGGATTCCCCACGCATAATATCTATGATAATTTTTTTTTGTAAAATCTAACACCCCATACCCAGTAAAGTCACTAAAGAAGTATCTACCATTTGAAGAGATCCAAGACGGAATCGCAAAATTAGAATGAAACCACCTAGGAATATGCTTTGTCTTAGAGGCAACAAGCATAGTAAAAAGATCTTTCCTGCGGCCCACTCCTGGTTCGCTTATCCACAGAGGTCTCACTAATCCTCTCAGATTCTGTCTATCAAACAATTCTCCACTACCATAGATTCTCTCCTCTTCATCGGCGCAGATTGAGAGAGCTAATCTATTAACAGAAGAATCCATAATCTCAAAAGAAAGAGCAATTTGATTCTCTTTTTCTGTGAAAATGACTTTACCATTGTCCTCAGAAAGAGCTAAAACAATATGGTTGCTTGAACTCTCTACAACATGAACATCCTTTACAGGATTCATGTTCACATTATTTTCTTTTACAGAAAAATTCCCAGATGAGGATATGACATTCGCATCACCATGTCCAAGAGAGAGAAAAGGGTATTCCGATGTATGTCTAATAATTTCTTTATCACCTAGTAAAAGAGAGAATCCCTCATCTATAGAGACAAGCTTCATCATTCAATGACCTCCCAGCCCTTGATTTTTGCAAATATTCTAAATGGTTTTATGAATTCTCCATATACCACAGAGGCATGATGTGCGATACCATTATCTGTTACTAAAGTTAGCATCTCTTGTACACTCTTAGTGAAACGAACCTTCATATAGGTTCCTCTCAATTCCTTTTCCATAGGGATTACACTTCCTTGAGCTAAGAATACCCTATAATTGGTTCTGTCTGAATCCAATCGTAATACTGACACATCACCATCTTTGAGGACAAAATCAGCAGTGACCCCTTTACCACCTGCAAAATAGCTTGAAAGAGAACGAGTACATTTCCCATCCCATAGATTACAAGGTGCAACTCCACAATGCCATAGCAAAGCAGTATCTTCTTCAAAGTCTATCTGTGAGAAATCGAATAGATATGGTGTTTCTCCACCGACTGCTTTTTGTGCAATCATTGATAAAGAGCCTTCAACATCTCCTTCACAGGTAAGAATTGTGTGTTCGCTTTGTAAGATAGACATCGCAGCACAAGGTGAAATTCCAAACTCTGCTGCAAATTCTGGCCAACATCGAATTGCTAAAGCATTAAGGTTGTTCTCTTTCATGAAAGAAGCTAGTTTTGCAGTAAGCTCTGCCACTTTTCCTAATTGGTAATCACTTAACTCACTCACATCAAAAATTTCTGTTACCTGCTTTTTCCTTCTTTCAATCTCACCCTCTTCGACTGTATGGTTCCACACTTCACTGAGTTCAAAGTGGTTTATTAAAATGCCCATCTCTGAAAAGACATTTAAATCGTATACACCTAAATTGAAGAATCCTTTTGCCCTGTATCCCAAAATACCAAGATTAGTTCGTTTGAATGCAGCCCCTATTCGAACAGCATCCAGCCAGTCGGTATTAATCGAACTACCTACATGAACATGGTATGTCTTATTTCCACTCTTATAGAGATTCGATGAGTTCAGGTTTACCCCACATACTGAATTAAGGCGTATCTTTCCTCCATTATAGGGAAGTTCAGGGAGTCCCCACAACAATAGAGGGACGTGAAGCATCTTATCTAGTTCAAGAACGAGATGTCCCAGATGGAACGTTCCACTGATTACTACAAGAGCATCAATCTGTTGAGATAAAAAGAAGGCTCCCGCTTTCTTAGCATCTTCTACTTCAATAATTTGAGTCTCTACTGGGACTAGATCTACTTCCTCTAATCCTTTCATATCCTTCAAAATATCATCATATAATCCTTGAGCTGCCTTGTAATCAAATGTGGTGCGAGCGAGAGAGACAACTCCAAGAGTAATTCGCTGTTTCATAACTTAAGTCCTTCCTTCATTATTTCCTATATTTCTTTTCATTTCTTATAACCACTTTTTTGGGTGACCTCGTAAGCATAAGTAGTATAAGTACTCATTTCCCCTTCAAAGGAGTTCCTTCTTAGGAGGAAGTCGGTTCTTAATTCATATTAGTTACCCTTTCACGGCTCCTGCTGTCATTCCTGAGATAATTTTGTCATGCATAAATATATACACAATCACAGTTGGTAACATCGTAAGGACAATTGCTGCATAGAGTCCCGCATAATCAGTTCTAAATTGGCTCGTAAAGAATCTGATAGCAAGCTGTACAGTTCTTGCACTTCTCGAAGAAGTAAGCAAGAGAGCATAGATGAATTCATTCCAACAGTAGATAAAGCTAAACGTTCCTGCGGTAACAATTCCAGGTTTGGCTAATGGAAGAACTATTTTGGCATACCGTTGCCAGAATGAACAACCATCAATTTCTGCACTTTCCTCTAACTCTTTTGGAATCGAAGTCATAAAACTACTTACTATGAACATAGAGATAGGAATATTGATAGCACTGTAGGTGATAATGAGTCCAAGTAGTGAATCATAGAGCCCGAAGCGAGTAATTACGGTGTAATAAGGAACCATGAAAGCGATAATCGGAATAAGAACTCCAGCAGTTGAAAATGTGAAGAAGATGTTTCTTAAAGGAAATCTTTCTCGAGCTACGGCAAAGGATGCTAACGAGGTGACAAAGAGATTTAGAATTGTAGCAACAATTGCTACAATTATGGAATTAAGAAAATATCTTAAGAGTCCAGAAACAGACAATGCACTCACAAAATTCTCGATCATCCATCTAGCTGGAAGAGAGAAGGGGGCGGTTTCTATTTCAAAGTTTGTTTTAAACGCTGATACTGTTAGCCAGATAAGTGGAAACAATGCAACGAGAGAATATAAAAGTAATAAGGCCCATTTACTTGTCTTCGCTACATAGCCCAAAGGGGAGATCGGATTAAGGTTCTTTCTGTTATTCATATGAGATATCTCCTCTTTTTTATTGAAATGAGTCTGAGGCAGCATCACTTTTTCCAAAGATCCTTTGTAGCCCAGTTGTTACGAAAATCCCAAGAACAATCATAAGGATACCAGTAGTAGCTGCTGTTCCATAATGGAATCCTGCCATTTGTCGATACATGTAGAGGCCTAAAACTGGAGTTCGATTCGCGGGTCCTCCGGAGGTGAGAAGAAAGGTTGTTTCAAATTGTCGTAATGCATAAGCGACCGCAAGTGTTCCTGCTGTCACTAATACGCCCCTGATACTAGGGATTGTGATAAACCTCTCCTGTTGCCACACATTTGCTCCATCAATCATTGCAGCTTCATAAAGGGATTTAGGAATACTCATCGCACCAGCTAGAATAATTACCATGAAATAACCAATATATATTTGGTAAGAGATAATAACAGCCGGAAGTGCTGTATGAAGCTCCCCTAACCAGTTTCTTGCAAGATGTTCTAATCCAATGAGGCCAAGGAAGTTGTTCAAAACCCCAAACTCAGGATTGTACATTGATTTCCAAAGCATAGCGAGCGCTACAAGGGAAATGACATTTGGAAGAAAGAAAAAAGTTCTAAAAGTCTTCCATCCTTTAACTTCACGTGCAAGTATTAGTGCAATAGTCGTTGCAAGAGGGATCTGTAACATTGCTGCAGAGAATGCCCAAATCAAGTTGTTAACAATTGAAGTTTTAAAAACAGTGTCAGTAAAAAGTTCAATAAAATTCTTCAATCCAATAAATGAAATAGGTTCAATTCCATTCCACTCTGTAAATGAGAGAATGAATATTGAAATAATCGGATATACAAAAAATGCTAACAGCAACACGGTTACCGGCATGATAAAAAGAATTATATACTTACTGTTTCTCTTATTTCTCCGTGAATACTGTCCCATTTACTCCCCTCTTTTTTTTAATTAGAATTCAACTCAATAGTGATAGGAGGTCTCGATTCTCTCTATGAAAAGAGATTCTATCAAGACCTCCAACAGTTTACCTATTAACCGTTAATAGGTATGTATACACGATCTATTTGTCAGCAGCCTTGAGCATTTGAACAAATTCATCAGGCGTTTTGTTTTCAAGAACCATAGATCCAATTGCTTGGCCAAGTTCATAGACAACATCAACAGGTTTTGAAGCTTCCAAATGATCAATTAAGAATGTTGCTTCATTTCCAAGACGAATGAATTCTGCTTGGAGTGGATCAACATTATCTTCAGAGGTAAGCTCAAAGTTGATTGATAATAGAGAACCTGCAGCAAGTGATACTTTCTTCGCATTCTCAGGTGCTGTCAAGTATTTGAGGAACGTGATAATCGCTTCGCGCTTAACTGGATCTTTCGTGTTTGCTGCTCCAATAATAGTTTGTAACCAACCAGTTTGATGACCATAGTATTCCCCTGCTTTAGGAGCTACTGCTAATTTAGTAGCTGCATATACTTCTGGTGAATTAGCTTTGATATTTCCAATATACCAAGGTCCGTTAATGAACATTGCTGTTCTCCCAGCTTGGTAATGTCCTCCTGCAACTCCTGCATCAGCACCGATTGCATCACTTGTCGTGTTTCCATCAAGATAAAGCCTTTTCAGTATTGCTGCGGCTTGAGCAAAGGCAGGATCACTCCAATCTTTATCCCAGATAGTTGGTCCACCAAAAGATCCGAGGAAGTGTGAATACCAAAGCATACTTGTCCATGAGTTTGTTCCACCGGTCATCTGACTTGTTGGGGCAACTCCAATTGCCTTTAATTTTTCAGTTGCAACCCAGAATTCGTCCATTGTTTTTGGAAAAGAAGCAATTCCTGCTTTCTCAAACAGAGCTGAGTTATACCAAATTGGGGCAATTGCAATCTCATAAGGAAGAGCTTTCACTGCACCATTACTAGACACTGCATTTATATTACCTTGATTAAAATCATTTCCCCATCCTGCCTTCAAATCAGCAGAGAAATCCATTAAGAGATCTCCAGAGAAGTAAGCCTTTGTGGTCGGATTTAATTTGAAGGTAAAGATATCTGGTACCTGACGAGCTGCGATTCTTGTTCTAATGGTATCTTCATATCCATCGTAATCAGGTTGTGGTTCGATAACGACTTTAATCTCACCCTGATGTAAAGCGTTAAAACTGTTAACAATCTCTTCAATACTCCCAGCCTTTGAGTCCTGACCTACCCAAATACAAGGCCATGTAAGAACAACTTCCCCTGCACTTTTCTCCTGTGTACCAGAAGCAAAAACTTGCAGAGAGGAAAGGGCAATCAGTACTACTAAGAATACTATTAAACTCTTTTTCATAATGCACTCCTTTTTATTAATTTCTATTTACTTTCACTAAGTAAGTTAAACATGAGGACAGCCAGATGTCAATAAAAGAAAATGTAAAAATGATGAAAATATTTTGATTAGACTAATTAAGCCTTTCCATTACAAGTAGAAAGGCCATTTATCCAAAAATTATGCTGGTATCCATGCTTTATACAATATTCTCCTTTTTTAGAGGTACTCTCAAAATATGCATAATGACCAATAGACCTTTATTGACACATGAAAAGATAGGCTCTATTATTTTCTTCATGTGTGGAATAGTAGGATACGTAGGGAAACAGAATGCATCAAGCATTCTCATTGACGGGCTTACTCGACTAGAATACCGTGGATATGATTCTGCGGGAATCGCGATGCATAATGGCTCTTCTTTAACTGTCTTAAAGGAAGCAGGACGAATAGCAGAATTATCAAAACTCATTGAAAAATCAGAACCGGAGGGAACTAGAGGTATTGGTCATACACGGTGGGCTACACATGGATCCCCTACTAGAATTAATGCACACCCTCATGGAGATACTTCTCACCATCTGGCTCTCGTCCATAATGGTATTATTGAAAATTACCTTGATATTAAGTTCTGGTTAGAAGAGCGTGGTGTTATCTGTATTTCTGATACTGACACGGAGGTTGTTGCCTTATTAGCTCATTACCTTTGGGATGGGAATCTCCTTTCTACTCTGAAAAAAGTAATCACACAAATTCAGGGGTCATATGCATTAGCTGTAATGCATGAATCCTGCCCCGATGAGATTGCAGTTGTAAGAAAAGATAGTCCCCTAGTTATTGGGGAGGGTGTTGAAGAAATGTTCATAGCAAGTGATCTCACAGCACTCCTACCGTATACAAGAACTTTCAAATTCTTAGGGGATAACCAAATTGGAATCATCAATCAAAATGGAGTGAATATCTACACTAGTGAAGGAACTCCACTTGAGATAGAGAGTGAGATTATTAATTGGGATGTAAAAGCCGCAGAAAAGAGTGGTTATGCACACTTTATGCTAAAAGAAATGATGGAACAACCTACAGTAGTAAGAAATACAATCCGAAGTAGAATCGCTCATGATAAACAATCCATTATTTTAGATGGTACATGCCTTAACTCTAATTATATTGAGCATATCGATAAAATATTTATTACCGCATGTGGAACAGCTTACCACGCAGGAATGGTTGCAAAATACCTATTTGAACACATGGCAGGTCTTCCTGTAGAGGTGGAATTTGCTTCTGAATTCCGTTATCGAGAACCGTTAGTGAATGCTCGAACCCTCGTTGTTGTCATTAGTCAATCAGGAGAAACTGCCGATACCCTCGCAGCGCTTAGAGAAGCACAAAGACGTGGAGCTAAAGTACTCGCTATTGTAAATACAGTCGGTAGTTCAATAGCACGGGAAGCTGATGACGTGTTATTTACTTGGGCTGGACCTGAGATAGCAGTTGCCTCTACAAAAGCATATATTGCGCAGCTTTCTGTGATCCATTTACTTGCAATTCATCTTGCTTCTCTGAGACGAACGATGAGTAAACATCAGATAGAGGAATATTTATGTGAGCTAGAGTTAATTCCAGATAAAATTGAACATATCCTCACCTCACGTGATACCATACAAGAACTTGCAGCTAATTTTTCTTCAAGTAGTGATATATTTTTTATAGGAAGAGGATTTGATTACAATATTGCTCTTGAAGGATCTCTTAAACTCAAAGAGATATCATATGTGCACTCTGAAGCCTATGCTGCTGGAGAATTGAAACATGGAACAATAGCCCTCATTGAGGAAGGAACTTTTGTAGTTGCACTCTGTACTCAGCATTTGATGGTTGAAAAAATGATATCGAATATAAAGGAAGTTAAAGCAAGAGGAGCTATAGTACTTGCTATTGCTTGTGAAAGCTCACAGAGCCTCAAAGAGGTAGCAGATATGACTCTTTTCCTACCTGACACTCCTGACGCTCTTGTCCCTATTCTTGCAGTAGTCCCACTTCAATTATTCGCATACTACTCAGCGATAGAAAGAGATAGAGATGTTGATAAACCTAGAAACTTAGCAAAAAGTGTGACGGTGGAGTGAGATCCTAATACAATAATGATAATCGATATATGAATCGTTAATTTGTGAGATGATTTCTTTTCTCGTACTCAAAAGTAAAACTGACAGCATCACCTCTATACCAACCCTCTGAGTGCTCTATAACTTCATCTGTATCTAAAATTACCGTATTTCTGAAATATTGTAAGGGTGAACCAACTGTAACTGAAAGACTAGTGGCTAAATTTTTATCAGCGGCTACAGCTTCTAATAACCTTCTTGTTTTCTTTATACTAAGACCATACTCTGTATTCAATAATTCATGCAAGGAACGATTTGTGAGATTTTTGGTATTGAAGGAAGGGAGCAAATGAGGGGGAAGATAGGAATGAACAATCAGAATAGGAACTCCATCAACAGCTCGCATTCTTTTTAACAGTATCAACGGAGCCCCTACAGGGATGGTAAATTTATCTGAGAGCTCTTTATTACAAAAAATTTCCTTAAATTCTAATACCGTAGTGGTTGGTGTTAACCCTAAATGGCTTATTTCTTCATTTAGACTTCCATGCCAATGTCCAAAGTCTCGTTGTAATTTTCTTGTAGCAACAAATGTTCCTTTCCCCCGTTTTTTATACACGTACCCTTCACGTACCAATTCAGCAATAGATTGCCTCACAGTAGGTCTGCTTATGTTAAAGTGAAGTGATAATTCGGGTTCGGAGGGGAGCGGTGTATCGGGATGTTGCTGATTAATATAATCTTTTAAAAATTCTTTAACTTGATGGTAGAGAGGCATCGGCGTTGTTCGGTCTATTGTATACTTTTGTAATTCTTTGATCATCTTTACTTCTTTCTTTCTTTCAGACTAGTTAACACAAGCTTCTCAATTTCTGGGTATTTAGATTTAAATAAATGATTACAAATCTTTTCAGCATCTTCTATCTCATCAGCTTCGAGCCGAACAGTAATACAAGGTTCTGTTACCGATTTCCTCACAACAACCCACCCGTATGGATAGTCAACTCTTACCCCATCTAGATACGAGAGTGAAAATTCAGAACCAATATTCTCCACATGTTTGAGAATTTTATCTCTCTCTTCTTGATTAATATATACTCTAATATCTGGTGTGATAAGGGGTTTCTCCATTTGATCCATAATAGTAGATAGTTTTTCATCAATTTCTAACAATATCTGACAAAATTTCACTGCTCCATACAGCCCATCATCATGTCCAAGTTCTTTAAAAAAATAGTGCCCACTCACTTCACCAGCGAGAATAGCATGCTCCTCAAGAAATCTTTTCTTAATAAAGGCATGACCACTTCTTTCTGGAATAGGAATCCCGTGGTGTAAGAGAATCTGCTTATTGACTATTGAAGAAGATTTTCCATCATAGACTATTTTTCCACTACCTTCTTTTCCAAGATAATAACGACTTAAGAGCACAAAAATTGCCTCACTATCGCAAAAACGTCCTTTGTCATCTATAAAAATTACTCTATCACCATCACCATCAAAAGCAATTCCTAGATCAGCATTATGAAACACGACAGATTCCTTAAGAGTCTGTACATTCTCTTCTACAGAAGGATTTGGATTGCGATTAGGGAAATCTCCTTTGCATTCACAATAGAGAGGAATTACATTATGTCCCATTCTTTCAAGTAGAACAGGCGCAAGTTCACTTGCTGCTCCATTTCCACAATCGACTACTAAGGTAAGAGCTTTAGATTTCTCAATCTGCGTATCTATCATTGATAAATACTGAGAAGTAACATCTCGTTTCTCATATGTTCCATTTCCATGCATGAATTGTTGAGAACTCACCAAATTGTAAATTTCTTCAATATCTTTTGGTTCTATAGGGGAATTGAATAAGGCAACTTTAAACCCGTTGTATTGAGCAGGATTATGAGATGCTGTAACCATCACTCCCCCATTAACGCAAAATTCTTTTTTAGCAAAATAGAGAAGAGGTGTAGGAACCATACCAATATCTATTACATCCGTGCCAGTGGAGAGAAGGCCTTCAATGTGAGCTTTTTTTAATGAATTGGTTGAGTAACGAGCATCACCTGCAACTACTACCTGCGTCCCTCTGAGCATTGTTCCAATTGCTTTCCCTATTAGTAAGGCTTTCATTTCAGTAAGTTCTTCTTTATATATTCCTCGAATGTCACATTCTTTATATATGCTCATACATAATGATCCTTTTTTCCTTTGTTCATCTAGTTAAGTAGTTGCTCAGTACTTTCATCAAAAATCAAGATCTCTTTCTGTTCAAATACCACTTCGACTGTTTCATCTAGATGAGAAGAAAAGAATCCTGGCATTTTTATCATTACTTCGCTTTCTCCCCTTCGAGCTGTTACAATAGTTTCACTCCCTGATGGGAGGACAGCATAAATACTAAAAGGTATACTTTGTTGATCTCCTTTCTTTTTTTCAATCCGTACATGCTCTGCTCTCACCCCTAATAGTAATGGGGTATCTTCCTTAATCTTATAAATTCCATCGACATCACTTATATCTACACTGAAATCAGGTGTAACAAAATTTAATGAATGAGAGTCATTTCTTTTTATAACACCGCGTAAAAGGTTTATAGGAGGGTTCCCTACAAATCGGGCAACAAAGAGATTTTTGGGTTTATGATAAATCTTCTCTGGAGTATCAAGTTGCATGATTACACCGTTATTCATTACAACAATTCGATCAGAGAGGGTTAGAGCTTCAACCTGATCGTGGGTTACATAGATTGTAGTAGAGTTAAGAGTCTTATGTAAGTGTTTCAATTCACTTCTCATATCTACCCTGAGGAGTGCATCAAGATTACTCAATGGTTCATCCATTAAAAAAATATCTGTCTCAGAGGCAATCATCCGAGCAAGAGCAACTCGTTGTTGCTGACCTCCAGATAATTCAGAAGGATAACGTGTATCGTATCCTGACATCTGAACCTGCCCTAATACTCGTTTTACTCTTGATTCAATTTCTTGCTTCCCCAGTTTTTGAGATTCAAGCCCAAGCGAAATGTTTTTAACTACATTCATATGTGGCCATAGAGCATAACTTTGGAACATAAAGCCCATCTCTCGCTTCTCAGGGGGTACATAAACTCCTCTCGTTTTAGAGAATAAGATCTTATTTTGAGCTGAGATCTCACCTTCAGTAGGTTCTTCTAATCCAGCTATCATTCTGAGAGTTGTAGTTTTACCACAACCAGAAGGTCCTAAAAGCGTGAGGAATTCTCCCTCTCTAATCGATAAGTCCAGCCTATCGACAGCCTTTACCTTGCCGTACATTTTAGTAATATTTGTCAGTTCAATCTTGTTCATAATTTATCCTATATCAATAGTTTTATAAGGTGAGCGCATCGTAAATAATTTAATCAGAATATTTGCAATAATAATCACTACAAGTAACAAAAGAGTCACTCCATTAACATGTTGAGTTTGTTCCTGCGTTTTGTAAGCAAAAATCATTGTTGTTAAGAGCCCCGTTTTTGGCGTTACCAATAGAATGACAAGGCTTAATTCCCTCATACTCGTAATAAAAGTAAGAAGCATTCCACTCACAAACCCACTTTTACTCAGAGGAAGAATAATAAGTCTAAACCTTCTCAGCCAAGGAATCCCTTGAGTAATAGCTGATTCCTCTAGTGATTGATCTATTTGCATGATAGCTGAGATACCAGAGCGAGATGAGAATGGTAAATTCTTAACTATTACAATCAATACTATTAGGGAGAAAGTTCCGTAAAGTGCTGGGATTGGTCCGATAGGTTTACTGAACATACTTAAATAGATTGCAGCAAAAGCAATTCCAGGAAACACATAAGGAGCAAAGGCCACAGTTTCGATCAGTTTAGCTATCTTTGTTCCTCTATTTTTTACAACAGTATATCCAATAAGTAATCCAAGAAAGGCATTAATCACCGCCGCAATTACACCAAGCCGAATTGAATTATAGAGAGCATTGAGAATTCCTGGATTACGTAATACTCCCTTTTGACCACTCGATATAAGAGGATCACTATCACCAATCCAGAAATGAGTTGTCATATTGCTTATTGAGTAATTATCAGGTAAAAGGATAAATGTACTCAAGATTAGCATTATTATTGGGAAGATTATAACAATTAATAAGAATATCCATAGCAACGTTACTACTAATGGCTTTAACTTTCCAAGACTCATAGGATTAGCTCTAAACCCTTTCCCTTTCATCGTTACAAAACTCTTTCTTACTCCAATGATTTTATTATTGATAGATATTGCTGTCATAGCAAACACAATGAGAACTAAAGCTAAGACAAATGCATCTCCAGTATTTCGAGCATTGATTAACGCATAAATTTGAGTTGGTAAGGTGAAAAATCTTACAGGCAAACCTAATAATGCAGGGGTTCCGAAAGTCCCCATACTTCTCGTAAAAGTAAGGACAAAAGAAGATCCAAGGGCTGGAAGAACGAGTGGGAAAGTTATTTTTGTAAGAACTTTCATCCTTGAAAGACCTGCAACTGCACCAGCTTCTTCTAATTCCGAGTCTATGGTTCTCAGAGCTCCTGATATCATCAAGAAAGTATACGCATAATAGTGTAATGCAAGAGTGATAATAATTGGAACATATCCATAGGATAACCAGTCAGGAATAGGTATTTTGAATGTTGACTGCAATATTCCCGCTGTCCCTCCAATCCTATTGTTCTGAAAAAATAATTGCCACACTAAAGCAATTACCCAAGAAGGAATCATGTAAGGAATGGTAATAACGGTTTGGAAAAATTTCTTGTGTGGGATATCTGTTCTTACAAATATCCATGCAAAAATTGATCCAATAATCATTGCAAATATTGTAACCCCAAACCCTACTGCGATACTGTTAATAAGGGGTTTCACAAGTAATGCAGGGGTTAAATCACTCGCGAAAATTCTTATATAATGAAATAGAGTAAATGCTCCTTCTGTTGCTCCTCGTTGTAACCTTAGATCATAGTCTTGAAAAGTCAACGTAGTGTAGATCATTTGGAAGAAGGGCACAATTATAAGAAATGAGAAGATGATAACAAAAAATATCGACAAAATCAGCTCAGGTTTTGAACGTAACTTTGCTGTATAAAATCTCATGATAGGTTTCATAAATTTCCTTTGCTTCTGTACTATGAATCAAGATAAGAAATGATATCTCTTACTTATACATGAGAGATATCTCATTGACTAAGAGTATTTCAGCCAATGAGTATATCTCTAGAATAATCCCTATTTAGAAGATTCTTGCATCCAGAAATCTTGTACTTCTGGTCCTAAATACCAATCATCTTCTGGGTCAATAAACCACATATTCATTGTATCCCATGCTTCACCACCATTTGGGGTCGCAATATTTGTACGTGGACTCTTTGAACCAGTTTCGTAATATGGAGCAAGTCCTTGTAATAACTCAAGTGCTTTTCCTTCTGTATATGGTTCAGGTATTACTGTATCAAGGGTGATTGATGGGTCACCAAGCATAAATGCAGTAAAGAGTTTCGCAGCATTAGGATGTGGCGCTTGACGTCCAATTGCTGTATATGTTGGGAAGATAATGCCATCAAATGGATCAAGAGGGAATAAAAGATTATTGATATAATCTTTAGTTTGGTTATATCGGAGGTAGGTAAAGGTCGTAATAGAGATAGGAGGTAGTCCCTTTTGCCCTTTCTTTCCAGAAGCTCCAGTTACTGTACCACCTGAGTCACTTATAATAAGATCATTATGTAATAATCGATATACCCACTCAAAGCCTGCATCTTTCACACCAGGGCTGAGTACAATATCTTTTCCATAAAATCTCTTGTAAGAAGCTGCCATTTCATCAGCTCTACCTGCTATTGCGACAATTCCCATCAAGTTAGATAATGATGCAAGAGGATCTTTGATAACAACTTTCCCACGATATTTTTCTTCCGTTAATTCCCAGATATTTTTAATTGGTGGTGCACTATGTAATTCAGAATTATACATAAGAACGATTGCTTCAAGTATTCTCACTAACGCTGGTTCTTGATATTCAAGTGGTATCATATCTTTATACATAGAAGGAACAAAATTCACAGCCCTATTCTTATCAATTAGATCATAGATAAAGTTTCCACTTCCACCGGTAGTGATGATATCTACATTATAAAGATTAGCTTCTTGTTCACTGATGGTTTTCTCGAATGTCTTTACAGAACCAAGATCATAGCTCGTTACTTTGATTTCAGGGTAGATTTTAGAAAATTCCTCACCGACAGCACTCATCCTACTAGAGGCACTATAAATGATGACTTCCCCTTCTTCTTTTGCAAGCCGAATGATTTCATCCCAGTCTTGTTCACCTTCATAGATACCAAGCTTAGCGTCCTTCGCCCATACATCCATTTCTGCTGGATATCCACTAGTCACTTCTGCTTCTTTTGCTCCACTAGCAAAAAGAACAGTTCCTAGTAGAAGAAAGACACATAGTAATACAATGTTTTTTTTCACAATATTCTCCTTTTTGTGTTTTAAAATAAAAAGCCACAACCTGTTATTCCTGTATAGATGTTAGGATGTATTTACAAGTAAGTCAAGTTTTTTTTATTACTCTCCACTATATTGAAAGTTAATCCCCAATCTGCTTAGAATATCGAAAGAGGATTAATGAATGGAACAATATTATGTAGACAAGGCTATTGAATTGAATGAACTAGGGTATAACTGTGCTCAAAGCGTGGCTTGCTCTTTTGCTGAATTACTTGAAATCGATGAGAATACTCTTTTTAAATTAACTTTGGGCTTTGGTGGTGGTATGGCTGGCAATGATGGCACCTGTGGTGCAATTAGTGGCGGGGTTGCGGTATTATCCTATACATACAGTGATGATATACCGAATAAGGAAGCAAAAGAGATTACCTATCAGGCGGTAAAGACACTTTATGATTCGTTTGTTAATACCAATCAAAGTAGTGTGTGCAAAGAGTTAAAAGGAACCGATACTGGGGTAGAATTACGTTCTTGCCAAGGTTGTATTATAGATGCAGTAAAATTTACCTATAGACTATTGAAGAAATAAGTTGAAACTACATCGACTATGCTTTGTATGGTACAATCAATAATTGAGGAATAGGAAACTCTTTTATTCTGGAGGGTATATGGTAGAATTGCAACATGTAACTAAGAAATATGGTGATATGAAAGCTGTTGATGATCTTTCTTTTACAGCGAATAAAGGAGAGATATTTGGCCTACTAGGACCAAACGGAGCAGGTAAAACTACAACGATTCGAATGATCATGAATATTATAGCACCAGACTCGGGGAAGATACTTTTTGATGGCTCTGTGCTCATTGAATCAGATAAAGATCGAATTGGATATCTTCCAGAAGAGAGAGGCTTATATCGAAAAACTACTGTCTTCGACATGCTAATGTATTTAGGAAGGCTTAAAGGAAAAGAAGATAGTGAATTAAAGTCAGCAATAGATAGTTGGTTAAAAAATTTTTCACTCGAAGAATGGAAAAATAGAAAAATTGAAGAACTTTCAAAAGGTATGGCTCAAAAGGTACAATTTATATCTTCAATAATTCATAATCCTCAAATAATTTTCCTCGATGAGCCTTTTAGCGGATTAGATCCAGTAAGTACGGACCTCATGAGAGAAACAATCGTCAAAATTGCAAAAGAAGGAAAAACAATTCTTTTTTCAACTCATATTATGGAACAAGCTGAGAAGATCTGTAATAGAATTTTACTAATAAACAAAGGGAAAAAAGTAGTATATGGACCTCTTGATGAGATAAAAGATACATTTGGTCACAGATCTGTGATAGTTGAATTTAGTGGAGATGGCTCCTTCATTGAACAATTACCGCAAGTTGAACACATCACTACATATCCACGATATGTAGAAATTACCTTAAAAGAAGAGGCTCAAAGTGATCAACTTTTAAAAGAGCTAAGTTCAAAAATCTCAATTCGTAAATTTGAGATAGTTTCACCATCCCTTCATAATATTTTCGTATCACAAGTGAAAGAATAAAGGAGGAAGAGCTATGAGAATTAACAAAATATCAATCATTGCACGTCATGAATTCAATATGGTAGCACATACAAAAACATTTCTTATTATCACAATCCTAGGTCCTTTTCTCATTTTTGCTATTACAGTTCTCCCTTCTTTACTTAATAGAAATAGTGATGGATTCCAAGAAGGTTCAGTTATTACCGTTGTAGGGGCCTCCTCTGATGTAATAAATGCTTTATCAGAGGCGTTATCTCCACACGGAGTGATTGTCACACAAGGTAGTGACATTAACTCGTTAAAAAAAGAGTTGATTGAGAATTCTTCAATTCAAGGGATTGTAGAAATCTCGGGACCCATTACAGCCATAGACGCATTCAATTATTATTCTAAAACTGGAACTGATTATATGTTTAGTGAGACTATCAAAGGAGTGATAGGCTCTCTCGTTGTAAGCAAACGTCTCATGCAAGTTGGTTTCGATTCAAAAGAATTTGCGTCTTTGTCGAAGACTCCAAATGTACATGTTACAAAAATTAGTAAATCGGGAGAGGAGAGTGAACAAGATTTCTTTACCATCATGATGAGTGCAATCTCATTTATCATGTTGTTGTATATGTCTGTTCTCCTGTATGGACAAATGATAGGAAGATCAATTGTTGTAGAAAAGAGTTCTAAGACTATAGAAGTTCTCCTTTCATCTGCCCGTCCCGAGGAAATTATGGCTGGAAAGATTGTTGGAATCGGGCGTGCAGGGCTCCTTCAATATGCTATTTGGATAGGAGCTGCTTTCATTATTCAATCAGTACTCTCCACAACCTCAATAAGCATACCATCAATGTTCAACAATGATACACTCCTTTTCCTTCTCCTCTTTTTCCTTGCAGCATTTCTTTTATATTCATCCCTTTATGCAGCACTTGGAGCTGCAGCTGAGAATGAACAGAATCTAGGACAACTCGCATGGCCACTGATTATTTTCCTTGTAATACCAATGGTGATGATATCTACTCTCGTGATGAATCCAACTTCATTCTTCTCACTCTTTCTATCCTATTTCCCCCTTACTTCCCCTATGGTGATGTTCATCAGAGTGATGGTGAATATGCCTCCATGGTGGGAATTACTATTATGCTTCCTTATACTAATAGGATCTATCATAGTAACTATTTGGTTCTCTGCTAAGATATTTAGAGTTGGAATTCTTCTAACAGGGAAAAAGCATACGATTAAAGAGATAATTAAGTGGGGAAGATATAAAAACTAAGAAAATCATCATAGAGCAAAATATGAGAATTTTACCCTGTGTAAAGTAATAATTAAAAAATACCTAATTAATGTAAAATGACCCCCCTTTGCTAAGATTATTACACAATTCTAGATAATCTCTTGTAGAAATAATCCAAAGATGAAACAATAGCAACTTCACTGAGGAGCAACTTTAATTAAACAAATAAACACTTCAAATACAAACACACAGCCATTGATTACGCGAACTCCATTCTATTATGGATGGGTTATTCTTGTTGTGGGCTCTTTGGGAGTCCTCGCATCTATTCCAGGACAAACAATGGGGGTTTCTGTATTTACAGACCACTACATTAAACACTTACAGATTTCTCGAGTAGCTTTATCAAGTGCATATATGGCAGGAACGTTGATGAGCTCATTACTCATCCCTTTAGCTGGCACCTTCTATGATAAAAGAGGTGCAAAATTAACGGCCTTTTTAGCTACAAGCTTCCTAGCTTTGTTTATTTCTCTTCTTGGATTAAGTGCACCTATTTCTCAATATATTGTTTCACAATTCAACCTTAACAAAACCTTTGTAGCCATCTCAATTATGGTTATTGGATTCTTCGGAATTAGATTCTTTGGACAAGGTGTCCTCACAATCGTATCTAGGGGCATGGTGGCAAGATGGTTTTCAACTAGGAGAGGATTAGCTGTTGGGCTCATGGGTTTAGTTACATCTTTTGGATTTTCATATGCTCCTCAACCATTGCAATCTCTTATTAATTATTTCCAATATGATAAAGCATTGTTAGTCATAGCACTAATCTTAGTGGGAATTTTCCTACCGATAGTTCTCATTTTTTTTAAAAGTAATCCTGCTTCGTGCAATATGGAAATGGAAATGGGACTAAATAAACTTAGCAATACACACAAACAGAACTCAGGTGATGCAACAATTGAAAAAAGTGTGAAGGATGCCAAGAAAGAGGGTCTTTTTTGGGTAATACTCGCCTTTATGGGATATTGGGGCCTCTATAATACAGCAATAACATTCCATGTTGTCTCTATATTCAACGAAATAGGAATTGATGCACTCGGTGCTGTTAAAATATTCCTTCCTATTTCGATTATATCTGTCGTCTCTCGTTTTCTCGCGAGCTATCTCTCTGACAGAATCCATATCCGGTACATCTATTATGTTTTCGCCGTCTCTCTGATAGTTGCTTCTTTATCTTTATTTCTTCTTTCCACTCTTTTCGGTTATATTCTCCTGATTATCTCCATGGGCATAGGTGGTGGGCTGTTTGGGATGCTCAATATTATCACCTGGCCAAAACTTTACGGGAAAAAGCATCTTGGCGCTATTAGTGGTTTTGCTATGTCAATCGTTGTTGCCGGCAGTGCTGTTGGCCCTTGGCTCTTTAGTATTGCCTTTACGTTTACTCAATCGTATACAAGTATGGGCTTAATTGGTACTTTTATTTCACTTATCTTTCTGATTCTCTTCATTATATTCTCAAAAAAGAGGTCAATGGACACTTTTTAACCCAGCTCCACATAATGGAATAACAGCATTTTCAAATTCCAAATTGGGATTCTCTTCGATCGCTTTCTTATACCCTGCATAATTTGCACTACTTGTGAATTCAACAAAAACCCCTCTTTTTGCAAGGAAATCTTGCCCTTCAAGAATCTCTTTCTCACTCACACTTACAACGATTGCATCGAGATCATAAATAATTTGTAGAATCTGATCTCCACGGGCAGGAGCAGCACTTGCAATACCCTCAGCGAGGGTTGAAGAGGTTTCAATGAGCTCTACATGATGAGCTCGATGTGTATACGCATGATAAATAGGAGAACAATTACTTGATTGTACAGCTACAACCTGAGGA
Source organism: Sphaerochaetaceae bacterium (assembly GCA_963663665.2). Lineage (GTDB taxonomy): Bacteria > Spirochaetota > Spirochaetia > Sphaerochaetales > Sphaerochaetaceae > SABI01. The sequence goes on from CAXXKP010000001.1 coordinate 248,522, forward strand.
TATTTCTCTATATATCCCCACTCTTTTAATTCATGCAAAGCTATGGAAATTCCAATTAGAAGCGTTCCGTTTCCTACTGGAACAACAATTACTTCAGGAAGTGATTGATTGTATTGTTCAAAAAGTTCATATATATACGTTTTTGTCCCTTCATAAAAAAAGGGATTATAAATATGAGAAGCATAGAACACCCCTGTTTGTGAAATGAATTCTTTTATTGCATTACCTGTATCCTCTCTTGTTCCCTCAATAGGGTGAACTGTTGCCCCATGAGAAGCAATCTGAACTATCTTTTTGTTGCTAGTGTGAGAAGGAACAAAGACATCACACCCAATTTCCCCTCTCGTACAGTAGGCAGCTACAGCTGTTGCTGCATTTCCACTACTATCAATTGCACAGCTTTGTATATTCAGCTTCTTCATCAATGAGACAAGAATCACTGCTCCCCGATCTTTGAAACTGAGTGTTGGCATAAAATAATCACCCTTACCCATTAAAGAGGGTGATAATGAAATAAGGGGCGTTCCACCTTCACCCATAGTAATGGTGTCATCAATAAAGGGGAGTGCATTACTATATCGTTTAAGAGACTTCTCTTGAGAATTCTGTAATACATCAAAATCTATCTTTTTCTTATCATATTGAAGGTCAAAGAGGCCTCCACACTCACAGATGTATTGATGGGTATCTATCTCATATGTTTTATGGCAGAGTGAGCATATATAGTTCATTTTTATTTCTTTTCCTTATAAAGATAGCATACAATAATTTGGTAAGAATGTGAAAAATTATTTCCGCCTCAATTCTCATCTCCTGTAATTGCTTATCCACATTGTTTCACGTATCATAGATAATGAAGGAGTAATCAATGAAATCCCAACACACCTATACAAAGATAGTTGCGACAATTGGACCCTCATCAAATACATATGAAAAAATTAAAGAGATAATCTCATCAGGAGCAAGGATTATAAGACTAAATTTTAGTCATGGAACCCATGAAGATAAACAAATAGCATATGATGCAGCAAGAAAGGCGTCAGGTGAACTCAATATTCCTATTGCCATATTTCAAGATCTTCAGGGGCCCAAGATTCGTCTTGGCTTATTAGAAGGTGAATTTGTCGAAGTGAAGAGTGGAGAAACTATCACGCTCACCACGAACTCTGTCATCGGAACAAAAGATACAATTAGTATTGATTATCCATATCTTCATGAGGAAGCGTGTGTAGGGAATCGAATTCTCATTGATGATGGTCTTATTGGATTATCAGTTGAGCGTATTGAGGGTACTAATATCCATTGTAGAGTTGTAGAAGGCGGTATCATAAAACCACGTAAAGGAGTAAATCTTCCTGGAGTCCCTCTTCATCACCTCTCTTCATTCACCCAAAAAGATGAAAAGGATCTGGAGTTTGCTTTTAAGAACGATCTTGATTATGTAGCTCTTTCGTTTGTTCGCAGTGAAAGAGATGTAATAGCCTTAAGAGCGTATATGAACAAAACCTTTGGCAGAGATATTCCTATTATCAGTAAAATAGAAAAACCTGAAGCAGTAGAAGCAATAGATGCTATCATTCAGCACTCTAATGCAATCATGGTTGCAAGAGGAGATTTAGGGGTTGAGATGTTTGCTGAGGAAGTCCCTATCGCTCAAAAAACTATTATTAGAGCATCCCACGTAGCTGGATTACCAGTTATCACAGCGACACAAATGCTTGAGTCAATGATGAATAATCCTCGTCCAACAAGGGCTGAGACAAATGATGTAGCAAATGCCGTTCTAGATGGAACAAGTGCAGTTATGTTAAGTGGTGAGACTGCAGCTGGAAAATTCCCTATAAAAGCTGTTCAAACCATGAATACAATAACAACATATATCCAAAGCTCCTTAGAGTTCAAACACAGTGTATTAGATCAAAGACTTAACCAAGAGTATTTGAATTTAAGGAATAAGCAATCAATAACAGAGGCAGTAGGCCTCGCTTCTCGTGAACTAGCTCTAGCAATCAACGCTTCTCATATTGTTTGTTTCACGTATAGTGGTTCCACTGCAAGAAGAATTGCCAAATTTAGACCTGCAACGCCAATTATTGCACTCTCTCCTGTCAAAAAAACTGTGCAACAACTTGCTCTCTCTTGGGGAGTTGAGCCTATGCTCACAGAAAATCTTATAAGTCTAGATCAACTCCTTGCATATGCACCGGAGTTTTTAAAGAGTAAGGGACTCGTGAAACAAGGAGATATTATTGTTATTACCTTAGGAGTTCCTGTGGGCTCTTCTGGATCAACAAATATGATTAAAGTAGTGACAATTGAATAGCAGCTTTTTTCTCTCTTTTGTATACAGTGATAACCCCACCAAGAATAATAATAGACCCTAAAAGGGAGATAGGATGAGGAATATCTTTAAAGAAAATAATACTGAGTATTAGAACAAAGACCGGTGGTACGTTCGCATAAACACTTGTTCGAGCACTCCCTATCTCTCCAACAGCCTTATTCCATAACACATTGGCACCTAATAGTGCAATGAGTCCTGAATAGCTAGCTAGCAGATATACATTCATAGAGATTGCTCCTATTTCTAGGGCAAGAAGATCGTTTAGGTGAACCGCACAAAAGACTAGTACACTGATACTCATCACATACCCTGTAAGTTGCAAAGGATGATAGCGTTGCGTATACGGTTTTATTAATGTTGTATTTAGTGCAAATCCCAATTCTGCAATAACCACAAAAAGGATACCGCGTAAGCTACTACTATATTGCTGGTTTTGTTGAGTACTAAAAATAGCAATAAGAGTTAAACCTATAACTGTAAAAAAAATCCCGAGTATAATAGGTAGAGTAATTTTCTCTAGTTTGAATATAAGGGAGAGAAGAATTACAAGTATTGGCATAGTAGCCATAAGAATACCCCCGATCGCGGGTGAAGTCTGATCAATTCCAACAGGGAAAAAGAGTTGGAATAAGCCGAACCCAATGATTCCTATAAAGGTAAGGGACAAGAGATCTTTCTTTTGAAAAGGGACGTGGTGTGGTAAAAAGAACGATAGATAGATCATAAAAGGAAATGCTATTACAAGACGTAATAGGTTAAAAATGGGAGCACTCACTTCCATAAAGGCAATTTTAAACACAATATTATTGAGTGACCACATAAGAGTAATGAGCAATAATACGAAATGTGTTTTCGTTTTTTTATGAAGCACTCTCTCCCCCTCACAGAAAGCAACAATAACATATAAGAGAAAGGGAGAATAGGTTTATAATTTAACTATATTCATCAATTACCCATTTATGAGAAATTAAATCGTCTATACTTTCAAATTCGGTAAAAAGGAGGTCTTTGCAATCTTTATGTTCAACTACAAACACATTCTCCTCTTCAAAGTACCAAAGAGAACCCTTATTCATCTCTCGTGATAGACACACGACATTTACTAATTGGAATGGGGCTAATTTGACCTCCCCATTTGGGTGTATAAGAAAATCAATCGTCTTACCAATTAAATCATCAACTGTTTCTATATTCATATCAATCCTCCATCGATATGCTAATCATACGATGGAGCATGGGACGTATAATGTCCTTATGATGAATAAAAACAACAAAATAGATAGACTTCTGTATAGTAGGAAGCGGTTTATTTAATTTGTTCGAGTCGTTCTGTAATGTTCATCAAGTGGTCCCCAATTTGCTCGACGTGTCTCACAACATCAATATAAAGGAGTTCACTTCTTACATCAGAACCACTTTGGATCCTCTTTGAAGCTGATTGTTTTAAAATATTTCTCATTTTGTTAATCTCGGTCTCTAATTTTACGGCAACAGCCATATTTTCACTATCAAGATGCTCATTTAAATGGCTTTTAATAAAACTAATAAAGCGAGTTACAAGAGCTACATATGGAGCAATCTTATCCATAGCCTGGTCATCAAAGAGAATCTGTTGCTTATAACGACGTTCACATAGGATAATGAGATTAAAACAACTATCTCCAATACTCTCAAGCTCATTCGTAATTCTCATCATGCTATAAACATTATTTGCACTTACTCTGTTCATATTATCCATACTACAAGCAGAAAGGAATTTTGTGATCTCTTCTTGCATCTTGTCAGTAAGATCCTCCATTCTCTTATATTCTTCAACCTCAGCTCCCATCTTCTTATCTGGGTGACTAAAGATATCCCAAAATCCACTAAACATATCACACACGATATCTGCCATTTTAGAAAGTTCTCTTTTGACAGTAATCAAATAGAGTTCAGGAGTATCTTGCAAAGTTGCACTAATGTACTTGAGCGAATAAGATTCCGGAGCATTTTTATCTTCAGGAACCCATTTCTTCACTAAGAATGAAATTTGTGGGACAAAGAATACGCTTATGAACGTATTAGTAATATTGAACAAGGTGTGAAACATAGCCAAGTGAGCAGGAAGAAGAATTGCATTTGTGGCAGTGTAGACATCACCTGGGACTAATATGTTCACAAGGCGTAAGAAAGGGGCAAAGACAAAACTCATCCATATTACTCCAAAGATATTAAAGAGGGTATGAGCTCTACTTGCGCGTCTCGCATTCACACTTGTGCCAATGGATGCAAGATATGCTGTAATTGTCGTCCCAATATTTTCACCTAGAACAATCGCAGCAGCTGTTGGGTAATCAATCCACCCAGCATATGCCATTGTTAAAGTGATCGCCATTGCAGCAGAGGATGACTGAACAATAATAGTAAGGAAGGTTCCTATAAGTACAAAAAAGATATAGGAGAGAATCCCATGATTTGTGAAGATAGTAACTGCTTGAAGAATCTCTGGATATTTAGAAATATCTGGAACAGAGCTTTTTAAATAGTCTAACCCCATGAATAACAGACCGAAACCAATGAGAGTTTCTCCTAAGTCTTTCTTATTGAATTTTTTCACAAGCATCAAGATAAAACCGATACCAATGACAGGAAGAGCAAGGACTCCCATTTTTACTTTAAACCCTAATATTGCAACTATCCATCCAGTGACAGTAGTTCCAATATTAGCTCCCATGATCACCCCAATAGATTGAGTGAGAGTGAGAAGACCAGCATTTACGAAGCTGACTACCATAACAGTGGTTGCCGAAGAAGATTGAATTATCGCAGTGATAGCAACACCTGTGAGAATTGCCATCACTCTATTACCAGTCATGAAATTAAGTATTGAGTGTAGTTTATCTCCAGCTACTTTTTGAATACCGTCACTCATCGTGCGCATTCCAAAAAGGAACAACCCTAGAGACCCTATTATCATGGCAATGGTATAAATCATATAAACTCCTAGCACTTACGTTTAGCGTTTCTTAGCCTATATTTAAAATGTATCAGAGTGTTCTATCTATGAAAAGGAGTTAAAGTCAGATTTGTTAAAAATTAGTTAAATTTCTTCTATTTACAAATAGAGAATTGCGAAGAAAGTTGAAAAATTACTTATCATACATATTTTAGGAGACACACAAATATTTATTTGCCTTTAAATATACATTTCTAGGAAGATTTAATTGAAGTATATCATTCAAAGGTGTTTCTTTACGCATTGTGATAATCCTATGAGCCATCATAGGACCAATACCTGGCACCCTTAAAAGTTCTTTTTTGCTCCCTTTTTTTAAGGAAACAGGGAAAAACTCACTATGCTTTGTAGCCCAAACCTGCTTAGGATCCTGATTCAAATCTAGATTTCCCATCTCATCAAACTCTAAATCAGAATAGGTAAAACCATATTGGCGAAACAAAAAATCTGCTTGATATAAGCGGTGTTCTCGAGTAAGAAAAGCATTTTCATCAGTATCTTGATCGCTTTTCAAAGTAAACGGTTTTTCAATCATCTCTTGTTTTCGTATTTCCCCTGGGATTGAAGGATCCCCTAATCCTGCCTGGTAAGCACTGAAATAAAGACGATCAAAGTTAAGATGGTCATACATATTATATGAATAGGAAAGTATTTCTTTATCACTTTCATTACTTGCTCCAACAATAAACTGACTTGTTTTATGCATATTTTGAAAAACTGCACCTTTTTGAGTAACTTCAGAAATATATTTCAATGGTTGTATCACATCCTTAAAATAATCCTTCTTTGTTGAAAGTTTAGAAAAATGTTGTATTCCTGGTGCCTCGATATTGAGGGAGATTGCTGAGGCTAGCCTCATTGCCTGATTGATAGCTTCAATATTTGCACCGGGAATAATCTTAATATGGATATATCCTCTATAGTGGTACCGATACCGAAGAAGTTCAGCAGTAGCAATTAGCCGATCCATCGTGTAATCAGCAGAACCAATAATACCACTACTAAGAAAAATTCCAATGAGAGGTTTGTGAGAAAGAAAATTTATAAAAAAGTGCGCTATCTCATCTGGAGAAAGTGATGTTCTTTTTGTATCACTTGCCTCCCGTAGAGGACAATAAAGACAATCACTTGTACATGCATTAGAGAGGAGCGTCTTTAACATAATGCCAGATCCCCCAGAAGCTACCGTCACTGGGTAGACCCATGAGCCATTATTGTTACGAGATCTATGCTCATCCTTGTTCTTTGTGCCACACGCACAAGAGAGATCATATTGAGCATCTCGAGAAAGTATATCTATTTTATCAACTACATCCATGCAAAATAGGATAACATATGTTTAGTGGTTTCGCAATTATTATACCTTTCTCACGTCAAAAATTATTTGGGGCTATAAGAAAACCATTGTTTTCATATAGCCAATATCCTCAGTGGCTACCAAAGAACTGTTTCTTGATAAACTTCTAATCTGCATGAAAAACTATCGAGAATATCAGATGTAGATAGCCCCTGTTAAAAAAATTCAAGCCTGCGTAATATACAAAAAAAGAAACACTAAATAGCTTTAATCCTATTTCTCGGTGTGTCCATATAGTTTGATTCGGTCGTCGTTAGAAGATCTCTCTTGGGTCTAAATCCTTATCATAATTCACATCGTCATAACCAAAACCATGAATATACTGATACTCTTTTTGGAAGCCATTTAAATCTCCCTCTTTGATACTTTCTCCCTCTTTCTGTAATGCCCATCTTCTATCTACTTCTTGTTGGACATCAGCTCTCATTTCCCAGTCATCTAATCTAATTCGGTTCTTTTCATCAACTGGGATATCTTTCCCACTATAGAGACGATCTGTGAAAAGGCGGTACATTTGGCCAATGCACTCTTCATGTATACCCTTCTCTTTCATCACATCATAAAGTAGTGAAATATATAGTGGCACTACAGGAATTACACTGCTAGCACGAGTAACGAGAGCCTTGTTCACACTCACGAATGCTTTACCGCCAAGAGGAGATAGTGTTGTAGCGAGAGTGTGTGCTGTTTGTTCAAGATGCTCTTTTGCTTTCCCAATGGTACCCTCTCGGTACATAGGAAATGTTACTTCAGGTCCAATATAAGAATAGGCTACGGTAATGGCATTATCGGCTATTACTTCCCTCTTAAGCAAATAATCAATCCAGAGCTGCCAGTCTTCTCCGCCCATCACTTTAACCGTCTCATCTATCTGTTCTGCAGTAGCAGATTCTAAAGTTTCACTCACGACCAAACCACTTGAAGTGTCTAGTGAAAGAGAGGTGTAATTCTCTCCAATTGGTTTGATCACAGAACGATACATGATCCCATTTGATGGATCAAGCCTCATAGGAGAAGCGAGTGAATAGACAATAAGATCAACTTTTCCTAAATCTTGGGCAATGATATCAGCGACATCTTTCTTAATCTCTGTAGAAAAAGCATCACCAAAAATACTCTTTGCATAGAGGCCTCTTTTATTTGCTTCTTTTTCAAAAGACTTAGTCATATAATACCCTGGTGTCGCTGTTTTTTTCTCAGAGGGCTCTCTCTCAAAACTTACATTTATCGTGTTTGCACCACTCAGGATTGAAGGGACAATTCGAGAAGAAAGTCCATATCCAGTTGATCCACCGATAACTAATACATTCTTAGGAAAATGAGATGTGTCAATATCACCTTTTTTCTGTTCAAGATATTCAATATGAGAGGTTACATATCTTTTACAACCAACAGGATGTGCTGTAAGAGATACATTTCTCATAACCTTATGACTAATTATCATTTTCCTCTCCCTTCTTTCCTACAATACACATCCAAGTTGCTTCAGCAGCAACTTTACCGTTGACTGTAATGATTCCTTTTTGACGAATCATAATTCTTGAAACTCTCACATGTTCAACCTTAATAATGGCAGTATCACCAGGTCTTACTTGATTGCGAAATTTAGCTTTTTCAATGGCAGCTAAAACAAAAAAAGTCCCTTTTGCCAATACTCCAACCTGACGTAATCCGGCTCCCCCTGTTTGCGCCAAGGTTTCAAGCAAGATAACACCGGGAACTACAGGATAATCAGGAAAATGACCTTTAAAAAAAGGTTCATCATCTCCAAAATAGCGAGTACCTACACAATGCTCATCTGTTGCTTCAATTAATTCATCGAGGTATAAAAACGGTGCTCTGTGCGTCAATAATTCTTCTGCTGATTCAAAATTACCCATGTCCAGTTCCTTCCTTTACTCAATATATGATGCGATTACAAGAGCACCATTATGGCCACCAAAGCCTAGGGACTCACTTAGTGTATATCGTATAGACCCATATTGTCCTTTGTTGGGAACATAATCAAGGTCACATTCGGGATCTTTTTCCTCTAAATTCAGTGTACATGGAAAAAATTGATCTCTTAAAGCTAATAAACAGACAATAGCCTCAACAGCTCCTGCCGCTCCTACAAGATGACTTGTCATTGATTTAGTTGATGAGACTTTAAGTTTGTATGCATGTTCTTTAAATGCGAGTTTAATTGCCTTTGTCTCCATCAAATCATTCGCTTCAGTACTCGTTCCATGGGCATTGATATAATCTATTTGATCATAAGTTATTCCCGCCTCATTCATAGCTTTCGTCATTGCTTTTGCAGCACCCACACCCTCAGGGTTAGGAGCTGTAAGATGATAAGCATCGTTGGTCATTCCATAACCGAGAATTTCTCCAAAAATTGGAGCATTTCTTTTTTTAGCAGATTCAAGTTCTTCTAAGATTAGAATTCCAGCACCTTCACCCATAATAAAGCCATCTCTATTTTTATCGAAAGGTCTACAAGCTTTCTCTGGAGTATCATTATAAGAGGTAGAAAGAGCGTGTATTCTACAAAATCCTGCAATTGCTAAACGAGTAATTCCCCCTTCAGTGCCACCTGTTATTGCGGTATCTACAATTCCGTGTTTTATAGCTTGAAAGGCAGCTCCGATTGCATCTGTTCCGGAAGCACAGGCTGTTACTGTTGTATGACAAGGACCTGTAATACCATATTTTATCGAAATATTTCCTGCAGCCTCATTCGAAATGAGTTTTGGAATAGTAAGAGGAGCTACTGCTCTTGGACCTTTAAGGAATAGTTTTTCCAAATTCTCTTCTACTACTTCAAAGCCTCCTATCCCATTACCGATATAAACACCAGTCCGATCTGGATCATACCCACCCTCACCATTTTTACCCAACTTAGCCATATTCATTGCTTCAGAAGTACTATAGAGGGCAAATGTTGTGAAATCTGCTACCGACCGAATCTCTTTTTTGTCAAGAACATCTGTGGGGTCAAAGTCTCGTATTTGACCTGCAATCTTAGCAGGATAATCTGTTGAATCAAAGCGGGTTAAAGGCCCTACTCCACTTACACCATTTTTAATATTCTGCCAGAATTCATCGACTCTCTTTCCTAATGGGTTAACCGTACCCATCCCAGTTACTACTACTCGTCTTTTATCCATGATTTATTTACCTCTACATTACCATTCCACCATCAACACACAACACTTGTCCTGTGATGTAGGCGGCATCATCAGATGCGAAAAAGGCTACAACGTTTGCTATTTCTTCAACTTGACCAATTCTCTTTAACGGGATACTTGCGATTAAGTTCTCCTTTATAGAAGAAGGAATTGCATCACTCATATCTGTCTCAATGAATCCAGGAGCAATCACATTGACTCTTACATTTCTACTACTTAATTCTTTTGCTAAACTCTTAGAGAACCCGATAAGGCCAGCTTTAGAGGCAGAATAATTAGTCTGCCCCCCATTACCGCTCACCCCAACAATCGAAGATATATTAATAATTGAGCCACTATGTTGTTTAGCCATCACTCTACTCACTGCTTTACATACTAAGAAAGCAGCTCTAAGGTTCACATTAAGAACCTCATCCCAGGCTTCAATTGATAACCTCATAATAAGGTTATCTTTTGTAATTCCTGCATTATTCACAACGACATCGACACGACTTGTTACAGAAAAAAATTGTTTTATTCCCTGTTCAACCGATTCAGGATTACCCATATCAACTTCGATATGATGTGAGTGAACTATTTCATCTCCTTTTGTTCTTGAGAAATAGAATACTTCATATCCATCCTTTATCAAACGGGTTACTATTGCCTTCCCAATTCCTCTTGATCCACCTGTAACAAGTGCCCTCTTCTCGTAATATTGGTTCTCGCTATTCATTGATTACTTCCTTTTCAATCTTCTCCATATATTCAACACTTCCACTAGGATAACATGTAACCTGTGTGGAACGAAATAATCCAGTCAATACAGTGTTAGGCCCTACCTCAATTGCTTTAATTGTAGGATAAAGAACTTCTATTTCTTTTACTATTGCACTCCATCTCACAGGAGAGATGAGTTGTTGAGCTAATAACTCTTTAGCTTCAGCCGTGCTTTGGATTTTTTTTGCATGAACATTTGAGTAAACGGCAATCTTCGGCATATAAAAAGAGTGTTTCTGAATAATCTCTTCGAATTCTTTCTTTGCTTCAATCATCAATGGAGTATGAAAAGGACCGGACACTTTTAATGGAATGATTCTCTTCGCACCCTTCTCCTTTAAAAGTGGTTCAACCTCACTAAGAGCGGAGAATAACCCAGAGACAACAACTTGAGTAGCACTATTATCATTAGCGGCATACAGGTGGTTAATTCCTGATTCTTTAATAATAGCATCAACTTGTTCAAAAGGAAGGCCTATAACAGCTGCCATCCCAATATTACCCAATTCACGTTGAACTATCATTGCATGACGTGCCATGATAGTTCCTCTATCCCATACAAGGGAAAAAAGCGATTCATCACTAAGAATTGAGGCTTCCTTGTAAGCGCTGAGCTCTCCTAACGAGAAGCCTGAGACTGCTAAAGGCGCAATATTCATCTGATGTAAAACTATCGAACAGGCTCTATTGATGAGCGTAATAAGCACTTGAGTATTATGGGTCTGTTGTAGATCCTCACTACTACCTGAGTGGAGCATCTTATACAAATCAACATGAGTGATATCGCTAGCGAGGGTAAACAAATCCTTCACACTTTTGTATTTCTCATAGAGATCGAGCCCCATGAGCGGGAATTGTGCTCCTTGGCCAGGAAAGACTCCAATATATGCTACCATTTTAAGAGATTCCCTCCGTACGTAAGACCAGCTCCAAAACCGACAGTAATGATTCTCATCCCTCTCTTTAATAGATTCTGACGATTCATATCATCAAGGGCTATAGGAATTGATGCTGCAGAGGTATTTGCATAGTTCTCAATATTCATGAAAAATTTACTCTCATCAATACCAAGTCTTTTAGCAGCCGCTTGAATGATTCGAGAATTTGCTTGGTGAGGGACGATCCAATCAATCTCATCAATAGTTAGATTATTTCTTTCAATGAGTTCTATAATAGTCTCTTTCACAACTTTTACTGCAAAATTATATACAGCTCTTCCATCCATATGCAAAAACTTCTCATTACCATTCCTATCAGCTGTCCCACCAGAAGGAATAGAAAGGTAAGAAGAACCGCTCCCTTTAGCGTGTAGTACACTATCAATAATACCACTCTCTTGATTTTCGTTCTTTGAAAGCAGTGCAACCCCTGCACCATCTCCGAATAAGACGCATGTATTCCTGTCCGTCCAGTCTGTTACAGCTGATAATTTCTCTACCCCGAATACTGCAACATTTTGCAGATCCCCTCTGTGCATAAGAGCGTCGGCTATTTCAAGTGCGTAGATAAACCCAGTACACCCTGCAGCGACATCAAAGGCTAGAATTTCATCAAGTCCGAGCTTATCTTGAATTACACACGCAGTAGAAGGAAATCCAATATAATCAGAAGTTGCAGTTGCGACGATTATCGCATCAATATCAGTCACCTTAATACCTGAATTCTTAACAAGTGCTTCAACCGCCTTTACTGCTAAGTCACTCGTTGCTACTTCAGCTTCGGCTATATGTCGATTCTTAATTCCTGTATGACTAAAAATCCATTCATCATTCGTTTCTACAAGATGTGCTAAATCATCATTACTAACCATCTTAGGGGGAACATATGATCCTACTGCCTTTATATATGTATTCATTGGTCTATTCTTTTTCAATATAGATTTCTCCTATCCATCTTTATATAGGTTTGAATTGCTTTTTTCCTATATTTTACATTTTTTGATATTTTGTCAATATTGACACGATATTAACACATTGTTATTATATTTTCTAGAGGCTTATAGCCAATTCCACACCAAGCAATTAGGAGTGAATGATGGAAACAACAGAAATACAAAAAATTATAGATTTACTACATTCTGCAGATATCAACGAGATTGAATACCGAGAAAAAGACATCTACATAAGAGTAAGAAAAGATGCTCCACCGGTTGGCAAAATAGTAGAATCATCACAACCTATTGAAGTAAAGAAAATGACAAAAAATAGCAACAGTGTCATAAAAAGCCCAATCGTTGGTACTTTCTACAGAACACCTTCCCCTGATTCACCGCCATATGTGGAAAAGGGAAGTAAGGTTAAAAAGGGTGATACCCTATGTACGCTAGAGGCAATGAAATTAATGAATCAGTTAGTTGCAGAATTTGATTGTGAAATAGTCTCCATTCTTGTAGACCAAGCTACTCTTGTTGAGTATGACCAGCCCCTCTTCGAGGTTAAGCCTTTATGATTAAATCTGTGTTTATAGCAAATCGAGGTGAAATCGCTGTCAGAATAATTAGAGCAGCGAAAGATTTACATATTCACACGGTTCTTGGGTATTCAACAGCTGATAAAGACTCACTTGCTTACCGTATGGCGGATGAGAAAGTCTGTATTGGTGGACCTATGAGCAACACTAGTTATTTAAATATGAGTAATATTATCAGTGCTGCCCTCGTCAGTAAGTGTGATGCAATTCACCCTGGAGTTGGTTTTCTTAGTGAGAACGCTGACTTCGCAGAGAAAGTTACATCATCAGGTCTACTATTTATTGGCCCAGATGCAAAAACAATCCGCCTTTTAGGGGACAAAATCACTTCCAGAAATGTAGCCATCTCTTCTGGGGTTCCTATAACACCAGGGTCTACAAAAGAAGTCGTAAGTATTGAAGAGGCTGTTCTTGTAGCAAAAGATATAGGATACCCTGTGATGCTTAAAGCATCAGCCGGAGGCGGCGGACGAGGAATCCGTATCGTAAGGAGTGAGAAAGAACTTTCTCATGCTCTTACAATCAGCAAAACAGAAGCTATGAGTTTTTTTGGAAATGACGCTGTTCATATTGAGAAGTACCTTGATCATCCTCGTCATGTTGAAGTACAGCTTATTGGCGATGGAAAAGGTTTTGCTCTCCATTTAGGAGAAAGAGATTGTAGCGTTCAGCATAACCATCAAAAACTTATTGAAGAGTCTCCAAGTACCGTTATCACGAGTGACATGCGCAAAAGCATGGGCGATGATGCTGTACGTCTCTTTCAAGATTTGAAATACAAGGGTGCTGGAACTGTCGAATTTCTTGTTCAAGATAATGCCTACTACTTTATGGAAGTAAATGCCAGAGTACAGGTAGAACATCCAGTTACCGAATTGATTAATTTTGTAGATATTATAAAAGAACAATTTCTCATTGCATCCAATGAAAAAATGAGTATAACATCTTCCCTTTCCTCAATTGACTCTCATGCAATCGAGTGCAGAATTAATGCCTCAAATGCAGGAACTATTAAGAACCTTCACCTCCCTTTAGGCCCATGGGTGAGAGTAGATACTCATATCTTTAATGGATATACCGTTACACCCTATTATGATGCACTTTTAGCTAAGATTATTGTGCATACTACAGAGAGACAAGATAGTATAGATGTGATGATTAGAGCACTTGAGGAGTTCCAGATTGAAGGTGTTAAAACGAATAAAGAGGAACAACTACAGATTCTAAAAAGTAAACAGTTTAGATCTGGCAAGTTCAATACACAACTATATGAGCAGTTATTTCCTAAAACAGAGGCAAAAAAATGAAAACAAAACTAACCTGTCCTTCTTGCCATAGAGAATTCGATCAAGATGTACTTAAAAATTACATGATGGTATGTCCTAAATGTAATTTCCATCATCGTTTATGTCCTACTGATAGAATTGCTACTATTGTCGACACTGGTTCTTTTAAAGAATTTGAAGATGATTTCTCTGCAACAAATCCTATGGAACTTGCAGGTTATGATGAAAAACTTGCCCAAAATAGAGATAAATCCTCTATTAATGAAGCTGTTGTTACAGGGAAATGTGCTATTGATAATCAAGAGGCTGTACTCGCTGTAATGAGTTTTGATTTTATGGGTGGTTCCATGGGCTCTGTGGTAGGAGAGAAAATAACACGTGCTATGATAGAAGGAGCCTTAGACGGAATTCCTGTCATCATTTTTAGTGCTAGTGGTGGAGCAAGAATGCAGGAAGGAATTTTCTCACTTATGCAGATGGCTAAAACCAGTAGTGCTGCAGCATTATTAGAAAGAACACATACTCCCCTATTCATGGTACTCACGCATCCAACAACTGGAGGAGTCACAGCATCATTTGCGATGTTAGGAGATGTTATCCTCGCTGAACCTGGTGCCCTTATCGGGTTTGCAGGACCCAGAGTGATCGAAGGAACTATTGGACAAACCCTGCCTGAAGGGTTCCAAAGCGCAGAATTCCAATTGGAAAAAGGTTTTATTGATGCAATAATCCCTCGAGAAAGGATGAAAAGTACACTCTCTTTTCTAATCAAGACCCACAAAAAAGGAAATTGTAATGAGTAATGGACAACCAAAAGAACTCTATACCAGTGTAGATATTATGGAGGAACTCGCAAGTAATGCATTGCAGAACAAAGAGAGATCTAGTTGGGAATGTGTCCTCCTCTCTCGGAAAACAGACCGTCCAGGGGCTTCATACTATATTAATCATATGTGCGATGATTTCATGGAAATCCATGGAGATCGCTACTTTGGTGATGACAAGGCAATGCTTACTGGTATAGGAACAATTAATGGAAGAGCTATTACTTTCATTGGGAACAGAAAAGGGTCAAATCTAAAAGAAAATATAGATTTTAATTATGGAATGAGTAATCCTGAAGGATATAGAAAAGCTCTACGTGTTGCAAAGCAGGCAGAAAAATTTCATCGTCCTATTGTTTGTTTCATTGACACTCCAGGGGCCTATCCAGGACTTGGTGCAGAGATGAGAGGAATAGGAGAAGCAATCGCAAGAAATCTCAAAGAATTTAGTATGCTCAAAGTACCAGTTTTATCTTTCATCATTGGAGAAGGAGGAAGTGGTGGTGCACTCGGTATTGGAATAGGTGATAAACTCTATATGCTTGAAAACGCGGTTTACTCAGTTATAACTCCAGAAGGGTTCGCTTCTATTCTGTTAAGAGATGCATCTAAGGCAAAAGAAGCTGCAGAAGCAATGAAGATGACAAGTCGAGACCTAAAGCGATTTAATATCATACATGACATCATTCCAGAGGCCCCTCAAGGAGCACACACCGATCCGCAGTTTACCTGCAAAGCGATAAAAGAGACTATTGAGAGAGATCTGTCAGTATTATGTGGAAAATCTTATGATAATCTTGTTCGTTACAGAATCAGAAAGATTAGATCGATTGACGCGCATCTTCAAATTAAAACTCAAGATGTATCAACAAAACTCTTGGAAGTTTTTACGAGGATGAAAGATTAAAAGCTTCTATTTCGTTTAAGAATACTAGGGCGATGTCCTTTAAGTCTCCACACACGACTCGTTTCTTCGAGATCATCATAGAGTTCAGTGAATCGGGTCACTTCATCAATTGCGTGAAAGCTGAGCCCATATTCATTAAGTAGTTCTATAACATCTTGAAAATCTTCTCCAACGACACAGGCATCACTTATTTGCTGCATCAGGTATTGTATCTCTGTTTGTTCGTCAAGAGGAAATGTACGTAAGAAATCAATCATAGATTGTGCTGCAGGAGATGATTTATCATATGGAGTCGAGAAGAATTGCCGTAACTCATCAAAAGTCGGGGTATAGTATGAAACATCTTTCACATCTAAGAGAAATTCCTCTACCTCGTCTGTCGTATCGAAATAGGTGCTAATAATATTCTCATCCTCATACCACCAAAATATTTGTGTTCCATTAAGATGGGTTAACTCATCACCAATCATCATTGGGGTAAGAGTTTCCTCTTCATATTTATTCCACACAATAGCAGCTTGGTCTATATCCAACACACCATAGAGATTTGATAAACTCACAGCGTACGAATCAAGTCTTTCATGCAGATAAGCCTTCTTAAAAGTTTCCTCATCTATTAAAGACGTAATATATTCTTGAAGTTCTGTAGGGACAACAATAAAAACCTTATTATTGAAGTAATAAAGGAAAGTAAATCCTAAATGTGTGATATGAGAGATCTCCATCAATTGGACATCTTTAAGCTCAAGAATAAAGGTCTTTTCTTCCACAAATCTATTAAGAAATCGTAAATTAGTCGTTGGAAGGTACTCAAGCCTGCTACTAAAACGATCTATAATATGGTCTTTTAAACGTAAAACAATTTCTTTCTTTTTAAGAGAAGAGGGGACCGAGAGACCATGTTCTTTTGTCATCTGAAGAAGAACATCCTTTGTAAAAGTAAGGAGGCATTCTTCTAATGCAAAGATAGGATGGCTATGAATAGCTACCTCTTTTAATAATTCAGTATTTATATGATCTTCAACCTTTAAGATATTCTCAAGGAATTCATGTGTAAACACAGATGTTTTCTTTGGAGAGGAATTTAAAGTCTGTGATATCTCTTTCTCAAAATCTTCATTCATATCTTGAATGTAACACAATAGTTTCAACAAGGAAAGTGAGATGCAAGGTCAATGAGAATTTTCATCTCTTCGTTACTTTTTTTTACGAAGGAATCTGTTTCAATCGTCCCAAGAATAACCCTTTTTTCTTCCTCATTTCTATATACACTATTCCTAAAAGGCTGCAGAAAATCTTTTTTTCTTGTGATTTCAATCTGCCTTGCATTCTCAGAAGCTAACTCTTTAAACTGAGCTAACAATGACTTGAAATCAAGTAACTGACACGAGAAAAGGGTCTTTAAAGTGATGAGAGCCTTTACAGCCATGATGCTATCAGCCTTACTCCACCATAGATCGTACATATCGTGAATCTCTTCCCACGAATTTATTTGATGATTTTCAATCTTCTGTATGAGTATCTTCACAAGAGCTTCGCTCACAAGTTGGCCACCTAAGTTCACCACCGGAGAATCTATGGCTACATTGAAAAAAGAGTTCTTTTCAGCCACCAGTTCATCAACACTAGAGGCAAATTGCTCTAAAGTTTGATTATTTTTATTCGCAAAATTGAGAATGATTCGCATACATCCGAAAATCAACATCTCACGATACCCTCGATATCCTTCTCTAATTTTAAGAACTCGGGTAGCCCTCTTAGATCGTTCAATATCATAGGTGACGAACTCTCTATTCTCTAATAGAGGAGAATTTTCATCGAGAAGTTTACGTCCAAATTTAATAAGAACCTCTTCACTCTGCTCTTCTTTACTCATATTTCGACCCACTATAAGACCGAGATAATCTAGGGCATTTAGAATCTCATCCATCGTATCAATACTCAGATATTCACTATCAATATGTTGACTCTTATAATAACGCTTATCTCGAGTAGAAAATTTCCACCCATTTCTCTCGAGGGCATATCTATTATACATCCACCAATATGCTGGCATAACGTTCAGGGTTCTTTTTGCTTCATTATAGCTAACCATTGTAAAAGGAATTCTCAAGTTCAGTTCATTTGGGTAACTTCCTTTTGTAATAAGAGTGAAGGACGCGAAGGAGCAGTTATACTTTAGAGAACTTGATAGCGCAGGCCAGAAACCTCTTTTTGCTTGAAGTTCACCATCAGCTCCCCTTGTGTTATGATTTGACCCGATATTAGCTCCTGCTGCCATATTTGACTGACCACCAATGAGGGCTGCAATGAGAAATGAATTATTATGGTGCTGCTCATGAAAAGGGAAAACTAGGCTATTAAGGACTTCACAACAACTCACTGTTGAATTATCACCTAGGTATGAGTGAAGTAATCTCGCTCCATATTTTAAGTTACTATTATTGCCTAGAATGAAACAAACTGCTTTTACTCCATAGAAAACTCTGCATTGGTATCCAATGATACCATTAACAAGTTCAACCCCTTCTCCTATTTGACTACTTGCGTTTTCATCAGAGAGGATGGTGAGATTTTTTAATTTATTGGCTCCTTTTATATAGGCGTGAGAACCAACATTTACATCTTTTATAATCCGACAAGATTTTATGACAGTATTGTGCGCCACATGCCCGTAAGAACCTCGATGAGAAGCGGATGTTTGGTCGGTGAACTCAACAAGTCTTTTTTGCAAAACAGGATATTCTCTATACGTGCCCCAGAGCATTGCATCCGAGGTTCTCATCGAAACAAAAGGATGAATTCCTCTGTTACCATTCTCATTCATGATTCCGATCTTCACTCTTATTTCTTCATCTTCACCATCTTTAATAACACCAACCCCCGCCTTAGAGTGGTTAGTCGTATCCATCTCATCAATTCTATGTAGCATGCACATCGTATCAATTTGATAATGAGAAAGGTAGGCAACTTTATACAAAGCGCAGTGACGATTTATATCACAACTAACGATATGGGATTCTCTTATCCCTTCTGGGAGTTTAAAATCGTGATAACTTATTGTGGCAGGTTGTAGAGAACCGATGCGCACTAATCCAAAGAAAGAGGTATTACGAATAAGATTCAAATCAATTGGGTCCTCAACTAAGACATTTGACCACGAAGAACTAATGTTGCCTAAAGAGATAAGCAAAGCAATCTCATCTTCCTTCAAGTGACGCCAAGAAGCATTCCAATGTTTTATTTGCTCATTTCTGAGGGTGTATTCATCTCGTCCCTCTTCCAAAAATTCTTCTTCAACGAAGTTATAGCCATACGTATCAATTGGTTCTCTTTTCATCATAATTAAGTGTATACCCTCCACTTTGTTTTTGCCACGAATTACTCATTATTCTTTAAAAAACCTAAAAGCAGGTCTTATCACATTTTTTTGAGACTATTACAGGCCTAATTGTATAAGAAGCATATAAAAAAGAGTTCCACCTAAGACACTTAGGAGAGTATTTCGTTTGATGAGGTGGAGGAGAACAACAAAGAGGATTCCTAGAACTTCTTTGAGCCAACCATGGATTGATCCAAAAGTAATACCACTAATGCTATAGACAATTAGAATAGTTATAACTGCTACAGGAAGTGTTTTTGCAATAAACGATAGGGCAGGCCCGACCTTTCGTTTAGATCTAAAGAAAATAAATGGGAGTGCTCTCGTAAAGATCGTCACAACAGCACTTATCACTATTGCAACGATGATATATGTATTATTCATGGGCACTCCTCTTTTTCTCTACATAATAGAAATAAAGAAGAACACCAAGCATAAAAAAGAGGGAAGGAAGCAAGAAGGATGTTCCAATAAAAATATAATGGAAGGAGAATGCAACAACAAAAGCGATGATTGCAATTCGATACTCTTTTGAATTTAGAAGTTGCTCAATCAAGATAACAATAAAAAGGGACGTCATTGAGAACTCAACACCAGTAGTCACTACAGGAACAAACGAGATGAACAATGCTCCGAGAGTCGAACCAGTGACCCAATAAATCTGGTGGAGAAAAGAAAGGATAAAAGATATCTCCCTCTTTTGCTCATCACTATAGGGTCTATTCCCAATTAGAGAGAGAATCGCATATGTCTCATCAGTAAGAGAAAAGATCATGTAATAGCCTCTTTTACCCATAGATCTAAAAAAATCGATAAAAGATATCCCATAGAATATATGACGAGAGTTCACAAGGAATATCGTTATGAGTATGCTCATATATGGAGCTTTTTGGGCTAGGAGCCCAATGAGGACAAACTGACCAGATCCAGCAAAAACAAAAATACTCATCAGAGTAGCAAAGTACCAACTTATACCAGAAGAAACCACCAATAATCCAAAAGCAAAGCCAAGGACGAGGTATCCTCCTAATACAGGTAATGAGAGAATGAATGCTTTCTTTATATCTGACCTATTCATGTCTATAGCGATAAATGCATCGCATCTTTCATCATAGAAACAGTCTCATCACCAACTTTATTTGCCTTTTTAGTTCCTTCTACGATAATCTCTTTCACTACATCTTGGTGAGATTCATAATAGGCTCTTTTCTCTCTAAAGGGATCTAATAAGGTGTTCAATGAAGTAGTAAGAATCTTCTTACATGCAACGCATCCAATGGTCGCACTCCTACACATGGAACAGATATTGTCATATTGATCGAGGGTAAAAATCTTATGATATTTTGCAACATTACAGATATCTGGATTTCCTGGGATATCCTTTGTGATCCGTGCGGGATCGGTAACTGCCTTTCTTACTTTGTCTGCAACATCTTTTGGGGTATCAGAGAGATAGATTGCATTATTTAAGCTCTTTCCCATCTTTGCATTCCCATCTAAGCCAGACAATCTACTTATTTTCGACAATCGTGCTTGTGGTTCAATAATAGAAGTATGATAAATATCATTAAACTTCCTTACAATCTTTCGAGTTAACTCAATATGGGGAATTTGGTCTTCTCCAACAGGGACAAGGTTCGCATTACAAAAGGAAATATCAGCAGCTTGGGATACAGGATATCCTAAAAACCCATACGATAAATCATTATAGCCATACGCTGCTGCTTCGGTCTTAATAGTTGGATTATGGCGAAGTTGGTTTACAGAAATCAGCATTGAATAAAACACTGTCATCTCAGCAATCGAATGAACACCACTTTGCTGTACGATTGTAACCACTTCTGGATCGAGTCCAACACTAAGATTATCCATAGTAACATCATATAAAGATTGGTACAGGAGTTCAGGATTCTCAAAATGGGTAGTGAGAGCTTGAATATCTGCAAGAAGAATAAATGTATCATACTCATGTTGTAATTGGACTCTACTCTGCAAAGATCCCACGTAATGACCTAAATGAAGACGACCAGTAGTCCGGTCTCCTGTTAATATACGTAATTTACCCGTTGACATAACAACTCCTCTTGAAACAAACTGTTGTGGTAGTATACACAAAACAATTGAGTTGAAAAAGACTCCCCTAGTGAGTTTATACAATAAGGAGTACCCTCTTCATGGAAAAACATATAACCTTGATTACAGGAGCAACAAGTGGAATAGGACTATCCTGTTCAAAACTTTTTTGTGAAAATGGACATACCGTTTTTGGAGTATCAAGAAGTGGAACTTGTTCCTCTTACACACACCCCAATTTCCATACATTGAAAATGGATGTAACTGACGACAAAAGTATCGAAAAAGTTTTAAAAGATATTGTTGAGCAAGAGTATATTATTGATATAGTAGTTCATTGTGCTGGTTATGGAATAGCAGGAAGTGTGGAAGATACTCCTATTGAACGAGTAAAGGAACAGTTCGAAACTAATTACTTCGGAGTATTGAGAGTAAATAGTGCAGTTCTTCCAATATTAAGAGAAAATCCCGTCTCTCATATAATAATACTTGGATCTATAGCAGGAAGAATTGGAATTCCTTTTCAATCTCATTATAGTGCATCAAAATTTGCCCTTGAATCATACCTCGAAGCCTTAAGAATGGAATGTCGACCCTACGGAGTAAAAGCTACAATTGTTGAAGCTGGTGATACAGCTACAGCCTTTACAGCAAACAGAACCTATTATGCTCTCCCTAATTCCATCTATACAACTAGAGGAAAGAAAGCGGTAGCAAAAATGGAACACGATGAAAAAAATGGGTATTCCCCCGATGTAGTTGCTTCTGTAGTATATAAAATGTCTCAGAAGAAAAACCCACCACCAAGAGTGGCAGTGGGATTCGGTTATAAAACTTTAATGGTATTGAAAAGATTTTTACCAGATAAAGTCACTGAAAAAGTATTATCTATACTCTATTTGTCAGGGAAATAAGCTAAAAAAGGAACTATTTGCATCCATCTTTGTGATCATATGATGAAAGAGGATCTTTTGATGGGACAAATTCCCCTGTAACTGCTTTACCAAGATAGACATCATCACCCATGATCAAATTCCCTCTTAAATAGGTCATCACAACTTTCCCTGCAACATCTGTACCTTCGTACGCACTATACTTTGATGCACTATGAATTGAATCCTTCTCAATTGTCCATATAAAATCTGGATCAAAAAGGATAAAATCTGCATCAGTGCCTACCATGAGAGTACCTTTTTGAGGGTAGATGCCAAATATTTTAGCAGGATTTGTTGATAAGAGAGCTACCATCTGTGATAAATTCATTCTTGATGTTGCAACTGCTGCACTATGAATCATAGGAAGAAGTTCTTCAGTTCCAGGAATTCCAGGATATATAGTTCGCGTATCTGTTGACGAAAGTTTTTGTTCTCTTGTAAAAGAACAATGATCAGTTGCAACTACATCTATCTCTCCGTATATAAGAGCATCAAGTAAATAGGTGCCATCTTCCTTCTCTCTTAATGGAGGAGTCATCACATACAAAGGTGCATTATCACCTTCTAAATAACTTTTATCCAGAAATAGGTAGTGAGGAGTGGTTTCAACAATTACATCGACTCCATCAAGACGAAGTTTTTGAACTGCTGTAAGTCCATCTTTACTAGAAACATGGACAATATAGATGCTCATATCACACTCTTTAGCTAAATTTCCGACCATCTCGATTGCCCTTTTCTCTGCTTCACTAGGGCGGAGAACAGGATGATCTTTTGGGGAGAAATCGCCTTTGTAATTGGAAGCGACCTCTTCTAGATATTCATCATCCTCGCAGTGTACAGTCACTAAGAAACCAGCTTTTTTACAAGCTAAGAAAACTCCTTTTAACGTCTCTTTTTCCATAAGATAGCCAACGTTTTTGTAGGTAGTGAAAATTTTTATTGCAGTAATTCCTTTCTCTTTTAATTGAAGAAGTTCTTTATCGATGTCAGCTGGAAGGCGATATATTCCTTGATGAAGGGCAAAATCGATGTGCATTCCTTGTTTCATAGCCTCGATTCTAGATGAAGAACTTTCAAGGAGTGTTTTGCCCTTTTCATGATCTGCAAAATCTATCACGGTGGTGACGCCACCAAATGCTGCTAATTTCGAGCCCTCTTCAAAGCTATCTGCTGTAACAGTTCCCCTAGAAACAAGATGATAATGCGTATGAGCATCAATGATCCCAGGAAGTACACAAAGTCCATCAGCATCAACAATCTCTATATCAGAATCTAAGAGTGATTCATCAATTGACACCTCTAATTGCTGTATCTTTCCATGGTTAACATATATATCGCCTTTGAAAGATCTTCTGTCAGTAAAAATCATTCCATTCTTTATTAATAATTTACTCATATTTCCTCACTTTTTCTGTGTGATCTCTCTTTTGAGAGACTTAATAAGTGCATCTGCAGCAAGCCGTCCTGTCATAATTGAAACAGGAGCTCCTGTAGGACTAAAAGTCCACTGTCCACATCGATATACTCCTTCAACTTTTGTCTTAATAGAACTTGCAATATTGAAGAAGCTCGTTTCTGATGGGGCATTCTCATTAATGTATCCCCATCCTGTGATAGACCCTCCACTATTTTGTGTCATATTCTGATAATCTCGTGGCGTAACACTAGATATATACGATATCTTTTTTTCATCATTCAATTGAGGAATCAATGTTGACACGCTCTTTAACATGCCACTGATCACATCCTTTTTCATCGCCTCATATGTTTCTTGGGAGGCACCAATCCAATCCCATCGTTCAGTTACAGCGAACATAGGAGCACTTATTATAATCCCAGTTTTTCCGTTTGGAGAAAGAGATGGGTCTCTCACTGCTGGTATTGAAATTTCCATATTCGTGAGGTTCCCGAATTCCTTGAGTGAAGCATTCCTTGATTCTTCTAAGGTATGAGTAATATTGTTAATATGGAATAAGTGCCCAATTTTATGAGGGGCAACACTCTCCACCCCTTCGTCAAGAGTGACAAATAGTGTAAATACAGATTCCCCTGGCTTGTAATCTTCCTTCATAATACCTGTTACTTCACTAAACTGGGTAGGATCTGACGCAATGACAACTCTTTTTGCCTTAATAATACTCCCGTCATCCAAGATGAGTTTAAATGGCCCTTTACCTGTAATTCGATCGACTTTAACGGAGGTATATATATCTCCTTTATAGCGCTTAATAACCTTTTCAAGTGCTAACGGAATCATCTTCATCCCCCCTTTGGGATACATATAATCAAAAAAGAGGCGATGATATGAGAGGACAAAATAGGAGGGAGAGTTCTCAAAGAAAGCCTTTGTCAGAATATATAAAAGGTGTGGGTCACTAATATATCGACTAAAAAATTCTTCAATTGGTTCTTTTTCTTTTCCATGGGGATCACTTAATTGCTTCATGAGCTTATAATTTTTTGCAATAAAAACCACATTCTTAATAAGTTTATCGAGACCCCTTGCAAATAGTGGACTATCAGAACCATAGAGACTTGCTGTGTCTTTGATAGAGGCCAACATCAAATCTTTTACCTGTTCAAGCTCGTTCTTTTGATGAGGAAAAGTACGTGCTAACCCATCAATGTAAGCGACACTCTCATCGAGATTAGAAATAGGGTACAGAGTATCTATTATATTTTGACCTACAGTATTTTTTAAGAATGTTACTTCCTTTTCTATTCCGAGATCTTTTAACAGAGGCTTTATCACTCCAGAATTTTCAATTGCACGGATACCGAAATCAAAGGAGACACCGTTTCTTTCAAAGGAGCCCATATAGCCCCCTGTTTTATCTCCAGACTCTATGAGTATAGTTTTGATTCCACCCTTTGCAATATATGCTGCTGCTGTTAATCCTGCGACACCACCACCAATTACAACAGCTTCAACAGATCTATTCATTTTATTCTACTCCATATGCTTCGATGCTTTTATTCAGTTGTTTGATAGGAACTACTTTACCATGAATCTCTCCTGCAATGCACACTTTTTCACATAAAGAATCGCAGGTTAAACAACTCAATGTACTATCAGGAGTGAGATGAAATGCTTTTTTAGCACCTAAAATATTCCCACTCTCGATTTTTCTCATAATATGAACAATCTCATACTTTGCAGGACACACTGCTGTACAGGGACTTGTAATACACCACTGACACAACGAAGCATCGTCATGTAACTTTATTGCCTCTTCACTCTCTAACGCATTGATAGAGGGAAGAATCCTCTCTCCTGACTTTCTAATAGGCGGGCCAATGTGTTCAAAAACTGTTACCTGGTTTTTTGTATGCTCATTATAACGATACTCTTTCATTCTTCGTTTTCGTAAAATAAGGTTTGCAGCAGATATCCCACTAATAGTGACTGCAGGAGAACCTGTTCCCATCACAGTTGACTCTCCTACAAAATAGAAGGAATCCCATTCACCTTGAGCATGGTGACGATTAAGGAGGTCTTGTCCAATTCTCTGCTTAGGTCCAACAACAGCTCCCCCCTCTTTCATAGTGAAGTGTTCAATAGTGGTAGGAGTTGCTAATACATATTCTTTCACATGTTTAGAAAACTGAGGATAATGTTCATCAATTGAATGGAGTAATCGTTGAGCCTCTTCCTCTTTTTGAAGGTTGTATGCTGCCTTTTGACTATGTTTCTCATGGGGGTGAGGCCATGTACGTAATGAAGGGCCAAGAGCAATGACAATATGCTCATCCTCATGACAGATAGAGGGGTCACTTAGACTGAACGCATACATTGTTATCTCTTTTTCATCTAATTTATCTGGATTATCTCCCATCATTTCAATAGGAAGAGTCCCTTCAGGAACTCCCTCTTTATCAACAATGCAATACATTGCAATAGAGGGATAAGACATTTCTAGTGCGAGAACTTTTTCCACTCTCTTTGGGTCTAGATATTGAGGTCCTATCATATTCGTGTATAGAGGTTTGAGAACTCCTCCGTAGATAATTGAATCGCCAAAAACATCGTCTTCCAATCCATCATAGGTAACGTGCACCCCGACTGGATTATTATTTGTGAAGAGAATTTTATCAACATGATGTCGATAAAAGTAATCCACGCCATATTTCTCCCCAGCTTTTTCTAATTTTAGAGGGAGCTGAAAACTTCCCCCTACTGGGTAATAAGCTCCCCCAATGTGATTCTCAATAAACATAGTAATGGCAAGAATTGCTGGGGTTTCATCAAGGAGAGTATAACAGTAAGTACTCGTGAGTTTGTTAAAGTATTTAAGTACTGCTTCATCTGTAACAAATTTCTTAACAACAGAGCCTGCACTCTTTGTCAAAAGCGGCAATAATTTCATAAGTCTAATAGGATGAATTAACAGTGTTTTAAGATTATCAGTCATCTTCATCTCAGAAGGTGCCATATAGGTGCTATCTGCAGCAATTACATGGGTATACAAGTCTAGAATGTAGTCATAAAAGGCTCGTATTTGACCTATCGCCTCAGGGAAAAGGGTCTCGATTCTTTGAAAATACATTTCTAAGTCTTTATGAAACAGGATAGGGAACCCATCATATATAAGCCTATAAAGATACTCATGATGAATAACCTCAATAGGTTCTGCGAGTTCATTGAATACAAAACGGTGTGGATTAAAACCAGATTCTCCAAATCCGAAAATCATAGCTGTTCCCTGGTCAATCGTTCTCCCTTTTAATCGAAAAGAGCCACAGGACCCTCCCGGATAATTATTTCTTTCGAATACTGCAACAGATAATCCTTTTTTTGCTAATAATGCTGCACTTGTAAGACCTGCGATGCCGGAGCCAATAACAATTGTGTCGTAGTGTTTCTTCATAGTTCATATTCTCCTTATCTTTTTTACCAATGCACTATAGGATTTCGTGCAGCTCTCACTTCATCAACTCTTTTTATCTTTTTAGTTGTTGGGCTTTGTTTAAAAGGAGTCTCATTCTTCATTGATTCCAGCACAATATCTATAAGGGTGTCGACAAATGCATCAAGCTCTTCTAAAGACTCTGTCTCTGTCGGTTCTATCATCATCGCTTCGGGGACAATTAATGGAAAATAAATGGTTGGAGGATGATACCCGCGATCAATAAGAGCCTTTGCGATATCAAAGGCTGATGTTCCATACTTCTCTTTCAATTGCTTAGCAGATAAAACAATCTCATGGAGATGGGAGCCTTGATGAGAGAGAGGAAGATAATCTTTTATTCTCGCCTTTATATAGTTCGCATGTAACACCGCAGTTTGTGAAGATTTTCGTAGTCCATCATCTCCAAGTTGGGTTATATAGGCCGCAGCACGCACAAGAACAAGAAAATTACCCCAAAATCCTAGGGTTTTCCCGATACTATCTTCTTCATGAAAAGAAAAGGAATAGGTATCATTACTTGAAATAATTCTAGGGATTGGAAGAAATGGGGCGAGAAATTGTTTTACAAGAACAGGGCCGGCACCTGGTCCGCCTCCTCCATGGGGAGTTGCAAATGTCTTGTGTACATTAACATGCATCACATCAAAACCCATTTCACCTGGTTTAATAATATTCATAATCGCATTAAGGTTTGCCCCATCGTAATATAAAAGCGCTCCACAAGAGTGTGCTAAATCTGCAATTTCCTTAATAGAATCTTCATAGAGACCTAATGTGTTTGGATTTGTAAGCATTATAGCAGCTGTATGTTCATCAAGAAGTTCTGAGAGAGTAGAAGGATCAACTAACCCCTTACTATTTACAGGAATCTCTTTCACCTCCATATTACAAAATGCTGCAGAAGCTGGGTTTGTTCCATGAGCATTAGTAGGGATCAATACGGTGTTTCTTTGAGTATTCCCACTTCTCATATGATACGATTTAATAATATGGAGCCCTATATACTCCCCTTGCGCTCCACCCGCACTCTGCAAAGTTCCATCGTCCATTCCCACAATACTACAAAGACGTTTGAGTAACGAATCCATCAATTCGAGACAACCTTGAATTGTTGAATTATCCTGAAGTGGGTGAATATCACTAAAAAGGGGATTTCGCACAATCTCTTCGTTGACCTTAGGATTATATTTCATAGTACACGAACCAAGGGGATACATTCCTTGATCTACACTGAAAGTCTCATTTGCAAGTAGTGTAAAATGTCTAACGACTTCAAGCTCTCCTAAGGTTGGAAGCTCTAGTTCTTGACTCTTTCGTAGTGAAGGAGGCAACAAAGGGGAAGAAGGAACATCACATTGAGGAATCTGGTAGCCTCTCTTTCCGCCTGAGCTATATTCACTTAATAGCTTACTCATGAGAGAACCTCCTTCAAAAGTGTAACAAAGTAGTCTAGGTCTTCTCGCCTATGGCGTTCTGTTACAGCGACAAGAATTGTTGCACTATCCTTTAATTGTTGGGAGGCCTTAAAGAGAGGAACTCCAATGAAAACATCTTTCGAAAGGAAATAGGAGATAGCTTTTTCCATATATGCAGTGTTCTCAAATATGAGAGGGAATTCACAAAAGAATGGAAACGTAGAGGGGCATACAACATGAGCAATACCTTGTAGAGCACTGTTTAGATAGTGAGCTTTATCGTAACTTTGTGTTGCAATCTCTTTAAACCCCTCTTGTCCAACAAGAGCTAGATAGATGGTACTCATAAGAGCGAAGTGAGCATGATTTGAACAGATATTACTTGTTGATCGAAAGCGCGTTATATGCTGCTCACGAGCCTGTAAAGTAAGACAAAAGGCTCTATTACCATCGGCATCTACAGTTTGTCCTACCACACGCCCTGGAATCTTTCTCATAAGAGAAGAGATGACACTCATATACCCACAGGTTGCTCCCCCAAACGCTAATGGAAGTCCAAGTACTTGCGTATCTCCGACAGCAATATCTGCAGACCATTCAAAAGCATTCTTCTGTAGTGCTAGAGATAAGGGGTCACTCGAGATTGCAAAAAGAGCACCCACAGAATGGAGACTTTGTGCTATATCAGAATAATCTTCCACATAACCATACCGGTTAGGTGTTTGAACTATAAGGCCAGCTACTTCTGTATCTATAAGAGCTTTAATACTAGATGGGTCTACAACGCCTCTGCACTCTGGGACATATAGTAATTCAAAATCCTGCAAGGAGGCCCATGTTTGAAGAACTTTAATTGTAAATGGGTGGAGGGTCGATGATATGAGGACTTTCTTCTTTTTCTTTGTAGCACGAAACATAAGACTTACAGCTTCAAGGGCAGCACTGTGACCATCGTAGAGTGATGCATTTGCCACGTCTAAACCGGTCAAAGTTGTAATATAGCTTTGATATTCAAAGATAGCTTGAAGGTATCCCTGCGAAATCTCAGCTTGATAAGGGGTGTAGGAGGTGACAAACTGTGGTAGAGACGAGAGAGCTTGCACAGCAGAAGGAATAATATGGGAGTAGGAACCGAAACCAAGAAAAGAGAGCCCTGTTTTATTTTTATGACTGATACTGTTAAAATATCTACGCAACTCCTCTTCACTCATACCCCTGATAGTATCTTCACTATGAGACAGAGAGACACCATCAATATGAGAAAACAGTTCCTCGACTGATTTCACACCAATGGTGTCAATCATGTGCTGTACCTGATCATTGCTATGTGGTACGTATGTGTACATCAAATTTCCTTTTTATCCATTATATTTAGTAGTCTAATGGAACTTATTAGGTCATGCAATCACAATTACATATAATTATTTACTCCACAAAAGACCAACGCTTGCTGTGATTGTAGCAATATTATTCTGTGTATATTCATAACTACTTACAGTCCATACATCATTGTCATCGTATTGGCTCACACCATTACTCGTCCCTCCAAAAAACCGTGCATTCCCAAAAAGTGAGTATCCATTACCAAGATCGTAACTAGCTCTCAAGGAAGCATCTAAGATAGACCCTTCAAACTCGAAATCAGCTCCGTTGAAAAAGGCGCTACTTGCATAAATCCCTGCTATATCAGCACTGAGAGTGAGCCCAAAGGGAAATCTATATTCACTATACACTGCAAGAGCAGGAACAACTCCTAGATTCTGCGAAACATAAAGTTCTTGAGAACCATCAAGAGCTTCAAATCGAATTGATGCATTTCGGATTTGGACAACAACTCCAAGACCAAGAGTAGCATTCTCGTATTTATTTAATACATCATATGTGTAACTCATTCTATAAAATGGAAAAGAGTAGAGAAGCTTCATGGGAGTTCCTTCTACATAAACCATATCTGCACCAGATGTTGTGACCCCTACAGTTACATTCTCTTTGAATGTTACGTTCGTTTCTAATAAAAGAGGCTGGTAGGTGAACCAAATTCTATGATTCTTAGCTATAGTTGCACCAACAGTATAGCGAGAGAATGGAGAGAGGAGTTCTTGTCCCCCTTGATTCCTGAAATCAAAGACTGTTGAATCTCCCCCGTCTGGAGCTTCACCATTTTGATATGTATGCAATAGTATTGCAATTGCACCCTGTTCTGTTTCTACAAAGGGCTCAAAACTGAACGCATACAAAGATGTTATTAGTATCATTAATGTAATTATTACAAAAATTCGTTTTAAATCATTCATAACAACCTCCTGAGGTGTTAATTCCTATTAATCTAGAGTTTCTATGTAATCCTTATAGGCATCAGCATCAAGCAATGCATTGATTTCAGCTATATCAAAATCTTTCAGTGTATATAAGTGGTGTTTATAGCTGTTTTCATTAATAACTTCTGGATTATCATTTAAATCTTCATTTACTTCATCAACTATTCCATGAATTGGATTATATATTGCACTAGCTGCCTTGACTGATTCGATGTTAGCGACCTCTTGATTTGCATCAACTTCATCACCCTCTTCTGGCAGTTCTACATAGACTATTTCCCCTAAACTTTCTTGTGCATAATCGGTAATACCAATGTACGCAATATCCTCTTCAAGGCGAACCCACTCATGTTCTTTTGAATATTTTAATTGTGCTGGAATCTTGCTCATTCTAGTCTCCTATAGAATTTATTTATTGAACATACTTACTTAATAGAGTCTGGTCAAGTTCTGGATACAAGAGGAATGCATCAAGTAGAGTTTGTACTCTCTTTCTTGCTTCTTCTTGAATTTTTTTATCTGTCACATAACGAGCCCTACTCATTTCTCCCTCTTTGTCCCCTTTTGAAATAATAGCAGCCTTAGTATGAGAAAGAACTAGATATATGATTGATGCAATCTCTTTCATCTCATTTTTCCCCATTCCTAGAGTAGTTACAGCTGGGGTTCCAATACGAAGCCCACTTGTATACCAAGGTCCATTCTCATCAAAAGGTAGGGCATTTCTATTGAGCGTAATGCCACAATCTCGTAAGGCACTCTCTCCTTGTCTCCCATTAATTCCAAAAGATCGCACATCTAAGAGCATCAGATGGTTATCTGTCCCTCCTGTTGCTACTCTTATTCCTAATTCCTGACAATATGAAGCTAGATATTTAGCGTTCTCTACAATCTCTCTTGCATAGATTGAGAAACTCGGTTCCAGAGCTTCACTAAAGGCTACTGCTTTCGCAGCCATCACATGAGGGAGAGGTCCCCCAATAACTAAAGGACATCCTTTATCTACACTTTCAGCAAATTCAGCCTTACACAGAATCATACCACCACGAGGGCCTCTCAAAGTTTTGTGAGTAGTAGTAGTCACAATATCAGCATGAAGTACTGGGTTATAATCACCTTGCATAACTTTCCCTGCAACAAGCCCTGCAAAGTGTGCCATGTCAACCATGAACACAGCACCAACTTCATCTGCTATTCCTTTCATCTTTTTAAAATCAATCAATCGTGGATACGCACTATACCCTGCTAAGAGAATTAAGGGTTTAATCTCCTTTGCGAGACGTCTGATTTCTTCATAATCAAGCAAACCTGTCTCTTTATCTACAGTATAGGTATAAGCATCAAACATCTGAGCACTCACGTTTTGACGGTACCCATGAGTAAGGTGTCCTCCTGAGTAATAATCGAGACCTAGAATTCTTTGATTCCCCACTGCACTTCTTATTTTATTCCAATCTTCTCTTTTCATTTCTGAAATGTTACTCACACCCATCTCTTCTAATGTAGGAGTCTGTACTTTTTGATTTAGTATCGCCCAGTAAGCAATCAGGTTTGCATCGGCACCACTATGAGGCTGTACATAAGCATGATCTGCACCAAATAATTCACAAGCTAATTCGCATGCATGATTTTCTATGACATCAACATTGTCGCATCCAGCATAGAATCGATGGAAGGAATATCCTTCACTATACTTATCTGTTAATAGATTTCCCATAGCAACTTGGGTTGCAATAGATGAAAAGTTTTCACTTGCAATCAATTTAAGATGACTTCTCTGGTCTATTAATTCCTTCACTATTGAGGAAGCAACAAGTGGAGATACTGAAGAAATAAGATCAAGGTTTGCAATATAAGAAACCACCTTCGTATCAACATCCTTTCCATTCTTAGAATCTAAATAACTAGCTAATAAAGAGACGCTCTGCATAATGCCTACTCCTACTCATATTTGATTTATCTACATATTGCCTCCTCAAGGTTAATGATGTCAATAAAGTTGAACAGATTTGTGTATATTCTATTAAATAATAAGAATTTGTACATCATTCTTACTGAGTTGACAAAAGAGTCGCCATTTTTTACAATTCAACATATTCTTATAAATTTTAAGGATATACTTTATCGGAGGTATTGTGGCTAAAGAAGAAGCAATTGAAGTAGAAGGTCTCGTACGCGAAGCCCTTCCAAACACCATGTTCCGCGTTGAACTTACTAATGGGCATATTATTCTTGCTCACCTTTCAGGGAAAATGCGAAAACACTATATTAGAATAGTTCCAGGGGATACTGTACGTGTCGCACTTTCACCTTATGATTTAACCAGAGGTCGCATAATCTACCGAGAAAGATAAAATTGCTATCTATTCCTAATATTGTAAAATCACATATGTAGCACCGCTTCCACCTTGATCAGGGGGAGCATTGCCATATAATCTGACATTCTTTGATTTCTGCAATTCATCTACAACAACACTCTTTAATACACCTTGCCCATCTTGACTATGGATTCCTCGTCCATGAATAATTCTTACTTTTTTAAAGCCTGAATCTACACAGCTAATTAAAAATTGTGCAATGAGAAGTTTAGATTCTTCAATTGTATGTCCATGAAGGTCGAGAACAGCATCATCGTCCAGTTTTTTTAAAAACCCTAAAGTTGATTTCCCTGTTCGAATCCCTCTCTTCTTTTTTTGATATAATTGTTCATAAGAGCCTTCTTTTTCTTCAATAATATGAGAAAAACGGCTCCCATCAGCCGCTTTTTTCCCTTCAATAGAAGAATCCCATTTCTCTAATATGTCTTTAAAATCCATTTAGACCTCACGAACATCCAATACTTCCATCACCATCGGTTTTACTAAATCTATTGCCTCACTAATCGATATACCCTGCATTTTAATTGTACACACCGCATTCGAACTATCTGTTCCCATGAATGTACCAAAAGCAATGATATCTACTCCATGCTTAGATAATTCATTAGAGATAGCAGCAATGGCACCTGGTTTGTCTTCTACAAGGAAACTCATTCGAACACCATAATGGCGAGCTCCAAATAGTTCTAAAAGTATTTTAAATAAATCACTTTTACTTACTATTCCGATAAGTTTATCGTTCTCAACAACAGGAAGAGCAGATAAATCTTGATCAACCATCAATCTAGCAGCCTCTTCTACAGTAGTATCTTTCGTGATAGTCACTACATCGTGAGTCATTAATTTCTTTACTGTAAGTTGACTTAATAGGTAAGCCATTTCATGAATACTCAGTGTGCTCACAGGGGAAGGAGATGCATATAAAATATCTTTTTCTGAGATTATTCCAACGAGATGATGCTCTTTATCGAGCACTGGTAATCTATGCACTTTTTCTCGCTTCATTAATGCTGAAGCATCGGCAACGGACATATCGGGTGTTGCTGTGACAGGGTTTCTTGTCATTCTTCTTTCAATAATCATACCATCCCTCCAAAGCTTCTTAGGCTAATATTTCACTTTATTGTAGCCCAGAGCCCATCATTATTCCAGCACAATATTATTACTCACCAAGATAAGCTGCTCGTACTTTTTCATTTACAAGAAGTTTATCAGAGTCATCAGACAGAACAATACGGCCATTTTCCATTACATACCCTCGCTTTGAGGCTTTAAGTGCCATCCTAGCATTCTGTTCTACAAGAAAAACCGTAACATTCTCTTCTTTGTTGATAATATTAATCTTCTCGAAAATATCTGCAATGATTAATGGAGCAAGGCCTAATCCTGGTTCATCTAATAATAATAGGCGAGGAGAACTCATGAGGGCTCTAGCTATAGCCATCATTTGCTGCTCGCCACCGCTAAGAGAACGAGTCTTTTGTTTACGCCTAGCACCAAGAATTGGAAAAAAATCGTACATTTCTTCTTTCTTCTTAGCGATCTGAGCATCATCTCTTACAAGGTATGCTCCCATATCGAGATTTTCTTCGACACTCATATCTGCAAATACACGACGCCCTTCTGGAACCAAGGCAACTCCGAGCCCAGCAATTTGGTCTGTTCTCAAACTCAATCCATCCCCTTTGTTTCTCTTAAAAAAAGATTTCCGAGTTGAGTTTTGGCTCTTTTGACCACTACATATAATGTTACCTTCATATGTGATAGACCCACCAATTAATGGTTCAAGGCCTACTATAGCTTTAAGAAGTGTACTTTTGCCAGCACCATTAGCACCAATGAGACAGACAACTTCACCACTATCTACATACATGCTTACATCTTTTAATGCTTTAATATTGCCATAACTCACATGGATTGAATCAATGCTTAGTAGTTTGCTCATTCTTCTTCCTTTCCTAAGTACGCTTCAATTACTTGAGGGTTATTTCGAATCTGTTCAGGAGTTCCTTGAGCAATATTCTGCCCATAGTTAAGGACTGTGATGGTATCACAAATATTCATCACAAGTTTCATGTCATGCTCGATAAGAACAACTGTAATTCCTAAATCTCTAATTCTCCTAATCGTCTTCATCAATGAATCGGTTTCTGCAGGGTTCATTCCAGCAGCTGGCTCATCTAAAAATAAAAGAGCTGGATCTGTTGCAAGAGCTCTCGCAATTTCAAGTTCCCTTTGGTGCCCATAGGGAAGATTTCTAGCTAAATCATCTTTGAATTGAGTAAGATGAAAGAATTCAAGCCATTTCATCGCGTTCTCATGCATTCTCTCATACTCTTCACCAGCCTTGAAATAGCTAGTAAAAGCTGCACCTAATCTTCCTTTTAATGGATTCTTACCAGTTTTAAAGTGAAGACCAACCATAACATTCTCAATTACTGATAATTCTTTGAAAAGACGTATATTTTGAAAAGTTCTTGCGATTCCAAGACGACATATCTTATGGGCACTTTTATTCGTAATATCATTGCCATTATAAAGCACAATTCCCTTAGTAGGGGTGTCTAAACCGGTCATATTATTAAAGAGTGTTGTTTTACCAGCACCATTTGGCCCAATAAGACCAGTAATCAAACCTTCTTTTACACTAAAATCAACTTCACTTACTGCGACGACACCACCATAGGCTCGAGTGAGTTTTTTTGTCTCTAACATGACCATCTACTGACCCCCTCGTTTTTTGAAAAAGCCAGGGGCTCCTCGAGTTTCTCTGCCTAATATTCCAATTGGTCTCCATATCATCATGACGACAAGTATGAACCCAAATAAAACTTGTTTGAATTGTGGAGGAATTACATTCGACAATCCAACAAGTTGTGGGAAGTAAGAGATAAATTGAATGATGAATGCTCCTAAAATAACTGCAGCGAAGTTTCCCATACCACCAAGAACAACCATACAAAGAACCATGATAGAAACCATAAAAGTAAAGACACCTGGTGTTACAGAAAGAATGAATACTGCTTGAAGAGATCCTGCTACCCCAGCGACAGCAGCACCTAATGCAAACGCCCATACTTTATACTGAGTTGTATTAATTCCCATTGAGGAGGCAGCAATTTCGTCTTCTCTAATTGCTTCAAGAGCTCGACCCATGCGACTTCTCGCTAATCGCTCAAAAAGATAATAGGCTATTAAAACAATCACCCAAACAAGTACTAAGAAACCCCATTTAGCATAAGGGCTTATTTTCATTCCAAATATGGTCACCATTGGAATTCTCTGAATTCCCATAGGTCCGTTTGTGAGTGAATCCCAGTTATTTAGGATATTACGAACTATTTCTCCAAAGCCGAGAGTAGCAATAGCGAGATAATCACCTCTGAGTCTAAGTGTAGGAAGACCAATGACAACACCAAAAAAGGCTGCAATAAGAGCTGCGATTGGGATCGTAATCCAGAAATCGACTCCATATGTTACACTTAATATTGCAGTTGCATAACTACCTATAGCAAAAAAACCAGCTTGAGTGAGGCTAAGAAGACCCACATAACCTGTAATGAGATTTTGCCCGATTGCCATGAGAGCATAGATTCCTGTGTATATGAGAATAAGAAGAATAAAACTAATCATTATACTTTCTCCTTTTCAGCCTTGCCGAGGAGTCCTTCAGGTTTAATCAGTAAAATGATAATCAAAGCAACAAATGCAATTGTGTCCCTCAATCCATAAGGGATTCCAAGGAGAGCAACTCCAAACGTTTCAAGGAGACCTAGAAGTATCCCTCCTAACATAGCGCCCGAGATATTCCCAATTCCTCCAACCACAGCTGCAACGAAGGCTTTTAATCCTGTCATCGTACCCATTGAAGGGTATACCTTGATTTCTAGAGCAATTAAGAATCCTGCAGTGGCAGCAAGTGCACTTCCTATTGCGAAAGTGATAGCAATTATCTGGTCTGCTTTGATTCCCATAAGTTTTGCAGTATCCTGATCAAGGCTTGTAGCTCTCATTGCTTTACCAATTCTCGATTTGTCTACAAAAAGTTTAAGAGAGATCATCATAATAATGACAACAACAAGAATAAGTATCTGATGCGGAGTTACAGAGACTCCAGCAATATCTATAGGTGTATTATCGAAAGGATAATCGAGTTTTCTTGATTTAGTTCCCCATATCCAAGCAGCCATATTGCTAAGAATGAAAGATACACCAATAGCAGAGAGAAGCGGTGCAAGGCGAGTTGCTTTTCGCAGTGGTTTATATGCAATTCTCTCTATCAGAACACCAAGTCCTGCACTAAAGAGCATTCCTGCTATCATCGCAATAAAGAAAGCAATGATTGTCCAAGGTCCCATCTGTTGCCCTCTGATAGCATTAAAGGTGAATAAGCCAATATAGGAACCGACCATCAAGATATCACCATGTGCAAAGTTAATGAATTTGAGAATGCCATACACCATCGTGTATCCGAGGGCTATGAGTGCATAGATCCCTCCTAAGGTTAAACCATTCATCAAATGCTGAAAAAATTCCGATATAGATCCCACACGTGGCTCCTTAAAGATTCAGACCCCCGTTGTTACACGGAGGTCCCTGTGTCGACCGTGCTAGAATAACACAAGTCATACAAATGAAACAATAAACGTAATGGATGAGAGGTACAGAAATAATCCATACCTCCCATATATTCAATTACTAATTATTTAATTTCAACTAATTTCCCGTCAACAACTGTGAAAGTACCAACATATTTAGGAGTAGTTTTGTCTACTTTATAAACACCTTGGTAAGCAACAAGGTCACCATTTTCAGCAAAGTTGATAGTACCAGTTACACCAGAATAATCTTTGGTTGCTGCAAATGCATCACGAATGTCTTTGCGATCGAATTTCTTTGTATCTGCATAGACTTTTTCCATTGCTTTAAAAAGAATATTTGCTGCATCATAAGCGTTTGTAGCAAATGAGTCTGGAGCAAATCCCCATTTTTTTGTATAAGCATTCACAAAATTTTTATAAGATTCTGATTCACTTACTTGTGTTGGACCAACATAGACTACTCCATCAGTATATGCACCAGCAAGGTCATAAATTTCTGGATTACTAAAACCATCACCAGAAAGGAAAGGAATATTTATGCCAAGTTGTGTAGCTTGTTCAAGAATCTGTGCCATTTCTGCTGTGTAGTTAGGAATATAAATCGCATCAGGATTAGAAGCCTTTATTTTGGTAAGCTGTGTTTTAAAATCTTTATCTCCAGCTTGAGCTGTTTCTGCAATAGTAACTACTCCACCTTTGCTTTCAAAACTTTCTTTCGTTCCTTCATATAACCCTTGGCTATAGTCATTCTTCACATATAATACACCAAGTTTTCTTACACCAAGAACATCATAGAAGTAATGCCCTGATACCTCACCCTGCAAGCCATCACTAGCTACAGTTCTAAATACATATTCACCAATGGCAGTAATGTCTTTGTGTGTTCCACTAGGAGTTACCATCATGATACCTTCATCTTGAACACGTTGTCCAACAGCAAAAGATACTCCTGTGAACACTGGACCTGTAAGGGCAACAATCTTATCACTAGAAGAAAGTTTTTCAATCCCAGCGAGACCTTTTTGAGGATCACCTTCACTATCTTCAATTACTAATTCAATCTGTACCTTACCAGCAATACCACCAGTGGCATTTTTTTCTTCAATTGCAAGTAATACACCCTTTTGAGATGAGATCCCCATAGTTACCGTAGTCACCAGTCATAGGACCAATAAAACCAACTTTTACAGTTGAGGCGCTCTCTGTTGAGCCCGCTGCAAAGATAGCCACACTACTCATTATAGCAACAATCATGAGTACAGTTAAAATCTTTTTCATACATACCTCCAGTATGGTTTACTTTTTGAATTAATCGAAAAATATTCTCATTAATTCTTAAAATAATATTAAAGGAATTATATACATAAAACAGTATTTTTATTCAACCTTCTTTCACATAAAATGAGCACATTCCATCTTTTAATAGAAATACATCGTCCCAAAGGAAACAACTTATCTAAAACAATTGACCAAATCCCTCTAATTCCCCTATCATCTGATCTACCGAGCCCCGATAGCTCAGATGGATAGAGCACTTCCCTCCTAAGGAAGGGGTCACGCGTTCGAATCGCGTTCGGGGTACACTATGAAGGTCTTGCAAGAGAAATCTTGTGAGACCTTATTTCTTATGTTCAATCCACTCATTAAATGAATCAGCAATAAGGCGAGGATACTCTCCTTGATTAATAAATGCGTTATAAATCATCATTCCTAGCCCTACAATGTTTAAAGAGAGCCCACTTATCGAAATTACCTTTCCATATGTAGGCGTTGATGCAATATCATCAAAGTTTAGGGGAAGAAATGTCATGGCAGTCCCGCTCGCTATCAATAGTCCTGCGATTCCCATGCTAATATTCTGATCTTTCATCTTTATTTCTAGATCAGTTATAAGAGAGAGAGTTTTATTGTCTAAAGTGGGATGTTCTTCTTTTAAATAAGAATAAAATTCTTCTAGGTCAGAATCTATACCCCACTCAGGATCTATCGTATAGCTAACTCCCCGATACGTGTAACGGGGAGAAATATGTGTAAAAAGCTTTTTAACCCCTTCATGGTAGTATATTAGTTCCTCTGAGCAATTCACAATCGAAATACTGAGTTTATCCGGCTTTTCAATACTAATAACATCCTCGGAGGGAGTAATAAGGGTAATACCTTCAATGGTTTTTATCGCTATCTCTCCTAAAGAAGTATAATTGGTTATCTCTCCTTTAACTATAATACCATTACGGAAGGTCACAACATCTAGAGAGTAAAGTGAAAAACTGGAAAAGAGGATTAAGATAACAACACAAGATTTCTTATATCTATACATATTAAAATTATCAGACCCCTGTAATGAGCATTTCCAATTCTCATTCTATTTTAATTATTCAACCCTCTTTTTATTATAGTCATATATTGAAAAAAGAATTATCGAGATCAAAGTAAATAGATATGGAATAGCAAGAATAAAGTCTGAAGGGATATCCCATACCCCTTGTGCATAATTAGAGAATGCTTCAAAAAATCCAAAAATAAAGGAAGCGATGAGGAGTCCAAGAGGCTTTTTTTGACCAAGAAATATAACAACTAGAGCTATCCATCCTTTACCTGAGGTAATATTTGGAACGAATGCATTAAGATTGAGTGATAACATTGCTCCTGCTATTGCACTATAGAAAGCTGAAATCAAGAAAGCTATGAATTGATATTTTTTTGGAGAGAGCCCAATAGTTGTTAAAGACTTTGGATACAATCCGGCAGCACGCAGCCTGAACCCAAATGGAGTCCTATATATGAGGATAGATGCAAGAATCAGAAGAATAAGACTTAGATAGGTAAAGAATGTATGCCCAAAAAGAATTGGACCAATGAAAGGGATTTTCTGAGACAAAGATAGAAAAAGTTTTGGAATATCAGGTAACTCGTTAAAAGCAATGACACCCTTATTATTAAATAGGTAAAAAGAGAGAACAACTGTAATACCAGAAGCAAATAGGTTGGCTGCAAGACCTGTAATAAAAACATTCGCCTTCAAATAGAGGGTAATAGAAGCAAGAATCGAAGCAAGAATCATTGCACTAATTATCCCAATCAAGAGACCTGTAACAACAGATCCACTATAGTGAACACCAGCAATAGTGGCAAAAGCACCAACAAGCATCAATCCTTCTAGGGCAATATTAAGCATGCCAGAGAGTTCCGTAAAAAGCCCCCCAGTGGAAGCAAGCAAAAGAGGCGTCATAATAGTCAATGCACTTACGATAAGGGATAACAAAATATACATTATACCCTCCTCTTTCCAAGACCAAGCCGTTGAAGGGTTACACTTGAAACTAAGAAGAAGACTGTTGCTTGGACAATACTAGAGAGTTCAAATGTAACATCACTGTATAACATAGCACTATGGGCACCTGCATCTATGTACGCAAAGAAAAGAGCTGCAGGAATTACTGCAAAGGGACGATATCGAGCAATAAGAGCTACCGCAAGTGCATTCCAACCTAGCCCTACAGAAAAATCTTTAATCAGAGCATGATAGGTTCCAAAAATTGCGACCGCACCACTAAGACCATACATTGCTCCACTAACAAACATTGGCATTATCTGGTAATACCGACTATCGATACCCGCATAAAGTGCAAATTTATTGTTGTTGCCATACATTCGTAACTCAAATCCTGTTTTACTTCTATACATCAAGGCATGAACAACTACAACACTTACCATTGCGATAATAAATGAAGAATTTAAATTAGAAGGAGGTAGTAAATAATTCAATTGTGCAATTTCAGGTATTTGCCTAGTACTAATGAGATTAGTTTGTGGATCTACAAAAGGACCTGCTACCAGATAATTAACAATTAAAATAATTGCATTTGAAAGCAAGAAAGAGGTAATAAGCTCATTTGTATTCCACTTTGCCTTCAATAATCCACTGAAACCTGCGAGCATTCCAGAGACGGCCATTGCTAAAAATATAGAAAGGATAACCCCAACCTCACCAAAACTCTTTAGCGCAATTACTGTGATTGTAGCAATAAAGGCTCCTATATAAACCTGTCCCTCTCCCCCAATATTCATATTACCTGCTCTGAAAGCAATAGATATCCCTAATCCCCCTATAA
The DNA here is from genome assembly GCA_963663665.2 of Sphaerochaetaceae bacterium. Classification (GTDB taxonomy): domain Bacteria; phylum Spirochaetota; class Spirochaetia; order Sphaerochaetales; family Sphaerochaetaceae; genus SABI01. The sequence goes on from CAXXKP010000001.1 coordinate 290,763, forward strand.
GAAGTGGAACAGCTTGGTTCAGCATATTTCCTGCAGCATAAAGTGAAGAAAAAGGCCCTGAGAAGAAATAATATATAGTTTTCCCGGGTGTTTTACTTAATAAGAACGATAAAAGAATGAGTGAGATAAGCGAAATGAATACAATAACAAACATTCCAAAAAGAGATCTAATCATGTAGACAATTGGATTGAAACGCTCAATCTTCCTTTTCATGATGACCTTCCTTTTATTGCTTTCCCAAGGAGATAAGGTCCTAACCGTTCTTTAGTAAGTTGAGAAATTTCTGTTGAATCAAATTCAGCTACTATCTCACCACGGGAGAATATCAGCAACCGATCACTTAGGCTCAGTATCTCATCTAAATTAGATGATAATAGGAGAACACCAACTCCTCGATTTCTCAAATCGACTATCTGCTTATGAACGAATAGAGCACTACCAACATCTAAACCCCATGTAATCTCACTGCAAATGATGATATCTTTAATTTTTTCAATCTCACGAGCTAAAATTACTTTCTGAATATTTCCACCACTTAATGTCCCAATTAAATGATATGGTGTGGTCTTAATATCGAATTCTTTAATAAGAGACTCACTATGTTGAAAAATTTTCTTCTTTTGAATGCCAAACGGAGGAAAGAAATCTTCCCTAGACGTAGCTATCATATTTTCTGCAACAGTTGCTTCTAAGGAACAACCAGTATAAAGCCTATCAGAAGGGACAAATGGAAGCCCGAGTTTCCGAGTCGTCGCCCTATGATGAGTACTTGAGAGAATATCATGATGATATGTTATTTTCCCTTTAGATAAAGGGAGAGAGCCGAGTAATATAGATTCTAATTGCCCAAGACCATTACCTGTAATCCCAGCACATCCTAATATTTCTCCACCATAAAGGTCGATAGAAAGATTATTAAGAAGAGGATGATCTTGACCGTGTCTAATTACACTTACTTCCGAAAGGGATAAAATTGGCTGTTCACTTTTTTGTTGCTCAATTTTCTCTATCTTCGTACTCATGTCACCCATCATAATTTTCGAGATAAAGGATTCTTCTACATCTTCTGTGATGTAACACCCAATCATCTTTCCATCTCGCATGATACAAACTCTGTCACTAATTTCTTTGATTTCATGGATCTTATGTGTGATAAGAATAATGGATACACCTTTTTGCTGTAATTTCTTCAGCGTCTTAAAAAGTGAAGTTATTTCTTGGATAGTGAGTGTCGAAGTGGGTTCATCTAGTATGAGTATCTTTGCATCTCTGTACAACATTTTGAGAATCTCAACTTGTTGTTTCTCTCCCACGCTAAGCTTTCCCACCTTATCTTCTGCACCTATTGTAAAATTATGCTCTTTAATAAGTTTTGCAATTCTTGCATTATTCTTCTTTCTATCAAAAAAGAATAGATTCCTGGTAATTTCATTTCCTAATACAACATTCTGAGTAACAGTAAATTCGTCAACAAGCATAACGTGTTGCTGAACCATTCCAATACCAAGTTTTTGGGCATCAATCGGAGAATGAAATATTCGCTCTTTCCCATCGATGAAAATAGCACCTTCATCTGTAGATAGAAGACCATAGAGAATTTTCATGAGCGTAGATTTTCCAGCCCCGTTCTCTCCAGCAAGAGATAAAATTTCTCCCCTTAAAAGTGTTAAATCAACACCATCATTCGCAATACGCTGAGTTTCAAGATACTTTTTAGTTATCGAATGCATTTCAAGCGCGTAGGACATTACAACCTCATTATTTCCCTAATAGGTAACATACGTACCTATACTACCTCCTTCTTATAAAGAGGGCAATGAGTATGAGAAAGCTCCTGTTTCTACCTTTTTGACAAAGGCTTCAAACTTTTCTCTAATTCCTTGGGGTAATGAAGAGATATAAAGTGGATCATCAAAGAAAAAACCAATTGAACCCTCTTTAAGCCCTCCTATGGTAGCTTTCCCATATTCAACCTTATTTTGGACTATATCCTTCACGATTTCCATCGCAAGTTTCTTTTGTTCCATCGAACCACACCCAACAACCTTCCCAGGAGCTGCTTCATATTCATTAGAATTATGAAAAACAATATATGCACCTTCAGTGGATGCAACCTTAAATAAACCTTGAGAAGCCCCTCCTGCAACTGCAGCGAAGACATCTACCCCATTATTAATCATGGAAGAAGTAAGCTCAGCTGTTTTATTTGCATCAAACCAGTTCCCAATTACTCTAAAATCAAGTTCAATATCTTTATTCACCAATCGTGCACCAGCTAAATATCCTGGAATCATGTGATTATTTAACAAAGGAAATTCTTGAGCTGCGATAAAACCAATTTTCAAATCTTTATTAGCATATTCCATATCACTAGTAGTAACGAGCCCAGCTAGATATCCTAAATAAAGCGATTGTTCATATTGATTAAATAAATACGTTCTAATTTGAGAATTCCCCTCGAAATAGGCATCAGTAATAATAAATTTCTGATTTGGGAATTTCTTCCCAACTCGAGCCGCGATTTCTGGTAAAGAAGGATTAGTTCCTATAACGACATCATATTCATTTGTGGCAACAAGAGAAGTGAGCCCCTCTTCCCACGTTGCTTGATTAAAACCAGCTTCATACACCTTAACCTGAACATTATCATAACGAAGAGCTGCTTCGTTGACTCCTTCTACAAGGGTTTCATAGGGAGGAGATCCTGCGACCACTCCTGTAATATATACAAGAATGGAAATTGTATCATCCTCAACAGAAGATTCTTTCACGCCCATCGCTCCAAGTGGTAATAGAATCATAGCTATAATTATAATCATCAATACGCTGATAACTGAATTTCGTCTCATACTTTTTTACCTCCATTGGTAATATAATTAATCAATTGAGGGGAGAATAACATAACAAGGGAGAACTCTCTACCCTTTATACATTATCGATGTTCCCTCTATCTCCATGTACCTTTCAACGAGCTATAAAGATGTCGATAATGAGTAAATAGCTCATCATATAGATTAGCAAGCTTTTCATCAGGGTAATAAAACTGTGAGAAACTAATAAGTGATGTACAGGCTTCTTGCAGTGAGCCATACTGCCCTAGCGAGTGACGAGCGAGAGCCATAGCTCCTACCATCTCAGATTCCTTCTGAAGAGGAACTGCTACTTCTTTTTGAGTAATGTTAGCTTTTATTTGTTGTAAAACTCCAATATTCGCCCCTCCTCCGATACTACGAAGAGTTGTAACTTCTTGACCAACACCTTCAATTGTCTCAATTACATCTCGGATTGCAAACGCAACCCCTTCAATCACACTTCTAATCATGTGCCATTTCGAGGTAGATAAAGAAAGCCCGGAGAAAACCCCTCTTGCAGATGGATCCCAAATCGGAGCCCTTTCTCCAGTTAAATACGGCAAAAACACAAGGTTATTACTTCCAGGAGGAATCATTTCCACTTGATTATAAATCTCTTCATACGAAAGATTCTCAACTCCAACTAGATCTTTTGCCCATGAGATCGCTTTACCTGATGTTGAAATAATACCAGAAATATTGTGATAAGGATGAATAGGGTGAAGATAACTCATCAGTCTATTATCATCGATAGGGACCTCAGAACACACATTGATCCCTTCGCTTGTTCCTGATCTATCGCATACCATACCAGGTAGCACGGCGGCAGAACCTAAAATTGATATAAGGAAATCTGGTCCTCCTGCAATCACCTTAGTGGTTGGTGGAAGAGAGAGTGTACTCGCAGCAATTGAAGAAATTGTACCAATAATAGTTCCTGGCGCAATTAGTGGAGGAAATTTTTCTTTATCAAGGTTTAGAAGTTCTAGTACCGCGTCATTATAATACCACTTAGTAGCATCAGGAGCGTGGATAATTGCAGTTTTTTCTCCAGTAAGGAGATAATTTATATAATCATAACTCGATAAGAAACAGGTGGTTTTTTCATAAATTTCTTTTTCGTGGTGAGCAATATAGAGGGCTTTAGGAAGGAAAAAACTTGCATCTATAAAACTTCCCCAAACAGAGCTTATTTGCTTAGCCTCTTCAACGGCACGCCGGTCAAGATAGAGCCTTGCGGTAAAAGTATCAGCAACTAAGAGCCCTTCTTTTGTCATCACAGGAGATGCAACAGGAACCAATGAAGGTCCACTGCCAGTAACAATAATTGCTTCAATATTCTCAGTCGTGGGAAGATGTTTGAAGAGTGTATCTAAGGCGATTGAGAAAGCTATCGGATTGATGAGTTGCCCATCAGAAATAAAATATTGTGAATCTAAGGCAATAGTGTCATAGTGGCTCATTTTTCCCGATTCTTCAAAAAGAGCAACTTTACAATTTGTAGTTCCTATATCTATTGTGAGTATCATCTACTCCTCCATATCATTTAACAGAAAAGTAATTAATAAAGATTATCTTTTCAAGGTTAAGAATATACTTCGCCTAAAAAATCATCAATAGTGTGGAATTGAATGAAAAAAGATCTATTGTTCTTGTTCTCTTGATATGAAACCATGAAGAAATACAAATACTAAGAGAGTAATGTAATGAGTTTCTTTATGACATCTTTAGGTATTTGCGGGTCATCACATGACTGTAGTGATACCAACAATTCAATTGATCTGCCATCTTGAGGTATCATAAATCCAGCTTCACGAGCACAATCTTCTCCTAAAATGGCCAGAGAATGAAATAGCGCATTAATTATTGGATGATCTGAACCATTAGTCAATTCAAGAGCAGAGGCTTTGCTTTCTAAAAGATAAGATAGACTTTTCTCAACTGATTCATCTTTCAACGGACGAAGTGGAAAATTCTCTACCATTAAACTAATTGCATGCGAGGGACAAATATCGACACAAAGACGACACCCATCAATACATCGAGACGAATCTATTTGTCCAGTCTCTGTGTCAGTTGCTCCGGTAGGACATACAAACAAACAAAGACAATCTTTTGTACATTTATTAATATTTCTGATTGCATACATCTTAAGCCCCCTTCTTTATCTGTACGAATCGGGAAGATGGAGCCTTACAAATTGGACAAAGGGTTGGTACCTGCTCGCTAAGTGCGATATAGCCACAAGCTTCACACACATATACATTATTCCCTTCCAGAAGAGCATCCCCTTGCTTTTCAAAACGGGCAAGAAGAGATTTGTGAATTGAAGTTACTTTTTTTCCCCATGTAGCACAACGCAAAGCACCTCTATCTCCAACTTCTTCTCCACTTGTTGTAACCTGCGGATAAAGTGTATCAATATCTTTTTGTAGAAGCTCTCCATAAGCCTCCTTTTTAAATTCTTTGCTACCTGGGATTGATTTGATAAAATAGGATGATAATTCTTTAAAAAGCGAACTCATCTCATTATTTGTCTGTTTATCTGCAGCTTTGGCTAAATTACTACAAATGATTCCTAATTGACTATATGAATAGCTCTTTTTCATTTCCATAGATTTCTCCTAGACTCTATGCTAACACTGCTTGGTGACGTTGTCACCAACTCTTTTGTTGACCAAGATATATCTAAAGAGTATTTTAAGTGTGTAAAAAAATACTAAGAGGAGGAATCACATGGCTGTGATAATGTATAGCACCCCAACTTGCGGATTTTGTAAAATGGCAAAAAGTTACTTTCAAAACAATAATATTCCTTTTACCGAATATAACGTTGCTGCAAATTCTGAGAAAGCTCAAGAAATGGTAAGGAAATCAGGACAAATGGGAGTTCCTGTAATCGACATTAACGGAAAGGTAATCGTTGGTTTTGACAGAAACGCTATTGATAGCGCTCTAAAGAGATAAACAATTTTTTAATACGCATTAAAAAGAGCACACATGAACTGACCCCAGTTCATTGGAGCGGTTTCTAAAAGATTAGGTTGCCAAATTTCGGTAATTAACCGGAGAAAGGTAACCTAATTTTTTTTGTATTCGCTGGTTGTTGAACCAGTATATGTAATCATCCACCAACTTCTCCATACCGTCAACAGTCAGGAGTGCTCTTTTAGGCATCTGTTTGATGGTCTCCGACTTGAATAATCCGAAGAAGTTCTCAATACAGGCATTGTCCCAGCAGTTGCCTTTTCTGGACATACTCTGATGGACGCCAAGATTTTTCAGGAACTCAACATAGACTCGATTTGTGTACGTCCATCCCATGTCTGAATGAATCATGGTCTGATTGAGAATTAAACCTTGGTCAGTTAGTTCTTTCACGACGTTTTTCACTAGATGCAAACCAATGAATCTGCTCGTCCTGTAGGAAACAATTTCCTTGTTCCAAAGATCCATAACCGCAGCAAGGTAAAGCCAACCTTCCTTTGTAGGCAGGTAGGTGATGTCCGTGACCAGTTTCTTCATAGGTCTATCCGACAGGAAGTTCCTGCAGAGATCATTCCTTGGAAGAGAATCTGCATTTTCTTTAAGTGTCAGATAGTAATTCTTAGGATATCGGCGTCTCCTAACCTTCGCGTGAAGATCGAAATAATCCATAACCCGTGCTACTCGTTTGTGATTGAGCTCATCATATACCCCTTCCAAGACAAGATGCTTAGCCATCCTTTTTGCGCCATAAGCCCAATGATTCTTTTCCTGTGTGTATCTGATAGCTTCAGCCAGCATCCTATCCTTAACAGGCACCTCATTCTCATGCTTTTTCCAGAAATGATACGTGCTTGGAGACAGTTTCAGAATGGATAATGAAGTTTTGAGAGGGATTCCGAATCTTCTGCATTGGCTAACTGCTCGAAGAATCTTTTTTTTTGAGGATCTGTCTCGCTTTCCGCACAAGTTTGGAAGTAGACTTTGTAGACAGTAAGCTCGTCCTGCTTTTCTTTCAGTTTCTTTTCGAGTTCTTTGACTCTCTCCTGATCCGTTGTCATCGCAACCTTCCTTTTGAGGCCTGCCTCTTCTCCGAGTACAGACTCCATACTTAGTATAATTGCGAACCCATCGAATTAAAACATCTTTTGGCAATCCAGTTGCTTTGACCATTTCAGGATAGCTCTTTTCTGCATCCAGCAATAGTTGGACGATTTTAACCTGCTCTAACTCCGTCTTCGCATTCTCGTAATGCCTGAATGATTGTTTCAGCCAAGAGAAGTCTCCATTGTCGAACGAATGGATTATCCTTCTGGCATAACTATTATTTATGCCAATACGCGTGGCAATTGTTCTCCCTCGGTATCCCTGTTCATACAGTTTGTAGAATAATTCTTTTTCCTCTGTTGTAATCTTAGGCAAATTAGAACCCCCTTACGTTGGATTTACTCCAACGTAAGGGGGTTAGTTCAACATTCGTGCTCTTTTTTTATGATATACTCTCATAGTATGAAAACCTGTTATCAATATGAGATTGGTATATACCATATCCTAATCAAAGAAGAAAATGATGCAATTAGTGGAGTCCATTTATCAGAGGGAGAAATCCTATACCCTGAAGATATGAGAATTGAAGAGACCCCTTTAATAGAACAAGCAGGAAGGGAACTAGATGAATACTTTCACAGGAAAAGAAGTGTCTTTACCCTCCCGCTTCTCATAACAGGGACAGATTTTCAACAAAGAGTGTATAGAGCTCTTTTAACGATTGAATATGGAAAAACTGCATCATACAAGGATATAGCTATCAAAGCAGGCTCCCCAAAAGGAGCTAGAGCCGTGGGAAATGCTGTGAATAAAAACCCTATTGGAATCATTGTACCATGTCACAGAGTAATTGGTAGTAATGGATCCCTTGTTGGCTTCGAGGGAGGATTGGTTATGAAGCAATATTTACTTGATATAGAAAAATATTAAAAAGATAAACATTGTAATTAAAAAGATTTACCTGTATGATAAAGATATCTGGATTGATTCTTGTCTGGGTCATTTGTTCTGTAAGTTGTGTATTTACGTCTGGGGAGACATATTTACACAACTTTTTTTATTTTATGAAAGTTCCTTCATCCAATTCCTTAAAAGCAAGATGAAGTTCTTCCCTTGTGTTCATAACAATCGGACCGCCCCAAGCTATCGGTTCATGTAATGGTTGTGCATTTAAGAATAGAAACCTTAATCCCTTGTTACTACTTCTCACCTCTACTGAATCACCATCAATTATTTTTATCGCTCTATGAGATTCAATTTCTTTATTTGATTCATCAAAGTAACCGGTTCCGGAGAGAACATAGATAACCACTGTGGATTTTGCATCCACATTGATCTGCCATGTTTTGTTTTCGTGCAGTGTCACATCAAGATAGAGAGTAGGTACTATCGAATTCTTGATAGGGCCATTGTGCCCATTGTAATTACCACTTAAGACCTTTACAACACCCCAATCATCTTCAACCTCTTTAATCATATTGCTTTTAATATCATTATAAGATGGAGAATCCATTTTATGGTCTTTAGGAAGATTTATCCACAATTGTGTACCAAGAAGGTGGTCAGACTGTACTGGCATCTCTTGATGAATAATCCCATTCCCAGCAGTCATCCATTGGCAATCTCCGTCATTGATACTTCCTTTATTACCTAAAGAATCAGCATGCTCAATACTCCCTTTAATTAAGTAGGTTACTGTTTGAATACCTCTGTGTGGATGCCACGGGAATCCTTTTATAAAATCCTCATAATGTATCGAATCAAAGGCATCTAAGAGTAAGAAAGGATCAAATTGAGGAATCTGACTATGGCCAAAGACCCTTACTAACTTGACACCAGCACCATCAATAGCAATACCGCCACCTACTACTGTATCTATTTTTCGCTTTTCCATATCTACATTCCTTATCACTAATTAATATACTACAATTATCAGATATTACAAATATATGAAAATCATCTTGACCCTTCCATCTTCATTCCCTTTAATGTACAATGAAGATGAAATCATTACACGTAGGAGGAAAATATGAGTGTAAAATTTTATCGCTGTAAAGAGTGTGGAAACATAGTTGAATTAATTAATAATGGTGGCGGAGAATTAGTATGTTGTGGTCAACCTATGGTCGAGTTGAAAGCAAATTCTACTGATGCAGCTAACGAAAAGCATGTCCCTGTTGTTGAAAAGAAAGACGGCAAACTCGTCGCAACTGTTGGTTCAGTACTCCACCCAATGACTGCCGAGCACTTCATTCAATGGATTGCTGCTGTTACTGATAACGGTGTGCATAGAGTAAATCTTACCCCTAGTGATAAGCCAATTGCTGTATTTGAAGGTTTAGATGTAAAAGAAGTGTATGAATATTGTAATCTTCACGGACTATGGAAGACTACCCTCTAAAGGAATTGATCTGAGTTAACTAAAAAGGACCTTGAAGAAATATAATTCTTTAAGGTCCTTTTTGTATATAATACGGTTTTCTATTATTCGAGCACTAATGATGGTGGTGAATAAAGTCGGGCTTGTAGACTCTGATCAAGCATATAGAGTCCTTTCCCATCCCCAAAAAGTTCATATTTTCGGATATTGTCCTCTGAGTTCTTCTCTTCCTCGCCTTGTTCTTTCACAAACCATTCAAGGAACTGAACTGTCCTATAATCTTTCTTTGAGAGTGCTTCTGTATAGATATCATTGATTGAACTCGTGATATATCTCTCGTGTTCGAGTGATGCAACTAAAGGCTCTTTATGATTACTATACTTTGCACTCGGGTTCGCAATAGCCTCTAGGTTTACCGAATGACCATTATTGAGAAGGTATTGTCTAAAAAGCATAGCATGGTCTTGCTCTTCCTTTGCTTGAATGACAAACCAATTTTCAAACCCTTCTAACCCTTCATTTGCATAATAATCTGCAAGGTCGAGATAGAGATACGCCGAATAAAATTCTTTATTTATTTGCTCATTTAATAGTTTAACTATAGACTCATGTAACATTTCTTTAACTCCTATTTCTAATATATATTAAGAATATCGTCTCTTATATTTAATATATCTAAGATACACTGAAACGGCAAAGAAAACTAACATAAAAGAAATCAATAAAAATACATCGATATTGTTGACCCTCAATAACGAAATCTTTATTATTGCCATGAGCAATATTTGCTACGAGCAACTAAATACGAATTAAGGACTTTCCATGTACGATTTATGCTTTCTGAGACACATCTTAATTGATTTAAAAAAAATTGAAGATACATTGAAAAAGGAAACCTCTCTCTCCCTAAATGAGGCAATATGCCTATGCCATAATGAGAAAGGATTTACCGACCCCTCTTCATTAGCAAAAGAACTCTCTTTGTCCCCATCGCGCATGACTCGAATACTCGATTCCTTATACAATAAAGGGTATATCAATAGAACTCAAAAGGATGAGGATCGTAGAGCTATCATGATCACGATGACAACAAGTGGCAAAAATATAGCTAAGAAACTTCACTCCCTTTCATTTGATCTACCACAATATATTCAAAATCTAGCTGAAATAGCAGAACAAAATAATTTTCAACAGGAGACACTGAGATGAAAACGTATGTAATAGTCGGAGGCGTAGCCGGTGGAGCCGGAACTGCCGCCAAATTGCGAAGACTTGACGAGAATGCTCGCATTATCATGTTTGAGAGAGGAGAACATATTAGTTATGCTAACTGTGGACTTCCCTATTATGCTGGAGGCGCGATTACAGAACGATCTCGACTCTTTGTTGTTACCCCTCAGAAATTCAAGGAAGTATTCAATGTTGAAGTGAATACTTTTCATGAAGTCATCTCGATCAACAAAGAAGAAAAATTTGTAAGTGTGAAAAATATTACGACTGGCGAAGAGTTCAATGAGTATTATGACACTCTTGTCCTCTCTCCTGGTGCAGCTCCTGTGAGACCTCGCATTCCTGGTATAGATGATCCTGCTATCTTTTCACTTAGATCTGTAAGTGATATTGATGCTATTGTTAAAGCACTCGAGAGTTCTAAAACACAACGAGCAGTTGTTGTTGGTGGAGGTTTTATTGGCTTAGAGATGGCTGAAAACCTGAAAGAAAAAGGATTACAAGTTACCTTAGTAGAAGCATTAGAACAGGTGATGAATGTAATTGATTACGACATGGCAACCATTGTTCAACAACATATTCGTGATGAAGGCGTGCAACTCTTTTTAAAGGATGGTGTTAAAAGTTTTGAACGAGAAAAAGGAAGCATAAATGTAACTCTTAACAGTGGTACTGTAATTACAACAGACATTGTCATATTGAGTATCGGTGTAAAACCAGACACACACCTCGCCCACGATGCAGGTCTTGCCTTAGGAAAGAATGGAGCAATAGTAGTTGATGATCAATTCAACACGAGTGACCCACACATTAAGGCTGTTGGAGATGCGATTGAATTCCCTTCCCCTTTTACCCATCTTCCTGTTACAGTGCCCCTTGCAGGTCCTGCTAATAAACAGGCACGACTTTGTGCTCAATCTATTGTAAACGGGTCTTGCAGACCTTACAGAGGAACAATTGCAACGAGTATTGCGAAAATCTTTCAACTTACTGCAGGTTCTACTGGAATGACCGGTAAGCAATTAAAAATGAACGAAATTCCGTATAAAGAAATTATCACACATGCAGGAAGCCATGCTGGGTATTATCCAGGTGCTTTACAGCTTGCTGTAAAAATCCTTTATGATGAAGAAACTGGTAAACTTTATGGTGGTCAATCTGTAGGATTCGATGGTGTAGATAAACGAATCGATGTGTTAGCTGCTTTCATTAAAAAAGAAGGAACGATTCACGACCTAGCTGAGTTTGAACAAGCTTATGCGCCACCTTTTTCTAGTGCAAAAGACCCTCTTAACATGCTTGGCTTCATCGCTGAAAATGCACAAGAAGGAATGACAAAGCTTATCACGTGGGACAAAGTCGAAGAAATGAGAAATAAGAACGCCTTCTTCTTGGATGTAAGGAGTCCCGATGAATTTGACCTTGGCGCAATAGAAGGTGCTATAAATATCCCTCACACCGAAATAAGAGATCGTTTGAGTGAAATCCCGAAAGATAGACCTATTGTTGTTAACTGTGCAATTGGATTAAGAGGCTATCTTGCAGAAAGGATGCTCCGTCAACATGGTTATACAGATGTGTATAACCTTACTGGTGGATTCAGTACGTATCATACAGTGATGAATGAGATCGAAGCACTTGAGAATCCACAACAAGCACCACTTTCACTGTTCACCTATAGACCACTAGATGAAGATGGATCTCCTCGATCTAAACAATCTGACGTAATTGCTTTAGTAGACGCATGTGGATTACAATGCCCAGGACCAATTCTCTCACTCAAGAAATCTATGGACGCACTAAGTGAAGGAGATGTTCTGCGCGTATTAGCAACTGACCCTGGATTTACCAGAGATGTTAAGTCATGGACTAAGATGACTGGCAATACGCTTATGTCTCTTGAAACAAAAGAGGGGAAAATTGAAGCTGTAATTGAAAAAGGTTCAGCAGTAAAGCCAACTACACAAAGTGTTTCAACTCTTCAAGGGTCTACTCTCGTTGTGTTCAGTAATGACATGGACCGTGTACTTGCATCCTTTGTTCTTGCCAATGGCGCTGCAGCGTCAGGAAAAGAGGTGACAATGTTCTTCACTTTCTGGGGATTAACGGTACTAAGAAAGAAAAGTGTCGGTAAAGTAAAAAAAGACTTTATGGGCAAGATGTTTGGCGCTATGCTTCCTAACAATATGGAAAGTCTCCCGCTCTCTCAAATCAACTTTGGTGGTATTGGACCAAAACTCATGAAATCGAGAATGAAACAAAAGAATGTCGATCAGCTAAGGAGTATGTTCACTCAAGCCCGACTTGCTGGTGTAAAAATGATTGCTTGCCAGATGTCTATGGATATCATGGGTATTAGTGCAAGTGAATTGCTCGATGGGGTAGAAATTGGTGGGGTTGCTACCTATATGGAAGCTGCAAGCGAAAGTAATGTAAACTTGTTCATCTAAGACAATTACGATTTATATATGGACATAATAATGCCCCTAAGTTCTTCTTATTCAGGAGAACACAGGGGCATTTATTTTAAATAAACTTATTTTCTTATCAGTCGATTTCTGAGAGGAATGAATCCACTGAATCAGCACATAGTCGACCATGATTAATTGCTCGTACAACTAAAGAAGCACCAGTAACAGCATCACCTGCAGCAAAGACTTTATCAACCGTAGTTTTGTATTTCTCATCTGTCTGTATTGAACCTCTTGCATCCAGTGAGAGACCAAACTCTTTTACCAATTCTGATTCTTTGTGTGGAACAAAACCCATGCTAAGAAGAACGAGATCGGCGTCGAGAATAAATTCACTTCCAGGAATTTCACTAAATGAGTTCCCTTGCCAGTTAAGCTTTACACCAGAGAATCTTTTAACCTTCCCGTTTTCCCCTTGAAATTCTTTCGACCCTACGCTCCACATCCGTTTTGCACCTTCCTTATGGCTACTAGAAGTACGTAGAATTAAAGGCCATTGTGGCCAAGGATTGTATTCATTACGGGTAACAGGAGGTTCTGGAAGCAGTTCTACTTGGGTTACAGAGGCACATCCACGTCTAATTACGGAACCAACACAGTCACTACCTGTATCGCCTCCACCAATCACCACAACATGCTTTCCTTTTGCGTCAATAATTTGATTATCATCGATTTTATCACCAAGAACAATCTTCGTTTGCTGAGTGAGATAATCGAGGGCAAAATGGATTCCCTCGAGATTTCTACCTGGGATGTTGATATCTCGAGCTAGAGGAGTGCCACTTGCTATAACAACAGCATCAAACTTATGAAGAAGATAATGGGCTGATAAATCTCTTCCAATTTCAACCTCTTTCTCAAAGACAACGCCTTCACTCTCCATTTGATTGATTCTTCTATCTATAATGCCTTTCTCTAGTTTGAAATTAGGAATTCCATAGGTTAACAAGCCCCCTACTCGGTCAGATTTTTCAAAGACGAAAACTTCATGCCCCTTTCTTGCGAGTTGCTGAGCACATGCAAGACCAGTTGGCCCAGATCCGACTACAGCGACTCTTTTACCAGTTTTAGTGAGAGCAATCTCAGGAACAACCCATCCTTCACTCCATCCTCGTTCAGCAATTTGAAGTTCAATCTGCTCACAAGCAGTTGCCGAAAAATCGACGGCAAGAGTACAAGAAGTCTCACAAGGTGCAGGACAAATCCGGCCTGTAATTTCAGGAAAATTATTTGTTGATTCAAGAAGCCTAAGTGCCTCTTGCCATTGGTTATTAACTATCTTGTCCGAATAGTCTGGGATTCTATTTCCTAACGGGCATCCATGTACATGGCAAAAAGGGACACCACAATCCATACAACGTGTTGCTTGTTCGATGACCTCTTCTTCAGTAAGCATTCCTTCAACTGGCTCAAAATCGAGGATTCTCTCCTCTACCTTTCTATATTCTGGGTTTTGTCGTTTAATAGTACGGAATCCATCTAATTTAGGCATGATACACCTCCTCAGTAACACTCATAGTTTCATCATCACGACTCTCGTTAAGTTGCATCCTTTCTAGTACCTTCCTATATTCTATAGGTACGACTTTAACGAATTGAGGATACTGGACTTCCCAGTTTTCAAGAATATTTTGAGCAAGATGGCTTTTGGTAAGATTATAATGCTCTAGTATTAAATCTTTTAGAATCTGTTGATCACTTTCATCCCATACGCCTTCGAGTTCAACCATATCAAGGTTACACCTTGAATCGAACAACTCAGAAGGGTCATACACATAAGCGATACCACCACTCATACCAGCAGCAAAATTCTTTCCAGTCTCACCGAGTATTACAACTGTCCCACCAGTCATATACTCACATCCATGGTCTCCAATACCTTCAACAATAGCTGTAGCTCCACTGTTACGAACACAGAATCTCTCTCCAGCCATCCCATTGATGAAGGTTTTTCCACCTGTTGCACCATACATCACAACATTTCCACAAATGATATTCCTTTCGGGTCTAATCTTTGAGTTCTTTGGTGGAGTAAGGACAATCTTTCCGCCACTCATCCCCTTACCAAGATAGTCATTTGCTTCACCACTTAAGTTAAGCGTAACTCCTTGAGCAAGAAATGCCCCAAAACTTTGCCCAGCAGATCCTTTTAGGTTAAAATGGAGAGTATCTTCATTGAGCCCCTTAGGCCCAAATATTTTTGTTATCTTTCCACTTAATGCAGAACCTATTGTCCTATCTCTATTATTTATAGGCAGATTAAAGGAGAGAGGTGAAGGATTCTTCCAAAATGGAATCAGTTTCTTTTCAATCTCTTTATCAAACCGTGAAAGTCCTTCTCTATCTCCTTTGGCTATGAAATGGAGAGGAATATCTTTACTTAGATGGTCTGCAACAAGAATCGCATCAAGCTTAATCCCTGTTGCTTTCTTTTTATCAGTGGAAGGAACGTATTTTAGTTTATCTACCCGTCCCACCATCTCTTCAACAGTTCTAAATCCAAGGAGAGCCATATACTCTCTTAGTTCAGTTGCCACGAATTGTAAGAACGTTATTACAAAATCTGCTTTACCTCTAAATAACTTCCTTAACTCAGGATCTTGTGTAGCAACACCAAACGGACATGTATTGAGATGACATTTCCTCATCATTATACATCCAAGTGAGATAAGGAGCGACGTCCCAAACCCAAACTCTTCAGCTCCTAGAAGGGCTGCAATTGCAAGGTCTCTTCCTGTCTTAAGATGGCCATCCGTTTGAACAATAATCTGACTTCTCAGTTTATTTACAATAAGTGCTTGTTGTGTTTCCGCGAGTCCTAATTCCCAAGGTAAACCAGTGTGACGAATCGCTGTAAGAGGAGATGCCCCAGTACCACCATTTTGACCAGAAATAATAACTCTGTCTGCTTTGGCTTTCACAACTCCACTAGCTATAGTCCCAACTCCTGCCTCACTTACCAATTTAACAGAAATTTCTGCTTCAGGATTTACAGTCCTTAAATCATGAATAAGTTGAGCAAGGTCTTCAATCGAATATATGTCGTGGTGAGGTGGAGGAGAGATGAGAGTTACCCCAGGAGTAGTGTGCCGAATTGAGGCAATATAATCAGTCACCTTATTTCCAGGTAATTGACCGCCTTCTCCAGGTTTTGCACCTTGAGCCATTTTAATCTGCAACTCGTCTGCACTCATGATATATTCAGTAGTCACTCCAAATCGACCTGAAGCAACCTGTTTGATACGAGAGCGCATAGAATCTCCATTCTCTAATGGTTGTATACGAACAGGGTCCTCTCCACCCTCGCCACTATTGCTCTTTGCCTTAAGTCTATTCATCGCAATAGCTACTGTTTCATGGACTTCTTTCCCAATCGAACCAATTGACATTGCAGCTGAAACAAATCGCTTAGTGATAGACTCAATAGGTTCAACCTCTTCAAGAGGAATTGGATTGCCATCTTTAAAATCGAGTAACCCTCTTATTTCTCCATTCTTTCTATAGGAAGCATCCATTAATGAGGTAAATTGTTTAAATAATGCATAATCTTTCTGTCTTGAAGAGGATTGAAGAAGACTAATTGCATCAGGAGACCAGTAGTGAGGTTCACTATTCTTCCTATACCGATAAGATCCCCCTGGTTCTCTGAGTTTAGCTTTTGCTCCATTCTTTGGATAGGCTTGTTTATAACGATCAACAATATCCCATGTGAGTTCTTTTAAACCAACCCCGCCAATACGAGAGATTGTACCTCTAAAATAGTTATCAATAATCTCCTCGCCTAATCCAACAGCTTCAAATATTTGAGTATTGAAGAAACTGTGAAGTGTGGATATACCCATTCTACTGAAAGTTTTTAATAATCCTTTCTTCACCGCATTCACGTAATTATCTGCAGCCGCTTCTGGAGTAAGATTCTCTAACATCCCGCCTTCCGCAAGTTGTCTTACAGTAGCGAAGGCAATATAAGGACACAGAGCATCACAACCGAACGCAAGATGAAGTGCATAATGAAATACTTCTCGCACATCTCCTGTCTCTATAATTATTCCGATCTTACCTCTCAGTCTCTTATCAAGCATATATTGGTGAAGAGCAGATACGGCAAGAAGCGAAGGTATTGGAGCCTTCCCAATCCCAGCTTTCTTATCACTGAGAATCATTAAAGAAACCCCATTATTAGCTTGTTCTTCTGCCTCATTGCACACTCTTTCTATTGCAATCTTCAATGCATCTGGAGAGCTATCAGGGTCAAAAGTAATATCTATGTCACTTGAAAGGAGGTCTTTATGAGGATTCTTTCTGATTCTTGTTATATCTCTAGTTGAGAGAACGGGATGTGATAATTTAAACGATCGATACTGTCTTTGGTCTACATCAAGCGGATTACTCTCATTCTCAATAAAACTCTCTAAGCTCATCATCAATTGTTCCCTCAATGGGTCAATCGGAGGATTAGTCACCTGAGCGAACATCTGTTTAAAATAGGAAAAGATGAGTTCACTTTTATCTGATAAGACAGCGAGTCCTGTATCATTACCCATGGACCCGATTGCTTCTTGCCCCTGCTTTGCCATTGGAGTAATAATTGTTTTTAAGTCCTCATCACTATAGCCAAAGAGAATCTGCTTCTCGAGAAGTTCTTGTGGTTCTATGGAAGAGACACCTGAAGGCATGAACAATCCCCTTAGTTCTAGTCTAGAATCTTTTACCCACCTTCTGTAAGGATATTCTCTTGAAAGTTTTGCCTTAATAACATTATCTGGAATAATTCGGTGTTGCTCTAAATCTACAAGGAACATCTTTCCAGGATGAAGTCTACCTTTCATTCTCACTTCCTCTTCAGGAAGTTCAATCGCACCAGTTTCTGAAGCAAGCACAATAAGTCCATCCTTCATAACTGTGTAACGGGCTGGTCTTAACCCATTTCTGTCTAAGGTGGCTCCAATAAATCTTCCATCTGTAAATACCACGGCAGCTGGGCCATCCCATGGTTCCATAATCGGTGAGTGGTATTCATAGAAGGCTCTTTTATCAGCACTCATCTGGATTTCCGGTGAATACGACTCAGGTATCATCATCATCATGACATGAGGAATACTTCTACCAGCCATCGTGAAAAGCTCAAGAACATTATCAAAAATTGCAGAGTCACTTCCTGATTCATCTATGATAGGAGTTATCGTATTAAGATCATCTCCAAGGAGTGTTGAGGACATAAAACCTTCTCTGGCTTTTTGCCGGTTAATATTTCCTCTTAAAGTATTAATCTCTCCATTATGCGCAAGATATCTAAAAGGTTGAGCAAGTCGCCATTCAGGCAATGTGTTCGTACTAAAACGAGAGTGAATAATACTAAATGCACTAATATATTCGGGATCACTTAAATCAGGATAGTACTGGGAAACCTGTTCTGGAGTTAGAAGTCCTTTATAAATAAGAACTGTAGAAGAAATACTACAGATATAGAATTGATTCTTTGTCCCTAGTCCTTGAGCTATCTCTTTTTCAATTACCCGTCTTAAGATAAAGAGTTGACGTTGAAGTTCTTCCCCTCTAAAAGTAACATGTGTAAGAAATAGCTGCCAAATTTCTGGCTCTTTTGCAAGAGCAAGTTCTCCGAGAATCTCAGAGTTCACAGGTACTTTTCTCCATCCTAATGATGAAAAATCTCTGGTAATGAGAATCTTCTCTATATCTTTTTTATATGCATTTTCATCGCATTTATGGGGGAAAAAAAACATCCCAACGGCATACTCACCTACATCTGGGATGTTAAAGCCCATAACAGCCTTCTTAAAGAAAACGTGTGGGATCTGTGTCATGATCCCACTTCCATCACCGGTTTTCTGATCTCCTCCTACAGCACCTCGGTGTTGTAGGTTATGCAGTACTTTCAACCCATCAGAAACTATTGAATGCCTTGGCTTCCCATCCATGTGTGCAATAAATCCCACACCACAATTATCATGCTCAAAATCTCTCTTATATAAGCCATAACCTCCACGCTCAATTGTTTGATTGCGGATTTCTTCAATTCTCTCAATAGGTTTAGTTCGCTGCATATATTCTCCTCTTCCCTCCTCATATGAAAGAGGAGGGGGTGCGCAATAATTTTTAAAGTCTGAACAACATATCCTCATAAGTAGGGTATGGCCAGTAAGATTTATCTGTGAGCTTTTCTAACATATCCCCATCTTCCCTTAGGGCAGACATCGCATGAACAATGTGTTTATAAGTGAAACGTGCATGGCTTAGAGTACCATCTTCATGTGAGGCAGCTATTTTCATTTGTTCTTCTAAGAATTTAGCCTTCTCAAGCGTACCATTAATCGTATTTGATAAATCAAGGGCAAGCGAATGAAGTTGGGTTGAAACAAATCCTAACTCTTTTTGATCTTTAATATTAGAAAGAAGTTCTTTTAAGTAACGATTCGCTGCAGGGACCATCATTCCTGTTGCCATCTCAACCATGAGAGAAGCTTCGATGTTGATTTGTTTGATATATGTTTCAAGATAGATTTCTTGACGAGAAGCAACTTCTTGAGAAGAGAAAATCTTGTGTTTTTCAAACAATGCAACAAATTCAGGATCTGTTAAATGACTTAAAGCTTCTACAGTATTTACAAGGTTTGGAAGCTTTCTCTTTTCAGCCTCACCAACCCATGTAGAACAATATCCATTACCATTGAAAACGATTCTCTTGTGAGCCTTATAAAATTCTTTTATAATAACCTTAGCCTCAACAAGAGCATCGTCAGCCTTTTCAAGTCTATCAGCTACTTCACTTAATACTTCTGAAACAGCTGCATCAAGCATAGTATTTGGTCCTGCTAAGGATTGGGAAGAACCAACCATACGGAACTCAAATTTATTTCCAGTGAAAGCAAAAGGACTCGTTCTATTTCTATCTGTATCATCCATTGGGAATGATGGAATTGTCGTAAGCCCCAGCTCAACAAGCTTTCCATCTCTTCTTATGAGAGGTTTATCTTCACTAATACTATCGAGAATTTCAGTTAGTTTATCGCCAAGATACATCGATATGATTGCAGGAGGAGCTTCGTTTGCACCAAGGCGGTGATCATTTCCAGAGGTTGCTGCTGAAAGGCGCAATAACACAGCATACTTGTCAACAGCTTTAATTACAGATGTTAAGAAGATAAGGAACTGAAGATTCTCTTCAGGGCTATCTCCTGGACTTAATAAATTCACACCGTCATCTGTTGAAATTGACCAGTTGTTGTGCTTTCCACTTCCGTTCACCCCAGCAAATGGTTTTTCATGAAGAAGGGCAACCATGTTATGGTGCATTGCAACGTTTTTAATAGTCTCCATAAGAAGTTGGTTCGTATCAGTTGAGATATTTGCTGAAGAAAAAACAGTTGCTATTTCAAATTGATTTGGAGCTACTTCATTATGTTGGGTCTTTGCTGGTACACCGAGTTTCCATAATTCATAGTTCAATTCTTTCATGAAGACTGTGATTCTTTCTTTAATAGCACCAAAATAGTGATCATCCATCTCTTGACCTTTTGCACTCATTCGACCAAATACACTTCTTCCGGCTAGCCTAAGGTCAGGACGTTTGTCATAGAATCTTTCATCTATAAGAAAGTATTCCTGTTCAGGGCCAACGTTGATACAAATTCTTTTTGCAGTGGTATTTCCAAGAGCCTTAAGGACTCTCATACTTTGCTTGTTTACAGCAACCATTGATCGTAAAAGAGGGACTTTTTTATCAAGTGCATCTCCAGTATAAGAGAAGAATGCTGTAGGGATTGTTAAAGTTTTTACGCCACCAATTTCCTTAATTACAGCAGGAGAAGAAGTATCCCATGCTGTATACCCACGAGCTTCAAATGTAGCTCTTAATCCTCCGTTGGGAAAACTAGAAGCATCTGGTTCACCTTGAATTAATTCTTTTCCAGAAAACTCAAGTAGTACAGATCCATTTGATTTCGGAGAAATGAATGAGTCATGTTTCTCTGCAGTGAGACCTGTAAGTGGTTGAAACCAGTGAGTAAAGTGGGTCGCACCTTTCTCAAGTGCCCAATCTTTCATTGCATTAGCCACGACCTCAGCACTCTGAGCTGAAAGAATTTGTCCATCAGTTTGAACCGATAAGACCTCGTTATATATTTTTGAAGGCAACCTCTCTTTCATTACAGAATCACTGAAACAGTTTTTTCCGTAGACATCCATGAGTGAGATTTTTGAGAAATCGATCTGATTTGACATGTTTTCATTTACTCCTATTATGGCACGTATCGTATTCTTACATATTGCAAGAATTATGCCAAGATTCTATTTTGTTTCTTTTCATGAATTTAAATATTTATAGACAGGGATATATCCTACATTAATGTAGGATATACCATCGAGGACCTACGAATATGTAGGATTTATCCTATAGCATCAGCCCCCTCATCTCTGTTTCTAATACGAATTGTTCTTTCAATTGGAAGAATAAAAATCTTTCCATCACCAATCGTACCAGTTCCAGCCCCTGCGATGATCGCATCAATTGTAGCATCAACAAATTTTTCATTGACTGCAATTTCAATACGAACTTTCTTTAGAAGATTCACCTCTATATCAACACCTCTATATACTTCCGTATATCCTTTTTGTTGACCACAGCCCATAGCATTTGTGACTGAAATCTTGTAAATTTCTTTTTTATAGAGTTCCTGCTTCACAGCAGTAAGTTTATCTGGTTGTATATATGCAATGATAAGTTTCATCTCTTTTATCTCCTTTACTACATTGTTGTGAATATTTGGAACCCACTATAAGATTCAGAATTGTGTTCGCTAAGATCGAGCCCAATTAATTCTTCGTGAGCAGATACTCTCAATCCACCTGTTTTCTTAATCGCAAAGAAGAGAATACCAGCTGTGAGAATAACCCAGAATGCTACCGAAACAACCCCTATTGCCTGTACAAAAAGTTGATGGAAACCGCCACCATAGAAAAGGCCTCTTACACCATCGGTTGCACCGAACAACCCTACAGCGAGAGTTCCCCATGCGCCACATACACCATGTACGCTAATTGCACCAACTGGGTCGTCAATATGAAGTTTTTTATCAATAAATTCTACAGCCATCACAACGAGCACACCGGCAACAAGACCTATAATGATTGCTCCGACAGGCGTAACTACTGCGGTTGGAGCTGTAATTCCAACAAGCCCTGCAAGAGCTCCGTTAAGAGACATACTTACGTCAGGTTTCTTGAACTGTATCCATGAGATAGCCATCGCTCCGACAGCCCCTGCTGATGCTGCAAGAGTTGTTGTAACGGCGACACTTGCCATAGTGAGGTCTGTACCGCTTAAAGTAGAGCCCGCATTGAACCCGTACCATCCAAACCAAAGGATAAAAACACCTAGACTCGCTAAAGGTAAGTTATGACCAGGAATTGCTTTTGAAATTACTACTTTCCCAGATCGCACATATTTACCAATACGAGGCCCTAGAGCCAAAGTTCCCATGAGGGCTGCCCATCCACCAACAGAGTGAACAACAGTAGAACCTGCAAAATCATGGAAACCTAAAGATGCAAGCCAACCTCCACCCCAAATCCAGTGACCACTGATTGGATAGATCAATGCTGAAAGAACAACTGAGTAGAATAAGTATGCACTAAACTTGGTTCTCTCTGCCATTGCACCTGAGACAATAGTCGCAGCTGTTGCTGCAAACACAACCTGGAACATCCAGTCCCTAAAGAGAGTTGGATCATCTCCGCCTACAAAGAATTGGGAAAAACCAAATAAACCCGCTACTGAGGTTCCATACATCAATGCCCAGCCAATTGCCCAATAAAATAAAGCGCCTACACTAAAGTCCATCAGGTTTTTCATAATAATATTCCCTGAGTTTTTTGCTCTAGTAAGACCGATTTCGACCATTGCAAACCCGGCTTGCATAAAAAAAACGAGAGCGGCTGCTAAAAGCAACCAAATCATATCGAGAGACTGCTGGTGGAGGGCAACTGTTTCCCCAATATCTTCAGCCCCTAACGATCCTAGTGTGAAGCACAGTATTACACATATAGCGAGTAGCACTTTGTGTTTCTTCATATCCAACTCCTTGAGATTAATTTGAAAAAACTAATGCACACTTCGTGCCAAGAATGGTAACTCATAATATTAACACCCATATCTAATTTATATTTATTTGTAATTAAATAATTTATAATTTTCTTTATAACTTTTAATTCATAGGAGGGTCGATCTATCACAGTAAAAAAAATTCCTACATTTCTGTAGGAATCATAGACAATAGATACAAAATTGAAGGAATTATCTTTTATATTTCTCTGTATCTATTTGGTATTTTTCAATTCGCAGACCCATAATTCGCTCACTCAACCCTAAATTTCTTGCTGCAAGAGCTCTATTCCCTCGAGCATTCTTCAATGCATCAGCAATGAGTTCAAATTCTAATGCTTCAAGAGCACTAGAAAGAGATGAATCAAATTTGGTATTGCTAGACTCCGCTGATTGCAAAGAAGGAGGTAGATGATATCCATGAATAACATCATCCTTACTCAGGATAACAGCCCTTTCGATACAATTCTCGAGTTCTCGAACGTTACCGGGCCAATGGTACATCATCAATAGATCAATTGCATTACTTGTTATTCTTTTGATACTGCAGTGATTCTTTTTATTATATTTCTCAATAAAATGATCACAGAGGATGATGATATCTGACTTCCTTTCTCGTAGAGAAGGAATATGGAGCGGAAATACATTGAGCCTATAGAAAAGATCGACTCTGAAATTCCCTTGAGAAACTTCATCTTCAAGATTCCTGTTTGTAGCAGCGATGATTCTTACATCTATCTTAATAGTCTTCATTCCTCCGACTCGTTCAAATTCCTGCTCTTGTATAACTCTTAAAAGTTTCACCTGCATTGCTGGAGAGAGTTCTCCAATCTCATCTAAAAAGATTGTTCCTTTATCAGCTAGCTCAAACCTACCCTTTCTGGCGGCATGGGCTCCTGTGAAGGCTCCTTTTTCATGACCAAAAAATTCACTCTCTATGACACTCTCTGATAATGCTGCACAGTTGACTTTAATAAAAGGATTATTCTTTCTTAAACTATTATCGTGAATTTCTTGAGCTACTAACTCTTTCCCAGTTCCACTCTCTCCACGAATCATCACCGTGGTGTTACTTTTGCTCACTTGAGCAATGAGATCGTAGAGATGCTGCATAGCTTGTGATTTACCAATAATTTTTTCAGGAGTAAATTTATCTTTGAGTTCTTGTTTCAGCAAAAAGTTTTCTTCAATAAGCCGTTCATTTTCCTCTCGTAATTCTTGCCTTATTTTTACAACTCTAGCAAGCATACTTGCAATCACAGAAAGAAGCTTTGCATATAGATCGGTTGCAGCTTTACTTAAATCCTCAAAGGTAATGTTGAGAGTACCGATAACCTCTTTTCCACTTTTTATTGGGACGCTAATAAATGAGACAACTTTATTTCTACTTATCAAATCGTTCTCTGCACCAGTTTTATTAATATATCGATTATCTTTTGTGATATCTCCAATAATTATAGGTTGACCGCTTTTTACAACAATTCCGGTAATACCTTCACCAATGAGATATCTACCTTTTTTCTTCTGTGTAGCTGTAAACCCATAGGCGGCCTCAATGAGAATCTCTTTTGTGTCACGATTAAGAAGGGTGATAGCACCACGTATCATTGGGGTGTGTTTACTTAAGGAGACAAGTATAGGAGTGAGTATTCCAATAATATCCTCACTTTCATCAAGTATTATACTTATATCGTGGAGAATCTGAAGTTCCACTGCTTGTTCCATATTTCATGACTCTAAGGAAATGTAAAAGAAATATCAAGAGGGCACCTTTTTTTTGATCAAATCTCGCTCGATTTGGATGTTAATTTTACATGAATAATATTTTTTTCCTCTCAATGGCATTGACATAACACAGTAAAAATCGTTAGCGTACGCAATTATATTTAATAAAATGTCGTATGACATGGAAAGGAAACAATGTAAGGAGGTAGGACATGTGTGGATTTGTTGGAGCATTCAACATCACATCTAACAGTGGTGACATGCGTGAGCGTGTTATTCAAATGTCTAAAAAAGTTAGACATCGCGGACCCGATTGGTCAGGGGTATTCACAAGTAATAATTGTATTTTAGCACATGAACGACTTGCAATTGTTGACCCATTTTCAGGTAAACAACCATTAAAAAGTAAGGATGGAAAACTCACCCTAGCCGTTAATGGTGAAATTTATAATCACTTAGAAATTCGAAAAAAATATGCTGATTCGTATGAATTCCTCACGATGAGTGACTGTGAAGTCATTCTTGCACTCTATCAGGACAAAGGAATTAATTTCTTTGAAGATATTAATGGAATTTATGCTTTTGCACTCTACGATAGTGAAAAAGACATCTTTCTCGTAGGTCGTGACCACATTGGGATTATTCCACTCTATCAAGGATGGGATAAAGATGGACAATACTATGTCGCAAGTGAATTAAAAGCTTTAGAGGGGGTATGTACCCACTTTGAAGAATTTCCTCGTGGAAGCTATTACATAAGTACGAAAGATGAGGTAGTTACTTGGTATTCTAGACCATGGGAATCGTATGATGCTGTAAAAAATAATAAGACAGATATTCAAGCAATCAGAAACAGTCTTGAAGCCGCCGTAAAGCGACAAATGATGAGTGATGTACCGTTCGGTGTTCTCTTAAGTGGTGGACTAGATTCCTCTATCATAGCGGCGATCATGATGAAATTTGCTACTAAGAGAGTTGAAACTGAGGATACTCAAGAAGCCTGGTGGCCTAGACTCCACAGTTTTGCAATTGGGTTAGAAGGATCCCCAGACCTTGTAGCTGCACGTGTTGCTGCGGATCATATTGGTACTGTACACCATGAAGTTCACTTTACCATTCAAGAAGCACTTGATGCCCTTAAAGATGTAGTATACCACTTAGAAACATACGACATTACAACTATTAGAGCATCAACACCTATGTTCCTACTCGCAAAGGTAATCAAATCGATGGGGATTAAAATGGTTCTAAGTGGAGAAGGTTCTGATGAACTTTTTGGAGGATATCTCTATTTCTGTAAAGCACCTTCTGCAAAGGATTTTCACGATGAAACTGTAAGAAAACTCTCTAAGCTTCATCTTTATGATTGCCTTAGAGCCAATAAATCTCTTGCAGCATGGGGGGTTGAAGGAAGAGTTCCATTCCTCGATATTGAATTCATCGATACTGCGATGACACAAAATCCTGCAGATAAAATGTCGAGTAAGGTTCCTGGAAATATCCGTATCGAAAAGCATATTCTCAGAGAAGCATTTGCAGATTTACTTCCTCCATCAATTGCATGGAGACAGAAAGAACAATTTTCAGACGGTGTTGGGTATAGTTGGATTGATACCCTTAAACAGGTAACCAGTGAAAAAGTAACTGACAATATGCTTGCAAATGCACACCATAGATTCCCTACAAACACTCCTCTCAATAAAGAAGAGTATTACTATAGGTCTCTATTTGAAGAAGCCTTCCCCTCTGAATCAGCAGCACAATGCGTTCCACATGAAGCATCTGTCGCCTGTTCAACCCAAGTCGCACTTGAGTGGGATGAAGCATTTAAAAAAATGAATGACCCTTCAGGAAGAGCAGTCTCAGGAGTACACGACCAAGCTTATACAAAATAAATAGATTTTATTAACGAGAATGGGTGACTTATTGTCACCCATTTTATGCGTTTCCTCTAACATAGAATCCACTAGAGAAAAAAGATCTGTTATAGATTAGATTAGTTGATACATAAGAGTTAACAAGTATTTCAACTGATACTCTTATTACATCATCAATCAACGTATATCCCTCAAAAGTTGGATGAACACCATCATTGCACAATAGAGAGGAGTAGTTATCTAACCCAAGAAATATACTTCAAACGTCGATAACGGAGGTCGAAGTTTCTCTTGCAACCTGTTCAATACAATTATTATAGAGTTCATGATAAAAATCGATTGAACGATTACAGTCAAACCACTGCAATAATGAATTTTGAGGTATCCCCTCTCTGCATATATGACTAATATATCTATCTGCATCAATAGGGGGGAGATTCATCACTAGTGGGATAGCACCTACGTCCCTGATATTTCCTATCATAGAACGATAGATTCTCTTAAAAAGATTCAACGGGGGCTTTGGATGATGCTCCTTTTGAGGTTCGCTAGCAACATCCCTCCAACGAATAGAACAATCATTCCCTCCGAATTTTATAAGAACAATATCTGATGAAAGACCGCTTTGTATCGCACGATCTAGCAATTGCGCTCCTTTAACAATCGTTGAACCAAAGACAGATTTATTTTTCACCTCGATATACCTATTTCCTCCATGGGAGAAAGACAGCGCCCCTCGAGCCGATATATATTGGTCTCTTTCAGCGTCATAGATAATTCCTCGCATGATGGAATCTTAAAAAAATTCGAATCTTCCACGCATTGGGTATATCCATAAGAGTCCCTCCCAATTGGAACATAGTAGAAAATCATGAAAATTGTTTTAACAATGTATGTAATTTATTTTAAAAATGGGAGTACAAACTCATACATAATTATGGCATATTAAAGTCTTTATCGTATTCACGAATTGCTCATAAACACCACATATTTTTTTTACAATTCGAATTTACTATTCACCTATCAAATTCTTTGGAGGAATGTATGAATGGTAAAAACAAGAAAGATCTTCTCTTAGTTATTTCTTTCACCTTACTTATGATCTTTTCATTCACTCTCTATGCAAATGGTACATTGGAGTCAACAAACTCTTTACATGTAGCAAAAACAAACAATCAGCAAGCAAAGTATGTATTTCTATTTATAGGGGATGGTATGGCAACTCCACAAATAAATGCTGCTGAATCGTATGCGAATGCAAGAGTCTCAGATGAAGTAACTGTACAACATCTTCGATTCGCTAAATTCCCAGTATTAGGACTCACAACCACGTATGATGCAGGATCCCTTATTACAGATAGTGCATCTGCTGGAACGGCTCTTGCATCTGGAAATAAAACATTAAGTGGTGTTATCAATATGAGTGTTGATAAAACTGAGTCTTTTAAACTGATCACAGAATATGCTAAAGAGCAAGGAAAGAAAGTTGGTATCGTCTCATCAGTTTCAATCGATCATGCGACTCCCGCTGCTTTCTATTCAAAAGTTCCCTCCCGAGGAAATATGTATGATATTGCTCTTCAACTTACACAAAGCAATTTTGATTACTTTGGTGGTGGCGGATTTGCGCAACCTACTGGCAAGAATAAAGATCAGAAAGATATCATCTCAATTGCAAAAGCGGCAGGGTATACTTACGTAAACTCTCCTAGTGAGTTTAGAAACCTTTCACAAGGTGTCGGCAAGGTTTTAGCAGTAAATGAAAGACTTCAAGACTCTGCGGCAATGCCTTATGATATTGACAGGAAAGCATCAGAACTCTCTCTCGCTGATTATACTGCAAAAGGGATCGAACTTCTCAGTGATGACCCCGATGGATTCTTCATGATGGTAGAAAGCGGCAAGATTGACTGGGCTGGACATGCTAACGATGCAGGCGCCTCTATAAATGACACCTTGGCATTTGATGATGCTATTGCTCAAGCTATAGCGTTTGCTGATAAGCATCCTAATGAAACTCTTATAGTTGTAACTGGTGATCATGAAACAGGTGGGATGACTATTGGATTTGCTGGGACCAAATATTCAACATTCTTTAATGAGATTGGAAAACAAACGATGTCCTTCGTAGCATTTAATCAAGAGATTCTAACACCTTACAAAGATTCAATCAAAGCAAGTGGTAGAACAGCAAAGCTTACAGATTTACTTCCCTCAATTAAAAATGCATTTGGGCTAGATTATTTCACTCTTAGCAATGTACAAAAAAATCAGCTAGAAATAGCTTTCATGAGATCAATGGGTAATGAAGTTGTAGTACCACAAGTAGAAGATCAATATCTCCTCTATGGAGGATATGATCCTCTTACTGTAAAAATCACCCAAACTTTAAACCAAAATGCCGGTATTGGTTGGACTAGTTACTCACACACGGGTGTGCCAGTAGCAACCTTTGCTAAAGGTGTAGGAGAAGATCTCTTTAAAGGGTATTACGATAATACAGACATTTTCTATAGCATCATGAAAGCTATGGGAATCAACGTCGATACTATATAAGAAACGTAATAACAGCTCTCTTTCTCTGTAACAGCCTTAACAGGCTGTTACCTCATATATAGGTAACAGAAAAATATTATGATAAAAAAATTCACAAAGAAAATCCCATCACAGGACATATATCTCATTACAATAACACTTATTGCTATTGTAGCTATGGGAATCATACCATCAGGATTTTCTGAAACCCAAAAAAATGTCACCTCGATAAGAACTCGTGCTACTGTGCTGAGTGTAGATAATTCCTTGATTAAAGAAATAGGACCTGTTATCGAAGGAACACAACAGGTAACGATAAGAATTGAGACTGGACAATTCCAGGGTGAGGAATTAGATACAATCAATGTCCTCATTGGCAAGAAAGAACTCGATAAAGTCTTCAAAACAGGAGATAATGCTTTAGTTGTGCTTGATCTTACTACTTCTAAAGACACTATTATTTTTGCAAATATGATTGACCATTACAGAACGGATAAGAGTATCTTTCTGATTCTCTTTTTCTTTACAAGCTTATTACTTGTTGCAGGATGGATTGGATTCAAAGCAATAATATCGTTCATATTTACAGCAATGATAATCCTGAAAATTCTCCTACCAGCTTTCCTAAAAGGAATCAATCCCATTTTTATAGCCTTTTTAGTTGTAACAATTCTCACCGCTGTAATCATTTTTCTCGTTGGTGGGCTTTCTAGAAAAGGACTATCAGCATTTCTAGGATCGTTTGCAGGTCTTCTTACAACAGTACTTCTCGCAGTTGGCTTTTCCTCATGGTTTCACCTTAGTGGAGCAACAAGTCCATTTCTTGAAGCACTTCTTTATTCTGGATTTGGTCATATTAACCTAACTAATATCTTTATTGCTGGAATATTTGTCGCTTCAAGTGGTGCTGTCATGGATCTCGCAATGGATATATCAGCATCAATGCATGAAGTGTATGAAAAACATCCCAATATTACCCGTTTAGAACTTATGGTATCAGGTCTCACTGTAGGCCGTCATGCTGTAGGAACAATGACAACGACTCTCCTTCTCGCTTATTCTGGAGGATATACTGGTATGCTTATGACCTTCATTGGCCGTGGAGTTCCCTTTGAAAATGTATTAAATATGGCCTACGTATCATCAGAGCTCGTCCATACATTCGTTGGGAGCTTTGGATTAGTTTTAGTTGCACCATTTACCGCACTTGCAGGTTCTATAGTGTTTATCCCACCACTAACGAAGAGAATAAAAAAGAGGCTTCTTATTGAAGAGTAAAAAAAAGTATAAAGTTGTTCACCTAGATAATTATCGTGTTATACTCTATTTTACTATAAATAGAGGATATGCTTTAATATAAGGAATCCTTTGTTGGATTCCTTATCAATTTATAAGAGGTTTATTTATGATTTATCGTCCTTTCGGGAAAACGGGTACATTTGTCTCTGCAATTGGAATGGGTGGCATGCGCTTTAAAAAAGAAGATTATAAAACAGCTCCTTACGAGAAAGCAGTAGAGATTGTGCATGAAGCATATAAAGAGGGTATTACCTACTTCGATACTGCCCCTGGATACTGTGATGATATGAGTGAGATTATCTACGGTGAAGCCTTCAAGACAATGAATAGAAACACTTTCCATGTCTCGAGTAAGTGTGGATTATGGAATGCTACAACTGCAAGTGGTGCAAGAGCGATGATTGAACAATCATTGAAGAGAATGAACCTCGACCACATAGATTTCTATAATGTATGGTCTATAAAGACTCTTGAAGAGTACCATGAATATATGAAAGTAGGTGGAGTATATGAAGGGATTTTACAAGCCAAAAAAGAGGGCTTAGTAGACCATATATGCTGTACTACTCATTTGAGAGGAGAGGAAATAACAGAGGTTATAAAAGATGGGTACTTTGAAGCTGTCACACTTGGTTATAATGCTATCAATTTTGGATACAGACAAAAAGGATTAGATGCTTGCTTTGATAAAGAGATGGGAATTGTAACAATGAATCCACTTAGTGGAGGACTCATTCCTCAACACCCAGACTTCTTCTCATTTCTTCAACAAGGAGATGATTCACTCGTGGTAAGCGCATTAAAATTCATCCTTGCACAAAGGAAAGCAACAGTAGCACTTGTTGGATTCTCTGATAAAGATGAAGTAAAAGAAGCGATTCTTGCTACTAAAAATCTCGCTGAAGGAAAAGAAGATTACCTTGAATCAATGAAGAAACATCTAAAAAGTGAAATGAATTCCTTATGCACAGGATGTGGCTATTGCGATTCGTGTCCACAAGGTATAGAGATCCCAAAACTTATGGACTCATATAACATGTACCTATTATCTCATGACGCAAGCCAGATGAAGATGAGAATGCAAATGCATTGGTCAATAAGCCAACAACATGCTGCTCTTTGTACAGCATGTGGTCAGTGTGAGGAACTTTGTACTCAACACCTTCCTATTATTTCCCGGCTCAGCGAAATAGTAACTTTGTAAGGTAACTCATGATGAAAAAAGGGAGAGGGCAAAAACACTACACTTTTGGACATCTCCTCGTTTCGTATAATATGGTACTCATCCTTTCACTCGCTCTTTTTGGAACTATTTTATTTACTATTGTTTTCAGACAACTATTTTCTCTACAACAACAGAATAATCGATATTCTGTTGTTAGTGAACTCGCCACATCCCTTTCACACCAAAAAGATTTGTTCAATAAGCTCGTTTTTTCCCAACGAGAAGAGGATATTCAAGAGAGCATAAAACAATTAACATATGAAGATGAAATTGCTCGACATGCGATTACTCAATTATCTACAACATACGAGTTAGCACCAGAACAATATTTTCTCCTGAGGGGAATTGAGAATGGACTCGATTTCATAAAAGAACAAAAGAAGAAAATCACTACAAATCTTCCTTTAGATTCCACTGGTTTTACCCTCTACTATACAGTTGATAAGACGTACCAATACCTCTATGAATATGTATATGCTCGATTTTTATCTAATGCTGTAGCTCAAGATGCTCAAGCTGTTAAAGCGATGAGAGATTCTATCAAAAGGTTAAGATCAATCTCCCTTCTGCTAATTATAGGATTATCTTCAATCTACACACTTGCAGTTATTGCGATTGTCAGGTCTCTTGTGCACCCAATTGAGAAAATGGTATTCACAGCCAGTGAGATAACAAAGGGAAATCTAGAGACTCCAGATCTTATTGAAACAGGACCAACAGAAATTCAATTCTTAGAACAAACCCTCAATTCAATGAAAAAAAGCCTCATCGAGAGAATGAATGCAATTAATGAGAATGCGCATCTTGAGAAAAAGATTCATCAACAAGAACTGGGGCAAATAAAAGTAAAGAGAGAACTCGATAGAGCTCGGCTTGTCACATTACAAGCGCAAATAAATCCACATTTCCTTTTTAATGCAATGAACACAATAAGTAGAACTGCCCTTTTTGAGGAAGCAGAGAAAACAGGAGAATTAGTAAATGATCTGGCTCTCCTGTTCAGATATATGTTTGATATGCGCTCAAGTGTCCCATTGAAAGAAGAGATTGATTTCATTGAAAAATATTTAAAAATACAAAAAGTAAGATTCCAGGATAGACTTGAATATACAATCAATAAAGACAATGAAGTTGATACACTCCTCATTCCCCCACTTTTAATTCAGCCTTTTATTGAGAATGCTATCATTCATGGGCTTGAACCATTAGAAATGGGCGGAAAAGTTGATGTCTCTATTTCTCACACTTCAAAAATACTCTCAATAGTTATATCTGATAATGGAGTGGGATATAACAACTCCAAACGAGATCATGACACGACTTCAACTCATTTTGGAATTAAAAATGTAAGTGAACGAATAGCGCTCTATTATGGAGACAAAGCACAGGTTTCAATAATTCAAGAAAATGAGAAGGGAACTTTAGTCTCAATACGATTACCAATAAGAAAACATGACTGGCTATAAGAGGAATAATGTTGTGTATACGCTGTTGATTGCAGATGATGAGATGTTAGAAAGAGATGCTATAGAGCATATTATTCATAAAAGCAATCTTCCTTTTACTTTATATAAGGCGAAAAATGGAAGAGAGGCTGTTGAATATGTACAAACACATCCAATCAACATCGCTCTTTTAGATATAAAAATGCCAGGAATCAATGGAATTGAAGCTGCTAAAAGGATAAAAGAGATATCTCCTTCCTGCATTATTATTTTTCTAAGTGCCTTAAATACCTTTGATTTCGCTCAGGAGGCAATAAGAAGTGGAGCTAGAGACTACCTCGTAAAACCTGTTTCATCAAAAGAATTACTTACACTCTTAGAGACGATGATTAAAGAAATTGATGAGGAACCTTCAAAATCGAAACCAATGCAATTGAAAAATATTCTTACACTCTTCAATCGGAGTTTTTTTGCTGCGATTAAGTATGGAAATATTTCATATGAAGCAATGAAATCTTACTTCTCCTTAGAGAATATTATCCACGAACAAGGTGTTTCAATCATTTTCCCAAGTAGCGAAGAAGAAAATTTATTAAAATACCTTCGCCATCTTATCACGGCCCATGATTATCAAGCGTGTTATTTCTCTTCAAAGGATCGTATTAGTGTCATTATGTTTGCCCATAACCCGAAGAGAATGATGGAAAATATCGTAGATGATATCAGCAGAATCTATAACACGACGTGGCGAATCGGGATAAGCCAGATATTTTTCTCACTTAGTGAGATTCCAGCTTCTATTACTCAAGCCTCTCAAGCATACTCCTATTCTCTTCATCAAGGCCAATCACTTGTAATCTTCTCACCTCAGATCGAAAAAATAACAGCTTCAGTTTTCGAGAAACGGAAGGAATTAGAAAATAGTCTTTATAAGAATATTCTCGAGGGGAATATTGAACAAAGTAGGCAATTGATGCATGAAATTCAAGAAGCTCTTTGTTCTACACTGCAAGGTGAAGAATTACTTAATAATATATATGAGACTATAGTAGTTCTCACACGTAGTATCTCCAATAAAATACCACACCTAACCTTTCCTCCTCTTCAGAAATCGTCATTACTGGAGGCAGAAAGATATGTAATGGATTATATCGACTATGTATGCGCAACTATCGAATCGAGCAAGGACGATAAATATAAAACGATGTTCCGCCAAGTATGTTCTTTCATTAATGATCATTACCATCAGGAACTCACTTTAGAAGTTCTCTCACAGAAATTTAATTTGAGCTCAAGTTATTTCAGCAGACTCTTTAGTGAATATTGCAATATCTCTTTTTCCTCCTACCTCACTCATGTAAGAATAGAAGCGGCTAAACAACACCTAAGCATCGGGACAAAGGTTCATCAAGTATCACACTTAGTTGGATACACTGATTATAGTTATTTTAGTAGAGTGTTCAGACAGAGTGTTGGGATTTCTCCTAAAACGTATCAGTTGAATATGAAGGCACCGAAAAACTAGGACTTTCTTGTTATCGTATGAATAAAAAGCATATTATTAAATCTATTTTTACCTAGATTCCTCTCCTATAATTAATTAAAGAATTATTTCTTAGGAGGAAATTATGAAAAAATTACTATTTGCTCTACTTGTTGTCTCTTTAATTGTAACGCCATTGTTTGCAGAAGGCCAAAAAGAAGCACAAAGTGCCAAACCAATCGTTTTACGCCTTGCAGATAACCAACCAGACAATTATCCTACTGTTATTGGGGATTTAGAATTTGCTCGTCTCGTAAAAGAGAGATCAAATGGAAGGATTGTCATTGAAGTATACAATGGCGGACAACTTGGGGATGAGAAATCTGCTATAGAACAAACACAGTTCGGAGGAATTGACTTCACTCGTGTCTCAATCTCACCTCTATCAAACTTCAACCCACTACTAAATGCTCTCCAAATGCCTTACCTCTATAGAAGTGCAGATCACATGTGGAAAGTTCTCAATGGCGAAATTGGAGAATATTTCTTAAATTCTCTCACAGATTCAGGATTCGTTGGCCTCACATGGCAGGATAGTGGTGCAAGAAACTTCTACAACTCGATTAAACCTATCTATACTGTTGACGACCTTAAAGGGATGAAGATTCGTGTTCAAGAATCAACGCTCATGATGGGTATGGTTTCTGCTCTTGGTGCAGTTCCAACTCCAATGCCTTATGGTGATGTATACAGTGCTCTTCAAACAAAAGTCATTGATGGCGCAGAAAATAACTGGCCTTCATACGACACCTCAAGTCATTTTGAAGTAGCTAAATACTATTCAATTGACGAACACACACGTGTCCCTGAAATTATTATTGCTTCAAAAATTACAATGGATAAGTTAAGCAAAGCTGATCAAGAATTAATCAAACAAGCAGCCAAAGATTCTACTCCAATACAAGTAGCAGCTTGGGCAGCCAAGGAAAAAGTATCAGAAGATAAGGTAAGAGCAGCTGGAGTTAAAATTAACAAAGTAACTGATCAAAGCCAATTCTCAGCTAGAATGACTGACCTATATGCAAAACTTCTTACACCAGAAGGTATTGAGTGGGTGAAAAAAATTCAAGCTGTAAAATAAACTTTTACATTTCTATTTCTTAGCGATATCATATGAAGGGGAGAGAATTCTCCCCTTTCATGTACTAAGGTAAAGGAGGACGACAATTGGATGCGTATAAAAAAATACTAGATCGTGTTTTTACGTGGGCTTTGAGACTAGCAATGGTATTACTTGTCCTAATGGTAATTATTGTCTTTTCAAATGTTATTTTACGGTACGGTTTTAATTCAGGTATCCGTTGGAGCGAAGAGGTAGCACTCATTATCGTAATATGGTTCACCTTTATTGCAATGGCTTTAGGTGTGAAAGAAAATCTCCATATTAATATCACCATCTTGCCAAAAAAATTGCCAAGAATATTTAATGATATTCTCAATATCTTTAAGTATGTATTGGAAATCTTTATTGGAATTATATTATTCTATTACGGAATTGGTGTAACAAAAAATGCGGGAATGTCTCATCTACCTGCAACAGGGATTTCCAATGCGATCAACTATGTGATTGTTCCTATCTCTGCAGTTTTTATCACACTATATGCAGTGTACTTCCTCACTGTTGCTATTAAAGATCTCAAAAGAGTGCACAAAGTGAACAGAGCAGGGGGTAAATCATGAGTGATCCAACCACCGCAACAACAATTCTTATTAGTTCATTCATTCTCCTATTAGTACTAAAATTTCCTATCACGTTTACCCTTTTTGTCTCATCAGTATTCACCGCAATCTACCTGCATATTCCACTTCTCTCGATTGTTCAACGTACGGTAAGTGGTGTTAATTCTTTCAGCCTCCTAGCTATTCCATTTTTTATCTTAGCAGGAGAGATTATGGGTCGTGGAGGAATATCAAGACGTCTTGTTGAATTCTCTAACGCAATCATTGGAAGAGTCCGAGGGGGACTCGCTGAGGTTAACGTCCTTGCAAGTATGTTCTTTGGGGGGATATCGGGCTCTGCTGTTGCAGATGTGAGTTCAATTGGCACAATGCTCATCCCTATGATGATTGATAAAGGATATGATGACGATTACTCTGTTGCAGTTACCGTCACTAGTAGTTGTCAGGGCGTCATAATTCCACCCTCACATAATATGATAATCTTCTCTCTCGCTGCGGGAGGTGGAGTTTCTGTTGGCAAGCTCTTCCTAGGTGGAATCATTCCAGGTGTTCTCCTCGGCGTCGCATTGATGATAGTAAGCTATATTATTGCAGTGAAGAGAAATTATCCTAAGGAAGAACGATATGGCTTAAAAAAGACGCTTAAAGTCTCAAGAGATGCTTTTTTTGGAATGTTTACTGTAATAATCATAATTGGAGGAGTTGTTTCTGGAGTCTTTACTGCAACAGAATCAGCTGCTGTAGCTGTAGTATATGCATTTATCATCACATTCATAGTATACAGAGAAATATCCGTTAAAGAGCTCCCTAAGATTCTCATGCACTCACTACGTACTCTTGCAATGGTTATGAGTCTCATAGCTGCAGCTAGTGCTTTTGGGTGGCTCCTTGCTTTCTTAAGAATTCCTCAATCAGTTACAACATTCCTACTTGGCATCTCTGATAATCCAATCGTACTTTTACTATTGATTAACATGATGCTTCTTGTACTTGGTGCAATCATGGACATGGCTCCTCTTATCATCATTGTTACCCCGATACTTTTCCCTGTCGTTGTAGGACAACTAGGAATGGACCCTATTCAATTTGGTATCATGCTGATATTAAATCTTGCAATAGGTTTATGCACACCACCGGTGGGCTCTGCTTTGTTTGTAGGCTCTGCAATTGGGAAAATCTCAATCGAGAAAGCTACAAAGGCTATGTTACCTTTCTACGCATCAATGATAGTAGTATTACTATTAGTCACGTTCTGGACTCCACTCACGATGTCTCTGCCCTCTGTTATGTGAATATATAAAAAAAGAGGGTCTTAACCCTCTTTTTTTATGCATCACTAACTACTAGTAGTTTCTGCAAACAATCTCAAAGTGTGCTTTTGGATGCCCACATACAGGACAAATTTCTGGAGCTTTTTTGCCAACATGGATATGACCACATACACCACACTTCCAAATTTGTTCACCATCTCTTGAAAATACTACTGAGTCTTCAACGTTCTTAAGAAGAGCTAAATAGCGAGCTTCGTGCTCTTTTTCAATTTTTGCAACACCTTCAAATAAAGCTGCAATCTTCTTGAATCCTTCTTCACGAGCTACTTCAGCAAATCCAGCATACATGTCAGTCCATTCATAGTGTTCCCCTGCTGCTGCATCTTTTAAGTTTTGTGCTGTAGTTCCAAGTTCACCATTCTCTTGAAGAGCTTTAAACCAGAGTTTAGCATGCATTCTTTCGTTATCGGCAGTTTCTTCAAAAAGGTTAGCAATTTGTTCATATCCTTCTTTTCTGGCTTTTCCAGCCCAATAAGAATACTTATTGCGGGCCATCGATTCCCCTGCAAATGCATCTTGTAGATTTTTCTCTGTCTTTGAACCTTTGAGTTCCATGTAATCCTCCTAATAAAATGTGTTAATTTATGTAATGATTATAAATGATGATATCACTCCCTGTTATTGTTAGCAATAGTTATCATTTAAGTTTAGAAATATTCAATGTACGAACCTTAATCTTTCTCCGGTCTTTGTCACTTATAAATAAAGCGTAATCTAAAAAAACTCAATCCTAATGGCCTAACGGTCTTTTTTTTTGTCTTTTTAAATATTTTTTAAAGAAATATTACGTAGCACATTGTAGCACATCTTATATTGTGATATAATTCTTCAAGGAGTAATGATATGTTTGTGAAAAAAAGCCCACCCGATAAAAATGGTCGTATTGTTTTATATTTTGCTGAAGCATATAGAAAGCCGAACAGTCCTCCCAGCAGTAAGAAGGTGGAGCGTCTCGGATATCTAGATGAGTTGGAAAAGCAGTATGATGATCCCATTAAGCATTTCAGAGAAGTTGCCAAGCAGAAAACCAAAGACAAACAGGAAGCATTAAAATCCATCACTATTGAGTTTTCTCCACAAGCCATCCTCCCCTTTGATGAGAATACAGAGAGTTATGACTGTGTTAAAAATATTGGCTATGCTGCAATAAGTAAGGTGTTCCATAATCTAGGTATTCACAAATTCATTGATGATAGGCGCAAATACCTAAACCTTGGCTACAATCTTACTTCTGTGTTGAAGCTTCTTGTGTATGAGAGAATACTTGAGCCAGGGTCTAAACGTGCTGCCTGGTCTCATAAAGATAAGTATTTTGACAAGATGGATTTTGACCTTAATGCTGTGTATCGGTCTTTGAGTATTCTCCCTGATTACTCAGAAGATCTTCTTCAGCATCTCCATAGGATGATGGTAGAGCAGTACAACAGAGATTCCACTCTCTTATTCTATGATGTAACTAACTACTACTTTGAAATAGATAATGAAGATTCCTTTAGAAGAAAGGGTGTGAGTAAAGAGCACCGTCCGAGTCCTATTGTTCAAATGGGACTGTTTATGGATGACAAGGGGTTTCCTGTCACCTATGATCTGTTTCCAGGAAACACGAACGACTGCAAGACTTTTACTCCTATGAGTGAAAAGGTAAGAAACCAGCTCGATATGGATCACATCATCTTTGTTGCAGACAAAGGGATGATGAGTGGAGACAATATTAGTGATGTTATTACCAATCATAATGGATACATCTTTAGTAAATCAGTAAGAGGTGGAACTGATGTACTCAAAAAGAGCGTAAGAGATCTTGATGGATACATAAAATTTGATGAGAGTGGGAGACAGATTAGCACTTTAGATACTACAACTTCCGTTTCTTTCATGTATAAAGTTTTAGATGAAGTAAAAGATACGTATGTTAATAATACTGATGGAGAGAGAAAGAGTGTAAAAGGAGTTGGACATTACCAGATTGTCTACTGGTCAGCTAAGTATGCTGCTCGGGCTAAGCTTGATAGACAAGGGGCAGTAGAGAAAGCACTCACTTCATCACATTCGCATAGCAAGGATGTCGTAGATAACAATCATGGGAAGAATAAATACCTGAAGACCCAGATTTATGACAAGAAGACAAAAAGCCAAGTTGAAACATATGATGCAAAGATTATATTTGATTTTGAAAAGCTAGAAGAAGATGAGTCTCTTGATGGATTCTATGTCATAGAGACTAATGTAACTGGATTAAAGTTGTTAGTGGATGAGAGAGGGAAAGAAACTGGGGAAATTGAGAACCTGTTTGGCAGGAAGAGTCGATGGCTGAAAAAAGAAGGAATGCTTCAGCTCAATAGAATAGTTACACCCTTAGACATTGTAGATATGTACCATGGACTGTGGAAGATAGAACAAACCTTCAGAGTCACTAAGAGCGAACTCGATGCGAGACCTGTATATGTTTCTAGAGAAGAAAGAATTAATTCCCACTTCCTCACATGCTTCATCTCATTGTTGATTGTAAGAATTCTTGAACATGAATTGGACCATGAATACTCGTCTGAACAGATTATTACTTCATTGAGAAGAGCGAATGTGGATCAATTAAATGATAATACGTTCAAAACACTCTACTATAGTAAAGTACTTCAAAGGCTACATGAAAGACTTAATATTGATTTTGGAAGAAACATTTACACAAGTTCAGCGATAAGAAGTATGCTTGCGGCAACTAAGAAATAGAACTGACGTACTACTGATATATTCTACAGAGGTGCTTCCATATATTGTTATATTACAATGTATTAGCACCTCTTTTTCGTCTTTCTCCGCGAAAACTCAGGTTATAAATGATGATATCACTCCCTGTTATTGTTAGCAATAGTTATCATTTAAGTTTAGAAATATTCAATGTACGAACCTTAATCTTTCTCTTAAGAAAAAACATCTTTCATAAAAGAGATCATATCGATTGCGTTGGGAGGGCACCCTTCAAGGCTCTTTCCTAATTCTCTAGTACAGAAACCAACTCCAATTTTGGTCAGATCTTTTTGTCCTTTATATCCCTGTCCAATACAAATTTTGTCTTTTATATTGTCGAGGCGACCTACTTCATCTAGCCTTTTAAGAGCATGTACCAAGTTCCCATAACAGGCAGAGCAAGCCATATTATCATCTATATGTTTGCTCAGATAGTTCACAATCCCTTTTGGTCTAGCTGTTTGTTCTTCGCTAGGTTCATTGAGTTGAATAAAATGAGCCTTTGCTAAATCCGAAGATCCGATTCCTAGGCTTTCAGCTTTCTCAATATAGGGGATGTCTTCTAGTTCAAAACCCATCAAGGAAGCTCCATAACTATCTATGAGAACACTATCTCGGCAAGCAAACATCCTATCTGTATGGACAGGATTTCCTCCCTCTTCAAAATCAAGATCCCCATTTAAACTGTCGACAATTATTAAATCGGCAGTTCTTACACTGTTTAATAAAGCGATTGGGTTATGGAGACCGAGCGTGTGAAATAATCGCTTAGAGCGATCTGATAAGCATCCTTTCATATTTTTTAAGGCACAGGTCATCAACGTTTGACAATGCCCTTTTAGCACTGGAAGGTTTATGAGAAAATCTATATCAAGTATCGTTTTACTCAACTCCATCTCTACATTTTCAGCTCTTTTTTTTACATATTCATCATCTTTCACATCTATGAGGGGAACTCCATATTTCTTTTCTATCAAGTCATATCCATTTATTTTAAACCCTTCCTTTGTAGAAGCTCCTATCCATGCACTTTCTACAATTTTTATATGTTTATATCCTCTTTGTTGAAGGTGCTCAATAATTGCAATCACTATCTCTATATGGGTAGTTGCCCCACTATCTGCGGTGGAGGGAACAACCAAATTAGGTTTAAGTGCAATCGAAGAATC
Organism: Sphaerochaetaceae bacterium; assembly: GCA_963663665.2. GTDB lineage: Bacteria > Spirochaetota > Spirochaetia > Sphaerochaetales > Sphaerochaetaceae > SABI01. The sequence goes on from CAXXKP010000001.1 coordinate 332,423, forward strand.
TTTAGATGGGATAAGAATCTCAATATTGATAGCATCGAGAAGTCTCTTCGTCATAATTGAAGGTTGAGAACCATATACTGCGATAATATCGTTCTTGTTCATATGAAAATCCTTAACAGTTGAGTCTTAGAATAGCCCTAAAGCTTCTTCATCTCTATGTTGCGCAATAAGAGGTGCATAGCCACCACTCATCTTATTAAACCTAATATCTTTTTTATAGTAAAAATCGATGACTTCCTGCTCATCTTCTAATGGACACGAAACGTGAAATAACTTCGCGCAATTTATCGCATCATCGAGAGCATGATGTGCTCTGTAATCAAACCCAAAATAGGCACTCAAAGAAGTGAGTTTATGGTTAGGAAGATCTGGAAAAACTTTACGAGCAATTTTCACTGTATCAGCATAATGGAGAGGAGGAATAGGAATTGAATAAAAGGTAAGCATCGCTTTCACAATACCAATGTCAAAAGAGGCATTATGAGCAATGACAAGATTATTATCAATAAAGAGAAGAATATCTGGCCAGATTTCTTCGAAAGTTGGGGCATGTATAACATCAGCAGGGTGTATTCCATGAATGCTGATATTCGCTGGTGAGAAATAGGAGGAAGGAGGATTAATTAGGGTGTAATAGGTATCTAAGACTTTCCCATTCTCCACTTTTGCAAGCCCCACTGAACAAGGACTGATTGCTTCATTATTTGCCGTTTCAAAATCAATTGCTACATATTTCATATTCTACTAATTCTCTTTTGGTACAGAGGCAAGAATCACAAGCCCACTGTTTTCTATTGTATAAGTCCCAATAATAGCGGGTATAAGGAGGATGTCACCTTTTTTATACCGTATCTCTTTATTGTCCCATGTGATTTTCCCATTCCCTTCGATTACTAATGCAATTTCTAATGAATCTCTTTGTTCTAGGTTTTGCTTCCCCTTCTCAAAATAGGAGAAGATAAACTCATTTGAAGGCACATTAAAAGAATAGAAATTCTTACTATGCTCTATTTTCGTTACTTTAACACTATCTCCTTCATGAAACGATAGCGTAGAAAGGAGCTCATCTACATCTATTTTCTTTGAAGTGAGGCCACCCCGTAGAACATTATCTGAAGAGCTCATAAGCTCAACACCATGACCATAAATATATGCGTGAAGAGTTGTGGGTTTTACGTGTATTGCCTCTCCCTCACATAGGTGGACAACGTTTAAGAAAAACGAAGCAAAACACATAATATCTTCAGGGTAGAGCATTAAAGCTCTCTTGGCAATATCGACACTATTTAAGAAAAGTGAAGAGTCTACTTCTCTTTCAATTTCTAGGTACGTTTTCAACTCATCTAGTAACTCACGTTTCAACTGATCATCTAAAGTGATGAGTTTCTTAAAGAATTCCTCACTCGTAGCACATCCAATAAAAAGATCAGGATGTTTAACAATTATCTTGGAAAAATTCTCTAGGATATCGCCTATCTTTCTAAAACCAACAACAGCGGTGATTGGTGTGATTGCTAATAGTACTTCATCTTTTTGCCTATCATCTTTGTAGTTCAATTGAGATGGATCAACCACCTCTCTCTGATTACTCTCTTTTTGGTAGCCTCTTCTAGCTTGGTCTTCATTTGGATGAACCTGTAAAGAGAGAGGATCTTTAATTGCTAACACTTTTAATAAAAAAGGAAGCTCTTCATGAAATCTTTTGAGGTGAGAAGGCCCTAATAACTCAGTTGGATATGCATGAAGGTAATCACTCAATAAAGTATCATCTTCTAATAAAGATGCTTCCCCCATTGTGTGAGTTCCTATCCAGAGCTCTCCTTGAGGGTATTCTGGTTTCTTGGTTCCTAACAAGGAAGAAATGAAATACTTGTCTCCCCATAGGTAAGGTTTTATCACTCCATTTAGTTTTACAATATCCATATAAGGCCTCTCTTCATATACGATGATACTACCTTAGCATATCTTAGATTGAGAAAGAACACCCCCAAAGAACTTCTCTGGGGGTGATTCATAATAAATCTTGATAAAATTAACTAGCCATCAATACCTAAGTTGAATCGAACACTCAAAGCATCCACTGGTCTATCTCCAATATTAAGTCCTGCTTCTCTCCAATAGTATGCTGCATCTACATGCAGAATTAGGAGGTCAAATCCGGCACCAATCGATATATAGCCTTTATTCACACCAACTCGTGCATCAATCATTGAAAGAAGTTTTACTTCAGCTCCAGCTCTTAAGTGATTCCAAATTGCTTGATCATCAGTTTTGATTTCTTCAAATAGATTAATTGCATCTACAAGGTCGACAGCTATGGTTGGTTTTATGGCACCTAAGTCAAGAGCCCAACCAAATCCGAGATCGAGTGTATAAGGAATAACGACTTCCCTTTCATCAGAAATTGTCCCGGCCGGATCTTCGTCTGTATATATTGTCTCCTGAGAGACCAGCAATAGCATCTCATTCACCCAAGAACCAGCTTCGCTATAATCTTTAAATGTATAAGTAGCGTTCAGATTTCTCATCACTCCACTTAAGCTAAGACCGATAGGAAGGTTCACATTCACACCGACATCAATGGGGATTGCATACCCAGCTGATAGTTGATTCCCAGCGAGGAAGGCATTAACAAAATCATCTCCGCCTTCAAAAGCATCAGTAATCATTCCAGAAGCTCCAATTGGTTGTGTAAATGCTTTGTAGGTTGGTCGAGCTGTAGCTCCAATGTCTACACTTAATATATCATCAATAAAGTTCAGGTTAATCCCGAGCCCAATAGAAGCCGAGGCATTTACTTCTAATATAACATTGGTATCAGTACCAGTGTCAGTATTGTGAAGTTGTTCTTGAACGTTTAGACCAAGACCAAAACCACCACCAGCAAAGCCAAATGCTACATCAGTAGTAAGAAGATCACCTTTAGTTGCTTCAATTGTATCAAGGAATTTCCCACCTGTTGAAACACCTGCATTTCCATCTATGATATCTTGTATCATTCCGCTATCTACAATGTTTTTTGCATTGAACACAGTTAATGATATAGCAGGAAGATACAAACTAAATCTCCCATGAGCAAGATTTGCTGGGTTCATATAAAGAGAATCTAGTCCCGTAGACGTCGATACTCCGGCTCCCCCCATTCCTTCAGTTCTTACACTTGTTGGAATAAATGAAATATTCTCTCTAAAGAAATCTGGATAGGTATAAGCCGCTAAACTACTACTCACAACGAGTAACAAAGCTAATCCAATTATTATGATTTTACGCATATTCTTACTCCTCCCCTTCGATTAAAGTGGTAAGCTCAGCTGTTATTTCATCAATCTGGCCGCTGATAAAACCATTTCTTGGTACTGCATATGACAATCTTTTTACGGTTGTAAAGATTGTTATGTATTTATCACCTACTGTCAGGTAATCTAAAAGTGTATTTGTCCACAAATCATAAACACTTTCATCTATGAAATACCATTCATCTCCAGTAGGCATCTCGGTTATGCCACTATCAACATATGCTTTTACAAGATTCAAGATTACGGAGAAAGTTGTTGCTGGATAAGGACTAATGTTACCCAACCTTATATCTACTGGGATCAATGCATTATTTGATGAAATAATCACAGAAGAAATGTAGTTAACAATGTCAGATAATTTAGTTTCATAGTCTGAAGATGGCGTATCGGGTAAACCTAAAGCTAAGGATTCATATCCACTACGCATGAACGCATATTGTCTTGATATCGCACTTACTTCAGCAGGCGATGCGATTCCATTATTATCTGTATCAATTACTTTGAAATACATATTGAATAATGGTTTTACGATTGCAATGAGATCTTCTTTACTCATTCCACTTGGGGCTTCGACTCGGCTCACCAGCTGCCTCATCGCTCTATCATCCATCATGCTCTCTAGAAGATCTGTAAGTGCAGTTGTAACATCAATATCGCCGATAGAACTTACTTTTTTAACGAACTCAATCGCAACTCGAGCTTCTTGAATGAGTTCTTCTTTTTCTTCAGGTGTTGGATCTGCACCAAGTGCATCTCTTTTTTTCATCAGATCAGCCAAAAGAATTGCTGCTGCAAGATCACCTTTGTCTTCAATGTCCAAGTCTCCCTCTTCAAGACCTAGTTCATCCTCCAAATCACCCATTGCTTCGGCTACTTCATCAGGAATCTCACCTTCTTCAACAGGCTCTGCAAGTAGAGTTTTAGCTGCTTCAGTTTCACCCTCTGATTCTAAAATATTCTCTACAGATTCTCTCACCGCTGCAACTTGTTCGGGTGTAACAGGATCATCAGTAGTTCCACCGAGAGTCGCATCAAGTTCATTAATATTGGCAGTTGGAACTGAAATAATCTCACCATCAATTAATACGTTTGTTGATGTTCCACCCATAAAATTACTTATTGATTGGAATATATCGCCTTCACACGAAACAAACGATACTATCATAATCAATGCAATAACTAGTAACATAAGTTTATTCTTCATAGATTTCCTCCTCTATGTATATTTTTTTCACATTTCGTATCTCTATACTAACACATAGTCTATCTAACGACTATAAAATTATACTTATGTCATATTTTCTGACAAAAAAATAACTTCCTATAAGATACAACAAGACCAGGAACCCAAATGATACAAAATTCTTGTAATTCAAGTCATATTTTTTAATTGCTTGACTATTATTATTCAATAGAGTATTTAAAATAGTAATGGTTATCAAATAAGATATGAACAAGAAACAAAAGAAAACAATAAAATATGTAGCATTATCTACATTAGCATATATTTCACTCTCACTAGGAATGATTGGAATTTTTCTCCCAATATTACCTACAACACCTTTCGTAATCCTAGCTGCGGCTGCATATTCTATAAGTGATCCAGAGAGAGCAAAGAAACTTGAACAGAGCAGGATATTTGGCTCGTATTTAAGACACTGGAGAACACATCAAGGTATTCCTTTAAGAACGAAGGTGAGAGCAATCATGTTCTTATGGATTGGAATTATTATTTCAATACTCATTATTAAGACAATGGTGGTGACAATTATATTAAGTATAATTGGGATTATTGTATCTCTACATTTACTTCTCATTAAAACGGACAAGGAGGAACCCTATGAGGTTCTCAAAGCAACGTCAACTCATCCTTGATACTCTTCATTCATTTGCAGTTCATCCAACCGCAGAACAACTCTATGAAGAGGTTAGAAAAGAGATGCCTTCAATTTCATTAGGTACGGTGTATAGAAACCTTAATGTCTTGGTAGAGCAACAGAAAATCCAACGTTTTGACTCTCCAGGAGAAGCGAGTGTGCGGTATGATGGGAGAAATGACGACCATTCACATTTAGTATGCACAACGTGTAATAAGGTTTATGATGTTGACTCTTATGTCTTTAAAGACCTAGATAACACCCTTTCCAATCTAACCGGATTTCGAGTTGAACATCACGATATCGTCTTAAAGGGTGTCTGTAAGGAATGTCAGCAAAAAGAATGATTAGTCTTTGAAAAACAAATTCTTGATAGCTTCAATATTTAAATTCTCATGCTCTTTATGACCATAAATTTGTCTAATTCTCTCAGCATAATATTCAATTACTTTATATCTAACTAATTTCATAGTTGAATTCACTAACTTATCAGCTTCACTAAAAGGTTTCTCAATTATAGCAAAAGTTGAAGGCATCCACTGGCCTGGAATGCTTCTCTTACTTCCCTCCTCGTATTGCTTCAACAAGGTAAGGATCCTTTCGTATGCAGCCTCAGGACTTTTAATATTCTCCTCTTCAATAAGAGATGAAACTTTATCTTCCTGTAATGTTACGAGAGCTGATGTGTATGGAGAGTGATCATTATAAACAAGAAGTTGATTCACTAAATCACACTGATTAATTATTGCCTCTTCAATCTCTTCTGGTGAGTATTTTTCACCATCTTTTGCAATAAGTAATGCTTTAGCTCTACCTGTGACAACCAAAAAACCATCCTCGTCATAGTAGCCTAAATCCCCAGTGAAGAGCCATGTATCCCCATCTACAATTTTTAACACTTCATCGGTAGCAGATTGGTTCTTAAAATACCCCTTCATAACATTATCGCCTTTTATAACAATTTCACCCCTCTCTCCGGTTTTAGCCTCTTCAGTCTCACTTTTCATAATTTTACAGGTTACTGTTGGAGCAACTTTTCCACTAGTACCAAATTTATAGCTAGTTGGACTATTGCTACTAATGATCGGTGCAGCTTCAGTTAATCCATATCCTTGATACACAGGAACCCCAATTGCAGCAAAGAAGTGTTGCTGACGAGCTTCTAATAAGGCGCCTCCACCCACACAGTATTCAATGTTATTGCCAAAAACTTTTCTGAGTTTAGGGAATATAAGGAGAGATGCTAATGTATATGGGAAGAATGTTTTAATCTTAACCCATGTTGATGTTGGATGAAAACCATCCCCATTTCTCTTAATTCCTGCATTCAAGCCTCTTGTAAAAATACCATTAAGGAATTTTCCCTTAGCTAAGATACCTTGACTCATCTTCTTCATAAAATTGCCACTAATTGAAGGAACTGTCATCAAGAAGGTAGGATTAACTTCAACAAGATTTTTTGGGAAATTTCTGATTATGGCTGAGTTTGAACCTCTTGCATCAACGAAATGGAGAGTTATTCCCCGCAACATCGAAGTATAGATTCCAACTGTATGGGCAAAAGAGTGGTCAACAGGAAGAACAATCAACGTTTCAAATACATTTGAAGGGATTTTGAATAAATTTACTGCATCATGTGAATTAGCCCAGTAATTCAAATGGGTAAGCATGATTCCTTTAGGGTTTCCAGTCGTCCCAGAAGTATAACAAATGTTTATCGTATCATTTTCTTCTATCGTAGCTTCGATTGCGGAAACAATAGTACTATCCTTCTTAAGAGCTTTCTTACCCACTTCTAATAGGTACGACCACGTAAAGAATTCTTTTCCCTCTTTCCACTTATATTTTTTAGCGTATATTTCTAATTTTTCATCTTTTTCGTCCAAATAGTAAAGAACAGGCTTCTCTTTTTCCATAATATCAAATGCTTTTACAATATTATCGAGAGTGTTGCTACTTGCAATAATCCCAACAGATTCACTGTGAGTAAGTCTAAAAGCAATTTCTTCTGGAGTGAGTTTAATTGACAATGGAACGGAGACGGACCTATGTTTTATGACCCCCATTTCACCTATTATCCATTCTGGTCTTCCCTCTGCTAAAATTCCAAAAGAACTCTGAGAAGGAATCTTAGAAGTTGCAAGGGCGGCACATACAAGATCACTGTACTCATCGACCATCTTGTACGAATACTCAATCCATTTCCCATCCCCTTTCTTTGTTGCATAAGCCCTAGTTGGAAATTCGAGAGATGCTTCATGTAGCATACTCACTATTGTTCGCATGTTTGTTCTCCTCATACTCACGTGATAATAATTTATCATAACATAAAAAACCCCTCTGTCAAAAAAAATCGAGAAGGGGATTAAAAAGAGAGAAAATATTTCTTATAGAGCTCCGATGGGAGGGTTCTTTGCATCTATGGTGATTGAGAAATCTACAATATTCCCATCGTAAATCGCATAATTGATTGCAACAGGTTCTCTACTCGGCCCTAAAGCAATACTTTTCATCCAAAGGTGTGCACTCTGAGGTCTTGTTGCCAGATGAGCACATGTCTCATTATCAGGAATAACCGCAGAGAACGAACGATGAATTGTTAGGATTGAGTCTCCTGTTGACTTCTCATATGCATTAAGAAAAGAATCGTGTTTTAGCAGAGAACGATCAATTTTCTTTGATAAAGTAGTTGGAAGGAAAATATTCATCACAGCATAAGGAAAGTTCCCTATATACCTTACGAGATGAATCCTCGTAATCGTCTCTCCTGTATCAAAAGGAATCTTAAACTGAGGAAGCATAGCTTTCACAAGATCGCTTTCTTTTGAATACTCTGAATCACTGAGAATATGATTTAGAATTTCATTGTCAGGTGCAACCCCATCTTGACTGATAAGACCATTGTAATATTCGCTATACTGTTTTGATTGACAAACAAATGTCCCTCTGCCTCTAGCTCTTCGTATAAATCCCGATTGAACAAGTTCATCAAGGGCTCGTCTAACTGTAATCCTGCTAACCGCATACTGATCGCACAATTCAAGTTCTGTTGGTATCATCACATTTTCTGGCCATATCCCTGATATGATTTTATTTTGCAAATCCATTAAAACGGCTTGATATTTAAGTTGCATTGGCTTTCCCCATCGTAAATGCTATCTCTTGATTTAAAAGGTTTTCTCTTATCCCAACTTGCACCTAATTAGATAGTAAAATTCCTATATCACATAAATCAGTGTAAAGCAAAAGGAGCAATAAAAAAAGGCATGAAACTTTACTTGATATAACAAGTTTAACATATCACAGTATTGTTAGTACAGCAGGTAATTAGAATCATTACAAAAATACTAGCAAATATTAACCCTTTATATTCCTATATAATTCATAGAGATGTCTTTTTATATGGCCAAAAAGGAGGTCACTATATTGCATTTCATACACACTCCACAGTTCATATAGGCGATCTTTATAGAGAAATGAACCATCTTCCTTTTTTTTATTCAAAATAGGCCCATATGTGATATGAATCAATTGTCTACTATCATTATGCTCAAATAATTTTACTAAATCATGATCATTTAATGTATCGATATTAGGAATTCGGCTAATATCTGTTGATACGTGATAGTATTGAGTCACCTCATCAAATGCAGTTAATGCGAACTTATGTATTTCTCTATAGAGTGATGGATCTCTCATTGCAACAAGTTTCATTGCCTCAAGGTAGTTTGTTCCCGCTGTCTTCACATGGAATTTACCTTTTGTGATTCGTCCAAATATCTCAAATATTTTAAATTTATCGCTCCCTGAATGTAGAGAGATTTTGTATCCAAAATAGGAAGCAATTGCTTGGTGAATAATTAATTCTTTTTCAAATTGAGCAACATCTCCTATATAATCAACTCCTTTTTGGAACTCTCCACAGAATCGAGGTGCAAGAGTTGCAAACTCAACCCCTCTCCTTTTTAATTCATTAGCAATGAAAAAATGTTCATCTGGAGTCGTTGCAGTCGTTGTCTCATCAATAGAGATTTCTAAATCAGCATCATACACACCATTTTTAAAATACGTTTTATAAATTGAAGTTGCAAAATCAAGAACATCCTTATAGGTCATTACCATTCTCTTGAAAGTAATCTCATCAAAGTGAATTGTAATTCCATCAGCAACTTTAAAACTCTTATTAAGATATTCTGATTCAAGAACTGGATCAGCAACATATGAGGCTCGTAATTCCTCAACAGGGATAGACTCGAACTCATTATGCATATGTTCACTACAATCAAGTGTAATCATCGTGAACCCAAGATCTAGAGCCATTTTTACTTCTTCATACTTTTTCAAGTGATCTCCATCAGCTCCGTATCCCTTTTTGAAACCTTCTTGGAATACTGCAAACGTGGCAGCATCAAGAACATCCAAATATGTTCTATTGGTTAAATTGAGTTCTCTAATCGACTGTTGAGCAAGTACAGGAAACGCATCATACTCTTCAAAGACTCTTATATGCCCAGGAGATGCTATCCCAAGTCTGTCTCCAACTCCAATAGTTCGCTCTTTTTGTAGCACACGCCGAGGAGCCGTGAAGGGAAAAATAGACTTAAGAACATTTGCATTATGAGAATTCAAGTCACCTACGATAACTACTTTCCCATCAATAAGACTTTCCTCTCCAATTAGACCAACATGAGAACCGACGCTTACTAAATATTTCTGCTGTTTTACTTTTGCAATAAATAGAGTTGTATCTTTAAAAGAGTGAATACTAAGGGGGTACACCCCATACAAAAGTGGATCCACTTTTGCGTGTAACAATGGAATGAAATCTTTAAAGTTTTTCATGTTTCGTTCCTTATACGATTGTTTTTTTTAAAAGGAATTCTTGAAGAGAGGATAAATATACATTTTCTTACAAAAACCTCTTTTTATCAAACATCCTTTATGATTATATAGTACTTATGACTTTCAAACAATTCAATCGAATAATTGAGATACGCACTAAAATTATTAGTATGGGTACTTTTCTCAGCGGAACAATCTTTAGCATGATGCTTACTGGCGAACTTCATGTAAATCGTTTCTTTCTCATGCTGGTAGCAGTCCTTTGTGTAGATATGGGAACAACAGGTTTCAACTCCTATTTTGATTTTAAAAGTGGGACTGATACAGCCTCCTTGAATTTTGAAAAAGATAAAGTTCTCGTCCATGAAGAGGTATCTCCTATAGCAGCTCTCCTTATTTCATTCTCTCTTTTTATAGTTGCAGGCATCCTCGGTCTTATTCTCGGATACCTCACAAGTTTTTATCTCATTCTCGTGGGAGCTGTATGTATGGGAGTGGGATTTATCTACACAGGAGGACCGTATCCTATTAGTAGAACTCCATTAGGAGAACTTTTTGCTGGAGGCTTTTTAGGAACTGTCCTTTTCCTCATTAGCTTCTATGTACAATCCCTGAGTGTGACAATTGAGAGTGTGATTGTTTCCGTTCCTCTCTTGCTTCTTGTTGGAATGATTCTCACGATTAATAATACATGTGATAAAATCAGTGATATTCAAGCAGGAAGAAAAACACTTTCTATAGTCCTTTCTGAAAAAGCAAATTCAATTCTTATTGCTAGTGAGTTCTTTGGTTCTTATAGCATTGCTATAGTGTTAGGGTTTACATCGATACTCCCTATCGATGTCTCTATTACTGTTGGAATTGCCTTGTATTTTGGCTATAAAGAGTTTTCTAAGATGAAACAAGATGGTTTTTCCTTACAAACCAAAGGGATTTCAATGGGACATGTATCAAAGTTATTTTTAATCTATGTAGTAGCAGTGAACTTAGGAATTATTTCCTTTATGATTACAAGAGCATATATACCACGCTGAAGTCTTTGCAACAGCCACTTTTTTAATCGAAGGAAAAAATTCGTTTAACTCATCATCTACTACCTGTATGAATGAGAAATAGTCGCCTTGTTCCAATGTTTCGAGAATATCAGTAATAAGTGATCTTTTCTCATTATAATCGTGAATCACTACATAAGAGGATGCAAGGCGAGCAAGTTCTTTATACAAAAGGATTCTCATATTTTTTGCAATTCCATGTGCTACAAATGAGGTAAAGACAATATCGAACTCTTTATCTCCATATGGCAATTTCCCAGTTGCATCTCCTATATCATAGGTAATGTTATAGTCTTTAGTTTTCTTCTTTGCAACTTTTAGCATCTTATGTGATGAATCGACTCCTGTTACATTACAACCCCTCGCAGCTAATGTTGCACAAAGAGCTCCAGTTCCACATCCTACATCTAAGATCTTTGAGGCCTCAGAGAGATTGATATGATGTGAAAATGAGTTGATCATCGTTGTGTAATTATTCACACTCGATGTATAAAACCAACCGTATATAGAGGCAATTATATCAAACACACTCATTATTTCCCTCCACGTTCTATTCTAGAACAGTATATGCCTGAATTAATTAAGTAAAGTAAATTGCATATTTTCATTAAGAAGAATAGTATAAGTAAATAACACTACAGGAGACATCATGGCAATAAACCTCGCAGAAATTATCATACTATGCCTCATAGCAGATTATGTATGTAAGAAATTTAACATCCCAGGTCTCGTCGGAATGCTAGTTGTAGGACTTCTACTAGGGCCCTCTTTTACAAATCTCATCCATCAAGAAACGCTTTCAGTCGCATCTGATTTACGACTTATCGCATTAATTATTATTCTTTTAAGAGCAGGATTTGAATTAAAACGAGAATCACTGAATAAAGTAGGCTTTTTGGCAGTTCTTCTTTCTACTGTGCCACCGTTCACAGAAGCGATAGCTATTACCTTCCTTGGAACAGTCTTATTAGATTTGACCTTAATAGAATCTGCTATCATAGGGACTATTCTTGCAGCAGTATCTCCTGGTGTGGTAGTTCCAATGATGGTAAAATTTCAAAAAGAGAGGCGGGGAACAAATAAAAGCATTCCAACTCTCTTGCTAGCTGCATCTAGTATAAATGATGTGGTAGTGATTGTTGCATATAGCCTACTATTGATGGCATATACCGGTGGGAACATGCATATTGCTTTTTCAATTATAAGCATTCCTCTTTCAATAATTATTGGAATCGGGGTGGGTCTATTAGTAGGTGTAATTCTATATCACTTTTTTGATCGCTATCATCCTAGAGCAACAAAAAAAGCTCTAGCTGTTATTGGAATATCAATTATCACAGTACACCTTGGGAATATATTAGAGTCGTATCACTTCCCTTTTGCAGCCCTTATTGCTGTCATGGCACTTGGATTTATCATAGTAGAAAAACGAGAAGAGAGCGCTCATGAGATATCCAAGAAACTCGAGAAAATCTGGATATTTGCAGAAATAGTACTTTTTTCTTTGGTTGGTGCAAGTGTCAATGTTGAAGTGGCTTTGAAGGCAGGCTTAATGGGGGCATTATTAATTATCCTAGGTCTCATAGGCCGATCTATTGGTACATGGATATGCCTTATAAAATCTAATTACAATTATAAAGAAAGATTTTTCATTATAATTGCATATTTACCTAAAGCGACAGTTCAAGCTGCAATCGGGGCAGGACCTCTTCTTGCGATGAAAAGTAATAATATGAGCAGTGCCCCTGGAGAAATAATTCTTGCCGTGGCAGTTCTCTCAATACTCATTACAGCAGCTCCTGGAGCGTATCTAATTAATAAGGCAGGAGCTCTGTTACAAGTAGAGCAAAGCTAAGAAATATCATTTTGGACAACCCAGCAAGCTGCAAAATGGCCAGGAGAGACCTCTTTTAAAGAAGGATAAGCTACTTTACATTTATCCACTGCATATGGGCATCGAGGGTGGAAGTGACATCCTGATGGAGGATTAATAGGAGACGGGACGTCTCCTTGAAAAAGATGTTTCCCCTCTTTTCTATCTAATGGAGATGTCACAGGAGATGCAATAAAGAGAGCTTTTGTGTAAGGATGAACATGATGGTCTACAAGTTCTGCCTTTGTTGCAATTTCGACTATTCTCCCTAAATACATCACAAGTATTCGACTTGCAATAAACTCCACAACGGCTAAATCATGAGCAATGAACATATAGGTAAACTGATGTTTTGATTGCAAATCTAGTAGCAGGTTAAGAATCTGAGCTTGAACTGAAACATCAAGAGCTGAAACAGCTTCGTCGCATACGATAAACTCTGGCTGAAGTGCAAGAGCACGAGCTATTCCTATGCGCTGTCGCTGTCCTCCTGAGAATTGATGTGGGTAGCGAGCTCGATATTTAGGATTAAGTCCAACTTCTTCCATCAACAATTCAACTCTTTCAAGACGCTCATTGATCGTACCTATGTTGTGAATATCGAGTGATTGACCTATTATCTTTGATACTTTCTTTCTAGGATTAAGAGACGAGTAGGGATCTTGAAAAATCATTTGCATCTTCTTAGTCATTTCTTTCATCTGATGTGGTGACTGCTCAAAGAGATCTTCTCCTCGATACAAGACCTCACCTTCTGTTTTATCATACAAACGTAATATAGTTTTACCTAATGTAGATTTTCCACATCCAGACTCACCAACAACTCCTAAAATTTCTCCCTCAAAAACATCTAAAGAGACCCCATCAACAGCTTTTAACAGAGAAATAGATTCACTGGTTCCTTCATTCTTAATAAAGAAATGTTTCTTTAGGTCTTTTACTTCAACTATTTTATTATTCATTTTGACCTCTCTCTATTAACTTTCTCATAGTTATGGCACCACACAGAGTGATTCTCATCAATGACTGTCTCTTCGGGAAAGGAGGCTAAACATTTATCACTTTTATAGGCACATCTATTTGCAAAAGGGCATCCATCTTTAATGGTCAGAAGATCTGGAACAGTCCCTTGTATTGCTTCAAGACGGCTTGCCCCTTTGTATTTTTTATTTGAGGGGAGCGAATTTAATAGACCAAGAGTATAAGGATGATATGGATTATGAAAAATAGATACAACATCTGCTTCTTCAACTTTCCTGCCTGCATACATCACAACCACTCTATCAGCCATCTCTGCAACAACGCCCATATCATGAGTGATAAGGAGAATCGACATGTTAATATGTTGCTTTAAATCCTGCAACAGATCGAGAATCTGTGCCTGAATAGTTACATCAAGAGCTGTAGTTGGTTCATCAGCAATCATAAGACCAGGTTCTGGAGAAGCAAGAGCCATTGCTATCATAGCACGTTGCCTCATTCCTCCAGATAATTGGTGTGGGTATGCGTGTACGCGTCTTTCAGGGGCAGGAATTTTTACAAGATGAAATAGGTCGATTGCCCTCTTCATTGCCTCTTTCTTGTCCATGCCTTGGTGTGTCATGAAGACATCTGCGATTTGAGAACCCACCGTAAATACAGGGTTCAATGCAGTCATAGGCTCCTGAAAAATCATAGAAATTTGTGTACCTCGTAATCCTTCAATTTCACTTTTTTTTAGCGTGAGTAAATCTTTTCCATTAAAAAAGATCTTACCACTATCAACCATACCTGGAGGCATAGGATTCAGTTGGTTAATAGCATGAGCTGTAACACTCTTGCCGCACCCAGATTCTCCTACAAGCGTGAGGGTTTCTCCTCTTTTAATATTCAAAGAAAGATCTCTAACAGCTTTTGTGATTCCTCTTTGTGTATTAAATGAGAAATTTAAATGCTCGATAGAAAGTAGTATATCATTATTATTTTTTTCCATGTAAATTCCTTCTAACTTCTCATTTTAGGGTCAAGAATATCTCTAAGACCATCCCCAAAAAGGTTAAACCCAAGAACTGCTAGCAGTATAGCAATACCAGGGAGGGTAACAATCCACCAAGCATTCGTTATGAACTCTTTACTACTAGCAATCATCAAACCCCACTCAGGTGTAGGTGGTTGAGCTCCTAGGCCTAAGAACGAAAGTCCTGCCGAGTTAAGGATGGCCTCACCTACACCAAGAGTTGCTTGAACAATCGTGGGTGATAAGCAGTTTGGAAGAATCGTGAGAAACATCAACTCAAAATCACCTGCACCTAGCGCTCGTTCAGCAAGCACATAATCAGATTCTTTTTCTGCAAGGACTGATGCTCGCACAACACGAGCGTAGCGTGGTATTTGTGATATTCCAATAGCAATCATTGCATTCAGTAATGAAGGCCCTAATATAGAAACGATAACTATCGTAAGAAGGATATAGGGGAATGCAAGCATAATATCAATAATTCTCATCACTACCTTGTCATAAATCCCTCCAAAGTAGGCACTTGTAACCCCTACGAGGATTCCAAAGAAAAGAGAAATCCCAACAGATACAACACCAATAGCCATTGATATTCGTGCTCCGTATATAATACGGGAGAGCATATCTCGTCCAAGGTCGTCTGTTCCAAATATATGCCCATCCGTAAACATAGGGATCTTTCGATCTTCAATAATCTGAGCTACAGGGTCAAATGGGGAAATTAGCGGAGCAAAAATTGCCATAAAAATGAAGATAGAGATTATAGTGAGGCCAACCATTGCACCTTTATTTTTCTTTAAATTATACCAGGTCTCTTGTAAAGGAGTTGGATCTTTAATGATTTCTGTTGTTTGAATTGTTTGTTTCATTATATCCAGTTCCTTATTGTAATCTAATTTTCGGATTAACCACTGAATACAAAATATCCACGACAAGGTTAATAAGGACGAAGAAGGTTGAAATGAAGATTATTCCACCTTGAACAGCAGGATAATCCCGAGCACCGATTGCTACATATATCCACTTACCTATTCCAGGCCAAGAGAATACGGTCTCTGTAAGAATTGCTCCCGATAATAATAAACCAAACTGAAGTCCGATGACTGTTATCACAGGGAGTAAAGCATTACGTAATGCATATCGATAAATAACCCTTCTCTCTTTAATGCCAGCGCTTCTTGCTGTCTTGATGTAATCTTGCTGTAACACCTCAAGCATCGAGGAACGAGTAGTTCTTGCAATAATAGCGAGAGGTATAGTTCCAAGTGCAATTGTTGGTAAAATAAGATGTTGGAGAGCAGAAAGAAGGAATTTAGGAGTTCCTTTTGTAATCCATAATATGATGCCATCAATAACATAAAAATTGGTGATAGGTTCAAAGAAATATCGAATATTCATTCTTCCACCAGTTGGTAAAAGATCAAGCCAGACTGAAAAAATCATGATCAGAACAAGTCCAAGCCAGAATACTGGCATTGAAACCCCCACTAGCGCAGTCCCCATTGTTGTGTAATCGACCAAGGTATTTCGCCGTATGGCACTTGTTACCCCCAGAACCACCCCAATAATAGAGGCAAATATCATAGCCCATAAAGCAAGTTCAATAGTAGCTGGGAATCTCACAGCAATCTCATGAGCTATCTTTTGTCCACTGGTAATAGATTTCCCTAAATCGAGGCGAACAATTCGTGATAAATAGAGTCCATATTGTTGAATTAGAGGTTTATCCAACCCTAGTTCTGCTCTGAGTTGAGCTATTTGCTGCGCATTAGCTCTCTCTCCAAGCATAACTCGGGCAGGGTCTCCTGGAGCTAAGGCAATCATAAAGAACACTAAGGTAACTACCCCTAGGATAGTTGGTATTAACAGTGATAAACGTTTTAATATGTGTTTAAACATATAGAATGATACTCCATTTTAAGACAGATAAAGGGTAATCACCCCCTACATTCATAGGGGGTGAAGTGTTTTAGACAACTAGAATAATTATATCCCTTAGTCTGCTAGGTACACATGTTTGAACACGCGTTTTCCTGTAGGATAAATATAGAAATCTTTTACTGATTCTTTTGCAGGAACAGTAACAACTGAGTGAGCTATTGGAACCCATGGTGCTTCTTCATGGAACACAACTTGTGCTTCACGATAAAGTTTAGTTCTTTCTGCTTGGTCTACAGTCTCTTTAGCTCGCGCAATTAAATCTGTGAACTCAGCATTTTTCCAAAGTGCAATATTCCCAGCAGGAAGTTCTGCAGCTGGAGCTGATAAGAGTACCCACAAGAAGTTATCTGGATCTCCGTTATCACCAGTCCAACCTAACATAGCGGCTTGGTGTTCACCCATATCGGTCTTGTCGAGGTAAGTACCCCATTCGTAACTGACTATTTCAGCTTTGATTCCAACTTTAGCGAGTTGAGCCTGCATGATTTCTGCAATCTTACGAGCATTAGGGTTATAAGGACGAGAAACAGGCATTGCCCAAAGTTCCATTTCAAACCCAGAAGCATAACCAGCTTTCTTTAATAGTTCTTTGGCTTTTGCTACATCATATCCATAATCTTTTATGTCATCATTATATGACCAGATTGTTGGAGGAAGTGGATTCTTCGCAACTTGACCTTGGTCACCATAAACTGCTGCAATAATTTCATTTTGATCAATAGCATAGTTCATTGCTTGACGAACATATTTATTGTCAAAAGGTTTCTTTTGGGTATTAAGAGCAAGGTAACCTACATTTAGTCCAGCTTGTTGAATTAATTTAATACCATCTGTAGCACGCATAGCAGGGAGGTCTTCAGCTGAAGGGAAGTCAATCAAGTCTACTTCACCTTTTTGTAATGCGAGCCAACGAGAAGTAGCATCAGGAATTACTTTGAGAATTAAACGATCTAGATATACTGGACCATCCCAATAATCTGCATTACGTTCAAATACGATATCTGAATCTTTGTTCCATGAAACAAATTTGAATGCGCCAGTACCAACTGGATTATTCTTAAATTCATCACCATATTTCATAGCGGCAGTTGGAGAAACAATAGAAGCAAAGTCCATCGCAAGGTTTGCTAAGAATGGAGCTTCTACTTTCTTTAATTGGAACTGAACAGTTAGGTCGTCGAGTGCCACAACATCTTTTACGATGTTATCCATGTCCATATATCCCCAGTATTTCCAAGGACCTTGACTATAGAATGGATGATCTTCTTTGAATTGACGAGCAAAACTGAAGACTACGGCATCCGCATTGAAAGGTGTTCCATCATGGAATTTCACTCCCGAACGAAGTTTAAATGTCCAAGTTAGACCACCGTCAGTGATTTCCCAGCTTGTTGCTAATGCTGGTTTTACTGCGGTCTCACCAGGAATAAATTCTACCAATGTGTCATATACTGCTGTTGTAGCATAGAATGATTCACCATCAGTTTCACGACCTGGGTCGAGAGATACGGAATCTCCTGATCTACCAAAAACGAGTACACCACCCATTTTTGAATCAGCTTGGGAACCTGCAGGAGCGGCTTCTTTTACACCAGCTGCGAATAAAGCGGCTGGAATAAGAAGGGCAACTATCAAGGTTAGTAATAATGTTTTTTTCATATTAACCCCCATTAATTTGATTTATTAATTATGCAATAATCATCATAATTATACAATTACTATTCTAAGAACTTTTACACGGCAACCTAAATACTTTAAATATAATATTTTAATTAGATGGATAATGCCTTTCAAATAATAGATTTAGGCTATTTTTACTATTTTTCAGTAACAAAAAATTTCATTCCACTACAAAATCGGAAGTTCTTACCATTTACAAGCTATCTATAATAACCCTATTTGGAGTTTCAACTACATACATAAAAACGATCTATATTGAGAAATGTTCATAAAATCTGTATTATGTAAAGAATGGCTATAACTATAAGAAGAAAATGCATAATTTTACTAATATTTATTATATCAATATCCTTTCATTTATTTGGAGCTACTATCATCTATGATCGAAATGGAGCGAATATCACAGGTTTCGATATATCAGGCACTGATAATAGTAATCCGAGTACCTACAATAACTCAAATGATTACACAGGTTTAGCTGGCTATGCAGGCCGACTTTTATATAGGGGAGAAGGGACTACCCTCATCTTTGAAAATGGAGGCCCTATTGCATCATCAACAAGTAACAATCGGTTCTATTTCACAAAGAATGGTGATACCAATGGATGGAAAGAGGTTTTTTTCATAACTCGAGTCAAAGGGAAAAGACATAATAGTTCTACAATAGTCAATTATTACAATATAAACACTATCATAGAACATCCTTCTGATAGTATCTCACTACCAAGTGCCGGCCCTGAACTGCTCACAGAGAATGGGCCTGGATTTGATCAATATGGAAATGCTGGAACGTACAACGGAAGCAATCAATATATCTATACATATAAATATGACTATACTATTGTAGAAATTACGATTATTAGGACATCTACTACGAGAAATTTTTCATCATATTTCACGAACTATGAAACTATTGTGAGTGTTACAGGGGAAGGTGTTGATATTAATCTTTCTTTTATTGGCCAAACATTTTGGTCGTCTTGGTTAGGTTCAATGCCAGAGCAATATGTGTTCTCGGTAGAACGTGTAGTAGATGATTTAATCCCAATCGAGGTTTTATCAAATAAGAACTCAATAAATGACGCACTTAACGTAGGATTTCTTAAATACCACTCCTACTTCAACGATAGTGGAACCATATCTTTTTCATCGAATAGTTCCACAGTAAACACAACATTCCTTTTCACAAGAACTATTGGGAGCAACATCTATTCATTTCCATATAATGTAGTGTTTGATGCCACTAAACCCAATTTACCTGCTACAAAAATTTCATCATCTAATAATAGTTTCGCCTCCTCCTCACAGTCAGTAGTGAGTCCAATCGGAGGAAGCACGGTAAGTATTCAAGCGCTAGAGGGTGATATTAAAATTTATCTTGACTCTCCTTCTTCAATTAATGGAAAACCTCCAGGAGACTATTCCTCTACAATCTATTGTCTTCTCTCTGTTAATTAGCTCTAAGCGATAAGTTGTACTTTATCATTCTTCATTATTTGTGGGCATGAATCCAGCCAACGACTCTCCCAAGAATTTTTATCTTCGGATCATCCATGGTAGTAGTTATTGTAGTGTAACGCGAGTTTTCACACATAATTGAGACTTCATTTTTTACCATTATGAATTCTAAACGTCTTACAGATATCATATTACCTAGGGCAATCACGTATAATTCATTTGATGAGATTGTCCCTTTTTCAAAAATCACAATATCATTCTCATATATGTGCATTCCACTCATTTCATCACCGAGGACACGTACCCCAATTAATTTATCTATCTCCGAGCCTTTCGTTAAATCCTTAATAATTCTAATAGATCCTATAAAGTTCTTTGATGAGAGGATTTCTGATTCGTCTTCATACCGTATTCTTGTTGAACATATTGGAATCAAGGCACTCGGAGATTCTTTATCATTGTAAAACCCAAAATTTTGTTCTCCAACTTTATCATAATGTATTGATTCTTCCTCTTTCAGCAATTGAGGAAGTGGGACACCTAACACCTGCGCAATTCTATAGGCAACATCTGCTTTAGGAATTGTATCCCTAGAAATCATCATTGATAGATTGCTAGGAGAAATTCCTATTTCCTTAGCAAGCCAAGTCTGGTTCATATCTCCAGTGAGGTAAGCTTTAACATTACTCCAAAATGACAGTTTCAACATTTCACGAAGATATCATACTAATAAACATAAATATCACATATGTGTATTTTTTTTATTTAATACAACAATTTTATACTTGACTTCACTTTTTGTGTATTTTAACATTATTTTTATTAACAATTCGTTGTATCCAGGAGAACACATTGCAACCTGTTAGATTATGGACTCTCACAACTCCTAAAGTATACCAAGATCTTCTCCTCTATCTTTCCACAACAATAGATAAACATGGCAAGAAAATGAACATCAGTACGTTCATTGTACAGGCAGTTCTTGAGAAAATTTCACGTGATGAACTACTACTAAAATCAATAAAATCAGATATAAAGTGACGCTTTTAAAACCACCAATTCCATAGCGATCTAACTATTGATGGTGAATATTGAAATAAGAGTTGTTGACAGATGGAAATCAAGAAATTACTATGCGGGTAGAGTGTGACATAAAGAGGGTACATATGAAACCAGTAAGATTGTGGGCAACGACCACCCCTGAAGTTTACAAAGAACTACTAAGCTATTTAGCAAGGACTATAAATGTCCATAATGGAACAAAGACCAAACTTGGAGACTTTGTTGAACAGGCTGTAATAGAAAAACTAGAGCGAGAAAATAAACGACTCGAAAAAGAAAAAGCAAAGAAAGAGAAGGTTGCAACGAAATAAGAGATGATTTACTCACATCCTTTACGACAAACAGATAAACTTTGAATTACTCCCATTCCTTTTTGAGGATCTACAACACATTCCATCATAGAGATGATGCATGGCATCGCAATAGAGCAAGTAACTTGGGTTCCACTCTTCTTCATCTCTATTACACCAACCTCTTTAAGCTGCGCTAAATGTTTTGATGTCACAGATTTATTCAAGCCGAGAATCCCAGCGACCTCACACACACACCTACTGCCTTCATTAAGAAGATATATAATTTGAATCCTAGCTGGGTGTCCCACGACACGAAAGAGAGATGCTATTGACTGAAGTTCTTGAAACGGTAATTGATTCATATTTATACTTTTAAATAAAATAGAGTCTCTGTCAATAAGTAATGAGTTTATCTTGATTGCTAACGAACTAAATCAATCAGTTGTAAGTATGAAACAGCATTGAATAAAGGATACTTCTCTACTTTCAGAAGAACCAATACATTGCAGACAGACCAATACGCATCTTTTCTGTGTTAATATTGAGAGCCTGCGGATCATTATCACTAATCGTGTATCCCATACTTGGAATATCGAGTGAAACACCAAAAGATATTTTCGATATCAGAACATCGAGGTGTAATCTATATCCCATAACAGAATCGGTAAAAATGTCCATAAATGACTCTACAGGGGTATAATACCAGCTTAAAGGGAATTCGTCGTTAATAAAATGTCGATAAGAAGTAACCTCCCCAGTATCAAATAAAAGACCGTAGTAAGGACCAACTCCAATTCCAACATCTAAAAACCCAAAAATTGGAACATGGAAACCGAGTGTTACCATACCATTGAAAAACTCATTGTTGTTAGTAAATACCCCATTCATTGCAAGTTCCATAAAAAATACCTGAAATCTTGCATCAGTCCCAAACCGGTAGAATGAAGGATCAAGCAGGTTTTCAGCAGGAATTCCGTCATATAAAGAGTCAATATGTCTTGTAAAATTACCGATTCCAAAAGAAATTGGATCTGCGGTCACAGAAAGAATAAGAATGCTCATTAGTAGCATAATACATAGGACCTTTTTCATAATACTCCTCCTAGCACATGTAAAGAGATAACAGGGTGTCCGAAGAGTTTAAAGTCAAAGGTGCAATATGGGAAGGATCCCGGGCACTACTGAATAATTTTAGCCCCCATAATTATTTTCTGTCAATGATTTTGAAGGGATATTTAGAAAAATAGGATTATTAAAAAGATATATTTGTATTCTTTCTCTTTAAGATGTTTAGCGTCTGAAGGAAGTCGAACCCTCGTCACAATCAAACCGTGATTGTACACAAAGAAAATGTTATTATCTAATTTTGTGAAATTTCGTGATATAGGAACTTAAGATTATGACTTATATAAAAAAAGGTGTGATCAGTTCCATTATAATGTTTTTCAGGATCATTACCCTCCCATAGAATATTTTATAAAGTTGAGGGTTTTCACTTTTTCTTCCCTATATAAAATACATACCCATAATACTCTTTATACTGATCATAGAGTTTAGCTCCTCGTCTTTCATATGCAATGAAGTCTTCGGCAGCTTTATTACCTTTGTATTTATCCAAAAATATTTTTTGTGCTGATATTGCCCTACCAAAGAAATTGTCGGTCCAACAAATATCAGGCAATATAAAGGAGGCCACAGGAACATATCCCGCCTTTTGTAATTGGGCAATTTTATTCGGAATAGTATCAATTTCAGGATAAGCATCATTCCAGAAATCAAATATTTCTGCTGGACGCTCTTCGGTGAACCAAGATGCTTCACTAACAGCAATATACCCTCCCCTTTTCAAAAACTGATTCCAATACTTGAGCCCTTTCTCAAAACCAATATTATAAATCGACCCTTCGCTCCAAATAAGATCTAACTCATTTATCTGATACTCAAGGTTATCCATTGAACCGACAACACCTTTTACCCTGCTTTGAAGGTTAAGATTCTGTGCATTTTTATTAAATATGTCGATAAACTGAGGAAATATATCAATACCTGTAATATTTCCTGGAGTGTTTTGGGCCAATACTATTGTTTGTCCTCCAGTACCACACCCAAGATCAATAATATTTGAATTCTTCCCTAGGTTATCAATGAAGCCCAAGGCTTTTATTGTAGCTTCATTGCTTCCTGGGCCTTGACGATCCATACTTGAAAAATATTCGCAAATTAAAGAAATATCAAAATCGTGAATATTGTCCTCTTTACCATCCATTCTTTTCCCCTAAAACTTCATTACATTGAAAATGATTATTTTTCACAGGCATCTTTAATCACACTTTTTTATACAAGACCTAATTGTCAAGATAGCACAATCTAAGTTTGATTTATACTGTTATTTGGCATACTTCATTAGGAGTCCTAATACTATGAGAAGTGTGTGGTTTAATATTATTATACTTTTTCATGTAAGCAGTGATTCTGTCTTTTACTCAACCAACAGATTGATATTCTTTTAAATAGATTTCTCCATATTTTAGTACTCTCCAAAATATTTCAATAACTCAATTTTCTAATGTTCTTCCTCGTCCGTTCATGCTGAATTCAGCTCTAGCTTCATTCACTATTATTCTGTAAACCTTTGATGTAAATTGACTCTC
The DNA here is from genome assembly GCA_963663665.2 of Sphaerochaetaceae bacterium. Taxonomy (GTDB): domain Bacteria; phylum Spirochaetota; class Spirochaetia; order Sphaerochaetales; family Sphaerochaetaceae; genus SABI01. Next base: position 356,444 of record CAXXKP010000001.1, read on the forward strand.
CTGACCTGCATTAAAGATTTCAGGAGCTCCAAAATATTTTTAACTCTTCTAAAGGTTGAGCCGCTGAGTTCAGTATCCTTAGTCCTAATTGCCGTTCTGTCCTAGAAAACAAGGGAGATTTCTCCGTGAAAAGTCCACGACGAATGCTTAGGTGATATCTTCGTTCAAAAGTGTATCAAGTACTATAATAAAGAGTATTCAACGATACATTAGAACCTGATTAATACGTATACATAAGGGTTTTGTAGGCCTTCTTTTTCAAACTCTTTAGTAAAAACAATTTTTTTTGATTACTATAAAAGAGTCCCCACTGTTTTAAGTGGAGACTATCTAGGAAAAAATAAAGAAACGGGTAAGCCTTGGAATGCTTAAATTATCATAAAGTATCAGGAACCTCCTCGACATTGGTGGTTTTCCCGAATGCAAATCTCCAGAGTGCTAGAGGAAAGAATAATCCTCCTACACAAGACCATAAAAGGACATTCAAATCAAACTTTTTTGCAAGCCCATAACTAAGATATCCAAAGAATAGAAACGTGATCACAAAACGAATGATAGCTGAATCAATGCCCATCAAAGCAAGAATAACCGAAGAAGCCAGCGCAGCAATTAATACTAAAACAGAAATTTTCGCTTGTCTGCAAAGGAGCACAAAATTATAAAGAGGTATGCAATACTTCCAGTAGGGAATTGCTTCTCCGGTTTTTTTCCCATTTTCCACATAGGAATTGCAAGGATCGAAAGTGCTGACATAAAAACTAGGTAATATAAAAGAACCATTTAAATCCTCACCTTAAAATATTTTTTTTCAACTCCAACAAAAAGCCACATAATACCCTTAAGGGATATTACTTATTTCCTTGTTTTCGAATCAAGATACAACCGAGGGATCTTCATATACATTGCTATTGAATCAGTGATGTCTGAAATCCGAACTGATTCATTGGCTTTGTGTGCTTCGCATGCATCTCCCGGTCCATAGCCGATACAGGGAATACCAAATAATCCAGAAATAGCAACACCATTCGTACTGAAAACCCACTTGTCTACTTTAGGTTCTTTTTCAAAAAGACTTCGATAGGCTTGGACCGCCGTCTCTACACAAGGAGAATTATAAGGGGTTATCCATGAAGGAAAGTAGCATTCCGTTGGATATACCAAACCAGTATACGTAGTTATATCATAAAGAATTATTTCAACTGCAGCCTTAGATATTTTCACACTCTCCAATTCCTGCAGTTGTTGAATGACTTGCTCCTTTGTTTCCCCATAGGTTAATCTACGGTCTAGAATAATCGAGCATCCATCAGCTACAGCACATGAAGAAGCGCTGCTAAAAAATATTTGTGAAATTGTAATTGTTCCATACCCAAGTTCAGCATTAAATGGAAGATTTTCATTCAATTTTTTAATTTCAGTAATAATCGGAGCCATTTTATAAATGGCATTATCTCCTTGCTCAGGTACACTGCCATGGGCTGAAATTCCACTAGTTGTTATTTTAAGAGGCATCCGACCTTTTTGTCCACGATATATATTTTTATCGGAAGGTTCAGTTAGCACTACAAATTCAGGACGAAGATTTTCTTCTTTATAGAGATACTGCCAACACATCCCATCACAGTCTTCCTCGTTAACCGAGGCTACTACTAGAATAGTTAATCCTTCTAGTAAATTCAATTTTTTCATATTTTTTGCTACGTAAATCATAGCAGCAACACCTGATTTCTGATCAGCACTACGTCAATCTCTTGGAATCCATCTTGAAGGAGATCCTTAACTCTCTAAGCCCCCCATTATGGTGTTGTGATGGTTAACATAATACTCATTTTAGTAAGTGTCTTCATAAACGATAACGAGAGTGGTTTACACAATGTTTTTGAAAAGTGGTTAGAACAAATGGCACCTGTAAAACCCTATTTTCCTTATCAACACAATAAATTCAAAGATAATAGGATTGCTCATCGGGGATGAATACATTCTCTTCTCCTTTTAGAGTCCAAGAAAATGCCTTCACTCCGTAGTTAGACTTTTATAGTACAATAAACACCAAACTTAACTCGGTGCCCAAATTCAAAGATCCCTTATACAATGATTTTCGTTGAAATAATAGCCTTGTGTTGCACCTAAACCTACCTGATGGTATGTTGTTGTATATCTATCTAGGAGGTAACAATGAAACACACAGGTTCATGCCTTTGTAAAAGAAGTGTATTTGAGATTGAGGGGGAATTTGAAGATTTCTATCTTTGCCATTGTTCCCGTTGTAGAAAAGATACAGGCTCAGCCCATGCGTCCAATTTATTTTCATCTTCAGCAAAAATCTCATGGATTTCAGGGGAAGATCAAGTAAAAACATATAGAGTTGAAGGAACTCATCATTCAAAAAGCTTTTGCCCACACTGTGGGTCTGCTCTTCCCACATTGCAAATGGGAGGTTCCTTATTGGTTGTTCCAGCGGGATCATTGGATTCAGATCCCCAAATTTCTCCTAAAGGACACATCTACATGGAAAGCAGAGCATCATGGGATAATAACTTGGAGAAGATTCCACAGTATCCACAGCAGCCGGATTTCTCAAAAGAAAATTGATTTCTTTCAAATAATTTTTCTCAGATGATAAGTAACAACATATTCTTCTCTTTGATTTTAAATTTCATATGTATGGACTGTTCAATCCTCATAAAGGTCTCTCGAGATTCTTCGCATTCCTAGCAACGTGTAATGCATATCTATCAGAATAATATTCCATGATAACTTGAGCCTGCTTCCATTTACGATTTGTCAGTGGATCTTTATACAGAGCTAAAACTTCACGCACAGTAACTGCAGAATCGATTCCACTTCTTAATGTATCCATGGACTCACGAATATATCGTTGACCATCTGACTTTCTGGTCATACCAGTAGATTGTCGATGTCTTTTCCCCCGAGGAATCCGTATATCGGAAGAGGAAAATTTTGCCTGAAAGGTAAGGTGTTGGTAAATTTGTGTTCATACTATCTCCAATGAAAAGACCACCAAGAGGCCACATTTGTGATTTTGGCTTTTTGGTCTAGGTAGTAGAGCTTTCTAATTTGTTCCTTTATAATGACTTAAGATAAGCGTCTGAAGGGAGTCGAACCCTCGTCACGAGCGTACCGAGAAATACTAGGCTGACAGCTAGTGTTATTACAACCAGTAGTGCAGGATGATATCAAGGATTAGCACACTAGGAAACGCCTATACCATATATAAAGGGGACTAATAGTGGGCCTAGGGTAGTCCCCCTATTTTGAAATGATCATAAAGCCACCTACTAAAGGAACTAGAGATTCTATGTACTTAAATCATGTATTGTAACAATACAATTCAGTGAGAATAATTTTTTTACCCAATCGTGATTTTGTTCCCCAGACAGATAAATCTTGATTAGGTTGATACATACTGATACAGAGATAGAACTTCCTCTTACCGAAGTTTTTTCAGCAATCTCTTGGACTCTTGAATTTACTGATGAACTGCCCTCACATGATGAACAACAAACCCAAAAACAGCCTTAAAAATATCTTTTGTTACTGTTTCAAATTCTGTGGCATTCCCTGTGTCTTTGAAAGTCATCTCATAGTAATTAGAGAATAAAACGTCTATGGATCGTCTGGGATACATTTCTTGTAAATTATTGATAACAGTCTCTGATATTATCTTTGTTGCTTCAAGGATTGTATCAATTACAGTTTTCGTAATTTCGGTAATTGGAGATGTAAGAGATTCAAACACAAACACCTTTTGAGTTTTATGGCTACTGAAAAATGCAGGTATAATCGAATCAGTATTTAGTAGATTCCTAGTATCCTTCTCATGCCAAGGATCAGCCCCATATTTTCTCTTGAAATATTCCTGTTGGTTAAGCCTGTCTATAATTGGCATATTTTTCCAAGAAAGTCATCAACTTCCTTGACTCTTTCAGGGCGCAATGCCAATTCACCATTATCTTTTCTCGCCATATGGGTATATTTTATCCAGTTTAACAGGGTGTTCGCCACGTCGTTTGGATGATTGAAAAGATGCTCTGGATTCATTATTCTTGAAGATAGAGCGTCAACCTAACACGTTAACCACTCAGATAAATTTCCCCAAAAGGATACTATTAAACATCTACTCTATTTGTATGTGGAAGCTGATATGCCATTATTAAATCAGTCATAATTGTGAGTGATTTAACCAATAATAAAGCATGGTAATCCATGAAATTGATTCTCTTCACACAAAGTTCGTATGAATTATTTTTTTGCAATTCATCTGAGAGATAGTTTCCACAAATCTTCTAAACCGGGCAATAGCACGCGTCTCTAAAGCTTGTCTGCCAAGTAAGGAATAACTATTTCAGCTACGCCAGTGATAACATGGGCTCCTTCATTTAGAATCACGGTTGTCTGCGGGACATACTGTGAAAGCCTTCGTGCTGCGAGAGTCGTATCCATCGTTACATCATTTGTTCCCCCGATATAGAGTACAGGCATGGTTAACCTTTTCAGTTGCTCCTTTGTAAGAATAGGAAGTGCTCCTGTAATAGGAATAAAATTTTCTAATACCAACATCATGAATTCTAGAACTTCCTTAGGCATGGAGAAATCTCCTACCACCGCATCGTTTACTGCCTTTGCACTGTTGAAATCGCTTGAGATATGCGCAGTCTGCTCAAGAAAGGTTTGTTTAGGAGGTATTATTCCTGATGAAGCTAGAAGCAAGAGTGCTCTCACCCGTGCAGGATATCTAGCGGTATAATGAAGCACAAGCCATCCACCTAATGAATTACCCATGAATATTGCTTTCTCTATACTTAGAATATTTAGAACCTCGTTCAACCAAAGAAAATAATCATTTGATTGAATACTCAGGCGATTATCCTCACTGTTCCCAGGTTCTCCAAGGATATCCACAGCAAAAACATGATAATACTTGATTAACTCTGCAATATCACCTAGCCATGCAGAACTGTTACTACAAGAGCCGTGAAGAAGAACAATTGGTGGATTCTTTTCATTTCCCGCTTCGAGAATGAAAGTATTACCATAGGATGTTTGTATATACTTTTGTATAAGTGGGAACCTGCCTAAAATAGAGTTGTAGTAACTGCGAATTATCTCACGTCCAGTATTCGTCTTGAATACAGTTGAATTTTCCATTTTCCCTAATCCTCCTCCTGGTTTAAAAACATTTCAATCGTGTTGAATATTGCTACCATGAACTGAATGTTACCCCAAAGTGTGAGGCGTACATTATTATCACTTTCAATAAATTGTGTAGCTAGAGAAGCTTCTCCATATTCAGGTGGTTTTACATTCATTGCTGCGTTTAATGCGTTGATGATCCGATAGGCTTCATCTTTATTGCTCACCTTTATATCAATCACCGACGTACTCCTCACTCGATCCTGAACTGACATTAAATTAGACTCTTCAGGTGGATTATTGACATTTCTTTCAGCAAAGAGGCTTAGATCATGTCCAGTAATGCGCCAGCCTTTCCCGATCTTGGTTGCGCGAAGTCTCCCCTCACGGATGTAGCGCTGAATTGTTTTTGGATGAATGTTCAGCATGTGTGCAATCTGCTCAACCGTATAATACTGCTCTCTCATTTCTTATTACTCCTTATTAAACCTTTATTTGGTATAATAAGTTATTATTGGTAATATTTCAAGAGAAATTTTAGAAGAAATGGTTCTTAATATTAGCTACATAAGCTTCTAGGAGTAAAAGAATGCTTTTATAATAATACATATATAAAGATACCCACGTTTTGTTTATGGACTATACATGTAAGGCAGACACTGAAATAGTAGCATTACATAATGAGACAGAAGAATATGTTTCATAATTCAAAAATTTCTTCATAGATCCTTCTAGAAGTGTCTCGAGATCCTTAGCATTCCTAGCAACGTATAATGCGTATCTATCAGAATAATGTTCCAGGGTAACTTGAGCTTGCTTCCATTTAGGGTTTGTCTGTGGATCTTTATACAGAGTTAAAACTTCACGCACGGTAACTGCAGAGTCGATTCCACTCCTGAGTGTATCCATGAACTCACGAATATATCGTTGACCATCTGACTTTCTGGTCATAGCAGTGGATTGTCGATGTCTTTTCCCTGAGGAATCCGTGTACCGAAAGAGGAAAATTTTGCCTGAAAGGTAAGGTGCCAGTAAATTTGTGTTCATACTATCTCCAATGAAATGGCCACCAAGAGGCCACATTTGTGATCTTGGCCTTTTGGTCTAGGTAGTAGAACTTTTTAACTTGTTTACTTATAATGACTTAAGATAAGCGTCTGAAGGGAGTCGAACCCTCGTCACGAGCTTGGGAAGCCGTCTTAACCTTTTATCAGGTCTTATCAAATCTTATCAATAATGCTACAGAAGTTATTATATTATAAACACTTATAAAGTATCCCTCTTATCATTCTTTATCACAATTACTCATTCATAATCACAACTATTTAGAAATTTTGTTGTCATTTTGTTGTCATTACCTAACATTTTATTTACGAGCCGAGAAGAATACTTTTTAATAATAAAAGTAGAATCATATATATAGTTAAGTTACATCGTTATTCAAATTAATTTTTTTGATTTTTCTTAAACAAACCTTTAATATAAAACGTATCCTTACACATATATTTTTATATAAAGAGTAATCAATAAATGGAAGTGTTATTAGTAGTCATTGGCTGTATTACAATAATCATTATTCTGATCACTTTAAAACTTATTCCTTCCACAGGAACAAGAGGTGAATATATAATTGCGAAAGAATTGAAGAGATTAAATACAAATGAGTACTATGTATTAAATGATGTAATGATCCAAACACAATATGGAAGTAGCCAAATCGATCATGTGGTCATTTCTGTTTATGGTATTTTTGTGATAGAAACAAAAAACTATAAAGGTTGGATTCATGGGAATGAAAAATCAACATTCTGGAACCAAACTGTATATTCAAAAAAGTATCAATTTAGGAACCCAGTAAAGCAGAATTGGTCCCATATATATGCTTTAAAAGAAATTATATCTCTAGTAAATCAAAAATTCATACCTTATTATCCAATCGTTGTATTTGTTGGTACTGCTCGCCTTGTTAATGTAAATGTAAAAACTCCTGTTATATATAAACATCAACTTATACAAACTATAAAGGATGAACAAAATACCAGCTTATCTATAGACCAAGTAAGGCATATTGCACATCAAATTTCTACTAACATTGAACATAATAAAGTCACTAATAAGGAACATTTCAATAATATTCAAAGTGCTGTTTATACGAGACAACAATTAGAAAGAAACTTGATATGCCCAAGATGTGGGAGTAAATTAATTATAAGAAATGGCAAATATGGCAAATTTTATGGATGTTCTAAATATCCATATTGTAAATATACCTTAAGTAAATTGAAATGATCTAAATATACACAGATCCTTCCCATATTAAAGATTCCATTCGTCCTAAAGTGCTGAAAAATATTTATTTATTCAAAATTCTTCAGAATAATAATACCTTAACACATAAAGAACTAACAGGAAAATAAATTAACAATTCATAATTTACCCAATTATTTTGTACATAATTTTATCTTTTTTGTACAACCGTGTTATAATAAATACAGATTTTAAAAATATTGATTAAAATATACAAGAGGAGACAAAGATGGCTAGAATACCATTTGAACTAAATGATGAGATTAAAGATGCTTTCGTAGATCGTATTATGTTGTATGGAAAAAACTCTATTGTTGCAGCACGTCCATCAATGAGTCAGGTATTGAGATCAGTCGTATCGCTTGTAGTTACTATGGATGATACTGTCCTTCGCAATTTTCTTGAAATGTCGGGAAAGGCTGAAACACTTCTTAGTGAATATTTGGATTTATTCAATGAATATTCTGAGAAAGGATTAATCCCATCAGATTATCCACTCATTAACATAGAATTTGAAGAAACCTATGAATTATTAAGAAGCATAAAATTAAACAAAATTTCAGAAGAACAATTCAAAGAAAAAATTGAAATTTTGGGTTTCTCACTTTATAGATATAAAGTTTTACAAAAGGAGACTCATAATCTTCTCAATAGTTTTGGAAGTAGTAAAATGTTTGGATCTCCTCCAGATCTTATGCAAAGGATTGAGAAACAAACTGTAGCAGAATTTGTCATGGAAGAGACAATAAAGGAAAATATAAAAAAATAAAAAGGATAAATTTTGGCTCTTAGTAGTTGGCGCTACCAAGAGCCAAGGAAGGTTGCACGAGGCGAACCCACCCAGTGAATACCTATAAGGTATGGTAAATTCCCCTTGTTAGCAACCCTCAATCTCTGGAGGGAGACATGAATAAATTGCTAACACTCGATGAAGCAGTAGACCTGCTTCAAGTCAGTAAACCGACTCTATATCGATTCACTTCTCAAAGAAAAATTCCATTCATCAAAATTGGTGGATTGATTCGTTTCAGTGAAGTGAAATTGTTGCAGTGGTTGGAAGAAATGACAGTCGTGCCAGGGGTATCATATGAACGAAAAACAATATGAGTTATTCCCTGAAGAAAAACCAAAAGAGATTATGGAACAGGAGTCGTTCGACTCCCTTGGTTTATCTATTGTTCCATATCTCGCCGTTTCAAAAGAAACAGGAAAGAAACTAGGTCTAATAGGTCCTAACTTATCTTGTAGAAATGGATTGAAAAACTATCAATATTACATTGCGAACGATAGTAAATCTGTGTATGAAAGAATTGCGACAAAGTATGAAGAGAGAAACGGATCTCCTTTGTCTTGGCAATGGGCTATTATCAAAGATGCTTTTTATCGAGAACGTGGAGAAATCACCTATAAAATGGAAGTATCTCATCATGCCTTAATAGTAAAAAAATCGATGTATCTCCCACCAATAAGAAAAACATATAACGAGAGATCTAATATTGTTGAATATTCAATGAAAAGTAGAAAAAGATTTTTTGAAGCTATGCTCACAATGGATTGGACATATATTCCTCAAGATACAATCCGTGAGTTAACCCTTACTTATCCTTCAATATATCCCAAAGATGGTAGAATTCTAAAAAGACACTTAGATGCATATGCTAAACGTTTAAAGAAATTTGGAGAAGTTTACGGAGGAATCGCCTTCCCTTGGAAAATGGAATTCCAAAAGAGAGGTGCTCCTCATTTCCATTTAGTATTAATTTCTGGTTCTCCTATACCCTTGGATAAACTTAGAGAATGGGCTTTAAAGTCATGGAGTAATCTGGTATCAAAATGGATAAATACACAAATTGAAATATCAGAAGAAGAAAGAAATGAAGCAATTGAAAAACATAAAAAGGCTGGTATTGAAGCTGATATTGTCCGTAAAAATGCTAAAGGATTAGTTTGCTATATAGTCTGGTATATTGGAAAAAATAAAGGAAAAGCAAAAGAATACCAACATGAAGTTCCTGAAGAATACAAAAATGTTGGTAGGTGGTGGGGCTTTTATGGTAAAAACACTGGTTTACTTAAAATGGATAAAATTGAAAAACATATAACTAAAGAGACTTATGAAAAATATAGAGATCTTATTGTTAAGAAATGGGAAAAAGAAGGGAAGCATTACAAGATAAATGAACAACGTATTAGTTTATATGAACTTTAAAATATTAAAGGAATCTGATGCCCCCTATTATAATAAATTGCAAATATTAAGTCTTTACTTATAGAGCATTGTATACTATTCTGATAATAAGATAGTTCTTATTAATATACTAGTTAATACTATACCATTATTAAACTTGACTTAAAAACCTCGATCTAAAAGAACTAATCGAAAGGAGTCTATATGGCAAAAAAAAATCGTATTTTTATTTCTTTCGCAATTGAAGATCTCTCATTAAAAACCCTATTAGTAGGGCAAGCTAAAAATGAAAAATCACCTTTCGAATTTGTAGATATGTCAGCAAAAAAACCATGGGAATCAGAGTGGAAAACAAATTGTAGAACAAAAATTAAAGGTTGTGATGGTATGATAATAATTGTCACTAAAAATACAAAGAATGCTGAAGGACAACTCTGGGAAATTAATTGTGCTAAAGAAGAAGGTATACCAAGAAGGGGTTTGTGGGGATATGAAAATGATAAACCTGCTCAACTCCCACATGAACTTGACGGTGTGCGAATAGTTACTTGGACATGGAGTAATATTAAAAACTGGCTAGATTCTCTTTAAGATTAATAAAAAGGAATTAATAATGAAAAAAGCTTTAATTGTCGGAATTAATGACTACCCAAACGATAAGTTAACAGCCTGTATAAATGATGCAACTAGATTATCAACTCTATTAGAAAGAGACGGTAATGGGGATCCTAATTTTGAGGTCCATCAATTACTGTCAAACAGGTCTACTATTACCAGAGCTAGCTTGAAAAAAGAGATCATCAGTTTATTTGAAGGAAGTCCTGATGTTGCTCTATTTTATTATTCTGGTCATGGTCATGTAAACACTCGTGGGGGATACTTAGTCACACCTGATGCGACTCAATATGATGAAGGTATAAATATGAATGAGATATTGAGTTTAGTAAATCAGTCAATAGCAAAAAATAGAATAGTGATACTAGATTGTTGTTACGCAGGGAATATGGGCACACCATCAAATTCTGGATCAAATTGTGCAGAAATTGCAGATGGGGTTACTATATTAGCATCAAGCAATGGTGATGAAACTTCTAGTGAAATTGAAAACCAACATGGCGTCTTTACATCTTTACTTATAGATGCTCTCCAAGGAAGTTGTGCGGACCTTTTAGGACATATAACAACAGGAAGTATTTATGCATATGTAGATAGAGCGCTTGGACCTTGGGAGCAAAGACCTCTTTTTAAAACTAATGTATCAGAACTTGTTTCACTCAGAGATGTGCCCTCTCCCATTGATAAAAAAATTCTTAGGAATTTGTGTCTCTATTTTGAATCACCCTACGATGAATTCCAATTAAATCCTTCTTTTGAGGATACCGAAAGAAAACATAATAAAGATAACTGCCTTGTATTCAAAGAATTACAAAAACTAACGAGTGAAGGGCTTGTAAAACCTGTGGGAGAAGAATATATGTACTTTGCAGCCATGAATAGTAAATCTTGCAAACTTACTGCCATGGGAATACAATATTGGAAATTAGTAAAATCAGGGAGAGTTTAAATTAAATCACTGAAATTATCTAAAAGATTTCGATATTCTACTAGAATGTTTAGCTGATCTTGTTGATTGGAATGATCATACCTATCAGTCATGGAATCACTTCTATGTCCTGTCATGGATTGTAACACATCTTTAGGTAATAAAGGGCGTAGAAGAGTATTGTAGGTGTGTCTGAATCCATGTATCACTAGGTTTCTATTACCTACTTCTATTTTGACTCGTGTTAATGCTTGTTCAAAATGTCTTGCCATGGTTTTTCTTGTTACCGGTTTAGATCTATCACTACCAAAAAAGAGTAGATCATTCATTTGATCAAAGGGAGACTCTTTCAACCAATCTTGTAAATATTCGTCAGCTTTCTTAGTGAGCAACACAACTCTTGAATGACCTGTTTTAGTTGTTCCAAAGACACCATTATCTTTTACTGCTCTTTCAATTCTAAGACCATTTCTCTGTTCGTTCCACAAAATATGTTTCCATTGTAATGCTCTCACTTCTCCTGATCTCAATCCTGTAGTAGCTAGAATATAGAACAAATAAGCATATTCTTTTCTTCCCCAAATAGAGATCATTTTCTCTATGTCCTCTGGAAATAACAGATTCAATTCTTCTTTACTAAAGACTCCTCGTTCTTTGGGTTTATTTGCTAAAGACTCAGCAGTCTCTAAGCAATTAAAAGGAACGATACGTTCTCTCTCTGCTTCCCTTAAGATTATACGGAACGTATAGAGTATATGATTTTTAGTTTGATTAGAAAGGTTTCTTTGTACCTGTTCCTTCTTCTGCTCCTCATCCTTTTTCTCATGGGTTTGTAAATTGACCAACCAATTCTCAATCTCAACCCTATTCAATGACTCTAGTTTTCTATTTCCAAACTTTGGAATGATATAATTATAAAGATGACTTCTACGTGATCGTGCTGTACTCTCTGAAAAAGATCTTCCTTTAGCATGTTGGCGTTTAATCCAAGAACAACTCTCCCAAATGAATAAGTTTTCAGTGTACTTCTTTAGTGTCATTGATTGAGGAGATAATGAAGAAATAAATTCATCAGCTACTTCACGAGCATCTCCTTTTTTCACTTTGCCTGTAGCTTTATACATTCGTTTGCCATCTACATTGTAGTAACTGAAGTACCAACTAAACTTTTTGTTGTCAGTAAATCTCTTATATAGGGTGTATTGTTGTCTCATGTGTTTATTTTGTTGTCATTTTTGCTGTCATGTCAAGGAAAAGTTTTATACATAAACAAATAATCTTATGAATGAGGTTTTTTAATTGTTTGTATTATATGGCTTAAAGTGTTAAGCGTCTGAAGGGAGTCGAACCCTCGTCACGAGCTTGGGAAGAAATACTAGGCCGACGTCTAGTGTCATTACTACCAGTAGTGTAGCACAATATCAAGGATTAGCACACTATAAAACGCATAAACCGCCTGTGCCGTATATAAAGTGGGACTAATAGTGTGCCTAGGGTAGTCCCACTTTTTACTATTCTTCTATACAGCGAAATGTCATGAGCGTGATAAGCTCTTACCAATTTTTTTCCAAAAAAACTTGCAAGCATGAATTAGTAAATCAATTGGCAAAGCTACTTTCATAAAAATGAAAGTTATATTTAACCAATAAATCAATACTATTACACACTTATAAAAGGATTTAGACAAAAGATTGTTAATTAATAATCGATGTGTATAATCATTTATATAAGTTGGTAATCTTTTTATTATTAAAGTACATTGATATTTGAGTCAATGAGAGAGGTTCTATGGCAAAAATAAAAGAGTCCAGACAAAGTGCGCTATCTAAAAAAATCTATAAAAAACATTTAATACTATTTAGAAAATTAAATGATACATTTATTTTTGTAAATCAAGCCATACCAATTCTAGAAAAAGAAAAGAAGTGTTATCATAGTTCTCAAGATTATGAGAAAGATTTGAAATATTTTGTACCCTCACACAAAAAAACTAAGTATGCCTACAGAACAGATAAAGAACTACAAAATATATATAATAGATTTTTAAAAGATGATTTATATAAAGCAATACTATCATCTTGCATTTCTGATTTTGAAGATTTTTTATTTACTAGCTTAAAAGAAATTTTGAAACAATACCCACAAAAAGCAACAACATCAGTCTCTGGGGTAAGCATTAACAAAGATATTAAACTAGAACAAATATTATTATTCAACGATATTAATAGTTTATTAGATAATCAAATTTCAAATATAATTACTCATATATCTTATTTATCTCCCTTAAAATATTTCGAATACTTCGCTGCGATTTCAGGCGTTAAAATTTCAGATGTTTTAATTCATGATTATATAGAGTTAAAAGCGTCAAGAGATTTAATTATTCATAATAATTCAATAATCAATAATGTTTATCTAATCAAAGCAGGTAGTTTATCGCGCGGTAAAATTAATGAACGAATCAGTATTGATCAAGATTATTTTGATAATTCAATAGCATTATTAAAGAATTTATCAGGAATCATAAGAAGAGAAATTGATTTAATCTATAAATAAATAATGTTAGATTAATTAAATAAAAAAGGTTCTTTATTACAAGAAATAGAATCTAGCATATACAATATAATATACCGTAGTGTTGTTTTATAATAGAAATGCTTAACTACAACATTTCCATACGCTATATAAAGTTTACACTATTGTGTGCAATTGTGTTATATTACATATAGTATCGCATATAAAGTATGACAACTTTAATAATGCATTTAAAGAGGTTCTATGATAAATTTTGAATTCAATGAAAAAAGAGCAACACAAGCTGCGGCGTTTTTCATCGAAAAAAACGGTTGTACCATGAACCACATGAAATTAATTAAGCTTCTGTATCTTGCAGACAGGGTATCAATAAAAAAATGGTACGAACCAATAACAGGTGATAAATATTTTTCTCTACCACACGGACCAATTGTTAGTAATATTTTAGACAAAATCAATCATACTCAAGATATTGAAAATCAATCCTATTGGTACAATTATATTGAAAAATCTGGTTCCCATGAAGTATCACTGTTGTCTAAGATTGAATATGACGAATTGAGCAAAAGAGAATTAAAATTGCTAAATGATTTAGATGAATATTTTAAGAACTATACCCAATGGGAAATGGTAAAATTTTGTCATGAAAACGTACCTGAGTGGCAAGACCCCAAAGATTCTCGTCTAGATATAAATATTGAACAAATCATTGAAGCTACGGCAGATAATGAAGAAGAAAAAAATCAGATACTTGCAGGGGTTACTTTAAAAAGTTTTATCTCTCGTGAGTCAATTGCAATATGATTGATGTTGGATCCTCTTTTCTAAAATACCACCCAATTCATTCAAACCATCCAAACAAGAAAAAACATCTTTTTGTGGTAGTTAATAAAATAATTCATGATGAGAACAATAAAGAAATTGCAATATGTTTTTATTTGACTACTGTCAATAATAATGGGAATGAAGACTTGTCTTGTGTTTTTGAACGTGGCGAACATGAATTTATTACTCACAAATCCTATATTGATTATAGTACCCCTTTGTATGTTCTAGTGGAGACGTTGGAATATGAGGAAATATTAGGGCAAGTTACTATGAAAGCCCCGTTTACTGAAGATCAAGTTGGAAGAATCATTTCTGGTGCCAATAAATCTGATTCAATAAGGCCATCACATTTAAAATATTTAAGCTAACCAAATTCTTTTTAATGCCTAATTACTGAATAATCACACCTCCTAATTTCTCTAAATGCCTTCTCAATCCGTCCGCATAATCCTGCCAGTCATAAAGTAAGAATTCAAATTGAACACTATTGTGAAGAATATCTGCATCAGTCATTGGCTTTTCGATGAGATCTATAGGAACTCTTGGAGGCTCGAAAACATCGAATGAAGGGATTATATATTCTGGGACTAAAACTTCACTTGTTTGACACCCTACGAGCATTAGCACGCTTATACTGATCAGCAGCAAGCTTCTTAACTTCATCAGATAACTCCTCCTTTTTATCTTCTATAATTTCCTCAATCTCAACTTCAACCTCTTTTTTATCCTGGGAATTATCTTCCTTCTTAATAACAAGATCATCTTTTATCTCATCAGCCTGTTCCTGAATAGTTGTTATAACTTTTAGTTTATCTCGTTCCTTTTCAACCTGTTCCCTGGCCGTTCTTTCATTAGAAGTCTTTCGTTTTTCGATCTTAAGTAAACTCACAAGGAACACAAAGATTACCCCAATAATACCGAATATAATTTCCATCTTATTTATCCTTTAGCTTCCCAGCTATCTTTATTCCCTTATCTGTTGCAACATACGCAGTAGAGAGAGTCCCTGCTACTGTGATTACCTGGGAGAGTGGAATCTCTAAATCAGGGAGCATTGCTTGCACGATGAATGCTCCGACAACCATAAAACACCAAAACACGACTACCCATAAAGTTTTATGTTTAACTTTCCCATCTTCAGTTGTATATGCCATATCATCCCCCTATTACTTTTATCCAGGTACTTATCAATACCCCAATACCTGTACCGAGTGAAACAAACGCAGCAATCCCCTTCCACCCCGATAGAAGTCCTTTCTTTGCACGTTCTTTTCTTTCTGCGACATCTGCAATATAAGGACACTGAGCAAGGTGGCCAGAGGTCTTGTACTCCTCTAGATCTTCTTTAACGAGCATAACAGTCCTGTGAGTCTCATCGATGCGATGACTCATACCGTTATGTATAGTCTTGTTTATGGATTTGATCTCTGCACTTTGAGTTGCTTGGTTTTCACTAATCTCTATAACTTTTACGAGCAACTGTTCTATCATGCCTCTCTGTGTTGGTTGTTGTGCCATTATTCCACCTCCATCACAAAGAGATTATTAGTTATTTGATAATCAAGTTCTATGTTCAAAATTATGTAGAAACACATCCTGCCGTCTGCTTTATTTGAATAACAGAGAAGCTGTTCTGTTTGTTCCCATGATTTCCTAACTGTTTCGTACTCTCCATCCATAACCCTAAAAGAAGGAACATATATATCATCTGTGGACTTACGCATGTATGTTGAATTGTTATAACCTGTTAGAGCATCTCTGTTAATGTAATAACTTGCCACCTCTTCATTATGAGAATTATAAGCATGGATAGTATTCTCTTCCTCATCTAAGTAGAAGTTCAGAACATCAAATTCGTAGTTCTTATCAAGAGCAATCTCCACATTAGAGTTCATCGTTATGTAAAACTTCGCTACCTCATAGGATTGGCCAACGTAATCAAGCTGTACGACACTCAATCTTGGACTATCAAATGTATTGAATATGTCTTCTGCAATAGAAGGAATCTGAATACTTATATTATCTAGAGTATCTATTATTTTTTGTGTATCTATTTTACTTATCAATTCTTCTATCATACAATCTCCTATGTAAATGCTATTGCAGACTTCACACTAACCATTCTTTTAATCAAAGCAGATGTTATCTGAGTTCCTCTAAGCCCTGTTGTGGTGAGCCAACTATCTGTGAGTGTTAGAGAAAGAGAGGTGTTTAGATGCCACCGATAAGCATAATCGAGTGAACGTCCATAGATATATTTGCCTTGAACCGTAGAGTTGTACTGAGTATCTGCTCCAACATTGTAAACGTACAATCGTTCCGTTGTTCTGCTCCTCTCTCCCTCATAAGTATAAGCACGGAACGCAAACAAGAAAGAATCTGTACCATTATATTCGGCCCTCACTGTTCCTGATGATGGCATTTGATTATTCCTCACCCTATACACGGTAGAAGAACTCTTACCAATATTTATCGAGTGAATCTGCACCCAAGATTGACTAGCTATTGAGTATCTCCAAAACTCACAGGTAACAGCAGGATGCTTTACCCATATGGAAGAAGCAGTCCCAGTTTCAACTTCCCACCAGATGGAATTACCAAAGGCATAAGACCAGTAAGCTGTACTAGTTTCCCCTGATACTGAGTAGGCTATTCCTGTTGTGTTTACTTGGTTGATTAAAGTACCCATTAATTAAATACCGCCCCCCAAACATTACTTCCTGTTATGTTCGCAAAACCACCGATATTACCACCTCCATAGATATCACCAGCCATATTAATGTTTCTGATTTTCTTTGCTGCAGAACCTAGATCAGTACCGTCAGTAGTTATGTTTGATGTAGCATTTACAAAAGGAATAAGACTTTTTGATTTAACAGAATCTATATCTGACAGAATATTGAAACTTCCAGAAATGTTATAAAACCCTAGTGACGTCCCTTCGGCAGTAGCAAGGTGCATTTCAAGTGTTGGAGCGTTACTGAAAACTATAGAAAGAAAGTTGGGTGTTTTATAAAAAGAAGTTACTGTTTGTAAGTTCCCATTAACGTAAAAAGAACCAGTTATATTGGTAAGTGCATTATTCGGGTAAGATGATAATTGTGTTAGGAGCGAGTCTAAACCAACAAAATCTATGTGAGAACTTGAATTAAAAGTTACAGGAGAAGAAAAGGATACCGCTGTTGAGTAGAATGTGCCTTTCTTATAGATTTCCACCAAATTATACTCTGGATTGTCATATTGGAATTTACCAGTGAAATCATATGTTGCACTCATTTGGATTCTTGAGTTCATCACTAATGTTTCAGAACTATCACCAACAAACCTTACTACAACAACATCTGCCTCTTGTATTGTAAATGCTTTTGACCAAGCATCTGCTGTACTCCCACTATCGTAAAGTTTAAGCCATACCCTTGTGGAATTTATAAGTATTTCAAGTGTAGGGTTATTGCCATATGATTTAGAAAAAGAATCAATATAGATAGTAGCTGTTCCAGAAAATTTAGAAGTATGAGTCATTAAATCAACTGATGCACCTGATGCCAAATACATACTACAGTTATTTACTAAACAGCAATGAACAATTCCTCCATTTGCAATATTAGACCAAAAATTAGAGGGAGTATTTGATGGTGTTCCTGCCAATGCTGTGTATAGCTCATCAGTACTCCACCTTGTCTTTGCAGGGATAGTTATTGGAGCTCCTGTCTTTGCTTCAACTGTTTCAAAAGAATCGTGTATCAATGAACCTTCAAAAGTTCCACCATAAACACGTAAATTATAAAAAACAGCGTTGACCGCTTTCATCATTTTTGTGACCGAATCTAGTAAATAACCATCAGTTGGGATACCACTAGAATCTTCTTCATAATCTGGAGACTCTACTCTATTTACAGTCAATTTATCAACAAACGCTTTCAAAACTGCTATACTCTCAAAAACCTGTGTGATACCTAACGCAGCTGCCCACCTATTAATATCATTTACATCACCACTGTTTAAAATCTCCATGAATTTTGATATTTGAAATGATTGTGTTGTTTGAGGATTAAGAACCTCAGCATTATAAATAATTGAGTCTCTATTGAACCTTCCTATTATATATGCGTTTGAATCGAGGATAGCAAAGGTGTTGTAATCCTTATACACAATATTTGAGTCATCAACAAACATTTTTGCAAATCGTACAGATGCAATCCAGTTAGGATTGAAAAGAATATATCCCTGTCCACTATTTGTTAGAGTAAGAGAATACTCTGGGACAGCATAACGAGATCCATCAATATAGATATAGCCAATCGATGCCTGGAGGATTCCATCAGCATCATAACCTTTCAAAGAGAGAGTTGAACCAGAAACAATGAGTCCTAGAAATCCCGGAGTTCCTGCAGGGCCTTGAGCACCTGGTACCCCCGGAAGTCCTTGTTCTCCATCGAGTACATCTACTAATGTTATTTGTCCAATTGCAATTGCCATTAGGACTCCTTAGCTTACTGTACAAATGAAAGTGGAGCGTGCTGTAACGTCAGAAGAACCCACAGCCTTAGTTTTTCCTGTGCCAAAAGATGTAGAAGTGCCTGCTGAATCTACCTTTGCCCAAGTGTAAGTATAAGTACTTCCTGCAGCGTCTATTTCTACCCCGTTCTGATATAGGTGTGCTGTAAGATCTGTTGAAATAACCCCATTCTTAAATATCTCACCACTTGATGACTTTATTACTACTTGAATAGGATCGTTGAAATCAAGAACCGTTACAGGATCAGAGGTATATGTATCAGCGACCACACTATCAGAGATGATTACGCGGAACTGCTGCATACTATCTACAGAAGCTTGAGTAACCGTATAGTTGACAGCTGTAGCACCACTAATATTAGTCCACGTTGCTCCTATGAGTTTCTGCCAAACATACGTGAGACTTGTTGTATCTTGAGTAGCTCCTCTGTACAATTTTGCTGACAGAACTATTGAAGCAGGAAGCCCATTCTTAAAAGCAAACCCAGGGTTCGCTGTTACCTCAGCGATGGCAACGTTATTCCCATCTGTGACCTTATTGAAAGTCACACTATTCTTGTACGTTAAATCTAGCCCCGTTGTCGGATCTGTGTACACGATAGTACAAATATACTCGATTGAGAATTTAGTTGCTGAGAAAGGCTGAGAGGAGACTGTAAGAGCCTTCGGATAAGAGGCACTCATTGTTTCTCCTGTTGAAAGATTTTGCTCACTAGACTGCGTGTTATCTTTCCTTTTCCATGCAACACTTTTAACGTTGGTGCCTGCCAACATAATGTCAGTCGCACTCCCTGCTTTGAAAAGACTTGGTGTTAACACCAAACTTGAAGCGGTAAAATCAGGGTTGTATATCTCATTGTTGCCATCATATTTTACTGATTTTGTGTGATTCGATGAGATGTATCCTGTTAAGGTTACTGCATCATTGAAATCCATGATCGTAATTTGACCAATTGATACTGCCATTTCTAGCTCCTTTTAACGAGTAAGTCACAGAAGAAATTACTTCTTCCTACAACGTCCTCTTGTGTTATCGTTATAACTTTTCCACCAGTTGAATAATGTGCTGAGTTCCATACTGAATCTTGATAGGAGTCATTAGACGATCTTCTCCATCTAAAGTCCTCATCAGAAAATAGGCCTGTGATCTCTTCGCCACCTTGCCATACTTTGACTTCGAGTGTTGTTGAGAATCCTTGTCCCATTCGGAATACTGTTCCACTATTTGATATAACTTGAGTCTGATACGCATCTTCTCCAGCAGGTCCAGGAACCTCTTCTGATAGAGCAATAAACCCTGTTTTCGAGAAATACATCGTCTCACTGTATTGAAAATAGAATTTACACATGAACGAAGCCGATCGATAAACAAGATCATCAACTGAAACGGAAAGAGTCTTTCCAGAAACCATACCATCACGCCATAAGGAGTCAGCCACCCTATCTTCCGAGACTCGTTCCCATGTAAAACAAACATCGTCATATTCATTCGTGACATCCTCTCCTTCACGCAAAAGCATAGCGGAAAGAATCGTCGGAGTGTTGTCAATTGGCACAGTTACGCCTTTGGTACTGGAGATTGTTACTTCGAACTTAATACGGTTATCAAGACCTCCTATAAGGCCTGTAGTAAATCGAAAGAACTGCTCCTCTAACAATGAACTCTTATCGTAATAATCTTGAAACAGTCCCAGTAATTCATCATGTGAATCAATCTCGGTTGCTGTATCCATTGAAGTAAAGAAATCTAATAAATAATCCTTTAAATCAATGAAAGCCGTGAGATATTCGATATAAAGAGTCTGTTCTGTAACCTCATATTCTTCTGCTTTTGAGACAATTACTGAATGATTAGAGACAATGATATTGTATTCTTTCTTTAATGAAGTCTTCTCTGAAGGAGAGATAATATCATCAGATCCAATTAAAGCAATCTGTGCCTGGATTAAAGAAGTATCACGCTTGAACAACTGCGCATCGAGTTGTTGCTTAAAAGCAGTAACTGTATCTTTCTTAGATCCTTTGAGCTCTATTATTTCATCTATGATTAATGATTGTCCTGCCTGATTAAATTGATTACTCATACCATTTCTCCCATAGATCTCCATAAGAAGAGCCAAACATCTCAAATGGATTTTCTGTTTTAACACTCTTAATAACTCGGTTGATAAATGCTGTAGGGAGTCCTCCAATTGATCCAGCTCCATCTAATACATCCCAAGCTCTATCAGATATCTTGTCCAAGTCTGTCCAATCAGCTCCCAGCATCCTACCAAAGGAGGAAGGAAGATCTACAAGATCTCCACCATATGACCATCCAGAGATTCCTTGTCCCACATCTCCTCCAATAACTGGCAGTGAGTAACTTGCGATCATCTTCATCATTTCATTACGAATTCTCTCCCAATAAGAGTCATCATCTTCTCCGTCCTTCCTAAAAGCGACTCCAGAGACCAACATGATCATCGCTCCAGAGATTGCCATATTTGTAACAATCCCAAACAGCTTTCTTAGTTCTTTAGGATCCTTTGTCGCCATGTAAGCCTTTGCACTTGTGGGAAGATCATACCAAACCATATTTACGTATTGGAAAAGCTGGTTTGAAAACAGAAGGGCTGTACGTACCCAAGGGTTCTTTTTTCGTTGTAAGGAAGATAAGTCATTCGCAATCGATGTTGGTTGTGTCTCACTTATAAGCTGAGTTGCTCTGAACGCAGCTTCCTTCTTAAGAGCTTCCCCACTTAGTTTTTGTGGATTTCTTCTTAAGTATGTATCGTAAGAAGCAAGCCACAAAGTATTGACTGCTGCTTGGTCCATCATCTGGATTCCCTTCATTCCAATATTTTCATTAAATGCTTGAACCTTTCGACCAAGGAATGAATCAAAATCTGAAGCATTATATTTTTCCACCTCAATTGAGATTGATCTCTTAAGCATGTAAGGACTCATCTCATGAATAAACTTAACTGTCTCTGCATGTGTTTTAGGATTAGAGAGTCTTAGAGCTACATTGGTTAATTCAACAGCTCCAACATCCCCTCTTAGTGCTGCACTAAATGAAGGTAGTTGCTTGAGCATTGTGAGGAAGTTTAATGATAGAGCAGCAACAGCTGCATTAGAAATAATCTTACTACCGATTCTTTCAATATCATCTAGGATGACTTGTGGAGATCCCACATCATTCACATACTCTTGGACGGTATTCATGAATTTAGGGCCATAGTTCATCTCAATGATTCGACCTACAGCTCCTTTAGTAAGAAGGTAGTTCATATCTCTTACCCAGGAAGCCCATTGAACAAAGTGTTCTTGCTTCTTCACCTGTGATGTAAATGTGTGGGTTACATTTAATTTTAGTGGGTAGATTGCATGAGGATTGACTACTTTTGTGAAGTCTTTATCAACATATCTAATCTTTGACCCTTGTGGGCCAACAAGGAGATCTGTCTTCCCTTCATCGACTTTTCCGTCAGCCACGAATGTGAAATACCTTTGCCTTCTGCCGAGGTTACGATTATAGACATCCACATAAGTCTTATTCATCCTCTCCCATACTTCATCTCCACCCAAGTTATCGAGCATGTAATCTCCCCAGGCTTTTTCATCTTCTGTGAGAGATCCGATAGCTTTTGCAAGATCGAGTGGAGAAATGTTGTTACCTCTGTTATGAACAAGTTTTTGAGTTCCCAATTCATTTTGAGAGTAAACGTATAACCCTATAACCTCTCCTTTTGAAAGAGTTTTCTTTTGACCAGAAGTAGTAGTGTATCCAAAAGAATCTTTCGCTAATAGATCTGATGTAATCTTGAGTTCTTTCATCCTTTCATCAGCTTCAGTAAGTCGTCTATAAGACTCTCTGAGCTCTTCGGTCATCTTCTCGTAGGCTTCTCTTACAAATAACTGATAAGCTACACCTTCTTTGTTACCATCAAGCATTCGTGATATTCGTTGCATCTTGCCTATTGAAGATCTAACAGTATTGAATATCGCATTAAAAATGTTCTCGTCGTATGTGTCTCGATTTGTAGTGAGGTCATCGATAATATCGTTCATGATAGAGCCGTACCCAACACCCATTTCAGGCATAGATCCGTATTGCTGTTTGTACATCTGAGCAGAGATGTTCTGAAGTTTATTCATTCTCTCTACTTTTTTCTGCTCAAGCATGACCTTGGCATCTGCTCTCATTAGCTGTGCAGCTTCATAGAGGACCTCTAAATCTCCTAAAGACCATTGAGTAATCTTCTTCCCTTGTTGCACCCATCTGAGTTGTTCCTCTACAATGTATTGGCTCATCTGCTGAGGGAGAGGCTTGAATTCCCCTGGTCTCTGGTCTTGCTCGAAAAGAGAATGGATTGCATTAAATACCTCTTCGAAAGAGGCATCGATTGAATCAGAATTGAATACCACTGTTGCTAATATTTTCTTATGCAATTTTTCAAGCTTTTCTTTCAAAGCTCTAGTCTCAATTCTATTCTTAAGAGTAGTTACCTTGTTTGTTAAGGATCTCACATTCTCATTAGCTTCGGTTAGTTGTGTCCTTAGATCTTTAACTCGAGCCCGTCTTTCTTCCAGAGCCTTCCCTAATGAATTCCCAAGTTGTCTTGCCTCTGAATACTTCTTCTTTTCTTCTTTCAATTCTTTCGCATATAGATTCCTATCTGCTTGAGCAGTTCTAAGCTGGTTCTCTAATTTTTTAATATCAGAATCTTTTTCAACTCCAAGCTTTTTAAGTTCTGCATTTGCTTGTTGTTCCATGGCATAGACTCCAGCATGGGTGGACAACTTCTCTCGAGCATTGTATCGTTCTCTCTTATCTGTCGAGGTTCTAAGGTATTCAGCTGCTTGACGGTTAGTCATTCCATTAAGAAGAACTGGTTCATTAAGAGCTTCTTCCAACTCTTCACCTAGAGCATCATAGTAAGCATCTCTGCCAGCATCACTAGAAGAGATATATCCTTTCATCTCCTGTACTCTTTCTCTCGCTCCATCAACAACTTGCATTGCCTTTCTGTAAGGTCTAGGATTCGCTGTGATAAGAGCTCTAGCCTCTTGAAGTTCTTCGGCTGTTGAGTCTGCACTCAATCTTTTGACTTTAGTAGAGACCCCTTTGAAAGAACCCCAATGATAACGAACAAATCGTCCGTCATAATTCCTTCTATTATTCGGGTTGCCTCTAGTGTCAACGTCCTCATAGCCTCTAAGATCTTTGCCAAGAGCAATAAGTGCTTTATCTGTTCCAGTATTTAATCGCACGAATTGTGCATCTTTATCTTTTGGATCTTGAATTCTAGCGTAAGCATGGATTCGCTTGAACCATTGGTCATCATTCAAAGCCCACTCGTAGCTACCGAGCTCAATATTTGCTTTTATGTATTCGAGAAACTCGTCTGTATCTGAATAGTTTTTAGCTTCCTCTAGTAAAGAAGGATTATCTTTGAGGTGAGCTCTGAATGCAATTTCATCATCAGCCCATTCTTCTCCAGCATATTCTTCTAATACGTCTTGAGGAATATAGAAGAAGTTTTCAACTGCTGTTTTGACTTCATCTTTTCTAATATCTAAGAGTTGTTGTTTTGCTTGAGGGGAGAGTTGGTATAATACCGCCTCTCTTATTGATTCTTGAGATCTTCTGGTAATTGAGCTAAGATTTCTGGATGACTCTTCATTATCTCGTATTCCTCTCCATCCACTCCGAATATCAACATCTCGAGATAATTCTCCCTCGTATATGGAAGATTCCTGCTGTGCAACATTCTCATTACCACTGGGTCTATATCTGAATTCATTGATAATTTGCTCTCTTCCATTTTCAGTCTCCCATTTTTCTATTGCAATATCATTATACTTCTTATTCTTCTTGTTATCAAACATATTCATAGCACCAACCCATGTGATGCTTTGCATTTCTCTTGGTAATATTCCTACTTGAGAAGCTGCTCTTCGCATAGCATCTTGTAGAATTGGACTCAATCCACTTAAACCTTTATCAGCATTACTACCAGACCCGACACCGCCAAAGACGGCATTGACCTCAGGAGATGATGTACCAAGAGGTCTTAGGAAAGCTCCTGCTGTTGCATGCGTATCTATTGTGTTCTCACCTCTTCCAGACCAGGGCATTACGATATTGTTGTAGAATGATCTTACTTTATGTTCTCTACCCAACTCCTTTGATATATTTTTAAGAGAATCATTTCGATACGTAGATACTGCTTTTTCAATTGATCTAAATGACTGCCATACCATCGAACTCTTGTTACCACTCTTTGTAGTCGAGTATCCAGAAAAAGTACCATTAGGCAATGCTATACGAAATGCTCTTGTATTGTGAGCTTCATCATAAGCTCTTACATAATATGCTGCTTCTTCGTTAGTAAGTTCTGACAGTTTCCGTCCACGAATCTTGTCTACAATACTAAGATCAGATCCCTTTTCGTTTAGATATCTTATAAGCCAACTTAGTGAAGATTCATCAAGTTCTTGATCTTCCATGGCGTACATTATATCTGTCAGTCTTGCCGCCATAGAAAGGTTTTGATTCCAATCTTTACCAGGAGACATTACAGCTATTACAGCTGCCATACTTTTCGTATTTTTGCGAACTCTCTGTCCCATCTGAGTTGCGATTAAATGAGCGCCATCATACCAAACTTTTGCAAATTCTCTGTCTTTTGCAGGAATGGAATTATATATTGCAATAAGGTTATCTGACATCCAGTCTATAACTCTATTAAGATATTTTTCTGCTGTTTCCCCAGACATTCTTTTCAACTTTGTGAAAGATTCAAGGGTCTTTGCAAACTGCTCATCTTTCCCAGCTTTTATAACTGTATCCAATCCAGTTGCCCCAGGGTCTGAATATGTGATATCAGCATTCTTCCCCCAAGGAACTCTTACTGAAACTCGAGGGTCTTCATTTAACTTTTCTTGGAAAAGAGCTACACCCTTGGGGGTGTACGCATCCATTCTTTCCTTGATGAAAATCTGATTATTACTAAATGCCGCATAAACAGTCGCTTTAATACCATTTGGGAAAGGAGTATCAGCTATGTCATGAACGATGAGACCGTCATATCCCCCAAATTGAGCAGAAACATAAGCATCATCAAGATTTTTCCAAGACCTATCTGTTGTTGATATCTCATATGGTCTCTCCATGTTTAAATAAGCAGAGACAATCTTACTTCCATGTGGAGCCTTTTTCCTCCATCTAGATTCTTTTGCTTTCAAGTTTTTATATTCACGCTTGAACTCAGGAGAATCCCATTCTTTTATAGGATATCTGTTATAAAGATCTTTAAATTGATTATTTATTGGTTCCATGAACTTGATATACTCAGGGTTCTTAAAATAGTTTGTATAATCCATCGCCATTTCTGTTGCAGAGGAAAACCATATTGCACCTCTGCTCATTCCAGCCCCAAGATTTGAATTTATCTTTTCTGGGAGGAAATCGGTAAAGTCAAAAGGAGTTCCATGATAAACTAGTAGAGGGTTCCCATCTGGATCAACAACCTTCGTGTTCCCTAAATTCTTATTAAATTCATCAGATCCAACAGGTGGGGCTGTCTGGAATAGGACAGGCGACTCTATCTTAATATTATCTGGATTAAATATTACGTAGTTAACATCCGTGCTACTCTCGCTTCCTGATTGATCTTTAGCAGGATAAGAGAAGCCATTAATACCAATACTGTCAAAAAATTCACTAGTAGCTTTTTTATTATCTAAGTTATCTTCCATCGCCCCTGAGATAATCCCGTAAATTGTTCCAGCATTCATATCGGGTGAAAGAGAATCTACAAGATCATCTATATAACCTTCATTCTCCTGCTCTATTCCAAGAGCCTCCAAAGAAGCTATCAGATTCGTATAGTCATTTTCAGAAAGCTTTTCGTAATATTCGAGGATATTCAAATCATCCGAAAACTCTGTGTTGTACACATTGCCAAAAGTTTTGTAATTTGCATCTTTAAAATATTGGATAGCACGTTCATCAGCTTCACTCTCTCTAAGTCGCTCAAGAACCATTTCTCTTGTGTCGTGCATCATGAGCATCTCTATTCCCTCTAAAACAGAGTAAAGCCAATTAGAATCTTTTGTTTTGGCTGCTAGCCTATCAATACGGTCGTATTCACTTGTAATTTCTTTGCCATTTATCGTTTGGCTTCCATTATCATATCCAGATATAATGCGGTAATTATTAGAAACATCAAAGTTGCTTGAAAGGTAGAATCCCCATCCATATGCCTGAGCCCCTTCACCATCTCCTATAAACTCAGGATTAAAGCGATCGAAAGAGTTTCCTGTTCCGTGATAGGCTCCTTGGAAAAGAATGTTTGGATTGTGTGCATCATAAGTGCCAATATTGCCTGTGGCTGATTTAATCTGGTTTGAATTTTTAACGGTTATCTCAGAACGGTTTATAACACCATCAAATTCAGGAAATTTGTCTAGTACATCATCTACCATTTTTATTGGTATTCTAGCAGAATTGATCTCTCGCATACCCTCTACTTCGGTATCCCTAGTAATAGGATTGCGAATATTTAAGAAAACCTTCATCTGAATATTTCCAAACTGTGCTAATGGGTATTCTGAGAAGTATATGCCATCACCACTAAGTCCCTTTCCTTGTCGGAATTCAGTGAAATGATTTTCAGTATGATGATAAACAACAAGAGGTTCTCCATTCTCATCAACGACCTTCGATGCATTGAACTTGCTTTCTGCTAATAACTTTGATATTATAAGTCTAGAAGCTCCTGTTTCGGTTATACGCAGTGATTGTTCGTCAGTCACGTAAGCTCGTACTTGATGGTCGAAATTAAGGAGCTTCTCTTTGATTTCAACTTCATGTAAATAGAAATTAGAACTATTGTTTATTCGATTTAGTACCACTTCGCAGATGTAATCTTTGTCAGCAACCTGAATAGGAGCTGCAATGACAATCGCTGTATACCCTCGTTCTTTGTAGTTTTCCAACTCACTAAAAACCTTTCCATGAGTAATAATGTCGGGAATAGCTGCGAATGCTATAGCTTTTGTTCTAGAGACACCGTGTGCGATAGATGTGTTGACTCCTCTGATGTTCAGCTTTACAAGACCCAATCCCTCTCTATATATTTCTCTTCCGAAACTTGCATAAAAATCATTTACTTGCTGAGAAAGTTGTGTACCCTCTTTTCTCGTAAATTCATCACCTGTTAACCTTTTTACTGGAGAGGAATCCATTAACCACTGATAATTAGCTAATAATTCCCAATCCCCAAACCAAGCTTTAAACTCAGGAGTTCTTACAGCAATCCATTGTTGCTCGTTAAGATTAGTATCTTCACCATTAGGTGCCTTCATCCATTGATCTGTGCCAATATATTTCTCTCGAACTGCCTCAAAAGACGATCCTTGAAAAAGAGTGTTCCCTTGAGAATCTGTAATGCTTTCTGTATCAAATCCATCATTCCCTGTCAGAAGATTGTCAAAAGCCTCTTGAACTTCAGGAGTGAGCCTGTACCCAAATTCTTTTATTAGTTTTGAAAGAACAGCTTTCATCCTACTGAAGATATTCTTTAGTTCTGTAGAAGGAGCTTGGCCTGTTCGAAGATAGGCAACAAAGTCATCTGCAAATCGTTCTTCAAAATACTCAACGTATTCTTGAGCTTCTTTATAGGTATCAAACTTCTTGTTTGCTACTGAGAATTTACCATCAACATGCTCAATATCATCAAGAAAAGCCGTCTCAAACTCTTCACTTCCATAATGCTTTTTGAAGTCTGCTAACTGTTCAGCAGTCGCAAGACCTCTTAGTGTATGTCCTAGTTCATGAAGCAACGTAGAAACATCAGCTTTCTTTGATAAAGTAATCACATATCTTTTTTTGCCACCAACAACTTGTTGTTCGATAGATCCTCTTGCCCCATCTCCTTTGGGAGTGTTAATCTTATCTGTGAGATTTATAATTACATTCTTCTGGAGCAATTCGTCTGTTGGAATGTTAAGAGTATTAGCTACAAGAATCACAGCATCTACATTAGCTTCCAAATCAGCAGAAGATATTTTACCTTCTGTGTGTCCTTGGATGTCTCCAATAGCATTCTTAACCAATTCCCTCTCGTGCCATTTGTAAGCTTGTTCTTCCTTCATCCTACTTAATGCATAAGGAGCTGATACATCCTCTGCATAAGCTATATCTGGATCACGTAGCTCCATATCTTCTTGAGCAAGTGATAGATTGAGAGTTGATATTGTTCCTTCTTCATTACGGAGAGATATCTTATATCCATCTTCAGTTTTTGTTGTAGCTTCAATGTTTGGAGAGAGCATGTGTCCTGCAAATTTCAGTTGCTCTTCATCTTCATAAACAAGAGTGTTCTCATTAAGAATCTTCCCACCTGTAGCAAATGCTGCTTGATGGGCAAGCGCTGTTTGATCCACTCCAGTTATAGGAGTTTCTTCACTCACTTCTACCTCTAGCACCTTTGCTCCACGTTCTTGAGCAGTCCTTACTTTTTCCAATTCTGCTTCATTGGTAGGAATCAATCTCCCCTCTACTCGTACAGTTTTAATGGGTTCAATAGGTGTTTGCTTCTCTTTTTGCTTTGTAGATGAATCTTTTGAAGAAGGATCTTCTTTCTGTGATGGCTCTCCCACTTCATTAACTTTTTCAGTTTTAGGAGTGTTCACGAAAAACGGATCTATGGAGATTGATGTCTTTGACTTGGTGAAGTTTTTATTCGATTCTAACCTCATCTTGGTCGAGTACACTCCTTGCCCAACACCTGCTGTTAAAAAACTTGTAAGGAACATACTTTTTCCAGCACTTATCGTCTGATCTACAGCTTCCTTCAAGGTATTGCCAAGAGAATCAAGTTCGAAGGTTGCTCCATTTTTATTGGCCATAGATCTAAGTGCGTTAGTAAAACCTGCTGACAGTAGGTGTTGTAATCCTTCTTCAATTGATTCCGCTACAGTGCCTTTTGTCCCTTCCCACAGAAAATTTCCAACCTCATTAACAACTCCTTGTTTTATGTGTTTTATTAATTCATTCTTGGTAAATTTATTATTGAGAGCTTTATACCATGGTAGAAATTCGAGGCTTCCCATTTCTACAGCACCAGTAAGGCCTGCAAATACATGAAACAAGACTCCTCCCATAGGAGAATCCCATGGCAGGGTCTTCCCGTTTGCATCCTTCGTGTTTATTACATCGTATAAAGTATTTCCTGCTTGCGAGTACCCTGCAAAAAAGAAGTTCAATCCTTTAGCTGTTAATGCTCCGCCCTTGGCCATTGTCTGTAAAGCTTTAGATCCTGTTTTCAATGCGATTCCTGCTGGGAGCCAAGAGAATAGAGCTGTCGTTGCTACAAATTTAAGAGTAGACATTGTTGGCTGAACACCACTTAAAACAAGATTGCCAAATCCCCCATATTCATTTAATACTGGATTTTTTGATATTTTATTTTGGTAATCATCTGCATATTTTAAAAAGTCATAATTCCCTGTTATTCGGTATAGAGAAGTCGTCGTCCCTTTCATCTCTTCCCACCAGGCATTTTTAGCCGTAGCTGTTAGTGCATCCCAATATTCTTTACCTTCATAATCAATTCCAGAGATTGCAGAAGTAGCACTCATCTCTGCCATCTTTGTAGCTTGATCCATATCAATCCCAAGATTATTCAACATCAATGCAGTATCATAGTTCTGAATTACACCATCAGGATCTTTTGAGTTGCTTGCCAATGAGATAAGAGGATCTTTAACCTTTCTTTCAATATCCAACCAGTTAATAGGTTGTTTTTCTGAGTTGAAATCAGAGAACCCTGCTGGATTCCCCATTTTCATTAGCTGAAGAGTTTCGCTGTTATCTAATGCGTTAGACTTTTTGTTAGAGGTGCTTATTGTGTTCATTATAATCGAGCCCTTAATCCTGTAGCTTGTACCCCAAGGAGGTTTGCCCTGTACTGGGTTATATCATTAACGAGAATCTTTATTTCCTCTTCTAAGGATGCGTACTTGTCAATCTTCTTTTGATAAGGATCTACTCCTCTAGAGCTGCGAGTTACTTGTTCTTGATTATCATCTTGAGTTGATTTTGGTCCATAATACTTACTCCATGATGTTTGTTCAGGAACGTTTGCCGTCATACTTGTCCTGCTAGGGCTAGGATTTAAAAACGCATCATGGTTTTTCTTAAAAAGAGGATCGGTAATCTCTTTCCCTAATTCCTCATAATCGTATGTTAACGATGGATCTACATAATCCTTAAAAAGAATCTTCTTCGTGATTAATCCATCTTGTTCTGTAAACATTCCCCATGAGAGTCCATTCTTAGTAAAAGAATCACTATATGCTGGGGCAAAATACACATTAGGATTTGCTGGATCTTCAAACACCCAGTTTCTCCCAGAGACCTTCATCCTCTTAGGAACTATACCAAAAGAACCATATAGTGCTTGCTCGTACAGACCTGATGCTGCTAGAAAATTCGAATTAACTAAAACCTCCATTCGTTCAAAATCAGTCCCGTTAGTTTCTAGGTCTTTATAGGAGTCATATCCACTAAACTCTTTTGACACTCTGTCTAATATCTGATCTCTAGGCATGTTTCTAATCATTTGCATCTCTGGAGTTTGAATTCGAGCATAGTTAATCAATGTGTCATAATCACCTTGATTAACCTTATACATGAAAGTATTAAGGTCTTTCGACTCTAATGCTTTGATATCTCCTTCCAAATCCTGTTTTGTGACCAACTTACTAAGAGATACCATCCGATTTAAATGGGTTGAAGCAAGGCTACTTAATGCATAGTTTGTGACTTGAACTACTAATTTTTCATAATCATCTGTTATCAACTTGGGATTGTTCTTAATAGCTAGTTCAATAGAGTCTAAAATCTGTCCCTCTAGAACAGTTCTATTTATATCACCTGTATCGTAAACATTATTTACAATGCTTTTTACAACGTCTTTAATTCGAGATCCGTTCTCGTTTTCTCCTAGGACAGATTTTCTTATCAATTTCTCAGCTGTCTCTACTTTTAGTAACTTGTTTTGTTGTAGGTCCCTAACCAATTTAGTTAATGTCTCTTGAGTGATAGTGGGATCTATTCTCCAATGTTTTACCATGTTAACAGTAGAAGGATCGTCTATGATCAAGGTATCCATGTCTCCTGCCATTGAGGAAACTACGTCACGAGTATCTTTATTTGATATAAACGAAAGTTCCTCTTGAGTAATTTTAGAACCATATCCTGCTTCCACTCTGAGAAGTAAGTTTGACACAATATTTTCTTGAGGCATATCAGCGGTGATTGGTGTGAATTCTGGAATATCTTCTCCTAGGTTATCAAGAACGTTTACAGCACTGCTTTGCCTTTCAAGCTCTTTTAGATAAGCAGTGCCTGCCTTGGTTCTGGCCTCCCACGATTCTTGCTGTACTGGAGTTGGTTCAATTTTATTACTATCAATATTAACATCTTGTGTAGTCTCTTCACGTTTTGTTACATCAAATTCTCTTTCTGTTGTGTTAGTGTTAACATTTTGTGAACTATCTACAGACAGGTCATCAACACCTTGTTCACTATCTGTTGTATTATTTGCAACGCTTTGTGAACTTTTATCAACAGATTTTGGATTCTCTTTGCTTTTTGTTAATTCTAGTAATGATTTAGCAACACTTTGTGGACTCACGTTTATAAGTTCAGCTTTTGTTAACTCTGCTGTAACCTGGATCTTTTCATTATCTGTGAGAGGCAACTCCGTATTATAAACAGCTTCAATTTTCCCTTGGTAAGGCAATCCAGAAAGAGTGTTATTAATATTAGCTTGCATCGCCTTAACTTTAGTAGCAGATCTTTTTTTAGGGTCATGAATCATGTCGATTGTGTCCCATCCACTATCTGTAAAGAACGTTCCTTTTTCAATCTCTGATTCTAAATTACCCACCAAGAGTTCATCGTTGTTGGCGTAGATTTTATTCTTACTTGCATATAATTCCAGCTTGTGTCGTGTTGGAACAGTTTCAATGAGACTATCTAGAGATGAAGCTTCAAACAGTTGACCATTATCAAACGTTTCTGCAACTTGGACTTCAATGCTATTTTTTGTCTCTTTGAACTGATCATCTACTTGTGTGTCAAATTTCTTCTTCTCAGCACTCGCCTTCTCGATTAAAGATTTAGTTTGAGCTGCATCTAATCCATATTTTGTAACAAGAGAATTTAAGGTTTTATCATAATTAAAACTATCGTCTGCATAGTTCTCTTTGTATTGCCCTTGGAGTTCTTGTAATACTTTTACTGGAGCAACCGCATAAGTGTATTCTTTTACCATCTTATTAACAGTTGCAGGATTGAATAGGTTCAAAGATTCTATATGATCTCTATATCCTCGAGTAGTTTGGTCAAGTGATAAATTTTGATTACTTGAAATAACATTGCCATAAGATTCTATTTCCACTTGAATCTCGGTCATTTGTGCATTTGTTGTTAAGGTCTTCACTATACCATTAGCCTTTTCCCTTAATAAAGGAAATTGCTCTTGAATGATTTTATTCTTAACCCTTTGACTAATGTTTGTGTTCTCGTTGATTCCCATTTGGAGAGAATCAAACTGTTCCTTAACCTTATTCCCATAGTTCTGATAATCACGGTCATATTTAAGTCCTCCGACAAACTCGTCAAGAGAATTTCCTATTCCTATAACTTCTCTATTAAAATCCGTTTCATCTTTCGCACGGTTAATTTGCTCATCATTATCTACATCATTAGCAATAAGTCCATAAAGGTTTGAAACCATATTGATACCAGTATTAATACTGTCGGCTCTCATCCCTGCCACATAAGATTTAACTCCCATATTTTATTCCTTTAAAGATAATCTTTCTTTGTTTTTATATTGCTACCTGTTGTAGCTCCCCCGAGAATTCCAGAAAAAAGACCCCCAAGGATATCAAATCCTTTAGCCGTATTCAGAGCATCCTTTCCCTCGTTATTCATATAGTCGATATCACTAGCAAGATAGCCACCTTGGAGATCATACATATCCTTCGTTTGTTTCATTTGGAGATCCATTGACTCTAGTTGCTGATCTCTCATGAATTCATTTTCATCGACCTTTCGCATATAGGCATCGTATTGCTGGTTGGCATTTGTATAGTTGTTTACAGCACTAGCAAAGGTTGAATAATTCGATAGATTACTTTGCATCGTCGCCTGTTTTCTTGCATCCTGAGTGAGGGTCTTAGTGTTATTTATGACATTTAAAGCACTTCCAGAACCTCTGAAGCCACTAGTTGCTGCTGCTTGATTTGCAGATCCAACCTGTTGTTTATTCTGTATATCAAGTGTCGCTATTTGGAGGGCATTGATCTCTCCTTGTCTTGCTCCTATTGTTGCGGTTTGACCAAGTGAGGTGTCCCTGTTCTTTATAGTCTGATCACCAAGAAGGTTTAATTCAGCATTAGCATAATCAGTACTTTCATTGAGTTGTTCTTTGCTTAGATCATATGTTTGTTGAGATTGTGTGTATTGCTTATCCAAGATATCTTTCTGTCTGTCAAGATCTTTTAACTTGTCATCATATTCAGCTTGTCGAACATTGGCATTGTTTGCTCCTTGAGCTAGCCCCATAAGGCCCCCAGCAATTGCTCCTAATAATAATAGACTCATTACACCACCTCCATTGAGAGAGCCATTGCCAAGATTGTGAGTGGTTTATCATCTATGGATTCAATGTTCATCATTAGTTCCCTTTCATACCCACCTGTAACAAACATTTCGATATCTCCATCTTCTATAGCTTCATTGAAATACTCCATCTTGTTGTACCCAGCTTTAAATCCACCACTATTAAGAAGTCGAAGAGTCACCTTAGTGATTCGTTTCTTTTTTCCTAGAGAGGTCCCTGTCTGCAGTTGTGCTTCGTATCGATTACTTTTAAGGTTTGATTTGAACGGAAATGGAATTGAATTATGCTGGTCGCTATAGACAATAGAATCAAAGTCAAACTGCTCTAGATAAAACACTCCATCTCTATCTACAACAACAAGGACTTCCTGCCCTTCTCGAGTATCTACGACACTGACAGACTTAACAGATCCTGTGAAAGTCCACCTCGCCCATCCTTGAATCTGGTACATCTTGTTATACGAAAGGACCACTAGATCACCATTGTTGAGAACGAAATATACTCTTGGTTCTGGGACTCTCTGGAACGCCCATTCTTTCACTCCAGAGCTAAGAATATGGTCTGCTGTATAACTGATATCAGCGGAGGAATATCCTCCATTCACCATCGTGTAGCCCCTACAACGCTTCCCTCCTGATTGTATATAGAGAATGTCCTCATTCACATTTATAGCTTGAAAAGGAGCGCTGCCGTACGCAGAGACCTGCATGATAGATTGATTGATAGCATCAATATTCCCTGGCATGATCCATTCTCCACTAGCTGTTCCAACTAATAGATTTTGACCAACGGTGAGCCATTCAATCCTGTCGTTACGATTGCTACCTACTTCAAGAACCATCGCATTATCAGCAGAAGTGATCTCTCTAACCGTCACCTCATCTTCATAGATAAGAGTCTGATCCTCTTCCCATCCTTCTGGCCATGGAGCATCTTTGATGACCTTGGTAACAGATGTTATAACATCATAAGTTGTGTAGTCATGAATGATAAAAGGTCTTGAAGCCCATAATCTATACGGATTGTTAATCGAGGAAGCAAACCATAACCTGTTCGAGCAATACGCAACACATCCAGGATAATTCCCTTCACTTTGAAACATTCCTGCATACTTCGCATCTGTGGTTGGTACAAGAGTTGACCAAGTAAAAGTGCCACCAAGATATGTTAATTGCCTTGGAGCATGGTTTCTATGTGCTAAGAATAAGGTCTGATAGTCCTGAGTGAATTGGATCTCTGATAATTCACTCGATAGATAATCTGTGGTAAATCCATCAGAAGAGACTCCTTCCACTGTGATAGGATACACAACGCCTTCGCCGTCTCTGATCCTAATATACTGTGTACTCAATTCTATGATGAAGGAGAGATCTACACTGATCGTGAATGGGATTATTCGACATGTACCAGAAAGAGTTGCTAATACCTTTGTTCCAGGTCTTCTAGTAACTCCACCTTGTATCATCGTAAGGAAGTTTTCGGATTTCGAAACTCCACTGTGGTATAGATTCAGATCTATCCTTCCACCTAGCTTGGGAGAGACCTCACCTAGTGTGAAGTTATTTACAAGTACATCACCCATCGTTATGCCTCTCTACTATTGTTATGACATTCTGCTGAAATAAGACTATTGAGAGCCCATGTGTATTTTTGAAATATGACCTTATCAAGTTTTCCATCAGGAATAAGCATAGGAGCTATCTGATATGCTAGAGACATTGCTATGAGTTCGTAGAAATCTAGAGGGATTCCATCCTCTGGGAGATCTTCCATGATCCCATACACAACAGGTTCGAAAGCATCTGTATGGATTATCCCTCTTTTCACTTCATATGGGTAATCAGTGAAATTATGGACTACTTTCAATACTCCAGTAGGTAATGTATAAGAATAGTCGAATCCAAAGTGATCCACATCAAGAGGTGTGTAATCCATGACCAAGGGAATAATAAGGAACGACCAGTCAAACTCCCTCATAGCTCGAACAATTGCAATCTCTTTATACTTGAGACAGAGCCTTACTTCCTTAGAGGGAGTCTCGCTGTCTAAGTCATTTTGAGTTACTTCTTTATCGAACATCGAAAGAGTAATGTTGAATAGTTCTAATTCGGTCATGAATCACTCCTACTAATGTGGGGGGAATCACTCCCCCCTTCTGTTATTTAGTTGGTTTTGTTTTTGGAACATCTGGAACTTTCTTGTTCACCAATTCTAAAAGCTTGAAATCACCAACTACCTCTTCGCTTAGTTTCACGATCTGACCTTTTTTTAGGTACAGACCATTGAAATAGCAATCTCTTTTTGCTCTGTATTCTTCCATGTTATAAAGGCCTCACAAACCCAGTAATCGAGCCACCTGTGAAGGTAGCAGCTACAGCATTTACCAGTGAAACTCGTACGAATTGTTTGCACTGGTCTGGTAAAGCAGCCTTGTAGAGAACAGCACCTTCTGTCAGATTCGCAAGAGCAAAAACTTGTCCTAATGCGACAACAACCCATCCAGTAGATCCGTCCTCACTAGTCTCCACTTTGACCTGCAAAGTTGGAGCTCCAGCACTTGTTGCCCCTTCGGGCAGGTAGATCTCTAAGACCTCATTTGTCTCTACCATCTGATTCTTAGCATCAAAGTCAATGACACTACCTACTTTGGTAGCCCCTGAGCCTACCGCAGTCAGAGGCATCACGATTGGATCAAACGCAGCACGTTTTGTTTCAATTATCATTCCATTCCCCCTTACACTATTTGAGACTCAGCGTTGAGCATAGAGTCACATCTTCGAATAGCGAACGAATCGAACATCACGTCCCCAATTGCGTTCTTAGGAATCGTATCAACGTAACGCATTGGAGAAACACGTTTGTTGAAAGCCTTACGCATGTTGGCGAGAGTGTAGTTGTTCGCATACATCTTCATTCCACTTTGGAAGTCCACTGGAACAGAGGCAAAAGCATCGTAGATAGCTTCTTCAAGCTTTGCCATGTTCGTTGCATAAGCAGCAGGATCATTGTCAATGTTAGCGATACGAATAACACTCTTTCTGTTTGCGATCCCGAGACCTGCTATGCAAGAGAATTTACTCTTTGCAACTTCGATGATAGTTCCGTCTGGTTGTGTTTCTGCAACGTATCCATAAGGAGTGAACTCCAATCCGTTGTTTGGTTTGTGTGAAGGATACAAGAGGTGAGCACCTTCTTCAGTGTTCCAATACACTAAGAGAATAGAACTCATGCCATTAGCATTTCTCCCACCTGCATCAATAGTGATAAATGGTAATTCATCGCCAGTTGTTTTTGAAATCCCGTCCACGTCTGTGAGTTCGGTAAAACGAGGAAGGAATCCAACAAATTTACGAGGGTCTTGGTTTCTGTTTCCATATACCAAAGCCTCTTCAAGGTCTAACCCAATACCACGTAAGTGTCTTTTGTCATCTCTCCATCGAAGTTCTTTGCTATTTGGAGCAAGATCCATAATCTTCTTGAGAGAAGTAGACCAACCTTCGATCATGCCGAGTTCTTCAGCATATTGCTCCATAGATCCTTTGTTTGGTTTAGCCCCTTCGTCTACACCAACCCAAGTACCACGAGGAGGAGCATTCTCTCTTCCACCAATGTCTCTCAACATATCGCTCGAGGCTTTCCAAGGTGCATCATTCCACATGGTAAGAGCTCTGGAAGCTTCATCTACTACAGGGACTAAGTCCCCATTATGTGTTGCCGCAGCAACGTCTGAAAAAGTCATGTAATCAGGCATGTTTTATCTCCTAGTCTGGATAGTGAACAGGAACCTTTGAATCTCTCCCTGTTCCTCCACCACTCTGGTTACTTCCTACAGATCCATCTTCTCTGATAGACTCTCCGATTCTAGAGAGCAGCTCTGCAACAGCAGGATTGATACTCGCACCTGTCTTGTCTAAAGCTTTCGCTAAGTCGCTCTCTGGTTTGACCAAGGACACATAAGCCCTTGTCATTGCCTTTCTCTTTGAGTCGTAATCATCACCCCAGTTCTTCTTTAATTGAGCCTCACACCAGTCCTTCCCTTTCTCTATCAGTTGTGTTGTTGATTTGTTCTGTGATTCTGCAAGAGAATCAAACACCTTCTCAGCAACATCTTTAGGAATGTTGGAACCTTGTAAGACCTCTTTCAAAGAGTCTGAGATGACTCCAAAAGGATCTACATCAGAATCCAGTTTCTTTTCGAATTCTTCATAAGATACTGGCTCATTTCCCTTAGCTTCTTCACCAGTTTTCTTGCTCCCATCATCGTTCACCTTCAGTGTTGCTTTGATATAATCACCAATTGTGGGACTATCTCTAAGTAGTTTTAGCACCTCTGGATCTGCTTTCAGGTCGTTCGGAACTTGTGCTAACCACGCAGGTTCGGCTGAACCTTTATCACTCTTCTGAGTGTCTTTACCGTCACTTTGGCTTCCCTCAGGTAACGTGTTATCTCCACCTTTCCCATCAGCTCCACCCGTCAGTGTTACATCAGGTTCATCGAGTGTAGATTCACTCCCATTGTTTACGTCCATCGTTATCTCCTTTACCGATTATCTATCGGGATTTTCCATTCATGAGAGAGCATCCATTTCAGAAGCTCCACAAAGGATTCTTCATCGAGCATCCCCAAGTCTTCCAACTTCCTCACACCGAAGTTATGGAGCTCTACAGCACCCTCCGTACAAGGGATTTGGTCAAAAACACCACACTCTCTGATTGTTCGAGCAAGTTCGTATAACCCTTCTTCAGTGCGATATACATTCCCAAGAGCTCTCCTTTTAGAAAGGACTTCTTGATCTATTTCTTGTTGTGTGTTGATCATCTTCCCACCTGCCCTTGAGCTATCTGTTGTGGGGTTGTGCCTTGAGCAGATCCCATCTTGTTAATTGCATCAGCTTGCATTTGCTGTTGTTGTAAAGCAGCTTGCTGTTGAAGCATTTCTTGTTGTTTCTGTTTGATCTTCTTCACTTCTGCTTTTTCACGAATGATCTTCTGAGGCATCCCATTACCACTGATTGCCTGTCGCATGAGTTCATCAAAATCTACATTTACCTGGGAATCTGGATTGAGTTGCATGACAGCAGCCATCGCTTGCATTCCTTGAGTGATTCCTGTTGTTTGGTGATAAGCCTTCATGTTCTGAGCAAGAGGGCCATCAAGTTCTACCTTAACTTCTCCGTTCACAGATTTCTCTTTAAGCTCGATAGGAATTGGAGGAAGAACGCCTCCTTTGAGAAGGATGTTGAAGGTCCTTAATACAAGTGGAGTGATCTTCTCTTCCTGCATATTCCCTATGATTGAAGAAAGAAGAACGAGCCCTTCCCCTTTAATCTCTCTCACCTCTGTAGCAGTTCTCTGTTGGTCTTGTCGCATGAGTATGTTAAAGAGATCTGAATAAAGTGATTGTTGGATTACTCTTGTCTGGTTTTGTATTTCACTTGCTAGATGGTTAAGATCTAGAGTAGTTGGAAATAATTGGGGAACTCCGACCTGTGCAGTATTCGCATAGTTTCGTCCACCAGGATTCAAGTTCAATCTTCCCTTGAGTATCTCTGGAACGAATACTGGAGGATCTACATACTTGTCTATAGCTGTAGCATATTGCAGAGCCATCT
Source organism: Sphaerochaetaceae bacterium (assembly GCA_963663665.2). Taxonomy (GTDB): domain Bacteria; phylum Spirochaetota; class Spirochaetia; order Sphaerochaetales; family Sphaerochaetaceae; genus SABI01. The sequence goes on from CAXXKP010000001.1 coordinate 396,821, forward strand.
TATCGAGTTTCTTGATCTCTTCTAGTATCTCTATGACAGGAGAAGATCCATAAGGACTTGTACCGTTCAAGATCCATCTATGAACTGCAACAGGGAACTCATCAAATCCACTCTCTTTGAATACCTCATCACCAATAAAACTGTAATGAACTGAAGCATATTCTTTCTCAGTCGAGATAATAGCTTTCCCCTTCTTGGTTGCATCTTCTCGTGGATATATTGCATGAAGGAATTTGATAACTTGGTGTCCAGCACCATTCTTTACCATTCTCAGAACTTCTTTAGGTAACTCATCGCCCCATCTTTTATAGGCAACCTTTATTGGGATCTCATAGACTCTGTAGAAAGTGTTTACATTACGATATTCATCTTCTGCTATGTAGAACTCTTCAGGATTAATCGTGTCGTAGTTGATTCGCTCATTATCAATATCATCTCGAATGAATTCAGCACTCGTTCCTTGAACAAAAGAGTCCATGGTAGCTAAGTGTGTAGCTGGATAGAATCCGTTTTGATTGAATGTATTTAGGATTGTGGAAACAGTAAACTCTATGTAGTCATTAGCCCCATAGACCTCATCACTAGGAGTATTATCCTTAGTTTTAACGGTCATGTTGAACCATCTGATGTTTTGACTAATCAGGTAACCCATAATCCCATTCACAGCAGTTCTCACTGCTTCTGAAGGAACATTGGTATACATCTTGCGATCTGGAATCTTGCTCTCACCGATATTAAAGACTTTGGTACGATGTTTAACAAGAGAACATGCTTCCCAACGTACACCCTCTGTGCGTTCACGAATGAGTCTCATCTCACCAAGGTTTTCTAATAGTGATTCTTTTAAATCTTTTAATCGTTTGTTTTGTTCCACGCCCCAATTCAAACATAAAGAAAGACGTAACGTGGTTCATTTGGAACAGATAGCGTTTTCAAAGAATGGCTATTGAGTGTTGTTGAGGGATGAAATAGTGCCTCATGATATTCTACCTCTTTTTCTTTTAGAAGGTTAATTTAGTATTTCATCAATGGTAGGAACTTCTTTCTCTAACAACCAAGCATCGATTCTTGCATTGTCAAATCGAACATGACCATTAATCTTTGAATAAGGAATTGATTTTTGCCATACATACTTGCGGACTGTTTTCTCCGCAATCCCAAGCATTGAGGCTACTTCTTTTACTGATAGGAATTTTCGTGTTTTATTCTCCATGTAATTCTCCTTTGCATAAAATAGTATAGTTTTTTATGCTAATAAAAATGATGTGGAAATGATGCGATTTGATAAAATCATATAAAAGTGCAGAAAAAGTTCCAATTTAGTTCCAATTTAGTTCCAATTTAGTTCCAATTTAGTTCCGATTAAGTGCGGGAAAAGTATAGATTATTTTTGTTTTAAAAATGACGAGGAAATGACCCGATTTGATTAGATCCTATGAAAGTTTAGAAATAGTATATTTTTTTTTACATCATTGGATTTAAAAATTTATTAGAAAGGAGCATATTCCTCCTCAACTCGCTTACCATAGATTCTTTCTTCGAGTAATTCTTGAGAGGTCTGCAAGGATGGGAAAGAAAGGAATGGTAGTACCTGGTCATCTGTTATCTTGCTTAGTGCATCAAGGGCATCGTCATGAGAAGCATATGGATACGCTAAGTATTCATTTAAGACAAACTCGTCCATCACGTTTACCACATTACCTTCCCAGTTCTTACGCCAAATCACATCAGGCATATAGATTCGTCCTTGTCTAAAGAGAGGCTCTAGAGCTTCAATCCTCAGCCCTTTAGCAGATGTTGCTTTGACTCGGTAAAGAGGGAATCTATAGTTCCTGAAGGTCATCTGTTCTTCGATATGAGAAACGTCAGCTTGCATTCCGACCTCTTCATAGAAAACACCTAGGTTAGGCCTATATTCTTGATGGAGGGAAAATAGAGCATTAGTTCTCATAGTAAGAGAAAGTTTGTCTCGAATCATATCGATAACATAGTAATTTCTGTCAGCACCAAGTCCTAGAACCCACATAGTAGTATAGTCAGATTTCTTCTTCACCTTGTCAGCAGGATCTATCAAGATAAGCCTGTTTAGATTCTCCCAGATAAGAGGATCCCATGGTTTAATCCATTCTCTCTTGAATCCCATGTTACTAGATTGTCTTGGATCACACATCATCTGAGATGCATATACCCATGAACCTAATGCTGCTTTCTTTTGAGCTAGTACTTCTTTGTCGAGGAGAACAGGATTTCCTAACTCATCCACACAAGGATACACTCGGGGAATGGCTGTCCCTGATTTGAATATCTCAGAATAAGTGTCAGCATAATGATATCGAGTTCCAATAATACGAATTCTTACAGGATGCCCTGGGGAACTCGCTCCTGTATTCAAGCTCATCTGGAATGCAGTAGTAGTCTTCTCTATCATCTCAGCAGAGCTTACAGAGTCTATGGTCACAACATCATCGTAAATGAGTATGGTATAGTGGCCACCTGTCTTTTGACCTGTCACGAGTCCTGATGCTGTAAGAGTATCTTCTTTTGCTCGATTCTTTCTCTTTACTCGAATAGAATCAGTTGTCCAGGGAATACGTTGTCTCTTACCATCTTCATCGATGTATGTTCCTTTAAGAGGATCTTCCCAGAATATCTCAGGAAACAGGTGTTTTAGCTTCCAGTTAGTCTCTAGCTCAGTTTTGACTTGGCCAACGAATGATTTAGCAAGGGTTTGGTTGAAGGAATAGATACAAATCCTTTCTTCTGGATCTATGAGAATGTCTTGGATAGTTTTGAAGAATGTTATGATGGTTGATTTATAATGCTCTCGAGCCCATATATCTACATATCCATCAGGATTGGCTTGTACCTCTTTGCATCTATCGTAGAGCCAATCACGGTTTATATCTTGCCGATCTAAAATGTAGTAAGCAAGGAAAAAGAGATCCTTTCTTGCAAGATCTCTCATCCATTCTGTTAAGCTTGCTTCATCATTAGCAAAAAGGTCAAAGACTCTTTGAGTAGCTAATAGATATTGCTCTCTATCGCTAATCATTTCTTTTACCATCTCTAATTGCAAGAAGGTCTTTATTGATTTCTCTTACCTCATCAATAATCCTCTGCGAGACCTTTTGTCGTACATCAATATCTCCAGAGACATCGAATCGTTCAGCAATACCGAGAGCATCTCTTTTGGTTTTGACTGCTAATTCAGCGAGTCCTTTGAGTCCATTCACATTGATATCTTTGAGTTCGAGTACTGCGAGTTTACGAAGAACTAGCTCCATCACAGTATCTGCAAGATGGATATGTTCTCTTGCAGCTCTTAGTTGTTCGTTCTCCATCTCAATAAGCTTTTGGCCACCGATATGAGAATCATAGGCACTTACTCTTGTAGTCCAATTATACTTTGTTGACCACTTAGCTAATTGAGATTTATAGGTATTCTTCTTGTTATACTTCTGTATTACCTTTGTGAGACTTCTCTCTGCACCCATATCTCTATAACGGCAAAACCATTCATATGCTAATTCAGTCTCAGGCTCTAATTGTTCCCACTCTTTCATGCTTCCTAGGATTGCATAGTTAACAATAAGAGTGGGTTCATTAGGAACAGTTAGATTATTGGGATATCAAAGGTTGTTATTCCATCCTTATGAGTCGCTCCTGACTCTATAAGGGATTCTAGCTTCTTTCTAGAGATCCCATATGCTCTTGCACATGCTGATAAAGAATTGTACCTGAAACAGGTAGTTGCAGTATAAGCACACACAGGTTCTCCAAGACGTGGTAGAGTCTTTATGGATTTCTCTTCAGTCGCTACGTCTAAACAAAACCCTCTAAAAATATCACCACTTTCAAGAAGAGATTTTAACCTTGTATAAGAGATATTTAGATATTCCATTGCATCTTTTTGAGTGGGAAATTCTTTTACTGTTACCCCTTTCTCTTGCATTATTATTTTCATTAATACCTCTTTCCATGGAGCTTCTCTCTCGATTCGTTGTATTTCATTTTTTCTTTAATGTGAGCTTCTAAATCTATTCCTAGATACCCTGCAAGATCTGCAATCCTAATTATCGTGTCTGCTAATTCGTCTTCAACAGTGTCTTTGATATAGAGATTAAAAAGAGATCTCTTTCGTTGTGGATACTTCTCAATGGATTGAAGGTACTTCTCTAACTCTGCACGCTTTCCATTTCTATCAGCTTCTAAAGCCTCTGAGACCTCACTATGAATAAGACACAGTTGTTCACCTAGGTTCTGATCTTTATGGTGAAATCCATGTCTGAGAGCATTTCCGAAAGCTTTATTCTGTAGTTCTTTTATAGTCATTTATTTGCCTCACTAATTTCGAAATCACAGTCATCACATACCCATTGGCCATCTTTGTTCAAAGTGATGTTCCCTCCACATTTACATGGATAACTTTCTTCTAAATCTTCTGGTATATCTTCAAAACTCATTACTTTCTCCTTTCCCTGAGTCTTTCTTTCTTGCTCATGTGACCTCGTTTTCGAGGTTGTACATTGTGTCTTATCGATCTTACAACCATCGCACCACACTTCCTACAGATTCCTACATAGCCTTTCCCCACTACATACTCTTTAGAGTCTTCATCAATCTCATGTAAGCATCGTTGTGTGGCTCTTTCAAAATTAGTCATCTATTAGCCTCTCTTCTTTTGTCTAAAATTATCACCATCCAGATAGATTACTCTTCCCTCGCTCGCAATCCTGTCAAATGATGATTTACCTGACACTTCGCTCATGTTTGCTGAATTAGCTATAAGCACTGTTGGACGCAGAAAATTGTATCGTTCGTTAACGATTGAGAAGAAATACACGAAATCTGTTTCCGATGCATAGGTTTTATCGACTTCATCGACAACGAGATATTCATACCCTGCATATTTTTTCACAATATCGAGTGTATTTCCTTTTGAGAATGATTGCTTAATCTCAGTGAATAAATCGAACGCTAGAGTGTAAAAAGGTCTCTTCCCTTGTTGTGCCTGGTGGAAACAAGAAGCATAAGCAAGGTGAGTTTTACCAATTCCATTAGCTCCATAAATTACAGCAGATTTCCCAGTCTCGAGCCACTTAACAGCCTTCCTCTGCTTTTCTGTCTCACAGATATAATTATCAAACCTCGCATTCTCAAATCTTGGAGGAACTACTGATTTAAACCTTTCGACAATCTCCTCAAGCTTATACTTATTCTCTTCCTGTTGTGATTTATTCTCTATCTCATCAATTTCTTTATCAGTCAGGATTCTGCCATACTCTCTTATTTGTTTAGCCTTCAGAGCTTCAGCAAAGGCTTCTCTGTCAAATTCCATTCATCCACTCCCTTAGATTGTTTCGTATCCAGACATATCCAACGGATAATCTTCTTTGCCAACTTTTTTAAATCCTGAAGGACTAGCACGGCCTTGAGCATTATCTCCCTTCTCCCACGTTCGAACCGATCCTTTCCAGTCCACCATTTTGTTTTTTCCAACCATCCACCCTTTCGAGTCGTAGAAGTCTATGAACTTCTCAGGATCTACAGAGTTGTTTCGTTCCTTGCAGTATTCTTTGACTTGGTCGAGAGTAGGTTTAATGAATTGCTTACGCTTCGGTGTAGGTTTTTCCCCTGTGGGGGGAATAGACTCTTTAGAGTCTAAGGGGGTTATATTATATTCTTCTTCTGTATTGTTCTGTATTGTACTGTTCTGTATTGTATTAGTATTACCTTCGTAATTCGTTGGTAATACGGTCGTATTACGGTCGTAATTCGAATCTCTTTTGGTGGCCTCTTTTTTAGTCTTGTTAGTCTTCTTATGAGTGTTCCATCTAGCTTCAATTGACTGTTTAGCCTTATCAGATATTTCTTTTTTAACAGCTAATTCCTTGAGAATTCGCTCGCTATAGAATTCATTACCTTCAATGATAAAGAGATCACTTTCACACACAATATCTCTTACTAAATCATGTTCAACATGAAAAGAAAAAGCAAGATCTTCAATATCATCTAGGTTAAGGATACCATTCTCTTTGTATAAAACTTCAACAATGCTCCAGTATATTCCGACACCTTCCATACCGTACTTACGGATTAACCTCTGCATGAGCCGATCACTCACAGCATCTACATCGTGACGGAACCAGTATGTGTTATCAGCCATTACCATTCTCCTTTACGATTCCGTCAGACAGAACTAGAAAAGCCATTGTAGCAACAAGAGGAACTTGCCCATTCCCTATTGCTTTAAGCCTCTTTGCTCTGTCTTTAATATTCACTCCGACTCTAGGGATCTCTCCTGTATCAGCAGGATCGATCTCCCATCTTCTAATCTCAGCACTATTGAGAGCCTCTAAAGAAGTCCAACCAACAGGCCAGCCCATCAACCACTCAACCCAATCTGGGTTAAGTTGACCAGAACCCCTAAAAGCCCTTCTATCTTCATCACTAATTATTCCTTGGTTATAAGGCTTGTTTGCTTTCTCACAGTTTCCAGAACCACTATCTAATCCACTAACCGAAGGTGTAGGGTAAGAATGTTTATAATTACTCATCATTACAGCATTTGGTAATTGCCCCATATGTGCCCTATCTCCATTCTTGATTTTTTCGAGAGTGTTATCCAGGTCGTTACTTCCTTTATAATCTCTCGATGCAGGTGTCGGCCACATGGCAACGTGCCTTGCAAGTCCTATACTTCCAGAAACTCCATTGTTAGATATCTTTCTTAGCTTCCCTGATTTTAATTGTATGAGTTCTGTATTTTCGTTTAGAATTGCTCCACACGTAGCATCAGAACACGTCGGTGTAGGCAAATATCCAGATTCTCTTTCTTCTGTGCCTCGCACCAACATCGTCAGCTCCCAGCACCGTCCATCGAGCATCATACCCGAGTTTGGCCAAGTCTCCGAGAACGTCTCCAAGTCCCCTAGAAGTGAGCATTGAGGAGTTTTCCACGAGGACGAATTGAGGTCGTATTTCGCTAACCACTCTTGCCATCTCGACCCAGAGTCCACTCCGTTCTCCTGTGATTCCAGCTCCTTTGCCTGCTGCTGAAATGTCTTGACAAGGAAAGCCTCCAGCAACGATATCAACGAGTCCTCTCCACGGTTTTCCGTCAAAAGTTTTGATGTCGTCCCAAACAGGGAACCAAGGGAGTATTCCCTCTCTCTGTCTTTGGAGCAAGACTTGTCGAGGGAACTTTTCAATCTCAACTGCACCAACGATTCTATGCCCAAGAAGTTGTCCACCGAGGATTCCTCCCCCTGCTCCTGCAAATAAATGTAGCTCATTCATCCATCCCCCTCACTCTTAACTTCACATATTCGGATACACCTTTCTTTGAATGGATTCCAAAACATGTTTTATATTTCCTTACTAACCTCAACGTTGTTGTTTCCATTGGATTAGAAGACGATCCGTGAGCCTTTAATAACTCATGAGTGCAGCTATTAATCTGACGACCAGTTCTTTTCTCTCCTAGTGGCCATGATTTTAAAACGTCTAATAAAGCTTTTTCTGATGAATAACTCATAAGCATTTCCTTTTTCTGATTGATTAGCTTCCTACAAACGTAGACCTTTGCAGGAAGTGGTTATTGTTTTTGTTCTATCACTCACAACTTCCATTAAAAAGGAATGTCATCATCGAATGATTCAGGTCCAGGGGAAGAGCCTTGCTGTTTTGCCTGTTTTGCTCCCTCTCTGCGTTGTTCAGGTGTCTTTGGTGGTGGATAGCCTCCATTGCTTTGATACGATTCTTTTTTCTCTGTCTGTCCACCGACTAACAGAACTTCATCAGCGTTGATAATAACCTTGCTCCTCGTTCCGTTCTCACTCTCCCAACGCTGTTGGACTAGTTCGCCCTTTACAACGACCTGTTGTGCTTTTACAAGATATCCCTCTAAAGCACTTGCCAAGGGCCCCCATAATTGAACATCGAAAAAGGATGTCTCTTCTCCCTTCTCTTTTCCTGCATATCTGCTTGTTGCGATAGAGAATTTAGCAAGCGAAGCATTGTTTACACTTTTCATTTCTACATCTCGTGTGAGACGTCCTGTAATAGTTACTGTGTTAATATCAGTTGCCATTTTGTTTAACTTCCTTATATGAAAGACTCCATATAGCCTCTCTTTGACCTGTTGATAGAACTGTGATAGTTCTTCTATCAACCTCAGTAATCACAGCTTCTGGTGAAATTCTTTTTAATTCTTCCATTGCCTGTTTCAAGGTAAAATCATCACAGGAGAAGTGTTTTATATTCATAATTCACCTCTCTCTTTTAGATCTAAAAACGTTATTCCAAGAGCAAAAGCAGACCAGATGTCCTTCTTAAACCCATGGAAGAAACCAGGTGCTTTCTTCGTGCCTTTTCCATGATTTCCTTGTCCTCGAGCGAATCTATCCACAAGTGCTTGTTTAATCGTTGCATCGTTTGCTTTGGACGAATAACAGATATTGTGTTTCACTTGGTTCCTTGTGATGTATTTTATATTTCTTGTTAGAGTAAGAGCTTCTTGGTGGAAACGTCCTATCCATACACAAGTTTCAAAAACCTCTGCGCCTACAGGCATCCCATAAGAAGCAACCATCTCAATTACCAGCCAGTCAAATCTTTCACTTAACAATTTCATTAATAATCTTTCATTAGCAACCTTTTCGAAATCGATAGGATCGTAATCATTGAACACACAGTATCCACTCTCAGTTGTACCAGGATCTATTGCTAGGATTCTCAAAACGCACCTCCTTCAGTATCTTCTAAAGGAAGTTGTTCTCTTTTGCCTTGGACAAATAAGATAGCTTCATCTACAGCTTTTTCCATGTACTCTGATTCTTTTTGATCCAAGTATTGGATGAATTCATCAGGATCGTTGTTTTCCCAGAATTCAGGATCATTCATTTCCATCACTTTAGGTGTAGTTATTTTGTGCCCTATCAGATTAGCGGTGTAAATTCCAGAGATTTTGTACCATCTTCGAACGTTATCAATACCAGATTCAAATCCATTTACCATCACTCGTTCTTTAACTGGCTCAAATTGCATCCTCTTTAGGAAAATACCTCTGAGACCTTTTATTGCGTTGTAGAGATCAAGAGAAGGATCCTCTCCTGTTTTAATCCTGTAATCACCAGTCTCGGTTGTGTAATCTATGGTCGTAGTCTTACCGTCTATTTTAATTTTATTGATTTCCATTATCAGCTCCTTTTAAAAATCTGTGTCTTCACTATTAGGAAATAGATTTGACACATCCTCTTTTTCAGCCTGTTCTTTTGGGTCTCTTTCTTTCGTTGGTTGTCCTTTTCGTTTATTTTTTTCTACTAATCCCTCTTGAGGTCTAACAACGCTTGTGTCGAAGTAATCTTCAACTGTTCCCATCTCATCTTTTAATGCTGTGTAAATCGTTCTTAAATCATTAAGGAAATAAGGATCAATAGCAGATATCTTACGTTGGATTCGTGCCTCAATCATTTCAATTGTTACTCCATAGTTTGCAAACGCTTGAATGAGCCTCGATCTTGATTCTTCTGTTACTTCAACACTTCTTGTTTGAGTCTTTCGGCACTCTTCTACTGCACTTTCAGCAATGTCTCCTGGAATGACTCCAAGTATGCAAGCCCGAACTCGCCTAGCTCCGTTGTTAGCTATTAGCTCATATATTTCTCGTGGGTCTGTAAGAGGATAATCACCTTTTTTTGTATGACGAATATGTGGAACGGTAAACCTTTTGGTTTGTCTGGTATTAGTCTCTAAATCCCAAGCATAGGCTTGAACAATAGACTCTCCGTTGACTTGTTCAAGCTCTTGAACTCCATATTCGATATTACCCCAAGATTGAGCCATAGCCTCAGCAAGACGGATAGACGGCCCTTCAATGTTTGTTCCACCTTTAGCATATTTATATATTGCTTCCATAGCTAATTTTGGACGACGGCAAGCACTAATGATTCTGTTCTCTGCTGCGACTATATCTCTTGGAAATTGTTTCGCCATGAATATGGCACCTTGGACGGTCGCCATTTCTCTAGAAACAGCGGTACTTTCATTCAAACTCTTACTTTGTGTTGTAGCCATAGCCAATGATTCTTGTGCCATTATTCAGCCTCCTGTATTATTGATTCAATCATTTTTGATTTAACATTTATTTGTTTCATATAGCCTGCTATAAGGGCTAATTCTTCATATGTGGATTTGACCTTGAATGTTGTTATGTATATTTTTGCTTTGTTTTTTTCGGGTTCTACTGGAGGAAGGTCAACTTCTGTAATAAGATCACTTTCTGGTTGGAGGTAGGAAGGAGTAGGTACGTTCCCAATACTAATAGAAGGTTCTTCTTTCAGTGGTGAAGCATTCTCTAATTCTCTTTTGACCTGCTCTCTCTTTTCTTTTGCTTCAGCTTCCAGCCTATCCTGTTCAGCTTTTTCAGCTTCTTTGCGAGCTTTTTGTTCAGCCTGCATCTTTTCGTATGCTAAAGCAGCATCTTCTAGTTCCTTTTTCTTGAGAAGCGATTTCGCTAGGTCTCCACCATTTATTCTATATACATCCATGAGTTGTGAACAAAATGGGGTATATTCATTCATCATTCCAATAACTTCAATATCCGAAACGATTTTAGATACCATGCTGTCAATTTGAGTTATTATTTTTTGGGGTGATTTTCCGTTGGAACCCCACGAACCTTTGTTGAGCCATTTTTCATCAAAAAACCAAGACAAAGTCCTAATGTATTTGTCGACTTCTTCTGATTCTTTTGCTAAACGCTCATCTTTAATTTCTTCTATCTCAATTGTTCGCTCTTTCGTCCAAGCATCATTAATAGAATTGAGCTTGTCTGCAATAGGCTTCTTTGCTTTATCAATCTTAGCCACTAAGGTCTTTACAGGATTTGCTATAAACTTTTCGAACGGAGCTTTCCATTCTTTTTCGAGAGCAATACGATTATCATTCAACTCCTTAGAAAGCTTGTTAAGTTCAGCTTGTGCCTTCTTCACATCGGATTCATCAGCGTTTGCCACATCAAGGGAACTAACGGCGTTAACTTTACTTTCAACGTATGCGGTAAGCTCGTTGATATTAATCCGACCATTACCAAGTACTATAGCCTTACGGACTGTTACCTCACGCCCTAAAATTTCTTGCGGTGAAACTTCTGGATCATCAAATCCAAGGATCTCAACTTTTTTCACACCATTGTCATCTACAACTTCAAAAGTAGGGATGCTTATATGAGGTTCTTGAATCTCAAATTCTGCTTGAATTTCTTTCGTACTCATTATTGTCTCCTTATGATATTTTTTTGTCTGGCATCTGCCGTAGATCAACACGTCTTTTCATTTCGATTACTTTGCTAATTACAAATTGGATTGACTCTCTAACAACGGGATCGTCAATAAAATAGACATGTCTAACTATTGCTTGTTTGTTGAATTGTTCTTGTATGAATTCGTCTCCAACCTTCTTGAAAACAGGAAGTTCGATTAATGAATTAACAAACCAAGACTTTCTTCTTGTTACATATAGCTGTTGACATCCTTGTGCTAAGTACCAAGGCGGACACATGTCCATCCAAAGGTTGAAATCAGCCTTTTTTCTCACTAATGCTGTTTTTCCCTCATAAACTCCCAAGTCTCCCTTGTAAAGCGTTCCTTCATATCCAGTCGGGCTTGTTATAGTCCAAGGCTCATCGGCAACGTATTCCAGATATCCATCTAGTGTTGCCCCGATGAACGGATACTTATCATCAAGTAGATAATCCCAGGGCGCTGTTGTAACTTTAAATTTGTTGGGATAGTCGAGTTCAAATAGCTGCCGTATTGGATCCTCTGCCTCAGTTCCATATCGCACTCTCAAATTCTCTGATATATCCTTGATTGGTTTTAGTCCGACTTTTTCCATATACAGCTCAACTGCATCTTTGTAAGGATTAATGTCTACACAAACAGAAGCCTCAGAAGCACCAAAATAATTAGCACCATTAATCAGTCTCCAAGCGAGCCATTCAGCTTTATTGTTGTTATGAATAATTTTCATCATCGCCCCTGCCCTTTAAGCCTCTTTTACCTATCTCAAAGTCAAAAATTAAGGTCTTTGGTGCAGATGCAGCAAAGGTAGTCTTGCCAACTACTCCTTTGCCGTTTACAATCATTACAAGGTTGTCTTCTGCTTTAATTTGAGCAGTGTTTTCGATTAACATTTAGTGGACTCCTTTTGAGTTGGATGTTGCCGCATTCAACTCTTTTTCTTTTTGCTTAGCTGTGAGTTGTTCGGGAGAGACAATCTCTTCATACAATTCGATAACAGCTTTTAAGGATTTGATTTCTTCTACAGCTTTTTCATACCAAGCCTTGTAGTCTGGAGCTGAAACACTTTCTTCAGATACTGTGTTCTCTTTTTCACTCATGTTGGAAATTAATTCATCGAATAAATTAGATAAACAATGTATGGGACTAACAACGTCCCTATTCCTTAAGTTTTCTTGAAACCTTTGATTCATTCTTAATTGTTCTTCCTTTCCTTGAAGAAAGATTCCCATTGATTGACTTGCCATAGAAGCCATAAAAGACTTCATCATTTCATCACTCTTGCTCATAAGATCTCCTAACCATTTTTTGGTTGCATTCGTGTAGTGTTTCTACTACTATTCGATATAGACGATTGAATATCGCTAACCCGTTTCTCGGAGCCACCAATTATTGCTAAGCAAAGGGTGGCTTTTTTAAATTTGGCACTTTTGCGAGTCTCTCAGCGTGCCAAACTGATCAATGAGGGATGATGTTCCCTTGCCCGACTTTGTATAACGACCCAGACGACTCTCTGGGGAGAGACAACTTCCAAAGGTGAATTACAAGGCTTTCCTTTAATCAACGGCTATCTGCCGTGTTATTCACATAAATAAAGCTCATATCCTCGACTTTCGAACGAGGAAAACGCCAATCCTTTCCAACCCTTTTTGCTTCACATTCATTGAATCGAGCCATACGAGCGAGTTTTTCTTGTGAGATCCCAGTAATCTTCTGAGCATCTTTTGAAGTGATCCACTCATCTCTAGAAGGCTCAACTGTCTGGATACTAGAGAGAAGTTCATTCACTGCATTCTGATATTGGGTAGTTGCATTGATCACTTTTGCTAATGCATCTTTGCTGATTAAAACTGAATTGCTCATTTCTCCCCTCCAGACAAAAAAGAGGCACCATCTACGTCTATAGCAGGTGATGCCTCTTTTTGAGATTCTTTATTTGATGATGAAAGTACTGATTGTGCTTTTTCAATGATGGCTCTTCTATAAAATTCTGATTTACGAAGTCCTAATAGCCTTGAAGCATGATTTGTTAATTCTCTCTCTTCTTTACTGAGTGTTGTAACTCTAACCATGCTAGTACTGTCTACTAATGTATACGGTGGTTGTTTCATGCTCCATATTATTGTCTACATTTGGAGTAGTGTCAATATATTTTTTTATTTATTTGTATACAATCGTAGTCCAATAGATTATAATTAAAGCATGAAAAATGATGATGCTCTCAAATTCTGGGAAAGAGTAGATAAGCTTAGATTATCTAAAGAGTTGTCTCTTTCTCAGATTTGTACCTTGAATAAAGGATTGGTTTACAGAACTATTACTCAACAAAGAACCAGAAATATTCTTCCTAATGTTGAAACTCTCGTAATTCTTGCCAAAGCTCTTAACACATCCCTCGACTACCTCGTAACTGGACAAGAATATCAGGATCCTCTCTTTGCTAAACTTCAAAATGATAAGGAACTAAAGGATACATGCTCGAAAATCTCTCTATGTTCAGATGAGCATCTTTCTATTATCAATACTATGCTTGCCTCTTGGGGGTATATTGTTTCTGAAAGGAACCAGACTAAAGGTCTGGCTTAAAAAACAAAACTGCGCCAAATAAAAAGCTAAGAATACTTAAACGTAAAGGCAAGGTGTTTTATGTAGGGTAAAGAAGGACTCGTTTAACAATATGAAAAGTTAAATGATGTATTCTATATTTAGAATATTCATAGATTCTGAAGGAATATGTTATCGTGGAAGAAAAATTAAAGCTCATGCAAGTTTTAGAGCCCATCCAAGCTTTTGTATCAATAAGTGCTCTGATACTCGCAGGAATATGGACTTATCGACTTTATATTAAAAATCGATTAGATCGACCAAAAATTAGAATCAGTGATATGTATTTTGAAACTCATCGTTTTAATGATAGTTCTAATTATATTAGAATCAAGGTAATAATTGAAAATATTGGTCTAATTATTTTTAAGGGAAAGTTCGCTAAATTAAGATTACGTCAAGTTTTTCCATTAGAAGAAAATTTCTCAATAGTATTATATAAAGGATACGATCAAATGACAGAATCTGAAACAAGAATAGAATGGCCAATGCTATTTTCTCGTAAGTGGGAATTTTCGAAAAAAAAACCTTTGAGGATTGAACCAAATGAAAACCATGAACTATTAGCCGATTTTATCATCCCTTCAGAAATCAAGACTATTGAAATCTATTTTTATTTTGAGAACTATCAAAAATGTTTAATAAAAGAGACTAAAAAAATCGGATGGAGTACTACAAAAATATTTAACATAAAGGAGACTTATGCAAAATGAGAATAATTAAATTTGAAGAAGAAGAAGAAGAACAGGAAGATCAACAACCACGCAGGCCTCAATTATCACCTGAAGAAATAAAAAAAAGGCAACAAGAACAAGAAAAAGAACAAGATCCAAGGCGTCCGAAGTAAGAGAAATTTTGAATGATTATTTTCACACATTTACCAATAGTCTTGGTTGAATTGATTTATGGGATATAATTTTAATCGAATCAACTCTATATAATCAAAATATCTAATTAGTGATAATAAACTGAATAATACTATAGGATAGAAGGTTTAGAATCTCAATCCCATTAGGGATATCAGATAAGATCATATAATTAAGAAAGAAAACTATTTCTATTAGAAAAGTTAAAAATCATCTGTAACCCGAAAATGAAAATTTCCTCTTTACTATAATTTTGATCAAAATGTTGGGCATTTCTAGAGTCCTTTTCTCAGATTCAAATGATAGTGGATGAAGCTTATTCAAGCTCCTTGTTGATGATTTGGATAAGCAGATCAAGTTCATCTCTAGAGAAATTAAGTTCTTCCAAAAGCGTGTGAAACCTTCGTGTTTTGGTTCTTCTTTAGCTTGGGAATATGAGTCTCGAGTACTCTCGTAGTGATGGAATACATCCTCCAGGGATGGTACAAGTTTGGCCTGAATTGTTTCCTTTTCTTGTGGATGTAGACTCCTTCGTGATGCTATGCAAGCAGCGTCCCACCAAAGCGCTTGATGATTTGCCATTACCTTTATTTAAGGATGGATAGTAATTCTCTTGAACTTTAATGTAGCCGGTGGTATTGTTCTCATATGTTTTGGTGAAGAGGAAGTCTTTCGCAGTGTCAACAAACAAAGGGCTTTCTCTTCCTTTCTCCTTTTTGAAGATCTTCTCAATTGATCTCTCTCCATTAAACCATAGTTTTTATCTCATTGGAAATTTTCATTTGAGAAAGGAATAGAAAAAATCATATTCGGGTTAGTTTTCTATTAGAAAAGTTAAAAATCATCTTGTTTAGGGATACAATTAAAGTTAGTTTATACTATGATACATAAAACATACTTTTAAGGTTAATATATTAATGAAAAAAAATTTTCTAAAAACTATTGATTTATTTTCTGGATGTGGAGGGTTCTCATTCGGTTTTCAACAGGCAGGATTTGATATTGTCTTGGGAGTTGATAATGAACAAATTGCTTTAGACACATTCAAATTAAATCATAACAATTCAGAGATTATGAATATTGATTTATCGCACCCAAACAACTTGGATATTATTGTCTCTAAATTCAACAATATCGATGTCATCATTGCTGGTCCTCCATGCCAAGGTTTTTCTTTAACTGGATTAAGAAACATCGATGATTCTAGAAATGAATTATTTCTTTCTATTTTCAATTTAGCAAAAAAACTGCAAAAGAAACCAAAAGCCTTAGTGATTGAAAATGTCCCAGGATTAGCAGGACTATATAAGGGGAAAGCCAAAGAGGCTATAGAAAAAGAGATGGATAAGTTAGGATATATTTGTAGCTCTAAAATTCTATATGCACCTGATTATGGAGTCCCTCAAATAAGAAAACGACTTTTTTTTGTTGGTGTCTTAAAAGAATACGGACAGTTCAATTTCCCCCTGCCCACAATCACTTCAGAAGTAGATTATGTCTCCACAGAAATGGCTATTAGCGACTTACCTCCTTTGGTCAATCCCATACAGAAAAATTCTGAAATTTACACTAATAATTGCACATCAAATTATCAACGCCAGATGAGAGGATCCTCTACACAACTTTTCAATCACGAAATCACCTTCCATAAGCAACATGTTATTGATGTAATATCTCTGGTTCCAGAAGGAGGGAATCATAAAAACTTGCCTGAAGGAGTAGGTACAAGCCGAACTTTTAATGAAGCTTGGACTAGATATCATAGTAAAAAGCCATCAAAAACTATTGATACGGGACATAGAAATCATTTCCATTACAAATGGAATCGTATTCCAACTGTAAGAGAAAACGCTCGTTTGCAATCATTTCCAGATCATTTCAGATTTTTAGGAAATAAAACACAACAATACAGACAAGTAGGAAATGCCGTTCCACCAATACTTGGTTATCATATAGCTTTAGAATTAAAAAAACATCTTGAGAAAAAAAATGAAAAAGAAGTATAATGTTGTAGAATTGTTTGCAGGTTGTGGTGGACTCTCAGAAGGTTTTCATTCAGCAGAAATATATGATGTATTAGCTTATGTAGAATGGGAAGAAAAACCATGTAAAACTCTCACACATCGGTTAGAAAAAAAATGGAACATCTCTGATGCAAAAAGAAGAGTAATTCGTTTTGATATGCAACGAACCGAAGAACTAATAAAAGGGTGGAAGGACGACCCGATCTATAATTCTGGAGAGGGCTTAAATAATGTAATAGGAGATAAAAAGGTTGATATAATAAGTGGAGGCCCACCATGTCAAGCATATTCTATTGCAGGACGAGTACGTGATAAAGACGGTATGCATTATGACTATAGAAACTATTTATTTGAAAGTTACCTAAAAATTGTAAATTACTACAGACCGAAACTGTTTATATTTGAAAATGTTCCTGGAATCTTGAGTGCAAACCCTGGAGGAGTAAATATTATTGATAGGATAACCCGCGATTTTCAATCAATTGGTTATGACATCACGAAGAATATTAGAAATTTAGCTCTCATAAATGCTAATGATTATGGAGTTCCTCAAATTAGGAATAGAGTCATTTTGGTAGGACTTAACAATGAGGTTTTCAATAATAATGAAAGCACACTCACAACTTTTTATAATGATATCTTAAAGAAATACAGGAAAAATTATCCAAACACCGTAAATGATGCTATAAAAGATTACCCTAAGATATACCCGTATGGCTCTATACATTACAGTAATGGAAAGAAGCAATCTCACTATTGTGAATCATTAGAATTTTTAAATCACATTCCAAGATTTCATAATGAAAGAGATCAAAAAATATTCAGAGAATTAGCTATAGACTTTAAAAATGGTAGGCAGAAATTTCCAAATGCCCAATCTTTAATTGATTTTTACAAAGAGCTCACTGGGTTTACTTCAAATTTCCACAAATATCACGTATTAGTTGGAGACAAACCTAGCACTGCTATCCCCGCTCATTTATTCAAAGATGGATTACGCCATATACACCCAGATCCAGAGCAATCTAGATCAATAACTGTTCGTGAAGCAGCTAAGCTTCAAGGTTTTGACGATGATTTTGAATTCATAGGTGGTATGGGAGATCAATATAAAATGATCGGGAATGCTGTTCCACCTCCATTATCAAGAGCTTTAGCTTTTAGCATTCGAGATTTATTAACACGTAAGAAGGAGTAAATATGGTTTTTTATAATCAATCCTTAGAAGAATTAATCTTCGAACGACATAACATAATTGAAGCCAATGAACTAGTAGTTATCTCTGGGTACCTAGGACCCTCTCCAATCAGAAAATTAAAAAATTTGCCTCTAAAATCAACAATCATCTATGGGATGTTTGCTGCAGATGGTATTAGGCAGTCACTCCATGACAGCTTGTGTTCAATCCAGAATGAAAATAATTCGATTGATATTTTTTATTCTCACATGGCAGTACATTCAAAATGTTACATCTGGAAAAAAGACAATATTATTAATCATGCATTAATAGGTTCTGCCAATTTTTCTAAAAATGGTCTCACTACACCATATAGAGAAATTCTCTCTGAAGCTCTTCGAGATTCTTATAGTAATTTAAATGACTATATAATTAAGATTTTACATAATTCAACATTATGTACGGAAAACCAATATACAAATCTTCGCAATGAAAACTTATTAAGACAAGTTGAAACACAACAAAATATTGAACAAAAATTGTCATTACTTGATAAGAAAGGGAGAGTTCAAAACATCGCAGGCATTAACTGGGGTCAGAATCCAAAAAACCACACAAGACCTAATGATGCCTATATCCCAATTAGGAAAGATTTCATAAGATCTTTTCCAAATCTGATACCTCCAAAACTATTACCAGGAATACTAGAAGAGTCACATGGAGGAAGAAGCCAAAGGCATAACGAAGCTATTGAAGTGATTTGGGATGATGGAAATGAAATGGTTTGCTTATTCGAGGGTAACCAAAATATTGACGGTGTATTATTTCCAAAACAAATTGCATCTTCTCCCAATAAAGACACGTTAGGAAAATATTTAAGAAAAAGACTTGGAGTTCAAGATGGAGCTTTTGTTAAAACTGAGGATTTTCAAAGATACGGCCGAGCAGACATTTCTATTGAAATGATTGCTGAGGGTGTTTATAATTTCGATTTTTCTGTTCCTCGCTAAGAATAGGGCTCCACCGATAGTAAATTTTCTTCTATTATATCTTAAGTTTTCTCAACAAAGCTTATTCTCAATATCAAAAAGAAAATATCTTTTTTTCGATATATACTACCTATATAACCTGCCGTCAATTCGTAACAACTCGTATGTACATGAATATCATATAAAATAATATTTTGAGAGATCGGTTATACTTAAACCAACTCTCTATTGAGTCTATACCATTTCTTCAACTAACTTCTCAATACGCCCATACATCCTATCAATACACTCTGCTACAGGTTTTAAATTCTCTGCGTATACATGGGTATATCCTTCTTGAACAGCATTAAGACCTTGGTGCTCCCAACTCATATACTCCGAAACAAGGATATCAAAAACCCCTGCGAGTCTGAGATTGGTATTCAATGAATGTCTTAAAACATGTGGTGTCAGTTCTTTCCAGGCTTCAGGTCTTTCTACCTTCAATTGTAATGCATGAGTTCTTATTGTGTTGAACCATATACTAAGCATACGACTATTTACTCTAAGAGGCTCATCGCTGTCTGGATTCTCAGCAAAGGATTCTTTTATTGCCTTAAAGGCAATATCACATAATGGGATGACTCTGATTTTATCCCATTTTGGAGATCCTATGATTTTCAAAGAATCATCTTTATATGCACGGTCTACGACAAGAATATTGCCTTTCAATTGGTCTGGATTCAAAGCTAACAATTCAGATCTTCTCAAACCAGTCGTTGCGAAGATCGTGAACAATCGTCTTGCTTTCTCATTGGGAAAAACATGAGGTGTATTGAGCACAAGCTGAATATCTGCTGCTGGAAGCGACTTTCTTGTAGCTGTCTTGTATTTGATATCAGGTAATCCTTGAGATGGGCTTACACCAATTATCCCATCATCAGCAGCTTGGGCGAATATTGATTTAAGAAGCTTATAGAGTTTCACACTCTTATTGCATAGCCCATATTCTTTGACTATGAGTATTGCCGCATCTTTTAATTCTAAACGGATAACATCACTCATAGGCTTATCCAACAATACTTTCACACGTTTCTGAAGTACATCCTCGAGATCCTTTGCATGTGTTGCTGTATGCTTTGCATACCGCTCCGAATAATTAGAAGCAGTAACAGAAGCTTGATTTCTTTTAGGATTAGTATCTGGATCCTGATATAGTTTCAGCAGCACTCTCAAGGTAACATCAGGATCGATACCGTTCATCATTCGAGTTATAAATGAATGAATGAATTTCTGCGCATCAGACTTTCTTTTATACCCTGTAGACTTCTTGTACCTTACCCCTGTTCGGTCGGTGTACTTAAAATAATAGGTATTTCCTACTAAATACGGTTTTGGATAACTGGTAGTCATGGACTCCTCCTTGAATCTTAGTGTGCCCAGTTTGGGTCTAGTCCCTTAAGGTAGGCACACTTTTTATTCTAGGTCAGTCCTTGTAATTCTTTCCCTTGTATCATTTTACATTTAAGCGTCTGAAGGGAGTCGAACCCTCGTCACGAGCTTGGGAAGCTCGGGTAATAGCCGTTATACGACAGACGCATACAACAAAGGCAATAATATCTAATTGCACTCAATCTTTCAAGTCCTATATTCATCATCATTTTTGATGATGAGTCTTTTCAATTTTATAATAGACAATTCATACGTCTACTCTCATATCATTTTTATTGTAAGATTCCCTAAATCGTTCTATTGCTGTAAACAACGGTATAGAAGAAAATATAGAATGACTTTTTACCTATTTAGGAGGAGAAAAAAAAATATGAAAAAGATAGTAACTTTATTACTGGTTGCTCTCATTGGACTTAGCGGTGCCCTTGCTCAAGGTACACCTGAAACCCCAACACAACAACCAGTACAAGAAGTAGTCTCAAGTGGATCAGTAAGTGCCTATACAACACTAGAAGAACCTCTCGCAGCAGCTTTATTTAGTATGTTTGAAGCTGAAACAGGAATCAAAGTTAACTTTGTTCGTCTCAGTGGTGGTGAAGCGGTCGCTCGACTCGAAGCTGAATCTGCAAACCCACAAGTATCAATCTGGGTTGGTGGAGTAGGTCTAGATCACATCACAGCTAAATCAAAAGGGCTAACAACTCCATACGTATCTAGATTCGCATCAAACACACCGGTGCAATATCGTGATAGTGAAAACTTCTGGATTGGTCTCTATGTAGGACCTCTCACATTTGTTACTAATCTTGATAGAGCAAAAGAACTTGGTCTTTCTGTTCCAAAAAGTTGGGCAGATCTCATTAAACCTGAATACAAAGGTTATGTAAGAATGGCAAATCCAAATTCATCTGGCACAGCATATAATGTTCTTACTACAATGCGTTATGTTCAAGGTAGTGAAGATGCCATGTTAGAATACATGAAAAAACTTGATAAAAACATTGACCAATATACTAAGAGTGGTTCTGCTCCTGGTAAAAGCGTAGGAATTGGGGAGATTCCAATAGCTATTGGTTATGCACACGACCAAGTTAAAATTAAGGATGCAGGTGCGAACATCCAGATCACAGCTCCATCAGAAGGAACTGGATTTGAACTCGCTTCTATGTCTATGGTTAAAGGTGGAAAAGATGCTGTTAATGCTAAAAAATTGTATGACTGGATCCTCTCTTCACCAGATGCTCAAAAGAAATTTACAGAATGGTATGTCGTATTAGTAGCAAAAGGTGCAGCAAAACACCCACAAGCTCTTAGTATCGATGAGATTAAAACCGTTGACCAAGACTTTGCTTGGGATGGTGATAGTGTAAACAAAACAAGATTGCTCGATGCATGGACAAATGCAATAGGTCAATATCGCTAAATATTATTAAAAAGAGACAATATGTTTAAAAAAAAACAATTGATTCATTTTATCCTTGCTGCGGTGATTTTTATCACCGCAGATATTTGGATATACCACACACTCACCACAAGCTTTAATGAATATGTTGAAAAAAGAGATTTCAAAGAAATTTCTTTATTTGTACAAACCTCTCCACAAGAACTGGAGGATATATCCACATGGCTTGAACAGGTCTCATCTATTATCCCTGGCGCAACAAGTCTCTACTTAACGTTTGATTACAAAAGCGGGAATTTTATCCCTTATGCCAGTTCAAGTGATGCTATTAGTACATTATTTAATAATGAGAAAAACAATAGTGAATTTTTAAAAGCCCTAGAAAGTGCATACTATCTAGAAACAGTACAACTCGCTCAACAATATTCTATTTCACTAGAAACCAAACCAATTAAGGCACAGATTTTTGTTGCACCAATTATTGCTGAAAATGGATACGAAGCAACAGGCGCAGTAATTATCGCTATTCCAGTAAGTAGTGCTTCATCCTATGCAAGACTCATTGGGACATTCGCAATTCTTTCTGCAATAGCATTCTTGTTGATTGCGTGGGTTGTGAGTTTTTCAAGAGATCCAATTACAGGGTTCATGGTACTCGCTCTGTTTATTATAGTGGCAATATTTGTTGCCTACCCTCTTATAGAAGCGTTGCGACTTTCTTTCTTAAAAGGTGGATCATTCTCATTAGATCGGTGGGCTTTAGCCCTCTCTCCATCATATATAGTTGCCTTATGGGGTTCTTTACGTTTAGGAGTTTCAACAGCAACAGTCTCAACAATTATAGGGTTCTTAATCGCATTTCTCGTTGAGAGAACTAGTTTTAAGAATAAGAAAATTGTTTCAACACTTGCAACAATGCCAGTGATCTCTCCCCCATTTTCCCTTTCACTCTCAATCATTCTTTTATTTGGGAATAATGGATTAATAAGTAAACAACTGTTGCATCTAAACAATATCTCAATCTATGGCCTTGGAGGACTGACTGTTGTGCAAACAATCAGTATGTTTCCAATAGCATTTCTTACAATCAGCGGAGTCTTACGCCAGATTGATTCAACGGTTGAAGACGCTTCTCTTGATTTAAATGCTTCAAGATGGCAAACATTTAAGTCAATCACATTTCCGCTCACCGTCCCTGGTATTTTATCAGCATGGATGCTCGTTTTTACGAATTCATTAGCAGACTTTGCAAATCCATTACTATTGAGCGGAAACCTTCGCGTGCTCTCAACAGAGGCATACATGATGGTAACAGGACGAATGAATGACCTAGGAGGGGGAGCTGTGTTATCATTCCTTCTACTTCTCCCTACCGTAAGTGCCTTCTTAGTGCAACGGTTCTGGGTTAGCAGAAAGAGTTTTGTTACTGTGACAGGAAAACCATCAACAACACTCACAGAACTCACGACGCCAGCAGTTAGGAATACATTAAGTACTATAACTTGGGCAATTCTTGGATTCATTCTCATGCTCTACCTTACAATCATAGCTGGAGCATTTGTAAAGAACTGGGGAATTGACTACACCTTCACACTCTCTAACTGGCAAGCTATTCCAGACAGTTGGGATTCAATTGTCTCTACCCTCTTACTTGCACTGATATCAGCTCCAACGGCAGGTATTATTGCAATGGCAGCTGCTATGCTACTCGTAAGAAAGAAGTTCCCTGGTAAGAAATTTCTTGAAGTACTGATGATGACCCCGTATGCAATTCCAGGAACTCTCATTGGTATTGCGTATGTTATTGCATTCAATAAACAACCTCTCATTTTAGTAGGAACAGGAGCTATCATTGTTATTAACTATGTGATTAGAGAACTCCCTGTAGGATTAGAGAATGGAATTACAGCTCTTCACCAAATTGATCCATCAATTGAAGAGGCGGCACAAGACCTCGGAGCTGACGTTCCAACCGTATTTAGAACGATTGTCCTCCCCTTAGTAAGACCTGCTTTCTTAAGTAGCATGACCTACACCTTTGTGAGGGCCATGACAGCAGTAAGTGCTATCATCTTTCTCATTTCTGCAAAGTGGTACCATCTTACGATTAAAATACTTTCGTATTCAGAAAATTTACGATTCGGACTTGCAAGTGTACTCTGCACGATGCTTATAGCTATCGTCTTAGGAGTCTTTGGGCTTATGAACTTGCTTGTAAAAGATGACAAACTCACTCAGAAGACTATTTCAAGTAGATAAAAGGATAGATCATGGAGAAAAAAAGCGTTTCAGTAACCCTAGAACATGTAACAAAGAGATTTAAAGATGTTAAGGGTAAATCAGATGTTATTGCAGTAAAAGATGCTGAATTTGTAGTAAAAGGTGGAGAACTTGTCACCCTCCTAGGCCCATCTGGTTGTGGAAAAACCACTACACTTAGAATGGTTGCGGGATTTGAACTCCCTACAGAAGGTAAGATTTTTATTGGAGATAGTGATATAACATTTCTCCCTCCCAATAAACGGGATACAGCCACTATGTTTCAAAGTTATGGTCTATTCCCACATATGAGTGTTTATGACAATGTTGCATATGGATTAAAATTGCGAAAAGTAGAACCATCTGATATCAAAAAAAGAGTACAAGAATCATTAGATCTCGTGGGTCTGTCAACCTATGGCGACAGAGCACCAGGAAAACTCTCTGGGGGCCAACAGCAAAGAGTTGCTTTAGCTAGATCTCTTATTGTTACACCTTCGGTTCTTCTCCTCGATGAACCACTATCTAATCTTGACGCACTTCTTAGAGAACAAATGCGTATAGAGATTAGAAGAATTCAAAAGACTCTCTCAATTACTGCAATCTATGTTACTCACGATAGAGTTGAAGCAATGAGTCTTTCTGATAGAGTCATAGTAATGAAAAATGGAATTATCAGACAAATGGGACCACCAGATGAGATCTATGAAAAACCTAATTCTCGATTTGTCGCCGGCTTCGTAGGAAAGGCCGCATTCCTTCCAGTGACTGTAAAAGAACAAAAGGACAACTCATGGGTATGCTTGCTTAAAGAAAAAGAAGTTCTTGTAAGCCACTCAGCAATAGAAATGAAAAATGGAGAAAATGGTGTCCTTATGGCTCGTCCAGAATCTTTACGGCTTGAAGAAAAAGGGAAAGGTTATATAGACGGAGTTGTAAGAATGAACGTCTATCTAGGAAATAGCCTTGAATCATTTATTCAAACACCATTCGGTGAAGTTCTTGTTCAAATAGACGACCCTCACTCTAAAAAGGTCTATGCAGAAGGAGAATCTGTTTCTATTTCATTTACCCCAGACAGAGTAAGACTATTGCATGTAGATGAGGAATAAGAGCGTAACCTACCCATCGGCTAAAAACCGATGGGAAAATTAAGAAGATGTCTCTCTAGATTGCTATGCAACCTTTTACTATCAAAAATCTTCCCCAAATTATGTACTAGATAAGACACTAATCTACTTTACTCATATATAAAAAATACAAATCTTTTTTTTTGGCAATCTATAAATAGTAAATATACTCATTTTTTTATTAAATCTATCTATGACATGTGTTATAAGGCTTTTCGATATTTTTTGAATAATATTAATTTTATTGCTATTTCATATATTTGCCTTTATAGTACGTAAACATAAATTATAAATAAAATAAAGGAAGTATCTCATGAAGAAAATCCAAGGAATCGTATTGTTTTTAGTTATTACCATTACATTTTTTGGCTGCCAAGTTGCTGACACAAGTATAAGCGTATTATATCGAGCTGATCAAAGTACTGGAGGAGTTATTCCTCACGATACAAACACCTATAATCAAGGTGATGAGATAATTGTACTTGGTAATACTGGTTCCTTAATTAGATCAGGATATTCTTTCGATGGTTGGAATACACGTGATGATGGAACTGGAACTCATTATGTAGAGGGTGAGACCTTAACCATTGGTTCTGAAACTCTCACACTTTATGCACAATGGGCACCAATTATTGGTATAAAGGCTCTTGCTGGGGGAAGTGGTTTCAGCTACATTCTTCAAACTGATGGCGCCCTGTGGTCAATGGGAACTAATGGTGCTGGGCAGTTAGGAACTGGAAATACAAGTGCTATTTCTAAGGCGACAAAAATCATGACTGGTGTAAAAGCAATTTCAGCTGGCCAGTCATTTGCAATGATATTAAAAGATAATGGCGATCTCTATGCAACAGGTGATAACAGTGATGGACAATTAGGTACAGGAGATAAACTAAATGTAAGTACACCAGTTCTTGTGAAACAAAATGTTGCATCGGTAGATTGTGGCACTTTTTATACCATGATTATAGACACTGATGGAGTTTTATGGGGTGCTGGATCCAATGGGATTAGCGGAGTCTTAGGAAATAATAGCCAAGATGATTATACTACATTTGATAAAATAGATGTACCAGGAGATGCAATTGTAACATCAGTCTCAGCTGGCGAAAGCCATACACTCTTTGTTACAGAAAACGGAGATTTATACGGTATGGGAAACAAAAATTATGGCAAATTAATTCGCCCTTATGACTATCCTGATTACGATAATCGGAGTTGGTATATGAGAGAACCTGTCCTCCTTTCGAGTACTTTGAACAATATCCGCTCTGTATCGGCTGGCATTGACCATTCAATGGTAGTAACCGAAGATAATGAGCTCTATGCTTTTGGATCGCAGAAATATGGAGAATTAGGAAACGGAGTCGCTTTAGCTATTGACGAAGATTACGGAAATGATGATGACGGTATCTTTGAACCTTTCAAGGTAGATAATGCATTATTAAAAATTAGTGGTGAAGATGCAATTCAAGAAGTTTATGCTGGAAGCAGTAACACTCTAATACTTAGAACTGATGGAACCTTGTATGCCGTTGGTAGCGACTACAGTCACATGCTAGGGGATGGAAACACCTCCACAGCATGCCATCCAGATATATTTGAGATTGCACAAGAGGTGAGTACTGTTGCCTTAAGTGGTTCTCATACCTTGTATGGTTCTATAGATGGGACAGCGTGGGGAGCTGGATACAATTATACATCAACTCATGCTGGTATTATTCCATCAACATTGGGTCAAGGAGACCCAAGTTTGTATGAGTATATAAATTTTGTCGCTATCCCATTGGATGAAGACAACGAATAAATATTAAATCTTTTCCCTTCCAGAATATATATTTTTCAAACTGGAGGGAAAAGAGCTCTCACCTCTATTCTTTTTTCTATTCTCCTCTGGTAAAATTAATTACTTATCATCAAGTTATTCCTGTGTTATCTATCTAACATTGATGCATATATATCTGAGTTTCGCCCTCTTTCAACATTGACAGATGACATTTCGCCTTGTACAATTTTATTAATAAAATAAATAGGGGGCTTTTATGGCAACAGTCCAATTAAAAGACTTATGCAAAATTTATGACGGCAACGTAAAAGCGGTTGATACGGTTAATATCGATATCAAGGACAGAGAATTTGTAGTTCTCGTAGGACCTTCTGGTTGTGGTAAATCAACTACACTACGAATGGTTGCAGGGCTTGAGGATATCTCAAGTGGTGAACTCTACATCGATGGAAAATTAGTAAACGATGTACCACCAAAAGACAGAGATATTGCAATGGTATTCCAAAACTATGCGTTATATCCTCACATGAGTGTATATGACAATATGGCTTTCGGATTAAAAATCAGAAAATTCCCAAAAGAAGAGATTGAACAACGTGTACGAGAAGCTGCAAAAATTCTGGACATCGAACAACTTCTTGACAGAAAGCCAAAGGCTCTTTCTGGTGGACAAAGACAGCGTGTTGCAGTAGGAAGAGCAATTGTAAGAAAACCAAAAGTATTCTTATTTGACGAACCTCTTTCTAACCTCGATGCAAAACTTCGTGTTCAAATGCGTGCTGAGATTTCCTCTCTCCATAATCGTCTTAAAGCAACAATGATTTATGTTACCCACGACCAAGTCGAAGCATTGACAATGGCTGATAAGATTGTTGTCATGAAACTTGGTATCATTCAACAAATTGGTGGACCACTTGAACTTTACAATGAACCTAACAACAAATTTGTTGCAGGATTTATTGGATCACCTCCAATGAACTTCTTAACTGTAGATGTTGTAAAGGAAGGAACAGACCTTTTCATTGATGAAGGAACCTTTAGAATCAAACTTGATGCAACAAATAAAAAACTCCTTTCTTCATATGAAGGGAAAAAAGTTACATTCGGTGTAAGACCAGAAGATGTAGTTTTCTCAGATAACGCAATTGCTGACACTACTATGAATGGTACTGTAAGTGTAGTTGAACCACTTGGCTCAGAAACACACATCTATGTAATGGTAGGGAAACATCAGGTAATTGGAAAAATTGAACCACAAATTCGTTTAGCTGTAGAACAAAAAATTTCCCTTATCCCTAATTTAGAGAAAGTAAAATTCTTTGATTATGAAACTGAATTAGTTATTCGCTAAATTTATTCTCTTATCAATAATGAGACCCCAGTGAAAACTGGGGTCATTCTTTTAGCCTATCCTTAGTTAATTTTATTTGAATTATTAACGAAAAAGAATCTCATAGAGAGCATGGATTACTTCTTTTGTTTGATTTTCTTTGATCCCAAAAAGAGCAGTGATAGGAGACGAACCTATCTTTACAAATTCCACATCTAGGTTTTTCTCTAGTAGAGATGTAGGAATCGATGCAACCTTTTTCTTCTCATGTATGAGACCTACTCCTGTTACCGCTGCAACTGCATATCCTAAGTCAATTGTTACTTGTTCTAAATTGAAAGTATGTGAAAGAGATACAATAAGTTGATTTATCGCTTCTTCTGTTATATCAGCGCATTGAGCATAGTAAGTAAGATCATCAATACCACTGAGAATAAATTCGAGGGTAAACCCTGCATGAATTAGTTGCAATTCAATTCCAGCTCTCAAAGAAGGATTTTTGAGCAAGAACAATTTGTGAATAGCTATCTTATAATAATCTTTCTTAGCACTAATACCTACAATAGGATCTAACGAACTGTCACGAGAAGCGACAATACTTGTTCCCCTATCTTCAGGTCGATTGGTATTCTTTACTTGAATAGGAATACCTTTTTCTCTCACTGGAGCAATAGCTTCTTCATGGAATACATTGAACCCAACACTCGCAAGTTCTCTCATCTCATTATAGGTCAAACTTTCAATAACTTTAGCATCTTCAATAATACGAGGATCTGCCTTAGAGATACCGGAAACATCAGTCCAGTTCTCATATACGCATTCCCCTATAGCTCTAGCAACAATTGCTCCACTTATATCAGAACCACCTCTAGAAAAAGTCTTTACTTTTCCATCTGGTCCTTTCCCATAAAAGCCAGGGAACACGTAATGTTCACCATCTTGTATTACATTTTGCACATCATGATATGTTTTTTCACTGACAGTTCCATCTTTTTCAATCTGCACAACATTGAAAGGATCAATTAAGTGCCAACCAAGATACTCACTAATAATCACAGCATTGAGATATTCACCTCTACTAGCTGCATAATCTGGGCCTGCACCTAAGCTAATATTTTTATATACCTCATCGAGGGCTGATGCAATATTTCCATTTACAGAGAGGTCTTTTGCTATAGTTAGGTAGCGTTCTCTAATAATTTCAAAATCACCTTTACAGGAAGATCCATTTCGTACCAATTTTTCACATTGATACAGCGCATCTGTAATCTTTGTATCTTCTTTAGATCTTTTTCCAGGTGCTGAAACAACCGCAACCACACGAGAAGGATCACTTTTTAAAATAGCTGCTACCTTTTTAATATGGGAAGCGTCACAAAGAGAACTCCCTCCAAATTTACTCACAATCATACACATCACTCCTTATTAATTATTTCCATTACAAAATGGATATAACATATAACTTTATAACATATTTCCCCAAGAACAAGGAAGCAGGTGTTTTCACACCTGCTCAATAAAATCCTAATTTCTTTACAACTATTATTTTTTATAGACTGGTCTACTCGTGTAGGTAGTATGTAATAGATGATGTGATTTTTCTGAGAGAGGAGCACCGAGATATTCCGCATAGATTTGTTGGATTTCCGGATTTTGATGAGAACATCGTATTGTACTTCTTTCATCATCTGCATAAAGACCTGCAATTCTTTTTGCTCTTATTTCATCAGTTGAGGCATATGGTTGGCCACCGCCACTTACACATCCACCTCTACAAGCCATTACTTCAATGAAGTGATAAGGAGGTTCAGTTCCTGCTTCTTTAGCAGCTCTAATCTCTTCTAACAAAGTGCTCACGTTAGCCATTCCATGAGCAATAGCTACTTTGAGTTTTGTCCCTTTCACATCTACTACACCACTACGAACACCTTCCATGCCACGAACTGCATTAATATTTACATCCTCAAGTTCTTCACCTGTCATGAGAACATAAGCAGTTCTAATTGCAGCTTCCATAACACCACCAGTGTTACCAAATATTGTACCTGCACCAGCATAGGCTCCAATAGGAGAGTCAGCTTCTTCATCTTCTAATGAATTGAAGTCGATTCCACTCGCTTTTATAAGTCGAGCAAATTCTCTGGTAGTGAGAACAAGATCTACATCTTTGAATCCAGAAGCATACATATTCTCATCTCTACCAATTTCAAATTTCTTAGCTGTACAAGGCATAATCGCTACTGAATAAATCGTTGATGGATCAATTCCAGCTTTTTCTGCATAGTAAGTTTTTGTGATAGCTCCTTGCATCATCATTGGAGATTTTGCAGTTGAGAAGTGTGGAATCATATCCGGATAATATTTTTCCATATAATCTGTCCATGCAGGACAGCAACTTGTGATTTGTGGAATAGCACCTTTCCCTGTAGTAAGTCTCTTAACTAACTCAGTACCTTCTTCCATAATGGTAAGGTCAGCAGCAAAGTTGGTGTCAAAGACTTTTGCAACTCCAAGGCGTCTAAGAGCCGCATAAATTTTACCAGTAGTAATTGTTCCAGCTGGTAGATTGAAGGCCTCGCCGAGTG
Organism: Sphaerochaetaceae bacterium; assembly: GCA_963663665.2. GTDB lineage: Bacteria > Spirochaetota > Spirochaetia > Sphaerochaetales > Sphaerochaetaceae > SABI01. Next base: position 427,704 of record CAXXKP010000001.1, read on the forward strand.
CGACTCTCACCGCTGGGGCGATTTGTGTAACAACATGATTGTTTGGGTTACCTACTGCTCGAACGAAATCACCGATTTCATCCTTCTCATAAATAGCTCCAACTGGACAGTGAGCAGAACACTGACCGCACTTGATACAGGGGCTATCATTAAGTGGCAAGTTAGCTGCAGGAGATATCACAGTGTGATCTCCTCTACCAATGAACTCAAGAGCATATACTCCTTGGAGTTCTTGGCAAACTTGTACACAACGACCACACTTAATACATTTAGAAGGGTCAAGAACTATCGAGGTTGTGGAAGTATCTTTTGGAAGATCAACTATTCTCACCTCATATGGCTGACTACGTACACCAAACTCACATGCAAATCTCTGTAATTCACATGTGCCATTACGAGCACACATAAGGCAGTCATTTGGGTGAGTACTTAAAATCATCTCAATGACTGTTTTCCTAATTTGATAAAGTTCTGCATCATGAGTGATGATGCTCAAATTCTCTTGTACAGGCGCTGCACATGCTCTAAGGAGCTTTGGAGAGTTCTCTTGTTTCACTACACATAACCCACATGCTGCCCAAGCTGGTAAGTCTGGGTGGTAACAAAGGGTTGGAATGTTAACATTTGCTTTTTTAGCTGCAGCTAAGATATTGCTACCTGCCTCAATCTCAACTGGTTGGCCATTTATTTTCATATGAACGGTATTCACACTTATCCTCCTAGGCTATCGAAGTCCTAACGGACCTCGATTGCTCCGAATTTACAGGTATCAAAACATGCACCACATTTGATACATGCAGCTTGGTCAATTACGTGTACAGCACGACGCTCACCACTGATAGCAGCTGTTGGGCACTTTCTTGCACACGCAGTACAACCAATACACTTATCTGCTAAAATATTGTAGGTAATCAAACTCTTACATTTTCCAGATGGACAAGTTTTATCATTAATATGAGCAAGATATTCATCCTCAAAATAATGAAGAGTTGAAAGAATTGGATTTGGTGCAGTTTGTCCAAGAGCACAAAGTGAAGCTCTTTTCATTGCTGAACCAATTTCTTTCATTTGTTCAATATCTTTTAACTCGCCATTTCCTTTTGTAATCTTCTCAAGGAGGTTCATAAGCGACCTTCCACCAATTCGGCAAGGAGCACATTTACCACAAGATTCTTCAACACTGAATGTGAGATAGAATTTCGCAACGTCAACAATACAGTCATCCTCATCCATTACGATCATACCACCGGAACCCATCATAGAACCAAGTTTTGTTAAAGAGCCAAAGTCGATTGGAGTATCGAGGAAATCTTTTGTAATAACTCCACCACTAGGGCCACCAGTTTGAACTGCTTTAAATTCTCGATCATTTGCAATCCCGCCACCGATGTCGTAGATAATCTCTCTTAAAGTTGTCCCCATTGGAACTTCTACTAAACCTGAGTTTCTAATCTTTCCAGTTAAAGCGAATACTTTTGTTCCAGGGCTATCTTGAGTACCAATTTGGCTAAACCAGTCTCCACCTTTCATGATAATAACTGGGATATTTGCCCAAGTTTCAACGTTATTGATAACTGTAGGCATTCCCCATAACCCTTTTACAGCTGGGAATGGAGGGCGAGGAACTGGCATACCCCTTTTCCCTTCAATACTAGCTAATAAGGCAGTTTCTTCTCCACAAACAAACGCTCCAGCACCAAGTCTGATTTCTATATCAAAATCGAATCCAGAACCAAGAATATTCTTTCCCAATAAGCCATATTCTCTTGCTTGAGCCATTGCAATCTCTAAACGTTTAATGGCAAGTGGGTATTCAGCTCTAATATAGATAAATCCCTGATTAGCTCCAACAGTGTGTCCTGCAATTGTCATTGCTTCTAATACAGAATGGGGATCTCCCTCTAAAGTAGATCGATCCATATAAGCACCGGGATCTCCTTCATCTGCGTTACACACAATGAATTTTTGTTCACCATGAGCTTGTTTAGTGAAGTTCCACTTCATCCAGGTAGGGAATCCAGCACCACCACGACCACGGAGACCTGATGTACGCATTTCTGCGATAACATCATCTGGGGTCATGTCGAAAAGAACCTTCTCAAGTGCGACATATCCTTCACGGGCAATATATTCATCAACATTTTCGGGATCAATGAAACCACAGTTTCTTAAAACAATTCGGAACTGTTTTTGATAAAAATCAATATCTTCTACTTTTGCATGTTTTCTTGATTTATCTTTATTATATAAAAGACGAGTAACTTCACGTCCTTTGATGATATGTTCTTCAATAAGTTCTTTTGCATCAGAAGGAGTTACCTGTACATAAAAAGAATCTTCTGGAAGAATCTTAACGATAGGTCCTTGTTCACAGAACCCGAAACACCCTGTCTTGATAACCTGTACTTCATTTTCAAGATTATGAGCTTTGCACTCAGCATTGAATGATTCAAAAATGGCATTTGCCTTGCTCGATTCACAAGCAGTACCACCACAAACAAGAATATAGCTTCTATATGCCATTATTTGCCTCCATCCTTAATAATATCTGCCGATGGTTTATCGAATACATATTCACTTACTAATTTTTTATCGATAATATGCTCTTCAACGATTCTTTTTGCTACAGCAGCATCTACTTTCCCATAAATGACCGACGGCATTCCTGGACTGATTACTTCTACAGTAGGTTCTACATAACAGAGCCCCATACACCCAGTCTGTGTCACCGCAACAGATGTAAGGTTATGTGCTTCAAGTTTCTCTAGAAATGCATCAAGCACAATTTTTGCCCCAGCTGCTATTCCACAAGTTCCCATTCCAATAATGATCTGGGTATCCTTGTCATTGATATCACGCTTCTGGATTTCCGATTTTTTTGTGTCACGAAGTTTACGCAACTCCTGCAACGTCATCTTTGCCATTCCAGCCTCCTGTTTGGGGTTCTCTTCTTATACCCGCTGTAAAAATTCTTCTATAGCAGCCTCTTGAGACTGCAAAAATGTTTTCATCATCACTAGGTTCCCTACTTGGGTTAATTCACCTAATATTTCACACAATTCGCTCTTGCATACTTCGTAATCTTCTCTTTCTTTCTTTTTCATAGCCGATCGGTTTATAACCAATTCTGCACTACTCGGATACGAAAGAAGAGAACTAAAGGTGGAAGGGATATCCCCTAAAGGAGGAGTATCTATATGGTTCAATGGAATGGCAACCGAAATTGTGGTTCCTGTTCCAAGAACTGAAATGAGAGTAAACTCTCCCCCAATCGCCTCAATCATTTGATGTAGAAATGGGAGGCCTAATCCAACCTTTCTCTTACTATGCTTAATACCATCACTATAAAAAGGGTCGAGTGCCTTTTTCTGCTCTTCTTCACTCATCCCTTTACCATTATCATCTACCGTAAATAGTAAGTTTTTATCATCTTGTTCAAGATGGATGTTCACCAGACTTGAATCTGCTTCAAAACTATTTTGTACGATATCTGTAAGGAAATCACAAATAGAAGCATGCATAGATAAGCACCTATACCTTGTTAACTAAACTTTGCAATAATTCCAGGAAGTTGATCTTTAGTCACTTTTCCATATACTTCCCCACCAACAGTGAGAACAGGAGCAAGTCCACAACAACCTACACAGCGAACGCCCTCTAAGGAAAATTTACCATCTTCTGTTACTTCATTAATATTAATCCCAAGAAGGTGACTTAATTCTTCAACGAGAGTATCCCCACCTTTTAAATAACATGCAGTTCCTAAGCAAACTTGAATATTATGGTCGCCAGGTTTTGTTGTTTTAAAGAAGTGGTAGAAGGAGAGTACTCCATAGATTTTTGCTAATGGGAAATCGAGCATATATGCGACTTGATCTGCTGATTCACGAGAAACATATCCAAATTCCTCTTGCACCCTGTGCAAAATCATAATCAAGTTACCCGGTTTATTACGCCATTTTTCAATAAATGCAATAAGTTCGCGTGAAAAATTATTATCGTGTTTCATCGCTGACATGGAAACCTCCAGATGCTATATTCGTTGACACATAATAGAAGGTATAACGAATATATTCAACCGCTTTTTTAGATAAAACAACTTTTTTTATATTACTTATTCACGTTATTTTTTATTTATTGCTCTTTTTCATGTTTTGTTGTATTATATTTCACATTAATAAGGATTTTATATGAATAATGACATGATTATTAGAATTACACGCTATTACCGAATACTTAACCGTCTACGGTCTCTTGGACTTGAGAAAGTATTTGCGCATAACTTAGCAGATGCTGCTGGTGTCTCTGCTGCAATTGTGAGAAAAGACTTTTCACTACTCGAAATATATGGGCAAAAAAGGGGTGGATACGAGATTGTCGATCTTGTTGCCTCACTCGGTAAAATACTAGGAAAAACCGACGAACCTCAGAATGTGATTATCATTGGATGTGGGAGAATAGGGAAAGCCTTAATGCACTATAATGGATTCGAACCTGATGGAATAAGAATCGTAGCTGGTTTTGATTCAGACCCTCTCGTCTACAGCGAAAATATTCATCCAGTCCCGATCTACCCAATTAATCGTCTTGAAGAGATTGTAAAAGGGCATAACGTAGATGTAGCTATTATTACAGTCCCTGAGTCAGCAACAAGTGACAGCTATCAACGCCTTGTACATGCTGGGATTCGAGGGATTCTCAACTTCTCCCCGATCACATTAAAACCAACACTACTCGGAGATGGCTCTACACCTGTAATACATAATATGAACATTGCCCTTGAATTAGAGCAAATATTCTATGAATTACAATTCCCTAAAAAATAGTTACTTATGTAGTTCAAGAATCACATAGACAGGAAGATGATCTGATACTCCCTTATTGTTACTTTGCTGATAACGATAAGGGATACCTTCTTTATTAAGTAAAGAATAGTGGCCTACTATTCCTCCCTTCACAAACTCAAGTCCTTGCGTATCAAAAAACTTGTTAGATAAGAGTATATGATCGAACCCTTCCCATAGACCTTCATAATAGTAAGATCCTTTTACACTCTGATGTATCATCTGATCTTGATCGAGATAAAAGGAATAAAAGGAATTTTCTGATGGGACCTCTCCTGTTATGAGCAAAGAACCGGCTTCATTAAATTCAGTCGCCTTTTCATGATCTTCTTCAATCAGTGCTGTTTGAAAAGATTCCATCTCTCTCATATATGCATCACTACTTTCATTGAAGTCCCCTGCAATAATGTAGGGAATATTATATGTAGAACCTCTATAATCTCGTATTATTTGCTTAAGAGCTCTTAGAGAGAAAATCCGTTGTTTCTCACTCTCTTCTACCCCGATTCTTTTTGATGGCAAATGTAGTGCAAAAAGAGCAACTCTTTCACCCATAATATCAAGTACTACTTCTACAATAGGGCGTAATGAATCAAAAGAATGAATCCTAGCTTCAATAATGGGATATTTTGATATTACTCCAATTTCTATGGGAGATGAGGCGGTATCACTCACGACAAAATAACTAAAACCCCTCTTCTCTAAATGTTTATGAAGAAGATCCTCTACAACCTTCTCATTCTCAATTTCTTGTAATACGAGAACATCAACATCAAACGGATTGTTTTGAATAATAACAGAGGAGAGTGTGTTTAACCTATTTTGATATAATTCTATAGACCATCCTTCATCAAGGGTGAACGGAGAGTACTCATCCCCATCATCGACTTCATCAAATAAAAGCTCAACATTATAGCTCATGATAACTATTTCTTTAGTTCTTTGCTCTCGTGTGATAGAACATGAACAACTGCTGAATAATAGAAGTGAGGAGAGAAGAAAGATAACAAAAGAAGAGATTGAGTGTATTCTCATACTCTATCTAACGTAAAGAAATCTCTATTTACTTCGCTTTCTCACTTGATAGGCAAAATAAAGGACAGCAAGTGCATCATCACCATCTGTTTGCGCTCGAGGCATTAGTTGTGCATCATTTATAGCGTCAAGAATATTTTGCCATCTAGGATTATCTACTTTGGCTGATCTACACATAGCAAAACTAATTGCCCAAATACGAGACCATTCTCTGTGTTCGAAAGCACTAAATATTGCACTACGCTGTTGCTCAATATCACCGACATCTCTGGCTTCATCCAAGAACTCTGAAAGGAAGTCGTCTTGTAAAAGATTCTTTTGTTCATATAGCTCACCTAAAGAAGGGGTTCCTCCAAGGAAATAGGCTATGAGTGCATACCGAGTTTGTCTGAATGGAGCGCTCTTGCCACTCTCCGCAGAGAGAAATAACTCTTTAAAAAATGCTCCATCTTTATCCATAATGTTACGAGCAATAAGGAAATTTAATTCATCTAAAATTGTCTGGGAACCATCAGAAAGAGCATTAACTCTTTGCAAATAGCGATTATTTCGAGTTACGCGTGCAATAGATTTTGCTGCTGCCGATCGTACAGATATACTCCCGTTCTCAATCAAGTAAGCAAGAGCCTGTTCAGCTTTATCATTGTGAGTAAGGGCTCCGAGAGCGAAGATTGATTCAAGTTGAGTATATGAGTCATCACAGAATGCATCTTGAACTAATTCATTTACGAGGGCAACACGAGGACGGTCAAATAGTCCTCTAATTACTTCGGCTTTATCATTACTAAAAGGATTAGCGAGAGTAGAGCGTATTTCACTTGTTGCAACTCCAGTGAGATTTGTACCAAGACTTAGTAGGAGAGATTTCCTTTTTATGGGATCTGTTACTTTTTCAAGCTTATCAATATTAATAAATGCCCTAATTCCATGGAGAGAGAACATCAACTGAGTTGCATCTTTTGTAGAAAGGCTCCCTTTTTCTTTCATGGAAAGTGTGAAAATAAGAGCTAAAATAGAAAATAGGAGAGCTAATGTAAAGGTAAGAAAGTATGAATTCCCAAACCTCATAGAGAAAATATGAATCTCATGAGGAATTGAAGAGCCGTAAGTAACAAGAGCACCACCGCTTAATCCACTAAAAAGAGCGAGAAATGCAACAACAAAGTTTGTCATCGAATTAAATCCAACACCTTCATCATCAGGAATCACACCTGCGATGAGTCGCCTAATGAGGATATTCACAACAGCAAGAAAAAAGTTAGTAACAAAACCAAGCCCAAAAAACCAATAAACACCAAAATGAGTTGGAATAGCTACCCATAAGAAAAGTGAGACAACCAGAGCAATACCATTCGCTATGATAAGAGGTCGAGAGCCCAAACGATCACTGAAAAATTTGCAAAAGCTTCCTGCAAGAACAACTGCAATAGAGGCTCCAATTGTATAAAGAAAAACTATATTAGATTTAAGAGCGACCTCTTTTGAGAGGAAGGCAATAGTCATCCCCATGATAACAGTAACACCCATATACGACCAGAAAACCAAGAGGCGAACTCTTGCATCTTTGTCTATCATGGCCTCTTTGAAAATTTTAAAAAGTGTCCTTCCCTTCTTGTACTCAATATTCGTTCTACATGGAATCTTAGATAAATAAACAGATGCGATTGTGTTATTCACAACCCCAATCATCTGCAACCCAACAAGTCCTACAACCCCAGTTAAACTCTGTATAGAAGTGACTATTACATTAAGGAACTTAGCAAGTATCGTGGATGATTGGAACGCTACATTTGCATTTCCAATTACTCTCCCTCGAGTTTTATTACTAGTAATAGTTTTAAAAGTGTAGTCATAAAGAACTGCACCTACCATCCTCATCGAACAAAAGAGGGTGTAGACCGTAAGAAGAATCACTACCGCACTATTTCCTTTTACCCATATCAAAGGAAGATACCCTAGTGAGACTAGTCCACGTAATAGCCATGTGGTAGTTTGAACTTTTACGACATTCTTATGGCGGAATACTCTCGCCATCATTGGTAAAAGAATTCCCACGATATACATCGCTGAAGCGATATACCCAAGGGCAATGTTACTCGCATTGAATTGAACAGCAAGAATATAAACGATTGTGTCGCCTAACATGCTGAACCCGAGTCCATTGAAAACTTCTGAATGATATAGGTATCTCTGTCCCTCTTTCTTCTCAGAATCAGAGAGATATTTAGTCAATACCATATATCACCTCATCAGAATTGGTCATTATTTATCCTTACTTCTTGTTAGAGGTTACCTCTGTGTTCTACAATACTATCAATCAAATGGTACTCAAGTGCTCCCTCAGCATCAAGCCAGTAATCGCGGTCTGTGTCACGGGTAATAACTTCTAATGACTGCCCTGTTTGTTCACTGATAATCTTATTTAGTCTATCTCTAGTTTTCTCAAGTTGCTTTGCATAAATCTCTACATCTGTAGCAACGCCTTCCATCCTACTCATTGGTTGGTGGATTAGATATGTGGAATTAGGAAGTCCAAGACGGTATTTTTTATCTACTGCTAGGAGCACAAGAGTTGCAGCACTAGCAATCAATCCCATACCTATCATGTATACTTCATTCTCAATAAAACGAACCATATCAAAAATGGCGAGACCTGCTTCAACATCTCCACCTGGGCTGTTAATAAACATTTTAATAGGTTCCTTGCTTTCGTGTTCTAGAATAAGTAATTGTTTTATTATTTTTTCAGCAGATTCTTTATTAATCTCCCCTGTTAACATTACTGATCTGGTTTGGAGAAATTTATCTTGAGATACTTCATTTACTCCATTTTTTTCATTTTCCGCCATGCTATTCCAACTTTATTTTAATTAGGATGAACTAAGTATAGCAAATGATTCAAGGAAATGAAAAGAGTATCGTACCTCATTGGTTGAAGTGTTTACCTTTTTATCATTTATAGTCTATTCTTCCATTCATGAAATGCGCAACAGTATCAATAATTGGGAGACCCTCTAGTGGGAAATCAACTCTCGTAAACACAATCTGTGAAAGAAAAATCTCTATCACAGCAAAGACCCCTCAAACAACTCGTAATGCAATTAGAGGAATTTTCACCGATGCAAGAGGGCAGCTGATTCTCACTGACACACCAGGATATCACCTCAATGATCAGAAGATGAATCTAAAGCTCCAAGAAACTACTCGAAATGCTCTGAACCGACCTGATATCATCTTATATGTTATTGATTCAAAACGCGAAGGTGGAGTAGAAGAACTTGCAATCATTGAGATTATAAAGAGTAGTAAGGCCCCAGTTGTTATTGCAGTAAATAAGGAAGATATTGCAAAAGAAAAAGAATTAACCACTACAAAAGAATTTATTGCTTCTCATTTTCCTGATAGTACAATATTTTCTATTTCAGCCCAAAAGGATACTGGAGTAGATGAGCTTCTTATTGAATTATTTCGGCTAGCACCTGAAGGCCCTCTCCTTTATGGAGATGAAGAATTTACTGACCAGCCTCTTGAATTTCGTATTGCTGAAATTATCAGAGAGAAAGCAATCATTGGGGTAACAGAGGAGATCCCTCATGCAATTTTTGTTGATATTGTAGATATTGAACATGATGCTGAGAAGAATAGCATATGGATAAGAGCCTCAATAAATGTTGAGAAAGAGAGCCAAAAAGGTATTATAGTCGGTCGAGGAGGGGAAGGAATAAAAAAAATCCGTCAAGCCTCTTTTAAAGAGATTAAACAGATTTTTCCTGGTATGCATCTTCAACTCGACTTGCGAGTAAAAGCTGTAAATAAATGGCGAAAGAAAAGTTCAATTCTCTCTCGCCTCTTATAATTAATATCTACCTAATATAGGAAGGACTTTTTCTTTGCCGATGGTTTTAATAAATCCAGCAAGTTTAGGTCCTTTTTCTTTTGCAATCAGTATCTGATACGAAATTGAAAAGAATTCTGGTGGATTTATTTCCAAGGTGTTAGCAATACGATAAATCTCTTCGCTTAACTCTTTTTCTGTAAAATCATCTAAGCGTTCTACCGCTGCTTCTAATTCTTTTATACCTTTCTTTTGAACTTCACTAAGTGATACTAAATCATCACCATCCTTAGTTAGAGCCCACCTGAAGTCCTCTGGTGAATAGGTAGTAATCCAGTTATAGGCACAGACACATCTTTGTGTGAGTCTTTCAACCTGTTCAGGAAGTACATCACCTAGAGAAGTTATTACTGCATTTGCGTCTCCACTATGAACTTGAAGAAGATTGCAAAGGTGCCTAAAAGGAATTTGATAGGAGGCGCAAGAAGGAATGCCTTCTACTTGGGAGAGTTCATATATTCTTTGTTCTTTGGCTTTTCGCTTTTCATTTACTTCAGTGATTCCAAAGTAGATTCTCTCACAACTATCATAATCCTCGTAAATTTTTAGAACATCGAGATCAAAAGAAATTGCAAATTCGGTATTCGGTCTAGTTCCTGCAAACAAGTAACGAGTCACTTCTGGTGTATAGACTTCTAATACATCTGGAAGTGAAACCACTTCTCCACTAGAGGAAGATATCTTTCCACCTCTCCCTTTTATGCTAATGAAATCATACTGGAATGAAACTGGGGGTTCAGCACCAAAGAGGCGAACAATATCTTTTGAAGTATCAAAAGAGCCACCTTCGCTATGGTGATCTTTTCCTGCTGGTTCAAAATCAACTCCTTCATAGGCCCATCGCATTGGCCAGTCAATCCTCCAAGGAAGTTTTGCAATAGAAGTTTCTCTTAAATCAACAGTTTCTTCTTGAAGGGTCTCATCATCTCTATACGAAATTTTCCATTTTCCATCCCAAGAAAGGATAGTAGTTGTATCTTTTCCAGTAAACCCGCTGAAAACAGAGATCGGGAACCAATCGTCTCCTAATGGTTCAGTTCTAAATGCGTTCAAAATATCTACAATTTCTTTTTTCTTTTCTAGCGCCCGTTTCATACCTTGAGCATATGTTCCAGATTGATAACGCTTTGCTTGGTGCAAATATTCAGGAACTATCCCAACTATCGGGAGAAGAGCCTCGACTGCTTTTTCATTCGCTTCAGCGTAATTAGCCCATTGCCCATTTGTATCTGGTACTGAGGTGATTGGTTTCCTTAGGAAAGTTTTCAGGAGTTCAGGGTTGTTCATGTTCTTTGGAACTTTACGAAACACATCATAATCATCCCAAGAATAAATAAAACGAACTTTATGTCCTTTATCTCTTAGTGCGCGTACAACAAGATCCACAGAGATGATTTCTCTAAAGTTTCCGATATGTACTGTCCCTGAAGGGGTAATTCCAGAAGCACAAGTATAAACCTCTTTTTCACCCTTCTCTCTCACAATTTTATCAGCGTAAATATCCGCCCAATGTAACGATATGCTTTGATTACTCATGAAGCGGATTATAGCGAAGGCAGATATTAAAAGCAATATCTTAGCAAATTCCCCTTTCTAGGGTATACTCTATAGAATATGAAAAAACTAATTTTTATTATCCTATTCATTAGTTCCTACACCCTTATCTTTAGTGAAACCGGGATTGCTTCTTGGTACATTAGTGATACTCCCAACGCTTTGACTGCTAATGGAGAGCTATATGATGAGAATAGTAATAATGCAGCTCACAAGACACTCCCATTTGGAACAATCGTTGAGATTCATAACAAAGAAAATGATGTTCGAACAACTGTCAGAATAAATGATAGAGGTCCCTATGTTGAAGGTAGAATCATAGATCTTACTCCCTACTCCTCCAAACAGTTAGAAATGTATGAGAAAGGAATTGCAGAAGTTGAACTCAAAGTAATATCACAGCCAACGATTCCAGAAACAGCTTACCTAAGGCTTGGAGATACCCCATTTTATACAATACAGCTTGGAGCATTTAGCAATACAGAAAAAGTATATGATTATTATCTTAAACTCTGGAATCTAGGATATTACCCCCTAGTAGAAATTGCAAATCCATCACTTCTGCGATTAAGTATAAGATGGGTCACCGAAAAGCAGAAAGAATATACTTTAGGAATTCTGAAGGAATTAGGATTTACGAACCCTCTTATTAAAGCATCTCTTCCCCCAGAATAAGTCAAACTTATTGACATATTAGGAAATTATCCTTATTATCACATTTTATCGGGCCTATAGCTCAGTTGGTTAGAGCAACGGACTCATAATCCGTGGGTCGAAGGTTCAAGTCCTTCTGGGCCCAATAGAGAAACTCCTTGCAATGCAGGGAGTTTTGTTGTATTAAAGGTATTGGAAACATACACTTATAAAAGCAACACCAAAAACACCTTATCGGAATGGTTTACAGAAGTAAGACATGAGCCGAAAACCTTTCTATGTTTCTCGATACATAGATGTCTGGCAAATGAGAAAAGAATTAAAATATCATTGGTAAGGGAAAGTCCTCTAAAATTGTGAAGAAATCTAGGTTTAGTATCATAGAAGAATCCAATTTTTTGTCCGGATCCTCATATCCCTTATTTTCACTACCAGAATCATTCTTCCATGCGTAATAGAGGAACTACCACTCTGAGAGTAACCAATCTTCCTCATCTCGACCAAGCACTGTTGATTTTCTCACAACTAAGTGGCCATCCATTTTTTTAGCGACGGGTTTTCTAGATACTGAATCTGATTTCTCTTCCAGTAAACAAAAGAGGAGTTTTGCAGCTTCAACTCCTGCACTAATCTTAGGAACATGAATAGTGGAAATAGAAGGTTCGGCAATAGTTGAAATAAATGAGTCATCATATCCAATAATTTTAATATCTTCTGGAACTCTTTTACCTCTAAGTTTTAAAGCTTTAAGGGCTCCGATTGCCATTTGGTCATTCCCACAAAATACTCCATCAACAATTGGATACTTATCAAGTATTTCCATCATTGCTTCATATCCACTCTGGTGCGAATAGACTCCATATGAAATCATCTTTTGCATATCAACACCGATATTGTTCTGGTTCATACAGTTCAAATAACCTGTAACACGTTGCTGTGCCACGTGCATAGAAACTGGCCCTGAAATATGTGCAATATGTTTACATCCACAATCAATTAGATGCTGAACTGCAATTTGGGAATTCCCATACGAATCATAGAAAACAGAATCAATTCCCACCGAAGTAAGATCTCGTTCAATACTTACAAGAGGTGTATATTTCTTTCTATTTGCTCTTTCCTTTATTTTAGAAAAATACTCATTCAAGGCTTCAATTTTTACAGCTGTAACAAAAATTACACCATCGACTCGCGCATTAAAAAACTTATCGAAAATTGCCTTTTCTCTTTCAACAGCTTCTTCATTTCCATTCATTCCTTGGGCATCTGAAATAAGTAAATCATACCCTTTTTCATTCGCAACAGAACTTATACCCTTGATAATGTAGGGATAGAAAACTCCACAGATATCCTCAACAATTACTCCAATTTGGCCAGTTTTATTGTTTTTCATACTCCTAGCAATGGGATCTACTTGATAATTGAGTTCTTTTGCAGCCTTTTCAACTATTGCTATGGTTTCCTTACTGACGCTTCTTGTTTTATTCAACACATTTGATACTGTGGAAATAGAAACACCGGCAAGCTTAGCCACATCCTTGATACTATAATGAGACAAAAGCATCCTCCAGAACAGTTAGTTCATTCACCTTCATATGCTTACTAAACAACCTAGCTGTATTATTCATAATCATGTATAGGACATTTTAAAAAAAAACGTAATAAATAAATATCTATTGTCCATAGCAAACTTTTAATCCATGTTTCCGGAAATAATGTTCATCCAAAATATACTAGGTCATTGAAGTATCAAGATTAAACATCAAAGTCCAAAAATTCATGATTCCTACTTCTTCCATGATTACGACTTTATACACGGGAAAAGCAACATTTACCCCTTAAGAAAATAATCTGTGATACTTAACAATTAGTTAACGAATATCTAGCACATTATAACTAGATTTCTTGATTGTTTCAACAATTACCTTTACTTCGATAATTTCATGAACATCTTTCACTTCTCCCTTTGAGAGTTCTCTCATAAAAGGGAAAATAATCAGTGTGAGCGATAACCAAAGCTGAAGATCCATACTAGTTTGAGAGAAAGCAACATCATGAGTAAAATAGGTATAGGTAATTCTCTCTTAATTTGAGAATACTCTATATAACTAAAGATGTGTCGAAGTGTTAGAGGAATGTTTTAATTGATCTTCAACTTTCTTGCCAGTAGATATCCCCACTACCATCATATCATCAGTGCTCATGTTCGAATAATCGACACCGAATGGATTGACACTCACCATTCTACTCTTACGATCGATCTCATTCGCATTCCCCAATGTATAAAAACTATATCTCTGGCTAATGAACCCAAAAGGTGGTGCACACACGATTTCACAGTCCTTCTAACATCTTCTGCCATTTTTTCTTAACTTTAGAGAAATCTATTTACTATATAAGAGGAATCTCATACCCCCATTGCTGACGAATGCGATCCATTATTTTCATAACAGTGATAATCTCTGAATGAGGTAATGCCTCACATTCTAACTTCCCACTTTCAATTGCATCCAGACAAGTTTCTACTTGATACTCAAAACCAGTAATTTGCTTTGGGACAGCATAGGTAGCAATTTTTTGAAATTCTGCATCGAATACTTCTATCACCTCTGGATTATTGATGTTTGTAACTTCAATATACCCTTTGGTTCCAAAAATAGTACCATTTCTATTTTGGGCAGTTACAACACTACATTGCATTGAGGCCATTGCAGAATTGTCGAATATTAGACAAATATTATCAATCGCATCAATTCCATTATGGAATACAGCAGTTGCTTTAAGCTCAGAAATTTCATTCTGGAAGATCATTCTTGCAAAACTTAATAGATAACAGCCCAAGTCAAGAAGAGCACCTCCAGCAAGATTTATATCCCAAATTCTCTTAACGTCTGTAAGCTGATAACCAATATTTGCGGTTAATGCCTTTACCTCACCGATGATACCACTGGCAATGATATCATCAATAATTTTTCGTGAAGGCATATATCGTGTCCACATAGCTTCAGCGACAAACAGCTTTTTTGCTTTAGATAGGTTTAGAATTTCTATTGCCTGTTGTGCATTTACTGTAAAAGGTTTTTCGCAAAGGACATTTTTACCTGCTTCCAAACACATTTTCATATATTTATAATGATGAGAGTGAGGAACTGCCACATACACAAGATCAATGGCTTTATCTGCAAGCATCTCTTCGTAAGAACTATAAGCTTTTAAAATATGATATTTCTCAGCGAATGCTGTTGCCCGATTTCCATCCCTTGCAGCAACAGCATATGCTTCGACAGAAGGCATCTTCATAATTGTTGTTGCCATCTTATTTGCTATAGTACCCGCTCCAAGAATTGCCATCCTAATCATTATGTAAAACCTCTTGTGGTACATGAGGACAGTTCGGTCCAAAATGTTTAAGCATCACTAATGGTTCAACTTTGCTCAAATTTCTAATCAAGACACCATCAATTGCTGCTTTTTGTGAAACAAAGAATTCATCAGAACTCTGTTGCCCGAAATGAATAACCGTTGGGCTCTCTGCATCATAAACACCAAATTTCCCATGACCTTGAATAACGATACATCCATAGGCTGCTCCATCCTTAATCAATGCACTCTTTCCAGGATTGATGGTCAACTCTTTAGCTGCAATATATGGGTTAGCATACGTAATCCACTTCGAAGTAAAATCCTCGGTCTCAACCTCTACGATTGGTTCTCGGTAGTAATGTTTTCTATAATGAGGATCCACATTTTTTTCCCAGTCAAGTAGTTCGATAACATCATCCAAGGATTTTGAACCTTCAGGTAATTCTTCATCAAGCATCTCTCGTGGATATACTTCACCTGAAACTATATTCTCATATACTGAGTTTACATCTGAATTCCATTGAGGCTCATACGTCAACACAGACGCAGGGGCGTGAATAACGCCTTCTGGGGTATACCAACCTGTTCCGAGCTTGATCCTAAATGCCCTTGATAAATCAGTAATTTTTGTATCATCTTCTGTAAATTTTGCAATTCGTTCTTTCACTTCTTCTTTTGTTACATCTGGATCAAACCCAAAATAGGTGTAATCACTCTCCCCAAGATGATTATTCAATTGTTTTGGAAAATAATAGCACTCAGGCTTTCCCAATTTACCAACTCTGGCAGCATCAGGAAAACTAAGATGTACATGATGGAATAAAGGGGCTTGATTATCAAAAAACTTAGAATACATTGGCCATCCGTTATATTTTTCCATCAATTCTTCACCGACAAGGTCAGCACCAAGAACCTTTACTGCGTCTCGTAATGCAAATTTCACATCGGAATCGTAATCAACACATACATACGAAAGCCCCTCATCCATTTTTGCTGTGGGACCATTTTGTGCCGCAATCGTCGAGGAAAACCATCTTTCTGTAATAGATCCTCGTTCCATACCAAAGGCAAAATAATCATCTGGGTGAAGTTTCAAGCGTTTGCCAGCTTTGTTAAACCGTCTGGGAACAAAAGCAGGGAAAAGTCTAAAAACACCTTCACCCTTTTCAAAAGTTGATTTGATTATATCCTGATCTTGGATGGCATCCTTTACCACAAGATTGCCAGTTTTCTTTCCTTCGGCAAGTTGCACATCAAGTTTCTCACTATTACTCATACACAATTCTTTCTCTGTCATTTTATCCTCCTAGGGTTATAAACGATTTTTAGATTCTAATTTGCTTTTGGCATTCAAGATTAACAATAGCTACTGGGAACTTCCAGTCTCATATTAATAAAAATACTTCATTTACCCATTGTAAACAATATCAGACTTACTGAACATTGTAGCATTCATAGGTTCTGATATGAATACGTAATCCTTCGTGCTCATTATTTCCTTTTTATATATACTAAATCGTTAATTACTATGATTAGCATAATTATTTTCTTTGTAATATTACATCCTCTGATTCCTCAGCAGACACCTTTTTGAAGAATAATATTCCCATACCTTACAGTATCTCCAGTTTGGATAACCGTATAAGCATCTTCAGTCAATCTATAGAAATCCAGCCGATCCAAATATTCAAACTCTTTAAACGAATTATCTTTATCCCACAATTTAATAATCTGGCGATACGATTCCCATATCTTGGGAATGGGTTCTGATGAGAGATTACGCATTAGTTTTACTGGGTTGGAAACGAAGGAATCTAATGGATATAGAGGAAGTATTGCTTGAAGAAGCTCTAAAATATACACGCTATCCATTCGAATCAACCTCTGTGCGTGTGCAGTTCCTGGAAAATTAGCATCTGTGATAACAAGGAAATCCGAATGGCCCATTTCCATCATATGCTTTACTAAATCTGGTGGTAAAATTTCAGGTATACCTCTTAGCATTGTACTGATCCTCTTTTAAACAATTTCTAACACAATTAAGAAACATCGCCACAAAGTCTTATATATGTTCTTTGTAGACGATGCTTCCAGTTAAAATAAGTTGTCAATTGATGGATTTTCAAAATTGGAGAACACGGTAAGCATATCCATTGAATTGACAATCCCTATGAATACTTATTTAGCAAGAGCCGCAACGCCGCCTGCAAGATACGCATCTACATTCTCAGCTGTGATGCCAACGAATGGGATACGAGTATCAAACGTAAAGTCTTCTCCACGAGCAATCTTTACGGCAATTTCGATGGATCCACCACCCTGACCTGCAGCATCCTGTAATACAGAAATACCATAGGTGCCAGCTTTAACAGCTTGAACAGCATCATCTATAGCATCAACACCACCTACCACAACGTCATCTCTACCTGCTGCGAGACATGCGGATAATGCACCCATACCCATATCATCGTTCTCACAAATGATCGCGTCGAGGTCATCCCCATAAGTAGTTAGCCAGTCTTCTGCCAATGCCATAGCTTCATCACGTTTCCAGTTTGCTGTTTGTACTGAGAGAACATTGAAATGATCCAACATGCCAACAGCCTTAAAACCATTGTAACGTCCAACCTGACCGGATTGTCCCATAGGTCCTTCAATGATACATACATTCGATCCTGCAGGAATGTTTGCCATCATCCAAGTTCCAAGAATTTCACCAGACTCTTGATCTGTACATCCGACGAATGCAGTATAATTTTGATCTGCAATATCACCATTACATACGATGATAGGAATACCAGCAGCATTACACATTGATACAACAGGCGCACTTCCCTCTACACTCTGAGGAATTACGATAATTGCATCTACATCCTGTACAATGAAATTCTCGACATCACTAATTTGTGTGTTAACATCACCACGTGCATCAGCCATTAGCAACTTCACACCAAGTTCTTTTGCCTTTACAACTGCAGCGTCTGTAATGTTCTTTACAAATACATCAGAATTGTCTTTGCTTGAGAATCCAATCGTAATTTGATCCTTACCTTTACTTTCCGAACTACCCTGTGCAAAAACAAAGGATGCAACACAACAAATAATCATGATAGCAATTAATCTTTTTACCTTCATTTCCTTCTCCTTTAAATATATATTTCCTCGCTATATTAGCGTTGGAATTCTAACTATTATTTCTTATCTCCCTTGCTCTTCATATCCACATAAACTGCGATGATTATCAGGCAGCCTTTCACAATCTGTTGATAGAATGAATTGATATTCAATAGATTCATTGAATTACTGAGCAAGCCAATCATCACGAATCCCAGCAAAGTCCCACTTATAGATCCGACACCACCATTCATACTCGTTCCACCGATAGCAACAGCAGCAATAGCATCTAATTCATAGCCCTCACCAGCGTTAGGTTGTCCCGAACTAATTCTGGCAGACAAAATCATTCCTACGATACAAGCACAGATTGCAGAAATGATATAAGCTGACATCTCAACTCGCTTAGTTTTAACACCAGATAATCGAGCAGCATTCTTATTTCCCCCAACTGCGAAGAAATACCTTCCGAATGTTGTATGATTTAGGATCACAAATCCAACCACACAAACAGATAGTAAGATGATGACTGGGATAGGAACTTTCCCTACATAGCCTTGACCTATTGCCTTGAAGGCAGAATTGTTGATGATATAAGGTCTCCCATCAGAGTAAGCTAAGGCAACTCCTCTTCCGATGGTTAGTGTCGCGAGAGTCGCAACAAATGGTTGGAAGTTAAGGTAAGCAACAAGAGTGCCATTTAGAATACCAAATATTATGGCAACCCCTAGAGCAATCAAGCAAACAACAAACCAATGCATCCCCTGTTCTAATAAATTACCACAGACAACACTTACTACACCAACTACAGCACCTACAGAGAGATCAATATCTCCAAGAAGAATAACAAAGGTCATTCCTACTGCAATAATCCCATTGATAGAAATCTGCCTAAAAATATTTGTCATATTCTTTGATGTCATGAATACAGGAGAGAGAAAACTCATCAAACCTACAATAATCAAAACAACGGCTACCAATGCGAATCGTGGCAATATACTCTTAAACTCTTGTTTATTTAAATTAAGATTCATTTAGAACCCCTCCAAAGGCCATACTCAAAATTTTATGTTGAGAAAAATCATTTTTATCAACAAGTTCTCCCATGACTTTTCCACCTGCCATTACAAGTATCCGATCAGCCATGCCAATTAATTCAGGTAATTCTGAAGAAATCATAATAATAGCAATTCCTTGTTTCGCTAATTCAATCATAATGTTGTAAATAGTTGATTTAGCGCCGACATCAATACCTCTGGTAGGTTCATCCATGATAAGAACCTTCGGTTTTGACATTAAAGATTTTGCTAAAACAGCTTTCTGTTGGTTCCCCCCTGAAAGACTCCCAATATCTTCTTCAATGCTGTTCATTTTAATAGTCATATCCCTTGCATATTTTTTGCAGACAGTTTTCTCCAATGATTTATTCAGGAAACAACCAGTGGATATCTGCTCAAGATTTTGTAAGGCAATATTCTCTCGAATACTTCTCCCAAACACCAACCCGAGCTCCTTTCGGTCTTCTGAGGCAATAATGATATGGTTTTTAATGGCATCTGATGGGTGTTTTATCTCAATTTTCTTGCCTTCAAGATAAATCTCCCCAGAATCTAGTTTATCGTACCCTACCAGTGCCTGCATTACCTCACTTCTCCCTGCACCTACAAGCCCTGCTAAACCTAGAATCTCGCCTGTTCTAACCGATAAATTAAAGTCCTCAAAAACGCCTTTAATATTCATCTTTTTTAATTCAAGAACCACATCCCCTTTTTCAGCAGTATTGTGAGGATATCCTCGTTCGAGTTCCCGACCAACCATCATATTGATAAGCTTTTGATGGGATGCAGTCTCTGTTTGCACACATCCTATAAAATTCCCATCTCTTAAGACAGAAATCCTGTCAGAGATCTGGAACACTTCTGCCATACGGTGAGAGATATATATAATCCCAACTTTTTGAGCTCTTAAATTTGCGATTATTTTAAATAGAACTTCTGATTCTTTATCTGACAAAGAAGAAGTAGGTTCGTCCATGATGATTATTTTAGAATTGTAGGAAACTGCTTTGATAATCTCCACCATTTGAATCTGTGCGATATTCAAGGTTTTCATCTTCATTGTGGGTTTTATATACTCAGAGACCTCATACCTTTCAAGAAGCTGGCTTGTACTATTATTCACTGCCTTTCGGTCCATAAAAGGCAAGCCCTTAATTTTCCTTTTTTCCCGCCCAAGAAATATATTTTCAGCTACAGTCATTTCTGGAATTGGAGATAATTCCTGATGTATCATTGATATTCCTGCGTACAATGATTCACTGGGCTCTTTAAAATCCACTTCATTTCCATCAATCAAGATACTTCCAGAGTCTTTTGTATATATCCCCATAATTATCTTCATCAATGTTGATTTTCCAGCTCCATTTTCACCCATCAAAGCGTGCACTTCACCAGGGAGCACCGTCAAACCAGCATGATCAAGAACTCTAACTCCTGAAAATGATTTACATATTTCACGAGCTTCAAGCAAATAATTATCGTTTGTCACTTTTTAAAACTCCTTGCTGTAGAATTAACGAGATAAATCTTGGTTAATCGAAAAATGTTTAAAGATTACAATATGACCAGGTGTACAGTCATTTATAATTACAACACCATTTTTCGTAGATTCTTCTTCTACAAAATCCTCGTTATATAACATCTCGTACACCTCATTTATGCGCATTAACCACTTGAAGGAGAATGAGAAATAATCCTATCGATAGTTAATTAGTGATTGCATTCTAAATAAAAAAAACGTTTTTGTAAAGATTTATTTTCATAAATCGTATTTTTTGGTTTTTTCTTAGCAATTTCTTTAAATTTCAGCATAAAACCCAGCTTAAATGGTGATAGTATCATCAATAAAGCAAAACGTTTTTTCTAGAGAGAACAAGAATAATATGTGTCTTATTGTTTGTAAAGAAATACTCTCTACTTTCCTTGTTTTCTAATCAGTCATCCCTTGAGACCAAAATTCTCCTATAAACATTTTTTTCAACTCAAATCTATTTGTCTAATTCATAATAATTTTTCTCATAACTTCAAGCATATTCTTTTCTTTAATTCATCAATAAAAATCAGAATTTAATTAAAATGAACTCTCTTTATGGTCAATATTTTCTCATAAAATAGGAATCGTGAAGGGAATGTCCTTTTTTACAACTCATACTAATTTTTAAATGTTAGTTTTCCTGAATTAATGAATACTCTTTCCAGATAGGGTCTAACGTATCAATGAGTTTTATATATAAGCCATACTTTTTCTCATATGCCTTCACATTTTCTTCAATGGGGCTTACGAGATGTGATATTCTTGTCATATTCATTGCAGCTGTTTGAATATCTGGATAATCACCACAGGCAACAGATGCCGCCATAGCACATCCCAAGGTTCCTGTTTCGTTCGCTTCAACGGTTTCTACATCAATTTTCATTACATCAGCAAAAATCTGTGTCCATATTTTTGAATGTGCAGCTCCGCCTGCAAGATGAATGGATTTTGGATAGCTCTCTCTTGTAGCTAAAAGCTTTTCAAAATGATATTTGTGAGAAAAAGCAATGCCTTCATATACACTCCTCAAAATATGTGCTCGTGTATGATAATTACTCAATCCAACAAAACAGCCCATTGCATTGGGATTTACATTACTTGCCATCAAAAAGGGAAAGAAAGTAGGACAGAAATCTTGGGCTCTAAGGCTTCCAACAAGCTCATCCCCTTTGGCGTATATATTCATTCCTTCGGTTTTGCACTGTTGAACAAATTCTGGCATCAATGTCTTGATAAACCATTCGTTATTCCCAGCTGAAGTTGCACTACTCTCTTCAATCAAGTAGTATCCAGGCATGCAAAACAAGGAATTCATCATAATCTTGCCATCAAGGACTGGCTCCTTTCTGATATATTCATTAATACTCCAGGTACCAGCAATCATACAAACATGGTCTTCATCCGTTACATTTACAGCCAAAGCACAGGCATCAATATCAAACATTCCTCCTGCGACAGGAGTTCCTGCTAAAAGCCCTGTTAATGAAGCAACCTCTTCAGTTATCTTTCCACATACATCAAAAGAGCCTTTAAGAGGAGGAAGGGCATGCATCAAATCCTCTAATCCAAATAATTCCATGAGATGTATATCATACTGTTCTGTATTGAGATTAAGGAGATTTGCTCCTGAATAATCTGTCTTCTCAGCATATGCTTCACCTGTTAAACGAAATCGGATATAGTCTTTGCATTCAAAGATCCATTGTAGATTTATTAACGTTTCAGGTTCATTATCCTTAAGCCAAGCAAGAAGAGAAACTGGCTGACAAGCCAATATGTGTTGACAAGAAAGTTTAAAAACTTTCTCCTCAGTCCCATCAGCAATCCATCGATCCACATACTCTTGGGCACGCCTGTCCGTTGATATAATACCATTTCTTGCTGGTTTTCCACTCCTATCCCAAAGATATAATCCTTTACCATGGCCACAACAAGCTAAAGCAGCTATGTCGTGAGCATCAATATTTGATTTTGCAATAACATCTTTAATAACCATGCAATTTGCTTCCCACATCTCTTCCATGTCTCTTTCAGTAAATCCTGGCCGTGATGTAATCATTTTTGTATCAGTTGAAACAGTGCAAACCTCTTTCCCTTCCAAAGTAAATAAAGAAGCTTTCGTGCTTGTCCCACCATTGTCTAATCCAAGATAATACTTCAATGTTGCTACCTCCAGTTTATTATTGCCGCTATTAGCATTAAATTATAAAAACGTTTTAGTCAAGTATTATTTTTAAATTAATATTTCAACTTATTCTAAGAAAAGAATAATCATAAACAATAAAAATAATCCCATAAAGACACCTGCTACTAACAATATTGCTAAAATTTTCCTTTATTTAAAAAACAAATTAGTTGATAATTAGAAATAACCTTAGAGATTATTTTTGCTTAATTCGCAATATATTTTATATTTTAAAAACGTTTTTATTATTACAATTCTTACTATTTGAAAAAAATTACAGCCTTATTACCAAAAAAACTCACTGTAACAGACCAATAAATATACCATTCCTGAAATATTGAAATAAGTAATATAGTATTCTAGTGTGATATTTTATATTATTTATCAAGCATATTTAGAATAGTATCTGTATGTGAAAGAGAATTTAGCCTTTTATTAACTAAATAAATTAAGCACTTATAGAAGGATTATGCTAGATAACAAGAATTCAACTGTATGATTAAGTGATAAAATTATATATATTCCAAATCTTGTAAATGATGAAGAAAAATTGTTGTGAAAAATAAGTCCATCACAGACGTGTAAATTAGAAAACCCCTCTTCTTAGTTTGAAGAGAGATTTGAACTACTCGCAAAATGTTTTAGTTACGGTTGTTTACCAATATATGCAAGTATTCCCCCATCCACATAAAGAACATGACCATTAACAAAATCAGAGGCTCTAGAAGCAAGAAAGAGTGCTGGACCAGTTAAATCGTCAGGAGTTCCCCACCTTTGAGCAGGAGTTTTTGCAATAATGAAGCTGTCAAATGGATGACGGGTTCCGTCGGGGAGCTTCTCACGAAGCGGTGTTGTTTGAGGCGTTGCGATATATCCAGGACCAATCCCATTACACTGTATGTTATACTTGCCATATTCACTACAAATATTCCTTGTAAGCATTTTCAAGCCACCTTTGGCAGCAGCATAAGCACTGACAGTTTCTCTTCCAAGCTCACTCATCATTGAGCAAATGTTAATAATCTTGCCACACTTACGCTCCATCATCGAAGGAAGAACAGCCTTTGCAACAATGAACGGTGCCGTAAGATCGATATCAATAACCTTACGGCAATCAGAAACATCCATTTCGTGCATTGGAATGCGACGAATTATTCCAGCATTGTTTACGACGATGTCGATACCACCCTAGGCATGCTCTGCTTCCTTGAATGCCTCCTGCAAAGATTCCAAAGAGGATACATCACATTTCAACGCAAGGAAGGCACCTGCTTCAATAAAGGGATTGTATTCTGTAGTAAAAACTTGTAGTTCATTGGGTAAAACATCAAGAACCATAACATTACAACCTTGTTCAAGAAACAATTTTGCTATGTCCTTTCCTATTCCACGAGCTCCACCAGTGACAACTGCACAATGACCTTTCAAGGATAGTTTTGTAGGCATGTACCTTCTCTCTTAGATATTTTCCCCTTTAATAGGAAAAAGACTCGATAACATTCCAGCCATCGTTTATAAACTGGTCTGTGGTTCGGTTGGTCGCACCGAAGGTGATAAAGTCTTCTCGTTTCATACCATCAGGCTCATAGGCTTTTCGGAACTCTGAGAGAGTCAGCAACCTGTCAATGATCTTTTGGTCAACCGGGTTATTAATCTTTTCAATCAAGTCGGTCACATCCATTAAAAGATCTGCAATCTTCGGAGATATGGACATAATCATCTTTGCACCTGCAAGCTCAGTGATGTGGTTTGCACCTCTACATCCAGCTGGCATTAAGTAAGTATCATATCCCTTTTCATTGAAAATGCTATACGCACGTTTCATGCAGGCAATTCCAGCAGTGGTAATGTCAGATTCTGATACTGAAGATCGCTGATCATGAGCAACATCCCGAAGGTAATCATCCAAACGACCGATCATCATGACGGCAATTCCAAGACCTGGCGCAATACCTGAAACTAAGGCTCTTTGCTTGCCTCTTTCCCTAGCCTCTGCAACAGCAAGCACTTGGGGAACGGTAAAACTTACCGTTGCAGCCACATTGAGGCCAGAAGCGACACACTCTTCATATGCTTCAATACCGGCATTGGTTGCAGGAAGTTTAATCACTACATTTTCTGCGGTCTTTGCAAGTCGCTTGGCCTGTTTCACCATATGGTCTGCATCACCGGTTTTCAGTGGATTGGTCTGGGCACAAACATACCCTTTCCCTACAACTCCGTTCTGGTAGAGAGGCATATTAATATCAGAATAATAGCCAACAACCAATTGCATGAGAGCCTCAACCTTTTGCTCCCCCTTTAGGCCTTTGGGAATTGATTTGAGTTGCTCAGCCCAGAATTCCTTGTTGCTATTCAACGTAGCTCCCACCAGGAAGGGGTTAGTAGTCATACCACTAGCTCCATTGCTATAGGCTGCTTCTTGCTGAGCCTTCACTGCAGAGTCATGCCAATAAATGGATGAAGTATTGCTACTTAACCAGGATAGATATGTATTGGTACTCATGTTTATTTCTCCTACAATACTATGTTTGATTTCAAAGAGAGGCTTGCCAACCGCCATCTATATAAATAGTTTGCCCAGTCAAATAATCTGAGGCGCGGGAAGCAAGGAATATGGCACAACCAACTAGATCATCAGTCAAACCCCAGCGGTTGAGGGGAACTTCATTCTTCACCCAGGCATCAAAGACTGGGTCGTTTGCCAAGGCATTTGTTAACTCAGTAAGCATATACCCAGGCCCAATGGCATTTACATTGATATTGTATTTTCCCCATTCGGTTGCCATCGATTTTGTTAGCATTTTCAAACCACCCTTGGCTGTGCAGTACGGTCCAATATTTTGACGTGCAAGTTCTGCATTAATAGAGGTGATGTTAATTATTTTCCCAGATTTTCTGGCTATCATACCCTTTACTACTGCCTTTCCCATTAGAAAAGCACTGGTAAGGTTCACATCGATGACCTGTCTCCAATCGGAGGATGAAATCTCCTCCAAGGGCCCTCGTTTCTGGATCCCTGCATTATTGATCAGAACATCGATAGAACCTACTTCTTGCTCTATGCTAGCTATGCTTGTTTGCACTTGTTCTTCATCGGCGATATTAAAACTGTATCCAAAGGCCTTGTACCCTTCATTCTGCAGTTTTTGCACAGTTGCTGCTAGTTGCTTTTCATCTATATCGTTGAGTATAACAGTGGAACCAGCCTGTAAAAACCCTTTTGCAAAAGCTAGGCCGATACCTCTGGAAGATCCCGTTATAAGCACAATTTTATCCTGTACATCAAAAAAATGACTGTCCATTCTTCCATTCCTTTTCAGATTTAACTCCATATCAATCCCACCTTCCCCTTAGAAGGGAAAGCTTAGGCGTAAGAGCTTAGTTTATGATGATTAATATGCAGTCAGACCACCATCAATGGGAAGTTGTACCCCATTCATGAAGGAAGCTTTGTCACTGGCCAGATAGACAGCTGCATGAGCAATGTCATCGGCATCTGCGAGTCGGCCTAATGGGATTTCATCAAAACGTTGTTTCTTCTTTTCTGGGTCTTTGAACAGTTCATGCATCAGAGGAGTATCGACAGTACTGGGGTGGATAGAATTGCAGCGAATGTTATCTGCAGCATATCTTACAGCGACGGACTTGGTAAGCAGGGTTAATGCGCCCTTGGTGGTAGTGTAGGCTTCAGTGGTGAATTTGTGCCCCACTAAACCACAAATCGAGGACATATTGATAATTGAGCCACCACCTTGTTTTCTCATTAATGGAATGACATGCTTAATACCAAGGAAAGGGCCTTTAATATTTACGCCCATCATCGCATCAAGGTGTTCAACTGTCATAACTTCAATAGGTTCACGGATATTGATTCCTGCATTATTTACTAGGATATCTAGATTCTTTCCACTCGCCTGAATCGTTTGGATAGCGGCGACCCAATCTTCTTCTTTTGCAACATTCAATTGTATATAGTGCATGGCATCGGAAAGAGCCAGTACTTCTGCCGCTTTTTCACAATCCATCATATCCCCGATGAATACAAAAGCACCTTCTTCAACCATCTTAACAGCCATCCTGTGGCCAAGGCCCTGAGCCCCGCCTGTGATTAATGCTGTCTTTCCTTCAAGCTGTTTCATTTCTCTCTCCTGAATCAGAGGTAAGATCACCTGGTTGGCAAGAAATTCTTACCAACCAGTGAAATATCAAAACTATTAGTTATTGATAGTATCTTGGACCATTTTAATGATATCTTTACCAATCTTGTCCTCAAATTGGCTATAGATTGGCTTAACAGCATCTTGGAATGCTTTCATCTCAGCTGGAGTAAGCTCAGTTACAGTCATTCCCAATTTGCGAAGTTCACCAACATAGTCGGTAGCCATCTTTCTGTTCATTGCTCTTTGATATACAGCAGACTCCTGTGCACATTCCTTAATAATCTTCTGCTCTTCTGCAGTAAATGATTCAAAGAGAGATTTGTTGATCAACATGATGTGAGGTCCATATACATGATTAGTAAGGGTTGTATAATCCTGCACTTCATAGAACTTGGAAAGATAGATTGTTGGAATTGGGTTTTCTTGTCCATCAATGGTATGCTGTTGCATTGCTGTAAAGACTTCACTGAACGGCATTGGAGTAGGATTTGCACCCAAGGCTTTCCATGCTGCAAGGTGAATTGGATTTTCCATAGTTCTAATCTTCAAACCATTCAAATCAGCTGGTTTACGGACTTCTCTCTTGCTGTTGGTTAGATCACGGAAACCATTTTCATAGTATGCAAGTATGACCAATCCCTTCTCAGCAAGCTTATCAGCCAAGTATTTGCCGGGAGCTCCGTCAAGAACTTTATCAGCTGCTGCGGCATCTGGGAAAAGGAACGGAAGATCGAGAACCATGAACTCAGGTACCAAACCAACCAATGGGGAAGCGGAAGGAATAACCATTTCCAAAGATCCCATGCGAACTGCTTCGGTAGCTCTTACATCATCACCAAGCTGAGCATTGGCGAAAACCTGTACATCAAAACGACCAGGAAGCTTTTCGTTAAGCAATTCACCGAATTTCACGGAAGCGAGATAGGTGGGGTGCTGTTCATTGATACCATTAGAAATTTTCAGGACGGTTTTCTTCACCGGAGCTGCTGCACCGGTAGTACTTTCCTGCTGTCCGTTGGCAAATACCATACCCATGGTCAATGCCAATACACATACTGCGAGTACGAGTTTTTTCATATACACTCTCCTTTTTAATGAGGGTTCAACTGAACCCTAGCGAACCAAATTTGGAATGAAGGTCACCAAGCCTGGGATATAGGTAATGATAAGCAAGGTAACAATCATTATTGCAATGTTGGGAGCAATAGCTTTACTAAGCTTTGCTATTGAAAGCTTCGATATACCACAACCAACATAGAGAATATTTCCTACCGGTGGCGTGATCAGGCCAATACAGAGGTTGACGATCATCACAACACCGAAGTAGACGGGACTGAGGTGATATTGTAAGACAATAGGCATCAAAATCGGCCCCATGATAAGCAGTGCAGGAGTCAGATCCATAACACAACCAATCAAGAGAAGCAAGATATTGATATAAAGCATCAAGAGTATGGGGCTATCACCAGCAAACACCAGCAAAGTATTTGAAAGCAACTTAGGAATCTGGGCTACGGTAATCATATACGCTGCAGCAGTTGCTGCACCACAAACCAACATAACTACAGAAGTTGCTCTAGCGGTCTTAACGAATAGTTCTGGTAACATAGAAAGCTTCAAATCTTTGTAGATAAAGAAACTGACCACAAATGCATACACTACTGCTACAACTGCTGCTTCGGTTGGTGTGTAAATACCACCTACGATACCACCAAGGATGATGAAGGGAAGCAGAATAGCCCAAAAGGCATCTATAGCTGCTTTAAAAACATTCTTCAGCACAAACTTATGGGTAGTTTTATAATTTGGATGTTTACGAACATGCACGAACCAACCAATCATTAAGCCGACACCAATGAGAATACCTGGTATGATACCACCAAGAAACAGGTCAATGATCGATACGTTGGCGATAACACCGAAAAGAATCATGGGTATACTTGGGGGGATGATTGGACCAATTGTACCTGCTGCACAGAACAGAGCGGCACTTTTCTCTTTATTATAACCTTCGCGTTCCATGACAGGATAGAGCAATGATCCCATTGCCGAGGTGTCCGCAACTGCTGAGCCAGAGACACCTGCAAAAAGCATGCTTGCAAGCACGGTTACATAACCGAGTCCACCCCTGATATGACCTAATATAGTCTGGGCAAAAGCAACAATTCGCTTTGAAATCCCACCATAGTTCATTATCTCACCTGCAAGTAGAAAGAACGGTATAGCCATAATCGGGAAGCTGTCTATACCCCTGACGATATTCTGGGCAACAGCTGCAGCTGAAAAAGATCCAGATACCAACATCAGCACCATTGCAGTGATAACCAAGGCAAATGCAATGGGGACACTGAGGATGATGAAACCAAACAATGTAATAAGGAATACTACTAGCATGATTATTTGTCCTCCTTGAAAATATGAATGGAAGTAATGACGCTGTCTATAAGCTTAATTGCACCAAAGTAGAGGAAACTTCCAAAACTAAAGGGGACAATACTATAGATGAAACCATAGGAGACTGAAGCTGCTGGTGAGGTCCATCCACTGCTTACGGTACTGATAGTCAAATCCATACCTCCCTTGAAAAGAACTGCAAGGATAACAATCAGAATTACATTCACCAACACTTTGATAAGAGAAGAAACCCTTGCTGAGGTAATGTTAAGAATTACATCCAATCCTAGATGTTCATTCTTGTTGAAAGCGAGTACTGCGCCAAGGAAGGTCAACCATATGAGCATGAAACGAGAAATCTCCTCGGACCATGCGAGCGAAAATTGCAGGAAATACCTGGCAATCACGTTTGAAAAAACAATGAGGACCATCAAAGCAAGCAATACACCGATGAGCGCCTGGATTATTCTTTCAAACACATTCTGGATTCTGGTAATTACCGGAATCGAACTTACAAGTTTCATTAGTGAACTCCTTTTTGTAATGAAATCCTGTCTTAAAACCTTATGAACAAAAGAAAAGCAATTATTTCCTTATTTTAATCTTTGCATGCTTTTCGTAGTACTGAGCCATCCCACCATGGTCATCCTTCTCATGTCCGTCCTGTTTTAATTCCTGCATGATCATTATTGTCTGTTCGCTGATAGGTGTAGGAACCTTAAGCTCCTTGGCAGTATCTAGCGCATTGTTCATGTCCTTAATATGCAGTTCAATTCTGAAACCTGGTTTGAAGTTTCCATTGAGGATCATTGGGGCTTTTGCATCAAAAACCGTACTTCCTGCAAGTCCCCCACGAATGGCTTGATATACCTTTTCGGGGTTCACTCCAGCTTTAGTAGCTAAGGCGAGTGCTTCAGACATTGCTGCAATGTTACCAGCTACCATGATCTGGTTAGCCAGCTTAGTTACATTTCCACTTCCAAGGTCACCAACCAACGTTACGGAGCCCCCCATAATATCAAGGATTGGTTTCACTTGGTCAAAAATTTCAACCTTACCTCCAACCATAATTGCTAAGGTTCCATCGATTGCTTTTGGTTCTCCACCGGAAACTGGAGCATCAAGCATCTCAACACCCTTTTCAGCCAAGGCAGCACCAACTTCCTGCGAAACCAGAGGATTGATGGAACTCATATCTACATATATGGTTCCGCTCTTCACTGACTCAATAACACCCTCAGATCCAAGCATTACTTCCTTCACATGAGGTGAATTGGGAAGCATGGTAATAATAACATCAGAAACAGCTGCTACATCTTTTGCAGAAGAGCCAGATTTAGCTCCAGCAGCAACAACTTCATCATGATTAGCCTTTACCACATCAAAAACGGTAAGGTCATAGCCTGCTTTGATAAGATTCTTTGCCATGGGTTTTCCCATGATACCCAATCCAATAAATCCAATTTTCATTGTTATATCTCCTTAAATTAAGCTAGGACCGATTTCACTGTTTCTGCAATGTCTTCTGAGGTGAGCTTGTAGTATGCGAGTAAAAGCTCATAGTTTTCAGCTGACTGCCCAAACGAATCTTCCATGCCCATATGGCCTGTTTTCAGAGCCATGCCTGCCAATGCGCTGAAGACAGATGACCCAAGGCCTCCAATCTTATTATGTTCTTCAACAACCAAGACAGCGCCGGTCTTTTTTGCCAGATCTCTAATTTCTTCAACAGGGAATGGTTTAATCGTACCAATATTTGCAATTGTTACTTCAATGCCTTCTTTTGAGAGTACGTCAGCCGCTTCCAATGAAGTGTGCACTGAGGCACCACAGGAAAGAATTACTAGATCATTCCCTTCTCTAAGAACATCAACTTGTCCAATCTTGTAAGGCTTCTTTTCCGTGACTAGGGGAAGATCATTTCTAGGAATACGAATATAACAAGGGCCTTTGTGATTTACCATTGCCTCAACCATACCTTCGACCTGGTTTGCATCCACAGGTGCAAAGACAGTCATATTGGGAAGTCCATTCATCAAAGAGATGTCGTCAATCGACTGATGTGTTTTTCCATCACCATAGTCAGAGAGCCCACAACTAGAACCACAAATTTTGACATTCAGTTCTGGAATGCAGATCGAACTTCTTATCTGGTCATATGCTCTGCCAGTTACGAATACTGCGAAAGAACTAAAGAAAGGTATCTTCCCAGCTAGAGCAAGTCCCGCAGAGACACTAGCCATATTCTGTTCAGCTATTCCCACTTCAATGAATCTGTCATTACCCAGTTGGAGCATGGAACGAGACATTGTAGATTTTCCAAGGTCTGCATCAAGGGAAATAATATTCTTATTATCTTTTCCGAGTTTAACCAGAGTTTCTCCGTAGGTTTGGCGTAAGCTTTTCATTTCCATTAGTTCAACTCCTTCATTTGCTTGTCCAGAACTAAAATTGCCTGTGCGTATTGTTCTTTGGTCATAGCTCCGTTATGGAAACCAACAACATTCTCAGCGAAAGGGAACATCTTGCCTTTAATTGTTTTTGCAATGATGGCCTTGGGTTTGTTTCCAGTATCGACAGCGAACGCAGCAAGCAGTTCTTCATAATTGTGACCATCAACTTCAATGACTTCCCATCCAAAGGCAGTCCATTTCTCTTTCAAGGCAGGGATTTTCATGACCTCAACACAAGAACCACTTGCCTGAAGATCATTCTTATCAAGGATCATGGTCAGGTTGGAAAGTTCATAATTTGCAGAAAATGCTGCTGCTTCCCAAAGCTGGCCTTCAGCCATTTCTCCATCACCACACAGTACGTACACTCTTCTAGGATTTTTGTCATACTTTGCAGCAATTGCTATTCCTGCTCCAACAGACAATCCTTGTCCGAGTGAACCGGTAACAGCTTCAATGCCTGGGGTTTTCATGTCAGGGTGTCCTTGCAACATTCCCCCTAGGGTTTTCAACGCCCCAAATTCTGATTTGGGGAAGAACCCAAGTTCCGCAAGAGCTGCATACTGAGCAGGTACGGAATGACCTTTGCTCATGATGAAAATATCGCGTTCAGGATCATTGATTTTGTCTTTAGAGATATTCATGACATTGAAATAAAGTGATGCCAGAATTTCCATACAGGAACTAGATCCACCAAGATGCCCTACTTTTCCTGGTTCCAGCATCATGAGAAGGTTTCTTCTCATTTCCACTGTTATTTTTTTTAGCTCAGTGATGAGTTCTGCACTTACCACGGTTCGCCCCCCTTTACTTCTATCATGTAGCTTGTATGTTGTAATACATGTAATTTTATAAAAAGACATTGTCATTCAATTCAATAAAAATTCTCTACACATTAATTTGGTATATATAACTTATAATACATCCTATAAGATGCTGTCAATCTTTTTTTTTAAAAAAAGAAATAGCCAAATTTAGTCATCTAACTTTTTTGTAGAATAGTACTTAGCCATTCTAGTGACCGTTCTTTCTACATGTTCGTACATCAGAGTTCTTGCTAATTCTTTGTCCCTACTCCGTAAAGCTTCGATGATTTTTTTATGATATGCCAATCCATCCTTGTATCCTAGTTGGGCACCAATCTCTTGCCAAGATGAGTAAAAGATTTCAAAAAGTACCATATGTACTTTCAAAATTGTATTATTTCCCGATATTTCTATGAGCCTAATATGAAAACTAGAGTCGTAATTCATGAACCTGACGATATCGTCAGTGGCATGTTCCATTTCATGGAATGATTTTTCCAAACCAACAAGATCCTCTTCCGTAATTTTGTCGATTACCATCGGCATGATGTTCGGTTCAAGAATGAGCCGATATTGGAGAACTTCCATGTGGTCTTTCTCATCGAGAGCAATCATGGGCATCAAAAGGCCAAGTTGCTCATTAAGGTTGAAGTTGTTTACAAAACTACCTTCACCACGTTTTATCTCAATATACCCTTGTGCTGCCAAGAACTGCAAAGCAGAACGAACAGATACTCTACTCACCCCAAGTTGCTCACAAAGCTGACTTTCCGAGGGAAGTTTGCTTCCAGGAAGCCACTTTCCTTGGACAATCATACGTTTACATTGTTCGTATACTTGATTCTTTATTTGGGATGTATCAATTTTTCCTAAGCCTATCATACGTATCTTATAATACAAGAGAACGAACCTGTCAATTGAATATAAGAATATCGATTCAGAAACTGATATATCGAAATAAATGTTTTGATGCCAACAATACCACTGGCTTATAGAGGCTTTCTCTGGCGGCGAGGAGAACAGCTCGCAGACATCAAAGAGAATATCATCTATCTGCTCAAGGGAAAGCATTTGTTCACCCCATGAGGACGAAATTCTTCTTCAATTGTGTGAAGGAGACTGCTTCAATGATCATGAACTAATGAGCTACGGCTCCATGCAAATATTCTCGTGGAACACCTCGTCACTATCTGGAGAAGGATGACGAATGCTCGTGTTGCATATCTTCACGTCTATTCATAAAAGAGTTTTACTAGATTGCACTATCAAAATATCTAATGGGAGAATAATTTTTTTCAGAACATACAATATATATTTTTAGTATTGTACTACTACATTCAGTAATAATATTTTTTTACAGGTGTTTTTAGGTGTATTTATGACAATTAAAAGGGGTTGAGAACGAGTTGGTATTCAAGTATATTGAGGAGACGTTAATCTTGATTTAAAGAATTCTAGTGCATCCTCAAGGATAGAACAGTTTTTGAGAATTCAGATAACCAGACAAAATTTAGTAAAACTCGTTACTTTATGGGGGTATTATGTGAAGAAAGAAAATATATTTTTTGTAATTTTTATTCTTTTTTTAGTTTCCATTTCTACATCTTGTGACCCATGGTCATCCTATCCGCCTGATGATAAATTTGGACAGAATGAATATGATGGTCAATTGACTTGGAATAGAGTCTCCACTTCTAATGATTGGGATGGTCGTTATAAACATGCATCAACGGTATATAATAACAAGTTATGGATTTTTGGAGGCTATGGATATCAGGGTCTGAAAAAAGATAGTTATTTAGAAGATGTCTGGTATTCATCTGATGGAGAAACATGGACCCTAGCAACTGACGATGCCCCTTGGTATGGAAGAACTGGGCATGCTGTAGTTGTCTTAAATGGAAAAATGCTTCTCATCGGAGGTTATGCTGTTGATGAAAAAGTCGAAAGTACCCATGAAACAAATCATTACATGCATGATGTGTGGGAATCAACAGATGGAGAAAATTGGTCCCTAGTCACTGATAATGCCCCTTTCGGAGCCCGTGCTTACCATGCAGCTATTGTAGTTAATGTCTCAGGAACCGACACGATTTTTGTTATTGGTGGCGTAAAAAATGGAACTGAATATTATGATGATATATGGAAATCAACAGATGGAGAAAATTGGGCAGAAGTGTCTTTAACGGACGATTATAGAGAAATACTGGGCAAAAGAGCGAAAATGGCTGTTGCAAGTATCGGTACTGACATCTATATTCAGGGAGGCTTCACCCCTGACTATGAAGTAGCAGAAGTCGATCAAACCGATTGGAAAAAGATAAGAAAATTTAACACGATAACAGGAGTTGTTGAGAAAAAAAGTCGCCCTGACGGAGGTCCTTACAATAACCGAGCCCTTATGAAGATGGTTCCCTATAATGGGAAATTTTATCTATTTAGTGGTGTTGAAATACGAAGAGAGTATTCCATGGATAACGATGATGTCTACTCAACCTGGACTTACGAACCTGACACATGGAGCATAGATTCTGGAGGATCAGGTTTTGGTCCAAGACAGGGCTATACTGCAGAAATATTTGATGCAGGTGACGGCGAAAAGATATGGATTTTAGGAGGCTGGTCTTATACTGGTCCGAAAAATGATGTTTGGACAGCACAGGAGGTGGAGTAATCATGAAAAAAATATATATACTATTTGTATTGGTATTTATCACCATTGTTCCTGTAGTAGCCGTAGATCTCTTTGATACAGGCTGGGAATTTCATCTTGTAGACGACAATTTCTTTTATCCTAACTATATTGCAGACCCTTTCTCATCTCGCTTCTCAGCAGATGCAAGAACATTAACTATCAATGAAGTAGCACTTGATTCAGATGAAAGACTTGATATAACAGCAGGGACTAGATTCTCACTTCTTTCATTCAGAAAATCTGACAACCCTGATATTGGGGTCCAACTAGATCTCTGGTTAACCATTCCTATGTTCATGGAAGGTTCAAGTAATGATTTTCTTGGGATGGATGGAATATATTCAGTTGGATTAGTACTTTCTCCTGCTGATTGGATTACTGCTAGACTCTCACGACATCATATTTGTACCCATGCAGGAGATGAAATTGACACCTCCGCTGATGGGGATGTTTCAATAGATTATGATCCAACCGCAAACTTAACATCATCAGCATATGTTCGTGATGACTTTGGTGTATCAATTGCTTTAAAGCCTCTTAATCTGTATAAAAACCCATTATTGGACGATATGCTGTTAATTTATGGTGACTACTATTTCTTTTGGCCTGGGGAAGATCCCTTAGGTTCAAGACAGATAAAGCCTGCTAGAGACGCAATCTCTTGGTTTACTCTTGGTGCAGAAATTAAAACACCTGAAGTTTTAGGAGCAAGATTGTTTGCAGCAGGACATGTAAGCGTGTGGGAAGAACTAGATTGGATGCCTAGCTTTTCAGGAGATCTCGGCGTAGAAATAGCAGGTGCTGTTGAAGGGTTAAAACTTCGAGTTGCTTTGAATTACTATGATGGAAGATCACTTATAAACAACTTCTACAACAGAAGAGAGAGATTTTCTGGAATTTCTATCAGTATAGACAGATAGAACCTGAGAGCACTTCCTCATGAAACAGGACACTCTGAAGATAGAGTGTCTTGTTTTATGTTTCACGCTTAGAAATTGATCCATTCTATCAAATACCTTATCTAACAAAGAGAGAAATCCATACAAATACTTTGGATAAAACAAGTATTAGAAGATATCTTTCCACAGATAAATGTTTCCTAAATATTATTACAATGTTTCAAAAATACCTTTTTCTTTGTTTTTCTTGCAATTATCCCATGTGAATATTTTCCCACTCATTGCGAGATATACACCTGCCGGGAGCAACTGTACTGCTGTTATAGCACATCCAAGGTTAAAAACAGCATCGGAGTTTTCTAAAGAATAAGGAATCATTGCACCTGTGAATACCACAGTATGACGATTATCATTCTCGAGGACTTTAGCAACTACTTTAGCAGTAAGACACATCGTATCAGTACCATGAACAATAACTACTTTCTCTTCTGGACAGTGATAACAAGAATTTGCAACCTCGCTCCGTTGTTCTTCAGTCATAAAGAGACTATCGACTGCAAGGGACCCTTCGAGATGAACACTTAGAGTACAACGTGACTGTTGTAGTAGTCGCGGTATCTGTGATTCTCTAAAAGTTAGTTCGCCACGGATCGCATCATACTGTTTGTCAAAAGTTCCTCCTGTTGTGATAATTCTCAAATCTTGTGCCATGTAAGGACTCCTTATAAAGGTCTTTATTTGATCATTATCGTCATGATCCTACCCTAAAGCTACATCAAGTACCATCATTATGGCAAATCCAAGCATAGCTCCTATCGTAGAAATATCATTGTGCTCTGTGTCTTCCTGAGCTGTAGGTACTAATTCTTCAATCACAACATAAATCATAGCTCCTGCGGCAAAAGCTAAAGCATAAGGAAGAATAGGGCGAAATAATATAACCATAGCAGCTCCAAGGACACCTGCAATAGGCTCTACCATACCAGAGAACTGTCCATAGATAAAACTTTTACGACGGCTCAAACCTTCCCTTCTTAAAGGAACAGATACAGCAGCTCCTTCAGGAAAATTTTGGATTCCAATACCTATAGCTAATGCTACAGCTCCAGCTATAGAGGCAGAAGGAATTCCAGCTGCAACTGCACCGAAGGCAACTCCAACAGCCAGCCCTTCAGGAAAATTATGAATAGTAATAGCTAAAACCAAAAGTACACTCCTCTGCCAGCTTGATTTCACACCCTCTTGTTCGCCCTGATTGAATGAAGGGTGAACATGTGGAAGTGTCTTATCCACAATCCAGAGGAAAGCACCACCTAATAGAAATCCAAACGCAGCCGGTACCCATGAGGGTCCTGAAAACTCACTCGACATTTCGATAGCTGGAGCAAGAAGAGACCAGTAGGAGGCTGCAATCATGACACCTGCAGCAAATCCAAGCATTCCGTTTAACATTTTTTTGTTTATTTCTTTAAAGAAAAAAACCATAGCTGCACCGAGAGCTGTAACAGCATACGTAAATAGAGTACCTATTAATGCCTGTATAACTGGATGAAACTGTGACAACCACTGAATCATTATAGAACCTCCTGTGTATTATTATTTACATAAATTACTTTATCGTATTTTAGGCACTTTAGGAAGAATTGTTCTACAAAAATATAAGGAAAGGAAGAAATAGAGAGCCTACAGAATTACACATAATAACAGAGGCGCAGTGGATATTCAAAGCATACACTGTAATCGGATCCCTTCCCATATCATGAAAACAAAAAAATTCTTTTACGTACTCTACAACAGAGAATAGAACATTAAATTGAAAATGACCCTATGTATATCTTTTAGTCATTCTATTATTTTGCTTTTTGTGTGCTATATTATTAAGAAAATTTTCCATGGAGGGTATCTTGATGCTAGTGTATAGTGGAGATAAACTTCAGTTTCTGCACGACGTTTTGAGCGGAAGAATTGAAACAAATATAGCCTCCTTATTGAAAGACAAGACTAATAGAGGTGTTGAACAAAGTGAACTAGGATCATGGTAAAATTCTTTACAATATATGTATATGGTTCTTAGTGATATACAGATACCCTCAAATTATGGAGTAGCAATAGAATTCAATATCCCACAAACGAGCAAACGTGTCGGCTTCATGCTCACAGGATTCGATGATAAATTAGAAAACCAAGCAATACTAAAACAATGGAGCAAAGTTAAGCCTGTAAGCAACATTGAAACTCTATTGAAGGCTGGATCTATGGGAATTGATAATAAAGTGCAAACAAAGCCCTTGGTGAGTACCTCAAATGAAATATCACCCAATACAAAATAGATAACTTTGATCAGTATGGAAAAAGAGTATTAGCATCAGATCAATTTGATGAATAACATGGTGAGCACACCACTACAGAGTATTTCTCAAATTTATCATTGCTTAGTTCCACTATGCATATGAATAAGAATCATTCCCTCAACAGTAGTCCAAAATATCTTTTTAATACTTGAAAAAAATCTTCTAGGTTTTTCTTTCTTTAGTATTTGAAAATATCTCAGCATTTGGGGTTTCCCTAAAAAACCAACTCTTTTGATTATTCCACTACATAGGAAGGGACCAACGACTCAGTGTGCAAATTCTCACTCCTATTGTTGCTAAGAACCACCCCTTTCGTTTCAGGTAGGATTAAAGAAAAAACAGTAACCCCTATAGTGAATATTACTGCATAGACAACATATAAAACGTAATCTGGAAATAGAGAAACCATTACACCTGCAACGAGGCTTCCACCTGTCATTCCAATGGCAAACATAATCGTTCTGAGGCCTGCTGCGGTACCTCTCACACTTGCTGGAAAACTTTCCGCATTAAAAAGCTTCACTAAAGAAAACAACCCCCAATATCCCATCTGGGCAGTGAACACTGCTATATAGAGTAAGAAGATTCTACCTGTCTCAGCTGCCATTACTAGCCCAATTACAGAAAAACCAAAGAGAAAACTAAAAAGAAGAAGAATCGGTTTTCTCCCAAATTTATCAGCGAGAAAACCTGTGAAAACGTACACTGATAAAGCTCCAACATTTGCAACAGTGAGAATCAATGCAATACTATTTTTTCGAACTTCAGGATCAGGATATGTAGTAGCTAACGTATTCATAAAATAGTTTTCAATGGTCTGGAATGATGCTGCATTTAATCCAATGAGCAATCCAAATGCCATAAACACTAATGTTATTTTCCACCTATTGCCGATGAAAAGCTCTTTCAACTGATTTTTAATTATGTAAGGATTTATTTGAAATTTCCTATTCTTCTCCTCATCAATACCTTTATTGGAACTTTTTGCTAGTTTTTGTCGATTATCTTTCATAAAAAAACCTAAAAGACTCAGCGGCATTGCCAGCCAACCAAACCACGTCATTCTCTTCCATGACTCGGGGTTAGCAGCATCAGTTAAAAGAATTTTACATAGAGGAATCAAGAAAATTCCCAAAATCCCAATTGCTGATATAATATACGAATATCTTGCTCGTTTATGAGGAGGAGCCTCCTCTGCGATAACTATCACCCAAAGATCGGATGAGAAAAATATAAACATCGCAAATAAAGCATACCCATACTGTTCAATCGATTGAGTCAAACTGAGGAAAAACATGCTCAAACCCATTCCAAAAAATACAATGATAATCAACGCTTTTCTACCAATCCAATCAGCAAGGATTAAGGTTATCACAACAAAAAACAGCCCTAGTGAACCAAAAGCTACTGCCTGATAATAAGAAGACAGTGTTGTCTGGAAATAATCGAGCACCAATGAAACATGCATCGTATAACCAACAGTTAAATAACTGTCAAATATTTCATACAGACCAAGATAAAAAAGGAGAAATCCAAAATATTTTTGCTGTTTTTTATGTATCATAACAGTTAATGTAAGTTATCAAACCTTTTGTGTAAACAAAAAAAAATAAATAAGAATTGACTTATACGATACGCAACTTTTACAATGCTTTATGGCATTAACAACTTCAAAAATCGCTAAAAAATTATTTTGTGTTTCTCCTGAACAAAGAATAGAAGAGCACAAATCACTCCTCTCATCAATATCAACGCAGGCAAGTAAAGCAAAACTTTTATATGGTGACAGATTTCCAATAGTTAGCAATCCAGATGATATGAGTGGATTGCCGATACTCACAACGAACCAAATTACACAAACCTTTAGTGAACACAATCTCGAATCTGTTTTAAATGCACCACATGCTTACTGTTGGAAAACTTCTGGTTATTCAGGAGTCTCAAAAACTTTTTATTATTCGAAAGAAGATGCAGATTTATTTGCCAATATTTGGAGCGCCTATGCGTGGCTAGCAGGAGTTAGATCAAATAGTTCCTTCTGGAATTTTGGTTCTAAGAAACCAATGATCTCAGGTGAACTGCTTGAATTGGTAAAGAAACGATTTATCGTTAATGGTGAAATTTATACTCCCATTAAAAATGGGATGGACTTTGTAAATGCTTTAAAAAAAGCTTCAAAAAGTATAGGAGCTGATGTTATTGCCGGACCAACAATAGCTTATTACCTCATTTGTCGAGCAGTTCAAGATCATCAATATATGAATGAAAGTGTTCAGAGGGTATTGAAGAATGATATGCATATCCCTTCCTTCATTGCAAAAAAAACCGCAAATCTTATCCTTGCAGGCTTCAATTCTAAGAAACTACTAAAAGCAATGGAACATATGTATATAGGCTTTTCCTATGCAGAACCTCTTTCTTCATATATAGAGATGATACATGAACACTTCCCTAACCTAAAGATGTACGATGTGTATGCGAGTACAGAAGTCCCTATCATTGGTGCTAGCTTAAATAAAACCGATGATGCTCTAGCTCTTCTTATGCCAGCTCTTTATGCTGAACTAGCTGATCCACTTGAAGTTTATAAGGCAAAAAAAAGTCCAGGTTATGAAGTCCCGACTATTCCTTGGTACAAATGGGAAACAGGAATGACTGGAGAACTCATTATCTCACGCCCAGGAACCTCACTTCCCCTTTTTCGTTATGCAACTGGAGATTTACTTGAAGTAGAAGAACCAATCAGGTCGTTTATCCCAGAAACAACACTAATATACCCTGAAGAACTTTCTGAGCCAGTACCGGCTCCAGCAATTAGGGTAATTGCCCGCTCTGCAGATGCCATCGATTTTGAGACTGATGAAGAGATGGGCTCATTCATGGGGAAAAAAATATACACGCCACAAATACAGCAAGCTCTTTCTTCACTACAAAATATTGTCTGGTGGGAGTTATTTCGTATAAAAAAAGGAGATAAAGGCCCTGGTTCATTAATATTCTTAATTTATCCAGGATCTATCCCTGATAATGTAGAAACCTTAGTTGGACAAGTGCGTGAAGTCCTTATGTATAAAACACATGACGAAACTGAAACTATCAAATCAGCTGATAGTATGGGACTGCTTGAAATAAGAATAACTCACCCTGATGCCTTCAGCGAAATACAGTCAGAAATAATTGATAAAATTGATTCTTCCTCTTCATTGGGACAATTAAAACCACGTCATATTTTTAGTGTGGAAAATCAAATTGAATTCTCGAGAAAAACTAGTAGGAAACTTGTCAAATCTTTAAAATGATAGGTTTCTCCAAATAATCCAAATAATTTCCGTGAACACTATTTCTTACTCTTTCTTCTCCAAATCTTTTAACAATCGATTGTCTTTTATTTTTCCAAAAACCGCCAGAAGAGCAGGTAGGAATATAAGGGTCCCCACCATTGTTGATAAAAGAGCGAGTGAAACAAGAAGGCCAAAGACAGCGATCCCCTTGAATGTTGCTGCGGTAAGAACCATCATTCCGGCAAAGATAGATACCGTAGTAAGCAAAATGGGCCGTCCTGTTATTCTTAGAGTCGCACTTAGTGCAAGGTGAATATTATTCTTATGTTTCTTCCTCTGCTTTATATATTGAAGCATAAAATGGATAGCATCATCTACGCCAACTCCGATTGCAACACTCGAACCCATGAGAGTAATCATATCTCGCGGAATTCCAAATATCACCATAAAAATAGTATTCATCATCAATCCAAAAGCTAACGGGACAAGGACAATGAGACTATATCGGAAAACCCGGAAAATCCCGAATGTAATGAGAAAGATGAATACCATTGAGAGAAGAACAGATTTAAGCTGATCTATGTTCATGATTTCGCTCAGATTG
Organism: Sphaerochaetaceae bacterium; assembly: GCA_963663665.2. Lineage (GTDB taxonomy): Bacteria > Spirochaetota > Spirochaetia > Sphaerochaetales > Sphaerochaetaceae > SABI01. The sequence goes on from CAXXKP010000001.1 coordinate 470,586, forward strand.
AGATAGATAAGAGCATTACACCAAATTTCATTATCAATTTCAGAAGGAAGATACTCCTCAATTGTAGCATTGATCTGCGTGTATAAATCAAGAAAAGCTTTATCATTAACTAATAACCCTGTTTTAGGGTTGCGCACCATACAATTAATCGTTATCTCTGAATATTCCTGATTAATGAGAGTTTTTGCCATAGCATCTGTGGTCTGCATATCAAAGATCTTAAACAGACGACTTACAACCATCCTCAGCCCTCGACTCTCGGGAAGGGTAGCAGACCCATTCATGATATAGTTTATATTTCTTAGGTAGCTTGCATACGATCTGATTCTTTGAACAGATGGAAACGAAAGTAGTTCTATTTCAAAATCTGACACCTTTTTCAATATCTCGTCCTCAAGAAAATAATCCTTCTGATTATTTGGCGCTTTTAATGTAATATTTACTGGCTGGAAACTGCCAAGGTTTTCTCCAAGATACTTGAGATCACGAACCATTGGTTCTTCCTCAGGAAAGTAATTGAGATAATCCGACTGATGAGTCATGTTAGGACTAAGGATAAAAAATATTACTGTTGTAAAGAGTAGGATTCCAAGAACAAAATATCGAAATACATAGAGTCTTTCAGCTAGTTTACCCATCCATTGAGTGAGTACTCCTTTACGAACTAATGCTGCATATCTTGCTTTAGGCATCGGAAGCAACTTCAAGACAGCTGGAAGAAAGAAAAGTGAGAGCAGTGCACAACTAACTATCCCAAATGCAGAGGAAAGCCCAAATTCTCGTGTTTGGCTCAACGAAGTAGTGAGCAAGCTTAAAAATCCGGCTGCAGTGGTAACAGCTGCCATAAGAATTGTTCCAGCGATCCTACGAACCCCAAGCACTATCCACTTATTATCACTGCTCCTTTGTGGCATAGAACGATAATATTCATTGAGAAGATGAATACTATAGGAGGTCCCAAGGGTTATTACTAAAGGAGGCATCATAATTCCTATAATGGTAAGTTTTATACCAAAGAGAACCATTAAACCCAAACTCCAGATTGTTCCGATAATAACACTTATAAAAGGAAGAATAACTGCACGTAAGGACTTGAATCCAAGATAGAAAAAAATAAGAATGACTAACCCACTAAGAACTAGCAGAATGGAGAGATCTTTTGACATATATTGCTCTGTTCTAGCAGTGAATACATAATCTCCACTTGCATAGACTGTGTAATATTTTTTTAGGGGTTCAATTATTGGATTAAATTTTTGCATAAATCGTTGAGTATCATCAATTTTTTCACAGTAAAAAAGAGCAGAAATTATTGTTGAATCATTTGAGCGTACTATTCCCGATAAAGTTGGATCTCCAGTAAATGCTCTTTTGTAATCATTCATTTCAGATTGATTCTGAGGAGCTCTCCCATCTGGCCCTGCAGATGATGCAACCAGCCTTGACCCAATTTTTTTAAATGAGATTGAATTGAAAGGACTAATACTTTCACCTATACCATCAAGAGCTTCAATCTCTTTTATTACTTTCTCAAATAATTGAAGACCTTCGACATCAAAAATTTCTTTATCAGAACCTTCAATAGCCAAGATAAGAGTACGATATGTGCCTTCCTCAAAACCGTGTTTCTTAAGAATTTCCTTTACCTTGTCATCCTCAGGAACGAGATTTTGAATATTTGAATCCATTGAAATTCTGAAGGCTGCAAGTCCTAAACCTAAAGTTATAATGGCTACAATACATAAAATGAGAATTGCATGCCTACCTGACCATTCAAAGACTTTTCGCTTAATACCCATCTATATTATCCAGTACTAGAGACCTTTATACGTTACTGATTAATATAAACCAGATACCTTTTGACAGCAAGAATTAATCGAAATCAGAGATAAATGAAAAAAAGATATTTTAAACTTCACGTTATTATTACGAGGAAAGATTTTTTTAGTGACAGACAATCTCCCTATATGGATTCTAACCCTTTGTGAAGTGTGAGTTTGTCACTTTACGGAATATGAATAATTTTTTATACATATACTGTACACCAATCAAGGAGAATATAATGAAAGACCTTTTAATAATTGGCGGAGTTGCAGCTGGTGCAACTGCAGCCGCACGTGCTCGAAGAATAGACAATAATGTAAATATTACACTACTTGAGGCTGGAGCAGATGTATCCTTTGCCAATTGTGGTTTACCTTATTATATAGGTGGAGATATTGAATATCGTTCATCTTTGATTCTAGCTAGCAAAGAAACATTTAATGAACAATATAGAGTTAATGTACACACAAATACTGAAGCATTATCAATTGACCGAACTAACAAGAGTGTTAAAGCACGAAATACCCAAAACGGAAAAGAACTTACTTTCTCGTATGATGCACTCATTCTTGCTCAAGGGGGAAAGCCTGTTGTTCCACCACTTCCTGGTGTTGATAAAAGCCACGTCTTCCAGCTCTGGACTTTAGAAGACATGGATAAAATAGATAATTTCATTCGTGAAGACGAACCTCAAACAGGAGTAGTAGTAGGCGGTGGGTTCATCGGATTAGAGATGGTAGAAGCATTAGCTAAACGAGGGATTAAAGTTACCCTTGTAGAGATGGCACCTCAAGTAATGCCAAATATGGAAGGTGAATTTGCTGGATTCCTTACAAAAGAACTCCTTGATTACGGTGTAAAACTCAAATTAGGAAAATCTGTTCAGTCTATTGAAGACACTAAAGTAGTATTAAATGACGGAACAAAGGTCGATGCAGATTTTGTATTACTCTCAGTGGGCGTTAGACCAACTTTACAATTAGCTAAAGATGCAGGCCTTGAAATAGGAACATCTGGTGGTTTGAAAGTTAGCAATCAAATGAGAACAAGTGACCCTTCCATTTATGCAGCAGGTGACATGGTTGAAATTATGCATTCAGTTCTTGATAAATCAGTAAGAATGCCACTCGCAGGACCTGCAAATAGACAAGGAAGAATTGTTGCAGAAAATGCTCTCGGTGGATCTCGCACCTATAAAGGAGCAATGGGAACTTCTATTGTAAAAATCTTTGGTGCAGTAGCTGGGTCCACCGGTATGAGTCTAAAAATGGCAAAAGATAGTGGATTTGATGCAGATGCTGTAGTCGTTCATAAATCGAGTCATACCTCATACTATCCAGGTTCTGAAAAAGTGAGTTTGATGCTCATTTACGAAAAGACAAGTGGGAAGGTCCTCGGTGCTCAAGCTGCTGGACGAGTAGGAATAGACAAACGCCTTGATGTAATAGCAACTGCAATAGCAGGTAATCTTACAATTGAAGACCTTGAAGAACTTGATTTCGCATATGCTCCACCATTTAACAGCCCTAACGGGCCTGTAAATATGGCAGCATTCACTGCTGGAAACCATAAGAATGGATTCAGTCCCTCAATTCTTGCCCAAGATGTGGAAGCCTTTGCAATGGAAAGCCAACCTATTGTAATAGATCTAAGAGACCCTATCTCTTTCGCTAAAGCGAACCTCGCAGGATCTAACAATCTGAGCCAAGATATTATTAGAGACAATATTGACCAAATTCCAACAGAACATCCGATACTCCTCATTAGTGATGATGGACAAAAAGGACATGTGGCATTACGTATGCTAAAAGGTCTTGGTGTCGATAAAGTGTATAACCTTAGTGGTGGATACTACTCCTTAGAAAGATATGCCCGTTCAATAGGCTATAAATTCCTTTCAGTGGGTCTTTTCCCTGTTGAGAAAAAATCGATAGAAGACCTTGAAAAAGGTCATGATACTGAAACATCCTCCAAATCAGAAGTTCAAGATGATGGACTTCCTGAGGATGGCCCAATCATCGTTGATGTAAGAACACCAATGGAGTTTGCAATGGGTGCTCATCCAAAAGCAATTAATGTGGATCTCGATAGCCTTACAGAGTGGGCTGACTCTATTGAAGACAAAGATCGAGAAATTATTCTCTACTGTGCTTCTGGTGCTCGCTCTAGTTATGGACTTCGTATTCTAAAACAACTAGGATTTAGCAATTTGAAAAATGGTGGAAGCCTTCATAGCATGATGGCATCGGGAATATAAAGATTCTAAGGTAGTTAAACGCCAACCACATAGATTCTTCTTGATCAAGAAAAATATAATTCTTAAGAATTTTATTCTCTTGGTTAAGTAAGAATCTTTTTTTTGGACATAATTCTCTTCACTATTTTTTTTACAATAATTACACTGATTATTTCTCTCTACAGGTTTATATAATGAAATCATTTTTATCTAACATCCATTACTGGGACAATCACAAGAAATTGTATTATACTTGTAATACGAAAGAAAGATTGTAGTTGACCTATACATTTTTTTAATCTTTTTTTAGTATGTTGCAGTTTGTTGTGTTATGATATATTGAATGGAGATTATCACTTCGAACTGTTTGTGCATCGAGTATCTCAAATTGGTACTCGGTTAGAAATATCTATTGGAATAAAATTGACTTCTTACATGAAGGAGAGAAAGCTATGAAAATTATCGGAAAACCCTTGAATAGAGTCGACGCAAAAGAAAAGGTCACGGGTAAAGCGAAATATACAGGAGATCTTGTAAGTCCACATGCACTATTTGCAAAAGTTATGCACAGTTCTATTGCAAATGGGTTAGTGAAATCTTTTGACTTAACTAAAGCCTGGGAAGTCCCTGGCGTTATTGATATCGTCACATGTTTTGACGTGCCAGATATTCAATTCCCTACAGCAGGGCATCCTTGGTCGACGGAGAAAAAACACCAAGATATTGCCGACAGAAAATTACTCAATACCAGAGTCCGTTTCTATGGTGATGATATTGCTGCTGTCATAGCAGAAGATGAACTCGCAGCACATGAGGCAGTAAGGAATATCCAAGTCACATATGAAGAGTATGAGCCTCTTCTCTCTGTAGAGGCTGCTCTAGCTCCAGGAGCAAGTACAATCCATGAAGAAAAACCAGATAATATCGTGGTTAAATCCTCCTTTGAAGTCGGCTCCTTTGATGAGGCAATTAAAGAGGAAGGTCTAACTAAAATTGTGGGGGACTATGAAACCCCAATTGTACAACACTGTCATATTGAGAAAGTAACCTCCTATGCTTATATGGAAAACGAAAAGATTGTAGTAGTTTCAGCGACACAAATTCCACACATCATACGAAGAATTTGTCACCAAGCTCTTGGTGTAGGGTATGGTGATATTAGAATCATTAAACCCTATATAGGTGGAGGATTTGGGAACAGGCAGGATGCCTTAACCGAACCATTAAATGCTTATCTCACTACACGAGTAGGAGGACGCCAAGTACGTCTAGAATATACTCGAGAAGAGACTTTCAATTGTACTAGAGTTCGCCACGCTATGAAATTTCATATTGAATCGTATGTTCGAAAAGATGGGACTTTTGCAGCAAGATCAATTGTTGCTTACTCTAACCAAGGAGCATACGCTTCTCATGCACATGCCTTAGTTGCTAATGCAGTGAATGGATTTCGTATGATGTATCCAGTTGGAGCTATCAAAGGAGATGCATTCACAGTATATACAAACTTACCTACAGCTGGTGCTATGAGAGCATACGGAATCCCTCAAATAGGATTTGCCCTTGAAGCGCATATCGATGACATTATCAGAAAAACGAACCTTGACCCAATTGTGTTTAGAAAACAGAATATGATGAAACTAGGTTTTGTAGACCCTATCACAACGATAGAATGCCATTCAACAGGACTTTCAGAATGTATCGACATTGGTGAGAAGCACCTTAACTATTCTGAAAAAAGAGTTGCATATGCTAACCAAACAGGCCCCTTACGAAAAGGAGTCGGGATGGGTATCTTCTGCTATAAAACAGGAGTCTATCCTATCAGCTTAGAGACTTCTGCTTGCCGTATGGTTCTCAACCAAGACGGATCACTTCAATTACAGTTAGGAGCTACTGAAATTGGTCAGGGTGCTGATACAGTCTTTTCGATGATGGCAGCAGAAACTATAGGTGTCTCTATGGATAAGATTCACTTGATAAGTAAGCAAGATACTGACATCACCCCATACGACACAGGGGCATATGCTTCTAGACAAACGTATGTTTCTGGAATGGCCGTGAAAAAGACAGCTCAAGTATTTAAGAAAAGACTCCTTGAGTTTGCTGGGTATATGTTAAAAAAAGACCCTGTGGATTTAGATATAAAAGATAATTATATAGTTCATGTAAATAAAGATGAACAATTACTTTCCGTTGCTACTGTCGCAGAGGAATCTTGTTATAGCCTTTCAAACTCAACACATATCTCAGCTGAAGAGTCTCACCACTGTTCAGATAACACGTACTCTTTTGGAGTCTGTTTTGTTGAAATACAAGTAGATATACCTATGTGCCAAATTAAAGTATTGGATATCATCAATGTCCATGACTCAGGAAAAATCATCAACCATCAAACTGCTGAGGGGCAGGTTCATGGAGGAATGAGTATGGGTCTTGGCTATGGTCTCTATGAGCATCTCGATTTTGACCAAAAAACAGGAAGAATGCTTAACGATAATCTTCTTGATTACAAGTTGATGACCCCAATGGATACCCCGGACTTACATGTAGCATTTGTAGAAACAGATGACCCAACAGGACCTTATGGGAATAAGTCTTTAGGTGAGCCACCAACAATTCCGGTAGCACCAGCAATTAGAAACGCATTGCTGAATGCAACAGGCGTAGAAGTGAATTCAATTCCTATTAACCCAGAAAAACTGTTCTTTTCATTACAGGGTGCAGGACTCATTAAATAAAGGAAGAAAACATGTACGATATTAAAAACTTATATGAACCAACTTCAGTACTAGAAGCACTGAAACTAAAACAAGAACATCCCGAAGCTTTGATCCTTGCAGGAGGAAGTGATATCCTCATCAAGATTCGTGAAGGGAAATTAGCTGGTTGTAATCTTATTAGCATCTACAGTCTTGATGAACTGCGTGGAATCTGTATTGAGGATGATGGCTCAATCTTAATTAGACCTCTTTCAAGCTTTACTGATGTAGTTATGAACCCTATCATAAAAAAGCATATCCCTGTTCTTGGAGAGGCTGTTGAACAAATTGGTGGCCCTCAAATTAGGAATATTGGTACTATTGGCGGAAATATCTGTAATGGGGTAACAAGTGCAGATTCTGCCTCTACTCTCAAAGCATATGATGCCGTACTTGAAATCACCAGCCTTCATGGTACTCGAGTTGTTCCATACGCAGAATTCAATATTAAACCAGGTAAGGTTGATCTCCAATCAGGAGAAATTCTCACAGGAATTCGTATTCCTAAAGAAAGTTATGAACACACATTTGGACATTACATTAAATATGCTATGCGAAAAGCAATGGATATAGCAACATTGAACTGCTCAGTGAATGTAAGATTAAGTGAAGATAAGAAAAAAATTGATAGATTTCGTATTGCTTTCGGTGTTGCTGCACCTATCCCTATTCGTTCATCAGCGGCAGAAGTTGCTGCTACAAACCATCTTCTCAACGAAGAATTACTCAATCTTGTAGCAGAAGGTGCTCTTAAGGATGTGACACCAAGAACAAGCTGGAGAGCTTCAAAAGAATTTAGACTTCATCTAGTTGAAGAACTCGCAAAGCGTGCCACTATCTCATCTATTGAGAAAGCAGGAGGAAAAATTAATGGCTAGTAAAACAATAACATGTACGATTAATGGAAAACAAAAAGAATATTTAGTCGATACCCGTTCATCTCTATCTGATATGCTCAGAGGAAAGGCAGGACTCGATAGTATAAAGCATGGTTGTGATGTAGGTGAGTGTGGAGCATGTACTGTCCTTGTTGACGGGAAACCCTTCAATTCTTGTATTTATCTTGCTATATGGGCTGAAGGTAAGACGATCCTCACTCTAGAAGGACTTTCTGACAAGAAAGGTGCTATCTCTGATATCCAACAAGCATTCATTGATGAAGGAGCTGTTCAGTGTGGATTCTGTACACCAGGATTTATCATGTCTTCAATTCCGATCATTACCAGTGATGAAGTTGCGAGCAGAGACGAAATAAGGAAACAAGTTGCAGGTAACCTCTGCAGATGTACTGGTTACGATAAAATCGTTAATGCGATAGAGAAAACTCAGCATAAGAGAATTGAAGAAAAAAAGACTACATAAGAAATTATATTTATTGCCCTTTATCATAATTGATACTGTTCATCATACTATTTTGGTGAGCAGTATTTTTTTATTCTTATCAACACATTTTTTCTATGAATGATTATTGATTCTATAAACATAACATTTTAATTGTTTTTGTATCGTAAAGAAGTTAGAACATAGCAACAACAATGGGGGAAAAAAGATATACCTATCAACGAATTTTAGAAGAGCGAGTTCCTTATAGTCGAAATACTTAAAAGAACTCAATCTTGTTTATAATTAAGGTTCTTAGGTATTAAAAATTACTTAGGTAATTGGAGCTGGATTAAAGAAACTTAGGAAGTTATTGAACTTATACTCTTCTGCAAAAGGTTTCTTTATGCCACTCGCTACATTTAAAATGAGGTTAAATAAACGAATTCCGACTTCTTCAACACTCTCTTCTCCTGTAGCAATGCTACCCGCATCGAGGTCAATTAAATCATACCATTGATTTTTCATATCATTTCGGGAACATACTTTAATAACAGGAGCCTCAGAGAGCCCATATGGAGTACCTCTGCCTGTCATAAATACCTGCAATGTTATTCCGCTAGATAGTTGAGAAGGTCCGCATACAAAATCACTTGCAGGAGTTGCAGCAAAAATCAAGCCTCTCTTTTTAGGTATTTCTCCAGGACCAAGAACTTCGACAATCGGGGCATGACCACTTTTCACTATAGACCCCATTGCCTTTTCTACAATATTTGAAAGGCCTCCTTTCTTATTTCCAGGAGTTGGGTTAGCGGATCGGTCAACATTGCTTTTAGAGAGGTAATTATCATACCAACCAATTTCAGTGACTAATTTATCTCTTGCTTCTTTATCAACACAGCGATGTGCTAATAGATGTACTCCATCACGTACTTCAGTAACTTCACTAAACATTACTGTAGCCCCAGAACTCACGAGAAGATCTGAAGCATATCCAGCGCTAGGATTAGCTGTTATACCGCTAAAAGCATCACTGCCACCACATTGCATTCCAATACAAAGTTTTGAGAGTGGTAATGTTGTTCTCCTTCTTTGGTTAAGTGTCTGTAATTTTACATCTGCCATTTTTACTATTGCATCTATCATTGCCACATAACCGGCATGATCTTGCAGGATAATTACATTATCAGGTGTATTTTCTTCAGGAGGTAACAACATATCAACAGTGAGTTTTTCACAACCAAGCCCTATGAGCATAATCTCACCACCAAAGTTGGGATTTCTCATGATATTTCTAATTGAGCGGATAGGAATATCTGCATCGGTTGCATTGATAGCTACTCCACAACCATAAGCATGATTGATAGCGACTACCTCATTTACATGAGGATATTTTGGGAGAAGCTTTGACCTGATTTGAGCAATAGCTTGATCAACTACAGGTGATACACACTGAACCGTTGTTGTAATAGCAAGCAGGTTTCTAGTTCCTGCAAATACATTGTCTCCATTGTCAAACCCTTCAAAAGTAATTCTATCTGTAACAGGAAGAACGACCTCTTCCATCTGGTTGAAAGTTAAAGAATCAAGGGAAGGGAGGTCTGGTAATGACAACATATTTTCATTAATCCAGGATCCTTTTAGGACATCACTAAGCAAAAATCCTAAGGTAACACCATATCTAAGAATTCTTTCGCCTTTGTTTAAATTTTTAAGAGCAACTTTATGACCTTGAGGAATATTATCTAAGAGTATAATACCTTCAAGTATATCACCCTTTGTTGCTTGTTCAGTTACTATAGCAACATTGTCAGCAGGATCAATCTGAATGAGTCGAATCATTACTTTTTCTCCCTTAACTGCTTTGATCGTTTTTTTGTACGATGCTCATCATAGAAAGCCCAAGCTAATGAAACCACAATGAGACCCCATATTACATTCCCAATAGGTCGAGAGAAGAATGTTGATAGAGAACCGCCAGCGCCCTTAATAGAATCAACAAAATATTTTTCTAAATCACGACCTAAAATGAAACCTATAAGAAAAGAAGGAACACTAAAACCAAATTTAGTCATTACATATCCTAAAATGCCAAAAAACAACATAGTCCACACGTCAAACATATTCCCATTTTGGACAGCATAAGATCCCACTGTACATAAAAGAATAATAACCGGAAAAATTCGTGTTTTAGGGAAATTTATTACTTTAACAATATGTTTGATTGGATAGAACATTACAATGAACATCAATAAGTTGGCGATTCCCATTGCAATTAAAATAGTCTTCCATGTAATCGGATTATTAGTAATAAACAGAGGTCCCACTTGAATACCTTGTAACATGAAGGCTCCAATAAGTACTGCAGTTGTACTGTCGCCAGGAATTCCTAGTGAGAGAAGGGGAATAAGAGCTCCCCCAGTAAGACCATTATTGGCCCCTTCTGAAGCAACTAGACCATCAACACATCCAGTCCCAAATTTCTCTGGATGTTTTGATTGGCTTTTTGCCTGTGAATAAGAGAGCAAAGAGGCTGCACTACCACCAACACCGGGTAAAACTCCAATAAATGTGCCAATGAGACCTGACCTAATTACATTAAAACCTTGCCCTTTGAAATCTTTAAATGAGAATTTTTTTGATTGGTGCGAGAAATCAGTACTTTGATGAGCTTCTTTCATGCCAGTCTCTGCTTCTTGAAATATCTGAACAAGTGCAAAAAGTCCAATAAGTACAGGCAGAAGTTGGAATCCCATTCTTAGATCAATTTTAAGAAAATCTGGAACCATTCGTACTTTATTGTTATCTGCAAATTGGCCAATAAGTGCAATCAGGACACCGAAGAACCCTGCAAAAATTCCTTTTACCAAACTACCTTTGCTTAAAGCAGCAATAATTGTTAAAGCAAAAACTATAATGAGGAATTTCTCTATAGCTGAAAAATTAATAGCAACCTTTGCTAGAGGAGGTGTAAAAAACCACAAACACACTAAACTGATCATACCTCCAATTAGACTCGCAGTGATGCCAATACGAAGAGCACGAAGTCCTTCTCCTCTCTTCGTCATAGGGAATCCATCAAAACCTGTACAAATTGAAGATGGAGTTCCTGGAATATTAATCAGAATTGCTGGTATCAGGCCTCCTGAAATACCGCCAACATAGAGGCCAAGAAGCAGATATAACGATGTATTTAAATCATAAGCATAGGTGAGTGGAAGGAAAATAGCGATCGCCATAGTAGCAGTCATTCCTGGAAGAGCACCAAAAATAATTCCTACGATAACACCGGATAAAGACATGAGTAGTTGGGGGATCCCAAAAGTAAACATTTCCATTATTTTTCCTCCTTCTATGGTAGTGTTATTTTAAAGAGCTTGCCGAACACTAACCATATAAGAGTAGAAGAAACTACAGATATTATTAAAGAAATCAGCAAAGATCTAAAATCATGGTTGGACCAAAATTTTTTAGTTTTAAAAGCAACAGGAATAGATTTCAACTGCTGTACCCCACAAAATAATATATTAAATAGAAATATAAATATTATAGAAGCAGGTAAAAATCCGATGAGATTCATGGAAGGGAAATACAAAACCATGAGGAGAAGCACTCCAATGAGCCTTACTTTATCCCACTGTTCAACAAAAAAATGGTAATTCTTAAATGCAAAGAATGGCTTGTTCTGTTTTTTACATTTCACATAACGTTGAATTGCCATAATAACCAACAATAGCCCAAGAATTCCCATAATTATAGGGGGAAATATCCAATGAGAGGTTGAAGGCTTATAATCTATTCGAAACATATGTCTCTCCTCAATATTATGCGCTGCAAGCATATTTTTATGCCTGCAGCAACAATCTATTCATTCATGAACTATAGAACTAAATCATCCAAAGATGGAGCGTTATCAATCAAACCTTGAAGACTATCTCTCTTATCGTAGATGAAAGTTTTACTCTCTGCTGAATTTAAGTATTTTCCAGGACGATATGTCATTTTACCTAAATCTGCAATAAGCCCAGGATCTGAATTGATTTTCTTAACAGCAGCATCAAGTTCAGCAACCAAAGAATCTGGGAAATTCTTTGGCAAATAGATTAGGAAGTCTTTTGAGAAACGGAATTCTTTATTATTAAGAGTAATCCCTTGATCTGCATAGGAAGTCTCAGAAATACCTTCAATATTATCTAATAGACCCATAAACTTCATAGCTATTTTCTGATCATCTGTTTGGGTATATTGTAATAAACTTGTATAGTCTGCAAATATAACATCAGCATTACCATCCCAAAGAAGTTGCAATTTATCACCAGTCGATCCACCTACAACAACAACTATTCTATCAGCTATATCTTTTCCATAAGTATCTTTGACCCACTGCCAGTATACAATAAACCCAACATGAGAAACTCCACCTGCCTCACAAGCCATTCTAACTATAGCATTTGGATTCTTAATTAAGTAGGCAGGGATTTCAGAAAGACTATTGTAAGGAGCATTTTTGCTAGATCCCCAAGCTGCTCCTGGATTCTGCGCAATTCGTGGACCAACTACCATGTTCTCAAGAGAATACATTTTATCATACGCTCCAAAGGAGATACCTAAATAGGTCATGTCATGGAACATCATAATTGTATTGCCATCTGGCTTTGAGGTTTGCATAGCATCTAGAGCTTTTGCAGCACCTACTGCATCAACTTTTAGATTAGCTCCAAGTTCTTTAGCTAAATAGCGACTTACTGTTTCTGCGATGAGGTATGAGTCACCACCTGTTGAAGTAGATCCAATTACCACACGGACATTTTTACCATTAAAAGTTGGAGCAGCTTCCTGTGTTTCCCCTGCACCAGAAGCGAACACGATAGACCCGACTAAAAGAATTAACAGTGAAAATACATAGATTTTTTTCATTATAAATCTCCTTTTTAAATATTATTACCCGTACAAGCGGGAATATTTTTGTTATCTACAGTAAATGCATTTCATGTAAAACCGATTTCAAAGTTTCTCTTTCTTTCATTGTTAGCGACTTGATTGGATCAAGGCACTTCCCTACTTGAAATCCTTGTAACTCTAATCCTTCCTTAATCACTTGAGGAAAAGAGCCCATATTTGTGGCAATTCGTAATGGGGCAAATAAAAACTGTGCTTCTAAAGAACCTGCAATGTCACCACTTATATACTTGTCGTAGATATCAGCAGCAATTCTAGGTGCAACATTTGCGCAAGAAGCAATAGCACCTACCGCACCATGACATAGCCCTGCATGGATGAGTGTGTCACGTCCAAGTAATACACCAAAATTATCATTACCTCGTGTTAGACGTATGTACTCTTCTGTAACAGTAAAATCCCCTGTACTATCTTTTACTCCTACGATATTTTCAATTTCAGAAAGTATTGCCACGGTTTTTGGTTCAACATGGACATTAGTTTTAGGGCGATTGTTATAAATTATTACAGGAAGGTCAGTACTTTGAGCAACATCAGTATAAAATTGAATCAATTCATCTTGAGTTTGAGCGATAAACATAGGAGTAAGAACACTTACTGCATCAACTTTACATTCTTGAGCTAATTGCGTTAATTCCACGGCACCACGTGTTGTAATACTATTTGCGCCAGCGTATACAGGAACTCTACCATCTACCTGATCCATCGTTATTTGAAGAATTAATTTACAATCATTGTAATCAAATGCATAAAATTCACCTGTTGTTCCCAATGGGAAAATACCATGAACTCCTTGAGTAATTAAATGATCTATTAATGTTCGGTAAACTTTCTCATTGAATTTCCCATTTTCGTGAAAGGGTGAAATAATTGGTGGAATAATCCCGAATGGTTTGAACATGTATTGCACTCCTATCTAACTAATGCAGGTTTTTTCGGGTCAAATTTCCAACCCTTAATAAGGTATTGCATACCTATAGAATCATTTCGTGCACCAAGGCAATGCTGTTTATATAATTCATGAGCCTTTAGTATTTGGCTCATATCGAGATCGATTCCAAGTCCAGGTCTCTGGCTCACCTCAATATGCCCATCTTTTATCAGAGGAGGATTCTTGGTAAGGGCCTCAATACCTTCCTGCCAAATCCAGTGAGTATCAACTGCAGTAGGATTTCCAGGTACAGATGCTGCGACATGAGCAATCATTGCTAGAGAAATATCGAAATGGTTGTTTGAATGACTCCCCCATGTGAGGCCCATCTCATTACAAAGTTGTCCGACCCTAACAGCTCCACTCATTGTCCAGAAGTGGCAATCAGCTAAAGGTATATCAACACTTTGTAATGCTAGAGAGTGGGTCATTTCTCTCCAGTCTGTTGCTATCATATTTGTCGCGGTTGGAAGACCAGTAGCTCGTCTAAACTCTGCTAACACTTCACGACCACTGTATACACCTTCAGCGCCAGCAGGATCTTCACAATAGGTAAGAATCCCATGCATATCTTTACATAACTCAATAGCATCTTTTAGAAGCCAGCCACCATTTGGATCTAATGTAATACGAGCATCAGGATAAGCTTCTTTTAGAGCATGGATAGCCTGTATTTCTTCTTTGCCAGAAAGGACTCCGCCTTTTAATTTAAAATCAGTAAATCCATAGAGTTCGTTACTTGCCTTTGCAAGAGCAACAATAGCATCTGGAGTCATAGCTTCTTCATGACGAAGACGATACCAATCGACATTGCTCATCTTTTCTCTTAAATAGGGCAAATCAGTTTTATCAGGATCGGCTACATAGAATAGATATCCTAAGACTTTTACCCTATCTCGCATTTGTCCATCACCTAAGAGCTGTGCTACCGGAACTTCAAGGAATTTACCTAGTAAATCTAATAAAGGGGCTTCAATAGCAGTTACTACATGAATTCCTGTTCGAAGGTCAAAAGTTTGTTGCCCTCGTACATCACTCTCTTCATTCCCTAAAGCTTCTTTTACTCTCAATAATGTCTGCTTGTAAGAAGAAAGTTTACTTCCGTTTACTATTGATTTTACTCTATTAAGTGCAGAAGTAATCTTTTCACCACCAGGAACTTCTCCAACTCCAGTATTTCCTAAATTATCGGTAAGAATCACTACATTCCGTGTAAAGAAAGGAGCATGTGCACCACTAAGATTTAGAAGCATACTGTCATGCCCTGCTACAGGGTAGACGTCCATTTTTGTAATGTGAGGAATCTTTGAAAAGTTTTTCGATTTATCAAGTGTAGTACTCATCTCTTCTCCTTACTCGACAACAATATTCGCAATTTTCTCATAATATTTTACCAGCGCACTGTGGTCCTCACTTTGCAGATTATCATTCTTAAGTACTTGCATCATCTCCATTGCCTGACTTGTTAAAGGGAGGGGCATACTTACTGAATGTGCTGCATTGATAGCGTTGTTTAGGTCTTTAATATGTAACTCAATTCGAAATCCTGGTTTGAAGTTTCTCGCAAGCATCATAGGAACTTTAGCATCCATAACAGTTGATCCTGCAAGGCCTCCTCTTATTGCTTTATATACTCTCTCTGGATCAACTCCAGTTTTTTTAGCTAACGCCATTGCTTCACTAACTGCGGCAATATTTAAAGCTACTACTATTTGATTAGATAGCTTAGCAACATTTCCAGCTCCAAGCTCTCCAACAAGAACTACAGATGCTCCCATTACTTCAAGTAATGGTTTATATGTAGCAAAAAGCTCTTCTTTTCCTCCACACATGATTGAAAGTGTTCCATCAATAGCCTTCGGTTCACCTCCACTCACTGGAGCATCTATCATTTCAATCCCTTTTTTCCTTAGTTCTACACCAATTAGGCGACTTTCAACAGGATCAATAGAACTCATATCTATAAGTACAGTTCCTTTTTTTCCACCTTCAATAATTCCGCCTTTTCCAAGAGCAACCTGACGTACCTGAGGAGAGTTTGGTACCATAGTGATGATTGTGTCACAAAGCTTTGCAACTTCTGCTCCGTTAAGAGCTACTTGAGCACCCATCTCCACTAAAGAAGCAACAGCTGCCTCATTAAAATCGCACACTACTAAAGAGTAGCCTGCCTTAATGAGATTTTTTGCCATCGGTTTTCCCATTATCCCTAATCCTATAAATCCAATATTCATCTCTATGCTCCTAAGTAGTTATTATTTTTATTCCCAATTTTAAAGTATAAAAAAACAGAAAAATGCAAACTTTTATCAATCCACACTTGCAGACTAAACCCTGATTTTTGATTTGTCAACTAATTAATTGATTTTCTCAAATACTTTTTGATTTTTTTCATATATACATAACCTATATCAATTATTAATTGTTTTCAGTATTTCTGGTAAAAAAGTGCTAATATTGAAGAAATATGTATAGAATTTGTCGTTGATTTATTGATATTAGTTTGAAATATATGAGAAGTATTAGTAATATCTTTTTTAAAACTGAGGTTAATCTCGTAAGAGAATAACGATTATTTATACGTTGACAACCACCAGTTTAATTGACTTACCAGAGTATTCTAACTTGTTTGCTGGTGAGGATAAGCGTGAACAGTCCCTATTTCTCTTATCTTTAAATATACGCCTGCCATCAGAATCTTTTCATTATGGACAAGGACCTTTCGACTAACATCATTATCGAGATCCTGAAATTCAACTTCCTTATTCTTTAATAATTCAAACATGATCATTCTCTTTTCTAAGAGCCATAATCTCGTTGTTACTCTTCTGTATTCAATACTGCACTCAGGAATAACACAGATTATCATTAATCTACATTTATAATTTGGTATCCAATCCTATAATACATAATACAATTTGATTTATTTTCATTTTTTATTTGATTATTCAATTAGTGTTTGATAGTATACGTTATAAGTAAATTTACACTACCTATAAAATTGAGATGATAAAAGGAAGCAGTATGGTACCAGATAATGACCGATATTCGATAAAGACAGTTGAAAGAGCTTTTCAAATACTCGACTTTGCAAGTGAACAATCTCGGCCTGTTTCAATTCAAGACATCAGTACAGCACTTGATATCAACACAAACATGACTTTTCGACTCCTCGCATCTCTCCAAAACTCTGGTTATATAAGTAAAGATGATTCAACCGGGCTCTACTCTGTCTCTCTTAAGTCTTTACGACTTTCTCGTAATGCACTCCAATCAATTGAGATTAGAAAAGTCTGTATGCCATATCTGGAATTACTTTGGAATTCTTTCCCAAAAGCGAATGCAAACATGGGAGTGTACTATCAACAAGATGTATTAGTTATAGATCGAATTGACTCATTAAGCCTTCCTAGAACCTATTTTACTCCAGGAAGGACACTCCCCTTCCACTGTACTGGATTAGGGAAAATGTTAACGTGCACTCTTGAAGAAGCAGAAATCGACCAACTTATTAAAGAAAAAGGGCTCAAACAGTACACAGTGAATACGATAACCACTTCTGAAGGGATTAAAGAGGAGCTACTCAAAGTAAGAACCGAACATGTAGCTCGTGATCGCAACGAGTTCATTAGTGGAGATAATTGCAGTGCTGTGCCTATTTATGGGCGTGGTAATAAAATTATAGCAGCCTTAAGTATTTCAGCTCTTGAACCTTACATGAGTAGCGCAGAAGTAGAGGCAGCTATCCCTAAATTAAGAGAGACAGCAACTAAGATTTCTTACACAATGGGATTCAACGAAGGCCTTTAAGTATTTATTTCTTTTTCTTCTTTTTGACTGGGAAATTCATAAATATTGTGAGAAGAGTGAGAAAAAGAAGCACGAGGGTGATAGGTCTGCCAAAGAGTGCAATCAGCATGTTATCCTCAGAGACTGCAAGAGAAATCGCTCGTCTAAAGTTTGAATCCATCATTCCCCCTAGAACAAGAGCAAGAGTCATAGGAGCAACAGAATAGCCTTTTTTCCTCATAAAGAAACCAAGAACCCCAAAAATTATCATCAACAGAATATCAAACATTCTATTATTGAATGAATAAGCACCAATAATACATAACACAGTAACGACTGGCAGCAAAATATTCTTAGGTACAGTAATTACTTTGACCATCTTAGGAGCGATATAGAGTCCTATAAGAAGGAGAAATAGGCAACCAAGAAACCCACCCGCAAGAATTACAGCAAAAAGTTCAGGCTGTGTTCTAATAAACATAGGTCCTGGCTGGAGTCCGTGGACATAGAAGACCGAAAGAATAATGGCGGTCACCGCATCTCCTGGGACAGCAAGAGTAAGCATTGGAATAAGAGCTCCTCCAATACAAGCGTTGTTAGAAGCCTCAGAGGCAACAATACCCTCTTCAGCTCCTTCTCCAAAAGGGACAGAAGGATGCTTCACTATCCTCTTTGCTTCTGAGTATGCTAAGAAAGATGCAACGGGACCGCCAGCACCTGGTAATGCTCCAACAAGAGTCCCAATAGTGCTGTAATAGAGTGAATGCCAAAAATGCTTCATCACATCCTTAACTTTAATGCTCATCTTCTTCACTTCAGATACTTGAGCCTTCACATCTCCTTCAGAGATGACAGTAAGAACCTCTGATAACCCAAAAAGTCCCACAAGAGCGGGCACTATTGGAATCCCTGTCTGAAGATTCCAGATTCCCATAGTAAGACGAGGCGTACCTAGAACCGAATCAAGGCCAATCATACTTAAAAAGAGTCCAGCAAGAGCACTAATGATTCCTTTTAAGAATGACTCCCCCGTAAGAGAACCAACCGCAGACAATCCAAATGCAGCGAGAAGGAAATAATCCATCGGTTGAAATTTCAAAGCAAGACGGCTGATTGGAAGACCAAGAAGCCACAGCATAGCAAGACCAAAGATACTACCAATGAATGAATAAATTGTAGCTATCTTTAGTGCCTTAAAAGCTTCCCCTTTCTTTGCCATTGGATACCCATCAAATGTTGTCACAACAGAAGAGGGAGCTCCTGGAATATTGATAAGTATTGCAGAGAGGGCACCACTAAATACACCTACTACATACAATCCCATTATCGTACCTAGAGCATCAGTTGTAGCCCATGTATACGTTACAGAGACAAGAATCGCTGTAGCCATAGTTACTGACAACCCAGGAATAGAACCAACAAAGAGTCCAGAGAGGGCTCCAGCGAGAACAAACATAATAAATCTTACGTCAGTAAGATAGGCAAAGATGAATGAGAAATCCATTAAAATACTCCAATAGGAAGTCGTACATGTAAAAGAGTTTGAAACACAAGATAGAGAATAAGTGTTATTCCAATTGATAATAGAGCAACACGCCACCAGGATCTAAGTTTTAAATAGATAAAAATCAGAGACAACACTAATATATTAGTGATAATAAAGCCAAGAAAAGGCAAAACTATATAATAGAGAAATACTAATCCTGTAAAGAAGGCAATTCTCTTTAATCCATCTCTCTCTAATGAATCGTTTGTCTTGGTTCTTCCCCTTCCTTGTAGGAAAAGGCCTATCGAAGCTACGATTAATAAAAGAGCAATCAATACAGGGAAAAGGTAAGGAGAGAGTTTCCAAGCTACTTCTATCTGATAATGATTATAGAGAGAGTACACTAGGAGAAAAACTCCTAGTGTACTAAAAAGTATACCTTCTAAGGCATGTTTATTTCCCTTAAGGGAAGAAATGATTCGCTTCACGTTATTTCACCCGTTTAATTCCAAAGGTAGAAGGGTCAAACTTTGTAGCTCCTGCATCATGGAGAAGGTATGTAACAATTGACTCCCAATCATCATAGAATTTAAGAATACTCTCTATAGTTGGGTATTTTTTATAGAGTTCTTCAAGATTATTATCACTTACGAATTTGAGCCAGTCTTGATCTTGAACAGCTTTTAAAGAAGCTTCACGAAGAACGTTTACAACCGATGCATCAACTTCTTTATCTACTACGAGAGAAAGAGGGGTGAATGGAATTGAAAGATATTCAGTGAAAGCAGGATCAACATCAGCAAGGGTTGGAACTTCAGGGAATCCAGGAAGTCGATCGAGTGCTGAAATACCTATAAGACGAAGGTCTCCACTTGCAATATATTTAGTAATAGTAGAAAAATTAGAGTTTGTGAAATCGACCTGATCACCTAAGACTGCAATGATACAATCCCCACCACTTGAATAAGCAGTCATTGACATCTCATATCCTTGCTCTTCAAAGATAAGCCCTTGAACGTGACCAGAGCCACCAGGACCAGTATAAGACATTTTCACTTTACCAGGATTATTTTTCATATCGACAAGTAAGTCTTCAAGATTCTGGTATTTAGAATCCCCTTTAACTACAATAACTTTTGGGTCGTTCACAACTGCCATGATAGGAGTGAAATCGTTATAACTCATATCACTAATTCCCATTACTCGTTGTGTTCCTAATGAGTCAGCGGTATAAAATATTGTATAGCCATCCGGTTTTGCATCTAAAACAGCTTTTGCTCCAACAGATCCTGAAGCACCAGATTGGTTTACAACGGTTACAGGTACTCCTAGTTGTTTTTGAAGTGCAACAGCAAACTTACGACCAGTCACATCAGTTGTTCCACCAGCTCCATAAGGGACTATCATGGTAATAGCACTTTTAGGATAATCGCTCGCTCCGCTTTCACTCACTCCAGTTGCCCAAAGACTAAATGTGACAACCATTAATAAACACATTACTACTAATTTTTTCACGTATTCCTCCAATTATTTTAAAGAAGACAAGGACGGATGCCCTAAGTCTTGTATATTTATACAAGTAAAAAAACCAATATGCAAGTATTAAATCAATATTTATACATTTCTTGGGTTAAAACCTTTCAGGTTACTAACAGCTTACGCCTTCCTCTCTTTTACTCTCAAAAATATTGAGAAAATCATAAGAATAAATGATATGAGAAGAAGGGCGATTGGTAGTGAGAAAAGTGTTGAGAAAACTCCAATAAGAAGTGCAAATAATACAGCAAAACCAGTTTCTGCTTGAGACTCAACAGATAATAAAGAAGCCAAAGCAACTTCATCCATAAGAGAAGTCACATATGCTATCCCAACTGGTTTTCTTAAATTCTCTATAAAATAAATTCCAAAAAAGAAGATGACAGAGAAAAGAGGTAGATTGGCATAGTATAATACAGCACTTACAGAGCCAAAGAAGACCCCAATAAACAAGTACACATTGAGTGCTCTTTCATCTGATGAGAAACGAGAGGCGACCCGATGGGAATACTTCGATGCTAAACTTGTGAGGTAATAGATTACAAAATAAATAACTCCTGTTGTAAATGCGGTCCTCTTTGATTGTTCTGTATTTATAAAAAAAGGTAGAGAAAGGGCAACAGATTTTATGATAGGCTGAATATAATCTTTTACAGCTTTATAATATCCACTATAGACTGATTGATTTCCTATAGCCTTAATAAGAGAAAGGTCTTTAAAACTTTTAATTAAAGATCTAAAAACTTCCACTACTGCTTGTCTTATAGTTCTATCCCTATGAGACGTGATTTCGTCGAAACTTTTTGGATAACTTAGAATAAGAAAGAAATCTGCAATGTACGGAATAATGGTAAAAAGAAAAATAGGTGCATATGAACCTTGATAAAACACAAGGACAGCTGCAATCAAAGCACTTAAAGCAGAACCAACTTGACTCCAAGAACGGGTATGTCCATAGTATTGCGTTTTGAGAGTTAACATCTTGTGTTCCTTGAGATAGGTGAAAATCATCGCTTTATGGGTTCCCGTTCTAAATGCTTCCCCCATTGCAAAAAAGACCATTGCTCCTAATAACGCAAGGTATGAATATGAAAAGAAAAATACGATAAAAGAGAAAATATACGAAAGAAATGAAAGCGCCATAACTTTTCTTCTTCCTAAAGAATCGGCAACAATCCCTGAAGGAATTTCAAATACATTTATAAGAGCTTCTCTCACCGCATACAATGTTCCAATTTGAAGAAAGGTGAGCCCCTTCTCCAAAAAAAAGAGAAGTAAGAAAGGTTCAAAGAACCTAAGATTCTTTAAAAAACCATACGCACAGAATTTATAGTACTGTACATCACGGATAAACTGTTGTTCTTGATTATCTTTTTGGTTCATCATATTCCCCATAAATAAGGAGTATAGCACCAATTAATAGGTGATACTATTACTTAAAAAAATGATTTATCAAAATTCATAAGAGCTTATTTTTTGTTTACTATTTCACAATGCCTTGCTAGTTCATGCTTCTTGTTGAGATCGATTCTTACTACATCCATAGAGGTTTAGCTTGAATTTTTAAACGAATTATCTTCCACATTCCCCAATCAAGTGGTTAGATTAAACCATCGAAATTGGAAGTTCTGTACTATTATAAAATCTTTTATAAAAAGAGAGCCTTATCACAAAAAAATATACTTTTTTTTCATAAAATACCTATAAACATAGAGAACTTTTTTTGCCTATTTGATACACTCTTCTATAGTAGTGGATACTAGAGGATCAAAACACATACTTTTTGGTTGAATCACTCTAGGTAAAGGAGACTTCCAATGGAACAAATCCATACTGCTAATAAACTTAATCAGGATGAAGAACCTCCGCTGTTACAATTGGGCGTTAGAGAATCTACGCCTTTTATCCTACAACAAACAAGCCATATCAACATGGTAGAAAAAAGTCAAAAAAATACCCACATAAGTAGCACTGACACATTTAGGAAAACCTTTTTTCCAGGCACAAGTAAAGAGATGTGGAATAACTGGCATTGGCAACTTTCTCATCGAGTTACAACCATTTTTGAGATCTCTAGATTCATAAATTTACGTGAAGAAGAGGCTCTTGCCTTACAGGAAACAGAACATTCTTTTCCATTTGCAATCACACCCTATTATCTAAGTTTACTTGATCTGAACGACAAGGAAAGTGCTCTTAGGAAAACAATCATTCCATCAATTAGAGAATCTTTTATTGATGAGGCAGAGAGCGAAGACCCATTACACGAAGAGAATACATCGCCTGTTCCTTGTATAGTCCATCGTTACCCAGATAGAGTCCTCTTCCTCACTACAAGTTTCTGCTCTACTTATTGTAGATATTGTACGAGAAGTAGGATGGTAGGTGGGCACACTGAAGTCTTAGAGCCACATTGGAAAGAAGCAATAGAATATATTAGAGAGCATCAAACTGTTCGCGATGTCATTATTTCAGGGGGCGATCCTCTCACCCTCAGTGATGAGAAGATTGAATGGCTCCTAAAAGAGATAACTTCAATCAATCATGTAGAAATGGTACGGATTGGAACCAAAGTCCCTATGGTAATGCCTCAAAGGATTACACCAAAATTAATAAAAATCTTAAAGCGTTATAAACCTATATATATGAGTATTCATGCAACCCACCCTGATGAAATTACAAAGGAATCTGCTCTAGCATGTAATCGCCTGAGTGATAGTGGCGTAGTTCTTGGAAGTCAAACAGTACTTTTAAAAGGGGTGAATGATTCAATTGAGACTCTTACATCTCTATTCCACAAACTTCTTAAAGTAAGAGTGAAACCATATTATCTCTATCAGTGTGACCCAATTATTGGTTCTGCTCACTTTAGAACTACTGTAGATAAAGGAAAAGAACTCATTCAGGGCTTACGAGGATTCACGAGTGGTTATGCAATTCCCCAGTATGTTATCGATACTCCCGGTGGTGGTGGTAAAGTTCCAATTCTCCCAGATTATCAAATAGGTCAAGATGAGAAAAATATCTACTTAAGAAATTATGAGGGGAAAGTTTTTTCATACCCTACATGTAAGGAAGAGTAGAGATGTTTATCGGATTAACCTATGATTTAAAAGATGATTATATAGCCCAAGGATACACCGCCCAAGAAGTTGCTGAGATGGACTCACTAATTACAATAGATGCAATAGACTCAGCGATCAAACACCTTGGTCATACAACTGTGAAAATTGGAAATATTACATCCCTCATACAATATCTCGCATACGGAAATAGATGCGATTTAGTCTTTAATATTGCTGAAGGATTACATGGATTATGTAGAGAAGCACAAATTCCTGCCTTATTAGATGCTTATCAGATCCCTTATGTATTCTCTGATTCGTTCATTCTTGCTATTTCTCTTCACAAAGGGATTACAAAAGCTATAGTAAGAGAACATCATGTTCCAACAGCAGACTTTTTCGTAATTCGAGATTTAAGTGATGTCGATAGAGTAGATTTGCCCTACCCGCTGTTTATCAAACCAGTTGGTGGAGGAACAGGGATGGGAATTACCTCTCAATCGATTGTGAATCATAAAGAGGATCTCTCGAACCTGTGTGGATTCTTATTAAAAGAATTCAATCAGCCAGTACTTGTCGAAACATATCTTGAAGGAAGAGAATTCACTGTAGGAATCACAGGAACAAAAGAACACAGTAGCGCAATTGGAGTAATGGAGATTATTGTTGATCCTTCCTCAGATAAAGGAATCTACTCATATAACACAAAGCAAGATTATATAACTGTAGCAGAGTATCACCTTGTAGAAGGGGATGTCGCCGCTGAATGTGAAAAAGTTGCCCTCTCTGCTTGGAATGCTCTCGGGTGCAGAGATGGTGGAAGAATTGACTTGAAAATGGATGGAAATGGAAAAGTAAATTTTTTAGAAGTGAATCCACTTGCTGGACTCAACCCAATTGATTCAGACCTCCCAATTCTTTGCTATAAAAAAGGATTAACCTACCAAGATTTAATTACGAAAATAGTAAATTCAGCGATTACAAGAATTACTTATGAGAAAGTAGAATGCGTATCTTAATACTACATGATGAGATTGGATCTCTTCCTACACAAGATGAGATAGATACACTCACTCAAGTTCAACAAGTACAAAAAGTTCTCCACAACCTACATCATCAAGTATATATCTTAACATTTTCTCTTGATTTACACTCAATGAAGAAAAAGATTCTCTCTCTTCATGTTGATCTCATTTTCAACCTTGTTGAAACATTAGAAGGTAGTCAATTATTACATATTCCTCCTGCTCTTTTTGAAACTCTAAAGATTCCTTTCACAGGTGGCAACTCTGTGGGTATGATGCTTTCTTCTCATAAAATATTAGCAAAAGAACTGCTGATTAGGGCATCCCTACCTACTCCGAGATGGGTAGAAAAACAGGAGGATGATTATCTGAATCAGTTCGTAGGTTTTCCTCTTATTATCAAACCGATATCACAAGAAGCTTCAATCGGAATAGAAGATTCGTCTGTTAGGACATTCTACTCAGTTATATCGCTCAAGCAAGCTCTTGTTTTAAAAGATTTATTTGCTGAAGAGTTCATTAGAGGTAGAGAATTCAATGTCTCAATTCTCATGGCAAATGGACTCCCTGTAGTCCTTCCTCCAGCAGAGATGTTGTTTATTGACTACCCAATTGATAAACCTACTATTGTTGGATATGAGGCAAAATGGGAGGAAAATTCCTTCGCTTATACTCATACTGTAAGGAATTTTGACCACTCGAAAGAGGATTCTCCTCTCATAGAGCAAGTAAAGACCTTGACGCAAAAAGCTTTTCACTTGTTTGGAAATAAAGGTTATGCAAGAGTAGATTTTAGAGTCGATTCTTTAGGAAAACCATATATTCTCGAGGTAAACCTTAATCCTTGTATAAGCAAAGATAGTGGGTTTGTGGCAGCAGCAGAGAAAGCTGGATATTCATATGAGAGGATGATTGATTTAATCATTCAAGAATAATTATATGGAAAACTATATATATAGAGAACAACCAAAACCAAGTGATATCTCTCTAGTTTCTTCAATATTAACAACTTCGGGGTTCTTTAATAAAGCAGAGATAGAGGTCGCACTTTCTCTCATAGAAGAAAGATTAAGTAAAGGTAAAGATTGTGGTTATTTCTTTCAATTTATAGAAGAGAATGGAACCGTACTTGGGTATACCTGTTTTGGACCTATTCTTGGGACTGCTCATAGCGTAGATCTTTATTGGATTGCCGTAGATCCAGCATTTCAAGGAAAAGGAATCGGATCAGAATTACTTGCGAAAACTGAAAAAGAAATCAAAACCATGGGGGGGGCAAGAATCTATATAGAAACTTCTTCCTCTCCTCTGTACATACCTACCCGTTCATTCTATATTCGAAATGGATACTCACTCGAAGCTGAACTAAAAGACTATTATGGAGAACAAGATAACAAACTTATCTATGTGAAAGTTGTGTAATACTAAGTTTTAGTTTCTTTTCTTAACCGATTCATATGGTTGGGATCGAACCCAACCATATGCCAAACCACCATTTAATTAAAAATATCTAACCGAAATATAGATGTACGATAATACCAATGCGAGTAAAGTCATAGGAACTCCATACATCAGGTATCCCTTAAAACTAAGAGATATGTTATTTTTTCTCGCAAAGCCAAACATAATTACATTTGCAGATGCTCCTACAAGGGTTCCATTCCCTCCCAGACAAGCTCCGAGAGCAAGACTCCACCAAATCGGCTGAATTGCATCTGGTGTAGTATTTGCACCGATAATTTTAACTACTGGAATAAATGTCGCAACCAGTGGGATATTGTCTAAAATCCCTGATAAAATACCAGAACCAAACAATAACACTGTACTTGTTTTCTTAAAATCGCCTTTGGTCATATTGGTCATTAGTGTCGCTAACTTATCAATCACTCCAGTAAATTGAAGCACTCCAACCATGATAAAAAGACCGACAAAGAAAAGAATTGTATCCCATTCGACTTTTTTGAGAATTTCTTCAAGATCCTCTTTTGTCCAAAGAACAAGAGCAAAAGCTCCTGCAAGCGCAATTACACTTGGCTCTACTTCAAGTACACCAGCAAAGAGGAACCCAGTGATAACAACTCCGATAACAATGAGAGATTTCTTCATAAGAATTGGATTGCTAATCATTTGTTTCTCATCCATGAACATAATCCGTTTCTTATTCAAATCTGATACAATGAGTTTCTTCTTGAATACAAGAATTAAAATACCCATGCTGATAGCTGAAATTATGAGGATAACTGGCCCAAGATTTACAAGGAAATCCATGAAGGTTAACCCTGCCGCCGAACCAATCATAATATTTGGAGGATCTCCAATAAGTGTTGCAGTTCCTCCAATATTTGAAGAAAGGATTACTGTTATTACAAAAGGAAGAGCATCTATTTCCATCTGAGTAGCGAGAAGAAGAGCAATTGGTGAAATCAACAGAACCGTTGTCACATTATCTAACATTGCTGAGAAGAACGCCGTAATAAAAAACAGTACAGCCAAGAATGCAATTGGTTCAGCTTTTACCATCTTTGCACTTTTAATCGCAATGTATTCAAACACACCACTTTGTTCTGTAATTTTCACAATCATCATCATTCCAATAAGTAAGAAAATAACATTCATGTCGATATGGTCGACGGCATTGTCAAAGGGGATGAAGTGAAACAGTAAATAGATAGAGGCTCCTAAAATGACAGCAACAGCCTTGTTCATCTTCTCCATAATCAGAAGCGCATAGACAATTATGAAAATAAGTATTGATATATACATATATATAGTCATTATGGCCTCAACATTTTATTAATAATTTCATTAGGGTTAATAACGCCAATCATTTCGCCAGCATCATCAACTACGAGCAAATGACGACGATTTCCTTTGATCATCATGAAAAATATTTCTGGGTAGGTAGTAGTATCCTTAATCATATATGGACGATAATCTCTGAGATATTCACCAATCTTAAAATTTCCTTCATTCTTCCAAAAATAATCAACAGGTTGAAAATCTTTAAGCATTGATAAACTATTTAACCTAAACACATAATCTGGAAAGCCTGCTTTTAGAAGATCAATTAAATCGAGGACACCACAAATCTTTCCAGTTGTAGCACTGTACACTGGAAGAAAATAAATACTATGCCGCTTCATCTGATCTACAGCAACAGAAAGAGTATCTGTATCCTTTGCTCTAGGCCAATAACGAGCAAGATCTGCAGCAGTGAGAGGAGCTCCCATAGTATTACTTGAAATACTAAGAATCTCGAGAAGTTCAGTAGGATTTTTGCATGCATCAAGCTCTGTTGACTGCTTTCCAATTAGCTTCCCTATCCCCTGAAGTATTCCAAGATATAAATCTTGGTTAGAGCCCGATGTTAAAATCGAGAAAATATACTTAACTTGGTTACCATCTTCAAGAACCAAAGGTTTTTTGCATCTAATAAATATGATAGAGACGTGCTTGATTTCTGGAGAGTGATTATGAGGTAAAAGCGTCCCGTTTCCAATCCAGGTCGGACTCAGCCTCTCACGCTCTTCAAGAAGTTCAAAGATCTTTTCCTTTTCCAGTCCCAAATCCTTTGAGAATTTGACGGAAAGGAACTCGAGGACCTCTCTTAGATTCTGGAATTCTTGATCCAGAAAGATGCTGTCCTCTGAGACATACTTATTAAACTGCATAATTGTCCTTCCTTATATATTGAGGTAGTTTCTTCAATAATTGGGTGCAAGTCAACTCACTAATCATCTGCTTGCTATCTTGCATGATAGAAGCATTGTATACTCTGTGAGTATAGATACCCTGGATAATGCTAGGTAATTCTTGATGCATTGATACAGTTGGATAAATCTTTTTAGAGAATTCTTTCAATGGAATTTCTCCAAGATTAACAACTGCATGTTCCAATTCATCAGCATCGACAAACAATAGGTATGGGGCAAAAAATTCCAATACATCCACCACTTCAACAACGCCTTGGATTTGGTCTTCGTTGTTTTTAAGATAATAGAGTTCAGCGGTTTCACCACTGTGAACACGGTCAAGTAGTGAGGCAACGGTAGCTTCTTCATGCAAAACAGCAATATATAGCTGTTGTGTATCAAATTTAGAATTCGATTCTTTCATTTTTTTATTCCTTTCTAATAAATATTTTGAGTTTCTACTCAATAAGGCGGTTTCCACTAACCGATTAAAAAGGGGGGAGCCTTGTTGAAAGGAATAGCAATACATAAATAGGTTGATACAGTTGGTATCTCTCGAGAAACAAATCCCGATATCTGGAAAATTTGCGGTATAGAAGAAATGACAGATATAAAAATATCTCGTTGACCTTCAAAAGACCTTTCTTCCCTTCTTGAATTCTCTTGAATTTGGACATCCAAAGCTTCAATTGGAAGTTCATCTGAGTGTGAGGAGGTAATTATCTTTTCCCCAGTTCCATCAAGGCTCCAAGGGGATATGCCGGACACCATTTCAAGCGCTCCTACCAAAAGAATTGGTAGGGAAAGAATCAGTACCAGCAGGTATTTCTTCATGTGGAGAGTCTAGGACGGAAGAGAAAAATATTCAAGATACTAGAGATAATAAAGTTATGTTTAATTGTTTACTAACCATAAAATATCATATCAAATCGTTTTAAAATATTTGTATTACACAATCTGGAAAACTGGCTCATCTACTTAGAAAATATGTTCTACCTTGAAGGAATAGAGTTTTTTATCTCTGGAATTGCTAAAAATGAAAGAATGAAAAGGGATTGCCTAATCTTGATTAAAGAGATGTTATAAGTCTACTCGGAACTTTAATCACCATTAGGCTAATGAAGCACTTATTAACTGATAAAAAAGTACATTCACGTAGAATTATAAATCTATATCGAATTAGAATTTTTTAACATTGTGTTGGCTACGTTCTCTAATCGTTGTATTGCATATGGAAAGAATTCTTTCATCGAAGAACAGAATCTGTATCCATCAAGACTTCTATTTCGCTTACATCCACCACGGCACAGTAATCTCCACTGACAGGTAGAACAATCATTTACAGAATTGGGAGAATCTTCTATAAAACGAAGTTGTTCCCTTTTAGAATCAAGGGTAGAAAATTCATCGTCTACTATATTTCCTAGAAGATTTTCATCATCACAATAGAAATCACATGGGTAGATATTACCATTGCTTTCAGCAACATATTGCACTGAACAAATTCCTGCCATATCACAACTCTCTGGGGGATAACCGACAAGCATTCCAACAAGATTATCAAAAAATCGAATTGAGACAGGGTTGCCTTCCTTCCATTGAATGTACCATCTGTCAAAAAGATTTTTAAGAAATTGAGTATAATTATCTCTACGTAAAAACTTATCATCCCCCATATTTTCAACACCTGAAAGACAAGGAATAAATTGAAGGTATCTAAATCCTTTTTGTGTAGCATAGTTCATAAGAAGATCCACATTTTGTGCCATCTCATTTGTTATAACAGAAAGAATATTGAATTCAACACCTTTTTCTCTTAAAAGATTAATTGTCTGCTGAACCTTTCTTCCACTACCTGCTCCAAGGTGGGTAAATCGATGGGTGTCGTGAAGTCGAGGCGTTCCATCGAAAGAAACTCCTACTAAAAAATTATTATTTTTAAAAAAGTGAGCCCATGAGGCGTCGATAACAAGTCCATTTGTTTGAAAAGCATATGATACTGAGATCTGATCTGTATTGAAAGTATTCACGGTTTCAACAAATTTCTCATAAAAAGGAAGCCCTACAAGAGAAGGTTCTCCTCCTTGGAACATAAAAGAACAATGATTTGCCTCTTTCAAACTCTTTTTGATGATAGCTTCCATTACAGAATAATTCATAAAAGGATGGGTGGTAACTGTTCTATGAGCTGCCAAATCAAGATAAAAACAATAATCACATGCAAGATTACAAGCAGAGGAGGCAGGTTTTATCATCATTGCAAGTTGTTTTCTTTTCAATTACGTACCCTCCTCATCAACTGTAGATATGATAGAATAAATCCTAACACAAAAGAAGAAGATAACCAAGAATTCTGAGACAATGAAAAATTTTATCCTTATTTTAATAGAGAAGAAGCATAGATGTCGAAGTAAATATCAATCACATCCCAATGAGCATCACTCTTTTTATCTCCTTTATATAGATAATCATCAACGTTGATAACTTCGCCTCCACTTACTTTACCATTAGTGAAAGGAATCCCATCTATTGAAGCATAATAGGTGCTTAGATGAGTAATATTTTTCCCGAGTCTTTTTGAACCAGAAAATAGCTGAATTATAGATTTTGCAGTGAACGGATCTAAGAAATTAATCTCAATAGAATCTTTATTAGCAAGTGAATCGGCAATCCCTTGTGCAACCCAAGCTCCAGCAGAATGAGCTATTAATACTAGAGAAGTAGCAATTTGGTTACTCTGTAAAATAGATCCTATCTCTACCCCAATTTCATATCCTCTAGAAGGAGCACTAAGTTTACTCATTCCTTGTTCTGACCAGTCTAAGGCAATCCCACCGAACTCAGTAACAGCCCTTTCTGCCCAAACAGAGGGTGTATCACCTGAACCATGGATATAGATACGTAAACTAGATTGCTGATTGGAAAGAATTTTCTTAGATTCGCGTGAAGCAATCTCCTCTACTGATGTTGTAGAGGTACAACTTATCATAAATAGAATTGGTATGATTAAGAAAGCAAGTCCCCATGTGTTCAAGAATGGACTTCTTGTAATAGAGACATTTCCGGTTGTTATGAAAGTGTTGTGAAAATATATGCTCATTGAATAGACTCCATTACTTAAAAACTATACCACATCTAGCGTATCGTGAAACTCATGATATTCATTTTTTTCATAAACATGAGAGAGACTCCACTCAATTGTCTCAGTCTGTATCTACTTAATTTTGATAATATTTCGAAGTTATAAAACCCCGATCAACACATATTTCATTTTCCTCCTGGACCAGAAGAACTTGTACTGCTATAGTAAGTAGGTATAAATGATGAAACATATTCATGTAGCTGCCGCTGTTATAATTAAGAACGATAAAGTATTTGCCGCTCAAAGGAATAACTCTGGTGAACTCGCATTAAAATGGGAGTTTCCAGGAGGAAAACTTGAAGTAGACGAGAGCGGAGAAGAAGCTGTTATCCGTGAAATCATGGAAGAATTAGCGTCTACTGTCTCCGTTGTAAAAAAAATAGAAACTGTAAATTACGAGTATAGCTCATTTAAGATAACAATGGATGCATATCTTTGCACATTAATTAAAGGGAACCTGCCAATCAGCGAACACTTAGATAGTCGTTGGTTTACTGCCTCTGAATTGTACACAGTAGACTGGGCTGCTGCAGATATTCCTATTGTAGATAAAGTTTATACTATGCTAAGGGAACAGTATGAGTGTTGATAATGTTTCAAACATTCTACCTCAATGCCTCAATTCGGGATTTATTGACTATTCAACTCCATCTAACGAGAATTATAGACCATCATTAGTGTTAAACGATCCTCCTAGGAGCAAAGTAATTCATACACTCTGCAGAGAACTTGAAACTTGTTCCTCATTTGAATTTTCTGTAGCTTTTATCACATCAGGCGGAATCATGATGCTTTTACAATCTCTATATGAAGCAAAAAAGAGAGGAGTAAAAGGGAAAATACTCACATCTGATTATCTTGGATTTACAGATCCAAAGGCTCTCTCTTTATTACTTAATAAATTTGATAATATTGAAATAAAAATGTATAGGGGAGAGCCCTTTCATGCAAAAGGATATCTGTTTCACTATGAGAATAACAATTATTCCTCGATCCTCATAGGGAGTTCTAATATCACACAGAAAGCTCTTTCAACAAACAGAGAATGGAACATTCGGCTTATCTCACTTGATACAGGAGAAGTCTTTAGAAAAGTACATGAAGAATTTGCAGATGCTTGGGATAAAGCATTTGATGTATCGCCTGCAATGTTAATTCAATACGAGCAGTACTATAATAATTTTCACAGGGAAAGGGATTTTGCACCTTCAATTCTCCCTGAAGAAGATTCCTTTGATCAAAATCAGATAGCTGCTAACTCAATGCAAAAAGAGGCACTCGAATCTCTCGAGACATTAAGAATGAAGGGAGAAACCAAGGCAATCATCATCTCTGCAACTGGAACAGGAAAAACATTCCTTAGTGCCTTTGATGTCAAGAGATTTGCACCGAGAAAATTTCTATTTATTGTCCATCGTCAGCAAATAGCTACTGAATCTATGAGAAAATTTCAACAGATTCTTGGTCGACAAATTTCCTGTTCAGTATTAGGTGGAGGCGTTAATTATGATAAAGATGCAGTTTACACGTTTTCAATGATTCAGACTTTGAGTAAGGATGATACTTTAAACTCTTTTTCTCGCGATGAATTTGATTATATCGTTGTAGACGAGGTACATAGAGCTGGAGCCTCATCCTATGAAAAAGTGTTATCTTATTTCACACCTAAATTTCTCTTAGGAATGACAGCAACTCCAGAGAGAAGCGATGGTTTTGATATCTATAGCCTCTTCGATAACAATATCGCATATGAAATTAGACTGAACCAAGCTCTCAAGGCTAACCTTTTGTGTCCTTTTCACTACTTTGGTATTTCAGATTTAGTCGTCGATGAAACTATCTATGAAGATCTTTCACAATTTTCCCAAATATCAAATGAAGAACAAATAAAAACAATAAAAATGGCAATAGATCGATACTCAGTACCCGGATTACAAAAAAGAGGATTGATTTTTGTTTCAAGAAATGAAGACGGAAAAACTCTTTCAGAAGAACTCAATCGGCTAGGACTATGCACCCTTGCCTTGAGTGGCTTGGATAATGACAAAACAAGAGAAGCAGCATTTGACAGCCTTGAAAATTCTGAAATAGAATATCTTATTGCTGTTGATATTTTAAATGAAGGAATCGACATTCCTTCACTCAATCAAATCATTATGTTAAGACCAACTCAGTCAGCAATTATTTTTGTCCAACAAATGGGCCGTGGTCTCCGTAAACACTCCGGTAAAGAATTTCTTACAGTAATAGATTTCATTGGAAACTATTCAAACAACTATATGATACCTATTGCCTTGTTTGGGGACACAACTTACAGCAAAGATACCTTACGAAAGTATATGAGCTCAGGCAGTCTCGGTATATATGGGGTATCTACTGTCCACTTTGACAAAATTGCAAAAGAGAGAATCTATCAGGCAATTAATGATGCATCCTTTAAAACTATTAAATTCCTAAAAAATGAATATTTAAGGGTAAAAATAAAGATTGGGCATACTCCTCGTATGATTGATTTTATTGAACATGGTGCAGTTTCCCCCTTGTTATTTATTTCTTATTGCAAGAACTTTTATGAATTTAAAATGAAAGCTGAAAAGCCATGGATATCCGATCTTTCGATAGCCCATAGTAAAAGTCTAAATTTTCTCTCAAAAGTGCTAGCTCCTGGAATACGACCTTATGAAGCAATGATCATATCTCATATACTCACCTCAAAGGAGCCACTTTCTATACAAAAGATGAAAGAAAATATCCAAAAGAAATACAATTTTATTCCAGAAGAAGAATCAATACGCTCTTCCATTGCAATTTTAAGTAATCGATTCTATCCTCAAAAGAGTCGTAATCATTTTGATAATATTATCTATTGTAAAACAGTGGGTGATACTATAGAAGGGAGCGAACAATTTCTCTCTCTAATGCAAAATAATACTTATAGAGAAGAAATAGAGGATATTCTCAATGTAGCAGAACACGAATATAGGATAACAACTCTCTCTAACCGCGTAGACAATGACATAATTCTTTATCACAAATACTCAAGAGAGGATGTCTGCAGGCTTTTAAACTGGGAGAAAGATGAGCATGCAACGATGTTTGGATATAAAGTTCACTATCATACTATGACTTGTCCCATCTTTGTCACCTATAATAAACGAGTAGACGAGATAGATCCCTCTATAAACTATGAAGATCATTTTATTAACCATGAAGAGTTCGCATGGGAAACTCGCACAAATATTACTCTCGGATCAAGTGAACCTAAGGCTATTCGCAATGAAAAAGGGCATCTGAAAAAATATCTATTTATACAAAAAAACAATGATGAAGGAATTGCCTTTTATTATATGGGAGAAGTTGAATTTCTCTCGAATACTCAGTCTCATAAAAAGGATGGTAAAGGCAAACTTCTCCCTGTCGTAGCAATGACGTTTAAACTACATACCCCAGTATCACCTGACCTCTATGAATATATTACTGGCTGACGTAATGTTTCTATCACAAGTGAAGAATTTACTTCACTGCAATCATCCCTGCTTTTTTTGCATGAATGATTGCAGTATCAAAAACAGGGAGTGGGGTATCTTCTTGTTGAATTAAAAGACCTATTTCCGTGCACCCAAGAATTACTCCCATGGCACCTCTTTTTGAGAGATTCTCGATGATGGTAATGAATGCTTGTTTTGATGATTGAGAGATGATTCCTAAAACTAACTCGTTATAAATTGTAGAGTGAATAAGATTCCTCTCTTCCTTCTCAGGGATAATTACTTCAAACCCCTCATTAATAAGTGTTTGTTTATAGAAATCTTGCTCCATTGTAAAAGAAGTCCCTAACAACGCTACTGAAGAAATACCTCGTTCTTTGAGTACTTCTGCAGTAGCACTTGCAATGTGAATAAATGGAATGGTGATAGCCTTAATGATTTGAGGGGCAACTTTGTGCATAGTATTTGTGCAGAGGAAGATGTAATCAGCTCCAGCCTTTTGCAACGATAAGGCAGCCTCAGCTAGCACCTCACCACTTTTATCCCACTGACCATTCATTTGATACGTTTCAATCTCAGCGAAATCAACACTATGGAGGATGATTTTGCCGCTATGAAGCCCACCTAATTCTTCTTTTACAACTCTGTTAATAATTTGATAATAAGTGACAGTACTCTCCCAACTCATTCCACCAATAAGGCCAATTGTTTTCATCTCTTCTATCCTAACTATTTCTTTTTTTGAGGCAGAAGCCGCGCTTCCCACCTATTTAAACTAGAAATCTCCTCAAGAGGCTTTCTGCTTCTTTCACTTTGCTCTACCTCTTGATGTTTCTCGCTCAATCGATCTATTTCACCAGGATACCCTACTATCATAAGGATTTCGAGAACTACATCTTCTGGAATGCCTAAAACTTTCTTTGCTTTTCCAACATCAAACCCAACAATTGGATGAACAACAAGGCCCTCCTCAACTGCTTGAATTTGGTAATTCATGGCAGCCATTCCTAATTCGAAATAGGCTAAATCTCTTCCCCCCATGCTCATTGACCAACTAGGGTGAGTTACAAAAGCTGCAATGGCTGGAGCTTGTTTACCCCAATAATTTCCTCCAACTAACGTCTCTTTTAATGCATCTAACTGAGTTTTTTCAACAGTTGTGATAATTCTCCATGGTTGGTTATTTGCGCTTGAGGGTGCTGTATGAGCAGCCTTTACAAGGTTTTCTAAAATATCGAGGCTTACTTCTTTTTCTGATATAGCTCTATACGCTCTTCTTTGTTCAATTGCGTGTAATAATGGCATACATATTCTCCTATGACTCTGATAGTATTTATCTTTTCAAGTCTTATCTGTATGTTACTAATATCATACAATTGAATTCAATCGTAAAGAGGAGGACTCTGGAAAGAATAAAAACAGGGCTCCATGAAAACAGTAGATTTTGATGTACACGAGAATCATATACTCAATTGATTGTGTAAAGAATTGAATAGAAGTAAAAATGCAAATGACTTGCATTTTTATAGTAATCTCATTATATTCTCGGATAGGAGAATGTATGAAAAAATTTATGTTAATACTAGTATCATTATGTATCATCTCTATCCCAATCTATTCTGGAGGAAATAAAGAAACTCCTGTTTCAGATAAACCAATAATCGCTGTGAGTATCCTCCCCCAAAAGTATGCCGTTGATAGAATCGCTGGAGATCTTGTTGAAACTTTTGTCTTAGTGACAGAGGGACAGTCCCCTCATTCCTACGAGCCAACGCCCCGACAAATGTCATTATTAGCTAATGCGAGTGCGTGGATTTTAAGTGGTACTGACTTTGAAATTACCCTCATAAAGAAAATCTCATCACTCTACCCTAATCTTTTGATAGTTGATGGAACACAAGGAGTTACATTTAGATTACTTGAAAATCACTCTCATGATGATGGAGAAGAAACAACTCATGAGAATGATCCAAATCAACTACTATATGATAAGCACACTTGGTTATCTCATACTCCTTATAAAATATTAATTGATCACATCTATGAAACACTTGTATCACTCGATCATCAAAATAAAGATGTCTATTCAGCTAATAAAGATGAATTAATTGGTGAAATAGATTCTCTTTTTGCTTCTCTTCAAAAGGATTTAGCTCCTTTAAAAGGGTCTACAGTGTTTGTATTTCATCCTTCATTTGGTTATTTCTTCGATGAATTTGGTATTATTCAAGAAGCAGTCGAAACAGGTGGAAAAGAGCCTACTGCAAAAAATTTAGTTTCTTTAATAGAAAATGCTCGTAAAGAGAATATCAAGGCTATCTTTGTGCAAGCTCAATTTCCTACCCAAGCAGCAGAAAATATAGCGACTTCAGTCGGAGCAAAAGTCCTTCCACTTGACCCATTAGCCTATGATTGGATTACTAATATAAAAAGTATTGCATCAGTCCTTAAAGAAGTGAGTACCTATTGATGATACAGACACATTCAACGCCCTTACCAATTAAGAAACCTGTTGGGAAAATAGTATTAGAATTTTCTCATGTGAGTTTTTCATACCCAACTCAACAAGTTCTTATAAACACATCTTTTCATATTCACGAAGGAGAAGCCGTAGCCTTGATTGGCCCGAATGGAGCTGGAAAAAGTACGATCTTAAAAATTCTTCTTGATTTAGAAAAAGCAAATAGTGGTACTATTAAGCTTTTTGGAACCACTGTTAAAGAGGGAAAGCGTAATATAGGGTATGTTCCTCAATATGCTCAATATGATTCAGCTTTCCCAATCTCAGTGTTTGATGTAGTAAGTATGGGTTTGCTTACTCCTTGGAAATCACGTTATACCAAACAAGATAATAGGGATGTGCAAGAGGCATTAGAGTTAATGAATGTAGATCATTTATCTAATCGTCCATACTATGCACTCTCTGGAGGACAAAGGCGAAGAGTTCTTGTTGCAAGAGCTCTTGCTTCTCACCCTAAAATGTTAATCCTCGATGAACCAACTGCCAATATGGATAGTTCAAGTGAACTTAATTTCTATGAAGCTCTCAATAAGGTCAAAGGAAAAACAACTATTCTTATTGTTACGCATGATACATCATATGTATCTTCCCTTACAGACAGAGTGCTATGTGTAGGAGAACATATAAAGAATGGCCACATTTCAGATGTTGTACAACATCCTCTTGCCTCCGATGAGACAGATAATATAGCTCATCGCTTAAAAGTATTGCATGAATCGAAAGTAAACCACTCATGCGAGTGCATAACAGAGGTCATAAAATGAATGATTTCTTTAGTGCCTTGATTGACCCAAACATGCCTTTTGTGAGAAATGCTCTCTTTGCGGGACTTCTATCTTCTATACTGTTTGGTATTATTGGGACAGTTGTTACCGTAAAAAGAATTGCCTCATTAGCTGGAGCAATTTCACATGCTGTTCTTGGAGGAATAGGTCTTGCTCTCTATGTGAGTGCGACTGGCATCATTCCATCCCTTCCACCCATAGTTGGAGCTATCATTTTCGCAATTCTTGCAGCTATTATGATAGCAATAGTATCTCTTAAAGCTAAGCAGAGAGAAGATACTGTGATCAATGCAATCTGGGCAGTAGGAATGAGTATAGGAGTTGTAAGCATGGCAAAAACTCCTGGTTATACAGACCCACTTAGTTATCTCTTTGGAAATATTCTCCTCATAAGTAACACAGACCTTATCTTACTTGCCGTTCTCGATATCATAGTTATTATTGTAGTTTGGCGATTCTATCCACAACTAGAAGCAACAAGTTTTGATGAAGAATTTGCAAGAGTGAGAAATATTAATACACATCTTGTTTTTATAATTATGCTCATAATTACTGCAATAGCTATTGTATTGTTGCAAACTTTTGTTGGGATAGTGATGGTTATTGCAATGTTGACGCTACCATCAGGAACAGCAGGATTTCATGCAAGGACAATGGGGGCAATGATGATCTTCAGTTCTCTCTATGCAAGTACTTTTAGTTTTGCAGGACTCGTTATTGGCTGGCAACTCGATATGCCTATTGGAGCGATGGTTGTCCTTATATCAGGAGGAGTATTCTTATTACTTTCTTTAATAAGAATGATTAACTCAATAAAAAGGAAGAGTGTGTAATGACAAAGGCAAGAAAGAAAATCCTCGACATCCTTCATAAAAAACATACACCGTTGAGTGCTCTTGATATCTATTCATCTGTAGAAAAAGAGATAAATCAAGTAACAGTCTATAGGACACTCCATTATCTTGAGGAGAAAGGATTCGTAGATTCTTTCATCCTGCATTGTACACAGAAAGGGACTGAACGTTACTATATTACACATGATGAATCGTCAGGAAATACCTGCGAACATCATCATTGGTTTCATTGTGTCAAGTGCCATCAATTTACAGATCTTGGTTCCTGCAAAATAGATTCACTCATTTCAAACCTGAGTGAACAGAACAATATTACAATCTTGCACCACAATTTATCTCTTAGTGGGATTTGTCATTCTTGTCAACAAAATGGGGATAATGAGAAGTATTCAGAGCATCACATGTAATGTCGAGAAGAGCATCAAATGCATCTTCTTTTGAAATTGTATCAGCTACTGTCTCTAGAACTTCATGTCCACCACTATGATAAAGAGCAAGAGAAGGTGGTGATAAATACCCCTTGTTTCCTTCCATCAATTCTTTCATTGGAATATGCATGAGATTACTCAACAATCGATAATCTGTTTGTTCAATTACAGCGCTTAAGATATGACGTTTAGCAGAATCAAAAAGTATTAGAGCATAAGGAAAATAAAGGTATCCATCAGAATGAATTGAGCGGGGTTTCTCTTGAATATATCCCCTCATATTCTCATTTTCAAAGAAATAATACCCATTATTGCTATATACATCATACGGATCTGGCATCATTGGATACAAAAGAGGGTCAATCGCAATAGGATTAAATGCTAATATGCTCATCTCAATCTCCTTTTTGTAGATTTTTCTCAACTCATCGGGAATATACTCGTTACTTTGCTAATAAGAAAGAGAGGTATGATATTATTCATACCCTTTCTAAGAGTTGTGCAACACTAAGATTTCCTAATGTCTTAATTCCTTTAACATGAATCTGACTAGAAAGAGCATCTCCTATTGTATCGAGATTTTGTCCAAGGTAAACTTTTCCATATAACGATTCAGCAAGTTCTACAACCTT
Organism: Sphaerochaetaceae bacterium; assembly: GCA_963663665.2. Lineage (GTDB taxonomy): Bacteria > Spirochaetota > Spirochaetia > Sphaerochaetales > Sphaerochaetaceae > SABI01. Next base: position 511,061 of record CAXXKP010000001.1, read on the forward strand.
TAAATCCTCTAATGGTTGTCCTGGAATAAAGGAGGTTCCTGTAGAATTTGTGGCGATGATATAATGCTTCCTTTCTAGTAATTCTAAAATCACGAATAAGTCTTCCTCGTTCATCAATAGCCTTTCACTAATCTCTTTAACCTTTGTAGCACCTTTTCCTTCTTTATAATGAGAGCCTACAACCATCATTACATTTATTCCATTTGCCATCTGTTCTGCTGGTGAAATTGGATGAGAAATTGAGGTCCTATCTGGTTTGTATTGATGGACATAAGAGATCTCTACCCCTACAAGAAATACTACCCAGATACTATAAATCCATAAGAGAAAGAGGAACACAACAGCAAAAGATCCATAGATCACTGATAATCCAAAGAGGAGATTCACGAGATTTGAAAAAATTAGATTAATTACATAGATACCAATAGTAGCAATTAACGCTCCCAGAGAGGCACTTTTTGAATATACTTTCGAGTTTGGAGCTATCATTAGTGTAATAAATACAAATAACCACGCTATTGCCCAAGGGGCAATATATTGTAAAATTATTTTTACAACATGATTATAGATTTCCCACTCTAAAACTTGTAGAACCCAATCACTAAAAAGGGATTTTACACTTATATAAGAAGCAATAAGAATCACACCTAAAATTAGGGTTGTAATGAAACCGACTGTTTGTTTCATAACTCCGTGTGTTTTGCCACTCGAACGATAAATATGATTAACTACAGACCATATTTTATTTATTAAAAGAACTGAAGTAAAACCAAAAGAAATAAGACCAACTGCACCTAAGCTCCTAGCATTAGAACTGTATGAAGCTATCATATCAACTAATTCATTTCCTGCTCCCACTCCAAATATTGAGGTGAAAAGAGTTGTAAGTGCAGTATAAAATGGTTGTAAAGCATTAAAAAGAGCTAAAAAGGTCACTAAAAATGAGACTAAAGGAATAATCGCAATGAGAGTATTATAAACAATTCCAGAGGCAAGAATCGTTACCCGATCTTTTGTAAATTTAGTGAGCAGTACTCCAAGAAATTCTTTTATTTTCACAAGCCGTATTATCTCAAATTTATATAATTGTTACAACAATATTACTTGCAATGCTTAGTTAGCCAAGAACCAATTATTGTATGAATTTCATCATAGTTCGTCTCATTAAGCAATTCATGACGATCACCTTTGATGAGCGTCATTTCAAGATCAGAAATACCAACTCCTTGGTACAGGTCAAACACTTTTGAAACTCCTTTGGTAAATTCGCCAACAGGATCATTCTCCCCACTAATGATAAACAGAGGGAGATCTTTCCTTATATTATTCGCTTTTGACACCGAATTAGCAATATCAACTCCATCAAGAAGATCAACAAAGAAACGGGAGGAACAGATAAACCCACAAAGTGGATCGTCTATGTATTTTTTAACCTCAACAGAATCTTTACTTAGCCAGTCAAAGTCTGTTTCTCTCTCTTCAAACTGCGCAGCAAACGAACCAAAACTCATTGTATCTAAGAGAGAATCAGGTTTTTTCCCTCCATTGAATAGACTACGTGTACTCGCAATGAGTCGGCCAACTTTTCCGATTAGCCCTTTTGAGGTTGCTGTTCCACTAAGAATTACACCAGTGTATAGATCATCACGTTCAACAATTACACTACGAGCAATGAAGGATCCCATCGAATGCCCAAATAAGAATAATTTAACACCGGGATTCTCTTTCTTAATAAATTCACTAATCTCAATAGTATCTTGAACAACTCTCTGCCATCCATGTTTAGCAGCGAACCAACCAAGATCATCATCACTTGCACTTTGTCCATGCCCTCTATGATCTTGTGCATAGACAGCAAAACCTATCGAATTTAGGTAAAGTGCGAAACGATCATAACGCTGACCATGTTCAGCCATGCCATGCAAAATATGGACAGCACCAAGAATATTATTATTCTCAGGTTTCCATACTCGATAAAAAAGTTCCTTCTTATCTGAACAGGTAAAATAGTGGCGTTCCATGTGAATCCTCCCTTCAATACTCTTACTTCATTCTAGTTCATCAACTTAGAGAGGGCAATGATAAAACATGAAAGAATTATGCAGTATGATAAAAGGAATAAAAATCAAGCTGTTCTTTTATTTTAATACTATATACACTTGAAAAATTCGTTTATGTTACACTAATATATTACTATGATGCGTTTGTTTGTCTTTTCTGATTTACATGGAAATATTTCTCAACTTGAAAAGGTAATAATGAGAATTAGCCAAGAGAAGGCAACTCATGTAATTTTTGCAGGAGATCTTGGAATTGCTGAATTAGAAGAGCAGAAAGATCTTTTATATGCACTCCCACAAGAATTGACCATAGTGAGAGGGAATATAGACCAACCATGGCTATTTATGAGCCGAGGAATAAAAGTACCGCTATTATACACTTCGATCCTTTTTGGAGATCGAATAATAGCAATAACACATGGAAACTATTTCTCTTATTGGCAAGAAATTCCACTAAAATTAACGGAAAAGGATATCTTTATTACAGGACATACCCATGTGCCACACATAAGAAAGTACCCCGACCAGCCTTATCAATTAAATCCAGGTTCTTCTAGCGACTCGCGAAGTTCACATGAACCTAGCTATGCCTTGATAACTGATAAATCAATTCAAATAAAATCTATAGACACTGGGAAGCAGATCGATTCCTTTATAACCTACTTTCAACCCGTGATTAAAACTTCTTTATAAGCTTCCTGCTGTAAACAAAGATATTTTCACATATGGCTGAATTTCATCCATAAGAATAAGATTATACTCAACTATCTCTTCTTCTATTGAATCTATAGAAGAAAGGCTTACTCCTGCGCTTATCTCTAATCCATAGATTGTTGAGCCAATTTTAAAACGCCCATCATGAAAGAATCTAAGCCCCATTTCACTATTTATAAGAAAAAAAAATTTATCTAATAGTAACAATCTGGTATTGACTGAGCTGTCTTTTGAAACAAGAATCCTCTTTATTCCTCCACCAAAGGAAATAAATGGAATCAGCAATTTATTTTGAAAATTAACGAATTGATAATCTAATCCAACATTCCACTTTGCACTATTTTGGCGAGTATATTCAATATTCTCGAGAGTTTCACTCCCAAAAGCATTTGATATATAGACCCCAAGGCTATCTGTAACAGCATATCTAGCTGTCATAGATATCATTTTTTTCTCTAATAATTGAGACCCTAATGAGAATATAATATCACTTCCACGATAATAATTATTTTCATGACTCTCTTTATTATAAAAAGAGAGGCCAACTCCACCGTAGGTTCTCCTTGAATGAGGATATAACCAATAATTAATCTTAAACAACCCTAACCTAGCCGATAATTTAACATAAATTCCTGACTCTGAATCTGCTGTTTTCTCGAGTAAAGGGAATTGATTAAGACTTGTAGTTTGTGTGAAACCAGCTCCGACCTTGAGATATACATCCTGGCTACTTAGCTGTCCTATTGAAAGCCCGCCTGAGTATGTAGAGATGTAGGTGGGAGAGTAAAGTAGTTCTGTATCTACTTCAACAGCAATTTGAGTAAATGAAAAATATGGAATTTTCTCATAAAATGTTAATCTATGGTGTAATCGTAATTCTGGATAAACTTCTTTAGTCCCATCCCCGCAGTAAGGAAGATAAACCTCATTCACACCAGTCATCCTGTGCCAGATGTTTTGAATACTTTCAAACCCTAAATTTCCTACTAAGAAAAATCCTCCTTGTAAGTTTAGATATGAAACCATCTGATTGTTTGTACGTGATACATAAAAAACAAACTCTTTTGAACCGACTATCTCTATCTCATCAATGCGAGAACCTAATGAAGGGTTGCTATTATTTCTTGAGGTTATACCTGCAAGCGCAATATTAATATTAAATAGAGAGTCAGTTTCTAAAGTAAAAAAAAATCCATAGGAACGTAGGTCATCATAATTTTCCCCTATCCCCATAGTAAAAGCATCATTGTAAGTACTTAGTGAAAGTGATGTGAGGTCAGAGAAAATTGGAATCGTGCAACATAATAAAATCAGGAAGATAGAAATAACCTTTTTCACTCTATTTTTCCTTTAACTCCTCCTTGAGAAGACTCATCTCTATTTCATGTGCTAATTTATATTCATCTAGTAATTTTGTAAAAGGGAATGTGCTTTCCGTCTCATAATTACTATCCCCATTAAGAAGAAATTGTAGGGGGAGTGAGGCACTTGTATCACGACGAGTATGATTTACTCCTTCTTCTCTTTTTAGAGCTCTCTTGGCAATATCAAGTAACTCTTCATCGCTGTATTCCTCACCGACTAGATAACTTACCACCTTTGCAACTACACTAAGACGGTCTTTCATTGTTCGTTCATTAATAATAGAAGAAGGAGAGTCATCATACAAAAAGGCTACAATTCTATGATAGCTAATACCAAGTGCGCTACTTAGTAGATAGATCAATTCACTCTTTATCACCGATTTTGCTTTTTTAGAGATATCTGTTAGCGGAAGGAGCGGCTGAAGGATCTCACTTGGATGAAGGAAATCATGCCCCAAGGCAATTAAGAGTCCTTGCCCATATGCGCCTCTTGGATCAAGAGGAAGCATCTCTTTACCATTGACAGAGGAAATAAATTCTTTATTGTTATATTCAGAGGCTAATGACGCACTCCCTTTAGAGAGTTTTTTCCCAATACCAGTAGCCGATGCAATTGATCGGATAATTTCTTCAATATGTGAATAGTCAGTATACGAGATTGGAATATCGTGAACGATTCCTCGACTCACTCCTTCCATAATCCAAGAGAGGGTAAGCGCCACACTTATTGGCTCGAGACCAAGATCTGTTGCGAGATATGTATAGGTTGCACTAAGTACTGGATCAAAATTCTTAATATTCGGACCAAAAGCTAACAAAGTATTACTGTTCATTACGACCGTATTCCCATAAAGATCCTTCATCGTAACTTCCCCGATAATTGATGAGGCGGTATGAGAATAGAGGTTTGGATATGTACTGCCAAAAAGATGAATCATGCGTGGATCACATCGTTTTGAGACATGGGCGACAGATGCGAAACCTTTTTCATGAGCATAACGAATAACTGCTAGATGATTCTCTTTTTCTTCCCTCTTCATAAAGGAAGATCTATGAATCTTATCGTCAATAGTACTCATTATCTCAGATACTTCTTTTTGATGTATTGAGTGGAAAGAGTAAGAGCCTTTTTGAATCACCAAACCTTTTATTTTTTTTGCACCTAAGAGAGAACCAAAGCCTTCTCTTTCAAGACTTTTACCATCACTTATCATCGATGCGTAGGGCACTTTATTCTCACCCGCAATCCCAATAAGAATAGCTGCTTTATCTTTTGTAAGGTTAAGAGTAGCAAGAGATTCACTCACTCTCTTATGTATGAGCTTCTCGCTAGGCGTGAAAAGGATCTCTTGATCAAAAATCTCTACTATCATTTGGCGTCTTGCACTACCGATGAGTACTATTGCTGAGAAGCCACATGATATAAGGAAGGAGGAAAACGAACTATTAGAGTGGGTACTTCTCACCATCTTGGAAAAAGAAGAACGCCCTGTAATAGTCAAGGAAGAATTCCCTATAATCTTAAATTGTGTACATATCCCTGTCGTAAAGACAAGAGGCTCTACCTCATAATCGCTACTTTCTGAAGGTGAAAATAACCCATATAGATAATAGCCTAACCCGCTACCACCAAGTAGTGATGAGAATACTTTAGGGGGAATCGCGTGAACACTCCATTTCTCTTTAGTTAAATCTACAACAACATATTGTAGTGTTGAACAATACTTTTCCATACCTTTTTGTTTCCCTCACCTTTAGTCTACCTAGGATACGATAGAGAGGTCAATATTTACCTTGCCCACTATTCATTCATTGAGTACAATATTACCTAACAAAAGGATGGGCCACATTGAAAAAATTTAACACACCATTAATCCACCTAGCTCATCACCTCCAGTGTGTCTCCCGTATAGACCACTATAGCAACTTTTTGTTACAGCACATAAAAGAAGAGTCTGCATACTCGCTTACTACAGCTAATTCTAGCACCTTTATTTCTTTGTGTGTACAAAAACGATCACGTGATGTAACCCTTACCCTCTGCAATGAGCGAACTAGTATCGATAAAGACAAGGAGCTTATTTGCATCTTCCCTTCTTACTATAAAGAGAAGATAATAACAGACTATGAATCTTTCTTTAGAAATGAGGTAAAAATTCAAAAATATGATGATGAAAAGAGTCGAATACTCCTTATTTGGATCCAACAATCTTTTCAATATAGATATGGAAGAAGATATCGTAAGCGGGTTTCCGTTCTTAAAAAGATGAAAAGTCCTTCATGGATACAAAAAATTCACTATTGGGGCCTATTTTTATTTCTTAGTATAAAAAGGAGTAAGTTTTGAATACTATTTTACCATATTATCATCGTCATACTAAGATAATTCAAGGAAAAGGAGCACTTCATACTCTTAATGATTTACTCATATCATATAATTGTAAAGCTCCCTTATTTATCATATCAGATACCCCTAACATGGTAAAAAAGGCTACATCAAGATTCCAATCACATAACGTACATCCTTTCACCTATTATATTGAAAGAGAAATCGTAGATTTTTCTCCCTTTGATTCAATCATTGTCTATGGTGGGAAGGAAGAAATAGTCTTAGGAGACTATATTTATAAAAAATTCCCGTCTCGGGTTCCTATGATACATATTCCGTTTGGAACTCTGAACGGAGATGAATATACCCATTATGCTGGCACTAGTGATATTATCATTTTCGATGAAGACCTTTGCTCTCATCTAACCCCTTCCCAAATAGGTTCTATCATGTCTGTAATGTTATTCTACCTATTTTCTAGTGCACTAGAGTCTCCTAATGTATTCAGCCGTCCCTCGTTAATGTATGTTTTATCAATCGCTTCCTCGATTATTGAAGAGAAACAGGAGATTGCCTCTTTCAAAACCACGACTCTTATTCCTTTTATTGGAGAGATTGCATCAAACGTAGAATCTTCTCTCCTTATATCACTTATGGAAAAGCTTGAAATACCCTCCTTTTGTACATTATCACAAGTATGTGAAACATTATTGCTTCCACTTGTAGCTTTTATTAAACAAACAAACTCTACACTCTATTCAACAATCGAAAATAGCCTTAAAAGTCGAAGTGTAGAGAGTTTCTGTTCATATTGGATTGAATTATCTCCATTAGAGGGGCTTGATACAATCTTACACCATCTTATTTCAAATATGTATCAACTGCTTGAGAGCAAAGAAAAAAATAGTATACTTCATAGATTCCTTTGCTCGCTAAAGGAGGGGAAATCATGAGTGGAAATATAGATTTTACAACTCATTTTGGTGGCACGAGATCTGTAGCTTCGTTTGGAGCTATCGAACACCTTAACTCACTTTTGCTAGAACTAGAAGGTTCTTCACCTCTCCTCATTCTTGATTCAAAGGCTCAACAGCTCTTTCCAAAAGTATTAACTTCTCCCCCTTCTGTGATAAATTTCGATGAAAATAGTGGTGTAGTACTACAAGAATTAAAGGAATTATTATTGCAAAAAAAGAAAGATTCTATTGTTGTTGTCTCAGACCAAAATGGAATAGATTATGTAAAAATCGCCCTTTATTTCCATCTACAATCAAAAGAACCTGCCAAACCCCTTATCATCATTCCTACAACATATACAACGACTAATACGCTAGCCAATGAAGTTCTCTATTACAAGAGAAATAAAAAAATCATCGAGTGCTTACAGCATTCATCATTACAACCGAGAATGGTCATTATCGATGAAAGAATGGTGAATAATATTTCAGCCAAAGATAAAGCCTTATCGGTGATAGCAATTATTGGAGGGTTCATTGATGTACTCCATCACACACCGGATACCTCCTATGAGTACTTCTTGGCACTAGAAGGAATCTCTATCTGTAAAGAAGTTGGCTACAATGCAATCCATTCTCCCCATGATAGTGATAGTAGACAACAGATACTTTTTGCATCCCATCTTCTTAGTCTTATGAGATTACAATTGGGAAATGGTATTCTAGAAACTATGGTGGACATACTCCACAAGGTAAGCAATGTGGATGCTCGGTTAGTGATGAATACAATACTTCCGTTTATGATGAATGTTGTAATACATGGGAATGAACAGACTTTCCATTCAATTGCGACGTCTCTTGGTTATACATCTTTTTCTGATGGAATTCTGAAAACAATCAATTCCTTTCTAGAACCTCTTCCTTCTCAACTTCCAAAGCGATTATACGATATCACAGAGGAGGAATCTTTAACGCATCTTCTTACACTACATGATATAGAAGAGGCTTCGCATCTTGTCTTTCAACAAAAAGCGATTTCAACACATCCATCCATTATTGATGAACAAGATATCATCCGCTATTGGGAAGCCTCCTTTTGGGGCTATCCTTTACCAGAGGAGTGGGCATGAACAGGAAAGAACATCTCGAAGAATTCAGAAACCATGTAATAACCCTTAGGTTCGACGGTAAGGATTATAAAGTAATACAAGGATCTACTGTAGAGGACTTCCTCACCAAACACTTACACGTTAACTCTTCAACAATCAACTACCAAGATAATCCAATCATTGCAATTCAATTAAATAACGAAGTGATGAGCTTTGGGGACCATCTACTAGTAGACGGAGAAGTTAATGTAGTAAGAATGTTCAGCGCTACAGGGAAGAGAATGTATCGCCACACATTGAGTTTTTTATTGATCTATGCCTCTTTAAAACTTTTTCCAGACCGTCGTCTTGTAATTGGTCACGCATTAGGTGATGGACTCTATTTTACCTATGATGGAATATATGCCCTCAGTAATGAGGAAGTAGAACAACTAAGTGAAATGCTTAAGTCAATTATCGCCCAAAAAAGCGATATTCGACTCTATCTTGTCGCATATCATCAAGCGCTCGATTATTTTGAAAAAATGGGATTCCTTGCTACAAAGAAATTATTAGAATACCGAAATGACCCCTATCTTTCCTTATACGCATGTAATGATTTTGTCGATATTTCTTATGAGCCGTTACTACCTTCAACACATCTATGTCCTGTTTGGAAACTCCTTCCTTATGGGGACAGAGGAATGTTGCTTCGCTACCCACTCTCTTCTGATCCACTAAACCTTGCGACTTTCACAGATAACCCACTTCTTTTTTCAATCTTTAGAGAGTCAAAAGTATGGGGAAATATATTAAATGTAGATTGTTTAGGTGCGATGAATGACATTTGTGGTTCGCCTCATATAAAGACCTTCATTCGAATGAATGAAGATCTGCAACATAGAAAAATCGCATCTATTGCTGATCAGATATCAGAGAAAGGATGCGTGAAAATTATTTTTGTAGCTGGCCCCTCCTCATCAGGTAAAACAACATTTACGATGCGTTTATCTCTTCAAATGAGAATGTTAGGGTATCATCCAATTCAAATATCATTAGATAATTACTACAAATCTAAAGATCAGGCTCCCCTTGATGAAGATGGAAATATTGACCTTGAATCTTTAGAAGCACTAGATCTTGCATTATTCAAAGAGAATATTGATGCTTTATATCGTGGCGAAGAAGTAATTATACCTAGATTTGAATTCACGGGAAATGGAAAAAGATATTTTGATACTCCCCCTATTAGTCTTAAAGGGAATACAATTATACTTATTGAAGGTATTCATGGATTAAATCCTGCTCTTATTCCTGATTTAGATACTTCTACAACCTTTAAAATTTATATCTCTGCTCTCACTCAACTAAATTTAGATGATCATAACCGTATCAGTACAACTGATAACAGAATTCTTCGTAGAATAGTAAGAGATTATAGGACGAGAGGAACTTCTGCCCAAATGACTCTTGAGATGTGGCCCTCTGTTGAACGAGGAGAGCACAAACACATTTTTCCATACCAGAATAAAGCAGATGTGATGATAAACTCAGCATTAGAATATGAATTAGCTGTACTAAAACCATACGCCGAGCCATTGTTGAAAACTGTAAAAAGCAAAGCTTCTTTAGCATATCCAACTGCTCGACGATTATTAGATTTTCTAGAAAATGTATATCCTATACCAGCAATTCTTGTCCCGTCAGAATCTCTACTAAGAGAGTTTGTTGGAGGGAGTGAATTTAATGCTACATAGAGGAATTATACATTATAAATGTGCTTATACTCTTCAAAGAGTTGATACACTTTATAACGACATTTTCCACAAACTGTCCCAAACTGAGTGATATCTCTGAGTTCATCAATAGTTGTAGCTTCTTTATTTTTAACGAGTTCTTCTATTCTCTGGTCAGTAATTCCTTTACACTCACAGATAATTTTGGCAACACTCTTTTTGAAGGGATTCTCTCTTTGTTGTCTTTCAAGGTAATCATCAATTGCAGCTCTGAGAGCCTTGTCACCTAATACTGAACAGTGAAATTTATGTTGAGGAAGTCCTCCAAGCCTTTCAGTAATCATTTCTGGACTAAGGTGATAAGCTTCATCAAGAGTCATACCAATAGCTATTTCACTCATCATACTAGTCGATGCAATAGCACTAGCACATCCATATGTTTGCCATTTTAATGTCACTATTTTATCGTCAACAACACTGATGCCTACTTTCATTTGGTCTCCACAGGCCATAGACCCGACCAATCCTTCTCCGTCTGGTTCATATGAGTCATCTTCCCATATGTTTTTAGGATTCATAAAGTGCTCTTTTACTGTATCTGTATATACCCAAGGTTGTAATTTACTCATCTGGTTGATATCTCCCTGAGCCTTTTTACAATCGGCCCAACTTTTGTAATCACATAGTCAATATCTTCTTCTGTAGTATATCGACCTAAACTAAAACGAATTGACCCATGAGCGAGTTCAATATCCAAACCTGAAGCAAGAAGTACGTAAGAAGGCTCCAGCGAGCCTGTCGCACAAGCGCTTCCAGTTGAGACAGCAATTCCTTCAAAATCAAGCATTAATAAGATAGATTCCCCTTCAGCTTGAGGAAAGGACATGTTAAGTGTTCCTGGTAAAACATTTTCTGGATGACCATTCACGACTACACTCGGGATGCTCTCTAGCAATCCTTTTCTGAGTTTTTCTCGAAGAATCCACTCTCTTTTAGAATTTTCATTACCCTCTTCAAGAATTAGTCGAGCGGCCTCTCCCATCCCTACAATAGCCATTGTATTGTAGGTTCCAGCACGACGCCCATCCTCCTGATGTCCACCTTTCACAAATGGGACAAAAGGAACACCGTCTTTTATATAGAGTGCTCCAACCCCTTTAGGGCCATAGAACTTATGCCCTGAAATACTCAGATAATCAACACCCCACTGAGGGACATTCACTTCCATCTTGCCGATTGCCTGAACTGCATCAGTGTGCATAAGAGCACCTGCTCTATGAGCAATCTGGGTTAATTCTTCAATTGGCTGAATAGTCCCTGTTTCATTATTGGCACTCATTATTGACACCAATAAGACATCTTCTGTCATCATCTTTTCAAGTGAAGAGGGAAGAACAACACCAAATTGGTCGACAGGTACATATTCTATTTTATACCCTCTAGCCTCTAAATCCTTACAGGTTTCTATGATTGCAGGATGCTCAATAGTACTTACGATTATTCTATCTCGCTTGGATCCTTTATCAATCAGAGTAGATGCGGTATAGAATACATTATTATCTGATTCAGAACCGCCACTCGTGAAAATGAGGTTATTTCCATCTACATGGAGGACCTTTCCAATATAATCTCGTGCTTCCTCAATAGCCATCATAGCCTCTCTTCCAAAGGAGTGCATACTTGATGCATTCCCATATGAAGAGGAATTCTCCATCATCTTTTTCAATACTTCAGGTGCTAATTGAGTTGTTGCATTATTATCTAAATATACTGTTCTCATTCTTTTCTCTCTTTACGCTAAACATACGAGTCAATAGTTGTTGTGTACAACAACCCTACATTGCTAATTAAGTTATATTTGAGAAAAGGAAGAGTCTTCATCATCACTACCTAAAGAACTTCTTGCAAAATGAATAGTTCTCTTTCGGGCAAAACGAAGATGTTTTTCACGTGCCTCTTTGACATAGGCACAGGTATCTGGAAGATAAGAAGCGAACATCGCACTAAAGCGAGTTACTCTCTTACATCGTTGTTCTATTTCTAATCGTTCGAGATATATAGTACATTGGTGAGTCTTTGGGTCGTAATATTGGCAATAAGAATCTAAATCATAGACCACAGAATCTCCTACTATCACTTTTTCGTGACAGCATAGACCACAGCGGTTACATTTTTCTTGCCAAGAATTACTCTCCTTTCTCATCTCTATCTATTTATCCTTATCAAGTATTCCTTGCAATAATACGACACTAGAAGAATCTACACAAGGATGTACTAATACAGGGGAAACACTAATATACCCCTCAGAAAGAAGAGCAAAATCTGATTCTGCCATATGAGTTCTTAAAGAAGGACTTACTTTGGTATTGAGTGTGAATATAGCTTCATCTCCATATGCAAGACCTAATTGCGTTTGTGCTGCATCAAAACTCATAGTATTCTGACTACTAGTTCTCTCAACAACATCAAGATATTCTAGTTGCCCAATATGCCCAACTTCCCATTTACCATCGGTATTTGGAGGAATGTTGATGTTCAATAATACTTCTTGTGTACAAAGAGGAAGAAACTCCTTTAGATGAGAACTTAAAAATCTTGCACCATCTTCGAAAGGATATAGTTGGGAAGTAGAGTCACATCTCGCAGAGATAGCGATAGAGGGATATCCTCGTAATGCCCCTTCACTTGCGGCCCCTACAGTTCCTGAATAAAGAATATCTGTCGATGCATTGTACCCATGATTTATCCCACTAATAATTACATCTGGGATTACAGGAATAGCATTCCCGCCTAGTCCATAGAGAATACAATCACTTGGAGACCCACTACAATGATAGTGTCTCTCTCCATATCTATGTATCTTAATTTTTCCTTTAAGTGTCATTGCATGCGATTGTGCACTCATCTGGGTACTCGGAGCACAGACCCATACCTCATGCCCAGCTTGGGTAAGGACTTGATCTAATACCTTAATGCCTTCAGCTAGGTAGCCATCATCATTTGTTAATAAAATTATCATACTCTATAATCGTCTATTCTTAGTTCTCCAGAAGGGATAAATTCCTTAATAACTGGTTTAAAACCAAAAATATGTTCATAATCCTCCATTCTAGATGTATATGTGGGAATTGCTTCTTTATCAATAAGTATGATAATTGTACCACTCGCCCCACCACCAATCATTGCAGATCCATAACTCTTTAAAGTTTCACCTGATCGTTTGGTTAGCCAATCTATTTCCGGACAACTAATTTCAAACACATCTCGCAAACCTACTTGAATCCTTGTTAAAGCTCTACCATATAAAACCATTTCATTTTGTTCAAGAAGAGCCACTGCTTCTTTGGTAATTCTAGATTCACTTAAAACATAACTAATCAAACGCTTATCGTCTTCCGATAAACCACTTTTTATCTCTTTAACTTCATCTTCACCAACATCTCGTAAAATTCTTGATGGCATAAAAGAGGAAAATCGTTCAAATGCTGCATTGCACTCTTCGCGTCTTAAGGTGATTTCCTCCTTAAAAGCCTGAGGGGCGATGTTACTTTCAATTGTAAGTAGTATAATCTGCCCATTCATTTCAAAAGGAATATAGGAATGGCTCATATGTAATACATCAAAGTAAAGATAAGAATTATCTCTGACTAATAGCATAGCTAAAAACCGAGTTAATCGTGTTGGTTCAGAAACAAATTGAGAAAGTGCTGTGTAAGCAATGTTTGCACACTCTTCTTTTGATAGACCAAAATCATTGATGTCATTAAGTCCAAGTGCAATATTTAGCGCAATTGCAGCTTTGAGTGTCTGAGTTTCTTCACTTGTAAGTTCTCCACCTAGAGTGATATTAGCCCCAATAGGATGATATCCCCTTATATTAAAAGCAGAAACAACACCTTTAGCATAATTTGCCCATCTATCCTCTTTGCGATATTTAATATTTAAAAGGTTTAATCGTTTTCGTTCTCCATGAGAGGAGAGGTATATTCGAATTGTTTGGTCTTTCCGTAAAGAATATGCACCATCTAAAGATTTACCAGAGCCTGCATAGAGGGTATGCCCTGAACAATAATCTGCGAACTCACCCAAAAGAGTATAAACTCCAGGAACTGAGATTGTTAAAGCTGCTTTTTCGTCAAATTCTTTGACATGAATTAAATCTATATGGCTCATAGTTTCCTTGTTACTCATAGTTTATGTGAACAAGAGGTTGTTTGCAATAAAAAACCGCTCCATTTTCTGAAGCGGCAACAAACACAAAATGAGATTGCATCCCTTATTTATCGGAAATGCCATATTTCTTCTTGAATCTTTCGACACGACCAGTTGTATCAACAAGTTTTTGAGTCCCAGTGAAAAATGGGTGACAAGCGCCACAAATTTCAATATCTAAGTTTTTCACCGTTGACTTCGTTTCAAAAGTATTCCCACATGCGCAAGTTACTTTTGTTAATTCATACTTAGGATGTATTCCCTCTTTCATATTATGCCTCCACATCTATACTGAAATTTTCTGCTACGGTCTAGCCTTGACAGAAAACAGATTTCTATACAACGCTCTCTACATCACATTTGAATTCATAGAGCGTAAAAACGCTTCATTATTCTTTGTTTTCTTAATTTTGTCAATGAGGAACTCGGTCATCTCTATATCTTCCATTTGATTTATCGCATTTCTAAGCGCCCAGATTTTTGCTGTCTCATCTGCACTTAATAAAAGATCCTCACGACGGGTTCCAGATTTCTTGATATTTATAGCAGGATAAAGCCTTCTTTCAGCCATTCTTCTATCTAGCACAATTTCATTATTACCAGTTCCTTTAAATTCTTCAAAAATAACTTCATCCATTCTACTTCCAGTTTCAATAAGGGCTGAGGCAATGATAGTAAGAGAACCACCATGTTCAATATTTCTTGCAGCCCCTAAAAATCTTTTAGGTTTATGAAGAGCATTGGAATCAACTCCCCCACTAAGAATTTTTCCTGAGGCAGGAACCGTTTGGTTGTAAGCTCGGGCAAGCCGAGTGATATTGTCGAGAAGTATTACTACATCTCTCTTATGTTCAACTAAGCGCTTAGCTTTCTCAATTACCATTTCAGCAACAGAGACATGGCGAGTAGCTTGTTCATCAAATGTAGAGGCAATAACTTCACCTTTTACAGTTCTTCTCATGTCAGTAACTTCTTCAGGTCTCTCATCAATAAGGAGAACCATAAGATAAACTTCGGGATGATTCTCAGTAATCGCATTAGCAATCTTTTGCATAAGAATCGTTTTACCAGCTCTTGGAGGAGCAACAATGAGAGATCTCTGACCTTTCCCAATTGGGCTAAAAAGGTTAATAATCCTTGTTGAAATATCGTTATCCGCACTCTCTAGATTCAATCTCGCATCTGGATACAATGGAATAAGAGAATCAAAAGCAGCACGAGACCTAGCAACTTCAGGTGGGTCATAGTTGATAGTTTCAACTTTTATAAGAGCAAAGTAACGTTCTGCATCCTTTGGGGGACGAATCTGACATTGCACTGAATCCCCGGTCTTAAGACTTAGCATCTTTATTTGAGACATTGATATATAAACATCTTCAGAACCGCTTAAGTAGTTATTTTGTGGAGATCTGAGAAATCCATATCCATCAGGAAGAATTTCAAGAGCACCATAAGCAAGCACAACTCCATTATTCTGGGTGTGAGCCTTTAATATTTCAACAATAAGATCTTGCCGTTTCAAATCAAGAATTTGTTCGTGTGTGATACCGAAATCTAATGCTTTTTTTCGCAATGCAGGAAGCGTAAGCATTGTAAGGTCATTCACAAGCATAGAAGGGAAATTGGGATCTTCAACATAGAGTTCAACAGTGTTGGGCTCAGAGTTATTATTTCTAGGCTTATTCGGTCTGTTTTGGTAATTATTCTTTTGATAATTATTTTTTTGTCTATTATTTTTATTTGGGTTTCTATTTTGTCTATGATTATTCTGATTATTTTGTGTATATTGCCCATTTTCTCTCTGAGGTACATTCTGCACTACGGGAGGAGGAGATGAGATTGGTTCAACGCTAGGAGCAGAGATCTTCTGATCTTGTCCTGTAGAATTGTCTACATTCTCTTCTTTCTCTTTCTTTATAGCTCTAGGCGGTCTACCCCGTTTTTTTGGGGGGGTAGTAGTAGTTACTACCACTGTTGGCTGTTGTTCTACAACCTCTTTAGGCTCACTCACTTCTTTTTTCTTTGCTTTAGTGGTAGAAGATAGTGAACTATCTGATGTTTTTCTAATCACAACTTTCTTTCCATTTTTAACAGGCTCGGTTGAATTACCTTCTTGTAAGGTATTCTGGTCAAACAGTTCTGGCCCATCTTGATACTCTGATGTCATTGATATTCTCCAAAAGAATCTCTAATACGTAGGAATAAATCTGCTAATTTTTATATCTACTGTTGGTTTAATTATCCAGGAATATTATCTTTTCTTTGCAGATAAGGAGGATCCCCGTAGGATAATTTAAATATATTGCCAGAGAGAAGGTATGTCAAGCAAATCAACCTCATTTAGATATAAGTAACCCAATAATAATGCAGCAATCGCTGCTCTTCTTCTCACTGAGGCCCTTCCGTAGGAGGAGAACCTAAGTTCAATAGCCACAGAATCTCTCATTTTTGATGAGAAACAAAAACATACTGTCCCCACCGGCTTATCAGGAGTTCCTCCATCAGGACCTGCTATTCCCGAAATAGCAATACTCATATCACTATCACTGAGAGTACGTACTTTAAAAGCCATCTGCTTCACAACTTCTAAAGAAACGGCTCCATGGGTTTTAATAAGCTGTTCATCAATACCTAATAATGCAGTTTTTGCCTGATTCGCATACGTTACCATCGAAGAATGGAAATAAGAACTACTTCCAGCTTCATCAGTAAGAAGCTTTCCGAGAAGCCCCCCGGTACAAGACTCAGCACAGCTGATTGTAAGGTGCCTATCCTTTAGGTACTGTGTAAAACGAGTAAGAATTTCAATTTCCCCATTTACCATAAGATGTGGCCCTATTTCTTGTTGAACTCTCCGAATTACTTCTTCTCTTTCTTCTTTGCTATTTCCACTGATGTAGAGACTAATTCTATGTTCTTGTGCCCTAGTTCCCCATATAATCCCTTTTGGGGCATGTGAAGCAACAATATCTTCTAATTTTGATTCTGGTGTGAGAAACACCGAATACTCATCTCTTTCAACAGATTCCTTATTCGCCATTCTTTCTAGAAGAGGAAGAACCGAATTATAAAACATAGGATGTAATTCTCTAGGTGGACCAGGGAGCGCAAATATTTTCACAAAAGGATGTGTAGTATCTTTTTCATTTGGAATTTCACCATAAAAACCTGGAGCTGTTCCATTATCATTCTCTATAATACTGAAACCTTTTGGAATATAGACTTGTCGACTATTTGCCCCATTTATTCTTTCACCAATGCGATTATAGAGATGTTGATAAGCCTCTTCATGACGAACAAGTGGAACATGTGCTGCTTCAGCAACGATTGTTCTCGTCATATCATCGCTTGTAGGACCTAAGCCCCCTGTAAGAATTACTACATCAGTCTCTTGAATAACAGAATAGAATTCTTTTTCTAATAATTCATCATCTGGAACTATCTCGATACGATTCACATGAAAACCAATTGCAACTAATTCCTTTGTAATAAGCTGAACATGTTTATCGGTTATAATACCCCGTGTTATCTCAGTACCAATAATGAAAAGTGAGGCGATTCTCTTATGTTCTTCCATCGTGATTATTCCTTTTTACGTTTAAGAAGAGTATAGCCAATAAGGGAGATGAGCCATACAATAGAGAGCACAATACTCCCTTTTGCTAGAATATCATCGTATGCAGTATAAAAAGTTATAGGTCTATCAGAAAAGACTGGAACATCATATATATTCCATCCTTTTGTAAAAGGATCCATTGGGTCAACTACTTTACCACTTGGTAAGATAAGAGCTGTAATACCTGAATTTGTTCCTCTAATTGTTGATTTTCGAGTCTCTATTGACCTAAATACTGCCATTGCAAAGTGTTGCATCTCTGCAGAGACGGCCCCAGACCAACTATCATTAGTCATATTTACAATCACATCAGCACCATTTCTCACAAACCCCGCAGTAAGATAGCCAAAAACATCCTCAAAACAAATTGGGGTTGAAAAATCTACACCTTCATCTGTTGTAAACACAACAGGGTCATATCCAGTTTCCCACCAATTATAATCATTTGCAAGAAGGATGTTATAAAGCCAAGGAAGCTGCTTTTCATACGGGAAATGCTCCGTAAATGGGACAAGATGCTGCTTTCGGTAAGTTTTTTTAATCTCACCAGCCTCAAACATAATTACAGTATTATAGTCTTTTCTATTCCATTCACCATTATCGAGAATTGGGGGGAGTGATTCATCATCTATTACTCCTTCAGGGTTACCGGTGAGAAGAGGAATGGGAAGAGATGTCCCGAAATCAATAAATTCTTCAACTAAATCAGCAGTCGCTTCGTTCGGACGATAAGCCATATGCCAAGCTACCGAAGGAACAAATGCTGTTTCAGACCAGAGAATCATATCAGGGTTTTCTTTTAATGCCTCAAGGGATAATCGGCGTAATGTATTAAAATTATTTTTATAGGTAGTATATCCACCTTTCCAGCTATCTGCACTATGTTGAATTGTTGCAACTCTCCATGTTTTATCAGATTCTTCATGATTCCACTTTTGCAGCGAGATGAATCCAAAGACAAAAATAAACACAATAGTAAGAAAATAAAGGCCCACAAAAATCTTATGTTCTTTTAAATAATTCAATAAGGAACTTTTAATTCCTGTAATATTATTAGCAAAAAAAACGGCAAGGAATGTTTGAGGAATAATCATCACAAAAGTGAGGAACCATATTCCAGAAATTGAAGCTATTTGTATAAATGGCAGATATTGATACGTTGCATAGGCTATTGTTCCATACGGATACCCAGCAAACCAAGATTGCCCAAGGTATGCATAAGCGACCCAGATCACTCCTTGAAGCAGATACCCTCTTTTCTTACTTAAGGAATCTGCTGCCTTGAGCAAGGGAAATAGCATAACCATTTCCCCTCCCTTAATAATTGGAACTATAAGAATAGCAAGAGGATGGAATGTTGTGAGCCAATAATTGAAACATGTATAGAACGTAAATCCGAAGAGAAACCCATACAGAGCAATTGCTTTCCAACTTGTTGTGCGAATAATCACAAAGAGGGGAATGAGTGCAAAAAATGCAAGAAACCCAAACCCATCATGTGATAAAAAACCAGGGAATGCAAAAGAAAAGAAGCATGCTGTACCAATAAGCACAACTATTTCAACAATGTACGTAGTTGCACTTCTTCGGTGAATTCTCTCCATGTTAGTCTTTCAACTCTGGTTCTCGTAGTTTCCAAACAAAATCTTTTAATTCTTTTCCAGGTCTAAAAATTGCTACACCATGAGTGTCTACTGCAACTAATTCACCTGTTTTAGGGTTTCTCGCTTTTTCACGTCCTTTTCGAGTACGCACTTCAAAAGTACCAAACCCACGTAATTCAATTACTCTATCTTGTTCTAAACCTTTCTTTACTTCTTCAAAGAATTCATCAATAAGCATATGAACATCAGTACGGTTCATTTCTAGTTTTAGTTGAATATTATCTATAATTTCAGCTTTTGTTAATTTTTGGTTCGCCATGAACAATCTCCTAATAATTTTTCTGAATTAATAAGTGCTTTTTTTATTAAGCCTTGTCCATTGCATTGAACTGAGTTTGAAGTCTAGATTTTTTCCTTGAAACAGTATTTGCATGGTAGATGCCTTTTGATCCCGCAGTATCAAGTAACTTAATAGCACTGTCAAATTTTTCTTTCACGCTAGAAGTATCGTTGCTACTAGCTGCCGTTTGAAACTTTTTGATTGCAGTTCTTACTGCACTCTTTGTTTCCCTATTTCGTAATCTTGCTTTTTCATTCTGGCGCTCTCTTTTAGCGGCCGAGCTACTATTGAACACGTTATACCTCCAACGGTTTATCAAATATATAAGTTCAAGGGATTTATCCCATTGATATTTACCAACGGATACACAAAATATCATACTCCGTAAAATCGGTCAATACAATAAATTACAATTTATTATTGTTCATGTTGATAGAATTTCTTCTAAATACCCTTTTTCAACGTCCCATCTACCTTGTTGCTCGTTATAAGAGAGCTTTTGTAGAGGAATGGTGATACTTCTTCCATCAACACTTGTTACAGTGATTTTTCTACTTAAAATATTTACATCACTGATTCTCATCAACTCATGTAAAATTTTCAATTTACTTCCTTCAGAGGGAAGCTTCTTCTTCTCTTCGATATAGAAGTCATATTCATAGCTTAGACAGCAAAGAAGTCTACCACATGGACCTGATATTTTTGTTGAGTTGAGTGATAAATTCTGCTCTTTCGCCATCTTGATGGAAACAGGATTTAGTTTGTCCGCTAAGCAGTGACAACAATAGTCACGGCCACATACAGCTAATCCACCTAAGACTCTCGACTCATCTCTTACCCCAATTTGCCTCAATTCAATACGAACACGGAAAACACTTACTAGATCTTTTACAAGTTCTCGGAAGTCGACTCTATTTGCGCTAGTGAAGAAAAAAATAATCTTTGGTTCAGCAAAAAGGTAATGGGCAGAAACGAGCTTCATATCCAATCGATGCTGAACAATCTTAGTTCTACAGAGAACAAGAGCTTCATCTTCTTGCAGAGAAAGACTCTGAAATTTAATCTCATCTTCTTCGTTTACAATTCGATCAATCCAATCAATATCTCCCGAAACTTTCACCATATCGCTGGCAATTTCATAATCATCGACCTGTTGGATCTCTTCTACTACCACGACTTCTTCTACTTCAGGGACTTCAATATCCATTTCATCACTTGAAGCGAGTATGTCCTCTGAGCAGCCGAGAAATTCTCCATGCAAACAAGATCCTTGGCAATCTATTGCTCCAGGTTCGTATTGCCCCACATTCATAGCAGAACCGACGACCAATCCATAATCAAGGCCATATCGGGAAGGGAAAATTACCTTCTGATCTTTCTTAAGTTTCTCGGAGTGAGCACATATTGATAGTTCGTTACTGACAGGGCTTTTAACAAGATAGATATATCCATACTCTTTTTGGGTTTTCGTATATTGGGGGTTATTATCTTCTCGCCTAGCTTGACTA
Organism: Sphaerochaetaceae bacterium; assembly: GCA_963663665.2. Taxonomy (GTDB): domain Bacteria; phylum Spirochaetota; class Spirochaetia; order Sphaerochaetales; family Sphaerochaetaceae; genus SABI01. The sequence goes on from CAXXKP010000001.1 coordinate 532,588, forward strand.
TTAGGCTTATTATTGTTCATGTATATCCTTATTTCTTTAATACAGAAAGTATTACAAATCTTTAAACTATCTTAAATTACCATGTACTAGGGAAATTGTCAAACCGTAATTGCTCCTTGACGAGAGGGAGAGTTCATGATATCTTACATATACGTCGTAGAGGCGTAAATGTAGTCATTATCAGGAAAAAAATCATGAAATTATTTGATACTCACGCCCACATAGGGTTAATACATGAAGACCAGATGGAGCAATTGCTCATCATACAAAGAGCTAAAAGAAAGGCAGTTACACATATTGTAAGTATCTGCAACTCTCTCATTGACTTTGAAACAGTGTACGAAAACTTAAAAACTGCTAATGGGGTATATCATGCTGTAGGAGTATCCCCTTCCGAAGTGATGAATCCAGGACATAATTGGGAACAAAAATTGATTACTTTCAGCAAACATGAAGAGGTTATTGCAATAGGGGAAACAGGACTCGATTATTATCGTAATTATGGAGATAAAAATTCACAAGTTGAATTATTCATAAAACAACTCGATATTGCAAATAGTCTTGGTCTCCCTGTTATTATTCACAACCGAGAAGCTGGAAAAGATATTCTCGATATACTTCATACACGACTCGGAGAAAAAGGTGGAATTTTCCATTGCTACAGCGAAGATTGGAAGTTTGCACAACAAGCTTTGGAGCTCCCTATGTATTTCTCATTTGCAGGTAACATTACCTATAAGAATGTCCGACATTTACATGAGACCATATATAATCTACCATTAGAAAGAATCTTAATTGAGTCTGAAAGTCCTTTCATGGTGCCTTCTTTATATAAAGGGAAACGTAATAAACCAGCTTATCTAGAAGAAACAGCAAAAGCTGTTGCAGAGATAAAAGGCTTGGATTTAGAAGAAACTGCAGCACAATTGTACCAAAACAGTCTCAAAGCATTTCATTTACCTAGTGATGTATAAGAGGAATTATCTGTTCAATGAGTAAGGTATCACCTTTATATCATCCAGTAGAGATAGGGAATGTGACCCTTAACGGTAATATATTCTTAGCTCCTTTAGCGGGTTATACAGACAGGGCTTTTCGCTCTGTCTGCATTGATCAAGGGGCATCATTTACCTACACAGAGATGGTAAGTGCCGAGGGTGTTGCCAGAGGTAGTGCAAACACAGAGTCTTTAATGGAACGAGGAAATAATGAATCTCTTTTAGGGATTCAAATTTTCATGAATGAGGCTTCAGTCGCATTGCGAGCCCTACCCCGACTTTTACATTATAACCCCACTACTATAGATATTAATTGTGGATGTCCTGTTCCCAAAGTGGTAAAAACAGGTGCTGGTTCTGCTTTAATGAACGAACCAGAAAAAATTCACTCTATGATTAAAACATTAAAAGAGTTTACTGATATCCCTATAAGTATAAAAATGCGAACAGGATGGGATGAGTCCTCTATTAACTTCAAAGAAATAGCAAGTGCTGCTCTAAGTGCAAAAGTTGATATGATTACGATGCATGCAAGAACTAGAAAAATGGCATACTCAGGAAATGCAGACTGGAATACTCTAAAAGAGTTAAAACAATTTGTTTCATATCGAGATGAACACGTTGTTGTTTTTGGTTCTGGAGATCTTTTTAGTCATACAGATGCGAAAGAAATGCTCCAACAAACCCATATTGATGGTATCATGTTTGCTCGAGGCGCTATTGGAAACCCTTTTATATTCAGCAATACAATCCGTGTCCTTAAAAATGAAAAACCAATTGAACCAACTGTAGAAGAAAAATTACAGGTAATGCTTAAACAATTGTATGCGATGGGTTCATATGCAGGAGAATTTCTCGCGTGTAGGGAGATGAGAAAGCATGCGACAAGTTACTTAAAAGGAATGGCACATGGTGCTCAAGCAAAACAAGCTTTGGTACAATGTACAACTTATGAGGAATATGAATTTGTGTGCGGGGAACTCATTAAAGGGAACCTCTAAGAAACAGACAAGCCCTGTTTAGTTGACCAATCTAATTGTTACATGATAACTTTAAATATTGAGAAAAATTGAGGGGAGAAAACGCACATGAGAGTACTTGTTTTAGGTTCGGGAGCGAAAGACCATGCTATAACGTGGTTATTTTCTCAAAGCCGTCTAATTAGTGGTTTGTTTGTTGCTAAAGGAAACATCGGAACCGATGCTATAGCAACAAATCTCGCTGATATAGACCCATCATCTCCAGAACAAGTATATTCAGCATGCCAGAAGCATAATATTAATTTTGTTTTTGTAGGTACAGAGGCTCCTTTATTCACAGGGGTAATTGACTACCTAAAAGAGAGAGGTATTAAAACATTTGGAGCACCAAAGAATGCTCTCCCTCTTGAAGGGGACAAACAATTTGCGAAAAATTTCACATCCCGACATAATATTCCGACACCTGGATATAAGATATTTCAAGATGAAGCATCATTATCTTCATATCTACTTCGCCATGAAGGCCAACGGTTTGTCTTAAAAAAGAATGCACTTGCTCCAAGTAGAATCATGGTCAACTCGAGCGATCATAATACCTTGATGAATTTTGCTAAAGAAATTCTTGCTGAGGACACTTTGATTTTAGAAGAATCTATGACAGGACTTTCTATCACAATAACAGTGTTTACAGACAATGATGGGTATTTGATGCTCCCTATATCTTCAGATTATACAAAAAGTGAAGAAGGAGATGCCGGAGCGGCTACTGGAGGAATGGGTTCCATTTGTCCGGTCCCTATTAGCAGTGAAGAAAAGCAACAAATTGTTGAACGTATCATTGAACCAACATTATATGGAATGCGTGTTGAACAATTTGCCTATAAAGGAGTTCTCACTTTTAGCGTTATTCTCACAACACATGGCCCTGTTCTTGTAGATTACCACGTACGTTTTAATGACCCTGCTACTCAAGCAATAGTACCCCTTATCACAAGTGATATCATTGAAATCTTAGAGGCAATGGACAAAAACCAATTGGACTCATTCCATCTTAATGTAACTCATAAATCATCAGTTGCAGTAGTTGTTGCAAGTCAAGGCTATCCATCAAACCCTGAAATTGGAAAAGAGGTGGCCCCTCTTCCCCTTACAATAAGGAACAACCTCCTTATTGATCAACCTTTTGTCTTTTATGGAGCTGTAAACAAGCAAGGTGATAAAGCCCTCACTAACGGAGGGCGAAATGTCACTATAGTAGGTATTGGAAAGAATATCATTGAAGCAAACAAGCAAGCCTATAAGTACATTGATTATGTCAAATTCGAAGGAGCTTGGTATCGCCGAGATATCGGTAATCGCTTTTTCGAAAACTAGAGAGTAAGAGAGACTCCTAACGTAAACTGAACATCACTCGTATGATCAGAATAAGTCTGTGATGCTTTCGTGAAATTCCTCTTCCCAATATATGCAAGATGTGCAAAGACTTGAGCATCTATATAAGAAATAATATTCTCAAGTGCATATTCACCACTTATGGCAGCACTGAAAGTCTCTTCAACAACCAATCCTGATGGAGAAGCCTCTAGAGTTTCGTTGACAACATCATTAGCAGTAAAGTAGTCAACTTCCCCTTGTCGAAGATAGATGAGCTCTAAGGCAACCTTACGTCCTTTTGGAAGACGATATGCAACATCAAGTTGAAGCACATTCGCATCCCCTCCATACTCATACCCTAAATAATCGATATGGGTGATAAAGGATGTTCCATTCCCGTGATATCGACGGATTGTAAGGAAATCAACCAATTCACGTCTATATAATGCAGGGCTTGTTGATGCAAATTCTATTGATGAGAAAAGAATCCCTTTCTGAATTGGTTTTGCATACTCAATACCCAAAAGATATCCACTAGCATCTGCTTGACTTGAGCCTTCATTAGGAGCTCTTGCCTGATCAAGGACAAACTGCCCATAAAGATTAATTCCATCAAAGACCATTACATCAAGTTCTACATGAGCAATCGCATTGAACATCGTTCTACTATTTATATTATGGAACACATTCGCAGGATTTATATATCTGAAACTGAAAATATCATTTTGATACATCACATTCTCAGATATCGCAAAGGTAACTCTATCGATAGGGCGAAACTCAAGACGATGAGCCATAAATATTTTAAACTCTTCATCCTCACTACTGCCTTCTCCATTACTTTCATTCGTCTCAAAGAACATATTGGTCCAGTCATATGAGAATTTATCACTAAATACTACAAACCTAAGATATTCTTGGTAATCATCGTGATCAGAAATCACAAAGTTCCCTGAGTGACCATTTCCCCATCGCAGCTTATCCCTACTTAGAGAAAGATTCCAATGTTCTCCTCCTGTCGAAATAAGAGCTCTCTTCGGTGTTTGGAAGTCAACATCATATGTACTGCTCATAATATTCGTAAGAAATGCTTGGTTATAGATTGAAGAAGAGAGAAGATATTTACCTCTACCAGAACCAGTTACTATTCCACTAGCATCATCTATATAGAAATCTGCGAATGTATCACCTTCTCTAAACCTATTTTTCCCATAGGTTAGATCGGAATAGATGTACAGAAAATCAGAGAAAGCCATATCAAAACGCATTCTAACCATAGGGGCTCTCTCTGGAAATCCGATGAGCCAATCTTCTTCTTCAGTAAAATTTGTTGTATTCGAATGAGTATACATCTCAGCGTTTAGATCAAGATAGAAACCAAGGTCAACTATTGAATCGAAAGAATATCGTACATCCTTGTCTATCTCACTCTTAATTTCCTGATAATATTCCAACATCTCGGAAGTTAAAGATGATTCATCTATTCTTGAAAGGATAAGGGTAGCTTCTGCACTTGACCAAGGTCTTTTATTTGAAGGAGTCCCGTACCCACTTACAAGATAAAGTGCTTCCATATCATCATAGATAAAAGAATCCATGGGAATGATAAAAGTAGGAGAAGAAGAAAAAAGAGTATTACTTGCTGTCATCAAAATGATAGCAACAAGTAAGATAGTATTAAAACGTAATCTCATTTAAAAATTTCCTAAAGTTTATACGATACACCAATGGTAAGCTGTACGTCTGATTGAGCAGCATTGGTACTCACATTTCCAGGATTTGTAATGTGTACAAAGTCTAATTGCCCAAATGCATCAAGACCTGAGAAGATGGTGTATCCACCCTGTAATCCAATTACTAAGGTTTTTTCAACACTATCTCTGTCTGAGACATCACTGTCTAAGTTATTATCTGGAGTATGCTCTTCTGTAGGAGTAGTCTCAAGCGTTGTACCATTTGTTCCATCTTCTTGGTCCCAGAGTGTCCACATATCGAAAGTTCCATGCATCATATAGAAAAGATTCGCTGTCGCATGCCATTTACCAAATTCTTTATAACCAACTTGTCCATTAAGAACGATAGCATCACCACCATATTGATAGCCGAGGAAATCTTCCTGATAATATACACCACGAGCCATGTACTCTCTTACAGCTACGACATAGTTGATTCCATATTCTCCAGCATCCTGTCCATAATTACCATTATCCCTTAAATAGAGATAGGGGTCAGTTTTTGCCCATTCAAAAGAACCATATAAAAATCCATTAAGAAGAGGATAGTTACCCTGAGCTCCTAACATATATCCGAACGCTGTTGGAAGAGCTCCACTGACACCAGCAGTAGGTTCACCAGGAAGGGCAAATTCATCTACAACTACCTGAGAATAAATATTAAGATGATTAATTGGAGTAACATCAATCTCCAAAGCCAACATTGAATTTGCGTTAGAACGAATATAATAGTCATGGAATATTGTGGTAGGACTTAAAATACGTAAATCAAGTGTATTGTTCTCTGACTGATACATAATAGTTTCCGTAAGTACAAGGTTAACTTTTTCTTGGAGCATTCTCCATTCTAGGCGATGGGCCATGAACATGTTCAATCCACTAGAGACTTGTGTTTGACTTGATTCATAATCAAAATAGCCACCATATGCAAAAGATGTAGTTGAGTAATATTCACTTGGATGTGGGAAAAAACTGGTGAGGAATGTATATTTGAAATTATCTGCATAGGTAGTTACTCTTCCCACGTTATGGTAACTAAGATGATCACCTAAAACAAAGTTTCCACTCTTTCCAGGGCCCCAAGAGAGCTGTTCGCGTCCTATCTGGGCGCTCCACCCATCACCACCAAACGCCCCAAAAGCTCTATATGGCATTCCAAGATCTAAATTATTTATTCCGTTTTCATTGATAAAAAATATATTGGAGGTAATAGTATTTTCACCATAGAGGGCTGTTATTGGGCCAACTGTGTTTGTTGCATCATAGTACCGAGTAGATGTGATAGATAATGAAGAATAGCCGTAGAAATGTTCACTCGGAGAGGTTTCTAGGATAATATCAAATAGTGGTTTTCGATCTTCATAGGTATAAATCCAATCATCTGGAAGAGTAAAATTTGTTGTATCAGTGTGAAAGTATCCTTCCAGATTGATATCTAACCCAAAGTCTACTACTTTTGCCTCTTCATACAACGTGTCATAAACATAATTGTATACAGTTTTAGCTTGATCTTTTAGACTATTCTCATCAAGACGGTTTAACATCAAAATCAATTCATTAGCACTATAAGGACCGGTAGTAGATGGAAGAGAAAGCCCTTCACTAATATAAAGCTGGGTAAGAGCTTCAAAGAGAGGACTATCAACAGGATATATTTTTTGTTGATTAATTGGGGCACTCCCCAATAGAGCTGTGGCAACAAAAAACACTACAAGCGTAACAATAGATACTTTCTTCATCTGATTCTCTCCAATTCTCATTTTTTTTAAGTGTAACACCATATATTAAAGAGTTCCAGTCAACAAACACAATGATTTGAAATAAAAGCCTCTATAATATATAATATAGAATATTCATCACTAGGGGGAACTCGTAAGAAGGTAGTGATTAAAGTTATGAATCTACATAGAATTACATGGGTTGTTAAATCCTCCAATTATATTATGTTTACTAACTTTTACGAGTTTATTGATTAAATAGACATGTTACCAACAGGAAATGAATCTTTTCTCTGTAAATCATCTACAGTATCGCAGAACTCTTTATTATGGTAATATTACTCTTCAATGGTACCATCCTGCCCCAACTCCATCATGCAGTAGATGTCAGTAATACAGGAAGCATGCCTACCTTTGATTGATACAAGGAGCATACCGATGCAGTTAACCGTACTTGTTGATAATAACACACTGATCGATCAGTATTACCTTGGAGAACCGGGGCTCTCCTTCTACATCGAAGACGGTGGGAAAAAGATTCTTTTCGACTGTGGCTATTCTGATATCTTTCTACAAAATGCTCAGAAGATGCACATCGACTTGATGAATCTTGATACTCTAGTGCTTTCTCACAGTCATCTAGATCATACTTGGGGACTCCCACATTTGATCAAAGCAATTACTGAAGAAAGATTCTCCAAGCGTATAAGAGAATTACCAGACCTGTTAACCCATCCGAGAACTTTCCTCAGTACTCAAGAAAGTGGAATAGGAGAGATTGGGTCAATCATCCCACTTAAAAGCCTCGAGCCTTATTTCAGACCAATGCTTACAAAAGAACCCTTTGCAATCACAGAGCGCCTTACATTTCTTGGTGAAATACCGAGATTTTTCCCGTTTGAACATGCCCCAGGTATTGGTATGAAAGCAGGTGAAAAGACCCCTGACACACTCCTTGATGATTCAGCTCTCGTTTATCGTTCTCCTGAAGGACTTGTAATCATAACCGGTTGTTCTCACTCAGGGATTTGTAATATCGTTGAATATGCAAAGCAGGTTTGTCATGATGAACGAATTGTCGATATCATAGGAGGCCTCCACCTGTTACAACCCCAACCTGCACGATTGAAGGGAACAGTTGAGTACTTGCAAAAACAGAACCTCTCAGCACTCCATGCCTGCCATTGTACGGATCTCCCTTCAAAGATTGCTCTTTCTACTGCTACACCGATTAGAGAAGTGGGTGTTGGATTGACACTCTCATACTGAGAGGAACTCACAATTCGCCACCTTTTTGTCTAGAACTTTTACGTCAATTTAACATAATCTTGGCATAAAAAACCTGCATTATATTGATTATAAAGCAGGTTCTTTGTATGTATACGAGCATAACAGAAAGTATCAATTATATTTAGATTAGTGATTAAAGAGATCTTTGCCTCATTACTTCATATAGGAGTATTCCTGTGGCAACAGATACATTAAGCGAATCTATGTGACCTTGTGTTGGAATTGAGAGAATATGGTCGCATGTCTTTTCAACCAGTTGAGACATCCCGCTCCCTTCAGAGCCCATAACGATAGCAGTTCTAGGAGGAAATTTTACATTATGTAAATTTTCTCCATTCATATCTGCACCATAGACCCAAAAACCTTGGGATTGGAGCAATTCAATCTCTCGTACCAAATTCGTTACAGTGGCAAGAGGCACATAAGAGGCAGCTCCACTACTGATTCTTTCAACGGTAGCATTTGCTTGAGCACTACGCCGAGTTGGAACAATCACGAGAGATGTCGCAAACTGATCAGCACTTCTTAAGATTGCCCCAAGATTTTGAACATCAGTTATACCATCTAATATGAGAACAGTAGCGGGGCTATCACTTTCGAGAGATTGGAGAAACTCTTTAACTGTAATCTCATTTTTTCGTGTTGGAGCGCTACTCACAGAAGTAACTTCTAAAAGTGCACCTCTATGATCTACACCAACAACCATTTTATCCATATCAGCCTTAGCTATCTTCTTTACAGTAACTTTGGGATTTGTTCTCCCAAGAGATTCTAAAATAGAATTCCTTTTTTCCATGTTCCTGCAAATGTACAAGACACTTCTTACTGTAGTATTCTTCAAGGCTTCTTCTATCGCATGAAACCCAATGACATAATCACCCATTATCTATCCTTAATGTGTAAATGGAACAGGTTCTGGGCTCTCATTCTCACCCATTACTTCAGATAACTGTACCATAAGCTTTTTCGCTTCTTTGTGTAATTTCTTAGGAGTCTCAACCACTAACTTAATATATTGATCTCCTCTCTGGTCACTAGAAGAGCGCAGTAAAGGAACACCTTTCCCCCGTAATCGTAAAATTTTCCCACTCTGTGTACCTGATGGAATTGCGACTTTCACTCTCACATCATCAATAGTCATTACTTCTATGGTAGCACCCAATGATGCCTGGGTAAATGATATAGGGATTTGACAATATAAGTCATTTCCAGAACGTTCAAAATATTTATGTGGGCGAACATTAACATACACATAAAGATCTCCTGATGGACCTCCATTAGGACCTGCATCGCCCATCCCAGAAAGTGATATTCTGTTACCAGTATCAACTCCTGGTGGAATTGAGACTTTTACTTTTTGTTGCTTCCGTTTTAATCCAGAACCATGACAATCATCACAAGGATTTTCTACAATATGCCCTTCGCCTTGGCAAGTAGGACAAGTTGAAGCAATTGAAAAGAACCCAGAATTTCTTCTTACCTGTCCTGTACCGTTACAAGTTGGACATATTTTCTTTCCAGAGCCACTTTTCACACCACTACCTGAACAAGTAGAACAGTGAATATGATGAGCAAATGAAATTTCGATTTTCGTTCCAAATACAGCATCTTTAAAATCTACTTCAACATCATAGCGTAGAGAAGACCCAACAGAAGGCCCTCTTCGACCTCCCTGAGGTCGTCCTCCACCACCGCCAAAGAAGGAACCGAAAATATCTCCAAATCCTCCTCCACCAAATAGATCACTAAAATCTCTATAGACGTTTGAGTAATCTTGAGCTCCACCCGCATCAACACCGGCAAACCCATACTGGTCATATGCTTGGCGTTTTTGCTCATTACTCAAGATTTCATAGGCTTCACTAGCTTCTTTGAAACGATCCTCTGCAGCAGAATCACCCGGATTTTTATCCGGGTGGTTAGCAACAGCTAATTTGCGATAGGCTTTCTTAATTTCATCAGCAGAGGCTCCTTTTTGAACCCCTAAAACTTCGTAATAATCCCGTTTAGCCACGGTATAACACTTCCTTTTTCAATAAGTTTTAGTCAACAACTTCGTAGTCTGCATCTTCAACATTATCATCTTTTCCTGATGTAGAACTATTTGAATCAGTAGGTGCCTCTTCAGTAGCCCCTTCGCCTTGAGTTGCATTTGCTTTATACATTTCTTCTGCTAATTTATAAGCAGCTTGTTGTAACGCTTCAGTCTTTGACTTTATATCTTCAACTATACCAGAGGTCATAGCACTTTTAAGAGCTTCCATTGCCTCATTAATCTTTGATTTCTCGTCAGACGAAATTTTGTCACCATAATCTTTCAACGATTTTTCTGTTGAATAAAGAAGGCTATCGGCTTCATTTCTTACTTCAATCTTTTCTCTCTCTTTCTTATCTTCTTCAGCATGCATTTCTGCTTCTTTTACCATTTTCTCAATGTCTGAATCAGAAATTCCGGAAGATGATTCAATTCTAATTTTCTGCTCTTTTCCTGTTCCTAAGTCTTTTGCACTTACGTGAACAATTCCGTTAGCATCGATATCGAAAGCAACTTCAATTTGAGGCACCCCTCGAGGAGCTGCTGGAATTCCAATCAGATCAAATTTACCTAGAGTTCTGTTCTGGCTAGCCATTTCTCTCTCACCCTGGAGGACATGGATTGATACTGCTGTTTGGCTATCTGCGGCTGTAGAGAAAATCTGACTTTTTCTTGTAGGAATAGTTGTATTTCTCTCTATAAGTTTAGTTGAGATTCCACCAAGTGTTTCAATACCTAAAGAAAGTGGTGTAACATCAAGAAGTAAAACATCTTTTACATCTCCACCTAAAATTCCACCTTGAATGGCAGCGCCCATAGCTACTACTTCGTCAGGGTTAACACCTCTATGTGGTTCTTTTTGGAAAATCTCTTTTACCATCTCACCGACAGCTGGCATTCTTGTACTACCACCAACTAAAATAACCTCATCAATGTCTTTTGGAGATAATCCTGCATCTTTGAGTGCATTCAAACATGGCTTTCTACTTCTTTCAATGAGATCTGCTACCATTTGTTCGAATTTAGCGCGAGAAAGGTTCATTTGGAGGTGTTTTGGACCTGATGCATCTGCTGTGATGTAAGGAAGGTTAATTGAGGTATCTTTCGTACTAGATAATTCGATTTTTGCTTTTTCAGCAGCTTCCTTTAATCTCTGTAATGCCATCTTATCTTTCGATAAATCAATCCCACTCTCTTTCTTAAAGCTTTCTACAAGCCAATCAATAATCTTTTGGTCGAAGTCGTCACCACCAAGATGAGTATCACCATTGGTTGATTTTACTTCAAATACTCCATCACCTAATTCAAGGATAGAAATATCGAAAGTACCACCACCAAGGTCATATACTGCAATCTTCTCTTCTTTTGTAGAGTCTTTTCCAAGTCCATACGCAAGAGCTGCAGCTGTTGGTTCGTTCACAATTCTCTTTACATCGAGTCCAGCAATTTTACCAGCATCTTTTGTTGCTTGGCGTTGTGCATCATTAAAGTAAGCAGGTACTGTAACAACAGCTTCAACAACTGGTTCCCCTAAATAATCTTCTGCTGTTTTTTTCATCTTCTGCAAAATTGCAGCTGAAATTTCTTGAGGTGAGTATTCTTTATCACGAATAGAGACTCTGATCTCATCAGATGGCCCTGATTTCACCTTATATGAGACTTTTGATATTTCTGATGGCACTTCAACAAAACGGCGCCCCATAAATCTCTTTATTGATGAAACAGTGTTTTCAGCGTTTGTTACAATCTGGTTCTTAGCTGGTTGTCCAACAAGACGTTCCCCTTTGGCGGTAAATCCAACAATTGAGGGGGTTGTTCTTTGTCCCTCAGCATTCTGGATAACAACAGCATCCCCGTTTTCCATTACAGAAACACAAGAGTTTGTTGTTCCTAAGTCAATTCCAATTATTCTACCCATAATAGTTCTCCTATTTTATTCAATTTACACATATTAGAAAATCTCGAAAAATTTTCAATTCTTTTTATGACGGCTTGCCTACTTTTACTTTTGCGTGGCGTAACACCTTAGAATGAAGATAATAACCCTTTTGCAATTCGGCAAGGACTGTCTCAGTTTCAAACTCATCTCCAGTCTCCATCATTAATGCCTCATGCTCATGAGGGCTGAATTCTTTTCCAACGATATCAGTCATAGGTTTCAGACCCCAATTTCGGTCAAGAACGTCAAGTAGCTGCGTACGAATCATTTTTACGCCTTCAACATACCCTGCTAAGTCTTTAGTATCAGAAGCCTCAATCGCTCGATCAAAACCATCAATAACAGGAATAAGATCATTAATTAAACGCTCATTCGCATATTGAACAGCGCTCTCTTTTTCACGAATCAACCTCTTTCGATAATTATCCATATCCGCACTTTTACGTAGCAGGTTGCCCTTTTCTTCAGCGACTTCTTTCTTTACTTTTTCGAGTTCTTCTTCGAGTTCAGTAATTCGGACTATCTCTGGTGGTAGTGTTAAGCTATCTTCGTTTTTCTCTACCAAAACTTCTGGTGCCTCTTGGACTTTTTCTTCAACAATTTCTTCTACTTTTTTCTCTTTTTTGCTCATGAAATACCTGTATTCACATTAATATTGGCTAAGCACACCTCATCCCCTATTTTTTTAGAGAAAGAGATACTAGCAACCAAAACAAACATACTAATTGCGAAAACCATTCGTCAAGTGTTTTTAGAAACTCAACTATTTTTCTTCATGGTATGTCATTGCACTTTCTATAAGTCCAACGAACAGAGGGTGTGGTTTTTTTGGTCTACTTAAGAATTCTGGATGGAATTGTACTGCAATGAAATAAGGATGAGATGGTAATTCAATCGCCTCTACTAATTGCTCTTTTTCATAAATACCAGAGAATACAAGACCATGATTTTCTAATTCTACTTTATAGTCGTTATTGAATTCATATCGGTGCCTATGACGTTCGAACATTGAATTAACCTTATAGGTTTTATAAAGAAGCGAGGTTTTGTCTTTTATAGAACATTCATATCGTCCGAGGCGCATCGTTCCACCAAGTTGAACTCCTCTTTGATTCTCCATCAAATCGAAGATATTACATGCAGTATCCTTATCAAACTCAGTACTATTTGCATCTTTAAGAGAAGCAACATTTCTAGCAAATTCAATCACAGCGCATTGCATTCCTAAGCAAAGGCCTAAGAAGGGAATATTATTGACTCTAGCATGCTTGATTAAACGAATCTTACCTTGTATTCCCCTCGAACCAAATCCTCCAGGAATAATAAGACCGTCAATGCCATCAAAGATGTTTGCAATCTCTTTATCACTTAAATCCTCTACCTTTTCAGTGTCAACTTTTTTTATGATAACTTTAACTTTTTTTGAAGTAGCAGCATGCGTGATTGATTCACTTACACTCATATAGGCATCAGCTAAATCGACATACTTTCCTCCTAGCAGGATTGTAACCTCTTGAGTTGGATTATTCATCCCATCTACCATCGTATTCCAATCTCTCATATCAATTGGGTTTGGAGAAAGATTTAATTTCTCTAAAACAAGAAGGTCGACTTTCTGTTCTTGAAAAAGTAAAGGAACTTCATAAATGCTTTTCAAATCAGGATTACTCACAACATCAGTTTCAGCAACATCACAAAATAAGGCTATCTTTTCTTTCATTGATTGCGGAATCTCACGATCAGAGCGACATACAATAATATCTGGTTGAATCCCAATCGAACGTAATTCTTTGACACTATGCTGAGTTGGTTTACTCTTCAGCTCTTTTGCTGCAGCAATATAAGGAACTAAAGTAACGTGCATATAGAGTGTAGAGTGTGGAGGCAGTTCATGTTTCATTTGTCGAATAGCTTCAAGAAATGGGAGGGATTCGATATCACCAACAGTTCCTCCTATTTCAACTAATATAATATCTGCCTTAGTATTATCTGCGACTTTATACAGATGCTCTTTAATCTCGGTAGTGATATGAGGAATAACTTGCACAGTATTTCCTAGATATTCCCCATTTCTTTCCTTTTGGATAACATTGTGATAAATTCTTCCTGCTGTGATGTTATTTTGTTTAGATAGAGAGGTGTGTAGAAATCTTTCATAATGGCCAAGATCCAAATCCGTTTCTGCCCCATCATCGGTAACGAACACCTCACCGTGTTGGTAAGGGCTCATTGTACCAGGATCTACATTAATATATGGGTCAAATTTAACAACTGTTACATCTAGAGACCTACTTTTTAATAGTGTCCCTAAAGATGCTGCAGTGATTCCCTTCCCGAGTGATGAAACAACTCCACCTAATACAAAAATAAATTTTGACACAATGATTCTCCTCTCATATAGTTCGTTTCAATGCAATATGAAAGAAAAGCACCAATTATTAAAAAGGTGAAAAGCCTCTCATCTGCATATATGCACCGAAAGGTTGTCGGGGGTGATAATCAAATTCTTATGATTTATCCGATAATGTCGGTACTTATGGACATTATCATACAGGAGAGGAGAATGACAAGAGCCTCAACGGTTATTCGTCTTCTTCATCGATAAAGATTTCTTCTTCATCATCTTCTTTATCGTGAATTATGTGTTCGTGTATTACTTGATCCTTTTTCTTTTTTTCTTCTTCCTCTACTTCGAGTATTTCCTCTACTTTTTCGACTTCCTCAAATTCTTCAAAATCCTCTTCATAGTCATAGAGTTGTACTTCTTCAATGTCCTCTTCTATATCAAGAAAATTAGTATTGGACTCCCAGCCTTCCTGTTCATATTCATCTAAGTCTTGTTCTTGATAATCCTCTTCTATCATCTCAAATGTTTCGTCACTCTCTACATCATCTTGTTCTTGCACAGAAAACTCATTATCAAACTCATCAATAAAGAAGGAAGAATCAAATAATGTATCTTGTAAATCTTCTTCATCAATTTCTTCATCTATAATTTCATCAACAACTTCATCTTCTTCATCGAAATTCGGATAATCAATTTTCTCTCTTTCTAAGAGAGATGCTAATTCTTCCTCTTTTTGCAGCTCTTCCTTTATCTTAAGAGCCTCTGCTATTTCATCTTCTAGATGAGTCAATTGTTCTTTAGAACTCATCACTTCTTGTCTGATATTCTCAAACTCTTCCTTTGAAGAAGCAATATTCTGTTGTGCCTCTTCTAGATGCTCATCTGAGTATGTAATTTCTTTCTTTTTACGTTCGAGCATTTCACTAACTTGCTGCTCTTCACCATGTAAGCGAGCCACCAATTCACTTAAATGAGTTCTCTCTTTTTGCAGTTCATCTAAAGAAGATTTCTGAATTTCAAGATCTTTCTCGGAGTCAAGAATATGTTGTTTAAGTTCTTCCAATGCAGAATCTTTGGCTTTATGAAGAAATGAGATTTCTTGCTCAACTTTTTCTACTTGAAGAGAAACTTCATTAAATAGAGCTGAAACAAGAGAATTCATTTGTGTAAGAAGGGGATTTGTACTTAAAACAAACTCATCCTTCTTTTCTTCAAATGAATGAGAAAGTTGTTCAATAGAGGATTCGATGAGGTCTTCTATTTTTGTTTGATACACTCCAATTGACTGATGAAGGGACTGTTGCATAGTATCCATTACGTCATGAGAATCTTGGATTGAGACTGAGAAATCTGCTATGAGTGTTTCAACTTTTTGAATCTCATTCATATCTTCTTTTACTACATTGAGCCGATCTTCTACACTCTCGGTCATCGAAGAAAGATCAGAAAGAACTGTGTGATACTGAACTATTGTTGCTTGTAATTCTTGGAGATCCTTTAGGTGCGAGAAAAGTTCTTCTTTTTCGTGAGTAATTTGCGTTATAGCAACTGCAGTGTTCTCTCTCGCTTCTTCAAGTTTTGAATTAACTTCAACAATTGTAGTGTTCATCTCGTCTGCTGTATTTTTCATCTTTTCATTGAATTGATTTACATACTTCTTTATCAATTCAACTTTTCTATATTTCTGATCTGCTTTCCTCAGAGTGGCGATAACAATCAGAGTGATAATAAATAGGGTAACTGAGAGCAACATCGGAAGCAATTCTCTCATGAGAACCTCCTAACTGATAAATTCATGAAGTTGCCGTTTCATATCGAGGTAATCCGAACAGATAAAATCGGCAAGGGGAAAAGTATGTTTATAATTCTCTTTCTTATTTTTACCATGAGTGTGCACTAAGAGCAAGCAAGTTTGCATGCCGACCCTATTTGCTCCAATAATATCTTTTTTATAGCTATCTCCAATATAAAGGATATTCTTTAATGGGACGCCCATAATACGTCCCATATATTCAAATGGAGCTTTATGAGGTTTAAGATATCCGGACTCCTCAGTACAGGCTGCATAATCCACCAAATCATTTATATGAAGATTCTCAAGCTTGTTCTGGATAGGGAAATCTGATAAGGCACCAATTATAATATTTTTTTCTCTAATCAATTTAATAGTTTCTCTCAGATATGGGTATGATCTAATGTAAGAAAAGGAGGACTCCATTCTTTTATAGAACTGCTCATCAATCTTTTTTTCTAAAAGATCGACAGAAACAGATTTGTTTATCTTCTGTTGAACAAATAGAGTTTGTCTATTAATAAACCCTCTTTTGTTAGGAGGCTCTGTTTCTTTTATACCTTCTTCTCTCATAAAATTCCTAAAACGTTGAATACTTCTAATGAGAGAAATTGAAGGAAAAAAAGTGGGAACAAGAGCCAATTTTGTCATCCAAAGAGGATACATCGTTCCATCAATGTCAAAACAGACAGCCTTAATATCCATTAGAGCCTTGTTTGTGGCGAATTACGCCTTCTTTCTTTCATGTCGAGAGTAATTGGAATTTGAGTAAAACCAAGATCTCGTCGAATACAGTTTTGTAGGTACCGAACATATCCATCTGGAAAATCTTTTTTTCTATTCACAAAAAACAAAAATCTAACAGGATTAGCACTGACTTGTGTTCCATAATAAACTTTATAATGTCTGTGAGCAATTCGGGGAGGTTCGTAGGCTGTACTCCAATCTCCTAAGAAATTGTTGAGCTGTGCTGTTTCAATCCGCTTATTGAGCTGTCTCCATACCGACCATACAACATCAAGCATTTTATCAATATCAATACCTTTCTCTGCACTTATTGGAACAATTGGAGCAAATGAAAGAATTGGAAATATAAAACGAGCTCTATCTTTAATCGCATCAAGTTCATTCTCAATTCCCGTGAGAGTGTCTATCTTATTAAAAACAAGAACAACACCTTTCCCTTTTCTCACAATGAGTTGGGCAATCTTCTTATCTTGTTCAACGAGGCCAGTGTTCACATCTATGAGTAACAAAACTATATCTGCTTCATCAATTGTCTTGATTGCTCTATTGACTGAATAATATTCTACATCCTCATCGACTTTACTTTTTCTTCTTATACCAGCAGTATCAAGAATAGTAAAATCTGATCCTTTATACGAGAATTCTCCCATAATAACATCACGAGTAGTACCAGGAATCTCACTCACAATCGAAGTGTCATGTCCTGTTAATGCATTAGTAAGTGTTGATTTTCCTGTATTAGGTTTCCCAAGAACAGCAATCTTAATCCTCTGTTCTACTTCTACTTCTTCTTCACTCTCTACTAACTTCAGCATATCCATGAGTTCTTCCTCTAAGAGGTCGATGCCAAGTCCATGTGCAGAAGAGAGAGGAACAAGACGAGGGAACCCAAACCTATGGAAATCGTACACGAGAACATCCCTTACTGGATCATCTACTTTATTTACAGCAAGGATAACCTTATCACTAAAACGTCTGAGTGTCTGAATAAGCATTTCATCTTCTGCTGTTACTTCAGTACAATCCATCAGCAAAATAATAACATCAGCTATTTCTAAAAGTGAAAGACTTTTTTTTGTAACAATAAAATCTAGTCCTTCCTTATCAAGCTTTACCCCTCCACTATCAACGAGGAGTACAGGATGATTCCCCAATAACCATTTTTCAGGGATTGGATCTCGTGTAACTCCTGGCATTGCATCTGTGATGGCTCTTCTTTTTCTTATTAAACGATTAAATAAAGTAGATTTTCCAACATTGGGTCTTCCAATAATTGCTACTATA
This sequence comes from Sphaerochaetaceae bacterium, assembly GCA_963663665.2. GTDB lineage: Bacteria > Spirochaetota > Spirochaetia > Sphaerochaetales > Sphaerochaetaceae > SABI01. The sequence goes on from CAXXKP010000001.1 coordinate 550,825, forward strand.
GGTACATTCTGCTTACGCAGTGACAATACTTCCGAATCTAACATGCATCCATTCCCTTATATAGGTGTTTATATTGATGTGAGATTTCATCTCCATCACAGTCTCCACCAGTTCCTTCGCTTCTTGCAATGTGATTGACCTGATAATATTCTTAATCTCCAATATACTTATTGGACTCATCGAGAATTCATCTAGTCCTAAACCAACTAACAACACTGTTGATAAAGGATCCCCTGCCATTTCACCACACATTGCTACAGGGATATTGTGCTCATGACCTTTTTCAATGATCATTTTAATTAACCTCAGTACACCTGGATGAAAGGGTTGATAAAGATAAGCTATCTTATCGTTTCCTCGATCTACCGCAATAGTATACTGAATTAAATCATTTGTTCCAATGGAGAAGAAGTCTGTTTTTGTTGCTAATAAATCTGCAACAAGAGCTGCTGAAGGGACCTCTATCATAATTCCAACCTGGATATCTTCATCAAATTCGATTCCAGTCCTTCTACACTCATCTTTTACTTGTTCTAATACAATTATTACATTATCTAGCTCTTCTGGACCACTAATCATAGGAAACATAATTTTTGCTTTTCCAAAAGCGCTTGCTCTCAAGATGGCTCTCAATTGGATTCTAAAGATATCTTTTCTTGATAGACAAAAACGAACAGCTCTCCAACCAAGAATAGGGTTCTCTTCTCCAAGACCTTCCATACCAGGGATGACTTTATCTCCGCCAACATCGATAGTTCTAATTGTAACAGGACCAATATCTTTCATTCTCTCAATTACTGATTTATATGCTATAAATTGTTCCTCTTCTGTTGCACCACCAGGTTTCAAAAAAAGAAACTCTGACCTAAAGAGTCCAATACCATCAGCACCATGAGTAACAACAGCTTCTAATTCTTCAACAGTTTCAATATTTGCTTTTAATACAACCCTATGGTCATCTTTTGTTATTGTTGCTAGATCAGTTAATTGTTCTAACTCTTTTTCATGAGCCATCCACTTAACAAATCTCTCATTCATTTTTTTTGCAGAAGCAGAGTTTGGTCTGATGGAAACTTCACCTAAGTTCCCATCAACAATTATCTCATCACCCATGTGAACTTTTTCAGTTATTCTTCCTAAGCCTAAGACCGTAGGTATTTGTAAAGCTCTTGCTAAAATTGCAACATGGCTTGTTCTTCCACCTCGATCAAGGGCAATTGCTTTAATTTTACTAGGATCAAGAGTAAGAGCCTCTGATGGTAACAAGGAATCTGCAACGAGAACGACTTCTTTATTAATAGTTGAAAGGCTTGGTCGTGATTTCCCCATCATCATCCAGATGATTCTCCAACCAATATCATAAAAATCTGCTTTTCTCTCTCTCAGTACAGGATCGTTAGAGGTCTCAAGCATCTCGATGAGAGAACTAACAATTCTCTCTACTGCCCACTCACTACAGACTCTCTCTTTTTCAATCAAGGTCTCCACTGACAAAATAAATTCTGGGTCTTGAAGCATCAAAAGATGCGTTTCAAGGATCTTCCGATGATCCTCTCCACTTACCTCGGAAACTAATTTATTTAATTGTTTATCGACTTTCTTCCGAGCACTATGAAAACGTTTCTTCTCAATTGAGAGGTTTTCTTCCTCAACATTATTATGCGGAATTACAATCTTTTCATGTACATAGAGAAATGTTTTCCCGATGCCAATACCTGCCGAAGCAGCAATACCTTTTAGAATTCTCATAGATGGAAATATCATACGAGGTTTTTCATCTGATGTAAATAGAAGCTTATCATTGTATTACTTTCAGTGTATGATAATTAAGATGGCTAATGACCAATTCTCACAAGTAAAAATAGTAAAAGTCCTCCTGGTATTCCTCGCCATACTGATTGTTTTATCACTTATGATAATCATATCTTTACCTACTATCAAAAAATCTATTGATGCATCGGGAGTAATCCCCCTTATTAAGAACCATATAAGTGAAAGAAAAGAGGAAGAGAAAGAAATTCTCCTCACATTATATTTCCCTATTCCTTCCGCAGTCGACTCAACATATCGCTATACTAATTCATCTATCATGGTCAAAAATAATTCTCTCATAGTTCATAATTTCCTAGAAGAACTTCTCAAAGGAGTTCCTCAAGGCTTATTGATTGAAGGAGCTATTTCATATATTCCTCCACACACTTCTCTTATCGGATATACTGTCTCAAATAATATTGGGTATATTCATCTTAGTGAAGAATTCCTAGATTCTTCCCTCATCGATAAAAGTAACACTTTACGCTATGAGCAAGTGGAAAAGAACCTAAAAAGTAATTTTTCACTAAAAGATGTTATTTTTATCATAAAAGGCGAAATTATAAATAAAAATGTACAATAGATTCCCTAGAAGTGGTATCTCTTGAAATCAATTAAGCATTTTTTTCTACTTGAATAATTTCATCAAGCATCTCTGGTATATATACTCATTTTAGCGTTTTATAACAGTTATAATTATGGTATACTTACTCAAAGTGAGATTATGGCTTACATCATTGGTATTATACGACAATTAATTCTTCACTAAGTAATATAAGTATGATAATTATTTAAAAAAGTGAGAATTCTTTCATGAAGGCATATAGAATGGCGTGTATAACCAAATATATCATCCTCCTCCTTCTTTCCACTTTTTTTATTCCGCCTATTATACATAGTGAGCCTTTACCTGTTATAAGGATCTCTGTAGAAAATACGAACGCTCATGTTCAAACTAAATCAGTTCTACGATTTACAAATATCCTCAAAGAAAAGTTAGAAGGGCTGTACACAATTGAATTTTATCCTGCCGCATCATTATTCAAAGATGCTGATATATTTCGAGCTCTTGCACAAGGAAAAGTTGAGATCGCAGTTCCTGGGACATGGCAGTTTGATAAACTTGTCCCAGAAGTTGGAGTCTTTCTCCTCCCTAGCTTGTATGGAAGACCAGGTAAGATCTCATACGCTCTTATGGAAAGTGAGGTTGGGAAAAATGTAATATCTTCTATCGAAAAGAAAATTGATGTCAAAGTTCTTGGCCGTTTCATAGACTTAGGCCATACACATATATTTTCAACTCGCAAAGTAATCGAGAATCCAAATGATTTTATTACTAAAAGAATTAGAGTCGCAGGTGGAATTGCAAATGAGCTACGCATTGAAGCTCTGGGAGCATCTGCTGTTACTATTGCTTGGCCAGATCTTCCTTTAGCCCTAAAAGGCGGAAAAGTAGATGGGGTATTAACCTCATACGAAACAATTGTAAGCGCAAAACTTTATGAAAATTATATCAACCATGTGTGGGAGGACAACGAATATTTTGCTCAATACGTACCAATAGTTTCTCGTCCTTTTTGGAATAGATTGCCCCCTACCACCCAGAATATCATCCTCTCAGCATGGGAAAGTATCGTTGATGAAGCACGAGTAGAAGCAGCAATAGCTCAATATGAAGCGAAATTAGTTATGTTGCGAAACGGTTCTACTATTATAATCCCGAAAGAGAATATAATTACTCAAATACGAAATAGATTAGTGAAGGAAGAAAAAAATATAGCAGAAAAAATTGGAATTCCCATCACTACTTATACTCTGTTCACCGATTTTATCAAAAATTTAGACACCCCTAATTATGAGTACAGTACATGAGAAATATGAAAAATTCTGATTCTCGCCCATCACTTTTTTCTCACAACACCCTACCCTTCATAATAATGGTGGTTCTCTTCATCCTCTTTGCTCTCACATTAAATCTGCAGAGAAACCAAGAGTTACATAATCTAGAACTCAGGCTACAATTGCAAGCAAGCTTACTTGCAGAAAAAATTTCGAACAATCTTAAAACATATGAAATGACAATAGCGTTATTAGACCAAGCAGCTAAGAAAGGGAATATGAAGGATACACAAGAGAAGGATTTCCTTGATCAGATAATCAGAAGGCAGTTACTACTTCAAGAAGATTTAGACGGAGTTATTTTTTTTAGCGAAACCGGGGACACTCTCTATTCAACCTACCACACACAATCTCCAGATCTTATTCAAATACAAAATATTATAGAAACAAATCAGATTCAGCAACAAAAAGAATTCTGCCTCTCTCCAATCATTCATCAAGCGGAAAGTGTGATTGTCATGAGTAAGATTATCTATAACGAAAATCTAGATCCACATGCGATTATTGCACTGGTGATTAAAACTGACTTTCTCTTTGATCCTCTTCTAATTCAATTGTTGAATGGAATAAGAAAAGCTATATTGTATGATTCTCAAGGAAACATCTATGCATCATGGTATAATGATTTGTTTAAAGAGGAGAATCAGGAAACTCCAATTTATTCAATCTCTGAAATGACACAATTCTCCCTCATCGAACAATTGGAGCAAAATGATTCATCTCTGAAGGGGGGAATGAGAATACTCTCATTAAAGGATGTCTATATACCGATTGCTCAAATTTCGAATTTTCCTCTTACCATTGCTCTTGATGTAAGTATCAAAGAAGCTATGAAAGCATATGATAAATCTTTATATATTAATTTAGTTGCAATACTGTTTCTATTAATAGTCTTATACTTCATAAATCAACGTCTTCTCACACATAGAAGAGCAAAAGAATCGCTTCAACAAAAAATGGTAGAAGAATTGAGTCAACAAGTAAAAGAGAGAACAGCTGAGTTAGAGAGGTTGAGCAATATCGATGTTCTCACAGGCCTGATGAATAGAAGGCAATTCGATATCCTTATTGAAAGAGAAAGAGAAACACACATTCTAAATTCACAGCCTTTTTCTATCATTGCGATCGATTTAGATGAGTTCAAACATATTAACGACACCTTTGGTCATGGCGTTGGAGATGAAGTATTAATTCATATTTCTAGCCTTCTTTTAAAAGATATAGGAGCTCAAGGTTATATCGCACGTTGGGGAGGCGATGAATTAATGATATTACTTCCTCACATGAAGGGTAGCGATGCTATTAATGTTGGTAAATCGCTATGCTCTTCTATTGAACAAAACAGATTAAGAAATGAGATTCTTTGTACTATAAGTATTGGAGTGGCAGAACATATTCCTGGAGAAGATTTAAAAGATCTTATACGCAGAGCTGATATTGCTCTTTATAAAGCAAAGGATGAAGGACGTAATAGAGCGTTACTGGCACCAGAGCCCAAATAGTTTGATCATAGTTCTCCTTACTTTTGTTCAGTATCATGAATAAGGATTTCTATCTCTTGCTTAAATTGATCTATTGAGAGACCTTGTGATACTACAAGCATTGCAAGAAATTCCCTGTTCCCTTTTCTACCTTTGATCGGAGAGTTAATGATAGCCTTGATTCCAATATTCTCATTCTCTAAGCTTCTATAAACAGATATTAGAGTATCATATAAAAGGTTGTTATCTGTAATAACACCTGAGAAATCTTCTCTACTACCTTCAATTTCAAACTGAGGTTTAATGAGAGATATCATCCATTTTTGGTGAGTTAGACTCAAAATATGTGAGGCAGCACCAGAAATAGATCGAAACGAGAGATCCGCTACTGCTGCATCAACTTCAATATCTCCTTGAAGAATATGCATTATGTTTGTCTTCTCATGAACAATAACTCTCTGGTCGACTCTAAGCCGCCAGTCAAGTTGATTATACCCAACATCGACACAATGTACTTTCTGCGCACCATTTTGCAAAAGACAATCAGTAAAACCACCAGTTGAGGAACCTGCATCGACAAAGACTAATCCAGTTACATCAAGATCCCAAGCTAGGAGTGCTTTTGCAAGTTTTAATCCACCTCGAGAAACATATTTAGTATTTTGAATCACACAAGTTGAAGTAGATGGAAAAAGTTGCCAAGAATCTCTCACACCCTCTCCATCAATACTCACTTGTTTAGAAGCAATATATGAGAGAAGAACAGATCGTTCGGTATCAGGATACTGATTGACTAAGAGATCAATAACTTTTACTTTTTTCACTCTCTTTTTCATATTTAGATATGGTAATTCTCTTGGAAGGGAACAATTGAAATCGCTTTCTTATTTGAGACATCAATCTCTATCACAACTCCTTGCAAAGTCGCAGGAGCATCGACTATTTCATTTCTAAACGGAATCTGTGTCATCTGTCTTTTAATTGCAATCATTGGGTCTGACCCAATCACACTGTTGAAGGGGCCACACATTCCCATATCTGTTATATAAGCACTTCCTTTTGGGAGAATTCTTGCATCAAATGTTTGTACATGAGTGTGGGTCCCAACTAGTGCTGTTATAGATCCATCAAGGTATAGAGCAAGAGCTTCTTTCTCTTGAGGAATCTCTGCATGGAAATCTATAAGTATTGCATCTGTTGTTCTTTTCATTCTTTCAACTATTTGAGAACCTACTTGAAAAGGACAATCAATAGTACTCATCTGCATTCTTCCTTGCAAATTTATTACCCCAATCTTAGATCCTTTGATATCTATTATCGTAGAGCCATGCCCAGGAGCTGACTTCGGATAGTTTGCAGGTCTCAAGATTCTTTCATCCTTATCTAGGGTAGTTCTAAACTCTTCCTTTTGCCAGATATGATTTCCACTAGTAATAACATGTACTCCTAGTGAAAAGAATTGCCTCGCAATCTCTTCTGTAAGGCCAAATCCATTATCGGCATTCTCTCCATTGACAATTACGATATCTGCTCTATGTTGCTTAATGAGCTGAGGTAATCCAATAAAAAGGGCTCTACACCCAGGTTGTCCAAGAACATCCCCAAGAAGTAGAGCCTTAAGTGTACGCTGTGTTGCCATACAATCCTTTATCTTGCGTATTCTACTACGCGCATTTCACGAATAATTGTGACTTTGATTCGTCCAGGATATCTAAGCTCTGCTTCGATTCTCCCAGCGATTCCTTTTGCAATCTCTTTTGCCCCATCATCTGATACACTTTCATTATTTACTAAGATTCTTAATTCTCTTCCAGCTTGTATAGCAAAAGCCTTATCAACACCAGTGAAGCTTTCAGCAATGTGTTCAAGGTTCTCAAGTCTCTTAATATAGTTGTCAATTGTTTCTCTACGAGCTCCTGGCCTTGCTGCTGAGATAGCATCTGCAATCTGTACGATAACTGATTCTATACAATTTGGCTCAATATCATCATGATGAGATAAAATAGAGTTTATAACACGAGGATCTTCACCTAATCTCTTAGCTAAGTCTGCTCCCATCTCTGCATGGTTTGCATCCCCTTCAGATTCCATCCCTTTACCAATATCATGTAAAAGTCCACCACGGCGCGCAATTTCTCTGTCAGCACCGACTTCACTCGCAATCATGCCAGCAAGAACTGCAACTTCCTTAGAATGGTTTAAAACATTTTGTCCATAACTTGTTCTAAAATGCAATTTTCCAAGTGCCCTTATCATCTCTTGGCTCATATTATGAATTCCAAGGTCAAATAATACTTTATCTGCCTCTTCAATGATAACTCTTGTGATTTCTTTGGTTACTTTTGTTACCACTTCTTCAATTCGTGCAGGGTGAATCCTTCCATCCTGGACTAATCTTTCGAGGGAAACGCGGGCTATCTCTTTTCTCACAGGATCGAAACAGGAAATAACAACAGCTTCTGGTGTATCATCAATAATAATATCTACTCCGGTAAGCGTTTCTAACGTCCTTATGTTTCTTCCTTCTCGACCAATAATTCGCCCTTTCATCTCATCGCCAGGTAAGGAAACTGTTGTTACCGTCACCTCAGAACTAACTTCTGTTGCGATTCTCTGAATAGTAGTGACAATAATGTCTCGAGCAAGTTTATCAGCTTTTAACTGAGCTTCTTGTTCAATCTTATTTATAACGAGTTGAGCGTCTCTTTTTGCGTCAACTTGAAGATTATCCATGATAAGTTGTTTTGCTTCTTCACTCGTCATAGACGCAACTCTCTCAAGTTCTACCAACCACTTAGCTTCCATTTCAGACAGAGCTTTATCTCTCTGAACATGTAGCACCTCTTTGTCTGCAAGCTGTCTCTTTTGGACATCTAGTTCTGATTGTTTCCGTTCTAAATTTTCTTCTTTTACTAACAATCTTCGTTCTGTTTTCTGAAGTTCACCTCTGCGTTCTCTTGCTTCTCGCTCCTGTTGTTGTTGTTCTTTAACCAACAAATCTCGAGTTTCAATTAACAGTTCTTTACTTTTTGCTTCTGCATCTTTTATAGCTTCTTCATTCAACCGAACGGCCTTCTGTTCGATCGATGTGAGCTTAAATCTCGCATACGTCCAACGAATTAACCATCCTAGGATTATACTAACAAGACAAAGAGGGATAAACCATAATGCGTTCATATGTTACCCCCATTTGTAATTATATTATAATACGTACCTACTCTACAATTGTCAAGCGAATGGCATATTCCTTTAAAAAAGAGATATTGATCTATTTTTTTATTATATAAATATTTATAGCCGCCTTCGTATGAGGGCGGCTATAGTTTTCACTGACTTTAATTGTTGAAAGTTAAAAATATAGTCTTAACTTTTCTTAGCTTCTTTCTCTTTCTTTTCGCCTTTTTTAGGCTTACTTGTCTTTTCAACAAGTTCTAAGATTGCCATTTCAGCTGCATCACCTTTCCTGCTACCAGTTTTCAGAATGCGAGTATATCCACCTTTTCTTTCTGTGAATAATGGGGCAATTTCAGTAAAGAGTTTCGCTATGATAGCTTCATCTTTAATATCTCTACCAATCATACGACGGGAATGAACAGAATCGAGTTTTGCTCTTGTGATCATTTTCTCAGCGACCCGTTGTACTTCTTTAGCCTTCGCTTTAGTTGTTTCAATTCTTTCATAACGAAACAGCGAAGTCACCATATTGCGCTTGAGCGCTTTACGCTGGCCAGATCTGCGGCTCAGTGCATTAAAACCAATTCTATGCTTCATTCTCTTCTTCCTTGTTCCCTGGGATTCTAACTGAGTTCTTCAAGACTGAGTAATCTGTCATACCAAGACTTAAATTCCACTCTTTTAGTTTCTCTTTGATCTCTGAAAGTGATTTCTTTCCAAAATTTCGAGTCTTGCCAATCTCTTCTTCAGTCTTTTTGGTTAGATCACCAATGGTCTGGATATGAGCATTCTTCAGACAATTACTTGATCGTACTGAAAGTTCTAGCTCCATAACATTAGTGCTAAGAATCTTTTTAATTCTCTCTTCGCCTTCGTCAATTTCATCACTACTACTCACCATACTCTCATCAAAGTTGATAAAGATAGCAAAATGGTCTTTTGCAATTTTTGCAGCTTCAGCTAAAGCATTTTCTGGTGAGATTGTTCCATCTGTGTGTACATCAAGAATGAGCTTGTCGTAATCATTCCTTTGTCCAACACGGGTTGGTTCAATTTCATATTTCACACGAGTGACTGGAGAAAAGCTAGCGTCAATTGGGATAGTACCCACTTCTTCTATATACTTTTCATTAATCTCAGAAGGAACATATCCACGTCCGAGGTCAATTTGCAACTCCATTTCGATATTCGCATCATCCATCATGGTAAACAGAACTAGATCTTTATTCGTAATTTCAACGTTGTTCTTTTCAAGATCAGCACCTGATATTACCCCAGGCCCTTTACACTCAATAAGTAGGACTGTTCCTTCAATCTCTTCAGGCATTTTGATTTTTAGTTTCTTAATGCTTGCAATAATTTCCGGAAGATCTTCAACCACTCCTGGAAGAGCTTCAAACTCACTGCTTACGAGATGAGGTAATCCCTCTTCGTTAAACGAAGTGAATTTTAACGCAGTAACAGCATATCCTTGAATTGAGGAGAGAAGAATCCTTCTTAGTGTATTACCAACGGTTGTTCCATACCCTCTTTCGAAGGGATAGGCGACAAAGCGCCCACTATCTGGCTCAACTAAGCTATGCTCAAAGGTGATTCCTTTCGGCCTTTTAAATCCTTTCAAAAGGTTTTTACGTGCCATGTTTACTCCTTAACGAGAATAGAGTTCTACGATTAACTGCTCTTGAATGTCTTTAACCTCAGAGATCTCACTTCTGCGAGGAACTGCAAGGAAAGATCCTTTCATATTATCAGGGTCAAGAGATAACCATGGAACTAATCCATTTTTAGAGAAAGCTTTTAAGTTTTCTTTAATGAGAATCATTTTCTGACTCTGAGCACCAATCACAATTTCATCACCAACTTTTAATCGGTAAGATGGGATATCAACTCGAGTACCGTTCACTAAAACGTGCCCGTGGTTAATGATCTGTGCTGCTTGATTTCTTGAATTTGCAAAGTGGAGTCTGAACACCACATTATCAAGTCTTTGTTCGAGCAACATAATCAAGTTTTCACCTGTTTTACCAGGAATACGAGCTGCTTCATTAAATGTAAGTTTGAATTGTTTCTCTAATAGACAATACATTCTCTTTAATTTCTGTTTTTCTCGTAACTGAATACCATAGTCAGTTTTTTTCTTACTTCGTGCACGAGGGTCTTTCCCTGGAGCACCTTTTTTCTTATCAATTGGACATTTGCCAGTAAGACATCGATCACCCTTAAGGAATAATTTTGTCCCTTCAGTCCGGCAATACCTGCATTTAGGTCCTGTATATCTTGCCATGTTTCCACCTACTCCTTATTAGACTCTTCTCGTCTTACGAGGACGACAACCATTATGTGGTATTGGAGTGACGTCTCGGATACTTCGTACTTTCAAACCAAGTCCACCTAATGTTCGAATAGCGGATTCACGACCGACCCCTGGGCCTTTCACGAATACATTCACTTCTCGAAGACCATAATCCATTGCCTTCTTTGCAGCAGTCTCAGCTGCTGTTTGAGCAGCATAAGGGGTAGATTTCTTTGCCCCTCTGAAACCAAGTCCACCAGCACTTGCCCATGAGACTGCATTTCCATTGAGGTCTGTAACAGTCACAATAGTATTGTTAAACGTCGCTTGGATATAGACATTTCCCTCATATACTGTTTTCTTGACTTTGCGTTTTGCTTTAGCCACAATCAGTTCTCCTTATTTCTTCTTACCGGCAACGGTCTTTTTCTTACCCTTACGGGTTCTTGCATTAGTTTTCGTTCTTTGTCCACGAACCGGTAATCCCTTTCTGTGACGTAGGCCACGGTTACAACCAATATCCATCAAACGTTTAATATTAAGTGCAACCTCAGTACGTAAACGACCTTCAACCTTATATTCATTTTCAATAAGCTTCCTAAGTTCATTTACATCGTCTGCTGAAAGATTGTTCATTCTTTCATCAGGGTTTATTTTACTCTTCTGGCAGATATCTACCGCTGAGACTCTACCGATTCCATAAATATAGGTTAATGCAATTTTTACCGCTTTGTTAGGTAAATCAACACCTGCAATTCTCGCCATTAAATGGCCTCCTCTCACCTGCTTTTATCAGCTATTATCTCTGTCGTTGTTTGTGCTTTGGGTTTTCACAAATAATTCGGACTACCCCAGCACGTCTAATGACTTTGCATTTGTCACACATTGGTTTGACACTTGCTCTCACTTTCATCTCAATTATCTCCTATAAATTCCTTGCTTTAATATGCCCTTTACTCGTGATACCATCTTGATGGTGCATTTTCATAATACCTTCAATCTGGCTCATTGTATCAAGGTCAACACCAACCATGATGATTAATGAAGTTCCTCCGAGTAACATTGCCACAGATGATGGGAAGTTGAATAACTTCTGAACCACTGTAGGAATCAAGGCAATGAATGCAAGAAATAATGACCCTGGCAATACTATTCGATTCAAGACTTTCGTTAGATACTCTTCAAGTCTCTCAGTACGCACACCAGGAACGGATCCACCATTCTCCCTAATTTGTCGAGCCATCTCGATAGGGTTTAATGAAACCTGGGTGTAAAAAAATGCGAAAGCAATAATCAACAGGGTATAGATGATAAGATAGGGGGCACCCTGAGGACTGAGCCAATTCGCTGTTGCCTGTAACCAGCGTACTTCAGGTCCGAGTGATGCAGCAATCTGCAATGGAAATGAAAGTAATGCTGAAGCAAATATTACTGGAATAACACCGGAGGGGTTAATCTTGAAAGGGATATAGGAACTTTGTGATCCATACATCTTTCTTCCAACAACACGCTTTGCGTACTGTACCGGAATTTTCCTTTGTCCTCGCTGTTCATACACAACCAATGCAACTACAATTGCAAACATTGCAAGAACAACTAATACTACGATTGGATTCAATACACCTGATTGAACACTCTGGAAAAGAGTGACAAGTGCATTTGGAATTCGAGCAACGATACCGGCAAAAATGAGAAGTGAAATCCCATTACCAACACCACGAGCCGTAATTTGGTCCCCTATCCATACTAAAAACATTGATCCAGTTGTTACTGAAAGCATTGCAATTAATGTAAATGGGAGAGTAGGCAATGTCATTACATCAGGTATTGAGTTTGCATACACAGTAACTACATAAGACTGAATCAAACAGACTAATATAGTTCCATAACGGGTATATTGTTGAACTTTTTTCCTTCCAGAAGCATCTTCAGTAAGTTTTTTCAAACTAGGAACAACCAACATTAATAATTGGAAGATAATCTGTGTTGATATGTAAGGCATAATTCCTAACATAAACAAACTAAAGTTTGAGAAAGCTCCACCGGCAAAGAAGTTAAGATATTCTGTAAGCCCGATGGTACTTGAACTGCTCTGTGAAAGGAAATAGAGTTTTAATACTTGAGGATCAATTCCTGGAATTGGAATAAATGCCCCAATTCTAAATACTACTAGAAACAGGACCGTCCATGAGATCTTTTTTCTGAGTTCATCAATCCTGAACATATTAACTAAGGAGTTAGACATCGCAATCCTCTTTTTTATTTAATTTCCCCGCCAGCCGTTTTAATTAATTCGACTGCAGATGCAGAAATCTTGAGTCCCTCAAACACCACCTTCTTGGTGAGTTCACCATTAGCAAGAACTTTTACTTTAGCTTTATGCCCTTTGACGAGTCTTTTATCTTTTAAACTTTCAATGTTAACAATATCGTTATCATTGTATGCTTCAGATATAGCGTCAAGAGAGATAATTTCAAATTCTTCTTTGAATGGATAGTTCGAGAATCCACGCCTAGCCACTCTTCTGAATAATGGCATTTGACCGCCTTCGAAACCAGGACGGACGCCACCACCACTACGTGCATTTTGACCATTATTACCGCGTCCACAAGTTCTACCTTTTGAAGAAGAACCGCGTCCTACGATTGTCTTTCTTGTTTTAGCACCCACAGGTGCATTAATCTGTCCCATGTTATATCTCCTCGACTTTCACAAGGTGAGAAACTGCACGAACCATTCCTTTGATAGCAGGTGATGCATCATGCATAACACTACTTCCAATCTTTTTGAGTCCAAGAGCTTTCACTGTGCGTCTATGTGCAGGGATGGTACCGATTACACTTTTCACTAATGTTACTTTTATTCGTTTAACCTCAGCCATCTTTACCCCCACATCTCGCTTAAGGATTTCCCGCGAGATTTCGCAAGTTCCTTAGCATCAAAGAGAGATTCAAGAGCATTAAATGTAGCTTTAACAGTATTAACACTGTTCTTAGAACCAAGAGACTTACTTAGTACGTCTTTGATTCCACAAGCATCTAATACGTGTCTCACTGCTCCTCCTGCAATAACTCCAGTACCTGGAACTGCAGGGCGAAGAAGAACACTTGCACTCTTATAATCACCAATTATTTCGTGTGGGATGGTTGCTTTTGAAAGAGGAATGATAATCATATTCTCTTTAGCCTTTTCTGCTGCTTTACGAATTGCTTCAGCAACATCATTGGCCTTTCCTGAACCATACCCAACTTTTCCGTTTTTATCCCCAACGACAACGAGAGCAGAGAAGGAAAATCTTCGTCCACCTTTCACTACTTTGGAAACTCTGTTTAGTTTGACCAACTTCTCGCTGATTTCACTTTCTTGTTTTCTATCTGACCTGTCCACCATATCCCCCTAGAATTTAACTCCGGCTTTTCTGGCCCCATCGGCAATACTTTTAACAATACCGTGAAACAGATACCCGTTACGATCAAACACGACTGTATCAATGTTTTTCTCTAGCAGTCTCTTTCCCACAATCTCACCAAGTTTAGCACCATCTTCAACAGTATTTTTCAAATCTTTCAAAGCTGCTTCCATGCTACTTGCTGATACTAAGGTGTGACCTGCTAAATCATCAATAACTTGGACATACAAGTGTGAATTACTTCTAAACACACTCATTCGAGGTTTGGTTGCAGTACCAAAGATATGCTTTCTGATATGAACCTTACGTTTTGCACGCTTTCTATTCTTATCTAACACTCTGTTCATTTTATCATCCTACCTATTTCTTGCCGCCAGACTTCCCGACTTTACGTCGAATGACTTCTGTATCGTACTTGATTCCTTTCCCTTTATAAGGTTCAGGAACACGAAGTGAACGGATTTCAGAACTCACTTGTCCAACTCGTTGTTTGCTAGTTCCAGAAACTATAACAGTAGAAGGATTTTCACATGCAATTGTTAAATCTGATGGAATCATATATTCAATCTGGGTAGAAAACCCAAGATTGAGATACAGTATATCCCCTTTAACCTCAGCACGATATCCAACACCATTGATTAGTAGTTTCTTAGAGAACCCTGTAGAGACTCCAATAATCATATTCTGGACCAACTGGCGATACAACCCATGAAAAGATTTAGCAGGGATGCTATCATCTTTTCTTGTTACGGTAACTGTATTTTCAGAGACAGCAATCGTTACTTCAGGACGGTAATCTTGAACCAGTTTCCCTTTTGGACCTTCGACTGTGACTAAGCTGTCAGAAACAGTTAGCTTCACACCCTTAGGTACTTCTATTGGTAATTTACCTATTCGAGACATAGTTCACCACCTTACCATATTGTGCAGATCAGCTCGCCACCGATCTTTTTCTCACTAGCTTTCTTCCCCGTAATAATACCAGTTGAGGTAGAAACAACCACTACACCATAGCCGTTATATACACGAGGCATATCACGGTAACCAGAATAGACTCTTCTACCTGGGGTACTGACTCTATCAATACCATGGAGGACAGGGTTTTGCTTGTCATCATATTTCAAGAACACTCTGATTGTGTTCACGCCATCTTTATTCACTACTTTTTTGAAATTCTTCACATACCCTTCGTTCTTCAAAATCTTTACAATTTGAAGTTTCATCTTGGATGTTGGAATCTCTACTTTTTCATGCTTCGCCATGCTTGCATTTCTAATTTTTGTCAGCATATCGGCAACAGGATCACTTATAGCCATGTTTATCTCCTACCAGCTAGATTTGGTGACGCCAGGGATTTGCCCTTCGCTAGCAAGCTTCCGAAAGCAAATTCTGCACATCTCGAATTTCCGCATATACCCACGTGGTCTTCCACACACTTTACAGCGGTTGACCCTTCTGGTACTGAACTTTGGCGTTCTGTTCGCCTTAATGATCAATGATTTTTTTGCCATCTTATCACTCCACCTTATTTGGCGAACGGCATGCCAAGTTTCTTGAGTAAGGCATACCCTTCTTCATCATTCTTGGCCGAAGTTACGATAGCAACGTTCAACCCACTGACGCGTTCAATTTTGTCATAATCAATTTCTGGGAAAATGATTTGCTCAGTGATACCAAGCGCATAGTTTCCATGACCGTCAAACGCGTTCGGTTTTACGCCCTTAAAGTCTTTAACACGCGGTAAAGCAATGCCAATAAGACGTTCAAGGAAGAACCACATATTATCGCCACGAAGTGTTACTACAGCACCGATCTCTTGTCCAGCACGAACTTTGAAGTTAGCAATAGATTTCCGAGCTTTAGTCTTTACAACGTGTTGCCCTGTAATCTGTTCTAGTTCTTTTACTGCTGAGTCGAGAAGCTTCTTGTTTATAATAGCTTCACCAACACCAATACTAACAGACACTTTTTCAATTTGTGGAACCTGCATCTTTGAAGAATAAGCAAATTCTTTGAAAAGTTCTGGAGCAACTTTCTCTACATACGTTTTCTTTAAATTAGGTACAAATTTAGCCATTAGATCACATCTCCGGTCTTTTTAGCGAAACGAACCTTAGTGCCGTTCTCTTCGACTTTAAAACCGATTCTTGATGTTTCTCCATTCTTCAATAATAGAGCTACATTAGAAACGTGAATCGGTGCCTCAATCTCTTTGATACCACCCTGATCTTGCTGGGATTTTTTCTTCATGGTCTTCTTAACCATGTTAACCCCTTGGACAACGACCCTCTGGTTTAACTGATCAACTTTTAAGATCTCACCAGTTTTACCTTTGTCTTTGCCTGCAAGAATCTTGACGTTGTCATTTTTCTTCAGTTTCATCTCTTCTTCTCCTACAACACTTCCGGCGCTAAGGAAACAATCTTCACAAAGCCGTCTTCACGAAGTTCGCGAGCAACTGGCCCAAAGATACGCTTTCCACGCGGGTTATTGTTGGCATCAATGACTACACATGCGTTGTCATCGAACCTGATATAGGTACCGTCAGGTCGTCGGTATTCTTTTTTTGTGCGGACGATAACCGCCTTCAACACGTCACCTTTTTTAATAGCGCCGTTAGGAAGTGCGTCCTTCACTGCTACAACAATAATATCACCAACTCCAGCAATCATTCTATGGCTTCCACCAAGAACTTTAATACACTGAACTCTTTTGGCTCCACTATTGTCTGCTACATTTAGGTATGTTTGCATTTGTACCATAATATTGCTCCTTCCTACTTAGCCCGTTCAATGACCTGTTCAAGACGCCATGTTTTTTCTTTACTTATTGGGCGACATTCAACGACACGAACAGTGTCTCCAATCCCTGCATCATTCTTTTCATCATGTGCTTTCACTTTTTTTGTGACAGTCACATACTTCTTATAAAGAGGATGCAATCTTCTTGTTGAGACCGACACAACGATTGTCTTATCCATCTTATCGCTGGTGACTACACCGGTAAACCGTTTTTTATTAGATTCCATTAGATGCAAACCTCACTTATTTAGAATTCTGTCGTATGCCAAGAGCATACTCATGGATGAGGGTATTAAGGCGAGCGATATTCCTTTTAGTAGTTCTCACTGCTAAAGGATTTTCGACATGTCCAAGAACCTTTGCCATTCTCAAATCTAATGCTTCTTTTCGAAGCTTCTCTCTCTTGGCGACCAACTCTGCATAGGTTAAATCGTTATATGAATTTTTCATATCCTACTCCACTTCTCTTCTGGTAACAAACTTGGTCTTGATTGGAAGTTTTGAAGCTGCAAGTTGCAATGCTTCACGAGCCAAAGCTTCTTCAACTCCACCCATCTCAAACATCATTGCACCAGTTTTAACAACAGCAACCCATCCTTCTGGATTCCCTTTACCTTTACCTTGTCTGGTTTCAGCAGGTTTCTTTGTAAAAGGCATGTCAGGGAAAATCCTGATCCAGACTTTACCACCACGTTTGATGTGACGGGTCATTGCAATACGAGCAGCCTCTATTTGTCGGTTGGTAATCCATTTTGGTTCCAACGCCATAAGGCCAAACTCTCCAAATGCAAGGTAGTTTCCACGATGAGCGACACCGTCTCTAGTACCTCTTTGTCGTTTCCTAAATTTAACTCTTTTTGGACTCAGCATGATGTACTAACTCCTATCTTCAACGTTCTGTGCCTTCTCGCGTGCAGTTTTTCGCACAAGAAGACCAGCATCGTCTTTATTCGATTTGTCGAGTATCTCACCATTGTACACCCATACCTTCACACCAATAACACCAAAAGTAGTATTTGCTTGAGCGAAACCGTAATCGATATCGCTTCGGAGTGTATGCAATGGAATTCTTCCATCTTTTAACCACTCAGATCCAGCAATTTCTTTTCCGCCTAAACGTCCAGATACTTTGATCTTTATTCCTTGAGCACCAGCTTGCATAGCTTTACTAATAGCCATTTTAAGTGCTCTTCTGTGTGAACCACGATTGGTAAGTTGGCGAGCTACATTAGCTGCAACAAGTTGAGCATCAGCTTCAGGTTTCTTGATCTCTTTGATCTTGATTTGTACTTTTTTATCAGTAACACCTTGAAGTCTAGCACCAAGCTTCTCTACATTAGCTCCTTTAGCACCAATAATAATACCAGGACGACTGGTTGAAATTGTTAAAGAAACTCTTTGAGGTTTTCTTACAATCTCTACATCAGAAATCTCAGCACCTTGTACTTCAGGACAGGTAAGGAGCACCTTTCTGAGTTTTAAGTCCTCATGAAGGGTTGCTGCATATTCTCTAGGGTCAACATACCATTTTGATTTCCAGGTCTTGTTGACTCCCAACCTTAGCCCAATTGGATTAACTTTTTGACCCATTTACTTACCCACCTTTTCATCAAGCACTACGGTAATATGACATTGTCTCTTTAAGAGAATGTCACGTCGCCCGTGAGATCTTGGCCATACGCGTTTCATGCGAGGACCATCATCCACAAAAAGCTGTGATACCACTAACTGCTCTTCATCAAGTTTTTTATTTTGGCTCAATGCGTTTGCTGCAGCAGACTTTACCACTTTCTTGATAAGGAACGCACCTTTTTGAGGAAGTGCATCTAATATCGCTATAGCATCCACATAGGATCTACTTCTCACCAAGTCGGCAACAGGGCGGACTTTGGATGGAGAAGAGGGTAAATATTTAGCAATTGCTTTAAAACCTTTCTTATCTGCCATATTCTACACCTATTACCTTCTACCTTTCTTATCGCTAGCAGCATGACCACGGAACAATCTTGTTGGTGAAAATTCACCAAGTTTATGTCCGACCAAGTTCTCAGTAACAAACACTGGAACCCAAGTCTTGCCGTTATAGACAGAAATAGTATAACCAACCATCTCGGGAATGATCGTTGATGTGCGTGAGTACGTCTTGATCATAGCTTTCTTACCCGTTTTGTTGGATTCTGTAATCCTCTTGTAGAGTTTTTTCTCAATAAAAGGACCTTTTTTGATTGACCTAGCCACTTTTTCTACTCCTACTTACGCTTTTTCACGATGAAACTACCCGAAGGTTTTTTCTTACTACGTGTTTTGTAACCTTTAGTTTGAATACCCCATGGTGTTACTGGGTGACGTCCACCGGATGTCTTACCTTCACCACCACCGTGTGGGTGATCAACTGGGTTCATAACTACACCACGAACTTTTGGTCGTCTGCCAAGCCATCTTGACCTACCAGCCTTTCCAAGAGAAACGTTCATATGATCATCATTACCCAATGCACCTAAAGTCGCTGAACATTCAGCAAACACCATTCGCATTTCACCTGAAGGGAGTTTAAGAGTCACATAGTCACCTTCTTTAGCAACAATAGTAGCTCCTAAGCCAGCACTTCTCACTAACTGCCCTCCACGACCCAATTGCAATTCAACATTATGAACAGTAAGGCCGAGCGGAATGTTTCGAAGTGGTAATGTATTTCCAACTTCTAAAGGAGCTTCTGGTCCACTAACAATCTTAGTTCCAACCTTAATCCCTTTAGGTGCTAAGATATATCTCTTTTCCCCATCTACATAGAAGACAAGTGCGATATTCGCGCTTCTATTTGGATCATATTCAATAGTTTTGACTATGCCAGGAATACCAACTTTATCTCTTTTAAAATCGATAATACGGTATGCCCTTTTATGTCCACCACCACGACGTCGTACACTAATTCTACCAAAAGAATCGCGTCCAGCATTTTTACTAAGTTTAGTAGTTAAAGCTTTTTCACTTCTGTTGGTTGTCAATTCATCAAACACCAATGTTGTCTTCTGGCGCAACCCAGGAGTGTATGGTTTGTATTTCTTTAATGCCATGTCTTCCTCCTATAGTCCTTCAACGGCCTGAATAACATCACCTTTGCTTAATGTGACGATCGCCTTTTTCCAATCTCCGGTAGTTCCTGCTGTAGCTCCGCCTTTTCCGCGGGTATACTTTGGCTTACCTTTCACAGACACGATATTTACTTTTACAGGGGTGACGTTAAACAATTCTTTTACTGCTGAAGCAATTTGGAACTTGTTCGCATTCATCGCCACTTTAAACGTGTACTTCTTTTCTGTTAACTCCCTGGCAATATTCGACTTTTCAGTCAGCACAGGTTGTATGATTACTTGATCTGCTCTCACGTTACACCTCTTATTTATCACCGAAGAATTCGTTGAGATTCATTGCGGCGCCTTCAAGCATTAAAACCGTTCTACCATAAAGCAATTCTTTTGCAGAAAGCTTATCGTAGGATAGTATTCTTAAATAAGGGATGTTTCTTGCTGCTCGACGCATCATGACATCATCATCTTTTAATATTAAGACTGTCCGCTTTTTATCAGTAACAAAGTTGTTTACAATAGTTGCAAGTTCCTTTGTTCGACCACTTTCAATGGTAAAATTCTCAACAACTACTAATCTCTCTTCACTCACTGATAATGAGAGCAATGACTTCATAGCAAGTCGTTTCATTTTCTTAGGAATAGTATAGCTATAATCTCTAGGTTTTGGCCCAAAGATGGTACCACCACCAACCCAAATTGGAGATTTCTTATCTCCAGCTCGAGCATTACCTGTTCCCTTCTGTTTGTATGGTTTCGAGTTACTGTAGTTTACCTCACCTCGTGTCTTAGTACATGCAGTACCCACACGACGATTTGCTGCTTCATTATTAATCGCATTATAGATTGATCCATCACTAATTTCACGATTAAATACTGCATCGTTGAGAGTAACCGAACGTAACTCTTCTCCTTTAATTGAAAAGACCTTTGTTTCCATTTCTCGCCTCTACTTCTTCTTCGCTTTCTTCACGATGACTACGCTCTGGGCGGGTCCAGGAATTGCACCTTTCACCAAAAGAACCTGCATCTGTTCATCGACACGGACAACGCGAAGGTTCTGCACAGTCACTTTATCAGTTCCCATACGTCCAGCCATCTTTTTACCTTTGAAGGTACGTGATGGGGTGGATGACATCGCTGTTCCACCAAGATCTCGGTGAAACTTAGATCCGTGAGTAGCACGTCCGCCAGCAAAACCATGCCGCTTCATACCACCTTGAAATCCTTTACCTTTTGATGTACCTACAACGTCTACAAATAAGACATCTTTGAATACATCAACCTTTAGAACTTCCCCTACGACTGCCTCTTTATCAAAGTCTCGCATTTCAACTAATGTCTTTTTTGGTTCACAAACATCAGCAAATTGCCCAGCATATGGTTTAGTGGTCTGACTCTTCTTTTTATCAAATGAGCCTAATACACAAGAATTATAACCATTCTTTTCAATGGTTCTATTCTCGATAACCACATTGTCCTCTATTTTTATTACTGTCACAGGAGTGAGTCGACCACTGTCGTCAAATACCTGTGTCATTCCTATTTTTTTTCCGATAAGCCCTAACATCTCTTACCTCAACTATTACTGTTTAATCTCTACATCCACACCAGCAGGAAGCTCAAGCTTCATGAGGGCATCCATTACTTTAGATGTAGGGTCAAGAATGTCGATCAGCCTTTTATGTGTTCGCATCTCAAATTGTTCACGGGACTTTTTGTTCACGTGTGGCGATCTTAGTACAGTGTACTTGTTGATACGAGTTGGGAGAGGTACAGGTCCAGAGACTTTAGCACCAGCCTTCACTACCGTTTGCACGATCGCCTTAGCGCTCTGTTCTACGAGCTCTATGTCAAAACCTCTCAGCCGCACCCGAATTCTATCCTTAGCCATCATTCCTCCAAAAAACAATTCTTGCCCGCATCGTAATTGTTTGATGCAGGCAAGATATTAGTCATTTACTCGACTATTTCGATAACCTGTCCTGAAGCGACAGTCTTGCCACCTTCACGGATAGCAAATCTCAAACCTTTGTCCATTGCAACTGGGTGAATCAACTCAACATGAATTTCAGTGTTATCACCAGGAAGTACCATTTGCTTTCCTTCAGGAAGATTTACAGTACCTGTAATATCAGTTGTTCTGAAGTAGAATTGTGGTCTGTACCCACCAAAGAATGGAGAGTGTCTACCACCTTCTTCCTTGCTTAATACATAGACTGTACCCACAAACTTTGCATGTGGAGTAATTGTCTTTGGTTTTGCAAGAACTTGTCCACGGACAACTTCTTTCTTATCAACACCACGAAGAAGTGCACCAACGTTATCACCAGCTTGTCCTTCATCGAGGAGCTTGTTAAACATTTCAACACCAGTACATACTGTATCTTTAGTTTCTTTAACTCCAACAATTGAAACAGGGTCGTTAACATGTAAAATACCTCTTTCAATTCTGCCCGTTACTACAGTACCACGTCCGCTAATTGAGAAGATATCTTCAATAGGCATGAGGAATGGTAAATCTACAGCACGTTCTGGAAGTGGGATATAGCTATCCATTGCATCAAGAAGTTCTTGAATACATTTTGTTGCTTCTGGATCATCAGGATGCTCCATAGCATTAAATGCAGAACCCTTAATTACAGGAGCATTGTCGCCATCAAAACCTTGAGCATTGAGAAGGTCTCTCATCTCTTCTTCAACAAGTTCAATCAAATCTGGATCATCAACCTGGTCAGTCTTGTTGATAAACACAACAATAGTAGGTACACCAACCTGACGAGCAAGAAGGATGTGTTCTTTTGTTTGTGCCATCGCACCATCAGTTGCAGCTACAACAATAATAGCTCCATCCATCTGAGCAGCACCAGTAATCATGTTCTTGATGTAGTCAGCGTGTCCAGGACAGTCTACGTGAGCATAGTGACGTGCATCACTCTGATACTCGACGTGTCTTGTGTTGATCGTGATTCCTCTTGCCTTCTCTTCTGGGGCATTGTCAATCTCGTCATACTTCATGACCTTGTCACCGTTCTTGCGGCCACAGTACATTGTCACTGCTGCGGTGAGGGTGGTCTTGCCATGGTCAACGTGACCGATGGTACCAACGTTTACGTGTGGCTTTGTTCTGTTAAATTTCTCTTTAGCCATCAGTTCCTCCTTGTGACAATTTCTGTCACAGAAAAAAAATATATCGTGCTCCATAAAGGCAAGACGCCTTTACCTTTTTATTCAGAGAGACAAACAGACTGTTGGATTTCAATACTAGACGAAAAGAGGGATCCAGAGGTCGAAAAACATGTTTCAGCTTAGCGACATAGTACAGATTTCAAAAAAGTCTGTTATCTGGAACCACCTTATCATCCCTGCACGATTGTCCGGACGATCGGTTTGGCTCTACATTACCCTTTAAAGCATAATAAGCCTTAAAAGACACCTTTGCAAATATAGAAGGTTTGTCAATTTGTGTCAACACATTAATTAAGATTATATAATAAATTAATTCTTAGAATAATGAATTAGCATAGAATATGCAAAAAGCGTCTTATAAGACGCCTTTTGCTGATATATAAAAACAGATATATTATCTGTTGTGTGAAGAGAAAGCCTTGTTTGCTTCGGCCATTCTATGGGTATCTTCTTTCTTCTTGTAAGCTGAACCTGTTCCGGCTACTGCATCGGTAAGTTCTGCTGCAAGTTTTTCACTCATTGATTTCCCATTTCTGCTTCTTGCAGCATTGATAATCCAACGCATAGCAAGTGCTTCTTTTCTGTTGTCTTTTATTTCGACAGGTACTTGGTACGTTGCACCACCTACACGTCGTGATTTAACTTCAACAACTGGTTTAACATTCTCAACAGCCTTTAAAAAGACTTCAAGAGGATTTTCTTCACCCTTACCCTCAATTTGTTTAAGAGCATCATAGATGATTTTTGTACTGATCGATTTCTTACCAGCTACCATCATTCGACGGATAAATTTTTCTACCACAACACTGTTATATACAGCATCAGGTAATATTTCTCGTACTGGAGCTACTGTTCTTCTTGCCATGTTCTACTCCTTACGCCTTTGGCTTTTTAGCACCATACTTAGAGCGACTTCTCTTTCGATCATTCACACCAAGGGTGTCTTTTGCACCACGAATAATATGGTAACGTACACCAGGAAGGTCTTTTACTCTTCCACCACGCATAAGAACAACTGAGTGTTCCTGAAGGTTGTGTCCGATACCTGGGATATATGCGGTTACTTCAATTCCGTTTGAAAGGCGCACTCTCGCGACTTTTCTCAATGCCGAGTTTGGCTTTTTTGGGGTGACTGTCATTACTCTAGTACAAACCCCACGTTTTTGAGGACATCCTTGCAATGCAGGGGACTTAGTTTTGTTTAAGTTTGTATTGCGTCCTTTACGTATTAATTGGTTAATTGTAGGCATCTTACGATACACTCCCTTTCTCATTTTTCTGAGTGTCCACATAAGGTGAACACCCATTCATTCTAGCGAAAGCTCGCTACCATTTTTATATTCTCTCCAAAGTCAGCATGTGAGACCGGTCATTGAGAGACAACAGGGGGATAAATAGAAATCTATTCATCATCCTCATTATCATCTGAGGTATCACCTTCGGATAACATTTCATCGGCAAAATCAACTTCATCATAATCATCTTCATCATATAATGCAGCTTTTCTTGATTCCATAAGAGATTCAACTTGAGATTCTAGATCAATTATGTTCTCTTCTTTCACTCTAATATTTCGGTACCTCTTCATTCCAGTACCTGCAGGTATTAGGTGTCCAATAATTACATTTTCTTTCAAACCCCTCAGCACGTCTCTACTACCAGCAATTGCAGCATTTGTCAAGACCTTTGTAGTCTCTTGGAATGATGCAGCAGAGATAAACGAGTCAATACTCAAAGAAGCTCTCGTAATACCAAGAAGCATAGGTCGAGCATCAGAAGGTTGTCCACCTTGTCTAATTACTCTCGCATTCTCTTCGTGGAAACGATATTTATCAACCTGTTGACCTTGGATGAAGGAAGTATCTCCAACACCAATAATCTCTACTTTACGAAGCATCTGTCTTACTACGACACCAAGGTGTTTATCATTAATATCTACACCTTGAAGACGATAGACTTCTTGTACTTCATCAAGCAAGAATGATTGTAAAGCATTTTCCCCTAGTATGTCTAGGATGTCATGTGGTGCAATCGGACCATCACAAAGTCTTTCTGCTGCTTCTACTCTATCCCCATCTCTCACGAGCATATGTTTGCTCATTGGAACGAGGTGTTTAAATTGATGGTTGAAGTCATCTTCAACAATAACAATCCTTTTACCCTTTGCAACCGCACCAAAATGAACAACACCTTCAACTTGTGCTAATACAGAAGGGTTTCGAGGTTTTCTTGCTTCAAAAAGCTCGCCGACACGTGGAAGTCCTCCAGTGATATCCTTTGTTTTTACACTCTCTTTGAGAATCTTAGCAAGAATTTGTCCTTTCCTTATCTCTTTGTGATCATCAATATTTAAATATGATGAAGCAGGGAGGAAATATGTTGCAAGAATATTACCTTCATTATCATGTACAACCATTCGTGGTTGAAGGGTTTCACTGATATGTTCAGTAATCTTCTTTTCTACAGAACCAGTTTCAACGTTAATCTCTTCTCTTAATGTAGTTCCGAGCTTAATATCAATAAACTCAATCTTACCATCAAATTCAGCGATAATTGGTTCACTGAATGGGTCAAAGAGGGCAATTGTAGTTCCCTTAGAGACAAATGATGGAATTTCTACTTTTAATTGAGAACCATTTCTAATATCAATTCTCTGTTCTTGAGCAATTACAAACAGTTCACCTTTATCTGTTATCTTCGCAACACCAATAATGTCGGAAGTAACAATGGCGCCTTTCTTATCTTTATACAAAGGCAACCCAACTGCAATAATTTCACCGTCTTTAACCAAGACTTCAGAAAGCTCTTTCTTCTCAAATTTCTCTAATACTTTTGAATAGAATAAAAATCCTTTTCTTGTAAAGAGTCTCTCCCCATCATCTGTAACAACTATCATACCAGATACGGAATTTACAAATACAGGGTAATTAAACACAACTCTATTTTCCTCAGATCCACTTGTAGCTGTTCCTCCAACGTGGAAAGTTCTCATGGTAAGCTGTGTTCCAGGCTGTCCAATTGATTGTGCCGCAATAATTCCAACAGCCTCTCCAATATCTACAGGACGATTAGTTGCTAAGTTTCTTCCATAACATTTTCTACACACGCCATGATGAGCTTCACAAGTAAGCACTGTTCGAATGAGGACTTTTTCGATTCCCGATTGTTCAATCTCAATACTCTTAGCTGCTGTAATCTCTTCATTGACTTCTAGAATAAGATCACCTGTTGCAGGGTGAATAACTTTCTCTAAGGTATAACGACCTACGATTCTGTCTGACAATGGTTC
This sequence comes from Sphaerochaetaceae bacterium, assembly GCA_963663665.2. Classification (GTDB taxonomy): domain Bacteria; phylum Spirochaetota; class Spirochaetia; order Sphaerochaetales; family Sphaerochaetaceae; genus SABI01. Next base: position 577,258 of record CAXXKP010000001.1, read on the forward strand.
AACTATCTCATCACCATCCTTCATAGCAGTCCGTTCAATCCCGTTAATAGTTCCACAATCATCTTCATTAATAACTACATCTTGAGCAATATCAACGAGTCGTCGAGTAAGATATCCAGCCTCAGCAGTTTTAAGTGCTGTATCTGCAAGTCCCTTACGTGCTCCGTTTGTAGAGATATAGAATTCAATAATTGATAATCCCTCTTTAAAGTTAGATCTGATTGGGAATTCAATGATATCACCGGAAGGCTTAGCCATAAGACCACGCATTCCACCTAACTGACGAATCTGTGTCTTAGAACCTCTAGCACCACTGTCTGCCATCAAGTAGAGTGGGTTAAACCCATTTTGGCTCTTCTTAAGTTCATCCATAAGTGAGTTTGAAATATCTTCAGTTGTCTTACTCCACACTTCAATAACACGGTTATAACGTTCATCTTGTGTAATATGACCTTGACGATATTGTTCTTTGATTTCAGCCTGTCTTTTATCCGCAGCTTCAACAAGAGTTGTTTTAGCATCTGGAATAATCATATCAGAGAGGCCAATTGTTGCTCCAAATAGGGTTGCATACTTAAATCCAATATCTTTTATTGAGTCAAGCATCTTCACTGCAACTGATGTCTTTTGATCTTGAATGACATTACCTACCAGTTTCTTAAGTTCTTTATCACCAAAACAGATATTCTGGAAGCCAATTTCTTTTGGCATTTCTGCATTAAATATTACTCTTCCAGGGGTAGTTTGCACGATAGAGCCATCTTCAATCTTATATTTGATGAGAGCGTTGTAAGAAAGAGAACCTGCCTCAATAGCCATATATAATTCACTTAGGTTATCGTAATACTTACCAGTTCCTTTTGCACCATTCATCTCTCTTGTCAGATAGTTAATCCCCAACACCATATCTTGAGACGGAAATACAATAGGTTTACCATTTGCTGGGTCAAGTAAGTTATTTGCACTAAGCATGAGGGTCCAACACTCGATTTGAGCCGCTTGAGTAAGAGGTACGTGAACAGCCATCTGGTCTCCATCAAAGTCAGCATTGTAAGCATGACATACTAATGGGTGGAGTTTGATAGCTTTTCCGTCAACGAGAACAGGTTCAAATGCTTGAATACCAAGTCTGTGAAGAGTAGGAGCACGGTTAAGTAACACAGGGTGTTCTCTTACCACTTCATCGAGAATTGCCCACACTTCAGGAGTCTCTTGTTCGACGAGGGCTTTTGCTTTCTTTATATTATAAACAATATCCTTTTGAACCAATTTCTTCATAATAAATGGTTTATAGAGTTCAAGAGCCATTTTTGAAGGGAGTCCACATTGATGTAGCCTGAGTTCGGGTCCAACAACAATAACAGACCGCCCACTATAGTCTACACGTTTACCAAGAAGGTTCTGTCTAAATCGACCTTGCTTTCCTTTCAACATATCAGAAAGAGATTTAAGAGGTCTGTTTGATGACCCTTTCACGACTCTCTTCTTTTTTGAGTTATCAAACAATGCATCAACTGCTTCTTGCAACATTCTTTTTTCGTTACGAATAATAATATCAGGTGCATGAAGGCTCATTAATCGAGTAAGTCGATTATTTCTGTTAATAACTCTCCTGTATAAATCATTTAGATCACTTGTTGCAAATCGACCACCATCAAGTTGTACCATAGGACGAAGTTCTGGTGGAATGACAGGGATAACTGAGAGGATCATCCACTCAGGTTTATTACCGCTATCTCTAAAGTTTTCTACAACTTCGATTCTTTTTAGGAGTCTTTTATCAGCTTTCTCACCCTTTGTAATCATCGTGTGTCTGAGTTCAGCGCTAATCGCTTCAAGGTCAATGGATTGAAGAAGAATCTGAATAGCTTCCGCTCCCATCATCGCTTGGAAAGATTCACCATATTGCTCACGAGCTTGATAATACTCATCTTCAGTGAGGAGTTGTTTCTCTTTTAAATCCGTATCTCCAGAGTTTATCACTACATACTTCTCGTAATAAAGTACCGATTGCAGTGCTGCTCTAGGAATATCAAGAAGTAAGCTCATTCGGGATGGAACAGAGCGATAATACCAGATATGAGAAACAGGGGATGCTAAATCGATATGTCCCATTCGTTCACGACGAACTTTGAAGTGCGTTACCTCAACTCCACATCGGTCACAAATAACCCCTTTATAGCGTATAGATTTAAATTTACCACAGTAGCACTCCCACTCTTTGGTTGTGCCGAAGATCTTCTCACAGAAGAGTCCGTCACGCTCTGGGCGTAGTGTCCGGTAGTTAATTGTCTCTGGCTTCTTGACCTCACCGTAAGACCAAGCCCTAATTTGTTCAGGGCTGGCCAATTTTATCTTGATGCTGTCGAAATCCTGAATTTCCTTCATCCGAAAATCTCCCATCTTAATTATTCGAGTTGCGTTTGTTAATCAACTCTTCATCACGTTCGGTTAATGGTACTTGTCTATCTTTTGAGTCATATACACTCATATCAAGAGCCAATCCTCGAACTTCTTGTACTAGAACATTAAACGCTTCCGGCATACCTGCGTTTGTAGCAGGCTCACCTTTTACTATACTTTCATAAATCTTAACTCTTCCGTTCATGTCGTCAGATTTGATTGTAAGCAATTCTTGTAATGTATTAGCCGCACCATATGCTTCAAGTGCCCACACTTCCATTTCACCAAGTCTCTGTCCACCAAATTGTGCTTTACCACCAAGCGGTTGCTGTGTAACGAGAGAGTAAGGTCCTGTTGATCTTGCATGCATTTTATCATCAACGAGATGGTGCAGTTTTAAGTAATAAATATATCCACAAAATACATCATTTACAAAAGGAACACCGGTTCTTCCATCATATAATGTAGTCTTACTTGTTACAGGAAGATTAGCTTCTTTCATTTTTTCTTCAATGGTTTCGACACTTGCGGATTGGAACACTGGAGAAGAGTACCATTCGTTTAACGTACTTGCAGCCCAGCCGAGCTGAGTCTCCATCAACTGCCCAATATTCATTCGAGATGGAACACCAAGAGGATTAAGACATACATCAAGAGGAGTACCATCTGCCATATAAGGCATATCCTCTTCTGGTAACACTCTAGCAACAACACCTTTATTACCATGTCGACCAGCCATTTTGTCACCTTGTCTTAATTTTCGCTTTGTTGCGATTAATACTTTCACCATCTCATCTACACCTGGAGGAAGTTCATCCCCCTCAGATCTTTTGAGTCGTTGAATATCTATTACAGTGCCCTCTGTACCATGAGGAACTTTAAGGGAGGTATCTCTTACTTCTTTAGCTTTTTCACCAAAAATTGAATTAAGTAATTTAAATTCTGGAGTTGTATCGGATTCAGACTTTGGAGTAACCTTACCAACTAAGATATTCCCAGGTCTTACCACAGTTCCCACTCGAACAATTCCATCTTCATCTAATTGTTCTAAATTCTTTTCACTAGTATTTGGAATATCTCGTGTGAGTTTTTCTGGTCCTAGTTTTGTTTCACGAATATCAGTTGAAAACTCTTTAATATGGATTGATGTATAAATATCTTCTTTTACAACCCTCTCACTGATAAGAACCGCATCTTCGTAGTTGTACCCATTCCAAGGTACGAATCCACACAAGATGTTTCTTCCTAGAGCGAGTTCACCATTTTCAGTTGCAGGCCCGTCTGCGAGAACTTCACCAGCGGCAACATGTTGATTCTTAAATACCACAGGTTTTTGGTTAAAACAAGTATCTTGGTTAGTTCTTTCAAACTTCTGAACATTGTACACGTCAACTTCACCAGCAATTTCAGGGTTGTCGACTGTGATTTCAATTTTTGTAGAAGAAACATAAGAAATAACACCAGCTCTCTTTGATTTAATGAGAACTCCAGAGTCATAAGCAGTTTTTGCTTCCATCCCTGTTCCCACAAACGGAGCTTCTGGGAATAAAAGAGGTACTGCCTGACGTTGCATGTTAGAACCCATCAAGGCTCTGTTAGCATCATCATGCTCTAAGAATGGGATTAGAGAGGCTGCAACGCTGATAACTTGCATAGGAGAGACATCCATATACTTCACATCGCTAGCTGGACGTGTTGTATAATCTCCACTTCTTCTTACAGGGATATCGTCATCTGCAAAAGAACCATCTTCATTAAGAACTGAATTCCCTTGAGCAATATAGAATTTTTCCTCGTCATTAGCATCAAGGTATCGATACGAAGTACTAACCTTCCCATCAATAACCTTTCTGTAAGGACTTTCTAGGAATCCATGCTTATTTACCCTAGTATAGTTTGCTAAAGAAACAATAAGACCAATATTCGGACCTTCAGGAGTTTCAATAGGACACATTCGACCATAGTGAGTATAGTGAACGTCACGAACCTCAAAACTAGCTCTATCTCGGGAAAGACCACCTGGCCCTAAAGCATTCAACCTACGTTTATGAGTAAGTTCTGCAAGTGGGTTAACTTGGTCCATGAACTGGCTAAGCTGAGAAGAACCAAAGAATTCTTTTATAGCGGCGACAATAGGTTTGTTGGAGATAAGGTCTTGTGGCTTTACTTGATTGGACTCTAAATTCATTCTCTCTCGTGCAATTCTCTCCATACGAGCGAATGCAGCACTGAGTTGGTTCTGTAAGAGTTCACCAACGCTTCTAACACGCCTATTACCAAGGTGATCAATATCGTCAACGTTCTGTTCTCCAATATATACCTTAATTAAAAAGCCCATTGTGTTAACAATATCTTGAGGAACTAAAACGGTAAGATCAGTACTTGCGTCTTCATCATCAGCTTCTTCATCGGTCCCAAACTTCTTATTGAATTTATAACGGCCGACACTACCCAAATCATATCTGCGCTCCGAGAAGAACATATCGGGAAGGTCTTTCTCTGCTCTTTCTATAGCGATCATTTCACCAGGTTGTAAAACTGCATAGATTGGAGATAAGACATCTTCTTTAGTGGGCTCATCATTCCCTTCTTGAGTATACTTCGCATCTTCTACATCTAAACAGTTAATAATAACTCTTGAGTGTAGAGATTCAGGATGTTGCTCATCAATTACTTCAATTCTCTCGATGCCATTTGCAACCAATGCTTCAATGAATGTTGGAGACAATTCATCTCCAGCACGTAGAAGCTTAGGAGCATTCTTGCCCCCCTTGGTAGAAAAGATGTCACAATAAGCGATAGCACCAACTAATTCATCGTTACCACTCGCTTCTTTTACTAATTCAACACTTCTACTTTTGTAGAAATGACTTACAATCTTGTTACGGGAATCAAGACCAATCGCACGCAAGAAGAGAGTTCCTAGAATTCTTTTCTTTCTGTCGACTTTAGCATATATCAATTCTTTTTTCTTATCGTCAATTTCAAACTCTAACCAAGATCCTCTATATGGAATGATTCTTGATGAGTATACACCTTTATCGTCAGAGAAGATTACACCAGGAGAACGGTGAATCTGGCTAACAACAACACGCTCTGCACCATTTATAATAAAGGTACCGCGTTCGGTCATTAATGGGATATCTCCAAAATAAAGTTCTCTTTGTCGTATTTCACCAGTTCCTGTGAGTTCAAGAGCAATAGTAGCCTTAATTTGCACAGAATATGTACGCCCTTTGCGCTTACATTCAAGTTCTGAGAACTTAATGTTGTCATAATCAATGGTGTAGCCTTGATAATGGAGACACATCTCTCCATTCTGGCTTTCTATGGGAAATGTTGACTGGAACACCTGTTCTAAACCACTATCAGGATTTGTTCCCAAACCTTGACGTACTTTTTCAAGCTGGAGAAACCGTTCATAAGAATCGAGTTGAATTCCTACAAGATTTGGTAACTCACATACTTTTTCAAAATGGGCTCCAACATATGTTCTATTAATTGAATTGCCTTTGGCAACCATTGTTACCCTCCAAAGGTCGATTATTGTAAAAAATATCAAAAATTACTTGAAATTTTTCACATCGGATTAAGGACACGACCGGCCACCGGAGAAATATCCGGTGGCTAGCCCCTCAGGCTTACGCCTGTAACACGTTGAAAAAAATCTGCTTATTTAACTTCAATAGTTGCGCCTGCAGCTTCAAGCTTCTCTTTAATAGTCTTTGCATCTTCTTTAGATACAGCCTCTTTAATAGTTCCGCCAGCAGTTACTAAATCTTTTGCCTCTTTGAGACCAAGACCTGTGAGAGCACGCACTTCCTTGATTACAGGGATAGTTTTACCATCAGCAACACCCTTGAGAACGATGTCGAACTCAGTTTGTTCTTCTACTTCCTCAACAACACCTGCAACAGCACCTGCGGCAGCAACTGGAGCTGCGGCTGTTACGCCAAATTTTTCTTCCATGGCTGAAATGAGTTCTGAGATCTCCATTACAGTCATTCCTGCGATTGCTTCCAAAATTTCGTCTTTAGTAGCCATATTATCTTCTCCTTATCTTTTACGGTAATAGCATGTCTACGTGTTAGCGAAGACTAAAACCGTACTAATATCAGTTTTGTTTTGCGTCGGCAACTGCCTGCAAAGTTCGAGCAAGTTTAGAAAGTGGTGCTTTGATAGTGCCCATCAATGAAGAGATGAGTTCGCCTCTTGTTGGGAGTTTACTGTATGCAGTGATTGAATCTAGATCAAATAATTTTCCATCTAAATATGCACCTTTTACTTTTAAAGAAGAACTCTTCGCAAAATCAAAGAGAATCTTTGAAACTGCATTAGATGCATCTTCTCCTTTTACAAGAGCTACAGCTGTAGGACCTGTAAGATTACTATCAGCACCTTTATGTCCTAAGTCATTTAAAGCGATTTTTGCAAATCGGTTCTTGACGACACGGTATTCTGATTCTTGTTTTCTAAGTTGATTTCGTAATTCAGTAATCTGTTCAACAGTAAGACCACGATAATCTGTAAAAATATATCCATCAAAATTTGTGAATTCTGTAGACATCACTTTTACTGCATCAACTTTATACTGCGCTTTTCGAGTTTGATATTCTGCCATTTTTCTGCTCCTCCTAGTTCTCTTTCACAGAGACCATGACACCTGGGCCCATGGTAGAACTGAGTGAGATACTTTTAAGGAAATCACCTTTTGCATCACTCGGTTTTTTTCTGACGACTTCAGAAAGTACGACATGAGCGTTCTCAGCAATTTTATCAGCATCCATTGATACTTTTCCGATAGCTAAGTGAACAACTCCAGTTTTATCTGATCTGAATTCAACTCGCCCTTTCTTCAACTCTTCTAAGGCACCTTTGATATCAAATGTGACAGTTTGAGTCTTTGGGTTAGGCATAAGACCTCTACGACCAAGAATAGGACCAAGACGACCTACATCTTTCATCATATCAGGTGTAGCTACAGCTACATCAAATTCCATCCAACCACCTCTGATTTTTTCAACTAAATCAACATCTCCAACATAAGTTGCACCAGCATCTAAAGCTTCTTGTGCTTTTTCGCCTTTAGCAAATACAAGAACTTTCTTCTCAGCTGAGAATTGGTGTGGGAGAACCACTGTATCACGTACAGCCTGACTCTTCTTGAGAGAAAGGTTTAAGGACATCTCAATGGTTTCATCAAATTTAGCGAAAGCTACTTTTTTTACAAGTGTTGCTGCATCAACAAAGCTCAAAAACTCTGTTTTATCAACTTGCTTCAATGCTTCAAGATATTTTTTACCGTGCTTCATTATTTAGCCTCCACTTCTACGCCCATACTTCGAGCAGTTCCTGCGATGATTTTCTTTGCAGCTTCAATATCATTCGCATTGAGGTCTGGTAATTTGGTTTGAGCAATATCAGTAAGTTGTGCTTGAGTTAACTTTGCAACTTTCTGAGTGTGAGGAACTCCTGATCCACTAGCAATACCACATGCTTTCTTAATAAGAACAGCTGCAGGAGGAGTTTTGAGAATAAATGTAAAAGACCTATCTGAATAGACGGTGATTACAACTGGAATGATAAGCCCAGCTTCAAAGTTCTTTGTTTTATCATTGAACTGCTGAACAAATTGTGGTGCACTCACACCATGAGGACCAAGTGCTGGTCCAATTGGTGGCGCAGGGGTAGCCTTTTGGGCAGGGCACTGCAATTTAACTATTGCAGAAACCTTTTTCTTTGCCATATTATTTCTCCTTACACGACAGAGATACATCTCCTCGTGCTGGTATTAACGCCTCTTCAACGAAAAGGCTCCCACCTATCACCTTACACAAAGATGGCAGGAAGTATTATATACAGATCCATAGAGAGAAAATTTAAATCTTCTCAACCTGTAAAAAATCGACTTCAACTGGAGTTGACCGACCAAAGATTCCAACAAGAACCCTTAGTTTTGTCTTCTCGGCAAGAACCTCTTCAACCACTCCAGTAAATGATTCAAAAGGACCTTCAATAATTTTAACATGCTCACCATTACTGAAGCTCTGCTTAGGACGTAAAACAATTTCATCCTTAAGCTCGCCTGTTTTTTGCAGAATCCCTTTCAGCTCAGTAGAAGAAAGTGGAGTAGGTTTTCGCCCCTCTAAAGATCCTACGAATCCTGTAACACCTTGAATACGTTTTACTTGAGAACAATAAAGTTCCCATTGGTAATCAGGTAAATCCATCTCAACAAGTATGTACGAAGGAAGTATCTTACGTTTGACTGTCTTCTTCACCCCATCTTTCACTTCTATGACATCTTCAGTTGGAACTTTGATATCACTAACGACCTCAGCAAAGTTGAGGTCTGTTTCCATGAGCTTTCGAATAGTCTTTTCTATCTTCATCTCATACCCTGAATAGGTATGTACTACGTACCAGCCTTTCGCCATGAATTCTCCTAGAAAATCAAGTCGACACCTTGAACAAGGAGGAAGTCTACTAAACCAAGGACAAACGCAAAAATCGCAGTAGACACAATAACAACCTTGGTTGATGCTACAACTTCTTCACGTGTGGGCCAAACCACCTTTTTTAACTCAAGATGAGATTCTTTAAAATATTTTAAAATCTTTTTCATCACATTCTCCCTTTCGCAAGAAGTCAACAGGCCAGGTAGGACTCGAACCTACAACATCTGGTTTTGGAGACCAGCGCTCTGACCATTGGAGCTACTGACCTATTCACTTCTTGTCATATTTCGAGACTATTTTATCTTTGTCTCACGATGAAGAGTGTGCTTTCTTTCAAAGGGACAAAACTTATTCAACTCAAGTTTTCCCGGAGTATTCCGGCGATTCTTCTCCGTTGTATAGTTTTTTTGCTTGCACTCAGTGCATTGAAGGGCAATCTTTTCTACTGGCCCCTTTTTCTTGCTAGCCATTATAAAACTCCTTATCGGCGATACCGACGTGTATCTTCTAATAAAACGTATGCATATATTACAAGAGCCCTCGATCGGATTTGAACCGATGACCCCCACCTTACCATGGTGGTGCTCTGCCAGCTGAGCTACAAGGGCAATTCACAGGCACGGGAACTCAAATCCCACTCTTAACTCGAGCAGGATTCAACGTAACAAATCAGGTACCTTTTGTCAATAACTTAAACCACCCCTTTTACACTAATTCATGTTTTATTAATGAGTTTCTTTGTTAAAGGATGTTGATTCCTTGAATAACTAGACTATATCATATATACACATAAGATAATATTGCATTTCATTCATCAAGAATGAAATAGGAGGCATTATATGTCAGATAAAGAACTGCACACCCGTTTTTCACCTAAAAAAGAGGCTATAGCCACTGACTTTGCTGAACACTTGAAATATTCATTAGATGCAGACGAATTTCATAATACTGAAGAAAACCGTTATACGGCTTTAGCATATACAATCCGTGATAGAATCATACATCAATGGCACCAATCTCGCGACACTCAGCGTAAAGCTGGTGCTAAAAGGGTCTATTACCTATCACTTGAATTCCTCATGGGGAGAGCGATGACTAACAACATCATCAACTTGCAACTTGAACATGAAGTGAAAGAAGCAATGTCTTCTTTAGGATATGCATATGAAGAGATAGCAGATATTGAACCTGATGCAGGGCTTGGGAATGGAGGCCTTGGAAGACTTGCTGCATGTTTCCTTGATTCCCTTGCTTCATTAGATATTCCTTCTTATGGATATGGGATTCGCTATAACTATGGCATCTTCAAGCAACTCATTAGAAACGGTTGGCAATCTGAACATCCTGATAACTGGCTAAAACATGGCAATCCTTGGGAAATTGTCAGAGATGACATTATTTACACGATACAGTTTGGTGGCTCAGTTAAAGTAATCAGAGAAAATGGAAGAGATCAATATAAGTGGATAAGCGAAAACCAAGTTCAAGGTGTAGCTTACGATATGCCAATTGTGGGATATGGCGGACGAACGATAAACACTCTTCGCCTGTGGAGTTCTAAAGCAACTGATGAATTTAACTTTCAAGAATTTAATGATGGCGATTACGTTGAAGCTGTAAAATCTAAAATTCTCGCTGAAAATCTATCCCAAGTACTCTACCCCAATGATACTGGGTATATGGGTAAGGAGTTACGTTTAAAACAGCAATACTTCTTTGTAGCCTGTTCTCTAGCTGATATCATCAGAAGGTTCAAACGACAAAATACTTCATGGACTCGACTTCCAGAATTTGCAGCTATCCAGCTCAACGATACTCACCCCTCCCTTGCAATCCCTGAATTAATGAGAATCCTCGTTGATCTAGAAGGCTTGGAGTGGGAACAAGCATGGGATATTACCGTAAACACCCTTGGGTATACAAACCACACTCTCATGCCTGAAGCATTAGAAAAATGGTCATTAGAGATGCTTCAAACAACTCTTCCTCGCCACATGCAGATTATATTTGAAATTAACCATCGATTTTTACAACAAGCAGTTTCTTTCTTCCCTCTTCAACCTGAAGCTCTTAAAAAATTATCTATCATTGAAGAAGGCTCTTCTAAGAGTGTGAGAATGGCTAATCTCTCCATCATAGGAACGCACTCAACGAATGGAGTTGCAGCTCTTCACTCAAAATTACTCACAGAAAGGATGTTTCCAGAATTTGCTGTTGTATTCCCTCATCGCTTCAATAACAAGACGAACGGTATTACCCAACGAAGATGGTTACTTGATGCAAATCCTCTTTTAGCTTCAAAAATTAGCGAAGCAATAGGAGATGGATGGATTACAGATTTTAGTATAATTAAAAAGCTAGCACCCTTTGCTGAAGACAGCAATTTCAGGGGAGATTTTCTCACCATCAAACATAAAGCCAAATTACGTGCAGTAGATTTCATGAAAAAAGACTGCAAGATTATTCTTAATCCTGAAACGATGTTCGATGTCCAAGTTAAAAGAATTCACGAATATAAAAGACAATTATTGAACGCACTTCATATTATCATGCTGTACCAACAAATTAAAGAAGGAAAGATTGATTCATTCCCTCCAACATCCTTTATTTTTGGAGGGAAAGCAGCTCCTGGGTATGTAAATGCTAAACTCATTATTAAACTTATTAATTCGATTGCAACGGTTGTGAATAATGATTCATCTGTCAACAGACTGATGAACGTCCACTTCCTTCCTAATTATCGAGTGACGATGGCAGAATACCTAATCCCTGCAACTGATCTTTCTGAACAAATTTCAACCGCAGGTTTTGAGGCATCAGGTACAGGAAACATGAAATTCATGTGCAACGGAGCACTCACTATTGGAACAATGGATGGAGCGAATGTTGAAATGGCGGAAGAGGTTGGCAAGGAGAATATGTTTATCTTTGGCCAAAGTGCCGAGGAGATTGAAGACCTCTCCTACAATTATGATCCATACTCTTGGGTAAACAAGGATCCTGAAATCAAGAAGAGCTTAGATCTTCTTCTCTCTGGATATTTTAATGTAATGGAACCTGGAATATTTGAACCAATACGTAGAGCACTCTTTGATGAAGGAGACCGTTACTTCCATTTTGCTGATTTAAGAAGTTACAACGATGCTCATCAAAGTGCCACTTCAATGTATGCTAAAGATAAGGATGAATGGGCAAGAAAAGCAATTTTAAATATTGCTAATTCGGCAAAATTCAGTAGTGATAGAACAATCCTTGAATATTCAAATGAAATTTGGAAAACAAAACGTTATCCCATTGCTCGTGATGAATCTGCAAGTTCTACTATGAAAAGCGCACGAAAAAGATAACTCGTAGAAAGTAACACGAGAGGACTGGGTTTTCTAGTCCTCTTTTTTTATAAAAAGGGAACGCTTTGAATTATCAGAACGCCTAGATATGTAAAAATTGGGGCAAGTATGAGAGCAGGAAGGAAGTTTCCTGTTTTAAACTGTTTAATTCCAATAAGGTTGAATGCAATCATCACAAGGAGAATACCCCCAACCGCTGAAAGTTCATTAAGCCCGCTATCCTTTAGCAAAGGAGAAATCGTTTTTCCCATTATAGTAAAAAATCCTTGATAAACCAAAACAGAAAGGGCGGAAGCAAGAACTCCGGGTCCATATGCTGCAGCAAAAATTATTGCCATCGAGCCATCCATCACTGATTTTATAAAAATAAGATTATAATCCCCTACAGTACCAGCTGAGATAGAACCTACGATAGCCATTGCACCTGAACAAAATAGCACTGAAGAGTTAAGGAAACCTACGGCAAAAAGAGAACCACTATTACCATCAGGTAGTCCATTTTTTTTCCTTATTGCGAGTTTCTCAAGCCAAGCTCCCGCTTTTAAAATCCCGTTCTCTATACCGACAATGTAGCCAATGAGACCACCTAGAACCATAGAGAATAACAAGACAAGAAAGCTCTCTGTTTGCAAAGCCATTTTAATCCCTATAGTGAGAGTAACAAGACCTGCTGAAGCAAATACCACTTCTTTAAACTGTTCACTTAACTTTCTTCCAATAAGAAGTCCAAGTACTCCTCCAAGGAGGATGGCGATACCATTAATATATGTTGCAATCATAGGTGTGAGTATAAACATAATGGCAATGCTTTGACAATTATGTTACAGTTCAAGTGAGGAAAATGGATGGAAGTATTGTTGCTTGCCGCAGGTGAAGCAAAAAGAATGGGAATGAATAAGCTCTCTCTTCTCTATAAAGGGAAACCTTTAATAATTCACTCTCTTGAATCAGCTCTTGGCTTATCAAATAAGGTAGTACTTGTTACAGGGTGTTATTCATCACAGGTATTATCTATCTTAGAAGAATATCAACTCATAAATCACCCTTCATTAATAATAGCCCATAATTCTAATTATCAAGAAGGTCAATTTTCCTCAACACTCGTTGGTCTCAAAGAGATAACAAAAGGAGAATCTTGCGCTATCGCATTAAGTGACTCCCCTCTCATAACCCCAATTCACTATACTTTTTTAGAGGAAAATCTTGCTGGATATGACGGCGTAAGGGTTTTTTTTCATGGCACCCCAGGACACCCCATGTTATGTAGCCAAAAATTAGTTCTACTTGCTCTTAAAGAGAAGAATACAAGTTCTATGAGAGATTTCTTGCAAGATAAACATATCAATAACATACAAAGTGGTGACCCTTCATGGGTCACCGACATAGATACTCCTGAGTCTTTTACAGCTTTATCTACTCTTTGAGAATATCAGTTTATTATTCTCAACTTTGAGATAAATTTGATCATCTTGAGTGAACTCACCACTTAAAAGCTTTTTTGCCATCTCATTTTCAATCAGATTTTGAATTGCTCTTTTAAGAGGACGTGCACCATACTCAAGTGTATAACCAGCATTAGATATGAACTGAAGCACATCATCCGAATAATGGAGTGTAATATTTTTACCGGCAAGTCTCTTAGAAAGTAAGGTAAGTTGAAGATCTGCAATTTGTTTGAGATGAATTTTATCAAGATGATGGAATACAATAATGTCGTCAATTCTGTTGATAAATTCGGGTCTAAACGAACTTCTTATCAGACTCTCTACCTTTGCCTTATCCTCATCGAATGTCTCTTTGCCTCTCAAATACTGTGAACCTAAGTTGCTTGTCATGATAATAATGGTATTAGTAAAATCAACAATCCTTCCTTGCCCATCAGTGAGTCGTCCATCATCAAGAACCTGCAAGAGTATATTAAACACATCTGGATGTGCCTTCTCAACCTCGTCAAAAAGTATCACCGAATAGGGACGCCTTCTCACGATTTCTGTGAGTTGTCCACCTTGGTCATAGCCCACATATCCAGGAGGTGCTCCAATCAATCTGCTTACAGAATACTTTTCCATATATTCACTCATATCGATTCGAGTGAGAGCTTTGCTGTCATCAAAGAGAAAAGTGGCAAGAACCTTTGCAAGTTCTGTTTTACCAACCCCAGTAGGTCCAGCGAAAAGAAATGATCCTAAAGGTCTTCTTTCATCTCCAATTCCTGTTTTATTTCTACGGATTGCATTACTTACAGCACTAATCGCATCGTCTTGTCCAATCACTTGCTTATGAAGAATAGATTCAAGATGAATGAATTTATCTGTCTCAGATTGAAGCATTTTTGCGACAGGAATTCCAGTCCATTTTGAAACAATTGATGCTATATCATCATCTGTGACCTCTTCTCTCAACAAATGAGTACCATGCTGTACATTCTCTAATGAATTACTTTGCTCCTCTATCTCTTTTATGAGGGAAGGAATAATTCCATGACGCAATTGTGCAGCTCGAGCGAGATTCCCATCTCTTTCACATTTCACTTCTTCTTGTTTAAATTGTTCAAGTTTAGCTTTATTATCCCTAATAGATTGTATTGCTTCCTTCTCGTTTCGCCATTGAAGTTGTAACACGTCACGTTCACTATTTATTTGGCTTAACTCATTCTTTATCTTCTCGCGCCTTTTTATCGAATTCTGATCTGTTTCCCTAGAGAGTGCTTGTTCTTCTATAGTAAGTTGAAGGATTCTACGTTCTATTTGGTCGATTTCAAAAGGTTGACTCTCAATCTCTATCTTCAAACGACTGGCAGCCTCATCAACAAGATCTATTGCTTTATCAGGGAGGAATCTACTCGTGATGTACCTATCTGATAATGTAGCCGCAGCTACAATAGCTTCATCTTTAATTCTTACACCATGGTGAACTTCATATCGCTCTTTCAAACCTCTTAATATTGCGATGGTATCCTCAACTGTGGGTTCTTTTGTATATACTGGTTGGAATCGTCTCTCAAGAGCTTTATCTGTTTCAATATGCTTTCTATATTCATCAAGAGTTGTAGCTCCAATTGCTCTCAACTCTCCTCTAGCAAGAGCTGGTTTTAATAGATTAGAAGCATCAGTCGAACCCTCTGCAGCCCCGGCTCCTACAAGAGTATGTAGTTCATCAATAAAAAGAATAATTTCTCCGTTTGAGGCTACAACCTCTGAGATAACAGATTTTAGTCGTTCTTCAAATTCACCTCTGAACTTAGCACCAGCAATAAGAGCTCCTAAATCTAGAGAGAGAAGTTTCTTTGATAGGAGAGATTCTGGTACATCTTTTGCCACTATTCGTTGGGCAAGACCTTCCACAATAGCAGTCTTTCCGACTCCAGGTTCCCCTATCAGGACTGGATTATTCTTCGTCCTTCGCAATAATACTTGCATCACACGTCTAATCTCTTCATCCCGACCGATCACGGGATCAAGTTTCTGTGTTTTTGCGAGAACAGTCATATCTCGGCAATACTTTTCTAATGATTGATAACGAGATTCAGGGTTTTCGTCAGTTACCCTATTATTACCTCTGACCGACTTCAAAGCTTCGAGTATTCTATCTCTTTTGACACTGTACTTCTTTAGCAATTCCCCAATCTTTGTTTTAGAGTCAATCATTGCTAACAAAACATGTTCAGCACTTAAAAAATCATCTTTGAACCGTAATCGTTCTTTATCAGAGGCAGATAATAGTTCATTCATGCTATATGAGATTGTCCCTCTAGATGTTCCATATGATTTTGGAAAAAGCTCTATAAAGGTCGTTGCTTCAGATAGGATTTCCTCTTTTGGTAATCGAAGTGCATCGAACAGAGGAATAAATACCCCCTCTTTTTGTGTCAACAACGCTACAAAGAGGTGCTCTACTTCAATAGCGGGGTTCCCATATTCGTGAGCAAGCCCATCAGCTGATGAGATAGCTTCCCTAAGTTTAATTGTCATGTTTTCATTGTTCATGTCTTTACATCCCTACCTACGTACCATTATATAAGATACTCATAACAAAAGAGGTGGGCAATTAATTTTCTTTAGGAGACGATAAAATGGTGTGAGTCTACTAATCTTAATGATTCTAGATAATTGGCGACGAGTTGTTTTGACCCTATGATGTCAAAACTATCAAGAAAAGCAAGCTGGAAACAAAATGATTCAAGGAGGATAACAAGGTGTTGTGTTATTCTTGAAATATCACACTCAACTATTTCATGTTTCGTGATTCCAACTCGAAGTAATCTCTTAAAGAGAATATGCAACTTTGCAGTCCTTCTTAATATTATATCAGAGAAGTCTGTTCCTTCTTTCTTCATCTGTAGCATTACATCCATCAAGGAGGTGAGTTCTCCTGTGTGTTTCTTAGATATATCAATAATATCGTTACAGATGTTTTGTATTCTTAGAAGAACAGGATCTAATGTAGTCCATGCATAATCAGCATACTTAGAAAACATTCTCCCTGTGACAAGTTTGACTGCATAATAGTAGATTTGCTCTTTATCTTTGAAATATTGATAAATTGTTGGTCTAGATATTCCACATTCAGAAGCAATAAGAGTGAGGTTTGAATCCTTATATCCTTCACGAGCGAATATTTTTAATGCGGTTTGTAAAATTTTCTCTTTTCTCTCTTCGTGATCGATTCTTTTAGGCATTACCTTGTTCCAACTATCTAATTTTTTTCTAACGTATGATACAATATAACACGTAAATGTATAAATCGCCAAGATAAGTTGGATTACTTAAAGGGAGTATATCTTGATTATATGGATAATTATTTCATTTCTTTCAATTGTGTTATCTATTCTCTTCATTGCCATTGCAAGAACACTTTTTATCATTCACCAAAAAAAAGGGAAAAAAAGCTCTTTTTATCAAATTAGTTCTGATACAAACACAAAAGATGCTAGTGTACATTTAGCAAAGGCCACTACATTCAAAACTGTTATCACAAACGAGTCGGCATTTTTTGATTTTCAAAATTATTTACGACTAACCTACCCTTTAGTACATTCTTCTCTAAAACAGGTATATTGTGATACGCAGAATCTTGTGTTTATCTATGAAGGAAGTGATAAATCTCTCCTACCAGGTCTTCTTATTGCACATCAAGATGTAGTTCCAGCAGATGATGAAGGGTGGATCCATCCTCCTTATCAAGGAGATATCAAAGACGGATTCATTTATGGCAGAGGAAGTTTTGATGATAAAGGATCATTAATAGCTATATTTGAAGCGGTAGAACAGCTATTACAAGAGCAGTTCATCCCTAAAAGAACATGGTATTTAGCATTTGGATGTGATGAGGAAACTCGGGGTGAAAAAGGCGCAGCTCTATTAGCAGCGAGAATGGAGAAAGAAAATATCCATTTTAGTGTAGTCCTCGATGAAGGTGGAGCCGTTGTGAATGGATTTTTCAAAGCGATTAAAGATCCAATTGCAGCTATAGGCTTATGTGAAAAGGGGAATGTTCATGTTCAATTAGAGTCTTTCGTTGAAGGAGGACATTCATCAACACCAAAAAACCCAACTTCTGTTGCTACCCTAGCTAAAGAAATTGCTTATATTGAATACCACCCTCTTAAAGCACGCCTCACCTTACCTATTAAGGAGATGCTCTATAACTTAGGAATACATTCACCTTTCTCTTTTGCTTTCATATTACTCAATACATGGTTATTCAAGCCAATCATATTCTCTATTTTCAAGAAAAATCCAACAATGAACGCTCTCATACGATCCACTGTTGCAGTGACAATGACTAAAGGGAGTGATGCTGCGAATATCATACCTACTAAAGCAAGTGCAGTATTAAATATTCGGTTACTTCCTGATGAGAATGTAGAAGCTATTATTCAAAAGTATAAAAAACGTGGTGGTATAACGTATCAGGTATTGCATCAAAACCAATCCTCTAGAATCAGCAGAACAGATAACAAAGAATTTGCACATCTAAAAACTACGATTTCTTCAGTTTTTCCACGTACAATCATCACCCCTTATATTATGACTGGCGGATCTGATGCTCTCCATTATGAGCGTGTTTGTGATAATGTATATCGATTCACTCCTGCTCTTATGGATAATGACGAACTAAGTCGAATGCATAATATAAATGAGAGATTCAGTATTAAGAATCTCTCATTTGCTATTTCATTTTATAAAACTTTTATAACTCAAGATAGTTTTTAGAACACATCACTCATTGTTGCAACCAATATAGCTTTAATAGTATGCATTCTGTTCTCAGCCTCATCAAAGACAATGGAGTGTTTACCTCTGAACACTTCATCACTCACTTCCATTTCATCTAGACCATATTTCTCTTTTACATCTTTTGCCACAGTTGTTTCTATATCGTGGAATGCAGGTAGACAATGTTGGAACAATACATCACTGTTTCCAGTAGCATCAATAAGAGCTTGATCTACTTTATATGGGGTAAGGAGATTAATCCTTTGCTCCATCTTATCTTCTTCACCCATAGAGACCCAAACATCTGTATAAATAACGTCTGCATTCTTTACTGCTTCTTTTGGATCAATTATTATTTCAATTTTTCCATTGGATTTTTTTAGATCTAGTTGCAAAGAATTAAGAAATGCTTCAGATGGATAAAGTTCTTTAGGAGTAGATACAACAAAGTGCATACCGACTTTGCTTGCTCCGATCATCAGAGCATTAGCCATATTGTTTCTGCCATCTCCAACGTACACCATCTTAATCTTATCAAGCGGTTTTTTAGAGTGTTCTCTAATTGTCATGAAATCGGCTAAGACTTGGGTAGGATGATCAACATCGGTAAGACCATTATATACAGGAATCCCAGAAAAATGTGCGAGTTGTTCAACGAGTTCTTGGCTACTACCACGGTATTGAAGGCCATCATAGTAACGACCTAATACTTTAGCTGTGTCTTCGATTGATTCCTTTTTCCCCATCTGAGAATTTGTTAAAAAGGTAACTTGCCCCCCTTCATCAAAAGCTGCTACTTCAAAAGCACAACGTGTTCTTGTTGAAGGTTTGTCAAAAATAAGTACAATATTCTTATTCTCAAGAAGTTTTTCTTTTTGTTTTGTAAGTTTTTTTGCTTTCAAAGTATCGGCTAGATCGAGTAAAAAAAGTATTTCTTCTTTGCTAAAATCTTTTAAGGTTAGTAAGCTTCTTCCTTTTAAATCCATTTCCATCGCTCCTCTCTCTGTAATACAAGTGTGTTTGTTTACAATCTCACGAAATCTCTCTTATCATTCTCAAGAGAGAATATTTCAATATATCCATAAGATAGGTGTAATATGCCATTAATACGATAATTCCTGCAAGAGTAAATCACTATCTGCGAGCGGAATCAACGGAAAAACATATTGTATGAATAGTTATTTCATTCTATAAAACAAAGGAGACACTTTCTGTGGTATCAGTCACTATATACGTATAGCTCCTTCTACCCAAAAGAGTGTCTCCCCAAACTATGTAATCTAGTATCTTTTAGAATACTACTACAACTTCTCCATTAGGATAGGTTGAAGCAACATAATCTTTAATAGTATCGCTTTGTAGAGCTGCTACTAAAGCTTTTATTGCTTTATTATTCTCGTTACCAGCTTTCACAGCGATTACATTAACGTATGGTGAATCCGACCCTTCAATTACAAGACCATCAACATTAGCTTTAAGACCTGCAGGAATAGCATAGTTCCCATTAATGACAGCAGCATCAACATCAGCGAGTACTCGTGGAAGTGAAGCAGCTTCTATTTCTCGGAATTTTAGATTGTGTGGATTTGCTATAATATCCAATGGTGTTGCAGTAATTCCGGCATTTGCTGATAATGTGATCAAACCTGCACTCTGTAAAAGAAGTAGTGCACGTCCACCATTCGTTGGATCATTAGGAATTGCAATAGATGCATTCAAAGGAATCGAATCGATTGATTTATACTTTTTAGAATAAAGTGCGATTGGTTCAATATGGATTCCACCAGCATTTACCAAATGGTATCCTTGTTCTTTATTAAAAGATTCAAGGTATGGGATGTGTTGGAAAAAGTTTGCATCAATCTGGCCGTCTTCGAGAGCCTTGTTTGGTGTTACATAATCAGTGAACTCAATAATCTCTAAATCCACACCTTCACTTTTAAGCTCTTCTTTCACTAAGTTCAAGAAAGCTGCATGTGGTTCAGGAGTTGCTCCTACTTTTAAAGTAGTTGTACTTTGGGCTTCTTTAGCGCCACTCGCAAACAAAGCCGTTGCAAAAAGCAACACAATCAATGTTAAAACAATAGTTTTTTTCATAATCTATATATCTCCTCAATATTCTCTAATCTGTATGAGAACTTTTTTAATTATCTTTTACCCATCATATGGGCACTAATTTTATTTCCAGCGACCTGCACTACTTCAACAAGAACCAAGATAATAATTACAGAGACTGTCATGATATCTCCTCTGAATCGTTGGTATCCATATCGTATAGCAAGATCTCCAAGACCACCACCACCGATTGCTCCAGCCATTGCTGAATATCCAATTAGGTTAATGATAGTCAACGTAATTCCAGAAACCAGGCTTGGCATAGCTTCGGGAAGTAATACTTTATAAATAATTTGCCAGGTTGTAGATCCCATAGCACGGGCGGCTTGAATAACGCCCGGATCCACCTCCTTCAATGCGGTTTCAATAATGCGGGCAACAAAAGGAGCCGCAGCTATTGATAAAGGAACGATAGTTGCAACTGTCCCAATACTTGTCCCAACAATAATTCGCGATAATGGAAAAAGAAGAATCATAAGAATAATGAATGGAAAACTCCTTAATACATTCACTATTCTTGAAAGAATATTATTCAATAAAGGTTTTGGAATGATCCCACCTTGTTCAACACTTCCCGTTATACATAAAAGGATTCCTAAAGGGAGGCCTAAAAGAAGAGAGAAAAGAGTTGCAGAACCAACCATCATGAGAGTTTGTAATGTAGAAGTGAGTACAAGTGTTGCCATCTGATTCATCTTTTAAATATCCTCCTCTTCTACAATGATTCCTGATAATTTCAATGCAGCTACTGCCTTTTCAATCTCAGCATGTTCCCCAATAATATCACAAATTAATGTTCCTACATCTTCACCACTCACTTCCTGGATACCACCCGCTCGAATATTAAATTCAACATCAAATTTCTTTTGTATTCTAGAAAGTACAGGCTCTCCTGTGAGATTCCCTCTAAATCTTAGGGTGAATCGCCCCCCTTCATCACTCCATCTGACTAAATCGTTATATTTTGATTCTTGAGTTGGAGCAAGAGGTGCTAGGTTTGCAAGAAAACCACGAGTAGTAGCACTTTGAGGATTAGCAAATACATCTAATACTGTTCCTTGTTCTACAACTAACCCATCATGCAAGACTGCAACATATTCACATGAATCCCTTACTACCTCCATTTGATGAGTAATCATCACAATGGTAAGATTCATTTTATGTTTTAAATCCTTTAAAAGAGCAAGAATAGACCGAGTAGTTTCAGGGTCGAGAGCACTAGTAGCTTCATCACAAAAAAGAACATCTGGATGATTAGCAAGAGCTCTTGCAATTGCCACCCTCTGCTTTTGCCCCCCACTTAATGTACTTACAGGAGCATCTTTTCGCCCAGTAAGTTCAACCAATTCTAAAAGTTCATCAACTCGTTTTTCAATTGTATGTTTATTGACTCCTGCAATCTCAAGCGGATAGGCTATATTTTCCCCAGCATTTCTAGAACTAAATAAGTTGAAATTCTGAAAAATCATACCAATTTTTCTTCTTTGAGCAATCATTTGTTCTTTTGGAAGATTATCTACTCTTTTTGAAGCATAGAATATATTACCGTTATCCGGTCCCTCTAAAAGAGAAATGAGGCGAACTAGAGTAGATTTCCCTGCACCACTTTTACCTATTATTCCATAAATTGAGTTATCTGGAATTTCTAATGAGATATCATTTACTGCGTGGAGTGTCCCATAGGTTCTCCTAAGTGCTTGTAATGATATATCCATCCGTCAACTCCTTGTGTTAAAGACTAAAGGTAACACATCATAGAATAAAGATTAGAGTATATCAAGGGATTAACAGAATAATTATTGTACTAAAAAAGGCCATTATTGTAAAAAAGGTATGCTCAAAAATAATTTTATCACATCAAAAAGCTAAATATTCAAAACCCATCTAATCTACGTAGATAATATTTGAATTAATTGTATATCATGATTTATGTATCATATTCACCAATATGGTATAGATTATGAGTTTTGGGCAAAAAAAATCTCGGCAATTACCTACTCTCCCGCTTATTCAGCAGTACCATTGGCGCTAGTAGGCTTAACTTCCGTGTTCGAGATGGGAACGGGTGTGACCCTACAGCTATAATCACCGAAATACTATTAATACATTTTATCTCAACTCATAACTACATATGAATAGAGATAAAATGAAAAAGACAAAAAAAAGGTCCGGCAGCTACCTACTCTCCCGCTTTACAGCAGTACCATCGGCGTAGGAGGGCTTGACTTCCGTGTTCGGGATGGGAACGGGTATAACACCTCTGCTATGGCCACCGGACCAGATTCTCTTTTGTATCATAAGGGAATTACTCCTTATGAGACTAAGCGAATCTCGAATCCAATATACTTGGGATCGATACAATAATATGGTCAAGCCTCACGGCTGATTAGTACTGGTCGGCTGAACATGTTACCATGCGTAGACCTCCAGCCTATCGACCAGGTATTGTCCCTGGTTCCTTTAGAGCACTTAAAGTGCTAGGGATGTCTCATCTTGAGGTAGGTTTCCCACTTAGATGCTTTCAGCGGTTATCCTTTCCAAACGTAGCTACCCAGCGAATGCCGTTGGCACGACAACTGGTAGACCAGAGGTTTGTCCACATCGGTCCTCTCGTACTAGAAGCAGAACCCCTCAAACATCCAACGCTTGTGGCAGATAGGGACCGAACTGTCTCACGACGTTCTGAACCCAGCTCGCGTACCGCTTTAATTGGCGAACAGCCAAACCCTTGGGACCTGCTCCAGCCCCAGGATGCGATGAGCCGACATCGAGGTGCCAAACTTTGCCGTCGATATGAACTCTTGGGCAAAATCAGCCTGTTATCCCCGGAGTACCTTTTATCCGTTAAGTGACGACGCTTCCACTCGCTATCGCCAGATCACTAAGACCTACTTTCGTACCTGCTCGACTTGTATGTCTTGCAGTCAAGCCACCTTGTGCCTTTACACTTGACAGACGATTCCCAACCGTCTTAAGGTGACCATCGCGCGCCTCCGTTACTCTTTAGGAGGCGACCGCCCCAGTCAAACTTCCCACCAAGCAATGTCCAATACCCAGCTTCATGGGCACTGTTAGAAAATTGAACAAGAAAGGGTGGTATTTCACCAACGGCTCCACGCAACCTAACGGCCACGCTTCAACGCCTCCCACCTATCCTACACATCCTTATCCAAGTTTCACTGCTAAGCTAAAGTAAAGGTTCACGGGGTCTTTCCGTCTAACCACAAGTAACCGGCATCTTCACCGGTACTTCAATTTCACCGGATTTCGCGTTGAGACAGCGCCCAATTCGTTACACCATTCGTGCGGGTCGGAACTTACCCGACAAGGAATTTCGCTACCTTAGGACCGTTATAGTTACGGCCGCCGTTTACTGGGGCTTCAATTCACTGCTTCGCTTGCGCTAACAACTCCTCTTAACCTTCCAGCACCGGGCAGGTGTCAGTCCATATACTTCCCATTGCTGGTTTGCATAGACCTGTGTTTTTGGTAAACAGTCGATTGGGCCTATTCTCTGCAACCACCAAGAAATTGCTCCCCCAGTGGCCATACTTCTCCCGAAGTTACGTATGTATTTTGCCGAGTTCCTTAACGCGAATTCTTCCGTGCGCCTGAGCATATTCAGCTCGCCTACCTGTGTCGGTTTACGGTACGGTCCCTCTGTGTCATAACCTTAGAAACTATTTCTTGGCACGACGACTCCACGCGCTTCGCTTTGCCGTAGCATCGCTCGCATTCGCATCTCGTCTCTTACTCCGGATTTGCCTAGAGTAATCATAAACTTAATACTTAGACCGGGACTACCGTCGCCCGGCCGCGCTTCGCCCTATGCTTCGTTCCATCGAAACACAGAGAGGTACTGGAATATTGACCAGTTTCCCATCGACTACGCTTTTCAGCCTCGCCTTAGGGGCCGACTAACCCTTGGGAAGATTACCTTTACCCTGGAAACCTTAGGCTTTCGGCGGACGGGGATCTCACCCGTCTTTTCGTTACTCATGCCTGCATCCTCTCTTCCATTCCGTCCAGCATGGCTCCCGCCACACCTTCATCCGTATATGGAATGCTCCCCTACCCACAGTATCAAATACTGTGCCGTGGCTTCGGTGATACGCTTAGCCCCGTTACATTATCGGCGCTCGACTACTCGACCAGTGAGCTATTACGCACTCTTTTAAGGAGTGGCTGCTTCTAAGCCAACCTCCTGGCTGTCTTCGCAATCGAACTTCCTTTCCCACTTGGCGTATCTTGGGGACCTTAGCCGACGGTCTGGGCTGTTTCCCTTTTGACCACGGCCCTTATCAGCCGTAGTCTGACTCCCGTGTATTGTGTTACGGCATTCGGAGTTTGATTGAACTTGGTACCCGGTGAAGGGCCCTCATCCATTCAGTGCTCTACCTCCGCAACAATCACCACGAGGCTAGCCCTAAAGCTATTTCGGGGAGTGCCAGCTATCTCCAAGTTTGTTTAGCCTTTCACTCCGATCCACACCTCATCCCAACCCTTTTCAGCGGATTTAGGTTCGGTCCTCCACTTGATTTTACTCAAGTTTCAACCTGGACATGGATAGATCACTTGGCTTCGGGTCTACCACACGCAACTAGTCGCCCTATTCAGACTCGGTTTCCCTACGGCTCCGGGACTTCTATCCCTTAACCTCGCTACGTACGGTAACTCGCAGGCTCATTCTACAAAAGGCACGCCATCACCCAAATTACTTCAGGCTTTGACCGCTTGTAAGTCCACGGTTTCAGGTTCTCTTTCACTCCCCTCCCGGGGTTCTTTTCACCTTTCCCTCACGGTACTATGCGCTATCGGTAGCTGTCGAGTATTTAGCCTTGGAGGGTGGTCCCCCCAGATTCCAACAGGATTTCTCGTGTCCCGCCGTACTTAAGAAATAATCCCACACAGTGATGTACCTTCGTATACGGGGCTTTCACCCTCTTTGACTAACCTTCCCAGATTATTCTACTCAATACGTCATTTTTGACTGTGCGAAGAGTGTCGATACTCCTCTAAACTATTCTTGCAACCCTCATCACGCAACGCATCGACGCTTACACGCAATAAGTTTAGGCTCTTCCCCGTTCGCTCGCCGCTACTAAGGGAATCTCATTTGATGTCTTTTCCTACAGGTACTTAGATGGTTCAGTTCCCTGTGTGTGCCCTCCATACAGTATGTGTTCGTGTATGGATACTAGTAATCTATACTAGTGGGTTACCCCATTCGGATATCTAGGGATCACAGGATATTGGCTCCTCCCCCTAGCTTTTCGCAGCTAATCACGTCCTTCTTCGCCTGACAGCTCCAAGGCATCCTCCGTGGACCCTTATTCGCTTGACCATATTATTCTATCAATCCCTTCGCTATTTTATGTCAAAAATCTAAAATATACTAATTTGGTTTCCTGAGCTCGGATTATAGCGGTTACACCTTAATCCTCACTAATCAGGACTTATGGGCCTGACAAGACTTGAACTTGTGACCTCTTGCTTATCAGGCAAGCGCTCTAACCACCTGAGCTACAGGCCCAGACAAATATATCAAAGAAGAGAAGGAATAGAGGTTATGTAAGGGGTATTTGTAGATAGACTTTCACTATCTTGGTCAACGACCTATTCGTGTGCTTCGTAGATGTGAGACCTACTCAGCGTACCTTTCTTATTAGAAAGGAGGTGATCCAGCCGCACCTTCCGGTACGGCTACCTTGTTACGACTTCACCCTCCTCACCAGGCGCACCTTCGGCGCCGTCCTCCTTACGGTTAGACTAGCGACTTCGGGTGCCCCCAACTCGGATGGTGTGACGGGCGGTGTGTACAAGGCCCGGGAACGGATTCACCGCGCCATGCTGATGCGCGATTACTAGCGATTCCAACTTCATGGAGTCGAGTTTCAGACTCCAATCCGTACTGAGACCGGCTTTTTGCGATTCGCACCACCTCGCGGCTTAGCTGCGCTTTGTACCGGCCATTGTAGCACGTGTGTAGCCCAGGACATAAGGGCCATGATGATTTGACGTCGTCCCCACCTTCCTCCGGTTTGTCACCGGCAGTTCCATCTGAGTCCCCAACATTACTTGCTGGCAACAGATAGCAGGGGTTGCGCTCGTTGCGGGACTTAACCCAACACTTCACAGCACGAGCTGACGACAACCATGCAGCACCTGTACACCGGCTCCGAAGAGCTGAACGCTTTCACGTCCATTCCAATGTATGTCAAGCCCTGGTAAGGTTCCTCGCGTATCATCGAATTAAACCACATGCTCCACCGCTTGTGCGGGCCCCCGTCAATTCCTTTGAGTTTCACCCTTGCGAGCATACTCCCCAGGCGGTACACTTAATGCGTTAGCTTCGGTACTGAGTGCTACCACCCACCACCTAGTGTACATCGTTTACTGCGTGGACTACCAGGGTATCTAAACCTGTTTGCTCCCCACGCCTTCGTGCCTCAGCGTCAGTACATGGCCAGGAGTTCGCCTTCGCCACCGGTATTCTTCCAGATATCTACAGATTTCACCCCTACACCTGGAATTCTAACTCCCCCTCCTGTACTCTAGCATTGCAGTTTCCAGTGCGTTCCCTCGGTTGAGCCGAGGTCTTTCACACCAGACTTGCTATGCCGCCTGCGCACCCTTTACGCCCAATGATTCCGAACAACGCTTGCCCCCTACGTGTTACCGCGGCTGCTGGCACGTAGTTAGCCGGGGCTTATTCCCGAGTTAACGTCATCAGACGGTCATTCCCTACCATCTTTATTCCTCCCTCGGAAAAGAACTTTACAACCTCACGGCCTTCATCGTTCACGCGGCGTCGCTCCGTCAGACTTTCGTCCATTGCGGAAGATTCTTAACTGCTGCCTCCCGTAGGAGTCTGGGCCGTGTCTCAGTCCCAATGTGGCCGGTCGCCCTCTCAGGCCGGCTATCCATCACTGCCTTGGTGAGCAGTTACCTCACCAACTAGCTAATGGAACGCGGACCCATCCTTCGACGGCGCCGTAGCGCCTTTCCTTGATCCTCCTTGTGGAGGTTCAGTCGTATTCGGTATTACCCCATGTTTCCATGAGCTATCCCCAATCCAAGGGTAGGTTATCCACGTGTTACTCACCCGTCCGCCACTCTAGGAGAGCCGAAGCTCTCTTACCGTGCGACTTGCATGTTTAAAACGCGCCGCCAGCGTTCGTTCTGAGCCAGGATCAAACTCTCCGTTATATAAGTTCCGGTATAAATACCGGATTTATTTTAACTTTAAGTCTTCCCCTGTCCACTCAATTTACTTATCTCTAAGTAATCAAACTCTAGCTTTTCTTCTATTCGTTCGTGAATTGACTTGGAAGCCCTTACACTTCCTCAACAACTATATTACTAGTTGCTATATACAATAACCAACAACCTAATTCGGTAATCGTTATTGTTCTATTCCTTCCTTCCCTTCTCTTATATCTCTGTCAAAAAACATCGCCTTTCGGCATTTTTCTCGCATCCTCTTATTGAGGCGCTCGACTGTTATACCAGAAATTCAACAAAACTGTCAAGTGTTTAACCTAAGTATTTTATTTATTTCTGAACTCTCAGCTACTCATTAATTTATTTTAATTAATTTGTTTCGAGGCAACGAGAGGGATACTACCCGTTTTACGCAAATACGTCTAGGGGGTTTTAGAATTTTATTCAAAATTTTGTGAAATTATCGCCATCCATTCTATTATCGTGTCAATCCCGCTAATGCTTTACTCCTATATATTGCTATCAGGTAAGTAATAAAGGAAGTGATTGAAGCTAATGCCGTAATAACAAATAAAACTAATATTATTGGGTCAATAATTTCTTTCCATCCTTGTACCTCAAGTAAGCGAGAGAATGATACATATAAGATGCCAGCAATCCCGCTAATTGCATACATTACAGCCTTGGCCTTTCCCCAGTTATTGGCAGCTACAGCCTTTCCTGTCTTCATCATAAGCATTCTTAAAAAGACAATAGAAAACTCTCTATACATAATAATGATAAAAACCCATACAGGCATAACTGATACCGATATTAGACATACAAAATATGTAAGTCTCGCAAGGGTGTCACTAAAAGGATCTAATACCTTTCCCAAATCAGTCACAAGATGATATTTCCTTGCAATATATCCATCAGCTAAATCAGAGAGCTCTATAAGTACCCAAAGAATTAACATTAATATAGCTGAAAGAGAAGAAAGGGAGGGACTTATCCATATAGGCAAGAAAAATGAGACAAAAAATATGGGAGTAAGTATCATTCTCACAACAGTAATCTTATTCGGTATGTTCACTCTCTCTACCTCTCTTTAATATATTTATTCATCAGATAATCTTTGTAATAGATGGGATTAAGAGCTTCCCCTGTGATTTTTTTCAACAAAGGTTTTGGTTCCAACATCGCGCCATGAATATACACAGAATCTTTTAAATATTGATGAATAGGAGAGAAATCACCAGAGGCGACAATTTTATCAATATCGATAGAGGTGTTCATTGTGTGGTAAATCTGTGCAGCATATAGATTCCCTAAAGCATAGGTTGGAAAGTATCCAAACTCACCCATCGACCAGTGGACGTCCTGAAGGACTCCCTCTTTATCACTTTTAATCTCAACGCCTAATAAATCTTTCATACCTTTGTTCCATGCTTCTCGTAAGTCTTTAACTTCAAGAGAACCATTCAATAGAGCTCTTTCAAGGTTAAATCTAAGCATAATATGAAGAGAATAGGTGACCTCATCTGCATCGACCCTAATAGAGGATGGTGAGACTTTGTTCACAGCCTCATAGAACTGTTTTTCACTAATCCCATCGAGCTGAGTGGGAAATAGTTGTTGGAACTTTGGATAGAAATAGGTCCAAAAAGATCTACTTCGTCCAATCATATTTTCCCAAAAACGACTTTGACTCTCATGAAAAGCTAAAGATGAAGCGTTTGCAAGAACTGTCCCTTTTAAGGAACCATGAGAAACCCCCATCTCATAGAGGGCATGTCCACCTTCATGGATTATTGAGTAAAGAGGGCTTGTTACACTTGGTTCACTATAACGGGTAGTGATTCTTATATCATCAGCGCCAAGTGAAATGGTATAAGGGTGTGTAGAAAGACCTACCTTACCTCTCGAGAAATTAAAACCCATCGATTGCAAGACATCATGAGAGAACTGTTCCAGTTTCTGTTCCCCATAGTGTTGATATAAGAAAGAATCTTCTATCTCAACTCTACCTCGAAGACGTTCTAAAATTTGAACTAAATCTCCTTGTAATTGGGTGAATACTTGTTCAACTTCTGATGTTTTCATTCCAGGTTCAAAATTATCTAACAGAGAATCGTACGGATCATCATCATATCCATACAAATCAGCTTTTTCACGAATTAATGAAATAATCTCTTCAAGTACTGGTGCATAGAGGGCGAAATCATTCTCACTCCTTGCCTTCACCCATTTCTCATGAGCAAGGCTCATCTTTTGAGAGAAATTTTGGACGAATGAAGAACTCAATTTCTTTTCTTTACGTAAAGAGTGATATCTAAGACGAATAATTGCTTTCACTTCAGAGGGAAGATCTTCATTTCCATCTTTGTTTTCTTCGCTAGCTCCTAGGGAATCAAGAATCTCAGCCATCTCATTCCCTGTACTCTTCTCATGAATTTCTCTATCAATGAGCCCTATTTGCTCTGCTCGCTCTTCTTTTCCTTTTTCACTTGTTGCTTCTTGATCCCACACAAGAACCCCGTTGATATGAGAAAGCAAAACCAATTCTTTATCTAACTTTCTTAAAGCTTTTATTGAATTCTCTCTATTCATCATTTTTTCTCTCTTCTATACAAGTTCATGTTCACTTATTCGTGATGTAAGGATCGTAATATACTCATCAAGAGCAATCATATTTTCCTGTTTCCCGGTTCTATACCTAACGGAAATACATGTTTCTTGTTCTTCTTTCTCCCCGATGATCAACATATGAGGAACCTTTTTATTCTGAGCGTTTCTTATTTTTGCATTTAGACGATCGTTAGAATCATCAATATACGCTCTTACTCCTGCATCTTTCAAAGCAGATAAGACTTTTTGAGCATATTCGTTAAAAGTTGAGGCTACTGGAATAACACACACTTGCTCCGGGCTTAGCCATAGGGGGAATGCTCCTGCAAAATGTTCAATAAGAACACCAAAAAATCTTTCAATAGACCCGAGTAGTGCTCTGTGAATCATGTATGGTCTCTTTTCAGCACCATCACTATCAACAAAGACCATATTAAATCTTTCTGGCAAATTGAAGTCAAACTGTACTGTAGACAACTGCCATTCTCGACCAATAGCATCTTTCACTTTTAGATCGATTTTTGGTCCGTAGAAGGCGCCACCACCTTCATCAATATCATACTCAAGCCCTTCATTCTCGATAGCCTCTTTGAGAGATTGTGTAGCAGCTGCCCACTGACTCTCATCTCCAACACTTTTTGCTGGCTTAGTAGATAAATATGCTGCGATATCAGTAAACCCAAACGAGCGAAGCATAAACAGAGAGAATCGTAGCACCTCTTTTATCTCACCTTCCATTTGTTCTGGTGTACAAATAAGATGAGCATCATCTTGAGTAAACCCTCTAACTCTCATCAATCCATGGAGAGCTCCAGCCTTCTCATATCGATATACTGTTCCAAGTTCTGCCCATCGGAATGGAAGTTCTTTATATGAGTGTTTGCCATTTAAATAAATCATAATATGAAATGGGCAGTTCATAGGTTTTGCATAATAATCTGCTTTATCCATTTCCATTGGTGAATACATGCTCTCCTTATAGAAATCGAGGTGCCCACTTGTCTCCCAAAGCCAAGATTTACCTACATGAGGAGTTCCAACCATTTCATATCCATTCTTATAGTGTTGTGCTTTCCAGAAATCCTCTATCGCAAGTTTGATTCGAGTTCCTCTTGGATGCCAATACACGAGCCCTGGACCAGCTTCTTCATGGAAGCTAAACAAGTCCAATTCCTTGCCGAGTTTACGATGATCTCTTTTCTCAATTTCTTCAAGTTTGGCTAAATAGAGGCGTAGTTCTTTTGGATTTGACCATGCTGTAGCGTAAATGCGAGTGAGCATTGGGTTGGTCTCTTTTCCTCTCCAGTATGCTCCTGCTGTTGAAAGAAGTTTGAAAGAATCAGCATTCAATTCTTTGGTAGAATCTACATGTGGTCCTTTACAAAGATCGGTGAATCCACCTTGATTATAAAGAGAGACCTCTTGATCTTCATCTATTGCATCAATAAGTTCTTGTTTATAGACTTGGCCCTTAAACATCTCTTTCGCTTCATCTCGAGAGACAACTGTTCTTTTAAATTCTTTGTCTTGAGAAATGATCGCCTTCATTCTTTCAGTTATTTGGTCTAAATCGTCTTGAGTTAATCCTCTAGGAAGATCAAAATCATAATAGAACCCATTTTCAATAGCTGGGCCTATTGCTATTTGAGCGTCTGGAAACATCTCCAGAACGGCTTCAGCCATCACGTGTGACATTGAATGTCTTATTTTGTGTAATTTCTCATCTACCACTTGTTTTACTGCCATATCGTTACTTCTCCTATAAAAAAACCTTCATATTCTCTTCCCCCATCACCACATAGTTGTGGTATTGGTAAGGACGAGAACATGAAGGTTCATGTTTCCGCGGTTCCACCTTACTTCCTAAAGCTCTATTGCTTTAAGCACTCATTAATCCTCTTACGTGAGGCAATACGGTAAATTTACTAACTTGTAAAAGCGTTCACTTTACAGCTCCAGAGTGGTTTTCACTGTTCTCATATGCGATGTCTTTCACCCAAAGATTGTATTTCAAATCTAGGACATCCTCTCTTATCATACAAGGCAACAATTACTCGTCTCTTTCTTCGCTACTATCCTTATAGTGTTTACTTATGAAAGGAATGTCAAGATATGCTTGCCCCTGTTCAAATAGTGTACTGATAATTTCTCCAACTCCTTTGAAAAGCTCTTCCAAATCCTTAGAAAAAAACCCTTTTATACGGCTGTCAATATCGAGAACTGCAACAACATTTCCATCAACCATGATTGGAACAACCAACTCGCTTACACTTTTAGAGTCACATGCAATATGTGTTGGAAATAAATGGACATCCTCTATATTGACAAAAGATTTATCGTGAACAGCTTTTTGACAGACTCCCTTATCTTTCAAAAGAATAAAGCAAGCCACTTCTCCTTGAAACGGCCCTAATACCAGAGAACCGTCGTTTGTGAGATAATAAAAGCCCACCCAGTTAAAGTCCTCAAAGTTGTGATAAATATAAGAACTTATATTTGCTAATATCCCATTTATATGAATAAAAGAGGAAATATTTTCATTGCATAAACTGCGAATGATAGGAAGTAATTCGTCTTTATTCTGGGGTGAAATCATTTGAACCACAACCATGTCCATCTGTGAGCCCACTACATTTTGCGGATAAAACAGCAAAGCTTGTGGCTAAATCAGTTCTCTGAAGCACAATGTGCGGAGGTAATTTGAGATCCTTTGGAGCAAAATTCCAAATCGCCTTGATTCCTGCATCTACAAGCAGGTCTGCGACTTCTTGAGCTGACTCTGAGGGGACAGTGATAACTGCAATATTAATAGAGTGTTCTTTTATATATGTCTTGAGATCTGAGAGGGGAAGCACAAAAGTTCTTCCTATTGGAAGTCCTACTTTATTCTTATCTTTCTCAAACGCTGCAACAATTTGTAGCCCATATGTAGCAAATCCTTCGTACCGAGAAAGAGCAACACCAAGATTTCCGGCTCCAATAAGAACAGCATCTGTTGTGTTATCCCATCCTAAGTTCTTCGTTATTGCTTTTATAAGAGCATCTATTTCGAATCCTACTTTAGGTTTCCCTTCGACTCCTGTTCCCGCCATATCTTTACGTACTTGAATTGCTGTTAATTCTAAATCTGCAGCTAATTTTGTTGCAGAGATAAGTGTTTGACCATCCTCTTTATATTGGCGTAATAGCCGAAGATATGAAGGGAATCTTTTAATTGTTGGTATTGAAATCATCTACTATTTCTCCTGTTATTAGTAATTTGAAATTGTGCCTACAGAATCTATGATAACTGCGGGTCTGTATGCAAATCGTGAAGGGGTGTCTCTATCTGAGACTCCAGAAAGTACAAGAACTGTTTCTATTCCGCTTTCTATACCACTAACGATATCTGTATCCATTCTGTCTCCGATAATGGCTGTATCTTCACGTTTAGTTTCTAATTGTTTAAGAGCCTGTCTCATGATGACAGGATTGGGTTTCCCCACGAAATATGGTTCAACACCTGTTGTCTTTGCAATAGGCAGAATTAATGAGCCAGTTGCAGGGACGATACCCTCTTCTGATGGACCACTCGTATCCGGGTTTGTTCCTACTAGTCTAGCTCCCTTTTGAATAAGTGAAACAGCCTTCAAGACAGTTCCATAATTATAAGTATGAGATTCTCCAACTACAACATAATCAGGATTTACATCATTCATAGAATAGCCAACCTCATAAAGAGCATTAATAAGACCAGCTTCACCTATCACATAGGCTGTTCCATGAGGAATTTGGGATGCTAGAAAACTAGCAGTAGCAAGAGCTGAAGTATAGAAATGAGAAGGGTCTATCTCAATACCTAATCGTCTCATTTTCAAGTGTAACTCATAGGCACTTTTCTCACTCGAGTTAGTAAGAAATAGATAATTCTTATGAGAAGACTGAAGCCATTTGATGAAATCGATAGCACCAGGCAAGATACGATTCCCATGGTACACAACACCATCCATATCACAGATGAAAGCCTTTTTATTACGTATTAACTCTAGCTGTGTATCTGAAGAACAAAACCTTGTAGAAGTTGTCAACTATTCATCTCCTTTTAATATATCTATTATTGCACGAATATCCTCTTGAGGGGTACTAGTTCCTGCACTCACTCCAACTTTTTCAAATTGAAAGATTTCTTGCGGGATTTCATCCTTATCCTCTATATGCCATACAGGAAGTCCCCCTTCCTTTACTATTTGAGCCAAGGCGGCAGTATTCGCACTCATTCGCCCACCTACAATAAGAATAGCATCTACTTCCTTCATTAGATTAATAAGGGCATCATGACGACGTTTTGTCGAGGGACAAAGTCTATTTCCAATAACAATTTTATGAGAATATCGTTTAATTAATTCATTTAATATAGAATTATAGAGTTCTGTTTCAAATGTAGTTTGCACAATAATAAGGAGATCTTTTGTTTCATGCGAAGCAATTTGAGAAAGGTCTTCCTCTTTTTCTACTACAATTACAGGAACTACTTCGCCCTTATCATTCATCACACCAGAAAGCCCGACGACCTCACTATGCTTCTTTAAACCGATTATTACTACTTTTTGATTCTCTTTGACATTTCGAATAAGTTGTTGAGAATAGGAAACAGTCCCACAGGTTCCATCAATTAGGATGAATCCTGCCTCTATGAATTCCTTTCTCAAGAGATCTGGAATCCCATGAGCTCTTATCAACGCAATACCAGGGACAACTCCTTTTGGAGAGGAAATGTAGTTCATTCCTTGACCCATAAAATGGGAGACAACATGAGAATTGTGTATAAACCATCCAATTGTGTAGGCGTTCAATCCTTTTTCTTTTGCAAGATTAATGCACTGCTGAGCAAGATCTATCACTCTTGAGACACCATTACAATAACCAAGTACTTTTGATTGTAATACCTGCATATTCCCCCTATAAAGTAAAGTGGTCGCCTACATCACAAAAAAAGAGTGTGTGGCGACCATTCAAATCAGATGAAGAAAATCCTTATTTCTTTTGTTGACGTTTACCTTTTAACTTTCTTTCCGCATTAGGTATTTGTGTTTCTGCAGATTCATCCTTCTCTAAATCATCACCAGTATTTTCAATTGTAATTACAGGCTGTTTATGCTCATCTTTCTTATCCTTAGATATCCACATGAATAAAGCAGGAGCGAGTAAGTTACTTGAGTAAGCTCCGATTACAATACCAAATACCATCTCAATCGCAAATAACTGAATTGCACCAGAAGCAAAAATTGCTAATGGGAGTATAGCTAAAACAGTTGTAAGAGATGAGAAAAGAGTACGAGAGAGAGATTGTGAAACACTAATGTCAACAAGACTCATCACAGAGACATTGGTTAACAAAGGTTTATTCTCTCGAATTCGGTCAAAAATTACGATTACGTTGTTCAAGGAGTATCCAATGATTGTTAATAAAGCAGCAATAGTTGTACTTGATACTTCAAGACGTAATAATGAGATAAATCCAATTAACAAGAATGTATCGTGTACTAATGTAATGATAGCGGCTAATGCAAAAGCAAGCTTAAATCTGAACCAGATGTAAAGTAGAATCAAGACAATAGATACAACCACAATCATGATAGATCCACTTACGAGTGTGTTAGAGTATTTAGGACCTACAAAGTCACTTTGAAGGATTACTGCAGAACCTTCTCCAAATGTAGCAGATAAAGAACTACTTACTTGTTTTGAAAGTTCATCTTCAAGAAGACCTTGCTCATTAGCAAGTCTTATTTGGAAAATCTGTTGAGAAGCATCTCCAACTATCTGGACACTTGCAGTTGTTCCAAGTGCTGCTCTCATATCATCAATTGTCACAAATGAAATTTGATCCTGATTACTGCTGCTTAAGACAAGACCATCACTATCTAACACAGCTGGAAGACCAAATCCTGTGATAAGTGATGTAGAAGGAGCACTCCCTAGTAGTGCTGTAGCGTGTAACCCATTTACAGCACCATTAAGAGCTTGAGCCATATCAGCAACTGTTGGGTACGTCGATGCAGGATATTCAAGATATTTTGAGCCATCCCCAGCTCTCACTACTAGTGAGATAGTACCATTAGATGCATTTAAGTTAATAGTATCACCTCCTGTGTTGGTAAGAAGGAGAGCCTGTTCCGCAATCTGAATTCTTTGTGAAAATCCACTTTGGAAATCAATTCCAAGATTGAACCCACCGAATGCAATGTAGGATATTATTCCAACGAGCAGAAGTACTACTGACATTGATACAGCAAGGAATCTAAATTTTGTTATTTGATATGTTTTATTTGCCATGATCTATTTCCTCCTCCAGCTGATGCTCAGATTAGAATTTTTCCTGGATAAGGAGGCATCATACATTAGTTTTACTACAAACAGGGCACTGAACATACTACTTGCAATACCAACTGCAAGAGTATTTGCAAACCCCTTAATTGCTCCAGAACCTAATTGTGAAAGAACTAGAGCTGCAATGATTGTTGTGACGTTAGCATCCATAATGGTCCAAAAAGCTTTGCCGAACCCAGCTTTTACTGAGGCTTGTGCATTTTTTCCAACTGCTAGTTCTTCTTTTATTCTCTCTAAAATAATTACGTTCGCATCAACGGCCATACCAACGGTCAACACGAGACCGGCGATACTGGTTAATGTGAGAGTTAGGTTAAATGCTGAGAGTACAGAGATGAGAATAATCAAGTTAAACAGAAGTGCTAAATCAGCGAAGAGGCCACTTCCTTTATAAATCACAACCATAAAAATAAATACGAGTGCAAGACCGATGAGAATTGCTATAAGCCCAGCTTGTACTGTATCTTCACCAAGAGAAGCTCCAACTGCTTGCTGACTTACAACAATAAGTTCGATAGGAAGTGCTGCAGTTTTTAAGACAATAGAGAGGTCCTGTGCTTCACTTTGGCCAAATCCAGTAATTTGTACATTATTTCGAATTCCTTCAGTGATGGTTGCCATCGCTTTGACTTTACCATCTTGCACAACAGCCATCATCTCATTGGTATGAGTAGATGTTAGTTTGTAAAAAAGCTCTCCACCTTTTGTATCGAGTTCAAAGTTAACAGTAGGTTGTCCCGTGATTGAGTTTGATCCAACCATTGCATTTGCAATATGGATACCATCAAGACCGATTTCTTCGTTGAGAACAACATACGAGGAGAGTTCATCCAACCCATATGCATCATTTACATAATACGCCGTTGCAATTTTACCTGCAGGAAGGAAATCAGGTTGCTTGATTACACCTTTATCAGTGTAGATCTCGCTAGGATTATCAGCAAAATACGTGTTAAGTTGAGCTGTGAGTTCATTATCAACAATCTGGAAAGTTAAAGAACCTTTTCCTCGTAAAAAGCTGTTAACTCTTTCTGGGTCAGCGGCTCCTGGGACCTCGATAAGTATTTGGTCAGTTCCTTGTTTTCTGATATTAGGTTCAGATACACCGAACTGGTCAATTCTTTCATTAAGGATTGCAATGTCTTCTGAAATAAGCTCACCTTTTTGTGTACTTGATAATGTTGTTCCTTTCTTAGCTTCATAGGAAGCGCTATCTGCCTCAAGCAAAATAGACATACCACCACGAAGATCAAGACCTAATTGAAGAATCTTTCCACTTAACGTTTTTAAACTGAGCAAGTCTGATCGATAGTTATTCTCTATAGTATCAAACAAGTCTTTCTCGGTATAAAAACCTTTGAACAAGGCTTCCATCGTCCATGACTTAGGTGTGTCTTTCTTCATATTCTTGTAGCCATCTTTAGCTACAGATATAAGATATGAATATTCAGATGGAACTGATGCCTTTGAGTCTTGAGCGAAAATTTCTTTTAATGCTCTAAGATCTCTACTTGCTTGCCCTTGTGCATATTCTCTGATTTGGATCTTTGATCCTGTTGCAATATCTTTTGTCTCCTGAGGTACAAAAGCGTACCATTTCACGGTTGGAAATAGGAAAATCCCACACACAACCGCAACCAGAAGAACGATTATCAATCGCCCTCGTTTTTTCATGATGTTCTCCGTATGAATTCGATATATCTATTTAGTCTCTTTTTTCGTTTCTTTAGAATCGTCAGCTGCAGGTATCTCTTCTAGGATAACAGCATCTTCAGGTTCAACGGGAGCTGGAGCTGGAGCTGCTTTTTTTGCCCTTTTCTTAGGAGTTGGGGCTGCTGCTTCTTTTTTCTCTTCTTTTGCTTCAGTTGTAGCTGCAGACTCTGCCTTTCTGTCAATAATTTGAGCAATAGCACTTTTTGAAAATTCAATACGAGTATTGTCATCAACCTTCACAACAACAGTAGTCTCTTTAACAAGAGCAATCGTCCCTCTAATTCCACCAATTGAAACTACCTTATCTCCCTTTTTCATAGAAGAGAGCATATTCTTAGTCTCTTTCTCTTTTTTCTTTTGTGGTCTGATAATTAGGAAATAAAAAATCAGAATAATAAGACCAAAAGTAATAAAAGTAGTCGTCATCGATCCAGAGGAGCTTGCTGAAGTAGCGCTCCCTGTGGTTCCCATGGTCGCAAGTAATGCATTCATATAACTTAACCTCTCTATAGGGTATAATAAATATACGCAGGACATAACGTATCACGTTAGGGATAGAGTAGTCAAGTTTTATGAGAAGTCTATCGTTATTACTTTCTGTGATACAATGTTAAAACGGTGGACCTATTAAGAGGATCCACCGTATGTTAATAATTCACGAATGGGAAATGATTTGTTTACATCATTCCGCCCATTCCACCCATGCCTCCCATTCCGCCACCACCAGCAGGAGGAGCATCATTTGAAGGAAGATCAGTGATTGCACATTCTGTAGTAAGAATTAATGCTGCAATAGAGGCTGCGTTCTGTAGAGCACTTCGAGTCACTTTAGCAGGATCTGTAATACCTGAATCGAACATATTTACCCATTCCATTTTAGCTGCATCAAAACCAACTTCTGGTTTTTCATACTTTGCCTTTTCTGCAATGATAGAACCATCAAGACCTGCATTCTCAGCAATTTGCCTAATTGGTTCTTCTAAAGCACGTCGAACAATCTTATACCCAACTGCCTCTTCTTCTGTTAATGAAGAAAGATTTTTTGCCTCAAGAGCTCTTACTGCTTGAATAAGGGCAACACCACCACCAGCAATGACACCCTCTTCAATAGCTGCACGAGTAGCTGAAAGAGCATCTTCAACTCGATGTTTTTTCTCTTTAAGTTCAACTTCTGTAGCAGCTCCAACATTAATAACAGCAACACCACCTGCTAATTTTGCAAGTCTTTCTTGTAGTTTCTCTTTATCATAGTCACTACTTGTGTCTTGAATCTGAACTTTGATTTGGCTAATTCTGTCTTTAATTTCTGATTGTTTACCAGCACCATTAATGATAGTGGTATTATCTTTTTCAACTTTAACTGTTTTAGCTCTACCAAGTTGAGCTATGTCAGTGTTTTCCAATTTAAGACCAATTTCTTCAGAAATTACTTCTCCGCCAGTTAAGATCGCAATATCTTCGAGCATTGCTTTTCTTCTATCACCGAATCCAGGAGCTTTAACAGCTACAGCATTAAGTGTTCCTCTGATTGTATTCACAATAAGAGTGGCAAGGGCTTCCCCGTCAACATCTTCTGCAATAATAAGAATTGGTTTCCCTGATTGAGCAACTTTCTCTAATATTGGAAGGAGGTCCTTCATATTTGAGATTTTTTTATCATAAATAAGGATAAATGGATCTTCAAGGATTGAAACCATCGTGTCACGATTAGTTGCAAAATATGGTGAGAGATATCCTCTATCAAACTGCATACCTTCAACAAAGTCTGTAGTTGTTTCAATTGTCTTGGATTCCTCTACTGTGATAACACCATCTTTACCAACTTTTTCCATTGCATTAGCAATTTCATCGCCAATCTCTCTGTCGTTATTAGCACTGATTGTAGCTACTTGTGCTAATTCTTCTTTGTCTTTAATCATTCGAGCATGTTTTTTAAGCTCTTTGATTGTGTCTTCAACTGCTTTATCAATTCCACGTCTGATTCCCATTGGATTAATCCCAGCAGCAACACTTTTCATCCCCTCTTTTGTAATAGAGTAGGCAAGTACGGTAGCAGTAGTAGTTCCGTCTCCAGCAACATCATTTGTCTTTGTTGCAACTTCTTTGAGTAGCTGAGCGCCCATGTTTTCAAATGGGTCTTCTAACTCAATTTCTCGAGCAACAGATACTCCGTCTTTTGTAACTGTCGGAGCTCCAAATTTTTTATCAATGAGAACATTTCTTCCTTTTGGACCAAGTGTTACTTTGACTGCCTGAGAGAGTTTCTCTACTCCACGAACCAAAGATCTTCTTGCTTCTTCATTAAACTGCAGCTGTTTTGCCATAGTATTCCTCGCTTCTATTATTTAATACTTTATATTCCGCCTGTTCCCAGGTTGAGTGAAAATATGTGTATCACCGCTATGTAAGATACAAATAAAATTTTAGATGAGCAACATGTTTTTCATTTTTTTTATATTCCTCTCTATTCTTTACTAAATCCGATAAAAGAAATAGAGTAATAAATACTAAAACTGTACACTTGTGCGAAAAAAATCTTCACAATTCAGAGTAATCATAAAGGACTATCATTGTGCCGACTCAACATATAACAATAGCACTATCTCACATTGGAGCAATAATTACCATCATCATATGGGGAGTCACCTTCATTGCATCTAAAATATTATTAGATACTTTTACCATGATAGAGATTCTCCTTATTCGCTTCATCCTAGGATTTATTCTTCTTGCTCTATTCGATATTCTTCGAAAAAAAGAGAATAAGCAGAAAAATCCTTTTTCACTAAAAGAAGAAATCATATTCTTTTTTGCCGGATTCTCTGGAGTTTCGCTTTATTATGTCCTAGAGACCATTGCTCTCACAAAGACAAGTGCCTCAAATGTTGGAATCCTCGTCTCACTTGCGCCAATCACCACGGCTATCATGGCTCTCATCTGGTTAAAAAGTGAAAAATTTAAGTTAGCCTATCTTTATGGTTTTGTGATTGCTTTCTTTGGTGTCGTTCTTGTAATAATGAACGGAACGAAATTTGAGG
This sequence comes from Sphaerochaetaceae bacterium, assembly GCA_963663665.2. Lineage (GTDB taxonomy): Bacteria > Spirochaetota > Spirochaetia > Sphaerochaetales > Sphaerochaetaceae > SABI01. Next base: position 618,753 of record CAXXKP010000001.1, read on the forward strand.
GATTCTCTGTAGAGGGGGATTTATTAGCAATACTCGGAACCTTTGCATGGGGGAGTTACTCTCTATTATTAAAGCGTATTGATACAAAAAAATACCATACTATCACTTATACAAAGAAGATTCTTATGTATGGAATCATCACACTCATTCCTATTGCGTTATATAATAAAGTTACTATCTCGCTAGCAGATTTTTCTTCATTGAACATCTCGCTTTTCCTCTTTTTAGGATTAGGAGCAAGTGCACTTTGCTTTCTTTTCTGGAATTATGCAGTAGACCATTTAGGTGTTTATAAAACAAGCGCCTATATTTATGTAACTCCTATCATTACATTACTAGCAGCTTTCTTTGTCCTCAAGGAGCCAATAACTCTATTTGCAATAGGGGGGGCGCTCTCAATTATTGCAGGATTGTATATCAGTGAATATGTATCGATACAAAAAATGAAATCAATTAAAGTAAGTTCCTTGCGTTGAGCTTACAGGTATGGTACATTCTTTTTATTACTAAGATTTAGAAGGTAGATATTATGAAAACATTTCGCGCATATTTAATGATACTTATTATGCTCCTCATCTCTGCTCAAGTACTTTTTGCCGGCGGGAAAAAAGAAACTTCTTTAGAAACTGAGTCTCAAGTGGTGGTAACCGAAAAAAAAGCTCCTGCTAGTTCTTCCACCTCAAAAGTCCTTGCACCATTTTGGTCAATTGATTTAAATGGACAAGAAGTGAGTGAAGAGATTTTTGCCCCCTACGATATTACTATGATAAATGTATGGGGAACATATTGTAATCCCTGTATATCTGAGATGCCAGGACTTGGAATCTTATCAAAAGAATATAAAGATAAAGGTGTCCAAATAATTGGTATAGTTGTTGATGTCTACCATAGTGATGAAAAAGTGTTTATGGAAAAGTTAGCAACTGCAAGAGATATCATTGCATATACTCAGGCAGATTATAGACATATTCTCCAATCGAAAGATCTCATTGATCTTTATTTGAAGAATGTCCAAGTAATTCCAACGACCTTCTTTGTTGATAGTAAGGGTGCTATTATTGGAAAAGAATATCTCAGTAGCAGAAGTGAAGAGGCATGGCGTAAAATCATTGATGAAATGATAATTGAATATGTTAAATAAATCAAAAAGATGGATGATAGTTCCTATCTCTCTTTTTATCCTTGCCATAGCCAGTATTGTCTATGGCGTACTTCTTGGAGAACATTTTACTGTTCTCCAAAAAGCAACAATAATTTGTATGGAATGTATTGGCCTTGGATAGTAAACGACTAATAAAACACGACAATAAACGCTCTCTTGTACAATTACTAACTTCAATAATCTCTAATGCCTATATCATGGGTTTCATTGAAGGAAAAATCTATCAAGGTGGAACAAAAGCTTTCTGTGTTCCAGGTCTAAACTGCTATGCGTGTCCTGGAGCACTAGGGTCATGCCCGATTGGCTCTCTTCAGGCTGTACTTGGCTCTCGTGGAAAATCTTTCTCTTTCTATATAGTTGGATATCTTGCAGCTGTTGGGGCTGCAAGTGGTCGCTTTATATGCAGTTGGGCATGCCCGTTTGGATTCTTGCAAGATCTGCTATATAAAATTCCTTTTATCAAAAAGTTAAAAGTACGTAGACTTCCTGGAGAAAAATATCTAGAAAAATTCCGTTATGTTCTTCTCGTTGTTTTTGTGGTGTTGATTCCGCTGTATGTTGTTGATTTTCTTGGACAAGGAAGCCCTGCCTTTTGTTCCTATATCTGCCCCTCTGGAACTGTTTCAGGATTACTTCTTATGATAAACAATGAAGGTCTCAGAGCATCCGTCGGGTTATTGTTTGCTTGGAAGAATCTAATTCTTATAATTATAACTCTTTCCTCAATCATTATTTATCGCCCATTTTGTCGCTATATGTGCCCTCTCGGAGCTATATATGGTCTGTTCAATCCTATTGCACTTTATCGCTTTAAAATCGATGAAGGAAAATGTACAAAATGCAAAATATGTCAAACAACATGTAAACTTGATATACCCGTATATATCACACCAAATAGTAGTGCTTGTATTAGATGTGGGGATTGCATCACAGCTTGCCCCCACTCAGCAATTATTCATGGTAAGGAAATATTTAATACCCAAGACGCTGTACAAAGCGGATCAAATTGTCCATCGTAAGAGACATATCACTCTTTGCTCTATGTTTAATTTTTGGAAAATCTTTTGCCACTCTATTAATGCTAAATATTGCATTGACTCCCTCTTCATAGGCAGCTTCAATAGTATCTCCAATATCTCCAACAATCGCAACAAGAGGAACATTCAGTTTCTTTGTTCTTCGAGCTATTCCAATAACAACTTTCCCCCTCAAACTTTGAACATCAATTTTTCCCTCTCCAGTGAAGACCATATCTGTACCAGCTAATAGTGAGTCAAAATTAACCGTATCAAGAACAACTTCAATCCCCATCTCTAAAGAAGCATCAAAAAAGGCAACCATGCCTCCTCCCATACCACCTGCAGCTCCAGCTCCAGGAAGAGTAGCAATATCTACTTCGAGCGAGTCCATTACAACATTTGAGAGGTGTTGTAATGCTTTGTCGAGAGTCCGTACCATTGCTTCATCTGCTCCCTTTTGAGGACCGAAAACAAAGGCTGCACCACTTTCACCATAAAGAGGGTTGTCGATATCGCACATAGCAACTATTTCAATACCATTAAGGGATGAAGATTTTGTTGATACATCAATTGAGACAATATCTGTTAAACTTTCTCCGGTTGGAACAAATGATTTTCCATCTTTATTATAAAAAGAAACACCAATAGCAGCTGCAGCTCCGACTCCGCCATCATTTGTTGCGCTTCCGCCAAGACCTACAACAATTTTTTTACATCCCCGCGAAACTGCATCTAAAATGAGTTCACCAACGCCGAAAGTGGTAGCTTGATGAGGTCGTAAATCATCGCCTACTTGAGGCAAACCTGCACAAGCGGCCATTTCTATAATTGCAGTATCTTGATTGATGATGCCATAAAAGGATTCTATTTTATTAAAATGAGGTCCTGTGACCTCAACAATGATTTTTTCTCCACCAATCGCTTCTAAGAAAGAATCTACAGTTCCCTCCCCTCCGTCAGCGACTGGAATAGAAAGAATTTCAACATTTTCGTAGTATTTTCTAATTGCTTCACTCATAAGTGAACATACTTCAGATGAGCTCATCGTCCCTTTAAAAGAATCTGGTATGAGAATACATTTTTTCATATCATTGCCCTCTTTGTTATACAAATTGTTAGGCTATACTATACTAAATGAGTTTTTTTATGCTAGTAGGGGTAGTTCAAAGAATGATGAATGAGATGGTTGCTGCAAAAAGAACTGCAATAACATTGCTTATTAGATTAACTACATCATTATCTATCCATCGAATTCCTCTACAAAGTTCAAAAGATAGCCCATCTCTACTGTTTCGCTCTGTGATTAGATTATTTTCCGGATCCCAATAATGACCTTGGATGGTCGCACCTAAATAGCTATCTACAAAGGATCCAACAACACCACTTATTGAGATAATCATTGCTAAAATAAAATGAATTACTAAACCATTCGATGCGTATGCATTATACCAAGAACTCCCTATAAAAATTGCACCAGTTATTGAACTAATAGAACCCACCCAGGTAACTCCGCCACTCATCCCAGGAGGTACAGGTTTCAATGTAATAATAGAGACTGGAGGAGTAGCTGAAAGAATTCCAGCTTCACTTGCCCAAGTATCAGCAGTACTTGTCGCAATGGATGCGCCAAATATAACGAGAGCGATCATGTCACCTGTAACGCCATACAAAAGGGCAGCAATACCAGCAATTCCCCCGTTAGCAAAGACTTGAATCCAATCCCTCTTGCTCCCCTTTTTATGTATTTTAGAAGTATCAACATATCTAACGTATCTTCCAAGTCGCCCAATAACATTTGCAGAAACAAAAAAGAAAACAAGAAGAAGCCAACCTTTAAATCCAGTGTAATAGTAGACGATAAATCCAAGCAAAAAGGCACTAAGACCTCCTGAGACCGTCAACAGCTTAAATAATATAGCTATAGTGAGGAGAATCCCATTAATGGAAAGCGGAATAAGAATTGCATAGATATCTATATTCATAGAGCACCTAACAGAAGAGCACTTATAAGTGCTGTCAATATTGGTACAGAAAGATTATCTAACCCTGAAGGGGTAAATATTTCAATAACCATAGCAGTAAAAGAGATAAAGACAGCTCGTAGAACCCAAGAGATAGTTACAACATCATCAACCTTAAAAGCAATCGAGGTAAGGAGAATCACAATAAATGTAACAATTAACATCACTATAGAGCCAATATATGTTTTTTTCCCAAATACTTTCTTTTTTCCAAAAAATTTCCCAATCAGGGCGGCAAAACCATCTCCATACCCCATTGTGAATATGCCTATAGTACTTGCCCACATAGGAATAGTATTTGTATATGCAAGAAGAACTAGAACAAGAAGTGAAACTGGAAAATAAACTAATCCCAAATTTCTTTTTATATCTTTTTCACCAAGGATATGAGCTAATCCAGTGAACACAGCTACCGAGTTAGCTATGATGAAGAAGATGGGTCCAATTACTGCTTGGCTAAGAGTATTGAAAGAAGCAATAAGTATAAACCACCAATTAGACACTGCAATATGAATAAATTTCCTCACGACTTCAGGAGAAATTTTTTCAATACGCGTCATGAGTACACCAAGGCTGATGACTACCCCCACAAAAACAAAGGAAAGTATTAAACCATTAATATTCATTTTTCGAATATATGCCGTATTTGACAAATTGGCAATATATTGACAGGAATAAAGTTGCGTGGTATTGTAAACTTGCTTTCGTTTTTGAGTTGCAGGTGGGTCTTATAATCACGTTTTTTTTTGAGTCGTTTAGTTCGTATTCCCAACAGACCGATTATTTTGAACCAAACATGCCGCCAAATGAAGCAATAATAAAGAACAGGGGTTACCCCTGTGAAGGATGCTTTATGGCAAAAAAAATCTATGTTGGCAACATGAGCTACGCCACATCCGAAGAAGAACTTCGGGACCTTTTCTCACAGTACGGAACAGTATTGAGTGCAAACATTATCATCGATAGAGAAACTCATCGCCCAAAAGGCTTTGGATTTGTTGAGATGGAAGAAGACTCAGCTGCAGAAGCTGCTATTTCCCAACTTGATGGAAAAGAATTCGCTGGACGCAATCTTCGTGTTAACGAAGCTATTGCAAAACCACGACCAAGCAGAGGCTATAGAGACTAATTATCTCTCTAGTTGTACTGAAAGACCACTTGATTTTATTTTCAAGTGGTCTTTTTTTCTCCGCATCTCCTACTACCAGGCGCCGCCTCCGCCGCCTCCAAATCCCCCACCACTGAATCCACCAGAGCCACCAAATGAATGACCTCCAGGACCTGTAGTACTTCCTTTAGGAGCAAGATTCGCCGTGAGAGAAGTATCACATCGATGAATCATAGAACTAAGGGCAATTGAATTAAATAGAAGTGTATCTCCCGAATACCAACGAGGAGGTTCTAATGTAAAAGAACTGAATTTCTTAGACCATTTTTTCTCTAGCCCAAGAACAATAGCAAAGGAAAGAATTTTATAATAATACTCAGGATCTTTTTCGATCATCCTTTTCAATTCATCCAATTCAACTTTTTCAATAAATTCTCTTAATCCCAGCACTTTCTCTAATTGTTCAACTCCGTAGGGACTACGCTGAGTCGTAATAATTGAGAATAGAGATAATAGTAGTATTGAAACGAGTGCAATCGGAATAGAAATAAATGCAAGGGTTTGTTGATTCGTAACAAAATACGCAATTCCTAACAAGACAATAGTAAAAACAAGAAAAACAATCGTAAAAAGCAAGAAGAACATCATCTTAGAAAAAGATTTTCTTATATGCCATTTCCTAAACATCGTATAGAAGAGAACAGAATCTATTATCATATAGAGAAGAGAAACTGCTGCAATCATAAGTGTGGAAATTCCTACATAATTAAGAGTAATCACTAAAGAAAGCATAAGAATCGGAACAAATGTAAAAAGTGTTATGAGTCTAGCTTTCGTCATAGAAACTTTGTTATCTAGCCTTCTCTCTTTTGTATAATAGGATTTCACTTTCTGTTGCACTTGTGTATAAACCTTAAAAAACTCACCAGTTAAATCTTTTTCTGTTACTACACCATTATTTCCAAGACCAAAGAATTTATTATATAATAACTGCTCATGAGAAGAAGCACCACCAAGAGGTTTTCCTTTCACAAAAGAGAGTTTCTTTCCATCTTCGATAATAGTTAATGCTCCTTTATCAGCCCAATAGAAAAGCATACTCGTTACATCATGAGGATCAAGTGAAGAATCAATAATATATCCAGCATCCATCGGAGATATTCCTTCGGGAGGATAGAACTGAGGAACAATAATCAATTGTTTGTCTTTTCCATATGTATTCCACCAGCGAAATGCAACACCAATAACTAATAAAGTAAGTATTAGAGCAAAGGGAGCAATCATTCCTTGATAATTAGGTCGTTTTACATAGTATCCTTGAGGAAGTTCCACCCTAATAGTAACCGCTTCACCCTCAGAAAGGGTATCAACACTTCCTGTGATTATTGTGGATGTAGAATCAATACTCCACTTCACACCTTTATCACCAACCGATCCGTACAAACCTCTATTGAAATAAATATTTTCACGATTGACAGGAAAAGGAAATTTGAGAGTAAAAGTAGTCTTTCTAATAGGTTCTTGCCAATCAACTCCTATGATATTGAAATAAAATTCATCATACTCATCGAACCTATCTTCACCGATATCATATCTATAAGCAAGAGAATAATCGTGGGTACCCGTAACGGTTCTATCTGCACTACCGAGACGGATTGTAACATCCCCAGATGATCTACTCACATCTATTTCATCACTTGCTTTAATTCGTGAAACCCTAGCATACAGAGTACTTCCTTCTTCATTGATACGGAAAGCAGTTGGAAGGGAACGATAAAACCCATGTTTAGGAACATTAAATGTAAGAATAGCTTGTTCTTCTATGTCGTAATAACCTTTTTCCGTAACATTGATTATCGTATCAAAGGAATCAATCGTGTAATCAGCAGCACTTACAAAAGTAAGGGCGCATACTAGGAGAAAAAGAGTTATTATTCCCCTCTTAAAAAGCTTATTTTGAGAAAGAGACTGTAACACGTTCACGAGCCTCCTCTTCTATTGTTAGATAGGTGAGTTTTTGAAAGTGTGTAATAGAGGCAATAATTGAACTCGGTACTGTCTGAATGATGGTATTTATATCACTTACAATAGCATTATAATACTTTCTTGCATGTAGCAGTTCATCTTCAATCATCTGCAACTGTTTCTGTAAATCCAAGAATCCTTGATTTGCTTTAAGATCCGGGTAGTTCTCACTTAATGCAAATAAAGATTTAAGAGTTGAACTAAAAGCATTTGCTGCATCATTTTTTTCTGTAAGAGTAGTTGCAGCCATCGCTTTGTTTCTTGCTTCAATGACCCCCACCAAGGTTTCTTTTTCATGAGAAGCGTATCCTTTTACTGTTTCGACAATATTAGGAATAAGGTCATATCTCTTTTTCAAATGAGCATCAATGGCTGCAGCTGATTCTTCACTTTGGTTTCTAAGCCTTATAAGCTTATTATAAACACCAACTCCGTATAGTACGAGCAAAAATAATACAACTAATATAATGATAAATGCCATTCCTTTATTCTCCTTATGTCATATTTACATATAGACTCATAATACTTCACTGCATCTATAACGTCTAGTAAATCTTCTTGTCTTTTCATCCTTTGTGTTGTATATTCATACAGAAATTAAAGAATAAATATCCAATTGGAGAATGAGATGAAAGAGCGCAATAATAGACTTTCAGTAGTAAAAGAGTTAATAAAGAACAATAGAATCGATAACCAAGACATGTTATTGGAACTTTTAAACGAGAAAGGATTCAATGTTACTCAAGCTACTCTCTCAAGAGATTTGAAAATGTTAAAAGTTGGTAAAATTTCAGATGGATGGTCTGGTTACTACTACGCTCTACCTGAGAATGACTTAATTTCGGAATCTGAAAAATCGTATATCCAAGATGTAAGAAGAGGTGTTCTCTCAATTGAGTTCAGCCAAAACTTTGGGGTCATTAAGACTCGAAGCGGTCACGCAAACTCTGTTGCCCTTGCCCTTGATGTACTAGCCCTACCAGAAATACTTGGTACCCTTGCAGGAGATGATACTATATTTGTCATCTTAAGAGAGGGCATGAATAAGGAAGACCTGTTAGAAGGATTTAAGATGCGTATTCCTGAAATAGATGGGTAAGTATCTCATAAATCAATTTCTGACGTTTCTCAAAATTAGGAGTTAATCATGGAATTTAAGAATCTTGATGCCCTTTCATCATTTTCTACTTTAAAAAATCTACCTCGTCTTCAAGTTAAAGACATCCTCACTGGTGAGAGAATTACTTCGTCCAACATAGCACTAGGTGGAGATCTCACTTACAACTATAGTGCTCTTCCTGTTAACGAAAAACATCTGGAAGTGATGCAAGAATTAGCAATAGAGCAGCAGCTCATTGAAAAATATCGATCGATCCTAACTGGCAAGATAATGAATACAGGTGAAAATAGACTTGTATTACACCATCTTACAAGAGGAAATGTTTTAGGAGACGATAATAAAGTTATTGCTGAAGAGGTAGAAAAAGGTGAATTCTACCAGCAACAACGTAAAAGAATAGCACAGTTTGCTTCAAAAGTTCGTAATGGAGAAATAGTTGGCTCAACTGGAAAAAAATTTAACACAGTCATCCAGATAGGAATTGGCGGTAGTGATTTAGGTCCCCGAGCAATGTATTTAGCACTCAAAGGATGGGCTGAAGGAGAACAAAAAGATATTCTAGAAGCTCGGTTTATCAGCAATGTAGACCCAGATGACGCTAGCGACATCTTAAGTACCATCAATATTGAAACCTCATTGTTTATCCTTGTCTCAAAAAGTGGAACAACACAAGAAACTCTTACAAACTTTGAATTCGTGAAACAAGCCATTAATAATACTCATATCAAGGGAATAGATTCATCTAAACATCTGATTGCTGTCACGAGTAATACTAGCCCATTAGCTACATCAAAAGATGTCATGGATGCTTTTTATATTGATGATTTCATTGGTGGAAGATACTCTTCAACAAGCGCAGTAGGTGCTCTAGTTCTTAGCTTAGCATATGGCAGTGATGTAGTAGAGGAATTCCTACTTGGTGCACATGAGGCAGATATTGCGGCCTTAGAAGAAGACATAACAAAAAATGGAGCTCTTTTAGATGCTTTGATTGGGGTATATCTTAGAAATGTTTTCCTTTACCCTTATTCAGCTATTCTCCCCTATTCTCAAGCACTCTCTCGTTTTCCAGCACACCTTCAACAACTTGACATGGAAAGTAATGGTAAACAAGTAAATCGGGACGGAAATCCTATCTCCTATTCTACTGGACCTGTTATATTTGGAGAGCCAGGAACAAATGGGCAACACTCATTCTACCAGTTACTCCATCAAGGAACAGACATAACCCCGCTACAGTTTATTGGATTTAAAGAAAGTCAAAGAAAAAATGATATTCTTGTTGATAATAGTAGTAGCCAAGAGAAACTACTTGCTAATCTAATTGCTCAAATAGTTGCTTTTGCACTTGGAAAGGATGATGATAATCCTAATAAACAGTTTAACGGTAACAGATGCTCTTCTTTAATCTATGGAACACGCCTAACGCCGAAGAATTTAGGAGCATTACTTGCTCACTATGAAAATAAAGTGATGTTTCAAGGATTTATATGGAATATCAACTCCTTTGACCAAGAAGGTGTTCAGCTTGGAAAGGTTTTAGCTAAAAAAGTATTAGATGGAGCACTTGGTAATGAGCATCTTAAAGCATTCATGGGAATTCTTTTATAAGATTTCTTTCACAAAAATGAATATATGAAGGCTCTCCTTATCCAATTTAATGGGCAGAAGAACTACTACACCCAAACAAATATCCCACGATGTATAACCGTGGGATTACTTCAACCTATTCTTTTGACGCCGATAAAAGTCCAGCATCAAGCGTTGCTATGATATCATCAATATGTTCAAGCCCAATTGACAATCTTACTAGATCTGGGGTTAATCCACCAGCTATCTGTTGTTCCTCACTCATCTGTGAATGGGAAGTAGATGCTGGATGAAGGATTAAACTCTTCGCATCGCCCACATTTGCAAGATGAGAAAAAAGCTCAATAGAATCTATGAGTTTTACTGCGGCATTATACCCACCCTTAATACCAAAGACTACCATTCCTCCGTATCCTTTTTTTAGATAACGGGTAGCTGTTGAATAGGAAGGATCTTCAGGTAATCCAGGATACCTCACCCAAGCTACTCTATCATCCTGTTGTAAAAACTGAGCTACCTTCATTGCATTTTCTGAATGTCTTTCCATCCTTATGGGAAGAGTTTCAAGACCCTGCAGGAACATCCATGCATTGTCAGGTGATATCGCAGCGCCGAGGTTTCTCAGTGGAACTGTCCGAAGTCTCAGTGCAAATGCAATAGGAGAAAGTTCCTGAGGAAGATCATATGCCCAACGAATTCCATGGTAATTTGGGTCTGGCTCATTAAATAGAGGGAAATCTCCGCGTCTCCAGTCAAAATTCCCTGAATCAGTTACTATACCACCAATAGCTGTTCCATGCCCTCCAATCCATTTAGTCAATGAATGAATCACAATATCCGCACCATATTCAATACACTTTAAAAGATATGGTGTGGCAAATGTGGCATCTACTACAAGAGGAATATGATGTTCATGAGCTATTTGTGCAACGGCAACAATATCTGTAACTTCAAGACTAGGGTTTCCTATTGCTTCAATATAAATCAATTTAGTCTTTGAGGTGATAGCATGTCTAAAGTTCTCGGGATTCTTTGGATCAACAAATTTAGTGTGAATACCAAAATTAGGGAGAATTGCATCAAACATTGTATATGTTCCACCATACAGATTGTTCGCAGAGACAATCTCATCCCCCTGCTTTGCTATTGTAATGATTGTGTAGTGAATCGCACTGGTTCCTGAAGCGAGAGCAACTGATGCTAGGCCTCCTTCGAGTGAAGAAATTCTCTGTTCAAGTACATCCTGAGTTGGGTTACCAAGTCGGGTATAAATATTCCCGAGTTCCTTTAGACTAAACAGATTTGCTGCATGTTCAGTGTTTTTAAATAAGTAGGAGCTCGTTCTGTGAATTGGGACCCCTCGAGAAAGTGTTTGATCAAGCACCTGTCCTGCATGAAGGGATAATGTTTCAAAATGGTAGTTTGTTTTTGCCATAGGAGACTCCTTTTTTATAATTAGTATTTCCAGTATAAAACTATGCAATTCCTTTACTCTGAAGAGATTCAAAAATTCCTGTTAAAAAGAATGATGAAAAAGGTGGCTTTCCTGGTAGAATTTTGAGTGACGATTTTTTCAATTTTTCAAAATTATTAAATTGATGAGACATGAACAAATGTAAAAGAATCTGTACATACTCTTGGGCTGTCTTAACAGGAGTTACTTCTACCCAGCCTTGAGTATTTGAATTTAGATTAAATAATTCTAGTTTTATTCGAATCTTTGATTTCCCTTCATCATTAATTCTGGTAATTAAGACGAGAGATGTGTTACCTTCGATATATGCCAACTGTCTATATACACTCATATCTATCTCCATTCTTATTTACTACCAATAAGACCTATTTGGTAGAATTTAAACCAGAATATAGAGACTGTCAATCATATTCATCATAGGACATGAAAACAAAGGATTCTAAAATATTTAGATGGTATAGATAAAGGGCTCCTCTCCTATGAGCCGTTCCCTATAATTCTCTAGTATAGAGGCTAAAGTAATCCCTTCAAGGAATTTGGATATTTGCTGATTCAACGAGACCCAAACATCGCGTGAAGCGCATGTTGCTAATCTATCACACCCATCAGGAATATACACACAATCAACCAGATTAATATCTCCTTCAAGCGCTTCTATAATTTCTCTCAGAGTAATTACTTCAGGATTACACGAAAGTAGATATCCACCATTTGTGCCACGTCTTGAAGTTATAAGTTTTGCATTTCTCAGTGGTATCACAAGTTTACTCAGGTATTTTTCCGAAATTCCCTGTCGTCTTGCAATATCGCCAAGATACATGGCATTACCGCTAGATGAGAGAGAGAGTTCAATGAGGAATCGCAACCCGTATCTACTTCGTGTTGATAGCTTCATTTACCACCTCTTATTTGATGATTCTCGTAGTCTAATATACATGTTTCTATAATAATGTCAACAAAATGGGTTCCTAGCTACAATGTGTCATATAAATAAATCTGCAAATAGCTTAAGGATTTGTCGAGATTTATTTTCAACCGATCTTTCTAAGAAAGCTTTATCCTTGTTATGGTCAACTGGTTTTTCGCGTTGGAAGAAACATGAGTCAAACTAAGCTCACCGAAAAATCCTAAAAACAAAAAAAACCCCCCGGGGAAAAGGAGGTTAAACCCGAGGGGAACAAAAAGGAGGTTATGAAAAGTTAATAAATGGATTATCGTACTACGGAAGTTGTACACCACATACCAAGCCTTTCGAGAAGAAACATACATATTTAGACTAAAAGAATCAAGCAATTTATTATATTTTTATGATGTTTCACAAAAATTTTATATTTTTATCAAAAATAGTGTAGACCTATTAATTGTTTTGTCATATGTAATGGAGAATTGGTAAATTACTATGAAATAATCACATTTTTATATAACAAATCTCACATTAAATATAGAGCTGTAAAAGAACCGAAAATCTCTTACAGCTCACTCACTGTGTAGTTATGTATAGTCCCTAATTCTTCATTGATGCCGGCTGTCGAGTATTTTCAAGAACATCTCTCCATAATGCACCTTCTGTGTTTACATGGTTCCTTTCTGATACTGCTACTTTTATAGGGATATGAACAAATTTATTATTTAACATAGAAATCAGAGTTTGTGTCTTTCCTGCCATTGCTGCATGGACGGCATGAGAGCCAAGGCGTGAACAATAGATTGAATCGTTAGGATTAGCTTGAGCACTTCGAATGATATAAGAGGGGTCAATATATTTTAGACTCATCTCAATTTTCTGTTCTTTGAAATATGAGGTGATTTTTTCCTTTAAGAATACGCCAACATCTGAATATTTAATATTCCCAGAGGCATCTTTTTCACCAGTCTGTTCTACGAGATCCTGCCCTGATCCTTCAGCAACAAGGATAACTGCATGACCTCTATTAATGATTCGAGTTCTAAGATGCTCTAATAAACCATTAGGACCTTCTAAATCAAAGGGATTTTCCGGAATAAGACAAAAATTCACATCACTCATTGCAAGTGCAGTACTTGCAGCAATAAAGCCTGATTCACGCCCCATAACTTTTACAAGACCAATTCCATTCACTGAAGCCTTGGCTTCAGTATGTGCGCCACGAACAGAAGGAACTGCTTGAGCAACTGCGGTATCGAAGCCGAAAGATGTTTGAATGAAAGAGAGATCGTTATCAATAGTCTTTGGAACACCAATAATAGAGATTTTCAAATTTCGTTTTTTCACCTCTTCACCTATCTCATATGCCCCTCGTAGCGTTCCATCTCCACCAATCGTGATAAGTGTATTAATATTAAGTCGCTCTAAAGAATCAACGATCTCTTCAACTTTATCGCCTCCACCACGGCTACTACCGAGAATTGAGCCACCTTTCTCTTGGATATCATCAACAATATCGGGGTTTAACTGTATGAGTGGATAAGGTGAATTTTCAAGTAATCCCCTATATCCAAATCGAATACCTGAAACCCTTCGAACACCATACCGATACCAAAAACATCGAACAACAGCTCTAATCACGTTATTGAGACCAGGACAAATACCACCACAGGTGACGATTGCAGCATGAACATGAGCTGGGTTAAAATAAATTTTCTCTCTAGGACCTGCGAGCTCTACGGAGTCATGATATTCTCTTATCTCTTCCCCTTTGTCATTGATATGAGCGTCAATCCCATAAAGAATACGACGATTTTCACTTACATAGTCAGCAAGTCCATCATTAGAAACGGTAGACATCTGTATTGGGGATGGTATCTTAGGAATTCCTAGATTGTTGATTGTAAAATCATATTTTTTCTTTTTAATAATAACATCCATAACATCACTCCTTCTCGGTTGGCTCAAATTCAATTATTAATTCATTCACTTTATCAGAAAATCGATTGAATGGGGAGAGCAATAAATCCTTAGCCTCAGATTGGAAGGAATCATATAATATTAGGAATCTTTGTCCAAAGGGGGTTAGAGAAGAACCAATATGAGCTGATCCACCTTTTTTTCTCTCTAGCACACTCATCCTCAACCCTTTTTCAAGATTCTGAATCATTGAATATGCTTTTGAATATGAGATACCTAGTTCTTTTGCAGCAGAGAGGAGAGATCCTTGTTTTTCGATCTCAGAGAGAAGCCACAGCACACCGATACCCATGAATTTTCTTCCATCCTCATTCACAATGTAGACTTTTGTTTTTATTTCCATAATTTTTTTGCTCCTTCAAGCAATGTATCTACTAATTGGTCAATCGCTTCAATATTAACAGCAGAATAGGCTATTCTAATTATATGTTCACCTAATGAAATAATGCCTATCCCCTCTTTAAGAAGAGTAGCTCGAAGCTGAAGAGCATCTCCTTTATAATAAAAGGAGATAAAATATCCACTATTAGCAGGTAAAGGAGTAAGAAATTTTTCCCCTTCATAAAATTTCACCCTATCGATTACTTTCTCATAACGCTTTTTCATTTCACTCTTTACCCCTTCAACAGTCGAGGAGTAAGATGAATCCCTTAGAACTTTAAGAAGAAGAGATTGACTTACCATCGAGGCACTAGAGATAGTAGCTCGTATCGCACCTTTTGTTTTTTCAATAAGCGACTCATAATGCTGATAAGTGAGATTCTTTCCTGCATAGGTGATAAAACCAACCCGAAAACCCCACACAAGAGATTCTTTAGTGGCTGCATCACATTTAACAGCAAGAAGATTCTCATGAAGGTCAGATATATAAGAAAAAAGAGATTGGCGAGCACAAGTATCGGTATGAAAAAGGCCAAAATAGGCATCATCTACAATTACCAGAATTTTTTTCCCTTTTTCTGCAAGTTGTAATAAAAATTCAGAAATCTCAATCATCTGTTCATTACTTGGGGTGAATCCTGTTGGATTATTCGGAAAATTGAAAAGAAATACAATTTTCTCTTTTTTGCAACTATTGCAGATATTTTTCCAATTATGGATATCAAAGAGAGGAAGGCTATGAATCTTTGCCTGATGAACCACTTCGAAAATCAGATGATAATTGTCCCAGCTAGGGTCAATTACTGCAATATCAGTGTTTTCATCAATAAATAACTGACTAATGAGTGATATTGCATGAGTTAGCCCACTTGTCACAACAGGAAGGGAATGAAGTCTCTGTTTAAGAATTGGGTTCTCTTTTTGAATATGAGCATCCCACTCTTTTCTCAATGCGAGAAGCCCTGAAGTAGGCGCATATGAAACCATTTCGTCAGTACTAACCAAACCATCACATTCTTCAAAAATTGGATGAGTGATATAATGACCACTTTTTAAAGCAACTCCTGCTGTAGCATTTATTGTGCATTTCGCTTTGCTCGCCTCTTGGCTCTGGCTTACAATTCCATGGGGAAAATAGAGTCTCTTCCCTTGCGAACTCAAAAGTTCTTCAATCACGGTTCCTTCTATTATACTGTTGAGGGTTTTAGCTATCTCTTCCATGTGTTTCCCCTATTAACATTTTTAAAAATTCTTCTTCATAAATAATTGGAATCTGTAAAGAACGAGCTTTTTCAATTTTCGAACCACCTTTCTCTCCTGCTAACAAATAAGAGGTTGATTTAGAGATACTCCCTGTGACAGTTCCACCTCTTTTTTCCAACTCTGCTGCTGCTAACGATCTTGGCGAAAAGTGTTGAAAAGAACCAGTGATAACCCATGTTTGTCCTGCAAATATTTGAGGAAAAGTTATTTCTTCCTCTTTTTCCATCACTTCAAAATTAAGCCCGCTTCTTACTAATTCCTGAATTATATGCTGCATATGTCGATCTTTCAGGCTATCAAAAAGAGAATCTACAGTTTTTTCTCCAAGTCCTTTCACAGCCAATAAAGCATCTCTATCATCTTTTTTTACATAATCTAGAAGGATATCAATTGAAGTGCAACCACTTTTAATAATAAGTTCAACGCCCTTCTTTCCCATATCGGGAAGCCCCAAAGAGAGAAGAACTACGTTGAAAGGTTGCTCTTTACTCTTTTCAACACCTTTTATTAAAGCTGCAACTTTTTTCTCTCCAAATCCATCTTCACCAATAAGTTTCCTATAATCAAGTGTATAAATATCTGAGACATCCTTGAGTAATCCTAAATCAAAGAGAGCCGTAACTGTCTCGGGGCCAAAAGACTCAATATCCATTTGATCTCTCCCTACAAAAAAGGAAATGCGACCTTTGACTTGATCGGGACAGAACGGATTCGGACAAAATAAATGAGCCCCATTACGAACCAATTCACTACCACAGGAAGTACAATTGTATGGAAGGATGTAGGTGGTATTTCCAACAATATTCTTATCAACTACTTTCTCGATAGCAGGAATAACATCACCCCTCTTGCTAATTTCAACAGTATCACCTATAGCGAGTTCTAAGAGATTGATATAGTCTTGATTATGTAATGTGATATTTGAGATTGTTGACCCCGCAACAAGGACAGGAACAACTCTTGCTACAGGAGTTATTCTTCCAGTTCTTCCTACTTGAATATCGATAGAGGTTACAATTGTCTCTCCACTAGGAGAGTCAAATTTATATGCAAGAGCCCACTTTGGATGATGATTCGTATATCCTAATGCTTCTCTCATTGAGAGCTCATTCACTTTAACTACGAGACCATCAATCTCATGTTCTAGTAAGTCTCTCGTTTCATATCGGTTGGAAATATATTCATCAAGATCATTAAAAGTAATAAAAGAAATGGATTTAAAATCCCCTTTGGGTGTTCCCTTTTTTCCGACAACCGCAAGACTCGGATTCACAGGAAAGCCCAATTCTTTAAGATATAATAACATCTCGCCTTGTGTAGGATACGGAATGTTTGAATCGGGAAAATAAGAATCATACACATACATCTTCAAAGGCATTCTCGCCGCCTCACTACTTTTCTGTCTTCTCAAGGTTCCACTAGCTAGGTTTCTAGGATTTGCAAAAGGAATATCTAGTGTTCTGTTGAGTCGAAGAAAATCCTTTTTTTCAATAAAGACTTCTCCTCTTACTACGAGATTAATGGGTACTCCTAATGTGAGGGGAATAGTTCCGATCGTTTTTGCATTTGCGGTTACATCATTTCCGACATATCCATTCCCTCGAGTGACAGCTTTATCTAAAGCCCCATTTTGGTAGTACAATACAAGTGATACCCCATCAATCTTTTCTTCTATTGTAAAGGAGAGGTCTCTATTTGATTTCCCTATACTTTTATTCATCCAATCTATTATACCACTGCTTGTATATACTTTATCGAGTGAGAGCATTGGAGTAGTATGCTCGACTTCATCAAACGTGCTTACCAGATCACTCCCGACACGAGAAGATGGACTAGAAGGAAGTTTCAATTCTGGATAAGCCTTTTCCAAGGCAATAAGGCGATCGATAAGAGAATCATACTCTTTATCACTCACTTCACTGATGGAGAATTGATAATATTGTTTTTGATAATGAGTAAGTCGTGCACTGATATTTAGTATTTCTTCTTTTATCAAATCAATTTCATTCATAAACACCTCACTTATCTTTCTAGTATACCGTATTTGCCACTTTTTGCCATTGCGGAGGAATACGTAAAATGGTATTTTTAGCATAGAAGGATGTGAGCGGGATAGTATGGAAAAAAAGATTAGAAGTTTAGACACCATAGATACTTTGCACGGAATAATCATCCATAGTTCAATTGAATCAGGGTCTATTCTTGGTCACTCAACAATCGAGAAGGATGAACCTTTTTTTATTGTTGATGCCTCTTCTGTTATAGGAAATGACTGTATCTCGGTTTATAAAGAAAATCTTCCGTTATTTGCATCTCATGCTGTAAAATATAAAGGAGAACCTGTATTAGCTCTTTTTGGCCCAGACCTTGAAAGTGTCACCATTCGAGCTCGGCAACTTGAAATAGATTACCAGAATGTAGCGACTACAATGAGCGAAAATATTTTAAAACCTCACTCTCCGATTGAATATACCTGGAATGATGTGGAGGTTTTTCGTACACCAGAAAATACTTCATTTACTGGTAATTACGTTGATGAGAAAAACTGCTCAACAGAGGACTCTTATACAAGAGCCCAAGCATGGCAGGAGAACGATATTCTCTATGTAAGTGTACCTACACAATGGCCGTTTCATGTCCAAGATAGCGTTGCGAATGCCTGTGGAAGAACAAAGAAAAGTGTAGTCGTTATAAATGAAGAACATTATTCTGCACATGATGAAAAACTTATTTGGCCTTCAGTTCTTGCTTCTATTGCTGCACTTGCAACTATTAAATCAATGAAAAAGGTCGTTTTATATAGTAGAAACCCAACCTATAAAAGCCAGGTTGCAATTAAAAGAGAGACTATCCTTGATGAATCAAAAAAGCCTGTTGCAGAAGTTGTTCATGTAGATATTGATCAAGGTGCGTACCCTCTTTTCTCTTTTGAAATGGTCCAACAGGTAATTGCAGGCTTACTTCCTTTATACCCATTGAAAGCATTCTATGCATCAATTCAAATTATAGAATCACACTCTCCCCCCTCTCATTTTTTTGGCTCTCTTGGTTATACCTCCGCTCTATTTTCAACTGAGGCTCACACCTCTGCTATTGCCCGCCATCTTAAAAAAAACCCTGCCAACTGGCGGATAAAAGAGTACTGTGAGTATGAAGAAAGAAATAGTGTTATACATACCTTGAGTATTGGCCAATTAAAAGATTTGTTAAGTGAGACAGTTGAAGCTTCCGATTTTGCAAGACATCATGCGGTTTACTCTTTACAAAGCCAGAAGTCACAGCATCTATCTACATTCTTGAATTACTCAAGAGGCATTGGAATTGCCTGCGGAGCAGGAATAAGCGGCTTCTCACTAGACAGTGCGCTTCACCGCGACAGCAAAATTGAGATAACCTTAGAAAATAATAGTATCATAGTAAATTCAAGTTTCTTTCCTAGTAAGAAAACAAAGACTTTATGGTATAGCGTCATCTCTGAAGAACTCTCTGTAGAACCTTCTATCATTCACAGTGTTCCACGTAATACATCAAGTATGATAGATAGCGGGCCAGAAGTCCTTTCGCTGGATGTAGCTCGATCAATAGAGATGATACGACAGGTCTGTGCTACTATTAGGAGTAAAAGATTCCAAGAACCACTGCCTATAAGTGCCTCTGTAAGCGCCAAAAGTACTATTTCGACACCTTCTGCCAAATTTGAAAGTTCAAACTGGGGATGCCTTACTTTAGAGATTGAGATTGATACAATTACACTCACATCTGTAGCGCGCAGAGTATATGCTCGATTCTTATGTACCCATGTGATGAATAAGGAACAATTAGCATCAAAATTCCGACATGTAATATACTCAACACTATACGACTTCAACCTGATTCCTGAACACCATAATGGGGATCCTCCTCTTATAGATATTAATGTAAAAAGCTCAAATGAATCAAATATTCCCTCAAGTGCAACACAATCATTACGAGCGATGGTTTATGCCGCATATGCATCAGCATTATCATCTGCTACCGGTGAAGAGATCTCTTCACTTTCTTTCACATCGTCGCAACATATACATTGGGGAGTCGAGACATGAAAATAGAATGTATCGTTGATAGAATATCTCAAACACTCTATGTGAATAGCAACAAACCACTCAATCTTATACTTAATGAGGATGCAAACCCAACAAAGTTTATCAGCAATTGTGATGGTGAATTATGTGGGAACTGCATTGTCATGATAGATGACAAAGCTGTGCTATCTTGTCTTATACCTGCTTTTCGTATTAAAGGAAAAAATATTTTGACATTTGAAGGGTATAAAAAGACTCGTTTCTGGCACGATATTGAACGAGCTTATGATGATACTCATCTTCATCCTTGTTCGCATTGCTTTTCTTCAAAAACGTTGATCCTTGAATCTCTCTTAAAACAAATTGTGAGAACAGGTGATATTCATCGCCACGGGATTGATGAGGAGACGATTGTAAGAGAGATGAGACTTAATAAATGTGCCTGCCTAGATGCAAAAGAGATGGTTACAATATTCCAAGCTGCAGCATCTTACCGGAGGAAACGCCGTGTTTGAGGGTATTAGATCTCCCACAGTTCACATGCCAAAAACGTTGAATGATTTAGCTCAATCAATATCGAGAGCAACAACACCTGTGTTTTTCGCTGGTGGAACGTATATCATGAGCCAAAAAAGCTACTATCCATGTGAATTGTCATCTGCGGATATCATTTATCTTGGTTCTATTATTGAGCTTCAGCAGATAACAAGGAATGATAAATATTTAGAATTCGGGTCAATGGTCAATTTAGAACAATTGCTCAGTGTAGGAAAGCAAGTCCTTCCTAAACTCCTCTATGATGCAATTGAGCAGACAGGAACAGAAATAATTAGGTCTCACATCACTATTGGAGGAGCTATCTGCATTAAACATCTTCGTTTACTTCTTTCAAGTGCTCTTACCACTCTTGATGCAGAGGTTGAAATTCGTTCTTTTTCTGTACAAAAATTAACAAGCAGATGGGTTCCATTAAAAGAGATTTATAAAACGAATGGAGAGCTTATTCTTAAGAGTCAAGAAGTAGTTACTAGAATCAGAGTCTCTTTCACAAGAGAAACCTTCTCCTATTCAATCACGGCTGAAGACCCAATAAAGAGAGCTGATGAATCAGTAATTCTCACAACAGCATGTTGGTATAATCAATCTCTTATTACTCGTTTCCGTTTGACTCTTGTATTTCCAACATCGTTATTTCTTATTCCTGAGGAATTATCACTCATGATGAATGGAACTAATATTCCATTAACGACACATCAAATCGGAAAAGTGGTAAAAGTTGTAACAGAAAAACTTTATTCTGTCGTTGAAGAGAATATTAAACCCATTCAAATTGAGAGAGCAAAACGATGTATTGAAGCCTCGTTAGATGCTTTAAATGCTCAAGGGCTTTCAGATAGATAACTATTTCGATAAGGACTAAAAAAATTCATCTCATTGTGGTACAATACATCCCATTCTAAGGAGTCAACTGTATGCGAGAATTTGTTCATTTGCATAACCATAGCGATTTTTCACTACTTGATGGCATTGCACCTATACATCGCTATATGGAAAAAGCAAAAGAGCTAGGTATGAAAGCACTAGCACTTACAGATCATGGGAATATGTTTGGAGCTCTTCGATTCTACCATGCTTGTAAAGCAAATAATATCAAACCAATTATTGGTTGTGAGTTTTATGTTAACCCAGAATCACACACAGCAAAATCTGTGACAATGAGTGGTTCACGTTATTACCATTTGGTATTACTTGCAATGAATGAAGAAGGATATAGAAATCTATTAACACTTAATTCTATCTCTTATACAAAAGGATTCTACTACAAACCTCGAATTGATGATGGGTTGATAAAGACATACAACAAAGGATTAATCTGTACCTCTGCATGTTTAGGAGGAGAGATTCCAACTCTCCTAAATAACAATAATTATGAAGGAGCAAAAGATAGAGCTCTTTTTTACAATTCTATTTTTGACGATGAGAGGTATTATCTTGAACTCCAAGATCATGGCCTTCCCGAGCAAAAAAAAGTAAATGAATTGATGATCACCTTATCGAAAGAAACAGGAATTCCTCTTGTAGCCACTAATGATATCCATTTTATTGAGCAGTCCGATGCAAATGCGCAAGATATTGCAGTTTGTATTGGAACAAATAAGAAAAAAAGTGATCCAGATAGAATGCAGTTTGTTTCTGATCAATTCTATGTAAAAAGTGGGGATGAGATGTATGAACTATTCTCTCATGTCCCAGAGGCAATTGAAAATAGCGTAAAGATAGCTAATAAAACTAATCTTACTATAAACTTACCAGGACCATTATTACCAGATTATGAAATTCCACCAGAGTTCTCGTCTGACAGTGAATACATGAGGCATCTTGCAAATGATGGATTAGCTAAACGATACCCAGAGGTAACACTAGATCTACAAGAGAGACTCGATTATGAACTTGATGTTATCATTAGTATGGGTTTTACCGGTTATTTTCTCATCGTATGGGATTTCATTCACTGGGCTAAAGAACATGGTATTCCAGTCGGGCCTGGAAGAGGTAGTGGAGCTGGGTCCTTAGTTGCCTATTCAATGACTATAACAGATATCGATCCAATAAAATATAATTTGATCTTTGAACGATTCCTTAATCCAGAACGAGTCTCAATGCCAGATTTTGATATAGACTTCTGCTTTGAGCGGCGGCAAGAGGTCATTGATTATGTTACTACCAAGTATGGAACATCTCGTGTAGCCCAGATAGCTACTTTTGGAACACTTAAGGTAAAGCAGGTGTTAAAAGATGTAGCTCGAGTACTCGATATTCCTTTTACTGAGGCAACAGAAATCGTTAACCTCGTGCCAGATTCTCTTCCTCCTGAGAAAGAGGGTGATAAGCCCCCCAAACTAACAGTTCAAGGTGTAATAAATTATAGGCCTGAAATTAGAGAACTCATTGCAAAAGGTGGAGTCTATTCCGAACTATTTGATGTTGCAAAGCGTCTTGAAGGATTAAATCGCCATATATCGACACATGCAGCCGGTGTCGTAATAGGCAAAAGTGAAATTTCTAATTATGTCCCCCTCTATTTTGAGCCAAAAACAAATCTAGTATCAACCCAATATACTATGGATATGCTAGAAGAATGTGGACTTGTAAAGATGGACTTCCTAGGTTTAAAAACACTCACCCTTATTCAACATGCCGAAGAAATTATTAGAGCTAGGATTCCCAATTTTACAATAACGAATATCGATGAACATGATGAAAAAACGTACGCTATGTTATGTGAAGGGGAAAGTAGTGGCGTCTTTCAGTTTGAAAGCCCTGGAATGAGAAAAATTCTAAAAGATGCAAAACCTAATTCGATTGAAGACCTGGTCGCCTTAAATGCCCTCTATCGTCCAGGACCAATGGCTTATATCCCTAAATATGTTGATTCTAAAAATGGGAAAGCTGTAATTGAATATTCTCATCCAGATTTAGAACCTCCCTTAAAAACGACTTATGGCGTAATTGTATACCAAGAGCAGGTAATGGAAGTAGCCCAAATTATTGCTGGCTATTCGATGGGAAACGCAGATCTTTTACGCCGAGCAATGGGAAAGAAAAAAGCCGATGTAATGGCGAAGGAAAAAGAAAATTTTATTAATGGAGCTCAAAAAAAAGGATACTCCAAACAGATAGCCGAAGATATTTTCGAGATGCTCCTTCCTTTTGCAGGCTATGGTTTTAATAAATCTCATGCTGCAGCTTATTCAGTTGTCGCTTATCAGACTGCATTTCTAAAAGCGAATTTCCCTGCCGAGTTCATGGCAGCGAACTTAACGAATGAAATGAATTCACCAGATAAATTCTCTATATACCTAGCAGATACAAAATCAATGGGACTTACCATCGCCCCTCCTTCCATCAACAATTCAAATAGACAATTCAGCGTGGTTAATGGGACAATCATCTACGGATTACAGGGGATAAAGAATGTAGGTTCTGCAGCAGTAGAGAATATCTTGAAAGAGAGAGGAGAAAAGGGTCCGTATACATCATTCCTTGACTTCCTGTATCGTAGTGAGCCAAAAGTCCTTAATACCCGACTCATTGAATCGCTCATTCTTTCTGGTGCCTTTGATGAATTAGGTACAAACAGACCTACTCTTCTAGCTAATGCAGAAAATGCTATAAAACACGCCCAGAAAAGGAAAGAAAGTAGTGCTTTTGGCCAAGTTTCACTTTTTGACGCAGATGAAGAAGCATCCATGGAAACGTTCAACATGGAAGAATACGAAGATTCAACACTTCTAGAAAAACTAGATACGGAGAAACAATTATTAGGATTCTACGTCTCTGGACACCCAATGGATATGTACAAAGAGGCTTGGACTAGATCTGTTACAGTAAATTTAAATTCTCCTGAGAAAATCCCCACATCTAGAAGCCTTAACCTTGTAGCGATGGTAACTAGTATAAAGGAACATATAACTCAAGGAGGAAAAGGGAAAAGAATGGCATTCTTACAACTTAGTGATTTTAATGGAGAAGTGAATGCTGTTGTCCTCCCTCAGACATGGGAAGGTAATCAAGATAAAGTTAAGGTAGATTCAATATTTGGTTTCATTGGTCAATTTGAGCTAAGGAAGGGAGAACTCTCTTACAGAGTGGATACAATTACCGAACCAGAAGCTCTCCCTCCGGCAGCACTTAGAGAAGCACATATTACTCTTATTAGAGAGTTGTGTACGACTAAGGAACTTCATAGTATTATGGATTCATGTATTACTTACAATGGGAATTTACACTTGTTTCTTCATGTGAAAGATAATATTGTCGATTCAGAAGAAACTGACGATGAATCTCTAAAAGAACAACACGAACAAGTGGTAAAGGCTGGCCGAGAATTTTCAGTTGCCTATAGCCCTGAATTTATTGCTACAATGAAAGATTATCAAGCAATTAATGATATCTGGTTCATATAAAAAAGGAGTGAATGGAATGAAAGAAGTTGCACGGATGCTATCTCTACTATTATCTATTTATAATTTTCTAATTATCATACGTATTTTTAGTAGCTGGATAGAGCCCTTCAGAAAGATTGCAAGTGGTGGAATTATGGATTTTATCGCAAATATAACAGATCCATTCCTTAACATTTTTAGAAAAATAAAATTCATGCAGTATGGTCGGTTAGATTTTTCTGTATTATTAGCTTTTATGAGTATCTCAGTAGCTCAAAATCTTTTACTCGTATTCTCTACTACAGGGAAAATGACATTAGGATTCGCTCTTGGAACTATCCTCGATTCTCTTTGGAGATCATTAGGCTCGCTTCTTCTCGGGATACTAATTATTTTACTCATCATCCGTATTTTCCTCTCATACAAGAAGACCCCTAATTCAATACAATATATTCAACTTTTAGACCAATGGCTAAGTAAAGTTCTTAACACTTTTCATAGCATAATATTCTCAGGGAAGGAAGTTTCGGATAGAACTCTTTTGTTCACATCTTTAGGAGTAAGTATCACAGTGTATGTTTTAATAATGCAACTTGTGAGAATCGGTGTTCAAGCTCTCTACAAACTTCCTTTTTAGAGGTCTTTAAGTGTATGTAAGAAATCTCAACACATTAGTCAGCACACTCAGTGGGGTCGGCAAGCAGATAAATGAAGCTTATCAAAACCTCGCTGTCAAAACTTTTGGAGATTTATTACAACTCGTACCTCGAAACTACGAAGACAGAACAACAATTACACCACTAGCTCATATTCCTGATGGCTCTTTTGCCAATACAATTGTTGAGGTCGTCTCTCATTCCTATTTCGGTTTCAATAAGAAAAGAACTCTAAAAGTTGTCATTCAAGATATTAGTGGCAAGGGAGATGCTCGCGCCTCATTATTATGCTTTAATCGAAATTTCTTAGAAAAAGTATTGCGAGTTAAAAGTAAATTCTATCTCTATGGTCAATTTACATATCACTATAATGAATTACAAAGTTCGCAATTTGAAATGGTTCCTCTTGGCGATGACCTTGAGCATATAGAGGCATTTGGAAAACTCCTACCAATCTATCCCTTATCAGGAAGATTAAATCAAACACTTATTCGCAAACATGTTTCCTTTATATTCTCTCAGATACACGATCTAGAGAACGAACTACCCGGATTTCTCATAGAGAAGTACAATCTCCTTCCTACCCACCAGGCAATTAGCAACCTTCATAATCCATTGAATAAAGATGATATAACCAAAGCGGAGCAGACTCTTGCTTTTACTGAGCTCTTGTATCTCTTTCTTGCTATAACAAAAAAGAAAAGTATCGATAATAAAACTATTTCCTCTCCAATTACCTACAGTTCTCTAGAAAAAAAGTGTATCGCTTCTTTTCCATTTTCTCTCACACAAGATCAAGAAAAAGTATTAGAAGAGATAAAAAGAGAATTATCTACTCAAACCGCAATGAATAGAATTCTTCAAGGAGATGTGGGCTCAGGAAAAACTCTTGTGGCGTGGATTTCGGCTCTTCATGTTATCGCAAAGGGGGGACAAGTTGCATTTATGGCTCCAACAGAACTTCTTTCCCGTCAACATGCCGAACAAGCGGCTCTTTATTTAGAACCATTGGGAGTACGCATAGCGCTCTTCACAGGAAATGTAAAAAACAAAGCAAGGAAATACTTGTTAGAAGCTTTAAAAAATCATGAAATAGACATTGCAATTGGAACTCATGCCCTTTTTTCGAATGAAGTAGAGTTTGCAAATCTGTCCTATATCATCATAGATGAACAACACCGCTTTGGAGTTGTTCAAAGAACCTCCCTCCTTGCTAAAGGGAATACTCCTGATGTTTTGATGATGAGTGCAACTCCTATCCCACGATCTCTTGCGCTTACAGTCTTTGGCGATATGAACCTCAGTACAATTAGAGAAATGCCATTAGGAAGGATCCCCATCATTACCTATCTTGTAGCACACGAGAGTAGAAAAAGAATGTATGAGTCTGTTGGTGTTGAATTCAAACGTAATCATCAAGCATATTTTGTTTACCCTCGCATCGATGACAAAGGAGAGTCAACCTTAAGGGATGTGACTACGATGTTCGATTACCTAAAGGAAGTCTATCCTGGAATTCCGAGTGCTCTCATACACAGCAGATTAGATGAGAATGAGAAGATCTCAATTATTAGAAGATTCAGAAATAAAGAGATCATGTATGTGGTTAGCACGAGTGTTGTCGAGGTGGGACTTGATATCCCTCAAGCAACAGTAATGGTAATAGAGCACGCTGAGAGGTTTGGCCTCTCCGCACTCCATCAGCTACGAGGTAGAGTTGGTAGATCTACTCTGCAATCCTATTGTTTTCTTGTGTATGAAACCCCTCTCTCAGATGATGCGATGAAACGATTGAAGGTATTAAAAGAATCAAATGATGGATTCTATATAGCTGAGCAGGATCTTATGATACGAGGACCTGGGGAGGTTGTGGGAACGAAACAATCTGGTTTCTTAAAGCTTAAATTTGCTTCTCTCACAAGCAACATTGAACTTTTAACTACAGTGAAAAAGGAAGTTGAACAAATAGTAGAAGAGGATGAAGGCTTACTCCTCCTTAAACATGCACCAATAAGAAAAGTCCTTATTGAGGCTCCTTATTTTACCGAACAAGAGGAAAATGAATAGGTTGTGTTGCTTTTTTCCCTTCACTTTCGTACAGTATAGCTACTATGAGAATAACATCAGGAAAATATCGAGGTAGAGTAATTACCTGTCCACCTGGAGAAATAAGACCAGCAATGGATAGGATGAGGGAATCTATGTTTTCTATTTTAGGAGATATGTATCATCTCTCATTTTTAGATCTTTTTTCTGGAAGTGGCCTTGTCGGAATCGAAGCTGCCTCAAGAGAAGCACAGCCTGTCCATTTAGTAGAGATGGATAGATTAAAGAAAGAAACAATTTTAAAAAATATCTCAATTGTTAATCCACCAATTACATTGTTCATGGCTAATGTATTTCGTTTCATTCCTACTGCAAAAATCTCGTATGATATTGTATATGCCGATCCTCCTTTTCCAATGAAAGATAAGGTTTCCATTATTCAGGCTGCCGATAAAAAACAGCTTGTATCCAGGGGGGGCCTTTTCATTATCCATTACCCAAGGGAAGAAAAATCATTACTTCCCTCGCAAATAGGAACCCTTACTCTCATTGATGAAAGAAGCTATGGAAGAAGTTTGCTCAATTTTTATAAAAACGGAGATGTGTAATAGATGACTATTGAAGAGGGGATTGCCAAACAAAGTTTTCTTTTATATTCAAGCAAAGTAGATCCCTATTATTCTGCTAGTGTTGAAGCCTATTTCGATATAATGCAAGAATCGGCAGGAATGCATGCATATCAAATGGAAATAGGAATTGGCCACCTTAGGGAAAAGAAAAAGACTTGGGTTGTTACACGAACTCAGATGAAGATAAACTCATGGGCTACTTGGCCGACCACAATTGATGTAGAAACTTGGCCACAAGAGCCGTATCGACTCTATTACCCGAGAGGATGTCGAGGGTATAATGAGAAAAATCATACACTTCTTTTTGAATCACTAACCCTTTGGTTGATTATTGATAGTGAAACATTCAGAATTATCAAACCAGATTCAAACTATAATAATCTGCTTGGTAATTCAGAAAGAAATATTAATCCAGAGATGCCTAAACGGCTCTCTTTTACACCTGAATTATATAAAAAGGTAGAAAAAAATAGCATTAAGATAGAGTACCATGATACAGATAGTAATTTCCATGTTAATAACGTTGCCTATCTTCAGTGGATGATTGCTTCTCTTCCTTTCAACCTTTTAGATAATTATCAACCTACCTTTGTAGATATATCATACCTTAAACAAGCATTTAGAGACGACTCTATACACTCTTATACAGGGTATCCACAAGAAATCGATATTGACCTTGATGAATTCAACCTCCACCATAGTATCGTAAAGATAGAAGAGGATGGGAAAGAAACACCTATTTGTTTTGCCTCTACTACGTGGAAAAAAAGAATCTTATTCTAATAATGCGGAGGTCTCGTATGAGGCATCTCTTGTTGTGCCTCAAGAAGTGAAGCAACTTGTTCTTCTAATATAGATTTTTTCGCTTCTAATTTTTCAATCTTTTTTCCTTGTTCGATGACAAGCTCATTAAGCGTCTTTAAAGCATCTTCTATATAAGAGAGTTTCATTTCAATGTGAATTAATTGATCTTCCATGCGAACATCAAACCATAGCTAGTAATAAAAAGCAACATTTTTAATGCATTTACAAGGAATAGCATGTTATACTATCAAAAAAGTGTTGCACTTTGGTGCGGGAAGGAAGATTCATGAAAGGTGAAAGAGTTGCTCAACTAGAGCTACTTCTACATAGCCATCCAGAAGGGCTTAGAAGATCTGAAATAGCGCGAAGACTTGGAGTACACAGGTCTACAATCAGTCGTTATGTTGATGATTTAAAACAGTACATTGACATCTATGAAGATAATAATCTCATTAAGATTCATCAAAAGGTTGGGGAAGAAGCAATTAACCTGAGTGTATATGAATCCCTTGCCTTCAACTTGTCAGTGGGAGCTCTTTCAAGTAATAGTGAACTGCAAAGCCCTCATTTATCGAGCGGATTAAAAAAGATTGCAATGAATATGCGCTCTTATGCACCTTCCATTGCAGATAATATTGTAGGACTTGCTGAATCTATTGATACAGAGCTTATGAAAAAAGAGGAACAAAACAAACAGTTTAACTCTGTCTTTGAAGTTCTTATAGATAGCTGGGTTTCGGGTAAAATGGTCCAACTTCATCACACTTCTGGTTCAAGTGATGTTGAAACTGAATTTGCCCCCTATTTCATCGGATTCAGAGAAGATGAGACGGGAAGGAACCCTATAAGTGTCACAGGAAGATTACGCCATACCGCTGAAATTATCACCATAGATATTACAAGTATTACAAGTGCTAAAATTATTGATGAGACCTATACAATACCTGACAATTTAAAACCTTTCCAACAACAGAGAGAAGAGATGGGATACGATAGTATCGACTTTATTCCACTTACTTTAAAAATTAAAGAAAAGTCTGCGATGAATTCCTTTCACAATCTTACCCACACACCCCCTCGGTATGACAAAGATAAAAATGGAACAACAATATGTAAAATGGAAGTAGAAAACTCTATTGAGTTAATGCTTCGCTTGATTCAATGTGGGAATGCAGTTGAAGTAATCGGACCAGATACATTCAGAAAGAAATATATTCTTTATTTAAAAAAGATTCTGAACCTCTATCCAGAAAGTAACATATAAAGATTCTTTCCAAAAATACACTAAAAATTTGTTTCAAATATTTTCATTTTAGCCTTTCATCTTGTTTTTTTTGAATTCACAGGCTATTGTATTAAATATCTAAATTTAGGAGGAATTAACATGAAAAAGTATGTTTGTGATTTATGTGGGTATGTGTATGATCCAGCTGATGGCGATCCAGATAACGGTGTTCAGCCAGGAACTGCATTTGCAGATATTCCAGAAGATTGGGTTTGTCCTCTTTGTGGTGCAGCTAAGTCTGATTTTTCACCTGAAGACTAATCGATACATTCATTATGTAGGACTGCAAAAGCAGTCCTTTTTTTGTGATAAAAATAAAGGTTAGAATTTATTTTTTTCTCGATGTGAAAATAGCAAACAATCTATACTGTCCCAATTGTTTCCTCCTTAATAAATACGCATTTAATTCTATTAAAAAAAATTCCCCCTCTTAATAATCTCATATATCACCTCTCTTATAGAAAACATATATTACAACATATTGCATAATATCTCATACCTTATATGTCATAGGTGAACACATTTACTCAATTTATTTCTTTACCCAATTTTACCATCTCATCATTTCACCAGCTATTGTTAGTACTTTGTTAGAGGATACCACGTTATTATTTGTACTTATTTTATCTATCTCTTTTATTTGTATGTGTTTACATACTTTTTTTATTTTTTTAAAAAAATATTATATTTTTTTTATTATTTCTATTGACATATGTTAGATGTTTCTGTATCCTTCCCTTAGATGTTGCAAAACATACTACATTTAATATTCAGGAGTTTTTATTATGAAAAAATTAGTTCTTTCCATTATCTCTCTTTTGATCGTTTCTTCTCTCTTCGCTACTGTGGATCCTAGTCCTAAGTTCAACCTCTCTGCTCATGTCAATGGAATCCTCTTCCATGGCTTCACCACTTCTTCTTATTCTAATAGTGACGAACTCTTAGCTGCTAATAATTCTGAAGACTGGAACGCTTCTGTTTCTGGCCTGAACTTAGCTAGCAATGATTCTCAATCAATCGGCTCTTATGCTTTTTATTCAACCTCTAGAAGTCAAAGTAGTGTTTCTTTCGAAACTACTCCTCTTTCTTTAGAAGTTTATGATGATACCTATTTTGTTCCTTATGCTCTTTCATATTCTTCTAAAATCAATAATAAGAAAATTTCTCTCGGTGACGGCTCTATCGGTAAAGCTCTTGTCGCTACAACTGATGAACCAGATTCAGAAACTGAAAATGTTCTCACTACTAAAAGTGAATCAACTGGCTTACGTTATGAGATCCTCTCTTTAGCTGTTACTTTCGCTGGCGATGAAAATGTTTCTTTCGGTCTCCCTGAATCTCCAGACGGCTCTTTTTACACCGGTTCTATTAGAGCTCTTATTACTGCCAACTAATATACTCCTCCTTAGTATAGTTTCGGATAAAATATACCCACTCGTCTCGAGTGGGTTTTTATGTGGGTCTATTAGAATTTTTGAGACTAAAAGAGATTTTATCTAAATTCTGCTATTTCTATCCTATTTATTGATGAACCCATTCCTTCTGAGAAGCTTCATTGAGTCGTTCTTCCTCGGTAACAATTACAGGAGATTCTTTAACAAATAATGAACCAAAAAAGGCTGCAAATAAGAGAGCGATACTCGCAATTAATACCCATTCAAGATAATCTCCACCATTAAGATTCATAAAAACAAGGATGATAGTACCAACAAAATGCCCAACAAGAAGCAACAAACCTTGAGAAGAAGCCTCTTGTACAGGATAGGTTAATTCATAAGCATATTGATATCCAAGAGGGATTGTACTTTGAAAAAAGAATCCCAGAAATGATACGAGTATATACACAATGAAAAATGGAAGCCCTTTCTCTAGTAGCATTGGATAGAAGGCAAACATAACAACACCTAAAAATATTCCTAGTACTGAAATTGAAAAGAAAAGTTTTCTCTTCCTAAAAAGATCTGATAAAAAGGGAATAAAGATAGACCCTAATAATCCTCCTATTAAGAGGAGGACGCCAAGAATTCCATTAGAGTTCTCAATATTTACAAAGGCAGTAATACTATCTATTTTTGCAATAAATACATTAAATAGTCCCCAGGACAAACCAAAAATAATCATAAAACCTGCCATATGTTTCGTGTGAAGTAATAATTTAAAAGATTCATAAAAATTTTCAATCTTCACAGGCTCTAATGAAGAAGGAGTTGGCGGTTTCTCTTTAAATAAAAATATGACCCCTATAGCGCTCACACTTGTGATTATTCCCAATACTAATAAAAGAGTTTCTAACCCATGGCCATATCCATACAGCGAAGGATTCGTTTCAACAACACGAGGAGCTATAATCATAATGAGAAGAAGTCCTAAATACTGTGCGAAGGAGACAAGTCCTGTTGCGAAGCCCCTCTCTTTAAACGGGAACCATCTGTTTGTAACAGAGGTAACACTATTAAGAACAATAACATGACCAAGAGAAAGTCCAATTTGGGAGATAACTACCAATTGGAAATTCTGAGCACTAATACCCTTCATCAAACTAAAAGCAGCGATGAACATAGCAGCAATTCTCAAAGACCACTTCAGTCCAATCTTATTAATGAAAAAAGAAGCGGGAATTGAAAATATCAAATAAGAGATTAGATGGATAAGAGTGAGTATATCAGGGCTCAACATACTGTGAGGATTAATCTGATTACGATAAAACTCTGAAGCAGCACGAGATATTGGGGCAAATACGAGCCATTGCATCTCCGATGCCATAATAACAACCATTAATGCAGAAAGAACAACCCACCTGTAAGAGTACACACTAACACTTTTCATTTTTACCTTCAAAATCTATACTACAACAACACTCTATTTGAGTACAGTAGAAAGAAAGGAGAAATAGATGGGAAATCCAACGATTGAATTATTAATGAAGAGGAGATCAACTCGCTCTTTTTTAGAAAAACCAATATCCAACGCAATAAAAATAGAAATTCAGGAAGCCACTCTTAGAGCTCCTACTGCAGGAAATCAACTCTTTTATAGCATAATCGATGTCACGAACCAAGACATAAAAGATACACTAGCAATACTTTGTGACAATCAACCGATGATAGCAAAAGCCCCAATGGTGTGGCTTTTTGTTGCTGATGTCCAGAAATGGGAAAACTTTTACCATCTAGCTGGATCTGTAGCTTTGGGGAAATCGAAAGGAATAGAGGAGCGTTCTCCAGGGGCTGGAGATCTTTTTCTCGCTCTTGATGATGCTCTAATTGCTGCACAGAATGCAGTCGTAGCAGCTGAATCTTTTGGAATTGGCTCTTGTTATATTGGAGATATTTTAGAGAACCATGAAGAAATCGTTTCACTTTTCTCGCTTCCAAAATATACAGCTATTGCAACTATGGTAATATTTGGGTATCCCAAAAGCACTACAGAACTTGCTCATCCTTCAATCAGGCCACCAGTAGATGCTATTTTTATGGAGAACACGTATCTTGAATATGACTTAAAAAAACTTAACTACACGTATGGGAAACAAGAAGAGAGACTTAGAGAGAAAAAAGCTCTCCCTTTTGACAACACAGGTAATATAAGTGACTCCTATTATTTTAGAAAGCATACAAGTGACTTCATGAAGGAGATGAATAGATCCTCTGCATTGATTTATGAGAATTGGATGAAAAAAGAGAATAACATATAGAAAAACCAAGATTTCATCTTTTATTTTTTTTAAATAATAAAAGGCTGCTGCAATATTACTTTGCAACAGCCTATTTTCATAGTTTAAATTCTAATTATAGAATCTCACCAACGTTTTTATAGAATTCCATCCTTCTTTTTGCATCTGCTTCAGCAGCAGCAAAAAGTGTATCGGCATTTTCTGGATTTGTTTTGTAGAGAGAAGAGTAACGACGTTCACTCTTAATGAATTCTTGGAAGTCTCCATCTTGAGCTTTTGCGTCCCAACTAAATCTCTTTCCTTCTTCTAAGGTTGGATTGTATCTGAATAGAGGCCAGTAACCTACGTCCACTGCTCTCTTTTCTTCTACTTGGCTCTTCATCATGTTAATTCCATGGTTAATACATGGAGCATAACAGAACACAATTGAAGGACCATTAAACTCTACAGCTTCTTGTAGTGCCTTTTGAGTATGAAGTCTATTTGCACCCATTGCAATTGAAGCAACATAGGCGTGCCCATAACTCATCATCATGAAACCCATGTTTTTCTTACCAATTTGCTTACCTGCATTAGCAAACTTCGCAACAGCTCCTATTGGAGTAGCTTTAGAAGCTTGCCCACCTGTATTGGAATAAACTTCAGTATCGAGAACAAGAATGTTTACATTCTTACCTGATGCGACAACATGGTCTACACCACCAAAGCCAATATCATAAGCCCAACCATCCCCACCGATGATCCATACATCTTTGTCTGTAAGATAATCTTTTAGTTCAACCAATTTCTTGATAGCTATTTTTGCTTCATCGCTAGAGGCTTTTTCATATGCTTCATCAAGAAGAGTTTGTGTTGCCTTTTGAGCATCAATTCCGGCTTCAGTTCGGTCATTCCAAAGTTCTGCATTCTTCTTTAAAGCAGACGTAAGAGCATCCGTTGTTCCAATAGCTAACAATTTATCAACAGTACTCTTTAAGAGCCTTCGGTTCGAATCGACCGCGAGTCTCATTCCAAGACCATACTCAGCATTATCTTCAAAGAGTGAGTTTCCCCAAGCTGGTCCACGACCATCCTTTCGTTGTGCGTATGGAGTTGTTGGGAAAGTTCCACCATAGATAGAAGAACATCCTGTTGCATTAGCAGCAACCATTCTCTCTCCACAGATTTGAGAAACTAACTTAACATAGGGAGTTTCACCACAACCTGCACAAGCACCAGAGAACTCAAATAATGGTTTCTTAAATTGCATACCCTTTACAGTATTAAGTCCGATTCCATCAATTACATCATCAGCAACAGAATCAAAGAATTCAGCATTCTCTGTTTCACCAAGTTCTCGTTCTACGTTAATAGGACTGAATTCTAGAGATTTTACCTTTGTAGGACAGGTTTCAATACAAACTCCACATCCTTGGCAATCTTCAGGATAAATTTGAATCTTAAATCTGAGTTCACGATCATTTTTCGTGTTAGATTTTAATGTAACAAATCCTTCTGGAGCATTTTCTAATTCTTTAGGGTCAATCTGTTTTGCTCTTATAGCAGCGTGAGGACATGATTGTACACACTGGTTACATTGAATACAAGATTCGCTATTCCAATGAGGAATTGCAGGAGCAACACCTCGTTTTTCTAATTTAGCAGTATTAGTAGGCAGTGTCCCATCAAAGCTCATTTTTGAAACAGGGATATCATTACCTTTAAGATGCATGATTGGTTCAACAATCTCTTTAGCAAAGGCATCTGCATCATCTGAAATGAGTTTCTTAGGAACAAAAGCTTCACCAATAGAAGAAGGGACTATCACTTCTTCAAGGGCAGCTGATGCACCATCTACTGCATCCCAGTTCATCTTAACAATATCTTCACCTTTCTTAATAAATGTCTTTTTAATTGCATTTTTAATCAATGAGATTGCTTCTTCTTCAGGGAAAATACCAGAAATTTTGAAGAATACAGCCTGCATAACAGTGTTAATACGAGTACCGAGACCAACTTTATCAGCAATTTTAAGAGCATCAATATTGTAGAATTTGATTTTTTTATCAATAATTTGTTGTTGTTCTTCTTTTGTGAGGTGTGTAAAGACTTCATCGGTAGGAATCTGAGAATTCAATAAGAATACTCCACCTTCCTTTAATGGTCCTAACATATCATAACGGCCAATATATGCTGGATTATGGCAAGCCACAAAGTCAGCACTATCGATTAACCAAGGCATATTCACACTACTCTTACCAAATCGAAGGTTACTAATAGTAATACCACCAGATTTCTTTGAGTCATATGAGAAATAAGCTTGAGCATTCATATCAGTGTTTCCACCAATAATCTTAATAGAATCTTTATTAGCACCAACAGTACCATCAGAACCAAGCCCCCAGAACATACAGGAAACAACACCCTCAGGAGTTACATCTATTTTTTCTGAAGTAGGAATGCTGAGGTTAGTCACGTCATCGACGATACCTACAGTAAAGTTGTGGAAATTCCCGTTATTTAGGTGATCATACACACTCTTTGCATGAGTAGGTGTGAAATCTTTACTTGAAAGACCATATCGACCACCAATTACAGAGATTCCAGTTCTTCCCATTTGAGATAATGCAGTCACAACATCAAGATAAAGTGGTTCACCGATTGAACCAGGTTCTTTTGTTCTGTCTAATACTGCAATTTTCTTAACAGAGGCAGGAATAGCTGAAACAAAGTGCTTTGCACTGAAAGGACGATAAAGTCGTACTTTTAATACACCAACCTTCTCTCCTCTTTTATTTAAGTAATCAGCAACCCATTCAAATGTATCAAGAGCACTACCCATAGCAATAACAATTCTATCAGCATCAGGAGCTCCAACATAATCAAATAGTTTGTAAGCACGACCTGTAAGCTTTGCTACTTTATCCATATATTCTTGAACAATTTCAGGAACAGCATCGTAATACTTGTTGACGGTCTCACGACCTTGGAAATATACATCTTCATTCTGAGCTGCAACTTTTAGCCGAGGTTTATCAGGGCGTTGGGCTCTATCTCTGAATTGTTCAATATATTTTGGCTCAATGAGAGGGAGCATATCATCATAAGAAATCTCTTCAACTTTTGAAACCTCGTGGCTTGTTCTAAATCCATCAAAGAATGAAAGGAAAGGAACTTGAGACTTAAGGGTTGCAAGGTGTGCAACAAGAGCGAGATCCATTGTTTCTTGAATGCTATTTGCTGCAGTCATTGCAAAACCAGTATTTCTACAAGACATCACATCACTGTGATCTCCAAAAATAGAAAGGGATTGAGCTGCTAATGAACGAGCTGAAACGTGAAATACTGTTGGTAGCATTTCTCCTGCGATCTTGTGCATGTTAGGGATCATCAGTAATAATCCTTGGCTCGCAGTAAAAGTGGTAGTCATTGCCCCCGCCGAAAGAGATCCATGAACTGCACCAGCAGCTCCTGCTTCTGATTGCATTTCGGTGATATCGACCTTCTCACCAAACAGGTTTTTCCTTCCAGTACTCGCCCAAGAATCAGAATACTCCCCCATAGGTGAGGATGGCGTGATGGGATAAATTGCGGCGACGTCACTAAACGCATACGCTACGTGCGCAGCCGCAGTATTACCATCAATAGTAACCATTTTTTTGTTACTCATATTGACACTCCATTAAAAATTATTATTTACCTGCAGACACCAAAGGCCCACAACTAGTTTACACACAACATTACCCTGTATTTTGTACAGGGCACTTACCACAATACTATACAGCATAATAAAAGGGTTTGCAACCTTGAGAGGTCTGACAAGATTATAAAAAAACAAACATAACAGTGTCTTCTTGATAGATATGAACATATTTTTTTTGATTCCATACGATGACACATTCAGGGCCTAAATCCTAAAAGAAAGTATCCTAAACAAGCCCAACAAGAACTTTGAATTCCCTCATCTTATCTTTACTTAGATGAACTTTTTCATCGTGGGTAAATTTAGGGACACACCTTCCTCTACCCTATGGGACAACACATTCAATTCGATTCACATTGACTAAGGATTTTCGATGTGCTCTGAAAAATATATCAGGATTTAGCAACTCTTCTAATTTGGTTAGGCTCTTATCAATTATGTAATGAAGCCCTTCACTATGTAAGAATACAAGACTTTCCTCGGTAGTAAAAAAAGTCGATTGTTTCAACATCAATGAGTTTATATTCAAATCTATCTTTTACAGATATTCGTTTTAAGTAGTTCTTACTGTTACTTTTTCCATCAATAATAAAACCAAGCTTAACTACCGGTATAGAATTCAGAAATATACTATGTTCACTATGATGCTACAATTTACGGTTTCAATGCTGTGATCGGTACCACGAATACGCCATCAGGTCTACGATAGGCTGCATTTGTGAGGCCGCAGATTACACATAACGTCCTTGCAGGACGCTCAAATTTATTGTTAACTGCTAACAGCTTTGCAGCGGCATCATCAATCTGGTTCGCCCCCAACTTGATCTCAAAGGCGGACCAGGTACCGTCCGGAAGTTCCACTACCGCATCGATCTCATCATTGCTGTAATCTTGGTAGTGCAGGAGATTGGCACCGAACGACTGGGCATAGATTCTGAGGTCTCGTTCGCACAAAGCTTCGAACAAAAACCCAAACGTCGTTAAGTCCCCAATCAGTCTATTCTCATCGGTTATACCTAAAAGTGAGGATGCAAAAGATGGATCGACGAGATGACGTTTTTCTCCCTGTTTTATTCGAAGAGAGGATCGTATTGCAGTTGCAAACGGTTTTTGGTTTTCGATGATGAAAAGCTTTTCAAAGATATTGAGATAATCAGCTATGGTATCCTCATCGATGGTCAACTGTTCAACTCCTTGCATATCACTCTTTAGGCGTCCTCTGGATGCTGTTGTGCTCTCGTTGCGTGCAAGTGAACGAAGTAAACGACGCATCTTCGCTTCATCTCGCACTTTGTCATCTACTTTGGCTACATCATTGGTCACTACATTGTCCAAGTACTGTGTCGGAATTTTGATTGCATCTTCTGTCGGCAATCCCAAAGTTCCTGGCCAACCTCCTCTCAGGATAAACGAGGCCAAGGATTGAAGACTCACATCTCCAGTCATAACATTTTCAAGCTTTCCGTCACACAAATCCTTTAGTGACACGGTTCCAGAGGAATTACCCGACTCGAACAACGACATGGGCATCATACGTAATCGTGCGATACGGCCAGTGCCACTATGCATAATCCCCTTATGAGACACAGTTGCGCTACCGGTGAGTATGAACTGTCCCTTTATGGTGGATTGGTCGACGTTGAACCTCACCGAATCCCAGAGCGAAGGGACTTCTTGCCATTCATCAATCAGTCGAGGTTTTTTTCCTTGGAGAGCTAGGGAAGGATCTATCTGGGCAAGTTGCCTGTTTTGGAAATTCCCAGCAGGATCACCGACAAAGAAAGTACTTTGTGAATGCTTCTGTGCAGTCCAGGTCTTTCCGCACCACTTGGGCCCCTCAATGCAGACTGCTTTGAATGAGCGAAGGTATTGTTGGACTGCTGAGTCAATAATGCGTGGTAGATAAACATCGTTTTCCATGGAAAGTCTCCTGCACGAAGAATACTCTGTTCGGTTATATTTAGCAATATTATTCGGTTATTTTTTTTATTTCCAATCGATTAAATTAACACGTTTGGACTTATAATTTGCTCTTGTTCATGAATATCCATTTGAAAACTATTATAAAAGTAATAAGTGCAAGTGTTAACTAAGGAAATTAGTTAAACAACTACACTTTTATTAGTACCAAAATGAACTGTCCGCCTAAAAACGGAATAAAAAGGAAAGTCCCACAGACTTCTGCTACAATGGGTTTACCACAACTCAACAGTAGCGAGGTATCTATGGGACGAGATAAGCTTAACATAAAAAATACGTGTAGGAGAACTCATTTTTCCTGAGGAGAACGATTAATATTGCAAAACTACTACAATGGGGCAAATACATATAAAAAAATAAAAAGTCCAACACTATTAGGCAAGTTATTCGGTAAGAATGAAAGAACTATACGCAGGGAGTTACATCGAGGGAAGGTTGAACATCTAAATACGCACCTTGAAACAATCATAGAATATAATGCTGAATATGCCCAAGCAGCTGCTGAAGATAACTATAGTCATTGAGGTCCTGAATTAAAGATAGGTATGGACTGGGTTTTAGTGAATAAGGTTTCTCTTATGATTAAGGAGCATCATTATAGCCCCTATGCTGTTGTTCAGCATTTCAATTGAACAGGATGGCCAAATGATACAAGGATCTGTGAAAAGACAATCTACAACTATATAGGTCTAGGACTCATTTGGGATGTAAGTGAAAAGGATTTACGGATTTACTTTATGGTGGTAAACGGCGTAAACCATTAGGCAAACCAAGGAAGCATTCCAGAGCTATGAATGCTTCTCGAACAATAGATAAACGCCCTGTAGATGCTAACAAGAAAGATTGACCCAGAAAAAAGCTTGATAAGTGGAATAACGAGGAAAAAGAGGAGAAATAATGTAACTACTGCATAAGCAAGATTAAACCAAGAAAAGATCAGTTGTTTTTTCATTCTGTACTCCAAACCATACAGCCCACACTCTAGTATCTAAAGTGTGGGGTTTGTACATTACTTATTTTGTTCCTTTTGTTCAAATATATTCACCAAAAGTATCTTGGATTAAATCACGATTTGCTTCTGCAAAATCAGGATCTGGTGGATAAATTTTACCAATTCCAGAGGTGACACTCTCTAAACTAAATGGAAGTGAAGGGTCAACAACATCCGATTTTACAGGTATATAAAGATATTCAGCCCCTTTCAATTGCATCTCATCACTAAGGATATAATCAATGAACTCTTTAGCTAAATTGGGATGTTTAGCTCCTTTTACGAGTACCATTGAGTTATCATAAATTTGAGATCCATCAGCAGGGAATACGAATCCAACAGGGTATCCTTCATCCATCGCAACAAGTGCTGGACGGGAAAGACCTATTGCTAGAACAAACTCCCCTTTGCTTACCAAAGTATAAATTCGTGAGCTAGATCCAGAATAATAAGGCATGTTCGCATTAGTATCTTCCCAGAGCTTAGGTGCTTGATCTCCATAAATTTGGAGGGATGCAATAACATAAGAACTTGCTGTCGATGATTTAAGTGGGTTTGCACTAATTATTTGGTCTTTATATATTGGATTTCCTAGATCTTTGTATGTTTTAGGTATTGGCAGATTATAACGATCAAGAACTTGCTTGTTATACATAATACCAGTAAACATAAGCGACCACACATGATAATAGTTCTCTGGGTGACTTAGCTCTAGCTTACTAGAACCAACAGCGATAGATGGTTTGAACCCAGGTGCATATGGTTCAAGGAGTCCATCTGCAATAGCGTGTTGGTAATTGATCATACTTCCTGCATGAACGACATCTGCTTGAGGGTTTGAAGCTTCTGATTCTAATTTCAAGAACATCGCTTCGGTCCCACCAAGATTCAATACATTTACTGTGACTCCTAGATGTTTCGCCTCAAAACCCTTCTTCATTGCCTCTGCATACTCAGCAAATATTGTGCTATACACCACGAGTTCCGTTTCACCGTGAGATGCATTAGTTGTTTCGACTTCATTACTTTCGCTCACACCTGCTGCAAACACAGGAAGAGACATCGCAATGAGTATAATAAAAACTATAACTTTTTTCATCCTAAAAACCCTCCTATAAGATGTGTATGTATCGTATAAGGAGAAGCAAAAAAGGACAAAAAATTTCGTACCAATAGGGTATAACTAATGGTCAGCTGGTATAATAAGGAGCTGAACCGGAATAGTAAAAAAGGTGCCCTCGTTTAAAAGGCACCTCAAATTTATATATGGTATGATCTTTCTAACATTCACTATGTCCACAAGAAAAACACTTTTTACATCCTTCTATATTCACAAAAGTAACATTACCACACACTGGGCAGATATCTGGAAGAACACTCTTAGAGATATCCCCTTCAAAACCTAGATCAAATTGTTTTGCTTTGAATTGGGCATCTTCTTCATCTGGAAGCTCTGGGTATGAATCCTCACCTTGAGAAACCCCAATGTGCTCTTCTAATACTTGTGCAACGGCATCCGGCAAACTCATCACACGATTCTTCCCAAATCCCATCGGTCTTCCAGAGCCGATTCCTCTTAGTTGTGCTATCACGGCTTTAGCTCTCTGAAGCGGAGTAAGAGGAGAAGGCATCCTTAATAGGAGGCTCACAAGACGGCCAAGTCCTTCTGCATCAGCTGAAACATCAGAACCAACTTTTGCGACATTAATAAAGACTTCAAAAGGTTCGTTTGAATTTTTTCCATCTGAATTGATAGTAATGTAAGCTGTTCCAATTGGTGTAGCTTTTCTGTAAGTAGTTCCATGCAATACAGTAGATCGAACCCTAGATTTTAATTCTTCGGTTAATGATACTAGTGGTTTCTCTTCTTTTTTCTCTTCTGATTTAGCGATTAAAACCTGAGAATCTCTAGAACCATCTCGATAGGTTGTTCCACCTTTACATCCTGTATCATAGAGCAATTCATATAAATCAGCTGTCTGTTCAACAGTGTAGTCTCTAGGAGTATTACCTGTTTTTGAGATACTTGAATCAACCCATCTTTGAATTGCAGCTTGAACATGAACATGCCCTTCAGGAGAAAGATCCATTGCTGAAACAAAATATTCTGGCTTCTTTTCACCTGGATGAGCTTTAACCCATTCATCATAGATAGCAACACGCTCAATGTTCGACCCCATTCTACCGACTCTTTCCCATTCCCAGAAATAATATGGTTCAATTCCGGTACTGGTGCCAACCATAGTTCCTGTTGTTCCAGTAGGTGCTTGAGTAAGAAGAGTGACGTTTCTCATCCCTTTTTCACGCACTAAAGTTCTCACCTCTTCTGGCATCTGCAACATAAATCCACTTTGCAAAAACTTTTCAGCATTAAAGAGGGGAAATGAGCCTTTTTCTTCAGCAAGGTTTGTACTCTCTGTATAGGCTTCTACACAAATAAATTTATAGAGTTTATCAATAAATTCAATAGATGCGGGGCTCCCATAGCCTAATTCTAAGCGAATGAGCATATCGGCAAGACCCATAGTACCAAGTCCAACCCTTCTTTCGCCTTGTTGTTGAATCCTATTCTCTTCATAAAAATAAGGAGTATCGTCAATGACATCATCTAAGAATCTCACTGAAGAACGAACAGCTCTTCCTAAATCATCCCAGAGTACTTTATGATCATCTACAAATCTTGATAAATTTATTGAACCTAGATTACATACTCCCCATGGAGGAAGA
The DNA here is from genome assembly GCA_963663665.2 of Sphaerochaetaceae bacterium. GTDB lineage: Bacteria > Spirochaetota > Spirochaetia > Sphaerochaetales > Sphaerochaetaceae > SABI01. The sequence goes on from CAXXKP010000001.1 coordinate 662,280, forward strand.
CCTTGCTCACCACACGGATTGGTACATTGAATACTGCTGTAATACCAGCTATTAGACATCCTGTTATAGCGGTCAACAAAGAAAACTCCAGGTTCTGCAGAAGCCCATGCACTTTCAATGATTGCATTCCAAATTGTACGAGCTTTTTGTGTTTGGTAAGGAATTATCTTCTTTCCAAGAGATTGCCATCTATTCAAATCCCCATCCCAAACTTCATTATAATCAGGATCTGAAGTGTCTGGGAAATAGGTAATCCAATCTCCATCAGCACGCACTGCATCCATAAAGTCGTCTGTTATACCTACACTAATGTTTGCATTAACAATCTTATCCATCTCTCTTTTACTATTAATGAAATCAAGGATATCTGGGTGCCATACATTAAGGATGAGCATTAGAGCACCTCGACGAGATCCTCCCTGTTCAATAAGACCTGTAACAAAAGAAAAGAGTGCTCCCCAAGAAACAGATCCGCTCGATCTTCCGTTTACACCTTTTACATAAGAATGTTTTGGACGTAATGATGAGAGGTTCATACCAACCCCACCACCACGGCTCATAATCTCTGTCATTTGCCCTAACGAGGTAATGATACCACCTCGGCTATCCTTAGGAGAAGGAATTACATAGCAATTAAAATAGGTAAGGTTCTGATCAGTCCCCGCACCAGTGAGAATTCGTCCAGCTGGGACAAATTTCCAATCTTCAAGTAGCCAATTGAATTCTTTCTCCCAATTCTTTTGATTTGCTTTGCTTTCTTGGAGACTCATCCCTTTTGCTACACGAGCTAACATTTCATCAGGAATTGTTTCAATTGGTTTATCAACTGTCTCTCTCGTCGCCTCTACAACAGTCCCATCTTCTAACTTCACAGAAAGATCATCTTGGTTCATTGAGATAATATTCCCAATCTCTCTTTGCCCTGTTTTAGGATTACTAACGACTACAACAAGATCTCCGACTTTTAAAGTATCTTTCTTTGCATCTTTTTGTGCATATCTATCTAGAAATATTTTACGTCCTAGAGGCGTGAGTGTATTAGGTGTTGATGACATGGTGATTCCCCCTACATATAACTACCCGCAGGTTAGCGGGCTAATTCACCATAGCACATTCACATTCTAGACGCAATAGGAAATATCTATAGATAGTGGCATGTTTTTTTTCTTACGCTATATATAGTGTAAATATAGGATTACAATAAAACCTATATCACTCTAAAGAAACTCATTTAATTAGCTATTTTCACATACTGTAAACAATAGAGAGACTAGTTGCTGATAATCATATAGTGAGCAAACTCCGTTATGACTATGTGCATAACGAACTGGAACTCCAACAACAATTGATTCAATTCCTCTCTGAGCTAATGCTAGTTCCATAGCATCAGTACCTCCGCCCTTACGCACTGTTTTTTGGATTTGTATAGATTTTTTCTTCGTAACATCTGTAACAAAAGAGAGTAGTTTAGGACTTCCAATATGGGTTGGATCAAAAATTCTCACATGAGCACCTTTACCAACACAGGTTTGAGGCCTTTGCGGACCACCAGGAACATCATCTGCAGGAGCTCCTTCTACAACTAAGGCAATATCTGATTTGATATAGTTTGCTAAGACACTAGCTCCTCTCACACCAACCTCTTCTTGAACACTGAAGGCAAGAATTACTGTTGAAGAGACAGGATAAATGGTCAATTTATGCGCTAATTCTATGAGAGCGGCAACACCTATTCGATCATCAAAGGCTTTTGAGAAGAGAAGTCCGCTTCTTTTATTGTAATAGAAAGGAGAGACTGCAGTAACTAAGCATCCGAGTTCTATATGATAATCAACAAAAACACTCTCTGCACTAAGAGCTCCAATATCAACAAAGATATCTTCTATATCGGGAACTGCTATAGGAGCATCTTTCTTGAGAAAGTGAGGAGATATTTGTCCAATAATCCCTCGAATAGACTCTCCTTCTGTATTAAGGATGTCTACAGGAGATGAAGGTAACGTGAGAGTATTCCACCGCCCTAGCATAGCAAGCCTTAAAAACCCATTAGGAAGAATATCGCTCACCATAAAACCAACCTCATCCATATGGCTCGCACAGAGAACTGTCGACCCATCCTTTTTGGTTCCTGGGATGGTACATAGAAGATTTCCAATTGCATCTTTCTCTATTTTTGAATTCAAAGGAAGAAGAGACTCAACTAATGAAGCAATTATCTCTTCATTTCCACTAAGCCCATTGGCTTGGGTAAGCTTTTCGATTATTTCGATTGATTGGTATTTCATAATGATTAATTATAAGAAAAGGCCCCTCATATAGCAATAGAGGGGCGAATAGTAATTATTAAAAGAATTAATATCCCATATCAAGCATAGCATCAGCTACTTTCTTAAATCCAGCAATATTTGCACCTTTAACATAGTTTATATATCCATCTTGAGTGGTTCCATGTGCAACACAAGCGCTATGAATACTAGACATTATCCCATGAAGTTTTGCATCGACTTCCTCTTCACTCCAACTTAATTTCATCGCATTTTGAGACATCTCAAGTCCTGAAACAGCAACACCACCAGCATTTGCAGCCTTACCAGGACCGAAAGGAATTTTTTTCTGTAAGAAATAGGTCACCGCATCTGCAGTACATCCCATATTAGATGTTTCAACGATATACTTTGCTCCATTATCTAATAATAGCTTTGCATCGTCTAAGTTTAGTTCATTTTGGATTGCACAAGGGAATGCCATATCTACTGGGACTTCCCATGGTTTTTTGTTTGGGATGAATTTTGCATTGAATTTCCTTGCATAAGGAGCAACTACATCATTATTAGAAGTTCTCAGCTCTACCATATAAGCCCATTTCTCTGGAGTTCCAACACCTTCTTCATCTAAAATATATCCATCTGGACCACTAATAGTCACAACTTTTGCACCGAGTTGAGAGGCCTTCATAGCAGCACCCCATGCCACATTACCAAACCCAGATATTGCAATACGCTTTCCTTCAAAAACATCATTGTGGGAAGCCACCATATCATTTGCAAAATACATTGCACCGAATCCCGTGGCTTCAGGTCTAATAACAGATCCCCCCCAAGCTCTACCTTTTCCAGTGAGAACTCCCGTGTTTTCATCTCTGAGACGTTTATATTGACCATACATATATCCGATTTCTCTCGCACCTACCCCAATGTCTCCAGCTGGGACATCGGTTTGAGGACCAATATATTTCTGTAATTCGGTCATGAACGAACGACAGAAACGGAGGATCTCATTATTACTTTTACCTCGTGGATTAAAATCAGAACCACCTTTTCCACCACCAAGAGGTAGTGTCGTAAGACTATTTTTAAAGGTTTGCTCAAATCCTAAGAATTTCAAGGAGCCGAGTGTTACACTTGCATGAAAACGAATTCCCCCTTTATAAGGGCCAAGAGCATTATTAAATTGAACTCTATATCCTCTATTTACTTGAACATCTCCATTATCATCTTCCCATTCAACTTTAAAACTGAAAACTCTGTCTGGTTCTGTGATGCGTTCTAATATTTTTGCATGTACATACGCGGGGTTTTCATTCACCATGTCGATGATTGATTCAATCACTTCTTTTGCTGCTTGAATAAATTCTGGTTCTGCTGGGTTCCTTCTCTCTAGGCCAGCCATAAATTCTTCTAATCGATACATAAAACACCTCCTGAGTTAGTATTATTTCTTTTCTCATATTTCATTCTAATTATTAGCAATAGTACGTTCCAAAAGTTTCCATGTCAAGATATTTTTAATATATATATAAATATATATTCGATTTTTTTGGTATACATAATTTTTTTATTAAATATTTTACCTATTTATAAATTTCACAGTCTTTGAACTTAATTTAATTGTAAAAAACATTTTATGGTATATATCAACTTTATTGTGTTACCATATTGAATTATGAGATCCTTAATAACACATAAAGACCCTTTTGGGGATTTAATGCAAATGCGCATATATAACGTGATACTAATCTGCAGTGATTATGATCATTTCCTTATAGAAGAAGATGGAAGAGTTGAAGAAGAATTATTCCACGAATACACACAATTAGGACTCTCCACCCCACCAAAGATAACCTTTGCTCGTACACCTAAAGATGTTTTTGAGTTATTAACTCTAAAAAGTTTTGACCTTTTAGTTACAATGTTAGAGCTAGGAGAGACAAGTGTTTCTGAACTGGCTAATTCAGTGAAAGAAAAATACCCTCATCTACCCATCATTGCCCTATCTCCTTCACCAGGGCATAAAGTGAGTGTCGACCTCAAAAAAAGAATGGTAGAAGGAATTGATTCCCTCTATTACTGGCAAGGCAATGCAAATATTTTCCTAGCAATGATCAAAATTCTAGAAGATAAAATGAATGCAGAACACGATGCTGCATCGACCGCTGAGGTTCCTGTAATTATTTTAGTTGAGAACTCTGTACGATTCTACTCATCATATCTACCAATTCTCTATACCGCAATTATTCAACAAACACGGATGAGTATGAGCGAAGGACTTAACCCATGGGCAACAGCATTAAGAATGAGAGGAAGACCAAAAATACTCCTTGCACAAAACTACGAAGAAGCAATTACCCTCTATAATACTTTTAGGAACCATTTATTAGGAATTATTTCTGACATTTCCTTCGATAGGAATGGAGAAAATGATGCCGAAGCAGGATTCAGTCTCATCGATCATATTAGGAAAGACAATAAAGAAATTCCGGTTCTTCTTCAATCAACAAAGGCGGAATATTCATATCGAGCCAAACAAGAAAAGACTTCATTTATTTGGAAATTAAGCCCTTCACTTCTGGCAGATCTAAAACAATATGTATTTGAAAACTATGGTTTTGGGCCATTCATCTTTAAGGATGTATTTAACAGCCATGTAGAAATTGCTCGTGCTAATAACCTTAGAGAGTTCCAACATGCTTTACAGAAGGTACCTATTGAAACCTTCATCCTTCACTCAAACAGAAATGACTTTTCAAGATGGTTGAAAGCACGTAGTCTTTACTCTCTTGCGAATCTCTTTCGCCCCTACACAGTAAAAGACTACCCAAATCCAGAAACACTTAGGGAACAACTTATTTCGATTATTAAAGATTATAGAATAAATAGAGGAAAAGGGAGAATAGCACAATTCAATCGAACAACTTTTGATGAGAGTTCATTCTTTTCTCGCATCGGTTCCGGTTCTCTTGGGGGTAAAGGGAGAGGGCTTGCTTTTATTGATTACCAATTACGGCAAAGCTCAATCATTGAAAAGTATGAAGAGATGTATCTCTCAATTCCACGTACTGTTGTTATTGCCACAGACCTTTTTACTCAGTTTATGGAAGAAAACCATCTCCAAGAGATTGTTTCTGCATCTGTTCCCGATGAGACTTTACGAAGAATTTTCTTATCCAAATCCCTTCCAAAAGAACTCTTATTAGATTTAAATGCGATATTGAAAACAATTCGAGTTCCTATAGCTGTCCGTTCCTCAAGTATGCTTGAAGACTCCCATTACCAACCTTTTGCTGGGGTGTATGAGACATGCATGCTTCCAAATATCGGTAGTGATGAAGTGAGGCTCAAATCTCTAAGTAATGCAATAATCAGTGTGTATGCCTCAACATTTTATAATAAAAGTAAAGAGTATCTAAGAGCGACTCATCACATGGTAGAAGAAGAGAGGATGGCAGTAATTATTCAGCAAGTAATTGGAAGCAAGTATGGCGATTATTGGTACCCCAATATATCGGGAGTAGCAAGATCCTTGAACTTCTATCCAATAGGGAACGAAAAATCTGAAGATGGTGTAGGGATGATCTCTTTTGGTTTTGGAAAGATGGTTGTTGATAACGGAATCGCTTTTAGATTTTCTCCAACCTCACCAAAAAAAAATTTACAGTTCTTGGGAGGAAGAGAATCAAGCAGTCAGCAAACTTTCTACGCTCTTGATATGGCCTCTCCCTATAGTCCGTATGGTAACCCTGAGAATCTTATAGAACTTCCTCTTAATGAAGCTATAGATCACCCACCAGCCTTACACCATATAGCATCTACCTTTGACGAGAAGACAGGAACCCTCACAGAACAGCTCAGTGCTATTGGAAAGAAAGTTATTACATTTAATAGTATTTTGAAATATAACAGTTACCCGATTGCAGCAATAGTCAAAGATCTTCTCGAATTAGGGAAAAGAGTAATGAGTACCCCAATTGAAATTGAGTTTGCGTGCAATCTCCATAGGGAAGAGGGAAAGAAACCTGAATTTAGCTTGCTACAAATTAGACCTATCGTTTCAGGACTCGAATCAGATAGCCTTACAGTGAGTGAAAATGAAAAAGAACGGGCAATAGTACTTTCTAACCACGTCATGGGAAATGGATGTAACGAAGAGATTCATGATGTGATATTTGTCTCTTTAGATACGTTCAATGTCGCAAAGTCAGGAGAAATGGCAATAGAGATAGACAGAATTAATGCAAAGTTCGTCTCTCTTCAAAAAGAGTATATCCTGATAGTGGCAGGACGCCTTGGTTCAAGTGATCCTTGGTTAGGAATCCCTGTAGTATGGTCTCAAATATCTCAAGCTGCTGTTATTGTCGAAACAAGTCTTCCTGGTTTCCAAGTTGAACCATCTCAAGGGACTCACTTTTTTCAGAATATTACATCTCTAGGAACAATCTATTTTACAGTAAATCCAATTTATCATGATGGAATTTTGGATTTCGAAGCACTTGGATCGTATCCACTTATTGAAAAGAGCCGTTACTTCACCCATGTAAGAGCAGATCTCCCTTTCACAGTAAAAGCAGATGGTAGAAACAGGATAGGGGTTATATCGACACACCCTAAGATGGGTTTGCTTTCTACTGAATTGCAGCAAAATAATCCCATACAGGATCAATTGGAGGAGGAGCAATAACTGTAAGGAGTTCTTTAGTAACAGGATGAACAAATGATACTTTTCGTGCGTGAAGATGAATACTTCCATCTCTGTTAGTCCTTGCAGAACCGTACTTGATATCTCCTTTGATATGAGAGTTCATCGCACTTAACTGAGCTCGAATTTGATGATGTCTTCCTGTGATGAGCTCAATTTCTAATAGATAGTAAGTTTTTGAAGCGCCTTTAATGGAAAGCCTCATTTTTGCTTCTTTACTATTATTTCTCTTCTCTATTGTAGCAAAAGATTTATTTTTCTTCGTATCACGAGTAATGTAATGAACAATTTCAGCATCAGTAAAATTTGGAAGTTTATCCACAACCGCCCAATACCATTTCTTTACTCCGTCATCACTCTTAAACAGCGCATTCATCCGTACTAAGGCTTTCTCTGTTTTTGTATAGATGACAATCCCACTTGTTGGACGGTCAATTCTATGAGGAATACCTAGATAAATATTACCTGGTTTTTTATAGGTCACCCTCAAATATTCTTTCACCTTATCTGCTAAGGTAATATCTTCAGTGATGTCTTTTTGAACAAGTTCTTTTGGATCTTTATTAATAATTATGAGATGATTATCTTCATACAATATTCTTGATTTTATATCATTCATTGTCTATATCCCCTGAAATATCATCAAAAGGATCAATATCTTTGAACAATGAGTCAATCTCATCTCCATTTGCCTTAGGATCCATTTCATGTTTAATTCGAATTGTCTGAGCCTCTTTCGTGGTGAGTCTCACTCCATTTGCCTTTACCCCTTTGATATTAAATCGGGAAAAATAGGTTCTATCTTCAAGATTCTTATACCCTTTTCCAGATTTAAAGATAATGGTTATTCGGGCATCATCCAAAGTAGAAAGGGTGTAGAGCTTAAAATTCCCATCAGGGACAAGACTATATGTCTTATTAATAATAAACTGGGTAATCCTACATCTCTTTATAAAAAGATATTTTAGGTTTTTCTCTTGATAAATAATGGTAAACACAAGATTGTCGAGTGAATCCTTTTCTGCAATACCGCAATACCTCATTCCTTTGCCCACAAAAAGTTTTTCAGGAGCATCTACAACAAAATAGGATCCATCTTTTTGTATAATAAGTACTCTGTCAAATTGAGAAACAACGGCCTGCTCAATCCCTTTCCTGATATCATATCCAAGGTACCCAGCTTGAGCATCATACTTTAAGGAAAGGTTTTTTTGTGCGGCCTCTCTCACAAGGATCTTCTCAAAGGAACCAATTGTTGTTTTCCTTTTCGCCTCTTTTACAATAGGATCCTTTTTTAATTCTGTTAGGAATGAAAGACCGTATTCTACAATATGAGCGAGATGATACTCGATTTTTTCTAGACGAGCATGTATTACCTCAATCTCTTGTTGGTTCTTTTCAATATCAAACAAGCTTATTCTTCTAATTGGGATTTTGAGTAATCGATCAACATCTTCTTCAACAAGTTCCCTATAGAGCTTTTCTTTGAACGGAACAAACCCTTTGAGGACTGCATTTACAACAGCCTCTTGCGTTTTCTTCGTCTCAATATGCTTATAGATTCGTTCCTCAACAAATATTCTCTCTAATGTCCTATAATGCAGAGTATCATTAAGTTGTTGGCGTTCTAACTCCAACTCTGAAGTCAGTATTGCAATAAGAGCCTTCCCACTATACTTAATCATACTAGAGATACTTACAATCCTTGGCATGTTATCAACTATGACAAGTGGGTTTACCGATATTGATTGTTCACACGCCGTAAAAGCATAGAGAGCATCAACAATATCTTCACTATAGGTATTTCTTGCAAGAATGATCTCAATATTTACTTTATCGGTTGTAAAATCATTAATTGAGGATATTTTTATTTTTCCCTTCTTTGCAGCATCCTCAACAGATTTAATCATTTTCTCTGTAGTCACAGAGAAGGGAAGTTCTTCTATAATAATTCTTTTAGGGTCTTTAGTATCAATCTTAGCCCTTACAAGGACTTTTCCTAATCCATCATCATAATTCGATACATCAACAAGCCCACCACTGATAAAGTCTGGATAAAGGGTGACATCTTTTCCATTGAGGGTATCTATCATCGCATCAATGACTTCATTCAGGTTATGTGGAAGAATTTTAGTGGACATACCAACCGCAATTCCCTCTGTTCCACTAATAACAACAATCGGGAGTTTTGCACGGAATGCTACCGGCTCTTTATTTCGCCCATCATAAGACTCAACAAACGTAGTGAGTTGGGGATTATAGAGGACTTTTTTTGCAAACTCTAATATTCGACATTCAATATACCTTGGAGCTGCAGCATTATCACCAGTGAGGATATTACCAAAATTTCCTTGTCTATCTATGAAAAGGTTTGCATTAGCAAGATTCACAAGAGCATCACCAATAGAGGAGTCACCATGAGGATGGTATTTCATACAGTGGCCAACGACATTAGCAACCTTATGGAATTTTCCATCATCCATTTCAAAAAGAGAGTGGATAATTCTTCGTTGAACAGGTTTTAATCCATCTGCAATATCTGGAATCGCCCTATCTCTGATTACATATGAGGCATATTCGAGATAATTTTCTTTAAATATTGATTCTGCATGGCTCATTAGATCAGGTTCTCCATAATAAAATCACGACGGGTAGGAGTATTCTCACCCATATAGAATTTCAACGTAAGATGCATCTCGCTCGAAGAAGATAATGAAATCGGTATCAGGCGCATATTCTCACTGATGAATTGGCGGAATTCAGAAGGGTTAATCTCTCCAAGACCTTTGAACCGCGTAATTTCAGCACCTTTTATTTTCATAAGAGCCTCTTGTTTTTCACCCTCACTAAAACAATATACTGTTTCTTTCTTGTTGCGAACCCTAAACAGAGGAGTTTCTAAAATATAGAGCCTCCCACTTAATACAAGATCCTCAAAAAAAGTAAGAAAGTAGGTCATAAGTAAATTCCGAATATGAAAACCATCCGTGTCAGCATCGGTCGCAATTATAACCTTACCATAACGAAGTCCATCGACTCCATTTTCAACTCCTAGGGCAATCATAAGATTATAGAGTTCTTCATTCTTGTAAATATCGGTTCTTTTCTTTTCAAAGGTATTAAGAACTTTCCCTCTCAAAGAGAAAATAGCTTGCGTATAGACATCACGAACACTTGTCATTGACCCACTTGCACTATCTCCTTCGGTAAGAAAGATCATGGACCCAGCTCCTTTATCTCCAGATTGATTCAAATGGTATTTACAATCTTTGAGCTTAGGAATATTAATAGCAACTTTTTTTGCAGCCTCTTTTGCAGCTCCTTTAACACTTGCAAGCTCTTTTCTCAATCTCTCGTTATTTGCGATTTTATCGCTGAGTTTTTGTGCTTCTTCTGTATGCTTCAAAAGATAATCAACGATCTTCTCTCTCACCTCAGTGATAATCCAGGAACGAACTTCATTATTCCCAAGCTTGTTCTTTGTCTGGCTTTCAAATATTGGGTCCTGCAGTTTTATACTCACTGCAGCGATCAAACCATCTCTCACATCAACAGCTGTGTACGATTTTTTAAAATACTCATTAATCCCCTTAAGGATTCCCTCTTTAAAGGCAGAGAGGTGTGTCCCTCCATCACTAGTATGTTGCCCATTCACATAAGAAAAATAGTTCTCTCCATAGTTGTTTGTATGAGTGAAGGCAAATTCTATTCGAGAATTCCTGTGATAAATAATTGGGTACAAACCTTCTGCTTCTACTTGTTTATCAAGGAGGTCGAATAACCCATTTTTAGAAGAAAAGTTCTTTTTATTAAATTCTAAAGTAAGCCCGGTATTTAAATAGGCATAGTTCCAAAGTCTCTCTTCAATAAAGGTTGTGTTAAATTCATACTCCCCAAAAATCTCGGGACTACTATCTGGAATAAACTCTGTTAATGTTCCATTTTTCTCATTAGTGGGTCCACTTTGTTCACTTACCTGCACCCCTTTTGAAAACACGGCTTCAAAGAATTGACCATCTCTGTATGAGACAACTCTAAAATAGGAAGAAAGGGCATTCACAGCCTTAGTTCCCACACCATTCAATCCAACAGAGAATTGAAAGACCTCATCGTTGAACTTCCCACCTGTATTAATGATTGAAACACAATCAATAACTTTTCCTAACGGTATTCCTCTTCCATAATCTCGAACGCTCACACTCTCCCCTATTACAGAGATAAAAATTCTAGATCCATAGTTCATAATAAATTCGTCAATACTGTTATCGATTATTTCTTTCAGGAGAATATAGATACCATCTTCGAAGTGCGAACCACTTCCGAGTCGCCCGATATACATACCGGGACGTAGTCGAATGTGCTCTAGGGCACTTAGAGATTTTATGGTGCTCTCATCGTAGTTTGAGGGCTCTTTAGGAGGATTTTTCTTTGCCATGATCATCTATTATATACACTTTTCTGGGAATTGGAAAGGCTCATATCATACTCTAAAAGAGTTCTCCTTGTCTCTCTATGGATAAAACGATACCACACTCTTTTTCAATATGCTCTATATATCGCTTCATATCAAACTTTCGCATTAACCCTTTATCATTCATATAGCGAATAAACCCAAATATGGGTCTTTGTGCCCAAGGTCTATCATGCTTACCAAAACACCATGCAACACCAGCGAATCCATTAGGATCTCTTCCATCAAGTTGATACATATTATTTAGAGAAAGAGCAATCCTGTAGGCTTCTTTAGGATCCTTTGTCCACTCTAAAATCTTCTTTCCCCAATACATCCTCATATAGTTGTGCATTGTGCCACATATTCTCAATTCACTTTGAGCAGCATTCCAATAGATATCGTGAGTCATTGCATCCCTTAATTCATCAAATGAATAGATGTATTCTCTTGAATCTGTACTATGAATTAAGAGTGTCTCTTTTGCCCACGAGGGCAGTCCTTCAAAACTATCATAATGGGAATTATAAAACACATAGTTAAAAGCAAGTTCGCGGCGAACTATTAGCTGCTCAATAAAATCCTTTTTATCTTCAATCGTGGTCTCATTCACTCTACGATAAATCTCAATTGGAGAAATCTGTCCATAGTGAAGATAGGGACTTAATTCAGAAGAATAAGAGAGTAAAGGGTCATTTCTTTTAACAGAATAACCTTTTAGATGGTTTTCAATAAACATACGGAGTTTTTTTCTTGCTTCTTTTTCACCACCTCTCACTCCTTTGACTATAGAGATAGAACGGTCAATCTTTAGTGAAGAAATCATCGTATCTATATCTTCATGATAAATATTTTCTAAAGGAAAAGGTCCACTGTAATATTCTCCTTCATAGTTTGGAGAAGGAGTCTCTTCAGCCCAGAAAGAGATCATAGGTTCAATTTTACGTCTCAGAGTTGCCGCTGAATATTCTTCTTTTAACGAAGCTTCTCTAATAGGAACAACTAAGTTCGATTCAATCATCATAAGCGGAACTTGGATATTGCTTGCAACAAACCTCCTCCATTCCCTTTCATGACGTACATACGCCATATCGGTAACAACAAGCACAGCATTTTTTGCTGCTTCTATTGCCCCAAGGGCAACATCTGAATGTGCAATAATCATTCTTATATTAAGGTATGATAAAGATTGATACACTTCTATAAGGCCTTGTATCATAAAATAGTAATGGCGGATTGAAGCTTCAGGATAGTTATCAGTGATCCCAAAGTATACTACAAGGGGTTTATTATAATAATGTGCTTTCTCAATCGCATATAAAAGGGCATGGTTGTAGGCAACACGAGATGCTCCTTGCATCCAGTAGAGAATATAAGTGTTGTCTTTTTGTACTCTTTCTTGTTGTAAAACTGAAATACGTTGTTGTTCAATCATCTTTGTTCCCTCATGATAGGATATAGGTAATTATTAAAAACAGCTAATATAGAAAGTCAAGTGTATAGCATATTCTCTTTATGAAAGTACGTATACTCCATCTTATGATGTTACTGAGAAAGGTTTCTACAATACATGAGTTCATGAAATCTGTACTTATACCACATCATTATTGGGCAATCCCCTCACTTCTTTAAAAACCTCACTGATAATCATCATTGCACAATTTCTTCTTATTATTGAAATTATTATCACGTAGTTGAGAGTCTAAAGGTTGAACCAATGAAGAAAATTTGTGTATAGTTATGCTCTATGGAAGACCCTTTATCGCATAAAACAGATATTCAGAAAATGAATAAGGGGAGGTTCGTATGAGCCTTCATATTCTTATCATCGTAGTACTATTATTGTTGTCAGCATTCTTTAGTTCTGCAGAGACAGCTTTTACTTCACTTTCATTCTTGCAGGTAAGAATGCTTGAAACAGACGTGAGAAAAAGAAGCATCCTTGCAGCTCACCTTGCTGCTACTCCTGATTTATTACTTACAACAATTCTTATTGGAAATAATATTGTAAATTTGAGTGCCTCTGCACTCACTACAACCTTTGCCCTTTCTCTATGGGGAAACAAAGCAATTAGCATTGCAACTGGAATTCTCACCCTCCTCATCCTCATATTTGGAGAAATAGTACCAAAACAATTAGCTATTACTTATAATATGCGATTTGCAAGGGCTTCGGCTTACCCTATAAAACTATTAACTATTGTCCTTTATCCTCTCATTATGACTATTAGATGGATAAGTGGATTAATTACATCTCTATTCAATCATGAAAAAGAAGGTTCTTTATCACTAGAATCGCTTATGCATGTAGTAGATGTGGCTGAGAATGAGGGTATTGTTGATGAGTATGAAACATCGCTTGTACAGAGAGTTCTCCATTTTAGTGAGGCCCCAGTAAAAAGTGTAATGACTCACCGAACCGATGTTTTTAGTATATCTGACACTCTAACCCTCAAAGAAGCATATAATCCTATCATCCAAAGCGGGTATTCTAGAATTCCTATTTACCACGAAAGCCCTGAAAATATCGTGGGCGTCGTGTTAATCAGGGACCTCCTTTTAGGTGAAGTCGAAGGAAAAAGTGATGAACAACTTCATTCCTTCCAACATACACCCTTGTATGTACCCGAAACACGGAAAGTAGACGACATGCTCTTTCAATTCCAACAAAATAAACTACAAATAGCAATAGTTCTTGACGAATATGGTGGCCTTAGCGGTGTTGTAACGTTAGAAGATATCATCGAGCAACTTTTTGGCGAAATTTATGATGAACATGAAATTGGGCACCCATTACGTATTCAGCCAGAAACTGAGGGGGTATTTATCATAAAGGCAGATACCTCTATCCAAGAAATAAGTGATCGTCTAGACCTTCATCTTTCAGGGCTAGACCTTTCTAAAACATTAGCAGCATTCTTAATTGAACAACTTGGTACAATTCCGGTACCAGGAGAACAGGTCGAACTTAACTTTGGAACATTTACTATAATTAAGATGAAAAAGAAAAGAATTGAAGATGTGAGATTAGCCTTGAATTCAACTCAGTCAACAACTTAGAGAAACTTCTGCATTGACACCTTTAAAGCTCCTAGGTATTATTCCGGAATGAGTAGTTATCCATTTGAAGAAATTGAATTAAAGTGGCAAGAATTTTGGGAAAAAAACCAAAGTTTTCGTGTATACGAAGATCCTTCTTATCAAAAAGATAAGAGAGTATACGTCCTCGATATGTTCCCCTATCCTTCTGGGGCTGGATTACATGTAGGACACCCCGAAGGATATACAGCGACAGATATCTATTGTCGATATCTTAGGATGAATGGCTACAATGTTCTTCATCCAATGGGGTTTGACTCTTTTGGACTACCTGCAGAAAATTATGCAATCAAGACAGGAACTCATCCAAGAACAACTACTGAGGCTAATATTGAGAATTTCAGGAAACAAATAAAGCGCCTCGGCTTCAGTTATGACTGGTCGAGAGAAATCTCAACTCATACTCAGGAGTATTATCGATGGACTCAATGGATATTCCTGAAACTCTATGAAAAGGGTCTTGCTTATGAGGCTGTCACCCCAATTAACTGGTGTCCAGATTGTCTTACTGGTATTGCAAATGAAGAAGTCAAAGATGGTAAGTGTGAGCGATGTGGTTCTTTAGTAACAAAGAAGAATATCCGCCAGTGGATGTTAAAAATTACTGAGTATGCTGAACGACTCTTAGAAGACCTCGATACTGTAGACTGGTCTGATTCTATCAAGGCAATGCAACGAAACTGGATTGGAAAGAGTGAAGGAGCTAGTGTCTCTTTTAAAATTGAAAATTCATCAGAAATCCTTGAAGTCTATACAACTCGTAGTGACACACTCTTTGGTGCGACATATATGGTTGTCTCTCCAGAACATCCTTTAGTAGGTGCTCTTACAACAAAAGAACAATCACCATTGGTGACAGAATATATTCACCAAGCTTCTCATAAATCAGATTTAGAGAGAACTGATCTTGCTAAAGATAAAACTGGGGTATTCAGTGGCTCTTATGCTATCAACCCAGTGAATGGTAAGAAAATTCCTATTTGGGTAGCAGACTACGTCCTCGCATCTTATGGAACAGGCGCTATTATGGCTGTTCCAGCTCATGATACAAGAGACTGGGAATTTGCTATTAAGTTTAATCTCCCTATCATTGAAGTCTTGAAAAGTGAGATCGATGTACAAAAAGAGGCCTTTACAGGTGATGGAATCCATGTTAATTCAGAGTTTTTAAATGGTTTGGATAAACAAACTGCTATTGATACAATGAACTCCTACTTAGAAGAAAAGGGAATTGGGAAAAAAAGTACAGCCTACAAATTACGAGACTGGGTATTCTCAAGGCAGAGATACTGGGGAGAACCCATCCCCCTCGTTCACTGCCCTTCATGTGGTATCGTCCCTGTTCCAGAAGAAGAACTTCCACTTACCCTTCCTGATGTAGAATCCTACACTATTAGTGGCACAGGGGAGTCCCCATTAGCAACAATTGATGAATGGGTACAAACAACGTGTCCTGTGTGCGGAGAAAAAGCAAAAAGAGAAACAAACACGATGCCACAATGGGCTGGTTCTTGCTGGTATTACCTTCGTTTCTTAGATCCTCACAACACAAATGGATTAGCTAGTAAAGAGGCTATGGATTATTGGATGCCAGTCGATTTATATGTTGGAGGAGCAGAACATGCTGTTCTTCACCTTCTTTATGCACGATTCTGGCACAAAGTCTTATATGATATTGGACTTGTAAAAGATAAAGAGCCTTTCCAAAGACTCGTAAATCAAGGAATGATTACCTCATTTGCATTCCAACGAAGTGATAAAACACTAGTGCCAACAGATATGGTTGATGAGGTTTCTACAGATACATTCATTGAAAAAGCAACAGGAGCTCCCTTAGAAAGAGTTATCGCAAAAATGTCCAAGAGCCTTAAAAATGTTATCAATCCTGATGAGATTATTAAGGAGTATGGGGCCGATTCAATGCGAACCTATGAAATGTTCATGGGACCATTACAAGTCTCTAAACCATGGGCAACTGCAGGATTATCTGGGGTGTTTCGATTCTTAGACAGGATATGGCGTCTAACGGAGAAGGAATTAAGTAATGAAGATCCTGATAAAGAACTCTTAAAAACTCTTCATAAAACGATTAAGAAAGTAACACATGATACCGCTAGCCTAGATTTTAATACAGCTATTAGCCAGATGATGATTTTAGTGAATGAACTGTATAAGAGAGAAACTCTTCCTAGAAGTATTTGGGAACCGTTTATTCTCCTATTAAGTCCGTACGTACCTCACCTAAGTGAGGAGTTATGGGCTTTAGCTGGTCATGAACCATCAGTAACAACACAATCGTGGCCTGAGTATGATGAAACACTTACTGTCGATAATGTTGTTGAAATTGTTGTCCAAATAAATGGAAAGCTTAGAGCTAGATTTGAACAAAGTAAAGGATTAGATAAAGAATCTATCCTTAAAGAAGCTCTGGCTCTAGAGAGAATTCAAGAATTAATCGAAGGAAAAACTATCGTTAAGACGATTGTCGTTCCAGATAAATTAGTGAACATTGTTATGAAAGGATAGCTTTTCACACCGCAAGCAATATAAAAGTGTAGGTATATAAATAACTCTACATTAGTGAAAACAGAAAAGAGGCTGTTAGCGATATCTTTGCAACAGCCTCTTATTGTTTTATATATAAAGAAAATATTTTTTCTTAATTACTACGTAGAATTTCGTTATATCTGGACTCACTTATATAAGCAGGTTCGTATTTTTCATTATA
Organism: Sphaerochaetaceae bacterium; assembly: GCA_963663665.2. Lineage (GTDB taxonomy): Bacteria > Spirochaetota > Spirochaetia > Sphaerochaetales > Sphaerochaetaceae > SABI01. The sequence continues at coordinate 679,529 of CAXXKP010000001.1, forward strand.
CCTACTAAGCTGATTAATGAAAGCCCTCATATGTTGTTCACTACCTGCTAACAAGTTCTCATACACTCGAATAGTATCTTCATCTGTAGTATTAGCAAGTAATTTCTCTAAATCAGAAATATCTAAATCTTCTATAAGAGCTCCTACTTTTATTGCTTCAACGATAGAAACCGATCCCTTTTCAACAAGAGTATTATACAAACCTGCAATTTCTTCATTAGTAAAGACTCCAACATCAGCATATTCCACAGGATCAGCTATTCCTTTGATTTCCATTAAATATGCAACAGCATCCATATGGTTTTGTTCGGCCTTTGCTATGTTTCCAAAAGTTCTTAAATTCCATTTTTCATAAAGAGTAAGGTAGACATCTCTGGCTAATTTCTCTTCTTCTCTCATTAAAAGGACCCCATCTTCAATGCTTGAATCAGCTTGGACACTCATCTCTACTGCTACCGGAGTAACTGTATCAACAGGTATTTGACTCTCCATCGTTCCTTGGGCTCCTAACATCCCAGCAGCCATTAAGGCTGCTGTCATCGATGCTATAATTGCTTTTCGATATACGTTCATTGGTTACCTCGCTCTAAAACCTTGAGCATAATTTCGTCGTTGGCCACCGATAGCTCCATCTACCTGATATTGTCCTTGTCTTTCCCCGGTTTCTAGGTAGAGACAATCTTCACCAAGTAAGCAATCTTCACCTGGAGTGCGAAGTTGCTGGCGTGCCATTCCACGGTCCATAATATATGTATTGTCCACTAAAAGATTTTCTGTGTCTACAGTATCACTCGCAAGAGCATATGCACCACGTCCTACAAATCCAGTATCACTAGAACTTCGGCCAAAACTTTGATTACCTCTTCCTGCGAAAACCGACACTGTTACTAACATGAAAATTAGAACCAGTAACACTACACCTTTTCTTTTACTCATTTTGTTCTCCTTAGGAGCCTTACATGACTCCTTTTTGATTTGATAAATGAATACTACAACTCTCAAATAGAAAGAGGGTAAATGAAAAGTGAAGATTGCGTAAATGAGAAAATTTTTTTATTGTTATCTTAAAATATGCGAAAAGTATTATTTAAACTTAAGAAGGAAAACATACTTTATCAGTTGATATTCTAAGAAGTTACAATGCAATAGTAAATGAAAACTCGAAAGGACAAGCTTTTACCTGATATGGATCTTCTACAAGAGGCCCGCAAGAGGCTGAACCTAGTCCAGAAACCTTATAGTCTAAATTAAGGGTAAGGAATTCTTCTTTTGTAAGTTCATTAGTATGTTGTGCTTTTTCTATCTGCTTACGAGAATAGGGCCATAATGAAAAATTAAACAAAGAGGAACTCGTGATAGTGATATCATTTTTTGCATGTAGGGTAATTTCCCTTACATCACTCCTGTTACCGTTATCCTGTGGATATATATATTCAGTCCAAAGTTTATCAATGGGAAGTGAGTACCTTCCGATAATCTGTGCCTCTTTAGAATCACTGTACGATTCTCCAGGACCACGACCATACCAAGAAAGACTTTTTACAGATTTAGTAATTCCAGTAGTAATACCAATTTTTGGGATAAAGAATGGAATTTCACCAAAAGGTTCTCCGTTAATAGTAAGAGTCAGATTCTTCCCTGCAACGAGGTATGTATAGGTAATGTGGAACCCATAATCAAGAACTGGCGGTGCTGCAATCGCTTTTACAATAAAAATAAACATGCCTTCAAGCTCTTTCTGTTCAACTTCTACAACATGCTCTTGGAAAACATCAAAGAAGTATTTTCGCCAGTTCTCGTTATGATAAACAACATAATTATCAATAACAGGTCGGAAGAACTCAATTCTAGGCGATCTCATTAACAGTTGCTCCCCTTCGAATATGAGGGAAATGAGCTTCCCCTCAACTTTGTTAAACCTAAGGGAACTAGAATCGCATTTGATTTCAGTACTAAATTGGTCTCTTATAATATTGGATACTGGGGGGAAGGGCTCTTTCATTTTCTGGAAGCGTTCATTTTCAGAAAAGGAAAACTGATATACTCCAAGGGTATTTCCTTCAATAATTTTTTCATCATTCTGAGAATTCTCTACTATGGTAAATACAATAAAATATTCTTTTTGTTTATTCAACTTAGGAAGTGAGGGAAGAAAAAAAGTATACGCCTCATCAGGGCGTATGCCCTCAAATCCCGTAATAGAAGACTCCCCTATTGAATAGCCATTTTCTAATATAGTATAGCTAATTTTAACAAAGGATAGGTTAGAAAAGTAATAATGATTCTCTATTACAAAAACATACTTTTCCTTCTGAAATATTTTTACGGGAGAGATAACTTGTTTATACTCTATGAGACCTGGAGACGGTGTGAGATCAGGAAACACCAATCCATCAATACAAAAGTTACTGTTATTGGGATAATCGTTAAAATCACCTCCGTATGCATAGTAGGTTTGACCTTTATTATCAATTCTTTTAATACCATGGTCACTAAACTCCCACACAAAATGACCTTGAATAGAAGGGTAAGTCTCAAAAACATCTTGATAATCCTTTAAGCCTCCAGGTCCATTACCCATCGCGTGAGCATATTCACAAATTATTCTCGGCTTCCCTATTGGATTCTTCCCAAGTTCAATCATTTTTTCCCTTGACGAATACATTGTAGAAACAACATCAACAACAGTGGCATTACGATCCTCTTCATAATGGATAAGGCGAGTTGGATCTATTTCTTTTGCAGCCAAGTATGATTTCTCAAAGCATATTCCCATCCCGGATTCATTACCTAATGACCAGAGAAGGATACTCGGATGATTAATCTGTGCTTTTACATGGCGAGTTATTCGATCAATAAAAGAGGGAATAGCGTTTACATCTTCGGCTGCATAGTTTGATTTATCTACGAGCATAAAACCGTGAGCCTCAAGATCTGTTTCTGCAATAACCATAAGCCCTAGTTGATCAGTTAGTTCATAGAATCGAGGATCATTAGGATAGTGGCTTGTCCTTACAGCATTTATGTTATAGCGCTTCATAAGAAGTAATTCTTCTTTAACCCTACTCATAGTTACTGCTCTTCCCCGTTCAGGGTCATGGTCATGTCGATTCACCCCATGCATCTTAAAATATGAACCGTTAAGATACATAAGCCCATCTTTAACCGTGAGCTCTCTAAATCCAAATCTTATAGGGGTATATTCTCCATTATCAGTAATTACCACAAGATAATAAAGGTTTGGTTCTTCTGGATTCCATTCCTTTACATTTTTAATGATTGTTTCATATGGAGCAGATGGTGTAAGGATATCTTCAAAAACACATTTTTTATGTTGATTATAGAGCTTAATAGGTAATGACTTTTCTGGCTTCTCCATCTTAATATCAATAAAAAGACGATATGTTTCTTCATCTAATCTTGTGGTACGAACAATAATATCTTTCGGACTACTGTTCTTCTTTTCATAAATGTAAATATCACGAATAATGCCACTAGTCCACCACATATCTTGATCTTCAAGATAGGTTGAATCAGCCCATTTAAGAACAACAAGAGCAATTTCATTTTCACCATCATCAATAAATTCTGTAATATCAAATTCGGAAGAAAGACGAGAACCTTTAGCAAAACCAATATTATGCCCATTTATGTAGAGAGTATATACGGTTTCCACTCCGTCTGTTCGCAAAATGTATTGAGTATTTTCTTTAATATGAATCTTGAACGTACGATGAAATAGGCTTGTTGGATTGTTTGAGGGAACTTTATAGGGGATTAATGGAAATGGATATCCCTCATCCGTGTAATGAAGGTGTGAATATCCATTAAGTTCAATTACAGAAGGGACTTCAATTTCAGGCCAATCATTTCGGTTCTTCCTAGGAGCCAAATAATCCTCATTACAGTACTGGGGATTAATAAAATATTGATATTTCCACTTACCGGAAAGGAGGGTAAACCCATTAGATTTCATCCTATTAAGAGAAAGTGCTTTTTCTACATCATCATAGCTAAAGAAATAAGCATGAGGAGGTAATATATTCGAATGTAGTTGTGTAATATCCATATAGAAGGGCGTTTTATCCATAAATAATAATCCTTAAATATACTTGTTAGCGAGATATAAAAATACACTACTCGTCCAAGTGAAGGCTGGGTCAACCAATCCCTCTCCAGAGAGGGGGTCAAAGTTTTCAGCCATCCCTCCGATATTACAAGCATTGCAGAATCGTCTCGCAAGATCTTTTGCTAATAAATATTCTCCACCACGGGCTAGCCCATCTATTATAAGTAACATCACAGGAGCCCATATAGGACCTCTCCAATATCCATTATATTCGTAATGAGAGCTTCTCATCGATTCAGTTGCTACTCCATAATCAGAGAGGAAACCATCCTGAGTCAATTTATGAATCATCTTTTCTATAATTTTTTTTGGGAGCTCATCAGCGACTACTAGAGGCATTAAATTTATTAACGATAAGTTACCTTTAGTATATTCGTCCAAGTTATGGATATAGCTGACAAATTCATCTTCTTTCCATAAATAGGTAATTAGTGCATGCTTCATTTCTTCTTTTCTCTGCATCCATTTACCTTTTTCATCTGAATTTAGGAGAGCGGAGACTCTTATAAGTGCCGAATAAAGGAGAATAAGATAGCTCACAAGATCTGGACTACTTACAGGACATCCATCATTAAACACAGTAGCATTGTCCCATCCACTATCATTCCCATGATTATAATAAGGAAGCGGGAAATCAGATGAGACTCTGTGAAGTCTCCAATACTTTTCAATTCCCTTTAGAATGGGATACATTCTCTCAAGCTGTGCTGGTTCACAGAAGAAAGACTCTTCATCCATCATCAGAGAATAAGCCCATCCATAAATAGGCGGTTTGGTACAGTCATAAGAAACTGATCGATTATTCATATAATCAGGAAGAACTCCACTCTCATCTTGGTAAAGAGAAAACATCATCAACTGATCAAAAGCTAATTTTGGATTATTCTTACAAAGAGCAATCGCATTAAAACAATTATCCCAACTCCAGATATTTGTCATCCAGTTGTTTGACATATACATTGCTGGATGCGTAAGAAGTCCTTCAGGAGGGGCAACACATGAATAGGTAATATAACTTGCAATATCTCTTGCCTCTTCAAGTGAACTATCATTCACACTAAGCACCTTCATTTTCCATTTTTCATATGCGTCTCTTGATGCTATAAGGACTTTCTCATAAGGAATTTGTACTTCAGGCCTTTCATACACAGTAAGATATCTAGTAAGAGACAATTCAATTTTCTCTCCACGAATTATTATATTTCCGCTTTGAGTCTGGATTCTATTCCAGATTAGGTAGTAATCTACCTTACCTTGTGAAACATTCATCATCATTTTCATGTGGTTGGTATAGCTGTGAAGTTCCGCTTGTTCGTCTGTGATCCTATTAATATGATCATAGCTACCTAGAAAGAAATCGAGTGAAATAGCGATTGAATTTCCTCTTAAATGAAGTGTCCCATCATCTGAAAAACAGATATGAAGTTCTCCCTTAGAGGCTTCAGATATAATGATAAGTTCAGTCTCATCGCAACGATATGAATACTTTAAAGGAGTCTTATTCTTATCTACTACTTGTAAAGCACATATATATCCAAAAGATTCATCGCCTCCTGACAAGTCACGGATATAAAGAGTGCCATCGGATTCTTTCTTTTCTTTTAAAATCCCTGATGATATAGCAAGAAATGAAGAAAATGTTGAGAATGGAATTTTAGTTAAATCAAGTTTCATTATTTTATCCCTGTCATCGAGATTCCCTCGATAAATCGCTTCTGGAATGTCCAATAGACTATAAGAATCGGAACAATCGTAAGCAAGGTTGCAACAAAAAGGCCACCATAGTTTGTATTATTCTGGCCGTTAAGCATAGAAAGTGCCACTGATAACGGAAACTTTCTAGAAGTATTAAGAACTAGATACGGCCATAGAAAATCATTCCATGCTCCAAGAAAAACATAAATTGAAAGAGCACTTATCATATTTATGGAAAGAGGAAGCACTATTTTATGAAAAATAAAAAATTGTCCGGCTCCATCAATCTGTGCAGCTTCGAGTAAAGCTGTTGGAACGGCTTTAGTGATATAAAGCCTCATCATAAAAATACCGAACGATAAGACAACAGCTGGTAAGATAATTGCCCACCAAGAATCTATCAGATTTACCTTATTAGCCATATCATATGTGGGAATCATAGTAACGAGAGCTGGAACAGTCATGGTAAATACAATCATTGAATAAATAACTTTCTTTCCAAAGAAGTTAAATTTTGCGAATATATAGCCAATGTAGAGACTTGTATACACGCCTATTAGGGTCTTCATTATAGCGAGTAGTAGCGAGTTGAAAAAATAGGTAAAAATATTGAATTTACCAATAATATAAGAATAGTGTTCAGTAGTGAATTTCTTAGGAAAAAATGTGGCAGGAACCCCTACTATCTCATAGTTTGGCTTGAAAGTAGACGCTATCAACCAAATAAAGGGGACTAGTGTGATAAATGCCATGATAATGAGGCCAAGATATATTAAGGTTGTCAGAAACATTTCATTTTTAATTTTGTGTCTCATTCCTCATTCCCCCTTTGTAAAATTTTCAGTTGTATAACGGTTATAAGAGTAATTAAAGTAAAGAGGATTACTGAGATAGCCGAGGCATACCCAAAATTAAAACCTTTGAATGCTTCATTGAAAATCATATAGCTGATTACATAAGTTGCAGTTCCAGGTCCTCCACCCGTCATAATAAAAATCTCTACAAAAGATTGAAAATAGCCAATCATTGCTGTGATTAAAACAAAAGTAAATGTAGGTATTATTGCAGGAAATGTTACCGAGACAAAAACCTGTCGTCTATTTGCTCCATCTATCCATGCTGCCTCTTTTTGATCCTGAGGAACCCCTAATAAACCAGCTGTAAAAATAATGACTGAGTATCCAATATCTTTCCATATGACCATTGCAATAACCGACGGAAGAGCTTGAGTAGGAGATTTTAAAAATAGCTGCTTACCGACACCAAAAGCCTGAAGAAACATATTCAACAAACCACTATTTGGTTGGTATACCCATACCCAAATAATACTAGTTGCAACTATAGGCATAATTACAGGTAGAAAATAAGTACTTCTCAAGAAATCGCGTCCTTTTGTGATAGAGACTAGCCCAAGAGCAATTAGAAGAGAAAAAGCCACTCTACCAATTACTGAGGAGATTGTAAAAATAATTGTATTTTTCAAGGATACTACAAATACTGGATTTCTAAATAAATGTATATAATTCTTGAGTCCTGTAAAGGTTTGAGAACCCTTGAGTGGATTCCAATCATAGAAGCTCCTAATTATAGCAATCGAGAGAGGATAGATGAATAGGACGATGTAATAAAGAAGAGTCAATATTATTCCAGCAAAGAAAAAGAGGTTTCTATTTTTTTGTTTTTCCAATGAAAGCCGCTTACAAACACGACTCGACGTCTCTTTCACAGCCACTACTCCTTTGGTAAAGAATACCCCCCTAATTATTAAGGGGGTAAACTTATATTATGTAAAGGATCCTTACAGGTTGTTCCTAAACTTATCTTCTTGTTTTTTCAATCCGCTCAAATCAATAGCCGAAGCTGCAACATTTGCATCTTTTACTACCTGAGACAGGCTTTTCGTACCACCAAGACCTTCCCAGTCTCCAAGCATATTTGAAACAACATCTTCAAAGACAACAGGTGGAATCAAAAGAAGAGAATTTTTAGAATTCATGTTTGCATACCCGGCAGTTCCTGGTTCGTATGAAATATCAAGACCCTTTAGGTTAGGTGTCCCGCTTGATCCTTTAACAATAGAAGCATTCACTTTCTCATCCATAAGCATATATTTCACAAAGCCTTGGAGAAGTTCAAATCTCTCATCACTAGCATTTTTATTAATTCCAAATGAGAGTTCAAGAGCCTTAGTCGTTACCCCACCAGGAACAGGGAAAGCCTCAATTGAATCTTTGACTTCAGGAGAAGCCCAGAATTCCATCCATGGTTCACCATATACAACAGCTGCAGTAGCATTATTGAGTTCTGTGTCTGCACCTTCACGAACTAGATAGCTAGTGATTCCCATATCATCGAGACTCTTAAGAAATTGTAATCCCGTAGCATCAAGTGCTGATTTCCCTGAAATATCAGTGAAAGTTTTGCCTTCACTATATCTAAGATCATAAAGTGTTTGAAATGCATATTGGAAAGGAATAATTCCTTCTTTTAGTGCATCAGGAGACCCTGATCCTGGAACTAATTTCTTTAGTTCTTCTACAAAGCCATCCCATGTTGAAGCCTTAGCTACATCAAAATTGGGAGCAAGGTCTCTGTTCACGTACATTACCTTACTCACAAATGTTGTAGGGATATAGACTGGTTGTCCACCAGCACCTAAATAGAGGTCTGTCACTTCAAACAAAGCTTTTTCTTTTGCAGAAAGATTCAATTCTTTTGAAACACCTCTAAGGTTTTCATCATATGCCCAATGTGTAAGGAAAAGATCTGGACCTCTCTTGTTATTAATTTCTAGAGGAAGTTTTACCCAATAATCGCTCCAGGGTTGCTGTTCAATTACATAGTTAAAAGTGTTCCCTTCACTCTCCATTTTTACCTTGTAGCTTTCTAGAGCATCAAAGTAAAAACCATATTCTACTTCATCTCCAGGAATCCAAACTGTGATAACATCTTCTTTCTGCCCTCCCGCATAAAGAGAGAAGGAGACGATTAGTATCAATAAAATCGTTAGAATTGTGTGTTTCCTTTTCATATATTTCCTCCATCTAAAATTTTAGGATAGTAATATCCTGTCTACATTTGAGTATATGTACAAATAATGTTAAATGTAAAGAAAATTTTTCCTAATATTTCCTAAAATTTTAGGAAAACTAGTCGTTGACAGATTACCTCACATTTCTTTAGAATATAATACAAGAGGAAGATATGGCTCGATTAAAAGATATTGCAGAAAAAGCTAACGTTTCAATCTCAACGGTCTCAAAGGTTTTGAACCATGATCCAGCCTTTTCCATTTCACTTAAGAATAGACAAAAAATCCTTCAAATAGCTGAAGACCTTTATTACCCAGTAAATACCGCACCTATAAAAAAAGGAAAACTAGAATTTGAAGGTTCTATTGCCTTAATTCTACTCTATGATGAACTTGAGGAAGTGGAAGACTCCTATTATCTTTCAATTAAAAACCATTGCAAGAACGAATGTAATGTGCTTGGTCTTGAAGTTAAAGAATATTATTACCGTTCTCTTGAAAAACCATTACCAATACAAGATCATGATTTGTTTATTTTTATTGGAAGTGGTTCATACTGGAATTCATATCTTACAGAACAAGTAAAGAAAATGAAGGTAGCTCCAATTCTCGTTGATTTTGAATTTAATGAGGGAAAGAATCTTGAAGTTGATACCATCCTTATCGATATGAAACACGTCGTAGATGCAGTTATCACCTACTTAATGGGTTTAGGTTATTCAAAAATTGGTTTTATAGGTTCTAGAGATTATAACCCCTCAAAAAATATCTATTCTGAAGATGAAAGAGAACTGTTTTTCACTGAAAAAATGAAAACATATAATGCTTTTCATAAAGAGTGGATGTATACCGCAACCGAAACAACCCTTAGTTCTGGATATTTAATGGCCAAACGAGCTATATCTTCAACACTACCAGAGGTATTCTTTGTTGAAACCGATACGATGGCAATTGGCGTTGTTAAAGCCTTAAAAGAGGAGGGATATTCTATTCCAGAGGATATTGGAATTATTAGCTGTAATGATATCCCTGAAGCCCAATATTTAACACCTTCTCTTACGACTATGAAACTACATACTCCTCTGATGGGAGTAATGGCTGCTCGCTTAGCTGCTGAAAAACTCCTTTTCCATAGATCTAAAGGAGTAAAAATCTACGTACCTTCTGAACTTGTAGTAAGAGATAGCTGTAGAAAAAATGAGAAAGTAAAATGAAATCAATCTATGCTGATTTCTCGCTACTTCTCACGGCTGTCATTTGGGGCACTGGGTTTGTAGCCTCTCAATATGCTCTAAACAGTGGAATGGCTACGTCCTTCATTCTTTTAATACGATTTTCAGTTGCAGCCTTTATTCTTTTTTTTATATTCTCAAAAAAAATATTTCCTTTAACATCAAACGAGCTGAAAGGTGGTTTTCTAGCTGGAATATTTCTTTTTCTTGCATTCTATACGCAAACATTTGGGCTTCAGTTTACAACCCCTAGCAACAATGCTTTCATCACTGCAACAAATGTAATTATGGTTCCTTTTATTTCTTGGTTATTTTTCAAGAAAAAGCCTAGAAAAATCTTTTTCATCCTTCCTTTTATTACATTTATCGGAGTCGCATTTCTCACCTATTCGCCTACAAAAGGGATAAGTTTTACAAAGGGTGATGCATTCACCCTTTTATGCGCCCTATTTTTTGCGATACACATCTCTTTTCTTGATATTATGGCGAAGAAGATAGATCCAATTAAACTAACATTTCTGCAGATGGTAACAGCATCTATACTTTCCATATTGTACCTTTTCTCAATCGATAATGGGGATATTGGGACTTATATAACATGGAAAAGTGGTCTTACTTGGTCAATATATCTTGGGATTTTTAGTACATTAATCGCATTTTTAATACAAACTTCTGCACAAAAATATACAACAAGTACTAAAACTGCAATATTTCTATCAACAGAAAGCCTTTTTGGAGCCCTCTTCTCAATTATTTTAGGACTTGAACTATTCACTCCTTATATGGCTTTAGGAGGGATAATAATCCTCTTATCAATTTTTATAAGTGAAATTAGAATTCCTATTAGGAAAAAAATTAATAAAAATATTTAACAGACGAGAATAGTAAGCACCTCTATCGAGTACATAAACTCCTATTTTATTAATTAAAAAAATTGAACATTTTGAAGAGCTCTATATCAATTAAGTATTAGGATGCCGAGCTAACCCACCAAGAGAGGTTTCCCGATAGAGAGGGGGAAGAGCCTGCCCAGTTTCCATCATAACTTCCACTACAGTATCAAATGAGACTTTATGTCGACCATCAGAAAGTAGAGCATAGCTTGCATGATCAAGTGCTCTCATTGCAGCAAGAGCATTTCGTTCAATACAGGGTATTTGAACAAGACCTAGCATTGGGTCACAGGTTAGACCCAGGTGATGCTCAAGTCCCATTTCAGCTGCATACTCTATTTGGTAAATACTAGCACCAAGAAGTTGTGCTACTGCCCCTGATGCCATTGCACAGGCGACTCCTATCTCTCCTTGACAACCAACTTCAGCACCACTAATGGAACCATTAAATTTCACAAGGTTCCCAATCAACCCAGCAGTAAGTAGCGCTCGATAGATCTTTTGGTCTGTGAGTTGATATTGATTTCTCATATAGAGGAGAACGCCAGGTAGAACACCACATGAACCACATGTTGGAGCAGTAACGATTTTCCCTCCTCCAGCATTCTCTTCTGCGACAGCAAGAGCGTAACTGAGAGCTCTGGCAGGAGTACCTAAAACACCTCCCATTTCCTTTGCTTGAGCAAAATATTGAGATGCTTTTCTCTGAAGTTTAAGCCCACCTGGGAGAACCCCTTCTTCATCAAGACCACGGTCAATCGCATGTAGCATCACATCCCAAATCTCTTTTATAAAGGCGAGAATCTCATTATCTTCATATTTCAGAACTACTTCCCATAATTGGAGGCCCTCTTTATTACAATAAGAAAGAATATGATCCATTTTACTTAAATATTGGGGATAAATTGAATGTGGGGTTATTTCCTTTTGATTCTCATTAACAATTTTACCGCCACCTATACTGTAGTAGGTTTGTTTTCCTATCTCTTCATTGTGTTCATTGAAGGCAATCAAAGTCATAGCATTGGGATGAAATTCTTTATTTTCTTGAGGGAACCAAAAAATATCTACCTGCTTCTCTTTCTCTTGAAATACTTCTCGAATAGCACTGTCTGTAAGATGCCCCTTACCCGTTGCAGCAAGAGAACCAAAAAGGTGTGCATGAAAATATGAGGCTCCACTGAAGAGCTCATAGAATTGAGAGGATGCAAATCTAGGACCCATAGTATGACTACTTGATGGACCGTACCCTATGCGAAATAACTCACGAATTGATTCCATGGGTTCCATACTACTCATTTAGCCTAATTAAGGGAAGAGACCTTAACCTCCCAATAACTTTTGGTACTCACTATTACTGATAGTAAATAGTGTATCTACACTCTTCATGTAATATGTGGCTGGCCTCTGCTCATCATCTGCAATGATGAGCGTTAAAACCATCATAGCCTCCAAATTGAGAAAAAAATAAATCCCTGGAACTAGATTCTCTAACTCGACAGGTCTGTATTCACTCTTATAAAATGATGCAATAGATGGCGAATCGCTTATATAACGTCCAGAGGGTAAAATATCTAGAGTTGCAGAATATTTATTGAGGATTTGTAAATTATCTTCATCATAATCTCCTTCAACAAGGTTCGCTACTGTGGAGATATAATCAATTTGGTTAGAGAGGGGATGTATCGCTATATCTTGCACTATTTTGTGATAATTTAAATTATTCACAACACTACTCCAAGTTGGGAAAAGTCTGAGTAGCGTATCTGTTAAGGCACCCTCATCACTCGAGAGAGTGACTCTTTTAGTTTCATCCATTGGGGTAATACCTCCCCCTAATGGAGATAGATTCCCTAATGGGTAAAGAGCAAAAATATGAGTAGATGTGAGGGGAAGAAGTAGCGATACTTCACGTACTCCCACAGAGAGGTGGAGTGTTTCAACTTGATCATTTATTGAATAGCACAGCGTATGCCACATTCTTCTGCCACTCGCTACCTCCCAATTATGATCTTCTTCTAATACAATACTTATGGTTTGAGAAGGAAAACATCCTGAAATAAGGGAAATAGAGAGAATAAGTAATAATAGAGCTATCTTGTTCATATCTTTAATACGAACTGAACAAGATTTCTACTTTATTGTCTGTCGCCTTTAAAAATTCCAAGAATCCTAAAAGAGGCACAAGAGTGTTGTAAGGAATCAATTGCAGTCTCAAATTTTTCTTTCTCTATCAACTCAGATTCAACAAAGAAGGAATATTCCCATGGTTTCCCTGGAATTGGACGAGACTCTAACTTCTTCATATTCAATCCAAAATCAGAAAGAGTTTTTAGCACATCAAACAATGACCCTGGATGGTCATTCACTGAGAAGACCATAGCAACTCTGTCTGGTGCAATAGAAGATGTAAACTCTGCAGCATCTTCTTCACGAGAGAGAATATAGAATCGAGTGTAGTTACGGCTATTAGTTTCTATACCATCTCTAAGAATTTCCATGTTATGTCTTCTAGCAGCCCTTTCGCTTGCAATTGCAGCAACCGATGGATCTTTGAGATCGGCTATGTAGGTAACTGAACCTGCTGTATCAAAAAATGGGATAGCCTCGGCATTCGGCAATTCCTTTGTGATAAAAGAAGCACATTGAGCAATACCTTGTGGATGTGAATAAACTTTCTTTATATCTTCTATCTTGCTTCCAGGAAGTCCGATAAGGGTATGTTTAATCCGTATCTGTTTCTCTCCAACTACAGTGAGATCAGGATATCTATTTAAAAGATCCAACACCTCATTAATAGTTCCACCAAGTGTATTTTCTACAGGGAGGACCGCATAACGAGCTTTTCCTGAATAGACAGCTTCAAAAGTATCTTCAAATTGTTTACAAGGAAGAGTCTTTACCTTCTCATCAAAGACCATAGAAACGGCTTGTTCACTGTATGCCCCTTTTTCCCCTTGGAACGCAACAAGAAGTTCTTCTTGTGGATTTACTTCTCTTTTCTTATTTAATGCAATATTTTGAAGTCTAGGAGTTCTTTCTAGAGATTTACCAACAACAGGGCAAAGAGCCTGTATATCTTTCATAAGTTTATCGAACTGACTAGGATAGAGAGATTGAGGACCATCAGAAAGGGCTTTATCTGGGTCATTATGCACCTCAACAACCAATCCACTTGCACCTGCTGCGACTATAGATAGGGACATCGGGATAACCATATCTCTTATTCCTGTTGCATGAGAAGGATCAGCAATCACAGGAAGATGTGTCAATTTCTGAACCACAGGAATTGCACTTATATCGAGAGTATTTCGAGTTGCTCTCTCATACGTTCTAATTCCTCTTTCACACAATATTATCTGGTCTGTTCCACTTGCCATTAAATACTCGCTCGCCATGAGCCACTCTTCAATCGTTGCAGCAAGACCTCGTTTTAGAAGAACAGGTCGCCCTGTTTTTCCTACTTCTTTAAGCAGTTCAAAATTCTGCATATTCCTTGCCCCGATTTGGAACATATCTATATAATCCAACATCATTGGAACATCTTTGGGGCTTACAACTTCAGTTGCAACAGGCATATCGAAGGCTTCCCCTGCTTCTTTTAAATAACGAAGCCCTTCTTCACCTAACCCTTGGAAGGCATAAGGAGATGTTCGAGGTTTAAAGGCCCCTCCTCGAAGAATAACTGCCCCTGAGTCTCGAACCATGCTCGCAATTGTCATAATCTGTTCTCTGCTTTCAACTGCACAGGGGCCAGCAATAACGGTCACCCGATTACCACCAACTTTTACGTTCCCTACTTGTACAATAGTATCGCTTTTTTTCAACTCACGTGATGCTAATTTATAGGGTTTTGAAATAGGAATTACATCTAATACACCATCTAAAAGAGTAACTTCTCTTATATCTATTCTATGAGCCCCTACAGCTCCGAGAATTGTTTCTTCTTGTCCTACAATTTCTTTGACCTGAAAATTTCTTGCTTCAAGAAATTCTTGTATTGCATGCTTTTGTGCTTCACTTACTTGTTTTTTAAGAATGATTATCATAATGATGAAAAGCTAAAGTTTTTTACATTATATGTCAAGCTGAAATCATTGCGCAAATAGCGCTATTTTGGTATCGTCCCTTCTATGAAAGATCAATATGAGAATGAGTATTGGGATTTTCTTTTCGATACTATAAAGAAAAAAGTCACTTCTTTTCCACATCCTCTCCCCTCTGTCTCTGAAATAGCGATGAAAAAGGCTGACCCATTTAGGGTTCTCCTCTCGACTCTCATCTCACTACGAACTCGAGATGAAGTTACTTTAAGGGCCTCTAATCGGCTCTTTGAAGTTGCAGACACTCCAGAAGCTATTGTAAACACAGAGAGTGAGGTATTAGAGAATTTGATTTATCCAGCTGGATTTTATAAAACAAAAATTGCTAATATGAAAAAAATCTCCCAAATACTATTAGCAGAATATGGAGGGAAAGTACCTCACACTAAGGAAGAATTGCTTGCACTTCCAGGGGTTGGAATAAAAACAGCTAATTTGACACTCAATTTAGGGTTCAATATCGATGCAATCTGTGTCGATACCCATGTTCACAGAATAAGCAACAGAAAAGGGTGGATTTCGACAAAAACGCCTGAAGAATCTGAGGTTGCCCTTCAGAGTGTTATGCCGATTAAGCATTGGATTCCCTTAAATGAACTTCTTGTTCTTTTTGGGCAACAAGTCTGTACCCCAACATCACCCCATTGCTCTACATGCCCTTTCGATGATGAGTGTGAGAAAATTGGAGTAACAAAGAGCCGTTAGCTTAGAATGTAGCTTCTACAACTTTAGCAACAACAGAAGCTTTCCCTTGAGTATAGAAATGAATCCCTGGAACCTTATGAGCCAATAAATCTTCTACTTGGTGAACAGCATAGTCTAACCCAATCTTTCTAATTTCACTTGGATCCTTTGCTAATTCAATCTGTTCAACAAAATTGTTAGGGATCTCTATATTAAATGTTTGAGGAAGAAGATCAAGGTCTCTTTTCCTCTGTAATGGTTTCACTCCAGCGATAATGGGGACACTAATTCCATGTTTTAGACAGAGATCAACAAATTTATAATACTGGTCGTTGACAAAGAAGAGTTGCGTGACGATATATTCGGCCCCTTTATCGATCTTCCTTTTAAGGAATTCTATATCTTTTTCTAAATTAGGAGCTTCTATATGCTTTTCGGGATACCCAGCAACACCCACACAAAAATCGAGTCCTTTATCACTTCTTAGGGATACATCTTGATACTCACCCTTTTTCAAATCTGTTATCTGCTTCACTAAAGAGTCACTATGATCATAACCTCCAGGGGTAGCTGCGAACCGCCGCTCTCCATGCATCGCATCCCCTCTCAGAGCGAGAACATTCTCTATACCAAGGAAATTTAATTCAATAAGCTGATCTTCTAATTGATCTTTGCTAGAACCACCACAGATAAGGTGTGGAACAACGGGAATATTATATCGATGCTGAATTGCAGCCGAGAGACCTATTGTCCCAGGTCTCTTTCGCATCATTCTCCTTTCAATTGATCCATCTTGATGATCAATATAGACAACTTCCTGTTGGTGATTTGTAATGTTAATATAAGCAGGATTGTATGGTGTTAAGGTATCAATAGTAGCGTATACATCACTTATTGTATGACCTTTAAGCGGAGGAAGGATTTCAAAAGTAAAGAGAGTTTTTTTTGCATTATGTATTATGTCTATTACCTTCATTTATCTACCATCCTTTTTTTCTTCTTCTATCTCGACACTCATATAGTGTAAAACTTCTTTCTCATTTTTACCATATTGATGGCAGTAATACTTCAATTGCTCCTCACTAATAGAAGAAAGGGGGAAATAAGAGCATTTATTATCTGCAACATACAGACCACAAACAGAGCTTACAGGGTTCATTGCCATTGATTCTGTGAGTTCAACCCCTATAGATTCATATGCCTTAAGCAAAGTGAATATACTCTTTTTCATCTGATGATCTCTAACAATGGGATACCCAATTGCAGGACGAATAGAGGAACTCTCTTTGCTTCTTTTCCACACAGGATCTACGATTTGAGTATGAAGATACTCACTTAACGCTTCAGCGAGACGATCACTTAACAAACTCAGCAGGAGCTGTGAATATTCATCACCTTCTTCTTTATACTTGTTTACAAGAGAAGCTACATGTAATCCACTTGTGGCGACAAACATTCCGATAGTGTCAAAACCATCATCTATGGTGTAATCAGACAACGAATAACAGGTCCCCTCTCTTGTAGGGGTTTGACTTCGTAAGAAGGTAAGAGTTTGTAACTCAATACCTAATTCATCCAAAATTTGAATTGTTTGTGGATCTTTCTTTTTCACTGGGAATAATCCATATACAGCTTTTATTGATGAGTTGAGTACTTCTACCACCTCATTTTTCGTTAAAAGAGAGAGCGCATCCTCTTTTAGTTTAATCGCTTCTTCTGATTGAGGAGGAACCAACCAAGCTTTGATGAACATATGCCAGTTGATAAAAGGAATAAGAGTTTCAATCTCAATATTCTCTTCTACTTTAATGATCGGGTTCATGCTAAAAAGGGTTGAGTCTTTTTTCTTATGGCGTTTTTCTATTGCAATTGAGAATGGAATGAGATTACCTTCTTTCTTCTCATTTCCAGACCTAATTTCATTATATTCATGTTCAGTTTCTTGAACAAAAGTTGCTTTTTGATGAGAACATAGTTGTAAAGCAACAGATACTGCACTTCCCGCATCTACACTATAAAAGGTTTTATTAGGGTAATGTGGAGCAAGTCGTAATGCTGTGTGTTTCTTGCTTGTTGTGGCTCCTCCTATAAGGATAGGAATATTCATGCCTTCTTTTTCAAACAGAGAACACACTTCACCCATTTGGTGTAGAGATGGAGTAATCAATCCACTTAAAGCAACAATATCAGCATGATATTCCTTTGCTTTTTCAAGGATAGTAAGGGGGGGAACCATTACTCCTAAATCTACAACCTGAAAGTTATTGCATCTAAGAACAAGCGCAACAATATTCTTACCAATATCATGCACATCTCCTTTCACAGTTGCGAACACAACTACTTTTTGTTTTGATGATTCTGCTGTTAATACTTGGTTCAATCTAGGAGAGAGAATATCAACTGCTATTTTCATCACCCTGGCAGAACGTACTACTTGTGGTAGAAAGAGCGAACCGTTTTGGAATAGAGCTCCAACCTCTTCCATTCCTTTCATGAGAGGCCCTTCGATTATCTCAACCGCTTCAAGTTGATAAAGTGCTTCTAAATCTTCTTTCAAGGTAGAATCATCACCTTTAATTATTGCGTTAATAAGCCTCTGCTCTGGTGTTGATTCTTCTATGTGTTGAGAGATAACTTCCTTTTCGACCTTTTTCCTGTCTTGTGTCGAAATAGCTAAATTGATGAGTTCTTCTGTCGCTTTTTGTGAATCTCCCTGTGTCAAAAGAAGAGCTTCTTTTATCACTTGATAATGTGAAGAATCAATATCCTGCACATCGATGAGAGTTGATGGATTAATGATAGCCATATCAAGACCATAAAGAGCCCCTTGTTCCAAGAAAACAGCGTGAATTGCCTCTCTTATATAAGAATTACTTCTGAAACTAAAACTTAGGTTACTTAATCCACCACTTACTTTTACTAAAGGATACTGACTTTTTATCCATCGAGTTGCTTCTAAAAAATCTTTAGCATATGTAGCACTTTCATCCATCCCTGTTGCAATTGTGAGGATGTTTGGGTCAAAGATGATTGAGGAGGGATGAACAATACCTGACTCAACCAAGAGATTATAAGAGCGCTCTGCAATAGCACACTTTCTTTCATATGTATCAGCTTGCCCATCTTCATCAAAAAGCATAACTACCATTGCAGCACCCATTGATTGGATGTAACGTGCTTTTTCAATAAACAATTCTTTCCCGTCTTTTAAGCTGATTGAGTTCACAATCGCTCTTCCTTGAAGTTCTTTGAGCGCTGTTACTATAACATTCCAATTAGAGGAATCTATCATAATGGGAACCCGTGCTATTTCTGGATCTGCAAGTAGTGCACGT
Source organism: Sphaerochaetaceae bacterium (assembly GCA_963663665.2). Taxonomy (GTDB): domain Bacteria; phylum Spirochaetota; class Spirochaetia; order Sphaerochaetales; family Sphaerochaetaceae; genus SABI01. The sequence goes on from CAXXKP010000001.1 coordinate 698,631, forward strand.
AGAAGAGTTAACATCTCTTCCTCGCCTTCAATCAGAGCATCATCTACACAGATATCAATAATATGAGAGCCATCCACAACTTGCTGCTTTATAATTGAAAGGGCTTCAACATATTTCTTTTGAGTAATAAGTCGTTTGAATTTTCTCGAGCCACTTACATTGGCTCTCTCCCCTACTACGAGGAAGTCTCCTGTTTGAATCTCTATTGATTCTAACCCACAAAGGGTAAAAGAAAGCTCTTTTGGAACTCTCTTTGGAGGTGGCATTGTTTTCAATAAATCAAAGAGGGCTTGAATATGATGTGTTGTTGTACCACAACAGCCACCAACTATATGTAAAAGCCCTTCTTGTAATGGATCTTTCATCAATTGAGCTAACTTTGTCGCACTTTGTGTATAATTGCCATCAATATCAGGAAAACCCGCATTCGGGTGAGCACTAATTGGAAATGGGCTTATTTTTGCAATGTCCTCAATCAGAGGAAGCATTTCTTCTATCCCTGTTGAACAATTCAAACCAAGAGAAAAAAGTGGATATGAGGATAAAGAGGAAACGAGTGCTTTTAAGGTTTGCCCTGATAATGTACGTCCACTTTTGTCACTGAATGTCGCAGAGACCATAACAGGAATAGAAACACCTCTCTCTTTCATCTCTTCAAAAATTGCATACAAGGCTGCTTTTGCGACTAAGGTGTCAAAAACCGTTTCAACGAGGAACAGGTCGACATTCCCATCAAGAAGAGCTATTGCCTGCTGCCGATATATTTCAACGAACTGATCAAAGGAAGCACTTCGAGCGCTTAAATCATCTGTTGAAGTAGAAAAGCTCAGACCCTTCCCTGTAGGTCCAATAACTCCAGCGACAAAAGCGTAACGCTGTTCGTCTTCTGCTTCAATCCTCTCAACAGCCGCTCGTGCAATTTCAGCAGCAGCAAGGTTCATATCATAGACATAAGAAGTAAGGGCATACTCTTCTAATGAAAAAGCATTTGCTCCAAAGGTATTCGTCTCAATGATATCGCTACCTGCGAGAAGGTATTGATAGTGAATATCGAAAATTACATCACTTCGAGTAAGCGTTAATAAATCTATACATCCAGGTGCTGCAGGAAGTGAATCTATGATGTAATCATCCTCACTTAAGTGAAGAGATTGAACTGTAGTTCCCATTGCACCATCGAGGAGTAGAACTTTCTGGCCCATTAATGTGCGTAAATATTCATTCCTTGTCATCATTACCCCTCAAATCTTTAGTTAAAATGTAGTGTATATGAGAAATATATTATCATACAATAGTATTGTTCTTTGATAAGGAGAAAAAAAATAGTAAAAATTCTGAGGAAACGAATTCTTAAAGAGTCCATTGTGCTCTGATAAAAGATTCACTATAGTGACGATATATGAATATCGAAATGATAGCTTTTCTTGGAAATAAAGGCCCTCTTTACTCTCAAACTAGACATAACAGCGGTTGGCTCTTCTTTACTCATCAATTTTCCTTAAAAGAAAAAGATCTCACACAAAAATTTCATGGACTCCATGGTCAGATTAACGTTAATAACTCTACCATACGTGTTCTTCTCCCTCATACCTATATGAACGAGAGTGGAATAAGTGTTGGCGAGATGATTCGCTATTTCTCAATCTCTATAGATAAACTGTTAGTAGTTCATGATGATTTAGAACTTCCCTTCTCAAAAGTAGTCCTTCAGAAAGGGGGAGGGTTAGCTGGACATAATGGATTAAAATCTATTGCCAATAACCTATCATCTAAAGAGTTCTTAAGGCTTCGTATTGGAATTTCCAGACCAAAACAGCAAGATATAGCTTCATATGTTCTCTCTCGTTTCGATCCTATTCAAGAGTCACTCCTTCCCAACATATTTGATGGTGCTATAAATCTCATATCAACCTATATGCAAGCAGAGGGGAAAAAGTCACCCCTTCCCCTCTCTTTCTCGCTACTATAAGACTAATTATCTCGATAACATCATATTCGGAAGCCAGAGAACAAGCTGTGGGAAATAAGTAATACCAAATAATACAATCAAGAGGGGAATAAGAAATGGAAGAATTGCCTTATACATTTTCTCTATTGGAATCTTTGCTTGTCTTGCACAAATAAACAAAGAAGTTCCAACAGGAGGAGTAGCAAGTCCTATCATGAGATTGAGAACTACTACGACCCCTAAGTGAACAGGATCGATTCCATACGCACTCATCAAAGGGATTAAAAAAGGAACAGTAATAGTGAGCACAGATAATGCTTCCATAAACATTCCAAGTACTAAGAACGCAATATTTAGGAAGAGGAGAATAAGGTACTTGTTACTCGTTAACGTAATAAGCCAGTTAGCTATTGAATTTGTTACACCCATCATTGCAACAAGCCATGAAAAACTTGCAGCTCCTGTAATAATAAATAATATCGTTGCAGAATCAATTGCGGCTGATTTCATTTCATTCCAGACAGCCTTAAGCCCTAATTCTTTATAAACAAGCACACTCAAAATAAAGGAATACCCAACAGCCACTACAGCAGCTTCTGTAGGACTAAATATACCACCCCATATTCCTCCAATAATGATAACTGGAGTAAGTAAAGAGAGGAGAGCTTCTTTCGTTGAGACTAACACTTCCTTAAAACTAAAAGTATGTTTTGGGTAGTTTCGTTTCTTGCTCATGAAATAAACCAGAATCATAGTAGTGAATCCAAGAAGTAAGCCAGGAATGAAACCGCCCATAAAAAGAGCCCCGACAGAGACTTCTGCCATCATGCCATAGACAACCATCGGAACTGAAGGAGGAATGATGGGACCAACAGTTGCTGAAGCTACTGTTACTGCGGCACTGAACTCAGGATCAAAACCCTCTTCTTCCATAGCTTGCATCTCAACTTGTCCAAGCCCGCCTGCGTCGGCTACTGCTGAACCACTCATTCCAGAAAAGATTATTGATGCAACAATATTTGCATGACCAAGTCCCCCAGGAATAGCTCCAACCCATGCTGCAGCTGCCCTAAATATTCTTCGTGTGATACTACCTGTATTCATCAATTTTGCAGCAAGAATAAAAAAGGGTATTGCTAAAAGAGTATATGAGTTTGCACTTCCAATCATACGGTGAATAATTGCTGTCATCGTAAAGGAATCGGAGAAGATTACCGTGACGATTGCAGAAAATGAAAGCGAAATTGCGATTGGAACTCCAGCAAGCATGAGGACTGCAAATACACCAATTAAAATAAATCCAATGCTCATACAATTCCCCCTTCTTGCTGTTCCTCGACTTCAAATCGTATATCATTTTCTAAATGATCACCCACTTTCAATTCAATCATATGAACTATGATATGAATAATTGAAGGAATAGCGGCTAGTGAAAATGAAAGATAAAATATTCCTTTCCTGACAGGAATAGTGTTATAAGACTGTCCCCATGTTGAAAGAGTTACTTTAAACCCATGTATAGATGCTATTGCTAGAAATATGATACAGATCACATAAATAGCCTCTCTCCAATAGTATTGCACTTTGGGAGGTAGGTTTGACACGACAAATGCGAGTGAAATATGTTCATTTTTCTTAAACGCCATTGCTGTTCCGAGGAATATCATCCACGCAAAACTCACGATAGTAAATTCATATACCCATGAAATGGGATTCCCAAGCACATAACGGAAAACAACTCCACTTAAGGTGATAATAGTTAATACTGCCATGAGGAACCCAGAAATGAAACTTACTATTGCATCTAACACATCACTAAGTTTTTTTATAAAATTCATACATAGTTCCTTATCTATTGATGATAAAGGAATCCCCATAACTGAGGATTCCTCGTTAATCATGGTACAACCATTTGTTAATTAGACGCAAGTGCTCTCACTTGATCTATCAATTCTTTACCAAATACAGGTTCAAATTGCTTATATACACTTTCGGTTGCTTTAACAAAAGGTGCTAAATCAGGTCTAGAAACTATCATTCCTTTGTTTTCAAGGTCTTGAATCATTTCTTGTTCAGCAGATCTCACCATATCTCTGTGCACTTGAGCAAACTTTTTGGCAGCTGAACCGATTAGATCTTTGTGCTCCTGACTCATATTTTTCCATACTTTCTCACTTACTAAGAATACAAGTGATTCGTATTTATGGTTTGAAATAGTTAGGTATTTTTGAACTTCATCAAAACGAGATGCATGAATATTAGCGATAGGATTTTCCTGTCCATCATATGAACCTTGAGAAAGAGCTAAATACAATTCACTGAAAGCAAGAGGAGCTGGTTTTGCTCCAAGAGCTCTAAAAATTGCAAGTGTCATGTTATTCTCTGGTGTTCTGAGTTTGATACCTTGAAGATCACTAGGAGATTCGATAGCTCTTTTGCTGTTGGTAATCTGTCTTAATCCATTTTCCCAATATGCTAAACCACGAATTCCTTGTGCAGGAAGACTATCAAGAAGACTCATTCCTAGAGGACTGTCAAGAACTTTATCAACTTTATCGTAAGAGTCAAAAAGGAAAGGGAGTTCAAAGACTGCAATCTTAGGTTCATAATTTGCAATGATACCTACTGCATTGATAGTCATATCTAAAGAACCCATACTAGCCATTTCAACCATTTCTGAGTCGGTTCCTAACATTTCTGAAGGGAATAAATCAATTCTCACTGTTCCATTAGACTGCTCATTCACATATTGAGCAAATTTCTCAGCAGCTAGGTGTCGTGGGTTTGTTACAGCTCCGCCATAACCGAGTCGATACACGGTTACTTTTGCTTCATTACTTTCTTCACCACCTTGAGCGAAAAGAAGTGAGAATGATGTACTTACTAATAGTAGTACCATTGCAACGATTAACACTTTTTTTGTTTTTCTTTCTTTCATTTTCATAAATTAGAAACCTCCTTGATAATTTCTATATCGGAAAATTGTTTTATAAATAACCCTATTAAGGATTAATCCATATGTGAACCACCGTTGATATCGATATCTTCACCGGTGATATAAGCAGCTTCTTGTGAAGCTAAAAACGCAACAGTATATCCAATTTCGTGTGTAGTCCCTGGACGTTTCATTGGAATGGTCTCCCAAATTGCCCTTTCTCGTTCATCACTTAACCCTTGGCGGATGTCGGTTGCAACTAACCCAGGACATACTGAGTTCACTGTAATACCATCTTCGACAACTTCTCTAGCTAAAGCCTTTGAAAATCCTAGAACCCCCGCCTTCGCAGCAGAATAATGAGATCCACCATAGACTCCACCACCTCTTTTGCCACTTACAGAGCTCATATTGATGATTCGACCAAATTTATGTTTAGCCATTATAGGTATCACCATCTTTGAACAAATGAAGGTACCTACTAAATTCACACTGATAATTCTATTGAAATCTGCAACACTCATATCAAGGGTTGTGATAGGCTGTGTAATCCCTGCGTTATTTACAAGGATATCAATCCTACCATATTTTTCTACAACTAAATCCACCATCTCTTTAACAGAGGTCTCATCTGTAACATTAAGGAAAACAGCTAAAGCTTTTCCACCAGCAGATTCAATCTCTTTGGCAGCTTTCTTCGCCCCTTCTAAATTCATATCACCAATGACTACTGTTGCACCTAAGGTAGCTAAAATATTTGCAGTTTCTCTTCCAATACCTCTTTCGCTCCCTGCACCAGTAACAATTGCAACCTTGCCTTCAAAATTCATCATCAGACTTCTCCTTGTAATAATTTCTTTACATTGGCAACAATAGCATCGACCGTTACACCATTAGCCTCTAATAGTTGTATGTAAGGTCCTGATTCACCAAAAACATCTTGTACACCCATTCGAATGAGCTTCCCCTTACCATACTCTGCAATCACTTCAGCAACAGCACTACCAAGTCCATTAATGATATTATGATCTTCAATCGTAATAATATTATGGCATTCTTTAATTGCGTTTTTAACAGCTTGTACATCAAGGGGTTTAATAGTATGCATATCGATTAATCGTGTATGAATTCCCTCTTTCTCTAAAATTTTTACAGCCTCATAAGGGAAACTCATAATATCACCATTAGCAATAATTGCGACATCATTACCATCATGCAATTGATGTGCTTTACCAATCTCAAGCTCAGGAATCCCTTCGTAGATATATGGAATTGGGTCACGGGTAAACCTCATATAGACAGGCCCATACTTTTCTACAGCTTTTCTCACGAGAGCTCTTGCAGAATAATAATCACATGGTGCAATCACAGTCATATTTGGAAGAGTTCTCATAACACCCAAATCTTCTATTGACTGATGGGAAGCCCCGTCATTTGCTGGTGTAAGCCCACCATGAGAACACATAACTTTTACATTCAGATTTGGATAACAAGCCTCTTGGCGAATTTGTTCTGCCATTCTTAAGCTACCAAATATTGCATATGTACTTACTATCGGTATTTTACCTAATGTGGCTAATCCTGCAGCAACACCAGCTGCATTCTGTTCAGCTATACCTACATTTATATGATTAAGTGGATATTGTTCTTGAAAAGCAGTTGTTTTACAACTTTTTCCAATATCTGCATCAATCACATATAGATTAGGATGCTCTTTAACAAGTTCTACTATTTCTTCGCCAAATGATTCTCTTAATGCTTTCATGATATTTTAGCCTCCTCAATTTCTTTAATTGCCTGATGAAAAAGTTCTTCATTAGGAGCCATACCATGCCATGCAGGAACATTTTCCATAAATGAAACCCCTTTGCCTTTTACTGTCTTTGCAACAATTACAATAGGTTTCTTATATTTTTGGCCTCTTATAGTATCGAGTACTTCAATAATTTCTTCCATCACATGTCCGTTAATCTCAAATACTTTACAACCAAACGCATCAAATTTTTTGGCAAGGTTCTGAAGAGGCATAATCACATCACAAAAATTATCATTTTGAATACCATTGTTATCTACGAACACAACAAGATTGTCTAATTCATATTTTGCAGCTGATTCAATAGCTTCCCAAATTTGCCCTTCTTGAGACTCTCCGTCCCCAATGAGGGAGAACACACGAGATTGTGAGTTATCTCGTTTCAACCCGATAGCCATTCCAACGGCACCAGATAATCCTTGACCAAGAGATCCTGTAGAAATATCTACACCAGGAGTACTTTTCATATCTGGGTGTCCTTGTAGGATTGACTTGTACTTTCTTAGGTTGTAAATCTCTTTTTCATCCATATATCCTTTAAGAATTAATGAAGAATAGAGTATTGGGCATACATGCCCTTTTGATAAAACAAAACGATCTCTATCTTTCCATGTAGGATTTTTAGGATCAATATTTAATTCACTAAAATAGAGGGCACTCATAATATCAGCAGCAGATAAGGATCCTCCGGGATGTCCTGATTGTGCTGTATAGATCATTGTGAGTGCTGTTATCCTTAACTCTTTAGCTTTTTGCTTAAGCATCAAAGCTTTCTCAGACGTATTCACTTGTATTCTCCCTTTATACGATATGTATTATTTGCCAATAATGATTTCGTATAGTCTCATCCCTGTATGCATCACTGTAAGAGATGGAATTCTATATGTCAAGAAAAATTTTTTATATTTTTTAAGATTTTTTGAAATATATTTTATGCTATATTAATTTTTACTCATTTTATTTATAAATAAGCGCTATTTTAACTATTTTTCAATAATTTTTATTTCATTAATATATTTATCTTGTGAAATATTTTTCATATTAGCATGGGATTAATGAAGATCGTATGGATATACGAAGCCAATATGTTATATAGAGAATAAAGAGATTACTATGTAAATACTGTTGAAATAGTGTGAACCTTATTTCTTGACTCGTTTAATACTGAGAAGCTTACTTACCTTCTCGTGGTAGTTCCCAAGCTGATCACGTCTTTTTATTGAAAGAGCTGCGTGAATTGTCGAAACTACGTTAAGCTCACAAATCCTCGCGGAGAGGGTATCACTGAAGAATGGATGATTTGAGACTCCTGTAAAAAGAACAATATGAAGATATTTTGTGAGTGGAGACCCTGTGATACCAACAAACCCAATTGTTGTAATATCTCTCTCATAGGCGAGCTTCATACTCTCATACACATTGCGGGACATCCCAGAATGGGAAAAACCTAATACAATACCATTTTTGTCCATATTAGAGATTGCAAGGAATTGGAAGAAAGGATCTTCAATATAATCACAACGGATTCCAATTTGCAAAAAGGCATCATAGGCAGCACGAGCAGATGAACCGGAACCACCTTCTCCAATGATGATAATCTGAGAAGCACTCTGAATGAGATCAACTGTTTTCTCTAACTCATTATCGTCTATGATAGAAAGTGTCTCATCCATACTCCCTCGATTGAAAGCAAAAGACTTTTGCTTAATCATCGCCATTGACTCTTCAGGAGACACCTGCAACCAATTTGCAGACGGAGAAATGAACTCGTTCTCAAGGAACATCTTAAAATCTACAAAACCCTTAAAACCTATCGCCCGACAAAAGCGAACAATTGTAGCGGGACTTGTTTTTGTATCATCTGCAAGACTCTGTGCTGTAATAGACTTAAAATTTTTAAAATTCTCTAAAATATAATCAGCAATTTTTTTCTCAGAATTGCTCAATAGATGATAATGTTGCTTGATTCGTGTGAGACTTATTATTGAATCTTCCATATGTATCTATGCTCCAATTTGTTTACTATCCTACAGTCGTTTCACGATATTTGCAATATTTATGAAAAATATTTCATAAATTTATTGAAGCAAATTAGTTTACATGATATATAGTACATATCTATTTGCCAATGGTTCTAACATTCATCATCACTAAAAACACTATTTTACTTTAGGAGGAATATGCTATGAATATAGTCATATTAGATGGATATACTGAAAATCCAGGAGATCTATCTTGGAGTGGCTTCGAACAACTTGGGTCTGTTACAGTTTATGAAAGAACAAGCTCAGAAGAAATATTGGATAGAGTGAAAAATGCAGAAATTGTAATAACTAACAAGACTCCTATTAACAAAGAGGTTATTGCTGCAAGTCCTTTGCTTCGCTATATTGGCGTCCTAGCTACAGGATACAATGTAGTAGATACTGAAACAGCAAAAATTCATAATATTGTAGTGACGAATATCCCAACCTATGGCACTGCAGCCGTAGCTCAGTTTGCCATCTCTCTTTTATTAGAAGTATGCCATCATATTGGGGAGCACAATCGTACTGTACAAAACGGGAAATGGGCTGATTGTAAAGATTTCTGTTATTGGGATTATCCACTCATTGAATTAGCTGGAAAGACAATGGGGATTATTGGTTTTGGAAAAATTGGACAGAATGTTGCCCAAATAGCAAAATCTCTTGGTATGAAAATTCTTGCATATGATGCATTTCAAAACCCTCAATTAGAAGATGAATCATGCAAATATTCATCCCTTGAAGATCTTTTTAAAGATTCAGATGTAATATCACTTCATGCACCACTATTACCTGAAACTCAAGGGATTATTAATAAAGAAAATATTATGAAAATGAAAGATGGTGTAATCATCATCAATAATTCACGTGGTCCCCTCATTGTAGAGAATGATTTAAAAGAGGCCCTTCTTTCACAAAAAGTTGCAGGAGCTGCTGTAGATGTTGTGTCAAGCGAACCGATTAAAAGAGACAACCCTCTCTTGGGCATTCCATCGTGTATCATCACTCCTCATATTTCATGGGCTCCAATTGAGGCTCGTCAACGATTAATGAATATTGCAGTAGAAAACCTTTCATCATTTTTAAAGGGAACCGTGAAAAACGTTGTAAACCTTTGAATCAATTTATCGTTTGGAATGCTAGATGGGGTAACTTCAACCCACTCTAGCTACCAATAGCAATAAACCTTGCTACATTAGAGCAGATATTTTCTGTCTCAAGACTTTCCATATCTATGTAGTATTAGCTATATATGTATAAATGAGTGTTAGTATTTAAAAATCCCCTTGATTACTTTTTAGAAAAAATATCTCTTTAGTATTAACCCTTTCATAAAAAGAAAGGATAAAGGATACCATTTAATTGAAGTGTGGTTTATCATAGAAAGAGAAGAAAGAAAGATTTCATTATCACTACACATCTAGAGTATGGGGGATACAGATGCAATCAAGAGATTTTCGAATATCATTAAAAGCAAGAGAAGAAATTCAATACAAAGAACCTCTTTTTGACACTGAAAAACAACTTGATTTAATGTATGAGCAAGCAAAAGAAGTTGCATACATCTATAACGGGAAGCAGACAGACCAGAATAAAAAACAGTATATATCAGCAGCCTCACTACATGCGAGTGGAATACTTCACCTTCTATATCAATCGGTCACAAGTGAGTACCTGAAAGATAAGAATATAAATTTCTTTACTCATCTCTCCACCCAGATTGAAAAACACCCATTAATCAAGAAAGTTCTCACATTCTATGATAAAGAGTTCCCAACTCTTGTTCCCATAGTAGAAAATAAGGGGATAGAGAATACAAGAGCTCTTTTTATCCACCATGTGCTCATTGAAAACCCTGCACTCATCAAAGAGGTAACCCCCTTTATTGCCCCTGCGGGAGTACCTTTCCCATCAGCCTATAAAGCCTTCACTGTAATTCTTAAAGAGTACACAAAAGCTGCAACTCATATAGAAGGTACAGATGAAGATCTTTTTACGTTCCTTACAGGCCCATCAAAAAAACATCCAGATTCTTTAATCGATCAAATTCAATACATTCTTAAGCATTGGGGCACACTAATTCCTGTCTCCCTTCAAAAAGCATTATTACATGCAATTGATGTCGTTAACGAAGAGAATAAACCCCGTTTTAGCGGAGGGCCAGGTCCAGCAAGAACAGTAACTTATGACCAAATTGAACACGAGTATGAAGCATTTAGTATTGATGAAGATTGGATGCCAAATGTTGTAATGATGGCAAAAAGTGCTTTAGTTTGGCTAGACCAATTATCTAAAATGTACGGGTATCATATTAATACACTTGATAAGATCCCTGATAAAGAACTCGATTTATTGCGAGATAGAGGAATAAATGGCTTATGGCTTATAGGACTATGGGAAAGAAGTGAAGCCTCTAAGAAAATAAAAAACTTATGTGGTAACCCGGAAGCAGAAGCATCTGCATATTCTTTAAAAAGCTATAATATCGCAATGAGTATAGGTGGATGGAATGCCTACCAGAATTTGCGCGAGAGATGCAAAAATAGGCACATTCGCCTCGCAAGTGACATGGTTCCAAACCATACTGGTCTCGATAGTGATTGGGCATTGCACCATCCTGAGTATTTCATTTCTTCTCCATATTCTCCGTACCCTTCATATTCCTTCAATGGAGAAAACCTCTCTCCTGACTCTCGAATTGAGGTGAAAATTGAAGACCATTACTATGATAGAACAGATGCAGCTGTAACCTATAGAAGAGTCAACAAAGAAACCAATGAAACATCGTATATCTTCCATGGAAATGATGGGACTTCAATGCCTTGGAACGACACTGCGCAATTAGATTTTCTTAATCCGAACACTCGAGAGGCTGTCATACAGCAAATTTTACATGTTGCAAGAAACTTTCCAATCATCCGCTTTGATGCCGCAATGACGCTAGCGAAACGGCACATTCAGCGCCTGTGGTACCCAAAGCCAGGAACAGCTGGTGATATACCAGGAAGAGCTGGATATACGATGAGCGACGAAGAATTCAATCAAGCTATTCCATTAGAGTTCTGGAGGGAAGTAGTAGATAGAGTTGCCTTAGAAGTACCAGATACTCTTCTTCTTGCAGAAGCTTTCTGGATGATGGAAGGCTATTTTGTGCGAACTCTAGGGATGCATCGTGTCTATAACAGTGCATTTATGAATATGCTCAAAAACCAAGCAAATAAAGAGTACCGTGATACTATTAAAAACACGCTCTCCTTTGATCCTGAAGTACTAAAGAGATTTGTTAATTTCATGAACAATCCTGATGAAGATACAGCTATTGCCCAATTTGGTGATGGGGATAAATATTTTGGTGTAGCAACGCTCTTATCGACAATGCCAGGGCTTCCTATGTTCGGACATGGGCAAATAGAAGGTTTCCATGAAAAGTATGGGATGGAGTATTCAAGAGCATACTGGAATGAATATCCAAATGAGCATCTAATAAATGAACATTACAGAAGAATTTTCCCTCTATTAAGACTACGCTACCTTTTTAGTGGTTCTGAATACTTTGAGATATTCGATGTTATTGATTATGGCGCTATTAAAGAATCTGTGTTTGCCTATGTAAACGGAATCGCTTCAAGCAGAGCCTTGATTCTTTACAACAATTGCTATGAATATGCTTCTGGAAGAATTTATGAAAGCTCTCCAAAACTACATCGAACAGCTGACGGTTCAAGAGAGATTAGAAGCAATACCATTGCAAATAGTCTAGGGCTTTCTTTTTCAGATAACACATATATTATTTATGAAGAATTTCCTCACAATCTCACATTCATTGCTAAATCAAAACAGCTCTATGATGAAGGACTCCCTGTTTCTTTACAAGGATATGAAACAAAAGTATTTCTCCATGTCAGAGAGGTAGAAGATGTCGATGGAACCTACGAAAATTTGTATAGATACTTAGATGGGAAAGGGACAGCTTCCTTTGAAAGAGATTTAATTTGGATAAGGATGCAACCACTTCATAAAGCATTAGATAATTTTGCTTCTACTAGTATGATAGATTTCATAAAAGATGTGGTTACCCAAAAAGAAATTACAAGCAAAGATATTAAAAAGTTCGTTCTATTCGCAGGAGAAGCCTATGCGCGGTTCTCAATAGTATATGAAGAACTTCCACAAACATTGAAAGAAGCTATCGTTCCGATTATCAAAGAAGTACAACCTAAGGATATGCTCCAAAGCATTCAAAATTTCACAACATGTTTCCTTCCAGAGAACAACCTTCACATATTGCTAGCCGGTGGAACTCTCATAAAGGAACTCCCCATGCTTGTTAATGTTTCTCTCTTACTAAATATTTTCATCGACCAAAATAGCACCTACGAAAATGCTCTTTCTATAGTTGATCGATTGGTGTTAGAAAGGATGTATCAACACTTAGCTCTTTCCTACGAAATAGATGTAGATTATCGTATGAGACACCTTATACATCGAGCGGTTTTCCTTGCTGCTTTTCCACCATGTATTGCGAAGGAACTTCAAGAAGCGAACCCCAATAATAAAAAGTGCTTGTTAGCTTTGCTAGAAGATAAAGGATTCAGAGAACTTATCGGGTATAATGAACATCAACAGGTGATTTATTATCGAAAAGAATCTTTACAAGATGCTATCTACTTAATTATCTTATCAGTAGCAATGAATCTAGGTTCTGTTGCAAGAGATAAAATGATAAAAATGGCAACCTCTTGGCTCAATGGTGACACAAAGTCAGAATATACGATTGAAGGACTCATAAGGGGAGTAAATTAATAAGTCTCATTGACTTATCGACTTCTATAAGATAGGGTAATTTTATGAAAACATGGATTATATACACAGGTGCAATACTTTTTGGATTTTCAGCAACACTGCTATTAGGTGGATGGCAACCATATGGAGCATTCCTTACGTTTATGGTGCCAATGATAAAAGACCTCTCTTTATTTTTCCTTTTCCCTATTGTTTTTATCTTATTCACAGCTGAAAGTGCTTCACTTAGGCGTCATAAAGATAGTTCAGTCCTTTTCTTCTCAACACTCTTTTGGAGTTTATTCACAACGTTGATTCTTTCTTTTTCTGCTATGGGATTGTCACTGCTAATTCCTCAATCAATAAAACAATTCACACAGGTAGCAACACAACAAGTCCCTCTTTTTAATAATGTCTCCTTTGAAGAAATTAAATCTCTTCTTTTCTCAGATAATGCTTTCACTCAATTCACTAAAAGCACAACATCTTTACTACCAATAATTGTTGTTGCATCAATTATCGGATTTGCTTTGAAGCCAGACTATGAGGCATTAAGACCTGCATACGTCGTTACGAACTCGTTTGCTGAAGTAATAATACGTCTTACGAGAATTATGACTCACTTATTAGCAATTGTGCTCTTATTCCTCAGTGCATACTACTCGAATCAAGATAATTTTATCGCAACACTCTTCAAGTCAATTCCAATTACTTTAATCTATATAGGTTCTGCCATTATAGCACTTGGAATAATCCTACCTCTCCTCTTTGGTCTTATAACTGGTTTTAAGAAAGGGAATCCATACAAGGTGCTATTCGCTTCGTATGCAAGTATCGCTACAAGCCTCTTTTTCATGAGCACCCTTGAAAGTACTATCAGCATGATTGCTTTAGGAGAACATAATAGTAGTGTTAAAAAGAGAGTCGCAGGAACAGCCTTCCCTCTTTATACGATTATTGGTAAGGGTGGGAGTGCTATGATAGCAACAACAACCCTCTTGTTAATACTCCATAATTCAGGTGTTCAACTACCTATTTCCACAATGTTATTAGTTGCACTGTTCTCTTCATTGGTATCTTTACTCTCTTCCTTTGCTCCTCGATTTGAAGTGCTATTCATCATGATGCTCTCTTTCAGTGGCTTATTTGGGAAGATGTTAGATACTCCGGGGTCTTTAATTATCTTGCTTCTACCTTTCATCCAAGGTATTGCCGCTATGATAGATTCAAGCATTGCAATATTAGGAGCTGCTTTCACTTCTCGAATTATAAGTGAAGATACAACGCCTTCTTACCACCAAACCATGTAAAGAAGAATATGAACACAAAAATTATAAAAGGGTTTTATATTGGGTCTTTCAGTCTTTTATCTCTTTTTTATATCCTTATAATCACATCATTGCTCATAAGAAAGGTAATGATGCAGCCAATAGATTCCTCTACCAATCAATTATTGTATCAGAGCTCTCCTAATTACCTCATTGCTACACTTATCTTAATTCTAGCTACACTTATTGGATTCATTAACTCGTTATCATTGCCTCCAACATCAAGAAATGAGGTAGAAAAGATTATTCTACCAATTGTATTTACTCTATTTACTTTTTTGACGATGCCCACGATGGTGAAATATCTTCTCATCAATCATCAATTTACTATAAGCTTCACAATCCTGGTTCGACTTTATCTTTTCTCAGCCTATTTCTCATTTACACTACTCGTAATCTCAGGAATATTCTCTTTAGGGATTAACTCCTCTAAAATTGGCCGATACATCCTCCTATTAGCATTGTTTTCCCTGTTCATTGCGACACTAATGCATCTAAATGTTGCTTCATATCCACTACAAAGCTTAAAATGGGCAGATAGTTCAATCTTTATATCTACTTTGAGCTTAATTGGATTCATAGCAATAGGAAACTATTTTGCTATTTGGGTAAGAGAATCAACACAGCATAATATGCTTAAAGCTTTTAGAATATTGCTGATTGTGGTGGGTATACTAGGATATATATTTTTCCCTGAATCTATTGTGTCTCTCATTTCAGCAATAATCTATACAATTGGAATCTTTTTTGGATTATCGAGAAAAAGATTTAACCAACTATGATGCGAGAGAGGAAACCACGTATCCTCTCCCTTAGCGTAATAAAATCTGAATCCCGATGTGCACTATATGCTCCTTGAAATTTTACTGCTCAGATGAGTGTCGTAAATGATATCAAAAATGTGGTACATAGTACTTGAGTTTTCTAATTCAATCTTCAAGTAGGAGAAAATGGAATTCATAGAAACCTTTTCACCCAAAAAACCAAGTCGATAATTCCTTGTTGTTCTTGATCCTAAAACCACTGAATGGAATTCTCATCGTCTAGTTATTATCCAAAGAATAACCCACGATAATAATCGTGGGCTATTGTATTATAATCTAATAATTAAATTTTCTATTTCAATTCAATGATACTCTTATCGTAATCCTCAGGGCTCTCAAAACCTAAGAAATTCATAATGGTACTTGCTATAGAAGAGATTCCAAGATTTTCATTGAGTGTTTTACTGTACTCTCCCTTATAATCACTATCATACACGATAAATGGAACTGGATTGAGAGAGTGAGATGTCTTTGCTCTAGGGGTGCCATCTGCTTTTCGAGCTACATCCCCATTCTTTGCATGTTCATACATATCATCAGCATTTCCGTGGTCTGCTGTTATAAGAAGAACACCCTTTGCGGCTTCCACAGCTTTTTTGAGACGTCCAAGTTGTAAATCCATTCCTTCCATCGAACATACTACCGCTTGATAAATGCCGGTGTGTCCAACCATATCACCATTAGGATAGTTTAATTTAATCAATTCATATTCTCCACCCTCAATGACTTTCAAAACTTCGTCTGTAATCTCAGCACACTTCATCCAAGGACGTTGTTCAAAAGGAACTTTATCAGATGGAATTTCAACATAGGTCTCTAATTTTTCATCAAATTTTCCACTTCTATTTCCATTAAAAAAGTATGTAACGTGCCCAAACTTTTGGGTTTCACTTATTGAGAATTGTTTGATATTACTAGCACAAAGATACTCTGCCATAGTTCTGTCAATTGTTGGAGGAGTAACAAGATACTGCTTTGGTACATGTAAATCTCCGTCATATTCCATCATCCCGGCATATTGGACTGCGGGTCTTCGTTTTCTATCAAATTCAGGCAATTCCTCTGCTTCGAAGGCTTTTGTTATTTCGAGCGCTCTATCTCCTCTGAAGTTAAAGAGAATCACACTATCGTTATCGACGATTTCTCCAACAGGCTTTCCATCTTTAGCAATGATAAAAGCTGGAAGATCTTGGTCAATCTTTCCAGTCTCTTTTCTCAGAGTTTCAATAGCTTCATGTGCACAAGAGAACATTCTCCCTTCACCTAAAACATGGGTATACCACCCTTTTTCAACCATTGACCAATCCGCATTGTATCGATCCATAGTAATAACCATTCTTCCACCACCACTGGCAATCTGGGCATTAAAAGATTCATCATTCAGCTCAGATAGGAATTCTTCAAATGGATCAAAATATTCTAAAGCACTTAACTCACCAACATCTCTACCGTCGAGGAGTGCATGAATACGAACATTCTTTACATTGTCTTCTTTTGCCTTAAGAATCATCTTCTTCAAGGTGTCGATATGAGAATGAACATTCCCATCACTTAAAAGTCCTATAAAATGGAGAGTACTATTATGATCTTTCACATTATTTACAAGATTGAGCCATGTTTTTCCAGTAAACATCGCACCACTTTCGATACTCTGAGAAACAAGTTTTGCTCCTTGAGAAAAAACTCTGCCGCAACCTATTGCATTATGGCCGACTTCACTGTTTCCCATATCATCATCACTCGGAAGCCCTACAGCAACGCCATGAGCTTTTAATTTTGTCCAAGGAGTAGAGGCATAAAGCTCAGTAAGTGTATTAGTTTTTGAATCCTTTACAGCATCACCCTCACTATATTTACCAAAACCAACTCCATCCATGATGACCAATACTACAGGTCCTTTTCTTTGTATCTTATTATTCCGTTTCAACGGTTCAACCATATTCAATACTCCTATTTCTCTTCTATTAGCTTATCATGTTAAATATAGCTATTATTTTTCTAGAGGTAAAGTCGCTTCTTGTAGCCACACTTTCTCTTCGTCTTTTAAGTGGTCTTTGAGTTCACTCATCACCCATCCATGATAAGCGTTGAGCATATCAATTTCTTGATCACTCAAGATTGACACATCAATGAGACGCTTCTCAAATGGACATAACGTAAGTACTTCGAAAGTATAAAAAGGGCCAAATAGAGTAACACCTTCTTCAAAGACTGCGACAAGATTTTCAAGTCTGATCCCGTACTCACCTTTCCTATATAATCCTGGTTCATTACTCATAATCATCCCAGGGACAAGAGGCACTTTGATTGGTTTGGGAGAAATATTATGAGGCCCTTCATGTACATTTAAACGATGCCCAACCCCATGTCCCGTTCCGTGTGCATAGAGAAGCCCTGCTTGCCATAAAAATTGACGAGCAAGGACATCAAGTTGGTATCCACAGGTTCCTTTAGGAAAGCGAATCGAAGATAGTGCAAGATTACCTTTTAATACAAGAGTATAATCTTTTATCATCTGATCACTAGGTTCCCCAAAGCAAAGAGTACGGGTCACATCTGTCGTTCCGCTTTCATATTGCCCCCCTGTGTCGAGAACTAATAAAGAAGATCCTTCAAGTGAGGAACAGCTGTCCACTTTCGCACTATAGTGTTCCATAGCACCATGTGGACCAAAGCCTGCAATAGGAGAGAAAGAAGGTGAAATATATTCTTCTTGTTCTTCTCGATAACGTTCTAGTTTTTGCGCAATTGTGATTTCTGTAAGAGTTTCGTTACTTTTGGAAAGAGAAGAAAGCAGCTTAACAAGGGCTATACCATCAAGAAGATGAGCTCTTCGCATCCCCTCTAGTTCAACTTCATTTTTACTTGCTTTAAGCGCAGTTGAAAAATTCTCTCCTTCGATAATAATCCCTCTTTTCCCAACTGCCTGAAAAATGCTCATTGTTGTTTGTTCTGGACTTATATAGATAGAAGAGTGAAGAGGAATAGAAGAATCTATAGAAGATAATACATCTTCATACTCAACGACTTTTATTACAGGTGCAATCTCTTTAAGAAGTTCCTCTCTAAAGCGAGATTTCCTTGTACATAAGATGGCATCATTCATCGTAATAATAAGATATGAAAAAAAGACCGGTGTATGAGGTAAATCTTTTGCTCTCAAATTAGTTATCCAAGCAATATCATCAAGAGTAGTGACGATTGTGCTTGTTGCGCCTCTCTCCATTAATGAAGCACGAATAGAATTAATCTTATCAGCTCGAGAGAGCCCTGTTATGCTCTCTGGCAGAGCTAAAATTGTAGAATATGGAATAGAAGGTCTATCTCCCCATAATTGGTCAAAGAAATCATCTAATAAGAGAATCGTAATCTCTGCATTTTCTGAGGCACTCACCATATTACGATACAACGCCACGCTCATTGAATTCTTATCGAAACCAATTCTTTTAATAGTATCAGAATGTTTCGCTATCCACATAAATGGATCAAGCACTCCTTCAGAACCCAATTTCTCCAATATTACAGGCGTATTCTCTATTTGGATAGCAGCTTGAAGATAATAGCGAGAATCGACCCAAAGGTGTGTCTCTTCCCTTGTGAGGATTACCGTCCCTGCTGATCCTGTAAAACCTGTGACCCATTCTCGAGTCCTATAACGAGGAGCGACATATTCAGAAAGGTGCACATCTGTTCCACTTATATATAAGACATCCAAGTTATTGGCAACCATGTAAGACTGAAGAGATTGTATTCGTTGTGTAATTGTTCTCATTTTTTTCTTTTTTTCCTTTTCTTCTTTACAGTTTTAGCTTGTTCTAATCTTTCTTGTTCCCTAAGATGGATTTTTTTTGATAAAGGGAAAAGCAGTATCCCACTAGCTATCATAATAAGTGATAAAATTTGACCCATTGAGATATTTAATAACGACTGAAAGAATTCAATCGAGGAACTATCTCCCTGCCCATTAATGATGTAACCAAGTTGTGAATCTGGTTGCCTTACATACTCTATAATAAAACGGATGATTCCATAGCCAATCAAATACCATGCGATAGAGAATCCATTCCACTTCCGTCTTGGCTGAATAATAAAATACATGATCAGAAAGAGAATTATGCCCTCAAATAAGGCTTCATAGAGCTGGCTAGGGTGGCGAGGAAGACTAATTAGATCCCCGATTTGATAATTCATCCCAATCGAGTCGGCGAATTCTCGAACCCATCCGATTTTAGTTGAAAAGCGGGGTGAAGATGGGAACACCATCCCCCATGGGACAGTAGTTACCCTTCCCCATAGTTCTCCATTAATGAAGTTTCCAATCCTCCCCGCAGTGTATCCCAATGGAATAGCAGTAACGAGAATATCTCCAATATGAAGAAATGAAAATTTGTATTTTCTGCTAAAAAGATATGTCCCAACAACAGCGCCTACTAGTCCTCCATGGTAACTCATTCCTGGGAGGCCGACAAAAGCTCCATTTTGAAATGGCCAAAATATAAGCCAAGGATGTAACCAATAATAAGCACTTCCTTCATATAAGAGAGATGAAAAAAGACGGGCTCCTATAATAAGCCCTGTAATTGCATACAAAAAGAGTGTCACGGTGTCATCATTAGTTATTTTTATTTTATCTCTATTTCGTTGATGAATGAAAAGAAAATAGGTGACACCGAAAGCTACAATGTACATCATGCTATACCATCGAATTGGAAGTGAATTGATCACATATGGAGAGATCCATGCCGGATAAGCTATATAGTTAATCATAGAGACAAAGTGTATTGTCATAATTGATTGAGGTCAACTAGATATTACTAGTAGTCGGATATCACATTTTCAATTATATTTACTTTATGAAAAAGTTTAGATTAATTACAATATTTTTGATTATTGTTATAAGCACTACACAAATTCTTGCATCAGGTGGTGTGGATGAACAGGCAATCAACACGATCTTTGGGGCTTCCCAAAGCTCAAATACAACAGATAATACTGATGAAATAACACAGAATATGAGAAAACTCGAGTTGCTTTATCGACTTGTAGAAAGAGATTTCCTTTTTGATATAGACCATAAGACTGTATACGAAGAGATGGCAAAGGGGCTCTTTGAAGGACTTAAGGATGATTATTCTGCATTTATTGTTTCAAAAGAGAGTTCAGATTTTAGTGAAGATACATTAGGCACATATGGCGGAATTGGGGCATATATTTCTAAGAACTATCTTGATTATCGAGATTTCTCAAAACCAGAAACCTATATGATAAATATAACAAGTGTGTTTCCTGGATCTCCTGCCGAGAGTGCAGGGTTATTATCTGGAGACCTTGTGAGTCATATTAATGGAG
This sequence comes from Sphaerochaetaceae bacterium, assembly GCA_963663665.2. Taxonomy (GTDB): domain Bacteria; phylum Spirochaetota; class Spirochaetia; order Sphaerochaetales; family Sphaerochaetaceae; genus SABI01. The sequence continues at coordinate 719,637 of CAXXKP010000001.1, forward strand.
AACCAGTAGATGATCTTGAAGCTGACATGGCGTCGAAATCTCTTAAAGGAGAATCTGGAACTATAGTAGTTCTTACTATCAAAAGAGGTGATTTAACATTTGATGTGAAAGTTACACGAAAGAATGTCCAAATCCCTACAGTCTCCGCTTCAGTGATTGATGATACCATAGGATATGTACAAATTACACAATTTACCGAATCAACAGCATCTCAAGTACAAGAAAAATTAAAAGAAATAAAGATAGGTTCGCTTTCCTCTCTCATTATAGACCTAAGAAATAATCCTGGAGGAATAGTTGACAGCGCCCTTCGGATTGCTGATATGATTCTTGATGATGGAAAAATTGTTCAAATTAAATCAAAAAATGAGAGTAGAGATAAAGTGTATGTAGCATCTACTTCAACACTAATCTCAAAAGATATTCCGATTGTATTGTTAGTGAATGGAGGAAGTGCTTCAAGCTCTGAAATCTTGGCTGGAGCCTTAAAAGATAATAAAAGAGCTACTCTCATTGGAACAACAACCTACGGGAAAGGGTTAATTCAAATAGTCTCCCCTTATGAAGATGGGTATTACACTCTTACATGGAGCCAATATAAGACTCCAAACGGGAATGACATTCATAAAATTGGAATCCCTGTAGATATTGAAATCAAAGGAATGAAAGTAGATGAAGAATATATGGACTCCTATATTGAGTTCATAAATAGTGGAGTAGCTGAGTCGTTCGCTAAAGATCATCCAAATGGAACACCAGAAGATTACCAACTATTTATCAATACGGCGGTCCCAGAAGACTCAAAATTAGATAAGTTTGTGTATGAGATTGTCTTAAGAAGAGAATATCTTAAAGAAATCCCGTACGACGAGAGACCAATAGCTGATGTTAATTTTGACCCTGTCTTAAAGCGTGCCGTTGACTTCTTAGTTACAGGGAAATAGATGAGAGTTTTTATACTCCCTCATACTTTTCAAGGAGAGAAGGAAATCTCTCTAACAGGTAAGGACTTTCACTATCTAGTGAAAGTCCTGCGCCTAAAAATAGGAGACAACTTCACCTCTCGTGATAGCATAGGTTCTTTCTATGAAATGACGATCTCCATTATTACCAACAACTCCTTAACTGCCATCTCTCGAAAAATAGAAGGTGAGTGGGAAAGTTCTACAGATACATTAAGTGCATATCGAGGATTTTTCCCTGAACTTCATCTTTTCCAAGGTCTCCCGAAAGGGAAAAAGATGGATCAAATAATAAGGCAATGTACAGAAATTGGGATTACTTCGATAACCCCTCTCATCTCTCAATTCTGTATAGCAGATATTTCTAAAAAGGAGATGAGTAAAATCGACCGATATGAGAGTGTTATTAAAGAAGCACTTCAACAAAGTAGTTCTCCTGTGATGACTCACATTAAGCCATCGGTTGGAATAAAAGATCTCACAAAAACAGTGAAACACCCCAATCGACTACTTGTTTTACACCAAATACCCGAAGAAAATCCTCTCTCAATATTCTCAACTGTAGAAAATTTGCTCTCTGAAGATGCTAAAGCACCAATATATGTTGCTATAGGTCCAGAAGGGGGATTTAGTGATGAAGAAGTTGATTCTTTGGTCTCGGATGGGGCAAAGCTCATCTTCCTTAATACTAATATCCTACGAACAGAGACAGCTGCAATTGTTTCTGTCTCGATAATTCAACAATATATCATTGACCTCATGTCTCATAGTTGACACATTCCTATAGAGCCGTCCTAATATTACCGTAATACAGACAGTCAGGCATCAGGAGTTTGTATGGCAATGTATTTGTTCACAAAGGATTTGCGTTTAAGAGCTTCAATAAACACCCAACTACAAAAAGGATGCGTGAGTACTACAAACATAGCAACAATACAGCATACAGCCAAAATAATTTTGAAAGATCCATACCCTGTTTTAATCATCGATGAAGGGTTTTCAGCTGAAGGATTTCTCCCTCTTATAGAATTTTTAATCTCATCAAATATTCCAGGCCCAAAAATTTTGATTCCAAAACAAAAACAACCATTAAGCACCTTTGCCTCAGAAGGAGGTATAGCTATCCTATATAGACCGATTTTAATCAAGCAACTTCTCCTTTGTGCCTTAAGTGTGAGTTCAATAAATGCGATAGCACCACATATATCCACTACAATAATGAAAGAACTTGAAATTGATAATCCTAGATCCAGACACCTTTCCAAACTCGTAGGTTCCTCAAAACATATACAAGAGATTAAGAGTATTATCACACATATAGGATGTAATTTCAGCGCTGTCCATATCAATGGAGAAAGTGGTACTGGTAAAGAAATTGTCGCTTCTCTTTTGAAAGAGGAATCTAATAGTGAAGGTCCTTTTGAAATAGTAAACTGTTCAAATATTCCCTCTTCTTTAGCTGATGTCTATCTATTTGGATCAAAAAAAGGTGCTTATACTGATGCTGTTCAAGAACAGAAAGGATGTGTAAAAAGGGCAGATGGGGGAATTTTGTTTCTTGATGAGATTGAGGATTTAAGTCTTGATGTACAGGGTAAGCTTCTAAGACTTCTTGAAACCAATCAATTCTCTCAATTAGGTAGTGATGAAATTGATGTAAGTAATTTTAGATTGATTACTGCAAGTAACATTGATTTGAAGCAACTTGTGGCAAAGAAAAGATTACGATTTGATCTGTACAATAGAATCAACAAGATTGTTTTAAAATTGCTCCCTTTAAGGCAAAGAAAAGAAGATATCCCTTTTTTAATAGATCACTACCTCGCCTTACATCATGATCAGAGAATTATTGAACCTATCACACGTAAAGTAATGCTTGAATATGATTGGCCAGGAAATGTAAGAGAATTATTCAATACTATCGAGATGCTACGAATATTTAATGATAAAGAAAAAATCCTATCAAGTGAAAAGATTATGGTGGATTCTATCTTTAAGAAGTAAGAAAAGTGGTGCAATAAAAATTTGGATATTTTAGTTGACATACTTATTATAACATTTATAATAAGTATTATAAAAACAAAGCTCATAAAGTGAGGATTATATGATTAAATTAGGCTTCGCATTTAATTTTAATGTGCAACGATGTGAAATTGAAGTTGGCGATGAGAAACAAATAGTTGAGGAAGGATATAAGCAACTTCTTGAGCTTTATGCAAAATATGGATTAAAGGCGAACTTATTTATTTCAGGATTTACTTCCCAACTCCTTAAGGAAGAATATCCTTATGTTCTAAATTTTATCACACAACACAAAGGGAAAGAATTTCAACTTGGCACCTATACCTACACCCACCCTATCCCACAATTATTAAATGAAAAAGAATTTTCTAAACAGATGGAAACAGGTCTTGCATTAGACAGATCAATACTTAACACAGAAACTGAAGGATTCCTTCCCCCAGAATTTGCATTTAGCCAAGATATGGGTGAGGTTTTATATAATAATGGAATCAAATGGTTCATCGCTCTCTCTTCACAAATCAAAAAAGGATTAACAGAAAAAGGTCTCTCACAAGATCCTCATTTCCCTTGCAAAGTTGATTTAGGGAATAATCACTCTCTTATAGCAGTACCTGCTGTGTATCAACTTCCAGATACTCCTGCCCGCTTCTTTAAACTTATGATGAAAGGACTTCTTCCTGTGGACACTGTTATAGAAGGTGTAAAGAAATTCGCTGAAGAGCATCCTAATGGAACCCTTTTATTCAAAAGAGATGCAGAGACAATTTTCATTGATCGTTTCAATAGTGGCTTTGAAAAGACGTTTGAAGTAATGGATGAATTCTTAAAAAAACTAAGTTCCCTTGATTGTATTTCTCCATCTTGGATAGAAGAAGTAATATCTTCTCAGAAAGAGTTTACAACTATTAGCCTTCCAGATTATTTAGGCAACACCAAAATAGAAACTTTCACTGAAGGAGAAGCTAAACCTATTTGGGATTTGACTCAAAAAGTGAGAGACGCAATAAATGAAGCAGAAAAAACAGGAGTTGATGCTAATATTGTAGATCAAGCATGGAATCATCTTATGCTTAGCCATAACTCAGATGGTAGAATTGGATATTGGTTCTCTGAATGGAACCCAGGAGAACATACGGTTGCTCCATCAAGAAGAACATTTGTAGAAGAGAATTTACAAGCAGCACTTAAACTCTTATCCTAGGAGAAGTAGATGGCAGTTTTTTTATCGAAACAGACAATGAAAAAGGTTGATCCCAATTTGTTAAGAAAAACTTGGCAAAATGAAGGCTACCTTAATTCATCTATAAACTCAATAATTGAAACTGCTGTCGATAATACGCACTCAGATGTAATAATTCAAACAGACATGGTAGAAGAAATCTTGAGCACTATGAAGGAAAAGCAAATTTCCTCTGAGTTCCTTTTTACTCTGTTTGATATTACACGATGGCGTTTACAAGGCACTGACGGAATTAGAGCGATTGTAGATACAAAAGAAGTTGACCTATATCAGTCGCTCATTGAATTTACCAATAATACTCTTCTTACACCACGTTTTTGTTACCTCTACATCTCTTCTTTCATTGAATTAGCTTTGTCAAATGAACTATACAAAAATCTTACTCATATTGCTTTTGGAGAAGATGGAAGAGATTATTATCAAGGGTCACCTCTTAAAAAAAGCATTCATCAAGCCCTTTCTGATATGGGAATAACGATGGTTGATCTTGGTATCATCCCAACTCCCTATGTGGCACAATATACAGCAGAATACCATTCATTAGCTATTATGCTTACTGCGAGTCATAATCCTCCTCAATATAATGGGATCAAACTTTTCGTTGACGGGAAAAAACTTTATCCAAACGGTGAAATGGGTGAACATAAACTGAGTGCTCTTGTGCTAGAAAGGAGTACAAGAAAAGAAATATCCAGAAATTATCTTATTACACCAATTTTATTTAATACAAAAAACCTTTATCTCAAAAACCTTCTTGAGGCTTGTAAAAATATTTCATCAGAAGTTTTTAAGGAATGTCCATTACTCATAGATTGTGCTAATGGAGCAGCCTCTTCGATATTCTCAGAAATCCTTGACATCTCTTCTATTCCTTTTATCTCAATTGCAGGCACACAAAAACAAAACACCATCAATTATGATAGTGGAGTAGCAATCCTCGAAGACTTAGAACAATCGGTTTCCTATTCTGAGAATCTGCCATCAACTGTAAAAAGACTTTTCAAAGAAGCAAGAAGCAGAAAAGTCTTTAGTGCATACGCTGCAATCTTAGATGGAGATGGGGATCGAGCTTTCCTCTTGCAATATAAAAAAATTGAGAAAGAAAATAGTGATAGAGTATTAATCTATAATGGCGATTCATTAGGATATATTATTTGTGCGCTTTATAATGAGAAAGAGGATAAAAAGCCACTATTTGTTCATACAATAGAAAGTGATTTCTCTTTACAGAAAAGGATCAAACAAGATCTGAATATAGAGACCTCTTATACTTGTGTTGGAGATAGATGGGTTGTAGATAGGATCACTTCATCAGGCAATTATGGGATTGGGTGTGAGAAATCTGGGCATGTAGTATTTCCTCTTCCTTTAGAAAATAATTCAGTTCTCTATAGTGGAAATGGAATGCTCAGTGCATTATATGCATTATCGTATCTATTAGATCACAAATCTTTTATACCTTTTTCCGAAGGGTATAACGCAAAAGAGGTTGTTAGAGGAAAAATCATCTATCAATTCTACCGCAATTCATATCTATGGATTTCAATTTATACAGCAATAGTGCCTTTTTTCATATGGGATTATGATGAAAAAATCATTACTAATGAACCACATATTCTATTTATATCATTTATTGATAAAGGAAAAGAAATTGGTTGGTTCTATATGAGGAAGTCGGGAACGGAGGAGAAAATGAGTTATCTCATATCCCTCCTTGGCGAATATGAAGATGAAGGTAATAAAATGATGAGTAATATAAAGCGAAAAATTTCACATGTATGTGAGTTAAAACAACAAATGATATCCAAATAAGGATTTCATGATATACACTTTCCATAGGAGGAAATTATGAAAAGATTGAGTATTACATTGCTATTGGCTCTAGCTATCTTAATGGTAACAGGAGCTCTTTTTGCTGGAGGGCAACAAGAAGCAAGCAAAGCCACAACAGCAGAAGTAACAGAGATTGTCTATTGGCAATATTTTTATGAAACAAAATCTGTGTTGATGGAAAAACTTATTGCAATGTTTGAAGAGAGAAACCCTGACATCAAGGTCACTCAACAAACATTCCCTTATGAGAACTACAACACAAAAGTTGCATCCTCAGTCCCATCAGGAACAGGACCAAACGTAATCAACCTATATTATGGATGGCTTCCTACCTATATCGATTCTGGGTACCTACAACCATTACCAAAATCAGTGTTTAATAACGAAAAGATTGAAAATGAATTCTTCCCACTCGTAAGTGCAGCAAAGTTTGACGGTTCGTATTATGCTCTTCCTACTGCAGTAAGATCATTGGCACTCTTCTGGAACAAAGACCTCTTCAAAGCAGCTGGGTTAGATCCTAATACACCACCAAAGACTGTTGAAGAAATGGTCGAATTTGCAAAAAAACTCACAATTACAGACAAAAATGGCAACTATCTTCAAACGGGTCTCACTCTCGAACTACGAGCACAAATGCACCATTGGGTAAGAGAAGTTCTAATTAGACAAATGGGTGGCCAACCATATTCAGATGATAACAAAAAAGTTACCTATAATTCAAAAGCAGGATATGATGCATTCAAATTCTTCACTGATTTAAATTTAGTCCAAAAAGTTGGTATGCCGAACTTTATGACAGACGATGTAACAGCATTCAAATCAGGCGCAATGGGAATGACTGTTGACGGTTCTTTCAGACTTGGAACTCTTGATGCCGTTGAAGGTCTCAACTACGCAGTAGCTGAATTACCAAGCATGAATGGAATTTCTTCAAGTTTTGCTTCTTTCTGGGCAAATGGTATTACTAGTTTCACTGAAGGGAAACAACTTGAAGCCTCAATTAAATTCTTAGACTTCCTCACTTCTGATGAAGTAATGGCAATGTGGTTAGAATCTGTTGGTGAACTCCCAGCTAAAAAAGCTCTTGCTCTCACAGATGAATTCAAAAACAATCCAAAATACGGCCCATTCATTCGAAGCTTAGAGTTTGCTCATGCAACTAAGTTCATCGATGAAACAGTTCAAAGAACAGTTTGGATTGATGCTTATGACCAAGTTACTCTCAATAACATGTCAGTAAAAGACGCTGTTGACCAAGCTGCAGCTACTGAACAAGCTATGCTTGATAAGTATTATAGCAGTAAATAAACACTTATCAGTGGATACCCAAAATTTCGGGTATCCTACCATCTTTTCTATGCAGTAGATCTTTACTGCATAGAAATATAATAATTGGGGGATAACATGGAAACTGTTTCAAAGCATTCTCTTGAAAGAACAAAACGAAGATGGGCTTATGTTTTCTTAATTCTCCCGCTTCTTTTTTATATTATTATTAGGTTTTATCCTACTTTCTATGCCTTCTTTTTATCACTTACAGACTGGGATATCGTCTCAAAGAATAAGAACTTTATTGGGCTCACTAATTATAAAACATTGTTCGAAGACAAAATATTTTGGAAAACCTTAGGCAATACAGGAAAGTATGTACTATATGGACTCCCAGTAAGTTTATTATTAGGATTTATTCTTGCTTATAATATTGATAGAGTAAAAATAGGTAGTGATGTATTCAAAGCAGTGTATTTCCTTCCTTATATCACAAGTATGGTCGCTGTTGCTTGGGTATGGAGATGGTTATATCAACCGGCACCTATTGGAATCTTTAACAAGATTCTTATTTCTATAGGACTCCCACAACAGAAATTCTTATTTAGTCAAACTCAAGCTATTTTTTCAATCCTTCTTACTACTATTTGGGCAGATATTGGATTCCAAATGATAATTTTCCTAGCTGGCCTTAAAGGAATAAGTGATCAATATTATGAAGCAGCAGAGATTGATGGAGCAGGGAATTGGGCCGTATTAAAATATATTACAATCCCTTTATTAAAGCCAACGATTGTATTTCTTGTAATCACTGGAACAATTAGATATTTGAGAATATTTACTCAAGTTTTAAATATGACTTATCAGGGAGAAGGTGGTCCGTTAAACTCAACAAAGCCACTTGTTCTTTATATTTATAATACGGCCTTCCATAAATTTGATATGGGATATGCCTCTGCAATGACAGTAATTTTATTTGCAATTATCTTATTAATTACACTAATTCAACTAAAGGTGATGAAAAATGAAGACTAATAAATCAATCATACATATTATTCGGCCTCTCATATTAACGTTGATTGGAGTTGGTATGCTTTTCCCTTTTGTTTGGATGATCACCACCTCCTTTAAACAAGGAGTAGATGTATTTTCTTTATCTATCATTCCAAAAAATCCTAGCATAAAAAACTATATAAGAATTTTCAAAAACAGCAATTTCCCTTGGTGGTTTTTTAACTCGCTTTTTGTTGGGCTCTGTGTTACAGCTTCGGTTCTTTTCTTCGATTCTTTAGTAGGATTTACTCTAAGCAAATATAATTTCAAAGGGAAGAAAGCGGTCTTTCTATTGATTTTATCTACGATGATGATTCCAACTGAAATGTTAGTCATCCCATGGTATATCATGTCAAATAATCTCCATTGGGTTGATTCTTATTGGGGAATTATGTTTCCAGGATTAATGTCCGGATTCGGAACTTTCCTCATGAGACAATTTTTTCAGGGAGTTCCAGATGACCTTCTTGATGCGGGAAGAATAGATGGATTAAATGAATTCTATCTCTTCTCTCGAATTGCAATCCCATTAGTGAAACCAGCTCTTGCAGCACTCGCAATATTTTCGTTTATAGGCAACTGGAATGCCTTCATGTGGCCTTTGATTATTTCAAATAATGTACAAAAATATACACTTCCAGTTGGACTTTCATTCTTTAATGGAGAATTCCAAAGCCAATGGGAAATGGTAATGACTGGAGCATCTATCGCTACAATTCCAGTATTCATCGTGTTTGTAATTTTCCAACGTCAAATTATACAAGGTATTGCCCTCACTGGAGTGAAAGGGTAATAGGAAAAGATCTACACCAAAATGGTTGTAGTACAAAGTAATAGTAAAGGTTGATTTTATGATTCAAAATATTCCTCTCGTTGATTTTCATATGCATTTCCCAGTTCAAGGAGATTGGTTCCCTGACTATGACATGCCTAGTAAGATACAATTCGATAGTACCGGTAGTAGAGACCATGGAGAAACTTGGAGGAAAGCATTTAATTTCCCACATCAAGAAGCAGCCAAGTCAGATACAGAGATGGCTAAATTGTATAGTGAAGACTTAATAAAAAAAGGGGTCGAAAGAGCCTTTTTTGTCTCTGGTGGTGGAAATGAACGCCTTGCTTCAATTGTAAATATGTACCCTGAACAATTCGTTGGGTTTGCACATCATCATCCTGATTCTCCCAATGCTGCACAAGAGTTAGAGCATGCACTGAGAGACCTAAAATTAAAAGGTTATAAATTACTAGGACCACTCATTGATACTCATCTTTCTGACCCTAAATATTACCCTCTATGGGAAATCTGCCAAACATATAATGTTCCCGTTCTCATTCATTTTGGACTTCTTGGAGCAGCAGGAGGGACTCCTGATGGTATAAACATCTCACCAATGAGTATCGCAAAAGTCTCAAGAGAATTCCCCCATCTAAATTTCGTAGTACCTCATTTTGGGTGTACCCACATAGAAGATTTGCTACAAGTTTGTTGGACTCGACCAAACGTATATGTTGATACCTCCGGATCAAACCAGTGGATACGCTGGATGCCGTATCCTCTCTCTTTAGAAAGTGTTATCCAGAAATTTGTGCAGACTGTAGGTCCTGGCAGGATTATTTTTGCTACAGATTCTAGCTGGATGCCTCGAGGGTTTGCCTCCATCTATCTTGAAGAACAACATAAAGCATTTAGATTCATGAATCTAAATGAGGATGAAATGGAACTAATCTTCTCTAAAAATGCATTAAGACTAATTGGAGAAATTTAATGCCTCAAAAAAAAACAGGTGATCAACTTATTACTATTGCACAGGGTGAATTGAAATTATCTATGGGATGTACAGACCCTGTCGCAATAGCCTTTTCCTGTAATAATGCAATAGAATTATATACTTCTAAACTTGATGTAAAAAAAGAGAAAGCACTAGCAGAATTAAAAAACATAGAAATATCTCTTGATAAGAATCTCTTTAAAAACGCAACATCTGCACGTATCCCAGGAAGTGGAGGGAAAGGGATCCATCTTGCTGTGGCCCTTGGATTAGTCCTTCCAACGCCATCAGAACCCCTCCTCATTTTTAAAGGAATCACAAAAACAGATATAGATAGAGCTAATTCTTTATTAGACAGTGTTTCTGTATTACTTACTGTAAAAGAAGGGAAAGACCATATATATGCGAGCACATCTCTTACTTTCAGCGACAATATTCACACAATAGCAGTTGTAGAAGGACAGCATGATGCAATCAATTCCCTCCAATTCCAAGGAGAGGAGATATTTAAGAAAAGTTTTATCGAAGAAGAGGCGCACTCTTCATTAATACTTAAATTAGAAGATGTGCTTGGATGTATTGAGACAATTCCTCTTTCAGATATTGAATTTATTAATGAGGGATTTTCTTATAATGTCTCGGCAGGAAAAACCACCGACAACATACTACAATCGGAAGCTTCAATTATAGAAAGTTTATATGGAACCAATCTGAATTCAAAAGCCTCGCTAATCTATAAAACTCGAACATCAATTTCAAATGCAACAAGAAGAAGGATGGGAGGAGAAGAAATTCCTATTTTATCATGTGGGGGGTCTGGGAACCATGGAATCACGTTCTTTATCTCACTTTTTTATGGGTTTAAGATGATAGAACCAAAAAAAGAGATTCTCCATACAGCCCTCTTAGGACTCTATCTGTTACATATGGTAAAACAAGTTACAGGGGTTCTCACCCCGATGTGTGGGTGTGCCCTTTCATCATCTCTAGCAGTCGCGGCTTCCTTAACATGGGCAAGTGGAGGCAGTCAAGAACAAGTTATAAGAGCTATGAACTTTGTTGTGAACACCTTAGCGGGAATAGCATGTGATGGGGCAAAACCTTCTTGTGCTCTTAAAACCTCACTTGCTGGCCAAGTTGCACTAGAAAGTACACTTTTTGCATTAACAGAGGCACCATTAGCCCTTGATGAAGGTTTATCGGGGGAAAACTTTCCTCTCCTTCTCTCTATTATAAAAAAAATTCACATAGAAGGAATGGATCAATTCGATTCTACGATGATAGATATCATCCAAGAAAGGATTACCCCATGAAAAAATGGGATCCAACTTTACAGGTGAATCTCTTGGCAATCTTTGCATCATTCTTGTGGGCTTCAGCGTTTTTAGCAGGTAAAATTACCTTAGAATACCTCCCCCCATTGCACCTCGCCTCTTTTAGATTATTAATTGCAGGAGTTATGCTTCTTATTTTTACTCGAAAAAATCCTTTTTCTGGATTAAAAGGTAATATAGGGCCATTTTTACTATTAACTTTTTTCCAGACTATTATTCTATTCAGTGCGTTTAATATTGGTCTTAATTTAGTGAACGGCTCTTTCGGCGCGATTATTATTGGAGCATCTCCTGCAGTTTCATCAACTATTGCAATGATAGCCTTCAAAGATGAGAAAGTATCTTTTAAGAAAGTAGCAGGGTTGTCAATTGGAGTTATTTCTATCATCGTTTTAACGATCTCAAAGGATGGGAATATTGATCAAGGGACACATAATATCTTAGGAGGGGGACTTCTCTTTTTTTGCAATATCGCAAGTGGTTTAGGCAATGTCATTATGAAAAAAAAGTTCTCTTCTTTTGATCCCGTTCGCATCACAAATGCTCAACTTTTTTTAGGAAGCCCAGTAGTATATATACTTGCCCTGATATTCGAACCTCATATTACTATCAATATCCCCTTTAAAGGAATAATCAGTTTACTCTATCTTTCTTTCATAACGGCAACTGCTGTTTCAATATGGATGGGCCTCGTTGCAAGAAAAGACGTTAAAATCTCTTCTATTACTATGTGGAAATTCCTTATTCCATCTGTAGGAGCTTTTTTGAATTGGATGTTTAATCCTTTAGATAATCCAACATTTCTATCAATATGTGCTATTATTGGAATAGTTGTTGCCATTTTAATTTCAGTATCAGATAATAGTGTCCACATACTTCATCTAAATTACAAACAAGTTGAAATAAAGGAGCCTCAATAATGAAGAATGTCTCTACCACTGTTGATGTAAAAATAGCTAACGCTGTAAAAATATATACTCAACTTCGTGGAAATACAGGGTTTTCAAAATCTCAACTAGCCCAAGCAGTACATCTTTCATTCGCTTCTGTTTCAAATATGTGTACAGCTCTCGAAGAGGAAGGCTTGCTTAAAGTCACCAATAATATTCGTTCTACAGGAGGAAGAAAAGCTGCAAAAGTGACTTTCAATGCAGACTATGCCCATACTCTTGTTATTGATATGCATCATACCCAGCATATATACCTTGCTATTGTAAATCTTGAAAATACAATTATAGAATCTACTCGTTTTGAAGTAATTCCCTCTGATTCTCTTGATATTATCCTTGATAATATACATCGATACTCTTCTGATCTTATGAGGAAAACTAAATATAATATTCTAGGGGTGTGTGTCGGTATTTCTGCAGTTTTTAATCCTAAAACAAAAACTCTTCTTCAAAGCTCTAACCCTGTTTTTGAGAGGGTTAACCTACTCACCTATCTTGCAGATCTTTTCCCTAATAAAAAAATTTTAGTAGAAAATGATGCAAACTTAGCTGCATTATCTCAAACAGGGCTTGGAGAAACATGCAGGAAAAACATTTTATTCATCTTCTTCACCCAAGGAATTGGTCTTGGAATCTTAATTAATGGCAATCTGTATATGGGAACAAACGGATTCGCAGGAGAACTTGGTCACTTAAAAGTAACTGGTGGGACAAAGAAATGTAAATGTGGAGCATTAGGTTGCTTAAGAACAGTAGCGACGTTAGAATCAATCGCTCAAGATTTGGGAGAAACAACATTGCTTTCTTCATTACCTTCTTCTGTCTTATACACAACATCTTTAGCAGAACGATATAGCAAGAATGAAACAGCAGTAGTAAACCGCGTAAATTTTGCTGCAGAGAAGATGGGAGAAGTAATGTCCGAATTATTTGACCTGTTTAATCCTGAAGAAATAGTCCTTGGGGGAAATATGGGAGCTTTATTCCCATACATTAAAAATACTATTAGAGAGCATTCAAGAGAATTATCTAACCTGTCTAGAGAAGTAGATTTACAAATCAGGTTCATTGACCTAAAAACCTTCGAACTTATTCAAAAAGGGGGAGGTGAAAAAATGTTCCAGTATTGGATGGAACATGGATTCCCCAGTAATATAGAGTTAATATAAAATGGATAAAATATTTTTTGATTTATATATTAAAATATGTTGACAAATAATAAAAATAGCAATAGGTTAGTTATCGTTAACTTTATGGGAAAAAAATGAAAGAATTTACGGAAAAACAGCAGCAAATTATCTCAGTCTCAATGCAACTTATTGTAGAGAAAGGACTGAGTAATTTAACAATAAGAAATATTGCCAAAAAAATAGGGGTAAGTGAACCTGCTTTATATCGTCATTTTGAATCAAAGCATGAGATCTTAGTGGCCCTCGTCGAAACCCTTCAGTCAGCAATCCTTCCTCACTTCGTTCTGATAGGTAAACCTCATAATTTAAATCAATCAGTATTCACTCCATTTCTTACTGCTCTTTTTACTACGATTGAAAAGAACCCATCCTACGCCCTCTTTGTGTTTAGTGAAGAGGCTTTTCATAACGACCCAGAGTTACGTCCCCATTTATTTAATCTGGTAAATCAAATTCTTTCATCAATAGAGAAAGAATTTGCACTATTACAAACAGAATCACAATGGAATAAAAAGCTTTCCACTCATGAAGGAGCAATTATTACCTTAAGTATTATCCGCTTCACAGTTACTAAATGGCATCTTTCTCATGGAGTAAGCACTCTCATCGAGGAAATAGATCCATTAGCTCATCTATTACAAACACTTTTATTTTAAGGTGAATATATTTTTTTTACTTAGAAGGTTAGTTATCGTTAACTACTGGAGGAATATGGAACTACTATACACTATTACAAAAAAACCCTTATTGGTAATTCTATTCATTTTGCTTATAACAATTGGGTCTATGTTCTTAATAGTCCAACATGCTCATCTTGAAACAGATCTAGATGAGTATATGCCATCGGCTCATCCTTTGTTTGTTCAGAGCAATGAAAATAGTGAGATATTTGGAATAAGCGATGCTATCATGATAGCAATAGAGCATCCAACATCCATCTACAACACAGGAACTTTACAGAAGATAAAGGAGATATCTGATGATTTGCCAAATCATTTTGAAGAACTTCGCGATGGTGAAGTTACATCTCTCTACACTGCAAGTAATATAAAAGTGGATGATTGGGGCCTTCAAGTAACATCTTTTTACGACTCAGTTCCAAATACAGCAGAAGAACTAGATATATTAAGAACGAGTGTTTCTTCAAACGAGATGATCTATAAACGAATTGTAAGTGAAGATGAAACCTCTGCTTTAATCATGTTTGAAATAGCAGATGATACTGATACTACACAATTACAGAAAGACCTTATAACATATATTTCTCAGTATGAAGGACCAGAAACTATCTATGTAGCAGGTAGAGCTATTGTAGAGGGAGCTTTAGCAGAACTTGGACCCGCTGATATGGTTAGAATGTTCCCTCTAGTTATCATTACGATGATTATTCTCTTATACATTTTACTAAGGAGTATTCGACACACTCTTCTTAATCTTATAATTGTTCTTATCGGAACTATTGCCTCCTTTGGATCAATGGCTCTCTTCGGAGTCCCTGTGTATGCCGTTGATACGATGATTCCAGTTATGCTCATTGCCATAGGTGTTGCTTATGGGATACATATGCATAACTCAATCATGCATATAATTGAAAAAGATCCCCTCATTTCCAAAGATAATCTTATCCATCTAACTCTCACTCATATGGTGCGCCCAGTATCGATGGCAGCAGTTACCACGGCAATTGGATTTTCAGCTCTTATGACTTCCCAGGTACTACCTGTAAGATTTTTTGGGCTCTTCTCTTCCATCGGAGTACTCACAGAAATGATTTTCGCTCTTATGTTATTCCCTATTTCAATAAGAGTCCTAGGAATTCCTAAGGTTTATAATAAGAAAAAAAAATCTATATCAGATCCGTTAAAAAATAACGCCCTCACGACATTAATACTTAAAAGGCCAAGACCAATTATAATTGGAGGCATCCTATTAACAGCATTAGGGTTATATGGGTCAACACAGATCTGGATAGATACAAGTTTCTTAGCAAACTTCGAAAAAGACCATCCAATAGTAGTTACCGACAAATTTGTAAATGCAATATTCGGTGGAACAAACTCGGTTAATGTCATTTTATCAAGTGAGAATATAGACACCTTTAAAGACCCGAAAGTATTACAAACAATGGAAAATATGCAACAAAATATTCTTACCAACAACCTTGTAGGGGCAGCTTTCTCTCTTACTGATTTTATTAAAAGAATGAATTTTGTAATGAATGAAGAAGAAGAACAATTTTTATCAATACCAGATAATCAAGAACTAATCGCTCAATACTTACTTCTCTATGATATGAGTGGAGACAGTGAAACGCTCTCACAAGTTGTAGATTATAACTTTGAAAAAGCAAATATGACCTTTCAGCTTAAAAACGATAGCACTTTATTGATGGAAGAAATTATTAACTCTGTTGAATCGTACACTCATGAATTTGATGAGCTTGGGATCTCAATAAGCTACTCTGGCAGTGGATACACTGCATACATTTTCTCTCAGCTCCTTATGGATGGCCAAATACTCTCATTAACAATCTCGTTTATTATTGTGGCTCTCCTATTAGCAATTGTTTTCAAAAACATCCTCATAGGAATAATTGGGACTATCCCCATAGCAATTACGGCAACTGTAAATTTTGGAGTGATGGGGCTCTTAGGGATTCCTTTGAGTTCTGCTACAGCACTTATCTCTTCTATCGCAATTGGTATTGGTGTCGATTATGCAATTCACTTAATTGAACACTACTTATTAAAACGTAAAGAAGGGCTTTCAATTCAAGAGACTGTAAATGAAACAATTACCCATACAGGGAAAGCGATACTATTTAATGCAATTGCCGTAATGGGTGGTTTTATTGTCCTTACTTTCAGCGTATTCCCTCCAAACAGACAAGTTGGAGCTCTCATTGCATTAAATATGGTTATTAGTGCAGCAATGACTCTTACCGTGTTGTTAGTGACAATTGTGGCCATCGATAAAAAAAATAAAATTAACATAACACCAAAAATTAAGGAGTATTACTATGAATAACATAATGAAGAAATTATCCCTATTATTTTTCCTCATCATCATCTCTATTATACCGATTTGGGCTACCCCTAGTGGATTTGACATCATGCAACAGGTTTACAACAGAGATACAGGTAATGATATGAAAGCAGATCTTGCCATGGGAATCACAAACGCACGAGGGTCTACAAGAGAACGTAGTATTGTTCAAATTCGAACTATTGAAGAAGGAATTGAGAAAAAATTAATGTTCTTCACGGCCCCATCTGATGTAAAAGATACTGGATTTTTAAGTATCTCTTACCCCTCTGACAAAGATGATGATCAATGGATTTATCTTCCCGCATTAAAAAGGGTCAAGAGGATTGCCTCAAGTAATAAAAATGATTCCTTTATGGGTTCTGATTTCACTTACGATGATATGGGTGCTAGGAATCCTAATAAGGATACCCACTTAATTATAGGAGAAGAAACAATAGAGAATGTTGATTGTTATGTCATTGAAAGTATCCCCCTTAAAAAAGGAGGGGATATCACAAAAACATTAAACTGGATTGCTAAAGATGGATCATTTGGTCTAAAAAAGGAATTTTATCAAGGGAATACCTTAGTAAAAACTTTATCAATTCATGAATCAACTATAATCGATTCAATTATTGTTATAACTGACATGGTGATGGAAAACAACATTAAAGGGACTAAAACAAGAATTACTATGAACAATGTCTCATTTAATAACGATTTTGACGATTCCCTTTTTACGGAAAGACAACTAAAAATTGGACCTCGATTCTAACAAGGAAAAAAATATCATGCATAAAAAAATTATTATATTAGCTATATTAATTATATCGATTCTTATCCCATTAGCTGCAGTAGATATAAGCTACAACGGACTTTCTCATACTTCTTTAGCAACAAGTTTTGATGGAGGTGATATCACACATTACAAACAATCAATAGATCTATCAATTGATATGTATAAGGATATTTCTCACCTTTTTATTCAGCCTTACGTAACAATAGCAAAAGATGAATCTGTATCATTTAATATTCGGGAAGCGTATGCAGAGTTCTATCTCGATAATATTGATATAAAGGTGGGAAAACAGATTATTGCATCAGGACAAGCAGATGCTCTCTTTCTCACTGATATTATTTCACCTAGGAATCTTCAGGATTATGTTCTTACAGAAACTCCAGACTTAAAGAAAGGGATTCCTGTTATTAAAGGATCATATTACATTGGAGATTACACAATAGAAGGGATCTGGGTAACTCAATTTAGCCCCACTTCATTGTATGATTCCTCTTCAATATGGACATCTCTTCCTTTAATTCTTGCCCCAAGTACAACAGTAACTATGAGTGAACCTGAAATGCCAGAGCTTTCATTAGAAAATAGTGAAGTATTTGCAAAATTACACTACTTTGGATCTTTAATAAACTATGAAATAGTCGGAGGGTATACCTATAGTGATGAGCCTCATATAAGCTCTCTAACAGTCACATGCACTTCACCACTTGCAGTAACTCTTAGCCAAGAGTATGACCACTATCCTGTAATAGGAGGTTCTTTAAGTACTGCAGTAGGTCCTGTTGTGATAAGAGGAGAATCTATACTCTTTTTTGATAAAGCATTCAGCTCAGTAACCACAACTTTTGCACCATCTGCCGTTACAGAAGAACACAACTATCTTCAAACCTTATTTGGAGTAGACTGGAAACTGTTAGGCTTTGATATATCTAATCAATACATGCTCTCTTATATTGCAGAACATCACGACTCATTAGTATATCAAGGGCGCTATGTTGATGAATTCTCACATGTAGCGACCTTAAGAGTACAAAAAAAGTTCTTTGATGATCGTTTTACTTTTCAATTATTCACCATTGCCGAACTTAAACCATTTAATGCTCTCATTCGCCCTTCTCTTTCCTATGAAATAGAAGATGCTGTCTCTGTAAAAACAGAAGTTCTTCTTTTTGTGGGAGACGAAGAGGGACTATACGGAAAATATAAAGACAACTCGCTTATTGCTCTCTCGTTATACTGGTATTTTTAGGAGATAATTTGATGAGCTTCTTCTCTCTCACTCCTGATAAAGTATTGAGAGAAGAGCCCATCAACCTCCTTCTTTTGCTAACTTTATACAAAGTTCCACTTAAAGATTTAATCCCTTCAATCTAGTATCTAATTAGTACAATTTTATCATTTCCTCATCTATATAATTCCTATATTTAGATAATAAATATTAACTTTTACATAAAACCCTCTTGATTTTTCTGTTACAAGAAATGTATTGATAAAGAAAGAAATTATGAGGAGAATCTTGTAAAATTATTACTCCATGACCGTCACAAATGTAGAGAACCCTTCTGAAAATATTACGTTAATTACTTGTGGATAACTTGTGTATTCTTCAATTGTTTAACAGGTTGAAATGATATGTAAAAAGACAATAATTCTTATATAATTATTAAGTAAATTCTATGTGTTTTATATTTTTTTATTTCTTTTTATTACATACAATTAAATATTCACAACTAACCGAATGCGACACCTATTCTATAATTAGTTCAAAAAGGTATATCTGCACTAACTTTTCATAAGATAAGTTAGCTTGTGGATAACTTGTGGACTAGTGTTAGATAGATTGTGGGAAACTTTGTGAAATTTCATTGAAATCCTTATTAATCATATAGTTAACTAGTTCTAGAAATATGTGCCCCGACACCTACGAGTTTCTCAATAAGAGCCTCGTATCCTCTCTCAATCTGATATATATTTTGGATGGTGGAAGTACCTGTCGCACACAAGGTTGCAATAACAAGCGCCATACCAGCTCGGACATCAGGAGATGAGACAACCGCCGGTTTTAATCTAGTAGGGCCTTCAACTAATGCCCTATGTGGATCACAAAGTATTATATTAGCTCCCATTCGAATAAGCCAATCAATAAAAAACATTCGTGATTCATACATTTTCTCATGAACTAAGATAGCTCCATTCATTTGCGTTGCACACACAGTAATTATGCTCAACAGGTCTGCAGGGAATCCTGGCCAAGGAGCATCATCAATTTTATTTGTGTATCCACTGACAGTTTTTTTCATGAACCTCTCTTGCACTGCTGGAATAAGGAGAGAAGCTTCTCCTATCTCTTTCCAACTCAAACCAATTCGTGAAAAACCTTGTTTAATATTAATAAGATCATCATTACATATTCCATGAAGAATAAGCTCACTCTTTGTCGCTCCTGCTAATCCTATAAAAGAACCAGCTTCCATATAGTCGGGTCCAATAGTGAATTCACACCCGTGTAAAACATGAGAACCTTCTATCATGAGTACATTAGAACCAATCCCCTGTATATTAGAGCCCATCATAGTCAGCATTGTACACAAATCTTGAACATGAGGTTCACTCGCTGCATTTCTAATAATGGTAATGCCCCCAAGCAAAGAGGCTATCATAATAACATTCTCTGTTGTAGTAACGGAAGCTTCATGTAAGAAAATATCATGAGACTCTAATTTGTCTCCTATAGCCTCTAAATAACCATCCTCACTCACATGACACGAGGCACCAAAGAGCTCTAGAGCCTTCAAGAGCGTATCTATTCTTCTAAACCCGATAACATCCCCTCCAGGGGGAGGAAGAACAATAGAGCGGGCTCTAAGCAAGATAGGACCTATCAAGAGAAGAGATGCTCGAATAGAATCAACAAGGTGAATTGGCAAGTTTATTGAATCCCAATTCACGGTTCTTGCCTCAATTTCAAGACTCCCATGACTAAGTGGGGAGACCTTCGCTCCAATGTGCCTAAGGAGCTCTATCATAACCTCGACATCTGCAATATCTGGGATATTATGTAAAATCACTTTTTCATCAGTCAACAGCGCACAAGCAAGTGCTGGTAAAGCTCCATTCTTGTTCCCGCTTATATGGACTTCTCCCTCTAATGTAAAACCACCTTCAATTGTATATGCTTCCATAATCAGTATGGTACAAGGTAAAAATGCTTTTGACAATCATGTTGTCTATCATCTAAAAGCAAAGTAGAATACTGTGTATGGAAAGTAAGATGTTACGTGTTTATGGGGTAGGAAATCCATTAATAGATATTATTACCAATATAGACGAAAAAAAATTAGAACGCCTTGGCATTCATAAGGGAGCAATGCACCTCATTGATATCAATAGAAGGAAGGATCTTCTAAAAATTATTGACACAATGGAGGTTGAGTATTCATGTGGGGGCTCATGCCCTAACACTATACTCACTCTTGCCGCTTTAGGCATTGAAACAACCCTTGCGGGGAAAGTTGGAGATGATGATTTTGGTAAAATTTATAAGAAACAGGTAAAAGAGCATAAAGTTCATGATGAAATAGTCGTTTGTGATGAGCCAACCGGTTCTTCAATAATATTCATCACGGAAGACTCTGAAAGAACAATGAATACCTTTTTGGGTGCGAATAGATTTTATCAAAAAGAAGATATCATAAGGGAATCTATTATTGATTCCGATTTTTTTCATTTCACAGGGTATATGTATGATACTCCATCACAAAAAGAAGCTATCCATATTGCATTAGAGATTGCCAAAGAACACAATACGAAAATCACATTTGATATTGCCGATGTATTTGCCGTAGGAAGGAATAGAGAAGGATTCCTAGCTCTTATCGAAGAATATGCTGATGTAGTATTTGCTAATAGTGAAGAAGCTCGTATTATTTTTGATCATTATGACCCATATGAGTGTTGTAAATCGATGGGGAAATTATGTACCACTGCGATTGTTAAAAATGGGAAATTGGGATCTTTTATCTCTCACAAGAAAGAACTCTATAATATTCCTGTCCAAGGTCCTTCTACCCCACTCGATACGACTGGAGCTGGAGATATTTATGCGGCAGGTTTCTTATATGGTCTATGCAATCATCTAGACATTAGACAATCTGGGTATATTGCATCGTATTTAGCTGGGGAGATTATTCAACAGAGAGGAGCGCAATTTTCAAAAGAAAAAGCGCTCTCTATTAAATCTATGTTAGATTTGAAGTTTAATCTATAATGATTGTGGTCTTGGAAGGATATCTTCCCAAGGAACTCCAGCTTTACCGAAATGCCCATAATTCATATGGTCTCTATAGATCGGACGTAGAAGATCCAACTGTCTAATTATCCCACTTGGAGTGAAATCAAAATTATTTTCTATAATCTTCTCAAGTTCATGATCACCAACAACTCCAGTTCCAAATGTTTGGACAGATATAGAAACTGGTTTTGCTATTCCAATCGCATAAGAAATTTGAATTTCGACTTTCCTACATAATTCCCAAGCAACAAGATTCTTTGCAACAAAACGAGCCATATAGCTTGCAGAACGATCAACTTTTGAGGGGTCCTTGCCACTAAAGGCCCCACCACCATGGCGAGCCATCCCACCATAGGTATCTACAATAATTTTCCTTCCAGTAAGCCCTGTATCACCTGCTGGGCCTCCCACAACAAATCTGCCAGTAGGATTTATAAAATATTTTGTGCGTGGCGTAAGAAGCCCTGTAGGAGACAGAACTGCTTCAATAATGTGTGTTTGAATAAATTCTATGAGATCTGAGGAAGAAACCTCGTTACTATGTTGATGAGAAAGGACGACAGTATCGATCTCAGAGGGAATATCATCAATATATTTCAAGGTAACTTGAGCCTTTGCATCAGGACGTAACCAGGAAACAGCATTCTCTTTTCTAAGGAGTGCAGCTTTTTGAAGGAGATGATGAGCATACATAACTGGTGCTGGCATCAGCTCTTTGGTCTCATCACATGCATAGCCGAACATTAAACCTTGATCTCCTGCACCCTGATCCCCAGAAGCACTGGTGGAGGCATTTACACCTTGAGCTATATCTGGAGATTGTGTATTGAGGAGTGTTTTCACTTGTAAAGAAACATTGTCAAAACCAATGGTTGGGTCTGAATATCCTGTTGATTTAACAACATCTCGCACAATTTTATCAACATCAATAGATGCGTGAGTAGTAATTTCTCCACCAACTAATACAAAATTTGTTGTGGCGAAAGTTTCACAGGCGACTCGAGAAGTAGGATCTTGTTGCAAACATGCATCGAGCACTGCATCAGAAATTTGGTCGCATACTTTATCAGGATGCCCTTCACTCACTGATTCACTAGTAAAAAGATAATCTTTCATCTTAAAATCCTACTTTCTTCTTAATGGAGGCAATGAGTCATCCATAGAAACTCTCACCTGCTTAAATAATCCATCCCCTTCACTTTTAGTCTCAATTCCATCTATATCATTTAGTGCTGTATGAATTAATCTTCTTTCAAATGGATTCATTGGTTCAAGAAGTTGACTAATTCCATTCTTTTTTACAACTTGAGCCGTTTTATATGCAAGCCTTACTAAGTATTCTTCGTGTCTCATCCGATAGTTTTCACTATCTACAACAACTTTAACATGTGATAAGAGTTGTCCAGCATACACATTTACTAATAATTGGATAGCATCTAGGTTTTTACCTTTCTTCCCGATAATAATCGCAGAATGTTGAGATACGATGTTGAGTCCTATTTTTTCAGCTTTTCTAAAATTTACATCCACTGTTCCTGGATAGCCCATTTTAACAAGAAGTGTAGAGAGGAAGTCTGTGATTTTTTCTTCAAATCCATCATCGTATGTGGTCTCTACACTCTCTTCTTCGTTTTCTTGCAATTCACCATTTTCATGGATATGGACTCTTATACGTACAGAACCTTTTTTAAATAAAGATCTTTTTCCACTATCTACTACTTCAATATCAATATCTTCTTGAACTAATTGAAGCTCTTCCATTGCTCTAGCAATTGCTTCTTGCTCACTTTTACCTTCAAATTCTCGGATCATAGAATTCTCCTTTTTTGTATTATTTCTTCTTGGGATTCCTCTTGTTTACAATTGGAATAACAGGAGCTGATTGAGCTTCAAGAGCCTTCTTTTGGCGTCTTTTGTTTACAAATATCTGCTGCCCTATCGAGATAAAGTTCATTACCATCCAATAAAGGAGAAGCCCTGAAGGAGCATTATAGAGGATAAAGAAGAACATGATCGGCATACCAAATTTCATAAACGTTCCTGTCATCCCAGATTGAGGCGTCCCAGCCTGAGATATACTGAAAGAGAAGATCATAGAGGTTCCATATAAAATTGGGAGTAGGCGGATATCACTACCGATAAGAGGGAGAGAGAGTGGAGCAAAATTTATAATCGATTCTGGTAATGAAAGGTCATTTATCCACCCAGGAATAAAGACTGCACCTCGAAGTTCAAAATGTTTGTTTAACAACCCATAAAGTGCAATAAATATTGGGAATTGGAAAACCATTGGTAAACATCCGCCTAGAGGATTAATTTTCTCTCTTTTATATAATTCACCCATCTCAGCATTGAGTTTGGTTGGGTTGTCTTTATATTTTGCCTTCAATTCTTCCATTTGTGGATTCAAAGCCTGCATTTTAGAGGTAGATTCCATGCTCTTCTTACTAAATGGTTGCAATACTATTTTAATGAGAATAGTAAGCAAGATAATAGCTACACCATAGTTTGGAATCAATGAATAGAAAAATTTTAATAACCATTTTAATGCAGACTCTAACCAACCAAGCCAAGAACTACTATCTAGGGCTTTTTCCAGATTCAAATCAGAAAGTCCAAAAGAGTTATCACTGGCTTTATCATAGATAGTCATATTCTGTTTTAATTGTGGCCCTACATAAAATCTAAACACGTCAGTTCCAACAGAAGATTTATATGCAGGACGTGAGAAGAAAATTCTCGATTCTAAAGGAATACTCGTCTCTTTTTGTTCTGTAAGAGATATTGTGTATTGAGTTGCATCAGGAATGCCAATAACCGAGAAATATTTACTAGCTATTGCTGTCCAGTTTATAAATTGATCAGTGGTATAAATTCCATCTTTTAACTTAGGAGTACTTTTTTTCCCATTTTGTTCAATATAAAAACGACGATACGTATAGTTGTCGAGAGCCTTATGGAACTCTGGGCCTAATTGAGGTTCAAAAGCTAAAGTATAAGCAAAACCATTGTAGTTAAGCGGAATAACTTTATTTTCACTATTTCTCATCTCAACAATAATTTCAAATAAGTATTCATTTTGTCCAAATCGATATGTTTTGGTGATAGTAAAAGGAACCTTGCTTGAAACACCATTTTCATCAACCATTGCAAAATCTTGGCTGAATATTACTTCATTACCACTAATCGTATGTTTAAAAGAGGCTGTTATTGGGTTTGATGTATCGTTACCAGCATAGAGGCTGAATGCAGCGGCTGCAGAACCATCATTAAAGATCATCTCAACTGGTTGCCCATTATCGAGGTGCTTTTTTAACTTCAATGATTTTATTGCAGCACCTTTTGGATCAAATTCTACAATAAAGACATCTGTTTGAAAAGTAAAAGCCTTAGTCGAACCATCCTCCCCTACTTGGGAAAAAGAGCCCGGTATATTTGAATTCCAACCTTTCTGTGCAGCTGCGTATGATGTTGGTGCACTCTCTACAACAGAGTTCTGTGCATTTGGAACAATTACACTATCTTGTACAGTACTCACAGTCTGAGTTTGGACTTGTGTAGCTGGTTCTGGCGGAAAGAAAGTTGATTGGACTGCTAATCCTCCAACAATCACAACTACTGAAAGAATAATTGCTATTACTGTATTTTTATCCATGTTCACTCCTGTTCACATGCCAGTGATGATTAATAATGAGAATAGCAGTATTAAGCTACTTATCTTGCAGATAAAGATGAGCTTCCTTAAACAAACGAGTTAATTGTTCTTTTTGTTGTTCATGAGATACTGCCTTTCTTGGGTATACCACAAATGCAAAATCAAAACCAGAAATAAATTCATTCTTTTCACGTCGCCAAATCTCTTTGATTTGACGCCTAATCCTATTCCTTTCAACGGCATTACCATAATGCCTAACTGGAATAACTATAATGCGATTTAAACCAAGTTGGTTTTTCGCAAGACGAAGTTTTATTCCAGGACATTGATATGTCGATCCAGAAATAAATATTTTATCTATTTCTGGTTTCTTTTTTACAATTTCTCGTTTAGTAAGGCTTTTTCTCATCACAGACGGTTAGTTTTTTTCTTCCCTTAGCTCTTCGTCGAGCTAAGACAAGCCGACCGCCCTTTGTAGCCATTCGAGCGCGGAATCCAAATTTTCTATTTCGCTTAGTTCTACTGGGTTGGTACGTTCTTTTCATAGGAAAATCTCCAAAAATTATCGCTTAACGCGGGATTTATCTTTTTAAAGGGATTAAACTCCCCGAAAGGGCAGTATATAGATGGTATGGGATGTGTGTCAATAGATTTTATAATTTCATCTCCATACAATTTAATTATACTGTTGACTTTCATTTCATCGATTTAACACTTAATCCTTTAATGCCAAGTTCAGGAAATTGTGCATGGACTCTAGCAAGAATTTGTTTTTTTTTCATAAGAATAATATTAGACCAGGCAGGATGATCAGTTTCAATAATTAAAGTGGTATTCCGTATTTCATATATTTTTGCATGAGGAGCAATATCTGGACCTACAATTTCTATCCATTCTCTCATCATTTGAGCAAGATTATTATCAACATCAATATGCAACCTAGAAAGAAGAATATCTAGTAAATCTTTCAATGGAGTATCATTCATATTTTTCACACTTCCCATTTTCTATTTGATAAATAAGTGAATCATGAGGAGTAATTTCTGAAAAGTATTGCTCATCTGGTAAGAATGTAAAAAAAGCTTGGGCATATCCATCTAACTCTTTCAAAAATCTACCTCTTTTCTCGATATCTAACTCTAATAATACATCATCTATTAATAATATGGGCTCTTTCTTTGTTTTGCTTTTATACGTATGCATTTGAGCAATTCTGAAAATCAAACTAGCTAATCTCATCTGCCCTGTAGACCCTGAATCAGAAAAATCAACATTATTATCTATTACAACAAATCTATCCCGGTGAATTCCAGAAATTGTTGTATTCATCCTGCTATCTCTTTCTCTATTATCTTCTAATTTTTTTATTATTTGTTCAGTCGTATCACAATTTTTCCAAGATGGTTTGTATGATATGTGTAAAGCCGAAGATGTTTGAGAAATAGTACTGTAAAGGGTAGGAAAAATTTGATTAAATTCTTCAACCATCTTCTTTCTTTGGTTTTGTATCCGTAATCCAATTTCAGCTAATTTACGATCATACATTAATAGCAAGGAATAATATTGTTCTTTTAAGGCTGCATTTCTTTGTTTAAGAATTCCACGATAACTTCTTAAATCATCAAAAAAAAGAGAATCATACATACTCATTGTTTGATCAAAAAACCTTCTTTTATGCTCTGGAGTACCTCTAATAAATTCAATATCATCATGGCTAAAAACTATGCATGGAATGTTATAAATAAGCTCTTTTCTATCTCTAATTTCTTTACCATTTATTCTAATCTCCCTTTTTTGTGGTGAATAATTAAAATATATTGTTGATTGAATTTTTTCATCTGTTTCAACAACGGCTGATAAAAAAAATGAAGAAAAATTATGCTTACACATTACACTCAATTGAGATGATCTAAATGAAGATCCATAGCATAGAATATAAAGTGACTCTAGAAAATTTGTCTTTCCTTGTCCATTTTTTCCAACAAGAACAACTTGTCTGGAGTCAACTGAAATAAGAGTATCTTCTAAATTACGAAAATGTTTAAAACCAACAGAGAGAAATTTCATTAATCTATTTGCATTGGCATTATGATATGAAAATAATCTTTTTCAGGATTAGGTTTTATTGTCACAGCCTTATTAGTCTCAGTAAAATATAAATCAAACGCATCAGATTGCATAACTTTTAGAGGACTCACAAGATAAGAGTAATTCATTGCTAAACGACAAGATGGACCCGTATAAGTACATGGAATAATTTCTTTTGCTTGTCCAAAATCGCTCTCTTCGCTGCTTATTGTTATAAAATTATCTTCAATATCAAGATATATACGTTTTGCTTTATTCTCCACTAATAAAGATACTCTTTTCAAAGCTTCATTCATTTTTTGAATATTTATATTACATCTATTTGGTTGTAATCCAGGAATAACTCTTCGATAGTTAGGAAATTGTCCTTTGATAAGTGTTGAATACATTAATTGTGATCCAAAAGATGCAAAAATTATTGATTCAGTAATAAATAGAGATATTTCTCCTTCTCCTGTTCCACCTTTTTTTAGTAGAGAAAGAAATTTAGCTGGTATGATAACAGGACTGAAATTTTCAAATTTCTTTTCAAAAGTTCTTTCTATTAATGAAAGTCGTCTTCCATCGGTTGCTACCATAGTAAGTGTATTTCCTGTCTGTTCAACATATACACCATTCATAAAATAACGTGTTTCATCATCACTAATTGCAAATATTGTTTGATCAATCATTTCAAAAAGATCTTTCTGACTCATAGAAAAATAAGTATCACTAGGAGATGATTCGAGTTGTGGGAACTTATCTGCACTAATTGTCCTTAGTGAAAAATCGATAGATTTATTTTGAGGATGTATATAGAGTTTTTCACCTATTTCTTCAAAAATAATGTGTTCATCAGGTAATGCTCGTAAAATTCCAAGAAATTTATCACAAAAAACAGTAGTAGTACCACTTTCGATAGTTTCTACTTCAATTGTTGTAGAAAAACCAATTTTTTGATCAGTTGCTTTAATTGTGAGAGTATTGTTGTTTGTTTCTAATAATACGTTTGATACGATTGATAAAGTATTTCTTTGGCTCGTAAAATCGAGGGCAAGAATAATTTCTTTTAGTAAAGTATTTTTAGGGCAGATAAATTTCATAATGGTTACTCCTATTTTTTATATAATACTATAGTAGTCGTAGTAATAGTATCGTGTATACTGTGGAAAACAGCAATAATTCTTTATACAATATATGCATGAAATTTAATAACTTGTGGATAATTTGGCAAGTTTTCCACATTTCTTCCACACGTTTCCACAACCAAATTTATAAATTTTTTTTTATTAACAGGTTATCCTCACATTATACACACTTTATACTATTATGACTCTCTCTTATAATTTTGAATTTGCCTAATGAGATTCTGTACAGAATTACTCATAGCAATATCATTTTGCATCATCATTTCAACTTTTTGAACAGAATGCATTACAGTTGTATGATCACGTCCACCAAACTCATAGCCAATTTCAGTAGTTGAAAATTCTGTAATTGTTCTAGCTATATACATCGCAATTTGGCGAGGAAGAACAACTGATTTTGTTCTCTTTTTTCCTTTAATATCGTAGGCAGATATACTGAAATAATCTGAAACTACACGTATTATGGTATCCACAGACATCGTTTGATCTTTTGATAATGAGTATGTACTTCTTAATTGTTCCCGAGCTATATCTAAAGTAATTTCTTTCTGTAAAAGATCACTATATGCAATAAGTTTCGTGAGAGAAGCTTCAAGATCTCTAACATTTGTATTAACGTTTTTGCTGATATACTCTAGGACTTCATTAGATATGTGGCATACTTGATTTTCACTTTTCTTTTGCAGTATTGCAAGCCGCGTTTCAAATGAAGGTGGTTGTAGATCCACGTTTATTCCTCTTGTAAATCTATTTTTTAAGCGATCAGTTATATCTTGTAATTCATTGATTGGTCGGTCACAAGTAAAAACGAGTTGTTTATTTGATTCAAATAAATTATTAAAAATGTGGAACATTTCTTCTTGAGTTGATTCTTTTCTCTGAAGGAAGTGAATATCATCAATCAGAAGTACATCTGCTTTTCTATATTTGTTTCTGAATTGAGGGGTTTTCTTTTCTCCAATAGCCCCAATGAATTCATTAGTGAACATCTCTGCAGTTACATAAACAACCTGAAGTTCTGGAGTTTTTTCTTGAATAAAATTACCAATAGATTGAATGAGATGTGTCTTTCCTAATCCAACACCTCCGTAAATTAAGCAAGGGTTATAGCTGACTCCAGGATTTTTAGCAATAGCCATACTTACATTGTAAGCAAAAGAACTATTTTCTCCCACAACGAAGTTGTCGAATTGGTATCCATAATTGATATTTGGATCATTTGGCTTTTTTTGTGCTTTTGGCATAGGGGCTTTTATGATTTCTTCTTTCTGAGAATCTTCTTTTCCTGTACTCTTTAGATCTTTGCCCGCTTTATAAGTTGTTTCTTGTTGTTTTACAATAAAGTCTATATCAATCTTTTCCCCTGTAAGTTCGTGAAGCAAAGATTTGATTGATGAGATATATTGCCCTTTAATATAGTCGCGAATAAATAATGAAGGTACAGCAAGAACTAATTTGTGGTTGTCTGATTCTACATATGAGATCCTGTGTATCCATGTGATACATTCTTGTTCTGGTAAAGAGGATTCTAATCGGCTAAGTATCTCTTGCCAAAACGGATAATAGTTCCATTTTTGTTGCTGCATGCTCACTATAATAGCTCAGGCAAAGATGATTAGCAAGCATTGCATAAAATTGAATTCTAAAAAGGGGAGAAAGTGTTAATAATTTATTACATTATAAGAATTTAAATGTCTTGTAAATCATAGGGCAACACTTTACATTTCTTTTAATTGATGGTAAGATAATACCGAATTCAATTTTTTATCATACAAGGATATAAATAAATGGAAAATGGCGTTTTAGAAGGGGTGCCAGAAGGTACCACGATTCATCGTGACCCAGCATTACATGCAAAAAATTCAAGTACATATACCGCAAAAAACATACAAGTGTTGAAAGGTTTAGAGGCTGTTAGAATGAGGCCTGGTATGTACATTGGTTCTACAGGTCCAGATGGTTTACATCACTTGGTCTATGAGGTTGTTGATAATAGTATTGATGAATCTATGGCAGGATATTGTGATTATATTAGCGTAGTAATTGAAAAAGATAATATTATTAGAGTAGAAGATAATGGTAGAGGGATTCCTACAGAACCACATCCTGTGGAAAAACTTAGTTCTCTAGAAATAGTTCTTACCCAGCTTCATGCTGGGGGAAAGTTTGACAATGATACATATAAAGTCTCTGGAGGTCTCCACGGTGTTGGTGTCTCCGTTGTTAATGCCTTATCTGAATGGTTAGAGGTCACAGTGTACCGTACTCCATCAATCTTTTTCCAACGTTATTTTAAAGGGATTCCTGAGGCTCCTGTAACTATTATTGGTGATACAGAAAACACTGGAACAGTTGTCCGGTTTAAATTTGATAGCTCGATTATTGATGCAAAAGAGTATAGTTACAGAGTTTTGAGTGAACGATTCAGAGAACTTGCATTTTTAAATAAAGGGATTAAAATCTCAATTAGAGATGAAAGAGCTGATGAAGTAAGAGAACATGAATTTCACTTTGAGGGTGGTATAAAATCATTTATCACACACTTAAATGAATCAAAGAAAACAGTTCATCCTGAACCAATATATTTTGAGAGTGAGAAAGATAATGTGAAAGTAGAAGTTGCTCTTCAATATAACGATCGTTATGATGAAGTTCTTTTTACTTTTGTAAATAATATTAACACTCGTGAAGGTGGGACTCACCTGGCAGGATTTCGGTCTGGTTTGACAAGGGTTATGAATGAACAATTAAAAAAATCAAAATTAAGTAAAAAGTTTAGTGAACCTCTAGCAGGAGAAGATTTGCGAGAAGGTCTAGCTGCAGTTATTTCTATTAAAATTACTAATCCTCAGTTTGAAGGACAGACCAAGATGAAGCTAGGTAATCCTAGTGTTCAGGGGATTGTCGCATCTCTCTTATATGAAAAACTAAACAATTACTTTGATGAGTATCCTTCTGTTATTGAGGCTATACTTGATAAATCTATCTTAGCAGCTAAAGCACGATTTGCAGCTCGTGACGCAAGAATGAGAATTAGGAAAACGAGTGAAGGTGCTGGACTTCCAGGTAAATTAGCTGATTGTGCAGAGAAAGACCCTGCTAAATGTGAAATATTTATTGTTGAGGGAGATTCGGCAGGTGGTAGTGCTAAACAAGGAAGAGATAGGCAGAATCAAGCAATTCTTCCTTTGTGGGGTAAGATGTTGAATGTAGAAAAAGCTAGAGAAGAGAAGGTAATTGGGAATGAGAAGCTTCAACCTGTTATAGCTTCTTTAGGTGCAGGACTTGGTATCCATTTTGATAAGGAGAAAGTCCGTTATCATAAAGTGATTATCATGGCTGACGCTGATGTTGATGGATCTCATATCAGGACGCTGCTTCTTACATTTTTCTTTAGATATATGAGAGAGTTAATTGAAGCAGGATATGTTTATTTTGCAATGCCTCCACTCTATAAAATTACAATTGGTAAAAAGTTCTACTACGCCTTTGATGAAGAGGCACGTAAAAGAATTTTAGAAGAAAATGTGAAGGAAGGTGATTTATCAAAAATTCCTATTCAACGGTATAAAGGTTTGGGAGAAATGAATCCCGATCAACTATGGGAAACCACGATGAATCCTGACAGCCGAACTCTCACTAGAGTCACTTTAGAGGATGTTGTGGAGGCTGATGCCGTGTTTAGTATGCTTATGGGTGAAGATGTAGATCCTCGTAAGAAATTTATCGAAGAGAACGCTATGTACGTTTCCAACCTCGATGTGTAGAAAAGGAATTTTAATATGCTAGAAACATCAAATATTATTGAAACAAACGTAGCTGATGAGATGAAAGAATCTTATTTGAACTATGCAATGTCTGTTATCGTCTCTAGGGCCCTTCCTGATGTTAGAGATGGGTTGAAACCAGTTCATAGACGAATTCTATATGATATGTTTGAAATGGGCTTAAAATATAATACTCCATTCAAAAAAGCAGCTAGAATTGTAGGGGATGTGCTTGGTAAATACCATCCACATGGTGATGCTTCGGTTTACGATGCTCTCGTTCGACTTGCACAAGATTTCTCTCTGAGATACCCAGCTGTGCATCCCCAAGGGAACTTTGGATCTATCGATGGAGATCCTGCTGCTGCTATGCGTTATACAGAAGCTAAGTTAAGCAGAATTGGCGAAGACATGCTCTCTGACATTCAAAAAGAGACTGTTGATTTCGGACCTAACTATGATGACTCGCTTACAGAGCCAACCGTACTGCCAGGAGTTGTTCCATTCCTTTTAGCAAATGGAAGTAGCGGTATTGCAGTTGGAATGGCAACTAATATGGCCCCACACAATCTTTTTGAAATCTGTCAAGGAATAACTGCTTATATAGATAATCCGGATATCTCTACTTTGGAGATGATGAATTATATAAAAGGGCCAGATTTTCCTACTGCTGGAATAATTTGTGGTAGATCTGGTATTTTAAGTGCTTTTGAAACTGGCCGAGGAAAGATTGTTATACGGGGACGATATGAAGTTGAAATTACTAAATCTGGTAGAACTCAAATTGTTTTCACAGAACTTCCTTATCAAGTTAATAAAGCTGAGCTAGTTAAGAAAATTGCTGAGGTAAAGAAAACTACTATTCTTGGAATTAGCGAAGTCCGAGATGAATCAGATAGAGAAGGCATACGACTTGTTATTGAAATTAAAAAGAGTGCAGTAGCAAATGTAGTTGTAAATAAACTCTTTTTAAAGACTCCATTACAAACGAATTTTAATGTGAACAATCTCGCATTAGTCCATGGGAGACCTCAACAATTGAGTTTACTGGATATGATACGACATTACGTAGAGCATAGAGCGGTTGTCGTTGAACGACGAACTCGCTACGATTTACGTAAAGCTGAGGAAAGAGCTCATATTCTTTTAGGTCTTAAAATTGGTCTTGATAATATTGATGAAGTAATTGCTATTATAAAAAAGGCCTCAGATAATGCTAGTGCTGTAGAGTTGCTAATGTCTCGTTTTGGACTTTCTAAGATTCAAGGACAAGCAATTATTGATATGAAACTTGGGAGATTAAGCCAATTAGAGACTTCTAAAATATTAGAAGAATTAGAAGAGTTGAATACTAAAATACTATATTACAATGATTTATTAAGTGATAGTGTTAAAATACTTCAAGTAGTCAAAACTGAAGTTGTTGAAGTTGAGCATAAATATGGTGATAAGAGAAGAACAGAAATTTCAAACTATGAACTCACTGGTATGGTTGATGAAGACTTTATAAAAGAAGAGGATGTCGTTGTCATTATGACATCGAAAGGGTTTGTGAAACGATTGCCTGTTGAAGAGTATAGGAGCCAAGGAAGAGGAGGTAGAGGGGTAAGAGCCGCTACATTGAGAGATGAGGACTTTGTTGAACATATTTTTGTTGCTTCTACTCATGATCATGTTCTCGCCGTTTCTAATTTCGGAAAAGCTTATTGGATTAAAGTCCATGAAATTGAGCAAGGTTCTAAAACTTCGAAAGGTGAGAGTTTAAGAAAAATTCTCCCATTAGAAAATGAAGAAGAAATAACCACTTTCACCCCATTCAGAGATTTTGATGAAGAACTCTATCTCTTTATGGTAACAAGAGATGGTGTGGCAAAACAAGTAAATCTACCACTTTTTAGAAATGCGAAAAAACGTGGTATTACGGCAATATTACTTGACGAAGGTGATGTTTTAGTGAGCTGTGAAATTATACAAGCAGAAGATGATTGTATGATTATTACCAAACAAGGAAAGGGCCTTAGATTTATGGGTAGTTCCGTAAGGGCTATGGGCCGCTCTTCTAGGGGTGTTCGAGGTATTCGACTTCTTAATAATGATCAAGTCGTAGGTTTGCTAAAAGTTGATAATGATAAGAGAATATTGTTGATTACTGAGAAAGGGCAAGGCAAACAAATATTATTTGATTCTTTCAGGTCTCATGGGCGAGGAACAATGGGCCAGAAGATTTATACCTTTAAAGAAAAGACTGGAACGATTGTTAAGGCAATGTCTGTTAACGATGATAACGATATTGTGGTGATGACAACAATGGGGCAGTCAATCCGGATTGCAGTCTCTACTATTTCAATCCAAGGGGCATATGCTTCAGGTGTTTCAATTGCCAGACTTAAAGAAGGAGATACTATTCAAGCTATTGCAGTTGCTGAGGCTGCTAAAGATGATAATGAATCAGAAGAACTAACTTCTGAAGAAGATACTAACGAATAGATTTATTATAATTTTATTTACAAGGGCTACCTGAAAAAGGTAGCCCTTTATGTTTCACGTGAAACATTGCTAAATAAAGTAAAAAATAAACCACCCAATTTCTTGGGTGGTAAAATGTTTCACGTGAAACCTCCCTCTAGATTAGAGTTGATTCTCGTTAACAATTACAAGGTTTGGATCTACAACACTACGAATGTATCTCTCTACCCCATTTTTGAGAGTCATCTGACTCATAGGACAGCCGGCACATGAACCAACTAGACGTACAACAACTTCGTTTCCTTCCATACTTACGAATTCAATATCTCCGCCGTCGTTTTGTAAATCAGGTCTAATATCTTCAAGCGCTGCTTTAACTTTATTTACCATGGAATAATTCCTCCTCGATATATCTTTATCAAATGTACTCTTAAGGGAAATGATGGTCAATACCTAAATTCTTAGATGACAATAAGAGAAACTTTCGCTATAGTAATAATATGGCTGCAAAAAAATTAATATTTTTAAATCAAAAAGGTGGAGTAGGTAAAACTACAACTACTGTGAATTTAGGTGCATATTTAGCATTAAAAAAGAAAAGAGTACTTCTTATAGACCTTGATTCTCAGGGTAATTTGACAAGTGCTGTTTCTGCTAATCCTCGTGAATACAGTAGTTATGATGTAATCGTAGGCAAATGTACCCCACATGAAGCATACCAAGCAACAGCAGTTGAGGGTTTGCATATCATCCCAGGGGGGATCCATCTTGCTGGATTAAGTGTTGAATTGGTGAATGAACTCGCTAGAGAATTTTTCTTAAAGAATTCTTTAGAAGGGATTGAGAATGACTGGGATTATATCTTGATTGATTGCCCTCCTTCTCTAGGTTTAGTTACTATCAACGCAATGTGCTGGGCTGAGCATATTGTAATCCCTTTGCAATGTGAATATTTTGCAATGGAAGGGTTGAGCTTGTTAATGAGAACGATTGACACGGTAAAAAAACAACTAAATCCTCATCTGGAAGTGCTCGGTATTGTCTTTACTATGTATAGCTCTCGCACGAGGCTGTCGAATGATGTTGTTGATGATATTACTTCATATTGGCCAAAAAAAGTTTTTGATACCAAGATCCCACGAAATGTCCGTCTCTCAGAGGCTCCAAGTCATGGTCTACCAATTAATTTATATGATGGATCTTGTGCTGGCGCTTTAGCATATGAAGAACTTGCTGAGGAGGTATTACATCGTGTCTAGTAATAATAAAAAACATGGTTTGGGTAAAGGAATTAGCTCGCTAATGGATGATTATTCTTTTGACGAGGTTTTTACATCTGCTGGAATGAATCCTGGTGATGGCGAATTTATTATGTTAGAAATAAATCGAGTGCATCCTAATCCACATCAACCAAGAAAGCAGTTTGATCAAGAAACGCTTGATGAATTAGCAGAATCTATCCGAGTACAAGGGATTATTCAACCTCTTATCGTAGAAAAGATTAGTGATGACGAATTTGCTATTATTACTGGGGAACGCCGATACAGAGCAGCTTTGATAGTAGGATTAGAAAAAATACCTGTTATTGTCAAGAAATTTAATGATCTGCAAAAATTAGAAATCTCTTTAATCGAAAATATACAACGAGAAAATTTAAACCCACTTGAAGAAGCAAGGGCTTATGTGTATTTATTAGAGCAATCCCATTTTAGGCAGGAAGAACTTGCAGATAGGGTTGGAAAAAAACGTTCCACAATTACTAATAGCATTCGCCTCCTCCAATTACCAAGAGAAATGCAGGATTCATTGTTAGCAGGAGAATTCTCTGCAGGACATGCAAGAGCCTTACTATCTATAATAAATCCTTCTGATCAAGAATATCTTTATAAGAAGATTATTACAGAGGGAATGTCAGTACGGAAGGCAGAAGGGTTAGCTAATGATTTAAATGCTGGTAAAAGATTGATAAAACAATCAAATGGGGGTGCCCATAAGCATAAATCTGCTGATATCCTTGCGATAGAGCAACGATTTATTGAAGTCTGCAAAACGAAAGTGGAGTTGAAAGGAAGCTTACAAAAAGGTAAGGTGGAGATAAGTTATTACAGCATGCAAGAATTGGAAAGACTATACGCATTATTTGGAAATAATGAAGAAACAATAGAATTATAAATATAAAAAAATATAAGGAAAGTACGATGACACAGAATTTACAAGATGGAGTGTATGCAAAAATCACCACTCCTAAAGGAGAGTTATTGCTCTCGCTCGAATATGAAAAAGCCCCTATGACGGTATCAAATTTTATTGGGCTTGCCGAAGGGTCTCTAAATTTAAAAAAACCTGGAACACCATTCTACGATGGGCTAATTTTCCATAGAGTTATAAATGATTTTATGGTTCAAGCAGGATGTCCTGATGGAAAAGGAACCGGTGGTCCTGGGTATAAATTCCCTGATGAAATCAATTCAACATTGAAACATGTAGGACCAGGAATTCTTTCAATGGCGAACGCAGGGCCTGGAACAAATGGGAGCCAGTTCTTCATTACACACGTTGCAACTCCTTGGTTAGATGGGAAGCATACAGTCTTTGGCAAGGTTGTAGAAGGTCAGAATGTTGTGAATGCTATAGCTCAGGGCGATGTGATAAAGAAAGTTGAGATATTACGTGTAGGGGAAAAGGCCCAAAAATTTATAGTATCCAAGGAGAGTTTCTCTGAAGAAGTTGTTAAAGCTGAGAAAGTTGAACAAGCAAGGATAGCAGATCTTCGAAAAGAATTATTTAGAGAATTAGATAATCGTTGGCCATCTGCAACAATTACTGATAGTGGTTTGCGATATGTAGTATTGGCAGAAGGAAACGGGGGCGAAAGTCCAAAACATGGCCAAAATGTAACAGTTCACTATACAGGAAGTCTTTTAGATGGAAAAATCTTTGATAGTTCTGTCCAGAGAGGTACTCCAGCACAATTTGGAATAGGGCAAGTTATTGAAGGTTGGAATGAAGCCTTAGTAATGATGAAGAAAGGAGAGAAAAGAACGCTTATTATTCCTCCAGAGTTAGGATATGGCGTTCAAGGTTACCCTGGAGTGATTCCTCCTAATTCGTATCTGATTTTTGATGTTGAATTACTCGATTTTTAGTATGATTTGAATTGCTAAGTGAATCTAGAAGTCTCTTAGTATAATATTTAGAGTATAAATTAAAGGAGAGAGTTTTTAGAGTAAATCGATACTTTAAAGACTCTTTTTTTTAATAGATTGTTATTTTATTGCAAAATCAATAGCAGATGTACCTACGTAATAATTATAAAAGGAATGAATAATATGCAATTAAGAAAAATTTTTTTAATTATATTGGTGATTATTTTAACAACTGTTCCCAGTTTATTTGCTCGAGGAAACAAGGAAAAAAATATAGAGGCTGAATCTAAGACTAGTAATGAAGCTAAGGTTGATATTTCAAATGATCTTTATGAGTTTGAATCATTGGAGGATGGATTATATGCAAAAATATCTACTACAAAAGGGGTTATCCTTGTCTCTTTAGAGTACAAAAAAACTCCGATGACTGTAGCAAATTTTGTAGGACTTTCTGAAGGGTCTTTGAATAGAAAAGCCCCAGGAAACCCTTTTTATGATGGAATCATATTTCATAGAGTTATAAAAGATTTTATGATCCAAACTGGAGACCCCTTAGGAAATGGGACGGGGGGACCAGGGTATACATTTCCTGATGAAATTGTTTCTTCCCTAAAACATGATAGTCCTGGAGTCCTTTCAATGGCTAATGCAGGACCTGGAACCAATGGTAGTCAGTTCTTTATCACACATGTTGCAACACCTTGGTTAGATGGGAAGCATACTGTGTTTGGACATGTGATTGAAGGGCAAGATGTCGTTAATAACATTGCTAAAGGTGATAGTATCAATACGATAGAGATCCTTCGTATAGGGACTGCTGTTCAAAATTATGAGGTAACCAAAGAATCTTTCGAAAAAGAAGTGAAAAGAGTTAAAGACTTAGAGAAGATTAAAATTGCAGAACAAAGGAAAGAAATTCTTGATGAAATACAATCAAGATGGCCAGATGCTATAGCCACAGAAAGTGGATTGTGTTATGTAGTTATTAAAGATGGCCAGGGAGAGAGATCTCCCCTTCTAGGAGATACTGTAACTGTTCATTATACAGGGACCCTTCTTGACGGGACTGTTTTCGACAGTACAATTAAGAGAGGAAGCCCCGCATCATTTAAAGTTGGGCAAGTAATTGAAGGCTGGAATGAGGCTCTTAAATCAATGAAAAAAGGCGAAAAAAGAATCTTGATTATTCCACCAGAATTGGGATACGGAACAAAGGGTTATCCAGGTGTAATCCCAGGGGATGCATACCTTATATTTGAAGTTGAGCTACTAGATTTCTAAGGGAAAAAGTTGAAATGAAAAAAGATGCTAGAGTGTTTATTTGTTCAGAATGTGGCCACAGCCAATCTAAATGGTTAGGCCGTTGCCCAGAATGTGGTTCGTGGAATTCCTTCAACGAGGAACAAAGTGTCCATAAAAGTAAAAATGGAGAAAGGCCAAAGAAAGATAGCCAACTCATTCCTATGAAAGAAATAATAATAGATAAAGGCTTTAAATTTATATCTAATATTTCAGAATTTGATCGAGTTCTTGGTGGGTCTATTATGCATGGAGGATCTATTCTTATTGGAGGGGAACCTGGCATCGGTAAATCAACTCTCATGCTCCAAGTGGTAGCATCATTGGAACAAAAAAAGGCAATATATGTATCTGGGGAAGAG
Source organism: Sphaerochaetaceae bacterium (assembly GCA_963663665.2). GTDB lineage: Bacteria > Spirochaetota > Spirochaetia > Sphaerochaetales > Sphaerochaetaceae > SABI01. The sequence goes on from CAXXKP010000001.1 coordinate 759,289, forward strand.
TCTAGTCAGCAAGTGAGAACTCGCTGCGAACGCCTTGAGCTCCCTCTTTCCTCTATTTCTTTATTTAATGACACTCATCTTAGTGCTATCCAAGATATTATGGCTCAAGAGAAGCCTGATGTGATGGTAATAGACTCTCTTCAAACACTCAGTAGCGATGAAATCGCCTCTCCTCCAGGATCAGTTAACCAAATGAGGATGTGTGCTATGGAACTTTCTGATAGCGCCAAACAGCATGGATGTGCAATATTTTTTGTTGGACATATTACTAAAGAAGGGCAGATTGCAGGTCCTAAAGTGATTGAACATATTGTTGATACGGTTCTTTATTTTGAGCTCTCTGACAGTGGAGCTAGAATTATAAGAGCAACAAAAAACCGATTTGGGTCTATAGATGAGATTGGTATTTTCACCATGAATGAGAAAGGACTTGTTCCTGTTTCTGATCCAGCAGGGTTCTTCTTGAATAAACGTAGTGGTAAATTACTTCCTCCTGGAATAGCATTTGGAACGATGATTGAAGGAAGTAGAACTTTTCTTGTTGAAATTCAAGCTCTCACAATCCCCGTTAAAAATGGAGGATATCCTAGAATCTATTCAGAAAGAATAGACTCCTCTCTTGTTTCACGAATTTCAGCAGTCCTTGAACGCCATGGCCATATTGGATTATCCCAATATGATATATATGTGAACGTTGCAGGTGGGATAAAACTAAAAGAAGTTGCGATAGAACTCCCTCTTGCATTAGCACTCTATTCTGCTGTTAGTGGGAATCCCTTGCCACCAACGCTCGTTTCGATGGGAGAACTCTCTTTGGCAGGTGAAGTGAGGCCTGTAGGATTCTCAGAGAAGAGGATAAAAGGTGCATTGGAAATGGGCTTTTCAACAGTTATACTTCCTGAATCAACTGTTGTAGAAGAGAAAGGAAAATTATTGCGCTGTGAGACACTCAATGATGCTATAGCTCTAGTAAAAACTCTTATAGTTGCGAATAAGTAAGTATTCCTTACTAAAATGATTACTAATACAACCATCATGTAAAAGGATTTATTATTCATGCTATGGAGGAGCTCTTAATAGATAACATAGAGCATTGTATAAACTACTCTACCTTTCTTAATCATCATCTATCTGTCATGGATTTGTGAGTTTTTAACTAGAGAATTACAATTTTTTCTTTGACAGGAGTAATTAGTATATTTAGTAAGGAGTGCTAACTATAAAGAATGTATCTTTGCTGTAACAATACTCTAATTATTCTTCTAAAAAAGCCCTTTTTGCGTTGTGATCTCTCTTAGTAAGGATTACTTACTAAGGGGATTATTATGATAAACTACTAATAAGAAGAGGAAATGCTATGAATGTGCCAATAGAGGCAAAGACACTAGTTGTAAAAAAGAGTAGAAGTGCATGAATGATACGGTTTTTGAACCATCCTTTAAAATGGAGAATATCATCTGTGACTGACTCAAAATCCAAAACTCTAGGCTTTCTCATAGTTATTTCTAATATTCCTGCAACCATACCGACACCAAGTGTTGGGCTTAATGCTGTAATAGGTGCTGCTAGCATAGATAATATGATAGTGACAGGATGCCCTAATGATATCAGTGCAGCTATTCCTGTAAGTGATGAATTAAGGGCAAACCAGTAGAGAAACATTGTTACTCCTTTGTCCCACCCAGAGTTTATAAACCCGTATGCGATGATTCCTAAGAGTGCTATTAATAAGCCATATGAAAAAATCTTTCCAGTAGGAGAACTTGGTGGAACGCTACTGATTTCATCAAGGGAGAATGAATCCTTTTGTTGATCTAAATATTCCATATGTTTGATAAGCCCTGGAGCATGTCCAGCACCAACTACTGCCACGAGTTTAGTCCCTTTTGTTCTGTAGATAGAGGTTGCAAGGTATTGGTCTCTTTCATCGATAAGAACTTTTTTAACGGTAGGTAATTCTTTTGCCATTTCATCAAGCATCGACTGAAGCATATTTGTTTCTTTCAAATGTTCAATATCTTCATCGCTTATTTCTTCTTTAGAAAAAGCGGCTGTAAGGAGAGATGATATTAATTTTGTTTTATTCCAGAGAGATGAGAGTCTCCATGCTCTTATAAAGGTTGTTTGAATCTCTCTATCGCAAAGCGAGAGAGGGATATTCCTTTCACTCGCAATTTCAGCTGCTTTCATAATTTCATCGCCAGGAGATACTCCCATTTTATCACCAAGCTTCTTTTGATAGGAAGAGAGAGCAAGGTTTGCGAGGAGCAAAAAGCCTTTATTCTGCTTTAAGACTGATTTTATATCGAGATTTTCCCACCCTTTTTCTTCGGTTTTTGATTTATAGCGGCCATTATCAAGTTCTACGCAGATTGCATCTGGGAGAAATTCATCTATTGCTTGCTCTACTTCATTCACACTATCGTGTGAAACATGTGCTGTTCCTATTAGAATGATTTCTTTGCCATCGGCACATACAAGTCGATGTTGTGTATCAGTTAGCTTCTCAACGTTCACAATGGTTCCTCCGCATCTGTATTAATATATATATGATGTGAAAAAGGTACAACACCTAGAGAGAGCTATTCTCGAAGGGCAAGAAAAATTGTACGACAATTTCGAATCGTTTTTCTTTATAGAGACGTATATAGAGTGCAGAAGATTTTTGATGAAGTTCTGTTGAAACGAATTTTAAACAAAGTGGTAAAAATTCAGTTTTTGATGAAGGTGTGAAAAGAAGTTGCTCAAAACTATACTCACCAGGATGGAGAGAGGCTAAAGGAGGGTCTTCAGTTTTTAGATATTGGGAATATCCCTTTTGGGGATGAATCATATACATTTCATCACTCGATTCGACAAGACATTCAATAATGCTGTCAGTACCAACTTCTTCACTTTCTAAAAAGAGAAGCATTGCTTCATAATAATCCCCAACTAAATCGTTTGTTGGCATACTTGTCACGATTGTTGTATAATTCATATCTTGATGTAGATGTAAATGACGAATCAAAAGAGAACCCCCTATGAGGATAAAGTGTAGTGAAAAGTGAGACTAAAGTACAGTATTCTCTCTCTCTTAGTAAAAAGAGAAGAACGATACTGATAAAAATGAGTGATGAAGGGGAAGTGAAAGTTCTTGCTCCATATGGGACTTCCAAGAGAAAGGTAGAAGAAGTTCTTCTCACTCATTATGATTGGATTGAAAGACGGAAATCTCATTTAACAAGTCTTGATCAACCTCTTCCTTCCCATACTTATAAGGATGGAGATCAATTTCTTCTTCACAACAAAGTTTTTACTTTAAAAATAGAAAAAAATGAGGAAAAATTCGTTGAAATTGTAGGTAATTCTATAATTGTAATATCTCCAAGCATCTCAGTTATTGCTATAAAGAAACTCATTGAAAACTATTATGATGAATATGGACTGAATCTTTATAAGAAACTTGTTTTAAAGTGGATTACGGAATTAGGACTCACAAATACTCAATATACTATTTCTATGACTACATATCCTCGAAGATTGGGAAGTTGTTCCTCTCAAGGAGTTCTCTCTTTTGCTCGCAGAACTCTTATGATGCCTATTGAGCTAATAGATTATTTAGCACTACACGAAGTTGCTCATTTGGTGTATTTTAATCATAGTAGAGATTTTAAGGAACTTCTTAAGTACCACATGAGTGATTATAAAGAAAGGTTTGATAAAATAAAGCAGCTTCGAGTTAAAATAGCTCACATTTAGAAGGTTCATCCAAAAAAAGAAAAGTGTGCTAAAATTTATAAAGAGATTTTTAGGAGGGTTGTATGGAACCTAATAAAATTGCCCCAGGAATTCATCGTGTATTTGCTAATATCGGTAATAGAGAATTGTTTGAAGGGATTTGGCCTCTTCCACACGGTGTGAGTATTAATTCTTATATTGTACAAGGAAGCGATAAAATAGCATTTATTGATTTAGTAAAAGATTGGGAAGGGGCATTTGCTAAAGTAAATGCACAGCTTGATACTCTCGGGATTGCTTTTAGTGATATTGATTATCTTGTTTTAAATCATATGGAACCTGATCATACTGGATCTTTAAGTGAAATGAGAAAAAAAAATCCTCGTATGGAGATTCTTTGCACTAAAAAGGCTGTTCCTTTAATTTCATCTTTTTATGGCATAGAAGAAGGCGTTAGAGCTGTTAGTTCAAAAGATTCTGTTGATTTGGGTGGTAAAACTCTTGTTTTTGAAGAAACTCCAAATATTCACTGGCCAGAGACAATGATGACCTATGTCCCTGAAGATGGGGTCCTCTTTAGTTGTGATGCGTTTGGATCTTTTGGAACATACGATCATGCCTTTGATGATGAACTAACTGAAGAAGAATGGAGTCTCTTAATGCCAGAGACACAACGCTATTATGCCAATATTGTTTCTACTTTCAGCTCTTTTGTAACGAAAGGAATCGAAAAATTAACAGGTTTTGATATAAAAATTGTAGCTCCAAGTCATGGTATTATTTGGCGGAAGAATCCAATGAAAGTAATAAATTTTTACAAGGATTTAGCTCGATATATGAACGAACCTGATAATGGTACCGTTACGATTGTCTATAGTAGTATGTATGGCAATAGTATAAAGCTTGTCCCTCTCGTAAAAGAGACTTTAGAGAAGGAAGGAGTGAGAGTTCTCACTTATGAAGTGCCCAAAGAGCATGCTTCATTTGTTCTTTCATCTGCATGGGAGTCTAAAGGGATTGTCTTTGCTATGCCCACCTATGAATATAAGATGTTCCCCCCTATGTATCACATTCTCGATATCCTAGAGCGATCTCATGTGAATAAAAGAAAGGTAATGAGACTTGGCTCTTTTGGGTGGAGTGGTGGTGCTCAAAAACAATTTGAACCGTTTCTTGAATCATTGAAATGGGATTGCCTCGGTATTGTTGAATACCAAGGAGCTCCAACTGATTCAGATAAGGAGAATGCAATTAGTATTGCAAAAGCATTAGCAAAAAGTGTTTTAGAATAGTATTCTTGCCTGACAATATAAGGAAGAAATTTCTATAAGCTATAATAATGAATAAGGCAAATGAAATAATAATCACTTGCCTTATTTTTTATACTAAATATATTTCTTTATTCAATTATTTCGCAGAGATGTCTCAAGAAAGATGCAATCCTTTCGGTCGATGAAATTGAAACTCTCTCTTTAATACTATGTGCATCATAGATATTTGGGCCTAAGGAAACAGAATCCATACCAGGAACTCTTTCATTGATAATTCCACATTCGAGACCTGCATGAATTGCTGTGACTAGGGCATCCTTGTTATGGATAGTTTTATATGCAGTAGCACAGAATTCTGCGAGAGGAGACTCTGGCCTTGGGGTCCATGCGGGGTAAGAATTAACAATTTCGATCTTTGCCCCTGCCACGTTGAAGGCAAGCGCTGTTCGATTACTAGTGAATTCAAGAGCACTTTCGATTTCACCTCGTTGGCTACTTACTAAAGAAATTGAATCTTGTTTGGTCTTTACAATAGCAAGATTGGCAGAGGTCTCAACAATCCCTTTAATATTATCACTCATTCGTTGCACTCCATTAGGAGCTAATAAGAGTCCATTAATAAAAGCGGTACTTTGAGATTCACTGAGCCCTTTTAATTCTATTGGTTCTATCTGTTGAACTGAGACAAATATATTCTTCTCTATATGTCTGAATTCGTTCTTTAAAACTTCAGCAAAAGAGGAAACTAATTGCTTTAATTGCTGTTTTTGTTGAGATGAAATAGCAATCACAGCGTTACAACTGCTTGGAATCACGTTTCTTTTTGTTCCTCCATTAATACTGATTAGCTGCAAAGGGGAAGATTTATTGAATTCATAGAGTAAGCGAGTAATAAATACGATTGCATTTCCTCTTTGAGTATGGATTTCTCCACCACTATGTCCTCCTAAGAGCCCACTCACTTCAAGTTCAAAATATTCTGGATTTGGAAGAGTAATTTCACTTTTATTAAAGGAAAGAGTCCCATCAACTTCATTACCACCAGCACTTCCTATAAAGAACACACCCTCATCTTCGCTATCTATATTAAGCATTCTTCTACTCTCAATAAGCGAGCCGTCGAGCTTAAAAGCGCCAGTAAGGCCGGTTTCTTCATCAATGGTAAAGATTCCTTCGAGAGGACCATGTGATGCCTTACTATCTGTAAACAGATCAAGTATAAGTGCAATTGCTATACCATTGTCGGCACCTAGAGTCGTATTATCACCATGGAGAAAATCTCCTTCTTGAATTAAAGTTATCCCATCGGTAAGGAAATTATGCTTACTTCCCTCACCTTTAACACAAACCATATCCATATGCCCTTGAAGCGCTAATGGTGGGAGATGTTCTTTTCCCTTTGTAGCTGGGACCTTGATAACAACATTCCCAATGTTATCAACAAGGGCGGTGAATTTGTGTTCCTTTGCAAAGGATAAGAGGAATTCTCTCACTCCTCCTTCATTGCCTGATTCTCGAGGGATAGAAGAGAGTTGCTTGAAATAATTCCATACTGGTATTTCGAATAGTGATTTTTCATTCATTAGTGACTCCTTTATTCAGTTTTATTAAAAGTAGTTACGAACAAGATTGCCACGAATAAAGAGGCCTTTCAAGTTAATATCTTCATCAAATACTACAATATCGGCTAAATAGCCGGGGATAAGTCTCCCTTTTAAATCAATGTTATAGATCCGAGCAGGGTTTGAAGAAGCCATTTGAATAGCTGATTCAACTGGGACTTCCCATGATACAAGGTTCTTTACTCCTTGGAGCATTGTGAGTGCAGATCCTAATATAGTATTGGGGTCATCTTTTCTATGGAATGCTCCGTCCGGATCAAGTATCGCTGTTTCCCCATTTGCAATAAGATCACCACTTTCTTGTTTTGTTGGTTTCAAAGAATCTGTAACGAGAACAACATTCCTTACACTTTTTTCTCTTAAGAGTAGCTTTATTAGCTCCGGGTGTACGTGTACTCCATCGCCGATAATTTCACACTGCATATCTTCTTCAATCATAATAGCGCCAACTGTTCCAGGGTTTCTATGGTGGAGTCGGCTCATTGCGTTAAAGAAGTGAGTTGAGTGAAGTATCCCTACTTGCATTCCCTCAATAATATTTTCATATGTAGCATTTGTATGACCTGCTAATAAAACAATTCCTTGTTTTACTGCTGCAAGGGCAATATCTCTCATGTTTTTCAACTCTGGAGCAACAGTCATGCAAACTATATGACCTTTCCCTGCTTTAATAATTTCATTAAAAACACCGAGATCAACATTTTGAATTCCATCCTCATTTTGAGCACCTATTCTTTCATGCGAAATAAAAGGCCCTTCAACGTTAATACCTAAAATCTCAGCACCAGTTTCTTTACCGATTGCTTCCACCACAGCATTAATATCTTTAATCATGTTCTCTAATGTATCTGTGTAGATAGTAGGAAAGAACCCAGAAACACCAAAATCTGCTAATCTTTCTGACATTTTTACTATTGAATTTGGATCAGCATCTTCTGTTCCGTATCCCCCAATTCCATGTATATGGGTGTCGATAAAACCAGAAGTTATATAAGCCCCTTTTACATCAATAGTCTCTGTTCCACTTGGAAAATTTTTCTGTTTAATTCTTTTCATATTGAAGATATCTCCAATATTTCCGCTTGAATCTATATATACTCCACAATTAGGAATTTTTACCGCTCCGGTAACAACAATTCCATTTGTTAATACTGTTGAACTCATGTAATAGACCTCTTAAATCAAATATAAAGGGGTAACTGTTGGGGGTCAAGCAATCTCCTTGGAATCTTGGACTAATCTATTAATCCATTTTTTCCTTTTTATGCGGATGAAACCCAAGGTAGCTTTAAAGAATTCTTCTAAACCGACAAGAAGGTATATGTAATATATTGGCAATTTAAATACGAGAACTCCAAGGAATGCTAAAGGAACGCCAATCCCCCAAACACCAGCTAACTCTGTGATCATCCCAAACTTTGTGTCTCCTCCTGAGCGGAGGATTCCCACGACTATAAGCATTGTACATGCCTTAATAGGAATCAATAGGGCTAAAGAACGTAATGATCGGACTGTAATCTCATACACATAATCTGATAAATTAAAAATTTTGGGGATAAATGGAGCAAGAGAAAACAATCCTAAGCCCATGAAAAAACCTACAATAATTACGAGCTTAAGGAGAGTATATGCATATTTTTGGGCAAGCTCTAATTTATTTTCACCGATTTTATTTCCAATCAGAATCGCTGCTGCATTGCTTACTCCTATTAAAATAACAAAGAATAGATGTTCGATTGATTGGCTAACATTCACACTCGCAATTACAGTAGTGCCCAATTTAGCATATGCTATCTTGTAGAACACCATACCTAAAGACCAAAACATTTCGTTGAGAATTACAGGGAAGCATGTAGCAAAGTATTTTTTTATCTCTATGAGTGTGAAACTAAATAATATCTTGATGGGAGCCGCAACAGCACCCTTACGACGGTATACTATAAATAATAAGACTACCATTTCTAAAAATCGTGCTATTAAAGTAGCAATAGCAGCACCTTTAACCTCAAGCCGAGGAAACCCAAAATGACCTAATATAAGGATATAATTTAGAATTACATTCACAATAAGAGAAATAATGGAAATATACATCGGAGTTCTTGAGTCCTCTGTACTGCGAAGGGCCGCTGAATATATCATCACAATAGCCGTCATGAGATAGGAAATACTTACAATCTTTAAATAATCTACTCCATAAGCAACTACAATAGGGTCATGTGTAAATATATTCATGATTGATGTTGGAAAGAAGTATGAGAAGAACGCACTTATTATAGCTCCAATGAGACCAAGAGAGAGTGCAATTCCTATCGTTCTTTGCAACTTATCTATCTGTTTTGCACCCCAATATTGAGCGACAAAGATTGCGGCACCACTACTCACCCCAAAATAAAAGAGTGATATTAAAAAGAACATTTGGTTTGCAAGACCTACTGCGGCAAGAGCTTCTTCACTCACTGCGGTTATCATAAGTGTGTCAATAAATGATAAAGATGTCATTAATAGGTTTTGAACCATGATAGGAAGAGCGAGAAAGAGGAGTCGAGAATAAAAATCTCTTTTTAGAGTATTATAGTTTTGATTAGATAAAGTAGTCACCTAGATGATGTACCATGTTTCTCTTTTACAGGCAATATCTTTCTTTGTTGATTGAGTAAATATGGTATTAAATCACTTCTGTTCACTAATTTTAAAGCCTCAATAACCATACTTCTGTTTGCTGGATTGTTGAACTGCAATAGGGCCCTTTGCAAGTGCCTTTCTCTTCCTTTAGGAACATACACTGGTTCGAGGTTATGAAGAGGCCGCGGGTCAAGTGAAGTATAGTACATACATGTGGCTACTGTTCCAGGGGTAGGATAAAATTCTTGCACTTGTTCAGGTATAAATTGCTGTTGTTTCATATAGATAGCAAGCTCTACGGCATCAAGGAGAGTTGTTCCTGGGTGGGCTGCAATAAAATAAGGGATACAATATTGTTCTTTCCCGATGCGTCTTGTCTCTTTATAGAATTCTTCTAGGAACTTGTCATACAGCTCTTGTTTCGGTTTCCCCATAGCTTCTAATGCATGAGGGGAAATATGTTCTGGTGCTACTCGTAATTGGCCACTAACATGGTGTGCTACGAGTGCTTTGATAAATTTTTGTTTTGTCTTTTCTGGAGCTGTAGTTAGGAGATAGTCGTATCGAATTCCACTTCTAATAAAAACCTTCCTCACTCCTTTCACTTTGTTTATTGCTTCTAGTCGAGAAAGGTATGCTTCATGAGAGTCTTTTAGTTGAGAGCATGGGTTAGGGTATAGACAGAATTTATGAGAGCACGGTCCGCTTACTTCTTGTTTATCACAAGCGATCCCTTGAAAGTTTGCAGTAGGGCCTCCAACATCACTAATAATGCCTTTAAAATCTTTATGTTTAGTTAAAGTTACAGTCTCTCTTTCTAATGAGGCTATTGATCTATTGGTAATTATCCTTCCTTGGTGGCTCGTTATTGCACAAAAAGAACAGGAACCGAAACAGCCTCGATTACTTGTGATGCTAAATTGTACTTCTTTTAGAGCAGGAATTCCTCCCCTAGAATCGTATGAAGGATGCCAATCTCTCATATAATCTAACTCAAGGATCTCATCGAATTCTTGTTGGGTTAATGGTCGCATAGGAGGATTGACGAGAACTATTTTGTCTTCACTTTGTTGTAATAATACTGTTTTATCGAAGGGGTTCTCATGAATCATGATAGTTGCGAATGCCGTTGCATATGCTTTCTTCCCATTCTCGGTTGGAGTATTACTTTTTTTATCTCTTTCACTCACTTCTTCAAAAGGAGGAAGACTTATATAAGAAACATTACTTCTATTTTGTGTATACTTTTCAATATCCCTTGATTTGATAATAGTTGCAGTTCCTGCAATATCGGTAATTGTTTTTATATTCTCCCCATGATCTAATCGTTCAAGGAAAGAGAGAACCTGCAATTCACCCATCCCATAGATGAGTGCATCAGCTTTTGTATCAATCAAGATACTCCTTCTTACAAGATCATTCCAGAAATCATAATGAGCAAATTTCCTCAAAGAGCCTTCTATTCCTCCGATAATAATAGGGATAGAAGACCCGAAAGCCTGTTTTGTTTTAGAGACATACGGGATGAGCGCTCTGTCTGGTCTAACCCCGCCGACTCCATTAGGAGAATATGGATCATCATTTCTTCTTTTGTTATTTGCTGTATATCGAAGTACCATAGAATCGATATTTCCACTACTTATCATAATGCACAGACGGGGAGCTCCCATAAGCGTGAAGTCTTCAAGGTGAGTTATATCAGGTTGGCTTATAATACCAACTTTATAGCCGTGTGATTCCATTAAACGAGAGAGAAGTGCTGCACCAAAAGAGGGGTGATCAACATATGCATCTCCACTTATAAAGAGAACATCCAATTGATCCCAACCACGCTCTTCCATCTCTTTTCTTGTCGTAGGAAGAAAAGAGAGATGTTGAGATGTTGTTTGTATTCGTTCCTTTGTCTTCGTCATATGAATTTATCATAGCAGAAAGAAGTGAATCAAATCTATCCTTTTTAGATGAAAAGAATTAAGAGTTTATCTCTGTTCCTAATAAAGTAAGTAATTTAATACGTCTCCCTTAAGTTCGTTATAATAAGTTCTTTTGCTTCTTGAGCACTTATTGGGCCACATTCAAACTCGATGATTTTCTCTTGATAAGGTATAAGGTGAAAGAAATTATCACTTAGTTGAATTCTTTTTTTTGGATGGTCAATACTTACATACAAAGAGACAACATCACTTGAAAGACGCATTGATGAAATAGGATCTTCTTCATCTAGTTTTACTGTAATAGTTGGTTTTTGTAGGTTCATTGCTTTGAAGTAAGTTGGAAAGAAATGGTTTTCTATTTCTTCTCCATCAGTACTTTTAAAAGATGCATACAATAGATAATCTTCTCTATTTGAATCTCCAAGGGAGGGTAATATATACAACTTAGTTGCGCTCTCTTTATCAATAGTCACATTAGAACTATCTATCCTTATGCGTTTCCCGTTATAGTAAACTCTTTCTATTGTGAGAAGACCTTCAATCGGAGAAATTCTATCATTAATTCCTTTTATAATGATAACTTCTTGTTCTTTAACAAAAGTTATGTGAAGAGGCTGATAGAACTTTTTTGCAATATATTGAAGAGCTTTCCATTTCCCTCCATATTCAATAGAGGACCATGAGGCAACAGGCCAGTTATCTTGTAACTGCCAGTAGAGTGTTCCCATACATCTTGGTCTATTACTTCTCCAATACTCTATTGCTGTTTTCATGGCAAAGGCTTGTTGAATTTGACTAACGTAAATTTGATAATCGAAAGTAGAAGGAAGATGGAAATAGCGTATCATTGTAGATAAAATGATTGTATTTCCTCTATCATTCCGTTGATGATGCTCCATAATACTACTTGAAATGTTAAAATCGGCACTATCTATCTCTTTTGTGCCGTTACATGTTATAACATCTTTAAGTAGTGATAGAGATGGGAAGGATTGGAAACCAAACTCTGAACAGAAGCGGGGGATGATTTCCTTATAGGATTCAAAGGGTTTTCCTTCATGCCACACACTCCAATAATGCATATCGCCTTTAGAATCATCATGCCAACAATCACTATAATCGCTTTCTCCAGCAGAAGGTGATGAGGACCACCATTTTCTTGTTGGGTCTAATTCTTTTACAGTTTTGCCAATAATGCCTTCATTTAGGTGGTCATAATCAATAAGGTACCTGTCTCTATTCTTTCGTGAAGATTCAAACCACGTGAGGGCTCCAATATCTTCATTATTACCACACCAAAGTGCAATAGAAGGATGATCTTTTAATCTCATTATTTGATACAAAACTTCTTGTTTAACAGAATTTAAAAACCATGGAGTCGCTGGATAGAGAGAGCATGCAAACATGAAATCTTGCCAGACGAGTATCCCTAATTGGTCACAGAGATTATAGAAAGTTTCTGTTTCATACTGGCCACCACCCCAAACCCTCAGCATATTCATGTTAGCTTTTATACAAGATGTGAGTAGGTCTTCATATCGTTCTGTCGTATATCTCCCTGGGAGGGCATCCATAACAATCCAGTTTGCTCCTTTAGCAAAAATTGGGATCCCATTTACTATGAAAGTCATTCCAATGCCATATATATCTGGCGTTGTATCAACTTCAATTGTTCGAAATCCAATTTTTTTTTCTTTCTTATCGTTTACAGAAGAGACTTTAAGTGTATAAAGTGGTTGTTCTCCATAACCATTTGGCCACCAAAGATCAACGTTCTTTACAATGAGAGTATGGTGAATACTATTGTTCCCTTTTTTAAGGATAAGGGGAATTATTTCTTTTATATATCCAAGCTCAATTGAAAGAGAGGATGATGATGCATAAGAAGAATATATCAAAATAGTCAATCCAATACTCCATGAATCGTCTTTCAGTTTTTGAAGCAATGTTTGAACCTCAACAATTCTTTCTACTTTTGTCGAATTGAGCGATATTTCTCCATACACTCCACTTGTCATCAAACAAGGCCCCCAATCCCAACCGCTATGGCATTGTGCTTTCCTCACTAAATTCCTATGCATAGATTGTACGGGATAACGCATGTGTTCAATGGGGTATGGAAGAGTCGCATTTCTTTCATATGCTATTTTTTCATTTGAGTACAAATGAATTTTAATTGTATTCCTTCCTACATGTAACAGCTTTGTCACATCAAAACTGTATCTTAAAAACATGTTATCACAATAGCCAGCTTCTCTTTCATTGCAATATATTCTTGCGACTGTATCAATAGTCTCTATATCGAGTGTGATATGGTTTGAGTCAAGAAATTGCTCATTTAAGGATATTGTTTTTTCAATTTCCCATTCCTCTGTTCCCACCCATTGGATATCTAATTCATTTTTTCCAAGATAAGGGTCTTCAATTACCTGCTGCTCATAAAGAGCAGAAATAACATCATTTGGGATAGCTATTGAGTAGAGGTCCCCAGTGGAGGTTCTTTTCAATATCCAGTTCCCATGCAATGAAAGATGGTACATATAGTAATCCCCCTAATTGCTTCCATTGGACCTAGTTCAATGAATTTTTCGATAGAATTTCATTGACAGGTAACATACGCTATGTAATTATATAGTTAGTTGGTTGATAAATCAACTAACTATATAAGGGAAGTATTTATAGATGAAGAGAACGAAAAAAATTAATCAAGCACGTGTTATGAGAGAAATTTGGATTAAGAGAAAAACTACTCGTATAAATGTTGCCCGTTCTTTAGGCCTCGATAAATCGACAATCTCAGGTGTTATAAATGAACTTTTAGAAAAAGGAATAATTATTGAACGAGAAGAAGGGCAATCAGGCCCGCATGGGGGAAGGAAACCTGTATTTATAACACTTAATAAGAATTTTGGGTGTGTTCTTGGTTTAGAAATTAGACCAGATTCTTTTGTTGCAGCATTGGTTGATGTTGAAGGAAATATAATTTTTTCGAGAAGAGAATCTATAAGTGTAAAGAGAATGACACTTTCTATAGTTCTTACTACTTTACTTGATTCTTTAATACTTGAAATAGAACAATCTCACCATCAACTTTTAGGCGTTGGTGTAGGAATTTCTGGTGTTGTTAATCCTGAGGAAGGCATAATTCATTATTCAAAACCTTTAGGCATTACTGAGGGTTATGATTTTTTTCATGAGATAGCGAGCCGTTACAGTATTCCGATATTTATAGAAAATGATGCAAATGCATGTATTTGGGGAGAATTAGCCTTTCATAGAAGAGAAGAATTGCTAGATTTTATGTTCCTTCTCTTAGAATTTAGAGATATAGAAGAACAGATTGATGAGGAAAGGAACCGAATCAGTGTTGGTATGGGGTTTGTAATAAACGGGAATGTTCACTATGGGCATCAATATTCAGCAGGGGAATTTAGAAGTATTAATTATAAAGATGAGTCGATTGGTCAATTTTCTCTTACTCGAGAGGAACATGATCAATTATTTATAAAAGAAGAAATACTTGATCGATTCCTTCATGAGTTAGGAGCCCATGTAGGGTTAATTGTGAATACTTTGAATTTGAGCCATATCATTCTTGGTGGTGATTTCGAAAAAATTGGCGATAAAGTAAAAGATATTTTTGAACAAGAAATTAGGAAGAATTGGCCCTATCCTTATCCGTATGTAGTAAGAGACTCAATGTGGTATTCAGCATTTTCAGATCAAGCCGTAGCTTATGGGGCTGCTGGAATGGTACTAAATGCCTTGTTTGGTGATTTAGAAATAATGGAAGGAATTAAATTCACACGTAATGTGAGAAATAGCCTTGTTGTATTCTCTTAAATATCTCTAAGAGAATAGAGGTGAAAAATAATACATCTCGAAAGAGAAGGAGGATGTATGAAAAAAGGTAAAATGGTTGTTTTGGTTCTACTGTTAATACTCATGGTAATACCATCAGTGTGGGCTCAAGGAGTTCAAGAAAACAGTGGTAAAATTGTCGTTAAAACCATGGCTTATGGTGATAACTCAAACCAAGAAGGTGTAAACTGGGTTCGAATCGTTGATGCTTTCGAAAAAGAAAATCCTAATATCGATATCGATTATGAAATGCTTTATGATGAGGCATACCACCAGAAAGTCGTTGCTCGACTTGCTGCTGGAGATATCCCTGATTTAGCTTACATGGGGGCTGATGCTCGTTGGGGTCTTCCTTGGAAAGAGGCTGGTCAACAATTTAATCATCGCGATTTAATTGATGCTACCTATTACGATCTTTCATTAATTCCACCTATGGGATTTAATAATGAAATCTTTGAGATTCCATTAGGGACGAGTAATATTACAACAGTTCTCTTTATGAATACAAATCTTCTAAAAAAACTTGGTCTAAATGAACCAAAAACATATGAAGATTTAGTAAAAATGGTCCCTGTTGCTAAGAAAGCTGGAATTGAAGTTGTAAGCATTGATGGAGCAGATGGATGGGCATGGGGTTCATGTCTAATGTCTACAATTATTGCTCGCGTTTCTGATGATCCACAATGGGTATCAAAAGCAGTTGCTGGAGAATATAAGTTTAGCGATAAAGCAATGGTAGATTCTCTTGAATTATTAAAAACGATGGTAAAAGATGGTGTTATTCAAGAAAAATCAGTACTAGTTGACTACGGTGCCAACATTTCAAATTATAATAATGAAAAAGCATTATTCATGGTTCAAGGACAATGGGCAGCTGGTGGAATTGAAAACCCTCAAGTAGCTGAAGCAACTAAAATGATTGCATGGCCAACACTACCTGGAGAAAAAGGGAGTAATGCAGGTTCCGTTGCTGCTGCTATCCAAGTTGGATATGGAATAACAAAAAAAGGTGCATCTGATGTTGCAGTGAGAGATGCAGCCCTTAAATTTTTGCGCTATTTCTATAGCCATCCTGAAACAACACAAAGACTTCGAGACGGTGCAATTGTAGCTCCAATTTTAAAGAATTTTGTTGTTCCAACAGATCTACCAACTCTTTCAAAGCAGAAAGTAGTTCTTGCTCAAAAAGCAATGAGTACAGATGTAATTGATGCATTCTTAAGTGGAGATGCAAATGAAGCATTAAATACTGGGATGCAGAAAATCGTGAGTGGTCAAGCTACTGCTCGTGAAATTGCGAACCAAGTTGAATCGCTTGTAAAACGTTAAGTAAGTATGAGCAGGGGAGAATTTCTCCCCTGCTCTTTTTGACTCACTTTAAGGGAAAAGGAGGGATAAGTATGAAACGAAGAGATGCTCAAGCTTTACCAATATATATTGCATTAGTGGTACCTGCTTTATTAGTCTACCTCTTGATTGTGGCTTATCCTATTGGGTATTCAGTGTGGTTGAGTTTTTCCGATTTTAACCCAAACAAGGGCGGTGCATGGTCTTGGGTCGGGATTTTACAATATAAGACAATGGTACAAGATCCAAATTTCTGGCATGCCCTAAAGAATAATCTAATTGTAGTGGTGGTCTCAGTATTTGGCCAAATTCCAATTGGTTTTATCTTAGCCTATATTCTTTATAGAAAAATGGTGAAAGCTGTTTCATTCTTTCAATCATTTGTCTTCTTACCCCAATTTCTTTCCACAATCGTGATTGGTATATTGTGGAAGCGACTCTTCCAGGCAGATGGTCCTGTTTCTAGAATTATTCAACTTGCAACAGGGAATCCACAAGCTCAGTTTGAAATGATGCTCTATGAAAAGACTGTGATGATTCCCATCGCATTTGCCCTCATTTGGATTTATACCGGTATGTATATGACAATATTTTTAGCAAATTTGCAGAAAGTCGATAGTAATCTTGTAGAGGCAGCAAAAATAGATGGCGCTAGTGAATCACAAATATTTTTGAAAGTCATAGTTCCTCTCTTAGCTGGTACAATACTAGTTTCATCTATTCTTGCTATAGCGGGTTCTTTACGAGGATTTGACCTCATATTCTCAATAACAACGCAAGGGTTGCAACGGAATAATGCGATGGTGCTTCCTATTTTTATGTATCAATCAGCTTTCCAGAATTATACCAATGAAATGAGATTTGCTTACGGATCTGCAATCTCTAATATGATTGTACTTATTTCACTTATCCTTATCGGAATAAGTAAATTAGTAAGTCGTAAAACAGATTATTAAGGAGAAGGTGGGATGAAATCAAATAATAGAGCACATATCTTTAGTAGCACAATCTCCTATATCGTCTTTATCTCATGGGTTGTTATTACTATCCTTCCTTTATTCTGGATGGGTTATTCATCACTAAAATCTAATGAGGAGCTCACTCGTAGTATTTATGCTTTCCCTTATGAATTATTTAATAATAGAAATGATGTGTATGAGATTATTCCTCCTCAACTGAATGTGATTCCAGATTATGATATCACCAAAGATACAAGAGATAGAATTATTATTGAATCTACAACAATAAGTCCTGGAAGAAGATTGATGGTTCATTTCCTCGTAAAAGAAGATCTTCCCGAGGATGTTCAGAATAGGGGTCCTGGGGATAAGATTACATTATCAGAACTGAACAACTCCATGAGACGCGAAATAAGTAGAAAGACGATGCTCTTTAATTATACCTCGGCTATTAAACGAGGAGGACTTGGGCAGAAATTTATTAATAGCCTCATATATGCAGGCGTTTCAACCCTTATTATAAACATTCTAGCGTTAATGGTTGCCTTCGCTTTAAGTAAAATGCAATTTAAGAAGCTAAGCTTTGTTATTGGGGGAGTAATAGGCTTTGGGTATCTTTTGAGCGTGAATAGTGTAATTATACCGCTGTTCCTGATGCTTTCAAGATTAGGTCTTACCGATACTCATGTTGGAATAATTCTTGTATATACAGCTTTTGGGCTCCCCCTTGCGGTGCTTCTTGATACCCAATTTATTCATGGAATTCCAGATAGCCTTATAGAGAGTGCCCGAATTGATGGAGCTACTACTGGAAGAATTATTATGTCGATTATTGTTCCAATGGCTATCCCTGTAACAGTCACTGTGAGTATTATTACAGCTTTGGGTATTTGGAATGAATTCTTGCTTGTATTAGTTCTTGCCAGTTCTGAATTCACTAAATCACTTCCTGTCGGAGTGTTTAGCTTCTCATCTCTTACAAGCACGCAGTTAGGATGGCAACTTGCAGCACTTATGGTAGCAACAGCTCCTGCAATAATTCTCTATTTTATTTTCCAAAAGCGTCTTACAGAAGGGGTTGTTGGTGGAGCAATAAAAGGATAAATATGGATATCTTACATAATCACATTGGCTACAAAGCAGAGGATATTAAACGAGTCATCTTGCAGTTTCATTCTTTGCAAGAGAGTACACTGTATGAAAAGGCTACTGTTGAAATAGTAGATTTACAGCAAGAGAAAGAGATTTTCTTTTGTAAGAAAGAAGGCGAGGGTGAGGTCGCGGGATGGAAGAATCGATATTTCATTTGGTTCGATTTCACAAAATTATCACATAATGGGACGTATTTTGTAAGAGTTAGGTGCGAAGGGGTAGAGAATTCAAGCTTTCCCTTTACTATCTCAAACTATATATTTAGTAAATCTCTCTTTAGTGATTTTCTTTTCTATTTCAAAGGACAACGTTCTAGCGGTAGGTGGGATGCTACCGATTCTCATGTACCTTTTTATGGCAGTAGAAAAGGTAAAATAGATGCTCATGGTGGGTGGTTTGATGCTTCAGGAGATTATAGCAAATATCTATCTCATCTTTCCTATGCAAATTATTTTAATCCACAACAAACCCCTATAACTGTCTATTCTCTCCTATTTTTGCATAAAACACTTAACAACCTTCCCAAACATTCTTCTACGCTTCTTTGTGAAAGAGCTCTAGAGGAAGCTTTGTGGGGCGCTGATTTTTTAATGAGGATGCAAGATGAAGAGGGTTATTTTTACACTACCTTATTTGATAAGTGGAGTAAAAAAAGTGATGAGAGAATGATTTGTACTTTTAGTACACAAAAAGGACACAGGAGTGAAGATTACCAATCAGGCTTTCGGCAAGGTGGTGGAATGGCTATAGCTTCATTAGCTTTAGCTTCTATCTTCAATAATGAGATGAAGGTTCCCTCTTCGTTTAAGCATAACCAGTACTTGAGTTCTGCTATTCGAGGATATGAACACCTCTTGGTTCATAATGTTGAATACCTTGATAACCATAAAGAGAATTTAATTGATTATTATTGTGCTTTGATGGCATCTAATAACCTTTACCTTGCTACAAAAGATGATTATTATAAGAAGCAGAGCACCATATGGGCTTCTTCCATTATAGATCTTTACTCTGATGAAGATCATTGTTGGCATATTGAAAAGGGGAATGATAGGCCTTATTTCCATGCTAGTGATTCCGGTCTCCCTTTCGTAGCATTGATGGAATATTATAATCTATTAACTTGTGAAGATGAAAAGGGGAGAATATATCAATTCCTCAAAAAAACTTTTAGTGATCTACTTCAAAGAGCCGAGGAAGTTGTTAATCCTTTTATGTTATCACGTCAGAGGATGAGACCTGTAGGAAAGTCAAGTTACACCAATTTTTTCATTCCTCATAAAAACGAAACTGGCTATTGGTGGCAAGGTGAAAATGCTCGTCTTGCTTCGGAAGCAACCGCATGTAAAATGATGGGAACCATTGTCGCTTCTCGAGAAGGGGAGAATGATTTTCTTAACGCATTAAATCAATTCGGACAGTCACAAATCGACTTTATTTTTGGATGTAATCCATATAATATATGCATGATGAATGGACATGGAAGAAATAATCCACAGTATGAAAAAAACTCCCCAAATGCACTTGGGGGGATTTGTAATGGAATTACAAGTGGATTTATTGATGAGATGGATGTTGATTTCCTTCCATCCTCTGTTGCGAATAGTGGCGACCACCGGTGGAGATGGTCTGAACAATGGATTCCTCATGCTTCTTGGATGATATTTGCCCTTTCAGTGGGAGCCCAATAATGAGTGAGACAGGAAGCTGGAAGTTTCTGATTCAACCACGAGTTGTAAGAATTGCTCCAAATAAATTTTTTGTAATTACACGTGATTTATTTGACAAGATAGATAAATATACCATAGGTAGTGAGATTCCATCCCAAATCACCTATATTGAAAAATCTAGTGAATATAAAGAAATGCATGATTGGTACCATATCCTTATTCATGAAGATTACATTGAAATTTCTGCTGAGTCTTTGCAATCCTTCTATATTGGTTTGTCAATAATAAAACAGTTGCTCAGCTTCTCTTCAAGTAATCATTTGCATTGCGGAGAGATAGAAGACTGGGCCGATATTGAGAAAAGAGGGGTGATGCTCGATGTCTCAAGAGACAGGGTATATACGATTGAAACTCTGAAATCTCTTATAGATTTCTATTCATTATTAAGGTTCAATCAGCTCATTCTCTATATTGAACATACTTTTGCTTATGAAGGGCATGAAGCTGTATATAAAGATGCTTCTCCTTATACTCCTTTAGATATTTTTAACCTCGATGTCTACTCAAAGGAAAGAGGAATTGAATTGATTATTAATCAAAACTCTTTTGGACATATGGAGCGATTCTTAGCACATAAAGAGTACCATTACCTAGCCGAAAACCCAGATGGATATGCAGATCCTTGGGGTGTCTATAGGCCTATTGATACGACAGTGAGCCCTGTACAAGAGGGCGTTATTCCCTTTTTTACAGATCTTTATACCCAGTTGAGTAAGGTTATTTCTACTGATTATATTCATGTTGGAGGAGATGAACCTTGGGGTTTTGGTAGTGGAAAAAGTAAGGCTACATGCAATAAAAAAGGACTTGAGTATGTTTATCTTGATTATATAAAAGACCTCTATACAGTGGTTACGTCTCTTGGAAAGAAGATGATGATTTGGGCAGATGTTGTTCTTAAATATCCTCATATTATTCCTCTTATCCCAAAAGATATTGTGATTTGTCAGTGGGAATATGAAGCTCATATACCTATTAAAGATGGATGTAAGGCGCTACATGATGCCGAAAAAAAGTTCTATATAGGGTGTGGAACCTCTACCTGGAATTCATTAAGCGGTAGGTGGAACAATGCATACAATAATATTATTAGTGGGATTAAGAATGCGCATATATATCAAGCAAAAGGTTTGCTTATCACAGAATGGGGTGATAATGGGCATATTCAACAACATGTTTTACAAATTCCTCCTATTATTCTCAGTGGAATTCTCAGTTGGAATAGGAATTTAGAGAATACGTTTGATATGAGTGCTCTTATAAGCACTATTTTAGAATTTGTGCCATCTTTGGTTTCTTCTTTTACCAAATTATCTCAAGAAGAGTACAATACTCTCTCGTATGTACTTCTTTCTGTTGAAGGGGTGGGTGAAATATATGAGACGGAAATTCATAATAATACACTTCTTGGTGCAATTCTTCTTTACCATCAGGGACCCTATTATCGCCAGAGCGTGATAGATGCAAGAGGATATACTTTTGAACGTGAGAAATATGTTTTGCATACCTTACTAGAAACTTTAGATGTGAAATTATTTCATGCTGATTCCATCATGAAAGATGAGCTTACGTTTACTATAGAGTTACTTTTTTTCTTATGTGACTATGGAGCCGCTCTATTATCTACAGAACATATTAAGATAGGAGAGATTCCTCACCTGAAAAGAGATAATCTTGCATCTACACTTAGCAAGTTACTTGCTAGATACTCTATGTTATGGCTACTCACATCACGGCCTGGTGGATTGAAAGATAGTGCTGCTCGTTTGCAATCGTTAGTTGAAATACTGCAAGAAAAAAAGTAATATTGCCTCTCCATAGAATTAATAAGAATTGTAGGAAGAGAGGTATATGAAAGAGAACGATTGGAAGAAACAGATTATTTTATTTTTGCTTGGGCAAAATATTTCATTATTTGGTTCTTCGTTAGTTCAATATGCAATAGCTTGGCATATTACTATGACGACCTTATCTGGGTCTATGATGAGCCTCTCTGTTATTTGCAGTTTTATTCCAGCATTCATTATCTCTCCTTTTGCTGGCCTTTGGGCCGATAGATATAACAAAAAAGTATTAATTATATTAAGTGATTCTATGATTGCAATTACTACACTTATCTTAGCAATTGCCTATTCAAAAGGATACCAGCATATTTTTTTGTTGTTCATCGCTCAAAGTATTAGATCTCTTGGAGCTGGCATCCAAACACCAACGGTACGATCCTTGATACCATCTCTTGTCCCTCCAAAATATTTGCTTGAGGTGAACGGCTATAGCGGCAGTGTCCAATCTGTTGTAAATGTAGCATCTCCTGTTCTTAGTGGTGCTTTACTAGCTTTTTCACCCCTCTATTATATCTTTTATATTGATGTAATTACTGCAATTATTGGAATCTTTTTGCTTATTATATTCGTGAAGGTTCCATATCAAAAAAAAGATAATGAAAAGAAGAGTTCTCTAATAAGGGATATAAAAGATGGGATTGCTTATATAGCTTCTCATAATTATATAAAAGTTCTTTTTGTGTCTATAGGGTTCTATTATATTCTTATTGCACCAATCGCATTCCTTTCTTTATTGCAAGTGAGTCGCTCATTTGGCAATGATGTGTGGAGATTAGGAACGTTAGAGGTTTCTTTCTCTATTGGGATGATTTTCGGCGGATTATCAGTGGCTTTATTTGGAAAGAAGATAAAGCCTCCTCGTCTTATCCTTTTTTCAATGGGTATTGTGGGTTTTTCAACGTTCCTACTTGCTATAATTCCGAATTTTTATCTATATATAGCAATTATTTTCATCACAGGAATTGCTATTCCTCATATCCATACCCCGATAACTACAATTTTACAAAAGAGAGTCTCCTTAGAATTTCGAGGACGAGTCTTTTCTGTTGAAAATATGATTTCTTCTTCACTCATGCCTCTTTCTATGGTTCTTTTTGGACCCTTGGCAGATATAATTAGCATCGAAAGCATCCTTATAGTTTCTGCAATATGTATGGGATTACTTATCATTTTTATGATGTTCAATAAGCATTTTCATGCTATAGATTCTCCTGGTAAAAAAAACTTTTCTAACTAATATATTAGTTATGGGTAATTACTAATTCTTGTCTAGATTGTGAATTAAATAAAAATAAAAAAATATTTTTTACTTTTCTTGTAAAAATGTATTATAATTGTAAAGATAGGAAAGTTTTTATAAAATAATTCTAATTTTTCAATACAGAAAGGATACTCAATGAAGAACTCGCATAATCAAAACAAAATATGTATCATTTTAAACCCTAATGCAGACAAGGGGAGAGCTTTTAAAAAAATGACTCTTATAGAGTCCTCTTGTGATAAATATAACCTTTCCTATGAAATCAAACTTACACAAGGACCTTTGGATGCGATTAAACTCGCAAAAGAAGCTGTATTTTTAGGTTTTTCAACTATTGTTTCTGCTGGCGGTGATGGGACTGTGAATGAAGTTGTAGATGGAATTGTGAAAGGGATTCGAGAAAAACATCTTTCATTCGCTTCTTTTCCTGTTCTTGGAATTATCCCTATTGGAAGAGGCAATGATTTTGCTTTTAGTGCAGGAATTCCTCGTAACGTTGATAAGGCTGTAGAACTTATTAGCCATGATTTATGGAGTAGTACTGATTATGGAGAGCTCATTGGGGGTAGGTTTGAGGATGGACGTTGCTTTCTTAATGGAGTAGGTATTGGTTTTGAACCATTAGTAAATTTTATAGCTTCTGATTTCAAGCGAGTTCATGGTATGGCGAGCTACTTGCTTGGTTTTTTTAAAGTATTAATGAATTACCCAAAGCCGAATAAAATTTTTATACGTATAGATGATGAGAAAGAATTCACTGTTTATACTCAACAATTAAGTGTTTGCAATGGGCGACGAATGGGTTCAATGTTCATGATGGGGCCTTTAGCAAGCATCGATGATGGTGTTCTTGATATGGTATATGCAAATAAACCTTTGAAGGGTGGGCAAATATCACTTCTTGCTTTACGGTTTTTTAAAGGTACTCAATTAAACAGCCCTCATTTCTCATTGTTGAGAGGGAAGAAGATGACACTCAGGACTGAGACCCCTGAATTAGTTTGTCACACTGATGGGGAAGAAGTTTCTAGGGGTTGTGACTCAATAAAGATACAATTATACCCTGGTGAATTAAAATGTATTAGAAATGCCTAGGCATTATTTGACTATTGCAAAAAGACATAGTATCCTAGAGATTGTGCGCTTTTGGTGTATAGGTTTATTAGTAGGAGTTTCACTTGATTAAAGATATGGTACCCGCAGTACATTTTTATGACCAAGACTTTGTGGATATATATGATCGTACATGGGTTTGGGTTGACGAATATTGGAAGACAGGAACAAAAGAGAATTCCCTCAATGGAGGGTATCTTAGTTTCCCTGGGCAAGAAACATTCAACCAAGCTCATGCATGTATGTCTGCATTATTTCTTGTGTATAGCAACCAAACCTATTCTCCTTTTCCTCTGATTGATTTTTTCTATTCAAAGCAAGAAGATTCTGGTGCTATTCGTAGCGACTATTCAATGGAAACTGGGGAACCGGTTTTCTCTGATAATAACCGAGAAGGTTATTCTCCTCCAATGTTTGCTTATATTGAGTATGGGTTTTACCACAAGATTGGAAATAAGAAACGATTAAAAGAGATTGTTCCTATTCTAGAGAAGCAGTTCCAGTGGTATAAAGATACGTGCTTGAGAGAAAATGGATTGTATTCTGTTCCTCAGGAAGCTTGTTTAACAAAAAATGTTGATAGAAAAGAAATGTTCTATCCCGTTGATTTTAATGCTCAACTAGCGGTGAATGCTCTCTATCTCTCTGCAATTGGCGATATTTTAAATGATAAAGAGTTGTCCTTTAGATATAAACGCGTCTATTTTTCTTTGAAAACACGTATTAACTCAATGATGTGGGATGCTGAAGACTCTTTCTACTATGACCTTACCATTAATGAAGAAAGAATCAAGAAGAAGATCATAGGTGCATACTGGACTCTTTTAGCTGAAATTCCTAATGAAGAAAAAGCAGACGGCTTTATTAGTCAACTTACTGACCCTGAAGAATTTGGTACTGAAAATCCCTTCCCAACAATTCCTGTAAGTGACAAAGATTTTAGCTCATCTGGTGATGGCTATAATGGAGGAGTCGTTCCTTTTAACACATATATGGTGGTAAAGGGCTTAGAGATGTATAAGCAATTCGAGTTTGCTAGAGAAGCGGCGATTCGACATCTTTATTATATTCTCGATACACTTCATCCAGATGGTGAAGAGACAGGAGACATCTGGGAAGCGTACCTCCCACTAAAAGAGGGTGAGAGTGTTGGCATAGATGAGATAAACTCCCCAATTCGAAGATTAGTTCCAATGGTTGGACTCGTAACAATTACATTGATGATTGAAGATATTATTGGGCTTGTAATATCATTGCCAAGAAAAACTGTTGATTGGACGATGACAACGCTCGAAGTAATGGGAATCGAAGGACTTTCTTTAAAACGTAATATGATTACTATTTTAAGTAACAAACAGCCTCGAGGATGGGAGATCCGTCTTGAATCGGAGAAGCTGTATTACTTTACTATTGAAATTATGGATGAGAAAAAGAAGAAGACTTTACCTATACCTTCTGGGAAGTGTTCTATGCTTATAGATAAACTCTAGAGGGGGAAGTGTGGCTTGGTTAGGAAAGATTATTGGTGGCACAATGGGGCTGTTTATTGGCGGTCCACTTGGGTTAATAGCAGGTATTGCATTTGGAAACCTATTTGATTCAGCTTCAAGAGTTGACCCGAACAGGATAGAGAGTTCTACTTTCTCTTCTGTTGATCAAACACAGATGATTTTCTTTGTTGGAGCCTTCTCAATGCTTGCAAAGATGGCTACTTCTGACGGCTCTATGGTTTCTAGTGAGAGAGCTAAGGTGGAGGAGTTTATTACTCAAGACCTTCATCTTTCTGGACAAGAGAGGCAAGCAGCATTAAAAGTATTTAATGCTGCTCTCACAAGTAATGAGACCTTTGAGCGTTTTGCTCTTCAGTTTTATCAAAATTTTGCTCATGAAAGAACAATACTTGAATTATTAATGGATGTTCTTGTGCGAGTAGCTGCCGCTGATGGAAATATTAGTGCACCTGAAAAAAATCTCCTAGATAGTGCTGCTAATATATTCAGAATCCCTTCAGCATTACTTGATTCTATAATTAAGAGATATGCAAGTATTTCGTCCTCTCCAAGTCAAGCGTATGCTGTGCTAAATCTTACTTCGAGTGCAACAGATGATGAAGTCAAAAAAGCATATAGAAAATTAAGTATTGAATTTCACCCAGATACTATTGCATCAAAAGGTCTCCCTGAAGAATTCACACGCTTTGCTACAGAGAAGTTTAGGGTAATACAGGATGCATATGAATCAATTAAGAAAGAACGAGGGATGAAATAATCCAATTCTGATTGTCGTATATAAGATATTTTTCTTTATCATACAAATAAAATCACACTCATTAAAACAATCTTATGACACTTCTATACTTTAAGAACTAAAACTATTTTCATCATGCTATTAATTTGACAAAATTAGGTGTATTCTGTATATTAGTGGTGACATAAGAATGAAAAATTTATTAGAGGAGGATCGATATTTGAATTTGTTGCGTAAAATTTCTGTACTTTTTTTTATTCTTTTTGCTATAACATCCCCTCTTTCTGCCAATAGACTTATGTTTGAGACGAGTACAGGAACTCTAACTGATTTTAATCTTAGTGAAAGTAGCACAGGAACCAATCCTATCGTTTCAACATACAATATCCCAAATTATGGTGGGTCCAGCGAATATTGGTCTTATGATGGATTTGTTGGGCGACTTATTTACCAAGGAGAGCCAAATACTATTACAATTGAAAATGTAGGGCCTGTTGCGAGTAGTACCCCAACACCAACAAGGTTTTATTATACGAAAGTTGTTTATCCCAACAGATCGTCTGATCCTAGTAAATGGCGTGAAGTCTTTTTTGTTGCTCGAGTAAAAGGGAAAAAACACGATAACGGCAGTGTTGATATTTATTCGAACAACTTTGTCCTAGATAATCCTGGGGATACATTTACGGTCTCTGGAGCTGGAGAAGAATTATCAACCCCAGGTAATATCGCCTACACGGCGAGTGGAAATAGTGGAACCTATAATGTTACTACAGGATATATCTATAAATATCCTTATAAGTATCTGTGGATAGATTTCACAGCTCTAAGAACAGCGAATGCCACGAAAAGTTTCTCAAGAAGAGCAAAAGGGTATTTTGAATCTATTATCCAATTGAAGGGGGAAGGTATACATCAAGTTATTTCTTTGCAAGGATATAATAGCCCTAATTATTATGATGAAAATCCTCATGCATATTCATTCTCAATTGAGAGACTTGCTCCAGATTCAATCCCGTTTAGTCAGCTTATAACACATACTACATACCAAGATAGTTATTTAGTTGGTCATGTTCGTTTTCATTCTACAGATGTAACAGGTACTGTTGGGTTCTACGCTGATAGTAGTGGTACGAGTACAGATTTCCTTTTCTCGGCTACTGTGGGTGGAGCTCAGATTGCGTTTCCATATAATGTTGTTTTTGATCCTGTGTTTTGTGGGAACTCGAACGTTCCTAGCACTATATCCTCATCTAATAATGCTTTCACCTCAGAGTATACTACTGTCAATTCTGTGATAGACTCACAAAGTAGTACTGAGAATGCATTGACTGGAGATATTCGTATTTTTGTAGCAAATGGTCTTACAAACACAAGTTTTCGAGCAGCCAATTACACTTCAACAATCTATGCAATAGTTCAAACAAATTAGATTTATTTTAATCGTTATAAGAGACTCTCGATCTTAATGCTCTAGATAATGTGATTTTATCTGCATATTCAAGATCTCCACCAATTGGAAGACCAGAGGCTATTCTTGTGATATGTAACTCTTTTTCTTTCAGGAGATGGCGGAGATACATTGCTGTGGTATCTCCTTCTTCGGTTGGATTTGTTGCAATGATAATCTCTTTAAAATTCCCTTGATCTATTCGATTGATAAGCTTCTTGAAATCTAGATCGTTAGGTCCGATTCCATTAAGAGGAGAAAGAGCTCCTCCTAACACATGAAAAAGCCCGTTGTAAGCACCAGAATTACTTATAGTCAATACATCTTGAGGTTGTTCGACAACACACATAAGTGTAGAATCACGAGTTGAATCGGAACATACTTCACAAGGGTCACTTTCACTGAAGCTATTACAAATGGAACAAGGGAAGATAACCTCTTGAATAGTTTCTATGGCATGAGAAAGTTGTTTGTTATATTCACTATCACTCTGAATAAGATAATAAGCCAACCTAGATGCGCTTTTTTGTCCGATTCCAGGAAGCCTTGAAAGATGTTTTATTAATAGTTCAAGTGTTTTCATAAAATGATTACCCTTTGAATGAAGTTGGGATGTTCATATTACCGGCCATTCCCATAGCTTCTTTTTTTAGTATTTCTTGTACTTCTGCCACTGCAGCATTAAAAGCAGAGGCTATGAGAACTTCAAGGGTCTTAGGATCCATGGGATCAATAATATCTTTATCAATATGAAGACTCAGAACTTCCATTCTCCCATTAATGGTAATCTCTACCATTCCAGCACCACTAGTACCAGTACACTTAATCGTATCGAGTTTAGTTTGCATTGTTTGTTGAATGTTTTGCATGTTCTTTAATAAATCAAATGGGTTCATATGGGTTCTTCCTTAATGGGACAAAATCTCTCCACGAAACAGGGAGGCTATGTTTGAAACAATGTCATCAGATGAGTCTTGTTTTTCAATTTCTACTTTCTTTTCTACTTCAAATACAAGCTTACCGTTGAACCCAGAGTGTTGTAAGAAAATTTCTGCTAATCTAGAACTATGTTCTTGTGCTTGATTTTTTGCATATTCAGATGAGAATATAACAGTGAGAAGATTCTTCACATATTCAACTGCAATAACTTGATGAAGGAGCATGCCAACTGCATCCCGTTGTTCAGCTAATTGCTGGCTCATCTCGCGAATGAGAGGCATGTTTATCTCTTTCTCTTCAATTTCTATTGTATCTGGATGGTTTGCTATTGTTTTTTCTATTTCTTCTTGTAGTTTCTCTGGTTCTTGAGATTTTTCTGCTTTTATAGCTACTGGAGGAGAATAGGGTTTTTCTTTTTGTAAGATTGGTATTACAGTGTTCTCTGTAAGGCCGAGTTTAAGGTCTTGAATATGTTTTACAAGTCGGGTTGAAGACATCATCTGTTTAAGAGTCATAAGTCTGCTTACAGCAAGTTCGAGTTCAAAACGAGGATCAAGTGAATATCTCACATCTTTGTAGAGCTGAAGAAACATCTGAAGAGCTGCTTCAACTTGTTCCTCATTGTAGGTCTCAATCACATCTCTATTAAGTGAAGAAAGTTGCATTCCTAATATCGATTCGTTGACGATATTTCTTTTTATAAGGAGGACGACTCTCAAATATGAGGCAATATCTTTAATGCATTGTTCTACAGAGATCCCAGAAATGAGGAGCTCTTCAAGTAGCAACATACTTTGTTTTGATTCATCATGAATAATATGAGTCATTAAGGTGTTGATTGAATCAACCCCTGTTATTCCGAGTTTCTGCAAAATTCCGTCTAGTGTAATATTCCCATCACTGAATGAGAGAACTTGATCAAATAAGGTGTAGGCATCTCTCATTGAGCCTGTTGATTCTTTTGCTATCCAAAATAAAGCTTCATCCTCTGCGTGGATTCCTAATTCCTCAATGGTCGCTTTAAGAACATTTTTAATTGTCTCAAGTGGAATGAGCTGGAAATGAAATTGTTGGCACCGACTTCTTATAGTTGCTGGTACTTTGTGGGTCTCCGTTGTTGCAAAGATAAAGAGAACATATGAAGGAGGCTCTTCTATTGTTTTTAATAGTGCATTGAATGCGCTTCCACTGAGCATGTGTACTTCATCTATGATATAAATTTTATAGCGACTGCTTTGTGGGGGAAAGAGTACTTCGTCTTTTATAATTCTTACATCATTAACTGAGGTATTACTCGCTCCATCGATTTCAATAACATCTGTTGAGTTTCCGGAAGTGATTTCTCTACATGAAGAGCATACTCCACAAGGGTACGGGGTTGGTCCTTTTTCGCAGTTTAAGGCTTTTGCGAGGATTCGGGCTGAGGATGTTTTCCCAACTCCGCGAGGGCCACTGAAGAGATATGCATGAGCAACACGATTTTGTTCAATAGAGTTTTTTATGGTTGATACAACAAATTCTTGACCGACTAACGTGTCGAATACCTGTGGCCTTTTCTTTGTCGCTGTTACTTCGTATGCCATAATATTTTCTCCTAAACGCACCTGAAATAGTATCATACACTCTTAAAGGAGAAAAGAAAAACCCCCTTAGGTGAGATACATCACCTGTATCTCATCATTTGTTCACTTACCGCTGCTACCTTCCGGTCCTGACGGGGTTGGGTGAAAAACAATAGCACAGAATATATCATCAACACCAAGGGGGAAAACGGAGAGAGAGGGATTCGAACCCTCGGAGCCCGGTTAGAGCTCACACCCCTTCCAAGGGTGCACCTTCGACCACTCGGACATCTCTCCAGAGATGTATACTTTAAGGAAGAAGCGGAGAGAGAGGGATTCGAACCCTCGGTACCAACTAGTGATACAACGGATTTCGAATCCGTCTCCTTCGACCTCTCGGACATCTCTCCATCGTCATTAAGGCGATTTGTGTAGCCAAGAGGATTCGAACCTCCGACCTCCAGATCCGCAATCTGATGCTCTATCCAGCTGAGCTATGGCTACAAGGTCCCCTTCACTGAAGTGAGACTGAAAATTAATACGGAGAAGGGGGGATTCGAACCCCCGGTACCGTTACCAGTACAACTCCTTAGCAGGGAGCCCGATTCGACCGCTCTCGCACCTCTCCAAGGAAAAAAATGATTAAAAAGCTCAGATGAAAAAAATATCGGAGAGAGAGGGATTCGAACCCCCGGAAACTCGCGCCTCAACGGTTTTCAAGACCGCCTCCTTCGACCACTCGGACATCTCTCCAATTCAGGATTCAAACTATAGTAAGAACGATGGGTCTTTGTCAAGTAAATGGGATAAACTAGACATGTTCTATCCTTCTTTTTTGTAAAGTAGATTCTTTTATGTAACTTATATTCTTATAAATAAGTTCCACAGGTGTTATTAGTCTTTTAATCTTCCCCTTACCTTGACAATTTGGGGTAACCTATTAATGATAAGTAAGCAGGAGATGGTATGGCAAAAGCAAAGATGCAGAAATTACGAGCCTTCAAAATGGCGGAGCAAGCGATTCAGAGAACCAAAGAAATTATTGATTTCTTTGGCCCTCGTCTCGTTGGAAACGAATCAACAGCAAAAGCATCTCAACATCTGTATGATTCCTTTAGTCCCTACTGTGATAGTGTACATAAAGATAATTTCTCTTTGCATCCAGAAGCCTTTCTTTCATGGATTAAGATTATGGTATCAATCTATTTCGTGAGTCTTATATTAATGTATCTTTCTCAACCTCTATTTTCCTTTCTCGCTCTTTCTGCTGGGATTGTTATTATGGTCAGAGAATTCTTTTTTTATTATGAGATGATAGATCCTTTATTCCCTAAAAAGGAGGGGCACAATATATATGGCGTGATTGAACCGAAAGGGGAGGCAACTAATACTTTTGTTTATAGTGGTCACCATGATAGTGCAAAGGTTTTTACGTTCTTTTCGGGGAACCAGCACTCGTATGTTCTTAAGGTGTTTGGGGCTTTAGGGAGTTACTTGTTTTTAACTATTTTATCTTTTATAGATAGTATAAGGCAAATAGTAGATGGTTCACTTTTTTCAATAACCTTTCCACCTGTTGTTTTCTTTATACTCCTAATCTTTTCTACTGCTGCTTTCTATATTGTCAGAATGTTATGGTTCTTTACAGGAAAAGAAGTCTCTCCTGGAGCTGGTGATAATCTAATTGCCTCAACGATTGGAGTGGAACTTGCTTCCTATTTTCATCATGAGAAAGAAGGAGGAAATCCTCTAGAGCATACTCGTCTTGTTTTTGCAAGTTTTGATGGAGAAGAAGCTGGATTACGAGGAAGTCGAAATTTCTATACAACTCATAAAGAGGATGGTTTGTTTGCTGGAAAGACTTATAATTTCAATGTTGATTGCTTATTTGATCACGAACATATTGGATTCCTTACGAGTGATATTAATAATAGAATTCAGCTTTCTCAGAGTATGGCCACAGAGTGTGTTGAGATTGCAGGTTCCATGGGTTATGAAGCACATAGTAAGAAGATTGCATTCCTCACAGGAGGAACTGATGCCGCTGAAGCCGCAAAAATTGGAATTGAGAGCACTACTCTTATTGCAATGCCTTGGACCAATAGCACTCGTAGTAATGTATATCACACACCACTAGACACTGTGGAAGCAATTGATGAGAAAGCAGTTGAGCAAACAATTTCTATAGCAATCAAATACATCGAACGTCTAGATAAAAAATAGCATCGCTTAAAATAAGAATAGAGTGCCAAAGAACCTTCTACCGAGGAATAATCTAGTTGAAGGTAATATCTCCTTGTGCAAGGTTAATTAGCTCTTTTTGTATCATATCTTTGTGATGGTTTTCACAGGTATAGGTGATGGTTATTTCACTTAAGAATTTAGTTTCTATCTCTTTTTGATAAGGAGTGAGGAAAAGCATTACTTTATCATAAATGTGATATGGGATTGTGAACGTAAAAGAATAGGTTTCAATAAGCTCTTCACTTTTTATTGATTGCACAACCTTTTGAGCAGTTTCTGTATAAGCTTTTACAAGTCCACCAGTTCCTAATAAAGTTCCTCCAAAATACCTAATAACACATACAATAATATTGGTAAGATTACTTCCTTTTACAACCTCAAAGACAGGGCGACCTGCTGTGTTTTTAGGTTCTTTATCATCGCTAAAGCTGATAAATTCTCCTTTTTTTCCTACAATTGCTGCATGAACAACATGGTTTGCCGCAGTGTGTTCTTTTTTTACATCTCGTACAATTTCTTTCACTTGATCAATGGAATCAATATATTGTCCAAGGCCAATAAAGCGAGATTTTTTTATTTCAATTTCACAGGTTTGTGTTTCTGTTGGGTATCTCATAGATAGGTAAGAGTGTACCATACCTCATGAGATTTACGAAATAGCAACTTCTAACCCTAATGTTATCATCTCAAGAAGAGATTGTTCTCTCTCATTAGAACTCATCCTTCCTTCGCTAAAAATAAGGTCACTTACTGTGAGTAAGCACATAGCCTCAGCTCTTCCAACTTGAGCTGTTAAAAAAAGTGAAGCAGCTTCCATTTCTACTGCTAACACACCCATTTCTTTCCACACTGTGAGAGATTGATTCTTTCTCAGTGAGTAGAATACATCACTAGAGAGAACTGTTCCAATATGAAGTTTGTGATTTTTTTGTAGAGCCTTCTGGTATGCGGTTTGCAATAAATAGAATGATGCAGCTGGGGTTATAGTTCCTGGAATCTGTAGTTGGCTTTTATAATCAGTATCATAGCAAGCTGCGGTAACCCCAATAAGATCACCTAGTTTAAGATTCTCTTGAAGTGCTCCAGCAGAACCTATTCGAATCAATCTTTTTACTTTATAGGAATGGATTAATTCATATGCATATATTCCCATAGAAGGGCCTCCCATTCCTGTCCCTTGCACAGAAACTCTTACTCCCTTGTAAATTCCTGTATATCCAAGGATTCCTCGCACTTTTGTGTACATAACAACATCTCTTAAGAAATTTTCTGCTATGAATTTAGCTCTTTGTGGGTCTCCTGGAAGTAGAATGGTTTCTGCAATATCTCCGGCGACAGCACTATTGTGGACGGTTGGTGTTTGCATAACAAGTTTCTCCTTCTTATATAGTATACAGCAAATATATTCCTTTTAAAGATGATGGTTAGCGAACCTTCTATATACGTTGATTAGAAGGAATTCATATGAGATACTCATATCCGTAGTTGAAAGAGGAGAGCTGTTTTGGTAGAGAAAATAATACTTGATGTCGATACTGGGCACGATGATATGGTCGCAATTATTATGGCTTCTGGGTTACAAGAAATTGAAATAATGGGAATTGTCGCTGTTGCGGGTAATCAAGTAGTAGAAAAAACCCTTGCTAATACACTTAATGTCTGTAATCTTATTGGAGAAAAAGCTCCTATATTTAAAGGAATGGATCGTCCCATGTTAAGAGAAAGGATTGTAGCTGGTTCTATACATGGAGAAAGTGGATTAGATGGACCTCTTTTTTCCCCTCATAAAAGATGTGAAGAGCCAATGAGAGGAGTAGATTTTATAATTGAGACGGTTCTTGCATATCCTCATGAAATAACCTTGGTACCAACAGGACCTTTAACAGATATTGCTATGGCTTTTCTCCTTGAACCTCGCCTTCCTTCTTTAGTCAAAAAAGTTGTATTGATGGGAGGTTCTCTTGGGAAGGGGAATAGAACCGCATATGCTGAGTTTAATATTTTTGCAGATGGGGAGGCCGCCTCAATCGTCTTTAATAGTGGAGCTCCTCTTGTGATGATGGGTCTTGATGTTACCTTGCAAGTTGTACTTGATGCACAAAAGGGTGAACACTATAAGAAGTTTACCTCTTTATCAGTGACGATGTTTAATGAATCAATGAGCCATTATATTGAAGCGTGCAGAATGTACGGTAGTGAGTACCCTGCAATGCATGATCCATGCTGCATTGCTTACGTTGCAGATCCTACAATCTTTGAATTTGAACAACATACTATCCACGTTGAATTGACTGATAAAGAAAAATATGGAAAGACTTCATCAATTCCATTAGACAATAAAAAGATTGTGAATGTTGGTATTAAGGCTGACATTTCAAAATTCTGGTCATTGTTAGATAGAGCTTTTGCAACTCTTCCCTAAATTGCGCATTAAAGATCTTAAGAAAGCTACTTATAGATGAAAAGACCTGCTTGAACTATCTAGGTCCTGCAGGTCTTTATTTTAGAGAGTATGCTTTTCTAACTATTTTACATCAATATTATGAGAAAGCATCTTTTCTCCATCAAAGATGAATACTCCTTCCACTTCTTTCCCTTCAAGGGCTAGAGGTAACCAGAGGGGATCATCTTCCCACATCTTGTCATATGGGAGAGACGCAACATCACACCAGAAGGGTTCTGCCTCATCAGTTTCTTTCATTATTCCTGTGTGTTCATATGCAAAGAAAATATACCCTCTCATTTTTAAGCCATCAGTGAATTGGAAGTTAAGTCTTCCTTTGAATGTAACAGAGGGGACACTAATTCCTGTTTCTTCTGTTATTTCTCTCATTGCAGCTTCAACAGCGGTTTCTCCATCTTCTATATGCCCACCTGGAGCATTAACAAGACCTTTTCCAAGACCTGTTTTCTTGTTGATTAATAAAACTTTATCCTTATCAAAAAGATAGGTAAGGACTGCAGTTTCTGTTGGTTCCCATTCATCCCAATCAATTTGGTTTACATCATTATAATCACTCTCTTCTATAGTAATAGGAGCCTTTTCTTCTTTTTCTTCTTCACTGAAGAGTTCTGGGTGTGCATCGTGGTAACAAGAGTCACACAGATTGTCATCAAAATTAAGAATTTGTGTTGTGTTAAGTTTTGTTTTACAAGAGGCACAACTTGTTCTGAAAAGAAGTATCCTTTTCCTAAATGGATATGCAACACCCACAGTAATAAGGAGCCCAACGATTGCGAGGTAATGTGGCCATCCTCTACTTAAAATTATAACAATAAAGACTTGCCAAAGCATCGCTAATACGGCAATGATAAGAGTTGCAAAGCGTTTTTTGTAGCTTCTGGGTGTATGTTTTCGTTGCATCATGTTTAAAACAAGAATTGCAATGAGAAACCAAAGATAGTTATTTGCGATTGTTTCGAGTATCATAAGGTTGACATTAGCCTGTTTGATAGGAAAAAATCAAGTAAAATATCCTACCAGAACTGAATAAATTAAGATATGATAGGCTTACGAGATGAGTCTGTGGAGGGACAAAACTGATATGTTAAAAAGTGAAGATATAGCGAAGTATATAGATCACACATTATTAGCGACTAATGCTACCGAAGATAAGATAATCCTTCTTTGTCATGAAGCGGTGGAGCACCATTTTGCATCTGTTTGTGTGAATAGTTGTTGGACTAAACTGTGTAGTGATACTATTAAAGACTCTGACGTGAAAGTGTGTACTGTAGTGGGTTTTCCACTTGGGGCAATGAAAAGTGAGAGTAAGGCATATGAAGCATCACTTGCTATTGCCGATGGTGCAGATGAAATTGATATGGTTATCAATGTAGGTTTCCTAAAAGAGGGAAATCTTGATGCAGTTGAAAGAGACATTAGGTTGGTCAAAGAAGCTTGTGGTGATAAGGTTTTAAAAGTAATTATTGAAACTTGTTTATTAAGTGATGAAGAAAAAGAGAGTGCTTGTCAGCTTGCTATGAAAGCAAAAGCAGATTTTGTAAAGACAAGTACTGGTTTCTCAACAGGTGGAGCTACAGAGCAAGATGTTGCTTTAATGAGAGGCGTTGTTAAAGATGCACTTGGTGTGAAAGCTAGTGGTGGTGTCCGCAGTTACGAAACTGCAGTTGCTATGATTAGTAGTGGAGCAACACGACTTGGTACAAGTAGTGGAATCGCGATTGTACAAGGAGCTGCGTCTAATGGGGCGTATTGATAATGCGAGTGTATTGCCTGATGATTTCCTAAAAAGTCTAGGCTTTCCATCCATTACAGTACATGAGACCTTCACCCACTTTGATTTTACCCTTCCTGGACGCCGGGTTCTTGTTATAGGTCCTATGGGTTCAGGAAAGACCGAGTTTTCTGCTCGAGTATGGAGAGACGCTGCAATAGCTCAAAAAAAGAGTGATGTTATTAAGGTTCAAACAAGTACAAATGGAGTAGATAGAAGAAAAGTATTCTTTGTGCGAAGTCAAATTGATGGACAGCGATTTAGTGAATACCCAACAGATGCTCTTGCATATCGAAATGGATATGTGAGGTGTGGAGACAATATTGCCCATATTAGAGACTCTTTTGGTTTAGAAAAAGTATTAGCTGACCATCCTGATTTTGGTACTTTTATTATTGATGAAGCTTCTTTTTTTGATGAACGAATTGCTTATGTTGTAAGGAATCATTCAATTGAAAGGGGAATTCTCTTTATATTCCCAACTCTTATACTCAATTTTAGACGTGATATTTTTAATTCGACAGCACGTCTTATGCTTGATATTGCAACTGATGTTATTCCTCTTACCGCTTATTGTGAGCATCCTGATTGTATGAAAGATGCCTTTTATACCTATCGCTATTACTCTGTTGATGGCAAAGAGTGTCCTGCTCTCTTTTTTGATCCCCTCATCATTGTGGGGGGTGATACTCACAAAAATGATGCTCTTAGTCCTAATTACTGTTCAAGGTGTGATGAACATCACTACCTTCCTGGTAAAGAATATACGTTTTTCCACCTAAAACCATTAGGAGAGAAAGCGACACGAGGAGACGAGATTCCATTAAAAGAAGAGATGTATCTATTAAAGCATAATGTAAAAGGATCTGCCCTTTTTAATCACATGAATCAACGCTATTCACAGAGAGACGATGCTGAGATATTTATGAATGCTCTCCTTCCTGGTGCTCTTGCTGAAAAGGCCTTGATTTATCTTTTTTGCGAACAGAATCTCATTCCTGAGGATTTATTGGTTCGTTTTGCCTACGATTTAGGTTTAGATAGAACGTATATGACGAAGGTCCTATCAGATAATTTGAGGCCGGTGAGTCTCGAGCAACCGTTATTATCACCTAACCTACTGTAAAAGATACCTAATCGTTGTTCTTTGATTTGACAACTATCCCCTTGAGGGCTAGAATGTAGTATAAATGTATAGATAAGGAGAGACACATGAAGAAAATTGTTGTTGTTCTTTGCGTTCTTCTGATCCTCACAACCACCTTGTTCGCTCAAGGTCAAGCTGAGACAGGAAAGACTTTACTAAAAGTTGGTATGGTAACTGATGCAGGTACCATTGATGACAAATCTTTTAACCAAGGAACTTGGGAAGGGATTTTAAAGGCTGAGAAAGAAGGCCTCGTAACAGCTAAATACCTAAAGCCATCAGGAACTACAGAAGCTGATTACCTCAAAGAAATTGGTAACCTCTATGATGCAGGATATCGTTTCATCATTACTCCAGGATTCAAATTCGAAACTGCTATCTTTGAAGCTCAGGATAAATGGCCAGATGCAAAATTTGTTATTCTCGATGGTGAACCACACTCAGCAGACTATTCAGTATTCCGTATTGAGAAAAACGTTGTTGGTGTATATTGGGAAGAACAAGAAAGTGGATTCTTAGCTGGTGTTGCAGCTTCTCTACAAGTTAAGAAAGGGGAATTTGGATTTATTGGTGGAATGGAAATTCCAGCAGTTCAAAAATTCAACTGGGGATTCCAACAAGGTGTTAAATATGCTAATGAAAACCTTGGAACAACTATTGCTCTTAAAGCTGAAAACGTAATTTATCAAGGATCTTTTGATAACGTAGCAGCAGGACAACAAATTGCAGCTAGTATGTATGACAAGGGTGTTAATGTAATCTTTGCAGCAGCTGGTGGCGTTGGTGTTGGTGCTATTAACGAAGCAAAAGCTCGTGCAACAGCTGGAAAGAATGTATGGATTATTGGTGTTGATGTAGACCAATATCCTGAAGGTTTGCTCCCAAATGGGAAATCTATCATTCTTACAAGTGCAATGAAATACTTGGATCGTGCTTCATATGATATGATTAAACACGAATTAGCAGGAACATTCCCAGGTGGAACTACATTAAGACTTAATGCAGCAAACGATGGAATTGGTATTCCTGTAACAAATCCTAACCTTAGCGATGCAGTAGTAGCAGAAATTACTAAACTATATGCCAAACTAAAGAGTGGAGAAGTTAAAGTTGCTAATACTCAAATAGCTGGTTTATTTAAATAAACAAAATTGATTTTTCTCAAATCAAGGGCCGCCAAATTGGCGGCTCTTGTAATCTTAACCCGTATATGCCGCACAAATAAATGTGCCCTCAAGGAGGCTAAAGCCCTATGAGTCATGTAATTGAAATGTTGAACATCCGAAAAGAGTTTCCAGGAATTGTTGCCAATGATGATATCACTCTACAAGTAGAAAAAGGGGAGATACACGCAATACTTGGAGAGAATGGCGCTGGAAAATCTACCTTAATGAGTATTTTGTTTGGCCTGTATCACCCAGATAAAGGTGTGATTAAGGTAAGAGGTAAAGAGGTGAAGATCACAAATCCCAACGATGCAAATGATTTGGGAATTGGGATGGTGCACCAACACTTCCAACTTGTACAAAATTTTACTGTCACTGAGAACATTATATTAGGTAAAGAGGGGCATTTCGTATTAGATAGAAAAGGTGCTGCAAAGAAGATCCAAGCTCTAAGTGAGCAGTATGGATTAAAAATTGATCCCAATACTGTAATTGAAGATATTACAGTTGGTATGCAACAGCGTGTCGAGATCTTAAAAATGCTTTACAGAGATGCAGAAATTCTCATTTTTGATGAACCG
This sequence comes from Sphaerochaetaceae bacterium, assembly GCA_963663665.2. Taxonomy (GTDB): domain Bacteria; phylum Spirochaetota; class Spirochaetia; order Sphaerochaetales; family Sphaerochaetaceae; genus SABI01. Next base: position 799,296 of record CAXXKP010000001.1, read on the forward strand.
ACTGCAGTCCTTACCCCTCAAGAAATTGAAGAATTAATGCAAATTATGAGGAATATGATTAAAGAGGGTAAATCGGTTATCCTTATTACCCATAAACTAGATGAAATTAAAGCTGTAGCAAGTCGTTGTACGATAATTCGACGCGGAAAGATGATTGATGTAGTAGATGTTGCTTCCACTACTCAAGCACAAATGGCCTCGATGATGGTAGGCCGACCTGTTAATTTCAAAGTTGAAAAAGCGGCAATGAAAACAGGCTCTACAGTACTCGAGATTTCTCACCTCAATGTATTCAATATAAAGAAATACTTCGCAGTGAAAGATTTTTCTCTAAAGATATCTAGAGGAGAAATTGTTGGTATTGCTGGAGTCGATGGAAATGGGCAAAGTGAATTGGTTGAAGCTATAACAGGGTTGCGCCCCATCGAATCTGGTTCTCTCACCTTTAATGGAGAGGCTTTTACTCATCTTTCAATAAGAGAGCGAAATGAGTCAGGACTTGGTCATATTCCCGAAGATAGGCAAAAAAGAGGGTTGATTATGAACTCTTCAGTAAGTGCTAATATGGTAGTAAAAGAGTATTATAGAAAACCCTTTAGTAACGCTGGTGTATTAAATCAGCAGATAATAGATACGCATGCCCAAGAGATTTGTGACGCCTTTGATGTAAGAAGTGGCGAAGGAATATTCTCTCTCGCAGGAAAACTGTCTGGAGGTAATCAACAAAAAGCAATTGTAGGAAGAGAGATGGTATTAGAACCTGATTTGATCATTGCAGTTCAACCAACTCGTGGCCTTGATGTTGGAGCTATTGAATATATCCATAAGCGACTGGTTGAACATAGAAACAAAGGCAAAGCAGTTCTTCTTGTTTCTTTTGAACTTGATGAAATATTTAACTTATCTGATAGGATTGCAGTTATGAACAGTGGTGAACTCATAGATGTCGTATACACAAAAGACACAAATGAAGAAGAGGTTGGCCTCATGATGGCTGGAGTGAAAGATAAGGAGAAGGCAAAATGAGTAAAAAAATAAAAAGCAATGCATTCTTGATTGCCATTTCAGCTGTAGTCCTAGGGCTCGTTGCAGGAGGCATATTAATGGCTTCCATCGGAAGTAACCCTTTCGAAGGATTCTTCTACCTCTTTAAAGGTGGCTTGATGAGCACAGAGAGGATAGGAAACACCATTGCTACTGCAATCACTCTTATGCTCGTAGGACTAAGTGTTGCCTTTGCCTTTAAAACAGGTTTGTTTAATATTGGAGCTTCTGGACAGATGTTGATAGGTGGATTAGCTGCAACGCTTGTCGCTCATAATATCTTTCTTCCACGGCCGCTTTATCTTATCGTCATTATAGTAGCTTCAGTGCTAGCTGGAGCCTTTTGGGGAATAATTCCAGGCTTTTTGAAAGCAAAGTTTAATGTTCATGAAGTTGTAGCAACAATTATGATGAACTGGATAGCTTACTGGTCAATCTACTATTTCATACCAGCCTATCTTAAAGGACCTTCCTTAGAGACAGAATCTGCCTCAATTGCTATTGAGCAGTCTCTTAGATCCCCATTTCTTACGAAATTATTTGGTGGAGGGTATATAAACCTTGGAATTGTTGTCGCAATTATCTCGGTTATAATTATAAAATTTATTCTCGACAAAACAACTTTAGGATTTGAGTTAAAAGCTGTTGGATCTAACCGCTTTTGTGCAGAGTATGCTGGCATCAAAGTAAACCGAAATGTGATTATCTCAATGATGATTGCAGGAGGACTTGCAGGTTTAGCTGGGATGACCTATTACACCGGATATTCGAGAAATATGCAAATTGGAGTGCTTCCTCAAATGGGATTTGATGGGATAGCTGTTGCACTTCTTGGTGCTTCTAATCCTATCGGAGTCTTTTTCTCAGCATTATTTTTCGGATTGTTGCAATCAGGGAAAGGCTTCATGAATGCTATGACTGATGTTCCTCCTGAAATTGCAGACACTATTATTGCAACCATTATCTACTTTACCGCAACAAGTGTCTTATTTAGTAAATTCTGGGATACTGTCGGAAAAAAGAAGAAAAAACGAGATGATGCAAAAATAGCTCATCAAGCAAAAGAGGAGAGTGCTGTATGAGTAATGAAACAACGTCAAAAACACTACTATCTAGATATAAGAATCTCATCATCATAGTTGCCGCTCTTATAGTCATGGCACTATTTTCAATGAATCATCTTGTAAGACTTATTATGCCTTATGCAATTGCCTATACGATTCCTCTATTGATCACTGCGCTAGGCGGGTTATATTGTGAACGTAGTGGAGTGACAAACTTAGGTTTGGAAGGGTTGATGCTTGTTGGTTATTTTGCCTCTGCTATTACCATCCATTTTACGGAACAGTTCTCATACATAATTGCTATCCCTCTAGGGCTATTAGCAGCTGTGTTAGCTGGGGTTCTTTTCAGTATGCTACATGCTTTTGCCTCTATTAACTTAAAAGCAGACCAAATAATTAGTGGTACAGCAATTAATATGCTTGCAACTGCTCTTACAGTCTACCTTGCCCGAACGATTGCTGGTAGCGGAAACATTCGTATTATGCTCGGAATCGTACGGAATGATGTACCTTTGTTACATAGGATTCCAGGAATAGGCACTCTTTTCTTTACTCAAAGCTATTGGTCAACCTGGCTTGCTCTCACTATTTGGGCTCTTTCGTGGTTTCTTCTTTATAAAACATCATTTGGTTTACGTCTTAGGGCATGTGGAGAGCATCCTTCTGCTGTAGCCTCTGCTGGAGTAAACGTGTATCGAATGCGCTATTTTGGTGTTGGAATGAGCGGAGCACTTGCAGGACTCGGAGGTGCAATCATCTTAGTTACATATAGTGGCGAATTCAATGGTACCGTTGCCGGACTTGGTTTCTTATCTATCGCAGCTTTGATTTTTGGTCAATGGAAACCGCTTGGGATTCTAGGAGCAACCTTCTTCTTTGGTACTGCGACGACTATTGCAAACGTATCTCAAGTAATTCCACAATTTGGTCTAATTCCGCCAGTAATATTTAAGGTATTTCCCTATGTGGTAACCTTACTTGCTCTCGTTGCATTTTCTAAACGTTCTGCTGCCCCTAAAGCAGTAGGCGAACCATTTTAAAAAGGAAGTAATGATTTAGATGACACAGTTGAAAGAAAAACTATTAGATTCTTCTAAGTATGTGAAGAATATTATTGGAGAAGAGAAAGTTTCAATTGGGATGATACTTGGCTCTGGCTTGGGCGTAATGGCTAAAGAGTTGAGTGATCCGATTACCATAGAATATAAAGATATTCCTAATTTCCCTGTTTCAACGGTACCAGGACATGCTGGGACTCTTGTTACCGGCTATTTAGAAGGGAAGAGAGTTATGGTGATGAACGGAAGGTTTCATTACTATGAAGGACATAGTATGGACACACTAGTATTTCCTGTTCAAATGATGAAAATGTTAGGAATTAAGGATCTTCTTGTCACAAATGCAGCGGGATGTGTGAACACTTCTTGGTCACAAGGGGACCTCATGGTAATTTCTGATCATATCAAGCTCATTGCAGATAATCCTCTTCGTGGAGAAAATGATGAGAACATTGGAGAGAGATTTTTTGATATGTCGAGTGCATATTCAAAAGATTTACGGACTCTTGCCAATAAGTGTGCTGGAAAAATTGGTGTGAATTTAAGAGAAGGTATCTACCAATTTTTCTCAGGTCCCTCTTTTGAAACTCCAGCAGAAGTAAGATTTGCTCGTATCTGTGGTGCCGATGCAGTTGGAATGTCTACAGTTCCAGAGGTAATAGCAGCTAGTCATATGAAGATGCGGGTTCTTGGAATTAGTTGTCTCACAAATATGGCTTCTGGGATTTTAAGTGAACCCCTTAATCATCTAGAAGTACTTGAAACAGGGAAGAAGGTAATGAAGACCTTTAGCGCTCTTGTTAAAGAGATTGTAAAAGAATGGACCATTTCATAGAGGATCTTATTGTACAATATAATCTTATCCCCCTTGATCATGAAGGGGGCTTTTTTCGTCGTGTTCTCGATAATACTGAACAGGATAACCAATTCTCTCTCATCTATTATCTCATGACAGATAAGAGTTTTTCTGCACTTCACAAACTTACAATTCATGAGATATGGACCTTTATTAGTGGAGATCCTATTGAACAAATAGTGATTGATGAGAATAAAAAAGTTACCATTTCAACACTTGGGGGCAAGAACCAGGGTGATGGAGTATCTCATATATATCCAAATCTTTGGCAAGCGAGCAGAATCAAAGAGGGAGGAATATATGGTTATTCTCTATGCACTACGACTTGTATTCCAAGTTATCGGCAAGAAGATTTCAGTCTCGCAACTAGTGCCATGTTACAAGAGATTGTAGACGCAAATGATTTTAAGTTGGTAAATGAATTTTTAGCTACATCATAGGGGGCATACCTTGGATTTATTACTAAAAGGAAAGAAAGCTTTAGTTACAGGTGGAATGAGTAATCTCGGGAAGGCTATATGTGCTTCCTTAGCTTCTGAAGGAGTAGAAATCTATTTTACCTATAGTAATTCTCATAAAAGGAAAGAGGCTTATTCTTTTTGTGAGTTGTTACAGCAGAGATACTCCGTTAATTCTACGCCAGTGTGCATTGATCTTAGAAGTAGAGAATCAATACAACATGAAATTGAAAAGACTTTTCAAGAGACCTCTCTCGATATCCTCATCAACAATGCAGGGGTTTTTACCGTGAACAACCAGAAGACTTTATCTGAAAGCGATTGGGATGAAGTAATGGACGTGAATGTGAAGGGGCTTTGGCTAATGGTAAAATATACACAAAGGTATTTAGAGAATACAAAAGGGGTAATTGTAAATATTAGTAGTATGAATGCTTCTCGTCCTGGCTTTGGCGGGACAAGTCACTATGATGCTTCAAAAGGGGCTGTTTCAGCATATACAAGAAGTCTTGCTAAGGAGTTGAGTGTATACGGAATTAGGGTGAATGCAGTAGCACCTGGATTAATTAATAGTAAGCAACTTCATATCTCTGCACCTGATTTAGTCGCTTCTTATACAGACAGAGCTGCCTTACATACTCTTGTAGAAGTTGATGATATTGCTCATATTGTCACATTTCTCTCGTCAAAATTATCTGTGGCAATGACTGGAGAAATTGTTGCAGCTGATTGTGGGTATGCTATGATGTGAACATATGAAAATATTATGTGTTTCTGATGATAAAGATGTCCTTGTGTACTCTCCAAATATTGCTTCTCGCTATAATGATGTTGATCTTATTCTTTCTGCTGGAGATCTTCCTTTAAAATATTATGAATATATAGTCTCTTCATTAAACAAGCCTTTCTATTTTGTATTTGGAAATCATCATACGGATGATTTGCCTAAATTTACAAAGACTGGAATTTTTGATGAGCTTTCCACACATGCTACATTTGATAAAAATAAACTCATTGTTGGCGTTGGAGGTGACTTTGTTGATGGGAAGGTCGTTAAGGATAAAAAGACTGGCTTACTTATAGGAGGTCTTGGAGGGTCGATGCGATATAATAATGGGGCGCATCAGTTCACTGAGATGGAGATGTTCTTTAGAATCCTGTTAATGACTCCCCGCTTACTCTATAATAGGTTGCGCTATAAAAGATTTCTAGATATCTTATTAACACATGCTCCTCCTTATCATGTTGGGGATGCTCCTGATATGTGTCATAGAGGGTTTAAGGTGTTTTTGTGGTTCATGAAAATATTTAAACCTAAATACTTACTTCATGGTCACATTCATCTTATAGATTTGAATGCAAATCGAGAGAACCAATATTTGAATACGAAAGTGATTAATGTGTATAGCTCCTATTTATTGGAAGAAGGATAAACAATTATGGCAAAAGGAACGTATGAAAGCCGAGAGGATTTTAGCAGAGCAAGATCAAAGGCTAGAATGCAAAGCTTGTTATCTGCTCTTCAATGGAAGAACACAACTCTTTTATCATTTTACGAAGTCACGAAACTTGTGAAACCACGACTTGAAACCTATCGAGGTGTGATGCCAATAAAGATTGATAATATTATAGGTAGTGAAGGGCGGTATCATGATTTCACGTTAGCTTTTTACCCTAGAAAAGAGATGCTTCGTTCTCGATGGCAAAGTATAGATGATGCTCACCATAAAGATATAATCCTTCCTCCTATAAGCGTGTATAAGCTTAGCGAATATTATTTTGTAAGAGATGGAAATCACAGAGTAAGTGTTGCTAAAACCCAAGGTGTAGAGTTCATCGATGCTGAAGTAGTTGAACTTGATTCTCAAATTCACTTAGAACCTGGCATGACAAAAAGGCAATTAATTAAGGTTGTTGTTGAATACGAGAGAGAAAGGGTTATTGAAGAGTATAATCTTAACGAAATGATAGATATGGAGATAGTAAAGTTTTCATCTCCTGGTATGTATGCAGAGTTAATAAACCATATACTTGTTCATAAATACTATCTAAATCAACATCAAACACAAGAGATTTTATTTCAAGAGGCAGCTGTTGATTGGTTTCGAGAAGTCTTCCTTCCGATTTTTAGGCAGATTAAAGAAGACCATCTTCTGCAGACTTTTCCTGGAAAAACTTATGGAGACCTGTATATGTGGATTGTAAGACGATGGGATGAGTTAAAACGAAGTAATGAGGATGAACCTACTATTGAAAAGGCTGCCTCTCAAATATTAAAGAGTGAACATATTCCTCTTTTAATTAAAATCAGAAAAAGGCTCAAGAAGTTCTTTACTGAGCGGTAAATGAAAAAGTAAGGGTATCTGAATATTCCCCCTCAGATAAGTCATCTGCTGAAGAAGCTGTTGTAATTATGTTCAAATGAGATGAGAGATTGTATCCTGTTGTCGTATTAAATCCAGTAATATTCCTCGGTGTTGTAGGTAATACTGTAGAAAAAGTACCTTCCCCATAGTTGAATTGTAATGAATAAGGTATTTTATCTGTAAAACTTGGATCTTCATGTACCATATAAAACTGGGTTCCAACTGAGTGGTCACTTGTTATTGCAAGTTTAACAGGAAAATTGCCTGTAAATGTATATGCTACTTCACGGGTATCTCCAAGAGTGATTATTACATCATCCTCAGCTAAAACAAAGTTAGAAACAGCCTCAATCGTCGTATTCAAATGAAGTTCAACAGGAGGCGCTAAAGCATATAATGATGGTATATTTACAAGAAGTAACAAGAATAATAGAGAGAAGTTTAAAAAAGATCGATAAATATATTTTTTAATAAAATCTAATATTTTAGTATCCATACGTAAGAATATAACAAAAGCAAATCACTTATGTCAATAGTTTTTGTAAAAAGTAATAATTGCTATATTTTATTGGATATTTCAACATTTTAAAGAAATACATACTGTTAAAGAATTTGCATGCAAATTATGTGTAAGATTAATTAATTTATTTCTTAGTATTTGATTATTACTAAGAAATGCATAAATTGTCAAATACGAAAATATGTCTATCTTATGACAACAGCTGAAATGAGTATCTTATTGTATACATTGTAAGTATTTTGCTATACCATTTTAGTGAAAACTGTGTCATTATAATAAGACACAAGAGAGGATAATTTATGATATCATCGTTTAATACAGGAACAAAGTCAGCCCAGATAGCGCATAAGATCGAAGAACGTATTTTGTCTAAAATATATTTGGCAGGTGATCCTCTTCCGTCACAACAAGAGCTTGCTGATGAATTCTTAGCGAGTTCGAGAAGTGTGAGAGAGGCATTCAAGCATCTTGAGGCAAAGGGCTTGGTTGAAATTAGTCAAGGCAGAAGAGCTACAGTAAAATCTAATAATTTAGATCAGTTCGTAGCATCCCTTTCTACATCCCTTATTAGTAATCATAACACTGATAAAAAACTTTTACTCGATTTGATGCAGGTTCGTATTACAGTAGAAGTGTCAGCTTCAAGAGAGCTGAGCCGATCTGATCAAAGAGGGTTATTGGTGAAGGCACTCGATAATCTTACTAATAAGATGGAAATTCTTCTCCCACGTCTTCAAGCTGGAGAAAATGAAGCCTTTGTTGAGTGGAATTCTCACGACTTCACTTTCCATAAAACTCTTATTGACTCTAATGACAATGTAATTCTTACCGCGATATATGAAAATCTTTCTCCAATGCTCTATGCAAGTATGGAGAAGATTTCTAATACTTTTATTGAACTTGAGAAAAGTACTCGTGAGCATCGCTATCTTGTAGAGGCGCTTCAAAACGGACAAACTGACCTAGCTGTTGCCCTTGCTTTGGTTCATCTCACTGCAATTAGAGGCAAATTAGAAGCAGCTAACGTATAAAAAAGCATCTTCTGGTGTCATGAGTTCTCAGTAAATCTACCAACTCATGACACTACATCATTATTTTACAACTCCCTATTGCCAAAAAACATCATATGTTGTATATTATCTAATATATTAAGAACTATCTTGTGTCATTTAGTAGATTTTATCTGACATAAGTTCGGTTATAAAGGAGTGTAGATACATTGGATACTATTGAACATGTGTCTCAGAAAGAATTACGTGGAAGAACAAAATCTGCCCGAATTGCAAACTACCTCGAAGAATTAATTTTAACTAAAGTCCTTGAAGAAGGAGAACTTCTCCCTTCACAAAGCGAGCTTGCTGAAAAATTTGATGCTTCATCAAGATCTATACGAGAAGCATTTAAGCATCTTGAAGCGAAAGGTTTATTGAGTATAAGTCAAGGGAGGCGTGCTTCTGTAAAGTGTAATAATCTTGATCAGTTTGTAGAGTCTCTTACAAGTTCTATTATACGTAGTGGTTCTAGTGATACAAAATTATTACTTGACTTAGTTCAAGTGAGGACATCGGTAGAAGTCTCAGCAGCAAGAGAGTTTTCTAGAAACCCCAAAAGAAAAGAGGTTGTAAGAGATCTTTCTGATATCGTATCAAAAATGGTGCGAACATTAGAAGGGGCTGTGATTAAAGACGCTCGAGCTATTGAACAATATCGCGAGTATGAATCAGCTTTTCACAAAGTACTTATCCGTTCAAATGGAAATATTATCCTTGATGCGATTTATGAGAATTTAGCCCCGATGCTTGATGAAGTATTAGTCTTCTCGGCTTCAAAGGGTGAAGAGTTTGAAAAGAAGGTAAGAGAGTATCAATATATTGTTGAAGCCCTTGAAAATGGACAAACGGATTTAGCTGTAGCTCTTGTACTCGTTAACTTGACCGATGTGAAGAAGAAGATAGAAAATCACGCAGAAGCAACTGCGCAGAAAATATCTTTCGCTTAAACCCTTATTTTCTCGTTTATACTGAGAACCTCTAACTTGTAGTGAGTTAGTGGTTTTTTCTTATTGATAGATAATAGAATATTCTCTAAGCTTATTTTTATGAAATTTATTATTCAATTGGAAAATATTACCGTTAAAAGAGAAGATAGACCTATCCTAAATAATATATCCCTTAGTATAGAAGATGGGCAGAGTGTTGCTATCATTGGATCGAACGGTGCTGGGAAGTCTACATTAGTTGGTGTAATGAGTGAACAAGTTCATCCAGTTCAAACTGAAGGGACAAAGAGACTTCTTTTTGGTGATGATAATTGGAATATTGTAGAACTTCAGAAAAAGATGGGAATTGTCTCTCAATCTCTGCAATATCTCTGTAATACCAACTATAGTGTAGAGGAGATAGTTCTTTCTGGATTCTTTAGCTCCATAGGTCTCGACTTCCATCATATTATCACTCATGAGATGCATAATAGGGTGAATGATGTGTTGAGCGAATACCATATGAAGCATCTTAAAGATAATAGGATGAATACCTTGAGTTCAGGAGAGGCAAGAAAAGCTCTCCTCATGCGAGCTTCGGTTCACTCTCCTTCTGTGATGCTTTTAGATGAAGTGACGACTAATTTAGATCTCCCTAGTAAAAAAGAATATTTAAAACATATAAGTGAGTATGCTCATGGAGAAAAAACAGTTATCTTAGTAACTCATGATATCTCTCAAATTGTAAAGGATATTGAGAGAGTAATAGTCTTAAAGGATGGAAAAATATTAGCTGATGGTCCAAAAGATCATATATTGAGTGAAGAATTATTGAGTGAAGCTTATTCGACAAAAGTTTTTGTAAGTAGGAGAGATGGAAGATATAACGCTTGGTGTTGATTCTTTTCCATAGTAGTATAGAGATATAAAGAGTTCTTAAATGGAGGTGTTACATGAATCGATGTTCGATTATTATACATAGTGTGAATGGGAATAATTATATTATTGCCTCTCACATGCAAGAAGTGTTAAAGAGGAATGGTGTAGATGCTCGTTTATACAGGGTAGAAGATGAGGATTTACATATTTGGGCTAATAAGAGTGATGCTGCTAATGATTTTTATGAAGATATAGCAGCTCTTCCTTTAATAAGTGAATCTACTCTTGAAAAATCTCAGATGATTATATTAGGTAGTCCAACTACATTTGGTAATGTAAGTGCTGAAATGAAAGCATTTATGGATTCTACACAACCTCTTTTAGAAGGTGAGATCTTAGGTGGTAAGTTCTTTGCTTGTTTTACCAGTTGTACTCATAGTATTGGAGAAGGAGCTTTCTGTATCGATAATATGGTTCACTTTGCTCAAGCTCATCAGATGATTCATATTCCTCTAGGCCTTCACTCAGCGCTTGCCTGGTCGAGTCAACCAGTGAGTGGAATCGTCCACCTTGCAGGCAAAGATGACAATATTAGACCAAGTACCCAGTTTGGTGAATTGGTAGAGCATTATAGCAATATGTTAAGTGAATATTTTGAAGTTGTTGAAGAGAGTGACGTATAGAAAATCCAACTCCATTATAAGTAAGGAAGACTGGGTTGAAAGAAAAACCCAGTCTTTTTTCCTATAAAGATGTCATAAGGTGTTCCAAAACTTAGGACATTAGCTGTAAGTGTTAAGAAAAAAATCAGAGAAAATGTTGGAAAATAGTAGAAGTTGGAGCTAAAAAATCACATAATAATGTAACTTTATCACACTCTATTAGCCATAGATGTCATAAGATAAAATAAAAATATTCTATAATTATATACAATAAAACAAATTAAAATAAAATATAAAAAAAAATAATATTTTTTAATTTTTTTATGAAAATCAATTGACATAAGTTATGAGTTGTAGTATCGTTTCCACAGATGATATAGAAAGTTAAGTCATCTGAGATATAGAATATTAAGGAGATTTTTAATATGAAAAAAATTATTGCAATCTTAGTAGTTTTAAGTGTAATGTTTGTGGCGTTTGCAGAAACTGGTATTGGTAGTACGCAGTTGACTCTTCAAGCAGAAGTTGCTGGAAAGCTTTATCATGGATTTACTGCTGCTGATAATACTACGGCTAATGATGTTAAATCAGAATTGTCAACTTCTGAATCAGGAAATAGAACTGTAACTGCATTAGATCTTGAAGGTACTGATTATCAAAGTATTGGGTATTATAACCTCTATACCACAGGGAATGCACAAGCTACAGTAAAATTTACAACCACTCCGATGAGCGTTACGATTGACACAACAACTTATTATGTTCCTTACGAATTAAAATTTGTTGCTTCTAGTGGGCTGAGCAATGTAACCGTTGGGACTTCTCCAATTGGTGCTGCTACTGTTGCTGTAACTTCCGACCCAGGTTCTTCTGCTGCTACTACAGTTTTAACAACTACGAGTAATGGCCTTCGTTGGAAAACCTTGGCATTATCAGCAAAGTTTGCTGGAGCTTTAAACGAAACCTTTGGTTTACCTGAGAGTGAAGATTATGAAGGAACCATTGTAGCTGCCGTCACAGCTGAGTAATTGGTAGTATAAAGGAAGTTCATATTAGACATCCTTAGAACATAATTCAAATCACACACCTACTTCGGTAGGTGTGTTTATTTTTCTGCATAATAATTATTATAATTTATGGCTCTTCACATTTTCTTGGGGAATTTAAACCTAACTTTTGGTTTTCTGCTAGCTTCCATAATCTTTAGAAAGAAGTGCTCAGTATCTTGAAATCCATAGGCTTTTCGCCGAATAGTTTTGATGAGGTTGTTAGTTCTTTCCAACTTTCCAGAGGGAATAGGATGGTCGGCGTGGTTTGCAATACCTGCCATGCGAGACTCTATCGTTTGTGCATAGGTGGGAATCTCTGGTACATTACTCTGTCGCGCTAAAGACAACCACATCTTCATGCCATTTTCTAGATTATCTCATCCCGTTTCTCTAAAAGCTAGTTTTAGTTGTTCATTCAATATATATGCAGCTGCAAAGCTCACATTCTTATTAAGCACATCCTTTCGCTATGTATTTTCATTCGTCTCTTTCCTGGTGTAAGACTTAGGTTTTTGGAGGAATATGCCTCACTGAGGTGTCTGTTGATTTCTCGTACCAGTAGGTCTTTCTTCTGCAAGGTGGTACGGTTTGCTGTAAGAACATATCTGATGTTTTTGTAGAGCTTGTATTCCTCCTTGAGTCCTTGTTCTTCAAGCTCATTCTTTGAAGGCTGAATCATACTGAGCATTCATATCCATAGAAACTGCTTCCAAAGGGCTCATACAATCCTTTCCCATTGTCCTGATAAAATTCTCTAGTTGTTGTTTCTTCTTCCCTTTCTCAAGAAACAAGACATGACCGTTATTTAGATCAATGAAAACGATCGCATATCTGTGTCCCTTATGAAGAAGGAATTCGTCTACTGCTATATGTCTACTGTAGGTTTTTGGTTTAAGTGAAGGGAACATTTTTTTTAGTCGATGCCTGCCTATATCTCTTACTGTCGATGGGTGAATATGTAAGGTTCGTGACACTTCTGTGAGTGTGTGAGACCATATGATAGGTACTCGGCAAGGGTTTTGTTATTCTGTGATTAAATACCTTGAATGGAATTTGCTGCCCTGTGGTATAACCACAGTGTTCACATCGTGTTCTCAAAAGTATATGAGCTCTTTGCAGAATGGACAGATGTTGAAGATGCTCTATTTTATTTTTATGGATATGCATTATTCCTCCACAAGGTGGACAGGCTCTCAATATTTCTGTTTTCATCTTGCGTGATGTAACAGTTATTTGCACATTTCTTGTTACTACTCTTTTCGGCTCCTCTGTAACGCTGAAATTTGAAAGTTGGTGGGGTATGGTGACAGTATTATTCATGGAACGGAGGTGCTTCTTCGGTTTTAGTCTGGTAACCAAAACTTTAGTACATTTCTCGTCCTTTTCCAATTTTCTTATCCTATCCTGCAATTCCACATCTCTCACATTTTTGTAAAGAACCAAAAAGATATATGGAGCTTTTACATATTTTTATACTCGTGATTAGTCTCGATGCAAGAAAAAATATGATAGTACGGCTCATGCTTGCTTAGTTTATATCGCTATTATTTAACTCGTTTTTTTGCAAATTGACGAGAAAGTCGATGTAAGTTTCAGCTGATTTTATTGGGGTTTTGAAATGGTATAAAAAATAGAATTAATAAAAAAAGACTGTGTTAGAAAGAGTGCATTTCTCCCAATTTACCGTTGCGTATGTCATAAGATATTCATAAACTTAAGACACTAGCTTTATATTTGCAGGTATTATTTTGTTAGAAATAATTAGAAGATAGTTTGGTTTAGATCTAAAATATTAAACTGAATGTAGGAGGTTTCCATCATAGATGCTGTTGTATAAAATACAAAAATTAAATAAATGTATATAATAAAATAAGTTTAAAAAATATAAAGGGGAAAATATTAATAATTTTCATTATTAAAACATTTGACATAAGATATTGGTGGTGGTATTGTTTTGGTAGATGTTGCTAAAAGTTAAGTCATCTGAAAGATAAGAATTAAGGAGAATTTTTGCATGAAAAAAATTATTTCGATCTTATTGATTTTGAGTGTGGCTTTTGTTACTTTTGCCGAAACAGGTGTTGGTAGTACTACTTTGAATTTAGGTCTTCAAGCAGCAATTTGTGGGAAACTATATCACGGGTTTACTGAGGAAGATAATGCTTCAGCTAATGATATAAAAAGCGAATTATCAGGATCGGGCTCCGGAAATAGAACTGTAGGTATAAATCTTGAGAGTGATGCCGTTCAACCAATAGGGTACTACAACCTATACACTACTGGTAATGCGCAGATCACAGTTTCATTTACAACTACACCAGTTTCTATGACTATGGGTTCTACAACGTATTATGTACCCTATCAGCTCGCATATGCTGCTTCGAATGGTAATTCAAGAGTTAATGTATCAGGAACAAATATAGGATCCGTTGCCGTTGCCACTACATCTAATCCAGGCTCTTCTACTCCAACAATCGTTTTAACAACCACACATAATGGCCTTCGTTGGCAGACTATTTCTCTTACAGCACAGTTTGCGGGTACTTTAAACGAAGCCTTTGGCCTTCCTGAAAGTGTTGGCGCTGGATATGTGGGAACAATTGTAGCTACAGTTACAGCTCTTACTTAATATAGTATTTCTTGTAAATAAATTATCATATTCATATAGTTGCTTCAGTAGCTGTATCCCTTTGTCCTCTCAAAATCTATTTAATAATTTGCAAAAAAAAATCAGGAGATTGTTCAGTGTGAATCAAAGACAATGTGATGCGATAGCAAATTGAGGATATTAAGAACAAAATAGGAAAAGCTGTAACTAAATATGGGAGAGATCAGGAAATATACTGATATATTTAGATTATATTAGTTCCTATGGCTTCTTTCCTTATGAAATGGCGAGTATATAGTTAGAGTTTTTTCTAAGGATAATACTAGAGAAGAAGGTATATGAGTGAGTCTCATTGGTGCCCATTCTTTCTGCTAAATGACAAAAGATGAATTGTGTAAATATTCTATATTTTCTTTTTCCATAAAAATTATTTCTTTACGCTTTTTTAAAGCTGTTTTAAATACTTCTTTATTCAAATACTATAAATAAATTTTAAAATCTATAAATTATTAACTAATTTATAGCAACTTATGTAATAACTTGGTTATGCTAAAAAAATACTTAAAATTATATATAGAAAAAAAATAAAAATATAATAATAATTTTGAACTAATTTATTATACAAAATTAGTTCAATCAGTTGACACAAGATACGATGATGGGTACACTCTATGCGTGAATATGAAAAAAAATGTAACAATTATAGTAATGATACACATCTTAGTTGCTGGTCTTTTTGCAGCAAGTGGTCTTGGGACTACCTCTTTAGAATTAAAAGGGAGTGTAGGGCCTAAATTGTTTCTTGATGTAACGCAGTCAATTGGCGCTGTGCCAGGAATGTACACATCAATTCCATTGGATCAGGGAACTATTTTACCAACTGACCCTAGTATTGGGGTGGATGTGGGAGATTGGAGTGTAAGTAGCAATACTGCAGTCAATCTTATTTTGAAAGTTTTTTATACTCCTTTTGAAGCAACGGTAGAAGGAGTTCTTCAATCTATCGAATATGTGATTAGTAATGGAACTTCTTATGTGAATAGTGGGGATGAATTCATTTCGCTCGTCCGTGTCGGGTCAGTGTATAGGGAAATTGATAATAGCGGCTCTATTTACTTAAAGCGGGTTAACTCCAACTCCTATCTCCCAAGTATCTCATATCTTGCTGATATCACATTCTCTTTAGAAACAGAATAATCAACCAAACATTTATCAACCTGCAATAGATGTCTCTTTTTACCTTATCCTTTGACATAAGGGTATTTTTTTTGCAAAAAAATTACTTATTTAGAGATTGAGCACTCATGCATTAACCTATTAAATAGATATGTTATTATAGAAGTGTCATATGAAAACTTTATATATAAAGAATATAAATCTATATTATAAAGAAAAATAATTAATAAAATATGAAATATAAATAAATGATATGAAAATATAAACAAATCTGTTGACATAAGTAACAACTAGATGTACATTAAACATACAGAATTTTTAGAATAAGGAGAATTCATATGAAAAAAATATTAGTACTATCACTTTTATTAGTCCTCGTGGCTACTGGTTTATCAGCAGCAGTTGTAGGAACAGGATCTTTAAACGTATTTGGTAAAATTGGTGCAGGGAACATTGAATTTTCAGTTAACCAGACATTACTTGCTGCAAACAGAATAGATTTAATCAACGATGTTGATGTTCAGTCTGATGGCGGTGGTGTTGAAATTGGTAACTGGGAATTTGATGCTTTAAATCAAGCAGCAGGTGTCGCTTATACCGTTACATATACGTATTCCCCACTCGCTGAAGGTGCAGTATCTATTCCTTATGAATTGCTTATTGATGATGGAGTCAATCCTGTATCTGTAAAAGCCACAACGCAGACTACTACGTTTACATCAACCGCAGGTAACTATAATATTGTTAGAGATGTTTTAGTAAGATTGACATCTGCTGGTGAAACGGCTGCTGCTGCTGCTCCTGCTAGCTTAAACTATAACTCAACAGTAACAGTAGAACTTACAAACGCACTATAAAAAATTATAGGGTTTCTTAGGCTAAACTATTTACCATCTAGAGCACCCAAATGGGTGCTCTCAATTCTTAGAGGCATAGGTAATTAACATGAGAAATGTGAAAAGAATATTTATTATACTAATTCTTCTCTTGATTACTATTTTTGTATATAGTGCCCCTGTAGAGAGTGGGTCAATATCTTTCAAAGGACTTATCGAACCAGGACTTTATTTCTTTGTGTCTGAATTAAACCCGCAAATCTATAATCTGATTGCTAATCAGGATCTCCAGCCGGATGGAGAAGGGGTAGAAATAGGTACATGGACTCTTAGGGTAGATAACCCCCCCATTGAAGAGACTAATTATGGTGTTACCTATTCCTATGAGCCGTTAACCGCTGTTGGGATAGAAGATACTATTGATTTTATCATTCTTGAAAAAACAGAGGATGATGTAACTATTGAACAAAAACTTGACCAAGGTTCTTCAGCTGTCACAATTTCTAGTACTCCTGGATTAAATATTGTTACGAGAATCCTTTCTGCTCGGCTTACCGCAGAAGGGGTTGTATCAGCAGTAAATGCTGCTGCTAGTGAAGATTATACTTCGAATATTACAGTTGCGTTGTCCACTGAATAAAAAACTTTCTTTTTCATAGAAACCATGCAATAATCTATTTAGGTTGTTGCACTTGATATAAAACGGAAGTTATATCAAGGAGCATGGAGATGAGGAAAATCCCTTAAGCTCTTTTGGAGGTGCCGCTTTTCCCTTTTCGGGGGGCGGTTTTTTTTATTTTTCTGCTAGTCTTTCAATCGTTGATCGTCTAAATATAAATTCATCTAAAGCAACAATCCCAGTACCAATAATTCCCCCTCTCTCTTTTAGTACCGACCTTTTAATTGAAATATTGTTATTTATAATAGGAGGGCAGTTCTCTTCGAAGACACCTATTAAATGATTAAAATATTTATCAGGGAGGAGCGAAATCCCTCCCCCTATAATGATTGTTTTTGGTCTTACAATTGCCGCCGTGTTGATAAGAGCTTTTGCAATATAAGTAACACTTTCATATAATAGACGCTGGAGCTGAGGATCATCTTCTGCTTCATCAATTAATGATTTTACTGATTTGCCCTTAGAAGAATAACCAGATAAAGCGATACCAGATGCAACTGTCTCTAAGCATCCTATTCCTCCACAATTACATACTCTTTTTTCAGTAACAATCATGTGCCCAAATAATGCCTCAGGAGAGATTCTTCTTCCAGGAGCGGCAAAGGCTCCACTAATATGTTCTCCCCAATTAACGTAGAAAATTCTATCTTCTTTAGCTTCTTGATTAAACCATCTCTCACCCCTGATCATAGCAACAACATTATTCTCTAATATCACAGGAAGGTCAGTATATTTCTCTATTGTATAGGCGAGAGGAATGTGTTCCCATTTCCAATCTCTGTGTCGAATGACAGTTCCTGTAGAAGACTCTACATGAGCTCCAATTGAAACAGCAATACCTTTAATGACTTGATTTTTAGATAAACGTCCTTTATAAGTATTGATGTGACGAATCATTAAAGCCATAGCTTCTTCAACAGTGGGGTTAAGGGGAGTAGGGAAACGTTCAAATCGAAGGAGCTCTCCATTAAGATTTATTAGAGCAAAGCGAATATTTCTTAAGCCAATATCGATAGCAATAACAAAGTACCTCTCTTTGTTGAGAGTAAGTGCTATAGATGGTCTACCCGCTCCCGAAGAGTCTGTCCCTTGTTCTTCAACAAGGCCCTCATTTATTAAAATATCAACAATTTCACCAGTACTTACTTTATTAAAACCTAATTCACGTGCAATTTGAGCACGATTAGTTTTTTCACTTTTCGCGATGAGGTTGAGGATACGAAGTCGGTTAATCTGTCTTACATCAGTAATTTGGGTGAAATTCACTTCATTATCATATAATACAATATGAATAATGTTAATATTGGCGTTGTCGATACCTAAAAAATTCACTATTTTAATGACATATAATCAAAACATATGCTTTTGGAGGAACTCATGGAGCAAAAGAAATTTAAAACCGAGGTGTCTGAACTTCTACATCTCATTATTCACTCACTCTATTCTCATAAGGAGATATTCTTAAGAGAATTGATTAGTAATGCATCAGATGCATTAGACAAGTTGAAATACCAGACACTCACAAATCCAGAATACAAAGATTTAGTTTTTGATCCACACATTGAACTTACTTTTGATAGTGAATCAAAAAATAAAACACTTACTATCAAAGATACTGGAATTGGGATGAGTCACGATGACTTGGCAAATGATCTTGGAACCATTGCTCGTTCTGGTACAAAGAATTTCTTAAAAGACTTAACAGACGAACAAAAGAAAGATTCAAACCTCATTGGACAATTTGGTGTTGGTTTCTACAGCAGTTTTATGGTTGCTTCTCGTGTAGAAGTAATTAGTAAGAGAGCGGGTAGTGGTGAAGCATGGAAGTGGTCTTCAACAGGCAAAGGGTCTTTTACGTTAGAAGAAGTTGATTCAAAAGAGTTTGGGACTACTATTATTCTTCACCTTAACGACGAAGGTGATGAGTATGCAAATAGATGGACTCTCGATAGATTGATTAAACGCTATTCAGACCATATTGCTTATCCAATTTTCTTATCTTATGACCAAGATGATTATGATGATAAAGGCAATAAGAAAGGAAGTGAACATAAGAGAGAACAAATCAACAGTGCAGCAGCGCTTTGGAGAAGAAATAAAAGTGAACTTACTGCAGAAGATTATAACGAATTTTATAAGAACACATCTTACGATTCGGAAGATCCTCTCTATTATATGCATACTCAAGCTGAAGGGGTAAATAACTATACTACTCTTTTTTATATCCCATCAAAAGCCCCTTTTGATCTCTATAATGCTGATTATAAAAGTGGCGTGAAACTATATGTGAAGAGAGTTTATATTACTGACGACGAGAAAGAATTACTTCCAACATACCTTCGTTTTGTTCGAGGAGTCATCGACAGTGAAGATCTTCCTCTTAATGTTAGCCGTGAGATTCTTCAACAAAATAGAGTAATGAGTAATATTAAGAATGCTTCAGTTAAAAAGATCTTAAGTGAATTGAAGAAGATTTCTGAGCAGAACCCAGAACTCTATACAAAGATTTCTGAACAATTCAATAGACCTCTTAAGGAAGGCCTCTATAGCGATTATGCAAATAAAGAGTTGTTATTATCACTCGTACGTTTCAAAAGTAGTGAAATAGAAGGTTTTACCAGTTTAGCCTCTTATAAAGAGAGAATGAAAGAAGATCAAAAGAATATCTACTATCTCGCTGGTGGAAACGAAGCAACGATTAAAAGATCTCCTCTATTAGAAGGATATAAGAAGAAAGGGATTGAAGTTTTATTAATGGTTGATGATATTGATGATATCGTTGTTCCTAGTATTGGAACCTTTGAAGAACTTCCTCTTAAGGCTATTAACAAAAGTGGTGCTGTAGAAGAACTCGATAATGAAGAAGTGACAAAAAAGAAGAATAAAGAAGGAAAAGATGTCGCTAAGAAGATCAAAGAAGCTCTGAAAGAGAGAGTAAAAGATGTAGTCATCTCTTCTCGACTTGTTGAGGCTCCAAGTGTAGTTGTGGTTGATGATGATGATATGAGTGTTCAGATGCAACAAATACTTAAGCAGATGGGACAATCTGATATGCCAGAGAGTTCTCCTATTCTTGAAATCAATATAGATCACCCAATGGTTGTTCGTATTGCAGAGTCAGATGATGCTGATTTCATTTCAAATATGAGTGGAGTTCTTCTTGATAGTGCTCTTATTAATGAAGGGGTTTTGTTAAAGAATCCGTCAGACTTTGTTGCTAAATTACAAAGTTTATTATCTAAATAAATGTAATTAGAAATTTCTATGAGGTGGAGGAGTGATCTTCCACCTTTTTTAGTGAGTTGCGTATCCATTCTAAAGCCATTATGATGTGATAACGTAATAACATATGGAGGTATGTACCGTGGAAACACAGATAACACTCTTGTCGATATGGAATTCAGTAAAACTCTGGATAAACGAAAAGTCGGTTGGTTTCATTTTTAACATAATTGGGATTCTTCTCATAATACTCGTTTCGGAGCTTATTATCACCTGGATGAAAAAGATCCTCACTAAAGTCTTTGCAAAGAGTAAAAAAATAAATGATCTTATGGCTCGACTCCTTATAAAGGTTGCGGTATTCCTTGCTCAGCTTGTAGTGGTAATGATTATATTAGATCGTTTAGGAGTTAATCTTGCACCAGTTATTGCAGGTTTGGGAGTAACGGGTTTTATTTTAGGATTTGCCTTCCAAGAAACGATAGGGAACTTACTCTCAGGAGCTATGATAGCAATTAACTCTCCATTTAGAGTGGGTGATTATGTTGAAATTGGGTCTATAAGTGGATCTGTTCGAGACATGGATATGATGAGTGTTACCCTTGCGACCCCTGATAACAAACGAGTTGTTATGGCCAATAAACTCATTTGGGGGCATGCAATTGTGAACTATTCATATACTGAGACGCGGCGAGTTGAAATGGGTGTTTCTGTAGCATATAGCAGTGATGTCGAAAAAGCCAAAGAAATTCTGTGGACGATTATCAACAGTTATCCTGAGGTATTACCTGACCCTAAACCAGTGATTGCAGTAAGTAAACTTAATGATTCGAGTGTAGATATTGTGGTAAGACCATGGTCAAAACCCGCTGATTACTGGACTATTTTCTTTAGGTTCCAACAAGAGGTTCTTGAGACATTTAGAAAAGAGAATATAGAAATTCCATTTCCTCAAGTTGATGTACATACAAGGAAAAGTGAATAGGAATAAAATCTGTTGTTATATATCTATCTCTTTATCACTTAGCCGGTCTAGTCCGATGAGAAAAAGCTCAAAAGAATCCGATCGGCTTGCTTTTGGTTTAAACCCCTTTGCTTTCTTAAATGCTTTGCGCATTTGCTGAAGTAATTGAGCTTCCCCTCCACCTTGATAAATCTTAATAACTAAGTTCCCATGAACTTTTAATTGTTCTAGAGCAAGATGAAAAACACTCTCACTTAAATACTCACTTTTTGAAGTATCAACAGAGCGGATTCCTGTAGTCATCGGAGCTGCATCACTAATAATTGTATCATATGGACCAAGCGAGGTGAGCTGTTCTCGTATTTCACTACTAAAAGCATCTCCTGTAATAGTTGTTACATTTAAAGGAACTGGGTTAAGAGAGAGAGGGTTTAAGTCTACTGCAACAATTGATCCAGTATTTTTAAGAATCTTTCTATTTACATATAAAGTCCAAGACCCTGGAGCAGCTCCTACATCAAGTACCTTATCTCCTGGACGGATTAGTTTATGTTGTGATTGCATCTCTTCAAGTTTGTATACAGAACGAGCAGGGTAGCCCTCTTTACGAGCTCTCAAGGTATATGAATCAGCACTATCTCTTCTACTTTTAGCCATAAGATAATTCTAACATAAAAATGGGGATGTTGATAAGATAGTGATAATTCTGGTTCATGGGAAAAAGCTGTGGGATTGCCTCCAAAGAGAGAGAGCATCAAGTCGTTGTTGGTGAGAAGTAGCGAGAGAACGCTTTTTGATGTATTTCCTACTTCTATCCCATAGTTTTAAGAAGAAGTATTCTTGGTCTTTGTATCCGTATGCAGCTCTCCTTGTTGTTTTTATCATATTGTTAATACCTTCAAGAGGTCCATTAGAAATAGGGAACTTTACACGAGAGGTAATACCATCCATTCTTGAATAGAGCATTTTGTTGAAAGATTTCAGCATAGGGATCTTATTAACATACGTCTCAGAGAGAGCAAACCATTGCTCCATTCCATTTCTTAAATCCTGTACATCAGTACTTGCCAGTCCTGACTTGAGTTGATCAGAGAGAAAGTATGCAATGTTAAGTGCACTATTAACCCCAAGGATTTCATCTAGACGTTGAACATTTCGTGTTGACCATTTACGCAATTCTGGGGGAATGGAGAGGCCCTTACGTTCATAAGAATCCCAAAGCTTTCTATTATGAGCTTTAGCAACTTGATCTTTTCTTTTGAGAGCATCTCTACTACTGACAATAAGAAATCGACTTCCCTTCATCGTAGTGTATGCCTCATGAGCTTCTTTAAGATCAAGATTCCGCTCAGCAATTTCAGTAAGAAGAGATTCTTTCTTATCATTCCCCATGTTCCTTAGGTCCTTTTTTAGACGAGAGATACACGTATGCTCATGAGCAATCTTCTCTTGAAGTCTTCTTTGTTCTTGGCGCCTTAATTCAGTGAGAATGCGATCATTGAAATTTTTTGTGATGTGAAACGCATCATAAACCACTGCTATGTGAGGATACCGAGAAGCAACAGCTTTGTGGTACTGAGCATTCATATCCATAGATATAGAGTGTACATGAGTCATCCAATCATGACCAACTTTCTCAAAAAAGTTGAGTAACTGTCTTTCTGAGTTTCCTTCTTCAAGAAACAGAATTTCTCCAGTTCTCCAGTCTAAAACTACTGTAGCATATTGATGTCCCTTATGAAGAGAAAACTCATCAACACATAGATAAGGCGAATAATGAGTTGGCCTCATATCTCCATATGTATCTTTAAGTCTTCGTTTATCAATATCTTTAACGAGCTTCCAATTGGTGTGTAGACAATGAGCTACTCCTCTGATGGTCGCATCAGAGTGCCTCAGCAATCCTAAAACTACATTATAGAAAGTGGCTGTAATAAGGTGTCCAGGTTCTTTGAAGGGAATCTCTTGTGTGACAGTTCTTGCACATGTACTACATACATGCTGCTCATACTGTACACGCAATTTTACTTTAAACCCGCCAATTGTGAGGTGGTGCAAATGTATATACAGATATTGGTTGAATTGAAGCTTTTGTTGGCAATAGGGGCAACATTCAGGAACCTGGGTCGTTACTTTGCCGTGAATGGTTTCTATAAAAAGAATATCTTTACCTCTTGCAAAAGATGTTCGAGTTGCTGGTTTTGTTATCTTGAAGTCTGGTATTTCTAGTGTTGTCCCACTATACTGGTTCATGGGCATCCTCTCTTGTTAGTTTTGGTTTCGTTAACTTTATTCTAACTGAAGGATTGCCCTTTTTCTTTATATTTTTCTTTCTTATCTAGTTCTTAACACCACAGCTTTTTCCGAAGACCCATAATTTTTGTTTTGAGTAAAAAAGGGGAGGTCAGCAGGAAGGTTTGGGTGGGGAGAGAATCTCTGCTGACCCCCATGGAAAATCACACTAAAGGAGGTATGAAAAAAAACTGTTGCTCTGTAACTAATACCATGCATCATGTGTGCCAAGTTTATACTTTGTGCGATATTCTTAATAATATTGTTTTAAAGCTTATATTGTAAAGAAATAAATATAGTTAAATCTCTTTGCAGTTTGTAAGAAGTATGGCGAAGTTGTGTGCAAAAATTGCACACCATCGTAAAATTGTGCATAGTTTGCACAATTGACGAATTGAATTCCAATCGCTATGTTTCTTGTATGAATAATTCACTTATCAACAAAAAATTTAGGTATTCCTTCTCAAATTATACCTTGGCTCTCATAATTGTTAACGTCATTGTCTTTTTATTTACAATGATCTCGGATCAAGTCTATGCATCTCTTGCTATGATCCCAGGGTACATTGTCTACAAACACTATTATTGGCAGTTTCTCACCTATATGTTTGTTCATGGTGGGTTTAGCCATCTTTTCTTTAATATGTTTGGGCTCTATATATTTGGGATTCCAGTTGAGAAACAATTGGGTAGTAAAGAATTTCTCCTTTTCTATCTTCTTATCGGAACCCTTTCTGGAATTTTCTCATTTATTGCATATTTAATCGCTGGAGTGAATGTTATCTTGGTTGGAGCTAGCGGTTCTATTTTTGCTGTTATGCTCGCCTTTGCTGTCTTTTACCCACACGCTCGGATCTTTGTTTTTGGAATACTTCCTGTAAAAGCACCAGTACTCGTTGTTATCTACGCCGCAATCGAATTGTTTAACCAAGTAGTAGGCACAAGTGCAGGTGTCGCACATCTCACACACTTAGCAGGATTTGGTTTTGCCTTTTTCTACATGTATGTAAGACTAAAGATTAACCCTATTAAAGTATTCTTAAATAGTCGTTAGATATAATGAGGGAATTCTTTTTTTAATTCAGCATATCGAAGTTTGATGGTATTAAATATAATATTTATTCTCTCGTCATGGTGAATGAAGGCAGACTTCATGGCATTCACTGTGATTTTCTCTAAATCTTTTAGGGTTAGATTAAATTCAGTACAAGCTATGAGCATCTCTTTAGTAAGGGTTGTATCACTCATGAGTCGGTTATCTGTACATAAGAAAACACGATATGAATTCTTATAGAATGTATAGAATGGATGAGAGGCAAAATCTTTGGCAGCCCCTGTTCCTACATTAGATGATAAACACATCTCTATTGGGATTCTCTTATCTTGAATAAAGTGAGCAAGAGTTCCCATCTTCTCTATATGGGTCCCCTTTAAATTCATATCATCAATAAGACGAGTTCCATGACCAATTCTGTGAGCACCACATACCTGGATTGCCTGCCAGATTGATTCTAAACCAAACCCTTCTCCAGCGTGGATTGTTATATTGAAGTTTTGATTTCTTATGTATTGGAACGCCTCGATGTGAATTTTAGGAGGATTCCCAAATTCATCACCAGCAAGATCAAGAGCAACAACACCACGAGAACGATATGCTACTGCAAGTTTTGCGATATCAAGAGATATTGTGGGGCTTTGGTTTCTCAATGCACATAAAATAAGCCCATATGTTATATTGGTTCTTCTTACGCCCTCATCAAGTCCTTCTAGAACAGCCTCAACGACCTCATTCATGCTAAGACCTTTGTTGCAATGTAATATAGGGGCGAACCGTATTTCTGCATAGACAACATTATCTTTAGCAAGATCTTCTAATGTTTCAATAGCAGCTCTTTTCAAGGCTTTCGTTGTCTGTAGTACAGCAATGGTAACACTAAAAGTCTCTAGGTAGAGAGGAAGGCTCTTTCTTTTGCAGCCTCGAGCAAACCATTGCTGCAATTCATCCTCATCATATGAGGGAAGTGTTATATTCTCTTCTCGAGCTAATTCTATGATAGTGCTAGGTCTCATGCTCCCATCAAGATGGTCATGAAGTTCGACTTTTGGAACTTGTTTAATAATATCTATTGGTATCATGTGAATATACTACTATATAGAGTGGATAAGGGGCAACTAAATAAGCATCCTAAGTCTTTCATGGCTTTACATATTCAATTGTTTCGTATTCAATGAGAATGTGCAGAAAAACTTCTACAAGGAGGAATTACATGGAACTTCAAGATAAATTGTTTGCTGAATGTGATAGTGCAAAAGATGGAAAGAAAATTTTTTCATTAATCAAACAAGGAGCAAACATTCATGGTGTAGATGATTATGGTCTAACCCCACTGATGAGAGCTGCCTTGTTTAATTCGAGTGCAAAAGTTATCATAGCATTGGTACAAGCTGGTTCAGATGTATTTCATCGCGAACCTCAATATAAATCAACAGCATTACAGTTAGCAAGTAATCATAATCCTAACCCAGGAATTATAGAGGCTTTAGTTGAGTCTGGCTCTGATTTATATGATGTAAATTACCTAGGAGAAACAGCCCTCATAATGGCTGTAAATAGTGGAAATAGTACTAAGGTGATATCAGCACTCATTCGATGTGGAAGTGACGTGAATGCTCGTGATTACCAAGATAAGAGTGCTTTAGATTATGCAGTTAATGCAAAACGTCCTTATGTTGTAAAAATTCTTAAAGCAGCTGGCGCTGTATAAAACATAGTATCCCGTCATTATCAGACGGGATATCTTGTTCCTATCATCCTTGTAATGTCTTCATTTGCTCTTGTATATGCTTTTTTATCTCATTTACAACAGAATCTATTGGGATGGTAATTGTGTTGTTAAGATCACTTCTAAGTTTCAATTCAATGGTTCCCTCTTTGAAGCCTCTTTGTCCGAGGGTGATTCTTAAAGGTAGCCCAATAAGATCTGCATCGGCGAACTTAACTCCAGCACTCTCTTTTCTTTCATCATAGAGAACCTCAATACCCTCTGAAGTAAGTTTCTGATAAATCTCATCAGAAGCAGCACTCTCTTTCATCAGAGAGACAAAGTGAACTTGATAGGGACTAGTTGTGATTGGTAGGAGAAGCCCCTTATCATCATGAAATTCTTCTGCTAAACACGCAAGTAATCTACCAACACCAATTCCATATGAACCCATTACGACAGGTTGTCTTACTCCAGACTCATCTTGGTATGTGACTCCTAGTGCATCTGAATAACGAGTTCCTAATTGGAATATATTTCCAACTTCTATTCCTTTGCTTACTGTAAGCGGATGGCCACACGAAACACAGGTATTCCCACTTTTCGCTGAAGCAATATCGCTCACACTGCCATCGTAATCTCGTTTAAAATTGGTATTTAGCAAATGATAACCCTCAACATTTGCCCCTGCAACTAGGTTATTACTCTTCGCAACGGATTCATCAACCACTACGATGATTGAAGAGTCTACTCCAATAGGAGAGGCATATCCAGGGACCATACCCATTGCTGTTATCTCATCGACGTGTGCAACTCGTAATCCATTAGCTTTGCAAGCATGTTGTAGTTTATTCTCTTCGATCTCCATATCTCCCCGGATGATACCAACAACAAGTTTATTCTCTTCTTCTCCTGATCTCTCATCAACAAAGGTCCCCATCATAAAGAGAGCTTTTGCTGTTTTACGTGAAGGGATCTCTAAGAAGGCAGCTAGTTCCTCTATGGTTTTACACTCAGGGGTGTGGACTTTTTCTATCTCTTTTTCTTCTTCTGGGAAAAATTCTTTCACAAACGTAGCTACTTGCCTATTTGCAGTATAATCGCAATGGGTACAGGTAATAATGGTATCCTCTCCGATAGGAGATAAATACATGTACTCATGTGCTACCTTCCCACCCATCATTCCAGAATCACTTCCTACTGCAATTGTTGGGAGGCCACAGCGATTGAAGATTTTAAAATAGGCATCATAATGTCTTTTGTATTGAACTTCTAATCCTTCTTGGTTTCTATCAAAGCTATAGGAGTCTTTCATTGTGAACTCTCTCACCCTGATTAATCCTGCTCGAGGACGAGGGTCATCTCTCCATTTCGTTTGAATTTGATACACGAGTTGTGGAAGTTGTTTATAACTATCTATTTGGTATCGAGCAACGTCACTCACACACTCCTCGTGAGTCATTGCGAGAACCATATCTCGGCCAACTCGGTCTTTAAAGCGGCTCATCTCTTTATCAATACTATAATAGCGTCCAGTTTCCTTCCAGATATCTGCTGGGTTTACAACTGGCATGAGCATCTCTTGCCCCCCAATTGAATCCATCTCACTTCTAATAATTTGTTCTATCTTTCTAATAGATCGTAATCCTAAAGGGAGGAGGGTAAAGACTCCAGCCCCAAGCTGCTCAATGAATCCACAGCGTAATAGATAAGCATACCCATCTGAATCAGCTGATGCTGGTGCCTCACGAAGCGTACGGGAAAAAAGATTGGACATTCTCATATTCATTATTCCTTATAGTATCGATATCGTAGGCATTGTAGCAAAACTATTTCTTTGAGACAACGGTATCTAATTCTATTTCTTTTTTTTCATGATTAGAGTATATCTATTTTAGGAGGCTACGTATGAATCTTTCACCTTTTCAATTAATAAGAGATGAGGTCGCTAAAATCATGAATAGACTTTATGCAACTCGTCTTACCACGACAAGTGGAGGGAATATCTCTTTTAGAATAAATGATGAGCTTTTCGCTATCACTCCAAGCCAATATGACAAAGCATCTCTCACAGGAGATGTTATTGCTATAGTCGGTTTTGATAAAACAAACTACACACCACATCTACCTCTTAGCATAGAGAGCGAGATGCATAGAAATATCCTTCTTGCAAGAAAAGATATAGATGCTGTTGTTCATGCTCATCCAGTATATGCTTCATCTTTTACGGCAATGAAAAAATCTATAAATACGAAACTGCTTGCAGAGAGTTGGTTTTTATTAGAAGAGCCTGCTTTTGCTCCTTATGAAAGAATGGGAACCCCTTCTCTAGCAGCTTCGGTTGTGAATAGTGTGGCTCATTCCAACGTAGTTCTTATGGAAAACCATGGAGTTCTTACGGTTGGAAAAACACTCATAAATGCATTTGATCTTATTGAAGTATTGGAAAATAGTGCAAAAATGACATTCATTACTCAGATGATGTCTTTAAGTAATTACGAAGTGAGTCCTCTTAATGAAGAGAAATGCGATGAATTGATGAAAATGAAAAAAGGATGAAGAGAAAGTGAAATACGAGTTAGAGACAATACCTGTATGGGATGCCCTTGAAAAAGGTAGTGAGTGTCTTATATGTACTCTTATGAAAGAAGCCCATAGTGATGCGATTAGCTATTATATGGGCTCAAGCGTCATGAACAGCGAAACGAGGGTCTTGGTAAATCATAGAGGTTTCTGTCCAACACATTGGAATGATCTCATTGAGAAACGGTCTGCTCAGTCTCTTGCTCTGGTATCACATACTTACCTTCAAGAGACGATGAAAGAGGTCTCTCAATTAAAGAAGAGTCTTTATAATAGTAAAATAGGGAAAGGAACTGAAAAAGAAGTTGCAAAGCTTTCCTTATATTTAAAAAAAAGGGAGAGTGGTTGTCTGGTTTGTACCAAGATGCAAGAGCGTCTTGATCGCTATAATTACACACTTATAAAACTGTATGTTGATAATCCCGAATTCAAATCTTTATTCTTACATAGTAAAGGACTCTGTCTACATCATGTAACAGGGGTATTAGAGATGGCAAAAGAAATTCTTGATAAGAAAATATTTTACTCCTTCAGCAATGAACTTGTCTCCTTGCTCTATTCTAATCTAGAGCGTCTTGAGCAAGAAGTATGGTGGATGAGTCAGAAATATAAATCAGAACATATCGATTCCCCGTGGAATGGATGTGAGGATGCTCATCAAAGAGTTGTAAAGAAGCTTATCGGGGAGGGGCGCCTCTTTTCTTTAAAGGAATAGGGAGTGTTAATTGCTTCTCATCAATTTCTATTTCCCCTATCTCTTTTCGCTTTAAGAAAGAACAATGTTGCTGATCTTTATAAAAATGGTAGTAATCAACAAACAGCTCATTGCTTCTGTAAATGAGAAGATAATCTTGTTGAGGTAATACTGCGATAGCTAAGGTGAGATCACATTTTGAAGAATTATTAAGGGTATGTAGTCCTAGCAACTCTTGTTCACTTAAATATCCATTTCTGCATACTATTGCTAATATAACATCTTTGTTCTCATTTACTCTGTCATGCACTAAGATATCTGGGATAAGGGCTTTCGTATCTTGGGTGGCAGGGAGTCCCATGTCTATGAAATAGGTCTCTAGTAGATATGGCATTAGTTCTTTTTCTAGAGCACTTGCTAAGCGAAAGGAGAAAGGTATTCTCATTGAAGGTTGAGCAAAGAGATACTCATCTTGAGCTGAAACACAAGCCAAGGCATGTATGAATGTCTCAAAGAGGTGAATCATCGAATATCTTTCGTTATCTTGTGCCTTCATTAACTCATATTGTATCACAAAGAATCTGTTATTGGAAATTAATGTCCCATTTCATCTCTGCAATCTTTGAAAGAGTGTTAAATACTGAGCAGTAACGAGTTCCAATTTCAAATGCTTTTGTAAATTTAGCTTGATCTTGTTCACTTACCCCAGTTACATCAACTTTTATAGTTACAGTTTCTAGCATTGCCACTTTGTCGTCTCTCTTTACTCCAACAATATCCATATCAACAGTGTTGTATTCAAGTTGCATTTTTTTCGCAATCGATTCATAGGTGCTAAATAGGCAAGAAGAGAGAGCGCCTAAAAGAAGTTCATATGGAGCTGCAGTATTCTCTTTATATCCAAGAGCAATGGTGTACCCATTATCTGTCATTAATGTTTTGCCCTGTTGATTATAATTTACTGTAATATGTATTGATTCACCCATCTCTTTTCCTCACTTGTTTTATTGTTATCTTCAAAGTATCTATTTTTTTTATTATTGTCAAAGAGCCTTGAAAGCTTCTTTTCCAGCAATTGCACCAGTTGACCAGGCAAGTTGTAAATTATAACCACCAGTTTCTCCATCGATATCAATCACTTCGCCACAGAAGTAGAGATGGGGAATAAGAGTCGACTGCATAGTGCGGAGGTCTACTTCATCAATAGAGATACCGCCTGATGTGATCATCCCTTTGCTTTCCATATTTTCAATATCAATGATATAAGAGTCCTGAGTCAATGCAGTAGCAATTCGTTGGAAGGATTTCTTTCCTACTTCACTACTTTTTCTTTTCCCATCAAGGTCATTCTTCGCAAGAAGGTAGTCAATGAAAGAAGATGGTATTGGGAGTGAGGAGAGGACTGTTTTAAAGAGATTTTTGTTCATACTTTCACTCAATCTAGTAATCTCCTTTTGAACCTCTTTACTACTTCGCCTATCTCCTTTTTCATCATTGAGATAGCAAATATGTATGCTATCTCCTGTTGTGAGATAGCGAGAATTGTTAATAATCACTGGTCCAGAGAGTCCATCGTGAGTAATCAGTAGAGCGCCTTTTTTCCATATTCCTTTTTGAATTTCAACATGAACATTTTCTAAGGTAATACCACTAAGGAGGTGAAGATCATCATCTCTTACTCTGATACCACTTAACCCAACTTTTAGCGGAGTGAGTGTATGCCCAAGAGATGAGGCGAGAAGATATCCATCTCCTTTGCTCCCAGTCTTTGGGAATGTTATTCCTCCAGTTGCTATAATGAGAGCATCAAACGTCCCAACTAAAGAATTTTGTGTATATAAAGTGAAGAGGGAGTCTTTTCTCTCAATTGAGCTAATCCTCTTTTGGTATTGAATTTCTATACTAAACTTTTCACACATCCGCAAGAGCGCGGTAAGAACATCTCTAGATTGAAATGAGGCAGGAAATATTTTTCCATCTTCACGAGTTGCCACCTGTAGACCAATACTTTTAAAATACCGAAGCGTCTCCTTGGGTGAATAAGCATTAAGAATAATTTCTACCTCTTTCTCGCGCTCATGATAATGCTTTATCATCTCTTTTATAGGTGAATCATGTGTTATATTACACTGAGACGAGCCTGTTATGAGGAGTTTTCTCGCAGGTTCTCTATTGCCTTCGAAGATTGTGATACTCACATCTTTAAGCATTTCGTCTCTAATAATAGCTGCGTGGAGGGCACTAAAGAGTCCACTCGCTCCTCCACCAATAATTGCAATTCTCTTTTTCAAATTTACTTTTTATCTTCTTTGATAATCAAATGAAGCTCATCTAATTGCGCAGTGTCTACATAGCTAGGAGAATCATCCATCGGGGAGATAGCCGCAGTATTTTTAGGGAATGCAATAACCTCTTTGATTGATGTTTCGCCTGCCATAATCATCACCATTCTATCGATTCCAGGAGCAATACCACCGTGCGGTGGGGGCCCATATTTGAAGGCATTCAAAAGGAATCCAAAACGATCTTGAGATTCTTCATCTGGAATATTACAAATTCTAAATACTCTTTTTTGAAGTTCAATATCATGAATTCTTATAGAACCAGATGCAACCTCGTAGCCATTTAATACAAGGTCATATAAATCCCCTTTAACTTCTCCAGGATTACTCTCTAAGGTATCGATGTATTGTGTTTGTGGCATACTAAACATGTGGTGGGCAGCTTCCCAGTGACCTCTGTCTTCGTTGTATTCAAAGAGAGGGAAGTCAATAATCCAGCAGAATGCAAATTTAGAAGGATCAATAAGGCCAAGATCTTTTGCAATTTTTACTCTCACAGCTCCTAGTGAACTGCAGGTTGTTTTCCAGTTATCTGCAACGAAAAGAAGCATGTCTCCAGGATTCGCTTGAGTATACGTGATTACCTTATCATTGATTTCAATAAGGAACTTACTAATTCCACCCTCTAATTCTCCATTTTCATTTACTTTTGCCCAAGCTAGCCCTTTTGCTTTATATATCTTTGCAGCCTCTTCTAAGCTCGTGATATATTTTCTAGAGAAAGCCACTTCGTTACTATGAGGAGCTTTTATTACTTTTACACATCCTCCATTACCAAGGACATCCTTGAATGTAGAGAAGGTGCTTTGATGAGCTAATTCATCAAAGTCTAGTAGAGGGAGATCGTATCTCAAGTCTGGTTTGTCTACCCCGTATGTATTCATAGCCTCATGCCAACTAAGACGAGTAAAATGTTCTGGTGTTTCATAACTCATCACTTTTTTAAATACATGATGGAAGAGTTCTTCAATAATTAGTAAGACATCATCACGTTTTACAAAACTGAGTTCCATATCGAGCTGAGTAAATTCTAATTGTCTATCACCTCTCGCATCTTCATCTCTGTAACACCGAGCAATTTGGAAATATTTATCAAAGCCACTAACCATGAGAATTTGTTTCATTAATTGAGGGCTTTGAGGGAGAGCGTAAAATTTACCAGCATACAAGCGTGAGGGAACTAAGAAATCTCTTGCTCCTTCTGGGGTAGATTTTATAAGGGTAGGAGTCTCTATTTCATAGAAGTCCCTATCGCTCAAGAACTCTCTAATAGCACGAATGAAGTCGTGTCTTAGTTTAAT
This sequence comes from Sphaerochaetaceae bacterium, assembly GCA_963663665.2. Lineage (GTDB taxonomy): Bacteria > Spirochaetota > Spirochaetia > Sphaerochaetales > Sphaerochaetaceae > SABI01. The sequence goes on from CAXXKP010000001.1 coordinate 832,689, forward strand.
CCTCTTTTGCATTCCAAACGATCTAAGGTCTAGATATCTATAGCGTAAACGAGTCTCTTCTTTAGCATCAGACTCTTCATCAACTAAGAAAGGAACAGTATCGCAGACACTTAACACCTCAATAGAGGAAACGTCTACTTCAATTTCCCCAGTGACCATCTCTTTATTAACCATCGTATCTGGTCGTGCGTTAACTACACCTTCTATACTTATACAGTATTCTGCATGTAAGGATGCGGCTATTTCAATAACTTCACTCTTTGCGGTATCTGAGATGACAACCTGCGTGATTCCATAACGGTCTCTGAGGTTAATAAAATGGATTCCCCCATGATTACGGGTTCTATGTACCCATCCATTGAGAACAACTGTTTTGCCTACATCTTCTTTACGTAATTGACCACACGTAACGGTTCTTTGCTTGTATTCCATGGATGGAAATATAGCACTATTTCCTACCTTTTTTCAATGTGGAAAAAGTGTAGAGGGTTTTTATCTTTTCCCTTCATTTTCAATTCTTCTCTCGTTAGCGACTGCAAGCATAAGTTTAATTCGGTTTTCTTGATTTACTCTTGTGGCACCAGGATCATAATCTATCGGAACAATATTTATAGTATTATCTAGATCTTTAAGAGATTTCATCATCCCTTTTCCTGCGATATGGTTTGGAAGGCATCCGAAAGGTTGAACAATAATAATATTTTTATATCCAATTTTTGCTAAATCTCTCATTTCAGCGGTAAGAAGCCATCCTTCCCCCATTTTGCAGCTGATAGAAATGACTTCTTTTACCGATTCAACACTTTTATGAAAAAAACGAGGTGCAATAAAGGGGTGAGAGGCTTCTACTTCATCGATCATCACTTTTTCTAATTTCGATAGATACCATAAGAGCATCCTCATGACAATGAGTCGGATTTTATTGCCCCCATATAGTGTAATATCTTCGATTTGGTTTTGAACTGCATAGAGCATGAATCCCATAATACCTGGAATCATCACCTCACATGATTGTGAATGAAGAAATTCTTCTAGGTGATTATTACCAAGAGCAGCATATTTCATATAGATTTCTCCAACAATTCCAACTCTTACTACCGGTCTATCATACTCTTTCTCAATCTCATAGAAATCTTGAACCATCGAGCGGATGTTCTTTCTCATTTCACGTATATGATATCCTTTGTTTTTTTCAAACTCTTGTTGAAAGAACTGGATCCACTTATGAGTAAGAATATCTGTGTTACCATCCTTTTTCTCATACACCTTTGTTTGATTCTTCAATAACATGAGGGTATCACCATAGATTAGCGCTGCTAACCCTTTTCTTAGCATAGAGTAGGTGAGTGTAAATCCACTATTTTTATTCATCCCTTTAAGGTTCAAGGAGAGAACAGGGATGTAGTCGTAACCTGCTCTTTCAAGAGCTTTTTTCAATAAATGAATATAATTACTTGCTCTACAGCCTCCTCCTGTTTGAGTAATGGCAAGGGCAACTTTATGATTATCATAGAGGCCGCTATCGAGGGCATCTATCATCTGTCCGATTACTAATAATGCTGGGTAACAGGTATCGTTATGCACATATTTTAGGCCTTTTTGAATTACCTGAGGTCCTTCATTCTCTAACAAGTGTACATTGTAGCCCTCTTGTTTAAGCACGTGGGCAATAAGTGAAAATTGAATTTTTGCCATCTGCGGAGCTAGGATGGTATGTGTTGACCTCATTTCCTTCGTAAAGGCGACAGTGTGTGAAGTTCTCATGGTTCAATTTGCCTCGATTGCTGATAATAAGGAGCGTAATCTGATCTTTACTGCTCCAAGATTTGTAATTTCATCAATTTTTATCTGTGTATACATCTTGTCGTGGCTCTCTACAATCTCTCTCACTTCATCAGTTGTAATTGCATCAAGACCACAACCGAAACTGACTAGTTGTACAATATGAATATCTTTTTCTTTCCCAATTGCTTCGGCTACCCCATAGAGACGAGCATGATAGGTCCATTGATTTAGAACATGTGTTTCGACTCTCTTTTTCTCAATTCTATAGGAGTCTTCACTAATTACTGCACAATCAAGAGAAGTAAGGAGTTTGTCGATCCCATGGTGCACTTCTGGGTCTGCGTGATAGGGTCTTCCAGCAAGTAGGATGATAGTTTTACCGATCTTTCTACTTTCACTTATTATTCTCGTTCCCTCTTCTTTCATATCTTGTATGTATTGATTATAGGCTCTAAAGCCATTATCTATGGCTTCCTTTACCTTTTTCAGAGAGATTCCTTGTATGTACGGAGCTAGTTGTTCTAATAGTTTTTTTGGGTATTGCTTAATTCTATGAAGATCAATGGGAGGATGAATGAAATTGATATTTTTAAGTCCATCAATGCTTGCTTCTAACACCTCAGGGTAATAAGCAACAACAGGACAATTGAATCTGTTATCTCCAAGTCCTTCTTCAATATTATACGTCATAAGGGGGTAGAAGATGGTTTTTAGGTTATAATCGAGAAGTGTTTGTATATGGCCGTGCATGAGTTTAGCTGGGAAGCAGACTGTATCACTTGCGATTGTAGATTGTCCTTTTAGATAGAGATCTCTGTTCGATAGGGGCGAAAGGACGACTTTTCTGTTAAGAGTTTCAAAAAAAGTTTTCCAGAAATAGATTAATTCATAAATATTTAGTCCAAGGGGTATTCCTATAGTGTCATTATCGATATGCTCATAATCAAAGAGGTTCAAACTATTAAGTTTCTCAAGTTTCCATTCGTAGATATTAAGAAGGTTACTCTCTTTAATGTGTGTTATAGGTTTTTCACATCTATTTCCACTAATAAACTTTCCACTCGGGAGGAAGTTATTAATAGTAAGTCTGCAATGATTTGTGCAAAGTTTACACGTAACATTCTTCACGGTATGAGAAAATTGAGCTAACTTTTCTTTTGGTATTATAGAACTTTTCTCTAAATGTAAAGATTTTGCATGAAGTGCAGCACCAAAAGCCCCCATAAGTCCTGATATTGAGGGCCGAATGACTTCGTGACTTAGTTCCATTTCGAAAGCTCTGAGAATTGCATCGTTATAGAACGTTCCACCTTGTACGACAATGTGTTTTCCTAATTGGTCAGGGCTATGAGCTCTGATGACTTTATAGAGGGCATTCTTTACTACACTAATTGAGAGCCCTGCGCTAATATTCTGTACTTCCACACCCTCTTTTTGAGCCTGTTTTACACTTGAATTCATAAATACCGTGCATCTTGAACCAAGATCTACGGGATGTGTTGCGAAGAGCCCTTTCTTACTAAAATCTTCAATTTCATAGGAAAGAGAGGAAGCAAATGTTTGTAAGAAAGATCCGCACCCAGAGGAACAGGCTTCGTTCAAATAGATACTATCAACAATCTTATTATGAATTTTAAAACATTTTATATCCTGTCCTCCGATATCAATGACAAATTCAACATTGGGAGCAACGTGTTGAGCTGCCTTCAGATGTGCAACAGTTTCAACGATTCCTGAGTCTATGTGAAAAGCATTTTCTATTAAGTGCTCCCCATAACCTGTGACGGCAGAGCCCTTAATAATCATTTCAGGATATGTATTATACAGATGAGTGAGATTCTCTTTGATGACAGTGACGGGATTTCCATTATTACTCTGATAAAAACTATAGATAATTTCATCTTTTTCATTGAGGGCAACGACTTTTATTGTAGTTGAACCTGCATCGATTCCAATATAGGTATTTGGTGAGTTCGGGTTGAAAATAGTTGTAGGTACTTGTTCTTTGTTGTGTCTTTTCAGGAAAGACTCATGTTCCTCTTTATTCTCAAACAAAGGAGGTAGAAAGGAAACTGTCTCACTGCTCTTTTGATGAAGGAATTTATCTACAACCTCATCAATTCTCACTTCACTTGTAGCACAATATGCAGCTCCAAGTGCTACAAAAAGGAGCGAGTTTTGTGGACAAATTCCTTTCGTGTGGAGTGTGGTGTCGAAATGATTTCTTAACTCACTCATAAAGGTGAGTGGGCCTCCTAAGTAAACTACAATTCCACTAATAGGACGGCCTTGAGCAAGACCGCCTATTGTTTGGTTTACAACAGCTTGAAGAATGCTTGAAGCGAGGTCACTTTTATGTGCTCCTTGATTCAAAAGGGGTTGGATATCACTTTTAGCAAATACACCACATCTTGATGCAATTGTATATGTCCTTGTTGCCTCTTTTGCAAGTTCATCAAAAGCCTCTATGTTTACATGTAATAAGGAAGCCATTTGATCAATGAAAGCTCCTGTGCCACCAGCACAAGAGCCGTTCATTCTCACCTCCATTCCTTGATTGAAGAATAGAATTTTAGCATCTTCGCCACCAAGTTCAATGACAACATCGCAATTAGGTATGATTTTTTTTGTAGCAACTCTTGTCGCATACACTTCTTGAACGAAAGGAATACCACATCTATCAGCGAGACCCATTCCTGCTGAGCCACTTATCATTAAATTAACAGGTTTTCGATGTATGATATGAGAGTCAATATATTCTAATAGAGAGGCACTTTTTTCTGCAATTTGAGAATAATGCCTCTCATAATTGGAGTAAACAATCTGATTTTGGTCGTCAATTACCACGCATTTAATGGTAGTTGAACCAATATCTAATCCTATAGTCAACTTTATGCCCTCCAGCAATGTAAGATGATACTAACGATTTACTACACAGAAAACAATATATTATGCAGTTCCTTTTTCAAATTGAGCTTGATACAGGTCTGCATACATTCCATTTTTCTGTAAAAGAGATTCATGATTTCCCATTTCTACTATATCACCATCTTTCATAACGAGGATAAGGTCTGCATTACGAATAGTAGAAAGTCGGTGTGCAATAATAAAGCTTGTTCTGTTTTTCATAACTCTCTCTGTTGCTTCTTGTATAAGAACTTCAGTGCGAGTATCTACTGAGCTTGTTGCTTCATCTAATATCAGAATTTCTGGATCCATAATCATTGCTCTAGCGATTGTGATGAGTTGCTTCTGTCCTTGAGAGATATTTGAAGAGTCTTCATTTATCTCCATATCATATCCTCCTGGGAGTGTATGAATGAAATGATTAATGTGGGCATAGTTTGCAGCTTGTTCTACCATTTCATCAGTTGCCTCTAAGTTCCCGTACCTGATATTCTCTTTTATAGAACCTTTGAATAGCCAGGCATCCTGTAACACCATACCAAAGTGCGATCGCAAATCCTTTCTACTAAGTTCTCTAATATCGTGAGAGTCTATCAAAATAGCTCCTTTATCGACATCGTAGAATCTCATGAGAAGTTTTACCATCGTTGTTTTACCAGCGCCAGTGGGACCCACAATTGCAACTTTTTGGCCTTTTGCGATATGAGCTGTAAAGTCATGGATAATAGGCTGACTTTCATTATACCCAAAAGTGACATGGGAAAAATCTACATTACCTTCTAGCCTGTTGATTGTGCACATAACCTCGGTCTCTTTTTCAGGCTCTTCATCAAGGAATTCAAATACTCTCTCGGCTGCAGCAATTGTTGATTGAAACAGGTTTGAGATTTGTGCGACTTGGCTAATTGGTTGGGTGAAACTTTTCATATACTGAATAAAAGCTTGAATATCACCAACAGTGATAGTCTGTCTAATTGCTAAAAGACCTCCTAAAAGGGCTATAGCAACATATGCAATATCTCCAATGGATTGCATAATTGGCATCATCAGTCCACTTAAGAATTGACTCTTCCATGCACAGTTATAGAGCTCTTCATTTGTTTTATCAAATACTTCTTCTTGCTGTTTTTCTCCATTAAAAGATTTTACGATTAACTGCCCACTATAAACCTCTTCAATTTGGCCATTTATTTCTCCTAATGTCTTTTGCTGTTTTACAAAGTACTTTTGAGATTTTTTTACAATAAATGAGATCAGTATCATAGAGAGGGGGAGAATAATCAGGGTAATGAGTGTCATCAATACACTGATACTTAACATCATCACAAGGACACCTATCATCGTAGTAAGACTTGTTATGAGTTGAACACTACTCTGATTGAGGTTTTGACTTAATAGATCTACATCATTCGTTACCCGAGAGAGGATATCTCCATGAGTTGTTGCGTCAAAGCTTTTAAAAGGCATGGCATGAATCACGTCAACTAACTCTTTTCTCATCTTTTTCGAGATTTTCTGAGTAATTCCACTCATGATAAAACCACTTAAGAATGTAAATATTGAACTTACTATATACATCCCCGCTAAGAACATGAGAATAGATTTAATATATGGGAAGTCTATTCCTTCTCCCCCTTTTAAGGCTGAGTTGATACCTACGAATATTGTGGTAGTAGCTCTACCTAATATTTTTGGTCCGATGATTGTGAAAATCGTTCCTATAAGAGCTGCTATAAGAGCAATTGCGAGAGATAGTCGGTATGGTTTAAACCATTTTATGAGGCGAGAAGCACTTTTTTTAAAGTTTTTAGGTTTTTGTACAGGAAATCCCATACCGCCGTGACCTCCACGCATCATTGGTTTTGCTGGTTGTTTTTGTTGTTCATTACTCATATTGTTTTAGCTCCTCAGGAGATAGTTGACTTCTTGAAATTTGTTGGTAGACACTACATGTTTTCATCAATTGTTTATGTGTACCCATACCCACCATCTCTCCTTCATCAAGTACTATGATATTATCACTGTGCATAATAGAGGAGATTCTTTGTCCAACTATGAGAATTGTAGATTCATGAACCTTTTGTTTCAATTGAGTTCTTAACTCTACTTCAGTTCTAAAATCGAGTGCAGAGAAACTATCATCGAATAGTAATATAGGACTTTTCGTTGCAATAGCTCGAGCAATACTGATTCGTTGTCTTTGCCCTCCAGATACATTTGCTCCGTTTTGGGTGATAGTACTCTCATATTGTTCATCTTTTTCCATAATAAACTCATGTGCTTGTGCAATGTGAGCAGCTTCAAATACTGCCTCTTCACTTACATTTCTCTCTCCAAAAGCTATATTACTTTTTATTGTCCCTTTAAAGAGGTTTCCAACTTGGCTAACATATCCGATTGTGCTTCGTAGGTCATGTAGAGAGAGCTCTTTAATATCGACACCGTCAATGAGGACAGAGCCAATACTCGGATCAATAAAGCGAGGAATAAGCTGCAGGATGGTTGACTTTCCGCTACCCGTTGAACCGATAATCGCTGTAATTGTTCCAGGCTTACAGGTAAAATTAAGATTTTTAATTGCCTCTGACTCTGCTTTAGGATAAGAAAAGGAGACGTTTCTGAATTCAACAGTTTTGTGCTGCGTTGGAGGAAGAAATTTTACATTTTTCTTGTCTTTAATTGTTACCTCAGTGTTAAGAACTTCTTCTATTCTTTTACCTGAAACAGAAGAACGTGGAATGATAATACTTAACATTGTAATCATTAAGAAAGAAGTAATAATAATCATACTATATTGAATAAATGCCATCATATCTCCAACTTGCATAGTCCCATGAGAGATGTTAATTCCACCAACCCATATAATGAGAATGCTTGTAAAGTTCATGATGAGCATCATAAAAGGCATCATCGCTGACATTGATCTGTTTACAAAAAGTGAGGTAGCTGTGAGGTTTTCATTTGTTTCTTTAAATCTTTTCTTTTCATAATCTTGATTTGAGAAGGCTCTTATAACACTCAATCCTTTTAAGGTATCCCTTACAATAGAGTTAATCTTATCAACTAATGTTTGAAGAAGGGTGAATTTAGGCATTACTAAGCGGAACATTACAATAACAATTACGAAAATCAGACTTACTGCAAGACCAATAATCCAAGTCATTGAGTTATTGGTAGTAAGGATACGTATAATTCCCCCGATAGCCATGAGAGGAGCAAAAAATACGATTCTTAAGATCATGACTAGAGACTGTTGGATTTGTTGGACATCATTTGTGCTTCGTGTGATGAGAGATGCGGTTGAAAAGTGATCTATTTCATTTTGATGGAATGTAAGCACTTTTTTGAATATCTCTCCTCTTAAATGCTTCCCTGTAGTTGCAGCTGTACGGGAGGCGAAGAAAGAGACCATAATAGAGAATAGAGCACTGATTAGTGATATCCCTACCATCGTCAAACCTTTAGAAAGAATGTAACTCTGTTGAATTGCTAGTACATCTATCCCAGCTTTTTCGTATTCTTGTTTAACTCCAAGAATGGCAGAAACATATTGTTTCTTAGGATCATCTGTTTTTTTAACTTGGGATAGATACGAGAGGAATATTGGATTAAGTTGAGCGGTTTTATTTGTTAAAGTATAATACAAATCTTGTTGAGTATAAGAAGTTTGGATGAGTTCTTTTTCTTGTTGAGTGAGTGAATTGATAAGTAGATTATACCCTTCATTACTGAGATATGATGGGACAACACTCTCAATTCCTCCTTGTTGAATTCCAATATTTACGATTGATGATGTATAAAAGGGGAGGGCTAGATCGCACACCACTTTTACGACAAGGAGGAGTATAATAATAAATACTCCTTTATATGATTTTTTCAAATATTTAAGAATTAATGACACGTGATATGTTCTCCATTTCTCTCTCTTAAGAGATTTTCTTTCATTGCTTGAGCTACTTTCTCAAAGTGGATGAGATCTTCTTGAGGGATTCCCTCCTTCATCAAATCTTCAATATGAGAGGCTTTTTCTTTTCCTTCTTTTAATAAATTGAGACCTTTCTTGCTAATAGTGACAATAACCATTCTTTTATCAAGTGGTTCAGTAATCCTCTCTATATAGCCAGAATCTTCTAGTTTAACAATTATCTGGTTGACAGAAGAGGGTTTTATATAGAGTTTCTTCCCAATTTCTTTTTGATGTAGACCTTCCTTGTGTTTAGCGAGTATGTTTAATACATGGAATTGACCTGGGTACATATCGATTGATGCGAGGAATTGGTGCATCAGTTGAAATTGAATTTTACTCAATTGAATGATGAGAGACATCTCTTGTTCACACGTGGAATGCATATAGGTAAACTCCTTATTAATTAGGTACCTAACTAACTCAAAATACTATATCACTCTCAAATTATAGATGCAATAGGCGTGAAATACTTTTTTTTCTCTTGTACATTAAAAAAGCTGTACCATTTCAGTTAGTACAGCTTTTGATTTGTATATCTATTCTTTATTTATCATCATCTTCATGAAAACGTTTATCCCAATCATGCTCTTTGTTGAATATAGATTCTTCCATGCTTTCAACTTTTTTTTTCAATTTCTCAAAAGTTTCATGAAGCGTATCTTTCGATTCATAATGATACTCTTCTTCTTTATCAAAGCTTGCCATTCGTCTTGTTGGTTCAAGAGGAAGAATAAGGGCGACGATGGCATAAATTAGAATGCCAGGAAATACGCCTGTTACGAGTATTGATATCCCAACTATGAGTCTGAGGGTGTCAGCTGGGAGATCTTTCCAATCAGCAATCCCTTGGCAGACTCCAAACACTTTGCCGTTCCTTGAACGATATAGTCTATTACTTGCCATATGCTCTTACCTATCCTTTGATTGATTCTTTCTAAATATAATTTCTAAGTTTTCGATTCTTCTCGCTAAATCACGTATTCCCTGTTCAAGTTCGTCATTCGGCTTGTTTTTCTTAGCTTTATGTTCATGACTTGTTTTGATAATCCAAGCAACAAAAATGAACGGAGTAACAATCGAAACTATTGCAATTAGTGTTTCACCAAACATTATTTTTGACTCTTTCCTTTTCCCTCTTGAGCTCTGAGGGCTTCAAGTTCTGCATCAATTTCGTCCATCTCTTCAAGATTTGAAAATTCCTTATCTAATGTAGAATTATGACTAGTTGATCCCATTTTTTCAAGGTGTTCATCAATTGAATTGAACCGATAATCGAAGTCATTTTCTTGGTGTGTATGAACTTTACTCTCAGGTCTCACCTCTTTCTTAGAGATATTCTGATATTTCGCTCGTACAGAACTCAATTTTTCTTCAACCTTTCTAATATTCTCTTTACATGATGCAATCATCGTTTCTTTATCTTTGAAATCTTCTTGTAACTTCTCTAACTCTTGTATCGTTTGGTTTTTCATCACAAGAGCCTCTCGTGCTAAATCTTCTCTGTTCTTTGAGAGGGCAAGTTTTGCTCGTTCAACCCATCTTGTCACAGCAGGCTCTACTTCGCTAATATTACGCTCAATTTTCTTTTGAGCTGCAATGATTAATGCACATGAGCTCTTAAGTTCGATTAAAGTATCTTCCATCTCACTCATCATCAGTTTAATCATTTTCTCTGGGTCTTCTGCTTTATCAAGTAATGAATTGATATTTGCGTTTACTATGTCTAGAAATCTTGAAAACACTCCCATATTATTCTCCTTTGCCGAATGGCACGTTATGATTTGTTATACATACAATGTAATGCATTTAGTATGCCAAGAATAATATTCATGTGGATATCATCAATTCAATGGTTTTGGTGATGAGATTGGAAGATCTGATCAATAGTTGTGGTAATATTAACCATATAGTGGTATATTATACCTATGAGTGAAAAAAGTAATCAAGTAAATCAAAATCCTTTAGGGGAATCAGAATCTTTTATTGCGTTTCAAGAACAATTGAGCAAAGTCGCCACTATTAATAGAAGTGTCTTGATCGTAGGAGAAAGAGGAAGTGGAAAAGAAATCGCCGCTACTCGTCTCCATTATCTTTCTCAGAGGTGGCAAGCCTCACTTGTGACAGTAAACTGTGCAGCTCTTACCCCATCTCTTATAGAAACAGAACTTTTTGGGCATGAGGCTGGAGCCTTTACAGGTGCAAGCAAAGCAAGAAAGGGGAGATTTGAAGAGGCTGATAAAGGTACACTCTTTCTTGATGAGATTGGTCTAATTCCTATTCAGGTTCAAGAAAAGATCTTACGTGTAGTTGAGTATGGTTCTTTCGAAAGGGTCGGTTCCTCCATTTCTCATGAAGTTGATGTGCGAATTATTGGAGCAACAAATGCTGACCTGCCACAGTTATGTATTGATGGGAAATTCAAGGAAGATTTACTTGACCGACTGAGTTTTGAAGTTCTATTTCTTCCTCCCTTGAGAAAAAGAGGTGAAGATATTCTTTTGTTAGCACATTATTTTGCATCTAAAATGGCCTTAGAATGTGATATTGTTGAAACTCCTCGCTTTTCTCACTCCGTAGAGAAACAACTCATCTCCTACTCATGGCCTGGGAATGTAAGGGAATTAAAGAATGTAATTGAGCGAGCTGTATACAGATCTCATCATGCCTATATTGACGAAATAGTTATAGATCCCTTTAGTAATCCTTTTGAGAAGAGAGAAGATTTCTCATATGAAAAGACTTCTTTGCAAGAATATGAAAATGCGAAGAAGAATCTAGACATTCATTATCTGTCTCAGTCATTAGTAGAAGCAGAAGGAAATCAAAAAATAGCCGCTTCTCTACTTGGATTAAGCTATGATCAGTTTCGAGGATTATATAGAAAGTATAAGGATCGATTAGAATAAAAAGAAGAGCCCTAAATAAGGGCTCAGAAAAGGAAAAGAGGAAGAAGTTATTTTTTTATATCTTTTTTAAGTGCGTTGAGTTCATTCTCTATTAACTCATTTTTTTCCAAGGTAGCAAAAGTTGTCTCATTTTCTTCTTTCTTTGAATTAAAACCAGCTACCGCAGCTTGTGCTTCAAGATTTTCAATCTTTTCTTCAAACTCGTTAAAACGGCGGCATGTTGCACTAGCATCGAGTCCTTTAAGTGTTTCCATTACCTTTTTCTTTTCTTTTGCATGGTATGCTCTTTGGATAAGCATTCTCTCTTTATCTCTAATTTCATCTCTCTTTTCTTCTAAAGCTCGTACATGTGTTTGCATTGAAGATATGATATTTTCCATACCTTTTTTTTCATCAATTAAGTGATTTAAATGCTTTTCAACACTTTGCTTTTCCGAGATTGCCTGTCGAGCTAGGTCATCTTTTCCTTTCTCAACTGCAAGAATAGCTCGTTGTTGCCATCTGTTTCTTTCACTTTCTGTATGAGCAATTTCCTCTTCAATAACGCTAAGAGTTGCCATTTTTGCAGTTGTTGTACTTTTTGCTTCAATAATGGTCTCTTCAATTTCTCTCACCATGTAACGAACCATTTTTTCAGGATTTTCAAATTTATCGAGCTTTGCACTGATATTTGAATTAATAATGTTCTTCATTCTTTTTATTGCTTTCATTTTTTTCTCCTAATTTATGTTGGAATATTCTATATAGCTCTATGCATAGAGTGTGCCAAGTAGAAGAAGCATCTTATAAAATAATACTATAAAAGGAAATAAATAATATAGCATATTTTTTACATAGTTGTATTTGAGTGTAAATGGTGAAAAATACCATAACATTACCTTGGTTGGAATGAGGATTGAAGCAATGAAGAGTTACTGATTGCTCAATTATTCATCCCCATATAGAATAGAGGCATGAGCACTTTATATATAATTGCAACTCCGATTGGGAATCTTGAAGATATCACCTATCGAGCGGTTTCAACATTACAAGCAGTTGATGTGATAGCGTGTGAAGACACACGGGTTACTATTCGACTTTTACAACACTATGGGATTCAAAAACGTCTCATTGCAACTCATGCACACAATGAGAAAGCATCTGCTGCTGGTATCGTAAAATTGCTTGAAGAGGGTAACGATGTTGCTTTTGTCTCTGATGCAGGAACACCTGGAATTAGTGATCCAGGAGCTCATTTAGTTGAAGCTGTTCGTGGTGCAGGATTATCTGTCATACCGATTCCCGGAGTTTCTGCTGTTGCAACAGCGGTTTCTGTTGCTGGTTTAATGGGGAAGACATTTACCTTTGAAGGTTTTGTGAGTGTGAAATCAGGAAAGAGAACTAAGAGATTACAAGAACTAATTTCACGAGATGAAGCTTTCTTTCTCTATGAATCTCCCTTTCGACTCTTAAAACTTCTGAGTGCAATCGTAGAGATAGATCCTACTCGAATAATTATGGTCGGTCGAGAGATGACAAAAACTTTTGAGGAATTTGTTAAAGGAACCTCTTCAAAGGTTTTTTCTATTTTTAGTGAAAGGGATTCTATTAAGGGTGAGTGTGTTGTCTGTGTCTATCCTTTAAAGAGTGGAGAGGTAGAATTAGATTGATTACTATAAAGAAACTTCTCTCTCTTAATGAGGATACAAAGCTTAGAAAGATTCTTCGTCTTTTAGAGGAGTTTTCTAGAAATCGTAATCTTGATCCACTCTATCTTATCAGCTTGGTTGAGATAATTATCTCGAGCGAAGATTCCGTAATTCATAAAGAAACTAAAGACAAAGCGGTGTTGTTTCTTTCTTCTATCACAAAAGAAAGTGATTGTGATGTATGGATATTACAAGATTTCATTTTCTTGCTTAAAAATGATCTAAACATCTCGTTGGGTGACTGGGATTTTGTTGATAATGAGAACCAATTAGATGTAAGTAAAAGAAGTATATTCCCCATCTCAGTTGTATTAGATAGGATTAGAAGTCCTTTTAATGTGGGTTCGATGTTTAGAACTTCTGATAGTTTTGGAGTTGAAAAAATTTTACTGACTACTCCTTGTGCGGATGTTGAGCATCCTAGAACTCTTCGGAGCGCTGCCGGGTGTACAAAAAGTGTTCCTTATACTACCGGATCCCCAGTAACAATCCTTAAAGAAATCAGAGATAAACCAGTCTTTGCACTTGAATTGGGAGGAGATGATATAAGTTCTTTCTCATTTCCTCGTCACGGAGTGATGGTTGTAGGGAGTGAAGAACTTGGTGTCTCTGGAGATCTTCTTTCTCTTGCAAAATCTTCTCTAGGGGTTGTCTCTATTCCACTATTTGGAACGAAAGGTTCGTTGAATGTTTCAACAGCGTTCGCTATAGCAATGTATAATTGGGTAATGGCAATAAAAAAGAACTTTTAATTTTGTGGTCTTGAAATGTCATAAAGGATTTTAAGCCTATCTTCGATTGCTCTGTTAATTGTATCGATAGGGAATACACCTTTTTGATTTCTTTCACCAGATGGTCGATCTGCCAATACACACATTCCTTCATCAATAGTATGGACTGGATAGATGTGGAACTCTTTTTTCTCAATAGCTTCAATGATATGATACGGAAGGATCAAATTTTTCTTATTCTGATAAGGAATGATAACACCTGGGTGAACCACCTTCCCTATTGCTTTACAGACTTTATAAAATCCCGTAATCTTTTCATTAATCCCACCAACTGGTTGTAATTCACCCATTTGGTTAACGCTTCCTGTGACCGCAATATTTTGTTTGATTGGGATTTCTCCAATGGCAGAGAGAAGAGCATAGAGTTCACTGCTACTAGCAGAGTCTCCATCTATTTCACCATAAGATTGTTCAAAGCATATTCCGCTATAAATAGAAAGAGGGAATGTCCTTGCGTATCGCTTACGGAGATATCCTTCTAGAATAAGTAATCCTTTATCATGAATTTCGCCACTTAAGCCAGCTTCATGCTCAATATTCACAATTCCTTCAGATCCAGGAGCAACAGTTGCACTAATTACGGCGGGGGTGCCGAAACTTGTTGCTCCAACGTCAAGAACAGCGAGTCCATTCACCACTCCTGTTTTATACCCAGAAAGTGTGATAATCATTTCGCCACTGGTAATCTCTTGTTGGATTCTAGATTCACTCACACTCCCTATATAATCCCTCTCTTCAATAGCACGAGTGACACTTATATCTGTAATAGTTGTTTCATTATGCTCTTTTGCCCAGTAATTAGATTCTTTCAATAAGTCTGCTAAGAGGGCAAGTTGAGTAGAGAGCTCGTCTCTACTCTCTGCAATGAGGTTGCTATAACGAAGAATTTCACTTACTCCAGATATTTCTAGTGGAAGCATATTCTCTTTTTTCGCAATTCTTAGAAGAAAAGAAACTGTTCCATCGATATTCTCTTTTTCATATCTCATCGTATAGTCAAATTCTGCTGAGACCTTAAAGAGTTTAAGGAATTCATCATCATGCTCGCTAAATTTTTCAAAAGCTTCACTAGAACCTACCATAATAACTTTGACATCTAGTTCAATGGGAAGAGGTCGCACTCCTGAAGAAAAATTGCGGGTAGCAGAAGAGTTCTGTATAACAAGCGTCTTTGTGTTAAGAAATCGCTTTAATGCTTCATAGAGACCTTCTACACTGAGCATTTCATGAGCATTTATGACAATACAGCCCCCATTTGCTTGTAGGAGAGAGCCTGCATGCAATGATAAGAAAGGAAGATAATGCTCTGAATTATCTTTTGTTTCATCTAGAGAACCGAAAAGATTGCTAAATGTTGGGTGATATTCGAATATAAGGGGGCGCCTATCAGTGAAACCGTGGTCTACTAATACATTTACTGTATAACGACGCAAGAAAGATTGAAGATCTTTTGTGTTAAAAGTCTCACTTGTAAATAGGTATTGGTGTTCTATTATGTCTTCTTTTATATGTGATAAGAATTGTGAGATTTTTTTATCTGTATAGGTTTTCCTAATTTCGAGTACAAGAGGGTCTAATATAGCAGATAAAGTTTGAACATCTAATGATTGATCTTTCATAAGAAGAGACATGTCATTATAGAGGTTTGAAACGAAAGATTTCATTTCAATCGAGAATGATCGTGCTTTGCCTGGCATGAAAGTGAGCGGAATTGGGGTGTCTGGGTTATGAAAGTTATGAATAAACGCAACGTCTCTCACTTTACTCATATCATTTTCCAACTCTTTTATAGCTAATTCTATTGCTGTACGCTTTCCTGTTCCAGGTTCTCCACTCACAAAAATATTATACCCATCTGAATCAATTGAAAGAGCCATCTTTAAAGCCCTCATAGCACGAGGCTGTCCTACAATATAGACGTCGTCAATTGGGACGTTCATATCAATTTCAGAAAATGGGATACTAAATTGAGCTTCCTCAGAAGTGAGCTCTGTAATATTGAATGGTAAAGTTGCCATGAAGCTCACTATAGGTGGTGGAATAATTGATGTCAACTCTTTATAATCAAGGTACCATGAATACTAAAGAGTTAGAGATATTTATACGTGAAAGACTGCTCCTAGAAGATTTTATTTCTAGTGATGTTTCATTAAATGGATTGCAAGTAGGTAATCCTGATAAAGAAATTAAAAAGGTCGTATGTGCTGTTGATGCATCCTTAGAAACCTTTAAGAAAGCAAACGAAGTAGGCGCAGATGCAATCTTTGTTCATCATGGTCTTTTTTGGGGGAAAAGTATTGCTATCACTTCTTCCCATTACCACAGGATTAAGTTTCTGTTAGATCATGACATTTCTTTATTTGCAGCTCATCTTCCCCTCGATGCCCATCCTACATTAGGGAATAATGGGGTAATTGCATCTCTTCTTTTTTTAGAAGATATTTCTCCATTTGGGTCGTACCATGGCCTCGATATTGGATATAAAGGGTTTTCAAAAATAGGATTGAGTATTGATGAGATAGTAAGGATTTTAGGATTTTCAAAAGAGATGGGATTACATGTTCTTCCTTTTGGTAAGGGAAAAAATCATAGTATTGCAATAGTTTCTGGTGGAGCTTCTGGGGAAGTATTACAAGCAATTGAACAAGGGTGTGATGCCTATATTACAGGGGAAGCATCACATGAGATGTTCAATACGTGTAAGGAAGAAGGAATCAACATGATATGTGGTGGACATTATCAGAGCGAAGTTTTTGGGGTCAAAGCTTTTGCCAAAATTCTATGTGATGAATGTCAGTTGGATGCATCCTTTATTGACATCCCTACCACACTATAAGGAGATGTGATGAACAAAAGAAGTCGAACTAAAGAGGTCTTATTACCATTTCTTCTTACGATAATCATAATTGTAGCTGATCAACTTACAAAGATGTGGATTGTGTTAAACGTTCCAGTTGGAACTATTTATCGTTCCTATCTCAACGATATTATATGGATTGTTCATGTAAGGAATAATGCTATTGGTTTTAGTATAGGGCAGAATTTGAATATGCAATTAAAACAAATTTTATTTATTCTTCTTCCTCTTATTTTATTAGTTCTCTTGATTGTGTATGTAATGCGGAGTAAAGAAATTTCTTTATTGCAAAGATGGGTAGTGTGTGGGATTCTAGGAGGTGGACTCGGGAATATCATAGATAGAGCTTTTAGAGATGATTGGGTTGTTGATTTTGTAAGTATCAAAGTATTTGGTTTTTTAGGATTCGACAGATGGCCAACATTTAATGTAGCAGACTCTTCGGTTGTGGTATTTTCAATTCTATTGATGTTAACTCTATTATTTACTAAAAATCATACTGAAGGATTAGAGGGAAAAAATGAATAAAAAATTAAATACATTCTTGTTTATCTTAGGAGCAACTCTTGTCAATCTTATCATCATGATTGCTCTTTTCCTTGTATCCTTAGCAATTATGGTGAATTTTGTGGATCCAGAAAGTTCTCTTGTTCCTCTATTTATTGGGCTTATTTTTATTGTTAGTATAGGAGGATCATTCTTACTCTATACATTGATAATAAAAAAAGTGATTGTAAAATTTAATTTAGAACAATATCTTTCGCCAATTTTTGCAAAGAAATATAGTGTCAAGAAGGAGATTAAGAACCAATAATGGGTATAACTTCTAAGGTTTTAACTGACTTGACATATCTTTCATGGTTCCCTTTTTCAGATGAACCTCTCGTTCAAGGCTCTTGGTATACTCCTCGCATTTCTCATCCATTTATCTTATTTCCTGAAGAATCTGCAGATGATAAATGGCATATGTTTGCACACTCATGGTTAGGAATTCATCATTTTGTTTCTGATAGTGGTATCAGTTGGGTTCCCCGTAGAATCATTGAATTCGGTGGTCATTATCCCTCTATCTATATTGAGGATGGGGTATATTATCTTCTCTATGAAAAACGTGGAGTCCAAATACCTTTTATAGATCGAAGAAGAAGACTAAATGGGAAAGAGCACCATAGAGAGAGTCATATAGAAATTATTACATCAACTGATTTACAGATTTGGAGTAAACCTCGACATCTCATAAGTTCAGCAGATATCCCTTCTTCGCATGAATTCTTAAAGAAAGGAAGGCTCTCTAATCCTCAAATAGTCTCTACTAAACAAGGGTATCGCCTTTATCTAGGAGCCTCGTTGTCCAATACCCTTCTTGATATCTCTCGGTATACAGTTAGTGCACTCTCAGCAGATATTATGGGCCCATACCAAGCGGAACGTGACGATATCTTAATCAAAGGCGAAGGGAATGAATATTTTCGTTCTTTAGCGAGTGGACAAACTCAGGTGCTGAATGTAGACGATACTTTCAGAGCTGTTCAAGCTGCTCATTTTTATGATGAAGAAAGAAATAAAACATCTTCAGCTATTATATTATTAGAAAGTATTGATGGACTTAAATTTAATCAATTACTAAAAAATCCTATTCTAGTTCCTCCTTTATCAGGATGGGCGAATGAATATATTCTTTCTAGTTCATTAAGGTATAAAGAAGATGAAAAATGTTGGTATTGTTATTTTTCAGCAGCATCAAAAATTGACAAGCATTTACCGTTCTATAAAGAGTCAATTGGCCTCCTTATAGGGAAAGACCCACGACCAAGAAAAATTGAAGATTCAACAGATATCTTGTACCGAAAAGATTAAGACCCTTCAACTCCAGTTGCAATAAAATCTTTATTTCTTTTTATGCTTTTAAATTCAGCCTTGTTTTGTTTTTTTAATTCAGCAAAAGTCATCAAACTGATACTTGCTACAGGTCTTCCAGAAATAAATTGGATAATAGCCGATTCGGTTTCTTCTGTGCCAGGTGCTTTAGGATAAACGAAGTAACCATGGACCGTCTCTTTACATTCAAGGTACTTCACTGCGGTATCAGCTGATTCTAAAGCTTCACTATACAACCGAGCATCATCTCTGAGTGGATCATATTCAGCTCCAACAATTAATGCAGGAGGGAGACGAGAATGATCCTTTGCTAATAACGGCGAAAAAAGTGGGTTTAAAATATCTTTTGGTTCTCTTTGATAACTCTTTATAAAAAATTGCATACTTTTTGAAGTTAAAGTGGGACTATCTTTGAATTCTTCATAACTAGCCGTTTTCATTCTTCCATCAGTGACAGGATAAAGAAGAATTTGTCCAGCGATATGAGGCCCCTTTCTATCTCTTGCCAAGCGGCATACAACTGCAGCAAGATTTGCTCCAGCACTATCACCCATGACGAAAATTCTTTCAGGGTCTATTTTCCAATAGCGAGCACCTAATGATGCCCATAGTAGGGTACTATAACTATCTTCAACTGCTGTTGGGAATTTGTGTTGTGGGGAGAGCCGGTAATCAACTGCAAGAACTGCTGCATTCGTAAGTGATGCAATTCGTATACAAATATATTGATACAGTTCCATATTCCCCCATACCCAACCTCCTCCATGATAAAAAATAATCAATGGGCGCAAAGAAGTCATTTGAGAAGTAGGGTTTGTTTTTGGTTCATAGAAATAACCTGTAAGAGCTCCATCTTCAACTGGAATGATAAAGGTATCGTGCTCAATGGTTTTGGTTCTTGCTTGTAGCAGTTTTTTGGAAAGGTTGTTTTTGGGAATAGGGCTTTTATTTATTTCAGTTATTTGAGCCTCTGTGAGACTTGTTACATCATTATCTCCTAATAACTTAGCAGAAAGATTAATAATATTTTTTAGTTTTTTTGATATTTTCATCGTACTAAGATGCTCAGCATTGTCCATATATCAAATTCCTTTATCTGAAAATGCTTCAAGCAAAGCATCTTTCATTACATCAATAGGTGCTTTTTTTCCAGTCCATTGTTCAAAAGCAATGGCACCTTGAAATACTAACATCCCAAGGCCATCAACACATGTGCAACCGTTTTCTTTAGCTTCTTGCAAAAAGAGTGTGTTAATTGGATTAAAGACTACATCACTTGCGATACAATTGTGGTAGTTCCCCTCCTCCCACACGAGTGGAAGTCTGCCTGTTTCATCGAATAGGCCCACACTTGTTGCTTGGACAATAAGATCGTAGGAATCATTAACAATGAACTTCTCTCCTAAAGGCAATACTTTAATTTTTGTTGAAACTTTGTGTTGTATATCCTGTTGTAATTGTTTGGCACTATCCACATTTCTATTCACTATTGTGATAGAAGCTACTTCTTGCAGGGCAAGTTCGCAGACGATTGCACGAGAGGCACCACCAGAGCCAAATACAAGAACATTCATTCCCTTGACTGCCTTTTGTGCAGAGACGGCAGTTAAAAAACCTTTCCCATCAGTATTATCACCGATAGATTTATTCTCTTTTTGATAAACACAATTAACAGCATTTGATAAGGATGCTGAAGGTGTGAGTTCATCTAAAAATTCGATTGAAGAGACTTTATGTGGGCTTGTAATGTTGTAACCACAAAAACCGAGAGCCTTGAGTCCCCTGACAGCCTCACCTAAGTTCTTTTTAGAAACATTCATAGTGAGATAACGATAAGGTAATGATAGTGCTTCGAAAGCTTTTTCTATCATGAATTGTGTTGGATTTCCAGCAACCGGATCCCCGATGCAACAATAGAGTGCTGGTAGTGGGCCATTCATAAGCGCATTTAAGTCATATTCATTATATTGCATGTATTTTACCTTCTCGAATGTTTTAATTTAGTTGATATTAGGCATTGTATCGTATAAAGCCTTATATGTCATGGATATTTTTTCCTATACGATATAAGAAATAAACAGAGGGTCTCCTTTTACAGCTATCTGTATGGGATTCTTAGAAACGACATTAGATAAACTCATATGAGTTGAATCAATAATGAATTCTTTTAATGGCCATAAGAGGTCTAAACAGGTAATATTTGAGTTGCTTTTCATATGAATAGGTATGAAACTAACCGTTGAAGATACTGGAAAGGAGAGCTCACTACTATCCTCGACCCTAAAGAT
Source organism: Sphaerochaetaceae bacterium (assembly GCA_963663665.2). Taxonomy (GTDB): domain Bacteria; phylum Spirochaetota; class Spirochaetia; order Sphaerochaetales; family Sphaerochaetaceae; genus SABI01. The sequence continues at coordinate 853,756 of CAXXKP010000001.1, forward strand.
ATGTTCTTTATCGGTTATCCACTCTTTAGGTGCTCCATATTCAACAAAAAGAGAATAGAGATGGAGAAGGTGGTCAAATCTCCCTTCCCCTCCTCCTATTAAGATATATTCTTTAATATCCAATTCTTTAAGGTAAATGAATGCTGCTTCTGTGTCACTAATATCTTTATGAGAGGCAAGTCTTGTGTGAGCAAGGCTGTCGAGTAAAGATTTTTTACTGAGAGAATCAAAGTCTCCAATTGCATAGTCAACTTTAAGACCTAGTTTGTTAGCGGTATCAAGCCCACTATCAACGGCAATGATGTAGGTGGATTTAGGTAGTATAAAGGTTGGTGGTAAAGAGAGAGGTCCCTTCCCTCCTGTACACACAATTGAAATGTTTTCCATAGATATAATCGTATCACAATTAACCTTATAGAAACAATCTGATTATAAAAAAGCTACTACCAAGAATCAATATTAAGATGATGGCAGTAGCTTTAAATTAAACTAAAAATAAGAACTCTTAGAATTTCACTTTTGCTGAAATACCAATGAGGCTATCATGTTTTATTGATTCAATGATCTCATCAGTTGTTAAGTTTGATATATCATCAACGAATTGAGCAACATCATCAACTAAGAAGTTTGTTTCAACACCAACTGAGAGCCAGTCAAGGATATTAAAGTCAACACCAGCCCTTACGTTATAAGCGAAAGCATTCTCCTCAGTAGAAGGTTCTCCGTGAATAATTACTCCAAAATAGGCGGGGCCTGTAGCAACATATGGCTCAATTAGACCAAGTGGCAATCTTAAGACTACATCTAGAATATATGCCATTTCTAATCTTTGTAAACTCGGATTTGAAGCCAAAATAATAGCGTCTGCTGAAACGCCCAAATAATCACTAAAGAAGAATTCCCCTCTAACAGCAGGGATGTATGCATCTGTATTTCCAGCTTCTAAATCATAATAGCTATAATATGGGACGACACCGAGCCCAAAAGTACTAGCTGCATATAATGAACCTGTAGCAGATATAGCAATCAATAGTACCAAGATAAACAAACCTCTTTTTTTCATAACGTACTCCTTTCTAAAATGTCGTTATCCTTTTTTGAATAATACATTTCTCTGACTTATGTATTTAGAAACAATTAAAAACAAAAAAGGTTATAAAAAAATATAAAATAAAAAAACTACCACCAAGAATACAGTTAAGATATTGGTAGTAGCTTTTTTAATTAGCTAAAATTAGGCACTATTAGAATTTTACTTTTGCTGAAATTCCAATTTTGCTATAGTATTTAATTGCATCAGCAATTTGTTCGCTTGTTGCATTAGATAGATCATCAACGAATTCTGCAACATCATCAACGAGGAAGTTTGTTTCGACACCAACTGAGAGCCAATCAAGTACATTGAAATCAACTCCTGCTCGTACGTTGTAGGCAAAAGCGTCTTCAGCTGTTTCGGTATAGTCTCCAATAATTACACCAAAATATGCAGGGCCAGTTGCAATATAAGGTTCAACAAGACCAAGAGGTAACCTTAATACTACATCAAGGATATACATCATTTCATAGTAATTATAATCTGGAAGGGAATCTAAAATAAGGGCATCAGCTGACACACCTAGATAATCACTCAAGAAGAATTCTCCTCTAAGTGCAGGGACGTATGCATCAGTATTTCCTGCTTCAAGATCAAAATAACTATAATAGTTAACGACCCCGACACTAAATGTACTTGCTGCATACACTGCGCTAGTTGCACAGATAGCAATTAAAAGTACCAATACTAACAAACTTCTTTTTTTCATAACATTCTCCTTAGTTTTTTTATTTTTGGTTTGTTTCCCAAAAACATATGTCACATTCTATATCTATAAACATCATACACCAAGAAAGGTTATAACAAAATGTAAAATATTAGAAAAAATTGAAAATTGCTGAAATTTTTAATTTTTGTATAATGTGCATGTGTAGAGAGTATTTTTACTACTTAATGTGAATATGGTATATTAAAATGTATTAAGTGATAATATAGAAAGCTTATTTACAGAATTAGGTTGTATGATGTGCTTTGATTTTACATTATCTCAATAGAGTGAAAAAAATAGAGGGATTGACTTCTCAAATATTGAAGCTTAGCATATAAGAGAAATAAACATGTGCACTTAATTTAGGAGGTGTAAGATATGAGTAGTACAGTAAGATCAATCTTGGAACAAAAAGGAAGAGATGTAGTAACAGTTCTTCCAGAGGACACATTAGCCCAAGCTATTTTGAAATTATCTCAGCATCGAATTGGAGCGGTTCTCGTGGTTAACGAGAAAGATGAGATTAAAGGGATATTATCAGAACGTGATATCGTAAAATTCCTAGCAGGAAGAATAGAAGTATCTACAGCGGTTTCTGTTTCATCAGTGATGACAAAGAGTGTAACGTACGTCAAAATGCATCAAAACCTAGATGAATGTCTTCACTTAATGACAACTGGTCGGTTCCGACATCTTCCTGTAGTTGAAGATGAGAAACTAACTGGTGTAATTTCTATTGGGGATGTTGTTAAAGCGGTTCTTGCTGATAGAGAATTCCAGATTGGACAACTTGAATATTACATTACTAATACGTTCTAAATAAGCAGAAAGGATTAATTGTATGTTTGATACATTGCTACCGGTCTTACCGGTAGTTTTATTGTTTATTGTTGGTTACTCTCTTCAAAAGATTAATTTCTTTAGTGACGATGCCATTATTGGATTAAAGCGGGTTGTCTCAGATATTGCACTTCCTGCTCTTTTATTTAAAGCTTTTTTATCTATAGAAGTTTCTTCTCATACAATTGTTTTAATAGGAACGGTATTCCTTAGTTGTATATTGATGCTTCTCCTCGGTAGGTTGATTGCTCGATTGCTCCACATCAATACACCTTACTTTTCTTTTATGATGGGTGGGTTCGAGATGGGGATGTTGGGTTATGCTCTATTTTTAGCACTTTATGGGGATGAAAATTTAGGCAAAATAGCCCTTATAGATCTTGGTCAGGTTGTCTTTGTATTTTTTATCTTGATGGCATTTCTTATAAAAGAGAGAGATGGGGTACAACACCCTAAAGTATTACTTAAGCAGTTTTTCACATCTCCTGTCATTATTTCAATAGTAAGCGGAATTATCCTCTCCTTCTTCTCTTCAATGGTGCGAGTAACACCTCTTTTGCAATCTCTATCTTCATTCATTGATATGATGGCCTCTCTTACAATTCCTCTTATTGCAATAAGTATTGGCTATACTATTCATATTGATGTAAAAAACATTTCACTTTCAATAAAGACAATTATTGTGAGGAAAATACTTTCTCTGATTTTTGTGCTTCTTATTAATAATTTTATCATTGAGTCCTTGTTACACTTAGATAGAATTTATTCGTATGCTCTGATGGTGATGTTTTTAACGCCACCACCATTTGTTATTTCAATATTTATGAAACAGCAAGATAAAGAAAATATGGATTATGTAGCAAATACACTTTCTCTTGATACAGTAGTTTCAATAATTCTTATTATAGTAGCTTCGGCGCTATATGTATAATTCTTCTTCTCCACTACTAAGATCAATAAGTCGCTGAATATCACAAATAACCATATGGTGAGGATCTTCAAAGGAAATGATTCCCTCTTCTTCAAAGAGGGTAAGTTTTCTAGAAAGTGTCTCACGAGCAACTCCAACATAGTTGGCAATTCCTTCTTGGCTTAGTGGAAGAGTTACAAGAGTTTTTCCTTCATGCTTTTCTCCATACGTATCAATGAATTCTAAAATAATGGAAGCAATGCGTGCTTCTGCTTTTTTCTTCCCTGTCTGCTGCATTAATAATTCTAATCTTTTCATTCGCATTGCCATCGCTTCGATGAGAAGAATTGCAACCTTAGGATGATCAAGAAGGATATCTTTTAAATGTTTCTTTGTTAAAATACATACATGAGTCTCTTCTAGAGCAACCACAGAATAAGGAACTTCATCTTCAGTGAAAAGAAAACGAGCTCCAAAATAATCCTTTTCAGGAAATATATAGAGTATCTGCTCTTTTGCATCGTTTGTAATTCTGTATGCTTTTGCTGAACCTTTTTGAATTACTGTAAAACCTAGTGGTTGAGCTCCTTCTAAGACGAGAATTTCTCCTTTTTGAAAGATTCGATGTTCCATTTGAAGTGTTATCTCTTGTAGAGAGGCATCATCAATGCTTGCAAACAGAGGAACTTTCTTTAGACAGTAATCACTTTTACAATCACATTGTATTGATGGTGCTTCCATGTTATTAAAATACTAAAACAGAGAGTAAAAGGCTATAAATCATCATAATATCTTAAGAAATCTAAGTTTTGTTGCAATTGTGACTTGAATCACAACATCTTTACTTGCTTTTTGTTATTCTCCATATCGACAGGAGAAAATAGATATGGAAGTTAGAGATTATATACAACAACATTACACCCCTTACGAGGGTGATGAATCTTTTTTAGCACCACCAAGTAAGAAAACTCTTTTATTGTGGGATAAAGTGAAAGCTTTATTAACGACAGAGAGAGAAAGAGGTGGAATGTATGCAATTGATCATGAAACAATTGCAACAATAGAAAGCCATGGTGCCGGCTATATTGATAAAGATAATGAAACCATTGTAGGTCTTCAAACAGATGAAGCTCTTAAGAGATCAATAATGCCTTTTGGGGGAATTCGATTAGTCCATACAGCCCTTAAAGCGTATGGAAAGGAAGTTCCAAAAGAAGTAGATGAGGTGTTTAGATACCGAAAAACGCACAATGATGGGGTTTTTGATGTGTATACAGATGAAATGAAAAGAGCGCGTCATAGTGCAATCATTACAGGACTGCCTGATGCATATGGAAGAGGACGAATTATAGGGGATTATAGAAAGGTTGCCTTGTTGGGAACTGAATATCTTATAGATGAAAGAGTAATGATCAAACGAAATGCTTTAGGGGATGTTATGGATGAATCTCTTATACGTCATAGAGAAGAACTAAGTGAACAGATAAGGGCATTAGGTGAACTAACTCGTATGGCAAGCAGTTATTCTTTTGATATTACAAAGGGTGCCAGTGATACCAAGGAAGCTATCCAATGGATATACTTTGCATATCTTGCTTCTACGAAAGAGCAGAACGGGGCTGCAATGAGCCTTGGTAGAGTCTCCACATTCTTAGATATATACAGTGAAAGAGATTTAAAAGAGGGCAGGCATACTGAAAGCGAAATTCAAGAGATGGTTGATCATTTTGTTATGAAATTACGGCTTATTCGTTTTTTAAGAACTCCTTCCTATGATCAGCTTTTTAGTGGAGACCCCACGTGGGTAACAGAAAGTATTGGTGGCATTGGCCTTGATGGGCGTCATATGGTCACTAAAATGAGCTATCGTTTTCTTCATACCCTTACAAATCTTGGGCCAGCCCCTGAACCTAATTTAACAGTACTCTATTCATCCAAATTACCAAAACCTTTTAGAAATTATTGTGCACTTATGTCTATTAAGAGTAGCAGTATTCAATATGAGAATGATGACATAATGAATATTGTGCATGGTGATGATTACGGAATTGCTTGTTGTGTTTCAGCTATGCAAATAGGAAAGCAAATGCAATTTTTCGGAGCAAGAGTCAACCTTGCTAAGGCACTTCTATATGCTATTAATGGGGGGAAAGATGAAATAGATGGACGACAAGTATCACCTGAATTTGCCCCTATCACTTCTACCTATCTCGACTATGAAGAAGTAAAACGCAAGTTTGAGTATATGTGTGATTGGTTAGCTAAGCTCTATGTTGATACTCTTAATGTAATTCACTATATGCATGATAAATATAGTTATGAGAGGATTCAGATGGCTCTTCATGATGAGCATGTGGTGAGAACCTTAGCGGGTGGAATCGCAGGTCTCTCTGTTGTCGCAGACAGTTTATCTGCTATAAAGTGGGCTAAAGTGAAGGTATTACGAGATGAAAATAACTTAGCGACTGAATATGAAATTGAAGGTGATTTCCCTGCATTTGGTAATAATGATGATAAGGTTGATGAGATTGCAACATGGATTGTTGAAATGTTTAGTGATAAATTAAAGAAACATCATACCTATCGAAATAGTCTTCCAACACTCTCAGTACTTACTATTACGAGCAATGTAGTATATGGAAAGAAAACAGGGAGTACTCCAGATGGAAGAAAGAAGGGAGAGCCCTTTGCTCCAGGAGCTAATCCTATGCATGGACGGGATACGAAAGGGTCTGTAGCAAGTATGAAAAGTGTTGCTAAAATCCCATATACGAAAGCAGAAGACGGTATCTCCTATACATTCAGTATTGTTCCTTCAGCCTTAGGAAAGACTATAGGTCAACAAGTAGAAAATCTCGTTTCTCTTCTTGATGGGTATGTGGTAGAAAAGGGACACCACATTAATGTGAATGTTATTGAAAAAGAAGTGCTTCTTGATGCAATGGAAAGACCAGAATTATATCCACAACTCACTATTCGTGTGAGTGGCTATGCTGTCAATTTTGTGAAACTCACAAGAGAGCAGCAACTTGATGTGATTCAAAGAACTTTCCATACAGTATTATAAAGGAAGGTTTATAGATGAGTATTACAGGAAAGATTCATTCAGTAGAAACGCTTGCAGCCCTTGATGGACCAGGTCTCCGCTATGCACTCTTTTTACAAGGGTGCAAGATGCGCTGTCTATACTGTCATAACCCAGATTCATGGTCTACTTACAGGGGCGAAGAGAAATCTGTTGATTCAGTGATTCATGATGTACTTTCATATCGATCGTTCTTAAAGAATGGAGGTCTCACCATAAGTGGTGGGGAACCTCTGTTGCAGATTGAATTTACTCTTTCACTTATCAAGGAAGCAAAAAGGCATGAAATTCATACGGCTCTAGATACTGCAGGAAGTGTTCCTTTAGAGTTTAGCAAACCAATCTTAGATGAAGTTGATATGGTACTACTCGACATAAAAAGTGTTAATAAAGAGCAGCATATTATTCTCACCTGCCAAAGTAATGATAATACCATTGATACTCTTAATTATCTGGAATCTATCCATAAGAGAGTGTGGATTCGCCATGTATTAGTTCCAGGTATTACTCAGAATGATGAAGACTTGCATTCTCTCGCATCTTTTCTATCGTCCTATTCTTGTATTGAGGCTGTAGACCTTCTCCCATTTCATCAATTGGGGGCATATAAATATAAGGAGTTGCATATTCCCTACGTCCTGAAAGATACCAGTGAAACAAAAATAGCAGATCTTCACCATGCTCAAGATATTTTAGAGTATTATGGACTAGAGGTTACAAGAGATAGGAATGTAAGCTAGTAATAAAAAATTGAAGTCAGTTTAATGTTCCTTTTAATATCTGTGATATAATCTTGAGCTGAATAGGGGATATGATGAAAAGAATAGATATCATGAAAGAAGCTGCAAAGAAAGCACATATTACAATGCATGAAAATACAGGCGGTCCATTCGGATCAGCTATTGTTAAGGATGGGAAAGTTCTTGCAATAACAAGTAATAGCGTCCTTCAAGACAAGGATCCAACAGCACATGCAGAAGTCAACGCTATTAGAGCGGCAGGTAAATTATTAGGAACTCATGATCTTAGTGGTTGTGAGCTGTATGCAACAGGATATCCTTGTCCCATGTGTCTAAGTGCGATTATTTGGGCAAATATCAAGACTGTCTATTATGGATGTGAAGCGTGGGAAGCAGAAGTTGCAGGGTTTAGAGATGATATGATCTATTCATACTTAGAGAATAATAGAAAAGATGAGAATCTCCTCAGGTTAGAACAGATTGGTCATGAAGAGTGTAAGGTACTTTATGATGAATATATTGAACATAAAAAAGAACTTTATTAAGAAATATTAATCCTTCATCTCTAATAGAATGAAGATTTTTTCGTAAATAATTGAACCTTCTTTTTATACTAATTCCAGTACAATTCGAGCTATTTATAAGAGAAATTGCTTATTTCCTTACATATCATAAAAAACTCGCTATGAAAATGTGTAAGATTATAAAAAACTCGCTATGAAAATGTGTAATATTATAGAAAACTCGCTCATTTAATGTGTCACTCTATTGAATTACTTGGTAGCCTATAGTAAAATTTTTCTGTCAGGTGTGAGGTAAATAGTATGATCTATCTAAAACGTAAAATTGACTTGTTTCTATCTGAGTGGGGAAATACTACCAACAAGAAGCCTCTTGTGATAAAGGGGTCTAGACAAGTTGGGAAAACCGAATCCATAAGAACCTTTGCTAGGAAAAACTACGAGAATATAATTGAAATCAATTTTGTTGAAGAGCCAAAATATAAGATGATTGTAACAAATGGGTATAAACCTGAGGACATCATTAAAAATATTTCGCTCCTTGATCCTTCCAAAAAATTTATATCAAAAAAGACTCTTCTCTTTTTTGATGAATTACAAGAATTTCCTGAAATAGCAACTGCTTTGAAATTTTTTCACATAGATAGCAGATTTGATGTGATATGTAGTGGGTCGATGCTTGGTATAAACTATAAAAGAATTGAAAGTAACAGTGTTGGTTATAAGACAGATTATGAAATGTTCTCACTTGATTTTGAGGAATTCCTATGGGCTAAAGGATATGACGATTCTTTTATTTCCGACTTATTAGAGCATATGAAGTTGTTAAAACCATTGAGTGAAGTACAAATGACAGTCTTTCATTCGCTGTTTATGGATTTTTGTATTCTCGGTGGTATGCCAGCTGTTTTGAGGGAGTACATACAAAAAGGAACTTTTGAAGGGACACTCGATATCCAGCGACAACTAGTTGCTGATTACAAAGAAGATATCAGAAAGTATGCTGAGGGCATGGATCAGACACGTATCCTTAATGTGTTTAATCAAATATTACCGCAATTAGCAAAAGAGAATAAGAAATTCCAGGTTTCGAAAGTAGCAACAGGTGCTCGTTACAGAGATTATCGAGGAGCTGTTGAGTGGGTAAACGATGCAGGAATGGTGAATGTATGTTATTGTTTGAATTTCCCAGAATTGCCACTTAAGGGTAATTTTGATCAAACAAAGTATAAAATTTATTTTGCTGATAGTGGATTACTTGTTGCTATGCTCGATGAAGAAGCACAGGAAGATTTTCGAGCACATAAAAACTTAGGAATATACAAAGGGGCATTGTATGAGAATATAGTTGGTGAAGCTTTGACAAAATGTGGTTACTCGCTTTATTACTACAAGAGAGAAGATTCTACTCTGGAAGAAGATTTTTTTGTAAGGACAGCTTCAGAATTAGTACCTGTGGAGGTTAAATCAAATAACGGGAACACTAAGTCATTGAGAACTCTAATCAGTAGTAGCAAATATTCTGATATTCACTATGGTATTAAGTTTACTGCGGGAAATATTGGATTTAGCAACAATATATATACGTTCCCTTATTTCTGCGTTTTTTTGTTGAAGCAGTATCTTAAAAATAAATAGTAATTAAAATCAAAAAGCCTAAAGTAATATTTTAAGGAATCCTATTGGAATAATTTTTACTCTATTATTTCTCTCATACGTAAATTCATCCCCAGTGATTACTATTAAGAGTGGAGGTCCCTTGATTTTATTCTCCAAAATCAAGGTTTTTAATTTTAATAAATTTTATGTACCATCCTCTTTCGGACTTGTCCATAATTCAATTTCAATTAAAGCATATCTACCGTTAGATAATGTTAGGACACATTCAAACCCAGATCTATCTCGATAATATGATACGCTTCTTCTCGGTGTTTGGGAGTATCTTTGTAGGGTTCTCATAACTAAAGATTCAAACAAGAAATCAAAGGTATATAGATAATTTTTTTACTATAGAATCAAGAATACGTGGAATAAATTTTAATAGTATATGAAGGAAATCTTAATAAAGTAAAAATACAATAAATAAAGAGATTTATAGCATTCTGGTAAAGAGATTTGAGGTAAAATGAATGAATCTTTATAGATTCTCATCCCCTGCTATGAAATTCTTAAGAAAGTAATAACTATCTTTGGGAATTCTTTTCTGTTTGAGTTGATCTGCGTATATGAGACCGAATCTCTTTGTATAACCAAATGCCCATTCAAAATTATCAATCAAGGACCAAGCAAAGTAACCTCTTAAATCAAGACCCTCTTTAATTGCCTCAAGGGAAGCACGAAGATGACTTCTCAGGTATTCAACCCGCTGGGAATCGTGGCAAACCATGTCGTCTTCAGAAAGTTCATCAGAGAAAGCGCCCCCGTTTTCTGTGATATAGAGAGGTATTTTTCCTTCTGTGTAAGAACTGACCCACTTTAATTGTCTATAAAGACCATCAGGAGTGATAGGCCATCCCATCTCACTTGTTTCATGGAATGAGGGTTTTTCATAAAAATCTTCAGAACTTTTTTCATTAGTTCCCTGATCTGCTGTGATTGATGGCTCAAAATAATAATTAAGTCCAAGGAAATCGATCTTTTCTGCCATTACCTCTGGATCACCAGGAAATATTTCAGGAGGGGTAAGATGTGGATATGAGTCAAAATGGCGTTGAGGGAATGCTTTCCCAAGAATTGGGTTTAGGAAAAAATAGGTTCTTAAATCCATTGCACGATCAGCTGCAACTACATCTTCATGACTTTGCGAGGCAGGACGGGGAGTGTCGAGATTGAGAGAAATGCCTATTGGAGCTTTTAAGGAATTTGCACGATATGCTTGTACACTTAGTCCGTGACCGTAAAGTAGATTGTAACCGGCGCTCCATGCGAGAGATAAATCCTTTTTTCCAGGAGCATGATGACCTGTCCCGTAACCGAGTACAGCAGAACACCAAGGCTCATTTAAGGTAATCCACATATCAACGGATTCCTTAAGTTCTTTATAGCAAGTATCTGAATATTCAGCAAACCTGAGTGCAGTATCTCGATTTGTCCATCCTCCTTTTTGTTCAAGCGGTTGAGGTAAATCCCAATGGTAGAGAGTTGCCATAGCCTGAATATTATGAGAGTGCAATTCATCGATCAGCCGTTTATAGTAGTCAAATCCTTTTTGATTTATTACTCCGAATCCATCAGGTTGTATTCTCGGCCAGGCTATTGAAAATCTGTATGCACCGAAACCAGCTTCACTCATCAGGTTGATATCTTCTTTATATCGATGGTATTGATCTACAGAGATTTCTCCCGTATGTCCATTGGCTACTTTCCCAGAAGTACGAGAAAAGGTATCCCAGATACTTTTTCCTCTCCCATCAATGTCGGTAGCACCTTCTACCTGATAACTTGAAGTTGCTGTTCCGATGAGAAAATTTTTTGGAAAGTCCTTAATATTCATATGCACCATCACTCCTTGTAGCAGTCGTTTAGACTTCCTTGTACGTTAGATAATCAAAATCGGCAGGAGCTCTTCGTCCTGATACATCGTGGCATCCAATTCCTACAAACATCCCTGTAAAGCCGAGAGGGCGAGCATACTCGTCTGAAAACTTGTAGGCTTCGTAAGAAGGCCCAATCTTATTCCACTGATCACCCTCTATACTCCAATAGAATAGTATTTTCCCTTCTTTCATTTCAACAGCAAGAAATATAGGCCCATCAGGAATGCGAATTTCTTGTTCACCCAAGGGAAGGTCAATCTCATTATGATCGAACGATATGATACCGAGGGTTCTTCCATTTTCCTCACCAGCAATACGCAGATAGGCTTGAGTTGATTCATCATACCGAATAATAAGCCCAGCCATCGCTTGAAAATCATCAGGAGAAAATGCAATACAAGTCTCAGCTCGCCACTCGAAAGAGGTTACTCTTCTTGCGAGTAATGTCTGGCGAAATAGCGAAGAAGGTGATTCTGCTCCATAGAGCCGCAACCAACTCTTCTTTATTGTCAAGTCATAATCATCTTCAGTAAATACTCTTAAAGTCTGTAGCTCCATGTCCCAATTGCGCTTATCAAAATCTTCTCTCCATTCTATTTTATTTTTTTTATATGTACGAGGGGTAGATAACCCTTCTTTGTCAGAGAAAAATACTTCACTTTGAGGAAAATCTTTTTCCAAGTAGGGCCACCCATCATTTTTCCATATAATTTTTTGTAAAGAAGTTTCTCTTCCAAGAGGAGAAAATAATGTCCCCTTAAGAGGTCTTCCACTCAAATGAGCAAGAATCCACTCATTTTCTTTCCACTCCACCATGCTTGCATGACCAGCCTTTTGAGGACCGGGAAAGAGACCTTCGCGTAACGTGTTCGTATTTCCTTTTAAACCTTCTTTTACTAGAGTTCGATTCTTCACTGAAGTGAGGAGTGGATTTCTTGGATGCAGTTCGTAGGGCCCCTCTATATTTCTGCTTCTTGCAAGCGTTGATGCATGTTCCCAGACAGTTCCTCCCTCTGCAGTGAGCAGATAATAATATCCATTTCTCTTGTAGAGATGAGGTGCTTCTGTAAGTCCTATATCACTTCCTTTGAAGATATTTCTTACAGGGCCAGTAAGCTTATTTTCTTGAGGCGAATATTCTTGAAGAGCAACCCCTGCAAAGCTGTTCCTTCCAGGACGGTAATCCCAAATCATATTTACAAACCATTTTCTTCCATCATCATCATGAAAAAGAGAAGGATCAAATCCACTTGAATTCATATATATTGGATCTGACCATTCCCCATCAATTTTCTTGGAAGTCACGAGATAGTTATGAGTATCTTTGAAGCCATTTTCGTAATCGGGAGCAGCACCAGCCCAGGATTTTACATCAGTATAAATAAGATAGAATAAGCCTTCCGAATAGCTTAAACAGGGGGCCCATACTCCTCCTGATGAAGGATTCCCTGCCATGTTTAACTGGGTAGACCGGTTGAGTGGACGGGCAACAAGCGTCCAGTTCACGAGATCTAGGCTATGGTGGATAGTAACCCCTGGATACCATTCAAATGTACTATTTGCGATATAGAAATTATCGCCAACACGACAGATAGATGGGTCAGGATTAAATCCTTTTAGGATTGGATTGATTATTTTTGGCATATTAAGGACTCCTAGTCAGTTATTCTTTGAGTGCGCCAAGGGCTGCCCCAGCAATTATATATCTTGATAGGGTGAAGTACATGACGAGTAAGGGAAGTACCGTGAGGGCAAGTCCGAGGTATACCGCCCCATACTCGGTGCGATAGATATCTCCTCGAAGGAGACTCACCATAATTGGCATAGTATACTTCGAACTTTTTGTAAGAAGAATGAGAGGCATAAATAAATTATTCCAGCTCGCAACGAAAGAGAAGATAGCTTGTATTGCTAATGCTGGCTTCATAATATGAAGAATAATTGTATTGAACGTGTAAAATTCACCAGCACCATCAATTCTAGCTGAATTTACAATGTCGAGAGAGAGAGTCGCTAGAAGATACTGCCTCATAAAGAAAACCATTGCTGGAGATGCAATAGCAGGAAGAATTAGTGGTAAGAAACTGTTAGTCCAACCGATTCTATATATGAACTGGTAAAATCCAATACTTGAGACTTGCACTGGTATCATTAGTATAGCCATGATGAATGTAAAGAAAGGTTGTCGCAGTTTCCAGCTAAAGGCAACAAGGGCATAGGCTGTGAGAGCAGAAAAGTAGACAGCACCGAGAACTGTTCCAACTGAAATAATCATAGAATTCACGAAACCAAGGAAGGGATTAAAACTCTTTCCAGTGAGAATCTTAAAGTTATCAAGGAGATGAGTAGATGGGATGAGTGAAATAGAATTTTGCTGTATTTCGAATGTTCCCCGTGTTGCGTTCACAAACATAGTCCAGAAAGGGAAAATGCTAAGAAAGGCAAATAATATGCATACAATGTAGATGGTTGTTTTCATGATTGTCCTGTGAACTTTCATACTCTCATTCATATCTGTCTCTCCTTCATTTGTGCTTTTTCAGCTTTTCTAAAAGCACGCTCACTCCTTTTCAATTTTTCGATGGTTCTATCTCTAAGGAGATAAAACAAAATAGCGGAGAGGACAATAATGATGGCAAACATAATCATACTGGTGGCTGCTGCCCTGTTATAAAGATAGCTACCACTAAACGCCTGATTATATATGAATACGCTTGTAGTAAGTGTTGCATTGTCAGGACCACCTAAAAGAAACAGTTTGGTGATATCAAACATCTGAAGTCCACCTATCATACTTGTCACCAAGGTGAATAGTATGATAGTACGAAGACTAGGTAACGTAATACGGAAGAAGATTTGTACTGAAGAGGCGCCGTCAATCCTTGCAGCTTCAAAAAGAGACGGATTTATTCCCATGACTCCCCCAATAAGAATTATCATGGTATTCCCATACCACATCCAAAACTGTATAAATGCTACGACTCCACGCGCTGTCCCTTTGCTAATTAGGAAATATATCGGTTTATCACTGATACCGAGCATCATCAGGAGATCATTAATCGGTCCTTTGGGATACCCGAATAGGACGTTGAAAAGTATTGCGATAGTTGCAGCTGTCATGATATTTGGCATATAAAAGAGGACTTTGAAAGCTCCTTGCCCCTTTACATGAAATGTAGGAGTTGTAAACCATGCAGTGAATAGAAGGGCGAGTGTGATTTGTGGTACAAAGTTGAGTAACCAGATGAGTACGGTATTATAAAGTGATTTTTGGAATGTTTGGTTGGCTAGTATCGTTTTGAAATTCTGAAAGATATCAGGAAGAAACGCATAGTCAGTTTTTCCGAGACCTCTTAGATCGGTAAATCCTATTATGAGGGTATATACAATCGGATAGAGATTAAAGAGAAGAAAGACTAGTACAAACGGGATGGAAAAATAATACCCGTACTTTGCATAACTTATTGTTTTCTGTTTCACGTATTCCACCTCGTAGCAAATCTCTAGAGATCTTCAATATAATACCATGGAGAGAGAAGTTGTTGATGCTTTCTCCATGGATTTTGTTTCAGAAAATTAGTTATTTTACCTCAATAGCAAGGTTGTCATATACTTGCTGCTTGAAATCTGTAATAGCTTGAGCACGACTCTTGTTTCCTGCAGTATACTCTCGAACTTGATCACGCCAGTAGAGATTAATTGTTTCATCATATTGAGTTTTATTCTTACCACTAGCAAACTCTCCAGCAGGTACAAATACATCGAACATATTCTGCCCACCTAGGAAGTCGAGAGTTCCATTCGATTTAGACATTACTGTACCGGAGGAAACAGTATCTTTGGTACCGCCCGGACCGTTGAGAGTCCCGTTTGCCCAATAATATTGAAGTCCTGTAGTTGATGAGTCAAGAGTAATCCATTCAATGATATCGCCTACAGCGTCTTTGACCTTACTATTCTTACTTCCAATTACCCATGTACCACCCCAGAAGAATCCTACAGGAGGTTCGCAGATTGCCCAATCGCCGTAGGTCCCTTCACCAACCTTGCTTCCTCCTGAGTTTCCTGCCATCACGTAGTTGATTAACCATGCTGGTCCAAAATAACCGAATACCGGTTGAGGACCTGCATCTTTCATGTCAGAGAACCATGCATCAGTCCAGTCTTGTGTGTCATTATGGTATTTATTATCTTTCAATTTCTTTGAGATATCGAGGAAAGATTCACGAGCAGGGTCTATATAGAGTTTATTATTTACAATCCAGCCCTTTTCAGAACTGTTTTCTACTGCATGCCATACATCGCCATCTCCGGACACTATTCCATATCCTTTTGCTTTCAATTCTGCTGCTGCCTTGAAGAACTGATTCCATCCCGGACCAATTTTAGTCTTTATGACTGAAGGGTTATCTGTTCCCCATACATCTTTTGCAATGGAACGTCTATAAATAAAAGCTCCACCAGTCGCCTGATAGCCAAGGCCTACAAGATCTCCATTAGGATTTGTTCCGATATCGACAGTGTATCCTGCAATTTGAGCCTTAGAAAGAAGTGAATCAACATCTATACCTAAGTCTGAATACGGGGCTGCGTACTGAAAGGCATCGCCTTGAGTATATTTTAGGACAAATGCGGCTTCAGCGGTATAAATATCTGGAGAATTGTCTCCACCACCCGATAGGGCTTGATCGAGTGCGGGTTGATATGCACCATCTGTAGTTGCAATGATTGTAGTGTTGATCTCATAATCGAATTCGGGATGATCGGCTTTATACCGATCGATCATTTTTGGTACTTCATCGGTGAAACTCCAAACATTGATCACTTTTGGACCCATGTCCTCCCCACTTTCTTTTACACCTTGTGCAAGTGCAAAGTTCATTACACAGAGGAGTACCATGAAGAGTACCGCTAATTTTTTAGACATTTGTCCCTCCTTACGTAATACATAATTTTATATGTATTATTCAAAAAAATTTGAATTTGTATTATGTTACCATGACATATCGAACAAGTAAAGATTAATTTGTTACTTTTTTAAATACAATTATAAAGCATATAATATCACACTAATTAGGTTATTCCTTATTTTAGTTAATAATACAGAAGTTTTATCATTATATTTTTAGATAAGAATATATACATATTTATTGTGATTTGTTTCGTTTCTGTAGACAAATTTAGGTAGGACTGTCATAATATCTTGCATGAGACCTATAAGTAATCCAACTTATCTTCAAATTGTAGAATCCCTAATTGCAAAGATGCAGGATGAGCAATACAAGTATGGTGATAAACTACCGACCGAGTATTCCTTAATGAAAATATTCAGTGTAAGTCGTACGACTATTCGAAAAGCCCTTCAGATTCTTGAATCAAAGATGATTATCAAGAAAACCCAAGGTAGTGGAACTTTCTACATTGGCACATCACAAAGTAGCTCAGCATCTCAGAAAGTAAAGACGAAGAAAATCGGTCTGGTAAATTACTATTATATGGATTATATCTACACAGAGATCCTTCGTGGAATTGAAGATGTTATAGCGGAGAAAGGGTATTCTTTGATTATATCGAGCAGTAATCTGAGTGAGGCTCGACAGTTCGATTCTTTGAAACGTCTCATTGAGCAAGATATCGACGGATTAATCATTGAACCAAAAAAGAATCTTTATAGGCATGAAGATCTTCCTCTTCTCAATTTGATTAAATCGGTAACTTTCCCTGTCGTGTCGACTCATTGGGGTATTGAAGCTAAAAACATCTCTACGGTCACCATTGATGATAACTATGCAGGGAGGATAGCTGCTCAGTATCTTTTAAGCTGTGGACATAGAGAAATTGGGTTTATTTATAAAAGTGATGTTCAAGCAGCAAATGATCGCTTAATCGGATTACAGCAAGAGCTTGAAGGAGCTGGCTGTCCTCTCAAAGAGGAGTATTGTTTTTCTTTTACGAGCAGTGATGAAGAAGAGAATGGACTACAAGGATATATTCAAACAATGAAACTTCTTGAACAGTGTAGCACTCTTCCAACAGCTATCTTTTATTTTAATGATAACCTTGCTATTCAAGGATATAGAGCTTTTGCAGAGAGAAATTTAAGTATTCCTGAAGATATTTCTGTTCTGGGATTTGATAATCATAATAATTGCTCGATTGTCTCTCCTCCTCTGACTACGTTTGAACATCCTAAATACGATTTAGGTCGTTGGGCTGCAATTATTCTTCTTGAGGAAATTGAAAAACGTGCTACAGCACTTCCAATGAAGTTGTTTTTTGAACCACGTCTTGTAGAACGACATTCTGTGAAGCATATTTAGTATATTTTGGGTAGATGTAAAGTAGATATATTGAAGCAGACATTTTTGTAAATAAAATAATTGGTGATTACATCAAAATCATGTGCTGAATTAACAGGAAATAAAGAACAATATATCTGTATGATTGCATTATGAAGAACGAGCTTCTGGGTTATAAAAAATAAATTGAGAATTGTTTTGAAAAATTATATGCGAGCGAGTATGGAAATTATCTATGGTTAAAGCTAAATTGACAAGATTAAGTCATAAAATCAGCAAGAAAACTGGATTGATGTTTAACTCGTTTCTACTATCACGAGCTCTATGAGAATATAAACTTAATATCAAGTTTTAAATTGTTTTATTGTAAAAACTATTAGTGGAGGTAAGGGGAATCGAACCCCTGACCTATTGATTGCGAACCAATCGCTCTAGCCAACTGAGCTACACCCCCAATAACTATTCATACGCTATATGAGGAAATAAGCTTAGTCAAGTCAATTTTGTATTTTAAATATTACTTATTTTATTATAAAAAAAACCTGCAAGAAGTTTCGCTTGCAGGTCTTATTAGTATCTTAATTAAGGTTTAGAATATCTCACTCGCACCTTGGTAGACTATTTTCAATAAATCCTCAATATCTTGAAGATCTGTACTACTAAAAGCAAGTCTCAGGAATGTGTTTTTAATAGATATTGTTCCAACACCGTAAGTATCTAAAAGGTATAGGCGAAGTTTTTCAGCATCTCCTTTACAGGTAAATGCCATAAAATAACCTGAATTGAAAGGTAGCGGAGTAAGGAATTCATTTCCTTTATACAAAGCAAGTGCGTTTTTAAGAACTTCATAACGTTCTCTCATCTTTTGAATTCCTGCTTGTTTTTCTTGTCTATAGGTAGGGCTCTGCATTGCAGAAAGCAAGATAGACTGAGCTGGTTTTGAACAAGAACTCACATTCCCTCTAATGGCACCCATAGTCTTTTTTACTAATGCTTCATAGTGTTCATTTTTTAATCCTTTACTGTTGAATGTAATGAATCCTACTCTAAATCCCCATACCATCTCTTCTTTTGTTGCAGCATCACCTTTAATGGCAAGAATGTTCTCATGAGCATCACAAAGAAGTGCGAATAAAGATTGTTTACATACATTTTCCTCAAAAAAGAGGCCATAGTAAGCATCATCAATGAAGATGACAAGCTTTTTACCACCTTTTGCCTTTTCAACCAGCATCTTAACGAGTTCAGTTGCTTCTGTCTTTGTTGGAGTATAACCGGTAGGATTGTTTGGAAAATTTAGAATAAGTGAGACTTTCTCACCTTTAGTATTATCGATAGTTTGACCAAGTCCTTTTATATTAAGGGCATTATTTTCATCAAATAATGGAGTTGTAATAGTTTTTGCCTCTCTTTGTTCTGTGAAGATGAGGTTATAGTTTCCCCAATAGAAATCAGGAACTATTACTTCGTCTCCTTTATCTAAGATAAGGGAAAATGCAATACTAATTGCGTGGGTAAGACCACTTGTTACTACAGGAAGACTAGTAAGTTTTCCTTCCATGGCTGGGTTTTTTCTCACCATCTCTGAGAGCCAGATTTTACGTAATGCAGGCTCTCCTGCTGTAGGAGCATAAGGGAAGATTTCATTAACTGAGAGATTTTTTGTGAATCCAGTGAGAACGGATGCGATATGCAGGGCATCATTATGTTCTGTTGCGATACCTATTGTGGCATTGTAACGATGGGCTTTTTGTTTTGCTTCAGCTGATTGGCTGATGATTCCTTTTGGGAAATACATTCTCTTACCGTAGTCACTCAATACCTTTGAGGCGATAGTTCCTTCTAAGATATCATTAAGTTCTGTAGCTAATGGATTCATTCAAAACTCCTTTTAATCTGTTTTCCCACTTATCATACAGGGAGAAGAGACTTTAGTGAAGATATCTTTTTAGAACTTTTAGGGTAATAGCGTTGACCCTCCTAAACTTCTGCCGGTATGGTATGTGAATATGAATACCAAGAATATTACCACGATATTATTTGATCTTGATGGCACCTTACTTCCTTTCAATGAAACAACCTTTATGGAAGGGTATATTTCCCTTTTTGCTTTAAAGTGTCAGCAAATTGGTGTTGATGAAGATAATGCAGTAGTAGCTCTCTTTAGTGGACTTGATGCAATGAAGAATAATGATGGCTCTACAACAAACGAGTTACTATTCTGGGAAGTCTTCTTTTCGTCATTAGGTGGATATAATAAAAAAATAGAAGATGCGTTTACTGATTTCTATGTACAAGAATTTAAACAGCTTGTAGAAACAACCTACCCATCTCCTCTTTCTGCCACAATAATTCAAGACCTCAGATCAAAAGGATATCGTATAGTTCTTGCAACGAATCCAGTTTTTCCTAGAATAGGAACTGTAGAAAGAATGAGATGGGCTGGTCTTAATCCTCGAGACTTTGAAATTATCACATCATATGAAGATTATTCATATACAAAACCAAAACTTGGATATTATTATGAGATTTTTTCTGAACTCGATGTAAAAAGTAACGAAGTGCTCATGATTGGAAATGATATTTTGGAAGATGGGGTGATTACTGAAACTGGGGCAACCTGTATTTTTGTAGCTGATCACCTTATCAATCCTGAGAATAGAGATATTGAAGATTATGAGATATACTCACTGAGTGGTTTAGCCGAGCTGGTAAAAGAATTTCCAAAAGTAAGTGTGAAGGAAGAAAGAGCATGACAGAAATACCTCAAAAAGAATCTATCTTGAAAAAACCCATTGTAGCGTATTCTCTAGCTGTATTGTGTACTCTTTTATGGGGGAGTGCCTTCCCTTCTATCAAGGTAGGGTATCAATTATTCTCAATTCCTGTGGGAAATGTGTTCTCAATAATTGCTTTTGCAGGTACGAGGTTCACTCTTGCAGGTATTTTAGTTCTTGTCATACGGATTATCTTTAGAAAGCCAAACACTAAAAAAGAAGATAGAATTTATATTACGGCCAAACAATGGATTCAAATAGGATTTCTTGGATTGATACAAACCACCGCTGTCTATATCTTTTTCTATATTGCTCTCTCCCACACGACAGGAGCTAAAGGTGCGATTCTTAATTCTTTGTCTGTGTTTTTTAGTGCCATTTTTGCTCACCTCTTTTTTAAGAATGACAAAATATCTCAAAAAAAATTGATTGGTATTTTGCTAGGATTTGCTGCGGTAGTTCTTGTCAATTATGATGTTGGGTTTGGTTTTGACTTTTCCATGAAGGGCGAAGGTTTTATGATTATAGCCACTATATTTGTTTCTCTTGCTTTTATAGTGAGTAAACATCTTACACGGTTTGCAGATGGGATGCTAATCGCAGGAACACAACTCACATTCGGTGGGACTGTTCTCTTACTTATAGGACTTCTCAGTGGAGGATCTTTTCCTAAAGGTCCATTCATTGGGTACCTATTATTGCTTTACTTAGCTAGTTTATCAGCTATTGCCTTCTCAATTTGGACAAGCCTTTTGAAGCATCATAAAGTGAGCTCAATTACAGTCTATAATTTCCTAGTTCCTATAGTCGGAACGTTCCTTTCTGTTGTTATTTTAGGAGAAAAAGTATTTAAGGTGCAGTATCTTTTGGCTCTACCGTTAGTAGCTGTTGGAATATATTTAGTAAATAGAGACTAAATAGTTTCTGAAATGGCAAGAAGTAATGC
Source organism: Sphaerochaetaceae bacterium (assembly GCA_963663665.2). Taxonomy (GTDB): domain Bacteria; phylum Spirochaetota; class Spirochaetia; order Sphaerochaetales; family Sphaerochaetaceae; genus SABI01. The sequence goes on from CAXXKP010000001.1 coordinate 875,212, forward strand.
TCCTGTTAGGGCACTTCCTCTTGGCGGGATTATCTCAAGGTAAGGTAGGAAGGTTCCAAGGAGTCTCGTAAATTCAGCTTTAATAATCTCATCATGTTCAAATACTCCACCAGCCAAGACAATTTTATTGTTGGTGATTATAGTTTGTTGAACACTTTTTACAAGAAGAAATAATTCATAAGCGCCTTTATTGAGAATATCGAGAGCGAGTGGATCTTTTTGTCTAGCGTACATTGTTACTATTGGGGCTAATTTTGCAATATCTGCTTTTGTGGCTTTATGATGGACATACTCAACAAGATCTTCTAGCAGATCTAGATTACATCCCTGTAAAAGATCATTGGTCATACTAGTAGAGAAATCTCTTTTATCAAAACTTCTTAAAGTCCTCTTGATAGCCTCAGCACCTATCCACCAGGCAGAACCTTCATCACCAAGCATATATCCATAACCGCCAGAGCGATATATTTCACCACTTTCAGTTCTTGCTAATGCCAAAGAGCCTGTTCCGCTGATAATAGCATACCCTTCTTTTTCCATGAGCGAGCCAACTAGGAGAATTTCTCCATCATTGCAAAGTTTTATAGGAGTATTCGGAAGGATCTTATGAAAGAATTTCTTGAATAATGCTTTCTCTTTTGGGCGAGATAAGCCTGCACTCCCAATACATCCGCCAGTAAATGAGGTTATATGAGTCTCATCTATTACATTTTGAATGATATCTTTTAAGTGAGATTCTACTTTTTCAATACTAGTAGAATAGATATTTGTGCTATCTCCCATTCCTTGGTAGATAATATTCATATCTTTATCGCATAGAGCAATTCGAGAATGTGTACCTCCACCATCAATACCAAAAAAATAGTGGGTTTGCATTATGTAAGTGCTCCTTTTTTGAGGTCAATAGCTTTGTTGATGCTGCCATCACTTTGTTCTAGTAATTCTTTAGCTTTTTTTGCATTAATGCTTAACATTACCATAAGGATAGCAACTTTCACTTGTGCGTTTGATTCTAAATACGCTTTATTTGCTTCATCTATTGAGCATCCAGTAACTTCCCTGATGAGCCTTTTTGCTCTGTCCACAAGTTTAGAATTCAGCGGAAGAAGATCGACCATAAGGTTGTTATATACTTTCCCAATTCTAATCATTGCTGTTGTTGTTATCATATTCAGCACTAATTTTTGTGCCGTACCGGATTTCATTCTTGTAGACCCTGTGATGATTTCTGACCCAACATCGACGAATATTTTATGATCTGCATGGTCAAAAACTTTCGAGTCTTCATTACATGAAATAGCTCCGACCTTTGCTCCGATACTTTGTGCATATTCCATAGCACCAATTACATAAGGTGCCTGCCCACTCGCTGTGATTCCCACAAGTGTGTCTAAAGAAGAGAATTTTCTATCTTTTAATGTTGTAATTCCTGCATCATAATTATCCTCTGCTGATTCAATCGCACTCGTTAAAGCAGGTAGTCCTCCTGCTATAAGGCCTTGCACCATAGTAGGATTCACTCCAAATGTGGGAGGGCATTCAGAGGCATCTAGAACTCCAAGGCGACCAGAAGTCCCCGCTCCTATGTAGAATAGACGTCCACCATTCTTGAAAGAGGTAACAACATCTTCAATCAGCAGTGCAATTTCTTTAAGTGTATCTTTTACAGCTAGAGGAACCTTCATATCCTCAGTATTAATTATCTTTAAAATCTCTAATGTTTCTTTTGTATCTATACGATAAGAAGCTGGATTTCTTTGTTCGGTTGTTGGCAATGTTGAGTTCACAAGTTCCCTTCCTTATTTAACCGCACCTGCGGTCATACCTTTTATAAAGTATTTACTCATGAAAAGGTAGAGTATAAGCATTGGTAAGATAGCAATACTAAGACCGGTAAATAATAAAGACCAGTTTGTACTATGCTGACCAAAAAATGTACTTAATCCAACAGGAAGCGTCTTTATATTATCAGATTGAAGGAATACAAGTGGGAAAAAGAAGTCGTTCCAAATAGGTACAGAGTTGTAGATAGTAACAAGAGCCATAGCTGGAGCAACCATTGGCATCACAATCCTTTTATAAATAGTAAAGTCGTTACATCCATCTATCTTTGCTGCATATTCGAGTTCCATAGGGATTGCTTTCATGAATCCCGCAAGAATAAAAACAGTGCTTGGCAGACCCATTGCAATAAAGATCATGATAATAGAAGCTTGAGTGTTAATTAATCCAAGATTCTTAATCAAGAGAAAAAGAGGAATGATGGCAGCTTTAAGGGGCAGCATAATTCCACTGAGAAACAGCATGTAAATAAAAGTGTTTCCTTTGAAGGAATACCGAGCTATTCCATATGCACTCATTGAGCCAAATAAAATAACTATTGCCATCGAGATTGTGGTCACAAAAATACTATTTAGAAAATAATGAGAAAATCCTTTATCTATCCACACAGTGGTAAAATTCTTAAAGCTCATCGATTCTGGAAGAGAGAAGGGTGTGCTCAATATAGCTCTATTTGTCTTGAATGAAGAAATCATCATATTAAATAGCGGATAAAGAATGAGGAGGACATAGAAACTCATTACAAAAATCATAAAAGTAATAAATATTTTCTTACCTGCTGAAGCGCCTCTATATCTGAAATCAGTTATCATAGTTGCACCTCTCTACTTTTGGTAATGAACACAGAAACCAAGCTAATAGCAAAAGTGAGGAGGTATATCACAAGTCCTATTGCAGATCCTATTCCTATTTCAGGCGAACCTGCATCAACAGAACCAAAAGCTGTTCTATAGAAAAGGGTTCCAATAGTATCTGTTGAGTAGTTTGGTGACCCATCCAATCCAGTCATTGTATATACCTGCTCAAATACATTTAAACTACCAATTACTGTGAGAACTGTGATAATCGTGATTGCAGGAATAATAAGAGGGAAGATTATCTTCCAAAATAGTTTCCACTCACTTACTCCTTCAAGGTATGCAGCTTCTAAGCATTCTCCTGGAACATTATCGATTGCAGCAAGAAATACAAGGGAAGGGAAGCCTACCCATCTCCACATATTTACTATAATAATTGAGATGTTTGCGAGTCCTTCCTGTCCGAGCCAAGCTCTTTTTAATGTTGATAAATGGATGATATCGAGAAAATTATTTAACAAACCTGTTGGTTTTAAATAAATCCCCCATAAAAATCCAACAGCAACTATTGAAAAAAGAACTGGGATGAAAAAGATTCTCTTAAAAAATTGTGCACCTGGGATGTTTCGACTTAATAAATACCCAAATAATAAGCCTAATGAGTTTTGTACAATCATTGTAAGGACAAACCATGTAGCATTATTTTTAAGAGCGTTAAAAAATCTCTCATTATATGGATATGTGGTAAGAAGCTGCTTAAAATTATCGAGCCCTACAAATTCAAGTCTGATTAATTGTTTCCAAGAAAAAAGTGAATTGAATAAAGACATGAATAGTGGTAGGAGAATAAATACTGAGACTATAAGAAGTCCTGGGGTGATGAAAAAAGTTATCCAAGATATTTTATGGAGTTTTCTACTTAACATAATTATCCTTATTAAAAATAGTATTCTTAGTTGTTACAGACGCTCTTTTATGAGCGCCTGTAACATAATGCAATAAGTTCCTATTTTTGGAAAGGAACATAATAGGATGCAATACCATCCTGGATTTGTGTTGCAGCCTCTCTTGGAGTGAGAGTATTTGCCATCACACCTTGACTTAATGCTTGCCATAGAGAAGATCCTGTTGGTTGATTATATCTAAATCCAACTAAGAATAGATAAGGAGTTGCATTCTTTTGTAATTCCAAAACACGAGCAATGAATGGATCACTAGAAGCATCAACACCAGGGACTGAAGTAACCATTTTCATTTCAGTAACAATAGCTTTGCCAAATTCTTTTGTACTTAAGAATCTTAAGAAGGTGAGAGCAGCCTCTTTATTTGCAGAATTTGCATTAAGAGCAAAGTTCATATCTGCATAGACTGATACATAAGCTGGGTCACTTGCTTTTTCACCAGGAACTGCAAAGATTCCAAAGTCTAAATCAGGATTTTGTCCTCTGAAATATGCAGCTTCGTATGAACCTGCAATAAGGTGTGGAGTCAGTTCATTGATGAAGTTGCTTCTCATATCATCATAGCTGATTCCCATGTACAAATCTGGCATATATTTTGTGAGAGATTTCATCTTTTCAATCATGCCAATGAACGCTGGGTCTAAGAAGTTTTTCTTACCAGCTACAACATCATTGAAGAATTGTGTTCCACCATAAGAGCTAGGACCCATACCACCAAGCATTGTCTCTAAGGTCCAACCATCCTTTGCACCATTTCCTAGGGCTATGTAGCCAGCTTTTTGAGCTGCTTCGAAATTTTTAATTAATTCATTCCATGTTGTTGGAATTTTCAAACCAAGTTCTTTATATATTGCTTTGTTATAATACATGAATACTGTTTGGCTTACAGCAGGTGAGCCATATACCTTCCCATCAGTTGGGCTTGTAGCACCTAATAGAGATGTTGCAGAGTATTCTTTAAGTTCCGGCATCCATTGTTCTAAAGGTTCTAAGAATCCAGAATCAGCAAAGGTAGCGAGACCACCATATGCTCTTCCTTGGAAAACATCTGGACCAGACCCACCAGAAAGGGATGCTGCAAGAATTGTGTTATATTCAGTATTCTTGTGAGCTGTTTGAATGACTTGGATTTCTGGATGCAGTGCTTCAAATTTGGCAATTTGAGCTGCATAGAAATCTACATCCTCTGGGCGCCATGTCCAGAAATTTAGAACCACCTTCTTTTCTGCTACGGCTTTATTTGTTTCTGTTGCTCCAGTAGCAAATAATGGGCTCATCATAATAATGGCCAATAGTAAAATTATTACTACATTTTTCTTCATACGATTCTTTCTCCTTTTTCTCATTTCTTTGGTAATCATAACGATGATTATCTTATTTAGTGTGGGCTCAGATGATAGATATTGTCAAGAAAATAAAAAAATTTTTTATAAAAATATTTTCAAAAATGAAAAAATGTTTTAATATAGAATCAGGAGTCAACAATGAATGGATGTTTTTATTTGATTAAACAGTTTCTTCCGAATCTTGCCCCATCTGAAAGGAAAATTGCTGATTTTCTTCTTTCTCAGCCATCACAAGCTGTAGAACTAAAAATTACGCAACTTGCAAAAGAATCCCAAACAAGTCCAGCTGCAATTATCAGGCTTGCAAATAGATTAGGATATTCAGGATATTCTGAATTGAGAATGAATATTGCAAAAGAAGTATTTTCTAGTGAAGATATAGCACAAGAATCTTCCATAAGTCAGATCAAAGTGGGTGATTCTGCTGTCGATGTCATTAATGGAATTGTTAATATGACAAGTTCTACAATTAATGGGATTCCACAGGTATTAGATGCAGAAATTCTCCATCAAGCAGTGAAGACAATTATTGAGGCAAAGTATATTGTTCTTTCTGGTATCGGTGCTTCTGGGATAGTAGCCACAGATTTTCAACAAAAGCTTGCGCGTCTTGGTCTTTATGCACTGTACACTTTAGATATTGATATGCAGGTAGTACAAGCATGTTCTCTTACAAGAATGGATGTTTTAGTAGCTTTCTCATACTCTGGAGAATCTGATAAAGTCATAAAAGTTGCAAAAGAAGCAAAGAAAAATAGTGCAAAGGTAATAGCTATCACTCGAATAGGAGGAAACTCCTTAAGCAGGATTGCAGATTACACAATCCAGATTCCGAATAATGAATCTGTCTTTAGAGAAGGAGCTACAGTATCACGAATCAGTCAGCTTCTTGTTGTTGATATCATCTACGCAATGATTCTCACCGGAACTCACGGGAAAGCAACAGAATTGCTAAAACGTACTTGGGATGCAGTTTCTCATATTAGCAATGAATAAAAGTTGACCGCGGTCATTTATTTTCTTGACCTACTAAAATTCTTAAGCTATCCTCAATATTAGTAGAAATATGGGGGAAAATATGATTATTGTAGTTCCTGTTAAACAGGTTCCTGAGACAAGTAATGTAGAACTTGATCCGATTACAGGTGTTATGGTACGAAGTAGTTCAAAAGCTATTATTAATCCACTTGATTTGTATGCTATAGAAACAGCTCTTCAAATAAAAGAGAAACAGAATGCAAAGGTTATTGCAATCACTATGGGTCCAACGAGTTCAATAAAAGTTTTGAATGAAGCAATAGCAATTGGCTGTGATGAAGGTATTCAAATATCAGATAGGGCATTTGCAGGATCAGACACATGGTCAACCTCATATGTATTGTCCCAAGCAATTAAAAAGATTGGTAATGTTGATCTTGTAATTACTGGGGAAAGAGCGACTGATGGGGACACTGGGCAAGTAGGTCCCGAGATAGCTAGTTGGCTAAATCTTCCCGTTTCGACCTATACTTCCCATCTCCTAGAAATTACGGATTCTTCTGTAACTGTGAAGCGTCTTCTTGAAGAAGGGTATCAAACTCTTAGATTACCCTTCCCTTGTGTAATTACTGTACTTAAAGAGATTGCATATGTTCGTCTTGCAACGTTGAAAGGGAAGAAGCGGGCGATGAGTTCTTTCATCCCACTTTGGGGAGAAAAAGATTTGATTCTTGATTCTTCTTATCTAGGTCTTAAAGGATCTCCCACTAGAGTCGTGAAGATAGAACAAGCAAAAGTTGGACGCACACCTCATATTATTGAAGCAATGGACGGAAACTCTGTGGTTAAGGCTGTTTCATCTCTTATTGAATATTTGGAAAGTAACGACTTGTTATCAAAAAGAGGTCAACTATGAATGATGTATGGATTCTTGGTGAACATAACAATGGTGAGATTAAAGAAGTAACATATGAGCTCCTTAGTTGGGGGCGCCAATTAGCAGATGATATAGGGAAGAACCTTATTGCTGTGTTACTATCTCCTAAAACAAAAGCTGAGGAATTGGATAATCTTATTGCTATGGGAGCAGACGCGGTTCTTTATGTAGAAGATGAAGCACTTCGCTATGTTGAATGTGTTCGCTACTCATCAATTCTCGAATTCTTAGTGAAGAAAGAAAAACCACAGATATTTCTTGCATCTGCAACAACCACCGGTAGAACCGTGATGCCTTATCTAGCCGTAAAAATTAAAGCTGGATTAACAGCCGATTGTACTGATCTTTCTATAGAAAAAGAGAGTGGATTACTTCTTCAAACTCGCCCCGCAATTGGTGGAAATATTATGGCAACAATTAAGAGTCCTAACCATCTCCCACAGATGGCAACTGTGCGACCTAAATCAAAAAAACCATTAATGAGAGATATTTTGAGGAAAGGGACTATTGAGAGAATTGTTGTTGATGAAGATTTGATATCCTCTATGGTGGAGGTGTTAGGTGTTGAAAAGCTTACTAATGAAGAAAGTGCAATTGAAGAAGCTCAATATGTTGTTTCTGGAGGGAAGGGTTTAAAGAAGAAGGACAATTTTGAACTCATTCATCAACTAGCGCATCTTTTACATGCCAAGGTAGGAGCCTCAAGAGAGGCCGTAGACAGGGGATGGATAGGTTATCCACATCAGGTAGGTCTTTCTGGGAAAACAATATCACCTGAACTCTATATGGCTATTGGAATTTCCGGTGCAGTGCAACATCTAGCTGGAATAAAGACTTCTCATCATATTGTTTCAATCAACAATGATCCACAAGCTCCTATCATACAGATTTCTGATTATGCTCTTATCGGAGATCTTTTTGCAATCACAGAGGAGTTAAAGAAACAACTTCTTCAAAAGGAGGCTTGTGATGGTAATCTATAATAAAGTAACAAAGGACATTATTGATGAATTAATCACAGTTCTTGGTTCTTTCAATGTATTAATCGATGAGGAGAAAATAGAGAAATATTCTCATGATGAGACTAGTGTTGAACACTATGCACATTTTCCAGAAGTGGTAGTAACCCCAGAAAGTACTGAACAAGTGGCACAGGTCATGAAAATTGCTACAAAACATATTATTCCTGTGACCCCTCGTGGAGCAGGTTCTGGATTAAGTGGCGGTGCAATTCCTTTATTTGGTGGGATTGTCTTGTCTGTTGAACGGATGAATAAGGTTCTTGAGATAGATAAGGAAAATTTAGCAGTCACAAGCCAATGTGGAATTATTACCAATGATTTGAATGAGCTACTTAAAAAGGAGGGGCTCTTCTTTGCCGGTTACCCTATGAGCTTAGAAACTTGTTTTCTAGGAGGAAATATTGCAGAAAATGCAGGAGGTGGGAGAGCTGTAAAATATGGAGTGACAGGGCGATATGTTCTTGCCCTCACTGTTGTGACTCCAAGTGGTGAAATTGCCCATTTAGGAGGCAAGGTTACTAAAGATGTAAGTGGATATGATTTAAAACAACTCTATATAGGGAGTGAGGGAACACTCGGAATTATTACTGAAGCAACTATCAAACTTCTTGGTCTTCCTCGTGCAAAATCTGATTTACTTGTTCCTTTTAAAACAGCTCAACAAGCTATAGGTGTTGTCTCTGTGATTATGAGAGAGGGGATTATTCCAACAAGTATTGAATTTATGGATCAAGAGTCAATACGGATGTCTTGTGACTATCTTAATGAGAGTCTTCCAATAGAGAATGTCGGAGCGATGCTTCTCATTGAAATCGATGGTTCAGATGAAGCAACTGTGGAAAGAGAATTGATAAAAGTTGGAGAACTTTGTGAGAGTCATGGAGCAATGGAAGTCTATATTGCCGAAGATTTTTATACACAAGAACGGATTTGGGCTGTAAGACGTAATATTGCCGAAGCTATTAAGATCTATTCACCTATTCAGTCACTTGAGGATATTGTTGTCCCCATAGGATCAATTGCCCTTGTTCTTCCAGAACTAGAACGATTGAGTGAAAAGTATCATGTGAAAATTGTCTGCTATGGACATGCAGGGGACGGAAATCTTCATGCGACGGTCATAAAACAGCCTGAAGATTCTATTGAGTATTGGGATACAACAGAGTCTGTTGTATTAAAGGAATTATATCAATTCATTGTCTATTCTTTAGGCGGGAAAATTAGCGGAGAACATGGTATTGGCCTTAAGAGGAAAACCTTTTTAAAGGATACTATGGAAAAGGCAGAATATGATTTATGTATCACTCTTAAAAAGGCTTTTGATCCATTGATGATTATGAATCCAGGGAAAATTATTGACCTATGAAAGAAAAAATCACGAAGGGAGAAAGAACAAAAGAAGCTATCTTTCAAAGTGCACTCTTTCTCTTTAAGAAGAAGGGCTTTCACAAAGTCACCATACAAGATATAACGCACCATGCAGGAGTAGCAAAAGGGAGTTTCTATACCTACTATTCAACTAAAAGCGATATCATCGTACAAGAGTTTTGGTTGATTGACTCATTTTATAAGAGTATCGAAGATGAGATCCTCTCTTGTGAGCATGCACAAGAGAGATTATTGCAATTTACTCATAAACAGATGGAATATGTAAGTGAGACTATTGGGGTAGATTTATTAAAAATACTCTATGCCAATCAAGTGAGTCAGGAAGGAAGTGATAAAGTTATTATAGATAACAAGAGATTCTGGCATACCTTCATTGAAAAGATCATGAAAGAGGGACAACAAAAAAATGAGATAACTCAAACTCTAGATGCCAAAACCTTAGCAACATATTTCAATAGAGCAATGAGAGGAATCCTTCTTGATTGGAATATTTGTTCTGGATGTTTTGATCTTGTAGAAGAGGGTGAAAAGTACTGTAGAGAGTTTATATTACATGCCATTATCTAATTGTGTGAAATTTTGTTCTATAATTTACTAATTTATTCTTTACTTATGATAGGGTTGAAGGTAATATTGAAAATATGGGAAAAAATACAGAACACAGTACGTTAAGACCGCACAATACTATACAATCAGTTGATCGAGCTCTATCTATTTTGGAATTATTTACTCCACAAAAAACAGAATGGGGAGTTTCAGAAATTGCTCGAGCCTTATCTTTGAATAAAAGCACTGCTTTTGGATTAATCTCTACTTTGGAATACAAAAAGTATTTAGAAAAAGGAAAAGATGGCGTTAAATACAGACTAGGATTACGTGTTCTTGATTTGAGTAGTGCACGGTTATCAGGATTTGAATTCATAGAATCTGCACATCCTACTCTAAAAGAAGTGATGACGAGAGTTGGAGAGACTGTTCATCTAGCTGTTTATGATGATGGAGAAGTGATTTATGTAGATAAGATCGAAGCTTCAAATACTTTAAAAATTGCTTCTTTTATTGGGAATAGAAATCCTTGTTATTGCACAGGAGTAGGTAAATGTCTCCTTGCTTTTCAAAAGCAGGAAGAAATTGAGCGTGTCTTACAATTTGAGATGAAATCATTTACTTCAAAAACTATTACTAGCTCGGATGGGTTAAGAATTCTGTTGTCTCAAATTAGACAAAATCAGATAGCTTTTGATGATGAAGAATTTGAAAATGGTCTTGTTTGTGTAGCTGTACCCATATTTGACCGATTTAATGAAGTTTGTGCAGCTATAAGTATATCAAGTCCGACTATTAGAACTGATAAAAAACGAATAGAAGAATTCGCATTTATTTTAAAGGAAGCAGGATATACTATTAGTACTTCAATTGGTTTCCGTCCAAGATAGCCTTTATATTTTCCTTAAATAATTATTTTTTTTTGTTGACACCAGAATAGAGGTGTCGTATCATACATATATGAGAACGGCGTGCTGTAATGTAGAACGCTAGTATAGATAGTAATATTTAGGAGTAATAAAATGTCTGACATAACACAAAAAAACCCAGAAATTGGTAAATTTGTAAAAGCAAATGGTATTGAAACAAACTATCATGATTTTGGATCAGGATTTCCTGTTGTATTTATTCATGGATCAGGTCCTGGTGTTACCGCTTGGGCGAATTGGCGATTAGTTCTTCCTAAAGTAGCTCAGCGATGTAGAGCACTTGCCCCAGATATGGTTGGGTTTGGATATACTGAACGTCCTGAAGGAATTGAGTTTACTATGGATGTATGGGGTGAGCAGCTAATAGGATTTATGGATGCTCTTGGTCTAGATAAAGTTGATTTAGTAGGAAATTCTTTTGGAGGAGCTCTTGCACTCTGGATGGCTATTCGACATCCATTAAGGATTAGAAAAATGGTTCTTATGGGAAGTATGGGTGTAGAATTTAAACTCACAAAAGGCCTTGATGATGTATGGGGATATTCGCCTAGTTTTGAGCAAATGGAAAGGGCAATAAAGAGCTTTGTATGTAACAAATCAATTGTTGTTAGAGATCTTGTAGAAATGCGTTATAACGCTAGTATTCGCCCAGGATATCAAGAAACATTTGGGAGAATGTTCCCAGCCCCTAGGCAGCAGGGTGTAAGTGATATGGCAAGCAGTTTTTCAGATATCTCCTCTATAGAGCATGATACTCTTATAGTTCATGGGAGAGAAGATGAAGTAATTCCTACAATTACATCTCTTACTCTATTTGATCTTATTCCTAATTCGCAATTACATATGTTTGGTAAATGCGGGCACTGGACACAAATAGAACAAAATGAACGATTTGTTGCTCTTATTGATAATTTTTTGAACGGAGAAAAATAACCTATTTCAAAGATCATACCATTAAGGAGCATAAATTGTATGTCAACTATTGATAGTAAAAGAATAAAAGCAATTGCAGATGTTTTATATAGTGCATCATCTAATCTCACTTCAATAGATCCTCTTTCAGTAACATTCCATCCGTTGACACTTTCAGAGGCTTATGCTGTTCAAATGTATAACGTTGAAAGGGGTTTGCAACAAGGAAGAGTTATTAGTGGGAAGAAAGTAGGCCTAACTAATCTAGCGATGCAAGAATTGCTTGGAGTCGATCAACCAGATTATGGACATCTATTCTCTGATATGCTCGTAACGAATGGGATTATAGAACTCAAAAACATGTTGCAACCTAGAGCTGAAGCAGAGATAGCATTTGTTTTATCTAAAAGTCTTGATATGGATAGACCTCTCACAGTTGAAGATGTGTTAGATGCAACCGAATATGTTCTTCCTTCATTGGAAATTGTTGATAGCAGGGTTAAAGATTGGAAAATTGGTATTACAGATACAGTTGCAGATAACGCCTCCTGTGGACTTTATGTACTGGGGACAACTAAAACACGAATTGAGGGATTTGATCGTTTAAATGAGGAAATGAATTTATTTATTAATGATCATTTAATCGGTTCTGGTAATGGACGAGCGGTGCTAGGGGATTCTGCTTATTGTGTAGCTTGGTTAGGGAATAAGCTGAAAGAACTTGGTTCTGGATTAAAGAAAGGAGACATTATTCTCCCTGGAGCTCTTTCTAAAATGGTTCCTGTTGTTCAAGGCGATGTAGTGAGAGCTGAATTTAGTACCATAGGAGAGGTAGAGGTCAAATTTATTTGATGCAATAGATAATTACTAAGCATATGTGGAGAAAATAATGTTTAAAAAGGTGAAATGTGCCATTATTGGGCCTGGAAATATAGGAACTGATTTACTTATTAAATTAAGAAGAAGTGAATTCCTTGAAGTCGCTTATGTGGTTGGTGTAAAAAATTCTAAAGGTATTGAAATAGCTAAAGGTTATAATATTCCAACATCTATTGAAGGCCTTCAACCAATATTGAATGATGAAGAAATAGAGATTGTTTTTGATTGTACAGGAGCTGGTCCTCATAATATACATGCACCACTTCTAAAAAAAGCAGGTAAAATTGCTATAGATCTTACTCCTGCTGCAATAGGACCTTATACTGTTCCGGCTGTAAATTTATCTGATGATATTCTTAAGTTGGATAATGTAAATATGGTTACTTGTGCAGGTCAGGCAACAGTCCCTATAGTGTATGCGGTTAATCGGGTTTCACATGTAATATATGCTGAAATAGTATCTTCTATATCTTCAAAAAGTGCTGGACCTGGAACGAGACAAAACCTAGTTGAATTTATTGAAACTACTCAAAAAGCATTAAGAGATGTAGGAGGAGCTGATTCCTCAAAAACTATCATTGTTCTAAATCCAGCAGAGCCCTCTATTTTAATGAGAAATACTATTTATACCAAAGTAGAAAATCCTGATTTCCCAGCAATAAAAGCTTCTATTGAACAGATGATCGAAAATTTACACTCCTATGTCCCCGGGTATCATTTCCTCGTTGAGCCTATTCTTGAAGGAGATACGGTAACAACAGTGATTGAAGTAGAAGGTTTAGGGGATTATTTACCGAAATATTCTGGGAATTTAGACATAATTAACAGTGCCGCTGTTGCTGTTGGTGAAAGGTTTGCAAAAAAGATAATTGGAGAATCAAAATGAGCAAAGTATATATTACTGATACATCGTTGCGTGATGGAAGTCACTCAGTTTCACATACATATACGGTAGAAGATGTTGAAAAAGTCTCAAGAGCTCTTGATCAAGCAGGAATAGATATTATTGAAGTTAGTCATGGAGATGGATTAGAAGGTTCCTCAATAAATTATGGGTTTTCTGAGGTAAATGAATTGGAGTTGATATCTGCTGCTGCTTCTTCGGTCGATAAAGCGAAAATTGCTGTTCTAGTTATTCCTGGAATAAGCACTCTCCATGGATTTACTGAAGCAAAACGTCGGGGTGCTTCGATAGCTAGGGTAGCAACTCACGTTACAGAAGCTGATACCTCAGAGCAATATATAAAAGCATGTAAAGATCTTGGATATAAAACAGTTGGTTTTTTAATGATGAGTCACATGGCTTCTGTTGAAAAAATTCAGGAACAAGCCCTTATTATGCAATCGTATGGTACAGATGTGATCTATCTAACAGATTCTGCTGGAGCTCTATTACCTCATGAAGTGGCTGAAAGGATTGAGGGATTAAGGAAAGTATTAGATGTTCCTATTGGTCATCATGCTCATGATAACCTTGGTTGTGCTATAGGTAATTCTCTAGCAGCAGTGAGAGCAGGAGCTACTTATATTGATGGTTCTCTTGCAGGCCTAGGTGCAGGTGCTGGGAATTCTTCAACAGAATTATTAGTAGCCACTCTTCGTAAATATGGGATTAACTTACAAGCTGATGTGTTTAGAACAATGGATGCGGCAGAGAAGATATTAGGTCCTTTAATTATGAAAAAGGAAAAGGAATTGCCAAGACATAATTCCGATTCCATTACCTTAGGGTATGCAGGAGTCTATTCAAGTTTTATGTTGCATGCTCAAAAAGCTGCCAAACGATTTAACCTGGATTCAAGGGAAATACTTGTCGAATTGGGAAAAAGGAAAGCAGTTGGGGGGCAAGAAGATTGGATTATTCAAGTTGCCACTGATTTAGTAAAGAATAAATAAATCATTACAGTTAATTAATGTAGTGAAAAAATTTTGATTGCATGGGAATTCCACATATTGAGTGGAACAAAGGAGGAATGGATGAAAAAGATTTGGATAAGCGTCTTGATTATGGTATTACTAGTTACTTTTACAGTAGTTGCACAAGGCGAAAAAGAAAATGGTGCTAATGATGGTCCTATAGATTTAAGACTTGGGCACATCGCAGCACCAGGCACTGCCTATGATAATTATGCTCATGAATTTAAACGACAAGTGGAAGAGAAGACAAATGGCAAGTATAACATTATTATATATGGTGGTGGGCAATTAGGAGATTCTGGACCTTTGATGGAAGGTTTACAAGCCGGCACCTTACAATTTTCTGTAATTACTACAAGTGACTTGAATTTGTTTATTAAAGAAATTGATGTATTAGATCTTCCTTTCTTATTTAGAGATTGGGATCATGTTGAGAGCTTTTTAGCTTCAGATATTTATACTGATATTTTTGCTAAGGGTGATCAATATGGGTTTAAAAACCTTTCTACCATGCCTCGTGGGTTTAGACACGTAACAATGAAGAACAAACCTGTTAACACTCCAGCAGATTTAGTTGGTGTAAAGATGCGAGTAGCTGAGTCCCCAGTTTATATTGATACATTTAAAGCTCTTGGAGCTAATGCTCAAGCAATGGCATGGTCAGAAGTATATACTGCTTTGCAGCAAGGGACTGTTGAAGCCCATGAAAACACTATCATTACTATTCGCGACTATAATATTAATGAAGTACAGAAATATGTGTCAGAAACAGGTCACGTAT
The DNA here is from genome assembly GCA_963663665.2 of Sphaerochaetaceae bacterium. Classification (GTDB taxonomy): domain Bacteria; phylum Spirochaetota; class Spirochaetia; order Sphaerochaetales; family Sphaerochaetaceae; genus SABI01. The sequence goes on from CAXXKP010000001.1 coordinate 890,449, forward strand.
TTGCTTTTGCGACCATGCAAACAAGTATGTCTTGGTTTAATAGTATCCCTAAAGAAGACCAAGAGATTATAGTTGAATCTGCATTATCAGCTGCATACAAACTTGGTTTAGAACAAAAAGCTGACGAATCAATAGCTAGAGATGAACTGATTGCTAAAGGAATGATAGTTAACTCGGTTGAGAAAGGACCATTTGTTAAAGCCATGGCACCTGTAATAGATAAGTATGCGCAAGGTGATATGAGAAAATTCTATGATATGATTCTCAATATTAAATAGGTATATATTGGTGGATCACACAAGGTGGTTGTGTAAAAACAACCACCTCTTTATATGAAAAGAGGAAGGTACCATATGGATTCATTACATAAAATTAGTGATGTTATTGATAAAATTTGCGGATACTTCATTATCCTGTTATTTACTATTATGACCCTTACCTATTTTGGTCAGATTTTTTTACGCTATGTTGTAGGAACTGGATTTAGCTGGACAGAAGAGGTTACTCGTTACGCTGATATATGGGCAATTATGATAGGATCTGCGATGATTGCAAAGAGACGGATACATATTAATGTAAGTGTCCTTGAGGAAATCCTCAATGTTAAATCAAGGAATTGGTTATTAGTATTACAGCAAGTTATTTCTTTTGGATTTTTCTTGGCAATGTTTTTTATTGCATTTGATTTTATCAAAATTTCTGGATCACAAGTAACTACTAATTTGCGGATTCCGAAAGCCTGGGTTTATTCTATTTTCCCTCCAGCGTTTGGAATATTTATTTTTCAAACATTGATTGGAATTATTGATGGAATACAGGAGGCTAAAAAATGACAATACTTTTATTTGGTTCAGTATTTGCTTTACTTGCTCTTGGAGTCCCAATAGTGACTTCAATGGGACTATCTTCTTTGCTAACAATTATTATCGCTGGCATTAATCCTATTACTGCCGTTCAAAGATTTTTCACTAGTGTAGACTCTGTTGCACTACTTGCAATTCCTTTCTTTATTTTAGCTGGAGATTTAATGAATAAAGGTGGTCTTGCAAAGAGATTAATTTCTTTTGCAGGACTTTTTGTAAGTAAATTAACAGGTGGGATGGGAATGGTAGCAATTGTAGCATGTATGCTATTTGCTGCAATAAGTGGAAGTGCAATCGCAACAGCGGCAGCTATTGGAGGAGTGATGGTGACGGGGTTTGCACAACATCAATACCAAAAACCTTATGCAGCTGCAATCGTTACAGCAGCTAGTCCGATAGGAATAATAATCCCTCCAAGTATCGCATTTATAATTTACGGAACAATTACTAAAGTTTCAGTTGGAGATCTTTATAAAGTTGGTTTTCCAGCGGGAATTATTTTTGCACTAGTATTAGCTATAGTTACTTTTATTACAGCTAAGAAACAGGGTATTCCCAAGGATTCTGTGGGACTCAAAGGTAAAAATATTAAAGAAGTAGTCATTGATACCATTATAGCATTAGGTACACCTGTTATTATTGTGGGAGGTGTTTTCTTAGGTGTCTTTACCCCAACAGAGTCAGCGGTTGTAGCTGTTATATATTCAATTATAGTGGGGGTTTTTATCTTCAAAGAAATAAAGCTAAAAGAGCTCCCTAAGATTTTAATGCAATCTGCTATTAGTTCTGCTGGAATTATGATTATTATTGCTAGTGCTTCTTTATTTGCTTATACGATGGTTTATCTTCAGATACCTCAAAAAGCATTTGAAACTGTTCTTGGTCTAACAACAAATAAATTCTTATTGCTCCTTATCATTAACCTAGCACTTTTAGTGGGTGGAATGTTTATGGAAGCAGGATCTATCCAGATTATTGCAGTTCCTTTATTGCTTCCAATATTAGGAGCTCTAGACATTAATTTAGTACACTTTGGTATTGTGCTGACAACTAATCTAGCAATTGGAATGCTCACTCCTCCTTTTGGATTATGTTTATTCACCTCCTGTCGAGTACTTAATGCAAACTTGAAAGATACAATTAAGGAGATTTGGCCATTCTTATTTGCCATGATTGGGGTTCTTTTACTCATAACGTATGTTCCGGGATTGGTAATGTGGATTTTATAAAGAATTATTTTTAAAAGAGTATAACCCATACTATCGTTTTATTAACACAAGATGCATAGTATGGGTTTCTTATAGCCTTTAATCATGTGAGTATTTATAGGAAAAAAGTGATTCTCACACTATCTTCTTCACGAGACCTTCCTTTTTTACAGAATTGTGGCTTAATGTGATGATAGGTTTACAAAATGTAAGAAACGGAATTAGACTCTATTTTGGATAAAAATGAAGTTTTACTCTCAGGAATAATCTAAAGGAGAAGGGTTCCATAGTGCAAATAATTCCCTCCAATTAGATAAAATAGATATTCAGGTATAGCAACAGATGAATTGGGCATTGATAAAATCTTTTTCAAGAGTTTTCTCTATATTTGATTTATTAGAATGCTTCAACAGAGATTTATCGGGCAGTAAATTATATAATAACTATTATGAGTAAGTAGCTTGTATTTGATAAGTTCTGTGGTAAAATTAAAGAATTCCTTGCTACTTTTTATTAAAATTAGGAGGTAAATATTAAATTACAATTTAAAGTTACATTAATTGTCCTTATCTGTTTAATACCTCTGTTAATCTTTTTCGGCTATTCAACTTTCAAGTATCGTCAATTAACTATTGATAAAATTGTGATTGAACAAAAGTTGCTTGCACAACAATTCTCGAATTCCCAATCAGAACTTCTGAGCAATGTAAAGATGCTCCTTAGATCATATGCTGTAAATCCGATATTTTTTGATAACAATCCAACCAATGATAGTGAAGTATTTGAACTGGGGCGACAATTCATACCGAGTATTGCTAATATTGTGTTAGTGGATGCGACCGGTAAGATGATTTCTGGTGCGATTTCTTCCTCTAGCACCGTTGATTACGCAGATCGACAGTGGTACCAATCGGTTGTCAAAGAGAAGGAATTTATCATTGGAGAATTTGTTATTGGAAAAACAACAGGGATGCCAATATTTCCTGTAGCATATCCTGTTTTGAATTCAGACAACGAAATTGTCAGTATTTTTTCAGTCGGAATAGATACCCAGTGGATTTATGATCAAGTTGAACCATTAAGTTTACCTGAAGGAACAACTCTAACAATTATTGATATAATGGGGAATATTCTTGCTCGGTATCCTGATCCTGAGAAATATATTGGTACTATAATGCCAGCAGAAATGTTATCGCAGAGATTCTTAGAGACAAAAAACAGTCCTCTTGTTTTAACAGGACTCGATGGAGAAAAAAGATATTATCAGACAACCCTATTGGAGAATGGCAATGCTCCATATGGGGCAATTTCAATAGGATTTCCTTCTCGGGTTATTACAGAGCGTACTCGTGGAATAATGTTACTAAATATTAGCCTTGTAGTAATTGCCTATCTAGTTACTCTGTCAATTTTATTGATAAGTTTGCGCGAGAAAATAATCAAACCATCAAAGAATATGCTCTTTGCATTTAAAAAACTTACAGATGGGAAGTCGACGTATCGGTTACCATTACTTCCTGGGAATGATGAGATGTCAGAATTGGTGAAATCATTTAACATTATGGCCTCAGAACTACAAACTCATCGCGAGTTGCTAAATGAAAAAGTAAAAGAAAGAACGATAGAACTTGAGAATATTGCAACTGAGCTCTCTCGGTCAAATCATGACCTTGAGCAATTTGCCTATGTGGCTTCTCATGATTTGCAGGAACCGCTGAGAATGGTTGCTAGTTTTACACAATTACTAGAAAAACGTTACAGCGATAAACTTGATGATAAAGCTCATCAGTATATACAATTTGCAGTTGATGGTGCACAACGAATGCAAGCCTTAATAAATGATTTGCTTGTTTATTCTCGTGTTGGAACACAAGCTAGAGAATTCGAAGTTGTAGATGTTAATAGCATATTAGAAAATGTATTAAAAAATCTTAGTACAATTATTGAGAACTCAAATGCAACAATTCAAATTGGTGATATGCCTCTCATATATGCTGAGAAGCAACAGATAGGTCAGGTTTTTCAAAATCTTATTTCAAATGCCATAAAATTTCATGGAGATTCAAATCCTGTAGTAGAAATTTCTGCAACTCAAGTAGAAGAAGAATGGGTGTTTAGAGTGAAGGATAATGGCATAGGGATAGATCAACAGTTCTTTGATAGGATATTTGTTGTTTTTCAACGATTACATAACCGAGAGACCTATTCCGGTACAGGTATTGGACTAGCTATTGTGAAAAAAATAGTTGAACGGCATGAAGGGAAAATTTGGATTGAATCAGAGATAGGGCAAGGTTCAACATTTATATTTACAATTCCAAAAACAAAGGAGGAGGAAATTATACATGGATAACGTTCAGATTTTATTAGTAGAGGATAATCCTGCTGATGTGGTTTTGACCAAAGAAAATTTTATTTCAGGGAAAATCATCGTAAATATTGATGATGTTTCTGATGGGGTCGAAGCACTCTCATATTTAAAGAAGGAAGGGGAATATACAAACGCTCCAACACCAGATCTTATCCTGCTTGATTTAAATCTTCCAAAAAAGAATGGAATAGAAGTGCTTGCAGAAATTAAGGCAGACCGACATCTAAAGAAAATACCTGTAGTTATACTTACTTCATCAAATGCAGAGAGAGATATTGTAAAGACCTATAATCTACATGCTAGTTCTTATGTTATGAAACCTGTCGACTTGGCGGGGTTTGCTGAGATTGTTCAAGCTATTGAGGGTTTCTGGTTTAAAGTAGTAAAGTTCCCTAAGAAAGATTGAGTTATTGTTGAAAGGAAATTGTAAATGGCACACCAATTAGATCATGATTTTATTGCAAATAAGGATAGTATTTTTGCACTCATTGTCGAGGATAACCTTGGCGATCAGGAATTACTACATACAATGATTGAAGAAGATTCAGTTAGGCATGTTAATGTTGAAAAAGTTAATTCATTAGCAACGGCTCTCGATTCGATGAAAAAAAATCGCTATGATCTTGTTTTGCTAGATCTCGGGCTACCAGATAGCTTAGGTGTGCAAACATTTGTCACTATACATGATATGTATCCAAAACAAACCGTCATCATTATGACGGGTAACGACAACCTGAAAATTGCTACACAATGCCTTGATCTTGGCGCACAGGATTTTTTAGTAAAGGGTCATATGCAAGGGTTTATTACCCATGCAATGCATAATGCGATTGTCCGTAATGCAACTCAGGAGGCTTTAAATAATTCATATGACGATTTAAGAAATATGTTAAATGATTATCATTCACCAATTCTGATTTTTGATTTGAATAGTTGTATGGTGTTTAAAAATATTATAGCTAATCATATGTTTGAATTTGAGGTTTTTGAAGGGACAGTCTTGGAAGAAATATTAGGGACCAAGCCAAGATTTACGTGTAAAGATAAATATGGAGATGAGAGAATATTTGAAAAACATTTCTCCTTTATAAATTGGTATGGTAAGAATGCAAAGATGTTCACTTTTGATGATATAAGTGAAAGAGTGCTAGCTGAAGCAGAACTTCAATTAAGCTATCAGCGGTTGCATTCCAGTTATGCCAAAGCATTACAGGGGATGTCGGCCGCAATTGAACTCCGAGATCCTTATACTTCAGGGCACCAACGTCGAGTAGCAGAGCTTGCCGTTGCAATTTCAAAGGAATTAGGACTTGATAAGACAAGACAGGAGATTGTGTTTCTTGCTAGTATTGTGCACGATCTGGGTAAGCTCAGTATACCAGCAGAGATTCTTATGCGTCCAACAAAACTCACTGATCTAGAATATGATATGATAAAAACTCATGCTGAAGCTGGATATCAAATCCTTAAAGATATAGATTTCCCATGGCCAATTGCAGATATTGTAAAGCAGCATCATGAGCGAATGAATGGCTCTGGATATCCTATTGGCTTGAAGGGTGAAGAGATTTTATATGAGGCCAGAATTATTGCTGTTTCAGATGTTATTGAAGCGATGGCTTCACATCGTCCTTATAGAGCTGCATTAGGTATGGAAAAAGCCATGGATGAAATTCGGAAAAACACTGGTTTGCTTTATGACTCTAAAGTAGTGGAAGCGTGCCTCTCAGTTCTTTCTGGTTCGTTTGTTTTTACATAATTCAATACAAGTATTTTATCTTTGTAAAGGAATTTTTGGTTTCAATGAGGATTTAAGCCTAACTAGAAGTTTCTGAGGAACTCACGTTAATTATATTAAAACTACGAAATAAGGGTCTCTATTTAATAATTTAAAAGAGAAAACAACTATCTCGTTGAGGTCTTTTATCCTATATATTAAAAACAAATACATTATTTATTTCTGACAATTACTAGCGTTAATGTTAGAAATATGATATAGGTTTTGTTTGAATACCAAATGTGCTCATCTATTGGTAGATATCTCGCACATTGTATATTACACTAATTTATAGAGGGAGTCATATGATTGGATTTATCATCATCGCAGCAATTGCGGCTTTAGCCTTTGCTGGGATCAACTATTATGGAGTGAAGAAAAAGGATCCCGGTACTGAGCAAATGCAACAAATTGCTTCTGCTATTCAAGAAGGAGCAAGAGCATTTCTAGTTCTCGAATACTCAGTCATTTTAAAGGTTGTTATTTTTATTGCAATTCTTCTAGGGGTTGTTGTTTCTATACCAAGCGCTATTGCTTTCCTTATTGGTGCAACAATGAGTGCAAGTGCTGGATGGATTGGAATGAATATTGCTACCATCAGCAATGTACGAGTATCGAATGAAGCTCGAAATACAAAGAGTTTAGGGAAAACATTACGTGTCGCGTTTAAGGGTGGATCTGTTATGGGTCTCTCTGTTGGTGGTTTCGCTCTACTTGGTCTTGCTATTGTCTATGTTGTATTTGGAATTTTCCTTAAACAATTAAATCCAGAAAATCTGACATTCCATACAAACTGGTTAGGGATTTCTGATATTCCTTTTACTATGACAATAAGTGCATATGCATTAGGATGCTCAATTATTGCTATGTTTAACCGTGTTGGTGGTGGTATTTATACAAAGGCTGCTGATATGGGCGCTGACTTGGTCGGAAAGACTGAAGCCGGAATCCCAGAAGATGATCCAAGAAACCCCGCCACCATTGCTGACAATGTAGGTGATAATGTAGGTGACGTTGCAGGTCTAGGCTCTGACTTGTTAGAAAGTTATGTTGGAGCTCTTGTTTCAGCTATGATTCTTGCTGCATATATTTTCTTTTCAAATGGGGGTAACCTTGAGAGTTCATTAATATCGAAACTAATCTATGTTCCTCTTCTCATTGCAGGAGCAGGAATTTTTTCTTCCATCATTGGAATTATTTTCTTGCTCGTAAAGAAAGTGTCATCAAACCCACATAAAGAACTTAATGCAGCAACTTTCATGGGTGCTGGATTAACAATTATTTCTTCTGGTTTTGTTTCTTACTTTGTTTTCAAGGGAGAGGCTCTTAGTTCTATTGGATTTACTTTAGGTGCATTTTCCCCTTGGGTATGTGCAGTTCTGGGAATTGTAAGCGGTATTGTTATTGGTCAGATTGCTGAATATTACACAAGTTATGATTTCAAACCGACCCAAAAGATTGCAGCAAGCAGTGTGGAAGGGGCAGCTCTTACCATTACAGAAGGAATGAGTGTTGGAATGATTTCTGTTGTTGCTCCAGTTATTATCCTTGGAGTTGCAATCATCGCAGCGAATGCAACCGCTGGTTTATACGGTGTCGCGATGGCGGCTATTGGTATGCTTAGCTTTGTAACAGTTACTGTTTCTGTTGACACCTATGGTCCTATCGCTGATAACGCAGGTGGTATTAGTGAAATGGCTAAGTTACATCCTGATGTTCGTGGTATAACAGATGAACTTGATGCAGTAGGAAATACCACTGCAGCAATTGGAAAAGGATTTGCAATAGGTTCAGCTACTCTTGCGGCTCTTTCTCTCTTTGCTTCATACCTCTATGCTCAAGCTGGGGAAACAGCTTCGCACGGAATCGATTTAGTATTAAATATAGTACATCCTCTTACCTTGGTTGGAGCATTAGTTGGTGCTGCTCTTCCTTATTTATTTAGCGGACTCTTGATCAAAGCTGTGGCAAATGCTGCAAGAAAGATGGTCCAAGAAGTAAGAAGACAATTTAAAGCAGACCCTGGTATCATTCAAGGAACAAGCCTTCCTGATTATAAAACATGTATTAGTATTAGTAGTGCAGGCGCTCTAGCTGAGATGAAAGTGCCAGCTCTTATAGCTGTTGCGACTCCATTAATTACAGGATTTATCTTTGGTGCTGAGTTTGTTGGTGGCCTACTAATCGGAACAACACTCTCCTCAGTAATGCTTGCTCTCTATACTGCAAATGCAGGAGGAGCTTGGGATAATGGTAAGAAATATGTAGAGAATGGGCACTATGGTGGTAAAGGATCAGATGCTCATAAAGCTGCAGTAGTGGGAGATACTGTAGGAGACCCATTGAAAGATACAGTTGGCCCTTCACTCGATATTCTTATTAAAATTATGGCTATAGTTTCATTAATAGCAGTTTCTATTTTTAGCAAGTACAATTTATTTTCACTGCTCATGAATTAACAATATAAGGAGTGTGCGTATGAATTATTACTATGTAGTGTTTTCACCGATTGAAGCATTGGTAGCAAGTCAACTCGAACCAAAAGAATTTGGATCGTACATGGCACAAGGATCAAAAAAAGGTTCTGCTGAGAGATTGATGTTTGCAGAGGTGAAAGGGGAATTTGGAGACTATTTTGATTGGGATTATGCAAAGGAGAAATGTGTTGCTCACTCTAGTGGTGAGGTAAAACATTCTTTGTATTTATCAATTTATCGAGTGATTGAGAATGTCCCTCTTGAACAGTATAAAAATGTCTATCTAGTAACAAAAGATGGGAGTACGCTTACTCTTAAAGCGGCACCTTATAAAAAGCCAGCTAACTGGAGAGGGTATGGGTTATACAAAGAACATTGCCCGGTTCATCCATTCATCGTGAGTTCTTTAGAGCCAAAAATGTTAGCAGACTACATCATAAATGATCACTCGAAGAAGATCACAGTTCCTGCAATTATCTTCAATGATATGTTCATTATTGATTTTGATGAAAAAGAAGATACTGGCAATATTGGTAGTATGTATGAGAGAGATTTAGATCACTTAAAAGATTGTATTACAACCATACAAAGTCAGAAGGATAAGATGACTAAAACTGTCGACCGTTCCTTTGGTTCAAAATTTACTTACCAAGTTATTGATAATGGTATCTATATTGCTAAAGGTGATGGGATTTTATTCTATCCGATGCCTAATCGTGAAGAGCTCAAAGAGATTGATTATGATTGGGGTAAGAGCGCTAATTTTTTCTAAGAATGATTTATCACTAAGTCACGTAAAATTTTCTCCCAGTAGGATCTTCTTACTGGGAATTTTTTTGATGTAGTATCATATATATGGTACTATTCAGTTATGAATGCAATATTTAAGAGAAAAAGTATTAGAAAATACTTAACGAAGAAAGTCGATAGAGAAATCCTCACACACCTCTGTTATGCAGCAATGCAAGCTCCCTCTGCTCATAATGCAAGACCATGGCAATTTCTTATTATTGATGACGGGCAGAAGATTAAAGAGGTCTCATCTTTTAGTCAGTATGCAAATTTTGCAGGTGGTGCACCTGCCTTAATTGTCGTTTTACTTGATACGAGGAAAATAAATGAAAAACATACAAAGTGGGATCAAGATCTCTCAGCTGCCACAGAGAATATCCTATTAGAGTTAGTGGATGAAGGGTTAGGAGGATGCTGGCTTGGGCTTTATCCAGACGAGATAAAAATGACAATGATATCGTCAATATGTCATCTTCCTACATATATAACCCCCTTCTCTGTAATCTCATTGGGGTATCCTGAAAAAGAATACCACAATGTAGATAAAAGAGAGCCGTCTCTTATTCATTTAAATAGATATGAGGAATGACGAAAATAATAGTAACTAAAAAAAATATGAGGAAAGAGAGATCCTGACGTTTTCTAACCTAAACGAATTTTGATAAAAAAAACTTCTCATTCACATATTGATATGAGTCGGTAAGCTGTTTTTCCCAATCTTTACTACTAGTGTGCCAAAATTCAGTAACAAATCGACGGACGCCTAAGTCCCAACAAGTATTTAGAAGTAGAGGAAAGTCTACATGCCCAGTGCCATAAGGAATCTCTCTATATTTGCTTGGAAGGCTTTCCTTTATGTGAGTTGCTATTAAATGTCCTTTGCCGTTAATTAAATCCTCTACTGCTTTTTGATTGTCCCCATCGTATGCATTCACAATATTTCCCAAATCTGGATATACTTGTAGATATGGAGAGTTAATGAGAGACACGTAGAAAAGAGCTTTTGTGACACTATTCATAAATGGAGTTTCCATTGTCTCAAATCCTAAGAGAATTCCATGTTTTGCAGCTAAATCTGCACAAATTGAAAGATTTTCTATAAAGAGTGTCTTTGTTTTTTCATTAGATTCTTCATAATATACATCATATCCTGCTAACTGGATGATAGGTATACCTAAGTAAGAAGCTAATTCAAGAGCCTTTTTCATTATATTGAGAGATTGATCTCTTGTAGATTTCTCTAAACTTCCAAGAGGATATTTTCTATGCGCTGACAAACAAATAGAACCAATTGGAAGGGATGTTTCTTCAATTTCTTTTCTTAATGTTTCTATTTCTTTATAAGAATAATCAAGTCGATTAAGCCTATAATCTGATTCGTCAATGCTCATTTCAATAAAATCATAACCAACATTTTTTGCCTTGATGAGTTTTTGACCTAGAGAAAGAGTGTCAGGCATAGATTTTTCATATAGTCCTAAAGTGAAAGATTTAATCATAGACATAATATACTAGTGCTTCTCCTATGTGATGAGATAGTGAGAATATCATATCATAATCAGTACTTTTGACAACCGTTACCCTACCATCTTAAGTACTAATATTGATACGATGTTCACTATAGCTCTATTTATCAAATTAAATAAATAACTTGTTTATACATTTGTATACATTGTCTTCTAAATAATCGGCATCTCTGATCGAAAAAATAGATATCATTGCTCATAAACTCTATGAAATATTACGATTATGGTAATTGTGCTTTAGTCATTTCGAATTAATAATCAAAGTATAGTTAAAGGAGATTGTATATGGAAACCCCTTTATTAGAAATAGAAAATATTTCTAAATTTTTCCCAGGAGTTAAAGCATTACAAAATGTCGGACTTTCAGTTAATAAAGGAGAAATTCATGCCCTAATAGGTGAAAATGGTGCCGGTAAATCTACTCTTATAAAAATACTATCAGGTATATATCAGCCAGAACCTGGTGGCATAATAAAAATGGGAGAAGAAATTTTAACACATTTAGATCCTCTTACATCACTTCATCATGGGATAGTTGTTATTTATCAAGATTTCTCCCTATTTCCCAATTTGTCGGTTTTGGAGAATATTACGCTTGGTCGTTACGTAAAACGAAGTAAACAGTTCGTTAATTACAAAGAGATGAGAGACCTTGCTCGTAATGCCCTTGAGCAACTTGGAGTAGAGATAGATTTAGACATTCTCCTTGGGGACTTATCTGTAGCACGACAGCAGCTTGTAGCGATTGCACGAGCTTTAGCAAATAATGCAAAATTACTTATTTTAGATGAGCCAACTTCATCATTATCTAATACTGAAGTTCAAAAACTATTCGAGATCATGTTTAGCTTGAAAGAAAAGGGTATTTCATTACTCTTTATTAGTCACAAACTAGATGAACTATTTGCAGTTTCTGATAGATTTTCAATTTTAAGGGATGGGAAGTTCATTGGAACGTATGATGAAAATGAATTAGATGATGATCAACTCATTTCTCTTATGGTCGGGAGGCAAATATATTATACTATTTATCCTAAAAGGCATCTTGATGTACCTTTATTAGAAGTAAAAAACTTTACAAAAAAAGGAAATTTTAAAGATATAAACTTTACGTTACACAAAGGCGAAATCCTAGGGATCACAGGACTAGTTGGAGCTGGAAGAACTGAAGTTGCTAAATCAATTTTTGGATTGAATACTGCGGACGAAGGTTCTTTACTTCTCGATGGTAAAGACATCATTATAAAAACACCAACAGAGGCAATGCATGCGGGAATAGCCTTCATTCCAGAGAATCGTCTATCTGAAGGGCTAGTATTAAGAAAATCTACGAAAGAAAACTTAGGCCTCACTTTATTAGATATCTTGAGTAATAGAATTGGAATAATCAATCAATCTAAACAAGATAGTATGGTACAAACTTGGATGAAAAAATTAGAAATTCGTCCAGATAATCCAGATCTTCTAGCAGCAAAACTTTCTGGAGGAAATCAACAGAGGGTAGTGATTGCGAAGTGGTTAGCGACAGAACCCAAAATCTTAATAGTCGATGAACCTACAAATGGGATTGATGTTGGAGCAAAGGCTGAAATACATAAACTTCTGAGAACTCTTGCAGAAGCAGGATTAGGTATTCTCATAGTTTCTTCAGAACTCCCTGAAATTCTAGCTATATGTGACCGAGTAGTTGTTATGAGGCGAGGAAGGGTTACTGCTAATATGTATTGTGAAGGGCTAAACCAAGAAGACATCATGAGTAAGGCGATATGAGGTATATGATGAATAGATTAAAAAAAGTAAAAGAATTGCCCCTACTTATTGTTCTTATTGTTATTTCGGTATTTATAGCAATAGTGAATCCTGCTTTTTTATCAATAGAAAATTTTTTAGATTTGTTAAAAAGTAATCTTGTACTTGCCATGATGGCAATGGGAATGCTGTTTATATTACTTACAGGAGGAATTGATGTCTCTGTTGCATCTATTATTACCGCAGTTAATGTAATAATTGGTCAAACTTTAGTGCATTTTACGCAGAATATCTTTGTTGTTGTACTTATAGCTTGTGTGGCTGGTGTTTTAATGGGTTTAATGAATGGATTATTAATTTCAATGTTGAAAATACCTCCAATTGTAGCGACTCTTGGTACAATGAGTATGATTTTAGGAGTAGTTCTTTATACAACTAATGGGAACTGGATTACAGGAATTCCACAGAATTTTATCGATTTTGGCAGAATTCTACTAGTACCAATAATTCTTAATGATGGGAGATCTATTGGAATTCCCATACAGGTTGTATTTTTAATTCCTATTGTAATCTTAACCTGGTTTGTTCTGAGACATACAGTGATTGGAAGAGGAATATATGCTATTGGCGGAAATATTGAGTCTGCAGAAAGAATGGGTTTTAAAACAAACAGGATTATTCTTTTTGTCTATTCTATTGAAGGTTTTATAATAGGGCTTTCGGCTGTAGCACATACTTCTATTATGAGACAGGTTGATCCAAACGCATTTCTTGGATTCGAGATGCAGGTTATTGCCGCTGTTGTATTGGGCGGAGCTAGTACTCTGGGTGGATATGGGTCTGTTTTTGGCACACTCATTGGCGTATCGCTCTTTAGTGTAATTAATAATGGAATGATTTTAATGAGAATTCCAACATTCTGGCAAAAAATTATAGTGGGACTCATCATAATTTCCTCAATAAGTGTAGATATGATTCAAAAACAACGAGAAGAAAAATTAAAAATTCGGGTTGATGTTGAAGAAGGGGGTACTTATGCAATCTAAGTTAAAGAAACTCTTTTCAAGTAAAGAGGGTATTCTCCTTATCATATTTGTTTTCATATTTATTATCATGTCTTTACTTTCACCTAATAAGTTCTTGAGCAATTATAATATTCAATCCCTAGCTTACCAACTTCCTGAATTTGGAATTCTTTCTCTTTCAATGATGCTGATTATTATGACAGGTGGTATTAATCTTTCCCTAACATTCTCAGCGACTCTTTCTATGATAGTTGGAGGGCTTACCATGTCCTCCTATTTCACTTTAACAAATATGCCTTTAGTCTCGGTAATAATTGGTGTATTAGTGATGTTAGTTGTTTCTGTAGTATTAGGAATGTTTAATGGATTTGTTGTTTCCTACATTGGAGTTACTCCAATGCTGGCAACACTTGGAGCTGCTACATTGTTTGAAGGTATTAGTTTAAACATCACAAAAGGTGGAGCAATTTCTGGTTTTCCCTTAATTTTCTTAAATATTGGTAATTCTGCAATATTGGGAATTCCTATCCCTATGATTATTTTTATTATTGTACTTTTTTTTATGTGGGCTCTACTAGAGAAAAGCAAGATGGGTGCAGCAATTGTGATGATTGGTTGCAATCCAAAAGTTGCTGAATTCTCTGGTATTAAAGTAAAAAAAATCTTGTTCCAAACCTATATGATAGCTGGACTTCTTGCTGGGATGGCGGGAATCATAATGGCTTCTCGGTATAATTCAGCTAAAGAATCATATGGATCTTCTTACTTACTACAATCAGTAGCAGCCTCAGTATTAGGCGGTACTAGTATTAGTGGTGGAGAAGGTAAAGTCATGGGAACTCTTCTCGCAACGATGATTCTTCAAGTAATTTCAAGTGGGTTAAATATATTTGGATTAAACAGATATTTAACAAACGTATTAATGGGATTTATTCTAATTTTAGTTTTAGCAATCAACTATTTTGCTGAACACTGGAAGAGAAAGATTTGAGGGTGACCCTATTGGGGTTGAAAAAACTACCTGATTAAATGTGGCTATACTTTTGTAATACTAATTGTATTACCAAGTAATTAATAAGGAGGGAACTTATGAAGAAAGTTCTAGTTATTTTCATGGTGTTAGTTGTTATGACTGGTATGATGTTTGCTAGTGGCGCAAAAGAGGCCACAAACGATAAAATTACTATCGTCGTTATGCCTAAACTAGTTGGTATTCCTTACTTTAATGCTTCAGAGAAAGGAGCTCTGCAAGCTGGAGAAGACCTTGGTATTGAAGTCATTTATACAGGTCCTACAACTGCAGATGCGGCAGAACAAGTTAAAATGCTTGAAGACCTCATAAGTAAAGGCGTTGATGTGATTGCTGTAGCTCCAAATGATGCTGCAGCTTTAACTCCCGTTCTTATGAAAGCTAAAAAGGCCGGTATTGTAATATTTGACTGGGACACTCCAGCAGATCCTTCTGTTGTAGATATTTCAGTGCACCAAATTGATGACCGAGGATTTGGAGAACACATGTGGGATCTCTTAGTACAAGAGATGGGAACTAGTGGTGAGTATGCAATTGTTACCGGTGGATTATCTGCTGCTAATTTAAATACTTGGATTGACTATGGTCTTGAATATGCAAAAAAATCATTTCCTAATTTAAAACTTGTAACTGATAGAGTTCCTACCGATGAAAAACAACAAGTCGCATACCAAAAAACTTTAGACTTAATCAAAGCTTATCCAAACTTGAAAGGTATTGTTGGCGTAAGTACTCCTGCTCCTTTAGGTGCAGCTCAAGCAGTTCAAGAAAAAGGAAAAAATAATTCCATAGCTGTTGTTGGTAGTTCTTTACCCACAGATTCAGGCCCTTACCTTGAAGATGGTTCTTTAAGAGTCGGTACATTATGGGATCCGGCAAAACTTGGTTATTTAACAGTTGTTTTAGCATACAATTATCTAAATGGAACTAAACCATACAACGGGCAAGAAATTGCTAACGTTGGGAAAATTACAGTTTGGGACGATAATCGAACCGTAATAATGGGACCACCTGCTGATTTCTTAAAAGATAATTATGCATCTTATGGATTTTAAAGAAATGTAGTTGTAATTGCTGGGTTCTTTGTAACCCAGCAATGTTTATATACAAGAATGTAGTATAATTAGTATTGATAGACTTAATAATTATGTTAACTTATGCTAAAAAAAGGAGACTAGTTTACTGCCTATGGATATGAAACAGCTTGATGGGATGTCTTTTTCAACATATTTAGACATTACAAAAAGAGATAAATCTTTTCTATTATATGCTACTTCAATTTCTCACACAATCATCTTGCCTCAACAAGACATCAAAGAAGAAAGGACTCAATATAATTCAACTGATACTAGGTGGTTAACAGGAACAATCTCACCGTTATTTAAGATTATCTATGTTATTGAAGGAGAAAGTTTTTTTCGG
Source organism: Sphaerochaetaceae bacterium (assembly GCA_963663665.2). Taxonomy (GTDB): domain Bacteria; phylum Spirochaetota; class Spirochaetia; order Sphaerochaetales; family Sphaerochaetaceae; genus SABI01. The sequence goes on from CAXXKP010000001.1 coordinate 906,689, forward strand.
TCTTTTATAGGAGAGACGAGAATTTCTCCTGGTTCTCTGATACTTATTCCTCCAGGAGAACGCTATTCATATCAATACAACTCAATTCTTGGTATAAATGAATATTCGATTGGATTCGATGGTGAGATTCCACATCAATGGTTTAGCAATCATATCCTCCACCCAGATTTTATGGTGTATGAATATGGAATGAGCCGGTCAATGATTTCTCTTTTCGAAGGAGCTCTTGGAATAGCAAAAAAACAAGAAGATGGATTTCAGCAAATGCTTGCGTCCTCAATCATGAATATTATTGCTAAAATGTATATTAGGCGAACGTATCAATTTAATAATGAACAAAATGGTACTTTATTGGACGCTGCAAAGGTTCTATTTCAAGAGAATTTATATGAAAAATTTGATGTTGAGACTATTTGCCAACAGTTAAAAGTGAATTATTACTCTCTAAGAAGTTATTTTAAAGAGCATACAGGGTATTCTCCATATCAGTATCTATTAAATATGAAGATTGAGAAAGCAAAAGAACTTTTAACAGTGGGCACATTAAGTGTAAAAGAGGTTTCTTTCACTCTTGCCTTTGATAGCCCTTATTACTTTTCTCGCTTGTTTAAAGCAAAAACTGGGGTCTCACCATCTAAATGGGCTGACCCCTACGCTGATGAATCTTTATAAACTTAGTTTACTCTTTAACTGGTTTACTCACTAACCTTTTTACTATTTCAGGTTGTGCAGCCTGCATTCTTACTGGGGTTAGGTTGTTAATAATCGAAGTGAAATCATCAGTTACCATTTCTCCAATAGCATAGAATGCTTGTGGGATACCTCCTGCTCTGTGTGGTGATAGTATTACATTAGGAAGTGTTCTAATTTTATGCTCTTTGTCAAAAGGTTCACTTGGAAAGACATCTGTTGCAGCTTTAAACCTGTTTGTTTCAAGTTGTCGTGTGAATTCTTCAAAGTCGACTACAGCGGCTCTACTCACAAGGATTACATTTGCATCATCTTGAATAAGGTCAAATTCTCTTTTCCCCAAGAAACCTTGGTTTTCTTTTGTGACCCCTGCAAGGATAAAGATAAACTCGCTCGTTGAAAGAACCTCGTCTAATGAAGTGCTTTCACAATTATGTTCCTCAATGACAGACGTGGGGAGCCAAGGATCATATACTTTTACTTCACAATTAAATGGAATGAGTAATGGTCTTAGACTTGTTCCTAATAATCCGAAACCAATGATTCCAACTTTTGCCCCAGTTAATAATTTAGCTTTTTGGTTTCCCTCTAACACGTATCTTTCTTTGTTTTGTGTAAATCGTATGTGCTCCCAAGTGATTCCTCTTGATAAATCAAGAGCCATAGCGAGTGCCATTTCAGCAACAGGGCGAGCATAAACTTTCCCACAATTAAGGACTCTTATTGAGCGTTTGAAGCATTCTTCATAATCGATATTCTGATAAAAATTCCCCTCAACATTAAAAATTACTTTTAATAGAGGTGCTTTATCGAGCCTCTCTTTTGGCATTGGAGCTTGACCTATTATAGCTACGGCTTTTGGGAGATAGGACTCGAATTCTTTATCACTCATATGTTCACTATTACTTGTGATGATAGTTGCAATAGAAGATATTCTCTCCCACACCGCTGCTGTGAAGATTCTCTCTCTAGTCTGTGGATAGGGGTCTAAGATGATTACTGGTTTTTCCATGTTTTTATATTCCTTATTATTAAAATTTAATCCATAAAGGGTCTAAAGCATTAACAACCTCTTTATATTGACTATATTTCTCATCGTATATATGTCGATATTTCTCTTGAGGTTCAATGAGTGTTTGGATTTTTGTCATTTCCTTAGCGGCTTCTGTTAGGTCTCGATAAACACCTGATGCTACTGCAGCACTCATTGCAGCTCCTAATGCACCAAGTTCTCCTGTTTTTATAACTCCAACTGGAATATGTGTAATATCAGCAAAAATTTGAGTCCAAAGGGGAGAAGCTGTTACTCCACCAGCAAGACGAATACTTTTTGTAGAAGTTCTATTGAGTAATAGTTTTTCGAGATGAATCATATGTGTAAAGACGATACCTTCGAGCACGGATCGTATCATATGGCTTTTTGTATGATGAGATGAAAGACCAATAAGCGATGCCTTTGCTTGTGGATTATAGTTGCTCCCATATAAGAATGGTAGGAACATAATATGTTGTTCGTCAGGGGCTATGTGCTGTGCTAAATTATCACAATAGGCATAAGGATGAATTCCTTTTTGTTTTGCTTCTTGGCTTTCCTCGGCTAAAAAGTTTTTTACAAACCATGCATGATTACTTGCACTTGTTGGAGAACTTTCTTCAATAAGATAATAATCATCTAAACAGTAAAGAGAGTTCATCATGACACTTTTATTTAAAATAGGTTTTTTTGAAATATATTCATTTATGCTCCAAGTTCCACCTATCACAGCGATATGATCTTCATTTGTGATATCCATAGCAATTGCACTTGCATCGATATCGAACATTCCCCCTGCTACAACAGTTCCTTCTTTCAATCCTGTTATGAGGGCAGCTTCTTTCGTAATAAAACCACAAACTTCACTTGATTGTGCTAATGGTGAAAGAGCTTCTTTTATTTCAGATATCCCGAATAAGTCTAGCAGTTCATCATCGTATTGTTTGCTTTTGAGATTTAGGAGATTTGTTCCACTCATATCGGTAATCTCTGCCATCGCTACACCTGTTAATCTAAATCGAATATAGTCTTTTACCTCGAATATGTATTGTATAGAATCATACTGTTTAGGATTATTATCTTTCATCCATCTTAATAGAGATACAGGTTGGCAGGCTAAAACATTTTGGCATGTTTTAGCAAACACTTTGTCTAGAATTCCTTCTTTTTCCCAAAGGAGCGGATACCTATAAGCGCGTGTGTCTGTTGAGATAATCCCATTCCCATTTGGTTTATTATCTTTTCCCCATGTATATAATCCTTTACCATGGCCAGTGCAAGCAACAGCTTTTATTTGGGAAGAATTTATATGTGCATCAGCGATAGCCTTTTTTATAACGAGTGCGGTTGAGGAGAAAAGTTCATCCATATCTCTTTCTGTGAAACCTTCATGGGGAGTGATCATAGAGACAGATGTTGATGCAGAAGATATCTGTACTCCTTTCTCATCAAATATTGCAGCTTTTGAAAGAGTTCCACCATTATCGATTCCTAAGAAATAGTACTTCATTTCATTAATTCCTTATTGTTTACAATTATTGTTGGTAGTCGTAAATCTTTTCCTTTATATTGCATAGTCATGTATTCATTATTATCATCAGTATGAGTAAATTCATCTAAAATCATAGGGGAATCATCTGGAATCACAACTCCTTGGAGTTCACATTTTAAGTGTAAAATAGAATCGACTGGATTGATGGAGAACTGGGTATAAGGGAATATTTTTCTCGTACCATTTTGCGTTATCACAAAATCTCTATTGCCTAGAGGACTCAAAGGTCCTCCTGCATGATGAATGTGTGCACTCTCTTTGAAGTTGGAAATATTATATTTCTCTTCTATGGTAGTTGCTATGGGAATTAAAGATGCATATAGCAATTCTTCTGATGTGTTTGGAATAAATTTCTTTGCATATTCAATAGCCATTTCTTGAAGTGCATGATAGAGATAATTCTCCTCATTTGTTACTCGGTTGTCGATTTTTACAAGCTGGGTTGCAGAATGGAACATATCGAAAAAGCGAGAACCAGTCACTATTTTGATGATACTCCCTTCTTTAACAACAGAGTCATCTTCCACCATAGGATGTTGGTAAGAGCTCATTCCATCCAAAGCGAGGATGACTTGGTTAAGTTCAAGATGTCTTTTATGATATGATTCGTAGACAAGAGATCTTAAGGTCCACCCATCCATACCACTATTTACTTTGTGTGCGACTTCTAAGAGGGCCTCTCTAGAATTTGTTACAAGAAATTCTAGTTTTTTATATTGGTTCTTTTCGATCAATGGGGAGACTATCTCTCTCTCTATTTCACGATATTCTTTCATCCTCGGGTTTATTATTGAATTGGTTAACTGCAGGTGATCCATAGTGTCTTGAATACTCTTAACCCCATTTGATTGGAACATTGGGTTTTTAAGGAAATCATTCAACCTGTTTTGTTCCCATGGGTCACTATAAAAATTGAGTAAATATGAGTTTTTATCGAAACTAATAATTGCTGATATTGTTGTTTGAGAGGATGGATGGATATCGATAACCTGATGCCTTTTCCCTGTAAGCCAACGCATTGCACCTTCTGATTCTAAGTAAATAGCATGGGATGAATGATTCATTACTATATTTTTTAGGTGAGATAATTTTGCAAAGAATTCATTTTCTGTTATTGATGGGGGAAGACTCATACATATACTCCATTATATATGAGGCTAGCTTGCTTTAAAGGATAAGTCAAGAATAATTGGCTATGAAATCGTTTGTGCAATCGATTTCATATTGACAATAAGCCTAAATGTGTTATTCTAAATATAAATTCATTTTAAAGGAGTGCGTTATGAAAAAGTTACTGATTATTATGTTGGTATTGTTGATGATGGGCTTTACAGCTTTTGCTGCTGGCCAAGTAGAGAAGAGTGATACTATTGTTATTGGAATGACAGTTCCAGGATTACAATTCCCATTCTTCGTGACTATGCAAGATGAGGCTCTTGCCTATGCAAAGACTCTTGGAGTAGAACTTAGAACTCATGATTCACAGAATCAATCATCTGTTCAAATGGCTGCTGTCGAAAATTTCATTGCTCAGAAAGTAGATGGAATTCTTCTTTCTCCAATGACTACAGACTCTCTTGTTCCAGCAATTGAAGCAGCTGTTGCTGCAGGAATTCCTGTTGTTACAGTTGATAGAAAAGCAAACACTGACAAAGTTTTGATTCATGTAGGTGCTGACAACGTTGAAGGTGGAAGAGCCGCTGCAAGATTCATTATTGATCAACTTGGTGGGAAAGGACAAATAGTTGAGTTAGAAGGAACTCCTGGTGCTTCTGCTGCTCTTGATAGAAAAGCTGGTTTTGATGAAATTATCAACGCATCTGATGTTAAAATTATCGTAAGTCAGACAGCTGATTTCTCAAGATCAAAAGCTCAGAACGTTATGGAAAACTTAATGCAAGCTTATCCTGCATTTGATGCAGTGTTTGGTGCAAATGATGAAATGATTATTGGTGCTATCGAAGCAATGCAATCAGCTGGTGTTGATCCTGCCTCTAAAGTTACTATTGGTTTCGATGCAACTACCGATGCTTTCTCTTATATGAAAGAAGGTAAATTAGATGCAACAATCGACCAATTCCCAGGTCAGCAAGCAAGTAGAGCTTTAGATGTATTAGTAAACTTTATTAAAACTGGTGCAAAACCAGCAAAGAGTGTTGAATACATTAGCCCACTACCTGTTACCGAATAATAGGTGTATTTCAAACTATGTGGGGCTGTGAATACAGCCCCATGTTATTAAAATGTAGGAGAAGTGGATGAATCCAATATTAGAAATGAAAGGTATCACAAAAACTTTCCCCGGAGTAAAGGCATTATCAGATGTTGATTTTGATTTATATAAAGGAGAGCTACATGCCCTAGTTGGAGAGAACGGAGCAGGTAAATCTACTTTAATGAAAATTCTCTCTGGTTTATACAAGGCAGATTCAGGGGATCTAATACTACGTGGTGAAAAAGTTATCTCAACAGGTGTGCGTGATATGATAAACCACAAGATTGGGGTAATCTACCAAGAATTGAATCTGATTCCATATCTTTCTGTTGCTGAAAATATATTTATTGGGAGAGAACCTCTAAATAAAGGAAGAGGGATTGATTGGAAAAAGATGAGGAAAATGACAGAGGAGCTTCTTGTTCCATTCAATTTGGATATTGATGTAGATCAAAAAGTTATATCTCTAGGAGCTGCATACCAACAGATTGTTGAGATAGCCAAGGCGCTCTCTTTGCAAGCAGATATTCTTGTAATGGACGAACCTACTGCAGCTCTTACAGGAAATGAAGTAGATAAATTATTTGAAATTATCACAAAATTAAAAAATGATGGTGTTTCAATTGTCTATATTTCTCACAGGCTTGAAGAAGTACATCATCTTGCAGATAGGATTAGTATCCTTAGAGATGGTTGTCACGTTATTACAAAAAAACGTGGTGAGATGTCAAATGATCAGATGGTAAAGCATATGGTCGGGAGGGTTCTTGAAGAACAATATCCAGAATATGATTCAAATCCAGGGGAACCTGTTTTAGAAGTGAAAAATCTTACTAAAAAAGGAATATGTGAAAATCTTTCTTTTACAGCACGACGTGGAGAAATCTTTGGATTTGTCGGTCTTGTTGGAGCGGGCCGGACTGAGATAATGCAGACTATTTTTGGGTATCGAAAAAAAGATAGTGGGGATGTTTTTATAAATGGTGAGAAAGTTAATATAAGAAACTGTCAGGATGCTGTTCTTAAAGGAATTGGTCTTATTCCGGAAGAGAGGAAACAACAAGGTCTTATATTAGGCATGTCTGTATTCGATAATGCTGCGCTTGCAGTATTAGACCTATATTCAAAAGCTGGCATATTACGAAGAAAGAAAATCATCACTGAAGTGAACAAGATGATTGATAGTATGAATATTAAAACACCTTCTGTAAAACAACTTGTGAAGAATTTATCTGGTGGAAATCAACAAAAAGTTGTACTTGCTAAATGGTTTATTAGATCTTGTGATGTTTATATTTTTGATGAACCTACTCGAGGAATAGATGTTGGTGCTAAAGTTGAAATATATAGACTCATGCAGAACCTTGCACAGCGAGGAGCTGCTGTTATTATGATTAGTTCAGAACTCCCAGAGATTATGAATATTAGTGATAAGGTCGCTATTGTATTTGAAGGGAAAATTGTAAAAGAGTTTACTCGTGGTCAACTTAGTGAAGAAGTGGTCATGGAGTATTCCTTAGGGTTGCATGAGAGAAAACATGCCTAATAGATTAGAAATAAAAGAGGGTTTTTGTTATGAGTAAAACATTAGATATGAAACAAGCATTGAAGAATAATGGAGTATTGATTGTATTCTTTTTAATTTGTATAGGATTGTCATTTCTTTCTCCATATTTTTTCACTATGAATAATATTTTAAACATATTTAGACAAACATCTATATATGGGGTAATTGCTGTAGGAATGACTTTTGTTATTCTTACTGGTGGAATTGATTTATCAGTAGGATCAATCCTAGCTCTTTCTGGAATGATATGTGCTGGATTAATGAAAAATAGTGGGATGAGTGCTTTCACTGCTGCGATTATTGCTATTTTAGTTGGTGGAGGAATTGGTCTAATTAATGGCCTGTTCATTACTATTGGAAAGATAGCTCCATTTGTAGTTACTTTGGGTATGCTTACCATAGTTCGAGGGCTTACCCTCATCTATAGTGAGGGATATCCAATTAGTGGTTTCTCTCCAGCATTTAGAGAAATTGGTGGGGGATATTTCTTAGGTCTCCCAATTCCTGCAATTATTTTCATTATTACGGTAATAATTGCCTGGTATATTTTAAATCATACTCGTCTTGGGCGATATACATATGCTATAGGTGGAAATGAGGAAACGGTTACCCTTAGTGGGATTAATGTAAAATTCTATAAAACTATGGTATATGTGATTGTTGGAATTGCTTCAGGACTCAGTGCACTTATTCTTACGAGTCGATTAAATTCTGCAGAAGCTATTGCAGGTCAAGGATACGAACTCGATGTTATCGCTGCAGTAGTCATTGGGGGCACAAGCTTAGCTGGTGGAAGAGGTAGTATTATTGGAACACTCATCGGTGCTTTATTAATAGGAGTGATCAATAATGGAATGAATCTTTTAGGAATTTCTCCCTATTTCCAGCAAGTAGTTAAAGGTGGGCTGATTATTGGTGCAGTAATTCTTGATAGACTTAGAGATCAAACAAATTAATAGAAGGAGACGTATATGAGTGATAGTGATATTAAATTGGCATTTGAGAAAGGGAAAGGTATTTTTCGACTTGCCCCTAACTGGGTACCTCGTTCATTCTGTATTCCTGGAAGAAGAATAAAACTGCATCCAGATGATTATTATGCCCTTGGATCGAATCGTGGGGGTATTGATGAAAGATGGTTTAGTTCGACAACTATTGCAGATAATGGACCTCTTACTGGGGAGTTTGAAGGATTGAGCTTCTGTGTATTCGAACATAATGGTGAAACGAAACGATTCTTACTTAGAGATGCAGTCGATCTTCTTAAAGGAGAATTGATAGGAGAACGCCTCTATGCTAAATTCGGCAAATGGCCAATGTTCTCAAAGTTTTTTGATAACAAAGGACCTCTTCCCCATCATATTCATCAACGTGATGAACATGCTGCAAAGGTTGGCGCAATGGGTAAACCAGAGGCTTACTACTTCCCACCTCAATTAAATAATCATGGAGGAGACTTCCCCTACACATTCTTTGGTTTCCAACCAGGAACAACAAAAGAACAAGTGAAAGAGGCTTTGATGAATTTTACAAAAGGTGATAATAAGATAACTGATTTGTCAGCAGCTTATCGGCTTGTCCCAGGCACTGGGTGGGATGTTCCTCCAGGGACACTTCATGCACCAGGATCTTTATGTACATATGAACCGCAAATGGCTAGTGATGTTTTTGCAATGTATCAATCACTTGTGAATGATGCAATTATTGATGAAGAAATGCTATGGAAAAATACACCCAAAGAACATGTTGGTGATTTTGACTACCTTATTGAAGTCATTGATTGGGATGTTAATGTTGACCCTTTATTTGCAGAGCATCACTTTATGGCTCCTATTATGGCTCATCCTGTAGAAGAAATGCACGAAAAAGGGTATGAAGAAAAGTGGATTGTTTATAAATCTAGTGCCTTCAGTGCAAAAGAACTAACGATTTTCCCAGGAAGAGAAGTAACAATTTATGATAATGCTGCATACGGAATGTATGTGATCCAAGGACATGGAACTTTTGGAGAGTTTATGATAGAAAGTCCTGCATTGATTCGTTTTGGACAACTCACCTACGATGAATACTTTGTAAGTGAAGGTGCCGCTAAACGAGGGGTCGTTATTAAGAACCCGTCAAAATCAGATCCAATAGTAATCCTAAAACACTTTGGTGCTGAGAATCCTGACTTAAAATTGTAAAAAGTTTTTGTGAGAATAGATTAATTTCTATTCTCACAATCATTAGGAGTTGCTATGTCATCGCTTAAAGAAGTTGCAGAAATCGCTGGAGTTTCACCTGCGACGGTTTCAAGAGTAATGAATAACACTATATTTGTTTCTGAAGAGACTAGAAAAAAAGTTGAAGCAGCTATTGAAAAAGTTAATTACAGACCAAATATCATTGCTCAGAGTTTACGTCTCAAAGCGACAAAAAATATTGGATTATTAGTTCCTGAAATCGCTCATGCCTCATTCAATCTTGTTATTAAGTATATAGTGGATAGTGCCGCTAAACGAGGTTTAAATGCAATTGTATGTAATACTCAGAATGATATAGGTATTGAAGCACATATGATTGATAAGCTTATTAGGCAATCAATCAATGGTATTATATTTATCAGAGTTTCTGATGAGTCCCATATAGTAAAAGTCTCTAAATCCACTAAAGTTCCCATGGTAGTTCTTGATAGAGCTTTCAATAATGAGAATATTCCTAATATTACGATAGATAATTATCTTGCAGGGCAAATTGCTGCTGAGCACTTATTAAGTCGTGGAAGGACAAAGATTGCTACAATTACAGGGAAGTTTAACATTAGTTTAAGTAGAGATCGTCACCGAGGTTTTATTGATACATTAAGGAGGAATGGAATTGAGGTTTCTCCGTTATTAGTGTACGAAGGTGGGTTTAACTATCAATCTGGTGTAGATGGAGTTATTAAGTTTTTATCAACGGGATTGGAATTTGATGGATTATGGGGACAGAATGATTTAATCGCAGCAGGCGCACTTTCAACACTCCTTCATCATAATAAAAGGGTTCCTTTAGATATCTCTATTATTGGAATGGATAATGCTCAATTTGCATCATATATGTATCCTAGTATTACAACAATTGCACAGCCTTATGAGGCAATGTGTGATAAAGCGGTTGAATTAATTGATAAACTCACTAATAATGAGGTTATTGAGGAAAACCATGTCTCTTTTCCTCCATCCTTAATTGTAAGGGAATCGAGTTGATTTAATGTGAGGTGGACAATATGAAAGATAGATATAAAGAGATTCAAGAGAAATGTTATATAGCAAATATGGAAATTCCTGCCCATCAGTTGGCCCTTTTTACGTGGGGTAATGTTTCCTCCTTTGATGAAGAATTAGGTGTGTTTGCAATAAAACCTTCTGGCGTTCCCTATAGTGAACTCACGATCGACAACATGGTTGTTGTTGATTTAGAGGGAAATACTGTTTGTGGATCATTAAAACCTTCTAGTGATATGCAAACACATCGAGTATTATATAAAGCATTTAAAGGTGTTTATGGGATTACACATACACATTCTCCTTATGCATGTGCTTGGGCACAAGCAAGGTGTGATGTCCCTATTTTAGGAACAACTCATGCTGATCATACTCATAAAGATATTCCCTGTACTCTCATGATGAATGAGGAGCAGGTTACAGGCAATTATGAGTATGAGACTGGCATCATGATAGTAGAAACTTTTAAAGAGAAAAAACCTCAAGAGGAGCAGATGGTTCTAGTTGCGGGGCATGGGCCTTTTACTTGGGGGAAAGATGCTCTTAGTAGTGTATATAATGCAGTTGTGCTAGAAGAAGTGTGTAAGATGGCTTATATGACTCGTCTGATTAACCCCTCTGTAACGCCTCTTCCCTCTTACCTTTGTGATAAACACTATCAAAGAAAGCATGGGAAAAATGCTTATTACGGGCAATAAAAAGAGATTATCAACTCATTGATAAGAAATTGATAAAATTATATGAGCTGATGCAAATGATGATCGCCATTACAACACAAAAGAGAATATCAACTTCTTTATTTGTCATAATCTTTTTAAGGTGAGAACCAATTATTCCACCTCCAATTCCTCCAAAAACCATAAGAATTAGAACAAGAGGGGGGAATTGAGGAATATTTCCTCTTAAAATAGTGAAAAGTAGATTGGTTGCCTGCGAAAAGAAGATGATGTAAATAGAATTTAATGCGGCAGTCTTTGAATCCATCGAGAAAAAAAAATATAGGATTGCTAAGTTTATTGGACCACCACCAATACCAAGAAAAGAGGCAACGGAACCTAAGAGAATCCCTATTCCTAATGAGATAGCACTATTTTTGAAATTATATGAAGGTATTTTCTCTTTGAAAATGGTGAAAAACAGAACTCCTAATGTTAAAAGTGCAAGCGAGATTGATTGGATTGCCCCGATGATATTGTCATTACCAAAGTTTAGTTTAACAATATCAAAAAGGTACTTTCCAAGAAGTCCACCACCAATACCTCCTAAGGCTAGAAGGGGACTTATCTTCATATCAAGCTTAATTTTAGAAGTTCTATTTCGTAATAAAGAAGAAAACGTCATGGCTAATACAGTATTACCAGAGAGGAAGCTAATAACACTGACATTGTAGGAACTTAAAATATCAAGAGTGGGTTTTATAATAACGCCACCACCAATACCACTAATTGCCCCTACAATTGAAGCTCCTAAACCGATAAGTAAGTAAATAAAGACCATACATAATTCCCTTTCACTTTGAGATACTAATTCGTATACAATATGACAAGATTTGCATATTTTTACTCATATAGTCAAGAAATGAGAAAAGAATGTGAATAGTAGCAATTTCTAAAAATTGGTGTAGTAATACTTGTTAGGTATTAGTACACCTAATAAAACTGTAAGGAAATTAAAATGTTAAGAAAAAACAAACCCGGCTCCTAGAATAAATTTTCTAGATGGACGGGTTAAATTTTTTTTGTGATAGTGGAGGTAAGGGGAATTGAACCCCTGACCTCTTGAATGCCATTCAAGCGCTCTAGCCAACTGAGCTACACCCCCAAAATTCATGATTAGCATAGCGATGACAGCGAATTTAGTCAAGAAGATTTAGGTTGTTCTGAATTTGTAACAAAACAACTATTTAAGATAACAAAATGTTCGAATAATAACATAATGTAAAATAAATAACCAAAATTTCAAAATAGTATTGCATAAATACTAAAAAAAGGAGTAAAGTCCACTCACCTAATTGAAGAAAACGAACTGATTGTTCGATGGGAGAAATAAAATGGAAAAAATTAAAGTAGCAGTTATTGGTGCTACAGGTGCTGTTGGACAGGTATTTATGTGGATGCTCGCAGATCACCCAATGTTTGAAGTTGATTATCTTACCGCTTCTGCTGCAAGAGCAAATCAGGTCTATGGATCAACTGTTCATTGGCTGCTCCCATTTGAAATGCCTCATGAAATTAGACACAGAGTTATTAGCGAATTCAATGCTGAAGAAATGAAAGCAAGAGGTGTGAAAATAGTATTTTCAGCACTTCCAGCTTCAGTGGCTGCTGAAGCAGAACCCCTTTTACGAGATATGGGCTTTTTTATTTTTAGCAATGCTTCTGCAATGCGTTATCATGATGATGTACCTATTCTCATTCCTGAAACTAACCTTGAGACACTCTCTTTAATAGAGAAACAAGGATTCCCAAAAACAGGATTTGTTGTTACTAATGCTAACTGTGTAACAACAGGACTTGCCATGGCTGTTGCTCCATTAAGAAAATTTGGGGTAAAGGAAATTAATGTTTGTTCTTATCAATCAGTAAGTGGAGCTGGCTATCCAGGTCTTTCTTCATTCGATATTACAGACAACTGTATTCCTTACATTGGTGGCGAAGAAGAGAAGATTGCAAAAGAAGTTAAAAAGATTTTGAATTTCGACCCTATCGTTGATGCTTATTGTGTAAGAGTTCCTGTCATGTTTGGTCACTTAGAGGCTGTATGGGTAACTTTAGAAGAAGATATCTCCCTTGATGATGTTATTCAAACATGGGCTGACTTTAAAGAAGTATCAAATCTTCCTTCAACCCCAAAACAACCTGTTGTATATGATAGTGCTAATACCTTCCCACAACCAAAATATGCATTCTGGGGAAGTCCAAAAGGGATGGAAGTCTATACTGGAAGACTTAAGAAACAAGGGAATCGAATTGGATTTATTCTTCTCGTGAACAACCTTGTCAAAGGAAGTGCTGGTGGATCAATTCAAAATGCAGAGGCTTTTATAGATAAGTATGGGATTACTCAATCTTAATAAGTTCTTCTAGCTGAATATACAATTAGCCATCTTAATTCAAGGTGGCTATTTTATTGCTATTAGAGAGAACTGCTTTCTTTAAAAATTATCTCATTTTTTTGAAACAACACTGATACAATTATGAATCTCTACCAGATAGTTGTTTTCCCTCTGGCTTATTTCATACTTATCATTGCGAGTACATCCTTGGCAAGAAAGGCCAAGAACATCGTATCGATAACAACTTCTACTTATAAACAAAGGAAGTGAGAAATCCTTTTCTACTTCACTCATATATATTGGATAATGAGATGTGTCAGGTTTCTGTTTCTCAATCCAATAATAACCACCAATAAGATTTTGAAGAGAGGAATATGCTAGCTGAGCACTTTCTCTATTGGCAATATAAAAATAGACATCAATGAATGTTTCTATATGGCTATAAGGCTTTAACCACTGAATGTGGCTTATATTATTTACCCCAATCACAACAGGTTGTTTGATGAGGTTTAATATCTCGTCTAACTGTTGTATTAACTCTTTTTCATTGAAAAAAACAGCAGGCAGAGGGATGTAGACCTTTTGTTCAATAATTGAAAAAACATCACCTATATTTTTCCCTTCTTTTAGTAATTTCAATGATTTTCCTAAGTCAGAATATGGGAGATTCCTTGAATTTGGAGGGCTTATGAGGCTTCGCTTTGGCATCTTTATTCCAATAGGGGATACTTCATCCAGGAGCATTGAAGGTGCTTGTATACTCTTTGCAATAAAATCTTCTAGAAATTCGTAATAGGATCGGCGTACTTCCTTTAAAGCGGAAAGTGGTATAAATATTTTAGATAGAGGGAGTGTAATATTATTTTTAATAATAATATTTGAAGCGATCACTTTCTCATGTAGTCCTGTTGTAAAGATTGTCTCTATGTTTTGGGAGAGTTGTTGTTCCTTTCTTGCTTCATTGATATCAATAGAATAAGATTGCTTAGTGTCACCATTAAGCCAAGCAGGAAGATCTGAGGAGGATATAGTAAGTTTCTGATAATCTAAAGTAAGGGTAATGGTGATAGGATAGCGATATGCAAGATAATGTGTTTCATCTATTTTAGCATTTGTAGCATTATGGAGAGAGATTCTTCTCAACTCAAATGGAAAAGTAAGTGGGAAAATGCCTGGTATTTCAATATACCCATATTCTCCTTTTCTAATTGAATTACAAGAATCGAGAGATCTGTCTAATATCTCTCGTGCACTAAATTTGATGGGTTCTTCTCTCTTTCCTCTTGTCGTATAGGTGATAAGAAGGCCATCACGTACAGATATTTCTTGTTCAGCTTTAATAAGGTAATACCCTTTAAATTCCTTAGATTCTTCAATAACTGATCCAACGAGCACTCCATAATGCCCTGGGTAGGTTGTTGTGATTAAAGATGGAGTTGTCCGAATACTGCTTACTTTTGTTTTATCATACCCTGATAACCAGCCTCCACTTTGAATCCTTGCAAAAGAGGTGTCCATCTCATCCTTAATAGTTTCTATTTTGTTCTCATCTTTTTCCCCATCTATTAACATTCGGTAATATTGAGCAGATAGGGCCACATATTCAGGACTTTTCATTCTCCCTTCGACTTTAAGAGAATCAATTCCAATATTAATGAGTTGTTGTATGACGTCTCTTGGTGAGCTTAGGTCCTTCATAGAGAAAAAATAACCTTGTGTTTCTTCTCCCTCTTGGTCACGAGTAAACCATGAGCGACATATCTGTGCACATTCACCTTTATTAGCACTTCTCTCTGTAAGTGTACTACTTGCCATACAGAGACCACTAAAACCATAACACATCGCTCCATGGATGAACACTTTTAAAGAGACTTCAGGGCAATAATTTCTAATATACTTAATTTCATCGAGAGTAAGCTCTCTTGCTAATACCACACGAGAAAAACCTAGATCTACCAATGCATTTACCCCGTTCACACTATGAACAGCAAGCTGTGTACTTGCATGAAGTGGAATGGTTGGGAAATTATTGTGAATAATAGATGCGAGACCAAGATCTTGTACTATGATAGCGTCAACTTGAAGTAGTTCTAGATTTTTAATTATAGGGATCAATTCGGCTATTTCTTGATCATCTAACAATGTATTTATTGTGATATAAAATTTCTTATGTAATTCTAGGGAGAGAGTTTTAAGTTTAGCAACTTCATCTAACGTGAAGTTCTGTGCACCTTTACGTGCACTAAATGAGGTAAGGCCAAGATAGACCGCATCTGCACCATGAAGATAGGCTTGTATTGCAGAAGCAAAGGATCCAGCAGGTAGGGTTAGTTCAATCATCTCGTTTATTATTTAATTCCTTTAAGATTTCACTGTGTTTCGATTCGTTGAAAGGATAGAATAGCATAGGAATGATTTCAATAGTAGAGGCAACAAAATGGAGAAAAGATATGATGCTGTTAAAGAAGAGGGTGGATGTTAATCCCTTCAAAGATGATCTGTTTGTGAGTTTTATCTATTATTGGATTGAACACCTTATTCAATAAATTATCTTTTGCATAATAGGTAAATGTGGAAAGTTTTGCCTCTGTCTCCCTATTAACAGAAGCTCCACTAATGATTAAACGTGTGAAAGGTTTATTGCGTAATTACATAGTAAAAACATTTCGACTTGTTGCACGGTTTTTTCTAACCAGATTATCCGATTCTGTATGCTATGTTTCCATTCGTTTTCCCTTATACGATTGACCTTTGTGCAGGTTGAAAAGGGATTATTTCTTCTTTGAAAAACCGCTATTTCAATTCATTTTGGAGCAAATAAAAGTAGTGTGTCATGAATAAGTTATGGGGAAAAATAGTGGTTTTTGTATTAGTAGAATAGACAGAGAATTCGAGAAAAATATTCTAATCCCTATTAATCTTTTAGGCAAAAAAATACTCATAAAAGGTATCTTGCTTAAAGTAAGAAAAACAGATATTCTTCCTCAATATTTTATCATTACACAGACAATATGTGCATTGATGTGAAGGAGCACCAATGAAATTCGAAGAACTTAAACATGCAGGATTAAGGAAATGGGTTGACGATGTCGTCGCACTTACCAAGCCAGTAAATGTTGTAATCGCTGATGGTAGTAAAGCTCAATATGACCTATTGGTAAGCGAAATGGTTGACAGTGGACTTGCTATCAAATTGAATGAGGAAAAGAAGCCAGGTGGCATCGCTTTTTTCTCTGACCCTAGTGATGTTGCACGTGTAGAGAATAGAACGTATATTGCAAGTACAACAAAAGAAGCTGCAGGCCCAACTAACAACTGGATTAATCCAGTAGAGTTAAAAGAGACTATGACCAGTTTGTACGATGGATGTATGAAGGGAAGAACTTTGTATGTGATTCCATTTTCAATGGGACCTGTAGGATCGAATATTGCCAAGATTGGTGTTGAAATCACAGATAGCCCATACGTTGTTGCTAATATGATGATTATGACCCGAGTTGGAATACCTGTTCTTGAAGTCCTTGGTAGTGATGGGGAATATATCCAATGTCTTCATAGTGTTGGTAAACCATTAGGAGATGGTGAAAGTGATGAAGGTAAATGGCCTTGTGCTCCACTAGACAAGAAATATATATCTCATTTCCCAGAAACCCGACAAATTTGGTCGTATGGCTCTGGGTACGGTGGTAATGCTCTTCTTGGGAAGAAATGTTTAGCATTACGTATTGCTTCAGTTGTCGCTCGTGACGAGGGTTGGCTGGCAGAACACATGCTTATTTTGAAAATTACTAGCCCAGAAGGGAAGAAGAAATATGTTGCAGCAGCTTTCCCTTCAGCTTGTGGAAAGACCAATTTGGCTATGCTTGTCCCAACTATCAAAGGGTGGAAAGTTGAGACAATTGGTGATGATATTGCTTGGATGAAGTTTGGTTCTGATGGAAAGCTTTATGCTATTAACCCAGAAGCTGGTTTCTTCGGTGTAGCCCCTGGAACTAGTTTAGAGAGCAACCCTAATGCAATGCATTCATTAAAAGAAAATTCAATTTTCACAAACTGTGCTGTCACAGAAGACAATGATGTATGGTGGGAAGGTATTGGATATGATGCCCCTAGCGAACTTATTGATTGGAAAATGAACAAATGGAAACAAGATAAGGGAAATAAAGAACAAGCTCCTGCTTCTCATCCAAATGCTCGTTTTACTGCTCCTGCTAGCCAATGTCCTAGTATTGCTAGTGAGTGGGAAGATCCAAAAGGAGTGCCGATAGATGCAATTCTTTTCGGTGGTAGAAGACCACACACAGTTCCTCTCGTACACCAGGCAAGAGATTGGAATCATGGTGTATTCTTAGGTTCAATTGTTGGTTCAGAAATCACAGCAGCAGCTTTAGACTTAAAAGCTGGAACAATCAGACGTGACCCATTTGCAATGCTTCCTTTCTGTGGCTATCACATGGGTGAATATTTCCAACATTGGATTAATATTGGAAAAACTCATGATAAAGAGAATCTTCCTAAGATTTTCTATGTTAACTGGTTTAGAAAAACTGATAGCGGTAAATGGTTATGGCCCGGGTTTGGAGAGAATTCACGTGTTCTTAAATGGGTGTTTGAAGCTTGTAATGGAACAGCTAAAACACAAGATACTCCAATTGGTCTCATGCCTACTATTGATGCAATTGATAGGCCGGAGGGTGTTAGTGATGAGGACATGGCAGAACTTCTTAAAGTTGATGTAAAAGGTTGGCTCGACGAAGTAAGTGATATCAGAGCAAATCATTATCCAAAATTTGGTACCAAACTTCCAACTGAATTGGCTCATATGCTCGATGTCATGGAAAGCAATCTTACATCAGCAAAATAAAGTAATAAAGATTTTCTAGATTACAGCCCTACCGGTTCATTCCGGTAGGGTCTTTTTCTCCCTAATATGAACATTCTCGTGTATACTACCTTTATGAGCCAATTTGAAAGAATTTACTATATCGATAAAGCTATTCATGAAAAGGGATCAGTGACAACAAGAGAAGTTGCTACTCGTTTTGGTAATAGTGAACGGCAAATTAAACGAGATATCGAGTATATGAGAGAAAGAGTTGACATGCCTCTTATATATGATTATGAGAAAAGAGGGTATTGTTATGAAAAAGAATATAGCCTTCTACGTTATAGTGATGAGAAAGCGCTAATTTTCTTCTCCCTTTTAAGATCAATATTACACAATAAGGAGATGCTTCCGCTTGTTGATGTTGAGGCTCTAAAAATAGTTGAGTCTTCTATGAGCAGTGATTATCGTGATATTAGCAATAAAATAACCTATACCACAACTATTGCAGATCCTCCCAATTATACCATATTCAGTCAGTGTTGTTCTGCATTGAAAGATAATGTTGCAATTACCATCGCATACCTAGATTCGCAAAATAACCCTTCTATGAGGACAGTGGAACCGCTCCATCTCATTTCTTATTCTAATAAATGGTATATGGTTGCATGGGATCTTACAAAGCAAGATTTACGAAGTTTTCATCTTGGTAGAATTCAAAGTATTATGCAAACTAATCTTCCTATTGTTAATAGAGACCTTGATCAGCGGGTTGCTTCATATATGTCAGCTGGTTTTGGTATATTCAATGGTGAAGAGACATTTAATGTCACTATCGAAGTCTATTCTCCTGCTTCTCATGCTGTGAGGCAACAGGTGTGGCATGCGAAACAACGTCTTACCACACGGATTGATGAGAGGGGAGAGTTGGTAGTAGTCTTAGAAGTCCCAACCACTCACTATAATGAAATACTCTCTAAGATACTCTCTTTTGGTTCATTAGCTAAGCCTCTTTATCCAGATGAGTTTGTCGCATTGTGGAAGGAGAAAGTGAGCGATCTTGCTCAACTTGCTGAAAGTTGATGGATCGAATCTATCCCAGATAATAAGAGCCCCAATGTATCTATAAGTGGTGTATTTATATTATGTTTTCTTGCAAGATTGCTTGCTGTAATACAAAACCATTTGTTCTCACTCACTCTACCAGCTTCAATATCTTGAAGCATACTCGTTTTTCCCTCTTTCTCTAAGGATGAGAAAATTTTCTGGTAATGGGTTATATACGAATCATCAAGACCAATAACTCCAACCTCTTTTGCCAATGCTATTACCTCTTTTTGTGTCTCGATGATAAGCTGCTTAATCTCTGGGATTCCAACACATGCTCCATAATTAGCTCTTGTGATAGCACTAATTGTGTTTATACTCACATTTACCATATATTTTGCCCACATTTCCCTCTGAATAGAATCAGCAATACGATATGTAATTTGTGCTTTTTCAAAGAGGGCACCTATTTCAAGGATTCTCTCACTTTTTGTATTATCTTTTTCTCCCATAATAATGATTCCTTCAGTTGAGAAATCTATTCTATTTTTCACCCGGGTCGAATCGATTGCAGTCGCAAATGAGTACAGGATATGTGTTTGAGGGAAATATTTTTCTAATACTTGTTCACTATCTATTCCATTCAAGAGTGAAATAATGGTCGTTTTGTCACCTACACAGTTCTTTATTAATGGTAAGACCTCTTCAAGTTGGTTGTTCTTTGTAGCGATAATAATGAGGTCGCTTGCCTTTGTTATATCATCAGGGCTTAGATATGTGAAATCTCTTTTGTCTCCATTAAGAAATACTCCTTCGTTTTGATAGCGAGTTTTTCTACTCTGGTCAACAATAATTGAAACTTGGTTTTTTCCAAGGTAAGTATCCAATCTATTTGCATAGATTGCTCCAACAGCTCCGAGGCCTACAATTGAAATATTCTTAAGCATGTTTGTCTACATCTCCTTTCTAGCTAGAGCAATAATCACTTCATGAAGAGTTGAGAAAGCTTCTATTGGAATTGATTCTTCAACACTATGAGCTTTTGTATACCCACTCGCAAGAGTGATTGCATCTAGTCCAAAACCTCGAAGGATGTTGGTATCGGATCCCCCACCAGTAGATTCTCCAATACAAGAGATTCTGAGTTCCTTACAGATTTTAACGAATTTCTTTAATGCAGGGTCTGTTTCTTCGAGTGTATAAGGTGGATATTTTAATTCACTTTCTAAGGAGTAAGAGCCACCAATAGCACCAACTGCTTTGATGCAACACATTTCTAGGTGTGCTAGATGCCTATAGCATCTTTCCTGAGTATTACTCCTTACTTCGAGGTGAATCTCGCAATGGTCTGCTACAATATTTGTAGCACTTCCTCCCATAATAGTTCCAATATTTGCAGTTGTTGTTTTGTCAATTCTGAGGAGTTTCATTTGGTCTATTGCACGAGATGCTAAAGAGATAGCACTTATCCCAATTTCAGGATTAAATCCTGCGTGAGCGGCCTTCCCTCTGAAGGTAATAATAGCATCTAATTTAGCAGGAGAGTGGGTAACATAGTTGCCTACAGCTTGCTGTGCATCGAGAACATATACTTCCTTAATTGGAGGAAGGAGCGATTTGTCTAGATGTCTCACACCTTCTAATCCAATTTCCTCTTCAACACTAAAAAGAAGTACTAGGGGAGAAGTCGAAATGGAATGAGATACGATCTCTTCAATGGCAATAAGGAGTGATGCTACGGCAGCTTTATCATCAGCTCCTAAGGCTGTTTTACCATCAGTGTAGATTCTTTTCTCATCTTTGATGGGATTCACATTCACAGCATTGGGGACTGTATCAAGATGACATGAGAAAAGGATTGCTTCCTCAGAATATTCTTTCGATGGGTAAGCGATAATATTTCCATAGCTATCTACTTTTGTTGAAATAGCACATTTTTTTAAATAATTAAGGATGTATTCTCGAATCATGTACTCATGACGGGAAGGAGAATTTATTGCAACAAGCTCTAAAAAAAGGTTTATCGCTTTTTCTTGGGTTACGGTATCCATACAGTATTCCTTTAATGTTGATCGTTTATCTGTAATAATAGCACACTCACCCCATTGTATTCCACTGATGCGGTTATTTCTGATATAGTCTTATATATGTATACCTATTCTATGATTGACAGTGATGAGAAATTTACTCATCAAGCAGGGCTTTGGAAAGAAAAGAAAATAGCTTCTTTTGCTATTGATTTTGAGGGTGAGTTTAATCTACACATCTACGGCGAACATCTTTGTCTAATTCAACTTTTTGATGGGGAAGACTATTTCCTTATAGATCCATTTAAGGTTTCAATGGTTCTTCTTACTCCTTTCTTTACAGATCCTTCTATTGAAAAGGTTATGTTTGACGCATCAAGTGATGCATCGCTATTGTATAAACAATATGGCATTGAGATGGAAGGTGTGTATGATGTAGCCCTTGCTGCTTCTTTGATAAATTTTAATGGGAATTTAAATGCTCTCATAACTAAAGTAACAGGGGGCGAGATGAGTAGTGGAAAGAAAGGATACCAGAAAGCTAATTGGCTTACACGTCCTATCTCATCCCAATTAATTGAATACGCCCTTCATGATGTTGAGTACCTTTTTATTATCAAAAAATTTCTTGAAAAAGAAATTTCTAGTGTAGGAAAAACTGAGGAAGATAGAGAAATTCAAAAAAGTGCTGCTCGAGTAAAAAAACATGTTGTTCCTGGCTGGAAGAAACTTCCTGGCTTTAGGAATATGAATAAAGAGCAGATTATCTATCTTAAGTGGATATTCGATTCTCGGGATATGTTAGCAAAAGAGTTAAACCTTCCTGCATTCAGGGTGATGGATAAGAGACTCATCGTAGAATTAGCTAAAAATCCTATCTTTGATACCCAAGAACTAAGAAAAAAGATATCTCACTCAAATAAGAGAATTGAGTCCTCTTTATTATCGCTTCTCATAGTAGGGTTAGAAGCTGCTAAAAAAGAGGTAGAAGAGAAGATTAAGAAGTAATATTTCTTTATTTCTTATAAGAAGTATGCTCAAGAGGAAGGCAAATTCTAAAGATATTATCGAATTTATCATAAGCGTTTTGAACAGCTGGAGCTGTTGCAATTGTGCTTAACTCTCCAATACCTTTTGCTCCGTATGCCTCTCGTGAGAGGTTGTCACTTTGCACTGTGATAGTTTCAATTAAGGGAGCTTCTGTAGCTCTAAATAGTCCAAGTGTCCCATATTTTACTTTAGGTATCCCCTCAACGATAGGGTAATCTTCGGTGAGGGCATATCCAAGACCCATGACCACCCCTCCTTCAACCTGACCTTCTACTGCAGTTGGATTCACAACTTTACCAACATCCACAGATGCTATTACCTTTTCAACTTTTCCCAATTCATCTAAAAAAACAACCTGTGTTGAATAGCTATAGGCAATATGGCTTTTAGGGTTTGGTTTAGGAGAACCCATTGGGTCTGTAACCGAGGTAAACTCATCATAGTATTGTTTCCCTTCAAGATCTTTGAGAGTTTTTCCTTTCTCTAAATCCATTTTTAACTGTGTTGTGACTTTCCTAATAGCTTCCCCTGTGATAACCGTTTGTCGAGATGCTGTACTTGTTCCTGAATCGGGTGTTCTTCGTGTATCTGCTTGTTCACAAATAATTTCTTTAGGGGAGAGGCCAGTTGTTTCTACGGCGATTTGAGTTGCCATTGTAGCAATTCCTTGTCCCATACAGGCTGCAGATGTTCTAATATGGAGGATACCATCCTCAATAGATAACCTACATCTTCCTACATCAGGAACTCCTACTCCAAAGCCACTATTTTTAAAGGCACTTGCAATTCCACTTCGTGGGTGATTCTCATACGCTTCTTTTACTGCGAGTAGTGTTTTATCAAAAGCAGTGTTAGGGTCAGCTATTTGTCCATTAGGGAGTTCTTGCCCACTTCTAATTGCATTGAGATAACGAATATCCCAACCACTAATACCTACTTTTTTTGCTAATAAGTTAAGATTATTTTCAATAGCAAAACAACTTTGGGTAACTCCGAAGCCTCTAAATGCTCCTCCTGGTACGTTGTTGGTATAAACGGCTTTGCCAATAATATCTACATTCTGGTAATTATAAGGGCCAGCTGCATGTGTGCATGCTCGTTGTAATACCGGGGCTCCAAGCGATGCATATGCTCCTGTATCTGCTATAATAGTAGCTTTAAGAGCAAGAAGTTTTCCTTTCTCATCACACGCTGATGTAAAGTCCATCTCCATTGCATGCCTTTTTGGATGAATATTGATACTTTCTTGGCGTGATAATTTAACTTTCACCGGCATTTTAGTATACCATGCCATGAGGGCCGCATGGTGTTGAACACTCATGTCTTCCTTTCCACCAAAACCTCCACCAACTAATTTTGCTTGGCAGTTTACTCTTTTCTTATCTAGATTCAACATATTCGCTATTTCACGTTGTTCATCAAATATAGATTGACTTGAGGTGTACAAGAGAAGATTGTCATCATCATCAATAAGAGCGATTGCAGATTCTGGCTCCATAAATGCGTGCTCTGTAAAAGGGGTAGAGTAGTGTTGAGTTACTACATGGGCTGCATGCTTAATTGCTTCATCTACATTCCCTCTCTTAAGAACTTCAGTTGTTAATACATTCCCGGATGAATGAATTTTAGGGGAATCATCCTTCATTGCTTCTATAGTAGAAGTGATAGGAGTGAGCTCTGTGTAATCAACCTCTATGAGATTAAGAACTTCCTCAAGTGCTTCTTGTGTGCGTGTTGCAACAAGAACAATGGCATCACCTATATAGCGTGTTGTTTTTCCAACAGGAATGAGAACATCCCAGTCTTGCACAATATGTCCTATTTTATTATGAGGAACATCTTCACTTGTTAGTATTTTTACCGTTTCTGGATGCGCAATTGCCTTTGAGATGTCAATAGAATTGATAATTGCTCTAGGATATTTTGATCTAAGAGCTTTTGCATAAATCATTCCATCGATTCTCACATCATCAACATATATTCCACTTCCCAATGCTTTTTCAATTGCGTCAACTCGTATAAATCTTTCGCTTAATACACCACTTTGATTCTCGTTAGGGATCTTCAAATTCTCTCTAAAGAATAGAGCAGCTTTTAATATCGCACTTTCAATTTTGGCGTATCCTGTACAGCGACAGATATTTCCTCGTAAAGCTTTCTTGATCTCAGGTAAGGTGGGGTTGTCATTAACATCAAGGAGTGCCTTTGCAGACATTATCATTCCAGGTGTACAAAATCCACACTGCACTGCTCCCTCTTCAGCAAAACAATAGCCATAAACATCAGCTTCTCTTTTGCTCAAACCTTCAATCGTAATAATATGTTTGTTAACAAGTTTTTCTAATGGGATTAAGCATGATTTAGTTGATTTTCCATCAATAATAACAGTACACGTTCCACAAGCGCCTTCGCTACATCCATCCTTGGTTCCTGTTAGATTAAGGTCTTCACGTAGGAAATGAAGTAATTTTTTATCACTAGCTGTAGTAATTTTTTTTCCATTAACGAAAAAGGTATGCAAAAGGTGGCCTCCTCTTATTCTGTTCTCCTAAATGAACGTATGAAAAGGAGAACTGTCGACACAACGAATAGGTGAATAGCCGCTTAGTATTTGCATCATTCTAAATGGAAAAAGATGCAACTGACTGTGTACTATATCTAGTTCAATTTTACCTTACATGGCTAATTTGTCAATCCTTTTGAGGATAAAGTGTTGCATTCTGGTGCATCAATTGTATTATTGAAATCATCAGGGAAATAAAAAAACCACCAATAAAAATAAGAATTGGTGGTTTAAAAACATAGCAATAAAAATTTTACGTTCTTATTTCTCTATTGAAAGGTTTTCCTAAGGCAGAGGGACCTACTTTTTGGGTTTTTCTTGAGAATGCAAGAACGATTATTACAAGAACATATGGGAGCATTACGAGGAATTCATATGGAAAGTCGATCCCCAATCCTTGAATAGCTAATTGCAAAGCTTGAGCGAGTGTAAAGAGAAGAGCTCCACCCATAATCTTAACAGGATGCCATTGTCCAAAGTAGACAAGAGCAACTGCAATGAAGCCTCTTCCGGCAATGATTTCATCACTGAACATCTTTGCTTGGCACAATGAAAGATATGCCCCAGCAAGCCCTGCGAGTGCTCCTCCAACCATAAGAGCTTGGAATCTCACTTTATTAACTTGGATGCCTATTGAGTCGGCAGCTCTTGGGTAAGTTCCTACAGCTCGAACTTTTAAGCCCCAAGGGGTTTTAAATAAAACATACCAGGCAATTGGAACGAGTAAAAATGCTACATATACTAGTGGGTTGTGGTCAAAGAATAGAACGCCTAAAACGGGAATCTTTGACAATAATGGGATTGGGGCTTTGTTTATTCCCGGAATACTCTGTGTTCCGCCAACAAAATGTCTAAAGAGAGTTCCAGCAGTCCCTACACCAAACATTTGCATTCCAATTCCAGCAATCCCTTGGGGAGCTCTAAATGTAACTACAACAACACCAAAAAAGAGGCCAAGGAGTGCTCCTACTACAGTTGCAAGTAACAATCCTAGGTAATTATAAATACCAGGTACATAGCTTCCTTGTCCCACAAGGTAGGGGACAAGCATCCCTAAGAAGGCTCCAACTGCCATCATTCCTTCACATCCAAGATTAAAGATTCCAGCTCGTTGGTTAAACATCTCACCAAGTGATGCAATGAGGAGCGCGACTGAGAAGGGAATTCCTAATGATAAAATATTTATTACAAAATTCATGCTTTCACCTCCTGTGTGTCATTCTCTGTATTCTTGCTAAATAATCGACTCTCTACTCTCTGCATGAGATAAGGATTAGAGAGAATCATTTTGGTAGCAACAATGACTAGGATGATGATTCCTTGAAGAACTTGTACCATATTAGCAGGAACGCCTACCAACCGCTGGGTCATATCTGCACCATAAATTAATAATCCGAAGAAAAATGCCGCTGGAATGATTCCTGCTGGATGCAAGCCTCCAAAAAGGGCTACTACGATACCACTAAAACCATATCCACTCGTAACGCCTTCTATTGCTCTCCTGTGGACTCCAGCTATTTCAATAGAACCTGCCATTCCAGCAAATGCTCCACTAAGCATCATTGCAATAATCAGGTACTTAGGAACATTAATCCCTCCATAGCGAGCCGCTCGTGCACTTGCTCCAGCAGCTCTGAGTTTAAATCCTATCGAAGTTTTCCATAATAGTAAGTAAATAAGAATTGCGAGTCCTAGGGCTATGAAGAGACCTGTATGAATACGAGTCCCTTTGATAAATCGTGTTAAATCTAAATTTTTTGTTAATCTCATTGATTGAGGAGTGCCACTACCCATAGTGAGCTCAGCTGGGTCTAACATTGGTCCGCGAAGGAAGAATGTATAGAGTTGGGCTGCTATATAGTTAAGCATTACAGTAGAGAGGAGTTCACTCACCTCAAGTTTTGCTTTCAGAAAACCTGGGATAAAGCCCCAAAGGGCACCTCCTACAGCTCCTGCAAGGATTGCAAAAGGTATAAGGACATATGAAGGAAGATTTGGAAACAACAAGGCAATAGCAGTTGTTGATAAAATTCCCATTGCCATCTGTCCTTCAGCACCAATATTGATGATTCCACTTCTGTATGCTACGGTGATACCAAGGGCAATAATTGAAAGGGGTACCATACGAAGAAGCACTTCAGTAATACCTATCTTGTTCTTTAGAGGTTCTGTTAATACTACTAAGTATGTCTTAAAAACATCAGCTCCGATTGCTAAGAGGATAATTGCCCCAAGCAAGACTGCTGTGATAATAGCAAGAATGATTACCCCAATTTTATATACGGTTTTAAATCTCTTCGTCATCTTTAACTCCTGCCATGAGAATTCCTAAGCGTCTTCTACTTGCTTCACTTGCGGGAATTACTTTTTGAATTTTCCCTTTAAAAATTACAGCAACTTGATCTGATAGGTTAGTAATTTCCTCTAATTCTTCACTAATGAGGAGTATTCCTACCCCTTCATTTCTTTTTTGTAGAAGTTGTTTATGTATAAATTCTGCAGCGCCCATATCGAGGCCACGAGTTGGATATACAGCAACAAGAAATTTAGGATTTCTTGATATCTCGCGCGCTAAAATAACTTTCTGAATATTTCCACCTGATAAGCTGCCTGCTGCAATATCTATATTAGGGCTACGAATATCGAATTGTTCTCTTAGATCTGTTGCATTCTTTTCAATTGTAGAATTTCTTAAGAAGGTATGATTGCTAAATTCTTCTGTCTCAATATCTTTGAGAATTAGATTCTCTTTTATTGAGAATGATGGGACGATCCCTTCTGTGTTTCTTTCCTCAGGGACATAACCCATCCCTGCCTTGATCACTTGTCGTGGATTAAAGTTTGCTATATCGATTCCATCAAAAAGGATTTCTCCACTTTCAACTTTTCTCAGTCCATTTATTACTTCAGCAAGTTCCTTTTGGCCATTACCCGAAACACCAGCTAATCCTACGATTTCTCCCTTGCAGATATAAAGCGAGAAATCTTCAAGTGCTAAAAACCCTCTGTCACTTTTTACATTAATATTCTTAATCTGGAGCATAGGACCTAGGGTACAAGCTGGAGCATCATTTTGAGGGAGGTTTACTTCGTGACCAGTCATTAACGCTGCAATGTCGCTAGAAGAGTGATCTATTGTATTACCTTGAAAAACTACTTTACCATGACGAAGTATTGCTACCTTTGATGAGAGGTCTTTTACTTCCTGTAGTTTATGAGAAATGAAGATGATAGATAATTCATTACTCATCCTTTTAAGTAACACTATAAGTTCATCTGTTTCTTGAGGAGTGAGTGCACTGGTGGGTTCATCTAAGATGAGGAATCTTGCACCAAGACAAAGTGTTTTTACAAGTTCAACACGTTGCTGTTCTCCAACAGACAATTGCCATATCAAGGCATCAGGGTCAACTTTAAGGCCATACTTTTTTGAAACTTCCTCTATTCTATTTTTCACCATCTGAAGGTTTAATTTTATAGGATTCCAAGCTTGTTTATACCCTAGAGCAATATTTTCTAATACACTCATATTCGGCACAAGCATGTACTGTTGGTGAACCATCCCAATTCCATGAGCAAAAGCATCATTAGGACTTCTAAAATTAACAGGTTCGTCATTGATAAAT
The DNA here is from genome assembly GCA_963663665.2 of Sphaerochaetaceae bacterium. Classification (GTDB taxonomy): domain Bacteria; phylum Spirochaetota; class Spirochaetia; order Sphaerochaetales; family Sphaerochaetaceae; genus SABI01. Next base: position 935,184 of record CAXXKP010000001.1, read on the forward strand.
ATAGTACCGTTATCTGGGTGGTAAAGACCCATCAAGATATTCATGAGAGTTGTTTTACCGGCTCCATTTTCTCCGACGAGCGCTAAAACCTCTCCCTTCCCAATTTCCAGCGAAATGTCATCACATGCAAGGACTCCAGGGAATCTCTTGGTAATGTGTTCTAATCGCAGTTTCTCAATTGTCTTAGTAGTCAATTCCATGAGACATCTCCAATACGTATGGCGTTTACAAAAAATCCTGCATGAAGATGTTTTTTCAACATGCAGGACTCAATTATTTCATTAAATCACTAATTCCTTAGTTATACTTAACATCACTCCAAGAGGCTACGCTTGGATGTGCTGCTTGGCTTTTGAAATTTGCAAGAGCATCATTAACTTCTTTTTCGATATCGCTTGTAATCATTGATTTTGTTGCGTCATTGAATTTAAAGATAAACCCATCATTATTGAAGTTCATTGGAATATTTTTTCCACCAAGAACACCTTGGCTAACGTTGTCAACGAGTGTTTTGATTACAGCCGCATAGTTATACGATGAAGCTGAGAGGACTTTATATCCTTCTGGTATTCCGATTTGTGCTAAATCTTGTCCTACCCACCAAATGTCATCATTTGGATAATCTGCAACAGCTCTGAGTGCTCCAAGAGCTTGTTGACTTGAACCTGTTAATACATCGGCACCGCTAAGAATTTGTGATTGAGCAACTTCAGTTGCTTTTACAAAGTCTGAGAAGCTACCAGTGTGAGCTACAAGAACTTTTGCACTTGGGTTAGATTTCTTTACTCCTAATACGAATCCACGGTTATAACGAGCAGCATCACCACCATCAACTGGGCCTACTAAGCCAACAATATTTGTTTTTGTGATTTTTCCAGCAATAAGACCGTTGAGGTATCCTGTCTCTTCACTTTGAGGCATATAGGAGAATACGTTTGGTCCAACGATTTCACTACTTGTTCCAAAAGCAAAAGAGATTTCTGGGTATTCGGCTGCCATTTCAGTAATCAAGTTTTTGTATTGTGCCCCGTGAGCAATGATAATGTCATATCCTTGGCCAGCATATTGAAGAACAGCAGATCCCGCATCAACTGGTTTCATTTTTTCTGAATAGGAATATTCAAAAGTTCCAGGATTTTGGGATTGAGCAAGTAAAATACCATCATGCATCGCTTGACACCACCCTTTGTCATCGATGGTATTCTCAATAATCAATGCAACTTTAATGAGATCATTTCCTTTGGTCTCTTTCTCGGCGGCTCCAGAAGCGAATGCCATTGACATCACTATTGAGAGCAGTAACACAGCAATAAGAATTTTCTTCATCCTTACGTCTCCTTTGTTTCTGATTTTGTGAGAGATTACATGAATCTACAGTTCTCACTTTTGCACGTAGTATAAACAGTTGTATGCAATCTAGTAAAGTTAGTCCTTCATAGAAAATAGGTTGTGTATTGTCACTCACCTATTAAGAAAAATTAGCTTTAGATAAATATAATTGTCTATAATCTTAATATAAGTAAATTAAACTCTTTAAATGTGATTATATCCTATGAGAAACAAATTGCAACAAAAAAATCAAAAAATATCGATTACACTTCCAGGAGCAAGTAATGTTGCATTTTTTGCTGAGTACGTAATGGCTTTTGTAACTGAGTCTCGGAGTTTTTCTCCCATATTGAGGTGATAGGCTATCCCCGCAGTAAGAGCATCTCCACATCCAATTGTGTTTACAGGTGTGACTTTTTTTACTGGAATTTCCTGAAATCCCTCTTCACTATACATCCAAATTGGGTATTTCCCTCGAGTTATGATTACTGCGCAGTGGAAATCATTATAAAGATTTTTCATCTTAGTAATTACCTCCTCTTTTATTTCAGAATTCTCATCACTTTCATTAACTTTTTTATCTGGAAGGTAAGTGGAGACAAATTCACTCAAATTTGGTTTGATGACATCAGGGGAATATTGAATAGATTGAGTGAGATCTTTGCCTTTAATATCTAAGATTACCCTTTTATTCATTTCTTTTGCTTCTTTTACAAAATCACTATAGAGAGTGGAAGAGTAGCCTGGGCTCCGAGTACCGCTGATTACAACTGTGGAGCATTCTTTTACTATATTTGAATATAGTATGCGAATGTATTGATCGCTTGATGGGTCTACAGCTGGAGCTTCTTCTACAAGCTCTGTCGTTGTACTATGTTCTTTGTTCACGATGGTTGTACAAGTTCTAATATCACTTTTTGTTTCAACATAATAGAGGTCAATCCCATCTTTTTTGATGAGTGAGATCATCTCATCCATTCTTTTTCCACCAAGGTGAGTGAGATGCATTGTTTTTCCCCCAATCTGGGAAATGATTCTTGCAACATTCATCCCTTTACCCGAAGCATCAAGTCGATGAATTGAACACCTGTTAACTTCATTCTCTTCAAAGTGATTAAAGACAAGAGTCTTTTGAAAGGTTGGATTAAGGCATACTACTAATATCGGTAAGTTGTTCATGTTGCATCCTCAAAATGAATAGTAATATCGCTTAATGTGATATCAAGTTTTCTTAATCTAATGTTAGCTTGATTGAGCATTCTCTTTGATGCGATGACTATATCGGTATCCTTGTATTTATCGCTTAAGTATACGATTTCTTTAATTCCCGATTGAATAATTGCTTTTGCACATTCATTACAAGGGAAGAGAGCTACATAAATTGTACATCCACGTAAGTCACGAGAAATACTGTTGAGAATTGCATTGAGTTCAGCATGGCATACATAAGGGTATTTAGTCTCTAGAAATTCTCCCTCTCTTTCCCAAGGTAACTCATCATCATCACAACCCATGGGAAATCCATTATAGCCAACCCCGACTATCTTCTTTTCTTCGTTGACTATGCATGCGCCAACTTGTGTGTTCGGGTCTTTACTTCGTTTTGCAGAAAGGAGGGCGATTCCCATAAAATATTCATCCCAGCTTATATAGTTTATTCTTTTCATTTGTTCCCTCTCTATTGGTGTTGTGAAAAAAAGGTGAGAATCTTCTTCATAAGACTCTCATGAATTGATTTGTACATTAGTAGAACATGACGATTATGCGGTTGATTCATTTCAGTTGTTAGTTCTTCAACAGCATTTGATTTTATATGTTGCACAATATATGGTAGGTTCTTGTATGAGACAGTTCCATCTTGTTTATCGTGCACTACCATAATGGGAACAGTTATTTCCTGCAGATTTTTTCTTATATGCTTAAGTGCATATAAAAAGCTTAATCCAACTCGTACAAAGGATCCTTTGTACCCTATCCACAGTTCGTCTCCATCATTTTCTTTATCGTTGCCTTGATGTATGTCTACTTTTATCGTTGAAATGAATAAGGCTACTGTTCTTAGGATATAATAGAGCCAGCTTTTTACCACTTTTAGTCTTAAATTGTTTAAAAAGACAGGAGCTGCTATTGAACAAATAGCATCAGGTTTTGTTTTACTATTACTAAAATCTTCGCCAAGATTAAGAGTCATGGCTCCACCCATTGAGGTGCCAATGATGTAAAGATGTTTATATTGGCTCCTTTTATCTAAGTAATACTCCTTCATATATTGATACCATTGATAATAACTTGTTTGGGCAAAATCATCTGGTTTGGTTCCGAAACCGGGTAATAGAGGGACAAATACATCATAACCCTCGTTGTAAGCAGCTTTAGAAGCGAACTGATACGAATATGGGGTGCTAGGAAGACCGTGAATCATGATGATTGCTTTATCACTTTTCACATCATGTTCTAAAACAATAGGGAGGCAACGTGAATCAAATACCTCATCTAGAATAGGGTAAATAGGGTCAGTATGCTTCTCTTTATATCCCCATAAAGTGACGTTCCACACAAAAAAGAGAATCAATATCAGAAGAATTATTACTATTATCATGTTTCTAGCATAGACGATAAAAAGAGATGGGACAAGATTTATACAAAGAAAACGACTCCCAAATTTGAGAGTCGTTACTATAAGATCTAAGATGAAATTTTTACATAAGAAGCTGTAGTGCAGGGCGTAATCCGTTTACTAATTCTTCCATGTAAGGAACAACAGCAAGAAGGACACCAGCCGCAACTGCAGAACCCAATACTCCTGCTACATTTGGTCCCATAGCATGCATGAGAAGGAAGTTTTGAGGATTGCTTTCTTGTCCTACTTTACTCGATACACGAGCTGCCATAGGTACAGCTGAAACACCCGCTGAACCTATGAGTGGATTAACTGGATGTTTCTTGTCAATTTTATTCATTAGTTTTGCGATAAGTACGCCACTTGCAGTTCCAAGAGCGAATGCGATTAACCCAAGGGTAAGAATTCCAAGAGTATTCAAGTTGAGGAACTTATCTGCTTCCATTTTTGAACCAACTGAAAGTCCTAAGAAAATAGTTACAATATTCATAAGTGCATTTTGCATGGTATCACTTAATCTATTTACTACACCACACTCTTTCGCAAGATTTCCAAACATCAAAGCTCCTACTAGTGGAGTTGCTGATGGGAGAAGTAAAGCACAGACAGTCAGTACTGAAATAGGGAATAAGATTCTCTCTAATTTTGATACAGGTCTGAGTTGTTCCATCTTGATTAATCGTTCTTTCTTTGTCGTAAGTAATCTCATGATGGGGGGTTGAATGATAGGTACAAGAGCCATATATGAGTATGCGGCAACTGCAATAGATCCTAACAAATCTGGTGCAAGTCTACTTGTTACATAAATAGCAGTTGGTCCATCTGCTCCACCGATTATTCCTATTGATGCAGCTGCATGGAGGTCAAAGTTAATCCCCGGAATAAAGGAGAGTAATAGTGCTCCTAAGAGAGCTGCAAAGATACCTACTTGAGCAGCTGCTCCTAAAAGAAGTGTTTTTGGGTTTGCAATAAGAGGACCGAAGTCTGTCATTGCACCAACTCCCATAAAAATGAGAATTGGGAATAAACCCGTTTCGATACCCATGTCGTAGAGGAGTTTAATAAAACCAACTCCACCATGAGTACTTGTAGGGTCCACTCCAGCGATATAAGCGTACGGAATATTTGCAAGGATACAACCAAACCCGATAGTTACAAGGAGTAGAGGCTCGAATCCTTTAGCAATGGCAAGATATAACAGAACGAATCCTACTATAATCATGAGAACGTTACCCCAGCCTCCTGAAGAGAGGAAGCCTAGGAGTCCTGTTGTTTGCCACAATTGTTTAAATGCTTGTCCAATCATGAATGAGCTCCCTTATTCAATTATAGCAAGAACATCGTCTGCCATTAATTGATCACCTTGTTTAACAAGAATTTCCTTTATAACACCACCAACTGGTGCGAAAATCTCGTTTTCCATTTTCATAGCTTCCATGACTAATAACAGAGAATTCTCTTTTACTGTATCTCCCTGTTTGACATCAATACGAAGAACAAGTCCTGGCATTGGTGCTTTTACTTCAGTCCCATCGTTTGATTGCACTTTAGGAGCTATAGGTGTAGTGGCAGGAGCTGCTACAGAAGGAGCATCACTTGAAATTACAAGGAGCACTTCATCAGCTTGTTTTTGATCACCTTGTTTTACAAGGATTTGTGTGATCGTTCCTGATGTCGGGCTAAAAATTTCATTTTCCATCTTCATAGCTTCCATCACCATAAGGACATCGTTTTCTTTTACCTTATCACCAACTGCAACATTAGTTTTAAGAATAAGTCCTGGCATTGGAGCTTTCACTTCAAGATTAGTGGCAACAGAAGTACTATGAGTAGCAACAGGAGCTTGAGTGATACCATCAGCAATAGCGATATCATATGATACTCCGTTTACAATTGCTTTGTCCCCTTTTAGTTGTACAGCATAGGAAGAATTATTGACCTTTACAGTGTAATCAGTATTGTTGCTACTTGAAGTGGCTGGTACGTTTGCTTTCTTTTCTGCACTTTTTAATCTCACACCATTGACTTTTGCATCTCCCTTGAGAAATAGAATTCCTTTTTCTTTACAGCTTGCTGCGATGAAGATGTTTTCTTCAGTTTGTTTGAGATTTTCACTTTTAAGCATTTCAATAGCAGCGTCGCGTCCCTTTTTGGGGTCTTTGTCGTTGATATCAACAGCTTTTTCAGTGGTAGGTTGCATATTGAGTTGTTCGCTTGAAATTTTTACAATCTCTTCATCAGGAGCAACTGGTGTTTTTCCAAAATAGCCTAGAACCATCTTGCCGTATCCTTCAGCAATTTTTTTCCAAGGTCCAAACATTACATTGTTGAATGCTTGTTGGAAATAGAACTGAGAAACTGGAGTAACACTTGTTGCATATCCACCTTTAGCAACAACATCAGCCATTGCGTGTGTGATTTCTGGAAAACGATCCATAAGTCCATTGTCTCTAAGCATCTGGGTGTTTGCTGTTAGAGCACCACCTGGAAGTGGGCTAAATGGAATGATTGGATTAACTGTAGTAGCTTCTGGTGGGAGGAAGTAATCGCTCATGCATTCTTCGAACACTCTTTCCGCTTTCATTACTTTCTCAATGTCAATATCGAGAGTATATTCCGTTCCACGAAGAGCATGCCACATGGTAATTACGTCTGGCTGACATGTCCCCCCCGATACTGGAACAAGTGATAAGTCAACTTGGCTTGCACCTGCTTCAATTGCACTCATGTACTGCTGAATTGAGACCCCTGCAGTTTCATGTGAGTGGAAGACAATGTTCATATCTTTTCCAAGAAGTTTCCGTGCTCTTTTAATTGTATCATATACCACTTTTGGAGTGGATGTCCCTGAAGCATCTTTAAAACATACTGAATCGTATGGGATCCCAGCATCTAAAATCTGTTTTAAAGTACTTTCATAGAAGTCTGCATCATGCGCACCGCTTGCTCCTGGGGGTAAAGCCATCATAGTAACACATACTTCATGACGAAGACCTGCTTCATGGATTGATCTACCACTATCGATGAGGTTGTTTACATCATTCAATGCATCAAAGTTACGTATAGTAGAAATTCCGTGCTTTTTAAATAGTTTTGCATGGAGGTCAATGATATCTCTTGGTTGAGAATCAAGACCTACTACGTTTATCCCTCTTGAAAGGGTTTGTAAGTCCGCATCAGGGCCTGCAACTCTTCTAAACTCGTCCATCATGGCAAACGCATCTTCGTTCGTATAGAAATAGAGTGATTGGAAACGTGCTCCACCACCAGCTTCAAAATGGTTAATACCTGCTTCTTTCGCAGCTGCTACTGCCGGCATAAAATCTTTTGTAAAGACTCTTGCTCCGTATACAGACTGAAACCCGTCGCGGAAAGCTGTACACATAAAATTTACTTTTTTCATCATGACTCCTTGAATATTCTATTAACGCTTTGATCTAGCGATTGCAGAGGTAATTGCAGCTGCAATCTCACTACCTTGAGCTTCGTGTCCTGTGCTAACAGAAGAAGCCGCTCGCTTAGGGGGGGCTGTAGAGACTTTTTGGGGAAAGTATCTATTGACAGTAAAAGAGAGTAATTTAGTAGTAAATACTAAGAGTGTTAAGAATAGAAATACAACTCCCATTCCTAATACAAGAAGTATCAACCCATTGTTGACCTGCTGTACTAGCAGTTCTCTTGGTAATTGGTTTAGCATGAACTATGCTCCTTACAATATTGTGTTATTTGTGAATTTTTATCAAAAAACACTCAAGATACTATAGCGTGAAAACTATCCCGTTTCAAGGTATGATTAAGAGATTCTTTTTAACCTAAAAAGTGAGAATAGTTAATTTTATCTGCATATTTCATTATCAATCACTATCTTCAGTGATAATGCTGATGTATAGCTAAAAGAATCTATCTTGTATAAAACTTTGTCTTTGTCTACTTTATATGGTATGAATAATGAAAAGTTCAGGAACATAATACCCTCTCACAAAATTTTAGTAATAACTAAACACCCTTTAACTTCCTTTGCCCCCCTTTTTTTATCATTGAAATCACAAGGGATAGAGTCAACTTTTATACAAGCTAGAGATCTTCCTTCAACTTTGCCCACTTTTCATACCCATTTTGTATGGATTTACTCACCCCTTCTAAGTGATTCTGTCATAGACTCTGTATTAGCCTCGATTCCAGAACTTACCGGGGTTCTCTTTTTCTTTGATAATAAAAGTAGTAATCTAGAAATCCTTAAAGCAATAGCAACGACAAGAATACACTTTCTAGCAATCATTGGTGCTGTTTTTCTCATAGATTCAAATTCTCAAGAGAATACTGGGGTAGAGATTTGTAGAAGAAGTGGGATTCCATATCTTTTTACCGCTACTTTAGATGATGAAGAGGATGTTTATTATGTGAGTAGCTCCACAATTAATTCTCTAGTCGAGCTTACAAGGTAAACTTCTCCCCCTTTTGTAACTGCTTAAGCTTTTTAATTGTTTCCTTTTTGCCTATTATTGCATAACCTATAGGTGATATGCTGTACACTCAGGAGAAAAAAATGAATGATGGATCTCATTTGATTTGGAATACTCATGAAGAAAAATTGGTCTATAGAGGGCCCATTTTTGATGTGTTAGAGATGAGAAAATCCTCGTATGATGGACGAGAAGGTTCGTTTGTAGCTTTAAACGCTCCAAAGTGGGTTACAGTAATACCGTGGTATAAAGGTGATGATGGCATTCCATATTTTAAGATGGTTAGACAATATCGTCACGGAAGTGAGAAGGTTACCATTGAGTTTCCAGCAGGGACGGTTGATGAAGGCGAAGATGTCATGGAAGCTGGAAGAAGGGAACTCCTTGAAGAAACAGGGTGTGTTCCTTTAACAGAAATGGTATTGCTTGGTTCTATTTCTCCAAACCCTGCTTTCATGAACAATAGGGTTTGGTTCTATTTTGTAGAGAACGTCAAGTGCATTAAAGATCAACATCTTGATGAGAATGAACAAGTAGATATCCTTGATATCCCTGTGATAGAGGTCTTGAAAGAGATGGGGCAGGGTGAATATGACAATGGAATTATGATGATTGCCCAAGGGTTTTTCTTGAGATACGCTCAAGAGCATGGAGGTTTAGTATGAACAAAAAACAGATTATTTATATCTTAGTGTTAGTGATATTTTCCTTTATATTTTTCTCATGTACAAGTGTGAGTCTATTAGAGAGAAGTAAGACGATTAGTGTGAATGGAAATGCAATCCTCTCTATCACACCAGATAGTGCTAGTATGAATGTAAGGGTATCTGAATCTGATGCAAGTACAAAGGATGCTCAAAAAAAAGTTAATGAAAAAATTTCTGCAATTTTATTAGTTCTCAACCAGAGTGGTGTGCTTAAAGAAGATATTCAAACTATGGGATATGAGTTTTCTCCAGAATACCAATATATTGAGAATAAAAGGGAACTTGTTGGGCAAAGAGTGAGTCAATCAATTTATTTTGTTTTAAGAAACATAGACAATAAAGATACTCTCTTACCTGCCATTCTTGATCGTTTAGCAGATGTAAGTAATATTACACTCGGTTCTATTACCTTTTCTAAAGAAGATATGAGTGGTTTGTACGATGAAGTGAGACGCCTTGCAATGGAAGATGCCCTTCATAAGGCTTCATTATATGCGAATGTTGTAAATCTTCAGTTAGGAGATCCTCTTTTAATCAGCGATTACTCTTATGAAGCAACACCTGTAAATTTACGTAGTGAGGGCTTGATGATGACTAAAGCTGTTATGAGTGACAACTCCCCTGAGGTTCCTGTTTCAGCTATTACTATTCAATCTTCTGTGCAAGTTACTTTTGAATTGAAATAGTACTTAACTCTAAGATGCAAAGGTTTTTCTATATCTTAGATGTGAGAAACATAGTTATGTGGGAAATCCCAGCTTCAATTGTTTTCTCCCCAGTTTGGATAAAGCCTAAAGATTCATAGAAAGAAGTTGCATGTTGCTGAGCATGTAGATAAATTTTCTCCTTGGGGAATTCTTTACATGTGTTTTTAATAGTCTCATTTATCAACATTTTACCATATCCAAAGCCTCTAAATTCTTTAAGGACTGCAATACGTTCAAATTTTATACCATCATCCGTCCCTCGTGTTCTCATCGTAGCAACAGGTTTCCCCTCCATTCTAAGGAGAAAATGTCGCGATATACTGTCTAAGCCATCTTGTTCAATTTCAGGAGGAACTGCTTGTTCTTGAATAAAAACTTCTTCTCGTATTTTGATACACTCATTAAAAAGCTTTTTTTTGTTTTCTAATTCCCAAGGTGGTATAAAGTAGAGTTCCATATCTCTACTCCATCGCTTGAATATAATAGAGTCTTGAACCGAAATCTCCCAATACCCTCGTCTCTTTATCATATCCTGTTCCCCCAAATTGTTGATTAAGGGAGATTCCTCTATATGCTAACATGTCACCTGGAACAATATAATATTCAATTTCACTATCAAGTTGTACAAAGGTATTTACAACTTTTTCAAGGTTACCCCCACTTTTGATATGAACAGGGGAGATCATGTTTACGAGAGAGCCAAACAGCGAAATATCTATGTGTTGTTCTCTTGGTGTAACTCTGTAAGAGAGAGTCGGGTCTGCTATAGGGACTCTAAGGATATCACTTTCTCCGTTTGCCTCCTGAAGAACTTGGAAATATAAGATAATCATTTCAGTTCTGTCGTAGTTGGCAATAGCCCATAGCACTCTGTTGGTTCCTTCATGAATAGATTCTATTTTAAAGAATTCTCCGAATTGAAAGAGCGTTCTGAATTGTTTGTAGAAGGCGATATGTTTACTGATTTCTTCTTTTTCTTTTTTTGTAAGAGAAAGAAGATCTAGCTCATACCCCAATATTCCAAATATTGCTACATTGAAACGGGTATCAATAGATGTTTTCCTAAGAGTTTGGTGATTTGGAGAAGCACTTACATGGTTCGATATTGTACTCAAAGGATAGCCACAAGCTGTACCTTCTTGAATAAAGATTCTTGTATATGCATCAGTATTATCACTTGTCCATGTCTGACTCATATATGAGAGCATCCCTAGATCGAACCTATTTCCTCCACTCGAACATGATTCAAATAAAATATGGGGAAATGCTTGAATACATCGTTCTAAGAGGTTGTAGAGACCAAGAATATATCGATGGGAGAATTCACCTTGAAAAAAGCCTTCCTGAAGGCTATAGAGGTCACTGAATGTTCTATTCATATCCCATTTTACAAAGTCAACTTCGGCGACTTTCCAAGTTTTACTCAGGATGTCGAATAAGTAATTTCTCACATCGTCCCGTGTTAGATCAAGTAGGTATTGGTTTCTCGCAACAGAAGGCTTCCTATTAGGTATTTGTACCAGATAATCTGGATGTTTTTCGAATAAGGTGCTTTTTTTGCTAATCATTTCAGGTTCAACCCAAAGTCCAAACATCATCCCTAGATCATGGATTCTTTTAGATAGAGAGGTGAGACCGTTTGGGAATTTTTTTGTATTAACCATCCAGTCTCCAAGACTTGTGGTATCATCCTCTCTCACGCCAAACCAGCCATCATCTAAAACAAATAATTCAATTCCCAATTTAGAGGCTTCTTTTGCAAGAGGAAGAAGGGTTGTCTCGTTGTAATTGAAATAGGTTGCTTCCCAATTGTTGAAAGCTACAGGACGTTGATGGTATTTCCACTTCCCACGCACTATATGGCTATTAACAAAGTGATGGAAATGAGCACTAATTCCATTAGTTCCCTCAAAACTAAAGGTCATTATAGCTTCAGGAGTATGGAACTTTTCTCCCACTAATAATTGCCATCTAAATGTTGCGGGATTTATTCCACTTAAGATTCGGATTTTGTTGAATTGATGCAATTCTACCAGCTCACTGTGGTCTCCACTATATAACAAGTTAAAACCAAAACATTCCCCTTGAAATTCAGTACATGTAGACTCACTTAACATAATAAATGGATTATGCTTTGATGAACTTACTCCACTTTTGCTATCATTTATATGAATTCCTGGTGTGATTCTTCTTTTATGTTGAAATCTTTCTCTCGCCCAAGCTCCATCAAATGTAGTGAGATCCATGTCTTTCCTGTTCATATCTAGCTGAAAGCTCATGAATCTTTCAATAGTTATTTTACTTTTTGAATTATTTGTAATAGAGGATTTTCTCACTATTACATCAGAGGAATCAAAGGTAGTATAATAGTGTTCAACTTTAATATTCGTCGTTGGGTCAACTGTAACAACAATGAGGGTCATTGCAGTGTCGTTGTCTGAATATGATTCAGGAAGGCCACTAAAAGATCGAGGTTTTCCATTGATGATACGATGTTCTGTATAGAGAAAATCTCCACATGTTCCTCCCTCCTCATCTCTAATAACGATAGAAGGTTCTCTATAGTCGCCTTTTCCACTACTAGATGATTCAAGAGCTATATTGTCGAGTGTATAAGAAGGGTGTTCTTCACAATAAGAGACGGTATTTCCTTTGCTTATAGTATGTTTATCATACATTGGGTAAAAATCTTCTGGAGGATTGATTGAGCGGCCATAGTAGAGATGTTCAAGGTGATTTGTCTCGTCTACCCGAAATATATAGGTAGTATTTGCTGTGTTAAGGATAAAATGGAGTTTTTTTTCGATAATCATTGGCTTCTCCTTGCATTCTCTTCATTGTCGTTACGTAACCATCATGGTACAATAATGGTTACATACAGTATAGCCTGCTTATTACAATTTTTCATCAAAGTACTTTATTAAAGCAGAGTCGTTTAAATGTGGGGAGAATTACATAAATGGATGTAAAACGGTTACAACTGTGGAAGGACAGGCATGCAACAATGCTCTCGAATAATCAATTGCAAACGATTATTGAAGATCGTGGAGGTATGGTTAGAGAGTTGAGTAACACTAACAAGTTCGGTGGGAGGGTAAATGCACATCCTCTGTTCCATTTCTTAGGGAAAGAAGCGACAGTTGCACAAGATACAAATCATGAATATTACAATGATGCCAACCTGTTATATACCCTTGGTGGTAATTTCTTTTGTTTTCCCAATTTTGGACCTCCACATTCATATAATGATGTTGATCTACCACCTCACGGTTTCACTGCAAATGGACTGTGGAATGTAGCAAAATATGGCACTGATGGGGAAACAGGGGCATCTTGGTTATTAAGTATCCTCAATGGGGGAATAGAATACCCATATACTGCCTATAAGATAGAGATGCTTCTTCCAAACCACCCTGTATTGTATAGCAGTGTCACTATCGACAATCCTAGCGACCATCCAATCGTTGCTAATGCTGCATGGCATAACACTGTTGGCTCTCCATTTTTAGAAGCTGGATGTATCATTAATCTATCAGCAAAAGAATTTATCACTGTAGGAAAAGGTTCTGAGTTTGATGCAACAGGACGTCTTGCAATGGGAGCCACTTTTGATGATCTCACTAAAGCTCCTCTAAGGTCGGGAGGGAATTGCAATATTGAAGAAGTCCCCGGTATGATAGGGTTTACTGATTTAATAAGTGGAAAAATCCCAGACGATGAAAAACTTGGATGGGCAAGCGTTATTAATCCTATACAGCAGATGGTTTATTTTACGTTCTTTCCAGGCCCTAAAGCAGTTGAAGAAAATGAAATCCCTCTAAACTTTAATAATCTCTGGATGCAGTATGGAGGTAGGAAGTTTACACCGTGGGCATTGTATGAAGGTGGAACCGATCATACCTTCTGCCTCGGAGTTGAAAATTCGATAGGCTATTATGCGAATGGATTAGCAGAATCAGTAAAAAACAATGAATTATTAGGATCTTCTACTACTGTTACAATCGATCCTCATTCACGCAAAGTACAGCGTTATGCAACTGCTTTTAGTGATTATGAGCAAGTGAAAATGGGTTCTGGTATTCAATCAGTCGAACAAGTTGTTGAGGGGATTGTCCTGAAAAGGGGTAAGTATTGGGCTTTTATCGAAAGTGATTCTACTTTCCATTTCTTAAAAGAACTTGAAAAGAAAATTCTTTATTAACAAATTATCCTCTTTATATCTTTTATAAAGGGGAATATGATTCTAGAAGGTTCGTTTTATCTCTCTCAATTTTGAAATTGTTGATAGTCTCTTTAAATAGGGTTTTTCCACTATAGTTTTTGTAAAGGATGGTAATGGTGTACTCTCCTGGACTCAGGTTGATTCCTCCAACCCACGCCGTATTTGGAAGAAAATGAGACGACCTTACATCAGCTTGTTCAGAAACAAAAGATGCAATTTTAAAAATACTACTCAGAAGAATTTCCCCTAAAGTGGCATTATTCTCTTTGTATATCATATCATCATATACTTCCGTTCCTATAGCTTTCATTGTTGCTCTTACCATTGCTTTGATTTTTATTAATGATGAAGTAGCTTTGAACGTTTCAAATGCTATAGAACTTATACTCTCTAATTTTTCAAGTTGAAAATCTTTCTCGTTCTCTATAGAGATTGTTACGTTATGAATATTTGAACCTCTTTCTTGCATTACCGGGTATGCAATTTTCATGAAACTACCATTAGAAAGGTTATAAAGTTCTACCTTTTCGAACTTCTCAGGCGCTAATCCGTTAAACGCAACAATATTTAGTCGAGCTTTTCCTCGTGGAATAGGTTTTTTTTCATCGATTAAAGATTTTGGGAGAGAAAAAGGATATAGTGTGGGTTGAGTTTCAAAAGCGAACATTACTTGATTCAAAGAGTAGGTAAAGAGATTCTCTTCTCCCACTCCTCGTGCTACTACCATACTTAAGTAATTCGCCAAGGCAGATGAGGAGAATGAAGAAGAATATGTAGTCATACTAACCCTGTCCCCTTCGTTCAATCTCCCCTCCTTTGAAATTTTTTCTATCTGTGTTTCATATTTCTGTTTTAAAAGAGACTGTTTTTCAATGGACCTATTCAATTCAACAAGAGCTGACTCCTCTTCCCCTAATCGCACATAATTGAGTGCTTTGAATACGTTAATATATATATCCTCATAATCCTCGCCTTGATATTCAATTGTGTTGTCATTTACTAGATAAGAGGCAATATTTTTAGAAATGCTAGATGTGTAGGCTTCTTGGATTTCTCTTTCTGCTAGAGAGAGGAGAGTGTTAGAAATTTCATAATCTCCGCTTAGGTGAGAGAGGATTCCCGTGTCGAGGTGGAGAATGATTGGGCCTTGTTTTTTTAATATTACCTGTTTCTTTTCTAGGAGCCGATTGTAGGCGCCATCATAATCGCCTTGGAAGTGTTTATATTGCGAATCTGAAATATCTATAAGTGAAGAGCACCCTAGAGCAAGGAAGAGAATACACATAGATGAGAATAGAAGCACTCTTTTCATATTTACTAAACTCTTTTACACAATTGGGATGAAATCAAAAGGATCCGAGATTATTGTATCATCGATAAAATTCTGACACAACAGATAACAGAGAAGGTCTTTTAGAAAATGCTTAATATATACTACCTTTAAAATATAATTTATTATAAAAAATAATGGTATAAATAAATATCGGTTGTGTAAAAGATTTATTGATTATCAGGTACCATCCAATCTGTATTTGTTGTATCATACATAGTATATGAAACATAGATGGAGGAATCCAGTGAAGAAAAGAATGATGTTTTTAGCTACTTTATGTATAGTTGTTATTGTGTCGATTTCTTGTCAAACAGGAACCTCTGTCAGTAGACTTTCAACAGATGCAGATATTGACCTAAGTGGATACTGGAATGATACAGATATTAGAACAGCCGCAGAATCTTTAGTAGAAGATAGTCTTGATTCCTCCTGGATTGATCAATTCAGAATCAGGAAGATGAAAAATCCTGTTGTAATTGTAGGGAATTTCTTGAACAGAAGTAGTGAACATATTGATACCTCTATAATTGCTAAACGGATACATATTGATACCTCTATAATTGCTAAACGGTTTGAGATGGAACTTATAAATTCAGGGAAAATCGATATGGTCGCTGATGTCGCCTTTAGAGCTAGTGTTCGTGATGAGAGAGAAGAGCAGCAATACTTTGCAAGTGAATCAACAGCTAAAGCTTTAGGAAAAGAAATCGGCGCTGATTATCTCCTGCAAGGTGCAGTGAGGACAAACCTAGACCAAGTAAGTGGTAAGTCTGTGAGAACCTACTATATTACTGCCGAACTCATCGATATTGAAACAAGTAAAAAAGTATGGGTGGGAGAATACATCATTAAGAAGATGGTGAAGATAAGTAAGTATAAATTATAGATGAAAACAGTATTACATATAAATAGAGTAAGAAATTTCCTCTTTATAATTTTTTTGTTGATGGTAAGTGGATGTACTTCAATATCTAACAATCCTCCTCCATCTTGGCTCAATTCTCTCTATGACAAATCTTGCGATAAGGATTCCTACCTCTGTACAATTGGAAGTGGTTCTTCAAGAGAGAAAGCTATTGACTCAGCGTTCGCATCGCTTTCTCAAGTATTCAATTCTCAGGTAAAGTCTGTTACCTCTGTAAGCTCTATTTCAACAGCAGAAATGGGGGGGCTGTTTAGTGAGAGTTCTGAAATGATTGACCAATCATCAGTTACGAGTTCAACAGATAAGATTATTGGGGCTGAGGTTGTTAACACCTATATTGATTCTACTCAACGAGTCTTTGTTCGAGTTGCCTTAAATCGAGAAGAAGCTGCAAATATCTATAAGGAAGAGATAGCGGAACTTGATCTCTCTATAATGGAAGTAGAGAGGAGAATGCTCACGTTACATGATGATCTTACTCGTTACTTCACCCTATCTAAAGCTGTAGGATACGCAAGAAAACAACAATTTCTCTATAACCAGATTCAAGTTTTACTAAATCAGAGTCAGGAATCTCGTTTAGCGTCCCTCGAGAGAAAACTCATTAATCTTGCTTCTTCTGTGAAGATTTCGATTGATATTGACTCTTCGCAGGATGGAGAAGTGTTAAAAGCAGCTTTCAGTAAAAAACTCATTGATTTAGGTTTTAAAATTGTAAATGAAGTTGACGAGTCCAATGCTCTTTTATTAGTAAAGTGTGATATCGTTCCCTTGAATATAGAAGATAGCCCCTATAAGTACGCCACTTATACGATGTGGGCAAAGATGATGAGCGGCGGAACAACTCTCTACTCGTACAATACAAGTGAGAGAGAGGCAGCACTGAGTGATGATGATGCGATGAAGAAGGCTTTGAATCAGGCCTCTACCATTGCAGTAGATGAATTTTTTCATCTCCTAGAGGAATCTCTAGGAGGTCTCTAGATATTAATAAATTTACCTTGGAGGTCTTTTTTATGAAAAAGATTTTAACTATTCTTATCTTTATAGTGTTTATCTTTTCCTTTATCGGATGTTCTACCACAAAAGAAGTAGGACCAGAACCAGTAAAGAATGTAATTCTTGGCGCTGATGGAATTCCTCAACCAGAGTGGGTGTTCAAGACTATAAGTGCACCAGATATGCACTTTGAATCCGGTTTTGGTAAGATGAGTGATAAACAGACTTCGATTAAGCGTGCAACCGTTGAAGCAAAAAATAAAATTGCTGAATGGATTAGCACTCGTGTAAAAGAAGTTGTTGTCACCTATGTGAATGATGCAGGAAGCACAGATAGCCGCCAAGCAATGGACGCAATGGAAACAATAAGCCAACAAGTTGCTGAGGCAACACTTTCTGGGGTCACGACTGAAGAAATGTGGGTAGATTCAGATGGTGGAGTATGGGTTCTTTGTTCCATTCCACTCGCAAATATAGAACAAAATTTTGAACCTGCCTCAGAGGCTATAGCAGAGGCTTTTGTCGAAAGTGATGCAGCTGCAGCTGCTAATGCTAAGATGAAAGATGCTTTTGCTAATCTTCTTGCAGGAACCTCTTTGTAATGTATTCTCGACCCATCATTGATGGGTGGATACCTATTTCCTAGTAAGACATAAGGGGATGAAAATGAATAAAAAACTTTTAATTGGTATAATTGGGAGTGTTTTACTCATCACATTGATGAGTTGTGCAACACACTATAAAGCTAACGAAGACGGCTCTCCATACTGGGTAACTCATACACCTACTAGTACACGAACACTTCACTATGAAGTAGGTTTTGCTAAACAATCAACTCCTCAATTAAGTCTATTACGTGCAGAATCTGCGGCAAAAGATGCAATAGGAAGATGGGCTTCCACGAGTGTGGAAAATGCTGTGGTGACTTTTGTTGAGGAGGCAGGAGAATCATTACGAACTCAACAAACGCTTGAAGTTTTACAGAGTTTAAGTGTTCAGACAGTGAACATAGCTCTAAAAGGAGTCACTGTAGTTGAGCGTTATACAGCATCCGATGGTGCTGTTTGGGTCCTTTCTTCATATCCAATAAAGAATCTTAAAGATGCCTATAGACAACAAACACAAGAGCTGAAACAAAAGCTTGAACTTGCTGAAGCAAAAATAGAGTTGATGAGTGAATATTTAGAAAAAGAATTGGAGAAGTAGCCTCATATATTACTTTTACTTCTTTTGTGGGGGATTTCTCATTTTTACAGATCCCAACAAAGATAAATGCCCTAAGTTAGAATGAACCATTTAGATTTTAAGTAATAGTGATACTATCATTTATGACAGGCCATTACGTATCTGATCCTTCGCATTAGGTAATAAAACTTTCTTCCTTAAGAAATAAATTCAAATTTTTTAAGGGAAGCTTTTTTTGAATAATATCAGATTTATGTCCTAAGAAGGAGAGAGAAAACTAGACGGTTCTCATGGACTCTGTTAAGATTGTTATAGAATTTTTAAAATTTAAGAAAGAACATACAATCAATTAGACTTATTTTACCTAGAATGTATGTTTTTTTTGTATTGTGCTTAAAATATATTTGTACGACTTGGAGTAACACGAATGTCTAAAGCTCATACCTCTCTCTTTCGCATAGGAGAGTTTCCTTCAAAATTGAGATACCGTTACATCGGTTTAGAGGTATCTAAGTGGTGATAACTGGTATTCTCTATGGTTTAGCAAGTCTTGCATACCTCATCATTGGAATCGAGACATTTCGGTTAGAACGTAAGCAAAAAGCTAATTTTCTATTTCTTCTCAGTTGCACAACTCTTTCAATGTGGGCATTTCTAGTTGCCTGTGTAATGCTTTCAGAAACAGCTGAACTAGCACTGCAATTTAGAAAATCTGCCGTTTTCTTTTGGAGTATTGCCTATAGTATATATTTGCATTTTATAATTGTGCTTACTCAGAGTAATACAAAATCTAAACATCTAAATAATACTTTAAGGATTATCCTAAAAAGGATAATTCTCTATTTACCAGCTATATTTTCAATCTATCTCTACTATTTCAAGGAATCGTCAACAATTGAGGAGATGATTCGTCTTCCATATGGATGGGCATTTATTAATCTTCCAAGAAACTTTGTTTGGGATAATTATTTTCTTATTCACTACCTTGCCTACATTCTTTTAACCATTATAGTGTTGCTTAGATGGAAAAAACAAACAAGCTTACAACGAGTTAAAAACATGGTTCACATTATCGTGAGTGCAACCGTTTTTGCCTTGTTCGTAGGAACATTTACTGATTTTATTCTACCAATTACTACTACAAACATTCTTCCTCCGTTAGGTGTACTCGTCTCCTTGATTCCTATCATTGGGGTAAGAGCCGCAACATTGCAGTATAGAATCCTTCAATTAAATCCATTCAGTGCGGTGAGTAACATTCTCCAAAATATGCAAGAAGGGTTAATACTTGTAAACCTTGACTATCAAATTGTCGAGGTAAATCAAGAGGCAGGAAGGCTTCTCAATTATTCAACCATAGAAATGAAAGGAATTCATTGCTGTGAACTAATCAAGGGCTGGGATCCTAGCCAAAATATATTGCCGAGTGGTTCAAGTGAGCATACTATGATAAAGAAGGGTGGAGACTTAATTCCGATAAAACTCACGATTGAAACGCTCTGTGACAAATGGAATGATCCTATCGGGACACTCGTGCTTTTCCACGATTTGACGAAATCGAAGAAAATCAATGCTGAGCTAAAGAAATCACACGATCTTCTTGAAAACAGAGTTCGTGAAAGAACCTCTAAACTCGCTGCTATTAACCAAAACCTTGAAAATGAAATAATAAAACGGATTCAGATGGAGGAGAAAATCCGTACGATAACCTACAAGGATCCACTTACAGGGCTTGCAAACCGAAGACTTTTTATTGACTGGTTAGAAAAAGCAATTTTTGAGATAGCAAATTCAAGAAACCGTATTGCGATTTTTAGTCTTAATCTTGATGCTTTTAAAATGGTCAATGATATCTTTGGGCATCGCCAGGCAGATTCTCTCCTTGTAGAACTCTCTGATAGGTTACAAACCGTATTTGGTAGCAATACGATTATAGCCCGAAACGAAGGGAATGATTTTCTTATTCTTCGGCGTTTCAACGCTGATTCACCCACGCTATTCAGTGATGTGGAACAGGTTCGTTCAGTATTTAATAAGGCTTTTGTACTGAAGAGTGAGGAAATCTATATTTCTTCAACGATAGGTATCAGCGTCTATCCAGATGATGGGGAGACACCTGAAATTCTTATAAAAAATGCTCAAATAGCTATGAATGCTGCAAAGTCTTCAGGTCATGGTCAATATGAGTTTTTCAAACCAGAGCTACAGAAATCAGTTAGTGAAGAGATGTCGTTGTCAAATGATTTGTATCAGGCTATAGAACAAAATCAGTTTGAATTATATTATCAGCCACAAGTAAACCCTCGTACTGGTATGGTAAATGGGATGGAAGCTTTAATTAGGTGGCATCATCCTCAGCGAGGGTTTATCCCGCCTGGTATGTTCATAGAGATCGCCGAAAAGAACACTCTTATAATAAAAATTGGGGAGTGGGTTCTTCGCCAAGCCTGTTATCAGTTAAAATCATGGCAACAACAAGGGTATACAAATTTAACAATGGCAGTCAATGTTTCAATAAATCAAATCACCAATGGTAATTTCCCTCAGCTTGTACAAATGATATTAGAAGAGACGAAGATACCGCCCTCTTCGCTTGAAATAGAGCTTACTGAAAATATTTTAATCACAAATACCTCAAAAGTTATTGAAGAAATCTCCCTGATACGAGAGCTCGGAGTAAAAGTCGCTATTGATGATTTCGGAACTGTATATTCTTCACTTAACTACCTAAAAATGCTTCCTCTCGACAGAATGAAAATTGCTAGAGAGTTTGTACAAGGTATTGGTATCAGTACCGTTGATGAGGCTATTATTTCAGCTATTATCGTAATGGCTCGTAGCATGAATCTCGAGATAATTGGTGAGGGTGTCGAAACCAAAGAGCAACTTGATTTCTTGAATGAGAAGATGTGTGATATTATTCAGGGCTACTATTTCAGTCGTCCCATTACTGCAGATGCGATGACGACCCTTCTTACATCGAAGAGGCCACTACCATAGTCATTCATAAAAGACTACACAGTTCTTACCCTGTGCTTTTCCTTTAAGCAGTGCCTTATCAACTTTATCTAGTAGGCTTTGAATAGGCATCTTTTCCTTATGGAAGCTTACTCCACATGTAATCGTGATATTTTTCTCTTCATATACATCATGAAAGTCAGTATTTTCAATATTGCTTCTTATTTGCTCGGCTATTATCTTTGCTTCTTCCACGGAAATCTCAGGGAGGAGGATCATAAACTCATCCCCTCCCCAACGAGAGATATAATCTTGTTTTCGCGCAGATTGTTGAATTTGGTTCGATACCGATTGTAGAACATGATCACCGGTAAGATGCCCATATTCGTCGTTTATTTTCTTGAAGTGGTCAATGTCAATCATGATTAGTGCAAATTCTCGATTGTTGAGTAATGCTCTGTGACTTTCATATTCATAAAGTCGAAACATCTCTCTACGATTAAGGAGTCCTGTTAAGTCATCAGTACGAGCAATTTTTTCAATCTTGATTAACATCTTCTCAAGCTGCGAATTCCGTCGCTCGAGTTCTAGACGATACAGCCTAAGATCTGTATGAGTTTTTACTCGTGATTTCAGCTCGTGTGGATTGAATGGTTTTCGTATATAGTCAACAGCTCCAATCTCAAATCCTTTAATAATACTATCAATATCTATTCGAGCTGAGAGGAATATAATGGGAACAGAGATGTATTCAGGAATTTTTCTAAGGTTCGAACAGGTAGTGAATCCGTCCTGTTTTGGCATCATAATATCGAGGAGAATCAAGTCGAACAGAGTACTCCTAGCGAGGCGTTCTGCATCGATTCCACTATCCGTAATATAGATATCATAACCAACCTCTTCAAGAATTTTCCCTGCAACTTTGACGTTATCAGGAGTATCATCAACTATTAAAACTTTTATCTGCTGTGGGAGAAATTCAATCATCTAGACCTCCGTGTTCTGGTTACTATCAAAGGTGCCTGAAATTCTATCATTCAGGTCTATAATCTCATTCAATAAACGGCGAATCAGGTCAAGGTCATACGAATCTGCAGCTTGCTGGAGTGTTTTTGCAAAAGAAATTACTGCACCTGCATTGTATTTATCTCCTATACTGAGCAGCCTTGAAGCAACTTCATGGAAATCCTTAATTCTATTAGTTTGGCTAGCAAGCTTGCATTGGACATCGCATAATTCATTCAAATCTTGTTGCATCGTAAGGTTCACCTTCAGTTCGGATTCTGCAAGAGTTCCCATGATCTCTGCGAGATCTCGGATTTGATATTCCGATTCTGTTTGGGGGGTATTATCGGGCTCATCAAAATCTGAAGTACTTTCTTGATCATTAAAATTGCTTAAATCAGTATTGAGGTCTACTCCCATTACGTTTGGAAGCTCAATAGTAAAGGTTGACCCCCTTCCTGGAGAACTTTGAACTGAGATAGTTCCCTTCATTAACTCGACAAATCGTTTGACTATTGCGAGACCAAGACCAGTACCACCGTATTTCCTAATATTTTGGTTCTCTGTTTGGATAAATGGTTCAAAGATTTTCTTGTGTTGGTTCTCTTCAATACCAATTCCGGTATCTAAAACAGCAATCTTTAGATTTACAGACCCAGGCTCTATTCCAGGACCAAGGTTCCAGGCTGATATGCTAATTGAACCAGTTTCTGTGAATTTGAATGCATTCCCCACTAAATTTAAGAGAATTTGTCTGATTCTGATTCCATCAAGTACCAGTAGTCTTGGGAGCTGAGGATCGAAATGGACCTCCATTTTTAGAGATTTTTTTCTTTGTTCGTACCTAAAGAGCTCCTCAATATTGTTCATTTCTGATTCGAGGTCAACCGATTCAAGATGTAATTTAACTCCGCCAGCATCTAGTTTAGAGAGGTCTAAAATATCATTAATGATATTGAGTAGTGTATTACAAGCCTTCTTGATTGTCTCAATATGCTGTTTCTGCTGCAAATCAGTAATTTGTTTTTCTAAGATCATAGAAAATCCAAGAATTGCATTAACCGGTGTTCTGATTTCATGTGACATATTAGCAATAAATTCACTTTTCAGTGAGGAGGCTGACTTCAAAAGTGAGTTACTGTTTAATGCTTTTTCAAGTTCTTTTCCCATTTGTACTATCTGCATACCAGTTTCATTGAGTTCATCAACTGGGAAATCCATTGCCTCCTGATCATAGACGCCTTTTCCAATTTTTTTGAGCATCAGGTTCATTACTTCGAGTGGCTTTGAAATTCGGGAGCTATAGCGCCTTGCAGAGAGGAATATAATGATGAATATACCCAGAGAAGCTATGATTAACCCAATAACCATATAGATGACGATTTTTTCCATCCTACTAGTTAGCGAGTGTGAGATTTTAAATATTTCATCATGAGGAACAAAAACAACTAAATTCCAGTCTGCCCCTTTGATTGAAGACCACGTAGCAACTTGTTGACGCCCTCCAAAAAAAAGTTCTAGATAGCCTTTGTCAGATTTTTTCATTGCAGTGGCAAGTTCTTTTGTATCTTCGCGGTTATTAATATTAAACTTTTCGGGTTTGAATGTGTCTTTGATGATTGCTTCTGAATAGGTATGAGTTGTCATCTCATCAAGACCAAAATCTAATTCTCCCTGTTTTGGCATCGCCATGATCATCCCATCTTTGCTTAGAAGGACTCCATATCCATTCCAGGGGATGTTCATCTGAAGAATCTCATTTGCTATTGTGTCGACAGTAACATCGATACCAACTACGCCAGAGAGGAAATCATCTTGATACACAGGCGCAATTGAGGAAACCATCCATCCATGACCAGCAGGGTCGAGATAAACATCAGTCCATACTGTATCTCGAGCAGGATTATGTGTTGTATCAGCTTCATAATAGAAATTATAGTCAGGGATATCCATATCAGGAGGATATTGAGTAGATGTATCAAAATAGGGATAGATGAAGTTAAGTGAATCATAAGCATTGAAATAAATTGAAACGAGAAGTGGATTGCTCAATAGCAAATTCTTCATCATTGTCTCCATCGTAAAGAGGGAAGCAATTCGCGATAATTCATCCTCATCCACTGATGTGATATTGCTTAAAAATACTGCTGCTCCCCCCGAAGGTTTATCTGAAGTAGTAACGAAAGCATTGTCAGAACTATATCCAAGTCGCTGTGAATCTTCTGGTAAGAGTTCTGTTTTTATATGAAGGGCGTTGGCAGTTTCTAGTTGGTAAAATCTTGTTGAATTTTCAATACCTTCAAGCTGCTTCTCTATAATGGCAGATTCTTTGAATGCAATATTTGAAAGATTCTCTTGAGCTTCAAGGGCAAGGTATTGTTCTATTTCACTCATATGCCATTTATTAGTGAACGTGAAAACAAGGATAAATAAAAGTGCTATGACACCTAAAGGGATAATAATAGTTTTCAAATAAGATTGAAGTATCCAATTGAATAGTTTTATCTTGTGTTTTTTCTGTTTCATAGTATTCACTGGGTCTCCTTTCTCTGTCACTACTCAGGTTTTTTCTAAAGCAGTAATGTATAGCTTTGTTACCAAAAATAATTTTAAATTGGTTCCTAAGATTTATGATAATTCTAATGTAGAGCCATGGCAATTTCCAGTGTAAATGTTGCTAAAAAAGGAGAAAATACTCAAACACAGATACTGTTTTATGGCTTAAAAAAAAGGTAGTTCTTTTATCCAGAATAATTGGAGTAACCAAGAACTACCTTAAGGTGCCGATCGGATTCGAACCGATGCATAGAGGTTTTGCAGACCTGTCCCTTACCACTTGGGTACGGCACCATTGCAATAGGCAACATAGCATAAAAAGAGACCTCAATGCAACCCCATCTTCATATATTGAAATATCTGTTTTTATTTTAATTATCTAGAATATATTTGTTCTTTTATTTGGAGAATATAAATAATCGTTCATTGACACATCCATAAACATTCATTATAATTCAAAAAGATTCAAAAAAAGAGGTGAGGTGATAAAGTATGAGTGTTATACCTGCAGACCGACAGAGACAGATAATCAATATCATTAACTCAGAACAGGTGGTACAAGTTCATGAACTAAGTTCTCTTTTTGAAGTGAGTGAGTTGACTATCCGAAGGGATTTGGATCACCTTGCAAAGAGTGGATTAGTCGAAAGAACGCATGGTGGAGCAACGGTGAGAAGAAATCTTCCCATTGAGCCTGCCTTTTCGGATAAATCCCAAGAACAGAAAGAAGAAAAAATTCTTATAGCGAACAAAGCTGCTACCTATATCAACGAAGGTGACACTGTATTTATCAACAGTGGATCCACCACATACGAAGTCATTAAGGCGTTGAAAGATAAGAGAATCACAATAGTTACAAATAATATTGATGCTACAAGATTATTACATGAAGGAGCGCAATTCACACTTATCCTTATTGGAGGAGTGTATAGAATGCGTAGTCATTCTGTTTCAGGAACTCTTTCTTCTGCCATAGTAAATCAAATATATGCGAATAAGGCTATCATTGGGGTCGATGGATGCAGCGTCGCTTCAGGTCTTACTACTCCTGTGATAGAAGAAGCTCAAACAACTAGACAAATGATTGAACGTACTGTAGGTCCGGTGATAGTGGTTGCAACAGGAAATAAAATTGGCGTTGTTTCTAACTATGTAACTGTTGGAATAGATGAGATTGATGTTCTCATCACAGATGTTGGTGGAAAGAAAATGCTTTCAATGAAAGAGATTGTTGAAAGAGAGATTGAATTAGTAATTGCTGGTTAAGCAATAATAAATGGAGGGAAAGCATGTCATACGCAGATGCTTATAAAGATTGTGCATGGATGGATTTTAAAACACTTGAAAAATTCATGGTTGACTCATTGATGGCAGTTGGAATTAATGAAACAGATGCCAAAATAATCGGAGATGTTCTTATCGAAAGTGATAAAAGAGGAATAGATTCTCATGGTATTGGGAGACTTAAACCAATTTATATTGATCGAATTAACATTGGAATTATGAACCCTGTAACAGAGATTGAAATCCTAAAAGATGATATGAGTACTGCTGTTCTTGATGGCCATAATGGTATGGGGCATGTCGTTGGGAAAAAAGCCATGGAAATGGCTATCGAAAAAGCAAAGAAATATGGAACAGGAATGGTTGCTGTAAGAAATAGTAATCACTATGGTATTGCTGGCTATTTTGCTACGATGGCTACAGATGCTGGAATGATTGGAATCACAGGGACGAACGCACGTCCTTCGATTGCTCCAACATTTGGAGTTGAGAACATGATGGGGACGAACCCTCTCACTTTTGGTATTCCTACTGATGATCCTTTCCCTTTTGTACTAGATTGTGCCACAAGTGTTACTCAGAGAGGAAAAATCGAAGTTTATGGAAGAGCTGGGAAAGAACTTCCTGAAGGGTGGGTTATAGGACATGATGGGACTACTCGAACTGACACACAACAAGTATTAAAAGATCTTACAACTGGACAAGCAGCCCTTACGCCTCTTGGAGGAATGGGTGAGCAAACCGGTGGATATAAAGGGTTTGGTTATGCAATGGTTGTGGAAATTCTCTCTGCTGCATTACAAGATGGAGCGTTTATGAAGGAGTTGAATGGTTTTGATGAAAACCATAAACCTATTCCTTATCCGCTAGGACATTTCTTTATTGCAATTGATCCTGCTCGTTTTATGGGTCTTGATATATTTAAAAGAGTCGCAGGAACAATCTGTCGCCAAATCAGAGCTTCAGAGAAGGCTCCTGGACAGGATAGAATTTATACTGCAGGAGAAAAAGAGTATGAGGCTTTCCTTTATAGATCTGAACATGGTTGTCCTGTTCCTCCAAGCTTACAAAAAATGATGGTGGAACTTCGAGATACCTACAAATTAAATTATTCATTCGATTTTGAAAAAAAATAAGGAGTATATGTAAAATGGATGTGCTAAAAGAAAAAGCATTACGCTATCACTGTCTTGACGGGAAACCAGGTAAAGTTTCTGTTGTTCCCACAAAACCTTGTACAACTGCTGATGAGTTGTCTCTTGCTTATACTCCAGGAGTAGCAAAACCTGTCTTAGAGATTGCTGAAAATCCAGATACTGTATACCAGTATACTTCAAAAGGGAATTTAGTTGCGGTTATTTCTAATGGCACAGCAATCTTGGGACTTGGAGATAGAGGAGCTCTTGCATCAAAACCTGTAATGGAAGGAAAGGGTGTTTTATTTAAGAGATTTGCAGATATCGACGTATTCGATATTGAAATTAATGAGAAAGATCCAAAGAAAATTATTGAGATGGTCAAGGCGATGGAACCAACTTTTGGTGGAGTAAACCTTGAGGATATTAAAGGTCCTGAATGTTTTGAAATTGAGCAAGAGCTTATTAAACAATGTAATATACCTATATTTCATGATGATCAGCATGGTACTGCAATTATTAGCACCGCTGGTTTGATGAATGCAGTAGAAATTGTTGGTAAGAAACTAAGTGAAATAAAAGTTGTTGTAAATGGAGCGGGAGCAGCAGGAATTTCATGTGCAAAGATGTTTGTTGCATCAGGTGTTGATAAAATGAATATCACAATGCTCGATAGCAAAGGGGTTCTGTATATTGGAAGAAATGTATCTATGACTCCTGAAAAGCTAGATTTTGCACGAGAAACTGATATGAGAACCTTAGAAGACGCAATGGTAGGTGCTGATGTTTTTATGGGGGTCAGCGTTGCCGATTGTGTTACTGCTGAGATGGTTAAATCAATGGCGAAAGATCCAATTATCTTCGCAATGAGTAACCCTAACCCAGAAATATCTTATGATCTTGCAGTTGCAACTCGTAGTGATTTAATTATGGCAACAGGTCGAAGTGATTATCCAAACCAAATAAATAATGTATTAGGATTTCCATTTATCTTCAGAGGTGCTCTTGATGTTAGAGCTTCAACAATAACTGAAGGAATGAAGATGGCAGCAGCGAAAGCTCTTGCAGCACTTGCTAAAGAAGATGTTCCTGAAATCGTTTCAAAGGCATATGCCGGAAGAAAATTCTCATTCGGTAGAGATTATATCGTTCCTAAACCCTTTGATCCACGAGTGATTAGCTGGGAAGCAGTTGCTGTGGCAAAAGCTGCTTGTGAAGAAGGAGTTGCTAGAACTCCTATCACTGACTGGGTAGCGTATGAGAAATCTTTAGTAGAAAGAATGGCCCCATACTGGGTATAATTTTATAAGCCCTCTTGGAAAGCGAGAGGGCTTATCACACATTCCACACTTCTTTTAACTGAGATTTAGCATTATCTAGAGTTTGCTGAAATTGATTTGATAATTGATTATAATTTTTTTGAAGGAATTGGATGAACTCAGGATCTTGCTCCATTGAAGAGTATGAACTTCTCCCGTATTGAGCTTCCATCTGTTGCCTTTTTTGTTCGAAAAGTGGTTTATATTGAGTTCGAGCCCTTTCTAACAAATTATCTCTTGAATCAAGATATTTTCCCATAAATGTTCCGATTTGCCCCAATAGTTCAATAGATTCACTCTCCTCGCTTTCTATAAGGGAGGCAATACGTTGCATTTTTTCAACTCGTACTTGATAGTCATCACTTTGAGGAAGAGCAATATTCGCGATAATTGTTAAAGCTAATCCTTTCTTAATAAGAAGTTTCTCTTCTTCTGATTTTTCATTGAATGCTGTTTCTAGAGTAGAAAAAAGAGCATCTAAATCTACAAGATACGTCCCTGCCATTCTTCGACCTTCATCAATTAAATTATCTCGTTTTATTTTCTCTGTATCGATTTCAATATTTTCAGTTTTCTCTAACGCTATTTCCCAAGCAGATTTTAACAACGACATATCCATCTCCTCAATAATTCTTATTTCACTTGTAAAGATAACAGTCAATGGGCAAACAGACAAGGGAGTCTATGGACGTAAGTATCGAATTTGAGTAGTCTATATTGTATGAAATTAACAAATAAAATCTATCTAGCAGAACCATACAAAAGAGAATTAACTGCAAAGATTGTAGCCATAGAAGAGTGGAAAGAATATCAAGGGATTATATTAGATTCAACTATTTTCTATCCTGAGGGGGGAGGTCCTAAAGGAGATAGAGGGTATATAGATGCAACGTATGTTCATAATACCATCTACAAAGAAGATGGAACTATTCTTCATCTTGTGTCCACCGCGTGTTGCTTGGAAATTGGTAAAGAGTATAGGACTGTTTTAGACTGGCCTCATCGTTATCATTATATGAAGCACCATACAGCCCAACATTTGATAAGTGGGATTTTGTTCAATTCTTTTTCGATAGATACTCTTTCTGTTCATTTAAGTGAAGCTTACATTGCAATAGAGACGGGCACTTCTTTTATAAGTCCTATGGAAATTAATCTCATTGAAGATAAGGTTAATGATGCAATTCGTCATGGAGGTTTAATTCATTCTATAGAGGTCCATAAAGAAGATGTTCATCTGTTGAACTTAAGACGTAGTGTAAAAGTTGATGGCCTCGTTCGTATAGTTACCATAGAAGGATATGATAAAATAGCTTGTGGAGGCGTTCATCTTGAAAATATCAGTGAAATAGAGCAAGTGATGTTTCAATCAAGCGAATTAGTAAGAAATCATGTGAGATTATTCTTTCTTATATCTGATCTTGCGAGAAATGAGATAAGAGAAACTCTTGATGTGGTTGATTCTTTGAAGACCGAACTCTCGGTATCGCGTGATAAAATCGTTGAAAAAATTCAAGGTATTCAACAAGAAGTTGTCTCACTTAAAAGAGAGATACATTTATACCAGCAGAAAATTATTGATTTCATTATGTATCCTTATTTCGAAGCAGAAGAGATTCCGATTGTGATGTTAGATCTTAGTGAATATTCTTTTGATGCTCTAAAGATTATTTCTAACTCAATACCCTCCTCACAAAAAATTGCATTATGTGCAATTAAACAGAGGGATCAAGAAAGTATGAATTATCTTATTTATTTGAAGGGCATTGGTGATGACCAGCAACTCTATAATGAAATAAAGAGTACTATACTGCTTTCCCTTGATGCAAAGGGAGGCGGTAAAGCTCCTCTATGGCAGGGGATTGCAAAACTAAAGCCAGAAGTATTAATAGAGATTGAACATGTATGTAAGAGAGTAATCCGTGGATAGAGAGAAAAGAGGCAAAAAGCTTGAAGCTATTACTTCCTCTTCGTATTTTAAACTTGATGGCACTCTTGATTGGACACATCTTGTAAAAAAAGCAGTAATTTTTATTAGTTTTTTTATTATAGTATTTATCATTTTGTTCGTATTTTTAAAACCTCAAATGCAAACAGTTGCTAAATGGGTGACAGAGACCCTCGGGTATTCTGGTGTGTTCCTTTATACATTTATAGTCGACATGTTTATTGTGCCTCTTACGGTAGATATTATCTTTCCTTTTGTTTCTCACTATAATACTGTACCTCTGCTATTAACGCTCTCCATTGCATCCTCGCTTGGGGGTATCGGGGGATATCTTATTGGCAGGTTATTAGGCCATATATCAATTATAAAAGCATTCACATCTGGGTTTACTCAGGATGGGGAGAGCCTCATTAAGAAATATGGTGTGTGGGCTGTTGTAATTGCTGCAATCACTCCAATTCCATTTTCTACAATTTGTTGGATGAGTGGAATGGTGAAAGTCCCGTTTTTATATGTTGCTTTAGCATCTTTAGCACGATTTCCTAGAATGATTATCTACTACGCCGCAGTGAAAGCTGGACTTATGATATTTCTCTAATTGTTTTTTTTATTTTTTGTGAAAGAGCTACTGCTCTTTTAGGAGCATCTCCCACATAGTCACTTGCATCTAATAATAATGTAATAGTCTCTTTATCAAGAAAAGAGAGAATTTCTTCATCACAAGTGATTAAATCCAATAAAGGATTAGTTTTTCCTAGTTGGACAGC
Organism: Sphaerochaetaceae bacterium; assembly: GCA_963663665.2. Classification (GTDB taxonomy): domain Bacteria; phylum Spirochaetota; class Spirochaetia; order Sphaerochaetales; family Sphaerochaetaceae; genus SABI01. The sequence goes on from CAXXKP010000001.1 coordinate 966,647, forward strand.
CTCCCAAGCTAACAGAGAATGTTCTCTAATCCGTTCATGCATTTTCTGTCTATCAGCGCCACTTTTTCCAAGAGCCATGAGTATTCTCTCTGTTGCGGCAAAAGGTCCGTAAGTATTTAGATTTCGTTTGATGGTTGGTTTGTGAAAATTAAGACCTTTTATGAGGCGGATTGATGTATGTAACACTTCATCACAGGTAAGGAAAAGCTCTGGTATGACAATTCTCCTATTTGCTGAGTCATCAAGAGTTCTTTCTAATATCATAGAGGCACTATTATTCCAAAGTACTTCAACTTGAGATGAAGCAAATCTACAAAGAGAGTCTATTTTCTCACTATTGATAGGGTTTCTTTTGAAAGGCATAGCTGATGAGCCTACTTGTTTGGCTCCAAAAGGTTCACTAACCTCACCGATTGGAGGGCTCATGAGAATTCGAATATCGAGAGCTGCTTTTGAGAGTGATGCACATAATGAAGAGAGTACTACACCTAATCTGTAATCTTGTTTCCGTGTGTATACTTGAGTTGCTACATCGAAGGGTTTTAGTCCAATTTCCTCCATGATAAGAGCCTCAAATTCCATAGTACTAAGATCTGTCCCTTCAAGAAGAGCCATGTATGAGGCACTTGTGCCTACTGCCCCTTTCATTCCTTTCCCTTTTAATCGAGCTTTAAGGGTGCGAATATCTTGTAAGTCATCAAGAAGATCTTGACCTATTTGAGCAAGTCTATAGCCAATCGTTGTCGGTTCAGCAGGTTGGATGTGGGTAAAAGCCATGCAAGCACTTTCACTTTCATCTTCAATTCTTGTCGCTAAATGCGATAGTAGGGAGATAAGATTTTTCTCAATCAGGTTGAGAGCCTCTTTCTGGCGGATCACATCCATGTTATCTAAGATATCCATACTTGTAGCACCTAGGTGGATGATTGCTCCACCTAGAGGACATTGCTCTGCGTATGTTTTTATCTCTGCCATCAAATCATGATGAATTTCTTTTTCAATTTCACTTGCACGATCGATATCTATATCATTTTTATGAGAGATGAGATCATCAACTTGTTCTTTCGATATCAGGCCCACTTTCTGTTGAGCCTTTGCGAGGGCTATCCAGATAGTTCGTAAGAGAGTTCTCTTATGAACTTCGCTGTAAATACCTCTCATTTCTTCACTGCCATAGCGCCATGTGAAAGGGGAGATGAAAGAAGAGTGATCATATGTTTCGCTCATACTACTTTTGTCCTTAACGAATAATGATTTGATCGCGTTCTGGACCAACTGAGATGAATTTCACAGGAGCTCCAGTGAGTTCTCCAAGTCTGTTTATATAGGCTTGAGCTTTTAGAGGGAGTTCTTCCCAGGTTCGTGCATTTTCTGTGCTTGTAAGCCAACCTTCCCAAGTTTCATAGATTGGAACAGCTTGCTCTTGGCCTGCTGTATCAGGAAGATCTGTGATTGTCTCTCCATCTAGAGTATATCCTGTACAAATTTTAATTGTTTCAAACGAGTCGAGGATGTCAAGCTTTGTGACAGCGAGGGAAGTAAATCCATTTACCCAGCAACTAAAAGATGCGGCAACAGCATCAAACCAACCACATCTTCGTGGTCGTCCTGTTGTTGCTCCAAATTCTGAACCGATTGTTCTTAATCTTTCCCCATCGTTATCAAATAATTCTGTTGGGAATGGTCCTCCACCAACAGAGGTAGAATAGACTTTAAGGACCCCGATGATTTCGTTAATTCGTCGTGGTGAGATTCCTGCTCCATTAGCAGCTCCACCAGCAGTAGGGTTGCTACTTGTGGTATATGGGTAGATACCCCAATCTAAGTCTCTCATAATACCAAGTTGTCCTTCTAGGACAATGTTTTTATCTTCTAATATGGCTTTCTTAACAAGAGGAAGTGTGTCAATTATTTTTTCCCCATAACGAGCTCTCCATGAAGCACACAAGTCCATAAGATCTTCTACTTTTACTTCTTCAATACCATAATAACTCAGTTGTCGGTTCTTTTGTGGGAGCATCATTTCGAGTCTCACTCGTAATCTTTCTGGATCTAAAATATCTGCAGCTCGGATACCAACTCTGCTAGCCTTATCACTATAACAAGGGCCAATACCTCGTTTTGTAGTACCAACAGCCCATCCACTTTTTTTACTTGCTTCTTCAGCACCATCTAATAAGCAGTGGAAAGGGAGAATAAGGTGAGCTCTCCGATCAATGAAGAGATTATCAACATTGACGCCAGAACTTTTGACAGTATCAAGTTCAACACTCATTGTGTCAAAATTAACTACGGTTCCTGCTCCTACAATACAAACTGTTTCTGGATTGAAAATACCAGAGGGGACAATATGAAGCGCAAATTTACCTTTGTCATTAATGACTGTGTGTCCTGCATTGTCTCCACCTTGGAAGCGAATGACTACTTCAGCTTTCTGTGCTAAGTAATCGACAACTCGTCCTTTTCCTTCATCACCCCATTGGGCTCCTACAATTGCGGTTACACTCATTATATTTACTCCTTCCCAGCTTTAGTATACTCATTTAACATTAATTGTTCGTTTCTGTCATGGTCTGTAATATCATCGGCGTCCCAAGGATATTTAATCCATAAATCATCTATATCCATTCCAGAGAAATAACGTGTAATTTCTGGAGGGAATTCAGCATCTTTTTTCTTCTTTTTGTTATGCAGCACCAATACAGCAATTTCTTTTGGATTATTTGTGAGTAACTCGCTTACACAATAACTTAATGTTGCTCGAGTATCATCAACCTCATCAATGAGGAGCACCTTCTTTCCCTTAAGTTGTTTCTCAGTTTGATCAATCCATTGGATTTTCTGTGGATGAGTAGTATGCTTCTGATCTAAATTATAATATGAAATACCTACCGCAAGAATAGGCCTATTAATGAAAGTCTTCATAATTCGTGCAGGTATGAATCCACCAGAACCAATAGCTACAATAACATCTGGGTCAAACCCAGAGGCCATAAGACGGTGTGCTAAAGATTTTACTAAGGTGTGGATAGAGTTGTAACCCACATAGAATTTATTGTCCATATTTGTTCCTTTTAAAACGTATTAATCAATGACAGGGATCATTTCGGCAATGTATGGGAGTGTGCGATATTTCTCAGCATAATCAAGGCCATAGCCTACAACCCATACATCTGGTATTTGAAAACCGACGTAATCAAGTTCAACATTAACCTTTCTTCTGTCTGGTTTATCTAGCAGAACTGCTGTTTTCAAGGAAGCAACATCTCGACTAATAAAGTTTCTGCAAAGATAATCAAGAGTGAACCCACTATCAAGAATATCCTCAATAATCATCACATGTTTACCAGCTAAGTTTTCCCTTGTATCCATAATCATGCGGACATTTCCATTCGAATTTGAAGTATTCCCATAACTCGATAAAGAGATGAAATCAACTTCATGAGATATATCTAATTTTCGACATAAGTCAGCTAAAAAAATAAAAGAACCTTTAAGAACACCTACAATAATCAATTTATCATTGATTGAAGCATAATCAGTATTTATTTGTCTCGCTAATTCATTAACCCTTCTGGCAATAGTGTCAGCATCAATAAGAACACGCACCAAATCTTTGGTGAGAGGAGGAATGGCAATAGACGACATGGCATCTCCTTAATAAAAGTAGAACCTTTTATGGTAATTGGATAACAGAAAAGAGGTGCCCCTGTCAAGCCAAAGGAGCATTTGTTATTACATATTCGACTCATTTAAGGGTCCCTATCCTAAAAAAATTTTCTTCTACATATTGTTTCATTTTTTTAAAGAGAGGTTCATGTTTTGAAGGGCATCGATTGCCTCTAGTACATTCCCGTATGTTTTTTTTGTTGTAACAGTTTCAATAAGATGAAAGCGCTCTACTAATGTAAGGACCTCTGGTTGAAGAGCACAAAGAAAAACTTTCACCCTTTTTTTTGAAAGGGCTTCAATCAACGTCTCTAATGTCATAATTGCTGAATAATCTATTAAAGGAACTCCTCTTAATGAAATTATCAGAGGACCTTTTTTGTCAAACTCTGACAAAGCTTGTTCAAGAGCAACACAGGTACCAAAAAAAAGTGGTCCAGAGATATACATAACTTGAGCATTAGCATGCTCTTTATCAACAAGGTGTCCTTCGATACTTTTTGTATCAATAGGGGTGTATGAGTACGTGATTTTGCTACTTTTAAAGAAAAACATGATTATTGAGAAACTTACCCCTAATAGAATTGCTATAGTGAGGTCGAAAATAACGGTTGTGCTTAATGTAATGATGAATTGAGCGATTGAAGTCTTACTTTTGTGAGAAATCATCTCTTTTATACTATCCCAGTCATTCATTCTAAATGCTGTGACTACAAGGATACTAGAAAGCGCAACTAGTGGTACTTTACTCATCAAGGGAGCTAAAAAGAGAACAATGAACAGGAGTACTATTCCATGGATGATACTTGTCAGGCGAGTGACCCCGCCATTGTTAATAGCAACACTTGTTCTTGCAATAGCTGCTGTAGATGGAATGCCTCCTAGGAATGGGAGAAGTGTGTTTATAATGCCTTGAGCATAAAGTTCTTGGCCAACATTACTTTTCTCATTTTTCATAACCTCCCCGCTAACTAAGCATAGAAGCGTTTCGACCATGCCTAGCGCAGCAATACTCAAAGCACTCGGAAGTATAGCTGTAACGACTGAGATATTTATTGACGAGAATTTCAGTCTAAATGGGAGTATTATTGATCGGGGAATATCTCCAACTAAAGCCAAAGGAAGCTTTCCAACAGAAGATGCTACCAATGCGAGTATGAGAACAACCATACTAGCTGGTAATTTCTTTCCCCATTTTTTTGGCCACAGAAGCATAACGATAATAAGAGCAACAGTCGTAAGTGCTGAGGTAAAATTTATGGGAAACCCAAGTTTTCCGTATGAAAGGAATCTTTCAAGCATTGTGAATCCTTCACTTTTTACAGAAAAAATTGTATCTACCTGTCCACCTATTATTACCACAGCGATACCGCTCGTAAATCCTGTCACCACGGCGCTTGGGATAATTGAGACAATTTTTCCCATCTTCAGAATTGCTGCTATAGTAAGAAATATGCCGGAAAGGAAGCCTGCAATAAAAACACCCTCAATTCCATAATGGTAACTTATAGGTAATAAAATCGCTGCCATTGCACCAGTAGGACCACTAATTTGAAAAGAAGACCCTCCAAGAAATCCAATGAAAATTCCAGCAAAGATTGCAGTTATCATTCCACTAGCAGGAGGAACGCCTGAAGCAATACTGAATGCGAGTGCGAGAGGAAGTGCCACGAGTGCAACAACAAGGCCACTGACTGTGTCATTTTTGAGAGTAGGGAGAGAGTATCCTTTAAATTCGTTTTTCAATATTGGGATCAAAGGGATTTTTAACATAAAACCCTCCTAATGAGTGATAATATCAGATGTATATCACCAAATGAGAAACTCAACAAGGACTCTACGTATATAATAATGGATAAAAGGATCGTCATGATTGACTTATCCTTACTGCTAATTATATAATTAAAAATCCGGTTGATCAGAGCTCCCTTCCATACCGCTATTACGGTAGAGCCTGATGCATAACTCACTAAAAGTATGTGTTAAGGAGGAAGGGTATGTTTACTGAAAAATCTATTTTATCCTATAAAGAAAATATATTCACATCAATGAAAGACGATTGGTTTTTAATCACAGTTGCCTCTGGGGATGAGGTTAATATGATGACTGCTGCTTGGGGTAGTATCGGTGTCATGTGGAATAAACCAACATTTAATATTGTTGTGAGGAATACACGCTATACATACGAATTATTGCAAAAAACTACATCCTTTACCTGCTCTTTTTTCTCAGATGATTATAAAGAAGCGCTCACATACTGTGGCAGACACAGTGGCAGAGCCGTGGATAAAGTAAAAGAGACAGGACTCACGCCACTCGTATTAAATGGTAATAGTCATTCTCAAATTTACTCCTTTGAACAAGCGCACACTGTCTTTTGTTGTGATATTGCGAGTGTTACCCCTATTAAACCCGAGCACTTTAAAGATCCTTCTATTGAAAAACACTATCCTCATCAAGATTACCACACAATGTATATGGGATATATTACCAGTCTATTTAAAAAAGAGGTTTGATTTTGTCCTTTACATTTGACAACGAAAAAGCTATTAAAACACTTACACTCATGATTCGTTCTAGAGTCTTTGAGCAAAAGATTGAAGAGTTATTCACTACCCATAAGATGCATGGAACGACTCATCTTGCTATTGGACAAGAGGCTGTTCATGCTGGAGTTGCATTGGGGATTGATTTGGATGATTGGATTGTCACCACCCACCGGTGTCACGGCCATACACTGGCAAAAGGGGCTTCCATCGAAAAGATGATGGGAGAATTTTTTGGTGATAAAAGAGGTCTTTCAAAAGGACTCGGTGGGTCAATGCACCTTGTTGATATGGAACACCATAATGCAGGAAGTAGTGCCGTTGTTGCAAGCGGGGTAGCTATTGCTACAGGGATGGCTCTTCAATTAAAAAGAATGAAAAGTAATAATATCGTAATTGCTTTCTTTGGAGATGGTGCTAGTAACAGAGGGGTTATCCATGAAGCTATGAATATGGCTTCAATCTGGAATCTTCCACTCCTATTCCTATGTGAACACAATATGTATGGCATGAGTAGCAGTGCGCAAAAGATGGTTTCCGTTCCGTCTATTGCGCAAAGAGGCGCTTCGTACTCAATAGAGAGTGAAAGCATAGATGGAAATGATGTTGAACTTGTTTACGATAGAGTGAGATCGATTACTCAACGTATTAAAACAGAGGGTCGCCCATATTTACTAGAGACGAGAACCTACAGATTCAGCGGGCATTCAAAGAGTGATAAGTTTGTTTATAGAACGAGAGAAGAAGAGAATGAGTGGCTTCTAAAGGATCCTATTACGCAATATTCTCAAGAGCTTATTACTCGAGGTGTGATAGAAGAACAGGACGTATCTTTGATTACCCGCAAAGAAAAAGCAAATATTGATACTATTGCTCAATTATTTATTAAAGATCATCAAGAACTCACATTAGAAGAAGCTCTTGGTTATGTATATTCTAAAGATGAGGTTTTATCGTGAAAACAATCACCTATAGAGAAGCAATACGAGAGGCTATGACTGAAGAGATGGCCCGAGATGAGAATGTTGTTCTCATTGGAGAAGATGTTGGATGCTATGGTGGCTGTTTTACGGTTACAAGTGGCCTTATTGAACGTTTTGGCGAGCGGCAAGTCATCGAAACTCCTGTTTCTGAGGAAGGTCTAGTTGGTGTAGCTGTCGGGGCAGCCATGATGGGGATGCGTCCAATAGTAGAGATTATGTATGGAGATTTTTCAACATTAGCGAGTGATCCTCTTATCAACCATGCAGCCAAGACACGGTTCATGTCAGGTGGAACACAGAGTGTTCCTCTCGTGTATCGTACCCCAATGGGAAGTGGGACTGGAGCTGCAGCTCAACATACCCAGAGTCTTGAAACCCTTTTTACCAATATTCCAGGTCTTATTGTTATTTTCCCAGCAACTCCTTTTGATGCAAAAGGATTAATGAAAAGTGCAATCAGAAGTAATAATCCTATAATATTTTTAGAACATAAAAATTATGGAATTCAAGGTTCTATTCCTGAGGGTGAATACCTCATTGATATAGGGAAAGCTGATATTAAGCGTAAAGGAGAAGATGTTACTATTATTACCTATGGTAATACGTTATTTACAGCTCTCAGCGCTGCTCAAATACTAGAAAATGATGAAATATCTGCTGAGGTTATTGATTTACGGTCATTGAGGCCTCTCGATACGCAAACGATTTGTTCTTCTGTACAAAAAACAGGAAAAGTCGTCATTGTCCATGAGGCTCCTCTCTTTGGAGGTTTTAGTGGAGAGATTGTAGCTTCAATTGTTCAAGATCCGGCGACTTTTTCCGCTCTAAATTCACCTGTGATTCGTATTGGTGGCAAAGAGATGCCAGCTCCTTTTAACAAGAATCTGGAATCACTCCTTGTCCCGCAAGTAACAGAGATTGTCTCTAGTGTTCTTTCTCTCTTCTCCTCAAGCATGTAAGAACGATCTAATGTGAGTGAAAACCATTGCAATTCCTAATTCATCGCATGCTTCAATAACTTCTTTATCTCTAATCGAACCACCCGGTTGAATAATCGCTTGAATATTTTGCCCTTTAAGTATTTCAATACTGTCCTTAAATGGGAAGAATGCATCGGAAGCAAGAACAAGGTTCTTTTTATTACCACTTTTTCGTAATGCGATTTTGGTTGCATCAACCCTTGATACTTGTCCGCCACCGATCCCACAGGTCGTTTTGCCATTCGTGGTAATTATCGCATTCGATTTTACATGTTTCACCACTTTCCAAGCAAATAACAATTCCTTAAGTTGTTCTTGTGTAACATGTACTTTTGTAACACATTCAACATCATCTTCAGTTATTTCACGTGCATCTTTTGTTTGTAAGAGTAAGTCACTTCCAATAAAACGACCACTTAGAATTTCTTTTGGTTTTGATATGTTTTCAAGTTGTAATATCCTAAGGTTCTTCTTTTTCTTCATAATCTCTAATGCCTCATCTGTAAAAGACGGAGCAACAAGTACCTCAATAAAGAGCGGTGAGAGGTATGTAGCCATTTCTTTTGTAAATGGTACATTAAGCGCGATTATAGAACCAAAAGCACTTAGTGAGTCCGCTTCAAACGCTTGTTTTAACGCAATCACTGCGGATGGATGTGAGCTCACTCCACAAGGTGTTCCATGCTTTACCACAACACAGGTTGTCTCGCTAAATTCACGCAATGTTTCAATTGCTCCTTGAGTATCACTTAAGTTATTAAATGAGAGATGTTTCCCTTGAAGCTGTGGTGCATCAAGTAAGCTCATCTCATCTCTCTTATTAGATGGTAAGGTTGCTTTATAGACGGCAGCTTTTTGATGAGGATTTTCTCCGTATCGTAAAGAGCCATCTTCATTGTCGCTTTTAAAAAGGGTGAAACCCAGTGAGAGTTCTGCGGGGAAAGGAGAATCTTCTAAATAGCTTTGGATAAGGGCATCGTAACGAGCAGTATGACTAAAAGCAGAAGAAGCCAACTTAGCTCGAAGTGCATAGGTGATACCTTCTTGGGATTCTATTTCATTCATTACTTCTTTGTATTGGTTTGGGTTTGTGATTACTGCTACATGTAAGAAGTTCTTTGCTGCTGAACGAATCATAGAAGGGCCTCCTATATCAATATTTTCAATAGCCTCTTCTAATGTAACATCTTGTTTTTCAATAGTTTTCTCAAAAGGATATAAGTTACACACTACAAGATCAATCCATTGGATTCCGTGAGCTGCTGCGACGTCTACATCAACATCTCTTCTCCCTAAAATCCCACCCATGATGAGAGGGTGCATTGTTTTTACCCTTCCGTTCATAATTTCTGGAAAATGGGTAATATCACTAACTTTTTTTACAGGTATATTTGCTTTTTCTAATTGAGAAAAAGTTCCTCCTGTTGAAATGATTTCAACACCATGAAGATGAAGAAATTTGGCAAATTCGATGATTCCAGTTTTATCTGAAACTGAAATTAAAGCTCTTTTAATCATTATGGTATTTGTATTCATACTCTTTATGTAACACATTTTGCTCTTCTAACGCTAGATGTCACGTCCCCTTTTATTTTTTTTCACTTATCGTTACAATGGGAAAACCTTGCGCAAGTAGGGTCATATTGATTCATAGAGAGGCATCTACATATGGAACTTGATGTTCACAGCCTACATCCCTTAGAGATTAGGTTGCTAAGGCACGTGTCGTCTGGAGAGATTATTACATCTGGACGATTGATAGAAGAACTTAACTACCAAGTAGGGCATTGTAACCAAGCTTTCAGCTGGTTACTTGCAAAGGGGTGTATTGAAGAGAAAGAGAGAGTGACTACCTTGTGGTATGAAATCACTGACCTAGGAAGGACCTTCCTAGACATTGGTACTCCTTTAGAAAGAATATTCTCTCTTCTTAAAGATAAAGGGCCTCTTTCTCTACCAGAAATTGCCTCATTATTATCGCTTGAAAAAAGTGAAATTGGTTCTGCTTTTGGTCAGCTCAGCAAAGTTGGTGTCTGTAAGATGGGTGAAGGAAATAAAGCCACCGTTCTAGAAGATGTGTTACCACAAGAGCTCACAATTGCTTCAACTATCCTAGCAAAGGGTGCGAAAGAACTTTTAAAAGAAGAAGATCTAAATGATTTAGAGAAGCAATATCTCAAAAAAAATAGTAAAAAAAGGGTAGCTAGTGGAGTTCCATTTAAGATTATTGAAAGAGAAGATATCTCCTATACTCTTACGAGGGAAGGCGAATTAGCTAAGGAAGCTCTTCTCCTAGCTCATATTACAGGTGAAGAACTTGGTTCTCTTACATCATCACTCTTGCAAACAGGGGACTGGAAGAGCCAAAGTTTTAGACCTTATCCACTTAATACACCCCCTGCTCGACTTATTATAGGACGAAGAAATCCTTATGCAGCTTATCTACAATGGGTTAAAGATAAATTATCTTCTCTTGGTTTTGAAGAATTCGATGGCCCTCTTGTTGAGAATGAATTCTGGAACGGGGATGCCCTTTTTATGCCTCAGTTCCATAGTGCCCGAGATATTCACGACGTGTATTACGTTAAAAACCCCTCTCATGCAAAAAAAATAGAAGAACCATATTTGTCTCAAGTAGCTGCGACACATGAGAATGGATGGAACACTGGTAGTAGAGGATGGCGATATTCTTTCGATCATGAATTTACTCGTCGTCAGGTGATGAGGTCTCAAGGGACTGTTCTTTCAGCAAAGACCCTTCCAAACGCATCTATACCCGGCAAGTATTTTGGAGTTGCTAGATGTTTCAGATACGATCAAGTTGATGCTACTCATGGCGCAGACTTTTATCAAACAGAGGGGATTGTTCTTGGAGACGATGTGAATCTAAAGACACTTTTAGGTTTACTAAAAATGTTTGCTGAAGAAGTTGCAGGGGCAGAAGAAGTCAAATATGTTCCTGGATATTTCCCATTCACCGAACCTTCTATTGAAGTTCATATTAAACATCCAGTTCTTGGGTGGTTTGAGCTTGGAGGAAGTGGGATCTTCAGACCAGAAGTTACAAAGGCTCTCGGTATCGACGTTCCTGTTCTTGCTTGGGGACTAGGAATAGATAGAATGGCTCTTATGCACCTTGGACTTAATGATTTGAGAGAACTATTTACTCCCGATATTGAAAACGTGCGCCTAAGGAGAGGTAGATAAATGCCAAAAATTGAAGTACATGAACACCTGTTTAACTCATTAATAAACCATCCTTATAGTGATGAAGAGCTAGAGATGATTTTCCCTATAGCGAAGGCGGAGTTAGATGGACACGATAGAGAAGAGAACCTCTACAAAATAGAACTTAATGATACAAATCGACCTGATTTATGGTCTGCAAGTGGAGTTGCACGAGCACTCAATACATATGAGAGTAAAAAGATTCCTTTCTATGATTTCTTTTCAACAAAAGAAGAGACTAAGGATCATGGAAAGAGAGAACTCATTATTGACTCTTCCGTGAAAGTAGTTAGACCGTTTTCTATTGGGTTCTCTGCTACTGGACGAGTTGTTGATGAAAATATTTTGGAAAATCTCATTCAAACTCAAGAGAAGCTATGTAATAATTTTGGGAGAAAAAGAAAAAGTATCGCAATGGGCGTGTATCGGAGTGACCTTATTGCATTCCCTGTCCATTACAAAGGTGTAGATCCAGATACAAACTCTTTCATCCCCTTGCAGATGGATGAGAAGTTAACATTACGAGAGATTACTAAAAAACATCCTAAAGGATTGGAGTTTGGTCCGATTGTTCAAGATTATCCGGTCTATCCTTTCTTAACAGATAACAATGGAGAGGTCCTCTCATTTCCTCCTGTCATCAACAGTGCTCATATAGGTGCTGTAAAAGAGGGTGATGAGCATCTCTTTTTTGAATTTAGTGGTTCTGGTCTTGATGATCTTTTACTAGCTGCTTCAATTGTAGCCTGTGACTGTGCAGACCTTGGTTTTACTATTCTCCCCGTGAAATGTATTCTTGGAGAGGAGAGTGAGTATGGAGATAGTATTACTGTACCTTACTATTTCCAGAAGGAAGTATCTTGTCCTCTCTCCTTCTTGGATAAAACACTTGGTGAGTCATTAGGAGATGAGGCTATTATTGAAGCTTTAAAAAAGATGGGGATCCATTCTTCAATACAAGAGAATACCATTACCATATCAGTTCCTCCTTATAGAAATGATTTTCTTCATCCAGTCGATATCGTGGAAGATGTTATGATTGGGCACTCTTTAGAGCTATTTGCTCCTGAACTGCCAAAGGATTCAACCGTAGGTCGACTCTCACCTGCTGAGGTTCTTGCTCGAAAAGTGAAAGATATCTGTATTGGGATGGGCTTTCAAGAGATGATGTACAATTACCTTGGATCACGAAAAGAATATATCGACAATATGCATGTGAGTGGGGATGATTATATTCAAATAGCTAATCCTATGAGTGAAAATTATGAATATGTTCGACCTTCTATTATTCCATCACTGTTAGAAAGTGAGAGCATGAGCGCTCATGCAATTTACCCTCATCATATCTTCGAAGTCGGTAAAGTAGCATATCTTGATGATCGTGATAACTCTGGAACAGTGACAAAGAATCATCTAGGATTTTTAAGTGCTGCAGGAGATATGGGTTTTAACCAACTGAGTAGTTTTATATCAACACTTTGCTACTATTTGCGCGTTGAATATGTTATGAGTGAGTTAGTTGATCCTCGTTTTATACAAGGACGTTGCGGGAACTTAGTTGTGAATGGGAAAAACGTAGGAATCTTTGGGGAAATACATCCCCAAGTATTAGAATCATGGAATATAACTATGCCAACAATCGCTTGTGAAATTGATTTAGATAATTTCCTATAAGATTATTATTCCTACTTTATGATAAAGGTTCCACTGATAGCACTACGCTCCTCAGATGGAACCTTTCTTGTTTGTGCAATTTTAATATCAATCATCGATGTTTGAAGAGGGATCACATTCCTCGAAAATAGATAATCACTTCTTAAATGGATCGGGTTATTTAACCCAGTTATTCTTAGTGAAGAGAGGTTTTCTATCTGGTTTATATGGTGTGTTGATTCAACAACATCTAATACATTTTTATCTATGAGGATGGAACTGTCAATTTCTTGATAGAGAGATGCAAAGACCAAAGTCGGCATATCTTCTGCAACATTGAGATATTTTTCAACTTGATCTATCATATCTTCTTTAGTTTCCCAAGAGTTGATTGTTTGCCCATTAAGAGCTTCATAGTAATATGAATTGTTCCTAATATCAAATATCGAAACGGCAATTGATGTTTGGTCATCATAGATAAATACTTTATAAGGGGATTTCTCTTCTTCATATTGAAGATTTGTAGCAACTAATGTATTTTTATCAATCTCTATATATTCATAATCAAGATACTCTACTAAATTCTCTAAGGTATTTTGTTCTCCGCTAAAGGCAATAATGTCGGGATGTTCTTGATTTACTCTATGAGATATTTCAATTAGATCTTCTTCCATCACAAACGAGGGAAGGGGGATGAATGCTACTGATAGAGGTGATTTCTCCTCTTCACTCTTAACCACAATGGGAGATACCTTCTCAGTATTCTGTTTTTGGGAAACAGCCTTTTCTTGTTCGAATACTTTCAATGGGATTAGAGTAGACGGAATTGGTTCGATCCTTTCCTTTGCATCTTCAAATGTATAAGTTTGGCAAGAAAATAGGAGGAATAAAGCAAGTATGATGAGCGAGAAAAGCATCTTATTTACTGTTTTCATGAAAGAGTCTCTAGGAATGCATTGATCTCTTCTCCGTGAGTTGCAACGGTTACTTTGGGCCATACTTTTATAAGAACTCCTTCAGGGTCAAATATGAAGGTACTTCGGAGGACTCCAAAATATTTTTTACCGTACATAGATTTTTCTCCCCATGCTCCTAAATATTCTAGTAACGTATGATCAAGGTCACTTAGAAGTGAGAACGGAAGAGCATACTTATCAATGAATTTTTGGTGAGACGAGGGGGAATCGGGGCTAAGCCCATAGATATCAGCTTTCTCTGTATTTATTTTTGGATACTCATCACGTAAAGAACATGCTTCAGTAGTGCAACCTGGAGTATTGTCTTTTGGGTATGCATATATGACTAAGTATTTTCCATTATTAGCAGGGAGATTGATTTTTTCTCCTTTCTCATTCTCTATTGTCATCTGGTGAAGGTGTGAACCTATTTCTAACACGATGGTTTTCTCCTATTTATTCTTCGTTAAATAAAGCTTTAAGTCGTCGAATTGCTTCTTCTTTGTTGCTACTTTGTTTTTCATTTTGACCACTATTTTGATTAATCATAAAATTGGGACAAAAATTTGCAGTTTTTTTATCAAGAACATGTTCCTCAACAGCTTCTCTGCATTCATGATAAGCACTTTCATCATAAAAGCGACAATTTACGCATGATTTAAGGTGTTTGCCACAGTGGGAACATACTGTTTGGTGTCCTATCGTCATATTAGGAGAAATCTCTCCTTTGCAAAAATAACAATTACTCATATAAGAGATTCTACCAATGAGAGTTCTAAACGGCAAGTAAACTTTCAAAAATTTATCACAGTTTGGGAAAATCCTAAGTCTATACAAGTAAGGATGCCCATATGATGGAGCTTAAGTATTCACAGATAGTAATCAATAAGCCAATATTGCCTTTGTCCTCTATGCTTTAAGATTAAAAAATTTAATTTGACTTGAGATATTAAAGGTTTATAGTTGTACTGTAGTACAATTACTACAGTATGGAGGTATGCTGTGGATAATTCTGTAAAGATATATTTCGCTCCCCGTTTCCATGTGAATCTCAATCATTCTTATAGGGGTGATACCCCTGATGAGAAGGGTTTTGGGAAAGATATTAGGATTATCAGAAATATCCTTGATGATTTAGAAGCTCTAGAGAAAGAAGGTATAGTTGTTCATTGTGCTTGGGATGCCGATAATGCCTTTTCACTTGGTGAAATGTTACCTCAATACGCTCCAGATATTATTTTAAGGATTAAGGATAGAGTAGAGAGAAATATTGATGAAATACATATCATGTCATGGAATAATGGCCTACTCAGTGTAATGAGTGAAGAAGAGTTCCTTCTCTCAGTTGGTTGGGCTATAGAATCCCCTACCCATGATGGAGTAAAAGATATTTTTAATAAGTATGTACCTGTTGTGCGTCCTCAAGAATGTATGTATACCCCGAACCATATTCATCTCTATAAAAAATTAGGAGTAGAGTTCCTTTCAATCTATTATAGTGCTATTCCTTTTAATGGGTTTTCATCTTTTATCCCACGATTACATGTTGAGCAACAATACAATCCAATTCGATTAGAACATCCAATCACTAAAGAATCTATGAGGATTCTTCCTTCGTGTAATCAAGGGGATCTTGCTGAATATGGAATGAGTCTTAAGCGAATGGTAAAAAGTCTCAGAAAGAAACAGATAAAACAAGGAGCAAAGTATGATTTTCTCATTCTTCTTGATATGGATGCAGATGATTCTTTTTGGGATAGTTCTACCTCATCGTTATTACAACAAAAAGTCGTTCCCTCTTTTTCAGGTCTCTATTATCTTATAAAGAGTATATCTAAACTTTCGTATATAGAATTTAATTCCGCATATCAATACGGTAGGAATCATGAGGATCTCACTACAATCTCTTTAGGGCAAGATTTAGCGGATGGGGCTTTTGATGGTTTTGCTTCATGGGCAGAGAAATGGGATAATTTTATGCTTTGGCCTTCCATTTTAAAAGCAAGAGAGATTTATGATAAAGCAATAAAATGTTTTTCAGGTAGTGAGATTTCTCAACAAAATGGTGAGATGAGTCCCTCTTGGGGGTTATTACCTGCAGAATTGAAAGAAATTGCTCAACAGGCAATGAGTGCACGATTGAGAGCTCTTTCTACTACCCATTTTGGTCTCTCTGCTCCCGTGATGAATATTGAAAGACTTTCAAAAGGGAGATCCTTTATAGAAAAATCTATTGAACTTTCTTCTTTACTTCTATTAGAAGGAGAAAAGAGGAATCCTGTAGTTGACCCAAAAAAACAAGAGGATAAACCAAAAATTTCTATTAGAACAAGGAAAGATCTTCCCTTAGTATCCCCTTATGGAGATATTGAAGATGGGAATGTGATTATCCATTCTCTATGGATAAATTATAGTGGAAAGAAAAGGTTCCCAAATAATCTACAAAGAGCTACAGAAAATCTCAAGATATATTTGAAAGGTTCTACCTCTCTCCCTGGTAGAGAGAAACCAACTATTATGTGGGAGAGAAGAGTATCCTCAATTGAAATCGATGGGTATAAGGCATTAGATATTGAAACATTGGTTAATTACCCAGAAACAACCCATAATGTGACTCGTGGTATTAAGAAAGAACGAATTGGAAGATCCTGGGATGATCGATGGAGAGAGACAGCTCCATGTGAAATAGAGGTGTTTAAAGGTATTTCATCAGATAAAATTGTTACTGTTTGGAAAGAGGATACCAATGGAAATATCTCAAACTATTCTCTTGATTATATTCGTAATGGATCAAATCAAAAGCTCTCTTCAATTAATAATCATATTACTCCACACTGGATAGCGTTAAGTGATGGCACTCATGGAGTTCTTCTTGTTTATAAGGATAATGAATTTAAAAGTTTTGCATCTTGTCCTCTTCGTCAAATACTTTTAGGTAAGGAAATGCAGATTCTGATGAATCCTTATGGAACCTATTGGGGTAAACAGTATCTTTATCCTTCTAGAGTTTCCGGCTTAGGTCGATTAGGTGCAATTGTTACAGCAGAGCATCTTCATCCATCGGCTCCTTCTTGGGAGGGAAAGGAATTTTCATTCAGATTATTACTTATTCATTATGAAGGAGATGTTCCTCATAAAGATCTTTTACGTATAGCAAAGAATGTAAATGAGTAAGAAGATATGAAAAGGTAAGGATACCAATAAGGGAGAGGATAAATATTATGGAAATGGAACAGAGAAAAGAAGTTACTTTTAAACATTTATTAGCATATGGTTCTGGAGATATTTATGGTGGTGGTGCCTTTCTAGTAGTAGGAATGCTATTCTTATTTTATCTCACAGAGATTGTCGGCCTTTCTCCCTTTCTTGCTGGTCTTGTGTTTGGTATAGGAAAAGTGTGGGACGCCATCTCAGATCCTCTTATGGGGCATATTTCTGATAGGACAAAGTCTAAGTTTGGCCGAAGAAAGGTGTATTTCCTGATAGGGATTCTCCCTATCACACTCTCTTTTATTATTATGTGGATTCCTGTTCGTTTTGATTCACAGGTTGCACTTTTTTTATATTATAGCGTTGCATACATGTTATTCGCTACAGTCTTCACGATGGTAATGGTTCCTTATTCAGCAATGGCTGCTGAACTTTCACCTGATTATAAGGTAAGAAATAGGTTATCTGGTGCAAGACTCTTTTTCTCAGGATTCTCTTCACTCCTTGCGGCAACTATTCCTAAGTTAATTATTGACTCTTATAACGCACCACCATCGAAAGGGTATGTGATAATGTCTGTTATTTTTGGTATATTCTTTGCACTTCCTTGGATACTTGTCTATTTGGGAACCTGGGAGACTCCACAAACTACATCTTCTGCTGTATCAAAAAATTTTTTAAAGGAGTTTTTTACAATATTTCATAATAAATCTTTTAGAATTCATATTATTATGTATGTAGCTGCATATTCTGCAATGGATATGTTGATGGCGTTATTTAACTATTATCTAACCTATTCTCTTAATAGGCCAAGCTTGTATTCGATCGCTATGGGAACGCTCTTAGTTGTTCAATTAGCAATGATTCCTGTATATGTTAGAATTTCTAATATCAAGGGGAAACGTTTTGCCTATAGGATGGGCTTAATGATATGGATTATCGGTATGCTTGGGACTCTATTCCTAAATGAAACAACTCCAACAATAATCGTTGCTCTTGTGTGTGCCGTGATTGGCTTAGGGACAGCAAGTGCTGTTTATATTCCTTATGCAATCCTTCCGAATGTGATAGATGTTGATGAATTAATGACGGGATCCCAGAGAAGTGGTGTCTATTCGGGAGCAATGACTCTTACGAGAAAGTTAATTCAAGGCGCAATAGTTATGCCTCTCATTGGGCTGTTTTTGCAGATGGTTGGATTTGTTTCAAATTCTGTGCAAACGGAACAAGTTCTAACTCGATTTTTTATTTTCTTTATCGGAGGACCTAGTATTCTTATAATTATAGGCATTATTGCCGCATCTTGGTTTCACCTTTCTCCTAAAAATAGTGAAATTTTATCACAGGAATTAGTACGTCTTAGAGATGGTGGAAAAATCGAAGATGCAGCAGTAGATGTAAAAGAAGTATGTGAAATTCTTAGTGGAAGAGTACATGATGAGCTTTGGAAACAATGATTGATTATTACCAGATATAGATAGTAATCCTTATATCTGGTAAACTTAACACCTGTAGAGGAGTTTAGTAGTATGCCAACACTTTTTACGAAAATAATTAATAGAGAGATTCCCTCTTCTATTTTATATGAAGATGAATTATGTATTGCTATTTTAGATATTGCCCCAGTGAACAAAGGGCATGCACTTGTAATTTCTAAAGAAGAATTCCCCACAACTGTAGAGTGTCCTGATGAAGTATTAACTCATCTTATTATTATAGCGAAGAGATTGGATTTACTGATGAGGAAACGTCTTAAAGCAGAAGCTACGAATATAATTATTAATAATGGACCCTCCTCAGGACAGGAGATCGCCCATATTCATATCCATGTAATACCAAGATACGAAGGTGATAATAAGAAAATTGTTCCACATAAAGAGCAGTATAAAGATGATGAGATGTCTGATTTTGTAACATTGCTTACATTATGAACAATTGATTCTTTTCTCATTATAGCTTTTAACTGATTTGCTTATTAATGTCGTAGAGATTGTTGGAAGTTAATAGTGATAAATATATGAAAATTCTCATCACAAAGAACTCACAATTATTTATTAGGAAAAGGATTGAACAATTATTAATAATATACTAAAATCCGTCCGGTACGCATGAAAAATGCGTTCTCCTCCATTTGTATAGGAATTTATATGTTTTATTTATGTCCCCTATAATCAAATGGTACACTAGATATTTGACCCGTGACATTCTTTTGTAAAGACAAGGATGAGCTCACTGGCTATAAAAGAAGAGGAAATTTGTATGTCTGAACTTAGTAAAATGAGAAACATCGGAATCAGTGCCCACATTGACTCTGGAAAAACTACCCTTTCCGAGCGTATTCTCTTTTATTCAAATAGAATTCATGCTATTCACGAGGTTCGTGGAAAAGATGGCGTTGGTGCTACAATGGATTCTATGGAACTTGAGAGAGAACGAGGAATCACTATCGCATCTGCTGCGACGAACGTTTCCTGGAAAGGTCATCCTATTAACGTTATTGATACTCCTGGACACGTTGACTTTACAATTGAAGTTGAAAGATCTCTTAGAGTTCTTGATGGAGCTGTATTAGTATTGTGTTCTGTTGCAGGTGTGCAAAGTCAGTCAATTACTGTTGACCGACAGATGAAGCGTTATAAAGTACCTAGAATTGCATTTATAAATAAATGTGACCGTACAGGTGCAAACCCTCTTAGGGTAAAGCAGCAACTTATTGATAAATTAGGGTTAAATGCTGTTCTTATGCAAATCCCTATAGGTCTCGAAGATCGTCTCCAAGGTGTTGTTGACCTTGTAACCATGAAAGCAATCTATTTCGATGGTGAGGATGGTGCTGTCCTTCGTTACGAGGAGATTCCTAGTGAACTTCTTGATCTCGCTACCGAAAAGAGAGAAGAGATGCTCGATAGTATTTCATTATTTTCAGATGAGCTTATGGAAGCAATGCTTGAAGAGAATGTTACTGAAGATCTTATTTATTCTGCAGTGAGAAAAGGGACTATTGCTTTAGAATTAGTTCCAGTTTTAATGGGTTCTGCATATAAAAACAAAGGGATTCAACCATTACTTGATGCAGTAATTGGATATCTTCCAAATCCAACTGAAGTAACAAATACCGCTCTTGATTTAGATAATGATGAAGAGACTATAACCTTAGTTGCTGATGATGACCTTCCTCCTGTAATTCTA
Organism: Sphaerochaetaceae bacterium; assembly: GCA_963663665.2. Lineage (GTDB taxonomy): Bacteria > Spirochaetota > Spirochaetia > Sphaerochaetales > Sphaerochaetaceae > SABI01. Next base: position 987,061 of record CAXXKP010000001.1, read on the forward strand.
GGATTTAAACTTGAAGATGGCCAATATGGACAACTTACTTACATTAGAATTTACCAAGGTAAGATTAAAAAAGGTGATGAGTTAATAAATACTCGTAGCCGGAAGAAGTTTAAGGTTGGTCGATTAGTAAGAATGCATGCTGCTAGTATGGAAGATATTACAGAAGCTGGTTGTGGTGATATTGCAGCGCTCTTTGGTATTGAATGTGCCTCTGGAGATACTTTCTGCCATCCTTCACTAAATTACTCTCTCACTTCAATGTTTGTTCCTAAACCAGTTATATCTCTCTCTATTAACCCTATTGATAAAAAGTCTGCAGATAATATGGCAAAGGCTCTCAACAGATTTACAAAGGAAGACCCAACATTTAACACATATGTAGACCCTGAATCAAATCAGACTATCATTCAAGGAATGGGAGAGCTACACTTAGAAGTATACGTGGAAAGAATGCGAAGAGAGTATAAGGCTGAGGTTGTCACTGACAAACCAGAAGTTGCATACCGTGAAGCAATCAGTCAACGTGCTGAATTTAACTATACTCACAAAAAGCAAACGGGTGGTTCGGGTCAATATGCACGTGTTGCAGGATATATTGAACCTATTGAAGAATCAGAAGATGCTAAGGATTATGAATTTATTGATATGATTAAAGGTGGTGTTATCCCTACTGAATACATCCCATCTTGTGATAAAGGATTTAATCTTGCTATTAAAAAAGGAACTCAATTAGGATTTCCAATTGTTGGAGTAAGAGCTGCTATCAATGATGGTGCGTATCACCCAGTTGATTCCTCTGACCAAGCATTCCAGACTGCATCTCTTAATGCATTTAGAGATGCGTATGACAGAGCAAAGCCTGTTATTCTTGAGCCTGTAATGAAAGTAAGTGTTGAAGGGCCAACTGAATTCCAAGGTAATATATTTGGAAGTATCAACCAACGTCGTGGTATTATCGTGAGCAGCACTGAAGATGGTGCTAGTTGTACAGTTGATGCTGAAGTACCTCTCTCAGAAATGTTCGGGTATTCGACTGTTCTTCGTTCTCTTACTCAAGGAAAGGCTGAATTCACAATGGAACTTGCTAAATACTCAAAGGTTCCACAGAGTGTCAGTGAAGAATTGAAAAAGAATTATGAAGAGAAGAAAAGAAAAGAACAAGCAAAATAGTAATATCAGTTTTAATGGCCGGTCTTCATGACCGGTTTTTCTTATTAGATAAAGATGATACAAGAGAGTGTTGCTGTAAAGGAAACCGTGTTATACTTTAGAGAGACTAAATCTTGGAGGATGCGTAGATATGGAAGTTCAAGAGTTAAATGAGTTAAGCCCTTTAAGGGCATTTGATAAATCACTTAATGGTGGTTTAGGGAAAGGAAATCTGGGAGTGCTTGTTTCACGCCATGGAGTTGGTAAAACAGCTTGTTTGGTGCACTTAGCAACTGATAAATTGTTTAGAAATGAACATATCATTCATGTTTCTTTTTCTGGAAATGTTGAACATGTTATTAGTTGGTACAAAGAGGTCTTTAGGCAGATTTCTGAAAATAAAGATTTAGAAGATGCTTCAGACATTTACAATGAGATTCTTGCTAATCGTGTTGTTATGAATTTTAGTCAAGAGAATGTATCTGTGGAGAAAGTTCTCTCAAGTTTAGAGACTCTCATTCGTCAAGGTTCTTTTAATGCAGATGCAGTGATGTTTGATGGGTACCATCTCACAACAGCTAGCGAAGATGATGTAAGAAAGATTAAACAGTTTGCAATGGATATGCGTCTAGAAGTTTGGTTCTCAGTCTCTCCAGTTAAGATGAATGTTACATATGATAGTTATGGTGTTCCAGAGACTATGTTAAAATATGAAGAACTCATAGATGTTCTCATTGGTCTTAAATATAACGAAGATATGGATAAGGTTATTATGACTCTTGTTAAGGATGGTGAGGCAATTGATCCAAAACCAATGCAAGTGAAATTAGATCCTAAGACAATGCTCATTATTGATTAAGAACTATTTTCTAGTTTTAAGCCTGCGTACTTTCTATTAAGAATATGCAGGTTTTTTTATACCCAATAAAGATTTTCAGTATCATCAAGTGAATCTTTTTCTTCAATGAGTACTACTGCTTGGGCAATGATTGCATCCCCCGAACCAACCTCTCCAAGGAGTTGTTCAGCGGTTTTTGCTTTTACAGAAATCCTTGATTTCTCAATTCCTGTTATAGTAGAAAGTGAATCTATAATATCGTCAATAAATGGTTTCAGAATGATTTGCTGTAGTATGATAGTACTATCAATATTTACAATAGAGTAATCTTTCAATAAAAGAAGGGTCTCTTTAAGTAAGAGAGTACTTTTTATATTCTTATATTTTTCATTACTTGGTGGGAAGTGGTATCCAATATCTTTCAGACTTGCGGCACCAAGGAGTGCATCAATGATAGCATGAATGAGAACATCTCCATCTGAGTGTGCTAAGGAGCCTTTATCACTTTTGATATGGACTCCACCTATGAACAGAGGTTTTTGCTCAACGAGTCGATGTATATCCCAACCGGTACCTACTCTCATATATGCCCCTTAAAGATACTAATATCCTCATAAGTAGTGATTTTTCTATTATCAGGACTACCCTTCGAAATAGCAACATTAAATCCACTCTCACTGAATATCTCGCTATCATCAACATAAACCTTATTATTATCTACTACCTTTTGATGACAATGTAGAATCTCAGGGAACCGGAATATTTGAGGCGTCTGTATTTGGACAAGAGCATTTCTATCAATGTGTCCATCAATGATTCCTTCCTTGCTTATGTGCTTCACGGCATCATGGATTGCTACAGCTGGGACAGCTGCACCAAAAATTGATGCTGTTGCAAGAGTTTCAATGATAATTGATTCAGAAACAAAAGGGCGAGCTCCATCATGAATAGCAACAAAAGAAATGTCTAGTTCCAATTCATCAATATAAGTAAGAGCATTAAAGACGGATTTTTGTCTTGTTGGCCCGCCAACTACTAAATGTATTGGGATTGTAGAAGCGAACAGAAGATTATCTAATGCACTTTCACATTCATCTTTATACATCTGAGGGTAGGTCACTATGATCGCTTGAACAGAAGGGATCATAGTAAAGGGCAAAAGTGCATGATAAAGGACTGTTCTGTCATCGAGTAACATATACTCTTTCTTTCCGGTTACTTGAGAATTGGATGATTGAAATCGTTCGCTAAGGCCAGCAGCCGTTATAATAACTGCATGATTAGGGAAAGCCACTATGAATCCTTTTTATTCTGACCACCAGATTCAAGTCTTCCGAAAATCATTGCTTCAATTTCTTCACGAGGACGATCTAAGGATAAAGAAGATTCATCGATGAGAATTCGAAGTGCATTATCGTACAATTTTCTCTCTTGAACAGGAAGCTCTTTTATTTTTGATCGGTGATAGAGTATTTGGACAACTCTGGCAATAGATCCAATTGATCCTTCAGTTAATAACTCAACGTTCATCTGATAACGAGCTTTCCAATCAATTGGGACTTGCTCAAGTTTGTGTGTGATTGATGAAAGAGCTTGCATCGCCTCTGAAGGTTGTACAATAGGTCTGATTCCCAATTCGAGAACTTTATGGATTGGAACCATTACTGTCATATCAGAAATATCTAAGAATATTTCATAATACATACTGGTTGTTCCACGAAGAGTTTTTTCTTCTATTTTTTTGATTACACCAACTCCTTGGAGCGGGTAAACTACATGGTCACCAAGGACAAATGATGGAATATTTTCAACAGAATTCATAATTTGATTATAGCCTAAAATTAGCTAAACAACAAGTATGGCAAAAATGTTATCTTTAGGATATATTGTCGTGATGGAAAAGAAATTACGTTTTAGTGGCGTGCTTTTACACCCCACAAGTTTATATGGAAAATATGGAATTGGAGATCTCGGCGAAGAGGCAAGAGAATTCATAAAGATGCTAGATGAATCCGGAGTTGGGATGTGGCAAATCCTTCCATTAACTCCTGTTGGGTTTGGTAATTCTCCTTATGCAGCTCAGTCTGCCTTTGCCGGTAATGAACTTCTAATTAGTATTGATGAGTTAGTAAAGGATGGGCTACTTCTCATAGAAGATATTCCTGAATTACCTCAGTTTTCTGATTTGTATGTAGATTTTGAGAAAGCCGCTAAATTCAAATTCCCACTTTTACAAGTCGCTGTAACTCGATTTGAGAAAAATAAAGAGTACCAAGATTTCCTTTCCACTCACTCCTATTGGATTGAGGATTATGCTCTTTATAAAGCACTTTGTGATTATTACCAAGACACACGGTGGTATGAAAAATGGGATGATGGTTTAAAAAGAAGAGATCCCTCAGCTCTATCTGAATGGGCTCTCAAATTATCTTCTGAGGTAGAATCGTATAAAGTACTCCAATTCTTTTTCTTTCAGCAGTGGCAACGCCTCCATACATTTGCGACAGAACACCATATTGCAATCATCGGTGATATTCCTATATTCGTTGCCCATGATAGTGCTGACTCTTGGGTATATCATGATTATCTTAAAATGGATGAAAGTGGACATGTTAAGAAGATTGCAGGTGTTCCACCTGATGCATTCAGCCCAACTGGTCAGTTATGGGGAAATCCTGTATATAACTGGGAAGCTTTAAAGAAAGATGGTTATTCATGGTGGATTAAAAGAGTCACCCATCAACTTTCTCTCACTGACATGATAAGAATCGATCATTTTCGAGGTTTTGAAGCTGCATGGGAGGTCCCTTTTGGAGACATTACTGCTGAAAATGGGAAATGGGTGAAGGCTCCAGGAAAAGATTTCTTTAATGTGTTACGGAACCAATTAGGATATCTACCCTTTATCGCCGAGGATCTTGGTGTTATTACAAAGGACGTTGAATTTCTTAGAGATTCAAACAATTTCCCTGGAATGAAGATATTCCAATTTGCTTTCAATGTTATTGAGAATGGAGTTCTTGATGCTCATCATCCATATTTACCTCATAATTGGGATTCGCTCTGTGTTGCCTACACTGGTACACATGATAATACCACAACAAGGGGCTGGTATGATTCTCTGATGGATAGAGAGAAGGATGCAATTCGAAGGTATCTGAGCTGTGGTGATGATTCTATTGTTTGGTATGCTATTCGTGCGGTAATGGCAAGTAGTGCTATGTATGCAATCATTCCGTTCCAAGATATCCTTGAGCTCGATGGGTCTGCTAGAATGAATTTTCCTGGTACGTGTGGTGGAACTAATTGGGCCTATAAAGTAACTCCAGGTTCTTTTAATACCTCAATAAAAAACAAGATTATTTCAATGATAGCCCCTTTTGGTCGAGATGGAAAACTTGAAGACCTCAAAGAAGCCATCACAGGTTAATACGTTCTAAATCTCGTAATGGGTGGATGTTAATGCTATTATCATACCACCCTCTCACACTAGAGGTATCAATGACATGGAGAGAGAATCCCGAATGTATTGGGAAGATAATTGCATCTTCAAGGAGTATATCCTGAGCTGTTTCAATATATCCGTTTCTTTCTATCTCATTGTTACTCTTTAGAGCCTTTTCTAATAAGTTGTCATACATCACATTTGAATAGTTGGCAATATTATATGTACTGGCGCTACTAAATAGAGGTAAAAAGGCGAATGGGTCCTTGAAGTCTCCAGCCCATGTTATATAAGAAAGATCATACGGGTTTTCTCTAGGATATCGACTATATAATGATAATGGCACAGTATCTACTATGATGGGAATTTCTAAATTAGTAGCCCATATTATTGCAAGTTGAGATGCTGTCTCTTGTATTGGTGCGCCTCTGTGAACAGCTATGTTGAGAGGAGGTAGCGAAGAGAATGATTCATATCCTGCCTCAGATAGAAGAGAAAGAGCTTCCCTTTCAGATTCCCCTTCAATATATGTTTTCTCTACTGTATGCGATGTGGTCAAAGGAATTAATGTTTTTGATGGAAAAGGCTGCCCGCTATTAGCTCGTATTTCATCCCAAGGGGTGATAAGAGAGATGGCCTTTCTCACCCTCGAATCACTATAAGGGCCTTCTTTTGCACTAAAATAGAAGAATCCTGTTGAATACGTTTGCTGTAAGTGTAGATCTTCTTTATTTCTGAGTAGTTGAATTGGGACATAGGCAAGTATCCATTGTGCTGATTTATCCAGGTAGGATTCAATAGCTCCTTTTTCATCTTTTATAAGAATTTCAATGTAATCACTTTTTACCAATTGTGCATCACGATAGTATCTATTCTTCTCAAGAATAACATGCTCCTCATCTATTTCTTTAAGAGAGTATGCACCACTGGTAATAAGGGGATGTATCCCATTTTTAAATGAATCAGGATGAATTGCTGCGAAAGTTACGTTTGCTAGGAGAGCTGGCAAGTAGGGCGCTTTGTTATTGAGGTGTATCTCTATTTGGTATTCTGACTTTTCATATATCCCAATACTATCTTTTTTCTCAGTTCCTTGACGATACTCCTTTGCCCCTTCTACCACATCAAAGAGACTTACTAAATAACTTTTTTCTGTTTTTTGATTAGCGCTTTCAAGTAGGTGAAGCCAAGATTTTATAAAGGTTTTAGCTGTGATTGGGTCATAATTTGAAAATAAAGCATCATTATGTAATGTAAAAGTCCAAATCAGACCATCATTACTAACATCCACTTTTTGAGCTATTGCTAGAATCGGGTCACCCGTTTTCCCATCTATTCGGTATAAACCTTCATAAAGACCTTCTAAAATAAGCAATGAAAGTTCGTCATTTGCAACAAATGGATCAAGTAGAGGTGTATCTTCTCCCTCTAAATACCCAATAATGAAAGTCTTTTTACTATCTAATGGGGGGAGTACAAAATCCTTCTTTCCTTTGCTATAGAGAAAAGTTGAAAAGAGGAGTACTAGAGCCATAATAACGAGAATCTGATTGGAGAATGAGAATCTTCCTTTCACACACACTCCTTAAATAAAAGATCAGCAACATCAAGAGCCATTGAAAATAGAGTTTCTGGCAATTCCGTTTTTGCGTGTTCTGTAATAGTTGAGAAGATAGCCTCGTTTGTATATAAAGTATTAGGAAGTATTTCTTGAAGGAATTCAATGAATTCTACGACCAGAGCATCACTAGATAAAGCAACCTCTTTAATTACACCTTTTTGTACATTGAATTCCAGGGTTATTCTCCCCCAATCGAAACGTTTTGAAATTGGGTGTATAAAATGAGGCGATGAGCCATAGAGCCATTGCCAACTACTATATTGGATGTATGTTTCATTGAGAGTTGGTTCTTTTGTAAGGTCTTCTAGGCGTAATTCCTCAATCTCCACATGAGTTTGGTAGGTGTCAAAAAATTCGTCAATAATAGCCTTGCAAAGGGCATCATGAGATATAGCCGGAGCTATTTGTGTAAGATTAGTCACACGAGAAGAGACTGATCTTATTCCCTTAGAAACTAGTTTTTCCTTATCTGGTGTGAGATAGAGAGGTAGAGCCCCCATATTTGCATTAATAAGCATTGTCCCATGATGGAAGGCTTTCGTACTATTCTTTTTAAATGCGCTGCCTGAAAATTTCTTTTCATTTACAAGTAAGTCATTCCTGCCACTTGTATATCCTTCGATGCCAAAATGTTTAATTGCTTTTAAGATAATTGAAAAATTTCTCTCAATATCATATGAGTCTAGTGGAGACATGAAGGTGAAATTTGTATTTCCCAAATCTTGGTATACTGCACCACCTCCACTTTGACGGCGAGAGAGAGTTATATTATCTCGTTCCATAGCAGCTAAGTCACATTCACTCCAGGGGTTTTGGAAACGACCAATTACAATGCATGGAGTATTTCTCCATAAAAATAATACATGCTCATCATCGGGGAAGTTTTTGAATAACCAATCTTCGGTTGCAAGATTGAACCATGGATTGTTATGTTCTGCAGTAAATACTTTCACTTTATTCATCTATTACCCCATTTTTTATGTGATACCCATTTTACCGTGTTTACACACCTAAGGCAACAACATATACTCATAGGCTATGAATATCATACTTTTCGAACAAGTTGAGAGCACAGGGCATCTAAAAAGTAATGATTACCGTGCGAGACATATACTCGATGTCCTAAAATTGCGTATTGGTGATTCATTTATTATGGGAATAATCAATATAAGCTATGGCTTTGCTCAGGTAACAGATATCACTGATGAAGGGATCTCCTATACATATCATGAAGAGAGCCCCGGAGTCCCTCTATATCCTCTCACGCTCTTAGTAGGTCAAGTTCGCCCGATAAGTATGAAAAGGATATTGAGAGAATCTGTGATGCTTGGTGTTCAAAAGATTGTGATTACTGGGTGTGATTTGACTGAAAAATCTTATAGAAATGCCAAGATCTGGACAGACGAAGAATACAAGAAGTATTTGCTAGATGGGGCGATGCAAGCTGGCAGTCCTCATATTAGTAAGGTAGAGTTAATTCCCAGTATCAAAGAGACATCTCTTATGTATGACAATCTCATACTCTTAGATAATGTACTCCCCTCAACACCTTTAGCAAAGACTACCTTGAGGGGATCTACCTTACTCGCAATAGGGCCAGAGAGAGGTTTTAGTGATAAAGAAAGAGAATTTTTTATCAATAATGGGTTTACTACATATTCAATCGGAGATAGGATTTTGCGAACTGAAACCGCATGTGCAGTAGGGATTTCACTTTGCCTTTCTTGTATGAATTATGTGTGATAAAGTATAGTGAAAATAATAGGAGAAAAGTATGGCTCACTGTTTTGTCGAAGAGGCTGAGAAGATTTTAGATAAAGAGTTTAAAGTTCTTGATAAAGGATTTATTAGACTTGTTGATTATTTAGGTAGTGATGAACGTATTGTTCAATCGGCTAGGGTTAGCTATGGGGAAGGAACTAAAACCTATCGAGAAGATAAAGGACTTATAAACTACCTCCTTCGAAATGATCATACATCTCCTTTTGAACAGGTGAATTTTACTTTTCATATAAAAATGCCAATATTTGTTGCTCGACAATGGATACGCCATAGAACTGGTAGAGTAAATGAGATTAGTGGGAGATATAGTATCATGAGTGATGATGCTTACATCCCTGATCTTGAACATCTTAATTACCAGAGTGAAGATAATAAGCAAGGACGTACCAATGAGAGTATGCCTCAAGAGGAATCCTTGAAAATACAGAGCCTTATTGCAGAAGATCAGAGAAGGGCTTTTGAAACATACCATACGTTATTAGAGAGCGATCTCGCAAGAGAGATTGCTCGAATTAATCTTCCTTTAAGTATGTATACCCAATGGTATTGGCAAATGGACTTACATAATCTTCTCCATTTTTTAGCACTCCGTCTTGATTCTCATGCTCAGTGGGAAATTAGAGTCTATGCTGAAGAAATTTTTAAGATTGTAAAATTGGTTACCCCTATCACGGCGGCAGCCTTTGAAGAGTATAAACTACATGGGAAGTTATTTTCTTCTAAAGAAATTGATGCAATTAAAGTAATGCTAGATGGTGAAGAATGTCCTTTGACAGGAAGAGCAAGAACACTATTTATGGATAAATTAATCTAATTGGGGATTATGCAATCTTTCGTTTAGAATGATTTTTACGATTTAGTTTCTTTTGTTTTTTTTTCTCAATTTTTAACTCTTTACGTGTCAAAAAGCCTTTTTCTGGTGTAACCCTTTCCATTAAAGTCTTGGGATTATCTAAAATATTTTGGAGTGTTTGTATACTTTTTATGAAATAGAAACCATCTGCGATTCTTTCATCAAGAGTGACACCGATTTCCATTTTATCCATAAAGGAGCGAGTTCCTTCTTCTGAGGTATATCTTTTCCTTTGTAGTTTTCCCATGGTAATAAACATGCTGGTCGTGCCCCATTCATAGAGATGGTGGTGGGGGCTTCCGAGTAAATTGATAGAACCAAGGTTGGAAACAAATGCAGTTGCATGTAGACCATCAGCATCTCGAAGAGCCTTTGGAGCAATGCCAAGTGTATCAATAAGCTTAATGATGCCAACGAGGAAACGCAATACGATTTTGGGAAAGTGGAGGAAAAAATTAATTGCAGAATCTGTATCATTGTCTTGTCCCCCCTTTCTCGAATCTTCAATGGTTTTATTAATAATGGAAGCCATCTCTGGGAAGGTCATCGTTGGTTCAAAATAGAGAATTGCGGAGTGTTCTGGAGCTTCATCTGTGTAATCTTCTTTAACCACAAAATTTAAACTAAGCTCATTTCTCTGCCATGCATCATAGTTCATAATAAATCTATTCAATTGAGGGCGAAGAACTACTGTACGAATTATAGAAGCCAAGAAAAATTCGAAAACTCTGTATTGGTGGTCTTTATTTGGGTCTTTGTTCAGTTCTTTAATAAAACGAACTGTATGTGTGAGATCAATATCGAATTGATGGTATACGAGAGAATCAACCCTTTTAGGCATCATATATGGAAGAATTCTTTTATATGGAATTAAGTTTGTTACAAAAGTAGCATCATTTCTTCTTTTCATTTGTTATTACCTTTTTATCTCATCTCACGTTTATTATTACGTTAGTATACCAATCTGTCAACTATTGACATATAGAGGTACTATTAAAGCATGTGACGAAATTCTTAACCAGCAGATAATTTAGAAAACTGTAAAGAAAAATAAAGTATTCCAATACGAGTAGTAAGATTCTTGCAATTTCTAGTACCTCCTTGTAATGTAGTTGCTATATGGAACTAAGTGCCAAAGATCAAGCTAAAGCTCTTCCTCATCATAGTGGTGTCTACATCATGAAAGATGCTACGAATAAAGTTATTTATGTGGGGAAGGCAAAAGATTTACGTAATAGGGTTACTTCATACTTTCTTACTGGAAGAGATATAAAGACATCATTTCTTGTAAAAAAGATTTCTCAGATAGAATATATTATTACGGGAAACGAGTATGAAGCCCTCGTATTAGAAAACAACCTTATTAAAAAATATCGCCCCCATTATAATATTTCTTTAAAGGATGGTAAGAGTTATCCACTTATCAGAATTACACATGAAGATTTCCCTAAAGTTTTTAGGACAAGGCGAGTAATTAATGATGGGTCTCTTTATTTTGGTCCATATCCAGATCTCAAGAGCCTTAATGAATATCTGGAGCTTATCGAGAAGATGTTTCCACTTAGGAAATGTGGGATTCCATTACGGAAAAGACTTACTCCTTGTCTCTATTATCATATTGGGCGGTGTTGCGGTCCATGTGCTAATCTTGTCACAAAAGATGAATATGCGAAACATATTGATAAAGTAAAGAAATTTTTGTCAGGAGAAGATGACGAGTTAGTAAGAGTAACTCGTAGTGAGATGAATGAAGCTGCAAAACTTCTGCAATTTGAGAAGGCTGCTTTAAAAAGAGACCTTCTTACTTCATTGGAGTCTGTTTCTCGGGCACAACAAGTTGAAGATTTTTCTCTTGAGAGCAGAGATTATGCTGCTTGTGAAATGAGAATGCACTTAGCGACTGTAAGCATGCTACAAATTCGAGATGGTAAACTCATGGGTAAAGCTCTCTATAGAGCTGAAACATTTGGTGATGAGACAGATACCTTAGTTCACTTTCTTACTCAATACTATAGTGATGGGGGGAATGTTCCTCAGGAGCTTTATGTTTCACATGATGTAGATAGTGACCTGATTAATATGTATTTGAACAAAGAGATGCATTACGACATCACAGTTTCTGTACCTAAAGAGGGAAAGCATTATAGAGTATTGCGAATGTCTGCAGAGAATGCTTCAAGGGATGTGGAAAAGCGGTTGAAGAGTACTGGAAATCCTGAAGCATTAGATGAACTCATGGAGGTTTTGCAGTTAGACGAACCCCCTGTATATATAGAAGGTTTTGATATAGCTCAATTAAATGGAAAATTCACTGTCGCTTCACTCATAACATTTGTAGATGGGATTCCGGATCGCTCAAATTACAGGCGATTCAATATAAAAAGTCTTGATGGAAGAATCGATGATTATGGTGCAATTCGAGAGGCGGTTAGTCGAAGATATACAAGGCAAATAAAGGAGAAGAAGAGATTGCCAGACCTTATTGTGATCGATGGGGGTAAAGGGCAGGTGAATGCTGCAAAGGAAATTCTGGTATCACTCGGTTTGGATACCTTGCCCGTCATAGGGCTTGCAGGGGAATATGAAGATATTTATTTTCCAGATGATAGAGAAGTCTTAGTCTTAGAAGAATCTTCAGCTGGACTTAAAGTGCTCATCGCAATAAGGGATGAGACTCACCGGTTTGCGACCAGTCTTAATCAAACTCAGCGAGCTAAAGAAGCAACATTTGCTCTTTTAGAATCTATCAGTGGAGTAGGTTCAGCTAGGTCAAAACGGCTAATGCAGCAATATGGGAATGTCGAAAATCTGTTAGCGCAGGAACCAATTGAGATTGTAAAAAAAACTGGTATCCCGATTGATGTGGTTCTTCGCGTAATTAAAACTTTGCATCTGTAGCAATAGATAAGTATTCTATTGCTGATGGAGTGATTCCACGATGAATGATTATAGCAGCAAGCAGTTGCTCTAGGAGAATTGACTCTACATCATTACTGAATTCTCTCAATGTTATATCATATGAGCCCAAGAGGCCTATAATATTTTGTGTATCATTTCTTGTAAAGAATTCAGATGCTCTTTGATAGATTATGTGGTCGCTCTTTCTTTTAATAGCTGCTTTTTTCCCCATCACAGAAGCCATGCTAGCTGATTCATCCCAGTTGTTCCCTTTTGATAGCGATTCTTGAATCGATAATAGTCGTCTAAATGACCATAGTAGTCCATTAATAATAGAGATACCTTGGTTATCTCGTTCTCGCAATAATGCGTGAAGTATTTCTAATGATGAAAGATATCCTTTAGTTGCAATTGCTTCAAACAATGTGAATACAGATTCTACTCTCGTATGTTGTACATATCTTTCTATATCTTCTTCCGTTACCAAAGTAATATTCTCTACACTAAGATACTGCATAAGTTGGGCAACTGCTTGGCGCAGTTGTGCTGTATCATTTTCTACAAGTTCAAGCAGGAGTGAAATGGCTCCTTCCTCTACATTTACTTTGTAGGTTGAGAAGAGGTTCTTTACCCATTGTGGTTTTTTTGAATCATACATCTCGAAAAAGACTTTTTTTCCATTTTTTGGAATTAAAGAATCTAGTTTTCCTTTTAATTTATAATCCTCACTTATAAGAACGAGTGTAGCACTCTCAGCTGGGTTTTCTAGATAAGAGAATAATGGAGCAATAAGTTGCTGTGGTGCACTTTCCATCTGTGATAGGATTACGAGACGATGATCACTGAATAATGAATTATTATGAAGAACTTCAAATATTTCACCGTTTGTAGTTTCAAACGGATAGAACCGATGAATTTCTATCTCACTATTAAACTCTGTTTTAAGTGATGTTCGTATATCCTTTAAGAAGATACTTTTGTCTCCACTATCAGGCCCGAGTAGAGCATATACTCTTGGATTATTAGTTTTCATAATCACGTATAATCAATTGGAGCTTTCCTATTATAGTGATATCTCTTGAGAATACCGAACCATATTTTGAGTTCTCAGGTCTGAGCTCAATTGCATTTGATGTTATGTAGAATCTTTTTATGGTAACTCGGTTTTCATCACCTAATCGAGCTACAACTATCTCACCATTTCTCGCATTATTTGTTTGCTTTATTATTGCTAGATCCCCATCAAAGATTCCTGCATCTATCATGCTGTCACCTTCAACGTGGAGAGCAAAGAAATTCCCATTGGAAGAGAGCATTGTAGATGGTATGTGGAGATCATATTCTTTGTTTTCTTCAGCAAGAATTGGAATTCCTGCTGCAGTTGATCCTAAAACAGGAATGCTGATAGTCTCTACTGAGGACGAGGTGCTAAAACCTACAACTCCTGTTGAACGAGATATTCCACTTTGTGAGTGAATTTTTCCTTTTTTCTCAAGGGCTTTAAGATGATCATGAGCGGCCTTAGCTGTGATACTAAATGATGCAGCTATATCTCTAACAGAGGGAGCATAAGAATTTAATTCAATAAAATTCTTTATAAAATCGAGGACCTCTGTTTGTCGAATAGTTAACTCTTTCATCTTTATCCCTCCTACTCCTCAAATCTATTTAGAAAAAGTTGCTCTATGGCATCAATCGCTTCATTTTCGTCACTTCCTTCAGTAGAAATTTTTATCTGTGATTTGTATGCAGCTCCAAGTGTAATGATTCCCATTATTGATTTACCATTTATCTTCATTCTATCCTTTTCCATGAATAACTGTGATGAGAATTTATTTGCAACTTTTACAATGAGAGCAGCTGGACGTGCATGAATTCCTGCTCTATTCAATACCTCTACGACTCTTTCAACCATAATTAGAAAGTCTCCTCATTATTATAATACAAATTTCTAGCTGATTCGCTTTCCAGCCATTTTAATACACTTTGATCAAATTCTTTTGCAGAATAGTATCCTAATTTCTTTAGTCTCTCATTTCTAGCAGCTGTTTCTATGATAATTGGGACATTCCTTCCAGGTTTTACAGGAATCACAAGTTTAGGAATCTCTATACCTAATAGATTTTCTTTCATCTCCTCACCAATTCTATCATAATTTTTGGTTGAATCCCACTCTTCTAGATGAACCATTAACTGAACTTGTTTCTTATCTCTAATTGATCCAACTCCAAATAGGTTAGCAAGGTTAAGTATTCCTAGTCCTCTTACTTCCATATGGTGAGCAAGAGAGGGGTTTTCACCACTTCCTATAAGGAATGTGTCACTGATATTTCGTAACTTTACTGTATCATCACTAATAAGTCGATGCCCTCTGTCAATAAGTTCTAGCGCTGTTTCACTTTTCCCAACTCCACTATCACCAAGGATTAGAACTCCTATACCATATACTTCTACAAGGACACCATGAATTGTTATGGTATCTGCGAAGATTTCATCAAGCATTTGGATGAGACCTCTATTGAAATCTGCAGAATCAAGGTCAGTTTGGAGAATTGAGCAACCAGAGCGTTCTGCGATTTCAATAAAACGAAGACTAGGATTTCCTCCATCGCAAAAGATACAGGTAGGAACCGGGTAGCTAAAGAGTTTTTCAAGTGCTTGCAAGGTGTTTTCGGATTCTAGTTTTTTTAGATACTGTTGCTCACCTCTCCCAAATACTTGAATACTTTCGTAGCTGAATTCATCGAAGAAACCACTGAGGGGAAGTCCTGGTCTACTTATTTTACTTGTGGTGAGCTCCCTTGATAATCCAGAGCGACCTGCGATACAGGTCAATTGGAGATGGTTGTGTTCCTTTAGATCTAAGTCTAATAAATCAAGAATTGAAAATGATGGCATACAATCCTCCTAAAAGGGAGTATATCATACGCAACTAATTATGGGGAAGATAACGGCTTTCGAGATAGGTATAAAAAAGCCTCAGCAAAACTGAGGCTTAGTATTATATGAATTTTAGGTCAATGATCTTGAATCTTTCCTTTTTCTTTCCTTGCAGTAGAATCAATCTTATCTATTAATAGTTCGATTCCTTCATACAATTCGTAGCATTCAGTGCTGACCATTTTTACTAGTCCCCAAGAGAAGTGAATCTTTGCTTCGAGACTATACCCCTGTCCTACATGCTCCTTGTTCACAGTAATCGTTAGGTCATGAATGAATTTTTCTGCAAAAGCTATCTTTTCAAGCTTTTTCTCAAAAAATTCACGAGTTGTGTCGCTCACATTGTAATGGATTCCTTTGATTTCTAAATTCATAGGCCCTCCTTAAAACAGATCCTATATTAAGGATAAGAGAGTCATAATAAAAAGTCAAATCAATTACCCCAACATTTTCTAAAAGCAAGAATTTTACATTAAATAGTTTAAATCATTATATATATGTGTTTTACATCCGATTAAACTTAGGAGAATAATTTCTGATGGCTAGTTGAAATTGAGATAATAAAAAAGTATATAGTACTTTATAGTGAGGATTTAGATACTTCGATATAGTCTATATTTTCAATTTTTTCATTTTTTTTAAATATGTAATACCCTTGTGAGAAATGATATATTTTTGAAGCTAACTTTTTTGAGTATTGGAGTCCGTCATTTCAAGCAAACCTCGTTGAAAAGGGTTGTTAAAGCAGCCTTGTAGTTCCCTGTTCTGATTGATTATCCTAGAACTTCTAACAATTTAGATGTGTTTTTGCTGGAGAACATGCTCTAAGAATAATCTATCAAATCGTATTTAAAGTATCGTGAATCTTTTCATAGATTTGACTATGGAATTGTAGGTGTTACCTTTGATATGAGGATTCGATATTAAGTTCTTTTCTATATTTACTTACTGTTCTTCTTGCTATTTGAATTCCTTCATTTTGCAACATATCTGATATTTTTTGATCACTTAGAGGCTTATTTCCACTATGGTTTTTGATAATTTCTTCTACTTTCCCTTTTACAGCAGTCTTAGATATTTCACCACTTTCAGTGCTTGAAGCTGATAGGGCTGAACTGAATAGGTCTTTTATTGGAATAATTCCCCAGTCTGTATCGATATATTTACCCATTACAGCACGCGAGATAGTTGTCTCGTGTAAGTTCAATCGTGTCGATATATCTTTGTAGGTAAGAGGACGTAACGCTTTCGGTCCTTGTAAAAAGAATTGATATTGCTCTTCTAGAAGGATTAACCCAATTTTCTTGATGGTCTCATATCTCATTGCAACGCTAGAGATCAATTGGTTAGCAGTTTTAATTGACTCTTTGATATAATTAAGAGTCTCTTTATAATATGGATCGTCTTTGTTCCCTGCCAGGTTTGAGAAATTTTCATCTATAATAAGTTCAGGGATTGCCCCTTTATTAAGAACGAGCTGTAATCTACCTTCAATATTTCTTACTCTTAATTCAGGGATGATATACTGCGTTTCTCTTGTATCGAATTGGCTAGCAGGGAATGGGCTAAGGGTTTTTATGTAGTCATAGAGAAGTTCAACAGTATCCTCATCAACATTGAGAATCTTGGCTATTTCTTTAAACTTACCCATTTTTAATCGTTCAAGATGGTCAAAGATTAATCTCTCAACTATTTCAAGATCAGAAGAGGTGAGTTTATCTATTTTCGCTTGAAGGAGAAGTGATTCTCTAAAATCTTTTACAGCAATTCCAGGAGGATCGAATGATTGTACTATTTCAAGAGCTCTACTAAGTTCTTTTCGTTTATTCGAAGGTACAAGGCTAGCGATTTCATTATTGTGAAACCCATTACGGTCTAGATTACTAATAATAAGTTGAGCGAGACGGTATTCTTCTTCACATAGAGAGAGACAGCCTAATTGAGTTAATAAATGTTCTTGAAGTGATTCACTTGTACTAAGAGCACCTTCAATGAACTGTTGATTATTATCACTTGCATTCTGATCATAGGATGAAGATAATCGAGTATAATCACTACCATAGCTACTTTTGTCGCTATAATCGTCTGCTATTGTACCTTTATTCGATGTTGCAGAAAGTCTTTCAATAGAGATATTTTTTTCAGATGGGATTTCTAAAGCAGGGTTTTGTTCAATTTCATTTCGGATTCGTTGCTGCAATTCTAGATTGCTCATTGCCAATACTTCAAAGGTTTGAATGAGTTGTGGAGAGAGACTAAGCTGTTGTTTAAGTGCGTGTTGGAGGGTTAATGATGTATCCACTATATCTCCCCATGGGTGAAATCTTCTCCAAAATAGAGTCTAATTGCCTCGGTATTTGCTAATAAGTCTTGTCTTGATCCACTAGCGAGCAATTTCCCCTCATGGATGATATATCCTTTGTGGGTAATGCTGAGAGTGTCCCGAACGTTATGGTCGGTGAGGAGGATTCCAATTCCTTTTGTAGATAGATTTGATATAATCATTTTAATTTCATATACAGCTTTAGGGTCTATACCAGCGAATGGCTCATCTAATAAGAGAAACTTGGGATCGCTTGCAAGGGCTCTTGCTATTTCGGTTCTTCTTCTCTCCCCACCACTTAAGGTATACCCATATTGGTTTTTCACATCATAAATACCAAATTCATCAAGTAGTTGTTTTACCAGATCTTTTTTGTCTTTTTTTGATAAATCACTTCGAGTGTCAGCGACGAGGGCCACATTTTTTTCTACAGATAATTTCCTGAATATTGATGGTTCTTGGGGTAGGTAGGAGAGCCCTCGAGTACTTCTTTGGTACATTGGAAGGTGCGTTACATCTTCTCCCTCTATCCTGATCCTTCCACTATTTGCTTTGATGAAACCAACAATCATGTAGAAGATAGTTGTTTTACCAGCTCCATTTGGTCCTAACAACCCAATTATTTCTCCTTTATTCATCGCAAAAGAGATATCATTTACTACTCGTTTCTTTCCATAATGTTTAACGAGGTGTTCTATCACAAGACCTTTTTGTATATCATTATTCATTGATAGACCCGCTAATTTCACCACTCATGGTAATCTCATTTGTTGAGAGATTCACTATGGTTATAGATGAGGAATATGTGTCCCCGTTATAGCTTGTAAAAGCATCTCCTATAATACTTACCATCTCTTTTTCTCTGTTATATTCGATGCTGTTACCTTTTAAAATCATTATACCATCGTCTGTATTACGATGAATTGATGCTGAAACCTGTAGTGTCATGTTCCCTGTTGCACTATCATAGTTTAGAAATGCGCCACTTGCGATTAGTTCATTATCTAGATCTTCAATCTCTACCCATCCATCAACAAGTAACGTATTTTGCTCTCGGTCGAAACTAATTCTATTGCTTTTTATAATTATATTTTTCTCACTATCTTTAATGGTGACTTTGTCAGTTCCCGTAAGAAATCGAGCATTAGGCCCAATAAGTTCAATAGTTTGAGCGCTTAAGGTGATAGGCCCAGATTGAATTAGTGCTCCCTGAGTTAAACTGATTGCTTCTTTCCCTTCAATCATCACAGCTTTAGTGTATCCACCTTTAAAACTGATTGGATCTACTGCGCTCAACATTGAAAGAGTTGATAGAGTAAGAATGATGAGACCTGAAATACGCATTCTTTTATTAATCATAATTAAGTACTCCCTCTTCCAATTCTGAAAACTCAAAGATCTTTTTCTCAATATTTCCTTGAAAACCTTTTCCCTTTAGTATATCACCTTTTTTATTACTTAAGGTAATTACCTCATTCTCTTTCCCTTTCACAACGAATAAATCACTATTATAGGTGATACTCATCCCCTCTATCGTAAGTTCATCAGGATAGATGGTAAACGAGACAGAATTTTGCAACTCGAGATCATTGGTCTGGGTATTTATTTCACCTTCACCAAATGTTCCCTCAAGGATAATTTCTTTGTTTCTATTGTATTGGACAAAAGATGCATTATGTATATAGGTTTTATTGATCTCTTTATAGATTTCAATTATTTCCCCTTGTACAAAGATAGGGCTATTATCTCCTCGTGATACTTTATATGTTGCATTTTCTAAATGGATGTCGGGGTAAGCAATTCCTCTAGAATTCTCTATAGGAGATTCTTCATCAATAGCACAGGAGAAAAAAAGAAAAGAGGTCATTAAAATGAGGAATGGCATGAAAAATTTCACATCAGTCCTCTGTTTTCATAATCTTTGTTATTTCAGGAGTATACTGAGAGGATTTAATTTTACTAAACATTCCGCTTAAGAAGAACCCAAAAGCAATCCCAGCCACTCCAATGAGGATATGGATAATCTCTTGTGAAGAGGGAAATAGAGTTGCTCCTAGATAGTATCCAACAGGGAATAGAATTAGGGGAACCATAAGCGTGATAAATCCAGCAAATATTGTTTTTCCAGGGGGTAGGTAAAGTTCTACCATATCGCCTTTATGTAAGGGTTGTTTACTTGAATTACGTGCGGTAAAGGTTTTTCCTTTCGTGGAACAAAGAGCTCCTGCTTGGCAACTTTCGCATGCTGAGGTATTACAGGATACGATAACATGTGAATTATTTTTTATAGTTATAACTTGTGCAATTTCGTACATTTTATATTTCTCCTAACTTATCAGGGTTATCAACTTTATATTTTATTGTTTCTATTGAAACAGTTTTTGCGGAATCATCGATCTCAACAATAACCCCTTGAGCTTCTAATACTCCAAAATTCTCAATACTTCTTGATGGTACTTGGGTAATAAATCGGGTAATTTCATTCTTTGCTTCAAACCCTCCAACCCCACTTATACTTCCACACATCCCATTATCAGTAATCATGGCCGTCGATAGTCCCAATAGACGAGCATCTGCGGTGAGTACTTTTGTATGGGTACCAATCATTGCTGCGATCCTTCCATCTACATGAAAAGCCATTGTATTCTTTTCAGCTGTAGTAGAAGCATGGAATTGAAGGAAAATAGCATCCGTATCGTTCTTTAATCTATCTATAAGGGAATTAATGATAATATAAGGGTTCGATACACTAATCCTAGAAAATTCAGAAGTACCGAGGAGGGTGATGAACCCTAATTTCTTCCCATTTACTTCAACTATTTTATATCCTTTCCCGGGGCTACTACTAGGGAAATTTGCAGGGCGAATGATTTTACTGTTTCGATCAATAGATTCAACCATGTCTTTTTTAAAGAAGGTTTTTTCTCCTGTCGTGATAAGATCTATTCCACTTTTTAATAATTGTATAGCATGTATATGCCCAATCCCAAACCCATTGGTAGCCCCTTCACCATTTGCAACAGTGAAGTCAATGTGATATTCTTCTTTAAGGCTTTTTAACCCTTTTTTTATAACATGTATTCCTGGTTTTCCGACTATTTCACCTAGAAATAAAATTCTTGTATTCATAACTTCTACTTTAGAGTTCTTTTCAACCTTTTTCAAGTTTACTTGCTTCCTTTTTATTCATGTCTTAGAATCAAACTATACTTCGAATTGGAGGTTATAGATGAAACGACAATTTCTAGCAAATTTATTTCAATACATTATGAGTAACTACTATATGGGACTTAGAGAAATACCTCCTCAGATTGTTCATCAATTGCAACATCTATATCCAACTCCAAACGAGATACTCGATAAGATGAGTGATAGTGAGAAGATATCTCTAATAGCTGGGGTAAAAAACTTTTGTATTCCACAAATTGATTCTCAGAATCTTCCTCCAGTGTGGATGAGTGATGCTTCAAGTGGGGTTCGTGGTGTTGATGCCGATGTCACATCATTTCCAGCTGTCGTAGCAATGGGTGCAACTTTTAATAAGGACCTAGTGCGAAAGGCAGCTGAGGTCATTGCTAAAGAGTGTCGTGCTGTAGGGGTTTCAATTATTTTAGCACCAGGGGTGAATATTGCTCGAGTTCCAATCAATGGAAGGAATTTTGAATATTTCGGTGAAGATCCATATCTGACAAAAACGCTAGCACTTTCCTATGTACAAGGTGCTCAAAGTAAGGGTGTTGGGGTAACAGTAAAACATTTCGCCTGTAATAACAGTGAATATGATAGGCATAAAAGTAACTCGGTTGTAGATGAGAGAACATTGCGAGAGATATATCTCCCTTCTTTCCAAACTTGTGTTGAAGGTGGTGCTGTTGGAATCATGACGAGCTATAACCAAGTAAATGGTGAATATGCAAGTGAAAATTCACATCTTATTTCCCAAATATTACGTAAAGAATGGAACTATAAGTACATGGTCGTTAGTGATTGGAACAGTCTTTATTCAAAAGATGCCTCATTAGCTCATGGTGTTGACATTGAAATGCCAGGAAGAAAATATTTTCCAGATCCCCAAAGTGTGCTTAACCATGAACAAAAAGAATCTGTCGATGAGAAAGTATTACATATTTTAAACTCTATTGATGTTATTGGTGCATATAAGAGAGATTTAATAGATAGAAGAAGTTTCCTTAAGACAAAACAGAATGAAAGTGTTGCTCTTTCCTTGGCTAAAGAGTCGCTTGTTTTATTAAAAAATGAGAAGGTTCTTCCTTTAACTTCAAGAAAAATGAAACAAATTGCGATTGTTGGTAGATTTGCAACTAAGGAACCCACTGGTGGAGGTGGTTCTAGTTTTATTAAACAGAATTATCCAGGGGTATCTATTGAGAAAGAACTTCAAGAGTCTTATCCCAATTGTACAGTAAAGAGTTTTGGCAAAAAATGGTATAAGAGTCGAGAGATTTCTCAGTTTGTGAGTTCTTGTGATGCAGTTATTGTGAACGTCGGTTTTAACCATGTAGATGAAAGTGAAGCTTATGACAGGAAGTGGTCTTTAATTCCTTCTGATATAGAAGACATTATTCATGCAAGTAAGATGAACAGTAAAACTATTGTAGTAGTTCACGCAGGTGGAGCTATAGAAATGCCTTCCTGGTTTCAGCTGCCTCATGCTATTATCTATAGCTGGTATTTAGGCTCATATTCTGCTTCTGCTATTAAAAGCCTAATCTTTGGTGAATTTAGTCCTAGTGGGAAGCTCCCTTTTACAATTGGATCTAAGTTAGAAGATTACTCTTCAATGAAAGGGTACCCAAAAAATCACGATAAAATCTCCTTTAGAAGAATTGCAGTTGGGCAAGGTAAACCACATGTAAGGTCTATAATGGATATTCATTATCATGAGAAGTTGATGGTAGGATACCGTCAGTTTGATACTATTGGACCTAATCCTCTTTTCCCTTTTGGTTTCGGATTAAGTTATTCTTCATTTTCGTATGATAATTTGGTTGTGGAAAGAAAAGATGATACTTTTACTATTACATGCTCTATTACAAATAGTGGTGATAAATTAGCGAGTGAAGTTCCTCAACTTTATCTAAGAGCAAAGGAATTTAGTCGTGAAAGACCTTTTCAACAATTAAAGGGCTTCACAAAAATCTCTTTAAAGTCAAAGGAGACGAAAGAAGTTTCATTTGTTTTAAGTAAAGAAGATTTTTCATATTGGGATGAGCAGATGAATGGTTGGATGGTAGATAAAGATTCTTTTATTATCTGTATTGGGTCTTCTTCAAGAGATATTCGACTCGAAAGTGAAGAAATATCATTATAATTAAAATGCCCTAAAGAAATTTCTCTAGGGCATTATTACAAGCTATAAATTTTTATTTCTTAAGAGCATCTAATGCTGCTTCGTAATTAGGGTGATTTGTTACTTCACTTACATACTCAACATACGTGACTTTATTAGATTCATCGAGGAGAAATATAGAACGAGCAATGAGACCTACATTTGGTAGGTAGGTTCCAAATGCGTGTGAAAAACTACGATCTTTATAGTCACTTACAGTCACTACATTTTTTATCCCATGAGCTCCACACCATCGCGCTTGAGCGAAGGGTAGGTCCATTGAAACAGTTAATACTGTTACATCTGGATATTTTGTTGCTTCTTCATTGAACCGCCTAACTTCGGCATCACATACTGAAGTGTCGAGTGATGGAACGGCA
Source organism: Sphaerochaetaceae bacterium (assembly GCA_963663665.2). Classification (GTDB taxonomy): domain Bacteria; phylum Spirochaetota; class Spirochaetia; order Sphaerochaetales; family Sphaerochaetaceae; genus SABI01. The sequence continues at coordinate 1,010,640 of CAXXKP010000001.1, forward strand.
ACGATTAGCTTTTTTCCCTTTACATCACTAAGTTTAAATGGACTCAAATCGTTATGTACAGCTGTAAAATCAGTAATGGTATCCCCAACATGGACTTCATGTCCGCCAAGTTCTACTTCATTACCTGCAAATGTTACTTTCATTATATTACCTTCCTTAAGTAAGATATCCTTAAGATAGCTATGAAAAGAGAAATGGGCAATCATCTTTAGTTGACACTAACTGTTTCTTCACTATATTATTTTCAACATCGCCCAGATGGCTTTATTTACTATTTGCGTTAATTCGTATAGAGCTTTATAATATAACGACATACAGTTGCTTTTAGAAATTGTTCTTTATGGATGGGTGACAATTGGGTGACAATGGAGGTTAAAAACGTGGCAAAAGGCAGCATTTCTCCAGGGAAGTTATATCAGCGCAGAACGAGTCTTATTTGGTGTTTTAAGTATACTGATTCATCAGGGAAAAGATCTCAGAAGAGTACAGGCACTACAGATAAAAAAAGAGCAGAAGAGTTCCAAAGGACCTTCTTAGAACAGATGGGAAGGAATAGACCTATCTATGCAAAACCTTATACATTTCGTGAAGTTGTTTCGCAGTATTTGAAAGTTGAAACCAATCCGAGATACATAGAATCTAAAGTCACTCAGAAGAATTATTCAGATAGTCATGCAAAAGATGTTGGAGTTAAAGCAAAAATGCTGACTGAAATTGTAGACAAACATATTCCTGGACTGATGGATGAATATATTTCAAATATCACAAGACGTGATGTAAAGAATATAGCAGCGGCCATAGTGACGGAGATAGGAAATTGCAGAACAGCCCAGCAGATCTTTATAAATTGCAAAACCTTTTTTAAACAAGCCGTAGCAGATGATATGATCTTAGCGTCTCCAGGAGAAGGAATCTCTAACATTGGATATAAAGAAGTTCCAACGATTGCTATACATGAGGAGTTAATAACATGGATGATAAACGAAAGAAGGTTATTTCCATCAACAGAATTTTGGGCTTTTATAACCGTGGCAGCAACAACAGGAATGAGAAGAGGCGAAGTAGCTGCAATAGCAAAGAGCAGGCTTCACGGGAACCTATTGACTATAGACCGACAAATAAAATCGAACAGCCTTTCTATTTCGAAGCCGAAGGGTGGATTTGTTCGTACTATTCCACTTTCGAAAATCGCGATGGAAGCATTGAGCGAGATAGATCCCAAGGATGGAGAGTTCTATTTCCCACTATCTAGGAATTGGATTGTTGAACAACTTGGAAAACTAAAGGCAGCACTCAAAGCAGTAGATCAAGAGAATTTGGCAGTATGGAGTAAGTTAACGCCACACGTTCTAAGAAGAAGTGTTAATACAAATCTGTTAATATATGGAGCTTCGCAACACTTGGTTGCAGAGTATATGTCATGGAAGCATCAGAACCAAAATATAGACACTATGATTCCTATGCAACGGAGATATTTTAAAATTAAATCAACAAATCTCCAGCCTATCGCTGATATGATTGATGTGATTTATTCATTAGAAACGAAGAAAGCGAAGGTGTTTGATTTAAATAATGCATAAAAAAAACCGTCCTTACTCTAAGAACTTGTTATAGAGGTCAAACATGATATTATGTTTATAACGTTTCATTGACCTCCTTTATTACATGCGTTCACTAAGCCCCAGGAAGACCACCCTGGGGCGCTTTTTTTGTCTAGACACGGAAGAGTATATCGGGAGCAGTAGTCCCTGTTAAAATTGAATTGCCAATGATTGAAACAACAGCACAATAATATATTATTCTTGATACTAAACTCTTTTTGTAAGGACTATATTTTTTTAATAGACGTAGAAAAATCATTCTTATTGTTCTGAATAAAAGTATAGAAACCCACAAGATTATAAACCAAAATAAGAAAACCATAACAATTCCAACAATTCTTTCTAAAATCATAAACCACCTCTAGCTTCTAAATAATAAAGAAATATTACGTATATGCTTTTAATGATATATATTACTATAAAAAAAAGAAAAAACACACCAATATTTCTATATCCGCTTATAACCAAATTTTTATCTTGGGTGCCTGATTTTTTTTTAATAAAATATATAGGAAGAACATATATAGTCCATACAACTAATAGCAATAAACTTATAATAAAAACTCCAGTAAAATACCTAATCATATTATACATATTTTTCTCCAAAAATTATTTGTTCATGCTATCTTTATTACTCCAGTCTTTAAACTGGAATATTATACACTTATTTCTAGATCCTCTTTACTTTCATTAAGTCCAAGAGCAAGCCTAACAATATTTTTGTTCGATTCACTTGCATTAACATATGCATTATACAAAGTTTTGGAAAATGGTTGATGATTATCAGTCCCGAGCATTAGGTTTTCAAGAGAAGAACCCAGTTCGTTTGCGAGTTTAATAGCGATGCTTAGTTTTGGAATTCTGCGACGAGTTCGCTGCACACGGATAGACTCATAATCAATTCCAATTGATTCAGAAATATCTTTAACCGTTCTCGAACCTCGTAAGGCATCAAAATGATTCCAGAATTCTCTAGCATCATCTTCGCTATCGCCACTCATTATTTATTATCTCCTTATCCTGATTAATATTAGTGTTTAGTAGGTACAAAAAGCAACATTTTTGAAACATTTTTATTGCAAAAGGTACGAAAGTACACTATAGTAACCATATGAAAGGTACAAAAGACAACATTAATATCAATAACGATGTGAAAAATCAAATACTCAGAGCAGAAATATCGGAAGCTCAGAGATCTCAAGCTAAAAAACTTGCCAAGTCTAAACGAATGACTTTCAGTGGTTGGCTTGGGTTACTTATCGAGACTGAGCTTAAATCAGAATCAAATAAACAGTTAGGAGAGAATTCATGACTATAACGATTGAAAAGGATCTCCTTCAGAAAATGATTCAAACAAATATCCAGCACAACATGATTATGACTCAGATCTTGTCGTCTCTCGACCAGCAAGAGGAATGGGTAGAAACAAACAAAGCGGAAGTTGTTACTGGAATCCCTGCAAACAAAATTAGATACCTCTTTAGATCAGGCCAAATCGAAGGACGTAGGCGTGGTCAAAAGATTATCGAAATAAATCTAAAGGATTTGCAAAATCATCTAAAAAAGGAGGTTAGCTAAAAAAGTCCCAAAGACTGGAGGTCTAAGGGACTAAGAAAGAGCAATCATTTGCACAAGGTAACTGCATGATAACTGCTCTTTAAATTGTGGTCAACGATATAAAGTAAGGAGAAGAAACGTGGGAAGATTTACAAGAATTCGATACAGCGATAGAGAAGAATGGCTAAAATGGCGCAGCTCCTCTATTCAAAAAATTTGCAAAGAATTACTAAAAGTAGAATGGAGGTTTCCCGATACCGAGGCTCCAGCAAATGGGGCTTCTGATGCTCCACCTATTATGCAAAAATCACCTTGGGTATCTAATATCCAATTATGGGAAGAAAAAACAGGAAGAAGAGCTCCAAAAGATTTGAGTGATAATCCTGCTGTTCAAAGAGGGATTAGAGAAGAGCCTATAATCCGTGATGCTTTTGCAAAAGAACATCCAGAGTTAAAAGTAATTAGTAATCCTTATGACATTTTATACCTAAAAAAATATCCATTTATTACATGCACATTAGACGGAGAACTCATTGAAAAGAAAACAGGTAGAAAAGGAGTTTTGGAGATAAAGACTGGAAGCTATACATCAAAGAAATATCTTGACGTATGGAGACAGGACAAAATACCAGAACATTACTTTCCACAAGTATGCCAGCAATTACTAGTTACTGGTTGGGATTTCTTAATCATGAGAGCGAAGTTGTTTCGTGTAGATAAAGAATATTCAGACGGTGGTAATAACTTCTTCTTACCAGAATTCTACGAAACGATGTTTTACATCGATGCTAGTGATCCAGTAATCAAACAAAGCATGAGAACAGTCCTCGAGGCAAATCAAGATTTCTTTGATTGTGTCGTGCGAGACCAGATGCCCTGGACTGCTTTAGCTGCAGGAGGAGAAAGATGATAAACGTTCTAATCGGTGTCGCAGCACTGTTTATTTTCGTTTGTGTAGTGGTTGTTGTTCATCATGAATGCATGAGTGACAAAGAGCGAGAGAAAAACGGCCTTGGACCAAAAGGCCAGGGAAGATAAAAAATTAAGGAGATTTTATGGCAAACGACATTATTATCAAAACAGATCTTACATTAGGATCAATCGACGAAAACTTTGATGACATCAGAAAACTAGTAGTCAAGGAAATGGCCCCATACAAAGGGCTAGTGTTCGCTGATGATGACATTAAAAGCGCTAAATCAACTAGAGCTATGCTTAACAAATTGCGCACACAAATTGAAGACAGACGAAAAGGTATTAAAAAACAATGGAACGAACCTTATACCGTTTTCGAAGCAAAAGTAAAAGATGTTCTTGTCCTTATCGATGAACCCATCAATGAGATTGATAGCCAGGTCAAAGATTATGAAGAGAGAATGCGAGAAGAAAAACGTACTTCTATTCAAGAAACCTTAGATGAACTTCTTGCTAAACAAGATGAATATATTGAAAAGATTGTTCGAAGATCTATGGGTTGGTTTTATGACTCAAAATGGGAAAACGCTACTGTTTCAATAACAAACGTATCTAAACAGATCAGTGAAAAAATCTCTCTTGTCGTTGATGCTCACAAAGCTCTTAACGATGACTCTAAATATGCTGGTCAGCTACTTGGAATGTTTGAACAAACAGGAGATCTCATCAAGGTTATTAACTATGGCAAAGAACTAGCTGAAAGAGATCGGATTCATGAAGAGCAACGAGCAGCAGAGTTGGCCAGGAAAGAAGCTATTGAAAAACAAAGGCTAGAAGACGAAGAAGCCAGAAAATCACAAGCGCAAGGTCCTCAAGTCATAGAAGAAGATGAAGATCTTCCAGTCGAAGAAGAAACTCTTCCTCCTCCACAACCAGAACAAAACACATCTTCTAAAGCTCCAGAAACCTACACAGTGACGTTCAAAATTAACGGAGCAACATTCGCACAACTTTCATCTTTAATTGGGTACATGAAGGCTAACGGCCTTGATTACACCAAAGTAGATTATAAAGGAGGCTCCAAATGAGACAGGCACAAAACCAAAGTTTAGCAAGGACATCTGCACCAAGTAATCCAGTCCAGCAGATTAAATCAATGACGACTGATCCTAAGATTGTTCAACGATTCCAAGAAGTTATCGGGAAGAAAGCCCCTCAATTTTTAGCTTCAATCGTTTCAGCAGTAAGAGGAAACAAAGAACTTTCCAAAGCAGATCCTACTTCAGTTATGGCAGCTGCGATGATAGCTGCAACACTTGATTTAGACATAAACCCTAACCTCGGGTTTGCTGCAATCGTTCCTTACAAGAACAACAAGAAAGATGCTAATGGCAACTGGACATCTACCCCAGAAGCTCAATTCCAAATGATGACTAAAGGGTATGTTCAATTGGCCCTCAGATCAGGACAGTATCGGAACCTTAACGTCACAGAGATCTATCAAGATGAATTTAAGGGAGAAGACATTATCTCAGGTGAAGTTATTGTTGATCCTGTTGCAGACGGTGACAGATCTCACGGAAGGACCTCAAATATTGTTGGATACGTTGCTTATCTTGAATTTGTAAATGGGTTCAGAAAGACCGTGTATTGGTCTATGGAAAAGATTCTTAATCATGCTAAGAAATTTTCGAAATCATGGGATCAGAAAACAAATAGATTTTATAGAGGATCTGCATGGGATGCTCACTATGAAGCAATGTGTAAAAAGACGGTTCTTAAAAATGCGCTTTCTTCCTGGGGGATTCTTTCTACTCAAATGCAGCAAGCTATCGTATCTGATAATGGAATATTCAAAGATCTAGATTCAGATGAATTTGAATATCCAGAAAATTCTAACGAGCTAGAAGATAATTCTAGCCCTCCACCATCCGAAGATGATGAAAACAGCGATACCACTTTCGAAGAAGGTAATAACGGTTTTCATGATGAAGAAGATATAGACGCATTGTTTGCGTAAAGGATGGGTGGAATGGAAATTACTAAACTAAGACTTAATGGGCCAGAAATTGATATTACTTATACAACTGAAGCTGGTGAATTCAGAATTAAGACAATCGAAAATGCAGATCCTGCGTTATACAAGGCTCTAGCAAAAATTCAATCTATCTTTGTCAAAAGACTTCTTATGGAATTTGCAAAAGAAAGATTATGGGTATTGGGGTTTGATTCAGGAAGTGATGCTGATGGCATCTTCTATAGAATATTTGGCCAATATGAAGCTCACACTATCTATCACAAAATGCTTACAGCAAAAATTAGAAGTTATGATAAGTTCGTCACCACTCACAGAGAGGATTCAGATGTAAACGAATATCCTATGTATCTAAATGTGGAAGAAGAAGCAGCCTTCATTGAATTGATAGCAGAATCAGAAGCCTTTGTTCTTGGTAAGAGAGCACAGAAAGAACTTGATTTTGAAGGCGACAATGAAGGAGATTCTCTTTTTGATCTTGATAATTATGATAACGAAAACTTGGAGGCGATATTGTGAGCGGAAGAGTTGTAAATATCATAGTTTCAGGAGAGCCAGTAGCCCAGGGTAGACCAAGAACGTCCACCGTTAATGGGTTTGTAAGAATGTACGATCCTGCAAAAAGCAGAAATTGGAAACAATACGCTCGACTTATAGCACAGAATGAAATGATGGGTAAGAACTTATTAGAAGGTCCTTTATCTCTCTCTGTACGTGTCTTTCGTCCAATGCCAAAGAGCATGTCAAAAAAGAAACAGCTGCAAGCCCTAGAAGGTGCTTTACAGCCAACAACCAAGCCAGACCTAGACAATTACGTAAAGGGAGCAAGCGATGCCTTAGAAGGTGTTGTATTTGCTAACGACTCTACTATCGTCTCATTCCATGAACCTTTTGGTAAGTGGTATAGCGACAAGCCGAGGGTTGAGATCGAATTGAAGGAAGTCAGCAAAAGCTGAAGAACTTCAGAGTGGGTGAAAATCCCACACCTTGCCCTGGTGATCTAAAGGTAAGAGCGTTATTTCGTAAGTAACGAATGTGGGTTCAACTCCTACACAGGGCTATAGCCGAAAGGCAAAGGAGTATTTATGAGCAAATTCAGAAAGAAACCAGTAGTGATTGAGGCTTTTCAGTGGACAGGTGATATCAATCAACAAAAAGACCCTGAATGGATAAACAAAGCAATACAAGATGGAACTGCATGGTTCAACGATAAGGGTACTAAAAATTGTACTTTAGAGATTAAGACTCTTGAAGGCAATCATACAGCTAAACATGGCGATTACATCATACAGGGCATACAAGGTGAGCTATATCCCTGCAAACCAGACATCTTTAAAAAGACATATGAAAAATATGATCAAAACAAGATTGTATCAGGTGATGTTGTTTGCCTAAAGAGCGATATCGAGAACCACTTCCCTATGACAGTAGAGACTGTGAGAGGTGATCTGTGCAGTTGTATAAAAGCAGATCATCAAGGAATAACAATTATTTTAAATCCTGTTATGCAACCTCAATATTTCAAATTTTCAACACTAAAAAAAATCATTTAACACTTGCCCGTATGGGCTGTGATCTAGTTTACCGAAAACTTAAAGCGGTACTACATGTTTACAGGATTGCACCCCCATGCAATGCGTGCGTTCGCCATAATCGTCCCTACAAAATGGCATCTTTTAAATAAAGAGGGTTTGTTATGGAAGGGAAAATTATCATACGGAAAGTTTTTAAAGGATCTCCAATTTTTATAGCTCATCGAGCAGGTAATGAATCTATCGAAGGGTTTGGAGAAACAAGAAGAGAAGCTCTTAACGACCTATTTGCATGGGAACGAAGTGGAGCTAAAGAGCGATCAGAAAACTATAAGGTGAAAGAAGCATGAATGTAGGATTCTTTGAAGCATGTGTAATAGTTTGCACCTCTTTCTGCGGAGGAAGTGTATTGACAATTTTAGTACTCGGACTGCTAGGGATAAGGAAAAACAATGGAAAATCTTAATTTGTTTGATTCTTTTGGAATCGATTTACGTCCAGCAATACGGAAAATTCGAAATGCTAGAAAAGCTGCACACATTGAAAATACAGGCATCTTGAATATGACTCTATCTGAATACGCAGAGTTTCAAGTATGCGGAAAGAAGTTCAATGAATTAAACGAACAAGAAGTGCGAGAAATCGGTTCCAGTATTTTCAAAGAAGTTGATAGGAATCCTTATTGCCACCTCGACTACAACGCTAGCATTGTGGATCTACTCCTTGAGATAGAACACAAGATTGCTGACAAGGTTGAAATATACCAAGAATGCGGTGGTTTTTATAGCAAAAACGGAAAACTTAACTATACCAGAAAAATTCATCAAGCAATGAATTTAGGAATGGATATAGATCAGAGAGTTTTGAATCAAGAAATAATAAAAGGAAGGCATTAAATGGCAAATGACATTAATACCGTAATTACAATCGGTAGACTCACCAGAGACGCTGCGTTGAAATATACACAAGAAGGAACCGCTGTTTCTAGATTCTCTTTAGCAATTAATAGATACGGTGGTAAAGACAAACAAGATGAAGTGAGCTTTGTTGATTTTGTTCTTTGGGGAAACAGAGCAGAGAGTTTAGATCCTTTTCTAAAGAAAGGCCGTCAGATCTGCGTTCAAGGTGAACTAAGACAGAACCGATGGGAACAGGATGGACAGAATAGAAGTAAGATTGAGATCCATGTTCAAAATGTTCAACTCCTGGGAGGAGGTGAGCAATCAGAGAACTCTACACCTCCACAGGCTTCACACAGAGCAGAGTCCCCAACAAATAAACCAGTTACACCACCTCAACCAAGAAAAGAGCCTGAGCAACGTTCTTTCCCTGGTCCAGAGGAATTTGACGATGATATTCCATTCTAAAGGAGGAGTGTATGAATATGAATTTAACAAACAGCATTGTAGGAGAACGAGCCAATTCAAGAAGATCTAATATCCAAGTTTATCTTTTTCAACGAAACAAGCCTGTCAGAGTGAGCAACGTTAAAGAATCAACTAAAGAGCTTGCACAATACATTCCTTTTTGGCCGAACGTAATCAAGATCAATGACCTAGTTAAAAAGACTGGTTTAACCAGGAATCAAATAGAAGTAAGGATGAGTTCCTGTCATGGTGAATATTTAATTTTTACGGTTGAGAAGGGTGCTCTATCAAGATTAAAAGAGGATTTGTCAAATGTCTAAACTAACAATCAAACAATCAGTTATTAACGTTTGCGATGCTATGACTCCAGGAGAAACTTTAATCGGATATGAGTTCTATAACAGAGTGTTGAGAGAGTTTGAAAAGCACAACGTTCCAAAGAAACCTCTTGATAGCACAGTCTTCAGAGTCGTTAGAGAAGAGAGAGAATTTTGCAACATGGAGACATTCCAATCTATCAGCAAATATAGAAAAAAGGTAACCACGCAGCTTAGCAAAGAAGAGCAAAGTGTTGGCCAGAGACCGTTATTTTAAGGAGAGTTTTTATAATGAGTGAATCAAAGAAATTTTGGCTAAAATTAGAGAGAAACTTCCTTCAAAGCAGGTTCATTAAGATCATTAAATCAATGGACAACGGGAATGAATATATTCTTTTTTATTTAGCCTTAATGTTGGAAAGTGTGGAGTCTGTAGGGCATTTGCGTTTTACAGAATTAGTTCCTTACGACGAAAAAATGTTAGCAGCTTTAACAGATATAAACATTGATATTGTTCGTTCTGCATTGGTCCTTTTTAAGAATCTTGGAATGATAGTTATTCTTGAAGATAGTACTATTTTTATCCCAGAAGTACCTCGATTAACAGGTAAAGAATCAGAGTCTGCAGACCGTGTAAGACGTTTTAGAGCTAATAAAGCATCACTTTCGTTACAATGTAACAATGATGTAACAGACTGTAACAGTAGTGTAACAAATAGTAACGACAATATAGAGAAGAGTAGAGTAGAGAAGAGTATAAAAGAGAGAGAGAAGAGCGCATACGCGCAAAGCCCATCCCCCCGTTCTTCTAATTCTTTGAAAAAGGCATGTGGACCTAACAAGAATGTTTTTCTTGATGAGCAAGAATACATCAGCCTAACCGAGCAATATGGGGAAGCAAATACCAGGATCTATATTACTAGATTATCTAATCACATGAGTTCTAAAAACAAAGACTATTCTAATCATTCGTCAACTCTTTCTAGGTGGCTAGAAGATGACTACCAGAAAGGACAAATTCAATTACCAGTAACACCAATTTCAATGCCAACAAAATGCGACAAATGCGGAAAACCTCTTGTCGAAGGTAGATGTGATGACTGTAAAAGGATGCTGTACGGACAAAATGGTTCTTATGAGTTTTATGATATTCCAGATCCTGTAGAGATGCAGGAAATAGTTGATAAATGGAGAAACAAATACCAGAGGCAATAGTTGCTAAAGAAAGTTCATATTTTTAGGAGGTGTCTTATGCACAAGAGACAACGAGTTTTGATAATGATTGAAGGCCGTCGCAATGTGATAACAAAAAGTAAAACAGCTGCTTGCGAAACCTTGAGAATTTCAAGAACTAAGTTAGATAAATACATCGACTTAGGGAGACCGATAGATAGGGACGGGCGTATAACAGTAGATCTTGCTATCTAGTGAGATCTACTAAGACTGGAGGGTTATGAAATGAAACAAAAAGAAATGAAGAACCTGGTTGGCAAGATTGCAATAAACAGTGAAGGAGATCGCCACATCATTACAGATTTTCATCACCAAGGTTATGTGATGATCAACGGGGTTTGGAAAGGCGCTGCTGATTTAAAGAAATACAAAATTGTAGAGAGGTAAGGAAAGTGGAACATACAAAAGGAAATTGGAAAAAGGGAATAAATGGAAGCATTGTTTCCGATTCAATGGAAGGCTTGGCAGTAGAATCTATTGAAGATCATGTCAAATACTACGGTGGTCATTGTATTTGCGAGTCTATATCAGACGCTAATGCAGATTATATTCTTGCATGCGTTGATGCTTGCAAAGAAATAAGAATTGAAGCGCTAAGGGCTGGATATATCAGTGGGATGATTAATGCTCTTGATGAAATTGCAAAAAGCTATGCTGATGAAAAAGGCTTAAAAATTAAAAGCAAAGATAGCGTTTTTTATAGAGGAGTTAAGGTATGGGAGGAAAAGGAATAATGGGAAAAGTTAAATTTAGAGTTTGGGATGTTCAGAGAAAGGTTCTTGCAAATGTTACATCAATCATGTGGTTATCTGAAGATGAAATTGAAATAGACCATGACAAAAATGGGCTAAGAGAACCTTTCCAAATTCATGCAGACACAGCGATTCTTGAACAATTTACTGGTAAACAAGTATGGCAACCATTAGATGATTTAGAAGGAAAGGTTGATTTATATGAAGGTGATATTATGAAGAGAAAAGATGAATTATTTGTAATAGTTTTCTTCAATGGGGCTTTTGTTGGCAGAAGTTTGAAAAACGAACATAAATATCTATCTTTAACATTGCTCACAGATAATACCTCATCTGGAATAGCTGGTAAGTTAGTCGGCAACATTCATGATAAGGAGGAAGTGAGATGAAATACGAATATTACACACCAGATGATCCAAAAGAATTATACGAAATTGAATCAGTATTCAAAGATGATGACTTAGAAATTGTCGCATGTGAATGTGCAGAAGATATTTATGACAATCACGATGGTTGGGAATTTATGCCAGGCAATGACGATATCAAAGTTGTTGTTATAGATTCAAAAAACAAGCACAGGAGTTTTAAAATTTCCATAGAGTTTGAACCAGAATTTTATGCTTATGAGGAGGAAGTGGAATGAAAATAGATGAAAACATACAAGAACAATACGAGCGTGAGAATAAAAAGAGAGCTTATCAATATGGTGGCGTACCTGAAAGAGATTCTGTTTTTTCGTTGGAAGAAAAAATTATGAACGATGTTGGTAAATTAATAAAAATAAATGTTCTTGCAACAAAAATAAAAGACAACAAATTTAACCCAGACATAGTGTTGATATGCGCAGAGAAGATCCTAGATCTAACTAAAGACGGTCAGTTGTGGAATTAACGTTTAAGGAGGAGAGAAATGAAAAAAGATGATATAAAAATAACGGTTGATAGAGGGACTTTTGGTATTGGTAATAGGATTAGTGCTTCTTTTACAGCAACCTATGCAACAGAGATAGATTTTTCATTATTTAATAGATCTGGTGCAAATGTTGAAGAAGCGTTACGAATAATTGTAAGGAATAATGCTGATGATATTGTTCATAAATTTCTTGGAGACACACACATTCTTAGAGCTATTGAAGCAAAATTATATAGTATTGGTGATTTTGATTTAGCATATGGACTTAAAGCATATATAGATTCTTTGTATATATCTAAAAACGATTTAGATGAAATAATAGCAACAAAAGTAATCCCAATGATAAAGGATGAGTGGGGTTATAATATGCTTAATGATAAAAAGTAATAGAAGCATGAAAACAATATGCTATAATATTAATAAATCTAATTAGAGAGGTAAATTATGAGCATTAGGGAATCATTAAACGCAGCAGAAAGATCTTTCATCATTGGAAAATCTTGTCACGTACGAAACGAAGATCATAAGATTGATAGGCAGGGAGAAGTTGTCGATATTCAGGGAGAGTGGGTAGGAGTTCTCCAGTTTGACTTCATTATGGGAGAAGAAAGTTATGTTGAATATTTCCACATAAGTAAAATTTCTATATACAAAAACGATGAAGAGATGAGATTTTATAGCGATAAAGAATCAAATAAACAAAAGTAAAAACTACATATTTACAAAAAAACACGCCGTCTGTATATCAGACGGTTTTTTTTCGACTTTTTATTAGGATTTAATACTGTATTCTTTATATCAGGAAGAGTTATCAAAGATAAAAGGACAGAATTGATGAGTGACAGCATAGCGCGTCGATTAATTGTTAATGAGTATGAAGGTAAAAAGCTGATTGAAGAATGGGACTCATTAACAGAGTGCGCAAAACATCACGGAGTAAAACAGGCAACGATTAAAGAGTTGATTCATTATGGAGACTCTCGACGTGGCCATACGTTTGATATTCCTTTTTGTTCTCCATACGACACCAGGATAAATCCTGTTAGTGGAAAGTTGGAGATATTCGATGTTGAAAAAGGAACTGTGTTAGATGGTGGTTCATCAAAGAGAAAGAAAATTATAAAGAGGTCAGAAAATGCCACAGATATACCAAGACTACAACGAAGCAGCTCGACAATCGATGCGAAACATGGCGCTATCAAGGGATTATAAACAAGTATCACTTCCAAGAGGAGTGAGATTGATTAAGATCTGTAAACCTTTAGGCAGAGATCCTTTTGCAGTTTATCATTCAGCTCCAACAATCAAATGTCCAGAGTATATAGTCTCTAGCAAAGAAGTTGATTCCATCAGAGAGTGGGAGGCGTTTTAACCTTGGCTAATGTATATCGTGTTGATCAACATCCTAAAAAGAAAGCAATAGTAAGGGCTCTTATCAATCAAGAGTCTTACACTAAGATTGCGACCGATTACGAGCTTACAGAGTCTGCGGTCAAAAGATATGCCTATGGACGGCTACGAAATGATGCTGCCAAAGCATTAGCAAAGGGCCAATACAACGGAGAAGCACTTCTAGCTAGAATAGAAGATACTATCGTCTATGTTCATAAAATGTATGAAGCATGTAACGATTGGCTTGAAGATCCTGATGACAAATCTAGATATAACCTAGATCCAAGAGCATATGAGCATCAGGTGATCTACAACAAGATTGTTCCTGGAGATGACAAAGATATTCGCATCAGGAAGAAAGACTCACTACAGGAGCTCCTAGACCGAGCTATCAAAGACGATGAGGAAGTCATCAAAGTTGAGACTAGGATAAGTGATCCTCGTAAGTTGATACTTGATACCGCCCAGACATTAAATAAGCAGCTAGATAGCCTTGCAAAAATTGTTGGCGTAGTCCAGGAAGTGACTAACGTCGATGTTAATATCTCTTTCAACAAACAAATTATATCCAATGTTATTAAAATCATAGAGAAAGAAGCATCAGACCAACCAGAGCTTATGCAGCGCTTGATAGAAGGAATTGCTAATGAAGCAAAGTGAAGCCCTAGACATGGCTATGCGTGAGACTCTTTATGGATTATCACGGGACCATTATGTCAGATCTCTTGGTTTTAAGCCTTTTCCTTGGCAATCAGGAGTTCTTTCTTCCAGGCATAAAAGAAAACATATCAACGGTTCTAGGCAAAGTGGTAAATCAACGATTGTGAGTGCCGTACCGTGCCACTCAGCGAAGTATTACCCCAATAGCCTATCAATCATACTAGCGCCTACCGAAAAGCAGGCCACAGAGGATATTTTGAAGGTTAAAGAGTTTATAGCATCAGACCCTACATATCCTGAATTGAAGAGAGACAGTCAAGATGAGCTTGCCCTTGATAATGGATCTCGTATCCTGGTTATCCCAGCAACAGAGAGAAGCGCTCGTGGTTATTCTAATCCTAGAGTTATAGTCCTCGATGAAGCAAGCCGTATTCCCGACGTAGTTTATAAGTCAGGTGTACGACCTATGCTCACAGATAATACAGAGTGTGAAATGTTCGCAATATCTACCCCGAATGGGAAACAGGGTTTTTTCTATGAATCTAGCAAGAGTGATAGGTTTGAACGTTATGAAATCCGTTCTCCTTGGACCGTAGATCCTGGTGATAGCTGGAACTTATTGAAATACATGGAAGAGCTGCTTTATCAGGAAATGATGAGAGATCGTAATATAGCTGCTTGGTTCTCACCAAGACATTTCAACCTGCAAGAACAACTAGAAAACTTAGAGGCAATGGGTATGCAGCAATACCAGCAAGAATATTGTTGTGAGTTTGTCGAGCAAGAAGATATGGTGTTTAGCTATGAAGAACTCGATGGATTGTTTGGCCTTGATAATAGAGTGCAAGGCCTTGGTGATGATTTAGACTTTGGTACTGCTCCTGGTCTAGATGTTGGAGGGTTGTTAGCATGACAGGAATAGCACCAGGTAAAGAATATATATGCGCAGTCGACATTGCTAAGAAAAGAGACTACACAACAATACAAATCTATCGTGATGCCAAGAGCGCTATACATCATCCAGAGGAGTCAGGACGCCCAGATCAGATTGTCTCCTTCCTTGACCTGGTTTACCAAGCAAAGCTGCAGGCAATACGATACACCGAGCAGGCAAGGATTGTGTACGACCTTCTTAACCGAATTAAGATGCTACATAACACTCAACTACTTGTCGATGGAACAGGCGTAGGAGAGGCTGTCGTTGACATTATGAGGGAAACGGGACTTAACCCACTTCCCATAGTTTTTACTGGAGGGACTTCAGTAAGGCCAGTATACGAAGAGTTTGGAAAGGTCTTTGGAGGAAGCTCGTCACAAGCCTTTGCTAGAGCGCAGGTTTTAAAAGAGATCCATGTCCCTAAAGAGGACCTTGTTCATGCAGGCATGTTGATGATTCAGCAGAAGAGAATACGACTTGCACAACAACTTAACCATGAAGATGACTTCAAGAGACAGATGGAATCTTTCAAAGGAAAGGTGAACGAAGCCACAGGGAGAAGAAAGTTTGAGAATGAAAGCGATGATATTCACGATGACTTTGTTGTTACTTTTTTGATGGCAGCATGGTGGAGAACGTACAGCAGAGCAAGTCAGACTACCGATAGAGAAGTGCGAGAAGAGTCAAATGCATCTTGGGATGTGATGGATTTTATATAGGAGAGTTGGATATGCCAGTAACGGATAAGCAGTTGGAGAAGCTAAGAAACCTCAAGAAGAGTCTAGAAGGTTTGCGGTCAGTGTTTGAAGGCCAGTGGGGAGATATTATTAAATATCTATCACCATCATATGCCTCGGTTACTATCGGTAAACCAGATGAACAACCTGCACCAAATTATAAAGATATTACAGAGACAACAGGTGTAGATTCTTCTAATACTATGGCAGATGGCCTGCAGGGTTATGCGTTTGGCCGTAATATTTCTTGGTTTAGATTACAGTTTGAAGTTGCAAAACTTTTAGATAATAAATCATTCAAAGAATGGCTTCAGTCATCAGAGAAAAAGATGTATAAGCAGCTAAACAACTCAAATTTCTATGATGAGAGCAGAACATTTATCAAATGTTGCTCAGATTTTGGGACCGCTGTAATGACTCTCAAAAATGATAACACTCGAAGCGTTCCTGTTTTCTCTACTCTTCACCCTGGGACTTATTGCATTCAAGAAAATCAGCATGGAGTCGTCGATACGTTATTCAGAGACTTTTGGATGAGTAAGGAAGAGGCTATAGAAGAGTTTGGTGAAGAGAATCTTCCTGATGTAATTGTAGATTCACAAGATCCTGCAGCTATGTATGAATTCCATCATTACATTGGACCGAACTGGAGGGTTAAATTAGATGTTCCTGGTGAAGATGAGTTTGTCTCAGTTTATTGGTCAGAAGATGATCAGAAAAGAGCTGCAAAGGAAGAGCGGTTCGAACGAAAGACCTTCTTTGCATGGAGATGGGCTAAGAATCCAGGTAAGAGTCCTTGGGGTGTAGATGCTCCTGGACTCACGCAGATTGCAAATATCAAGATGCTTCAATCTCTTCATACTGATCAAGGCCGTGTTTCTCAACTGCAAGGGCGACCACTAATCAAAAAGACAGCAGGATTAAAGATTAATTTCTATCCTAGTGGAATGACAGATCTTAACCCTGGGGAAGACTTTCAGATTCAGCAGACTGTTGGAGATCTATCGTGGACTCAGGTCATTAAGCAAGAGATTAAGCAGCAAGTCAAATCAGCTTACTATGTTGATTTCTTCCTTGCCATCATGCAATCACAGCAAACCAATAAGAATAAGACAGCAACAGAGGTAGCAGGACTACAGGATGAGAAAGCAGCTATCATGAGTGCTTTTACATCACGTCTAGCACATGAGTTCATAGAGCCTGTTTTAGAGGCTGTATACCAAGAAGAGTTGAAGATGGGGAGACTTGAATCAATCCCTCAAGGAATGGAAAACGAGAATTTAAACATAGACTTTGTTTCTCCATTAGCCATGATGCAAAAACGTGCTCACGGCTTAGGAACGACAAAGCAATTCATTACTGAAATCCTTGCTATCGCCGAGTTAGCACAAATAATTCCATCAGCTGCAACAGTCTTTGATGTCATAGACATTGATAAATATGTCACGATTATTGGTGAGTCTTTTGACGTTGATGACAGAATTATCAAGACAGATGAAGAAGTAAAGAAGATTAGAGAAGAAAGACTTAAATTGCAGTTACAGCAGATGCAACAAGAGCAGCAGATGCAACAGGCTCAATTATCAGCAGATGTTATGGCGAAAGGCAGTAAAGCACCAGAAAAAGGATCTCCAGTAGAGAGATCTATGAATCAAAAGTAGGAGGTGATTCTAGTGATCACAAAAGAAGAGCGAAGAATTTGGCAAACAGTTTTTGACAATCCACAAGGTAAATCGGTTTTAGCGGCCATCTTAAACAAGATGGGATTTTTCTCAGCAAACCCCTCTCTTATAGAGCCTAAACAGATAGCAACCTGTAACTGGATGCTAAACCAGATAGGATCATTATCAGTTGAGAATCTAGGGAGCTATATAGACGGAATTGTTTCGTCCGCTTCAAACCTAGATATTGATGAACACGAAAAGAAGTTAGGAGGAGAAAATAATGTTTAAATTATTTAAAGAACTACCGTTGTTTTTTTTAGAACAGGATGGAGGATTGCCAAGCGGAGGTGGAGAAGGAGATCCAGGCGCAACAGATAATCCAACTAGTACAGATCCTAAACCACCAGAGGGAGGAGATGTTCCAGAAGGAGATCCTGCTCCTACGCCAAACCCTACACCTGAACCAACAAAACCAGAAGATCTACCCAAATATTCTAGTCAGCTAGATCCAAAGAATCGAGAGAGTGAGGATTACAAGAAATACCTGTACAAACACAAATCTTTCAACGAGATAGCTGATAACCATGTAGCACTAAGCAAACGCATGGAAAAAGCTATTGAGATACCTGGTAAAGATGCTACTCCTGAACAGGTTAAATCATTCTTCACAAAGTTAGGCGTTCCTGAGAGTGGAGAGGGCTATGATCTTCCTGATAATGGCATTGACCCCAATATTGCTAAACCTCTTGCAGACAAAATGCGAGAAGAGTTTATCAAAGCTGGAATGACTAAGGTCCAGGGTAAGAATATGTGGAACTTTTTATCAAAGAATCTTGTTGTCGGCCAGCAGAACCTAGATGCACAGAAAGAGAAAAAAATATCTTCTTTCGATTCTCGACTTGAAAAGCAACTAGAGGAAACATATCCAGTCAAAGCAGAACGTGAAGGCGCTATGAAGGAAACCATGAACCTCTTTAAGCAACATGTATCAAGAACTGGTTTAGGGAAGGTTTACAAAGAGTCAGGTCTTCTGTATAACACCGACTTCATTCTTGCTATCAGCAAAGATGAAAAGGTCCGTAGTGGGTCTTCATTCATTGAAGGGCAACCAGGTGCTCACAAAGAAAAGTCTACTGGAGCTTTTGGAGAAGATTATTCACCAGACTTTAAAAAGTACGGAGGTAAATAATGGGTCTTTTAGATGATCTAATTGAGAATATTGACAATGGTACAAACCCTGAACCAGAAGCAGATCCTACACCTGAACCAAACGGTGGAGAGAAAGGTAATGATAATGGGAAGCCTGCAGATTGGTATTCTGAAGAATTTAAGAAGTTCGCAGGTATTAAGTAAGTGTAAGTGGTCCTTACTCTAGGTGGTTGAGATGAAGCGCTCCGAAAAGTGAAAATGATTGCAGCATTCGTATGAGTGCTGCACATGGGGCGGGAATGGGACTGTGTAACAAGTTTTGAGTAACCGAGCAGGGAATTAAAGCTAATAACGCAGGAAACAGACTGTCTGATATATCTAAAAAATATGTGAGGTATTATATGTCTGTAATTGTTTCAACACAGAATATGAACATTGTAGAAGCTCATAAAAGAGACGGATACACTAATAAGTTGGAATTCTTATTAGAACTTGCAAAACGTAATGATCTATTACAGTTTGCACCTTGGTACACAAGCAGTGACGGTTCGTTCCATAAGTCCGTGAAAGCTGTTCGACTCGGTAAAGGTCAATTTACAAAGATCAATGGAGCTGTTCCTACGATTAGCTCAACATCAGATACTGTAACTGATCCTATTACCTACTACCAGGCAGATTCGATTGTAGATGACACTCTACTCAAGACTGCTAAAGACCGTGTAAAGGTTAGAGACAGCGAAGATGTTGCTAACACACAAGGATTCTTGAACGATTGGCTTTATCAGCTGATCTATAACACAGATGCAAAAGATGGCCTTCTTGGTTTTGCTGCAAGACGTGCAGCAATTGATAGTAAATACACCTGGAGTGGTGGCGGTTCGTCAGGATCTCAATCAAGTCTTTACTTGATGCAGTTCGGGCAACAAGGGTTCAACTTCAGATACCCAGAAGGTACAAAGCCTGGTATCTCAACTGAAGACCGTGGACTTAATCGAGTGAAAACACCAGATGCATCAGGTGATATGTGGGCGTGGATCAGACACTTTGAAATGATCGCAGGAATTGAGATCAAAGACGAGAGAGCAATGCAAAGAATGGCTAACATTCTTGTAACCGCTTCAACTCTTTCAGCTGCAACATTTATCAAAATGAAGAATCAGCTTCCAGATCGTGGAAAAGATGCTGTTGCGTTCTGTAACAGAACTATTCACTCAATCATCGAGAATAGCGCCTATGAGAAATCAAACATGGCCTATTCAATCCAAGATGTTGAAGGATTTGGTCCTGTCACTCGGTTTATTGGGATTCCTGTCATGATGATGGAATCAATTCTCGACACTGAATCAGTTGTGAGCTAATCACCATAACTTGGAATAGGAGAATACTATGAGAGATGCTTTATTAATATTTGGTGCGCTTGCATTAGCAACCAAAGATACTGCTGTTTATTCAGCAGATTCACTTAATCTTGGTCTTCCAGCAACACAATACACAGGCAGAGCGCCTAATGTAAATGTTGTCTTTGAACCAGCAGCTGCCTTTGCTGCAATAGATGGGATTATACCTTTTGTTCAAGACAGTGCTGATGGAGATAGCTGGGCCACTATCCTAACAGGGAAAGAAGTCACAGCACCAGCAGCAGGAGCCCAGATTATTTTACCAATTCCTGTTTCGCACAGACAATACGTCCGTGTCGGAGCAACGCCAAAGTCCAGTGGGACTTTCACTGCTAAATCCGTGACAGCATGGATTGAGCTTGGAAAATAATAACTAAACAGAGGGCATGTTCTTCTTAGGGATCATGCCCTTTTTGCAAGGAGCATTATATATGGCGAATAAGTATATCTGTAAACATACATGTTTTCATTCAACAAATTTAAAAGAATATGTCGAAGGAGTTACCTACGATATAAGTCCAACCCAGAAAAAAGAATTTGAGAAAATCGGATTCATGGAACATTTTGAAGAAGACAAAACTCCTCAAAGTGTTGTTGAAGAACCAGAAGCTACAACAAAAAAAGGATAGAAAGTTATGGCCACATTATCTTTTGATGCTCAGTGGCTAACCCTAGCTAACAGGGCTTTATTGCGTGTTGGATCTAAACCTGTTTTGTCATTAGATGATGGATCTACACAGGCAAATTATTGCAATCAGTTATTACCACAGGCGATAGACAGTGTTTATTCTGTTCATCCGTGGAGAGATAGCTTAAAGAGAGTTCAATTAGCTCCTTTAGCATCAGCTCCTGCGTATGGGTTTGCCTATAAGTTTGCGTTACCAACTGATTTTGCAAGACTGAAAAGTGTTGATGTGGAAGGTGAGTGGAGTCTTGAAGGGCAGGTTATTCTTACTGACTCAGAAAGCGTAAGTATAGTCTACTCAGCACAACCTACAACACCTGATTTGGCTGGAACGGTATTAAGAGATCTATTAGTCAAACAGCTTGCATATCTTCTTTCAATTCCTTTGACAAAGAATGACACGATTTCAGGAAGATTACTGAGTGAGTTCAATCAAGCATTATCTTTGGCTATTAACCAGGATAACTATATACACCATGAAGAGGATACACGCGTCGCATGGTATGACGAAAGTAGGTGAGATAATTGGCAAGTTACACAGTTTTTAACAACAATTTTGTATCAGGAGAAATTAGCCCGATGATGGATGGCCGTGTTGATAGCGCCAAATATCAGACGGGCGTTGCTATTTGTGAAAACTTTATTCCATCGAGGCAAGGCCCTTTGATTAAACGCCCTGGAACTAAATTCATAGGTGTTTTATCAGGTATCTCAACTGCACATCTTGCTTTATTTGATGCAGGAGTAGATGGCAGATTCATTGTAGAGTTTACAAATACTCTTATTAGATTTTGGAATGAAGATGGAACGCTAGTAGAAAGTGGCGGATCTACATTAGAGATTGTTTCAACATATCTAGAAGCAGAATTATCGAAGATCTCTTGCGTTATGAACAAAGGGACCATGTATGTTGTTCACCCTAACCACACCCCAGCGAAAATAGAAATGGGAACAACTCCTCCTTTTACTCTAACATCACTCACATTTACTGGTGGGAGGACTTTTGATGCATCAGGAGATTACCCATCATGCCAAACGTTCAAAGGTGGAAGATGGTATTTAGCTGCAACAGAAAACGAGCCTAATGCCATATTTGCTTCAAGAACTCCTGAAATATCTTCAGGTACAGATAGATTCACAGACTTCACTTTTAGCGAAGATGTAGATGGAGTAGAAACAGTTCTTTCATCACATGCTATATATCTTCAGGAAACAGATCTCTTTGGTTCAAAGATAAATTGGCTTATTAATCAGAAGAGAATTCTAGCAGGAGCAGGATCTTCTATATGGATGGATGGTGGAGTTATAGCAACCCCGTCAACGTTCGACATGAGCATTACATTAAGTGGAGGATGCAATTCTTCTCCTGCGAGAGCTATTGACTCCTACGTCCTTTTTGCTGGTCCTGGAGGGCAATCACTGAACGTTATGCATTACAACAGCGAGAGTGATGGATATTTAAAAACAGACATATCGCAATCAGCAACACATATGATCACTAGTGGTATCAAGAATTTTGTTGTAACAGGGATGAAAGGAAAGATTATATGGGTACTTTGTGAAGATGGTTCTCTATCTAGCTGTTCTTTTGATCCTGAAGTTGGTGTTATCGGTTGGGCTAGGCATCCTATGGGTGCAGGTTCAGACGGTGAGACAATGAAAGTGAAAAGCCTTGAGATTATGCCTGGTAATGAAGATGCTGATGATGTCCTATGGCTTACAGTTATGAGATCTGGGAAATTATACATAGAATCACTTGCGATTCCTTCACAAGAAACGTCAACAGATGAAGTTTACGTTGATTGTAGCACTACTATAGAGTTTGAAACTCCTACAAATACCGTTACTGTTGGTCATTTAGCAGATGAAAGTGTTGATGCTGTTGGTGACGATGCTCTACTACCTGTTATAACGTGTGACGAAACTGGAACAGTAACCTACGACAGAAGTTTTTCTAAAATATCTATTGGATTCCCTTTAGAAGCGAGGGTTAGATTGTTGCGTCCAGAATTACCAGCAAATGGAGCTACGAGTCAAGGTAAATTAAGACAAGTCGAAAGGCTGGTTTTACGATTATACAAATCTCTTGGAGGAAAGATTGGCGTTGATTATGGAGATGATATGCGCAGGATTATTCCTCTTGTCCTGGGTGAGTATGAATTAGGATCTTCATTCTCTCTTTTCACAGGTGACAAAGAAGCAGACATTCCTTCCTACGCAGATATTGATGGCCGAGTGTGGATTGTGAGTGATGAGCCTTTCCCGTTTACTTTATTGGCGGTGATGACTAAATACGGCGTTTTGGAGGTATAGCATGGGATGGTTGATAGGAGCGGCGATTGTTAGTTTAGGAATTCTTATTACTGATACAATCATCGATAATAAAAAAGACAAAGAAGATAGAATTAATTCATTAAAGACTCAATACAACACGGCTAGCTCCGAATTACTATCGATGCAAACCGAGTACGATCTTATTGATCTTGAAGATATTCCTGAAGCCCAAGCAGAGTTAGACAACACTAATAATTATTTAGCGAATTGGGATGAGATCTATAACTCAAAAGTAGGAGAAGCAGAAGTAGAGATCTCCACATATGATGATTATTTGAATAGTTGGCAGGACATTTACGAAGAACAAACTCTATCAGCAGAATCTCAAGGACGTGATAACCTTAGCTCACTATTAGCAAATTGGAGCGATGCAGAAGTTATAGCTGCAGACAGAGGAGCTACAGGATCTATGTCGCTTATTGCAAATCAAGAAAAGAATAAGGCTGTTGAATATGCAGGAGAAGACCTTTCTATTGCTGGTAATGACGGCTTATTTGGTATGTCTTATGATAATTTAAAAGTTGGCCTTTTGAATAACAAAACCCAAGCAGAAAATACATTGAGTGTTCTTAACACTAATTTAGATCTCCTTAAATTTGATTTAGAAGATGACCAGGCTCAGGCTTTAACAACCCAAACTAATTTACAGAATGCTATAGCATACCACGAACAACGAAAACTAAGACTTCAGCAACAGATTGCAGATAAAGAAGATTTAATGGATGACCTCAAAAATGAAGGAGGTTTTTAATGGCAATAAGAACCCCTGGGCTTGATTACAACACTCTTGGAAATGCTTTTGCTCGTAATGAAAACGTCGATCAATACGGAATACAAACAAAGCAACAGCAACAGAATATTGATATGATCAATCAAGATGCTGCTTACAAAAAAGCTAAGACCGTAACAAAGACTATCTCAGCCGTTGCAGACTTTGTTACTACTGTTGGTCCTGCTTTACAAAATATTGCTCAAGCAAAACAGTTGGAAGTCGCTAAGACAGATGTTCTCTCGGCTCAAACAGAGAACCAGAAACTGATGTATCAGAGCCTATTGAAAGGATCTACGTATATTGGTCCTGATGGCAAGTTTGTAATGGATGAATCATACACTCAGTGGCAACAAGAACAGCTTAATGCTATTGATAATTCGAAAGACATGAAAACCGTCAAGGAATGGAAAAGAAATGCTTTATTACAAACATTCCAAAACGGACAAGGCGTATTAATTGACCAGGCATACAATAATTATAAACAGTCATACAATGAATCGTTTAATAATAACTTATATCTAGCAAAACAGAATGATATAGCAGCAGGAAGTGTTGAAAATGGCGCTGCTATTATATCAGGTCGGGTCGATTGGTCACAATCTCAGAAACAAGCTGCTTATGAAGCATACCAAATAGAGGTGCAAAGAGGATTTGATACTCAGAACATCTCTAATATTGCAGCTTCAGAAGGAATAGCTGCTGCAACTACTGCAGCTTATAAATTACAGGGTTATACACCAGAAGAAATACAATCAATAGTCACCACTGCTGCTAAAACTGATCAGCAATTAACTAATGCCGCTGCTACTACCGTATCGAATGTCATGTCTAAAGGTCTTGAATCAGGAAAGAATGCTTCAGATCTATGGACTGAAGTCGAGACAGCGGTCACTAAGATGCCAGAAGATCGGAAACAAGTAGCTCTAAGTTCTGCTAAATCTGCTCAGATAACCTACGCAACAGAAAAAGCCTCTCAAATGTGGGTTGCTGATGCAGATGCAGATCTTGGATTCTTACAAGAACGTCGTGATAGCATTAAGGGAGGAGCTCTTGCAGAGGAGTTATTCTTTAATCTACCTGAAGTCCAGGACACGTATGTTTCTCTCTACGACAAACAGATTGCAGCTGTACAAAAGGTTCAGGGAACGGTTTCTGATGAAACTGTCAAAATAAACAAAACCTTAGCTAGTAGTATTTATTCTCAGTTCCAAAACGGAGCTATAAGTGGAAATAATGCCGTAGCAAGTCTTATGAGTATTGGCCAAAACACAGCGGGGTTAGAAGACGATGTATATGCGATGGACTTTATAACCAAGATAAAAGACAACGTAGTCCCTGCAAAATTCAAACCAGCAGCTGATTCTTTCGTCAAGCAAATGGATTCTCTAAATTGGGGTATCAGTGGTAAGCGTGATGAGTTTACACCAGAGCAAGAAGCCCAGCTTGCTAATTCAAAAACGTGGGCTTATGGAATGATAGCAGACACATTTATGGCGACGGCTACTAATTCTTTCAATGACGCAAACTTCACTGAAACCTTATCAAATATTAAGAGGATCTATACTTCAGATGTTTTAGATGTTACCAGAAGTGCAACTATCAATTCAAAAACTCCAGCCAATGATATGGTGAATTTGGGATATGAAATGGGTAAAAACAAAACTGTTTTCTTTGATGATACGACAGGACAAGTACAGTGGGCGGATCCTTCAGTAAAAACAGCATTTACTAAAGTAGCAGGCCAGTTTAACACATCATTGACAGCGGTAGGTGTAGAAATCCATGCAGCACCTCATCCTCTTGTTATTGGAGATGAGGTTTTTCCTGTCCCACAACTTAAAGGAATTGAAAAAGATGGTCTTACTAGGTTATACACCTTTGATCGCTCAAACATATTTTCTAGTGAAGATGGAGGTGTTACCTGGAAGAAAAGATGGTACTGGGAAAATTTTGATATAGATGACACCAAACTAGTATCAGGCGAATTAAAACATGAAAAGACCGATATTAACAATTATTTTGATCAATTTCGATAAAGAGGAATAATACGTGATAAACCAATATGCAGGTGCAGTAAATCCATTAGATAGTAACAAGCAAACAGTAATCGAACGTCCAGAGATCCCTAAAAGAACCACACTCCCTACAGTCCAGGAGAGTCAGGAGAAAGTAGCGGGAATATCTTCTAATCAAGAAGAGGTAAAAGTAAGAACTCCACAAGAATATTCTAGGCAATCACTAGGTGTTCCTGTTACAGAAAGTGAATGGAGATTAATATCTGAATCAGCTATTTCAAGTGAAAATCCTCAAGAAGAGCTTCAAAGGTATGCATCAGCAATTACATTCGCTCGTGAATATAATGTTCCTGTTTCAACAGCAATGCAGAACCTTGATGCTTTTACGGAATATCAAACAGGTAAAAAGTTTGTTCCGAACAAGACCGCAACAACAGCTATTGCCGATTCTTTTAGAATGGGTAAATTAACTGTTGAAAGATCTGAACTAGCAATGCAGTTTATGGATCTACATCAAAAAGGTGAAGATGTATCTGATATTGCTCAAAGAATGGCAGAAATTGATAAAGACATTGAAGCGAATCAAGATAATTTACCAAGAAATATTGCGACAAGATTATTAAAGCTAGGTGCTCAGATTCTTCCTTATACACTCGATGTAGCATTAGCAGGGGCTAAGGGTGGTATTGCGACAGCTGCATCCGTCGCAGCTCTTGCATCAGCAGCAGGTGTTCCTTTGGCCGCAACAGGGGTAGGAGCTATTCCAGCTGCAGGAGCATATGCAGCTACAGTAGGTTCAGCTTATGCAGTTGGTCAAACAACCTTTTCAGTACAAAGAACCAGGGAGCTTCAGAAAGGGGTTGCTTACTATGACATGATAAATGCTGGAGTTGATAAGAATATTGCTTACAACATATCAGAAGTAGAAGGGACCTTATACGGAGTTATCGAAACTCTATTTAACCAAATAGGAGGAGTTGCTCTTAAAGCAACGGGAATCGATGATATTGCTGGTAAAGTTGCCAGTAATTTAATGGGAAAACTCACAGCTAACGGGACTCTTGGAGCTGTTGGCCAGGCCATATCAAGATATTTGCTTTCAGGACTTGGTGAAGGGATAGAGGAGACTACTCAGTCGCTCACTACAAGCGCTCGTGAAGAGATTACATATCTTTTGACAGGTATTATACCTGAAGGTTCAAAAAGCGCCGTAGAGAAGGCTATAGACGAAGGTATTCAAGGTTTTATCGGTGGTTTAATCTTAGGACTACCAACATCAGGAATTAGCACTGCTATTGATATTCAACAAGCAAAAGATATTAATAATTTTGCTAAACAGACACCCTCGAAAGAGGCTTTTGTTCGTTCCATGGAGAAGACAAAACCTGAAGATATTACTGCGACAGATTGGAACGCTGCTATGGCCACAACATGGCAGAGAAATAATACTAATCGCAAACCATCCGTCATAGCCAGTGAAGAAACGGCTGTTAACGAGCTTGATGCTGGGAAAGGTAAGAAACCATCAGGTACAGTAAGAAGATTGACTAGTGGTGATCTGTATACGCAGGAAAGCGATAATATAACTACTGACACGGAAGGAGCTGAATACCATTCTCTTAAGATTGGAGATCCTGTCACAGCAGCACGTTATGGAACCATAGATTACTCGATTAAAGACAATACTCTTACTATCAATGATGTCTTAGTGAGAGACGGGTACGAAGAGATCCGTAAAGAAGCAATTCTAAAATTAACAAGAGAATATGAAGGTTATAACGTTGAATGGGATGCGAAAGGAGAAAATCTTCAGGCTATCAAAGATGATATCATTGCTTCAAATCCTCGTGGCCAAGAATCAGGGCTTCAATATTTTGATGGAATTACAAATGTTGATGAAAGAGTAAAAGTAGAGTCTACGATAAAAGAATATTTCCCAAAACTAAACGCAGTAGAAACCTCTCTTGCTGCAACTATCTTACAATTAAGGGCTGAAGCTAAAGGCATGAAGGTTGATAACTATATGTCACAGTATGGCCAAAATGGGAAGTTGTTTGGATCAGCTGAAGATCTAGGCGTAGATATGACTGGAAAGAAAGGAGCTACCGATTTTTCTACTTTTGAAAATGAGGTTAAAGCTGTTATATATGCTGGAGAGAAGGCAGACTTCTCAACATTCTCTCATGAAATATTCCATTTATTCAGGAGAGAAATGGATCAATCACAACAACTTGAGGAGGCATTAACTAATGCATCAAAAGAAGATCTCGAAAAGTACATCAAAAACCACAAAAATGTATTTGCAGGCGAAACATTCAAAGGCATGTCAGCAAAAGAAATTGTTGAGGCCGTATCGGAATTCGGTAATGAATGGTCGAGAATCCAAGAAGAGGTGGTTGCTCGATTGTATGAATCCTACTTCCTTGATGGAACAACAGGATCTCCAAAGTTAGCAAACGTTTTTAATAGGATAGCTCAGTGGATGAGTAAGATCTATCAGGCTATCCGTGGACGCATAGATCTTGATAAGAGAATAGTTGAAGTATTTGATTCTCTTCTTGATTCAGACTCTCCTATTGCTAAGATGGCCCGAGAAAACAAGACCGAGAAAACAAAATCAAGCGTTTCTGATGTTGCTCAAAAAGACATTCTACATCAAGAAGACGCTGTATATAAAACAGAGTACGAAACAGTCCTTAAACAGTACCAAGATTCCGATCAGTGGATGAAAGCTCCTAATGGTAAAGATACTAACCTTACTGAAAAGCAATGGGTACAAGTTCGTACATCATCATTTAAAGCATGGTTCGGTGACTGGGAGAATGATCCTGAGAATGCTTCAAAGGTTGTTGATGAAAATGGTGAACCAAAGGTTGTGTATCATGGAACTAAAAAGGAATTCACCACTTTCAATACTAAGAAGACCGCTACTCCTCAATTTTGGTTTACGGATACAAAAGAGCTAATTGAAAAAGGTGAAGTTGGTGCTTCAGGAAATGGCGCAATTATAGATGCATACCTAGATATAAAAAATCCTGCTGGATGGAAAGAAGAAGATAATTTAGGCATACAGCAAATAATTGATAGAGGATTTGATGGCAAAATATTAGAGGATGGAGATGAGAAGACATATGTAGTGTTTGAATCCACTCAAATCAAATCTGCAACTGATAATAATGGAATGTTTGATTCTAATAATCCTAATATACTGTTCCAAGAAGATGGCAAGCCTGTAACTATAACTGATTTCCCTAATCGGCCTGATATTGATGAAATTCAAGAGAAATATAAAGATGATCCTTCTGCAAATATTTTCAAGAAAATGATTGAAGAAAATAGAGTGTGGCACAAAGAGCTTGAAGAATGGTTAAAAGGTAAACCTGATTTATTACAATTTGGTGATGAGAAAAGAGTTGCAGTTATTCATAAAAATACCAGGCCTGATGAGGGGCATTGGAGAGTTTCTACATTCGGTAAACATAATGATGAATGGATCCCTTCAGGACATTCTTCTTTCGATACAAAGATTAAGGCTATTATATTCGGTATTGGTTCTAAAGATTATCGACCAGACATTCTTTTTCAAGAAAGTATTGATAATAGATATTTTGAGGCACTTGAAGTTGGAGACATGGAGACTGCTCAAAAGATTGTTGATGATCAAGCAAGAAAGAAAGGATATATTTCCAATAACGATTTTAGAATGAGTCATCAGGCACCGAATGGTCATGATGATTTTAGTGTAAACCTAGCAAATATAAAGGACACAGATTTAATTCCGAAGGACTTCTGGGATCACCCTAGCTGGTATACATCAGATGATAGAGAGATGCGTGCGTTTTATAAAGTCAAAGACGCTATAGATAGATACGAGAGAAATGGCAAAGCTAAAATTCGATTGTATCGTGCTATTCCGAAAAATGTTAAAGAAGATATGTTCAGGAATGGAGATTGGGTTACTCCAGATAGAGACTATGCAGTTGATGAGGGACTTGGAATACCTGAAGGATACAGAATTATCTGGCATTCTGTTCCTATTGAGCATGTTTGGTGGGATGTGAATTCTATCGCCGAGCTTGGATATGATGATGGAAACGAATATGCGTACAGAAACACGTTAAATAACAGAAAACTCACTGATGCAATTGTCCGAGATGTTGACGGGGCAATAGTCCCACCTTCCAAGAGATTTAATTACAGGAGTAATACTCTTTTCCAAGATGAAACAGACTTTACAAATAGGCAGCTTGAAATTGCTCGTGAATCAGATTCCTGGGAAGACTTCAGAGATAACTATATTATTGATGTTGGTTTTGATTTTGATGTTGAAGTCCCAGAAGATGAGCAATGGTATAAAGATGTTTTCAATGAAGCAAACGGAATATCTGAAGAAGCAATTCTAGAAGACGTACCAGAAACCACACGTGTCAAAATGCAAACAGAGCAGCAGAAAGATGATTACTTCTCAGAGCTGATGGAAGATGATGCAGAGCTTACTAAGTTTGTTTCTGAAATGGGAATGGTCCTTATAGACAAGACGTATGAACATAATGGACCTCAAGACCAGGAAGAATATGATGAAATGAACAGGCTCACTGATTTGCGTTATAGAATTGAGCATGAAGTTTCTCCTTTCATCATGTCTAATGCCCTCAGAGGGACTACTACAAAGGCTTTTAGTGAAAAAGCTATAAAGAGTATGCGAACCATGATGAGTGATTCTAAAACTCGTTTTTATAGAGATCTCTACGCTGAAACCATGCAAGACAAAGATCTAAAACCTTCAGTAATCGATGAACGTCTTCCTGGCATCGATGAGCCTGGATACGAAGAGCTCGAATCATTAAGTATTACAGAACGTATCAGAATGGCCGACGACATCGAGGCTGAGGACCTCAAGAAGATGATTCTCAAAGGTGATGAACTATTCGCAGGACAAGCAGAGAAGGTTATCACTAAAATGGATAGAGACATTAGCACACTTAACAACAAAATATCTAAACTCGAAACAGAAATTGAAGAGAAATCTTCTTCAATGAATGATAAAGAGAGAGAATTATCAATCATTTATCAAAAAATGAGTGATGCTAAACGAGATCTAAACAAAGAAACCAGAAGATTGCGCAAACAATCCAATGCAGATCCTAAATATCAAATTGATATGACGGACTCTTATGCTCTAGAGAATAAGATAAAAGAGCTGCAAGACCAGATTAGAAAGTTAAGGACATCCGATAAAGTAAAAGCTACAGTTAAGCGCCAGGAAGCCTTGGCCAAACTCAAAGATGAACTTACTTCTAAGTACAATGAGCGAAACGATGCTAGAAAGGTCCGTGAATACAAAATTAAATTAGCACGTCGAATAATGGTGAAACCATCGGATGCTGTTGATTATGAATACAGACAACGGATTTTCCAAATTCAAGCTATGTTAGATCCTAAATTCAGAAGAGATAGCGTAGTTCTTGATGGCGAAAGAATGGATATAGAAGATGCTAAGAACCTTTTTGAAGGATCTAGTGACGAAGAGCTATTCAATGCCCTGGGAGAAAGAGCCTACAACCGTATCAAAGGAATAACCAAACCTCTTAATGACTGGACCCTTGCAGAACTTGAAGGAGTTGTAGAAGTAGTTGCAGATCTAAGAAGTGAAGGGCGCAGAATATGGGAAGCCAAAGAAGAGCAAAAGAGGATAATTGCTGATAATTATCGAATAGCTATGATTAGAAGTGTTCTTCAAAGTGGAAAGTATCAATCACGGCCATTAGCAGGATCTCTTGATGACACCAAAGAAAAAAGGTCAGCAAAAGAGAAATTGAGAGCTGTTAGATATGCGGGGCTTGATGCTGCTAGGCTTGCTCAACTTATAGACAATGGAGACAAAGGTGCTGCATTCGAGTTACTTATCAGGCAAAGACGCAGATTGCAAAGCATGGAATGGTCAAATATTGAAAAGAGGTCTAAACCAGTTGTCAAATTAATGAAAGATTTGGAAATTAGTCCCGAAAAACTCTATGAAAAAGTACCTATTACTCTTCCTGGAGGGATGACTGCAAACGTTTCGTATAGCTACCTCATGTATGCTTATCTTTCTCAATTTAACGAAGATAATAGAAATGCTGTTGCGTATGGTGTTTTAGTGTCTGCTGAAGAAAAACAGGCAATGCAACATGATAGTGTTCAAATAAAGAAGCTAGGAAATGCTAGGTATAATCATTTACTTGAAGTAGCAGAATCTCAATTAGGTGTAAACGATGAAAAAAGCTCCTATTGGAAGATTCTTGAAGCGATAAGAGAAGATTTTAACTCACAAGCACCTAGAATCAATGATGTTGCCATACGTGAATATAACCAGCCTATGAGATCTACAGAGAACTATCTTCCTATGCACCGCCTTGGAGTTACAGGAGAAGATTTAGCAGCAAACATAATGGATGACCTTTTCAACGCAAATGCAGGAGATCTCCCTACAGGAGTCTCTCGTGGGTTCATGAAAGACAGAATCAAAATAAGCCCAGATAGACAGAGTGAAATTAATATGGATCTCTTTGGAGTGTGGGATAAATCAATGCGTCAACATGAGCACATGATTGCATTCGCTGAATATGGAAGAATGTTGAACAGAGTATTCAAGAACAAGAATGATAGTGTGAGAGATCTTAGATCTATTATGTCTCAATCATACGGGAATGCCATGATGGATGACATTGATGAATATATTAATGAGATTGTTAACCCCGATTCTTTCAATCGTATGCAGGCAGGTGACAAACTTCTTAGGGCTATGCGTGGAAATCTAGGAGCTGCATATCTTGCCTGGAAGTTTAGTGGTTTAGTTCTCCAGGGAATTACTTCTCCTATGCCTTTCTTGTCAGATATTAAAGCTCCACATTTAATTAAGGGATTCTCAGATCTTTCTTTGCATCCAATAGAAACATGGAGATTTATCACAGATCATTCGCAGATGATGAAGAACAGAAGCATGAACCCTATTTTACAACTCATATCAGATAGAGCAAAAGAATCCACCACAAACAAGTTGTCAAAATTCAACAAACGTCAGCAAGAGATAGGATCTCTAGGATTGACCTGGGTAGATAGGTGGTCTGTTTCTGGTGGTTGGATGGGAGCTTATAGGCAGAAGATGGCAGAACTTCAAAATGCAGAAGGGTTAAGCACTCAACAGCGTGAGATTCAAGCTAGTGAATATGCCGATGAGGTTGTTCTTAGAGTTCAGCCTACAGGAGATCGCCTAGAATTATCACCTTTCTACAAGATGGGTGGTGAGGCTATGAAGATTGTTACTCAATTCCAAACATCACTTAACGTATTGTGGAAAAACCTTACTTTTGATGTTCCTTGGATGGTTAAGAGATCTATGAATAAAGAGCTTCCAGCAGAAGTGAGAAAAGCTGAATTTGGTAGAGCAATAGGTCAGATAGTGGGGTATACCCTTGCTGGAGCCTTACTCGGAGCGGTTGCAGAAGGTTATGACGACGATGATGATACGAGAAAGGAAAAAGTCTTGAAATGGTTGTATTGGAGCACTACTCAATTCTCAGAATCGACAATGATTTTTGGAAATGAAGTAGACGATGTGATGAAAAGTTTAATCACAGGAGATAAGCCATCATTCTTTGGACAAGATATGTTTCCTGCAGCATCTTCTTTCTTTGATGGTCTTGTTGATATTACTCAAGAAAATTGGGGGAGGGCTGCAAAGAATATGTCTGAGGGATTTGGATATTTCACTGGATTGCCAGTCAGTGGGACGAAACAAATAGAACGAGTTGTTAACGAAGGCCCTGGTGCTTTCTTAGGTAGGAGGAAATAAGAGTGATAGGAAACATAGCAAACAAAATACGGTACTCAGTTCTGAGCATTACACCTCTATCAAGTTATGATATACCATTCAAGTTTTGGGATTCATCTCAAATATCGGTGTTTATAACAAGCGCAGAAGGAATAGAATCAGAAGTAAGTGATTCTAATTTCACTGTTTCTTCACCTGGTGAAACAGGTACAATATCATTTACAGCTGGTTATAGCTTCCCTGAAGATACATCTATTTTAACCATAGTAAGAACTGTTGATATTGAGCAGCTAACTGATTATCGAGATGGCGATATTCTTCCTGCAGATGTTTTAGAAAAATCTTTCGATGTTACTGTTGCATTGTTACAACAGATTAATGAAAAACTTGCAAGAACCATTGCTATTCCTATCTCAGACCCTGATGCAAGTCTTGAAATACCATCTTCACTTATTAGAAGTAATATGTTGTTGGGATTTGATGGTGACGGATCTATCATTCCAATATTAACAACAGATATTGAGCAAAATTTAACTCAAGCATTAGCAGCAGAAGAATCGGTATCAGAAATGTATGAAGATGCTGGAATGGCGGCAGTCAGAACGGATATGGCAGTTTCTGAAACTTCAAAGATCCAGGCAGTTGCAAACAATAAAACGAACATTGATACTGTTGCCTCAGATATTTCTAATGTGAATTCTGTAGCTGGTAATATCACGAACGTTAACCAGGTTGCGGGTAATGCCACGAATATCAATGCGGTAAACGCTAATAAGGTTAATGTGGACACGGTGGCAACTGACCTTCAATTAGGCGCTACCTCATTAATCAAAAAAACTTCAGACAATATTTTGAATGTAAATGCAGTGGCGGGGAATGAGACTAATATCAATGCAGTCAATGCAAATAAGACTAACATCGACGCAGTCGCAGGGAACTCAGCCAATATCAATAACGTTGCGGGCAATAAAACGAACGTAGACATTGTAGCTGGAATAAATAGTGCAATATCTACTGTTGCAGCTGATGGTGCAGATATCGGAATTGTTTCAACAGATTTAGCGCTTGGAGGTTCCAGTAATATTAAGATAGTTGCTGCAGATAAAAGTAACATTGATTCAGTTGCTGGAAATGCTTCTAATATCAACTCAGTAGCTGGAAACGAAACGAACATAAATGCAGTAGCAGGTAATCAAAGTAACATAAATACAGTTGCAGGAATAAACACAGCTATTTCTACTGTTGCTGGAAGCGATAACGAGGTGGTTATTGTAGCCACAGATCTCGCTCTTGGTGAATCTTCAAATGTTAAGATTGTATCAGATTCTATTGAAGCTGTTTCGGCTGTTGCAGCTATCGATGATGAAGTTGCTGCTGTTGCTGGTAAAACAGTTGAAATAACAGCTCTTTATGCACAGTTAGAAACTATCGCAGAAAAGGTTAATATTTCATCGATAGTTGATGCTCTTACATCTTCTTTAACAGACGTACCTTTGAGCGCTAATCAAGGTAAAGTTTTAGCTGAACAAATCTCAGATATCGTAACATCAAAAGCTGTTGCCGACGGCATTGCTACTCTCGGAAGTGATGGTAAAATTCCTTCTGCTCAAATACCTTCATTAGCACTTGTAGATGTCTTTCCCGTTGCCTCACAAGCTGAAATGCTCGCTCTCGATGCCGAACAAGGTGATATGGCTGTTCGTACCGATTCTTCACAAGTTTTCATCTTATCCACATCCCCTGCTTCCACGTTAGAGAATTGGGTTGAGTTAGCTATTTTAGAAGGACTGATAGATTCTAAGATTGCTGAAGTAAAAGCAGACTTATCCCAAGAATCCAAGCGCTCCATCGACAAAGACAATGAACACGATGCTCAAATCGAACTCCAAAAAGAGCAGATGAAAGATGTGGTAGGAGCTACATACAATGGTGAAGATTACTACGCTGAAAGCTCAGTAAATATCGTTGGAGAAGGCTACACAGATGCAGGAGTAGCAAAGACTCCTATCTCAGCACTAGTAAAACAAGCACCAGTTGACCCTACATATAAAGGGAAGATTGGGAATAATTTAGTTGCAAATACAGATTTTGAGCAAGGTTATATTGACAGCTCAGGCGTGAATGTAGAAACGTCAATTTGGTTAAATAGGGCAAGGACTATAGACAAAATATCATGTTCTGTTGCCGATAAGATTTATATAAGTATTAATGAAAGTGGAAATGGAACAAACGACATCAAAGCTACAAGTATTTTTTATTACTTATCAGATGTATACGTCACAAAAGAAACCATTGGGCTAGACTCTGCTATCGTTACAATCCCATCTGGTGTAAATCAATACAGAATCACTTTTGCAAATTATGATTCTGGAGATACTATAATTTCAACAGATTTTGACCTCACGTTATTAGAAGGTGCAGTAACTTTCCAAAACATCACAGACCTCGGTCTCACAGCCTACGATGCCACCTATCTCGCCAAATACTTTGAAACCTCCCTCCCTTACGGCTTGTCACACGTGAAGCCTTTTGGTGTGGAGAATGTGGGGAAGAACCTTATGCCTCTTGCAACAGGTGGGTTCACAGCTAACGGAATTACAGCAACAGCCAACGCAGACGGCTCAATAACTCTCAACGGAACAGCAACAGCTACAACACGAATTGTTATTGTTAATGAGATGAGAAGTGCCAGTTCTCTCGCAAACTCCGTACAAGACAAGGCATTTTTTAACGTCAAGGGTGACGGTGCTATATCGCTTCACGTAGTAAGTGGAACTCTTACAGGAAGTGGCGAGAGCCAAAGAATATATATAACAAATGATGGTGGTTCGGAATATAAATACACTACTGTTTTAGCAGACACAACCGAATTGTTGGTTTCCGAAACAGGTGATACCGTTGATTTCTCTAACGGTATATGGGGAATATATATATCCTGTGTGAGTGGAAGAGGTTTCTCAAACTTCACATTTAATACACAAGCAGAACTTAGTACAGTTGCAACAGACTATGAGGAACGCAAATCCAACATCTCAACTTGCCCTTACGACCTATACAGACTACCTAATGGAACTTCTGATACGTGGAATCCTAAGGCAGGGGAGTATGTGAAGAGGGTGAGTGACGGGGTTGCTGTTGCAAGTGGTGTCGCTGTTAACACAACAAATTATCCACTCGCAAAGAGTGCAGGTTCTTTCATAAACGAATTTGATGCAGGAGGTATCGAAGTTGGTGTAATTGGTACAGATTCAACAACAGGTGCAGGAACGCTTTATTATGAACTATCTACTCCTATCACCACCACCGACACGCCACAACAACCTATCGTTTACGAAGGTGGTTCAAGGAACGTTTACGGTTATTTTGCCGACTCGGACATATCGGACAGCGATGGTAAAATCACATTACGTGAAATTCCTACATCGTATGAGTTCTATGGATATGATGAAGATGGCGAATATCTCTTGGTAGAGGACACAGATTACTCATTAAGTGAAGCAGAACTCACGCTTATTCCTGCTACTGAGAATGTCGTTGTGTACTACAAAGAATGGTATTCAACTTTGATTCCTACTGAGTTTATGGAAATACCTGTTGAGAATTTGGTGTCGAGGATAGAAGCAATTGAAGCTAAGGTAGGAACAGCTGTAACAGATGCTACAGACACAAGCGATGTAGTTGCTCAACTCAATGCACTATTAGCAAGCCTACGCACAGCAGGAGTAATAACAACATGATAAATATACAGCCTGACAAATACATGCACTATTCAGTGTGCATAACAATAGCGATTCTATTAGGGTTTATTGCATGGTGGTTTGGGTTGGTTTTAGCTATCAGTATCGGGATTATGAAAGAGTTTATCGATTCCAGCGAAATAAATAACTATTTTTCTTGGGGAGATATAATTGCAGATGTTGTTGGTGCTGTTGTAGGAACTCTTCCACATCTCATTGCCTTTCTGTAGCTGGTGGAATGAACTGGAAGGAGATCCTATTCTTCTTGTGAGGTGAACGGATGGAGGAGTTACTTGAGCGCATAAGACAGTTAGAACATGAAAACGAGATCCTGAAAGTTAAAATCGAAAAAAATTCAGGAGATTGTGATCAGTTGTGGACGGTAACAAGATTATTCATTCGCCCTACTGCAGACAAAGGGGTGTCGTTTAGAAAACTTAAGCTAGGTAAAGGATCCTTTGCAACAGTTCTTGTTTCTTTAGCTTTAGGTCTTGCAAACGTCACTTTTAAAATATTGCAGTTTTTTGATTTGATATAACGTATGTCTGCCCAGAGTCTAGCTGGGTTAAAAGCTCCGAATTTACGGAGAAAGGAGAAAAGGATATGGTGGAGTTGATAATAAGTCTATTATCTTCACTTAGACCAGATCTTGTTAGTCTCACTCTTGCTCTTGTTGGACTAGGAGCAGTCATTAAATATCGCACAACACTAGCTAATGAATTGATTCCAGCGATACTTATAGCTGTTTCTTTTGTGATATGCACAGCCACAGGATGGTTCCACTCAAGTCCAGGAACAGGGATAGTGAGGTTTTATGATGCATTCATCTTAGGCGGTTTGTTAGATGGCCTAGCTGTTGCAGCATATGCTGGTTTGATGTGGAGTTTTCTGCACGGGCTATATAAAAAATACAAAAAAAGTTCTGGAGGTGGACAATAATGACGTCATTCAAAAAAAATTTATTCGTGGTCCTCGAGGGATTAGGGATAGCACTTTTAGGTGCATGGGTCGCAGGACTTCCTTTATCGTGGTTAATTGCTGGGATCACACTGTTGATACCTGCAGCAATTTTTATTTTATATCTTGAGGATTTGAATAGAAAAGCATTCACTGATAAATCGTTATTAACTGCGCAATATTATTGGGGTGGAGTTATCCTATTCGGTTCTATTGTCGCATGGTTTTATGCATCTCAAAGTGAGACATTATTGCAGCAAGGAGCAAGGCTAGGCCTTACATTTTTTCTTGCTATTCTGGTCGTTGTTTGGTTTGCTAAGGCCTATAAACATTCAATTCAAAGTGAAGAAGAAAGAGAACTTGAAAAGATTGAAAAATACGAACGAAAACAAGAAAAAAAATGGGAGAGACTTAGAAAAAAAGTCCAAAAGGCAACAAAAGACGATGCAGTCGATTACCTCAGCACTCACCTTGCTTATCATCTTTCTGGGGACAGCCTTGATGGTGATCTCAATTTTAATGTTCCGTTAGCTGTTATTGGAGATGAACCTCTTACTTATAATCAGATTCTCGGAATGAAGGAAGACGAGGCTGGAGTCGTTTCATTGCAACGCACGACAGCATATCAATACATACAAAACCTTGTGCAAGGCAAGGAATAAGGAGTTACCATGTGTGGAAAAAATTCAAAGCGTGGTGTAAGGAGCATCGTTATCTTATTGGTGCTTTCGGTGTTGGCGCTGCAACCTCTGGCAGCGTGGGCGTGGCCATCATGGCTTACAAACGACGTAAAAACCGAGGAGCAGGTGGAATTGACAACCCCAGCTCAAGTATCACAGGACGGTCAAGCGGAGAAGATCTTATCGCTGGAGCAATATATCAAGCAGCTAGAAACTCAATTAGCCGAGCAGAAGGTAATGCAACAGACATTAGACAAGACCTTGGAAGCCTCGGGGACGAAAATAGCGGACAAAGAAGCCTCAGCCGAGAGCTTATTGACCGAATTGGTGAATCTGAAGAACTTGCAAGAGATATCGGAGACCTCATACAAAGCCTTAAAGACTGATTACGATGCTTTAAAAGCTGATTACGATTTGAAGGTTTCTGAATCAAATGATTATTTTAAAGCACTAGCAGATTCAGAAGCTGAATTAGCTGCTATAGATCAATCTAAATGGGGAGGATCTGTTGGAGCTTCAGCGCTGTTAGATCCATCAGAAGGGAAATATGGAGTCGGTCTTTCTATGGGGGTCGGGTATGACGCCTGGTCATTGACCGTAGGAGCGGATTACTATATCCCCTCGGGGTTTACGTTATCGGGTTTCGATTATCGGGACCTTGATTTCAGAGCAGGATTGCGATTTGATTTCTAACAACATATAACTGCAAATTAGGGCTGGTGGTTTACGCTATCAGCCCATTATTGTCACCCACATTTTAATGGGTGACACTTTGGTGACAAACTACTTATCATATATCTTTACCATTGCATTAATTTACATTACAATACCTCTTGTTATTAACGGTAATTTACGTAGATTAACGTAGTTTATTGTAACAACATCGCCCAGATGGCGGAATTGGTAGACGCGCTAGGTTCAGGTCCTAGTGGCCGCAAGGTCGTGCAAGTTCGAGTCTTGTTCTGGGCAACGTTGTTAGATGAAATTGATACAATAAAATAGCCGGTTAATCCTTGAAATGGGGGAGACCGGCTTTTTAATTAATTATGGTTCATGGGAAAAAGCTGTGGGATTGCCTCCAAAAAGAGAGAGCATCAAGTCGTTGTTGATGAGAAGTAGCGAGAAAACGCTTTTTGATGTATTTCCTACTTCTATCCCATAGTTTTAAGAAGAAGTATTCTTGGTCTTTGTATCCGTATGCAGCTCTCCTTGTTGTTTTTAT
Organism: Sphaerochaetaceae bacterium; assembly: GCA_963663665.2. Lineage (GTDB taxonomy): Bacteria > Spirochaetota > Spirochaetia > Sphaerochaetales > Sphaerochaetaceae > SABI01. The sequence goes on from CAXXKP010000001.1 coordinate 1,051,012, forward strand.
CATATTGTTAATACCTTCAAGAGGTCCATTAGAAATAGGGAACTTTACACGAGAGGTAATACCATCCATTCTTGAATAGAGCATTTTGTTGAAAGATTTCAGCATAGGGATCTTATTAACATACGTCTCAGAGAGAGCAAACCATTGCTCCATTCCATTTCTTAAATCCTGTACATCAGTACTTGCCAGTCCTGACTTGAGTTGATCAGAGAGAAAGTATGCAATGTTAAGTGCACTATTAACCCCAAGGATTTCATCTAGACGTTGAACATTTCGTGTTGACCATTTACGCAATTCTGGGGGAATGGAGAGGCCCTTACGTTCATAAGAATCCCAAAGCTTTCTATTATGAGCTTTAGCAACTTGATCTTTTCTTTTGAGAGCATCTCTACTACTGACAATAAGAAATCGACTTCCCTTCATCGTAGAGTATGCCTCATGAGCTTCTTTAAGATCAAGATTCCGCTCAGCAATTTCTTTCTTATCATTCCCCATGTTCCTTAGGTACTTCTTTAGACGAGAGATACACGTATGCTCATGAGCAATCTTCTCTTGAAGTCTTCTTTGTTCTTGGCGCCTTAATTCAGTGAGAATGCGATCATTGAAATTTTTTGTGATGTGAAACGCATCATAAACCACTGCTATGTGAGGATACCGAGAAGCAACAGCTTTGTGGTACTGAGCATTCATATCCATAGATATAGAGTGTACATGAGTCATCCAATCATGACCAACTTTCTCAAAAAAGTTGAGTAACTGTCTTTCTGAGTTTCCTTCTTCAAGAAACAGAATTTCTCCAGTTCTCCAGTCTAAAACTACTGTAGCATATTGATGTCCCTTATGAAGAGAAAACTCATCAACACATAGATAAGGCGAATAATGAGTTGGCCTCATATCTCCATATGTATCTTTAAGTCTTCGTTTATCTATATCTTTAACGAGCTTCCAATTGGTGTGTAGACAATGAGCTACTCCTCTGATGGTCGCATCAGAGTGCCTCAGCAATCCTAAAACTACATTATAGAAAGTGGCTGTAATAAGGTGTCCAGGTTCTTTGAAGGGAATCTCTTGTGTGACAGTTCTTGCACATGTACTACATACATGCTGCTCATACTGTACACGCAATTTTACTTTAAACCCGCCAATTGTGAGGTGGTGCAAATGTATATACAGATATTGGTTGAATTGAAGCTTTTGTTGGCAATAGGGGCAACATTCAGGAACCTGGGTCGTTACTTTGCCGTGAATGGTTTCTATAAAAAGAATATCTTTACCTCTTGCAAAAGATGTTCGAGTTGCTGGTTTTGTTACCTTGAAGTCTGGTATTTCTAGTGTTGTCCCACTATACTGGTTCATGGGCATCCTCTCTTGTTAGTTTTGGTTTCGTTAACTTTATGCTAACTGAAGGATTGCCCTTTTTCTTTATATTTTTCTTTCTTATCTAGTTCTTAACACCACAGCTTTTTCCGAAGACCCAACTATATTCTGAACCACCCTTTTTATCTTATATTAAGAATGGATTTCTATAGATCGCTTTTTATGTAGAGGGAAAAGGGAAAAGCTTGTATTATCATAGAAGCTTGACTTGGGAGGAACCTCGTTATGAAGAAAATCAAGACTCTAGTATTGATAACATTAACTGATACAGATAAGAAGATATTTACTCAATTTGAGGATAGGCTCGATATCTCTTTCAAAGATATCACTGAAGTTCCTATTGCGAGAGAGGATATTCAGGAAGCGGAAATTATCATTGGATATCCTCCCAGAAAGTTCTTGGATACTGCAAAGAATTTAAAATGGCTTCAAATGATTGCTTCTGGAGTTGATAAATATATGAGAAATGGGATACTCCCGAAGGATACCATCATTACTAATGCAAGAGGTTCTTATGGTGAATCCCAGTCCGAGTTCATGTTTTCTATGCTCATTGCAATCATGAAGAAGCTCCATATATATCGAGATAATCAGCTACAATCGAGATGGCACAAAGAAGGCGATGTGATGATGCTTAGAGGTTCTACTGCCTTGGTCATTGGTCTTGGTGATATCGGTAGTGAATTCTCAAAACTCCTGAAAGCTTTCGGAGTTTATGTGATAGGAATAAGAAGAGATGCTTCTAAACCCTGTACATATGCTGATGAGGTACATTCTTTCACAGAACTAGATTCTCTCATACCCAGAGGTGATATCATCGGGATGGTTGTTCCAGCAACACCAGAGACAGAGAATCTTATGAACGCAGAACGAATATCGATGATGAAAAGAGGGGCTGTTCTGGTAAATACAGGAAGAGGAGTCACTGTTGATAACGAAGCTCTTTATGATGCCCTTGATAATGGGCATCTCTCAGGCGCTGCAATTGATGTCTTTGATCTTGAGCCGATACCTAAGGAACACAGGATTTGGAAGATACAGAACCTCCTTATTACGCCACATGTTGCAGGACTCGATTACATGTCGCATAATTGGCAACATACGTTAAAACTTATTCATGAGAACCTTCAGTTATATTGCGACGGGAAAAAGTTGCGAAACATTGTTGATAGATCTCTCTATGAATTTAAATAAATTGTAAAAGAGAGATGGCAGGCAATCTGTAATTTACTATAATTATTCGTGATGAAAATTAAAACTGGTCTTTTTGATGATAGCTCAGTTTTAAATAAGCCTTAAATATTTTTTTGCATTTCTTCGTTACCCTCTCTACGACTTAAATAATCCAAAGCACTCATATTATTTTATTATTTGTACGAGAGACACCAGCTTAAGCAATATCGTCAAATACGCTCTTTAAGCTGATCTCTTAGCCTCAATCTCTCTAACATCGGAAGAAAACGAAAGTTTTTAATAAAATAACAAACATTTTTTCTCCTTTCCCAAGATTTGGCACGAAAGCGTAAAATATCATACCAAACTCGATAGAATACTTCATGTACTTCTGAAACTGCTGACTTTACCATTTCATTAATCGATGCGGCGTTGCCGTTAGAAAACTATTCTAATTTTTATGTTTCCTTAAAAGGGGGGTATATGAAAAAAACTCTATGTGTATTGATGGTACTGGTTATACTGGGTACAGGTGCTCTATTTGCCAGTGGTCAGCAGGAGTCAGGTTTGACCAAGGTGGGTATTGTAAATCTACCACCAGAAGAATCCGGTTATCGGCAGGCTAATGTTGAAGCCATGAACAGTGTGTTCTCAGAAGCAAATGGCTATGACGCAAAACAGACCAACACAGGCGACAACAGCGAACAGATTGCTGCAGCGAAAGGGTACATTCGAGACGGAGTGGATTATCTCCTCATCTCAGCCGCAAACGCTTCTGGATGGGATGACACATTGAAGGCTGCAAAAGATGCAGGCATACAGGTAATTCTTTTTGACCGTTCGATTGATACGGACGAATCCAATTTTAAGGCAGCTCTTCTCTCGGATATGGCTTACGAAGGTGAGAAAGCAGTAGAATGGGTGTTGAGCCTAGGTCTTGATAAGATCAATCTTATCCTTATTCGTGGACAGATGGGTTCTGCAGCTGAGATAGGTCGTAGCGCAGCAGTGCTCAATGCTGCAAAAGCAGGGAAACTCAATGTAGTTGCCGATGGGACAGGTGGAGATAGTTGGAGTCTTGAGGAAGCCCGCAAAGTTGTTGAAGCCGCAATAGCTGCAGGCAAGAGTTTTAACGTCATCTATGCGGAAAACGATGGTATGGCACAAGGTGCTGTTCAGGCGCTCGAAGCAGCTGGAATAAGCCATGGTAAGAACGGCTTGGTCAAAATAATTGGGTTTGACTTTAACCGATTTGCACTTAGGAATGTACAAGCTGGTTACTGGGATGCCGATATGCAGTGTAATCCACGTCAGGCAGCCGAGATTTCCAGATGGATTAAAAGTGGTAATCTCCCTACAGGAATTATCTATCAGGAAGAACTACTCTTTACTACTGAAACGATAACCGACGCAGATATCGATAATTGGGGGATCAATGCAGATCCTGGTAAAGGTGTGGTTACAAGGTAGGTATCTGTAAAAAGTTACCATCACCACCATGCTATGTGTGCAGTGCGGTGTGCGGATATAGTTCTGCATACCGCATTGTGGTCAGTTTGTACAGTATCAGTATAAGGAGATCTTTGATTGTTGTCAGAAACCATACTCGAAATGAAGGATATTAGCAAATCCTTTCCAGGGGTCAAAGCTCTGGATAACGTTAACTTTAAGCTCCATAAGGGTGAGATTCATGCCCTCATGGGCGAAAATGGGGCCGGGAAGTCCACACTGATTAAAGTCATTACCGGGGTCTACGAAAAGGATACAGGCTTGATTACCTTACATGGAGAGCCAATCCACTTCAAGACGCCGCAGGAAGCACAAAATATGGGAATTGGTACGGTCTATCAGGAAATAATGCTGTGCCCTAATTTAACCGTGGCTGAGAATATGTTTATTGGTCGCTCTCGGAACCCAATCGTTCAATGGAAGCAAATGAACGAAAAGGCGACACAGTTGCTTGACTCCCTCGGTATTCCGGCAAGTCCGGTCCAGGAACTTACAAGCTGTTCGCTTGCAGTACAGCAGATGATTGCGATTGCCCGGGCGGTGGATATGGACTGCAAGATTCTCATTCTGGACGAACCGACATCCTCCCTTGATGAAGACGAGGTACATAAACTCTTCGTGCTCATGCGTGAGCTGAAAGCTCGGGGCGTGGGAATTATATTTATAACTCACTTTCTCGAACAGGTATACGAAATCAGCGACAGGGTTACAGTGCTTCGTAATGGTAAGTTAATCGGCGAATATGAAACAGCATCACTTTCCCAGATTGAACTTATCTCGAAGATGTTGGGTAACGAACTTGAGGATATCACAAAAATAAAAAAACATGAGCCACTTGTATCCGAGACCACCATTCCAGTCTTTGAAGGTATAGGGCTTTCGAGTACCGCAGGGGTAAGGCCATTCAACTTTACGATACAAAAAGGCGAGGTGAACGGTTTCGCCGGCCTGCTCGGGTCTGGGCGTAGTGAAAGCGTACGTGCTATTTTCGCTGCCGACAAAGTGACTGGAGGTGAAGTCCGAATGAATGGTAAGAGGGTAAAGATCAAAACGCCCCTGCACGCCATAAAACAGGGAATCGGATATCTGCCGGAGGACCGCAAGGGTGATGGGATAATCGATGACCTTTCGGTACGTGACAATATTATTCTAGCTCTACAGGTCCTGAAAGGCTTTTTCAAACCTTTTTCTTTGAAACAGGCGGAGGCATTCGCCGACGAGTATATTAAGAAATTAAACATCAAGACTCCGACCCCCAGTACACCAATCAAATCACTTTCCGGAGGCAACCAGCAGAAGGTCATTCTAGCTCGCTGGCTACTTACAAACCCAGAATACCTGATCCTAGATGAACCAACCCGGGGAATTGATGTTGGAACAAAGGTCGAGATTCAGAAACTTGTGATTAAGCTCGCTGATGGTGGAATGAGCCTAACATTCATATCTTCGGAAATTGACGAGATGCTCCGAACCTGTTCCCGATTGATAGTCATGAAAGATCGTGAAATCGTAGGAGAACTCAAGGGAACAGATTTGACAGGAAACGATGTCATGAATGTAATAGCCCAGGGAGGAGAGAACATATGCGCAAATTGATAACTAACTTTTCTCAGTTGTTTCTCCCCATCTCGGTGATGATGCTACTCATTATCATCAACCTAATAAAGGGCACCGATTATTTCAGCATCACTGTGGTAAACGGAGCATTGTACGGGAATATACCGAATATCTTGTTTGGAGCTTCTGAGTTGGTCATCTTGTCTATTGGTATGACCCTAGTAACTGCAGCTTCACAAGGGCAGGACATAAGCATAGGCGTAAGTGCCACAATATCTTCTGCCGTATTTGTCCTATTCGTTTTGCATTCCGCTGAGGTCACATTGCTTACGATAGTGGCGGGTTTTCTTTTAAGTTGTGTTGCAGGCTTAGTTCTCGGTGCATTCAACGGCACCCTAGTTTCAGTATTCAAAGTTCAACCAATGGTTGCATCCCTCATCCTGTTCACGGGGGGTAGGTCCATTGCCTTTATGATTGACGGTAAATTATCTCCCATTTTAGCTAATGATATATCGAATCAAATTGGTACTGTAATACCGGGAGTACCAATACAGACTCCAATAATCCTGACTGTTGCATTCATTGTGCTTATTGCCGTACTGTTCAAGACCACGAATCTTAGACTCTATGTAGAAACTGTGGGAATCAACCCGAATGCTGCACGTCTGAACGGTATTAATCCGAAAAAAATTATATTTCTGACCTTCTTGATTATGGGAATCTGCACTGCAGTTGCAGGTTTCATCGCAGTGAACAAGGCAGGACGGCACGACAGCGTCAACCTGCTCAAACTTATTATGATGGATGCGATTCTAGCAGTGGCAATAGGCGGAAACTCGCTAATCGGTGGAAAGTTCAGCATTACCGGTTCTATAATCGGTGCATACACTATAGAGATGCTGAACAGGACCCTGCTTAGACTTGAGATAGAACCTGCTATGATTAAGGTCTTCAAGGCGGCCTTCATTATCATTCTCATGGTAATTGCATCACCCGTAGTCAGAGTTTTTGTCAGGAAAGCTTTGGACAGGGTTCAAACATGGAGGCGTAGTATTGGCCCCTTCAAAGGGAGTAATCCAGTAGATTCAATGATTTCCACTATGAATACAGTCGGGAAGAAGGAGGAATAGGATGGCATCTTTAAACGTAATCAAACCAAAAGCAAGACTATCGAATTCGAATATTCTGTTTCTCATAGCTGCGGTGATATTTGTATTGATGTATATGTTAGCAATTATCAGCTTTCCAGGCAGTTTCATGCAGGTCCAGACCTTTTTTGACTTGTTTAACTTAAATGCTCCGCTCATCATCATGACACTGGGTTTGAGTATCGTCATGATTGGGGGCGGTATCGACATTTCTATAGGCGCAGTATGCGGGCTGGTAACCATGGCCTGTGCTGTCTCACTGGAATCTAGGATGGGGAGCATTGGGGAAGCGGTACTTGTTGCACTGGGCATAGGTGTTGCATTCGGACTCCTGCAGGGATATCTCATAGCCTATCTTGAGATTCAGCCGTTTATTATTACATTGTCAGGGTTGTTTCTCGCACAGGGGCTACTGACGACACTCCATAAAGATCCGATCAATGTGACAATGCCTGCATTCGTGAGTTTGAGGGATTTTGAAATAGTGATTCCATGGCTTGGTATGAAAAACAGATTGGGTATTTTCATCCCGTGTGAAATTAAACCTGGCGTTATAGTAGTTGTGGTTCTTCTTGTCATCCTTGCAGCCCTGATGAAGTGGTCGCGTTTTGGGCGCAATGTCTACGCCGTTGGTGGCAATAGCCATAGCGCTATGATGCTCGGTATCAATGTAAAGAGAACGATATTTCTCACATACGTAATTAGCGGATTGACGGCAGGTATTGCGGGTTTTGTGTACATAATGACAACAGGAGCTGGCAATGTCGGAAATGCGTCAGGAGCCGAAATGAAAGCAATAGCTTCGGCTATTATTGGCGGTACACTGCTCAATGGTGGCGTAGGAAACCTGCTTGGGGCTCCGATAGGTACGTTAATCCTTCTAGTAATCAACGAATTAATCCGTGCTGCGGGAGTTCAATCAAACTTCCAAGCGATAGTAAGCGGACTACTTCTCTATTTCTTCATAGTGCTACAAAGTATTATCATGTCGTTGCGAAACAGGAGGAGATTCAGTTTTGTTCTACCGCCTTGGCTACGGCTGTTAGGCAAGGAACAGACCAGTAATCTAGGGTCGCACTAAAGGCTGTAGAGGAACTCCTTTTTCAATTCAGGCATTTGGCTCCGGTTCTGAATTCCCGGGGCGAGATGCCTGTATGTTTCTTGAAAATAAAACTGAAATAATGGGGATCTCCAAATCCTACATCATACGCAATGTCTGCGCTTGTGAGAGTTGTCGTCAGCAGCAAGTCTTTTGATTTATTTATACGGACCTGTGTAAGATATTCAATGAAGGTTTCACCGGTTTCTTGGGAAAATATAGTGCTGAAATGATTTGGACTGACATGTACGACCGATGCTACTGAATGTAGAGAAATATCCTGATCGACGAAATGAAGATTTATATGTTGCTTTGCTTTCTGAATCATTGCATAGTATTTTCCCGCTGATTTTGATTCCCTGAACTCTATGAAAGTATCCAGAATTAATCGCACTCCGTCACAGAAGGTCTCTTTTGAGCCCGCTATTTCTGAAAGTTGCGTTTTTTGTGACAATGATGGAATAACCTCCTGAACATCACCACCAAGTTCATCGATGATTTTTGATATAGCCACCATAAGATCATAAAGAAGGTAATAGCCTATGAGAGTGGCCTGAAATGGTTTATCGCCTATCATGGTGATATACTGAGTAATAATCTCATCAATACCTGATTTCTTTACATATTTAAGCTGCTCCGATATGGGGCTACCGTCCAATCTTAGAAAATCAATTTCGGAAAAGGAATTCAGATCATGCGTCCCGATTATCAGTTTCTGGCCGGTCTTAACAAGAAATTTTACTGCTTTTTCCGCATCAGCATACGATTGAGACAGACTTCCGATTCGTTCGACCGGAGAACCTATTCCAATTGCTACCATGCAGCTAGTGTTCCGTTCAACTTCGTATTTAATCGCCTGGCCTAATGTATAGGCAGTTTCTTCGAGTGATTCGGATACGAGCTGCATCAGCAGCAGGATAATAGAATCCCTGCTTTGGGAAAAGCATATCAACTCATCCTGATTGTCTATAAGACTATTAATCTTGAGTTTAGCAGTAATTAGATCCGAATAGTTATCAGCGGAAGTGGAAAGCTTAATGATAGCGACAAGGTAGCCATGAGCGATGAGATCGATTCCCATATCACTTCCCTTCTCAAGTGCATCTTCCGTTTTGACAATTCCGGTCACTAAATCGCATAGCCAGCGCTCTCTAATCAGGTTTGAATTAGATTGTGCTTGTAGTTTCAGGTTTTCTATACTTAAAAGATGTATTTTCTCCTGTTCAATCGTATCTACCAGTTTGTTAAGTGTTGAAAGCATATCTGATGCGGAAACAGGCTTGAGAATATATTCGTCAACACCGATTGATATAGCCTCTTGTGCGTACTGAAATTCGTCGTGCCCTGAGATTATTATTATTTTTATCCAGGGAAGTATTTTTTTGATAATCCTTGAAAGGCTAAGTCCATCAACAAATGGCATTCTGATATCAGTAACCAGTATGTCGGGTTTCACATCTTTCATAATTGACAGAGCCATCTCACCATCTGAAGCTTCACCCACGAGAACAAACGGGCCACTCCCTGACTGGATGCTATTTCGTAGCCCTTCACGTACTACTATCTCGTCTTCTACAATAAAAACCTTATACATTGAATTCAACCTCTGGTACGCTGAAATAAACGGTAGTGCCCTCTTTATACCGGCTTACTATTTCCAATTTTGTGCTTGTATCATAATACAGCTCAAGCCTCTTGTTAACATTATACAAACCATAGACATTGCTCAAATCCTCGGGATCAGCCGAACCGCAGATCTGTTCCATGATATTCGCAAGTTGTTCTTCCGTCATTCCTATTCCATTGTCTTTTACCGAAAAACACAAGCGCTTGTTTTCACGCCATCCTTTCACTGTTAATAATCCACGGCCCCTTTTGTTTTTAATTCCATGGTACAATGCGTTTTCAACGAGAGGCTGGAGCACCAGTTTCAGGATTTGACAGTTTGCCATCTCAGGCAGATATTCAATTTCATAATCCAGTATATCTCTATATCTGATTTTCTGAATCGTCAGATAGCTTCTCACATGTTCAAACTCCTCGCTAACCGTTAAGAAGTCTTTACCTTTATTGAGAGATATCCGGAAAAAGCTTGAAAAGGCGCGTGTTATGTCAATAACCTGATCGTTTTTCTTCTCTTCGGCAAGCCATACTATCGTATCAAATGTGTTATAGAGAAAATGCGGTGTGATCTGAGCCTGAAGGGCTTTCATCTCCGATTTCTGAAGGTTTTGCTGTTCTCGAACATTCTCTGCAATCAATGCTTGTATTTTGACCGCCATGATATTCAGGTTATCGGTCAGACCGTCAAGCTCGCTTACTTGAGGAAGTTTTACTCTGGCAGCGAAATCTCCCTCGGCAATTCTTTTTGACAGATTCTCAAGTCTTTTTATTGGATGATTGATACTTGCGGTCACGGAACGTTGTGTAAAAATAGCGAAGATAGTAACAATGAATACGGTAAAAATCTGAATGGCAGTAAGTATGAAGGTAATACGCTTATGGTGCTCATTTGTTATCGTTGCTGATTCTATTACGCGTACGATGAAATCCTGAAGGATGTCCGAGATAAGGGCGGATACTCCTCGAATTTCATCGAGGCTTTCTTCATTCTCACTCACCGGTGCTTGGTTTGCTATCTGATTTCCTAGTCGGTCTACATTGCGTCTCAGCGTTTCGACCGCACGACCCGCTACCTCAAGCATTTGTCGGTTCTCTCGCTCTTCAGTCGTTCTCATGATATCGTCTAGGCTCTCATTTATCCCATCAATAATATCGTACTGGCTACCTTCATCGAATTTTTTGTTCCCAGCTACGATATCCCATATCTCGTTGGAGATATCCATTTTTACCGTTTGGTTGAGACGATTTGTCTTGCTGACATTGGTTATAATAAGGTCATAGCGGACCATCTGGACAACAAATGAAACAATCGTAATAACTGGAGGTGTTATCATCAGGAGGATTATAATAACGTAGGAAATCTTAATTCTCTCTTTTATACTTGTACTTTTAAATACTGAGAAAATTTTATCAATAACGGATCTCTGACTCTTCATATTAATACCCGCGGGGTTCAATGAGTGAAAGGTCATCGGTTTCATAGAAGACTTCTTCATGTACATACTGCAGTCGCGGAATGTTTTCACCAGCTGCCAATCTTTCAGATAACTTGATAATTTCGGGACCGGTTTTAGGGTTGCATTCGATAACACAATTCACCTTGCCATCGCGAAGTGCATCAATGGCTGCCTGCTGTGCATCAATAGTAACAATGACAATGTCAGTACCAGGAAGAATGCCCTTCTCTTCCATTGCCTCGATAGCCCCAAGGGTCATTCCATCATTGTGGGAAAAAATAACGTCGATATCTTCATACTTCTCGAGAAATTCGACTGCCAGTTCGTATCCCTTTGAGCGGAGGAAATCACCTGATTTGCTGTATATTATTCGGAACTCTGGATGTGTTTTTAGGACTTCTCTGAAGCCTTCAGCCCTCCCGAGAGCTACGGAAGATCCTTCTGTGCCGAACAATTCAACGATATTGATATATTTTTGGGTTTCGGTGAAACTCTCACTTTTGTTTTTAAACTTATCCAATACAAATAATCCAGCATTCCGACCTTCCTTCAGGCTGTCGGTACCTATAAATCCTGCATATAAAGATTGATCTTCAACATCTATCTTCCGGTCGGTAACCAGGACAGGAATACCAGCATCTCGAGCCTCCTGTAGTACATTATCCCAACCATCCGTAACAATCGGAACAAAGGCTATCACATCAACTTGATAAGCGATAAAGGAGCGTAATGCTTTTATCTGATTCTCCTGTTTCTGTTCGGCATTGGCATACACTAGTTGCACCCCCTGCTCAGCAGCGGCATCCTGAACTGAACGAGTGTTACAGGTTCTCCAGGCGCTTTCAGCACCGATTTGCGAAAAACCTACAATGATACCGTCATCTTCAATTTGAGAGGGATTACTTTTTTGAGCACTGCATCCTACCAGACAACATGTGATTATGATAAAAATGATGAAGCGGAATTGCGTACGGATATGCTTTTTATCATGAATCATTGACAGAACCTTTTTGAGTGTGCATTAATTTATTATACATTCACCACACAAGAATTTACAAGAAAAATAGAGGGGATCCGTCCACTCCCACAGGTATAAGTCTCTGTTTGCTGACAATACTGGGGAATTCGGTATTCTTGATGTGGACGACTTACTGGAAGAAACATGATTACCATAGATTATTAAATTATTTGTATAGTGATTTTGTATTATAACGTCCATGAAAGATAATGTTAGGAAATCTATTTGACAGAATTGAAAAGCAGATTTTCCTTTTAGCGAAGAGGGGACTGCCTTTTTTGCTTTGATATTAACTCAACTGCCTCTTGACAGCAGGAATACACCAAAGAAACGAAATCTACCTATTATCTAACATTTTGTTGGCTTTTTGAAAAACCTTGTTCTCTAGTAAAAGATATAGGTATTAAGTAAATAACCAAATTATTTTAAAGGTTCCAGAAATAAGACAATGATATTTAGTGGATCTTGTTCTATGACATTTATTGGTTTTAAAAAGGTGTAAAAGGTGTTCAAGATAAAATTTTCATGCATCATGTGGATTTATGGTATAATAACTGCTAATAAAGAAGTAGCCCATAACCCTACTTAGGAGTTTATATGAATAATTATTTTCCACTTTTTCAGATAGCCTCTATTTGGCAAGTAGGGATGCAGTATAATTTGATAGAAATGAAATCTATCAAATTACTTATGGTAAAATACTTCAACCGAGGGTTGCACAATGAAGTCTAATTCTCAACCTTTTCCAGCAAATACAAACAATAAAACATTAACTTCATTAAGCAAAATTGCACATCGATTGCATGTACCAAGTTGGCTTTTTGATTATAGTCTCACCTTGGTTATGGATATCCCATTATTGACCATAGATAAAGATGCCGCATCCAACTATACAGTTAGACCGGCAACCATCAATGACCTTTCTGATTTAGCTATCTGTCGTCAGATGGATGATATTGAGAAAGGTACAGCCCTCTTCAACGAACGCCTTTATCAAGATGCTAGATGCTATTTAGTTCATGACGCTGATAACTTCTTATTAGGCTATGCATGGGTGATGAGGACAGGGATTCTCTTTGAAGATGATGATCGCTTGCGAATTACGACGCGACCCAATGGGGCTTATATCTTTGATACTTTCCTTCATACCAAGGCAAGGGGAAAGGGGCTTTATACAATTTTGATTGCAGGATTGCAGCAAGATATGGTCACTCAAGGGAAAACAGAGTTTCATGTGCTCGTGGACCAAGAGAATATTACAAGTATTAAAGCTCACAAAAAGTTAGGGGCAACAATTTGTGAAACGAGTAAATATACAACATTTTTAGGATTTTCCTACTATCTAGAAAAAACTGAAACTAAACATAAAAGATATTTAAGACGATATCATAGTCATCATCCTTGTGATTCTCTTGTTCTTAATCCTCTTGATCCCAATTCTTTTACGCTCTCTATCACCTCTATCGGAGAAGAATCTACCATGTTATCAGCATTGAAGCGTATTAGATCATGCGAGGATGATAACATTGAAACTTCTTCCCCGTTCAATAATGGTGAAATCGCTAGGGTTTGGTGGGAGAAAGATATTAAAGATTATGAAAAACTTTTTCTTATTGAAATTCTTGAGAAGAAAAACTCCGAGGTTGTCGCCTATGGATTTTTTAGATTATATGAAGATTCTGACCGTTTTCTGCATCCACGTAGTCTAGTTGCTTTCGATGATGTCTATTTTATGAGCACTACGTTGCTCACACGAAAGGGCAATATCCAAGCTATCGATGTGCGTAATATTCTATCTCTGTCTAAAAATGTTCGACAAATTCAACGTACAACTGGTGCTGATGTTGTTATATGGCATCGCCTGCCCCCTGGTGAGATTTCATCGCTTGCACGGGCAAGAACTTCTCGCTGGAATACACAATACGAGACAGATTATCCAGTTCTTGAGGGTCTTGCTACTAAATCTCCTTTAGAGAGTGCAACAGCTAAGCATGCCCTTCGTGATTTGAACAAACAGGGGAAACGGTTACAAAATAAATTTGAGAGTGCACCTAGAACAGTATGTGTGGAATTTGGAGCTTTAGGTAGGGAACAACAACTGGAAGCTGTGGAGAAATTCCTTAGTATACTACAATTAAGTTGGCAACATGAGTGGATGGAGGCAAGCGAACGAGTTGATTATAAAAAATACCAAGAAAAACTTGTTGCATATACAGATGTCTGGATTAAGCAAAATAGGGTCAAATTGTATATTACTCAAGTCGCGGGAATTGATATGGGGTATCTCTATACTCTTCAAAGTGGCCGATCTTGTTGGTGCCTCATGACAGGGTTTAACCCCGAGCTTCGAACCTACAGTCCCGGTAAAACCGTATTAATGGAAATGTTCAAACAGAGCTGGGAGAGTGGGATACGAGAGTACTACTTAGGTGGTAATGTCCTTGGCTGGAAAAGAGATTGGGTGACGAGGTGTCTGAGACTTAACACTATGGAGTTGTGGTTGAATTCAAGAAAGGCTTTAGCCCATCGCTGTAAACTTTTCTTGAGAAGATAGTGTATTCTTTATCATGAAAGCATTAATTTATTCATTTGGTTTTAGTTGTTTTTATGGTTTGTTTACCGGATACTTAAGATGAGTAGAATGCAAAAATGAGGTAATATTAATGCAGGTGTTATTATTGTCAGGAGGGTCTGGAAAACGTCTTTGGCCCTTATCAAATGATGTCAGGTCTAAACAATTCTTAAAAGTTTTAAAAAACCCTTTAGGAGAAAGTGAGTCGATGGTTCAACGTGTTTATCGACAAATTCATGAAGCTGGTATAACGAGTCCTATAACCATAGCAACGAATAGCAGTCAAGAGGAAAGCCTTCTGATGCAGCTTGGTCCAGATATTAATCTTGTGTTAGAACCTGAACGTAGAGACACCTTCCCTGCTATAGCCTTAGCCTGTACCTATCTAGCACTTGAGAAGAAAGTCCCCCTTGATGAAGTCATTGTAGTCCTCCCTGTTGATGTTTATGCAGACACCGCTTATTTCTCAACACTCCTAGAAATGGAGAGGGTTGTTAAACGAAAAGAAGCTGAAATTGTTCTCATGGGGATAACCCCTGATCATCCTTCCGAGAAATATGGCTATATTCTCCCTGGTTCTAAGAGACGAGATAATGTTTTTTTGGTACAAGGTTTTTCAGAGAAACCCAATTCAGTTCGAGCTAGTGAACTTCTCCGTGAAGGTGCTTTCTGGAACGGTGGGGTATTTGCATTTTCGCTGGGATATGTATTGAACAACGAAGAGTTTCTTCCTCCCTGCGACCTTTATCAAGAGCGATATGATTCTTATGGCCAATTGAAAAAAACGAGTTTTGATTATGAAGTTGTTGAACGTTGTCGATCGATAGCTATGATTCCCTATAGTGGTGCATGGAAAGATCTGGGATCTTGGAATGTGCTTACCAGTGTTTTAGAAAATAAAGTTTCTGGAAATGGTATAATTGCTGATGAGATGGGAGATACCCATATTATTAACGATTTAGATATTCCAATTCTAGCACTTGGGACACAGAACCTAATTATCTCTGCTAACTATGATGGCATTTTAGTTGCTGACTTGGATCATTGTGGAACTCTCAAGCAACATGCTCAAGAATTGTCTAAGACTCCCCGATATGAAGAATTTTTATGGGGGTCTACCCAAGTTATCGACAAACCTACTCTTCCTAATGGAGAGGAGTGTCATATTAGGCGATTGATGATTTCTTTCAATAATCACACTAAGCCATTGGTAAATGATGAATCTCTCCTGTTATGGACAGTTCTTTCAGGAAAAGGAGAGGTGGTAATAGGTCCTGAGCGAAAAAAGATAGGCAAAGGGGATGTTCTTACAATATCCAAAGGAGTTGTGCATCAAGCTTTTGCAGAAACAGATCTTGTTATTTTGGAGGTTCCTATAACAACCTAGAAAGAGCGAATTGCCCTTACTAGAAATAATTCTTTTTTCTCAATTTTGCCTTTTACTCCTGCATTGAAACCTTGACCCCAAGCTAGGGTTTCATCATACTCTGAAGAACTCCAGTATCCAAACCCAAGAGTTTTTAGCTCACCAAGACCTTTTCGTGCTAATTGCCAGTAGATGAAATCTAATTCATCTTGTGAGGGTAAGAACCAATCTTCATAGCCATTGATAGAGAGATCATCACAATATTTTGCAGCATATGGCCTTTGTGAATTCTCTTGGGAGCTTACTATGAGGGCAGTATTGTTTTTTCCTTCTCCAAGTGCTAAGGATGTGTTCCCCACAACAGCTTCTAAAACACTCCACTGTAAAGAGACTTCTGTGGCTGCTGGTGCCATTTCTAAATATCTCCAACCATCACTATATTCACCTTTGTCATAAAATACTAAACCTGTGGCTGGACCAAAATCTCCAACTTTATAACTTTTTTCAGTAGGTTGTTTGGTTTGTGGGAGGGGGGTTGAACAGGCAGAAACAAGTAGTATCAAAAGAAGAGTAACTAAAAATAGTGGAAATTTACGAGTGAAATCTTTCATCAATTGATCTCCTTATTTTTTAGTTTCATAGTTAGTGTTGATAATATTAGAGTAGATCATGTAGCCTCCTCGCTCTCTCTCTTTCACAGCAAAAGTTGCGATTTCAGCGAGTCTGATGAGAGTATTTACCTCATCTCCATGTTCAGGATAGAGAGAAATTCCAGTGCTAGCTGTAGCATTCAAAGTTATATCATTTATTTTAAAGGGTTCATTGAAACCTAAGCTAATTTTTTTTGCGACGGCAAGAACATCTCTTCGATTTCTAAGACCGTTGAGTAATACGATGAATTTATCTCCTCCTAGGCGAGCTACCAAATCACTTTTTCTCACTTGTAATTTAATTCTTCCTGCTATGAGTTGAAGGATGCGATCTCCCACTTTATGAGTATATTTATCGTTTATTTCTGAAAATCTATCAACGTTGATAGTAAGTATTGCAACGATATCTTCAGTGTATCGGGCCTGAGAAATGGTCATTTTTGCTTGGTCATGAAAAAAGTTTCTATTAGGGACTCCAGTTAGGATATCTTGTGTGGCAAGGAATGAGAGTTTGTCTTCTAGTTTTTTTTGGTAGGTAATATTCTCAATAGCTCCATCGTAATAGATTATATTTTTGTGCTCATCGTATACTGAACGGGCACTATCTCTTATCCAAATAGTCTCACCATCATAGCATTCTATTTCAAAGATAAGTCCATGTATAGCTTTATCTCGATTAATAATCTCTTTCCAAACATTTTGTTGGTCAGGATCTTTGAACAAGGAAAAATAATTTTCTCGACGGAGTACTTCCGTGTTTGGAGCTTTTAACATGTTGATAATTGTTTGATTAATGTCGTGAAAATTACCTTCAGTATCAATACGATACAAACCTGAAGGTACACTGTCGAAGAGCGAACTTTCTCCCATGGAACTTGCACCCATCTCATCAATATGGTGAGTAGTAATTTTTGCAGTATCCTTTGAACTCTCTATCTCTTTTAATTCTCGGATGATTGAGTTGACGGCACTTTTTGCTGAAATCACATGTAGACCATTAATCTTCATCTTCTCACAAGAAACGGAAGGTTGTTCCTTTTCACTGATTACTAATATGTATTGCAATGAGCCCACTTCGAGTAAAATCTTCACCATATTAGTGACAGTGTAAAAATCTTCCATATCATTTGAAATTATTGCAGCCTCAAACTTTTTATGTTTTACAGCCGATAATCCATCTACCATTGTAGTGACACAGGTAATTTCGGATATGTTTTCTTTTAGAAGTTCAACCAACTCATCTTTTAACTTAGTTGGTTCAATAATGGAAATTGTATTAATTGAATCTATCATAGTGCCTCACATAATAAAAGCTTATTTATTATCCTCTTACATACGGATGCCTGTCAATCAAAAAGGGGGAGTGAAACTCATTGTTTAAGATTTTTCTGGAAATAATGTAGATATGGGCAATTTCATAGCGTATACTGCGTATATGAGTAGACCAAACCATATTATACATATCCCAAGACGTTTTGTTGTGTCGGAATGGGGAGGTTCCGAAACCTTCATCGCAGAGATTTCTCAACGATTAGTTGAACGAAATCATCAGGTAAGTATTTATACTTCTAAAGCCTTATCTGGTCGAGATGAGGATGACTACAATGGTATTCCTATTCGTAGGTTTTCCTATTTCTATCCCTATTTAGGTCTCTCTACACAAGCTAAAATCCAGATGGATAAGAAAGCAGGAAATCTTTTCTCCTTTTCTCTTCTTTGGGCACTCCTTTCTAAAAGAGATTTAGATCTTATTCATATGCATACAGGAAAGAGGATGGGAGGTATTGGACGATATTGTGCTCTAAAGCGTCATATTCCCTATATTATCTCCCTTCATGGTGGAAATATAGCTGTACCTCAAGATGAACGTGAGACATGGGTTGAACCTACCAAAGGTAAGCTAGAGTGGGGAAAGATTTTAGGCTATTGGGTTGGATCGAGAAAGGTTCTTGAAGATGCAGATGCAATCATTTGTGTCGGAAAAGATGAATATGAGGCGATGATTAAGAGCTACCCTAACAAGTATATAGAGTATTTACCTAATGGGGTAGATATTAAGAGATTCTCTCATGGTGATGGCAAATCGTTTCGAACTGCCCATGGTATCCCAGCAGATAGATTTGTTTGTCTCACGATGGCTAGGCTGGATGTGCAGAAAAATCAATTAGGATTGATTCAACAGCTTCCTCTTCTTTTAGAACAAAACCCTAAAATACATTTACTCTGTATTGGTCCAGTAACAAGCAAAAATTATGCTGATTCACTAAAGAATGAGGCAATACGCCTAGGTGTTGGTGATCACCTTACCATTATTGGGGGTCTTCCTTATATGGACCAAAGTTTAGTTGATGCCTATTATGCTGCTTCTTGTTTCGTCTTACCCTCACTTCACGAACCCTTTGGAATGGTGGTTTTAGAAGCTTGGGCAAGCGGTCTTCCTGTTGCTGTTTCAGATCGAGGGGGATTATCTGCCTTGGTTGAAGAGGATAAAACCGGCCTGTTTTTCGATCCATCAGCCCCAGGAACAGATTCAAAAAGTATTGCATCAGTTCTAGGTCGTTTGTCGATGGATATTCCCTTACAAAAAGCATTAGGAAAAGCTGGGCAAAAGTTAGCGAGGGATTCCTATAGTTGGGATATCATCACTACGCGACTTATGGATATATATCAGAGGGTTTATGAAAATTCTATTCATTAATACTACTGGTGGATATTTTGGTGGAGTAGAACAAAATATTGCACTATCTGCAAAAGGTCTCTCTTTAGCTGGGCATACTTGTTATTTTGCCTGTATAGAGAATTCAGGAATCGATCAAATCAGATTCGACGCATTATTCGCTCAAACATGGATTCTGGGTTCAACACCTCTAGCACAAATTGTCAAAATAATTCAACCAGATGTTTTTTATGTCCATAAATTTGATAAAATAGAGGATATCTTTTCAGTAAAAGGGTCTAAGCATGTCATTCGCATGATTCATGACCATGATTTATATTGTCCGAGAAGACATAAATATTATGCTTTTTCGAGGAAAATTTGTACTCGGAAGTGTGGCCTGTTCTGTTATGCAGATCTTGCATTTCTTGAACGTAGTGGAAAAGGGATTCGTTTTGTCTCAATCAGAAAGAAACTTCTTGAGATGAAACATAATAAACAAGTTGACATCCTCTTGGTTGGCAGTACCTACATGCGAAGAGAATTAGTGAGAAATGGTTTTAACTCACAGAAAATTAGATTACTTCCTCCTTGTGTTCAAGCCTTCCCTCAAAAGCTTCAAAATCTCCCAGATCAACCCTCGATTCTCTTTGTTGGTCAATTGATTAAAGGGAAAGGGGTTGATGTTTTACTTAAAGCCTATGATTTATTATTGAAAAAATCGGGTTTGTCGATCCCTTTACACATCATTGGACGAGGGAATGAAGAGGCAAAATTAAAACTTTTTGTCCAAAATGCATCTTATAAATCTTTGGTCCATTTTCATGGTTGGGTGGCTCATGACGAACTTGCTCAATATTATGATAGCTCTACAGTAGTGGTAATCCCTTCTCGTTGGCCAGAGCCTTTTGGTATGGTAGGTATTGAGGCAATGCTTAGAGAACGACCTGTTCTTGGTTCAGATGTGGGAGGAATCCCTGATTGGTTGATTCATGGTAAGAATGGACTTTTATTCCCTGCAAACGATTCAAAAGCGCTATATGAGGCAATGAATTCTCTAGTTACCGACCTAGAACGAGCAAAAAATATGGGGATTAATGGTAAATTAATGGCTGAAGACTTGTTTTCCTATGAAAACTATATTCATAATCTAGACCAGCTATTGGAGAAATAAGTATGATAAAAATTGGTTGTCCTAGTTTTGGCACAGATTGTGGTCGTTCTGGAATTGGTATTTACTTTCGTGAGTTATTAGATTATTTCGATGATGATAAACTTGTCAAAGAGTTTTCTTTTGAACTTATAGGTTCCCAAGCAGATCGAGACTACTATTTGAAAGGGAAAAAGAATATTCTTTGGCATCAAGTCGAAGGTGTCGATAATTCTCCAATGCAAAACTTTTTTTGGAACCAATTTTCTCTACCAAAACTTTGTAAAAAGAGAGGGTATGACCTACTGTTTCTTCCAGCGGCAAACCGGAGACTCTGTGGGAAAGTTTCATGTCCCACTGTTGGTACAGTACATGATTTAGCCACTCTACATTTAAAGAATAAATATGATTTTTCTCATGCAATCTTCAATCGAAAGGTATTACCTTATTTAATCAAGAAGTTGGACCATATTATAACCGTGAGTCAGTTTTCTAAAGAAGATATTGTTCATTTTGCACATGTAAGTGCCTCTAAAGTAACGGTTATTTATCTAGGTGCTGATACAGTAAAATTCTCACCACCCAAAGATGTAACAGTTATTTCCTCATGGATGAAAGAAAAATATGGAGTTGCAGGTCCCTATCTTCTCTACATCTCCAGATTAGAACATCCAGGGAAGAATCATGTAAATCTGATCAAGGCTTTTGAACTTTTTAGAGAACAAACAGATAAAGAGTATTATTTGGTGTTACCTGGACCCGACAAGGAGCGCGCTGAAGAGATTCATGCTGTGGCAGACTCTTCCAAATATGCATCCTCGATAAAATTTTTAGGTTTCGTTGATGACCAAGATATCGCAGATCTCTATAGAGGTGCGGCATTGTTTGTTCTTCCCTCCTTCTTCGAAGGTTTTGGGCTTCCTGTTCTTGAAGCTATGGCCTGCAAAGTTCCTGTAATAACCAGCAATGCAGCCTCGCTTCCTGAAGTAAGTGGTTCTTTTACTCCCCACTTTGATCCTAAAGACCCAATAGCAATGAAAGATGCGATTGTTCAAGTATTAGAAGACGATTCTAAAAGGGAGCTAATTGCTGAAAAAGGCTTTGTATGGGCTCAAAATTTCACTTGGGAAAAGACTGTTGAGAAAACCTTAGATATTTTTAGAAAGATTGACAAAGAAGAGGCTAAGTAATGAATTCAAATCATCGATTCATAATTTGCATATCAGGACCTCTCTTATCTCGAGTTCAGGAAGTGGCAGACGCATTAGTTGAACGGTTACAAGAAGGGATTGCTATTTCCTGTCATACCCTGTTTCCTCAAGCAAAATCTCTCCAAGATCTTGAAAATATAGATATCGAAGAAATTAGGACAAAACTCAGTGAGTTCCCTCAAGAATATCTTATCATCTATGGTGATACTGTGCTGGCGTTAGAGAGAATGCGAAAGCTCTCCTCATTACGTATTTATGTGGATGCCAATGAGCTTGATATAACCTCGGACCTTTTGCGAAATGTTAAAATTCCAAACAAAAGAGAGAATTTAAGAGGGGAGAGCCTTTCTGTAAATGTACAGAAGATTTTACACGAGAATTCTGAACATATTGATGCAGAGGTCTCTACCACAAGGAAATTTGCAGATATAGTTATTGATGCGTATGAAGAACCTAAAGAGGCTGTTTTCAGTATTGTGCGTTATGTATTACGAACCGATTCTAGAAAGAACCCAACGCAGATGAGTAATGATGAGCGTAATAAAAGAATTGATGAGATGCTGCGTCAATATCGCAATCCATCAAGTCAAACACGAAAAGCTAAACTTAAGAAAAGGCTCTGGACGTTTGTGATTCAAGCAACTCTTGTTTTAAAGAGGTTATTAGATATTTTAGTTGCTTTAATAGCTCTACTATTGCTGTCTCCCTTGCTCGGGATAATCTCTTTGATTATCAAATTCACCGATGGAGGTCCTGTGTTTTATGTTCAAACTCGAATAGGAAAACAGGGGAAACCTTTTCCCTTCCCAAAGTTTCGTTCGATGGTAATCAATGCTGATAAACTAAAAGATAATCTATTAAATGAAGCTGATCGTAAAGGGGATGTAACCTTTAAAATGAAGAAGGACCCACGGGTTACTTCTATAGGACGATTTATCAGGAGATTTAGCATTGATGAGCTACCCCAGCTCTGGTGTGTTCTCATTGGTGACATGTCTATTGTAGGGCCACGACCACCTGTCCCTCGAGAAGTAGCTCTTTATACGCAAGAAGACCGTCGTCGATTAGAGGTCACTCCTGGCCTGACAGGTATTTGGCAGGTTAGTGGTCGCTCTGATATCGGTTTTAAGCAACAGGTTGAACTCGATGTATTGTATATAGAAAGCCATGGATTTCTATTAGATATCAAACTTATTTTAAAGACCATTCCTGCTGTCTTAACTGGAAAAGGAGCATACTAAGATGACCTCTTTAAAAGAAGATAAGATCTTTAACCTATTAGATATACCTATATCAAATGTTACAACCCAGCGTGCTTTAGAGATAATATGGTCCCATATGGACAATTCTTCTCCTTCTGAAATACACTTTGTGAACGCCCACTGTATTAATATAGCAGCAAGAAACTCCTTATATCTCTCAATATTGCAACATTCTAAAGCAATTTTTGCAGATGGCTCAGGAATTCGTAAAGCTGGAGCTAAACTTAACCAACCTATTGTAGATAATGTTAATGGGACTGATTTATTCCCTTTGATATGCAGTGAATGTAAGAAGACTAATAAAAAAATCTATTTGCTCGGTGGAAAACCAAAAGTTGCTGAAATGAGTGCGCAATGGGCCAACAAGTATGTTGATTCGGAGATTATTGCTGGTTCCCATGATGGATTTTTTACAGAAGAACAAACCCAAGATATCCTAGATGAAATTAATCAAACTAAGGCTGATTTGTTGTTAGTCGGAATGGGGGTCCCTCGTCAGGAACTTTGGTTGCACGAACATCTTTCAGATTTAGAGGTAGATGTGGTGATGGGTGTTGGGGGTCTTTTTGATTACTATTCTGGAACAATTCCTCGTTCTCCCTCTTTTATGCGTAAGTTAGGAGTTGAATGGGTATGGAGACTGATGATGGAACCCAAACGTATGTGGAGACGCTACATTATCGGTAATATTGAATTTTTGTTACGTATCGAAAAGATTCGAAGAAACAGGAAAAAAGAGGGGAATAAACTATGAAAGCTGTATTTGATTTTACTAAGATTTCCCAACTTGAAGTTCAAGATAATTCTTTTAACTATTCGGCCTGTTTTTTGCAAATAATGGGAAAACCCTTTCTTCAACATATTCTAGAGTATGTTGGACGACTTGGAATTCAAGAATGGGAAATCTATCTTTCAAATTCAGCTAATGAAGTTGAAAAATTTATTGGTGATGGTGAGCGTTGGGGTGTAAAAATCTCCTACCATCTATTAAAAGAAAAGGCAAATATTTTACCTCGCCTTGTAACCGATTTTGTGGGTATTGGTACAGAGCCTTTTCTTTTTTGTAATGAGGAGCATCTTCCTTTTATTACACAGGCGGATCTTGTCCTTGAACAAAGCTTTTTCACTCATACCGGTGAAGATACTCGTTGGAAAGTTTGCACCCTAGAATCGTTCGAATCTGAATTGAACTCTAATCAGGTTGAATTTCTTAGTGTGGCCTCTGCGACTGAATATTTAGAGAGTATGGAGAAAGTATTCTCCCGAAAAGGTAAAGGGTTAGTAGTCTTTGGTAAAGAGTTGAGAGATGGTATTTGGGTTGGTCCTGGAACAAAAGTTCCTGTGACTAGTACATTAGTTGCTCCTGTCTATCTCGGTGCTCAAGTTCGACTTGGTGATCAGTCAATCATTGGTCCTAATGTTGAGATTGGAAATGGGTGTATTATTGGAGAAAATAGTTTTGTTAAAGAATCTTCAATCCTCACAGGAAGTTTTGTCGGGAAAAATCTTGATGTAAATGGGTGCATTGTCAATCAAAATAGGATACTAAATGCTCATCTAGGGGCTGTGTATCGTGCAACTGATGAGATGTTATTTATGGCAGTTGAGCAATCAGATGATTTTTATGTAAAAGTCCCCGTCTCTATATGGTCTCGGTTTTTAGCCCTTATTTTACTCATTGTTACCTCTCCGTTGTTATTAGGATTAGCTCTCTTTACAAAGAATAAGTACCATCGTACAGTTGTTTCTATTCCCCAGCATGAAACAACTTCTTCTAAGATGAAAACTCAAGTGATGCCTATTTTTAAAAGACGTTCTGAGACCTCGGGGAATTTATGGAAACATTTGCTATGGCATTTAATTCCTCATCTCTATCTTGTGGTTACTAGAAAAGCGAGGTTCTTTGGTATCCCTTACAAAACTGTTCAAGAGTATGAAGCTCTTACCCCCCAATGGCAAGAGCTCTACCTACAATCTATACCAGGGCTAATTTCTGAGGCAGATATACTATATGACGAGTACCCCGATGATCAGATGCTATTTGCATGTGAGATGTATTATCGTGTGATGGAGAATAGGTCCTATAATATTGTCTTGTTTGGCAAATATATTAAACGTTTATTTTCAAATTCTACACAATGATTTAATTGCAAACAAGCCAAGTACACAAAAAAGAATCTGCCTCTTTTCTCCAAGAATCTTTTTCTGGTTCAGGATTTTCTAGTAAAAGAGCTAATTGTCCATACAGTCTTTCTCTAGGATAGAAGAATGATAATTTCTTATCTTTTAAATTCTTTCCAAGATTTCTTAGTAGATTTTTTGGTGTGTGTTGTTCTGGTTCTCGAATGAAATGATCTTTAGCATAATTTGTTGCTTTTTGCCAATCTTTGCCAGTTCTTTTCTTCTCACAATAGAGCATCACCTCAACCCAAAGAGATGCAACTTCTTTTAATTCGGCAAGATTTGGTTGTTCTTGTTTTAAACTATTCGGTTGGGTCTTGAATTGTGCAGCTTGGGTGTGCAAAGTGATGATTCTGTCTCTTTGTGAAATTGGAATGTACTTACTATGTTCTTTTAAGGTTTTAGTTCTGTGTTCAAGTGGTGGTTTATATAGGCCTTCGGTGATTAAAAGGCTATCTCCTAAAGCTAGTGTACACTTTTCCTTATTCCTTCGGATGAAATCTAAGTCAGGGAAAGTATGATTCTTGTCTTGTGAACTTTCATAGCTGTGTGAAATAGCTTGAAGGAGACCTGCTCCACGGTTGAGCAATAATCTTAAGGCTTCTACTTGAGGAAGTTTCTCACTAAGGTAGGAGGGGGCATTTTTATTAAGTATATTGGGATTGCCTACAATAACTTTATGCGATTCAAGAAGGTCCTGCCACATAAGCTGATGGGGTAAATTTTTGATGATATTGAGAGTTAGCGGTTTCCCGATATCGACATCAATTCCCAATCTTTTCTCATATTCTTTAGTAATATCTAATACCTTTTTAGGGATGACCTTTCGTTCACTAACGACGATAAAAAGATCAAAGTCATTATAAGGTGATTCTTTCCCATCAATGAGAACACAGGCACCATCTCCTCGTCCATAGCCTCCAGCTAAAATAATGGCTAGAAAGGAGTCTCCCATAGCTTTCTCTATTTCTTTTCCTAAAGCGTGTAAATTCTTATCAAGAAATTTGTTGAATTCTTCAGATCCAGTTTTACTATAGATATTCAAATCTTTGTCTCCTTAAGCCCTTCAAGAAACCCTTCTCTTCTCCCACGAAGTTGAGCAAAACGTAGAATAGGGGCATAAAGGAATGCACCAAATTCTCTTCGTGAAAGGGTATACAGCCAATCACTTTTTATTTGTCGGAGATAAGGTAAGAGGGAATAGCGAAGGAAAGTACGTTCCCAATTAGTCCATTGAAAAATTTGAGCATCCGCCTTTCCTTCTCCCTTTTGGCGTTTACGAAATTGAGTGTAGGTATAATTGTGAGAGTGGAAAACTTGTGAATTTTTACAATAATTAATAGTCCATCCTCTTTGTCTAGCTTTCCAAGTCCAATCAATATCCTCCGAATAGGTAAGGGTTTCAGAAAAAGGTTCTTCTTTCCAACACTCGCGTCGAATAGCAGATGAAGCCATCGAAAAGCAATGTTTCCAATATTTTTGTCGTGAGCCATCACCAAAAGTATCATTAGTATCTTTTTCAAACAAAGGTTTGCAATCGGGTCTGGGAACTTGTCTTCCAAAAACTGCACAAACTCCTGAATCGTCAAAACCTTTAAGTAACTCCTCCAGCCAATGCTTATCTAGAGGAGTGCAATCAGAATTAAGAAATACGATAAATGGAGCATTTGAATCAGTTACTTTTAAAGCCTCGTTTAATACTCTTCCTGGAATATAGGTTCCTTTTGCCACCCGATGTATATGTTTTGTGTAAAGAGGGATTAATTCAGCTGTTCCATCATCAGAATCATTGTCAAAAATATGCAACTCAAAGGGAATGGTTTGTTTGTTTACCATATCGAGGGTCTCTTTAAGTAACTCAACCTCATTATGGGAACGCATTATAATTGGGATGGGAATTTCTATCACTTTTTCACCTGACATCGATCAATCTCCTGTTTAAAGAGTGTATAGAGATCTTCCAATCCTTTAGGATATGTTTCTAACTCCACATTACTAGAGAAAGAGGCGGTAGAATCTTTATCATCTGGAGTATAGCCATGCATTCCTGCAATGGTCCTTTCTCCCATATGACTTGGGACAATCAAAACGCCTGGGTCCATCAAGAAAAAGAGTTGTCCAAAACGTTCTTGAGGGAAATTGACTCCCCACTTTTCTAGAGTTTCTTGTGGAAGGATATGACCTAAGGAAATCTGCTCTAAAATGGCTCGGATGGGAGCTTCACTTTCTGGTTTAAGAAACCAAAAACGGGCCATTGTTGAATCATATACTGCAGCATAATCGATACCAAAGCGCAAACCAGATTTTTCAATCAATTCAATTAAATTGAAATCAGTATGTACATCAGTCATCCCATGATCTGAGAAAATGAAAAGGCGAACATTTTTATAGTGTTTTCTAGCCTCGGCTAATAATGTGCGTATTTGCATCTCGTACCAAGCTATCTTTTCAGTAACTTTTTGATGATTTTTACCATACTGATGTAAGATTGCGTCCATAGAGGCCATATATAGGTAAGCATAGGTACAGTTGCTTTTCTCATCGGCAAGAGCTAAAGTGAGATTTTTTAGATTATCCTCTTCACTAGCTTTCCAGTTGGCAAGAAAGAAATCAACATTATTATTTCGAGCATAGTCCATTATTGTGTCGATTCCGCTATTTATTCCACCTTTTTGATAGAGATCTTTTTTCTCTGTATAATCAAAGAGAGGGAGGAGTTTAAACGGCATGTTGTAGATATTAAAGTATCCAGTGTATTTCAATCTTCGTTTAATAATACGCCCTGCAATGTTTCGGACTCGGTTCCTACTTGATAGAGCTTTTGGGATCAATCGCATAAGCTGAATAAAAGGGGAATTTCTGAATGGAGAATTTTGTGGGTCATATGCATAGAAAGAGAAATGTCCATGGTCTCTCGGCAGCGCCCCTGTTAGTATAGTCGGGTCACAAGTAGAACTATATCCGAAAATTGTTCTCAAATCTTGCTTATGAATGAGTTCCTCATCTAGAAAATTGTGAGCTTGAAGAATCTCCCAACCTAATGCATCAATAAATATTGAAAGACTGACGCTTTCTTTTTTCAAGATGTACCTCTTTTTATTTTGGGAAAAAGCTTATTTTTGACGAAACGCTGCTAAAGCCTCTTCTTGAGAGTTAAACACCTCAATAATCTGATGTAGGCGTACCAATTCAAATAGTACACGAACTGATTTTGTGATGTTACAGATTTTTAAATCGCCATTTTTCTTGCTTAGGCTTTTTAAACATGAGAGAAATACTCCAAGGCCACTGCTATCAATGAATGTTATTCTGTTTAGATCGAGTAAAACATTGGTCTCATCTTCAATCTCTTTTTCCAATTTTGCTTTGAATTCTTTAGCATTAGCGGCTGTGAGAGTTGTGAATTCCACTTCAATTATAGTAGCTTCTTGCTTCTTTGTTACTATCATGTATTCTCCTAGTTGAGATGATTTGGTGTATATTTCTATTTTTATCATAAACCAGAAATCTATAAAAATATAGGAGCAACAAAAAAATTCCACCTATTTCAATTTTAAATTAGCATTGCAACCAACTCTTGCTACCTGTATTATATACTATAAAGGAAAATAAGATGAAAATAACTGCTAATAGAATGCTCGCAATTTGCTGTTTTCTTATATTTATAGCATCCATTTGCAGTGCGCATGGGGCTTCTGAAAGCAATCTTTCAATTACTACTGCAGCTCCTCATATCCTTGTTGTTTCTTTCACTGATGATTTCGGCTTACGCAAATTTCCAACCGATCCTCTCAATACTAATATTTCCGATTGGAAAATTAATGGAGTATGCCCCCTATATGTTTATCATCGAAGTAGCAGTATCGATGAACTACCCAAAACTGAGAATGGAGAGTACCCAATTTTGAGAAAGTACTGGACTTATTTAGTCCTCGAAAACTCTTTGGTTTCAGGAAAAAATTACATTATTGAGGGTCCTTTCGGGAAGGAGGACATGATTTTTGATCCTCTAACGATAGATTGTGAATCTCTTAAGGTAAATCAAGTCAGTTATCTTCCTTCTAGTTCTATTCGATATGCAAATCTTGGAGTCTATATGGGGTCGGGAGGTTCTTATCTATTTCCCAATCTCCCTAATTACCAAGTTCTTGATATTAACAATGGAGCGAGTTTATTTTCTGGAGTAGCTGAATATCGTGGAGATGATACGGAAGTATCATCTAAAACGGTGAGCTCAGGTGAATATGTCTATCGTCTCGATCTTAGTACGGTTCCTCAAGGGGGACCATATGTTGTTCTTCTTGAAGGTGCTGGAATCTCTCCTCCCTTTTATATCTCAAACGAGAAGGTTGGATTCATCGCTTCAACCTATTCCCGCTTTTTGTATCATCAACGTTGTGGTATAGCCCTAGAAGAACCATATACAGATTATGTAAGAGATGCTTGTCATACAGAGGTTGCATTAACGAGAACTCCTTGGAGTTCAAATGGGGGCATCGTTGTTAAGAGTAGTGACGCTCTTATCCCTATGCAGGGAGGGTATCACGATGCAGGTGATTTTGATCGCCGACCATATCACACGATAATTCCGATCTTACTTTTGGGGTACTATGAAGCGTTCCCTTCCCATTTTTTAGATGGTCAATATAATATAGTGGACTCAGGTAATGGCTTGCCCGATTTTCTTGATGAAGCATTGTGGGGGGTGTTACTATGGGAAAATCTCCAAATTCTCGATCCCCAAGATAATCAATATGGGGCTATTATGGCTGGAACTGAAACATCAGCCCATCCTGAATATGGAAAAGTAAATGCCGCTTCAGATTCGTTAGTGTATGGGACCTGGGAAGCTACGGCAGAGGTTACCGCATTGGGGTCTGGAATGATGGCCCAAGCGTCAAGATTACTCCTCAATTTTCCAGGTTATGAAGAGATGGCAAGGGAACTCTATAGAAGGTCTCAGCTAGCTTATGAGGCTCTCAAAGAATTTCAAGGGGATGAAGGAGAGGCATATCTCAAACAAGCGAGTGGTGCTATGCTCTATTCCTCTTTGCAAAATGCCTTAGCTTTAGAGTCTTTTGAACCAGATAACAAATCTAAGAAAAAAATATTGCAAAGGCAATTTTCGCAATTGGCGGATACCCTTTTGATTCATGATGGATATTGGCCTGAGCAGTATCGTCCTGGTAATATTACAGCTAGGATTCAAACTGTATATTTTAGCAGTTTTCTTTTGATGGAATCTTGTTTCGATGAACAGTTACAACAGAATCTAAAAGAGTTAGTGTTTAAGCAAGCGGAAATGGGGGGATACATGGGGTTTGATTCTTCCTTTCCCTTTTATGCACAAGGTGCAACTAAAGCGTATGGGTGGGGTGCTGCGACAGCACAAGGGCGCTATGGTGATGTTATAGCATTTGCTTATCGACTAGAAAAAGAGAGTGAAAAACGATCTCAATACCTAAATATTCTTTCTCAATTTGCAGATTACGCACTTGGTTTAAATCCGTTAGGGCAATCCTATGTTACAGGTCTTGGTAGTGCCCAAGTTAGAAGTCCTTTACACCTAGATTCTTGGTTTACAAGGTTTAAAGAAGAACTTGGACCTGTTCCGGGGCTCTTGGTATATGGGCCGAGCGCAGAGAGAAGCCAAGCTGGGTACCAACGAGTTATATCTGATACGCTTTTTCCTCTTTGGGATGAATTGCCCCTTCAACGACGTTGGGCTGATGGATGGTCTTTGGTTAACAATAATGAATTTAGTGTGTGGGAAACGAGTGTGTGGAATATGTGCCTTTATGGAGTTCTCTACGATCCAACACTGTAAGGTTCGCTGATATTGCATACTCTTATAGTTTCTCAAAAAAGGATATTACTTGGCAATTATCTTTGCATAGCTTATAGTGTGTACATGAATATTCTGATAATTTCTAATCTCTATCCACCTCATATTCTTGGAGGTTATGAAATTCTTTGTGCACAAGTAGTTGACCATCTAAAATCTCGCGGACATCAGATCCATATTCTCACAAGTGATCATGGGAAGGCTTTTTCAGATAATACTGTTACGAGAACGCTTAAGGTGTATCAGGCTTTTGACAAAGTTGCCCCTTTCTTACGTAGTGCTCGTATTCGTACTGCAAGGCACAATGAAGGGGAGACAATAAAAGTTCTTAAGGAGAAAAATCCTGACGTAGTATTTATCTGGAGCTTACTCCGTCTTACCCCCGCGAGTGCCCATGTAGCACAACGTATGGGCTTTCCAACAGTCTATACCTTTAATGATGAGAATATCACAAGTTTTAGTTTCCATAATTTTACCTTTTATCCTAAACAAGCGATACATTCGATTTTGGATCTACTTAATCCGCTTATTACCTTAAGAGGATTAGATTTTACCTATTCAACTTGTATTAGTAAAATTCTAAAAAATAATTTACTCGCGAAGAAACTTCCAATTAAAGATAGCAGAATCATTTATCAGGGGATTCCCATTGAACAATTCCCTTTGAAAGAGAATTCTGGAATTATAAGTCCTCATACAAAAATACTCTATGTTGGTCAGTTGCACTCTTACAAAGGTGTTCATACAATATTTGAGGCTCTTTCAATTCTTGAAAAAGGGAATAGACTAGGTTTCTGCTCTCTCACCATTGTGGGAAAAGGAACTGATGAGTATACACAAAGACTGAAAGATTTAGCTTCTCAACTAAAATTACCAGTCGAGTTTAAGGGGTTAGTCCCACATGATTTATTATCTCAACTATATCGTGATATGGATATATTTATTTTCCCTTCTATCTGGGAGGAACCTTTCGGGCTTACTCATCTAGAGGCTATGGCTAGCGGTTTACCTGTAATAAGCACTGTTAATGGAGGTCAAGGAGAATTTTTGAAAAATGGAGAGAATGCTTTGACGTTCCCTCCTGATGATCCAACACAGTTGGCATTGCAAATTGAAAAGCTTATTGGTGATCCTAAATTATTCAAAAAGTTATCACAACAGGGAAGATTAACAGTAGAAAATCAATTTACCTTTGACAGATATATAGATGAATTAGAAGCTCTCTTGACCAGCTCTGTGGTCTCTTAGTCTTCTGCAATTATTAGGGTAGTTTCGTTGATTCCATGAACTCTCTGACGTGTAAAGGAAGAAGTCATTGCATAGATAATCTGAAGTCCTCGTCCTCGATCATTTGCCCCATCATTAAGTTCGTCAAAAAACTCTGTCATCATTGCATCTTTTTCAGGAGGATTCCATTCGATTGCAGAATCACGAATTACAACTTTGACCTCTTTACCGTATTGTATTTCCAAGGCTACCTTTTCTGAATCATTTGTCGGTAATCCGTGCTCAACGATATTGTTAAGGAATTCTCCAGTAACAAGTCTAGTCTTGAATCCCGTCATTTCACTTCCTCCACATCCTATAATCCACTTTTCAACCTCAGCGGCAACAATATCAACTTGTGAAAGTTTTGCAAAAATTTCTTTAAAGAAGAGGGTGGAGTTCTTTTTGGTTGGGATTGCTTGTAATGCGATAAAAGAGAAATCATCGTTGCGTTTTGTATAACCCTTATCGTTAATCAAATCATAACAAATATGGGGGAGCATAATGCCATTATCAAGATGGGTCTCTTGTTCCAACAATTTTAATAATTTTTCTTGTCCAAGTTCCTCTTCATTCTCATTAAAACATTCGAATACTCCATCTGTCATTAAACAGATTACTTCATTTTTAGTGAAATGGGTATATATGGTATTCTCTTCTTTATAGACATAATCTTCTATCCATCCAAGTGGAATAGAACCTGCAGAATCAATCATCTTCGTAGTATTGTTTTTAATGTTGTACAAGAATAGGGGTGGATGTCCTGCATTGTAACTTGTAATAGTCATTGTTTCAAAATCTACAAAGCAGTAGCACATGGTCATGTAGTTATCATTAAACAGACGCTTACTCAATGTAGAATTTAACTGAGTAAGAATTTTTGTGGGGGATTCAGGATTTTGTTCGTCCCTTATAAATAAATTTATTACCGATTTAACGGCTGTCATGGTAAGAGCTGCTTGTATACCATGGCCTGATATATCAGCTACGTAGAGGATATATTGAGTATTTGATATTTTAACGCAGTCAAAGAGGTCTCCTCCAAGAGTAGCCCAAGGGGTATAGTTTGCTGAGAGGATAATATAATCATCAATAAGCAACCAAGGGGGAAGCATATAGTTTTGTATTGTTTGGGCAATTGCCAAATCATCCATAATTTCCTGATACACATTGCTCAATTCTTCGGCAGCCTGCTTACGTTCAATGCTCTCTGCAATGGAAATAGAGAATAATTGTAATAGATCACATTCAACGGTAGACCAAACATGCTCTTCCTTACAATCACTGAGCACAAGAAATCCCCAAAAATTATTCTTAATGAAGATGGGAAATGCAATAAAAGCTTTTATTTTTTTTCCTTCAAGATGCATTCTAAAGGGGCTTTCCTTTATTTGATTGGTTATTGCTTGAAATAACTGGTTCTCCCCAAGCACCTTTAAAATGGAAGAGGTTTCTTTAGAGGGAAGTATAAAACTGTTTTCAGCAAATAACTCCTCACTGGAAATTTTATCTCGTGTTTGTCGGATTATTTTTCGAACAGTTCCGTCTGAGCTATACACATTTTTAAAATAGTTTATACGGTCTATCCCAGTAGCTTTTCCAAAGAGTTCAAGAGAATTGGGAATAGTTTGCGTATAATCTGGAGATTTTAATAATTCTTGTGTAGCCAAAGTGATAGCATTTGATAAACGATCCCGAAGCTGGAGATCTTTTTCTAACTTTACCCGCTTGGTGATATCTATTGCTATTCCACGGAAACCTACTATTGAATTTTCGTTACTAATTGGGGAGATGGTTAAATTAACCATAAAAAATTGGTCCCGACTATTTTTCATCCAGAAATCGCCAGAGGTCATGGTCTCTCCCATCTCGCAGTGATGAAGGAGTTCCAATACTTGAGATTTAGAGGAAGGTGGGAAAAAATCAAAAATCATTTGGGGATGGAATTCATCCGAATCAATCTGTTTAAATATCTCTTGAGTCCTTCTGTTGAAGAAGGTAACTCGATATTCATTATCCAATTCAATAATAAGACCCGGGAGCATGTTAGCCATCTCTGTTAATTGCTTACTACTCTTTTCAATTTCGGTATTTTGTAAACATGCTTTACAAGCGGTTCCTAGCTTATGGTTTATCGGACGAAGGGCTTTTAACAAATTTGCATTAATTGCTCCTTCACTTTTATATAAAACCAATAGTCCAATATCTGATATGCTCATTACATAGAAGATTCCTTTATCTCCATCTATAGTGTGAGTAATGATGTCATCAGAAAAATCGTGTTGTAATAACTCTTGACGTAACGAGATGAAGGAGGGTTGTTTCTCGATATTTCTAGGAATAGAGAATGCATTGTTTAAAGAAAAAGAGGAAGCATCTTTTCTATCGACTAATAGAACGGATCCCATTGAACACTCAAGTTCTCCAATATAGAGGGCAAGAGACCGGCCTAGCATTTTTTTGAGATCGAGAGACTCCCCAATTGGAAGGAGAATCTTGTAACATATTTGGTCGATGCTTTGTATGTTCATAATCTACCTTATTTTCACTTTATTCGGAATAAATAGATCGTACTTTTGTCAATATGATCCCTTCTGGAGGTATATTGGTGTTATTTAAACGCTTCAAAGTATTCAGAATTACTGGTGGTCTTAGCATATCGCAACTTGTAATAAATAGAATGGAATCGGAGTAGTTTGTAAGGATTTCCGAATCAACGCACCCTTCAACTGGAGTTCCTTCAATTATAATGATCGAGTAAAGCTGTTTTAACTCCTGCATCAATTCTGACATCCTTGCCGATTGTAATAGATCTGGGATAATTGCTGCCTCATTTCTAAGTATGATATCAACTCCAGGGATTACTGTTTGATTTATAATCTCATCACAAGAGGATACCTTATAAGATAAATATTCTCCTAATCCGGATGGGTGATTTGCTAACGATTCTTCTAGGCAATAAGCATGGAAGGGAGAGGGTGTAAGTGAACTACGGATTTGTGAATCAATAATCAACACATGCTCATCTTGACGACCGAAAACTGTTGCTAAGTTAATAACTAGAGTACTCTTTCCTTCTCCCTTTCCAGTACTTGTTACAAGGAATGTAGCCCCTTGTTTCGGATGTTTTAAACGTAACGGGCGAGCTAGAATACGATAAAGTTCAATTTGTTTAGACTCGTTTTTTGTACTAGGGGTTAATAGAGAAGAATTCTTAAGGTATGGAAATGATGCAATTACATTCATATTAAGTTTCTGTTTTGCATCTGCACTCGATTTAATTCGCGTGTCAGTGATAATTCTTATAAGAATAATTATAAATCCAAAAAGGAATACTAAAAAGGCAACAATGATAGCAATCATTTTTTTGTTAGAATCCATAGGTAAAAGAGGAATAGCTCCATCATTAATAATGTAGAAATCTGACTGAGATTTTTCTGCAATAGTTTTATATCTGTTAAGTATTTTTTCTAATCCTCGTGTTTCAGCTTCTAAAGCGATAACACTACCGTTAAGAGTAGAATAGGTCTGGCTGATTGTAGGCATGTCTATATAATTGTTACTGAGTTCTTCATAACGTTTGGTATCAGATTCGTAAAGAAGTTGTAATCGAATCAGTTCTAACTCATTTTCTAAACGGATAATTTTTAACTCATGAAGATAATCAGCGGCACTAGTATTAACCTCTTCTTGCTGATTTGGTAACGCTCTAATTTCATTAATTTGCTTCTTAATGAGATCTATATCCTCTGTTTTACTAGTTTTTGCTTTTAACAATTGGTAGTCATAGTAAGCTGCTTCGAATTCACTTCGACTAATTAATCCTCTTACATACTCATTTTCAGCAATAGTGAGAGAGGTTTTCAATCTTTCAAGTTCAATTGGGTCGACTGCTTCAGCACGAAGACTATCTATTTGCTCACTAAGTTGATTAATTCTATTTGTAGATTCTGTAGCGGTAATTCCTCCAGCTACGGTTTTTGTAGAATTGCTTTCGTTTTCGACTTCTGTTTGCTCAATATTTTGTATTTCTAGAATAACTCGATTGACACGTTGTTTATAAATTTCAATTTGTTGTTTGGTGGTATGCAAAGAGAGTTCTAAATTAGCTAGTTCTGAGGCATAGATTGTTGTTTGGGTTTCTATATTTCTTATGTTATTTAGTGCTATAAAATCAGAAAAACGAGTTTTTGCTTCAACTAACTGTTTTGATGATGCATCATACTGTTGTTGAATTGCCTCCAATTGTTCTTTAAGATCTTCTCGTATCCTTGTATTAATTGTTTCGAGAAATATATCCCTGATGGTATTTGCAATAATTTGAGCTTCTTCTTTGTTCTCTGACTGGGCAGCAATAAACATGAGGTTGGTATCTTGAGCAACATAGACCGATATATCTGAGCCTATTTGTTCAAGCGTTTTTTCTAGATTTAACCGTTTTCTTAACTCTTCAAGGTTTGGCCGAGTTTTGACCATATTCACTTTGTTCCATATAGATGAGTCGGTGACCTCTACCTTTTGCTGACCTGCACCTTGCTCATAGGTTAGTTCAGTACCCTCTCCAATGCTCTGGTAAATTCTAAAAGAATCAGAAACATATGATTCGATAGGTTGATAATATAACACAGTGGTAGATTCAAACTTTTGCGTACCCCAATACAGGGCTGCCCCAACGCCCAATCCACAAGCAATAATGATAAGGAGTATTATTTTAAAAATTTTAAAACGTAGGGTCTTGAGAACGGTTTTGAATTCTAGAGGAAGTCGGAACTCTTCCTTATTTTCTGAAGGTTCAATACTCATGTGTTAACTCCTAGTTCTTCGATGAACGATTTTTCCATGCACTTTTTGTTTCATCTCTTTATCAACGGAAAAAAGCCAGAACAGTACAAGATAAACTAAAACTCCTGGGACTGCCTTTATTATCATATCCCATAGTCCTTGTACAGGGAAGAATGATTTTAGTAGGTATCCTATTCCCAGCAAAACTATTCCAGGTAATAAAACGGGGAGATAGACCTTAGTAAGGTAGTGGTAGTATGGGAATTTATATAGTTTAGCTACTTTGTGCAGGGTTAAAACGACACTATTTGCAACCATTGAAATAACGGTTCCAAGTGCAATACCCGATAATCCCATGAATTGAACGAGAATCAGACTGGCACCCAAATTGATGATAATGGAGGAGATAGAGACTTTGGCAGTGAAAATGTGTTCTCCAGTCATTGTTAATACATTTGAGGCGATAAGCTCGGGAATAGTAAACAAGAATGAGGTCATTAAAAGTAGTAATGGGATGTTTGCTTGTAGAAAGTCGGGTCCTACCCAGAAAACGAGTAATTCTTTGGAAAACACATAGATGGTGAAGGTTATCAATGCTCCTGAGGCTGTTACATATTTAGCAATATCAATGAGCATATACCGGATTGTATCATCTTCTTTATTTTCTTTTAGTTCTGAAATAAGGGGTGTGAGGACATTAACCAACTGTTTCGAGAGTAAAAATGCATATTCGTTAATTTTTAGGGCTACAGCGTAGACACCAACTAACTCCAAGTTCAAGGTGAGTTGTACAATCAGTGTATCGGTTTGGAAAAGGACGAGTCCTGCAACTGTGGTTATGAAGGAATACATGCTAAAAGAGAGTGCTTCATTGAGAAATGATTTCTTTACTTTTTTTAGAGAGAGAGAAAGCCCTTTAGTCTTCTTATAAGCAAAAAGAAGGTAAAATAAGTTTTCACCAAAAAAAGTAAGGCAGTTGACTGTTGCTAAACCAATAACTCCTAAATCGTTTCGCAATGCAAAGAAGGCAGAAACTGCATAGACTACTGAGCTGATAATCTGTATGACGTTGATCAGATATATGCGCTGTTCTCCAAAAAGGACACCTTTAAAGAGACTCATAGGAATCTGAATAAGTAGCGAACGAACTCCCAATATTAGGAGCAAGGTTATCGCAATTGGCCTTAGCGTATCTGGAATTGAGAAAATTTTTCCATAGAGGAGCGAAAAGCCTCCGAGTATTAACATTCCTCCAACAGCAAGCATGATATATACAAAAAGAACAGTACTAAGCATGGTATTACGATACTCAAGATTACCGTTAGCGCGAGTTTCACCAGTCCATTTGACTACACCAAGTCCAAACCCAAAATCCAAGAGAGAGAAAAATCCTATAATAGAGAAGGAGAGCGACCAAAGACCATACATTTCTTGACCTAGGCTTCTAATAATAAAGGGGATAAGCCAAAAGGAGATAATCATAGAGAAGAAAAATCTAAAGTAATTAGTAAATGCATTAATAGATGTTGTTCGCATTCTGCGATTATCATTCATATAATTTTTCCCTTTCTATGTTCTTATCTTTTTTGACTTTTGTGATGAGAGCTTGTCCAAAACCTGCCGCAACAACCAGTTGATAGAGTACTGGGGATTGTCGTAAAACCCATTCATACATACCAATGGCAAACACTGCTACAAAACCAACCACTAATGCCAATAGTAACCGTTGTTCTAAGCTTTTCCAAGCTAATCCATTCCAAATCATAGAGAAAACAAAGACAACGATGATAATAATTAAATAATACATCCCCCAATACCCTAATTCAGCAGCTGTAAGGAGGTAAATATGGTGTGCGACTCCAGCTTGTTCTTCATAACGCATCACTGTAATATGTTTTCGATATTTCTCGGTAACTGTAAGTATTTGGGAGTATTGGTTGAGGCCAATACCAAACTTGTTATCGTCAGCCATCATTATTGCGGCAACTTCAAATTCGTTTCTTGCTTCTTCACTCGATTCAGGGGCATTTAAAAATCGATCAATGACGGTGTCAATAACCATAAGCCCTCCTAAAAAGATACAGATAGTAAGAAATATGGAAGTATACTTTATTCTCGTGCTCTTTGTATTATGGTTGGCGATTACAAGTGCTATAACGACTGATGCAGCTGCAGTAAGAATTCCTGTACGTGATCCTGTTGCTAAAATGGCAACTGACATTCCTAAAACAGAGAATAGGGCAGTTAGAAAGGGAATCTTTTTAATACTATTATCACTTAAGAGCCATACCATTAAAACACAAAGCGAAAAGAGAGCAAATGATGGAACCGTATTGGAGTGGTCAAAAAAGGCAAAAATTCGATAGATTCCATCTAGATACTTTTGTTTAATTGCAATGAAACTTAAAATTAGAGCTGTTACGGTATACCCAGTCATCAAAACTCTTATAGAGGTAATGCTATAATCTTCGGTGGCAAAGAAATTAGAAACACACCAGTACATAATGCCCATTCTAAAAAGTTGCCAGATTGCGAACCATCCATAAATCTTGTATCCAGAATTATAGACGTTAATCACAGCAAACATAAAGAAGCCAAGTAGGAGGAGAGTAAATCGAGGTTTCCACACAATTTTACTTCCAGTGCGCAATAACATTCCAATTATTAGACCAAGGGATATGATATCTGCCAAGGTAATTTCAAAACCACGGACTGGCCCTCTATACAGTTCCATCGATAAAAAGTTTATGCTGAATTGTGAGTTAAACAAAAATGTAACAACCATAGTGATGAATGCGAGATATTTGATTTTTTTGAAGAAAGCTGTCGCCCCAGCTATAAATGGAACACCGAGCAATAGTGCCATGTAGAATATTATGAATTTCATACCTTGATAATACCATGTAATTCTATCCTTCGTAACGTAAAGTATTAAGAATTCTCTAGATTAAAATCTATATGGAAATGGTATAAGTGTACACTACTAATTATTTTTAAAATAAGAAGATAGAAAGTTTATTAATATGCCTTATTTTTCTGTAATTAAGTGATAGTAACTAATTTTATACATATTACATTATACAAGATGAACAAGAAATTGAAAAAGATGAGAATAATATAGAATCTCAGTAGTCGAAAAGATTGTTCACCTAGATCAATATTTATTTTAAGACCATGATTAAATTACTTTAATGATTAGATAATATGAGGTATGTTATATAGTAAATTAAGGAGTCCTAATTTTAATGTTTAACGAAATTAATAATACTATATTGCAAGTACAGCTAGAAATTTTTCCTCCTTCACAGGATTTCAGAACTGAATGGGAACGACTTTATAATTTGCACGATACTCCTTCCCCATTCTCAAGACTTGAATGGATAGAGACTGGAATTGAGGTTTATATTGCAGATAAAA
Source organism: Sphaerochaetaceae bacterium (assembly GCA_963663665.2). Classification (GTDB taxonomy): domain Bacteria; phylum Spirochaetota; class Spirochaetia; order Sphaerochaetales; family Sphaerochaetaceae; genus SABI01. The sequence goes on from CAXXKP010000001.1 coordinate 1,091,331, forward strand.
GTACTATTTATCCAATTCGATTCATCGATGGAGAGGGAATTACTCGTGCTATCACCTTGCTAAGGTCTGTTGAGTTACGCGAATCTCGTTTAAACCATATTTTTCCAGTAAAAGTGTTGAGGACTATTGATTTTAATTCACAACGAATCACCCCTATCATGGCTGAATCAAATGATTACAAGAGCCTAGCTCTACAATCCCTCATGGCTTCAAAAAAAATACATTTTGATAGAATTGATCTATTCAAGGTTGAATCTTCTAGCAAAAATCCTCTCGAAGAGTTCTCTTTTTCATGGAAGAGTTGTGGCGGTCAAATGAGTTCTGTATTTGATACACAACCACGTTTTATTTTTTCTGGTGATTGGAATTCCTATCTTATGGCAAGAACTCAGGGACATAGAAAGAAAATCCGAAGGTATACAAGGAAGTTACAAGAGGCTTATCCTGATTATCATTTTAGTAGAATTCGGACACCAGAAGAGTTCTCTGCTTATGGAATAGATCGTTGTCTTGATGAAATGGAATCTCTATTTATGGAAAGTTGGCAAGCAGAAGAACTTCAAAAGAAAGGTGAAAATCTTGCTCAATTGTATGCAAAATTCTATAGAAAGATATTCTTGAAATTCTATTTGTTAGGGATGATTGATTTTGCCTCGATTTATGCAGATGGGCGGTTGATTGCTTTCGATATGAGTCTAAATCTTCAAGGTCACATTTACATGGTATATGGAGCTTACTCTTTAGATTATCAAGAACGCTCTCCTGGCACTGCAAATCTTGTAGAGATTTTAAAAAGCGGATTTGAAGCGCACGATATTGTCTTAGAATTTGGAGGAGGATTTCTTCAATATAAGCGTATTTGGGCAAATGATGAACAGAATTCTTACCATATAGCACTTGCGAGTAAAACCTTAAGGGGGAGAATCTCCGGATTTATTTGGAAGATTAAATAAAAATGATAATAGTTTTTGATACAAAAATCTAACATGAGATGTAATCTCATTGCCAATATGATGAAGCAGAGCTATCTTGCTTTTAACTGCTGTATTACTACCTTGGTCCAATTCTCAGTCAGAAAAAATTGAAGAGTATTCCTTCTAAAAGGAGATGCAAAGAAAAGACCACCAGAGATTTCTCTCCGATGGCCTTTATCAGTATTACCCTATTGTAGATAAGATAGCAGATTTATTTAATGATTTACGTAAAATAGAATCCCAAGAGCTGCTCCTAAATCTGGTTCTACTGAAGTAGAATGAATTCTAATACCTGGTGTTAATTTAAAGAATAATTCAATAGGTACATCCATAATAAAATACGATATTCCAATAGGAACATTGATTGATAAACTATCAAATACATCACTAAAACTTGCAGCACCAGTTATTCCAATATTGAGGTAAAATGGTAATCTATCGATATTAAATCGATCCAAATCATATTGAACACCGGCTTCAACTGCGATTGCATTATTAAAACTGTAGCCTAATGTACCAACTATTCTAAAATTTCCCATTCCATATTTGAACGCACCCCCAGCAACGGGGTACCCTGCACTAAGTCCGATTCCAAAACCATCGGCTCTATCATACTTCGCTGCAGATAAAGCAAATACACTACATACGATGAGAATGACTATTATAAAAGTCTTTTTCATATTTTTTCCTTTTGAGGAATTGTTCCTCAACATTATCAAATTCAATAAGATACATACTTACATTGTTCAAGGTACGGGCTTTGTTATAGCGCGGGTTGTGTAACTGTAGATTGATCAAGTGCAACTAAAGTCTGAGCCAGAAGCCTTCCATTCATTGTTGCTAAGGTATTCATGGTAATTTGCGTTTGAGTTAATGCAATACCCTCAAAATGAGCTCCTGTTCCCATGATTACTTCACCAGAAACCTGCCAAACGATATTCTTCGCCTGTGCTCCACCAGCTAAAATTATATTGAAATTGCTACCTATGGTAAGGTTTCCCGCTACCTGAAAAATCCAGGTATCGTCTACTCCACCGTTAATGGTAACATCTGAGTTGATGGTCACAGAACTTGTCCATTTATAGAGACCAGCAGATAAGGTTTCTCCACCAATTTCTCCAGCTCCTAAATTCATGTAATCAGGAAGTATTCTGCCGGCTGCATCATTATATGCTGTAATCATATCTTCCACTGCAGTTGTTAGGTTTGTAGACGTAGGGGAGACCATATCAGCGGCATACACGAATCCTGTTACCTGCGTAGATGTTGCATATTCTGTGAAAAGTGAAGTAGAAAATCCTTCCATATCAGATAGAGCAGCTGGGCTCAATCCTATATCACCTGTGATAACAGAATCTGGAACTGTAGTAATTGCCGATTTGGCTAAGATAGTATAATCAGAGGCAGTTCCAAGAAAAACTGGGGCTGGACCGGCGCCAACAGAATTCTTATCTTGAGTAGCAATTTCCGCTTCACATCCAATAAACAACGTTGCAATAGTGATAATTGCAAACAATAATAACAAAAGTTTTTTCATATTTTTAGTATTTCCTTTGAATTTTTTAATTTCATTATGTGATGGGATAAAGCATATGATCGCAATATGAGAAGTTCGTACTTAAATCCCATTCTTGGATTTTGTTTACTTCTTATATGCATGCCTTTCCTTAAAAAAGAGGTTCTCTAAGAAATAATATTGGGATCAAAGTATTATATTGAATTAGAGGACTAGTAAGAATACAGCAATAGAGGGAATAGCTACAGGATGAATTGTTGTAATCTTTATGGACCTATTGCCAACGAGTTCTATGTAAAGTCCTTGAGTCTACAGGGAATAGGATGGTCATCTTTTGTGTGGCAAGTAATTACATTCCCTCGAATAGGGTAGTATTTGCAAGCTCTTGAAGGAACCCGAATTATTCAAGAGAACCTTCTTAATTACTACTATATATCGAAATCTGATTTATTGTCAACTAGTAACTATTAAAAACTATTAATAATAATAAAAAATCAATATAATAAATTAATATCTATTAATTATTATTATTAACTATTTATATTTATTAATATAAACATATTATTGATAGGAAAAAGGTTGATTTTTTGTGATTATTATTTAATAATAGAGATATGTTATCATCAAAAAGCCAAGTATTCACTTTACAAGAGTGTTCTGAATATCTAAAAATTGCTGAATCCACAATCTATTTACTTGCACGTAAAGGTAAGATTCCATCTAAGAAAGTGGGTAAAAATTGGCGCTTCAGTAAAGATGCCCTTGATAAATGGTTAGCTGGGGATATAATTTAAAATACATCTGATGCAAAAGATGAGAATCAACCAAAATAGTAATCGTCAGTATATAATGCGAAATACGTAATTAAAGTCCATTGATTTTTCAATGTGTATAAAATACACATGGCGAGAGTTAAGAGATTACTTCTCATTTAAAAGCCATTAGATTTTTTTTGTGAAAAAAATAATTTAGGGTTAGATAAGCTAACCCTTTTTTATTGATAAATTTTACGTATTTTTTATCAAATGATTGTAACATATCATGTAGATTATGGTATTGTAAATTTGTGGATATTCAAAAACGTTTATATCTTTCTAATAACTTGATGATTATTATTCCTGTCGCAATTACCTTTGTGACAGCCTTCTTTTGCCTACTTATTATATGGACTGTACTAGGTCGTACTACTGGGCTCGGATTCAGTGATAGTGAAGATTTTCAACAAGCACAAGGAACCATAGCCTTTTCTGTGAAAGAGGTTCTTCGTGCGAATCCTGATAATCAAGTTGAAAATCTACAAACCTTGAGTAGAATACTTGATGATGCCTCCATGTCTGTAACTATTATTAAAGACGGGGAACTTCTGTATCAATATGGGAATACTAATCCTAAAGATGAAGGACTTGTAGCAGCGGTTGAGGCAATGGGAGAGGGGAGTTTTCTTTCCGCAAGTGACCGCAGTTTATATACTGATACACTTTACTCAAAGGGGAAAACATATCAAGTATATCTATTTAGTACACCTAGAAGATATTCCTATACTACGCTTAAGGTTGTATTTGTAATTTCTCTATTAGTGCTGGTAATCGTAATTGTTCTCTCGGTCTATGTTACGAACCTCTTTTTGACGAAGTTCGTTTTCAAAAGAATTATTCAGCCTCTAAATATTCTTTCTGGTGGTGTTCACCAAATTCGTGATGGCAACCTTGCTTTTCGTATTGAATACGAAGGGAATGATGAATTTGCTTCAGTGTGCTCAGATTTTAATGAAATGGCTAAGAAACTCAAACATTCTGTAGAACAGTCGCGCCTTCATGAGGAAAGCCATAAAGCTTTGATAGCAGAACTTTCACACGATCTTCGTTCTCCTTTAACATCAATTCAAGCATATGTATCAGGTTTGCTTGATGGAATAGCTAATACCTCGGAAGCCAGACACCGTTATTTGGTTACCATTCAGAAAAAAGCAGAAGATATTCAACAACTTGTTACGCAGATGCTCTTTTTCTCTAAGATGGAGTTGGAAGAATATCCACTTCATCTTGAATTTATTTCGTTAAAGGAAGAACTTGAAGGCTTCCTAAAAGATGCACAACCAGAATATTTTGCTAGAGGACTTGTTATTACGTATGAACTGTGTGAAGCACAGTTAGAGATTGATTGCACTGCCATGAAACGTGTTTTGTCTAATATTCTTGATAATAGTGTTAAGTATAAGGCAAAAGAAACCGGTTCTTTGCATATCACTCTTTCTCCAGAAAAAGAGGGTTATCAACTAAGATTGACGGATGATGGACCAGGTGTAGAAAAGCAAGCTCTTGGTAAACTCTTTGATCTTTTTTATAGAGAAAGTACTTCAAGACGAAACCCTGAACAGGGAAGTGGTCTTGGATTAGCTATCGCTGCAAAAATTATTGAACGGATGAAAGGCACAATTCATGCAGAACTTGCAGATCCTGAAGGATTGTCAATACTCATCTGGCTACCAAAGGAAATTTGAAATGTATCGTATACTAATTGTTGAGGATGATGAATCTATTGCTACTATCATTGAAGAATATCTGCTTTTTGATGGATTCTCGGTAATTGTTGCTGCTGATGGTCCAACTGGATTGGCTCAAGGTCTTACCGGTGTGTTTGATCTAATTCTCTTGGATGTGATGCTCCCAGGTATGGATGGGTTTAATGTTTGCCGAAAATTGAGGGAGAACGTAGATATTCCAATTTTAATGGTATCAGCAAGACAAGAGGATTTTGATAAAATTAAGGCTCTAGGACTAGGAGCCGATGACTATATCGAAAAGCCATTTACGCCTAGTGTCTTGATAGCAAAGGTTAAGGCGCATATTACTCGATATGAGCGATTAAAGCATAGCGTTAAACGTACATCTAGAATTAGTATGGGTGGAATTGTTATCGACACTAATACTCATCGGGTTTTTGTTGAAGAAAAAGAAGTTGAGCTGAAGAACAAAGAATATGAACTCTTGCTTTTCTTTCTTTTACATGCAGGAACCGTATATAGTCGAGAGTCTTTATATGAAGAAATCTGGGGTATGGATTCAATGGGAGATAATACTACCGTAGCGGTACATATTAACAGACTACGGGAAAAAATAGAGAAAGACCCATCTAACCCACTATATGTTCAGACGGTTTGGGGTGTAGGGTATCGTTTTTCTGAGTCAGTTTAAACTTTTGTTAATATTACATCATAGTTAGTTTAAGTCTCTTTGATAAACTTAATTTGTATAAAGGAGCAAATCCATGAGAATTTTGCTTACATCAGATGTATATAAACCAACGACGAATGGTGTTGTCACCTCTTTGGTGAATCTTCAGCAAGGACTGACTCGACTCGGGCATGAAGTCAGAGTCCTCACCCTTTCTGAGTCACATTCTACATATTATAAAAGTGGAGTCTGGTATCTCGGCTCTTTGAACTCTGATTCCATCTATCCTGGTACTCGTTTTCGTAAGACCGTAGCAAGGAAACCTCTTAAGGATTTGATTGCCTGGTGCCCAGATGTTGTCCACTCCCAAAGTGAATTCAGTACCTTCCCTCTGGCGAAGCGTATTGCAAGCGCATGTGGAGTTCCACTTGTACATACTTATCATACTCTATATGAGGATTATACAACGTACTTCTCTCCGAATAAGAGAATGGGTAGATTGATGGCTCAACTTTTCTCTCGCCACATTCTCTCAAATATTGACGCAATCATCGCCCCTACCTCTAAAATCAAGTTTCTACTACTTTCCTATGGGATAAGTAATCCCATCGAAGTAATTCCTTCTGGTATTGATCTCTCGCGGTTCTCATCTGTTGTAGAACAACACTCAATTGATGCCATGAAAATGCATCTTGGGATACCTAAAAATAATCAAGTAATCGTGTATGTGGGCCGATTAGCCAAAGAGAAGAATATACATGAACTAATTGCTAACTTCTCCTCAGGTAGAAGTGATCGTACATTGCTGTTAGTAGGTGACGGTCCTTGGCGACATCAATTAGAAGAGCAGGTTGCTTACCTTGGATTGCAAAAGCAAGTTATCTTTGCAGGGATGCAGAAACAACAGGATATTTCTTCGTATTACAGATTGGGAGATGTATTTTGTAGTGCTTCTACTAGTGAAACACAAGGGCTTACCTATGTGGAAGCTATGGCAACAGGGCTACCTGTTATCTGTCGTGCTGATAAATGCCTTGACGACTTATTGGAGGATGGTGTGAACGGATGGCAATATCATACGAGTGAAGAGTACCATGGTTATCTTGATCGTATATTATCTGACTCAGCGCTTCGAAAACAACTTTCTACGCAAGCAATAGCATCTAGTGTTCGATATGACCAACTAATTTTTGCTGAATCAATTTCTCAGGTGTATGAGCAATTAATTAAAGGCAGAATTGACGAGCGTAGGATTTCATAAGGTTCCATAATCATTAGAAGTAACTTGATTCATGAAAAAATGCTTTATACAATAGAAATAGATAAAGGACGGTATTATGAATTCAAAATTCTCTCATGTCAATTTGATTAGTCAAAATTGGAGAACTTTAGCTGATTTCTATATTAAAGTTTTTGGGTGTACTGAAAAACCTCCTAAGAGAGAATTACAAGGAGAATGGTTGGATAGGCTGACAGGTATTCAAGATGCTCATATAACAGGAATTCATTTATTACTTCCCACTTCGATGAACGATGGCCCAACGCTTGAGATATTCGAGTATAGCAAGAATAAAATTAATAGTAATAAGGTTATTAATCTTGAAGGATTTGGTCATATTGCTTTTGCTGTCGAAGATGTCGAACAAAGTGTTCAGATTCTCTTGGATCAGGGAGGATCTCTTCTAGGAGATGTGGTTAATGGTGATATTGAAGGAGTGGGAAGAATCTCAGTTGTGTATGCACGAGATCCAGAAGGAAATATTATTGAATTACAGAAGTGGAGTTAACTTGTATATTTTATAAGAAAGGGAAAAAACTTACTTATTTCTCTCGTCTCATTTGATATTTGATTCTCGCGATGTTCTTTTCCTGCTCTCGTTTTTTAGAGATTATTTCATCCTTGCTCATTGATTCAGCTTGAATAGTGAGAAAGTTGTTGTATGTATCTTCATCAATTTTACCTTCTTTTAAAGCCTTTAAAACTTCACAACCAGGTTCTTTTATATGAGTACAATCAGAGAATCTGCAGTTCTTTGAGAGCATAGAAATTAAAGAAACTGTTGATTCGCTATCGCTTTTTACTCCATAAGTTCCAATGGCCCGAATTCCAGGGGTGTCAAGGAGAAGTGCGCCTGTACTGAGAAGATAGAGCTCGCGTGCAGTGGTTGTGTGTCTTCCACGACCATCATTGTCTCGTACATCACCAGTCTTTGAAATGGAACTCTGTGCTAGCATGTTTATGAGAGTCGATTTACCAGCACCACTTGTTCCAAGGATAATCATAGTTTTTCCAAAGGAGAGATATTTTTCTACTTGTTCTTTTCCAATCCCATGAAGTGAGTCAACTAGAATTACAGGAATTGATGGAAAGCGAGTGCTTGTTTTTACATAAAATTCCTCAGGGTTATTTGTGAGATCTACTTTTGACAAGATTATAATGGGTTGAATCTCATCTTCAGATAGCAAGGTCAAGAATCTTTCAGCTCTTCTCAAATTAGCATCAAATGCCGCATCAATTACTACAGCAGCAATCTCAATATTTGAAGCAACGACTCTTCCATCTTTGATAACTCGTCTTTCATCTTTAGAAATTGGGCGATGTAGAGTCTTTTCACGGGGAAGAATCGATTCAATCAGTCCACGATTATCATTATAGATAGTAACGGCGCACCAGTCTCCGATGACTGGTTGCTCTGAAACTCCTAATTCAATCAGATTTCTCAATCCACCTGAAATTTCTACAATACATTTCCCATTTTCTGTAATCGCATGAAATAACCCTTTTCCCTCTCTAATGATTCTTGCTGGATTTGCACCTGAACTCTTATAAGGTTCAAAGCGTTGAGCCCAAAAATCACTCCATCCATATTTCTCTAATATTGTCATGGTTATTTCTCTCAGTTTGTTTAGATTTTTAAATCTATTATATTATACCATCACAAATATTTAATTAAAAGAAATTAAAAGGAATGAGTAAGTGCATTACAAATAGTACTATTTAAAGCAATCTTTTCAAGATTAAAGAATGTATTCTAATAATTTAAAAGGTGCTAAGAAAAAGAACCATTACATAGAACATGATAAGAGTTAAAGGATTGCAACTATATTTATATATTTATCGTTGAATTTAGTAGATCATTACCTCATACATTTTCTTTTAGCCAAAGTAAAATCTTTTGGTGTATTTCATCGCGGATAATTCTGATACGAGGTAGTCTTTCTTCCTTGCTTCCTTGAATAGCACTTGGGTCGGAGAATCCCCAATGGAGCCTTTGATGGTTTCCTGGGAAGATAGGGCATCGTTCGGCATTGCTTTCATCACATACAGTGATCACATAGTCAAATGCTTCATTTCGAAGGATGTATTCCTGTGCTCTTTTTGCATAGTGTCCTTTCATAGAGATCCCAAGTTCAGTCATTACTTGAACTACGTCTTCGTTCAGTTTACCTTTTTCAATACCACTACTATGGACTTCGTATGTATCTCCTGCATAGTGCCGGACAAATGCTTCACACATCTGGCTTCTCGCTGAGTTGTGGATACAGACAAACATAATCTTTTTTTTAATTTTCATAATTATCCTCATTTCAAGCCAAGATTGTAACAGTATATTCTAGCTTATATGGTTATGAATCTTGTTCTTTTATAATTTGTTGCAAATAATGGAAACTTTGTCAATGAATACGCTTGACAATATCACTATTGTTTCCAATAATGGAAACAATAGGAGACCAATTAAATGATAATTCAAATTCTAGGGACAGGATGTCCTAAATGCAAGGCACTTGAAAGTAATACACGCGCAGCTCTCGCAGAGAGTGGGCTTGAAGCAGTAGTAGAGAAGATAACACAGATTGATCAGATACTCGATATGGGAGTAATGATGACTCCTGCTCTTGCGATCGACGGAGAGGTGAAAAGTGTTGGTAAGCTTTTAAGTAAAGAACAGATTCTCACTATTCTCAGAGCATAGATATGAAGATAAGAGATCTTACTCCGAATAGAAAAATCCTTGTATTGCTTTCTATTTTCCTTACTATATATTTTATCCCTTTCAGTCATGAAAGGATTACTCAGGCAATACTTGAGTCATTCTTAATGTTGAGTGATTATGCTCATCAACATGTTTTACTTTGTGTTGTTCCAGCAATGTTTATTGCAGGGGCTATAGTCGTCTTTTTGAATAAACAATCGGTGATGAAGTATCTTGGTCCTAAAGCTAATAGGTTTGTTGCCTATTCGGTTGCTTCCGTGTCGGGTGCAATACTTGCAGTCTGTTCTTGTACCATTCTCCCCTTGTTTAAAGGTATTTACAAAAAAGGAGCCGGACTTGGACCTGCGATTGCATTTCTCTACTCAGGACCTGCAATAAATATCTTGGCGATTATTTTATCTTATAAAGTGTTTGGAATAAGTCTCGGTGCCACTAGGATGGTAAGCTCGATAGTGCTCTCTATACTAATCGGCTTGATTATGCAATTTCTCTTTCGAAAGGAGGATGAGAAGAGACTTAGTGATGAGAGATTATTTAAAGAGATACATATAGAAGAGTCTAAAACACTTTTACAGCTGAGCATTTTCATGATTTCAATGATTGGGATTTTAATCTTTTTAAATTGGGCTCCTTCAAATGGATCTAACCTTTTCTGGGATAATATTTTCAGAATGAAGTATGTGATTACTGGTGGTTTCGTTTTTCTTTTAGTCTTTTCACTCATTAAATGGTTTCATAAGGATGATATTACACAGTGGGTAGGGGAGACTAGAGACTTTGCTATTCAAATTCTCCCACTTCTATTTATTGGTGTCCTAATAGCTGGTTTCTTGTTAGGACGTCCTGGGAAAGAGGCTCTCATTCCAAGTTCTTGGATTGCTCAACTTGTTGGGGGGAACTCATTGGCTGCTACATTCATTGCCTCTATTTCTGGTGCTTTTATGTATTTTGCAACTCTTACCGAAATTCCAATTGTTCAAGGATTAATTGGTTCCGGTATGGGTGAAGGCCCAGCGCTTGCTCTCCTTCTTGCAGGACCGAGTTTATCATTACCAAGCATGCTCATTATTGGAAGTGAACTAGGATTCAAGAAAACAGCTACCTTCGTCTCTTTAGTAATTGTATTTTCAACGATAGTTGGGTTTATCTATGGAAATTTTATTGCATAAACAAGAAAGAAGCAGGCTCTGGCCTGCTTCTACATGCTTTTATGAGGTTCTATCTTATCTACGAAACTTTGGAAGAATTGGCCATACTTCTTTTTTATAATTGCTATATTCTGGATATTTTTTACTTGTAATAATCTCTGTGAACCATGTGGAACCCATGAAAAGGAAAGTGAGCATTACAGCTCCAATAATCGACCAATGGAGCAGCGATTCTAACGTAGAGACCCCAAGAAGGTATATACTCCACCATACTCCTAACTCACCAAGATAATTGGGATGGCGAGAGATAGAAAATAGTCCAGTAGTTCTAAAACCTTTTTCATAATCTTTCTTATAGTGCTCCTTTGGAGGAAGAAGGCCATATTTTGATTGTTGGAACATATATTGCTGTTGGTCAGCTATCGTTTCTATGGTGAGAAAGGAGAAAAAGAAAAGTATTGCAATCATCGATGTAAGTGTAAGTGTCGCATTGCTTTGTTGGCTCATTATAAATAGAGGGAGAGTAAAGCCCACAAAAAGAACCTGCTGGTAAAAAGCTATAAATATGAGATTGAAAAGCATCCAATATAGTGGTTTCTGTATATACCCATGAAGAATTTTCCATCTATAATCTTCTTCTCCGGTATATCCGTCACGACGGGCAAAATTAAAGGTAAGACGAGCTCCCCAGAAAGTGACTAAAATTGCAGCTATCGTTACAACTTGGTTGAAATTTCCAGCATAGGCATACATCCAAGCATAGATGATAGGAGATGTACTCCATAATCGGTCAGTCCACGAATAATCATTCGTGATAAGTCCGAAAATAAAACTGATTATAGCAGTGAATAGTGTCATACTTGCGACTGTTCCTAAGGCACTATATTCTGTATAAGGAACATATATAACAGCTAATAGTAAGGCTCCAATAATAAGTACAAAAAATGTAATAATTGTTTTTCCTGTTATTTTCATGAATGTAGTATATATATTACACTTTTCCAAATCAAGTCAAAAAAAATTTGCTCTTTTCCTTTTCTCTACGCTCCGACTCACCTATATCGATTTGTATTAATGGCGATTTTTTTGTTTTAGGCAGATAGTTATCTAAGTTACACGTATGTATTACCTTGTTAGACTTTTGTCTCTGTGTTAATCTAACATAATCGAAAAAGGAAGACATTATGAGCAATTCAAATTTAGATATACTTCCATTAACTGTTGAAACAATCAGAGAGTTATGGTCGAAAACATATAATACCAAAGGGAAACCAGATTGGTCTCATCTCTATCCGTATTATGACGATGATCTTATTTTTCAAGATTCTATTCAGAGAATTGAGGGAAAAAGTGAATTTGTGAAGATGTGTGATCGTCTTGCAAAACGATGTAAAGAATTACGGATGGATTTATCTGTTGTTACTCGTGATGAAGAGGGGGCTTTCTTAGAGTGGAAAATGACGATGATGTTCAGGGTCTTTCCAAGTACTCCGATGTATGGTTGTTCAAGGCTTACTATCAACGATAAGGGCTTGATTGCATCACAAAGAGATTATTATGACCTATGGGGTGATATCAACAATAATGTCCCAGGATATAGAAAACTTTATCGCTGGTTTATGCATAGGTTTTTTGGGTAGTACGTATGAAAATAGAGTTACCAGATGAATTGAAATTCATTCAAAATGGCCTTGCTGTTCAAAAGCAGAGTGAAGCTTCTTTGCAGGGGAAAGTGTGTGTAATCACAGGAACCACCTCGGGTATCGGGTATGTAACCTCTCATCGACTTGCTCAATATGGGGCACACCTCGTGATGATTGTCCGTAATAAGAAAAAAGGGGAAGAAGTAAAGAAGGAAATTGAGGAGCAGTATGCTACTCAATGTGATCTTTTTATTGCTGATTTTTCACGATTTGAAGATATTCACAAGGTCGTTGATCAGATAAAGAAAACTTATCAAAGAATTGATGTCTTGATTCTGAATGCAGGAACCTTCTTACAAAGAAAAAGTTTTACAGAGGTAGGGATAGAGACTACCTTCCATGTGAATCATCTCTCTCCATTTCTACTCATTTCTTTGTTGAAAGAGACTCTTATGGCTTCTGCTCCTTCTCGTATTCTTACTATCAACTCTGAAGGGCATAGATTTTCCACTGTGCATATAGATGATTTAGAGTGGAAACACCACTTGTATACGGGATTAAAAGGATATGGTGCTGCAAAAACGGCTCAGCTTCTTACGATGCAACACTTCGCTAAAGATCTAGAAGGGTCAGGAGTTACGATTAACTCAATGCATCCAGGAGAGGTAAAAAGCAATATTGGAAATGAAAATAGTGTATTATATAGACTCTATTCAAAATACTTCTTATCACTATTTTTAAAAGATCCTCAAATTTCAGCAAAAGCAATACATTATTTAGTAGCAGATGAAGAAGTTAACGGAATAAGTGGTAAGTTCTTCAATCTTACCATAGAAGAGAAACCTGCAAAGCATGCGCTTGATCAAGATCTTATGGAGAAGGTCTGGAATAAAAGCAGGGAGCTCACCCTGTTGTGAAATATTCCTTAAAATTAGGCATTGGTTGACCTGTAGTAAGCGCGTAGATAACACTTTTAAGAAGAGGCAACTCTGTACTTTTTTTTAATAATTCATCAATATAATGCTCTTGATTATATGGAATTATACGATTATCTACTTCTACTCCTTCTTTAGTGATCTCAATAATAGTATAGCTTGCCCCGATTCCTCCATCAAAACGATACCCAATGGAACCTGGGTTAATAATTCTCTTGTTTCCTATAAAGAAGTCTCCTCTAGTATGTGTATGACCAGAAAAGATTAATTCTACATTTTCAAGTTGTAATTTCTCTGCAATAGAATTAGTAGTTTCACCGTTTGATAGGAGCTTATCATTAAAGGAATAAGGACTACCATGACAAAATATAACATTTCTCTCTTCGATGCAAAGCTGTTGTGCAATTGGCCAAGATGAGATTTCATTTCTACTTCTCTCATCGAGTGAATCGTGTGTGAATTTGATAACATCATGAAGATATTGTTCAAAAGAATTCGTTGGTATAAACGAATCTAATTCTTCAATATTTGCATCAGTATTTCCTTTTATATAAACTATAGGGGATAGACTCATAAGTATTTCATAACACTCTTTTGGGTAAAGCCCTAAAAAAGTCAAATCTCCTAAAAAAGCGAATTTCTCAACTTTCTGATTGGTAGCATCTTCTATAACACGGGAGAGAGCCTCTACATTGCCATGGATATCACTCAGTAATCCTATTTTCACAATTAAGCCTCCTAGGCTGGAAGTTTGCCACCTAGGGTGATGAATCTTTCAACATCCATACAAAATGCTATGCCTGAACCTACCTGATCAAGTGACGGAATATTCTTAATGGTTTCAAGTATTTTTTTTGTCTTTGAAGATTCTACTACAATTAGTAAGATTTCTTTTTCAGGTACTAAAGTAACACCAAAGAATTTCACATCCTCTTCTTTACCAGTCCCACTCCCTGAAATAATAGTTCCCCCAGTCGCACCTTCCTTTCGAACAGTATCCATTATCTCATCTGCATATCCCTTGTTAACAATGCAGGTTATAAGAGTGTGCTCTCCTTTTGTTTTTTTAGAATTTTCCATTGTCTCTTCTCCTTCTTGGTTATGTGTGAAGTGGGTTAACATATCAGGGACATCGATGAGCATAGCAACGCCAGATGAAAGGCGTTTATGTTCTCTAAAATGTCTTATAGCTTCTATAACAGGGGGAACTTCTTGCTCCTTTAACAGTGTAAAAACAATATCTTTATCACTATCGCCTAATCCAAGAGCATGAAGTATTGCATTATCTGCAACTCCTTTAGCAAAAATAATGGTTCCACCCTTTGCGCCAGCTTCTTTTGTTGCGTTAACAAGGGAATTGCCAATATTACGTTGTACTATGCTTATTAAGAGCTTCCCATGAAGATAGATTGTGCCAATCTCACGTGCCATTAAGATACCTCCTTAGAGTGTAGCGATATATTATTATGCCTTGCTTTCTTCTTATATAACACTCCTAGTATTTGGATAGTTATCAGTGGAGTCATTGCAACAAGAGATACAATACCAAACCCATCAAGTAGGGGGTTTCCTCCCAATGATTGAGAAACACCTAATGCAAAAGCTAGCAAAAAAGAACTCGATAATGGACCAGAAGCAACGCCCCCTGAATCAAATGCAATCGCCGTGAAAAGTGGAGGAGAAAAGAAGGACAGAAAAAGTGCAATTGCATAACCTGGCAAAAGAATATAGGTCAGGGGTATAGAGTAGATTATTCTCAACATAGCCAATCCCACAGCAAAAGATACTCCAATCGAGAAGAACACGAGGACTATCTTTTGAGAGATAGCACCTGCTGAAACTTCCCTCACTTGTTCAGTTAATACCCATACAGCCGGTTCTGCAAGAACTATTACGGCACCAAAGATAACTCCTATGGGAATGAGCACTATCGATGGAGAAAAAGCGCCCAATGAAGCTCCCAAGGCACTCCCTGTTGGCATAAGAGCCCCGTTAACTCCGACTAGAAAAAGAATAAGACCAATTGAAGTATATACAATTCCTTCTATACTCCTAATAATTTGTCTTCGCTTAAGGTGCAGAAGTGTAATATGAAATATGATAAATAGAAGCACCAATGGCCCCATCGCTTGAAAAACTTCTTTCGCAGAAGAGAGCCACAGTAAGGCTACAGCAGAAGAGTCCTTTACATTATGAGAAGTTTCGTTTATTACCTCATTATTTCCTTGAGATAAAAATGCCATAAGAAGGACAGCGACTATAGGTCCTATTGAGGCAATTCCCACTAATCCAAAACTATTTTCGTCACTATTTTCATTACGCCTCACATGAGACACACCAATTCCTAGGGCGATAATAAATGGGACAGTCATTGGTCCAGTTGTAGCTCCACCTGCATCAAACGCTATTGGGATGTAAAAGGCATCAACATATAAGGCTATTATTGCAACGATTGTGTACCCAACCAGAATTGTCCATCGATATGAGAAGTTGAGGAGGATCCGTAAAAAAGCCCCAGCTATAAAGATTCCCACCCCAAGAGAAATTGCGATTATAAGAGTAATTTGTGAAATTGATGTGGTGAAAAAGGTTACTTGTTTAGCAAGGATTTGAACCTGAGGTTCGGCTATAGTAATGATTATTCCCACAATAATGCCAGAAACAATCATGAGTGAAGTATTTCTTTTTTGCACTAAGGAAGACCCAACTAATTGTCCAAATGGTATGATACTAATCTCTGTTCCAAGTAGAAAAAGACTCAATCCAATGATAATTAGCATAGCCCCTACGGAGAAGGACCCTATTTGGCTCCAACTTAAAGGAGCAATAGTAAGATGTAAGAAAATTACTATAATGACAATTGGAGCAACTGACAAGGATGTTTCCTTGAATTTACGCAATATATTCACGTTACTACTCCTAGATCTGAATTGATAAAATCATTGACGTAATTGATTTAATTTCTCTAATTGTTAGTGAGGAGATTCCTCAGATCTAGTATTCTCCTTTTTCTTACTCTATGTAATAGATAGGAATAATTATTAAGATCATACCTATCTATATTGATTCTATGGCGCACATATTTCCCTAACTCGATAATCAAGTTGCATAACTATGAAGACTAGGTAATAGAATGTTTACTCCTACAAAAGTGAACAGTACTGAAACAAAACCGAGAATGGCAAACCAGGCTGCAGCTTTTCCTTTCCAATTCCTTCTTAGTCGTAAGTGGAGGTATACAGCATAAATAAGCCATGTAATTAGTGACCATGTTTCTTTTGGATCCCATGACCAGTATCGAGACCACGCTTTTTGTGCCCAGATTGCTCCACTTATAATAACAACAGAAAGCATCAGAATACCAAAGACAATTACTCTATAACTCAACATATCACTAATGGCAGGGTCTTTAAGTAATCTTTTATCACCAGTACGTTTCTCATCTATCAGGTAAATAACTGAAATTCCCCCAGCTAAGGCAAAAGATCCGTAGGATAGAATTGCTGTTCCTACATGGAACGTTAACCAATAGCTTTGTAACGCTGGCATAAGAGGTCTTATGCTCTTTGATTGTAAAGATGCATAACCCATGACAAGAATGGCTAGAGGCATCACGAAAGCTCCTATTGCACTAAAATGATAAATTTTATGCAGGATAAGGAAACTTAGAATAATCCCAAATGCGAAAGAGAGCGCAAATTCATATTGATTGCTAAAAGGGAGCCTTCCAGCTCCAATGGTTCTTGAGATCATAGCGATAGAGTGAGAAATAAATCCAATTAGTGTTACATAAGTCGCTATTTTTGCTACTTTTGTAACTATACCTGTAACGTACAACAAATACATGATAGCTGAGACGACGTAGAAGATAAAGGCGATCATAAAACTAATATTTTCGATATTCTGATACATAGACTATTATTCCTTATGTTTAGATCTAAGTTGTGAAAGACTTTCTTTAATGGCATGGTGAAAGACCCATCCATTTTTCTTGCTTGATACAATAATTTTCCCATCGCTGTAATAGATGAATCTTGGATAGAGATAGAAACTCATAAACATTCCTACGAGCAATATGATAAATCCAGTTAAGACAACTGGGTAGGATGGATCATTTCTTACAACCAAACCGGTATAGGCGATTGAGTGGGTGAAGGAGATAGCAACACCTTCAAACTCAACTTCCTGCCCAGGCTCTAAGATATAAGATCCAACAGTATTACCAAATTGAGAGAGTACTACCGCATAGTAAGGGTTATTCTCTTTATTTGATTTACTATATGGCATTTGATCATGATCAATTATCATATCAGGAAAGTATGCATAAAGGCTAATATTTAAGTGATTAGGTTGATGGAAGTATGATTTTTGGTTTCTTAGTAAGCCTTCAACTAAAATTTCGTTTGTATTAATATCCCTTACGACCAAATTGCTTGTCCAGCCAAAATTTGCTTGGTAGAAACCAAGATTATTAATATGGAGTGGATTGTTAACCCATATTTTTTCTTTTTGTGTGGACCCATCATCTTTAACAATTGTCACTTCACTAAAGTATTGTATGATTGAATCATTTTCATCAAAGGTCATATAAAAATCATCCAACGTGATGCTAAGACCATATTGAGAGAATTCCTCAGTGTTACCAGGTAATAGTGAAATCATATCCTCCTGAGCACTCATATTACTAACAACTGCTCCAATGAAGATGACTAGGATACCGATGTGAGTAATAGCTGCACCTAAAGAACCAACTCGGAATTTCCCCCCCTTGTAGGTAGAATTATCCTCTTTTTCAACTCGAAATAATTGTCTTTTTGTAAGGTCCAGAAACTCTTCCTCAGTAACATTTTCAATGCTATTTTCTTCTTTATCTAGAAAAGGTGGATAGTAAGATGGCATAGCAACATGAAGTTGCCCTTTGAGCCTCATAATCGTACATGAAGTGAGATTAATGACAAACAAGCTCATCAACAATAGGAAGATTGGAGATGAATATGCTTCATCAAGGTGAAGTGTGAGAATAGTTGATGAGATTTTTGGATATTTCTGTTGATACAAAGCTTCTGTTCCATGTTGAGGAAGTAATGTCCCTATAACAATATAGATTGCAATGAAGATAAGCAAGAAGATTGCGACTTTCAAGCTTGAGATAAATGACAAGGTGTTTTTAAGTTTTTTATTCATTACATATCCTTATACAGAAAAAGAGAACCGGAAGCAACTACTTCCGGTCTCTTATTAGTCTGAGTAGAAAATAAGTCCTAATTTCCTAATTTCTCAGGAGGACTAGCAATCAATGCTTTATTTGCAGCACTATCGCTTTCTAATAAATCTCTTTCATTCAAGAAGATTCTTTCATTACCATGACAAGAATCACATGTTTCATTCTGGAAGGTGACCTTTTGAATGTTATGAGTTGGTGAATATTTCCAGTTGGTCTTTGTGTCAAAATTCGGAATCAAATTTTCTCCAGCAGAATCAAACGTATTTTCTGTGGTTGGAATATGACGAAGGGTGACATACTTATATGGATTATTTTCACTTACTTCTGGGTTTAATCCTATTCTGAATAAAATCCTCATGTCAGAGTGACTCGTTAGACTAGTTCTATCATCGTTAATGTCTGTATGGCATTCAAAACAGTTTTGATTTGCTTGAGCATGACATACTTGGCAAGCAAGGTCTTCATTATGTGCTTTGTGTGAATCATTAGAAGCATTATTCCCAGTAACATCATCATGACAATCAGTACATGAAGGGAGAGATGCATGACTCCACATAGAGTCATATTCTGTGCCATCGCCATGGAAATTTGTCACATCGTGACAATCAGTACAGGTCATACCTGCTTCAAAGTGAACATCACGAGCAAATCCAACAGTACCCATAAATTCTCCGGCATTCCTTGCTCCATGACAACCATAACATGTTTGTTCCATCGGAGGAGTACTAAAGAATGTGTGTTGGTCAATGAGACCGCCTGCATATCCACTAGGACGACTGACGTGGCATTCACCACACGTAGCATGGCAGTTCATACAGTTGAGATTAAAGGTCTCTCCAAGTCCTTCATGAGGATTTTCAAGAGCCTGTTCATCACCACTGAATTCAATCAATGAGGTTTGGAAACCGCGAACGGTGTAGTGAAGAGATTTTGAATATGATTCAGTTGCCTCAGCATGGCAGGTTGCACAAATACCGTTTGTATCTGCTGAAGGAGTAAAATTCACCCCATCATGTGCAAACTCAAAACGTTCTTCTGCACCATTACCACCATGACAGGTAACGCATCCAAGTTCACCATGAGCTGTTGTGAGAAATTCTTTTGATACTTGATATTTTTCAAGCGCCGAAAACTCCGGCGCAGGAGGTGCTCATCCCCCTGTCTCTGCTCCCGCCGCAGCTGGTGGGGAAGCAAGTTTTGTGATTGGATTAGTTTTCGTATGACATGCAATACATTTTTCACTATTCTGGGGAACTAACTCTACTGGATCTGTGAAACGTGCAGTAATAACTGTTGCTTCTTCCTGTACTCCAGTAGCGGAAACCGTCTTCCCACCACATGAGAAGAGTGTTACCAAAAATAAAGAAAGTAGTGTTACATAGACATAACGAAAAAGGGGGTGTACAAATTTTCTAGTCATGCAATCGACCTCCGTGTAATTTTCCTACCTTTCATTATAGCATTATCGATAAAAAAATAACAACTACAAATCTAGATTTATAGGTCTAACTAGTTGATAAGAGTTTTATGAAATTTTTTCTTCTTAATTACTTTGCGTCTATCGCCTATTCTCATAATATATCCATCTTTTTCAATCTGATTTAGCAATGGAATCATGAATTTACGACTAATACCAATTTTTTCTTTTGCATCAGCAATCGAAAAAGTATCTCCTAGAGAAAGATGTTGAGTCAATTCAGAAAGAATTTGATCATAGGTGGTGACAAGATATATAACCATACTATCGATGATAATGATCCTTTTATTTCTTAAGAGGCACCCAATGTGTTCTTTGTCACTCTTTTCGATAGATTTTACGGGGAACCCTTGGAAACCAAAATCCTGAATCTCTTGATAGAGCTCTGAGGCTCTTTTTGTAAGTTCAACATCATCTTTTGAGGCAATTAAGAGAGATCCATCACATAACACAATGCTATGTTGTTTAATAAGATTATTGATTATTAACTCTATTAACTCGCTAGGGTAAGGTTGAATGAATTTTGCACTTTGAAGAGGAACTCCTTGACTTTGTGATGCTCTTTCTAGAATTATTTTCTCAATTTCTTTATACGTTTTTTCTTTAATATGATAAGAGTCCAGAGCTATATAATTTTCTCCCTCTATCGTCAAAACTGAAGGAAGTGTATTTTTAGATTTAACAAAAGAAAATAGGTATAAAGAGAGAACTTCCATTGAATCAAAGAGAGATGGAGGAGAGGAGTATGGTAAAAAAAGCTGACCTAACGCTCTCTGCATTTTTCTGTTTAAAGGGGATGTATATACGACTTTTGCATAACTGAGGACCTTGCTAGCTCCCACACTCATAATCACAATCGGCTGACCCTGATAGAAGAAGATTCCATTTGCTAATTGTAATCTACAAAGAAGAATAGAAGAATTATCATCTTTTTTTTCGTTAACGAAATGGATACTTGCTTCTGTGTGATCACTTCCAAAAGCAAGTGCTACATGTTGATGATTTTTTATTTCAATTGGCTGATTGTTTTTTATTGGAGCGAGAGTTACAAATAGCTCATCGCAAAGGGTGAATTGTTCAGGGGCTATTGTAGCAATAAATCCTTTGTTTGCATCTTCTTTACTTATCCCTTGGAGGGAAATGGCACATCGAGAGATAGGTTTTGCAGTGTTAACTTTTTGATTAAACATTTGTATTGAACGAATTTTTCCAACTTTCTGAGAAGGAAGAATGGTAATATTTTGTCCAACTTCTATCTGTTCGCCAACAAGGGAGCCTGTTACCACAGTTCCAATACCTTTAAGGATGAAAGATCTGTCAATATAGAGCATTGGAGGAAATTTTTTTATAGTGTTAGCCAGAAGGTTTTTGCTAATGAGTTTCTTTAAATTTTCTATTCCTACTCCTGTATGAGCACTTACCGCATGAATAGGAAAAGAAGTATTGAAAATTTGATATATGTTCTTATCTATTTCATGGATTACTTCTTGCAATCTTGATTCGTTAACAATATCTACTTTGGTAATAACAACGATAATTGAGGGGACTAGCATCCCTTTAAGAATATGTGCATGATCTGTAGTCTGAGCCATCCATCCATCATCAGATGCAACACATAATAGTGCTAATTCTAATGCCCATGTACCACTTACCATATTTCTAATAAATCGTTCATGCCCAGGGACATCGATGATGCCGATTCGTTCATTTTTAGAATCAAGATATGATGCAAATCCTAATTCTATTGTAAGCGCTCTCCTTTTTTCTTCAGGAAGTCTATCTGTTTCTTCTCCACTAAGGGCATGAACAAGTGCACTTTTGCCATGATCTACATGACCTGCAGTTCCTATGATATGCATGATGGATTCTCTATAATTTCTTTTAATGCTATCTTTATAGGCAGTATATCTTCTTCAAAGATTGTTGATACGTGAAGAAGGACTCCAATTTTTTCTACTGTTGAAACAATGGGAATATCTCTATGTCTAAGATAGTGAGCAACTTTTTCACTTGAATAATCCTTCGAAATACATATAGAAATATCTGGAGATTTCTCATCAGGACTGCTACCACCACCAAGGGTCATGAAAGAATTAACAATAGAAACGCTAGGAGAGGAGCAAGCTTTTATAATCTCATTTGCTCTGGCTCTCATTTCTTCTATCGATAATTCGATAGTTCGTAATGCATGTCCTTTATCGCCGTTGAGGTAGGAAATTAGAGTCTGTTCTAGAATCGAGAGGACAGTCTTCCCTGGACGTAAAACTCTGTACATTGGGCATTTTACGAGGGAATCAATATGTTCTTTTTTTCCAACGAGGCATCCTCCTTGCACACTTGAGAGGATTTTGTCGGTACTGAAGGTGACAATATGGGCCCCATCTTTAATATGTTGAGCAATGCTGGTCTCCCCAGGATGTCCTGCAACAGGCATCCCAGAACCTTGGTCACATACTAACAAAATATCTTTTGGCAAAGATATGGCTAACTCTTTTATTCCAACTTCCTTGCAAAAACCTCTTAAGGCAAAGTTTGATCTATGAACCTTAAGGATCATAGCAGTATTGTCATTGATAGCAGAAAGATAGTCATCTATTGATGTGATATTCGTTGTTCCAACTTCTACTAAATGTACTCCTGCGTCTCTCATGATGTCAGGAATACGAAAACCTCCACCAATTTGAACAAGTTCACTCCTACTTACAATTACTTCTCTTCCCTTTGCAAAATGGAATAACGTCATGTAGAGGGCAGCTGCGTTATTATTTACCACTAATCCACCTTCACTATGGCTAAGGTATGATAAGAGGGTGCTTAGGTTTGAGTTTCTAATTCCTCTCCTTCCGGAGTCGACATCATATTCTACATTAGCGTATCGGGTGTTAAGAGGCGTGACACTATTCCACACATCAAGACTTATGGGAGCTCTTCCTAGGTTTGTATGGATAATTACCCCTGTGCAATTTATTACATGGTTAATATTTTTTATGTACAATAATCTGCAAGAATGGGTAATCTCTTCTATTAACGTTTCTCGGGAAGGAGTTGTCTTTGTTTTTTTCCACGTGTTTCTTTGTTTTTCTAATATTGCGCGAATGACATCTATAGTTACAGGCCTACTAATCTTGTTAATCCAATATGAAATGGCTTGGTCATTAATGAGTTGTTCTACCTGTGGAAAAAGTGAATTCTCTTTCATACTACGGAAGAGACAGGAATCGAACCTGCCACTGCATTCTCTACAGTCAACGGTTTTGAAGACCGTGGGAGCCCCCAGACCCCATCAACTTCCTTAAAAAAGATACCGTCATTACTGACGGTATCGATATGTATAAACTATAACAGATTATACGATAGTTGGTAAATCAGTTTTTAATTAACCGTTATACATTCCACCCTTTTTAAAGATTACCGAGGTTCTCCATATATGAGAAATCAATGATCTCTAAAAAAAATAACGGAGGCTAATATTATGCTTAATGTGAATGCCTTGATTAAAAATTATAAAGAAATGGAGGCCGTAAAGTGGGATGATTACTATCAATTTAAGGCTAATGAACAGGTTTTTACTCAAATAGAGGTATTCGTTGTCTTAAGAAGAATTGAGTTAAACACAAGTATGATGTACTCAGCTACAGTAAAATAAGATAGTCTAACTCTTCAACCAGCACACCTGATAAGGATAGATGTGTAATTGATGAGAAAAATTCTCACTTATTAGAGGAGTTTTAGTGACTAGGTCATACCATCGAAGATTTTGTGTATCTAATTCGCATTGTTCAAGAATGCTTGTGAAATCAAAGGCTATTGAGTCTTCACTCACATTAATAATACAGAGAATGTGCTCATCTTCTACTTCGGCAATTCTGAGTACAATGAAGAGTCTCGGGTCACTGAAGCAAATTATCTGATGAGATTTTGCTCTAAATGCCTTTTCTTTTTTATGAATATCTAGCAGTTTGAGATAAGAAAAGAATACTAAAGATCTGAGCGATCTAGGATCCTTTAGTTCCCTATTCACGGTCTGTGAATCTAGTTTTTCTCTATTGATTCTTCGTGGATGGTTCAGTATGTCAGGTGATGTAACGTAGTTTTCTGAGCCCAGGAGACTGTGAATATAGATTCCTGAAATTCCCCTCAAGGATAGCATAATGGCCTGTGATGCAATGAATCTTTTTGCTTTAATATCGTTTGTTTCATCAGGTGTAAGACCAGATAAGGCAGAGAGATAGCTACAGTTGAGCTCATATGGACTTTGTGTTCCATCCCCTTCACTTTTATAAGAAACAAATCCTTTCTGAGCTTTTACATGTTCAGCCATGTGATTAATTTCTTCATTTGTAAGGATTCCTTTTGCAGGGACTATACCGATACCATCATGGGATGCAAGAAAATTGAAATATGTTGTTTGATCAGATGGAGTTGTAAGGGTTGAAGCCCATTCACTTAGTTTACTACTGTTTTTTGTAATGAATGTGTGGAGAGTCAGAGGAGGTAATGGGAAATTATAGACAAGTGCAGCTTCATTGTGCCCGTTACCAAAGTAAGAGATGTTTTCTTCATGAGGAACGTTTGTTTCTGTGATAAGCCCTGTCCCCGGTACACATGCAGCGAGTACCCAACGAAAGAATTGTATAATACTATGAGTCTTTTTGTGATGGATACATGATGTTCCTAATTCCTTCCAAATGAATGCAATTGCATCGAGTCGTACGAGTGAAGCCCCACGGGAAACATAGGTGAGTAATACATCAAGGATAAATAGGAGAACCTTAGGGTTACTGTAATTGATATCAATTTGATCTGAACTAAATGTAGTCCAAAGGAGTTTTTTCCTTCCATTTTTAGATTCAAATTGAGAGAAAAGAGGTAATGATCGAGGACGAAATACCTGAGATATATCTTCATCGCCTTTAACCTCAATAGCAAAATCTGCAAAGTCTTTGTCGTCTTCAAGATATTTTTGTATTGATTCGTTATATTGTGATAAATGATTCGCCACAAGATCAAACATTAACCGGTATGAGCCATTCAACTGTGAAATATCATCCCATGAACCTAAATTAGGATCCACAACAGTAGGATCAATGACAGAAAATCCATCATCGGAGGAAGCAGGATAGAATGGGAGGAGGTGTACAGTAGAGATTGATTGCCCCACATGTTCTTTGAGAAAGCTCGTAAGGGTTTCAATTGGAGAAAGATCTTGGGATTTAAGGGAATCTGCATAGGTGATAAGTAGGGAAGTATGGAGGTCAATACAATTATTATTTTCAACGGACCCGTCTTTTGTAGATAATATATCTGTTTTATTGAGAACTAGAGAGACAAACTGTTCTGTCCAAATTTGTGCTAATGCTTCTCCATAGATCTGTTTGAGGTGTTCGTGTATGTTTTTCCTTACTATTTTTATGTTCATTACGTAGTCTCCCGAATAATAAGTTCTGGTTGAAGAAGGAGCTGATTATTATGGCGTGTAGCCTCAATTTTCCAGTTCTTAGGAATCTTAATTCTCCCATTTTCCAATGAATTGTTGCTATTTAATGGGATATCTCCCTTAATAGCACGTATATTATCAATCAGTAAATCTACAACCATTCCACCAATATTTTGGATTGGTTGGAGTATTGTTGTTAATGGGGGTCGGTAATGAGCCGACATAGGGATATCATCAAAGCCTGTTACAGCGAGTTCCTGCCCAATAGAGAGTCCCATATCTTTTCCTGCATTGATTGCCCCAAAAGCGAGAAGATCGTTGAAGCAGATTATTGCAGTAGGGGGTGATTGCTGAGAGAGAAGTTCGTAAGATTGGTCATACCCTTCCTTCTGTGTGAAATACCCCATCCTGATGAACTCAGGAGGTAAAGAAATTCCTGCTTGATTGAGATGATAAATTACACTTTTCAAACGGATATAAGAAAACATAATAGTCTGTGGTTGCCCTATACAAGCAATTCTTGTGTGACCTCGTTGTAGGAGGTGTTGAACAATAAGGCCCATTGCATATTCCCCATCTTCATCGATGTAGGGGATTGCATCTAAGTGTTCGACTCGTCCGAACATTGCAAAGGGAAATGCTGTGTTATTAAGAAATTCTACCCTTGCATCATTTCTGTATGTACGCGTAAGAATGAATCCATCTACTTTTCCTTCTGTAATCAGCTTATTATAGGTCGATAACTCATCATTTTTATCATTTGCTACTGCTACAAGAAGGTCATAGCCAAGAGAAGAAGCTCTTCTACTGACACCGGCAAGGAATTCATTGAAAAAAGCTTCACTATATCCTCCAGAGGAATCTGGGATGACGAAGCCAATGGTCTCCGTGGATTTGTTACGAAGTCTACGCGCAATGGTATTCGGAACATAGGACATTTCATGTGCAGCAGTTCTCACAAGTTCTATAGTCTCTGGACTAACGTCACTATATCCCGCAAGGGCTCTTGAGACGGTGGTTATAGATCTGTTTACGCGTAGAGCAATATCTTTTAATGTAACCATATATTAGTCCCATTCCTCCATGAAAGGTGTTAGATAATCTGAAAGTGCTTCAAGAGAAAAATAGTGTTTCCCTATAGAGAAATTTCTTTCTACCATAGTCTTATATTTTTCTCTATTTGTCAGTACTTTCAGTGTTTTCTGTGCTGTCTTTTCATATATATTTTCTCCAACCTCAACAAGGTCGCTTCCATTTTTTTTATCAATTCTAGAACCTAGTGAAAGCATTTCAAGCCCTCTTGGTGCAATGTCAGATATATATACTGGATATTCAAAAAGTATTACAGGAATTTTTGCTTTGAGAGCTTCAAGGAGTTGGTTGCCCCATCCTTCCCAGTAGGATGGGTAGGTAACGATATCTGCATGAGAGTATGAATCCCAAAGGGAATACCGTTTAGCAGGTGTTAATTCTCTTTGTGATGAAATCATAGAGTCTACATGAATCATTTTCACTTGCATTTTATGAGCATATTCTTTTAGCGTATTGAGGTATTCTCCAGTTTTGTCATCTTCTGAATATCCGGCTAGGACAAGAATTATTTGAGTTGAAGGAAGAATAGTTCTTCCATCATAGAGATTTTGTCCTCTCAAAGAGGGTAGTAAAATATTCATATGAGCTACCACATCTATGGCCATTTCAATTCCTTTTCGTGGAATAATTCGTGTTGCTTGAAGAACCATGATGTCTTCTTCCTTCACTCCAATATCAGAGCGGAAGTCTTGATTAAAACTATCTTTGACAAATCCATTAGTATTCATGGTATCTTCTGTGAAATCAAAGACATTAGGAATTACCTCTGCATGTATACCCTTTCGCTCAAAAAGGTTTTTCTGAGCAAGAGAGTTTATAACCACATGTTTATAGTGTCGAACATGAGGAGGAAATAGAGTATCTGCAAGTTCCATCGCCTTTTTACAAGTTAGGTTATAGTCGCCGATTCTTTCCCAGTAGAAATCATGATGGTGAGCAAGTACTCTGAGGTTGTAACGAACCACAACCCTCTGTAAAGCAAGTGATGCTGCTGGGTGTAGAGCAACTGACCATACATTCTCAGGTATCATTATTTCAATAGAGTTCTTTACAATCCAATCGGAAAGTTTTGATTCAAGTATTGCACATTGAGAATAGAAATCTTCCTCAAACCGTTTTTGTGGATTATCGTCTCCGTACACATCTAATGAGGTGAACATACCTCTTAATATTCTACTCGCCTCTGGTGTGTGGTAATTAAGTTCCACAATAGTTGTTACCCGTTCAAGATTGTCATTTTCATGAAGACCTGAGCAGAAGAAGACTGTATGCCCAGCATTTTCCAATGCTCGTTTCCATTTTTCCATTTCCAGAGAGACTCCATCAGTACTTCCTGATTTATAATGTATCATTCCTACATGTTTACCCATTTCTAATTTTCCTCTACTTACTCTTTCACACCACCAGCGGTCATTCCGCTAGCAAGATTCTTTTGAATAGTCATAAATAATCCAATTACCGGGATTGCTGTAAGCATAGATGCAGACATGATTCTATCCCAGATAGCATTTTTTGAAGTAAAGAGGGTCTTAAGACCGATTGGCAATGTGTAGAATTCCTTATAATTCTTTAGAAATACAGATGCAAATAGATATTCATTCCATGCTATCATAAATGAATATATGTATACAGTAACGATAGCTGAGAAGGAAAGAGGAATGATAATTCTCCAGATTGTTCCAAACCTACTTGATCCCTCAATCATTGCGGCTTCTTCAATTGAGTATGGAATTGTCCGAAAGTAGTTTCCAAGCATGTAAAGTGATACTGGAAGGGTTTGTACCATATAGATTATTAAAAGACTGATAAAAGTGCCAATTGGAGTGCTTATAAAGCCAAGAGCAACAAACACTTTGTAAAGGGGGATGAGGAGGAGAATTCCACCGAACATATAGACAAAGAGTACTCCTCTTTGCACTGCTGACTGACCACGGAAACGAAGCCGGCTAAATGAGTATGCTCCGAATACTGCAAGTGTTACTGATAATAGTGCCGCTGTCAGAGAAAGAGCTAAAGAATTGCCGAAGTACTGTAAAAAAGGGAAAACATCTCCTGTATCCTGATATTTAGCAAGAATAGCTTTCCTTTGCACATCAGAGAGTTCTGGTTGTTCTTCAAGTAGATGTATGATTGATTCAGGTACATTTTTTAATTCCTGACCGATATTTAGTAGCTCCTTATATGCTTCAACATTAATTTTTTTTGGAATTAAAGATGGATTTCCCCAGTCCCACTGGTACTTAAGAGAAAGAGAGAGCATTTGCAGAAACGGAAAGAGGCAAAACATTACAATCGAGATGACTAGAAGTGCAAAGCCTACTGATCTGAAAAGATTTTTTCTTTTTACCATTTTAATACCCTCTTTACATAGAATAATATGAATCCAATGAGAATTATAAACTGCAAGACTGCAAGGGTAGCTCCTTGGCCGAGATCCATTGTACCTGTGAAGGCTTTCAGGTAGGTATAGACCGATAGAACCTTTACGTTGCTTGTTAGAAGGAAAACCTCTTCAAATTTATTAAAATTCCAGATTACTCTCAACAGTATTATTGAATTGACAATAAAATAGATTTCAGGAAGGGTAATGTTTGTAAATTGCTGCCATCCATTTGCCCCGTCAATTTCTGCTGCCTCATAGAGGGTTTCATCAATTGCCTGAAGGCGAGACAAAATCATTAAATAGGTAAAAGGAAAGTTCTTCCAAATAGCAAAGAGGATTGCAACCCAAACTGCTGTGTTCGGAGATCCAATGAGACTAAACCTTTGATCAAATAAGTGCAACTTATCATAAAATATATCCATGAAAATTCCGTTAACTGGATCAAATATAAATTGCCATGAAAACACAACTGAGATAACTGGGGCAACGTATGGGAGAAGGATTAGTGATCTCACGAGCCCTCTGAGAGGGAATTTTTTGTTCATAACAATTGCGGTTCCTAGTCCCAATAGTGTTGTTCCTACAGTCGTGAACACGACATAAATAAGAGTAGTCATAAGGGACTTCCAGAATTCGTTATCACTCAAGATTTCTTGAAGATTATCAAATCCTGTAAAAGTACTTTCACCTGTAAGTGTGACATCAAAGAAACTCAAATAGATATTATAGAATACTGGGTAGAGTATTAGTGCGAGAATAATAAGTACAGATGGAAACACAAGAATCCAGCCTAGTTGTTCATCACGTTGAGCTATTGTTGTTAATTTTTTTGATGTTTTGAGTGAAATTATGGCACCTGGCGAGGTGTTAATCTGTTTGTCCATGATTTGTCCCTTCCATATACTAGGCAATATCTAATTGAAAGTGTTGGATTGGCAAAGGCCAATCCAACTTAAGGTGATAAAAACAATCTTTTCGTTAGTCGATCAATTTTTTCATCTCTTTTTCAGCCCAAGCCATACCTGCATCAACACTCATTCCTTCCTGTGTAATTTTGTAAATCATCTGAGGAATAATCTGTTTTGCTGTTATTTCACTCGCGGCTTCGATTCTGTTACCATCGACTATACTGAACGTTCTCACATCTTCAAGTCCGCCAATGATTTCTGCCATTTTATCAGCTCCGTAATTCTTGAATATCCCTTGAGGATCATTCTGGAAACGTGCATTGGATGCAATTTCGCTCAGCATAGGGTTCATACCACCAGGAGCCATATGAAGGAATGTGATATATGCATTCTGTGTATAGAGGTATTCAATGAATTTTTGTGCAGCTACGGTTTCTGCGGCGGTACTTTGATTGAAGAGACCGAGCGCAACTACAGTTCCATACCCAGCAGAAGATTTATGTGTCATAATCGGAGCAAGTCTTGTGTTCTTCACTAAGTCTGGATCAAAAGCTGTTCCTGCAAGGTCGCCGAAATTATCACCAGTTAGAGATCCAGCTGCTACTTCAGCAAGAGCTAGATCATCCATGATATATGTTGAATAGAAGAACATTGCCATTTTACCTTGCAAGTAATAATCTCTTGCTCTCCAGGTCTGTGGTCCAGGAGGATTGTATTTTGCAAGTTCTGCATAGAATGATACAGCCTCTTTCATTTCAGGAGAGTTGAATATAAGGTTTTTATCAGCATCAAAGAGGGATGCATTGTTTGACATAGCAATAGGTGTGAAACATTGTTCCGAATATGCTTCAGGTAGAGTTCCAACAAGAATTCCATATTTGTTATTTGCAGGATCATTGAAATATTTAGCTGCTTTCAAGACATTTTCCCATGTGTTAGGTGGTTCAAGACCAGCTTTTTCAAACCAATCTGCTCTATACCAGATGCCCTGAATCCAGCCATGATAAGGTAATCCATAGTATCCGCTCTTGTCGCTAGTTTGCAAAACTTTTAGAGGTCCAGAATAGAAGCGACTTTCTCCAATTTTATTAATTAGAGTGTTTGTTGCATTAAGATCTATGATTCCCTGAGTCCCAAATGATACTGTGGTCTCAGCAGGACCTTCGAAGATTGTTGGTAGTGTACCGGCAGCTGCAGCAGTCTGAGCCTGTGTAGAGAGGCTATTTTCATCTACTGGGATAAGGTTAATAGAAACGTTTGGATTGAGTGCTGTAAAGGTGTCAATCAGTACTTGAATAGTAGCCATCCTGTCTGATTGTGTCTCCGTTGTCCAGAAGTCAATGGATACAGGTCCATCTGATGCAGGGACTGTCTCAGCACCACCCTGAGCTGATAGAAAACTCATGCTCGTGAAAGTGATGAGTAGGATTAAGATGAAAAGCATTCCTTTTTTCATAGTTTTTCTCCTTTAAAAATGTTTTTGTCCAAAATGATTCTATTTTTAAATAATAGAAAACCAAAACGATTTGGACGTGTGTTATCATATAACCAAATCGTTTTGGAAGTCAAGAATTATTTTTATATGATTAGTAAAGGCGAATTTTTTCAGGATACAATTATCTGACAGTAATATAGTTTTCTTGTGATGGAGGAATAGAAATGAATTTCTATGCATATAGGTTTTATATACATTGAAGAAGGTATGTTTTGGATGCTTTATAGTATTCCTTTGTTATATCTCAGTATTAATTAAGAGTATTAATACGCATTTAAAAAAGGAAAAATACTAAATTACTTAGATTAATTCATATAATGGAAACTCAGTTATTTTAGGAGTTCAATAGAATTCAGAATTTGTTATAGGAAATCTAATTTTGCAGATTACTAATAATAAAGCGGCGCCATATAAATATTTTGGCACCGCCTCATTATGTTATCGTATAAACATAGATTGTAGCGAATTATTGAATAGTTGGTAAATCAGTTTTTAACCATCCGTTATTCATTCCGCCTTTCAGAGAATACGCGTCATACCCCATCGACCGTAACACACCAACTGTTTGTCCAGCAGTTTGACCTGTATAACAGGTAACGGCAATTTTTCCATTCTTTGGAAGAGAAGGAATTAAGTTACCTACTTCAGCCCACGCAGTGTTTTGTGCAAATTCAATATGCCCTTTTGCAAAATCTTCTGCACGTCGTATATCAACAACGGTAAATGCTTTTGGATTTGTTTGGAGTGCATCATATAGTGCTTGTGGATCAATTAATTTATTTCCATCCTTTGCAACTGAATCAAAATTGGCTTTCGCAACTTCCCATAGAATCTTATCTTCTTCTGTTTTTGGAGAAGTTGATTTTGCTCTGCTGGATAGCTCTCTAGCTCCGGTTTCTTCAGCAGGAAGATCTGCGGCTAACCACCCATTAGTCATTCCACTTTGAAGGGATTTAACGTTCGTGAATCCAGCAAGTCTTAATGCACCGACTGCTTGACCAGCAGTTTGACCAGAATAACAGGTAACTACTACTTGTCTATTGGTTGGGATATTTTCTAATACATCACCAAGTTTAGCCCAGTCACTATGGTATGCGCCTAAGATATGACCTTTTTCAAAGTCTGCCGCAGAACGAATATCAATGATTACGAGAGAATCTGGATTATCATTCAGCATGTTGTATACATCAGCTGGCTTAATCGCATTACTGTTAGTCGCTGTTGCAGCAAAATATTCTTTTGCTTTTGCAAGTAAGAGTGCATCTTTATCAATAACAGGGGCAACAGGAGCAGCAGGGGCAGCTTTTTCAACAACGGCAACTGGTTGGGCTGCAGCAGGTACAGCAGCTTCTTGTTTCTTGCATCCGACTGTAACAAACAGTGTGATAAGTAGTAATGCAATCATCAAAATGGTGATCTTTTTTTTCATCGGTTTCTCCTTAAGAATCTGTAATATCTCTTTATTCAGAATCATATCATAATTAAATAAATATTTATAGATAGAATTATATTGATAGATTAAAATCTTTACTCAGAGTATTCCTTTTCTTTTACGTGGATTTCTAATACTTTATTAGTAGGATAGATGGAGGGGAAAGATGATTCAAAATACATATACACATATATTAAATAATGGGGTCATTATGCCCGTTATAGGGCTTGGCGTATTCAAAATAGGAGATGGAACTCCAGTTAAGGATACTGTTTCTTATGCCCTAAAAAGTGGGTATAGGAGCATTGATACTGCGAGTATTTATGGAAATGAAAGAGGTGTTGGAGAAGGTATCAGATCAAGTGGTATTCCAAGAGAGGAAATATTCCTTACGAGCAAGGTGTTCAATAATGAACAAGGGTATAAAGAAACCTTAGATGCTTATCAAAGGAGTTTAGATAAATTAGGTGTCTCGTACTTAGATCTATATTTAGTACATTGGCCTGTCAAAGAAAAATATATTGATACATATAAGGCTCTAGTTGATTTATATAAGGATGGTAAAGTAAAAGCAATTGGGGTTAGTAATTTTCAAATTTCACATCTTGAGCACATTCTAGATGACTTTGATATCATCCCAACAGTCAATCAAGTGGAGCTTCATCCTCTTTTACAACAACAACCTCTAAGAGATTTTTGTGTTAGGCACAATATTGCTGTCGAGGCTTGGTCTCCTTTGATGAAAGGGAGTCTAGATATTCCCCTTTTAACCGAAATAGGGAAGAAATATCAAAAGAGTGCTGCTCAAGTAACTCTGAGGTGGCATCTACAAAATAAGGTGATTGTAATACCTAAGAGTGTTCATTTTTCTTATATTAAAGAGAATTTTAATATATTCGATTTTACACTCACTGCTAGTGAAATGGATTCAATCTCTTTGCTTAATAAGAATAAGAGATTTGGGCCAGACCCTGATAACTTCAATTTTTAATCAGGGTGAGATTCTTTATAGCGTTTAATGAATATTTGGTAGGCGTATACATGTCCCTGGATTTCTGCATTCTTAATTTCACCTCGTCCTACCCAATCTTGTCCTTGGTAGATGAGTAAATGGTGTAATTCGCTTTCAATTTCTTCTATACTGAAAGAAGGGAGATTCTTTCTGATTTCGAGATGGTTAAGCATGATATCGTATTCACTATCCAGCGTGTGTTGTTCAATGTCCATGAATAAGGAATCCTTTTAATTATTTCTCTTAGACAATTTCTGATATAAAGAGATGAGTAGGGATTGTACCTCACTATTGCCGAGATTTTCAATATCATGGAGAGCTCTAAGCTTATATTTTTCTGCTAATTCTTCTGCTTTTTCAACTCCGCCAAGAGAGAGAGAAAGTTGAACAACTTTTTCACTCTGTTTTTTCGTTAATTTTCTTTTATCTTTTACAAGATCGTATAAAGGTCTCTTTTTTGCTCCACCCTTCTCTTCTTCCTCCAAGGCTGCAATAAGAGGATAGGTAGGCACCCCAGTTTGGACATCTTGCCCAATTTCTTTTCCAAGTGATGTGGCATCTCCTGTATAATCAAGAATATCATCTTTTATCTGGAAAGCCATTCCAAGGCAGTATCCTATTCTATGGAGTAAGTACTGATTACACTTCTCGCTCATAGAAACAGCAGCACCTGCATAGGCACTTAACGCAAATAATGAGGCAGTCTTACCAGCAATACGGCGTAAATAGGTTGTTTTTGAAATGAGGAAATTACCTTCACCAGCATCTTGATTAAGTTCACTCTCACATAAGCGGCTAAAGGCATTTGCAACAGCTGTTGCCTCTAAGTCTCCTTCCTTCCCTTTTACTAATCCCATCGCTTTAGATAAGAGATAATCTCCAGCAAGAACTGCTTGTCTTGGGCCAACCACAGAGTTAATAGTGGGGACTCCTCTACGAGTTTTCGCCCCATCAATAATATCGTCATGTACGAGAGATGCAAGATGTATCATCTCTAATACGCTTGCTATTCGTAATACTTCATCTTCTCTATCTTGTGAACCTAGTTTAGCTCCTATAATAACAAGGGCGGGACGAATCATCTTCCCACCCGTTGTTACTCTCGTAGCTAATAAATCTCGTATGAAATGATTTGATTGCTCAATTGAAGTTAATATTAACGAGCGCACCATTTGAAGCTTTGCTTCTATTGATGGCTCGTCTTTCCAAAATCCATTCATATTAAATAGTTATATCCTTATGCTTCGCTAATTTTCTCTCCATCTGCTTTCTCGTGAATTCAGGTTCATCCATAAAGAAATAGATTTTTTTCGCGATAGGAATTTTATTCCAAATTTTCTTTAACCAAGGCATTACCCAGTAATCTAGTCCAAATGCTCTCCCTGCTCCACCTATCATCACAATAGATACAGCCATATACCATAAAATTTCTTTTCCGGCAAGTCCTCCTATCAAGAACATTACCGACAATCCTAAGGAAACTACAGCAGCTGGTCCAGTAAGTAATCCTCCAATAAACATGAGTCCAATTCCTAGTTCAGCAAGTGTAATCATTATCTGGAAGAAGTAAGGAGCTAAAGCTACCAAATTTTCATTCATCCATGTAAAGATTGCTAACGGTTCTTTTAAAAGAGGGGGAGCGAATTGTTTTACAGCTTCGCCTGTGGCATCTGCAACAGCAGTACTGGCAGTAGATACTGCATCAGCAACGGTTGTTACAGGTTGTCCAGCAGCAGCGGCAGCAGCAGGGTAGGATGCAGAAGCAACCGATACGCCTCCAATAGCTTCGACCACGACTTCCTTTGTTGCCTCTATAGCACCAGAAGCGGCACTTACGGCATCACCACCACCAGCAGGGGGCCCCCAGTATACTTTTGATCCAGTTACATCAGTTAGCCATCCTTCACGTACTTTGCCAATACCCTCAATAAGCCACATGACTCCAAGGTACATTCTCAAGAATGCAAGCCAGTATGCTTGTGGTTTATAAGCTGCAAGACCCCCAATGAGACTTCTTCTGTGTTTGATATTGAGTATTTCATGTTTGAAATAGTTCCAAGCTCCATTTACTCCACATACACCAAATTGATAATACATATTTACAAGGTGCTTCACAGCTTGTGCAAATAATCCAGATAATGCCATTCCCATATTATAAGAAACTGCGTAGCGACCACCAATACTTACCATGTAACCATGAAAATTTGATTTAAATGGGGCGACTGGTTTTACTGGGACTCCCCATGAAGTCTTAATGTTGAAGGCTACACCATCAGCAGCTGTTGCAGCAGTTTGCTCAGCAGCCTCAACAATTTGAGGGACAGGTCGGCCATCTTCCATAAACCAAATACCATCTCCTGCGAGATAGACATTTTCATAGTCAGGAGATCGCATAAACTCATCTACTTTCTTTCGTTGTACTTTCCCATCAGCTATATTTAGAGAATTGCAGAATGAAGTTCCTCTTACACCACACGTCCACACAAGAGTACGGGTCTTGAAAACAGTTCCATCTTTTATGGTGAATGATTTATCATCAGCTTTTATAATTAGACTGTTAGTTCTAATGATAACCCCTTTCTTCTCCATATAAGCTATTGCTTTATTTTTTGGTTTATCAGGAAGCATATTCAATATACTACCAAGAGCCTCAACGTTCATCAGGGTGACTTCATTGTAATCTACCCCAAATTCTTTACAGAGAATAGGAAGCCATTCAATCAATTCCCCTACAAGCTCAACACCAGTGAAACCACCACCAGCGACGACAAATGTGAGCATTTCTTTTCGTTCAACTGGATCTTTTTCGTAACTTGCGGCTCTTACAATATCCATGATATGGCGTTTGATATTCAGGGCATCTTGTAAACTCCATAAATAAAATGAATGTTCTTTTACACCAGGTATATTGAAGTCTGTTGATTCAGCGCCTGTTGCAATGATGATTTGATCATATGGATAGGATGCAGCTACACCATGTAGGACTTGTTCTTTAAAGTCGATTGTTTTAATTTCATCTCTTACAATATTCACCCGTTTCCCAGCAAAAATTCTATTGAAAGAGATTTTTACAGAGGCTTCATCAACCCTATTGCCTGCAACCTCATGCAATTCTGTCATCAAAATATGGTCTTTGTGTCGGTCAATAAGGGTGATTTCTACACTATCCTTATATTTCTTAAAAGCTTTGTGAAGTCTTTTGGCTGCATGCACACCCGCATATCCACCACCCAACACAACAATTCTTTTTTTATCCATTGTATACTCCTTATCCAGTATCACTTACCCAAAATTATGAATTTGTACTATTTAGACATCAATAATTATGAGAATCTCTTCAAGAGACGCTTGCGGATTTTTATATAATACGCTATATCACATATATAGTAGTATCATGAAACAAGTAAATAAATCAATTCAGTTCTTTTTTATCGGTATATTTTTCCTCATTATTTTTACAAGTTGCAATAAAACTGTTGAAATAGAGAATAATCAGATTCAGTCCCAATCTCGGCTTTTATTAGGAACTTCGTGCAAAATCACTATATATGATCATCCAACAGAAGAGGTGTTTTCACAAGCATTTAAAAGAATTGAGGAGATTGAACAGAAAATGTCTATCAGAATCGATTCTAGTGAAGTCTCACTTATACATAAGAATTCAGGAATCAAACCGACCGTTGTTTCACAAGATACGTACAATGTTATTAAGAAAGCACTAGATGTAGCTGCTCTAAGCAATGGAGCCTTTGACCCAACGGTTGGTCCTCTTGTTGCTGCATGGAATATAGGTTCTGATGGTGCACGAGTTCCTCCACAACAAGAAATAGATTCTCTTCTTCCTCTAATAGATTATCGTAAAGTAGTCCTTAATGAAGAAGACAGGAGTGTTTATTTAGAACAAAAAGGAATGATGATTGACCTCGGAGGAATTGCTAAAGGATATGCAGCTGATGAGGTCGCAAAAATCCTAAGAGACAATAATGTTAATAAAGCAATAATCAATCTTGGAGGAAATGTTCTCACAGTAGGCTCAAGAGTTGATAATACTCCTTGGAGAATAGGAGTGCAGAACCCAGAGGCTGATAGAGGTGGACATGTAATGATTGTAGACCTTGAAGACTTGGCACTTGTTACAAGTGGTCCATATGAACGATTCCTAGAACTTGATGGAGTTGTCTACCATCATATCCTTGACACAACAAACGGGTACCCAGTTGTTACACCAATTACTAGTGCTAGTATTATTACTCACGAGTCGTTTATTTCAGATGCGCTAAGTACTGCTATTTATTCACTTGGCATAGATAAAGGATTTAAGCTCATTGACTCACTTGAAAATGTAGAAGCAATCTTTATTGATAAAGACCGGAATATCTATCTATCTGATGGGTTTAAGGATGGCACTCTTAACTATAAACTCAGTGATGAAGATTTTAAGGTAGTAGAGCGATGAACGGGAGTATCTCTTTCATTGGCTCACTAAGCAAGATTATAAGAGAATATATGACTAATATATGCATGCTTTGAATAATTACATCTTTCTTTTCGACCATCCTTTCTTCTCTTTTTTCAATAGGTGTTATGGTAGAATTTCTTTCAATTGAGAAGAGTAGTTGATCGATTGCCTTAATGATAGGTCTTTTGTGTTCAATTACATCCCATGCTGAGGTAAGTTTCTCAAAATAATAAAATTGAAGTGATAATAGATTTCCTAATTTCCCAGGAATTTGTGGCCGAGAACTCATCATGTAGTGGGATGCATAGATAAAACTAATTAACAATAAAGCTTTTTTTGCTCCAATTATCATTGCTCCAAGTGTTATTGGGAATTGACCTATAGTGATTAGTACCAATCCGTTTGGTTGGAGTGTATGTGCTAATGAAAGAGAAACTAACAAGATGAGGTTCGGAAGGATTTTAAACTTTTTACCACTAAGTATAGCTAATACTATCAGAATTGCTGTAATGAGAAATTTCTGAGTAAGAGAATCTGCAATGAGAACTGCTATAATAAGAAGAGCTCCACTAATTAGTCTAAGGGTTGAGTATTTCATACATCTGTCTCCTCTAATGAGGCGTACCATGTAGAAGTAGAGACGAACTGTTGGCTGAAAAATCCTAGAATAATTGAACTAATCAATCCTGAAAACAGGAATAGCGGAGCAATTACATAGGTAGCTTCCTTAAATAGAATAAGACGGCTAATTAACAATTGACTTAAAGTACTAGCGAGAGACCCTGCAATACTGATTCCAATTCTACTAATCTTCCTCTTAAATAGTGTAAATACTAAGAGCATGATTATCGCACTTGAGAGGCTCCCAGCAAGGGAAAAAAGAATGATATATGAAAAAATTGTCCCACTTAACATTCCTTGAGCAATAACTTTTAGTAAGAGCAGAAGAAAATATTCTCTATAGGTGAAGACTCCTAGGGCAATAATTAATGGAAGATTAGCGATTCCAAGTCTCATAAATGGAATAGGTTTGGGAATCATATATTCAATGGTTGAAAGAAAAAGTGCACATGCTGCAAATAGTGCAACAATATCGACTCGTATCTTAGAATGAGGTGTCATCAACTTCTCCTTCCTTAGCTTGAGTATGTTCTCCTTGGATTACGATGAATACATTATTAGGGAGACAAGCTACCCATTCCCCTGGTTTAGAAATCCAACCTGCTAGAACACACACTTTATTTTTACAATCAGATTCATGAACTCGTACTTTATTATTTACTATTTCAATGACCGTCTCTCCTACAGGACCTTCAAAAGTTGCCATTGTGTCTACTGCAAGGTCATATACCCATTCTTTCCCCCCACTTGTTACATGGACTTCAGGGTTTGCAGAAACCGTAGTGTACAGAGTGAAGCTAAGGACACTAACGGTAAGAAAGAGGGTAAAAAATAGAATGTCGAAGGGCTTCAACTGTCTCATGAACCAAAGGTAACAGTTTACTCATCTCTTGTCAAAAGAGATGATAGAAATATCTAGTATATTGTTAGCTCCCCTCTTGAACAACTTTTCATCAACTAATATACTATAAATAAATATCGATATATCAGGAGTGATTAGATGAAAAAAATAGGTATATTATTCATGGCGGCTCTGTTAGTTACCCTCATGATGACCTCATTAGTCAGTTGTCAGAAAGAGGCTGAGAAATCAACCACAACCCCTTCAGCTGAAGTAAAAGAGACCCCAAAGGTAGCAACTGCAACTAAGGGTTCGTATAAAGATGGAATCTATTTTGCAGTAGAAGACAGTTTTGCTTCAAGTGGATGGAAATATGCAGTCACTATAGAGGTGAAAAACGGATCCATTGTGAATGCTGATTGGAATGGTGTCAACATTAGTAGTGGTGCACCTAAGAAGTCTGTTGACCAAGCCGGAAAGTATAATATGGTTAAATTTGGAAAGGCACAGGCTGAGTGGTACGAACAAGCAACTAGGGCAGAACAATACCTTGTTAAGACTCAAGATCCTACAGCAATTTCCTATAAGGACGCAGAAGGTCACACTGATGATATTTCAGGTGTTTCTATCCATGTTACTGAGTTCTTCAACCTAGCTCAAAAAGCTCTTTCTCAAGAACCTGTTGGAAGAGGGAAGTATGCCGATGGTGCCTATTACATGTTAGATAAAGAATTTGCTAGTTCTGGATGGAAAGAGTATGTCTCTCTTACTGTAATCAATGGTTATATTGTTGGTGTTAACTGGTCTGCTATTAACCGAACTGGCGATGATAAAAAATTATTTGATGCAGCTGGTAAATATGGTATGCAGGCGAAAGGTGGAGCTCAGGCTGAATGGTCAGTTCAAGCTACAGCTGCTGAAAATTATCTGATAAAGACGCAAGATCCTTCGGCTATCACATACACGGATAATGAAGGTCATACAGACGCAATCAGTGGAGTTTCTATTCATGTGAATTCACTATTTAATTTAGTTGATGAAGCACTCAAGGCTGGCCCACAAGCAATCGGACCTTATACAGATGGTGGATACTATGCAATTCAAGATTCTTTTGGTAGTAGTGGATGGAAAGAGTATGTTTCCTTATTTGTAGAAAACGGAAAGATTATTAGTGCATATTGGTCTGCATTAAATGAAGCTGGCGATGATAAAAAGGCATATGATATGGCTGGTAAATATGGTATGAAGACAAAAGCTGGAGCCCAAGCTGAGTGGTATGAACAAGCTGCAAAAGTAGAACAACACTTATTAGCAACTCAAGATGTTAGTGCTATTTCTTTCATTGATGATGAGGGGCATACTGATGACATCGCAGGAGTTTCTGTTCATGTGAATTCATTCTATGAATTAGCAGCTCAGGCGCTTAAAAATGGTGTAGTTGCATACAAATAAAGGAATTTATTACATATTCTTCAGGGTCTTTATCTCAACAGGGATAAGGACCTTTCTCTTTTTAATGCATCAATACTTTCTTTTTCTACTATCCTGGATTCGCGAGCCTTTTGTAGTACTATTCGATGAGTTGCCTCATCAATCTCTGATTTCTTATACCAAGATATTACTGCTTCTGGGTTATGAGAGAGCATTGTGACGATTGCCCATCCTTTAGCCATAACAATCTCTTTCTCTACTCTGTGAACCAATTTTATGATAGAGAGGCTTCTTTTTACATCCTCTTTATTGTGGAAATAGGTGTTAAGCAACACGAGTGCAAATCTAACTCTATAAGAGTATGCTTCTTGGCTCTGTTTCTCAATAAAAGGGATGTAGAGTTCCTTATGTTTTTTAATGGTTTTTAAAGCACTACAAAAACTATCACATAAAGCCCAAGAGTCTACATATGGGAGAATAGAATCAATCAACTCGATTCTATTCTCTTCGTCTATTTTAGAGAGTGCAAGTATATGCAGTCGTATCATCCTTTGTTCTAGATACTTGTCGTCTTCAATTTCTAGAAAAAGATTATGAAAATCACTTCTTTTCGCAATCTCTTTGATGGAGAGCGCCCTAACACCAAAGAGAGGTAGCCCCTCTTTGATTGTAGGTTGGATTATGAGGCGATACTTTTCATCTTGTACACGTGTAAGATCCTCTATGAATTGCATATCTATTTATCATCAAATTGGAAAAGAGGTGTAGAAAGATATCTATCCCCATTATCAGGCAAAAGTGCAACAATACTTTTTCCTTTGAACTCTTCTCTCTTAGCTACATGTATTGCCGCCTTTAAGGCAGCACCACTAGAGATTCCTACAAGAATGCCTTCACTTACTGCAATCTCCTGAGCTATGGTAAAGGCATCTTCATTAGTGACTTTTATTATCTCATCATAAATAGCTGTG
Source organism: Sphaerochaetaceae bacterium (assembly GCA_963663665.2). Lineage (GTDB taxonomy): Bacteria > Spirochaetota > Spirochaetia > Sphaerochaetales > Sphaerochaetaceae > SABI01. The sequence continues at coordinate 1,133,498 of CAXXKP010000001.1, forward strand.
TTAAGAGTTTCAGGAACAAAGCCAGCGCCAATCCCTTGGATTTTATGTGGTCCTTTTTTCCCTTCGCTGAGAATAGGTGACCCTGATGGTTCTACCCCTATGATTTTAATTGCTTTATTTTGTTCTTTTAGATATCGCCCGACACCACTTATTGTGCCACCAGTACCAATTCCTGCTACAAAGGCATCAACGTTTCCTTCGATATCGTTGTATAACTCAACAGCTGTTGAGTTATAATGAGCTTCTGGATTATGAGGATTAGTAAATTGACTTGGCATAAAGGAATTTGGAGTTGCCTCTATGAGTTCTTTCGCTTTATTGATTGCACCACTCATTCCATCTGATCCGGGAGTTAGAACAAGCTTCGCACCGTACCCTTTTAATAATGCTCTTCTTTCAGAACTCATCGTATCTGGCATAGTGAGTATCAAATGATATCCTTTACTTGCAGCAACCATGGCAAGGCCAATTCCTGTATTTCCACTAGTAGATTCTATAATAGTTCCACCAGGAGAGATAAGTCCTTTCTTTTCAGCACCTTCAATCATTGCTATCGCAATTCGGTCTTTTACAGAACCTCCTGGATTGAGAGATTCTAGTTTAATGATAAGGCGAGACTCTAATGAATAGAGTTTTTCTATTTTATGAAGTCTGATAAGGGGAGTGTTCCCAATTATTTGAGTAATATTGTCATATATATGTTCCATGTTTGTCCTCTATCATAGAAACATAATGTCAAAATTGTAGATAGTCAATCAAAGAAAATGGCTACCCTCTTTGCAAAGGATAGCCATTTCCGTATGTAATAATCTACATTATTGTGCTGAAGTTTCTACGATCTCGTGTAACTCTACATCAAAAATCAAGAGTGTATTTGGTGGGATCATCTCATTACCAGCCTCTCCATATCCAAGGTTTGGATGTAGGAAAAAACGATAGTGGGAACCAACAGGCATTAATTTGACTCCTTCAATAAATCCTGGTATTAAGCTTCCAAGAGGGAATGTAGAAGGTTCTCCTCTAGCATACGAGTTATCTCCTATTGTTCCATCTAAGAATGTTATTTGATAATCGACTACTACAGTATCTTCTACAGTAGGAGTGTTACCATCTCCTAATGTGACTACTTCATATTGAAGTCCACTATCTGTTGTTATAACGCCCTCTCTTTGGCCATTCTCTGCTAGGAAGGCTTCTGCTTCTACTAGGTTGTTTTTAGCCATTTCAGTCATAATTCCCTCATATTGAGCATTCAATTTTGAAATATATGCGGAAAATAGTTGATCAATTTCTTCATCAGTTTTATTAAGTGGGATTTCAGCGTATGCGTCAGACACTCCATTATGGAAATCTTCTAGACTTACTATGATACCTTGGCTTTGGAGATTAAATTGAATAACATAACCGTATCCATAACTAAAGAGGTAGCTCATAGAATAGCCATTCTCTTGGACACTATCAAATTCTTCTTGAGTAAGTGTCCCATCAACTACAGATTGGTATTGTTCAAATGCCCCATTTATCTCTTCATCTGTGAAAAGAGGATCTTCACCATTAAAGAAATGAGTAGAACCAAGAATGAACGGTGCTAATTCAATCGTAATATTTTGTTCGATGAGACCTTTTGTGAGTAAGTGGCCATATACATAAGAAAATTGTTGGTCAAGGTCTGTATCAAGTGGACTTGCTGGAAGAGCTTCACTAATAACAACCGCCTCTTGTTCCACCGGGGTTTCAATAACAGCAGGTTCAACAGTTTCAACTGTTGCAGGTGCTACTTCTTTAGTTATTGCTGCTTCACTCTCTTTCGTAGATGTTCCTGCGCATCCCGCTACCAACAGGATAAGAATGAGAGCGATAGATAATAGATAAAATTTTTTCATGAAAATAAACTCCTTAAGAATCAAATATACTACTATTTTTTTAGTTTGTCTTAGTAGCATACTACCAAAGAAGAGAGATGGGTACCACCAAAAAATAAATTTTAGGTGAAGATTTACTCATTTTAAGTAAAATTAGTAGTTATGAAGAAATCGATCTATTTCTTTTTTACTTTCCATTATAATTCCGAGTAATAATGAAGAGAAAGATTCGTTTACTTCCACTGGGGCAATCTCCTCAGCCACGTTCTTTTTGTTGGCTAAATATTCCCTTCTTTCCCCTTTCGATACACTGAATGTATTAAAATCCCAAAGGCTAACATCAAAGGTTGATTCAAGTGATTCTTCAATGCTATTTTCTAGAAGAGGAAAAAAATCTATATTTGTAATCTTCTCTATATCATCTACACTAAGAGCAAACTCTTCTAAGGGTTTATTAGAACTTTTATTCTCTAGAATAAAACCTATTGCTTTAAAAACCGGTTCCTGATAATCCAAAATTACTTTAAAGTATGCATCCGGTACCATTACATTGTGCAAACCAATAGTTTTATGAGAAATTCCTGGGTAGAAGATTGGGCCAGTGGCGATATATACTTCTTGATTTGTATATGCAAAATTGCGAACAACTGCCTCTAGGTCTGCCCAAATTCCTCTGTTAAAGGATGGCTCTTGAGGACTCATATTACTTAAGTAGAAGGTTTCACTCATTGAGAGAGCTGACCAAGTGGCATCTGCTGCTGGTATAAGATGCCCTCGATCAAATCCGCTTTTTCTATAATCTTCTAAAGAAGCACTCTCTGTTTCGATAAGTGGGTCTCTCCTAAAATTATCATCCCGTTCAAAAAGTCCAAATAATTCATCTTTAGTGAGATGATATGCAACCCATTTTGCCCCCTCTATCTCTTCATTATATACAAGAGAATAACCAGTATGAATTGTCAGGGTATCTCCATCTGCAAGGAGAGGGATTTCAAGACCTGCAATGATATCTTCTCTATTTTTTTGATAGTAATAGGAAGAAACCGAAGGAGTTGTCAAATATAGCACGGTGTAGATTGCAAAGAGTAGGAGTAGCGAGACCCCAACTATTTTCTTTTTTGATTTATTTTTCATTTCTCTTTTTTTTACACTGAGGTAGATTTAGAAGGATTATTGAACTCAGTGTGAGAAACAATAAGTCAATATAGATATTTGTTTTCTCAATGATAAAAAGTGGATGACTGATGATTGATGAGTGTCTGTAATTCATGATTGTAGCGATATAGAAATTGTTCATAATATGTGCACCTAGGGCGACCTCAATTCCTTTGTATCGATACACCATAAGGATAAAGAAAAATCCTGAGAGGAAATAATAGAGGAGAATAAGGAAATTCGAGATTTCCATCTTGAATTCAGAATTAAAGGTGTGGGCAAGAGTGAAAAAGATAGCAGATATAAATGCTACAATATATTTATTCATTCTTATAGTATTGAATGCTCGGTAGAAGAAAGACCTGAATAGGATCTCCTCACCTAAAGCTTGAATAGGACTACATAATAACGCACACATAAACATGAATAAATGAATCAATGGGTCATCAATATCATGAAATACGATCTTTGAATCTAATAGGACAATATTGATAAAAGAATTTAGAATCATCACAATAAGATAAACGCCTAAACCTAGGGTAAATCCTTTATAATTGAATTGACTATGATCACTGATGAATGAGAGAAATGAAGATCTTGCTATGAATCTGATAAAAAGAATTAATATAATGAACAATAATAAAAAATTAGCGTGCTGAATCACATAAAGCAGAATAGGTGATGAGGCATGTAAAGAGGACCTCGTGACATACAGTAATTGTTGCGTGACATAATTTCCCCCTACAATCCAGAGCACCTGTATAGAGAAAAATGAAAGTATATACTGAGAGAGAGTAAGCTGAAAAGATGAAATTTTATCTTTCATGTAGTTGAGTATAACATAATTGATGGTATACTTACACAATATGAATCTTATAAATACAGCTGATGTGCGAGATGCTATTTTCGCTTCCTTTGATAATCCAAATACCTATTGTATTTTCCCAAACGAGAATATTAGAAGGTTTTGGATTGAGGATTATGCATTAAAAAGTGAAAGAGGGGCTCTTGTTCTAAACAGAATACTTGCTTGGGATGTATTTTCCTCATGTTTTATGAAAATGGAAGGGAAGAACAAAGGCGATTATACAACGCGGTATATCTTTTCTCAGCGACTCATTGAACATCATAGTGATGCTTTATCTTATTTCATACAACCAGATTTCCCTCATCTATCGAGCAACCTTATTTCTTCAATTGTTGTACTGATTGGAAGGTTAGCGAGTATTGCCAAACTGAAAATGGAAGATAATGAGAAATATCGCGTACTCCCTTTTTCCTACAAAAAAGATATTGAGTTTATTAGTTCAGAGTATAAGGCCTTTCTTGATGAAAGAGGATTATATGATACTGCTTTAATCGAAAAATGTGATTGTGAGGAAGAAAAATTCCTTACTTCCCATGTAGTAGTGTTCTTTCCAGATTTGTGTACTTCCTATAGTGAGATGGAACCTTTTGTTGAGAATCTTCCCTCGATTGAAATCATTAGGGTGAGAAATGATGAGAAAGTTCCCTTACATCAATATGAAAATGAGAGGCTTGAGTTAGAGTCCACGTTCGTAAATGTGAAGAAACTATTGAATCAAGGTGTTCATATTGATGATATCGTCATTACTGTTGGAGATTTAAAGAGATTAAGAAGATATGTTGAACTAGAAGCAAATCTTCATCAGATCCCATTGCGTGTTGTGAGTGGAACCTCCATATTCGATTATAGTGTTGGGGCCATGTTCTTGGCATTTAAAGAAGTTTATCAATCAAATTTTGATACGAGTAATGTCAAAGATTTGCTTCTTAATCCAGCATTTCCATGGAGAGAAAAAGGACTTCATAGAAATTTAGTAGAAAGAGCTTACACACTCCACATTCATCAAAGAACTCCTCTACATGAAAGGAATGATTGGAAAATGAAGTTAGATACCTCCTATGGAGAGGATAAGAATCTTTTTCAATATGCAAATCGTCTGTTTGGAGTTATTTCCAAAATGGTGACTTCCCGAAGTACTTCTCAGATATTCCAATCATTATCAATGCTTCAAAGTAATTTCTTCGAAGTAGATTATTTTGCATATGATGCAACATCCCCAATACAGAGTGTCGAAAATCAGTCTTATACGTTCTGTTTAGAACAACTTTCTTCTCTTTCTAATCAGCTTGATATATGTAAAACAGAACTTTCTACTTCGCTCTATTCTTTTTTTCTCACTTTATTACGGACTAAAAAGTTTAATCCTATTGGAAAAAAAGAGGGTGTTAAAGTGTATGATTGGCTTCATGGTGTAGGAATTGTTCCCTCCTACCATTTCTTTATATCGTGCATTAGTGAAGTAGTTGATTCGCCAGCTGCCGCATTTCCTCTATTACCTTCCTCTACGATTGAAGATAGTAAAGGAGATATTCTTTTAGGTTATTATATGGTGAGTGGTGAGCATATTATCTATTCGTATTCACAAGGCGGACACACAAACACTGCAAATTTACCTCCAAGTCTCTTTGTAAGGTATTCACTTCTTGAAAAAGAGACCTCTTTTCCCCTTTCTTTGTTAGCGTTAGAGGAAACGGCTTGGGAAAGTGGTGGGAAACAAAGAGAAATTCTTTTTAGCAGGCAACAAGTACAAGGGTATAGATATGCATCTACCACATTCTTTTCTGAGAAAAAAATTGATGTAGCGGAGAAAGGGAAAACATTATCAATTTTCTCCTACCTAGAGAATAGTAACCACCTTATTCCTTTATCAAATTCTTCTTTAGAAGCGTTTGAAGAGTGTCCATTTAAGTATCTAGCTTCCAAAGTATTCAAGGTTGCACAAAAAGATTACGAAGAAGTCATTGTAGACCATGGTGAAATTGGGAATATCCAACATAAAATACTTGCCCGGTTTTTTGAGGAGATTGAGACTACATACCGTGCTTTTTCATCAAAATATATAGATGAGATGAAAGATATCCTTTCTAGAATAATTTATGAAGAGGTTAAAAGGTTGTATAGGATAAGAGGTGAAAGCGACTACTATATTGTTCGTTATATTGAAAATCATTACTTAAATCCTCTGATTGGAATTATTAGTGAAGAATTAAAAATTTTTGATAATCATCACACATTACGAACCGAGCTTGATCTCTCGTACGAGGATACAGGGAAAGGATATCTGTTGAACGGAAGAATCGATCGCGTTGTTACTGTTCCTCTTGAGCATAAGAATCTTGTCGTAATAATTGACTATAAAAAGTCTAAAACCCCATCCAGAAACTCTTTTTCATTGAACAGTTCTTCAATTCCATCTTACCAACTTCCTTTGTATGATCTATTGCTTCAAAGGAGTCCAACTTCTCCTGTTAATAGGGTAGACTCTGCCTATTACTATAATATTGGGTTGAAGAAGTACGTACAGATTTTGAGCAATGACCAGGAAGAGCTCAAGGAATATCTCTGTAGCGTAAGTGAAATGGCTATTGTGAATATGGTATTTAATCTAAGAGAGGGAATATTAGGTGCAACTCCTTCAACTAAATCGTGTTCTTATTGCGATTACAGACAACTTTGTAGAAGGAGATATTTCTTACCATGATGAATCAATCAACTCTCGACAAAGTGATATCGTTTCTCAATGACGAACAAAGAGATGCAATTCTTTGTGATACAAACTGTGTTGTTACAGCTGGAGCAGGTTCTGGTAAGACAAGTGTTCTTACTTATCGATTCTTTCGTCTTGTTGCGACAGGCAAAGCCCAAGTTGATGAAATCCTTACACTTACCTTCACAAAGAAAGCTGCAGCAGAGATGTATGAGCGAATTTATGACCTTCTTATTGCTTATAAAGATGATTCCACTATCAAAGAGCAGCTAGAAAAATTCTCTACATCGACAATCAGTACGATAGATAGTTTTTGTTATCAGGTTTTACTTTCTGATACCCGTCGATTTGGTCTATCCCCTGATTTCGTTCTTGACATAGATTCCTGTATCGAAATTGCAAAGACGAGTGCTCATGAGACTTTCAAGAATCTGAAAGACCATACTGTTATGAAATTCCTTTCTGCTACCTATGATCCACAAACCCTCATTGATAAGGTTTTCGTTTCATTGGCTCTAGAGAATTTCTATATGGGAGATATCTATCTACCCGAGAAATACACAGAAGTAGTTGAGACCTATATTAAGCAAAAGAGATCAGATCTTAATCACAAAATACTCAAAATGAGTGAGTATATCCTCGAATCATTCGATATTGGGGGTAAAGTTGCAATCTATAATAAGGAGCTTATCCAAAATTTAATTCTACTTTTACAGGATTCTTCTGCTCTCATAAGTGAGAAAGAGAAAATTGATGAAATCAAGAAAATCCGACAAACAACGACAAATCATCCTGAAAAAGAAGCTTATAATGAATTGATAGTCAGTTTGAGAGAATCTCTTCCAATCCTAATTTCACTTACCCATGCTATAGATCAAAGAGATATTTTGAGCGACGTGTATCAAGTTTTTATGATGTTTCATGATCTGTATATTGAAAGAAAGAGAGTAATGCAGGTTCTCACGTATAATGATATCGCAAACATGGCTAAAATTATATTAGTTGAAAATGATGAGATAAGAAGTAAATTTTCTCGTGAATTTCGCTATATCATGGTAGATGAATTTCAGGATACAAACCCTCTTCAAAAAGAGATTATCTACCTTCTTTCTACTACGACCCCTGTAATACCGAATGAGCCCATCTCAGTTCATTCTCTTACCAAAGATAAACTCTTTTTCGTAGGAGATGAAAAACAATCGATTTATGCTTTTAGAGGTGCTGATGTAAGAGTCTTTAAAAAACTTCATCAAGAGATTACATCCTCTGGAGGGCGTCATATTACGCTAAAGAAGAATTATAGAAGTCAAAAACAGCTTATTACTCTATTTAATCTGTTATTTGAAAAAGTTTTCTCTGATCCTACAGAGGATTTTGAAGCTATTTTTACTCCATTACTTGCTAACAAAGAAAATAGTTCTTTACATCCGAAAGCCACCTTTGCAATTATTCCCTATGAGGGAGACGATGATACAGCATCTGTTGAAGGGGAAGAATATGTTCCCCATGGTGTTGAAAAAGAGGCAATATATATTGCTCAAAAGATTCGCGAGATGGTAAATGGAGATGACTATCTTATAGAGGAAGGAGGGGTTGTTAAACGGCCGTCTTTCAAAGATATTGCTATTTTGATGAGAACAACTTCCCCCCAAATGTATTATGAAAAAGCCTTACGGAGAGCTCATATTCCTTATGTCCTCTCATCAGTTAAATCGCTCTTTCTTGAGGCTCCTTTAAATGACCTTTACCTTATTCTTCAGCTTATTACCTACCCTGAAGACTTAGTCTCTTTTGCATCGTTATTGAGATCTGGGTTTTGTAATATAAGTGATGATGAGGTTATAAAAGTCCTTAATGAGGGAAGAGAGCAAAATATTCTCTTTCCTCAAATGACTTGGAATGATTCCTCAGAAAAGGATAAATATGATGCGTTGGAAAATTTATATGAAGAAATATCTCTATTAAGTAAAAAAGAGAAAGTATCGTCTCTTCTTTCATATATCTGGTATAACGGTGGATATAGAAATCATTTACTCATCTCACCCTCCTACAGAGTCTATTTAGAACATTTTGATTATATCTTAGAATTAGCTCTCGATATTGAGCGACGAGGTGGAAATATTCTCACTTTCCTGGACTATGTTCGTCCTCGACTTGGGCAGAGTGAGAAAATGGGAGAGATTGAAATTCTTCCCCATGGGTTTGATGGTGTTAATATAATGACTATTCATAAGAGTAAAGGGCTAGAATTCCCTATTGTTATAATTGCAAATGCTGGAGGTGGATCTCGAGGTATTGCTACACCACCACTTTATTACCATGAATATCTCGATACCAAGATTCCTATACCTCATCATATGATAGAGGATGATGTGTTTAAGAATATCGTATTCCAGATTGAGAAGCCGAGGATTGAACTGAGTGAAAGTGCAGAATTGAAAAGATTACTCTATGTAGCATTTACCCGAGCTAAAGATCACCTACTTGTCACGACATATGATAACAACAAGAGCATGAAAGAGAAGAATATTGGGAAGAATTTCTTCTCGATGATTACTTATAATTATCAGGATAGCAAAGATAAGCTTTTTACCTTTGAGACTATCGACTCTTTTAGTACCGATGACAAAGAAATCGACTCTAGATCTCAGATTCTCAGTGAGGCACGTTCAAGAAGCGTGTGGTATCAAAAGAGAGAAGAAGAGATCACATATATTCAAAGAGTACATGGGGTAACATCACTTGAACCTTATCAGGAGCAACAAAAAGAAATAGATGAAAATTTTTTAACTTTGGCCTCGTATAAAAGTGATGAGATATTAGAAAAATATACTATTTATAATCTTTTCGGTACGTGGACTCACGGTGCTTTTGAATATACGGTAAATCATCTTTCACCTATATATACATATGATGAGACTATTTTGAATAAAAAAGTTCTTCTCTCTCTCATTCCCCAAGAACTTTCTTCATTACCCATTGTCGATAGTGAACTCACTATCCTTTCAAATGATATTTTCTCAATGGTAAATTCATTCTTCAAATCTGATTTCTATAGATCCCTCCTTCAAAGGGATTTAAAGAGTATTGAAAGTGAAGTACCTTTTATCTCAAGGGTGAAGTATAAGGAAGCTAATATTGTTGTAAATGGGGTCATAGATTTATTGTTGCATTATAAGGATCACGTGGTGATAGTAGATTTCAAAACAGATAAGATAGTTGATCCACTCATCCATAAGAATCAGTTAGAGTTATATTCTCAAGCAATACAGAAAATCTATAATCAAGAGGTTAAAGCAGTTCTCTGTTATGTAAGACAGGTTGGTAATGAAAAGTGGTTATAGTTGATATTCTTGTAGGAGTAATTTCTCTGCTTCACAGACTTTTGTAATAGCTTTTTTTATTACCTCTTTTGGTGCAGCATAATTGAATCTCACAAACTCTTTATATTCTGGACCAAACCAAGAACCATCATTCATTGCAATTTCAGCCTTCTGGCCGAAGAAACGTGAAAGAAGGCCACCTGTTCCCTGAGATATGTATAAACTGGGGTTTGTAACAGAGTCTTTCTCAACGAATGGATATATCGCTTTACAATCAAGGAGTGTGATGAAAGACGCCTTTGGTTTTACTATTTTGATACACGAAGAATACTCTTTTAAAGTATCCTCAATCATTTTTAGATTCTCTTCTAGATACCCAATGAGAGCAATTAACCAATCATACCCACCAATATAGGCTGCTCTTGAGGCAATTGTTGCAAGTAGATCAGGAGAGCTTTGGAGGGCTCTAAGTCGTTTGATAAAATCAAGATGCATTTGCTTATTGGTGAAAATTGCTATAGAGAAATGTTCTCCTGCAATGTTAAAGGTCTTAGATGGAGCCATACAGGTTACACAACTGCAGTCAACCTGAGTAGCAACTTCGGAGAAAGGGATATGCTTTTCTTGAGAATACACTAAATCAGCATGAATCTCGTCACTAATAACCAAGATGTTAGATTCTTTGGCAATAGTCGCGATATGTTCTAGCTCATGGCGAGAGAATACTATTCCTGTTGGATTATGGGGGGAGCAAAAGAGTAGGATAGGGGAATTATATTCACTTGCTAATCTTTTTAAAAGGGGAAAATCTAGTGAAAATAGACTCTCATTTTTATGATAGATAAGAGGCCAAGAAAGAACTACTCTATTTAGATTTTGTATTATCTCCACAAAGGGTTTATATGCAGGAAAAGGGAGAATGATAGTATCTCCTTCTTTTGAATAGCGTTCAATAAGAAGTGCAATAGATGCGAGCATCCCAGGAGCTATAGCGACCAAAGAACGCTCAAATAGAATCCCATGTCTCTTTTGAGCAAATGATATGAAACTTTCTCTTAGATCATCAAAATAAGGATACCCAAATATTGATCTATCAATTTCTGCTGAGATTGCATCTAGAACAACCTTTGGAGTTGAAAAGTCCATATCTGCGACCCAAAAAGGAGAAGCTTTTTCATTATTTGCAAATGAGTGAATAAACTTTTCATTGTATTTAACAGAATAGGTTCCTTTCCTCTCAATTATTTGATCAAAATCATTCATTATTCTCTTCCCTTGTAGCGAAATAGGCAGGTCCTTTATAATAAGAGTACCCATGGGGAGGTCGTTTTTTTAAAGTGATTGCATGGGTTGGGCAGTGATGATAACAAGCGAAACATTGTTCGCAATGGTGAAGATATTCAATATTTTTACCTTGTAAGACGATATTCTGTACTGGGCATTTTTGTACACACACACCACAGGATGTACACCTGTCATCAACAATAAATTTTTTATCATAATTATAACGCCATTCACAAATTCTTTTATAAAGACGATAAGCTAAATTGCTTAGTGGAAGACGAGCTTTTACCATGATTTCTTGGGTTTTTAGATCATCCACTATTTTTAATACTTGTTCGTATGCTTTTTTTGAAACAATATTTTGTTTATTTTTTGATGGGATTTTTGTGAGGGGGGTAAAGGTGTCTACCATCCTAATGGTTTGCGTATAGGAAGCAACATACCCTGCTTCTTCAAGAATCCGTTCGGTGATTGAGGGTGTATAAAAACTCATACCTCCGTGTGTCATGATTACAAAAAGGTATTCGATGTTATGTATCTTACTTCCTAAGATATTCTTGATGAAGGAGTAGACTTTTGTTGGGGGTGCAAAATAATAGACGGGAAAGACGAGTCCAATCTGATTGAGCCCATCAAGATCTTCTTCTATTGTATCTCCTATCTTTTTACATATATCAATGTTCATTTTTTGAACAATCACTTTTGCTACAGCTTCAGAGTTTCCGGCACCGGAGAAATAAAAGACTCCACTTTTCATACGTGAAATTCCTTCTCATCAATTGATTCAATTGCATTACAAATGCCAGTAATATCACTATCACTAAGATTAAGATTAGTGACAAATCGAACAGTATCTGGACCTCCAAAGCAAGCTATATTATGATTTCTCAACACTTGTTCAACAGCTTTTCCACTCACTCCTTTCACGCCAAAAAATATGATATTTGTTTGAACATTACCTTTATCGAATTGAGCCCATGGGGTCTTAGCAAGGCTTTCTGATATTTGAGTAGCTCTTTGATGGTCTTCTTCAAGTCTTGAGATATTATGTTTAAGAGCATAGATTCCAGCAGAGGCAAGGATTCCTGCTTGTCTCATTCCACCGCCTAACATTTTCCTTATAGATCGTGCCTCTTCAATGAAGGGAGCAGACCCACAAAGAAGAGATCCTACTGGTGCTCCAAGTCCTTTTGATATACAAAAGGTGAGAGTATCTGCTTGATCTGCGATTTCTATTGGGTCTTCTTTTGTAGCTACAACTGCATTAAAAAAGCGTGCTCCATCCATATGAACCAACATACCATTTTTTTCAGCGAGTGCTTTAATTTCTACGAGGGTACTAAGAGGATAGCAAATTCCACCTATTGTATTTTCAACTTCAATGAGTGCTGTTTTTGCTAAATCATATGATTTTTCTTTGATGAGAGGAGCCAATGAGGCTACATCTAGTATTCCCTTCGGTGTAGGAACTCCAATACTTAGAGTGCCTGCGATACTTGCAATAGAACCAACTTCATGCTGAATAATGTGGGAATTACTATCGCAGAGAACTTCTTTCCCTCTACCTCCATTAATATAAAGGGCAATGAGATTGCCCATTGAACCACTAGTGACGAAGATTGCATCTTCTTTGCCAACCATTTCACTAGCCATTCTCTCTAATGTGTTTATACTCACATCTTCATGGTAGACATCATCACCAACTTCTGCATTGGCCATTGCGAGTCTCATTGCTTGAGTAGGTAATGTGATAGTATCACTTCGTAAATCGTACATGATTAATTCTCCTGTTTTATAGATTCAAGTAGAGTAAAGAAAGTTGGGAAGGTAACATCCACAGCATCTATCCCTTGTATCGTGAGTGGTGTTTCGCTCTTCAGTGAGGCAATTGCCATCGCCATGATAATTCGGTGATCACCAAATCCATCAACAATACCTCCCATCAGTGTTCCAGTACCGTGAATGATGATAGAATCCTCAGTATCTTCAACGAATACGCCTAATTTTGTGAGATTTACCTTCATACTTTCAATTCTGTCTGTTTCTTTAATGCGTGCTTGCGGGACATTTCCTAAAATGGTTGTCCCTTTAATGAAACATGCTGTTACAGCAAGAATTGGGAGAGCATCAGGAATTGCATTCAAATCAAATACGCCTCCAACCAAATTCCTTCCTAAGGGAACACTCACCGATACAACCCCATCTTTCCAGATGACATCACATCCCATAGCAATCAAGATAGAGAGGACTTCTTTGTCTCCCTGCCTATCATTTTCAAAAAGGCCTTTAATGTGTATAGTACTGCTCGTAATAGCCGCAGCACAAAAAAAGAAAGATGCTGATGAATAATCTCCTCCAATAGATACCTCTATTGGTTTATATTTTTGGTTTCCAGGGATAAGGAAATGGGTCAAGTTGGTATTATAATCTAAAGAGATGCCTTGATTATGTAACCAATCAAGTGTCATTTCTACATAGGGTTTCTCGTTTAAAAGATCTACATGAATTTCAGTTTGGCCTTTACTTAATATGCTACCGAGGAGCAATCCTGATAGATGTTGGCTTGTATGGCAGGTGATATGGACGCTTCCCCCCTTTATGGGACCAGTTAGAGAAAATGGAGGATACCATTTTTTGGTATTTTCAATTGGATATGTAACATTCGCCCCCAAAGAAATGAGAGCTTCAAGAAGCGGCTTTACAGGTCTATTTTTTAATTGGTCATCTCCGGTAAAGGTTACCTCGATAGGCATAGAAGAAACCATTGCACTCAGCAGATAGAGGGTAGTTCCCGAGTTCCCACAATCAATTGTAATTCCAGTAGGAAGTGTCTGTGGTGCATGCAGTGTCAGATAGGTTTGATGTTCCTCTATAACGGCCCCAAGAGCTCTACATCCTTCTATACAGCTTCGTGTGTCAGAAGAGTAGAGGGGGTTATGAATAATAGAAACTCCTTCACTGAAGGTTGCTATTAATAGAGCTCTGATAGTCTGACTTTTGGATGTTGGAACACGTATGGTTCCCTCTATGCTAGCTTTACGAAGTGTAATATTCATAGAGTGACTATATCATAGGAGTAACGACAAAAAAAAGCCCCCGAAGTAAATCGAAGGCTTTTTTAAGTCGATTAAAACTTATTTCAAATATACATCCTTAGTTGGATGGTAGTCCATTGTGTTAGGATACCAGCCACCCCATTTTGAAGTGTCAATCATGTTGTTAGTTGTGTAGTAGTATAATGGCATGAGTGCTTGATCTTCATTGATCATGATATCTTCAGCAGTCAATAAAACTTCCATTCTATCTGCTCCACTCATTGTAGCAGCTTCTTGCACTAATACATCATAAACTTCATTAGAGTATTTACCACCATTCATAGCACCACCAGTGAGGAACATGTCGAGGAATGTGTTAGGATCTTGATAATCTCCTACCCATCCAGCACGTGCAACTTGGAAGTTACCTTCATTTCTATTTGAAAGGTAGGTTGCCCATTCTTGGTTTTCGAGTTCAATAGTAATACCTAAAGCTTTCTTCCATTCTTGTTGTAGGAATTCAGCAATAGCTTTGTGTGATTCTGATGTGTTGTAAAGAATTGTTGTCTTAGGGAATCCAACACCATTAGGATATCCAGCTTCTGCTAATAACTTTCGAGCTGCTGCTACATCATAGATAGGTTCTCCAAGTGAAGAGTACCCGGCCATTTCAGGAACCATACCCCAAGCTGGGAGTTGTCCACCACGAGTTACATTATCAACTAATGCTTGTCGGTCAACAGAAAGTGAAAGTGCTTTTCTTACTCTTACATCATCAAATGGAGCTTTTTCAACTTGGAATACATAGTAGTAAGAAGCAAGTTGTGGTGCTCTGAAATAGTCTTTCCTTAAAGAAGCAGCTTCAATTTGATCGAGAGGAACTGTTGTCATCCAATCAACTTCACCGTTTAAGAACATGTTATAACCGGTGTTATTATCATCAAGTGCATAGAAGATAACTTTATCGAGTTTAACAGCATCTCTGTCCCAATATTTTTCGTTTGGAACTACACTGATATAAGATTGAGGAACCCATTCGTTAAGGACATATGGTCCGTTACCAACAAAGTTTTCAGGGAGAGTCCATTCATCACCATATTTTTCAATCGCTTGAAGAGGAACTACAGCAAAACTATAGTGTGCTAAAGCGCCAATAGCGTAAGGAAGTGGTCCTAAAAGATCCATTTGGAATGTTTTTTCGTCAAGTGCTCGGATTCCAACTGCTTCTGGTCCAGCTTCGCCATTATTGTATTCTGCTGCACCTTTAAGGAACATTGCAGGGAACCATGCATATGGGCTTGCTGTTTCTGGGTTAAGTTCTCTGAGCCATGAGTCTACAACAGTCTGTGCAGTGATTTTTACACCGTCTGACCATACAGCATCACGAAGAGTAAATGTGTATTGTGTACCATCATCACTTGCTACCCAGCTTTTTGCGAGTCCTGGAACTGCATCTGCAGTTTTAGGATCATAAGCAACTAAGCCTTCGAATATAGCTTCGTAAATTCTGTGTTCTGGAACACCTTGAATTTGATGTGGGTCGAGGCTTTCAGGTTCTGCACCGTTGATTAATTTAAATACAACTTCCTCTTTGGCTGGGGCTGGTGCAGGAGTAGGAGCGACAACTTCAGCTGATTTAGCTGGTTCGGCAGGTTTAGCTGGTTCTGCAGGCGTTGTTGCAGCAGGTGCAGCAGGTGTTACAACCTTGGCGGTCTCTTCTTTTTTCCCACAGGAAATAAACAAGACTCCGACAAGGAGAATAACTAATGCGATTGAAAAAAATTTCTTCATAAACATATCTCCTTATTGAAATATTCGCGTTCATCATAGAGTAACGTAAAGCAACTCTATAATCAAGGAAAATAAATTTCCTCGTCCATTCTATCATACTATTAAAGAAACGAAAATGCTCTTTTATACTCTTTGATTAGTATGTATAGTGAGATTACGGTATTCAAAGGAGTGAACAACAATGATGAGTATGAGGTTACAAAGAAAAGGTAAAAACCTTTTACAATACAGCGTATCTCAAGTTAACAAAATTTCTTATGCAATCTTTACTATAGTTTTGATAGTGGGATTATTTTCAATCCCAATTGAATCTCTTTTTTCAACAAGATCAATAATTCCATTTATATTTTTAATTATCTCATTGTTGGGATTAGGGTATAAAGAGAAATGGGAATTTGATGCAAATAATAAAGAGATTAGGAGTATTCATGGGGTGTTTTTTATTGTGAAGAGAGAGAGTATTCCTTTTAGTCAGATACTCTCTCTTGAGATCAACCATTTTACACGCGGTTATCAAGAACAATCGTCAAAAAAAGGTGATAGAGGTAGAAATAAGTCTATGACCATATTTTCAATCAGATTGCTAGATGACTCTGTGAAGCAAATCGAGATAATTCCTGAAAGAGTTTCTCATGGGAGAACACACCAAGCTGCTTATACAATTGCACAAGATATGAACCTCCCGTTTGCTGCTGATCGTGAATTCGATTCGATCAATAAAGTTGAATTATCAGATATCTAATCCTACTCGTATAAGAAACAGGCAACTTCATGATTAGTATCGATTCTCTTCATTTGAGGTATATTATTTTTACACTTTTCCATTTTTGATGGGCATCTGTCATAGAAATAACATCCATACCTTTCTTTATTAGGAGATGGTACGTCTCCTGATAGAATTATTCTTTTTCTTTTTCTCTCTATGGCAGGGTCTGGTATAGGAGCCGCAGAGAGAAGCGCTTTGGTATATGGGTGAAGAGGATTTTTATAAAGGTCACTACTTCTAGACAATTCCATGATTTTTCCAAGATACATTACAGCGACTCGTGTGCTGATATATTCGATTACTGCAAGATCGTGAGCAATAAAGAGATAAGTGAGTCCTAATTCTTGTTGAAGATCATGAAGTAGGTTGAGTATTTGTGATTGAATAGATACATCAAGGGCACTCACTGGTTCATCGGCTAAGATGATTTTTGGGTTGAGTGCAAGAGCGCGTGCAATTCCAATTCTTTGTCTCTGTCCACCACTGAATTCATGTGGGTAGCGATTCTTGAAAGCTCTATTAAGACCAACTCTTTCCATCAACTCCTCAACTCTATCCTCAATATCACCTTTACTCATATCAATATCGAGTAAACCTCTTTTTTTATAAATCTCTAAAGGTTCACTGATAATTGTTCGTACAGTCATTCGTGGGTCTAATGAAGCATATGGATCTTGGAAAATCATCTGAATATTTTTTCTTGCATCAAGAAGATCATTTCCTGTTGCTTTGATGAGATCTAGTCCATTAAAAATAACAGAACCACTTGTAGGTGTGTAAAGTTGTGCGATTGATCTCACTGTCGTCGATTTACCACAACCAGATTCTCCTACGATTCCAAGAGTTTCTCCCTCTTTTACATCAAAGGTTATTCCATCAACTGCTCGAACAGCTCCAACTTGTCGCTTTAGAATAAATCCAGACTCAATTGGAAAGTGCTGCTTGAGGTCTTTGACCTGTAATAACGGCTGTTTTATTGTATTATCACTCATTACTCGTCTTCTCCTTATCATCTGCATATAACCAACATGCGACTTCGTGTCCTTCCTCTACGTGTACTACTGGGGGATATTTATATGTACAAATATCCATTTTTTTATGACAACGTGGATGGAAAGGGCAGCACTCTGGAAGGTCAATCACATTAGGTGGTTGTCCTTCTATACTAAAGAGTTTACCGTTTTGAGCTTTATCAAGACGAGGAACTGATTTTATAAGTCCTTCTGTATATGGATGAGAAGGGCGAGCATAAAGTTCATCTGTCGTTGCTTTTTCTACAATTTTCCCTGCATACATGACGCATACAGTATCACAAAGGCCCGCAACAACCCCTAAATCATGAGTGATGAGAATTACTGCAGTATCTAATTTTTGTGCAAGTTCTTGGATAAGTTCAAGAATTTGTGCTTGAATAGTAACATCTAATGCTGTTGTTGGTTCATCGGCAATCAAGATTTTTGCCTCGCAACTTAGAGCCATCGCTATCATTACACGTTGTCGCATTCCACCACTGAATTGGTGAGGATAATTATGTACTCTCTCTTCTGCTGCAGGGATACCAACAAGTTTTAGCATATCTATTGATTTTTTCAACGCTTCTTTCTTGCTCATCTTTTGGTGCAGTAAAATAGTTTCTACCATCTGAGTCGAGATTTTTAAGAAAGGGTTCAAACTCGTCATTGGATCTTGGAAGATCATAGAGATCTCATTTCCTCTAATAGACCGAAGATCTTTTTCGGGGAGTGTTAAAATATCCATACCTTCAAAGAGGATCTTACCACCCACAATTTTCCCAGGAGGAGATTGAATGAGTCTCATGATCGAAAGATTTGTAACCGATTTCCCACTACCTGATTCACCTACAATACCAAGGGTTTCACCTTCTGTTAATGTAAAGGAGATTCCATCAACTGCTTTTACAACTCCTGCATCGGTTTTAAAATATGTTTTAAGGTCTATTACTTCTAATAAAGCCTTTCTGTTCGTTTTATTCTTTGTTTCCACAATGTGCTCCTATAGCTGGTTCTTGCTTTGAGGGTCAAAGGCATCTCTTAATCCATCACCTAAGAAGTTCATGGCAAATAAGAATATGGTCATCGCTAAAGCTGGGAAAAAGAGTTTCCATGGGTATAAGCTCATTCCTCCAACACCATCTCCAACCAGTGAACCCCACGATGCGTATGGAGCCTGAACTCCTAGACCCAGGAATGATAGAAAACTCTCTGTCATAATAAATGATGGAATTCTTAAAGTTGAGAACACGATAATAACACTTAGCGAGTTTGGCACAAGATGCCTCATAATAATGCGCCAAGTAGGAGCACCCATAGATCTTGCAGCTTCAATAAATTCTTGATTTTTAAGAGACATTATTTGTCCACGTACCATTCTTGATACAGTGAGCCAACTAATAATTGCTAAGGCAAAGAACAGGTTCATAATATTCCTTCCAAAGATTGCCATAGCAATAATGACAAGAAGCATGTAAGGGAGACCGTACATAATATCTACGATTCTCATAATAAAATAATCTACTTTACCGCCAAGGTATCCAGCTAGTGCTCCAAGGATGATACCAATTAGAACACTTGTAATCGTTCCGATAAATCCAATAGCTATTGATACTTGCCCTCCATAGATTATTCGGCTTAGCATATCTCGACCTTGGTAATCTGTTCCAAGGTAGTATTGCCTTTCATGCATCTTTGAAGCCTCAATGTTTGCACTGATAACCCCTTTGATTGCGATTTCTTCTTTCAAAGGGAATTCAGCTGATTCATCCATTGCTTTCTTCTCTAAATCTATCAAAGCAATCTCTCTTACTATAGTTTTTATCTTACCCATTAGGTTTTCGTTGATAATAGCCTGTTTTTCTTTTTCACTTAACCCTTCAATCTTAGCTTTAAGAAGAACTTCATATTCTTCTTTAGAAAGATCTGGGTTTTCACTTGTTACGATTTTAGAAAGTTGTTGTTCAATTTCGACTTCGTACTGCTTCATTTGTTGTTCAACGGTACTGTCTATCATTTGTGCATATAGGGCAAGAACTTCATCATTATTCAATGATTCAATATTAACCCTTTTATTTGAATCTGCTGGAGTATACCAAACTTTTTTTACTGTTATTTGGAGTTCAGTTTTTATTTTATCTTCAAGAGTTTTGATTCTTCTTTCATCTGCACTATTAAAAGCAAAGGTTCCTTCTTCAACCATCTTGGTCCCTTTGTCATACATATAGGCCCAAACTTTTGTAGCTTCACTTCGATCAATCCATGCCCAAAGCATCTCTTCTTCTTCAGGGGTTACTTCGAGTCGACCTTGTCTCCATGCTTGAGTGAAGAGATCAGACATTCTTTTTTCCATCAATAAGTCCCCAGCATTCCTGCTAAATGAAGGTGGGAGATGTTGGTGATCTAAAATGATTTCATCATATGGGTAGATAGGAAGAATAGGTGCTGTAATTACAAGAAGGATATAAATGGCAACGATAACTACGCTAATAACGGCCATTTTATTCTTTTTTAATCTTCTCCAAGCATCTTTTGTAAGAGAGTTCCCTACGATGACTTGGTTAAATTCGTTAGTAGCTTTATTTGTTTTCTTATTGTTAGATTTCATGAATATAGCTCCACACTTATTTATAGGTGATTCTTGGGTCGAGCAACGAGTAGATGATGTCGACGAAGAAGTTCATAAAGACTAGGATAACTGAGTAGACAATAACTACGCCTACAATGAGTGTGTAATCTCTATTAAATGATGATTGTACAAAGAATTTACCAAGTCCTGGTATTCTAAATACTTGTTCAACAACAACTGAGCCTGTAATAATTCCTGCAAATGCAGGTCCTAGATAACTGACAATTGGAAGCATTGCCCCTTTCATTGCATGTTTGAATAGTATAGTAGTACTTCTCATCCCTTTTGCTTTTGCTGTTCTAATATAATCACTTCTAAGAGTTTCAAGCATACTTGATCTTGTAAGGCGTGCAATTGTTCCAAAGTTAGATGCTGAAAGCGTGATAGCTGGTAAAATGATGGTCATCCAACTATCCCCACTCGTGAACCAACCAGAGGTTGGGACCCATCCTAATTTCATTGCAAATACATATTGCAATACGGGTCCTATTACGAAGAGTGGAACGGATATCCCTACAATTGCTAATGCCATTCCTAGGTAATCTACCCACGTATTTTGCTTTACTGCTGCTAACATCCCACTGGAGATTCCAAATATAATTGAAATAGTGATAGCAATGATACCTAATATCATGGAATTAGGGAGACTTTCAAATATATAGAAGTTTACATCGTGGTCTTTATATCGGAAAGATGGGCCTAAGTCCCCTCGAAGTACATCAAACATATACCTTCCATACTGAACAAGTAATGGATCATCTAGATTATATTTTGCTTCAATATTACGTTTTACTACTTCTGGTAATGCTCTTTCTCCATCAAAAGGACCACCGGGGGCGACCCTGACTATAAAAAAGCTGATTGTGATAATGATTAATAGTGTAGGTATGATACCTAGTAATCTTCTAATGACATATTTAGTCATTCAACACCTCTTATCTTTATATATTATCTGTGTATTACATGTGGACAATACCGTACGATAATATACCAACTTAACCTGTTATGCAAGGTAATCATTATTTACTTTCTTTAATGGACTATTCCTTACAAATAAACTCTTTGGTGTAAAAATAAGGATTCGTAAGAAGTTCATTATGAATGTGGAAAATAATCAATTGACAGGTAGATACAGTATACCAAATTATTGTTAAAGAGATAGCAATAATTTGATTTTTGCAGAATTCTTGTGACAGATTTATGGGTTTTAAAATTCTTCTGAATCTATGATAAAACGTCATTTTCATTGAGGTTTCCGAATTACATACTCCCAGGAGTGGGAGTATGTAAACAGAAACATTTTACCGTATTATCTTACTTTTATTTTCTCATTTTTTTAACTATAACTTCTGCTGCCTTTATCAGAGGATACCCAGCTGGGGAGCCTGTGAGCAATGGTTGCGTGCCAATTTGCATAGTTAGCAATGATTTTACAGGAACTCGGTTTTGGATGAGGAACCCTATAGCATTGGTCAGTTCGCCGGTACTAGACCCACCAAATACTTCACCACCTAAGATCATCCCACAATCAGCGGCAACAATTAATTTTACCATTTGTTTATGGGAGTGGGTTAGATTGCCAGGGTGAGTGTCAACACCAGTAAAACTACCGCAGATTACGTCAAAATTTTCTTGATTGGCTTTGGATTCAGTAATTCCAGCCGTACCAAATGCATGATTCCCAAATGCTGTAGCGTAGATGGCTATTGTTCCAGTAAAAGATTTACATGGGCTCAGTGAATAGAGGTTCATTCCAGCTGTACGAGCTTCAGCACAAGCGGTTGAAGCTAACATTGTTCGGTCTATTTTTCTTGTGATAAAATCGGTTTTTTCAGCACAGTCACCTACTGCAACTACATCAGTTGAACAAGGTAAAACGCGCATGTATTCACAGGTACGGATAAAGCCAAATTCATTTAACTCAATACCAGCTTTTGCAGCAATCTTTGTATTAGGGGCATATCCCATCGAAAGGATAACTGCATCGGCTTCGATTACTTCACCAGAGGTGAGTCTTACCTGGGTTACTTTTCCACTCTTCCCGATGATCTCTTCAACACCTTTTCCTGTGATGAGATTGAGACCTCTCTCCCGTAAAGCATCTTCTGCAATCTTACCGAATTCTTCATCAAAAGCCTTACTAAGTATTGTATTTTCAATTTCAACCAATGTGACTTCATAATTGTTTTTATTTAATTCATCCGACACTTCTACACCAATAAAGCCAGCACCTATAACAACAACGCGTTTTACATTGGCTAACTTGGCTAACATTTCATCTAGATATACTTTATTTTTAGGAATTGTGAAAACATTTTCAAGTGCAGTTCCTTTCAACCAGCGTGGAATTATTGGTTCCGACCCAAGAGCAAGAATGAGTTTTTCATATTCGAATGTTTCACCACTTGCTGTTTGACATGTATGGTTAGCCACTGTGATATCACAAACCTCGTCAATAATGATTTCTACACCCACGTCGGTTAAGAGTTTATCTGGTAGAATATTCTTACTACTATCACTGAGTGTCCCAAAAATATAGGGAATCCCACAGGGAATGAGGACCTGTGCCTCTTTACGGATTAATATAACTTCCTTTTCAGGATAGGTTGACTTGGTTGTCATTGCAGATTGCAACCCTGAAGCACCTCCTCCTACTACAACTACATTAACTTTTCTCATTTAATACTCCTTCCTATTGTTGTGTCCAATTAAATTGGGTTAAGTTTGCTACTCTATATTTTTAAATTTTCAGGACCACAAAGCGCACATTTTTCTCTTTCTGCTGCTGAACAGGAAGAAGAATTTGTTTGTAATATTTCACTCATTTCTACCAAATTATTAGCTACCTGTTTTAATAAATTCTGATTCACCTGATGATGCATGAAGTAGCCTTTTCTTTCTCCTGTAACTAGACCAACATTTTTGAGAATTTTAAGGTGTTGAGAAACAGAAGCTTCAGTAAGGGCCAATTTTCTCGCTAGTCCTCCTACACAATAATCATGAACAAGAAGCTCTTTAAAGATTGTGTAGCGGGTCTGGTCAGCTATAGCGTTTAGTATTTCATATAATTCTGGAATATTAGTTGCCTCATTTACTTAAGTATTTACTTAATCAGATTAACATGATCAAATTTTTTTAACAAGGAAAAAATAAATAAAGTTATATCGAAATGCAGTTTTGATGCTTTTTATACTTAAAAAAAAATCTATCCTTTACCATGATTCGATTCGTGTATTGGACACTTTCAGCAATTATACTCTCGATTGTTTCAAGCAACAAAATCTCACGGTGTTACCCTTGACAGGTAGTGGGTAGTTATACCAGACTCACTTTTACAATGAGGTATGAGATGAATGAATTGAATAATGATAAGAGCGTATATGTAGAAAATTTAGGTTGTGCAAAAAACCAAGTAGATGCTGAGGTGATGGTCGCTTCTCTTGCTCTAGATGGCTATGTGAGTGTCGATAATGCAGAGGATGCTACAATTATTCTTGTAAATACGTGTGGATTTATTGAAAGTGCTCGTGAGGAATCGATAAATACATTCTTTGCGCTTAAAGATAGTTTCCCAGATAAGAAAATACTTATCACCGGATGCCTCTCTCAACGATATGCGAAAGAATTAGAAACTGACCTCTTAGAGGCAGATGCTATTTTTGGAAATAGGGATCTCGGTTCTATTAATGATGTAGTAAAAAAAGTTGTGAGTGGAGAGAGAATTGTTGAAGTTCCAGAGTATCCTTTTGTAGATCAAGATTATGATAGTAGAGGGAAGTTATTTAATTATCCCGGTTCTGCATATTTGAAAATTTCTGAAGGATGTAATCATCGTTGTAGATTCTGTGCGATTCCTATTATTAGAGGTTCTTTACGCTCTCGACCTCAAAAAGCAATTCTTGAAGATGCCGTTCACCTTATTGCTCATGGGATAAAGGAAATAAATATCATAGCTCAAGATTTAGCGGCGTATGGAACAGACCAAGTAGGGACTTCACTATTCCTCCCTCTTCTTGAGTCGATTGCTCTATTGGAAGGTGATTTTGTCATTCGTCTATTATATATTCACCCAGATGCATTCCCGCTTCCTCTTCTTGATCTCATGAAAAAATATTCTAAAATACTTCCATATTTTGACATTCCTTTCCAACATGCAGACAAAAAAGTATTACGAAAAATGGGAAGAGTAGGTGATAAGGATGTGTATTTGAAACTAATTACTAGTATCAGAGCTACCTTTCCTGATGCAGTAATTAGGTCAACTTTTTTACTTGGGTTTACCGATGAAGATGAGGATTCAATTGACATCCTTACCTCTTTTATTAAGGAAGCTAATCTCGATTATGCTGGAACTTTTATATTCAGTCTTGAAGAGGGAACTCCTGCATTCAATGATGTAGACAAAGATATTTATAATATGAGAGTGAAAAAGGCACGTACCTATCAGAAAAAAATTAATAAACTTACAACATCAATCACTACAAAAAAGCTTCAAAAATTTATAGGTCAAGAGATTGATGTGTTGATAGAAGAACTCGTCGAACAAGAAGAGATGGCAATTGGGAGAACATATTACCAGGCACCAGAAGTTGATGGTCTCACCGTTGTAATGGGGAAAAACCTTATACCTGGAGAATACATACGTTGCGGTATTAAAAAAGTTAATGGAATAGACCTTGAAGCCATCGCATTGCAATAAGGGGGAGATTTTTGTCTTTAATTGATACATATTTAGCTCAGCTTAATGATAAACAGAAAGAAGCAGTCTTAGAGAATAATTCTCCTTTATTGGTTTTGGCGGGGGCCGGGTCTGGGAAAACTCGAGTAATTACGACCAAGATTGCTTATGCAATAGAGAGGCTCTTTATTGCTCCTCATGAAATCTTGGCCGTAACATTTACCAACAAAGCGGCCAGAGAGATGAGAGAAAGGGTAACAACTATGGTTCCTGATGTTGATGTCTCTACCATGCATATTAGAACATTCCATTCGTTTGGTGCATGGCTATTGAGAGTCTATGGAAAACATATAAACCTCTCGAATAATTTCTCCATTTATGATGATGAAGATTCTCTTTCTTTATTAAGTGGCATATTTCGTCAGAGTAAGAAAGCTGAACTGAAACCTGTTGCAAAATCAATCAGTTTAGCAAAGGATATGATGCTCACACCCGAAAGCAAAGATTTAGAACTTGTTCGTCGTGGTGTAGATTTCTCAAAGCAGTTTGCTTCCTATGAGAAGAGACTAAGAGAGGTTGGAAATGTCGACTTTGCAGATCTCATTAGCCGATCTATTGAACTACTCAATCCAAATCTTCCAGTTGCATCAATATTACATAATAGATTTAAGATGATACTTGTAGATGAGTATCAGGACTCAAATATTGCACAATTTCAGCTTCTTAAGGCTTTAGTGGGGCCAAGTACTTTTATTTGTGTTGTAGGAGATGATGATCAGAGTATCTATCGATTTAGAGGAGCGAATGTTGAGCATATTCTCACGTTCCCAGATGTCTATCCTGGTACTAAAATTGTCAAATTAGAGCAAAATTATCGCTCAACAGGAGAGATCCTTAAAGTTGCAACTTCTGTTATTTCTCATAATAGAGGTCGGCATGAAAAAGTTTTATGGACTGAGAATAAAGGTGGAGCCAAGCCAACCCTTCTCTATATTGAAGATGAGAAATCTGAGGCATTGAGGATAGCTAAAGAAGTACAGAAAAAGAAAGACTACAATTCTACAGCAGTAATTTATAGAACCAATGCACAATCTCTGCCTTTTGAGACTCTATTCCAAAGAGAGAAAATCCCATACAAAGTGATTGGAGCACTCAGGTTTTATGATAGAGAAGAGGTAAAAGATGCACTTGCTCTTATATACGTTCTTCTCAATAGGTTTGATGAAGTTCACTTTAAGAGGATGATAAACAAACCCTCAAGATCTTTAGGTGAGGTCTCTGTAGAAAAGATTCTTTCTTTTGCTAATCAAGAAAATATTGACCTCATTGAAGCAACTCGTAGAGCTGTAAATGAGAATATACTTGGTGGGAAAGCAGCTACAGGAGCTTTAGAGTTTGCTCTCCTATTTGACGATGCACTACAATTACGTGATAAAGGAAACGCTCGTATAGTTGAATATTTGATAAGAGAATCAGGATTGCTCTCTTACTATCATAATCAAGATGAGAAAAATGAAACTGAGAAAGTTGACAACCTTGGACGTCTTATAAGTGCTGTAAGTGATTATGCCTCTGGAGAAGAGGGGCTCCTTCAATTTCTAGAATCTCTTACTCTTGATGCGACTACGTTAGGAAATGAAGATCCTTCTAAACAAGAGGGCGTTTCTCTTATTACAATGCATAATACAAAAGGACTTGAATTTGACAGAGTTTTTGTTACTGGACTTGAAGAGAATCTTTTCCCTAGTGCTTCTTGTGAAAGCGATGAAGATTATGAAGAGGAGAGACGACTTTTTTATGTAGCTGTTACTCGAGCGAGAAAAGAGCTCTTTATTACAAGTTGTACAAGGCGTATGGTTTTTGGACGAACTAATTACCAACTTCCTTCTCGTTATCTCAAAGAGATTCCAAAAGATCTCTTAAAAATAGAAGGGAGAGGTTTTAATGACCCTTCTCTTTCTTCTCATCCTCTTGATAGAGGTTATCATGGTTTTGGAGCACTCGAAAATAAGCGAATAAAGCATAATGCCAATATTTTTACATCCCAAGGTAAAGGGAATCTTCTGAACACCGTAACGAAGTTTGTGAATGAGCGACAAACCGAAAGGGAAAAGGAAATTGTCATATATACAGTAGGTATGAAAGTGTACCATGAACAATACGGAGAAGGCTTTATTCAAAAAATCACGAATATGAGAAATAAAGAGATGGTGAGTGTTATCTTTAATAGTGGAAAAGAGGCAATCTTTTTCTCCTCATCTCAAGTTCTTGAGGTTATTACGTAATGAACCTTTTTAGAAATCATATTTGTAATATGATAATAGAGAGTAAAAGACTAGACAAAGAGGTGCAACATATAATATTATCTTGCCTGTACGTCTTTTTGTCGTGCTATCTATTTGATTGGAATAGATATAGAATGAATATGTTTGGGTTCTTCATTGAATCTATAGATAGAGTATCTGTGTAAGTAAGTGGTGAGAGTTGTACCGAACCTTCATCCCAAGCCTTCCTTTCCCAGGGACTGTACTTGCTTATAAGAGAAATTCTCTATTGATAGATGAAATAAAGATCATATATGCAACATAAAAAGTAAATTAATTTGCACACAGTTGTGTGCACATAGGGTTATGTAGATGAAAACAATTTTTGTAAAACCAGCTTTGATTGAGAAGAAATGGTATCTCATCGATGCTAAAGGAAAGGAACTGGGACGAGTTGCAGTTAAAGCAGCACGGATTCTTCGTGGAAAAAACAAACCAGAATATGCTCCTCACCAAGATATGGGTGATTTTGTCATTATTATTAATGCAGCTGAGGCTAATTTGACTGGAAATAAGTTTAACGACAAGAAATACTATCGTCACTCAAATTATCCAGGTGGACTCACAACTGAGACATACTCTCACATGATAGCAAGAAAGCCTACCTTTCCAATGGAACATGCAGTAAAAGGAATGCTTCCTAAGGGAGCTCTTGGTAACAAGCTTTTCACTAACATGAAAGTATATGCGGGTGAAGATCATCCACATGCAGCACAACAACCAATTCAGGTTGAACTCTAAGGCGGGAGCGATAACGTGGCTAAAAAGAAAATCGAGAAACAAAATGTAAACCTTGGACTCGGCACTGGTCGTCGTAAGACTGCTGTCGCAAGAGTCTTTTTAAGAGAAGGTGAAGGAAATATTGTCATCAACGGAAGAAAAGTTGAGGATTATTTTGGGAATCCATTGAATGTCTATATGGTAAAACAACCATTAGAGCTTACTAGTACAACAACTAAATTTGATATTATTATCAACGTTGTTGGTGGCGGTCCTACAGGTCAAGCTGGGGCATGCAGACATGGAATTTCTAGAGCTTTAGTTGAGCACGATGAAGCTCATAGACCAGCATTACATACCGCTGGATTTATGACTCGAGACTCAAGAATGGTTGAAAGAAAGAAATTTGGTCAACCAGGAGCCAGAAAAAAGTTCCAATTCTCAAAACGTTAAACAATTATGGCTTACGCCACTATTATACGAGGAGACACTCGCCAGAGCTACATAGCTTTGGCGCTAGATGGCTCCTCTTTTTTTATCCCAATATCGTTACTAAAAAATTTCTCTCTTAAAGAACACCAACAGTTGAGTGAGACTGATTTTTTGGCATTAAAAGAAAAAGTTCTCTATAAAATTACTTACGATAAAGCAATATCTCTCATTGCAAGAAGAGATCATGGCAAAAAAGAGCTTATGATGAAACTTATTCAAAAGGGTCTTGATAAAGAGATGTCCCGGAAGGTGACAGATGTGTTGGTAGAGAAGAATCTTATTGATGATGTAAAATTCGCCTATCAATATATTATAAGTAGGCAAAGAAAGAACCCCGAGGGAGTTTCAGTATTGAAAATGAGGCTCAAAGAGAAAATGATAAGTTCTGTCGATATTGAAAGAGCTTTATCTCAATGGCTTGAAGATGACGGATCAAAAGCATCAATACTTATTGCAATCAAGAAGTTACAAAGAAAGAATCTTTCATCAGAAAAACTTTTATTATCAATGATGAAAAAAGGATTTAGTAAGAAAGATATTCTTGAAGCTCTCAATTCTCTTGAAAATACTGATGCAGAATAATTAAGAGCCCTAACTAACAAAAACTAATTTTCTGATAAAAAAAGCTCCCCAAAGGGAGCTAGTTAATTGAATTTTGAGAAACCTTAGTCGAGGACTTTGAAAGCCTTTCTTCCTGCATATTGTGCAGTATCGCCTAAGTAATCTTCAATTCTCATTAATTGGTTATATTTTGACAATCTGTCAGATCTGCTCATTGAACCGGTTTTGATTTGTCCAGTTTGAAGAGCTACTACGAGATCCGCGATGAAGTTATCTTCTGTTTCGCCTGATCTGTGAGAAACTACTGCTGTGTATCCTGCTTTGTGAGCCATTTCAATAGCTTCAAAAGTTTCAGTAAGGGTTCCAATTTGGTTTACCTTAATGAGGATTGAGTTTGCTGTCTTAGTTTTAATTCCTCTTTCAAGACGTTTGGTGTTAGTTACGAACAAGTCATCTCCAACGAGCTGTACTTTATCACCAATTGAATCGGTGAGGAGTTTCCACCCTTCCCAGTCATCTTCAGCCATACCATCTTCAATGCTGATGATAGGGTATTTAGCAGCCCATCCGGTCCACAAATCAACCATCTGTTGGCTAGTAAGTTTTTCACCAGTTGTCCACTTGAGAGTATATAACTTAGTTTTTTCGTCATAGAGTTCACTTGCTGCTGGGTCAAGAGCAATCATGAAGTCTCCATCTTTTCCAGTAGTATATCCTGCATTTTTGATAGCTTCCATGATAACTTCAAGTGCTTCTTCGTTTGATTGTAAATCTGGTGCAAATCCACCTTCATCACCTACACTTGTGTTGTATCCACGACCTTTTAGAACACTCTTTAAGTTGTGGAATACTTCCGCTGTCATTCTTAAAGCTTCTCTAAGAGTAGGTGCACCAATTGGCATTACCATGAATTCTTGGAAGTCAACCTTATTGTCTGAGTGAGCTCCACCATTAAGGATATTAGCCATAGGAACTGGAAGGACACATGAGTGGTATGCACCGAGATATTTGAAAAGGGGAACACCGAGATAGTCAGCAGCTGCTCGAGCTACTGCCATAGATACACCTAAGATTGCGTTTGCTCCTAATTTACTCTTGTTTTCTGTTCCATCTAGTGCGAGCATTGCTTGGTCAACTGCGACTTGATCAAGGGCATCAAGGCCTTCGATTTCTGGAGCAATGAGGGTGTTTACGTTGTCAACGGCCTTAAGAACTCCTTTGCCTAGATATCTTTTTTTATCGCCATCACGAAGTTCTACTGCTTCGTGTACGCCAGTTGATGCACCTGATGGTACTGCGGCTCGTCCCATAGAACCATCTTCTAAAATTACATCAACTTCTACTGTAGGATTCCCTCGGGAATCGAGAATCTCTCTTGCTTCAACAAATTCAATGATACTCATGAATATTTTCTCCTCATAACTTTATGATGAAAATATGGTAGTTTTTTTTGCAAGTGTCAAGCTTCCTAGGAATATCTAGCTTATTATCCTCTTGCAAATTAGTCGTATATTGATACACTAATCAAATATGAAAGATGATTCTCACAATAAATACACGAAGTTGCCCCCTTTGACCGATGAATTCTTATTCCAAATTATTTTCTGTATGGAAGATCAAGCGAATGAATATTACATAGATTTAAAACAGCAAAATATTTGCGAGAGTGTTTTTATTGAACAAAGGATAGAATCAGATCCTGATCGGTTTATCAGCATCCCTGAATGGCTCCCTTCTGATGGGTTTCACACAATGGAGAAATTTATCTCTACCCTAAGGAATCCCATATATAGGGAAAGGCTTAAAAATGTCTTACTATTAGGGAAAGGTGTTTTTCGGCAGTTTAAAGATGTTCTTCATGAACAACCCTCGATCGAAAGGCTATGGTACTATTTTAAAGACAAAGAAATGAGAAACAAAATCTATGAGTGGTATGATTTACATGATACTGCATTTTCACTTGCATCTCTAAAAGATCAAGGTCCAGATGATGACACTCTTGATGTGATAAAAGAAGACTTTACGATAAGTGAAGATCTTACTACTCATAAAGATGTTTTTGAACAGTTTAGAAAAGAGTGTTTACAAACTTACAATGATAGACAAAATCCGTATTCGTTCTCAATTTATCAAGATGTAGAGAAAGCTTGGAAGATGAAAGAGAATTATTTTGCTCTATTTGCTCTTACTACAAACGAGGATGTAGTTGCTACACTCTTTTATCATCTTGATCCACTAGCAAGAGTTGTAGAGATAAAAGCATACTATATAATAGAGGAATATAGAGGAATTGGATTGTTTCATCTTCTTTTTGACTCCTTGTGTGTAAAGATGAAAGCAAAAGGAGTTGATGACCTTATTTTGGACTTTTATGAGGGTTCACTTCAAATTGAGTCGATGTTTAAGGAAATAACTACGAAAAATATAAAAAAAAGTGTATATTTATCAATTTCTTCATGGATAGATTCAATAAAATGATTTATACTGCTTAAGAAACGAAAGACGAAAAGGATTGTAATACCTTTCTGATATAAGTTTGTTATAGTTATTATTAAAGAAAATGCAATAAGTTTAAAAAAATGTGTAATAACATGTAACTAATTAGAGTTTGATTAATTTAACTTGACAGGTATATGGGCGGTTGTTATAATCCGTTTTGTATAACGAGAAAAGGGAAAAAGCGGGTCTTTGTACCTGCCCCGAATATTTTTTGGAGGAAGTATGAAGAAAATTTCTACTGTACTTTTAGTTTTAGTACTCGTGGGCAGTGTGGCTTTTGCCGGATTCACGGGTAATGCCGAAGTAACATTTGTTGGTGATTTAGATGTAGGCAACTATGGATTTGCAAATGCTGTTGAATTAACCAGTGACATTGTTATCTCTGAAACACTTGCTTCTGTAGCAGGCGAAGGTGATATTAAAGCAGAAATCGCTGCTGAACTCACATTTGGTTTTGATATGGAAGATGTTGCTAATGAAACAGATGCTTCAGCAAATCTTACTGGTAATATTGAAATTACTTCAGCAAAGATTGTTGGTGATGGCTGGTCTGTAGGTATTTTAGGAACAGCTGGTGCTCCTAACTTTGCTGTTTCAGCAATTGATACAGAAGCAGACGGTGCTGGCGATGATGCAGCTGACCCATTAGATCTTAAACCTTCTAACTATGTTGGTGCAAATGCTGGTATCACAGTCGGTCTTGGTGGATATGAATTTGGTTTAAGCATTGATAGCACATTAAACGCTCTTGATGGTTCAATCTACAATGTCTTCGGTTCAGTGACTACTCCAGAATATGCTCTTGGTGATGGCCTAACAGCTACATTCGGTGCTGCTGCATTATTAGCTGACACTGGTAGTTCTGCTTCAGGATCAGCAAAAGTTGCTTATGCTTCTGATGCTCTCTCACTCACAGTTGCTTCTGATATGATTTATGATAACGCAAGTTTGATGGCTGAAGTTGCAGTTGCTGCGACTTATGATGCTGTTGCTTTTGACTTGTATTATGCAACCGATGATGATGCTGCTACTTTTGACTCTGATGATGAAAGTGCAACAACCTATGCTCCACAAGCATCTGGATACACAGCTTATGCAGCTACAACAAACATCCTTTCAGCTAAAGTCGCAACAACCGTTGCTGATGTTGCTTTAAGTGTAACTGGTAAAGACTTAGTGAATAGCCAAGCTCTTTCTGCTGACGTTTCTTATCCTGTAACTGCAGAAGCTACAGTTGGATTAAACGGTGGTTATACAGTTGGTGATAGTTCATGGAGCGTTGGTGGAACAGTTTCTTATGCTTTAACTGATGCTACAGTTGCTGCTGATGTAACATACGCAAGTGCTGGTACTCTTGAAGTGAACGCTTCTGTTGAATCAACAACCTTGGTTTCTGGTGCTACTCTTTCTCTCGCTTATGAGAATGCAGACATCTTAGCTAACAAAGGCGCAATCACTGCTACAGCTACTATCGCTTTCTAAGAGAATCCTAAATATTAGAATTCAAAGGTCACCTTCGGGTGGCCTTTTTACTGTCTTCGTGATTAGATTAATTATTACAAAAAGGAAGGAGGCAAAAGCCTCCTTCCTTGGTGTAATGTTCTTTTATAATAGATTTATTCTACCTTTATTTCTTTCTTCTTTACAATCTTTTTAGGTGCTTTAGGTTCTTGAAGTATTGGTCTTACTTTTCTGTGTTGGATTTTAAAACAGTAATGAATTTTGCTATTCCGTTTAAAATCTTCAGGAATTGTTTCTTCACTGATATCTGTTACATCGTATTCTTCAATTATTTCTTCATCTAATTTAAACTTCCTATAGTTTGTACTAAATAAGAGTGTCCCGTCTTGGTTAAGATGATGCATACATTGATGGATTAAGATTCTTTGATCAACTGATACATCAAACATATCTCTCATTTTAGAATTACTAAAAGTTGGTGGATCACAGAAGATGA
This sequence comes from Sphaerochaetaceae bacterium, assembly GCA_963663665.2. Lineage (GTDB taxonomy): Bacteria > Spirochaetota > Spirochaetia > Sphaerochaetales > Sphaerochaetaceae > SABI01. Next base: position 1,167,159 of record CAXXKP010000001.1, read on the forward strand.
GATCAAAATTATCATACGTTTCTTGGAGCCATGTAATACAATCATCTTTGTAGAAGAAATGATTCATTCCAGTAAATCCGTTCATTTCCATATTCTTCAGTGCCCAGTCTAGATAGGTACTAGAAGCATCGACTGTCACGGTAGATAAAGCTCCACCTGCAGCTGCATGAACAGTTGCAGTACCTGTGTAGGCAAAAAGGTTAAGGAATCTTTTTCCTTTAGAAATTTCTTCAATCATATGTCTAACTGGGCGATGATCTAAAAAGATTCCTGTATCAATATAATCTGTGAAGTTCGCAAAGAATTTATGATTGTGTTCTTTAATCACAAAGAATTTATTGCTTGATGCCATTCTTTCGTATTGGCTATCTCCTTTCTGTGATTTTCTTACCTTGATAAAAATAAAATCTAAATCAATTCCAGTAGCTCTTTCTGTTGCATCTACGAGCTCTTGAAGTCTTCTTGAAGCATCTTCTTCATCTATTGTTGAAGGAGGAGCATATTCGGTTAAATGGACATATTTACCTTCATATAGGTCAATAGCAGCAGAATATTCTGGCATATCTGCATCATAGATGCGATAACAACTAACTCCCTCTTTTTCCATAATTGGGGTAATTTTAGCCATGTTTTTTATAATTCGGTTATAAGCCATTTGAGCTCCATCACTTAAAGGAGAAGCTAATCGTTCGGCTTTTTTCTTTATGGCTCTTTCAATGAGCTCATTTCTTTCCTCTTCTGTGAAAACATAATAGTGAGCAAGTTGTGCTTCAATTGCACCATTATAGAGAGAATTAGTTCTATTTGGTTTCATATCGACAAAACTGAGAAGTTCTTTATTTCCACAAAGGATACTCACATTCCAACCAAGAAATAGAGTATTACAGGTAGTTCCTATCATACGATATAATTCTTCGATGCTTTGATCATATTGAAGCCTTACACCATAGGGTGGGTCGGTGATAATAGAATGTTTACCTTCCATTACATCATCTTTCGTTATTGTCGCAAAATCTTTTTTTTCGAAGCTGATGAGATGGTCTACTTTAGCCATTTTAGCATTTAATCTTGCACTTTCTATCGCTTTGGGATGGATATCCCATGCGTAAAAAATGTTTGTTTGTGGGGTAGTTTCTTCAACTTTAACATACATCTCTTCTAAAATTTTCTCAAACAGACTTTCATCATGAAAAGGGAGTTTGTGGAAAGCAAAGTTTTGGTAATGAAGTAATCCAGGTGCTATGTTAGCTAACATAAGTGCTGCTTCAATAATGATAGTTCCAGAACCACAGAAAGGATCAACAAGTTTAGTAGGAGTTCCATTTTGAAGGGATTTATACCACTCACTTCTCATGATCACAGCGGAAGCAAGATTTTCCTTCATCATTGCCTTTACATCTAAAGATCTGTATCCCCGTTGGTGCATACTTCTACCTGAAAAATCTACATACCACTTCACTACATCTCGGTCAATGTGTAAGTGAAAAGTTACGTCTGAGTTTTCCGGATCAACGATAGGACGCTCATCGTTGAATTTTTCTTTAATTCTATCAACAATTGCATCTTTAAGTCTAAGTGCTCCGAAGTGAGTGTTATTCAACCAATTACAGCGCATAGCAGTAATGGTAACACTAAATGTTTTCTCTGGGTTTACATACTCTTCCCAAGGGATTTGTACACTTGCATCATATAAATCATCAGCACTGAATATCTCATCATCTTGAGCGAGACCTATAAGAAGTCTACTTGCTATTCTTGAGTTCAAACAAAATCTGTATCCTGTTTCTATATCTCCACTAAATTCAACCCCACCGTTGACTAAGTGAATTTCTTGTGCATTACACAGTTCAGCCTCTTTAGCTACTAAATCGTTCTGGTTAGCAGCAGATGCTGCAAAATAAATCATGAATTGCTCCTTATCGCAATAGTGTTTCTAGTTCATCTTTTTCAAAAGGGTAGATTGATCCGCAATTGAAACAGTGGAGGGTAAGAGGAAAAGGACCCTCTTCTAATATATCATTTTTTTCTTTTTCAGGGAGAGATTCTAAATACTTACTAAAAGTGAGTCTGTCACATGGACATGAGAAACCAAGTGGTAGTGCTTTTAAATAGGTTGGGTTAAAATCATGAAATATTTCATTCACAAACTCTATTCCGCCTCTTCCTGTAGATAGATATTCACCAAGTGAAGGCATTGTATTTGCAACTTCTTCAATTTCCTCCAGAATATTATCCTCAGCGCCTGGAATCTTTTGTAAAAATAACGCACCTGCTCCTAGAACTCTTCCTTCCTTATCAAATTTGATGCTAAGAGTAATATGAGTAGAAGTTTGTTCACTTATTAGGAAGTAATGAGCTAAGTCTTTCGCAATAGAGCCATACTGAAGCATCACCTGACCTGTAAATGGCTGTTTTTTCCCTTCGAGGAGTTTTGTCACAGTGATAAAGCCTGGCCCAAAAAAGTCAGACAAATCAAAACTCTTTAGTGGTTCCTTTATTTCGATTGGGACTTCTTGAAGATATCCTCTTACAGCGCCTACTGCCCACGCTTCTACGCTGAGACCTTTAATAGGACCAGCACATTCAATATTGAGTTGGACCCTATCATCACCTTTTATAGTGGATGCTAGAATTGCTGCAGCTAGATATGCTTGTCCTAAGGTATATGTTTCGAGTATTCCCAAGTTGTGATTAGAACGCATTTGGTTAACCATCTCGGTTCCCTGTATAACAGTACAGCGAATTGTGTCTTTTAATAAGAACACGTCTCTCACATCAGGTGTGAGATTTTTGAGGTGTTCTATAATAAATGTATCTTCTATTGGTATACGGTTCATAGGGCTATAGATTACTAGCAGATAAGGCTTTGTGCAAGTGTTTCATATGTATGGGTTTCATAAGATTTTTTAAATAGAGAAGAAGTTTTGGTATATTTTAGGTATTTATACAAAAAAGGAGAAGTCAGTATTTGTAAATGTGATTTTATAGTACTCCTTCAATGATCTCGTATCTCTAGAGTATGTTTTTGAATATGAGTGATGGATTAGAGAATAGGTATAAAAGTTTTGCTTGAATAGAATTGTTATCTATTGGAGAAGAGTTCTATATCAAGTATATTTGATGATATGAAATCTTCAGAAAATTCAGTATTAGTAATTGGTGCATCAAATCGACTTGGTAGAGAAATAGCTCTCTATTTAGCGAAACAAGGATATAATATCATTGTGCATTATCATATGGATAAAGATGGAGCCACAGAAACTCTGCGGATGATAGGGGATAAAGGTTCTCTCATTTCGTGTGATATCACAAAGAAAGAGGAGATTGATTCTCTTTTTGATAATGCTCCTCCTCTATATAGTATTGTGAATGGTGCATCACTTTTTGTTGATACGAAATTTGATGAAGTCGATGAGTCTCGGTATGATGCAGATTTCGAAATCCATCAAAAGGCCGGATTCTTTCTTACACAAGGATTATATCTCTATTCTAAGAATAGAGGAATCAACACCTCGATTATTCATCTTACTGATGCTCAAACAGCTCATCCAAGTACTCTTCGACCTTCTTATTACAGTGCGAAAAGCTCTCTGGAATCGATGATTAAAGTTTTGGCCCTATCTAGTGCCCCCTGTGTAAGGGTAAACGGTATTGCTCCTGGATTAATCATCGCTAATAATGAAGCTGAGGAAGCATACTTTAGAAAAAGAGCAGAGATAATCCCACTCAAGAGATTAGCTAGGGCTGACGAAGTTTCATCTGCTGTCGAATTCTTAATAAAAAATGAGGCAATCACTGGGCAGATTATCAGAGTTGATTCTGGAGAGGCTCTTTTATAAAGTATGTAAGAATATTGTTTAAACGTTGTGTAAATTTTAGATGAAGATGATAGGTATTCTCTTCTCATGAGAATAAAAAAAGCTTATCAATTAAATATCAAAAAAATAAGGATAATTTTTATGAGAAAATCAATCTTTTGGATTTCATTCTTTTTCCTGATTCAGTCTGTTTCGTCCTTATCTGCAGTAGACATCGACTCACTGATTAATTTAGCAAAACAAGAGAGTGAAATTTTACAGATGTACACCTTGAATAAGAAGGCGAGTGAACTCACTCTTGCGAAAAGTGAAATTAAAGATACTTTAGGTGTTTCAATAGATGGTGGAGTTGGATATCAAGCAGCGAATACCACTACTACTGTTGAGAGTATAGGAGGGAGCGTATCTACTACTTTGACGTTACCTAACGACCAGAAAACAACAATTAATCTATCAACAGGAAATCTTTCCTATCTTCCCTCCTCTTCAGACTTTTCAGGATCACCTTCGTTGAGTTTTTCACATAAATTTGTAAACCTCGATGATGGAGATGTCTTAGACGACCTCCAAAATAGTGCAAGTGCTCTTCAAATAGAGTATTCCTATAGAATAAATGAATCAAATTTTGTTACTTCTATTTACAATAAACTTATTGATATTATTACAGTAGAAAAGAACATAATCTCTAACGAGAAAGATATTATCACGCTTCAAACTATAATGGATAATACAATAACCTTAGGAACGTATTCTAAAGAGAGTGTGAAATATAAATCATACGAATTGAGTATGAAGAATTATAAAAAAGCAAAAGCAAATTATGAAGGGCAACTTCAAATTCTTATCGAACAATTTAAACAATTAACCAATCAACCTTATAGTGCAATTGATATGATGGAAATTCCCTCTCTTTCTTTCAAGCCTCTCTCAATGGGTAATAGTGAAGTAGTACTTGCTTCCATAGATCTTGAAATAGCAAAAGAGCAACTTAATCTTTACAATAGGAGAAGTGTTAAATCAGGCTCACTATCCACAGTGCCTTCATTCATGCTCTCTGGAAATGCCGGAATCGATTATAATACTGCCTCAACTACTGATATTGTTGATTACACAATTGGAGCAAGTGGTTCCTATACAGGTTCAAACATGAGTGTAGGCACTTCGGTAAATTTAGATATAGACTCAAGTGGTATTACACCAAGTCTATCAGTGTCGGGGTCTTGGTCAAATAACACATCAAGTAAAACTGTTGAACTAGAAAGGCTCACACTTGAGAATACTATTACAACAAAAGAACTTGATTACACGCAGGCGATGTTAGATTACCAGATTAATTCTCAATCTCTCTCATCAGATATCTTTAATTATGACAATGATGTGAGTGAATTCTCCCAGAGTAAAGAGTATAATCAGCAAGTCCTAGAATCGCAGATAGAAGCATACGAATTAGGTCTTGTAAAAGAGAGTGATGTGTATGATGCAAGAGTGTCTATTGCTCTTGATGAGAAACAAGAACAAATTTTAGCATTGAAAGGGCGAATATTAGAACAACGAATCGATACAATGCAGTTTTAACCATATAAGGGAGCTATATAATCATGAAAAAGCTATTTTCTAAAGAAACCACAATTAATACTTCTCCATTAACAACAGAAGAGAGAGTGAAGCTAAACCTTGCAAAAAGGAAGAGAAAGATAGTCAGAAAGAGAATTGTCACTATCATAATATGGTTAATCATTATAGCAGCAGTTACATTCACTGCAATAACATACCAAAAAACTGGTAAGTGGTGGTGGGCTCCTTCTACAACATCATTAGAAGAACAAGGGGTAGCAAAAGAAACCACTGTAGAAGAATTGACAATTACTCAAACGATAGATTTGAGTGGGGTAGTTGAACCGTATGATACCCAACAAGTGGTATTTAGAAGTACAGGCGCTGTAACAGGTGTATTTGTGAAAGAAGGTGACTATGTAAAAAAAGGAGACCTTTTAGCTACGATAGATGATACTTCTCAACAATATGAAATAGCTAATCTTGAGAACTTGATTAAATCAGCTAAATTAGAAGGCTCAACTCGACAAGTTGAACTATATGAAATGCAATTGAAGATGAAAACAAATCTGTTAGATTACACTAAAGCCTATGCTAATTTTGATGGGATTGTAGCTTCACTCTCCTTAGATGAAGGCGATTATGCCGAGGCTGGAACTGTTGTTATGATTATTGTTGATACTACTAAATTAAAGGCAACTGTAGAAATTGATGAAATAGATATGCAATCTGTTACAACTGGAATGATAGCATCTTTAGACTTTGATGCAAAACCAGATCAAAGTATTGAAGGGATTGTTGATTACATTCCTCTTCTTGGAAGGACAACAAGTCAAGGGATAGGCGTCAAGGATGTAGAACTTGTTATTGAGAATGCTCCAGAGGGCATTTCTCCAGGGTTTACATTTGCAGGAACCCTATCTGCAAGCGAAGAGAAGGTCGCCCTTGTTATTCCATCAATCGCTATTACCACAAATAACCAAGGAGTCAGTAGTGTTAATAAAAAAGGTCCTGATGGTAACCCTGTGAAGATTAATGTAAGTGTAAAATACTTAGGAGAGGGGATGAGTGAAGTTCTTAGTGGTGGGCTGAAGAAAGGTGATACGATTTTTTTAACTACAACAAGTTCAACGAGTTCCTCTATGAGCTTTGGCGTGCCGGGGACCGGACCAGGTAGAAGGTAAGGTGTTAAGTATGAATAATTATGTAATTGAATTATCTGATGTGAGACGCTACTTCACTATGGGAGACTTTATTGTAAAAGCTCTCGATGGAGTTTCTGTGAGCATTGAGAAAGGTTCTTTTACAGCCATTACCGGCCCTTCTGGGTCTGGGAAATCTACTTTGATGAACTTAATTGGCTGTCTAGACACTCCTACAGATGGATTTATACACATAGATGGAGAGCTTACCATGGGAATGAATGAGAAAGAGCTTGCATATGTGAGGAATGAAAAAGTAGGATTCGTATTTCAACAATTCAATCTTCTTGGGAAAATAAACGCCCTCGAGAATGTAATGACACCACTCCTCTATAGTGGAGTCGGGGTTAAAGAGAGAAGAGAGTTAGCAAAATCTGCATTAGATAGAGTGGGTCTTGGTGATAGGGTAAAACATCGACCAAATGAACTCAGTGGTGGCCAGAAACAACGGGTCGCTATAGCACGAGCTCTCGTGAATAATCCATCTATCATACTAGCAGATGAACCTACTGGTGCACTCGATTCTCATACTGGAAGGCAGATCTTAGAACTCTTTGAAGAACTTCATAGTGAAGGACGGACTGTTATATTAGTTACTCACGATTCTGACATTGCCTCTCATGCAAAGAGCCAAATTAGGGTACGAGACGGAAAGGTGGGTGAATAAATGGTATGGGAAAATATTAAATTAGCTTTAAAAGATATGGTTACCAGTAAAATGAGGACACTCCTTTCTCTATTAGGGATAGTTATTGGAGTTGCCTCTGTGATAGCCATATTAACTTTAGGACAAAGTGCTACCAAAAGTATCACCCAGACAATTGTTGAGGGTGGGTTAGAGATGGTAACGATTTTTCCAGATCGGAACAGTAAAAAAGCAACTGAATTTACTGAAGAATTTGGCAATAACCTGAAAGAACAACTAGCAGATATTGAAGTAGTCCTTCCTGTCAACTCAAGTTCTGCTAATATTCGGTACGGGCAGCAGATGGTTACTGGAAGTGTGAGTGGAGTGCTTTCTACGTATGCCTCGGTGCTAGATTATCATAGTGTTGAAGGGGAATTCTTCTCTCTTACAGACAACTTACTTGCAAGGCAGGTAGTCGTCCTTGGTTCTGATATTGCAGAGGAGTTGTTCCCAGATGGATCCCCTATTGGTAAGTATATATCCATTTTTAGGAATCAAGCAAAGAGTTATGTAGTTGTCGGAGTGATGGAAGAGAAAGATAGTTCATTCAATCTTTCTTACAATGGCAGCATATTTATTCCGTATAATACATACGTACAAAGATTTATTAAACCTAATTATGTAGGATCCTATGTGGTGAGGGTCGCTGATGGTGCCGATGCTCTTGAAGTGTCTGATTCCATTAGTGCCTATCTTGATAATACTGTTGGATCTGATGCATACAGGATTTTTTCTCCAGCTTCATTAGCTGAGATGGCAACCTCGATTACGGGTACATTATCTTCATTTCTCGCTGCAATAGCTGCTATTTCACTTCTAGTAGGTGGAATTGGGATTATGAATATTATGTTAGTCACAGTTGCAGAGAGGACTAAAGAGATAGGAATTCGAAAAGCTCTTGGTGCTTCCCCTAGAACAATCATGGGTCAGTTTATAACAGAAGCAATAGTACTCACTCTTACAGGAGGGCTTATTGGAATTGGACTTGGAACCCTCGTAAGTTATATTGTTGCGAAAGTTGTAGATTGGCAATTATTTATCTCATATTCATCATTTGTGTACGCCGCTGGATTTTCTACTCTTGTCGGTGTCTTCTTTGGATGGTATCCTGCTTATAAAGCATCAAAATTAGATCCAATAGAGGCACTGAATTATGAGTAGAAACCATCGATGGAAAGCATTTGAAGGAAAAGAGACGATAGTCGTATTGATAAGTCTTTCATTTCTTTTCCTTCTGCTTACCACCTTGGTTTTATTTCTTGCACAATTATTCATAGATCGTGAAACAACCTTAATGCAGTTCGAGGCGGAGAGAGGATTTTCAAGTTCTACATTACTCTTATTACAAGAGGAGCATTCCAAAGCCTTAGAGGCGATGGGAGATGCTAATGTAAAAGGGATTGGAGTGTATTCTAATAATGGAAGACTTCGTCTCGGACTAGGATCTGTTCCAAATACGATTCCTCTCGATAAATTCAATGTAATGTGGCGAAATGGTAATGATCAACAGTATGTGAATGGAATTGCCTCTTATAATAAAGATACCGGCATGATCGAATACCTTCGTTATAGTAGGTTTACCATAGAAATGGAGACGGGAGATTTAATGTTAGATGAAGATGGATATCTTCCATCTCCTCTCACCTTTCCTGATGTATTATATGTCTTATTTGATGGAGAAGCGTATTATAATAAAGTCATAGGAGTAAGATTCATCAGTGTTATATCGATTCTTGCACTTTTAGCTCTTCATATCATTGTCTATAATGTATATCGGAACAATAGAATTTACAGAGAAAAACTCGCTAAACAAGAGCATCTTGTTAATTTGGGAGAAGCTGCAAGAACGCTTGCTCATGAAATAAAAAATCCTTTAAGTGCAATCTCTCTCCAAATAGCAATATTGAAGAAAACTCTACCTCCTGAAGCAATTAGTGGCTTAAGTGTTATAGATCAGGAGTCGTACCGTCTCACAGCATTAACGAATAGAATTTCTGATTTCTTAAGGAATCCAGTGGGAGACCCAAAACCGATCGAAGTTAGAGAAATGATAGAATCTTTAACAAAGCGCTTTGATACTCCTATTATTATTGAACCAACTTCTTTAGAGAGGGCTTATATTACAATAGATCCCTATAGAGCCCGCTCTATCTTTGAAAATTTATTAAAGAACGCTGTCGAAAGTAGTAGTGATGGCGACCCAAGCGTGAGTGTTGAAATACAAAAAGGGAAAAAGAAAACTTGCCATATTTTTATACGAGATAGGGGAGATGGAATTGATTCTAAAAATACTGAAAAGATTTTTGATCCATTCTTTACTACGAAAGTGTATGGTTCTGGGATTGGGCTTTCAATATCGCGTCAATTCATTCGTGCTCGAAATGGAGAGTTGAAAATTTATAACCGTGAAGATAAAGGTGTTACAGCAGAAGTAATTTTACCTCTCATTCATACCTAGGAGAAATTAGTTGAGAATTTTAGTGGTCGATGATGAAATAAATATTCGAAATCTCATTTGTACATATTTAGAACTGGAAAAATTTGAAACAGATGCTGCTGAGAATGGTCTATCTGCTCAGCGTTTACTCGCTTCAGTTTCCTATGATGCAATATTGTTAGATTTGAAAATGCCAGGGATGGGTGGTCTCGAATTATTAAAATGGATTCGTTCAGAGGGTTTCCGGATGCCTATCATTATGATAAGTGCCCATGGAGAAATACCCGATGCTGTTGCAGCTCTTAAAGAAGGGGCTCAAGATTATGTAACGAAACCTTTCGATATAGAAGAACTTACTATTCGATTAAGATCTTTAATCGAAACGTATCAACTTCGAACTAGTATCGAAACTAGGGGAAGTGTAGAGGATGAGAATCAACTTCTTGTTGGCTCGTCTAAGGGTATCGGAAAAATTCGTGAAGTAATTAAGAAAATTTCACATTCGGAAGCTACAGTTCTTATTACAGGAGAAAGTGGGACTGGAAAAGAAGTTGTTGCCCGGCAGATTCATATGAGTGGTAATCATCCAAAGGCACCATTCGTTGCAGTAAATATTGGGGGAGTCCCAGGAAATCTTCTTGAGAGTGAACTCTTTGGATATGAAAAGGGAGCTTTCACAGGCGCTTCATCTCGAAAAAATGGAATGTTTGAACTTGCCAGTGGGGGGACACTTTTCTTAGATGAGATTGGAGATATGCCGATGGAGTTACAAGTGAAACTCCTTAGAGTACTTCAAGAAAGAAAAATGAGTCGTCTTGGTGGAGTCCAGCCCATCCCCATTAATGCTAGGATTATTGCAGCTACAAATAGAATATTAGAAGAAAGAGTAAGAGATGGGCTTTTTAGAGAGGATCTATTTTATAGGCTTAATGTAGTTAGGATCGCTATCCCTCCATTACGTGAGAGAAAAGAAGATATCCCTCTACTTGCTGCAGATATTGTGAAAAAGCTTAATAAGAAGATGGCTCTTTCAATTAAGGGATTATCGCTACAAGTTCTTTCCGCCCTGAAAGAACACCCTTTTTATGGGAATGTGAGAGAATTAGAGAATATTTTAGAAAGAGCGATGATATTTTCAACTTCTTCGACTCTCCAAATAGAAGACGTTATCCTTCAGGGAACTTCTTTGCATGACGATGACAAAAGCATGTCAGAATCTACTAGTGAACATGACAAAGATATAAAAAGCCTTAAAGAGCTAGAACAAGAAGCCATCATTCGTTGTCTCCATCGATGGGAAGGTAATAGAACGAAAGCGGCTGCCGAATTAGGAATTTCGCGGAGAACGCTCATCAATAAAATAAGTGAATACCATCTAGATCTATAAATTACGTAGTATCCTTTATTGACCAAAAGACAATAGAGGTTCTACACTCTTCTAAATAAGAAAAATAGGAGTACATAATATGAATAATCTGCCTCGCTGGGATTTGTCCTCTATATATAAAGATGTGGATAGTGAAGAATTTAAGAAAGATATTAAGCGCATCATGGTTTGGCATAATGACCTTGAGAAAGTGCTAGAAGAGAAAAGTAGTTCTTCCTTTACTTTGAATCAGGCTGAACAAATTCTTTCCTCTTATGAGATGATGATTGATACATATGAAACTCTTGATTCCTATGTTCATGCACTATTGACGGTCAATACAACAGATAAAAAGGCGATGCAAGGGATTCATGATATTTCAGAAGTTGGACTCCTTGTTCACTCTACACATGTGAGATTTGTTGCCTATTTATACGAAAATAGAGATAAAATAACCACTGCTATTCCAAGTCATCCTTATTTGCACGCTTATCAATATGTTCTTAAAGAACTGATTAATGAAAAATCTCATATGATGAGTTTCTCAGAAGAAGCATTAGCTGCAGATCTCCTTAGAAGTGGTGCGGATGCCTTTTCTAGACTCCATGAGGCGATAACTTCAACGAGTAGTATTGAGGTAGATGAAGTTACTAAAGAAAGGAAAACTGCTAATGAATTACGCGCTCTTGCATTCAATGAAAACAGAGAAGTGAGGAAGAATGCTTATTACCATGAACTTGCGCTATGGAAGAGTCAGGAAATCCCTCTCTCATTTGCACTGAACGGGGTAAAAGGTGCAGCAAGTACACTATATGAGAAAAGGCATTATAGTGATCCTCTTGAGAATGCATTGGTCCAAGCTAGGATTAGCAGATCAACATTGAATGCGATGATTGGAGCAATTGAAGAAAATCTTACAGTGTTTCATCGATACTTTAAAGCAAAGGCTCATCATTTGGGTTTGGATATTCTCTCGTTCTATGATCTGTTTGCACCATTAGGAAGTGAAGGAACAAATTATTCATACCAAGACGCCAAAGACATTATTGTGAAAGAATTCTCCTCTTTCCATCCAGCTATGGGAATTTTTGCTAAGAGTGCATTTGAAAATAATTGGATTGATTTTCCTTCTGTCTATGGGAAGGTAGGTGGAGCCTATTGTACATCTTTCCCTCTAAGGAAAGAAACAAGAATCCTGTGTAATTTTGATGGTAGTTTTGATGCAGTTTCAACTGTTGCTCATGAACTTGGGCATGCATATCATGATTTTATTACAAAGGATGAGACCTCGCTATTGAGGCACTATCCAATGACTCTTGCTGAGACTGCTTCGATTTTTAGTCAGTTTATTGTTTTTAGAGGTGCTCTCGAGAAAAGTAATAAAGATGAAAGTATTGCCCTTGTAGAAGGGTTTATTCAAGATGCTACTCAAACTTGTCTTGATATTCTAAGTCGTTTCTATTTTGAAAAAGATTTATTTGAGAAACGAGCTATGGGTGAGTTAAGTGCTTCCGAATTAAGTGACATGATGAAAGACGCTCAATTAAGAACATATCAAGATGCCCTTAATAGTGAAGAACTGCATCCATATATGTGGGCTGTAAAAGGCCACTATTACAGCGTAGACCTTCCTTTTTATAATTTCCCATATGCATTCGGACAACTTTTTTCTCTTGGTTTGTATAGAGAGTATGAGAATCATAAAGAAGGGTTTAGTGAAAAGTTTGATACACTCTTGAACTATACAGGTAAAGATGAAGCTGCAAAGGTAACTCTTTCGGCGAATTGTGATATCACAGGGAAAGAATTTTGGAATGAAAGTCTGGCTGTAGTTTCTTCCTATGTTGATACCTTCTGTGATCTTGTAGGCTATTACCAATGATTGAAGAACCTACCGTACTGACTATAGAGAAGTTGGTCTCAAAAGGAGAGGGGCTTGCACGCTGTGATAATAAAGTTTGGTTCATTCCAATGACAGTCCCAGGAGAAGAGATACTTGCTACCCCTATTACTCAGAAGAAACAATTCATAAAAGGAGAACTTTTAAAAGTTTTAACCCCATCAATTCATAGAGTTCCTCCGTTTTGCTCCCATTATGGAATATGTGGAGGTTGTGATTTTCAGCATATTGAATATCGTGAACAGGTAAGAATTAAAGAGTCGATAATTCTTGAAAATATTGAAAGAATTGGAAAAATAGATACGAAATCTATCAAGATTCTCCCTTCACTTACAGGTGATGACACTCATTACCGGCAGAGAGTTCGTTTTAGTATTGACCCTAGGAGTCAAAAGATCGGGTTTCTTTCGAGAAATACACATGATGTCGTTGATATTCAATCTTGTCCTCTTCTCTCACCTTCACTCAACAATCTATTACGCTCAAACAAGGATGTTCTCTTGAGGACAGCACGTGATACTAATCAAGGTATTGCAACCGTTTCTGCTTTTGAAGGGGATGAAGGAATAGTTACGATTGATGATACTATCGTGGAAGTCTCTCTGCTCAATATTTCACTTAAAGTGAATGCAAAAGTTTTTTTCCAATCTAATCAAAATATCTTAAAGAAGATGGCTATTTTAGTAAGAGAGTGGACCGTGGGGGAAACAGTTGTTGATTTATATAGTGGGATAGGAACCTTTGCGTCTCTTGTGGAAGGAGACTCAAGAAAAGTATATGCTGTAGAAAGGGATGAGAAGTGCATTTCACTTGCTCAAAAACATCTTAGAACGAGTACATTTATCACCCAAGATGCTACCAAATGGATGAAAAATCGCACTAAGGAAAAGGTGGACACTCTTATAGTTGATCCTCCTAGAGTAGGACTTGATCCTTCAATGGTAGAAAATATTTCAATCCTCAATCCCACTCACTTTATCTATATTTCATGTGATAGTGCAACTTTTAGTAGAGATGCTTCTCTATTAGAAAAAGTGGGATATAAAATCGATACTTTTGTGTGTGTTGATATGTATCCTCACACTTCCCATACCGAAACAATGGCGCTATTGAAAAGAACTTAAACAGGTGAGTAATATTTCAAAAATTTCACTAGATTATGAATCACATAGGTCCACTAGAGAAATACCAAATATCATACAAAATAGAGCGAAAAAGACACAAACATTCTCTTAGATTCTCCAAGAGGAGCGCATCATTAGTTACGTATCATCAAAAAATGAATTAATCCTTCTTATATAATCTAGGAGAAGGAGTTTTTACCACAAAGAACTCAGTAACTTCACTTTTTTCGTTTCTAATTTTCATGTATGTATGATAGGGAACATCAATAATAGCTCCTTTCAAGTAAGTGTGAGGCTCTTGGTCATCAAATTCAAGAGTAAGTTCCCCTCTTGTAATGATCATATGGACATGTGAATCTGAATAATGAGTAGGCACTGATTCTCCTTTAGGGAGAACCATATGATTAATCATTACATCATCATCATCTAATATTTTTTCGATATGTTTGTCATCATCAGTTGAATAGGCAAATATTTTTTCTAACATTCTTTATTCCTCTTTTTATTTGGTTTTTAAAATATACTCATGAATTTAAGGTTGGGAAAGTTCCCTCAATGTGCAAAGTGAAACATTGAAAGCTAAATCCCTTGCCAAGTGTTTTTAGAGAAGTAGCTTGAAAAAAAAATACTAGATAGATTTGGTTAAAATAATCCTCACTATAAAAAGAGCTTGATGAAGTAGCAGAATTTACTACTAGAAAGAAGAATATTACTTGAAGGAATCATGGTTTCAATGCAGTGATTGGTATCACGCATACACCATCGCGTCTACGATTGGCTGCGTTTGAGTGGCCACAGATTACGCAAAGTGTGGTTGTAGGACGTTCAAATTTCTGGTTGATGGCCAAGAGTTTTGGGAATGCATTTGCATAGTCCATGTCTATCCACACCATTTTGGACTCTCAATGCAAATTGCTCCAAATGCCCATAGATGTTGATCGACTACTGAATCTATAATGCGTGGTCTATATAAAGTTTTGTCCATGAATATACTCTCTTGTATGAATAAAATTCTATCCGGTTATATTTATTACTTTTGTTTACCCGACGAAATACACACGGAAAAGGATTTGTTTAGAGCAAAATAAAGGTAGGGTGTATAGGTGGATTTAATTACAAACCATACGCGAGGGTAATGAATTGGGATATGTCACGATACGGGTGACTAGAAGATTTGGAGAGTACCTCCAAATCAAGTCAGTAGTTTTTCAAAAAGTGTAAATTGAAATGACACCCTATCAAACCACAGTTTCTCCCACATAGGAAAAAAATATTTTAGGAATGAGAGTAAATAATCTTATTCGGGTTACTTTTTCATTTTAGAAGGTCTGTTTCATTCTTGCATGATTTGAAATGTGTTGTATCCTATAGTACACTCAAAATATTGATAAGGGGAAAACATGGACTCGAATACGAATAAATCAAAAAGAATATATCTTTACATGGGAATTGTGGCTCTTGTTCTCGTTGCATTTATTGCATTCGATAAAGTTGCTATTGTATTAGCTAAAATTATTAGTGTAACAGCTCCTTTTCTCGTAGGAATCTTATTGGCGGCACTTATTAATGTTCCGATGAAATTTATTGAACAGAAAATATTTACTAAAGGGCATAAAAGTTTTAGACGAATTATTTCTCTTGTCATTACAATTCTTTTAATTGTTGTGTTTGTCGTTACTATTCTATTTATTGTAATTCCTCAGTTGAGTAGTGCCTTTACAAAAGTGATAGTAAAACTCCCTCCACTTATTGAGAAATGGGCGGATGAATTATCTCGACTTACTATCAAATTGCCTTCTTGGCTTTCTTTCATCGATATTAATTTTTCTACAATTGAGAGTAATGTTATCGAAACAATAAAATCGTGGGGATCGATTGTAGTAGAATCAAGTGTCAGTATTGCACAAGCACTAGTCCAATCAGTGATTACTATTTCATTAGCACTTGTCTTTGCTATATATATGCTACTAAAGAAAGAGGTCCTATTAAAGCAGTTACAGTCTCTCATTAAGGCATATACGTCAGAATCACATTACGAATCGTTATATAATAAAGGAAATGTAGTGAATACTACTTTTTCTAAATTTATTTCAACTACTGCTCTAGAGGCTCTCATTCTTGGGGGAATGTTTCTTGTTTCAATGTTAGTTTTTAGTTTTCCCTATCCTTTCTTGATTGCATCGATTGTCTCTTTTGCTGCTTTTATACCAATTGTTGGGGCTTTCATCGCAGCTGCTATTGGAGTAATATTGATGCTTGTAAATGATCCGATAGATGCCTTATGGTTTGTGCTTCTTTTTCTAATTCTTCAACAAATAGAAGGGAATATTATTTATCCACGGGTTGTCGGTGAATCATTAGGGCTCCCTGGGATTTGGGTTCTCTTTGCTGTACTTGTCGGAGGAAGTCTATTCGGGATCGTTGGTATCTTCTTAGGGGTCCCTTTTGTTGCTATTTTGTATGCAATAATAACAGTAGAAGTAAATAAAAGGCTTGAGACCAAGAAAATAATAGAATGATAATACAAGGAGCACAAAGTTATTCATGAATTGGCATAATTTACCTATACATGAGGTGCTAGAGTTTCTCAATGTTGATAAAAAAAGAGGACTTAACCCAGATCAAATAGCTCAAAGAAAAAAGCAATATGGAGATAATGTCCTCACTGAGGAGGAAAATAAGTCTCTCCTTCAAAGGTTTTTTAACCAATTCAAAGATATTTCTATTTTTATATTGATTATTGCTGCTCTTCTTTCTTTCTTGATAGCATTGATTGAACATGAAAAAGGAGCCTTTGTTGAACCCATATTGATAATTGTTATTGTTGTTCTCAATGCAATTATGGGATTAACTCAGGAAAATAAAGCGCAAAAAGCACTCCTAGCCCTAAAACAATTATCGAGTCCCCATATTTTGGTAAAACGAGATAATACAAAATTCTTAATTGAGTCCAGTGATATTGTCCCAGGTGATATTTTCTTTTTTGAAGCAGGAACTCTTCTTCCTTGTGATGCTCGTCTTATGGTGGGTGAATCTGTATTGGTAGATGAATCACCTCTTACTGGAGAATCGGTCCCAGTCGAGAAAGATGAATCCGTAATTATTACTCCAACTGCTCCTTTAGGTGATAGAAAAAATATGCTCTACAGTGGATGTGCTGTTGTCCATGGAAGAGGGACAGCTGTTGCAACACAAATTGGAATGCATACTGAGATGGGGCTTATTGCTACTCTGCTACATAATACAAAATCTACTAAAACACCTTTACAAAAAACACTCTCCTCTCTAGGTAAAGTTCTTGCTGTTAGTGCAATTCTCACTGTTATTTTTATTTTTGTTATAGGAGTAATGAATTCTATTCCATTTAAAGAGATGTTAATGATTGCCGTCTCTCTCGCAGTTTCAGCCATCCCAGAAGGACTTCCTGCTATCGTTACAATAGTGCTCAGTCTCGGTGTTCAGCGAATGGCAAAGAAGAGGGCAATTATAAGGAACCTCTCTGCAGTCGAGACCCTTGGGCGAGCATCTATAATCTGTTCTGACAAAACAGGGACCTTAACTCAAAACAGAATGAGTGTAACAACGCTTTTTGTTAATGGGGAAGAAGGAATAACTCCAAGCGATGCACGCAAGGATGAATTGGGGGTGCGATTACTTACCTATGCTACACTCTGTTGCGATGCAACCGTGACAATTGATGAGGATAAACTTACTACCTATGGAGATCCGACTGAGATTGCGATTGTAATGTCTTTGTTTAAAAAAGGAATATATAAAAAAGATCTTGAAAAGTCTTATAAAAGGATTGCTGAAATACCTTTTGATTCAAAAAGAAAACGGATGAGTACTATACATCAAGACGGAGCAAGAAACCTGGTGATCGTGAAAGGTGCACTTGATGTTCTTCTTCCTCTTTGTGTTGAAGGTGATGTGAAAGAAGCTCTAACTCAAAACAATCTCATGGGAGAAAATGCTTTACGTGTTATTGCAGTTGCATATCGTTATATCGATAAGGAAATAGAATTCACTAATGCGCAAATTGAATCAGATTTTCATTTCTTGGGTCTCATAGGAATGATAGATCCACCTCGTGAAGAGGTTTTTGAGGCAGTCGATATCTGTAAAAGTGCTGGGATTAGACCGATCATGATTACAGGAGATCATATGGTCACCGCTCGTGCAATAGCGAGCCAGCTAAGAATTCTAGAAAATGGAGATAAAGTTTTAACAGGGTCTGAACTAAAAGAATTGGATGATCTTGATTTGACAAATACTGTAAAAGAAGTTTCTGTATACGCTCGAGTATCTCCTGAAGATAAAATACGTATTGTGAGAGCATGGCAAAGGAATAATAAAATTGTTGCCATGACTGGAGATGGAGTTAATGATGCCCCTGCTTTGAAGAGTGCAGATATTGGATGTGCAATGGGTATTACTGGAACAGATGTAGCAAAACAGGCGAGTGATATGACACTGAGTGATGATAATTTTGCTACTATTGTTGAAGCAATTAGAGAAGGGAGAGTTATGTATGATAATATTAAAAAGGCAGTATTCTTCCTTATTGGAACAAATATTGGAGAATTGCTTGCTGTTTTTATATCGATGCTCCTTTTCCACATATCTCCTTTTATATCATTACAACTATTAATTATTAATCTTGTAACAGATAGTTTTCCTGCTATTGCCCTAGGAATGGAAAGAGGAGAGAAAGATATTATGTCACGTAAACCTCTCCCAAAAGAGGAGTCCCTATTTGCACACCATGGCACTATAAAAGTGATTGCAATGGGAATCATGTTTGCACTTATTACCATACTTGCTTTTTATATTGGTAATATGATTAGTCTTTCAGCTGGTAGAACAGTAGCCTTTCTCGTTCTCTCTATTTCACAGGTTATCCATGCATATAATATGAGAAGTAACTCCTCTCTCTTCTCAATTGGGTTGTTTACGAATAGTAATTTAAATAAGGCTTCCCTTATCTCAATAGCGATCATCTCTGTCATTATGATTTTCACCCCTCTCACTATTGCATTTGGAATGACACTCCTTCCATATATGTACTACTTCATAGCAATTTTTTTGGCATGTGTACCTTTGTTTGTAATGGAGATTGCTAAGTTGATCGGGAGAACTTTAAGGAAATGATAAGTGGAATTAAACTAAAAACATGGTTTTTGCATCATAAAAGAGACCTTGTTCATTATAGTATTGGTTTTTTTCTTTTTTTACTCATTACACTGTACATCATGAAAAATGGGGAAGGTTCAATACAACTTCTCATCTCTTATTCAAGTGAGAATATTGTTGCAGTTACGTTGATTCTCCTCTTCCTGTATGCGTTGAAAAGTGTCTCTTTTGGAATTCCGTATGCATTGTTATTTGCAACGGTTGGGGCAATTTATCCTCTCTTTTCTGCAATCCTTATCAATATTTTGGGGGTTTTCATTAACATTCAAATTCCTTACTTTATTGGAAAAAAGCGGGGAGAGCCGTTTGTCCTTTACACGAAAGAGCGTTTTCCAGTTCTAGACAGGCTTTATGCTACAAGTGCTAAAAGTGAATTTCTTTTTACTCTCATACTCAAATTAATTGGAAAAATCCCGCATGAAATAACAAATTTATTTCTCGGTGCTTTAAAAATTACTTACTTTTCATATGTTGGGGGAAATTTATTGGCGCTTCTTCCTACTCTTGTAAGTATTACTTTGATAGCAAAAAACTATGAGAACCCTTCTAGTCCTTCTTTCATCATTTCAATTATTATCTTTCTTTCGATGCCGATTATTTCATTGCTCATCTATTTTAAGAATCGTAATTCCAATAAGACTTAAAAATGGATATACTCACTAAAGTTGTATTACAGGGAGGGCTAGCATGGCCTTTTTAGACAATCTTGGTATTTGGATTTATTTTATCATTTTTTTTGGAAAAATTTTAGAAGTAACAGTTTCTACACTTCGCATGGTATTAATAAACAGAGGAGAAAGGATTAAGGGGAGTATTTTTGCCTTTTTCGATGTTCTTTTGTGGCTAATCATTACTGGGACTGTTTTAACAGGGTATCAAGAAGATCCAATCCGGATCGTAGTATTCGCTCTTGCCTTTGCAGTAGGTAATTATTTAGGCTCGTATTTTGACGAAAAATTAGCTTTTGGATTGAGTTCTATAGAAGTGATCCTTGATGATCCCAATAGAGCACAAGAGATAGCAACAAGTCTAAGAGATGAGGATTTTGCTGTCACTGTTTTAACAGGAATTGGAAGAGATGGTACAAGAGGTGTATTATTACTCCATGTTAAAAGAAAAAACATTAAAAAAGTTAATTCTCTCATTAAAAATTTGCAACCTAGTGCTTGCATCGTTGTAAAAGATGCCAAAGCTGTTACTGGTGGTTATTTCAGCAGAAAATAGTTCTCTCTTTAAAGATAAAAATATTTATTAGATCTGTTTTTTCTTAGATATAGCATCAATATTTTCTCTATGATACAATATTTTTATCTGAAGGGAGGTTCTCGATGGTAGATGGATTCATACGAGTAGGGGTTGCAGTTCCACATATTCAAGTTGCTAACACTATGTATAATTGTGACACCGCAATTGAAATGGTTGAAAGAGCAGTACTCAATGATGTTGCCCTCCTCGTTTTTCCAGAATTACATATTACAAGTTATACATGTGGTGATTTATTTTATCAGAAGACCCTCCAAGAACAAGCAAAAACAGCTTTATTACATATTGTTGAATATTCTAAGAATCAAGAAATTCTCATCATCATTGGTGTCCCTTTAGTCCATGAGAGCAAGCTGTACAATTGTGCTGTAGCTATTGAAGATGGCCATATTCTCGCAGTGGTTCCAAAAACACACCTTCCTAATTATGGGGAATTTTATGAGAAGAGATGGTTCGTGAGTGCTTCAGAGGAGTCTTCAAGTATTATACTTGGGGAAGATATTGTTCCGTTTACTACAAAATTATTGTTACAATCAAAAAGTCATGAAGATGTTGTTGTTGGAATTGAAATCTGTGAAGACCTTTGGGCTCCACATGCACCTAGTATCGATTTAGCAAGAAACGGGGCTACGGTAATTGTCAATTTGTCGGCAAGTAATGATCTTGTAGGGAAGAAAGAGTATAGAAGAGCTTTAGTAAATGGAGCCTCAGGACGATATAGTTGTGCATATCTCTATGCAAATGCTGGACCAGGAGAATCTACTACTGATGTAGTGTTTCTTGGTCACTCTATGATAAGTGAGAATGGGATAATGCTCTGTGAAACAACGCCCCCATTTGAAGGGCTCTTGTTTACAGAAATTGATGTAGAAAGATTAGTTTCGCAAAGGGTGAAGAATACAACCTTTACTTTTCTCGCAAAAAGTGATTATCAGAAGATTGAGTTTTCTACTCCATTAAAGGATGTAGAGTTAACAAGAGAAATACATCCTCATCCATTTGTTCCCTCAAATAATGTTGAATTAGAACAGCGTTGTGAAGATATCTTATTAATACAAACAATGGGTCTCGTGAAGCGACTCGAACATACAAAAGTAAAAAAAATAGTCATAGGACTCTCTGGTGGACTTGATTCAACTCTTGCGCTACTAGTTTCGCATAGGGCTTTTAAACACCTGGGGCTAGATTATAAGGGTATCGTTGCTATTACGATGCCTTGTTTTGGTACTACACGAAGGACAAAACAGAATGCTATAGATTTATCTAAAGCATTAGACGTTACCTTAAAAGAGATAGATATCACAGCCTCAGTGATGCAGCATTTTTATGATATAGATCACGATAGCTCAACTCATGATGTGACTTTTGAGAATTCTCAAGCGAGAGAAAGAACCCAAGTCCTTATGGATATGGCAAATAGTGAAGGAGCTCTTGTAATCGGTACGGGAGATTTATCTGAATTAGCTCTTGGCTGGGCTACTTACAATGGCGACCACATGTCTATGTATGGAGTAAATACTTCAATTCCAAAGACTCTTGTAAGAATTCTTGTCAATCACGTGGCGTTGACTAGCAAACACGCATTACTCCACACGACACTTCTCGACGTTCTCTCTACTCCTGTGAGCCCTGAACTTCTGCCTTCCATAGATGGAGAGATTTCGCAAAAGACAGAAAATATTGTTGGCCCATATGAATTACATGATTTCTTTATCTTTTATGCAATCAGGTGGGATTTTTCTCCTTCCAAGGTGTTCCATCTAGCAAAAAAAGCCTTCAAAGAAACGTATGATGATAAGACCATTCTAAAGTGGTTGAGGATATTTTATGTAAGGTTTTTCTCACAGCAATTCAAGCGATCTTGTCTTCCTGATGGGCCAAAAGTTGGTTCTGCTTCATTCTCCCCACGGGGAGATCTTCGCATGCCGAGTGACGCAAGTTCTTCACTGTGGGTGAAAGAAGTTGATTCTCTGATTTCCGATTTGAAAGATTAACAAAACTAAGCTATTTTCTTATCCATTATATATAAAAAAACCGCTCATTAAAAAAATTATCAATTATTTGTATCCTTTCCCTCTAATTGAATGTTATCCTTATGTCAACAATCTGGGGAGAGCTGATAGAAATGAAAGGAAAAAAGACGGTTGCATTGTTTTGTATCATACTATTTGTTAGTAGTGCGTTAAGTGCAAGAAAGGTTTTTGATATTGGTCTTCAAGTTGTGACACTGTATGATGTGGATAATGGAATTGCTGATTTAGGTTTTTTCCCAGGTATGAGCGAAGGGTCGAATTGGATCTTCGGTTTTGGTTTAGAGACAAGGCTTTCAATATTGCATACTTCGCTGCTTGCCTCTTGGGTTAATGGAGCTGATAATTTGATGAATCTTGAATATTCAGTTTTGCTAGATATCCCAATTGTTAACGATGTGGTATACTTATCATTAGGAGGAGGCCTTTCTACACAAATAGATCTTCCACAAGTGGACGGAGAGACAATACGATACAACAACCAATCAGGGGATTTATCATTCGTTGAAATCGTAGAAGATTCGCCGATTCACTTGAAAGCTGGAATTGATTACTTGTTAGGTCCTGCTACGATTTCTTTATTCTACCTACGTGAGACTAGTGGCAAGATTGGTGATTCGATTGGTGAAATATTCACTTCTAGTGGAGTGAATAAAGGTGGATTAGCTTTAACGCTATCATTATTTTAAGAAATATAAAAAGATTGATGCTTTTTATTAATAGAAAAAAAATAGGAGGAATGTCCTCCAAAGAGGAGAAAGAACATGAAAAAGATACTTATTACCCTTACTGTAATCATGATGTTGGTTCCTGCAGTCGCTTTTGCAGGTATCTTCGATTTGAGTGTTGGAGCAACAGCTCAATACAAAGTTCCTTTTGATGCCACAGGAGACATTAATTGGGATGAAGAGATGGCAGATATTGCTAATTACACATACGGTGCAGATATTAGAACACGTGTGTTGTTCGCAGAAGTAGATGTAATGGCGATGTACGAACAAATTGAGACTGACACTGATACCATTGATACTTTCACGGGATTAGTCACAGGCGGTGTATCTCTTGATCTATTAGGTCTTGTGAGAGTCGGCTTAGGTCTTGGTCCACGAGTAAGTGTTGAACTTGGTGATGAAGTAGCATTCTACGATGCAGACGGAACCCAGCTTCTTGCAGACAATTATACTGACGCACTTTTGGAGTCCAATCTCACATGGAGAGCAACAGCTGACCTTAAATTAGGGAAAATTCTTGTTGGCCTTAATTACACAGTTGATAGTAATGGATTCACAATCGACAATAGTAACTTCGCAAAACTCCTTCCAGGAGATGATCAATGGAGTAGTGGTAGAGTTGGTGTGAGTGCACTGTTTACAATTTTCTAAAATACTGAAACATTGTATATATAAAGCTACACTCCTTATCTAATAAGGAGTGTATACAATTAAAGAGAGCGATACTGTGTTACGCACAACTATTCATTTCATCATCATTCTCCTCATATTACCTCTTGCATTATTTGCCAAACCCTACTCGCTAGGGCTTGGTGGCGTGCAGGAATTGCAAATTGAAGTTGGAGATTCACAGCTCCAAACCGTAGATATCGTTGATGTACATAATTGGGCAACCGGAAGTGAAATGCGCTTTCAGATGTTTGATCTTATTACTGTTGATGGATATGCTCTGATAAAGCAAGGTGACATCATCGATGTTACCGAAGAAGGAAAGCCTGTTTTCGATAATGAAATTTACCAACGTTTCTTTGGAATGCTCACTTTTGGATTAACAACCAAAGTTGCAGCACTCACAACATTATCACTTGGTGCAGGTACATCGTGGGGAGTTGATTTATATTCTCATAATTCTCCTCATTTTTGGATTTCAGATAATGAAAACCTAGTGGGTGTTACCCCTTTTGAAGATTTCATTAAATCACTCTCAATTTCTTATCGAGCCAGACTTGATTTCAATTTTTCACGATATTCACTCGGAATATTCTTTGCTGTTCCTAGTATTGCGGGGGAAAATGATACTTTAGCTCCTGACTGGGGAAAAGGAAAAATTGGAGCTGCCTTCATTACACAGCTCTTTTAAAACTTCTCTTTCTAACATTTTAAGATTATGATATCATCACTGTTAATGAGGAGGAATTAGTATGGGTAAACGTACTATTCTAGGGTCTTTATTTTCAGCGATTTTTTTAGCCGCAGTATTTTTCTTTATACTATATTTTTTTGTGCCTTCACTCTCTGGATCCTTCTTTAGTGTAAGTTATCAGGGTACTAGAGATACAAAACATCTAAAAGAAACCGTTGAAACAGTGTTAGAGAGAGCTAGAGTTCCCCAAATAGCTATAGACGAATATATTGCTAAGTTAGACAACATGGAATTACAAAATGTAATCCAAGAATCAGCATCAAGTGGTAGTGATGTCCTCTACACATACTTGGAAAAGGTAGGAGAGGGAATTGATTTTGGTGAATTAAAAGCTCAAGAACTCAAAGAGACTTTACAAAAAGGCTTTTTAGAGACGAGCAGATATACTTCTAAGCAAATTGATGCTTTAAAGCGAATCCTTTCTCGATCTTTGGTAGTTGATTAATGGAAATCACTTTTTTGGGAACAGGAACTAGTCATGGAGTACCCCGTATCGGGTGCTCTTGTAGTGTATGTACAAGCAGTAATGAAAAAAATAAAAGATTGAGGTCTTCAATATATATTAAAAGTAATAATACTTCGATTGTGGTAGATACAGGACCTGAGTTTCGTATTCAGATGTTACGAGAGCATATTACCAATCTTTCGGCTGTCCTTTATACTCATAATCATGCAGATCATGTAAACGGAATAGATGACCTTAGAGTCTTCAGTGAGATATCTCCATTAGATGTTTACGGTCCAAAACAGGTTATTGATGACTTATATGCACGATTTTCCTATGCTATAGGAACCAATCCATACAGGGGAGGACTTCCTCAACTTATCACCCATCTTATGCCTGCAAAGGGGCTACACATAGGTGATCTTTCAATTACACCAATTCCATTGATCCATGGATGCAGAGAAGTCTATGGTTATAGGATTGGTTCTTTTGCATATCTTAGTGATTGTAAAGAGATTCCAACTGAAAGTTTTGAGCTACTTGGGGACCTAGATGTTGTTGTCTTAGATGCACTCAGATATAAGAAACATCCAACCCATATGAATCTCGAGGAAGCGATTGCTAGTGCACTCTCGATAGGAGCTAAAAAGACTTATTTTACACATTTATCTCATAAGTTCGATCATGATACCCTTCTTCATGATTTGCCTCCGACTATGTATCCATCTTATGATGGGCTCACTATTCAAATACAAAACTGAAATTGGAGTAATTCATGGGAAATACAGCAAGAAAGAAATTATATGTAATTGATGCATTTGGCCTTATCTATCGTTCATATTTCGCATTCATTAACCGACCTCTTCGAGATAATGATGGGAAAAATGTATCAGCGCTATATGGGTTTTATTCGACACTATTAAAGGTCATTAGAGAGTATCCTCATGACTATCTTGTTGTTGCCTTAGATAGTATGACTCCAACTTTTCGCCATGATCTGTATAAAGAATACAAAGCAAATAGAGATGCAGCTCCAGAGGATCTCCATGAGCAAGTCCCTCGAATATTAGAAATATTGGATGCAGCAAATATCCCACATATCCGAGTAGATGGATGGGAGGCAGATGATATCATTGCTAGTGTTTCTAGAAGTGCTACTGAATCAGGGATAGACACAGTAATGGTTACAGGAGATAAAGATCTCCTTCAATTAGTGAGTGAACATGTAATCGCACTGCGGCCTCCAAGAAAGAATGAGAAATCTTATCGCGAGATTGGGTTGCAAGAAGTCTTAGAAGAATTTCAAATCAATAGCAACCAAATTGTAGATTATTTATCTCTCATAGGGGACTCATCAGATAATGTTCCTGGAGTAAGTGGCATCGGACCAAAAGGTGCTGTGAAACTCCTTAATGAATATGGAACGCTTGAGAATATATATGCACATGTTGAAGAATTATCACCAACGGTTGCTAAAAAATTGGTTGAATCAAAAGATAAAGCATATCTAAGCAAGACTTTGGTTTCTCTCGACTCTTCAATTCCAACAGGGATAGAATTTGGAACAAGCCGGTTTACAACTGAAAGTATTGATTTCTCTAAAGCTGTGCCATTCTTTGAAAAGGCAAAGGCTTCTAGTTTGATAGCCTCAATCGGGGAAGCAAGGCCAACCGAAATAATAGAAGAGAATAAAACTGGAGTTGTAAAGAATATAAAAGGTGAATATAGAGGTATCACAAATATAGAAGAGCTACGAGAAATTCTTAATACGGCAACAGCAAACGGTATTATTGCCTTCGATTTTGAAACAACAGATATTGACGATATGAAAGCTGAACCAGTTGGTTTTAGTTTTACACATGAAAGAAATAAGGCCTATTATGTTCCTCTTGTTGCTGGAGGCGAATCCATTGTCGATTCAGAGGAAGCAAAAAAACTCTTAAGAGAAATCTTCGTTGATCAGAAAGTACGATTAGTAGGGCAGAATATAAAGTATGATTATAAAGTGCTAAAACGATGGGGTATACAATATGCCGATCTCTATTTTGATACAATGATTGCTGCTTGGTTAATAGATTCTTCAAGTGGAATCTATAACCTTGATTATCTTGCAGAGAAATACCTAGATGGATACAGAACAATCAAATTTGAGGATGTTGTTGCAAAGGGAGAAACTTTTGGTGATATCCCTCTCGACAAGGCCGTTACTTATGCAAGTGAAGATGCAGATATCACATGGAGGCTCTATGAAGAGTTTCTCCCTATTCTTGAGAAAGAGAATCTCATTTCGCTTTTCAACAATGTTGAGATGCCTCTTGTAAAAATACTCAGTCATATGGAATTACATGGAATTTTCCTATCAGTTCCTAAAATAGATGAATTCAATAAAGAAGTTACAAATAGAATTTTATCAATTGAACAAAAAGTGTATGAGGAAGTTGGACATGAATTTAATATGAATAGTACCAAACAGCTTCAAGAGGTTTTATTTGAAGAGAGATCACTCCCTACAGGAAAGAAGAATAAAACAGGGTATTCAACAGCAATCGATGTATTAGAGAAACTAGCACTTATTGATGTTGTTCCCCGTCTTATTGTTCAAAATAGATCTTTAGTCAAATTAAAGAACACCTACATTGATGTTCTCCCTTTGATGGTGAATTCCCATACGAATCGGATACATACATCCTTTACTCAAACTGGAACCGCTACAGGGCGACTTTCAAGTAGAAATCCTAACTTGCAAAATATCCCTATAAAGAACGACGATGGGAGAAGAATCAGAGAAGCTTTTAGTCCAGAAGAAGGATTCATTCTACTATCAGCTGACTATTCACAAATTGAACTTGTTGTCCTTGCTCACCTGAGCGATGATAAAGCCTTAAAAGAAGCCTTCATTAAAGGAGAAGATATTCATACTCGTACCGCAAGCCTCATTTTTGAAATTCACCCAGACCTTGTAATGCCGGATCAAAGACGAATTGCAAAGACAATTAATTTTGGAGTTATCTATGGGATGTCTGCCTTTAGGTTATCAAATGAACTTGGTATTTCTCGTTCTGACGCATCCACTTTTATAGATAATTATTTCAAACGGTTCCCTAAAGTAAGAGGGTTCATGAATTCTTTATTAGATGAAGCTAAAAAGACAAAAACCGTTCATACAATTCTTATGCGAAAAAGGCCCGTTCCACAAATTTCGAGCTCAAATAAAATGGAGCAGTCAGGAGCTGAGAGGATTGTTGTGAACACAGCTATCCAAGGATCAGCTGCAGATATCATGAAACTTGCTATGATTAAAGTAGATGCTCTTATGACTGAGCATAATGTGAAAAGTAGACTATCGCTTCAGGTGCACGATGAATTGATTTTTGAGGTAGCAAAGGATGAGATTGAAATAATGAAGGATATTGTTAAAGAAGGAATGGAGAGTGCTTACGCATTATCTGTACCGCTAAGAGTAAGTATTGAAACAGGCTCATGCTGGGGAGAAATGCATTGATTGTTATTGGCGTGTCCGGGAAATATTGTAGTGGCAAAAGTTTCGTCTCTCATTTGATTGCTCAAGATAAATATAGGGAAATTGATGTCGATAAATTAGGGCATCTGGCTTTGAGAGAGAGTTATAATGAGCTTGTTAAGGTTTTTTCAGATAAAATCGTAACGCCAGAGCACGAGATAGATAGAGTTGCATTGAAAGATATTGTGTTTTCTAATCCTGATAGATTATTACAATTGGAGCAAATAGTTCACCCCAAAATGGTTGATATGTGTGAGAAACTTATAAAACAAGAATCACTGAAAGGCTCTAGTGCAATAATAATTAATGCAGCATTATTACATAGAATGCATCTTGATCTATTATGTGATATAATCTGTTATGTTGATACAGCACTACTAGTACGGTATAAAAGAGCTAAGGTACGTGATAGTTTAAACTGGAGGCAATTTATTCAGGTGCACAAAGCACAAGAAGATATTAATTCAACACTTTTCGATACTGATGGGGATGTATATATTATAAAGAATAATAGTAAGAAACAATTTATACATCGACAAGTTGATGAGTTTTGCATTACTATAGGAATATAGGGATCAGAAAAGTATGAGAAAAACAGGTTTATATATTTTATTGGGTGTCATAATCTCAGTCGCTGTCTTTGTATTGGCTGGAATTTTGTATTTTCAACCATCTATCATTAATGGGAAGGATGCTCGTGTAGAAATCCCTTCTAAAAATATAGAAGTAAAAAAACCAGCAGAGAAACAAGTTATTCTTCCAGAGGTTCCAAAAGAGGCTGAACAACTTCAACCATCTAAAGAGATAATAACTACCCCAGAAGTTAAAGATGTCCCAAAAGAAGTTGCACCAATAGTGCAGGAAATTCAACCGAAAGTAGTTGAAAAAGTGAGAATTCCATCACCTGTAAAACTAACTCTTACAGTTACCCCGTATGTTGCCCCAACAATAATGAAAGAAGAACCCCTTGCTGTAGCCGTAGAAAAGGCGAAAGAAGAACCTGTTGCTATACCAATAGAAAAGGTTGAAAAAGAACCTTCTCCTGAAGTAATAAAAGAAGAAAAGAATATTATCCTTCCTGCAGTGATTCCACCAGCTATCATTGTGCCAAAAGTGGATACCGCTGAATCTGTAGTAGATTCAAGGGCAGCAACTCCAGTAGAAGCAGCAACTCCAGTAGAAGCAGTAACTCCAGTAGAAGCAGTAACTCCAGTAGAAGCAGTAACTCCAGTAGAAGCAGTAACTCCAGTAGAAGCAGTAACTCCAGTAGAGGCAGTAACTCCAGTAGAAGCAGCAACTCCAGTAGAAGCAGCAACTCCAGTAGAAGCAGCAACTCCAGTAGAAGCAGCAACTCCAGTAGAAGCAGCAACTCCAGTAGAGGCCGCAACTCCAGTAGAGGCCGCAACTCCAGTAGTTATAAAGAAAGTGTATACACCTTCTCCTTTAGCTTTAACAACTGTGAAACAATATTTACCAGTTATTAAAGAGGTAGAAGTCATTTGGACACCGGTAGTAGTTACTGATGGACCTAGTGTGTATGTTCCACCTCAATCGTTTAATGAGAGTGCGCATGAGAGAAGGGTAGAAGCTCTGAATGAAATCTATGATAAATTAATTTTTGATTAATTGTCTTTTCTTCTACATAAAAATGGGCTGTTACAAATATTACTTTTGCAACAGCCCTTATGTTTATTAATGAGATTTATTCATGGTCAGATACTTCACCTCGTGTTACCTTACTCATCAAGAAGAATGCTATAACCATACACAATGCTGCAAAGACAAATAAAGATCCATATCCAAAGATATCAATAAGGGCTCCTGTGATAGGTGGCGCAATAATAGAGGCCAGTTGTGAGAAGAAATAATAGAGTCCAGTATAGATACCCATATTAGAATAATCGGCCATCTGCCAGAGCATAGGAAAAGAGTTTGTCACAACAGTTACCCAGAACATTCCAAAGAAGAACATGAGAAGCCAGAAGCTAAAGAGTCTTAAAGTACCAGAAACAGTGCTACTTACCATGAATACGCTATGAACATAGACAAGTAGTAATACTATAGAAAGTGCAACTAGAGCAAATCGGATTGTTTTTTTACGTCCCCTCTTATGAGCAATAATTCCACTTGGGATTGCAAACACAGCGTACGCAATTCCTACCATTCCTGCCGCAAGAGCTGCATTTGCTTTGGATGTTTGTAGGATCTCAATAGAATATTTTCCCACGAAAGGAAGTACTCCTTGGTATCCGATAAACCAGAATAACAGAGATAATAGGACAAAGAATGCACTTCTGTCTTTTTCCGCAAATATCTGTTTTAAAGATGTAATTATTGGTACTCTCTCTTTTGCTGCTTTCTCGAATGTTCCATTCTTTTGTTCTTTTACAAAGAAAAAAAGTAGGATTACAGCAACAATTACGAGTACCCCTGCTATAGGAAATGCAAGGATGTTATCTGTTGGCCCACTATTAGGAAGATTGATTTTTACATTCATGAGTCTAGCGAGTCCAATAGTTCCAACGATTGAGGCAATACCACCCATCGTATTAATGACACCATTTGCTTCACTTCTGATGTCTCCTGGGATGATATCGGGCATCAAAGCAACTACAGGGCCTCTTACTGATTGCTTGAAAATATTAAGAGCAAAAATAAGGATGATTAATAGAACTAGTGAAGAAAGTGCAGCAAAAGGAATAAGACCAAAGGCAAAAGCACTTAAAGGAAGAAGGGTAATGATAAATGGCATTCTTCTTCCAATTCTAGTGTGAGTCCTATCACTAATAGCTGAAAAAATAGGAATTAAGAAGATTGCAAACATGTTATCGAGTGTCACTTCTTCTTCCAATTCTAGTGTGAGTCCTATCACTAATAGCTGAAAAAATAGGAATTAAGAAGATTGCAAACATGTTATCGAGTGTCATTATAGTGCCGATGAGAGCATTCGATTCGATGTATTTACCTAAGAAAATAGGAATATACGTGTCATATAATGGGTCCATCAGGCCCATGGTAAAGAAACCAAGACCAATGAGAAAGGTTGTTAGATAATAGCCTTTCATGCTTTTTCGAGAAGATGTTTTTTCCATGATATCCTCACAAATTAGAGATGATTAGAGTGTAACAGGAAATTCTTTTGTATGCAAAACAATTGTATGTACTAGACGGGATGAGAAAAATACAGTACATCATCACTATGACTAAAGAGCATTTTATTCAGTCTAGAGCCGACTTAGAGACGTATATTACTCTTACTAACGAAGAAAAGATATGGTTTGATTCACTCAAAGGAGATTCGCTACCTTTAAGGATTACCCATTATTTTGCATCTCTTATTGACCCGTTTGATCTTCTAGATCCAATTAGGCGTCAAGTAGTCCCTTCATATAAAGAATTACAATCTCACGGGCAAGAGAGTGAAGATCCTTTGTGTGAATTAGAACATTCTCAAACACCCAGATTAATCCACAGATACAGTAATAGGGTAGCTCTCTTGGTTAGTGATCATTGTGCTACCTATTGTCGACATTGTTTTCGTCGTCGTTTTACTGCAAAAAAAGATGCAATAATTAGTTGGGATGAATTAGAAGTAGTTGGTGAATACCTTGAGAAGAATCAACACATTAAAGAGATGCTCCTCACTGGAGGAGATCCTTTGATGGTTAATGATGACAGGCTCTTATCTATAATCACATCTATTAGAAAGAGGCGGAGTGACATAGTCTTGAGACTCTGTACAAGGGTTTTAGCTACCTACCCGGCTCGAATTACGCAACACCTTATTGATATGTTGAAAAACTTCTCTACTGCCCCAATATATGTGATGAGTCAATTTAATCATCCACGTGAACTAACCAAAGAGAGTATCCAAGCTATTTCATTCTTTGTTGAAAATGGGTTCCCCGTAATGAATCAAACTGTACTTTTAAAAGGTGTCAATGACGATGTAGATACTCTTGAAGAGTTGATGAATGCTCTTGTTATGATAAAAGTAAAACCATATTACCTTTTTCAAGGGGACATGGTTGAAGGTACAAGTCATCTTCGTCTTCCCTTGTTAGATGCTATGGAAATTGAGAAGGCACTCAGAATGAGGTTAAGTGGGTTGGCGATGCCTACTGTTGCAGTTGATCTCCCGTTTGGAGGAGGCAAAGTGCCTCTAAGTGGAACTTACTATAAAGGGCAAAAAAATGAAAAAACCCACATCTATATGAATCTTTATGGGAAAGAGATTGAGTATATTGATCCATAAAAAACACCGTACTATGAACTAATCCCCTACTATTGAAGAAAACAATGATAGGGGATTTTTATGTCTAAAAGGTGTTTATAGCTTTTTTTGTTTTTGTTTTATTTATTCACTCTTTCAAGGTATTCTTTGGTTTCTGTGTTCACAAGAATTTTTTCACCTTGTTTAATGAAAATTGGCACTCTTACCACTAGACCAGTTTCAGTAGTGATGTTCTTAGTAGCTCCAGTTACTGTGTCCCCTTTAATAGCTTCTTCAGCATCTGCAACTTCAAACAATACTTTAGGAGGGAGTTGAATTTCAAGGACCTGTTTTTCCCAAAACGTAACTCTATAAGTTTCACCATCTTTCATGAAATATTGGTAATCAGGAAATGCTGCCATGCCAACTTCAATCTGTTCATATGTTTCAGTGAACATAAAATGAAAATGTTCGCCATCGTTATATAAGTATTGGCAATCATGATCTTCCACTCTAATATCTTCAGCATTATCTTGTGTTTTCATCGTTTCTCTGAGAGATTGGCCAGTTGAAGGACTTTTTAACTTAAGTCGCACAAAAGCTGAACCTTTTCCAGGGTTCACAAATTCTCTATCTATTACAATAAAAGGTTGTCCTTTTATTAAAAGTGCAGTTCCTTTTTCAATTTGGCCCGCTTTAATCATGTATTACCTCATTTATAAAAATATCTATCCTAATGAACGCCGCTTAGCATATCAGATAGTTGAAATAAAATCAAATCCTCTAAGCTGTTGCGTCCAAGTTGAACCATAAGAAGTCTATCAAGTCCAATTGCTACACCAGAAGAGTCAGGATAGGAAGAATCGAAGATATCTGCAAATGAATAATCGATATCTGGTATTACATCTGGAGTAGAATTTCTCTCGCTTACTAATTTTGCATATTCGGTCTCATAATATGCTTTTATGCTATTCTTATTAATTTCTTCATCATAGCAATTAGCGATTTCTACTCCATGTATATACATTTCCCATCTCTTTCGATACGGAGAATGAGGAATCGTTTTTGCTAAACATTCAATTTGTTTCGGATATTGAGTAAGTACGACTGGCACATCCTTTGGAAGATTTGGTTCTACAAAAGTCAGAAATATCCTATTGAACGTGTCATCCCAGCTTTCTACTACTGGAGGAAGAGTTAGTCCTAAATTAGTAGCTGCTTTACGGATAAGGGGAATTGTTTGGACCTTGTCGAGGTCTATGCTTGTATAATTAAATACTGCATCATGTACGCTCATTTTCCTAAATGGAGGAAGAGCACTTTTTGGGGTTCCTTTAATTGAGGTCCTTTGTAATAGCTCTTCTGTAAGCATAATGGAATCTTCATCATTTGCACCAAGTGTGTAGTATTCAAGCATCGTAAATTCAATATTATGATGTATTCCAATTTGTTCCTTGTTTCGAAAACATTTAGAAATTTGATAGATGCTTTGATGAACTTCTTTAAGCATCTGTTTCATGAATATTTCGGGTGAAGGAACAAGATAGAGTTCTTTACTTCTATGAATATCACTTATGTATTGAGTTGCAAAATTTGAAATACTGCTTTCTGGAATAAGAGTTGGTGAAAGAATCGGTGTAGATAATTCCAAGTAATTATTTTCCTCAAAAAAGAGTCTAATATTTTTTGTTAACTCGCTGCGTGCTTTTATTGCTTGAATGTCCATATGATGAAATATAGCCCACTCTTTCTCATTTAGTAAAGATTGCTGATATGGACACTCAGGTTATCCTTTAAGTATACTTAGGGTCTGATGAATACAATTGATTACGAAGAAGATGACATTATATATGCACTCGCTACGCCTTTGGCTCCGAGTGCCTTAGCTATTATTAGAATCAGTGGAAATGGATGCAAGGAACAATTAGCACCTTATTTCTCAAGATCGAATGCACTTCTAAAAGGGAAAAGTCATACACTCGTCTATGGTAAGATTCTCTCCTTTGATAAAAAGCAAATTCTTGATGAAGTCCTTTTATCCTTGTTTGATCAAAATAAAGGGTATACAGGAGAAGAGAGTCTTGAGATAACCTGCCATGGAAGTATGTTTGGGATTGAAGCAATCTTTTCTCTACTCTCTCAACTTGGGTTTAGATCTGCAAGTCCTGGAGAATTTACTTTCAGAGCATTCAAAAGTGGGCGAGTTGACCTCACTCAAGCAGAAGCCGTAATGGAAGTTGTCCATGCTCATTCAGGAAAAGCTCACTCTCTTGCATTAAATAGACTTGAAGGCGATTTGTTTAGAAGGATGGATCAGTTAAAGAAACTTACCCTTCAAGCAATGAGTGCTATCGAAGTACAACTCGACTATGCAGAAGATGATTTCTCCGATGAGGTAATTTTTCCATCAGAAATCCTATTTGAAGTAAAAGAGTCTATTGATTCACTAATCGAAACCTATAGTGTTGGTAAAATGTACAAAGAGGGAGCTCTTGTGGTTCTTGCTGGTTCAACCAATGCAGGGAAATCAACTCTATTTAATTTGTTGATGAAAAGTGAGAGATCAATTGTGAGTGATACTCACGGAACAACAAGAGATTTTATTGAAGGACACACTGTGATAAGTGGAATCCCTGTTACGATATTTGATACAGCAGGTTTAAGGAATTCTACAGATTCAATTGAGATGGAAGGAATAAAGAGAAGTCGCTACCTTGTTGATAAGTCACATGTAATTATTCTTCTTGTTGATGCAGATGAAGCTGAAGTGCAATTGAGCGAACATTTAAACATAATAGATGATCCACGTTGTATTACTGTCTACAATAAGAGCGACATAGCTACAAGAGCTATTCCTGAGGGTGTCATTGCTATCAGTGCAAAACATGGTCAAGGATTTGGAAAGCTGGAAGAACTCATTGTTACCAAAATTAAGAAAGATATGCCTTCTGTTCAAGGTGACTCTATTATCATTGAGTCGAAGCGACAGCGGGATGAACTCATACGAGCTAGCGACGCACTACAGAGAGCACTTAATATGGCGAACTCTGTTCCTTTAGACCTCATTGCCGTAGAGGTACAAGAGGCCTTGTCTGCTCTAGGAGAATTAACTGGTGAAGTAACCTCTTTCGATATTCTCGAACAAATTTTTAGTGGATTTTGTGTAGGAAAATAAATATATGGACTATGATGCAATTGTAATTGGAGCAGGGCATGCTGGAATTGAAGCATCTCTTGCATTAGCCCGACTTGGGAAAAGAACGATACTTATCACTCAAAGCCTTGATGCAATAGGAAGGCTTTCGTGTAACCCTGCAATTGGGGGACTCGCAAAAGGGAATATAGTACGAGAAATTGATGCTCTTGGCGGTGAGATGGGGCATCTTATCGATAAATCAATGATCCAGTTTAGAATTCTCAACATGCGTAGAGGCCCTGCGGTTCAAGCTCCGAGAGCTCAAGCAGATAAATTTACTTATCATAGAATTGCAAAAGAGACACTGGAACATCAGTCTAATTTAAACGTTTTTCAAGATACTGTCGTTGATATCACCATAGACGAGAAAACTCATCAGATTCTAGGAGTCGTAACAGAACGGGGAAATAGAATTACTGGGAGGGCAGTTGTTCTCACCACAGGAACTTTTATGGAGGGGAAAATCTTCATAGGAGAGTATGTAACTTCTTCAGGACGACTTGGGGAGCCAGCTGCTGTTGGACTTGGTACAGCATTAAGAAAGAAAGGGTTCAAAGTTGGGCGGCTTAAAACAGGGACTCCTGCAAGAGTGAAGGAATCCTCGATTGATTTCTCTAAGATGGAGTTGCAAAAAGGGGATGAAGTGATGATGCCCTTTAGTTTCGATTACCATGAAATCCACAGGCCTAATCTTCCTTGCTATATTACTTTTACTAATGAAAATACTCATGAGGTGATACGACGCAATATGCATAGAAGTCCCCTCTATTCTGGAGAAATTGTGGGGAAAGGTCCTCGCTATTGCCCTTCAATTGAAGATAAGGTCGTCCGATTCCCTGATAGAGACCGCCATCAGATATTTGTTGAGCCTGAAGGAATAGGAACCGAAGAATATTATCTCAACGGTGCAAGCTCCTCATTACCAGAAGATGTTCAAATTGATTACATACACTCGATTCCAGGGCTTGAGGAGGCTATTGTTATGAGACCGGCGTACGCTGTCGAATATGATTATATTGACCCAACTCATCTTTATCCTTCCTTGGAATCAAAAATTGTAAGCGGACTCTTTATTGCCGGACAAACGAATGGAACAAGTGGATATGAAGAAGCTGGATGCCAAGGATTAATGGCAGGAATAAATGCAGCAAGGAAAATAGAGGGTGAAAAACCTCTTATACTTGGAAGAACTGAAGCCTATACTGGAGTTCTTATAGATGATTTGGTTACAAAAGGAACGAAAGAACCATACAGGATGTTTACTTCTAGAGCAGAATATAGGTTGAATCTTCGTCACGATAGTGCAGATCAGAGGCTTACTCCCTATGCCTATAAAATAGGTTTACAGGGTGAAGAGGCGATGGAGAGACTTGAACAGAAGATAAAAGACATTGATATGGTAAAAACTCTATTAGATACAAGGAAGATTGGGAATAAAAGTGCATCAGCGCTACTTCTCCAAAATGATATAACTCTCAATGATATTGCAAAAGAGTTACCAGAAATTCTTACATTTGATCCAGTAGTGACATACCAAGCAGAACTTGATATTAAATATAGTGGGTATATTCAACGACAAGATAAGCAAGTTGAGCGCTATTTAAAGATGGAAAAAATAACAATCCCTTCAGATTTTAATTATGATGTAATAGATGGATTGAGTGCTGAGGCGAAAGAAAAATTTAAGGAAATTCGTCCCGTGACTCTAGGCCAAGCAGGCAGAATTTCTGGTGTCCGTAACAGTGATATGGCTGTTCTCATGGTTCTACTTTCGAGAAAACATAAAGAGCACAAAGGCGATGAGTAACACACATAGAATTCTCCTAGAAGGGCTACTACAACTTAATATTTCCCTCGATGAAACTCAAATACATCAATTATTAACCTATGAGAAAGAAATATCTCTTTTTAATGATATCTATAGACTAGTCAATGCAAAAGACGATGAACTGATTATCAAGCATTTTCTTGATTCTCTTGCTCCATTGCTTATAATTAAAGATATGATGAATAAGAGAGGGAGTTCTACCTCATGTGCCGATATTGGTTCTGGAGGAGGTTTCCCTGCAATACCTCTCTCAATTGCTCTTCCTGAAACAACTTGGTCTTTGGTAGAAAGATCAAAGAAAAGGTGTGGATTTCTAGAGAACGTTGTAGCTTCATGTAACCTAGCCGGACGTGTAAATGTTTTAGATAGAGACCTCAAAGAAGTAGATCATCGGTATGATTTAGTTACTTTCAGGGCATTCTCATCCATCCACGAGGTTCTTTCTTCATTGCAACGAATCATCACTGATAATGGAATCATCTGTGCTTACAAAGGGAAAGTCGAAACTTCTTTGGATGAACTAAGACAAATTGGGACTATTTCTGGGGACGAACATAAAGGTACAGTAGGATCTTTTTTCTACCAGATTGAGCCTATTAAGGTTCCTTTTTTAGATGCACAGAGGCATCTATTAGTATTATCATTACACTAAAAAAGGGGAGAAAATGACTTTTTCATTAAACATCATGCAGGCAGCTCTTTTAGGAGCAGTACAAGGAGTTACAGAATTTCTTCCTGTTTCAAGTTCTGGACATCTCATACTATTTCGTTACTATTTAAGTATGCCTAAGGTGCCATTATTGTTTGATGTCTTTCTCCATGTTGCCACTCTCATTGTAGTTTGCTTCTTTTACAGAGCCACATTATCTAAGATGATTGTGGCACTTTATCATCTGATAACAAAAAATACTGAGGCTAAGGATAAGATATATATAAAATATTTTTTCCTTATTGTTGTATCTACATTTTTTACCATTATAATTGCATTGGTTCTAAGGAAAGTAATTCCTGATCAACCGAGTGTGCTATTTATAGCAA
Organism: Sphaerochaetaceae bacterium; assembly: GCA_963663665.2. Classification (GTDB taxonomy): domain Bacteria; phylum Spirochaetota; class Spirochaetia; order Sphaerochaetales; family Sphaerochaetaceae; genus SABI01. The sequence continues at coordinate 1,206,128 of CAXXKP010000001.1, forward strand.
TTATGATGATTATTACGGCAATTATTCTTCTTTATAGACCGATTACGAAGAACAATGATCAAGCAGATTTCTCTGACTTAAAAATCTCTCATGCAATTATTACTGGTATTGCACAAGGATTTGGCACCCTTCCTGGAATATCTAGGTCAGGGATAACTATAAGCTCAGGCTTATTGAGTGGGATGAAACGAGAAGTTGCTGGTGAATTTGCCTTTATTCTCTCTATCCCTGCAATTCTTGGAGCGTTAGTTTTGACAAGTTTCGATTATAGAGGAGCAACAGAATCAATCTCATTTCTTCCAATGCTTGCTGGTAGTGTTGTTGCTGCTATTACAGGATTTTTCTCCTTAAAGATGTTATTATGGCTTGTAAGTAAAGCAAGGTTATGGGTATTTAGTATATATCTCTTCTGTGTGAGTGTAGCTATACTGATAACATTGATATGAAGGGGGTGGTATGAAAGTTAGAACAACGATAGCTATGATATGGACCTCTCTCTTTACCATTATCAGTGTCCTCCTTTTTCTACAAATACTTGCTCCTTATTCTTTTATTTACCGGATCCCTTTTTTCCACTATGTTGAATTAGCTTCTTCTTATCTCAGTAATCATCTTTATATCTCTTTATTCTCTGATACTATAAATTCATATATTATTCCTTCAGTGTCTTTATTCTACGCACTCTTTTTTCTCATAACTAGAAATGCTATGAGCTTTTGGTGGATGGTTCCCTATAGTGCTTTTACCTACTATTCATCTTTTATTCTCACTCAGCTACTTGCTAAGAAGATTGAACCTCGTTTCATTATGGAGAAATTAAATCAATCTCCTACAATGGCTTTAATACTGATGATTCTTCTGTTACTACTTGAGGTTACAATTTTTATACTTTTCTCAATTATTTCGGTGAAACTTTACCAAAGAGCAAAAGCAAAACGGAAAACAATCAACACGAAAAATCCCAAAAAAAAGAAATCTCATAAAATCAAGAAAGAGGATATAAAAGAAGAACTACTCGAAAAAGAGATACACAAAGAGTGCGATAAAACTACTCCTAGGTCTACATCACTTTCATTTCCTAAAATACAAGAAATTCCTTCGCTCAAAACTATTTCACCTAGCCTTGAGAAACAAGATGAAGTCTATATTGGCAAGCTTAATATGATCGATGATTCAACTATGTTGTTGACAGATATCCCACTAGACTCAATTGATGAGGAAAAGGACGAGGTTATCCAAAGAAGGGAACCTTTTGAAGCGCTAAAAAGACAGTTAAAGCTTGATGAGACTACAAAAGGTGTAAAAGTACCATCTCGAATGCCAGCTTTTGTCCAAGAAAAGAGAAAAGTCGAGGTGGCTCCGTTTGAAAATACTCAAGTGAACCAAGAGAAACCCAAAGATAATGCTTCACAAACTGCAGTAATACCTGGTACAACTACTATCCTTACGAAAAACGAACAAGATATTCCTGTTGAAAGTGATGATATCGATTATATAAGTGGTGTAGGTGGGCTCGTATCAGTGAATGATCCTCAAAGGGCATTGTTGACACTAAACAAAATCAAATATCAATATCCTAGCCCGGAATTACTGGATTCCTATCCTAATCATACTACAGACGTCGATCAGGATACCATTGATGCTGGAGATGATCTCATGGAGACTCTTCGACAGTTCAAAATTGAAGCAAAAGTCTCCGCTATTATTAAAGGGCCAACTGTTACGATGTATGAAATAACTCTTGCTCCTGGTGTGCGGGTAAGTTCAATTAGTAATCTCGCAGATAATATTGCGATGCAACTTGCCGCAAATAGTGTCCGCATAGTAGCTCCAATTCCTGGTAAGCAAGCTGTTGGAATTGAAGTACCAAATGCAAAAAGGTCGATTATAGGATTTAGAGATCTTCTTGGTAGTGTAGATCCACACGCTTTTCGACTCCCTATGATACTAGGAAGAAAGATAACAGGGGAACCTGTCGTGATGGATCTAACAAGAACTCCTCACTTGTTGATAGCAGGAGCTACGGGTTCTGGTAAGAGTGTATGTGTGAATTCTCTTATCTCCTCCCTTCTCTATTTTAAATCGCCCAAAGAGGTGAGATTAATTCTAGTCGACCCAAAGATTGTAGAGCTAAGAATCTATAATGGTATTCCTCATTTGTTAACACCAGTAATTACTGAACCTAAGAAAACTATTAAGGCATTAGAATATTGTTTGTTTGAAATGGAAAGACGGTATAAATTGCTTAATAGTATTGCCGTTAGAAATATTGGAGCATACAATTCAAAAGTATCATCTTCTCATATTGCAAGAGAAAAACTTCCCTATATTGTTGTTGTAATTGATGAGTTTGCAGATATCATGACTACTGTTGGAAAAGAATTAGAGACTCTCTTAGCACGCCTCGCTGCTATGGCACGAGCCGTAGGGATTCATCTAGTTCTCGCAACACAAAGACCGAGTGCTGATGTTATTACAGGTATTATAAAGTCGAATATTCCAACTCGTATCGCGTTCACTGTCTCAGGACAAGTTAATAGCAGAATTATTATTGATGAGACAGGTGCTGAGAAACTTCTCGGTGGTGGTGATATGCTCTTTGTCCCTAGCTGGGAGCCAAGTTCCACTCGAATACAGGGTGCTTTTTTATCAGATGATGAAGTTGAACGGGTCGTGAATTATGTGAAAAGCCAAGGAGAACCTGATTATCTCGATGAATCATTCTTTGAAGATGACAATGATAACTCTCGTGATACCGATGAGGGTGAATTTGATGAAGGTAGTGATGAAGCACTCCGAGAACAAGCTCTTAAAATTATCATAGAACGAAATGGAGCAAGCGCTTCCTATCTCCAAAGAAGGCTTCGCATTGGTTACAATAAGGCAGCACGTATCATCGAAATGCTGGAGGAAGAAGGTGTATTAGGACCATCTCGAGGAAGCAAACCGAGAGAGATTATTAGATTACCCAATTAGATAAGAAGGTGTGTATATGAGTGAACATCACAGTTATGCAATTGTCGATAAGCAAATAGTTAAAAAAGAGTTAGCAACTCTTTCCGTCACCTCTGTTTCTTTTCAATATGCCTTCAGTGTATATGAATCAATAAAAGTGATTCACTCTCATCCCATTTATGCATTAGATCATATTAAACGATTATTTAATTCTGCCAATGGGATACACTTACTTCACCCTTTTTCAGCAGATGACATTCTGATTTCGATATATGAACTTATAAAGGCCAATGAGATAGATGAAGCTACAATTCGAATTTTACTTACTGGTGGTGAAGAGGCTCATATTTTTGTCACAAGCGATAAAATGTTGAGCTATCCCAAAAGGTACTACACTGAAGGTGTGAGTGTAACTACATATATGGGGGAGAGATTTCTTCCTCTCTATAAAACAAGTGCACTTCTCATGAATTATCTTGCACTTAAAGAAGCAAAGGTTAATGGATGTTTTGAGGCTCTATTAGTAGATCGATATAATAAAGCACTAGAAGGAACAAGAAGTAATCTCTTCGCCTTAAAAGGAGATGTTTTTTTTACAGCGCCTGATGAAGAAGTTCTTGAGGGTGTAACTCGTGATAAAATTATAAAAGCTATCAATTATCTTTCTTACTCTGTCTCGTTCACTGGTATAGATGTAGATGATATAAAAAATGGGCAGTACGATGGTCTTTTTCTCTCCTCAACAAGTATGGGAGCTCTCTCAATTTCAAAGATTGACGGGATTGAAATATCTACTTCATATAATAAAATTATGTCGATCCATCATCAAATTAGAGAATGGGAGTTAGAATCACTACCATAATTTTTTAAAACAAAGTATAGTTGGTCTATGAAATTTAATGAATTACCCCTAGGTGCAGAAGTTCTTGCAGGCGTTGAAAATGCCTCTTTTACTAGTTGCATGAGTGTACAAGAACTTGTATTACCCCAATCTTTACAGGGTAAAGATGTGATGGTGCAATCAAAGACAGGATCAGGAAAAACAGCAGTTTTCCTTCTTACTATCCTTCAAAAGTATGAATTAGCAAATAAAAACAATGTAACTCCTCTTCCGGTAGCCCTAATTATTGCCCCAACGAGAGAGCTTGCCGTTCAAATAGAATCAGATGCGAGGATTTTAAGTACTGGATTTGAAAACTTTAGAATTGGATGTTTTTATGGTGGTGTCGGATACCAAAAACAAGATAAACAAATAGAGCTTGGAGTTGACCTTATCATAGGAACTCCTGGAAGAATACTTGATTATCAAAAGAATGGGAAACTCAACTTTAAATCTATCGATACTTTTGTTATCGATGAGGCTGATAGATTATTTGATATGGGGTTCTATCCAGACATTCAAAAAATGTTCACGATGATGGTAGATAGGACAAAACGACAGACAATGCTATTTAGTGCCACTCTCTCAAATAGAGTGCGGAATTTAGCTTGGTCCTATATGAACAATCCTATTGAGATTGAGAATCAACCAGAAGAAATTACTGTTAATAATATTACTCAAGAGTTATATCATGTTTCTAGTGATGAGAAGTTTTCACTGATGATGAGATTATTAGCAAAGGAACAGCCTAGTAATTGTCTGATATTTACAAATACCAAAGCAAAAGCTGTAGAAATTAGCAAACGTCTTCAAGTTAATGATTACAAGGTTCGCTATTTAATGGGTGATTTGCCTCAAAATAAACGTCTTGGTGTAATCTCTAAGATGAAGAGTGGAGAACTTAGTTTTCTTGTTGCAACTGATGTCGCCGCAAGAGGATTGCAAATAGATGACTTGGCACTTGTTATTAACTATGATATTCCTGAAGATTTTGAGAATTATGTCCACAGAATTGGGCGAACAGCTAGAGCAGGGAAGAGCGGGAAATCAATTACCCTCGCATGTGAAGAGTTTGTATACGGACTTGAAGCGATTGAATCCTATATTCAAATGAAGATTCCAGTGATTTGGCCTGGAGAGAATGAGCTTCCTCTAGTAGAGGATAAAAGTAAGGGGATGAAATTCCGAGATTTGGTAGACCAAAGTGAATATGCTTCGAAATATGCAAGAAAAGGTGCTCCATCACATACTCATGGACGAAAGAAAACTTCAAATACTACGGTAGCACATAAGAAAGGTAGTGAAAGAAGTTCCATTCCTAGAGAAAAAGTAGAAACAAAAGGTGCCTCTACTCCTAAACGGCCTGATTATAAAAGGAAGCCAGCAAGCCACCTTAAACCTGGAAAGAGTTACCAAGATATTCAAAAAATGGATCTTAATGAACGAATGGCATACTATAAAAGTCAGTATGCTACAGATAGTGTATCAACGAAAGCTACAACTCAAAGAGCAAAATCCCCTATAAAAAAGGGTGATGGAAAAAGAAAACTAGGTAGCCAACCTAAGGTAGAACACACTCTAGTGCACCGAGAAAAACTACAAGAAAAAGTTGTGGGAAAACTTCAATCTGTTAAGAAAGAAGAGACCAAGAAGAAAGGAGGCTTTTTAACTCGTCTTTTTGGAAGGAATAAATAAGATGCTCAAGAGATTTATTTCTTATTATAAACCCTATAAAGGGCTCTTTTCTCTTGATATGGTTGCCGCAGTAATTGGTTCACTTCTCTCGATTACCTTCCCACAGATTACAAGAGAGTTGCTGCGTAATTATATTCCTAATAAAAATTGGCAAATGATGATAATTCTCTTTATCGTTATGTTCAGTATTTATCTTTTGCAAATATTTACAACTTATTTACGTGTCCGATGGGGGCATATAATGGGTGTCTATATGGAAAGTGATATGAGGCAAGACCTCTTTGAGCATCTTCAGAGACAATCATTTACCTATTTTGATAACACAAAGACAGGCCATTTGATGTCAAGAATCACAAATGACTTATTCATGATTACTGAAACTGCTCATCACGGACCTGAAGATCTTCTTATTTCATTAACAGTGATTATTGGCTCTTATATCGTGATGTTTATTAATAATGTCCCACTCGCAATTATCTCTATTATCCCTCTTCCATTCATGCTCTTTTATGGTATTTATTTTGGGCGTAAGCTTAAAGAAGGATTTAGAGCTGTAAGAAGTACAGTAGCAGATGTAAATTCTGTTGTCGAAAACTCTATTCAAGGAGTGAGAGAGGTCCAATCCTATACGAGTGAGACAGAAGAAAATCAAAAATTCATGGAAGTCAATAAAGTCTTTCAGCAGGCGAAAAGTGATCAATATAAGATTATGGCCCGTTATGAATCAACAATGATGTTTTTTCGTGAACTTTACTATTTTGTCACTGTAGCTGGCGGTGCCATTCTTATATATTTCAACCTCATCCCTGTATATGATCTTGTCGCTTTTATTTTATTTGTTTCTGTGGTTCTCCCTCCAATTGATAGGCTTATTGGTTTTACAGAACAATTACAACAAGGGCTGGCAGCATTTGAGCGATTTGTTGAAGTAATGGACATTAAAAGCGATATAAGTGATAAAGAGAAAGCCACTGAGTTACATCTCGTTGAAGGAAGCATAGAGTTCGATCATGTTTCTTTTCACTATTTTAAAGAAGCAGAGACAGTTTTGGAAGATATCTCCCTGCACATTAAAGGTGGGTCAACAATTGCTCTTGTGGGAGACTCGGGAGCTGGCAAAAGTACTCTTGTTTCACTGATTCCTCGTTTTTATGAAGCAACAAATGGTAAAGTTCTCATCGATAATCAAGATGTAACGAATTTAACAAAGAAATCTCTAAGGTCTCAAATAGGTGTTGTTCAACAGAATGTCTTTTTATTTGATGGGACAATTAGAGAAAATTTATTATATGGGAAAAAAGATGCGAGTGATGAAGAGCTGTATGCTGCCCTCGAGATGGCTAGCCTCACATCCTTTGTGTCATCTCTACCTCAAGGGCTTGATACTATGGTGAAAGAACATGGAACTCGTCTCTCCGGTGGTCAGAAGCAACGTATTTCTATTGCTCGAGTATTCTTGAAAGATCCTAAAATAATCATATTTGATGAAGCAACAAGCTCTCTCGATAGTGAAAATGAAAAACAGATACAAGAAGCTTTTCTCCGCCTTGCAAAAGGGCGTACAGCCATTGTAATAGCACACCGTCTTGCCACGGTACGAAATGCAGATATGATCTATGTGATAGATAAGAAAAAGATTGTTGAGCAAGGAACACACTCCTCTCTTATTGCATTACATGGTCAATATGCTAAACTTTATCAACATCAGTCCCTGTAGAGGAAGGAGGATGATTCTTTGAAAAATATTCAAGTTATAATTGCCTTTATTATTGTGATTCCATCGCTGATATTCTCGATGTTTGTCGCTATTCTACCTTCATTCCTTATGAGACTAGTAGGTCTTAATAAAGCAGCAGACAAATGGATGTTCATTAATGCTGTTAATATATCGAAGGTGATACTTTTCTCACTTGGAACTAGAGTTGAAACAAGAAATAAACATCTTATTCCTCCAAAGGGTTCACAGGTATGTTTTGTAGCAAATCATCAAAGCGCCATAGATATTCCTGTCGTTGTAGGATTCTTACAAATATGGGCTGGTTTTGTTGCAAAAGCTGAACTTAAAAAGATCCCTATAGCAAGTTCGTGGATCAAAGCAATTCATTGTGTTTATATAGATCGAAAAAGTCCAAGGAACTCAATCGAGGCAATATTTAAAGGGGTTGATAATATTCGAAATGGTATCCCGATGTTCATATTCCCAGAAGGAACACGAAGTAAAGATGGGACCATGGGTGAGTTTAAACCAGGTGCTTTAAAATTAGCTACAAGAGCGAAAGCAATTATTGTTCCCATAACCATTGACGGTACTAGAAAGACATTTGAAAATAGGAAAGGACTTTCTATACCTAAAATTATTCTCACTGTGAGTGAACCAATCGATACTTCCAAAATGGATGAAAATCAAATAAAAGAGCTTCCACAAAAAGTGTTTAATGCAATCAAACAACCATTACCCACTTCACATCCAACTAAGGGCTGAGCAATCTATGATTGATGTTTCTCACCTACAGTTTTCATATCCTGAATATGGTAGACCACATTCCTCTGTTTTTAAAGACCTCTCTTTACATGTAGGGGATGGAGAAAATTTGTTAATTATTGCTCCGCCTGATAGTGGCAAGACTACCCTCGCAAAAATACTTATTCGAGGAATACCTACCTATAGCGGGGGTGAGCTGAAAGGCGAAATTTCGATTGATGGCAAAGATATTCTACAATTAGAAAGTTATGACCTTGTCGAGACAATTACCTATATTGGGCAGAATCCCCAAGAGCAGCTCTTGATGAATACTTGTAGCGACGAGATTATTTTCCCCCTTGAATCACTCTCTCTAGCTCGAAATGAGATTACAAGACGAGTTGACTCTTCTTTAAGTCATTGGGGATTATCGGCTCTCTCATCTGTACACCCTCAGGAATTATCGGGCGGGGAACGAAAGAGACTTTTATTAGCCGTGAGTGAAGCGATTGGATCTCGTGTATGGATATTAGATGAAATATTTGACGATCTTGATGATTCTTACAAAAAAAAATTACTAACTTTCTTAAAACATCGTGTGGGGTGTAGCATTACCTTTGCATCTCGATTCCTTCCAGAGTTTGCTCATTTTTTTACATCGATTTTAACAATTATTGATGGCTCAATTGTCTCTGTGAATCAAGATCTAATAATTGAGAGTCAAAGGTTAGGAAAAGAACCAAGTGCATTTGCACATCAATTTTCTCCTACTCAGAGGCTCGCTCTACGTGACGGGGTAATTGTACATCCTAGGAGGTCTGTAAAAAGTGATATACCTTTTACTGTTCACGTGAAGGATTTTTTTGTTGAAAAAAATGAAATTGTTGCTTTGGTTGGACCAAACGGGTCGGGTAAAAGTACCTTTTCTAGGGTCCTCTGTGGCCTTGATAAAATACAACAAGGACTCATTACTATCGATGAAATTGCGCTAAATTCTTTTCAACTAAAAGAAAAGGTCGGATATCTTTTCCAGAATCCAGACTATTTTCTTTTTTTACCAACTGTCTTTGATGAACTTACCTTTTCTTTAAGGAATACATCAAAGCTAAGTCGGAAAGAAAAAGAAGCTATAGCTATTGAATGTGCTTCTTTGTTTCATTTGTCACTTACAGATAACCCAACAATGATGAGTTATGGTGAGAGAAAAAGATTGCAAGCTGCTGTATATTATTTACTGAAAAGGCCATTTCTCATCATCGACGAAATTGATAGTGGTATCACCTACGATCAAGCATACGAAATAGTGTCGCTCTATAAAAAATCTGGATGTGGTTTGATCATCATTTCTCATGATGCATCTTTCGCCTCAAGTGTTGCTCATAGAACCTATGAGATAGTAGATAATCATGTTCTACTACGGGAATCGATATGATTAGTAGTACGTATATTGCTGGAAGAGGCTTTATTTACCACATTGATGCTAGAGCAAAATTGCTACTTGTAATTCTCCTTTGTATCGAGGTGTTCCTCCCCGTTCAGACTCTAGGAGTCTATCTAATTGTATTGATGAGTTTCATTATTGCATGGTACGGAAATGGATTCAAACAAGCACTTTCGCCACTCAAGATGATTTTTCCTCTAATTGTGATTATGATTCTTTTTACTCCATTCACTCATACAGATTCCTCTCCAGCTATAATCATCAGGGGATTTACATTAGCAACAGGTGATGGTCTATTCTATTTAAATCAATTAGTAGCTCGCTTTATGGCAATCACCTACCTTACGACACTTTTTGTGTGGACTACTACGATGAGTGATATCATGTTGACCTTCCGTTTTTATGGATTACCATATAAAGGTGCTTTGGTAATAACATTAGCTTTTAGATTTATCCCATTCATTGCAGATTCATTTCATATGATACGGGATGCTTTCTCCTTGAGAACCCTCACTGAAGCAGATAATCATAAAAGAAGTCGCCTCTTTGATATTCTCCCTACAATTTCTTGTGTTCTTGTATTTGCATTAAAATCTATCCCTAATTTAGCCATGAGTTTAGAGCATCGTGGGTTAGGGAGAGTGAATAAACGAAGTGAGTATCATACGATTCATGCAAAAGGGACCCTCTTTACCCATGTATTCATATGCGTTATGATAGCCACGATATTTTATCTATTCTTTATCAACTAATAATAGTGCTTTTCACCATTTTAGGAGGTTTAATTATGAGTCAAGGTCAACCTGTTCGCCCAGCGTTACGAATTGCTTTAATTGCTATTCTTACTGCAATCACTGTAGTGTTTACTTTGATTGTAAGAGTTCCTACGCCAATAAAAGGGTATATTTCACTTTGTGATGTTGTGATTGTCTTTAGTGCATATCTTTTTGGTCCTTTTACAGCATTAATTGCGGGAGGTCTAGGTACTGGTATAGCCGATATTATCGGAGGATATGCACAATGGGCTCCATTTTCATTTATAATTCATGGACTACAAGGACTTTTAATTGGTCTTATTGCAAAAAAAGGAATTACCTCTGGATCTGCATCACTTTTAAGGATGATTCTTGGTGGAGTTGTTGGAATGGTAGTTATGGTTGGTGGATATTATCTAGTCGGTGGCATTTTCTATGGATTTGAACCTTCACTTGTAGAGATTCCATTGAATCTTATGCAATCTGGTGTTGGTGTCATTTTAGGTATCGCCGTTTCAAAAAGTGTAACTATAGCATACCCCGCGATTCGCCAATTATCTTGGTAATGCAGTATCTACTAAGGGAGAAAACATGGAAGTAAAAGAGCATGATACTATTGTGGTTCTTGATTTCGGAGCTCAGTATAGTCAATTGATAGCGCGTCGAGTGAGAGAACAGCATGTCTATAGTTATATTGTTCCATATACAACAAGTGCTGAAAAGATTAAAGAAATTTCTCCGAAGGGTATTATTTTTTCCGGAGGCCCTGCAAGTGTATCTACTCCAAATTCTCCCCGTCCTGATAGGGGAATTTTCTCATTAGGTATTCCCATACTTGGTATTTGTTATGGATTACAGGTAATGAGTGTTATGAATGGAGGTTCTGTAGAAAGACCTGATAAACGAGAATATGGATTCGCCCACCTAAATAGTATAAATCCAAAATCTCGTCTCCTCAAAGGAATTGACGACAAATCAGTGGTATGGATGAGCCATGGAGATTCTGTGAAAACTCTTTTTCATGGAGCCACCTGTACAAGTTCAACAGAAAATTGTGAGTATACTGTAGTTGAAGATGAAAAGAATAAATTATATGGAGTGCAATTTCATCCTGAAGTTGTACATACAAACCAAGGAAACACTCTATTAAAAAATTTTGTAGTAGATATTTGTAATGCTAGAACCGATTGGTCCATGGAGTCTTTTATCGATACCGAGGTTGCTCGTATTCGGGAGACCGTAGGAGATAAGCAAGTTCTCTGTGGTCTTTCTGGGGGTGTTGACTCATCTGTTGTTGCAGCTCTTTTACATAAAGCAATCGGAGATCAATTAGTTTGTGTATTTGTTAATAATGGCCTTCTAAGAAAAGGAGAAGCAGACCTTGTTATCTCTGTTTTCAAAGAGCATTTTAAGATTAGACTTCAGTACGCTGACAGTGAAAAACTTTTTCTTGATGCTCTTAAAGGGGTAAGTGACCCTGAAAAGAAGCGAAAAATAGTAGGAAAGGTATTTATAGATGTCTTTGAAGAGGAAGCCAGAGCTGCTGGTGATATTTCATTCCTCGCACAAGGAACTCTCTATCCAGATGTAATTGAAAGTATTAGTCCCTCTGGAGGACCTTCAGTAACCATAAAAAGTCATCATAATGTAGGCGGACTTCCTGATGATCTTTCTTTTACTCTTATTGAGCCTTTGAGAGAATTATTTAAGGATGAAGTGAGGGAATTAGGGAAGGAACTTGGTCTTCCCGATGAGATAGTATATCGCCATCCTTTTCCCGGGCCAGGCCTCTCAGTCCGTTGCATCGGAGAAATCACTAAAGAGAGACTCGATACTCTTAGAGATGTTGATGCTATCTTTATTGAAGAGATAAAGAAAGCAGGGCTCTACAGCAAAATATGGCAAGCTCTTGCTACTCTTCTTCCTGTAAAAAGTGTGGGGGTGCAAGGTGATGAAAGAACCTATGAAGAAGTGTGTACACTTAGAGCTGTAACAAGTGAAGATGCAATGACTGCAGATTGGTTCAAGTTTCCCCCTGAAGTATTACAAATAGCATCTTCTAGAATCTGTAATGAAGTAGATAAGGTCAACCGAGTTCTCTATGACATTACAAGCAAGCCACCTGGGACTATTGAGTGGGAATAAAACGAATACAAGAAATAATTATTCGTTGACTTGTAAAAATCTTAGGATGAGAAGAATTGGTCTCTCTGCTTCAATATTTGTTATAGTGTCTCTTTTGGCAATCAGTAGTTCTCATTTTTATTGCTTACAATTTGAGCAGAACATCTACCATCTATATTTACAAGCTTTATGATACCTAGAGTATGTACTACCTGAGCGAACTACTTGAGAGTGGCTCCGCTACTTTCTTAAAAAGGGATGTGTCCATTCCTACTTACCGCTTCTGCCCAAATGATATGATGTTCTTGTAGATTACTGTTCTATGGTAAAATCTGCAGGATTGAATGCATCTGAACCAAGCCAAATATCTATTTGAATACCACTGTCTGTATTATCTACACTAGCCCTCTTAATTTGCCATCCAATAAGCTTCAGTCTTGCTTCCCATGATGTGTCGTGACCTGCCATAAGTCCATAATAGCCGGCGAGTTCTGGCCTTGTATTTCTAGGATTCAATGCTTTCCGTATTTTCATCAATTCGCCTTCATCCCTTTTCCTATCATCAAAGAAACTGAGGTGAGCCCCATCGCTTTCTTGGTGTAATGATATAACGAGTCTGAGGGGGTTCCCTTCTAATAAAAAATTAGAGACCTCAGCTATTAATGTATTTAAGAATTCTCTACGCTTCATTAATAAAATCCTCTTTTGTTCGGTTCGATTGATACCAGTGAATAATTGAGATTACAAGAGTTGCACTGAGTCCTCCTGCAAAACCGTTGTTATATAAATCAAATCCTCCATGCCAGGTTCCACTAGATTCAACAACCACTAAATGTATTATTCCAGCGATGATGCCAATTATTGGTCCAAACTGTCCTGCAATTGGGGCGAGAGTTGTTGAAAAAAGAGCAGCGAGCAGTGGTCCTGGCGCATCAAGGGCTTTTCCAAATAATAGAGTAGCTAAAATCACACCAAGAACTACTGGATAACTGTTTTTCATACTTTTACCAAAGGAGCCAAATCCCATCACAGTTGCCATTCCTGCAATAATGGGTCCATTTATGCTTCCTCCTACGAGTAAAATATAGAAATACGATAGTAGCCCTAAAATACCCATATTTATGAAAGGCGTTTGGGAATCTACTACGTCAAAAAAATCTGTAGGAAGTCTCCCAGTGAGTGATTGTAATCCTTTCACTTCCTTAATACTCTTAGAAATAGATTGTTTTGAAAAGATGAAACCAAAAGCAATACTCATGATAGAAAATAGAGGTATGATACTATGCAGTTGCCACATCACTTCAGTGTTCCAAGAAATGATAATTGGATCCATAGCGTTTCCAGCTCTAAAGAACGATGAGATAAACAAACCAATAAAACCACACGAAAACCCAATATTATAAAGATTATATCCTTGATGCAATGAGAGCATTACTCCTGCAATTGATGGAAGGACTATACCAATAACTATCCCAGAAAGAATGGCACTAGGAATGCTAATAATGAAAGCAAGGTTTAGATCAAACATTACATACGTTACCACAGGCCCTAAAGCAGTTCCAAAAAGAGCTATTAGAGAATAGGACCCAAATGTTTTGCCGGCAATCTTTGAAGCAATGAAAACTCCAAATATAATAAAAGAAATATTTAAAGCTGTTTTCCCAAATAATCCGAACCCAAACAATGTGAATATTGCGGCAATTGTAGGGCCTGCAAGTGTTACAGAGCTGAATAGAACGAGGAAGAGGCCTATAAAAGCAACTATAGATGCATTGAGTAGGGCTCCTCCAAGTCCAATTGTGGTAAAGTCTTGAATAAGTCTCGCTGAAGATTTTTGGATTTTCAGAAATGAAGAAAATGACCCTGATAGTCCGTCTGTGAATAAACCAATCATAATCACTAGCAATAAAAATATTGTTATAAGGAGGTATCTTTTCGTCTCTTTTGGTTCGCTTCTCATATTTTACTCCCACTTCTTTACAAGAGTATAAGGATTTTATATGGAAATGCAACTTTTTTATTCATAGATAGCTTTCCACGGTTCTATTGTTGATAGTGATAAATAAAAAGAGAATGTAACACGGCTACATCCTCTTTGAAGTATTATCTGACATCGTCTACGATGGAACAATAATTGAAATCAAGTCATAGGGAATGAGAGACAGCACATACTGTTTATCAAGGGTAATCCTTGCTGTAATTACTACGACTAATAAGGCGATAAGTGCAATTATATATCCAATTAGGAGAAATTTATTACTTTTTTTCATTTTTTACTCTATCCTTTTTATCAAGATTTTTTTGATACATGATGAATATATCCTCTACTTTAAGATCCAGCTTTTCCATCGTTTCAAAGAAAATGGGGACATCCTTATGAAGGAATTCATCTTTCTTTTTCATAATCACAAGTTCTTTTGATCTTTCGCATGTGAAGTAACCAATTCCCCTCTGATTATCAATAATCCCTTCATCCTGTAATAACCCATAAGCACGTGTTACTGTATTGGGATTTACTTCTAGTTCGACAGCCATATCTCGTATTGAAGGGATTCTTTCACCATTACCATACAGCCCTGAAAGTATTGTGTTATAGATTACCTCTTTTATTTGGAGGTAAATAGGAATTTCTTTATTGAATTGCATCGGTAGATTGAACCTCCTTTATCCTAAGGAAGGATACATAGAAGAAAAAGAGTGGGAATACAATAAAGTAGATAAATTTACCTAGTACATTAACGAATGCAGGAATAGAGTCATATTTCTCGAGAAACGATACTCTTACATACAATAATGATTGTTCTTGAAAATAAGGGGCTAGAATGATTCTAGCAAAAATAAGCAATGCTATTGCAAATGAAAATACTACGAGCGAGCTTGTAAAGATTGTTTTTATGAAGTGTATCTTTCTGAAATATGTAGACCCAAGAAAGAATAAAGAGCTCATGATGAAATAGTCTGGGATTGAATTGAGAACATCTTTCTGAAATGGATTGAAAATTGTAATTGGATCTTTTAGTGCGATAAATAATAAGAGTTCCACTACAGTAGAGGTAAGGAAGAATAGTGCAATAATACTCAAAGGGTACAGAATGGCTGAAAAGATTGCTTTTGAGAGGAATTTCTCTTCATTAGAAGCCGGTAACATTAAGAAATTATGTACTCTGACTCTATTAAACATTTCATCACTAAAAAGGATACTCGTAAAGATTGCTCCTCCTAAGAAAAAGAAACCGGAAAAAAAACTTCCATAGAGATTATTATTTGTGCCATCAATATAGGAGGTAAATACTGTTCGAAGAATCACGATTCCTCCTACGATAGCAATTATAGTTGCAAAGTAGATGAATATCGTTCGTCTCATCTCCATATAATCTTTTTTTAATACATTCACGAGTCTCATATTTTGCCTCCTTCACTCTCTTCCATGAGAAATGAGAATTGAGATGGTTGTGTAATGATTGCATTGAATAAGAATTCAATGTCGATTGCTACATCTGAGTCTTCTTCCTTTTTCGATGTGAGGGAAATATATCCAAGAGCATTTTTTTCACTATAGACAGCATCTTCAGGGGGTTCCAAAGTGTTTATGATTGTAAATCTTGTATTTATATCCTCAAGAGAGCTGTTAAGAACAACTGAATTGTTATGTATGATAATTATCGGATCAATTAATTGCTCCATATCTCTTACTTGGTGAGTACTAATAATAATAGTTCTGTTATCGCTCATAGCAGAAGCTACAATCTTACGAAATTGACTTTTTGAAGGAATATCTAAGCCATTAGTTGGTTCATCTAATATAACGAGTGGCGTATTACTTGCAAGTGCGAATGATAAGAGAAACTTTCTCTTTTGACCAAATGAGAGTTTATCGAGGGATGCATTTTCCTGTAATTGAAATTCTTTCATGTTACTTGCCATCTTTGCTTTATCAAAAAGAGGATAAAATGGTGCATATAACGATATATACTCATTGCATTTCATACTAGGAATGTAGAGTTCTTCGCTTACGTAAAAGATTTTACTCAGAAGAGAGGCACTCCTTTTTGAAGGATTCTCATCAAATAGTGTAATGTTTCCACCTAATGGAAATATTTGACCAGTCAATAATTTTAATAGTGTCGTTTTACCAGCACCATTAAGTCCTAACAATCCATAAATGTTCCCTTTTTTTATTGAGAGCGAAAGATCTTTGAAAAGAGGATATTTTTCGTAGCTAAAATCTAGATGTTTTACTTGTATCATGTGTACCTCCTATATTAGTGTACTAAATAACTAATACACCAATTCACTAAGGTTGTCAACAATGTGTTTCCAAATTTTTAATGTTTATTAATAAAATTCTCTATGATCTTTCTTTTTGTACTACATATTTACCATATCTTTACCTAAAAAGAATTTTCCCTTCATGAAATGTGTGTATACTAGGAATGGAAGGAAAAGATATGGCAAAGATATTCGTAGTAGAAGATAACCAAGGGTTAAGTGAGGCAATCACCTCATACCTCTCTATAGAAGGGCATAATGTAATATTGTTTGAGAAAGTAGCAGGGGTTGTGGAAGCAGCACTCATGGCTGTTCCAGATCTTATTGTTTTAGATGTTATGCTCCCCGATGGTAATGGCTTTTCTATTGCAAGACAAATAAAAGAAAAACTAGATATACCCATCATGTTTTTAACAGCACGCTCTAGTGAATCAGATCGTATCACAGGATTTGAACTTGGTGCAGATGATTATGTCGTAAAACCATTCTCAATGAGAGAGCTTGTATTGAGAGTACGATCTCTCCTTTTAAGAACTCATAGTGCATCAAAAGAAGGAGTTGCAGAAGTTTTAAAATACACGCTTGAAGATGAAAAAGGCGTTCTTCATCAGCTCAGCCTAGACGAGGATTCCCATATTTGCATACAAGATGGGTTAGAGAAAAAACTCACAGCAACAGAGTGGAAGATTCTTGAATATTTATCATCCCATCATCATGTCCTCATCTCACGAGAACAAATTCTTGGACAGTGCCTCGATTACCTTGCTGATGGTTCACAGCGTAGTATAAACACTCATATTAAGAATATGAGAGCTAAATTAGAGCAACTTAATTGGATAGAAACGGTGCGGGGCTTCGGATATCGATTTATAGGGAACATCGACGCATGACAATAGTAAAGAAAACCTTTCTAGTATTCTTATTAGCATTTATCATTCAACTTACAGTTATTTCATCACTTGTCCTTGTAGGTTTCAATGTCTCTATTTCTCGGTGGAAAGATATGAGGGAGGCACAAGCTTATGAAACTGTTATTAGAATGTTGAATCTTGATGAATCTGGTAAAAATCAAGATTTTCCAGGCTCCATAATAATATTTAACTCAAATATGGAAATCATCCACTCTAATCAACCAAGAATGGGTAATAAAGCACTTCATGACCCAGTTGTTCCAGTATATTTTAATGGAGCCATCGTTGGATATTATTCGATAAGAGGATCAGATTTTGATGATGATTTAGCAAATAGAGCTCTTGTTATGACGATGAGTAGGATTCTCTTTATTGCTCTAGGGGTTTCTTTAGTTGTATCGATTCTTGCAGCTTTCTATTTTTCTAAGACGATTAGTCGGCCAGCAGATTTATTAGCTCTTCAACTTAAGAAGATGAGTAGCGGAAATATGGAAGATGCTATCATTCTTAAGGGTGATACTGAGTTAATGCAAATTGGAAAGGCAATTGAAGAGTTGAGAGGACGTCTCCTACATGAAAAAGATTTGAGAGCTCAGTGGGGTCAAGATATTGCACATGATCTAAGAACTCCAGTTGCGTCCATTAGGGCACAGTTAGAGGGTATGAGTGATAATGTTCTTTCTCCTTCCAAAGTTAGATTTGAGGCAATGTTGAATGAATTGCTACGAATCGGGACTCTTATCAATGATTTTGAAACTCTCATGGTACTTGAGTCTCCTGAGATACTTGTTCACACTCAAATAGTTTCACTTGAACGACTCGCAAATACATTTGCTGAACGATTTTCACATCTATTTTTAGAAAAGAATTTAACCTTTAAGCAAAATTTAGATATTAAAGAGATTGAATGTGATGAATCATTGGTGATGAGGGCTATCAGTAACCTTATATTGAATGCCTGTCATTATAGTGATGCGAATAGTATTATTACTTTAGCAAGTTTTAACCATCAAGAAGGTAAAGCAATTAGTGTTCACAACTGGGGACTTGTAATAACAGAAGAAGAAAAGGCCCGAATTTTTGACCGTCTTTACAGAGGGGAATTTGCAAGACAGACACCCGGTTCCGGACTAGGACTCACCATAGTATTCCAGATTGCTCAATTACATAAAGCAAAGATATATGTTGAGAGTAGCCAAGAACAGGGGACTTTGTTTACATTAATTTTCCCATAATCCTTAATTATCATTAAGTCTCAATAGACTGAGACTTGATGATCCAATGAGCGTCATCATATTTCCTTGTGGTGAGTACGAGAGCCTTGGGGTACTTAGAGTATCAACAATGAGAGAATCCGTTTCATAATCCAACGAGCTTCCAATTGTAAGAGCTCTTATAAGAAGTTGGCTATCCATTTCTACTGTCCAACCGATCTCATATAAGGAGTCATATATAAGTTCTTTTATTTGATTACTTGTTGTTCCAACTTTTGCAACATATTCATACTCGAAACCAGTACCTAACATATACGTATATAATCCATTATCTGTGAGAACATGTGCTGTGTTTCCAATGTGTTTCACATATTGTAGAGCTCCAACAGAAGAAGATACTCCACTGTTACCACCATATCCAATACTCGGGTTTCCTGTGCTTTTATATGTGATTGTGTAATGGTGAAATGTATTGTTAGTTGGTGATGAAATGACTAATTTTGTATTATCATTTGATATATTTAGTATAGAGGCATCATCTATATAATAGTTTAGTTGCATCAATGATACATTTGAATAGAGGCTCAAAGGTTGCACACTATAATCGAAACTTCGCATTTTATTCGTGGCTCGGTCTACGAGATAAGCATAATCATGAGCTTTATCGAGAACAACATTTGAGATTGTGGTTGTCCAATCTGTCGTTGCCGGATCAAAGGAGCCAATTTTTGTTAAGGATCCATCATTCGTATCATATTTATATACAACGACAATAGAAAGATCTTTTGCTGTTGTGATGACGATATCATCAGTACTATCAACTGCGATATCGCTTATTCCTTGGGTTGGGTATGGGTCACTAGCTACACTAATTCCATTCCCGCTTGTTGTATAACTTTGTAAAACAATAAGTTCATCATTTAGGATATCGCATATTTGGAGTCCTTGTGAACTTGATATTACGATTCTTCCATCGCGTAAGAACTGGCTATCAGTTACTTGATTCAAATAATAAAGATTATTGTTTTTATCTGTATCAGAAGAGGTTATAGATGAGACTACATATGGAAGTGAGCCTTCTTGTTCTACAGTAGCCTTAAATGTTTTAGTAGAGGCCCCGATATTTCCAATGAGAGTTCCTTCTGCGATTGCATCGAGGCGATGTTCTCCTGTAAATGTAGAGAACTCAACATTCTCTCCTGTTGCTAAGAAGGCTCCATCTAGATACCATTTTACTTCATAGGTATGTGGTTCTTCATTTTCATCGTAAAATGAAGCCTGGATTTGAGTATTAGGTAAAACTATTTCACTTAAACCTGTTATCGTACCTTCAATCGTTTCCCCAAAGGTACTTCGAATTGTTATGCTAGTTGCCTCCGGTGTAGTCTTTTTAATTTCAAGGTTTATATTGGCTACGGTTTCTTTTTCATCAAGAATCCTAATAACATCTACTCCACCTGTAAGAAGAACCTCCTCTGAATAGAGTGAGTAGTATATTTCATAGACGCCAGCATCTAGAGATGCTTCATATATAGCACTCGAACTAGACTCGAAAATTGTTACATCTTCACTTACATCAATCAAATTTTCAGATTGTTTTTTGATTCCTAATGATAACGTGATATCATTAAAAACTTCTTCTCCCCAATAGAGTGATATATTCACGGTGCCACTTCCTATGAGTGTGTCAATGATGATATCAACAGTATTGTCCTTAGTGGAGAGTTGAAATGTTGCCTCTCCCGTGGCTAAAGGTGTTCCTTGCTGATTAATTGCGGTGACAAAGAGATTCCATGTCCCTATCACTAACCCATTGATTTCAACTTGGGAACTACTCGTAGTAATACTTAAGGTTTGTTCATTTGGTCCTATGCCCTCAAGAATGTAACCATAGATATCAAGACCTTCTCCTGAAGGGGAATACATGTCTCTTGTATCCGAACGACTTGAAACATCCTCGTTGAATCTTACTCGTAAATTTGCAGTGCTTTCCTCATTAGCACATCCAACAAAAATTGAACTACAAATGATCACAATAAGTAAAGTTATCCAATAGTACTTTTTCATAAGCACCTCCAATAATCATATCGATTCTCTCTTGTTATTGCTTCTTTATCTTGAAACAATAGGGTTATGATGGTATCAATAGTGATATGAAATTAAAGAATATTTTAAATCCCTCGGTAATCAGTACCAACTTGAAGAGTTCTGACAAAGAAGGGGTGATTAAAGAACTCCTTTCAATCCTCGTTTCTGCAAAATTAATTCCTTCTACACAACTTGAGCTTGTTTTTAACGATGTAATGGGTCGTGAAAGTAAAATGTCAACAGGAATTCAACATGGAGTAGCGATTCCTCATGCCAAGACAAAAGTTGTGAAGAATCTCGTTGCCTGTATTGGAGTGAAAGAGAGTGGTGTCGACTTTGCTTCTCTTGATGGAGAGCCAAGTACAATATTCATTATGACTCTCTCACCAGTTGATAGGGTCGGACCCCATGTTCAATTTCTTGCAGATATAAGTATGGTTATTAAAGAAGAGAGTGCTAGAATAGCTATCTTGAATGCAAGAACGGCTCAGGATGTTCTCGACGTATTTGGAATATAGGGGGGCATATGGCACACGAAATGATGCTATTAGCGTTACAAGTTGGACTAATTATCCTTTCTACTAAATTAGTGGGATGGATATTTAGTCAGAAACTTAATCAACCAAAAGTTCTTGGCGAACTTGTAGCCGGCATGATAATTGGTCCATATGTGTTAGGAGCAATCCCAATTAGTCATCTAGGTCCTCTTTTTCCCTTGATGGAAGGTACTATTCCTGTATCCCCTGAGCTCTATGGAATAGCTACAATTGGATCAATATTTTTATTATTTAGTTCTGGTCTTGAAACAGATTTACCAACATTTATTCGTTTCTCTGGTAAGGCTACAGTTGTTGGCGTTGGTGGTGTTGTATTCTCCTTTTTGTTAGGAGCAGGTGTAACTGTCCTCCTACACAACGAAGTTCATTCGATGATGGATCCAGAGGCTCTCTTTTTAGGTACAATCTGTACAGCAACATCAATTGGGATTACCGCAAGGATATTAGGAGAAACAAAGAAAATATCTACTCCAGAAGGTGTAACAATATTAGCAGCCGCTGTATTAGACGATGTTATTAGTATTATCTTACTCAGTGTTGTTGTTGGTGTTGCAGCAGTCGAGATGGGGGGCGGTGTCATAGCTTGGTCTTCTATTGGATTTGTTGCTCTGAAAGCTGTTGGGTTCTGGGCTGTTTGTATGCTAGTTGGTATTTTTAGTGCACCATATTTAACAAAAGGGATGAAGAGACTTGAGTCATTATCTCTAATCGCAGAACTTTCTTTTGGAGTTGCTCTTTTATTAGCAGGATTTTCTGAGATGGCTGGACTTGCTATGATTATTGGTGCCTATATTGCTGGCCTTAGTTTTAGTCAAACAGATGTTTCTCAAGAAATCACAGAAAGAATAAAAGCTGTAGGAGATTATTTCATCCCTGTTTTCTTTGCTGTAATGGGTATGATGGTTAATTTTGCTGCTCTTAAGAGTGTTATTTTCTTTGGTATCCTGTTTTCTCTAATAGCCTTCCTCGGAAAGTTATTAGGTTGTGGAATTCCTGCCTTAGCTATCGGATTTAATATGAAAGGTGCTTTTAGAATAGGCGCAGGAATGCTTCCTCGAGGAGAGGTCACCCTCATCGTCGCGGGTATTGGTCTTGCTAGTGGTGCAATCGGGGCTGATTTATTTGGAGTCGCTGTTATGACGATGCTCTTGGCTTCAATTGCTGCTCCTCCTCTTTTAATTGCAGCTTTTAAAGGTGGCTCGGGATACAGAAAAGAGCTTGCTGAAGTTACAGATAATGACAGCGTCACAATAGAGATTGAATTACCTTCTTTTAGAGCTGCAGATTTTGTAAGAAAATCTCTCTCTGATGCATTCCACCAGGAAGGTTTTTTTATCAGAAGTGTTGAAGGTAGTCGTAGATCATGGCAAATCAGAAAAGATGAAATGGCTTTTATGATGAGTGTTCACGATTCCATACTTGAAATAACTGGGAAAAAAAATCAAGAAGCTTTTGTTAGACTCATGATGGTTGAGACAATGGTTGATTTTAAAGAGTTTGCCGAAAGTCTAAAAAGTATGGATCAAAGTGATATGTTGGGAGCTGGATTGCTGATGAGTGTTTTTGCTGATAATACTAAGAAAGCATAGCTCATTCTACCTATCTTCATTTCTATTATATACTAAATTCCCTATTGTTCGTATTGCTGAGTACTTAAAATATAACATAATTACCTCTTGCGAATTTTAACCATACCTCAACATTTAATAAAACTCTGTTTCGCAATTTCCTAAAATGAGGGTTCCTTTACAGTTGAGGGAAATTCTTTAAGACGTTTTTATCTTTGCTTATACTTTTATTTCAAGTTTGTTGTACTGATTAAAATGATAGAAAGTCTGAATTTTATATAACGATTTCAGAATTTTTGAACAAGTGATTTAAAATCTGAGAGTTTTCGTCGAGGTGTAATATTGGTCCATTATCCAACAGTTTGGAAAACAAAATTGGTTATTATTTGTATTTTGTAACTATTTACATAGAGTAAATGTGTGCCTCATCTATCCTGAGTGCTGAAAAATACAATTAGATTTTCCAATAAATCACCAGAATATTACTAGACTTTATACGGATGTTTACAAGTAGGCACCAAATTTAGCGCCTATACTATATACATTCTAAAAGGAGATACAAATTATGAGAAAAGCTTTTATTTCACCGACTAAATATGTTCAAAGTGAGGGGGCACTCAATGATTTGGGCGTCTATGTAGGTCTTTTTGGCAAGTCAGCTTTATTGATTGCGCATAAGGATGATGCAGCTCGTGTAAAGACACAGCTGGACTATACCGCCACACAGAATGGGATAACTTTTGTAGCTTCCGATTTCGGTGGTGAGTGTTCCAGACAGGAAATTTCCCGACTTACAGAAGTTGCTGCACAGGCTAATTGTGATGTAGTTATTGGACTCGGTGGTGGTAAGGCTATTGATACTGCAAAATGTGTTGCGAACAGCGTTAAACCTGTAATAATCTGCCCAACTATTGCTGCTACGGATGCACCAACAAGTTCTTCTGCAGTGCTTTATACTCCAGATGGAGCTTTTGATGATTATGCATATTTTGTTAGCAATCCAAATGTAATTCTTGTTGATACTGCTGTAATTGCTACAGCTCCTGCTCGTTTTCTTGTTTCAGGCATGGGTGATGCACTTTCAACTTATTTTGAAGCACGTTCTTGTCAAAGAGCATTTGCTCGTGTAAACGCAAGTGGTCACGATAGACCTGCTGCAACAGGAACTATGACAGCGATGGCTTTAGCTAAACTTTGTTACCAAACATTATTAGAAGATGGTTTGAAAGCAAAGATTTCATGTGAAAGCAAAGCTGTTACACCAGCATTAGAAAATATTATTGAAACCAATATTCTTCTTTCAGGGTTAGGGTTTGAAAGTGGAGGCCTCGCGGCTGCCCATGCAATTCACAATGGTCTCACTGTTTTAGAAGAGACACATCATTTCTTTCATGGAGAAAAAGTTGCTTTTGGTACAATTGTTCATCTTGTTCTTGAGAATGCATGTATGGAAGAAATACAAACCGTCGTCAACTTCTGCAAATCCGTTGGACTACCTACCTGTCTTAAAGACCTTGGTGTATTAGAAGTGACAAAAGAAAAAATTATGGCAGTTGCTACGACTTCAACCGCTGATGGTGAAAGTATATACAATATGCCGTTCCCTGTATCTGTTGATTCAGTATATGCAGCAATTCTTGCGGCAGATAAACTTGGGAGTGTCTTATGAAAAAAATAATGAACAAAGCCGAGGATTTGGTAATAGAAATGTGCGAGGGTATAGAGAAGGCATATCCAGATACACTTGTATTTACTCCTAAGTACAAGATCATGCAACGCAAAAACTTGAACAATGACAAGGTAAGCCTTATAAGTGGTGGAGGAAGTGGTCACGAACCTGCTCATGCAGGCTTTGTTGGAAACGGAATGCTTGACGCTGCTGTTTGTGGCGACGTGTTTGCTTCTCCTTCAACTATTCAAGTATACAACGCCATAAATGATACTAAGTCCTCTAAGGGAACTCTTCTGATTGTTAAGAATTATTCAGGCGATTGCATGAATTTTGATGCAGCAGCAGAAATGGCTGAAGATGATGGTGATGTACAAGTAGAGCGAGTATATGTTAATGACGATGTTGCGGTGAAAGATAGCCTCTACACTGTGGGACGTCGCGGGGTTGCAGGTACTATTTTTGTCCATAAGATTGCTGGAGCAGCAGCAGAGACCGGGCTTGATTTACCAGGAGTAAAAGCAGTAGCCGAAAAAGTAATTGCAAATGTTCGTTCTATGGGCTTTGCATTAACTTCTTGTACTGTTCCAGCTAAAGGAACTCCGACCTTTACACTTGGAGAAGATGAAATGGAATTCGGTGTAGGTATTCACGGGGAGCCAGGAACTGTACGCGAGAAAATCGTTGGAGCAGATCAGCTTGCAGCGAAACTTCTGGATAAAATTTTAGGAGATATTCCTTTTGCCACAGGGGATGAAGTTGCTGTCATGGTAAATGGCTTCGGGGCTAGTCCTCTACAGGAACTCTTTGTGCTGAATAATTCAGTTGCGAAAATTCTTGCAGAAAAGGGTATAAAAATATATCGCACTTTTGTAGGGAATTATATGACAGCTATCGACATGGTCGGAGCTTCACTTACCTTGTTAAGACTGGATGCTGAATTGAAAGGTTTTATTGATGCACCAGCTGATACTCCAGCACTTCATGTGTAACAAAGGACATAAGGGAGAAAATATGGAAACTATTAAAACTACAGACATGATCCGGATTGTTGGTGTAATGGGAGAAGTTATTATTGAAAATGAAATACCATTCTGTGAGTTAGATTCTGCAGCAGGTGACGGAGATTTCGGTATGTCAGTTGCGAAAGGATTTAAGGTGTTAAAAGCTGAATGGAATGATCTTAATGTCACAGATATCGGGAAATTTCTGAGATCCTGTGGAATGATAATCACAGAACATTGTGGGGGTGCTTCGGGACCTATCTGGGGATCAGCATTTATGAGTGCAGCGAGATATTCCTCTGGGAAAACTGAACTTACTTTACAGGAATTCTCTGAGCTTATGCAGAGTGCAGTCGACGGTATTCAGAAACGGGGAGGTGCAGAACTAGGAGACAAGACTTTGCTTGATGCATTGATTCCTACAACAGAGTCTCTTAAGCAGAGTGCTGTTTCTGGCCATTCTTTCAAAGAAGCCTTTAAGAGGGGAGCTCTCGCAGCAGTTGAAGGAGCTGAAAAGACAAAAGAGTATGTTGCAAGTAAAGGTCGTGCTAGTTATGTCGGAGATCGAAGTATAAGTTATCCTGATGCTGGTGCTATGGCGCTAGGAATTATTTTTACTGTAATTGCTGAAAAGTACTAATTCTCAAAGATAAGTCTACTAATCGAAAATAGTGCTGTCAGAATTCTGAATAAATAAGAGGTTTTGGAGGTAAGTGGGTAGTGCAAATAAATTACGGTTTGGAAGCATTTTCCATACGTAATAGATAATTAGGTGTAAATCGATGAATTAATGTGTTTGCACTACTTCCTCCTGAACAAATAGATAATCAGATTACAATCTGATACGGTGATGAAATTCATTATATTGTGAAGAAAATAGCAATTTTAAGGGCAAAGGTTGAAAGCTAAGCTGAAATATCTAGAATTATTCAAGTGAATTTCTTGATTTCTAGAGTTTTTCTATGGAGATAGGATTTCGTAATAAATGCTTTATTGAGGTTTATTCACTATCCCCTCTTGATGAGAGAACTCAGTACTCTTGAGTGGCTGGCCAAGCCCTCAGAGCTTGTAGAGAAGGTGTGAGCCGTAGAATCTTCGGTGTTATGATGCAGTCTTGTGTTAAGCAAGAAGCCCATTGATCTTTAGCCGATGGGTAAGCCTCTTAACAAAGATCTCAGTAGATATTTATTACCACGTACATCTATTATTGTAATGTGTATGTTTTTTATAGAAATTTAAAATTTTGAAATTATTTTTAATGTCTGCGAATTTATAATTTTCAAGATTGGCTTTCCAACTCCTGCAATTTGTCAATAATCACTGGGGATTACTCTTACTAATTATAATCATTTCAATCAGTATTGCTCTTTGATTCTCTCTACTAAAGATTTTGACGATCTAAGTATGAAATATGAGGCTAGGGGGATTGTAAATGGCTCGACTGGGGAAACCCTATATTTATATCTGTCTCAATTATCTTGCAGATTTTGCAACGTTAATTATAATTGGTGGTTTATATTTTGGGACGATAGTTGCTGGACAGTTTATTCTGAAAAATGATCTAGAAGTATTTTCCTATACCTATTGAGTTTCTGATTAGATTTAAAAAGTACTATGAATTGCTGCAAGCTCTGAAATCGAAAACTATACAGATTATTGCATTTATAATATCTAGTTTTTCATAATATTTTATTAAGAAGCGTATGAAGAATCAGTAAGGAACAATGATATACCAAATTCTGAATAATTAGATATGATATCGATTCTTAGGCGAAGATTTTACAGAGTAAAATACCAGATTGCAATTCCCCCATATTGGAACAGGTCCTCAGCTTTATCAATAAAAAATTAAGAAATAAGATAAAAATTAATCGCATGGAAGATCTTTTTAATATGGGTTCCAGTTATTTTAGCGTGCTTTTCAGTAAATATATTGGAGATACTTCCAACAATGATTTTAATATTTCCTCTATGTAGAAAGCGTATAATCATCTCACAAATACAATCTAAATTGTTACAATAATGATATTTAATATAGATTGCGAGACAGTAGTTATTTCATTCTAATATTCCAATTTATCCTTGCGATGGTACAGACTTACTACAATGCAATTAATCGAATTCGAGCAGCATACTCTTTGTAAAGTGCTGAATATCACAATGTAATTTTAAAAATATTTTATAAATTAGCATAAAATTTAAACGGATTTTTACGAGCGCGAATAGAATTGGGGCCTCATACTCATAGTAAATCCAAGCGCGTATTCTTTTTGAACGAGGTGAAAATATATGGGTATAGTTATCGAGAATCTATCTAAAAGGCATCAAGGTTATTATAAGATAGAGAATCTAAATTTGGAGGTAAATGATGGTGATTTTTCTGTTTTGCTTGCACCTACTGGGTCTGGTAAAACAACTTTACTACGTTTGCTTGCAGGAATCGAGAGGCCGACAAGTGGAAGGATTCTCTTTGATGGTGTAGATGTAACGAATTTCACACCACAGAAGAGAAATATTGCAATGGTGTATCAACAGTTTGTGAATTATCCATCTTTCACCATTTACGAAAACATAGCTTCCCCTTTAAGGGTGTCTAAAACAAAGTACAGTGAAAAAGAAATAGATAAGCGAGTACGAGACAATGCATCTTTACTGGGTATAAGTCACATACTATCACACTTACCTGAACAAGTCAGTGGAGGTCAGAAGCAGAGAACAGCATTAGCGCGTGCTTTGGCCAAAGGAACCAAATATGTTTTTTTGGATGAACCTTTAGCTAATCTTGATTACAAACTTCGAGAAGAATTGCGTGTTGAATTGAAGATGATTTTCAGAAAAAAAGGAGGAGCAATTGTATATGCAACTCCAGAACCGATTGATGCTCTAGGGATGGCCTCTCATGTAGGCTTCATGCAGAATGGGCGTATTTTACAATATGGCCCTGTAAAAGAAGTCTATTTTAATCCTCAATTTACTGAGGTTGGAAAGTATTTCAGTCATCCAACAATGAATATTCTGCATGGGAAGAAAGTTGAAGAAGAGGGTCGTACATATTTGCAGGTAACAGAACAATTTAAGGTAGATGTTACTCAGATGAGAAGTACTTTAAACAAAGATCATTATATGCTTGGTGTTCATGCACATACGATATCAGTGAAACCAGAAAAATCATTTATAAAAATTGATGGAGTGGTAGAACTGTCTGAGTCAGTAGGTTCAGATACAGAATTGCATGTGGATCATCAGGGACAGAGTCTTGTTATCCTGGTTCAGAATATTACTCGTTATAATATTGGCCAGATTGTTCCCTTGTATGTAGACCCTAAAAGTTTCTATATTTTTGACCCAGATTCTACCCGACTTTGTGGGAAAACATGTCTAGATTAATAATAAAGGAAAAAAAACAATATGGCAAAAATTGAGTTACGAAATATTTGGCATAGTTATGATGATAATGAAGAATATGCTATTCGGAATGTTAATATAACTTTTGAAGACGGGAGTGCAATTGCTCTACTAGGTCCATCGGGATGTGGAAAAACCACAATATTATCACTTGTTACTGGCTTGTTAAAACCAACACGTGGTCAAGTATTATTTGATGGAGTGGATGTAACTGCACTGTCTCCTAAAGAAAGGCATATTGCCCTAGTATTCCAATTCCCCGTTTTATATGAATCTATGAGTGTATATGGGAATCTGTCATTCCCCTTGGACAATGATGGAATGGATAGTAGGAAGATCAAAAAGCGAGTAAATGAAGTTGCAGAGATTATGGAAATTGAACATCTTCTGAAATATTCATCAAAATCTTTGACTCCTGCAGATAAACAGCGAGTAGCTCTTGGACGAGGGATTGTAAGGCCAAATACATCGGCAGTACTTCTTGACGAACCTTTAACTGTTATTGATCCAAAAGCACAATGGGGCCTACGAAGAAAATTAAAACAGGTTCAAGAAGAACTTCATATGACTATGATTTATGTGACACATGATCAACACGAAGCTCTCACTTTTGCCGAAAACGTAGTAATTATGAATGAAGGCGAAATAGTGCAAATGGGAACACCTGAAGAACTCCATGAAAAACCTGATAATGTATTTGTTGGCTATTTTATCGGAAGCCCTGGGATGAATGTTTTAGATTGTGAATATGATGAAAAAGGTACTTTCACTATTGATGGTAATACTTTTTGTGTTACGGATGAATTGATAGCATTATTGAAAGATCACGGGAAACATATCACGGTGGGTATTCGTCCTGAATATCTAGAGATATCTACCACCAAAAAAGAGAAATCAATAATAGGAAAAGTAACGTTAGTAGATGATGTTGCTGCTTATAAAATCATTACAGTTAACATTGGTACAATTCAAGTTAAAGGAAGAGCACCCGAGTCAATGAAAATTGAGGAAGGTGGAAACGTGTGGATCCAATTTCCACAAGAGCATTTGATGTTTTATAAAAATGGGAAAAATATTCTATGATTTCTTTAATTACTACTAATATACAGGAGATTAAGATATGAGATATACGAACAAAGCTTGGTTATTTTTAATACCAGCATTAGCAATAATGGGACTTACAGCCTTTATTCCGTTAATGACGGTTGTGAATTATTCCTTGCATACAATTTTTTCAGGTTCTGTTCCTGAATTTGTAGGTTTATCTAACTATATTGAAGTGATAAATGATCCAGATTTTTTAGGCGCATTGGGAAGACAGTTGCTCTTTACTATGGTGATTTTATGCATAGAGATACCATTAGGTATAATCATAGGACTATCAATGCCGAAAAAAGGTATTGGAGTTGCTATATCTTTGGTACTTTTAGGAATTCCTTTACTTGTCCCATACAATGTAGTAGGAATTGTATGGCGATTATTTAGCCAAAGTGATATAGGGTTTATTCCATATGTTTTAGGATTATTTGGATATTCGTATAATGTTTCACTACACTCTGTTGATGCTGTTTTGACACTTGTAATACTTGATGTATGGCATTGGACGCCTTTGGTTGGGTTATTGAGCTATGCAGGATATTCAGCAATCCCGGATGCATATTTTCAAGCTGCAGCTATAGATGGTTCTAGTGCGTGGAAAACTTTCTTGTATGTTACACTACCACGTTTACGATCTGTGTTAATCTTGGGATTTTTGCTGAGATTTATGGATTCCTTCAAGATATATGAAGAACCTCTTACACTAACAGGTGGTGGTCCTGGTAATTCGACAACATTTTTAAGTCTCTTTGTAGCAAGAAAGGCTGAGTCATACAATCTTGGGTATGCTGGAGCGTCATCAATGATTTATCTAGTGATAGTAATAATCATGAGTTATATATTCTTCCAGATGATGTCAAACGTAGGAAAAGGGGATGGGAAAAAGGTATGAAAATGAAAAATCAAAAACTTAAAAAAAGATATATTTTCCTGATAATATATTTTGTAGTATTATTTATTCCGATCTATTGGATGGTAATTACGTCATTCAAATCAGATAATGATATTCTTCGTAGCTTAACGTTTATTCCACAACATCCGACTTTTGAAAACTACATGGAGATATTTACTTCAAGTGTTTGGATGAAAAGCTTTTTGAATTCACTTATATTTGTATCGATAAATATTGTTATGGTATTAATCGTTGCGGTTCCTGGTGCCTATGCATTTTCTCGATACCATTTTCTTGGAGATAAGCATCTGTTCTTTTGGCTCTTAACCAACAGAATGGCCCCAGCTGCAGTATTTATCATACCCTTTACAGAGTTATTCTATACGCTCAATATTTTTGACACACAATTAGCTGTTGCCTTAGGGCATTGTCTGTTTAACATTCCACTTGCGATCTGGATTCTTGAAGGTTTCATGTCTGGAATACCACCAGAAATAGATGAAACAGCACTTGTTGATGGATATAGTTTCCCTCGATTCTTTGTAAAGATATTTTTACCATTGATAGGTCCTGGAATAGGTATTACTGCCTTCTTTAGCTTCACATTCTCTTGGGTAGAGATGCTGATTGCGAAGGCTGTTACTACTACTAATGCAAGACCAATAGTCGTTTCCTTGACAGTAGGAATGACTTCATCAGAGGGAACAAAATGGGGACTTTTGGCGGCAGCTGGTATCTTGACAATCATACCAGGAGCTTTGTTGGTCTATTTTGTAAGAAATAACATAGCTAAGGGCTTTGCCTTGGGAAGGGTGTAAATAATGAAAGAATTTTTCTCAACGACTTTCAAATGGATGTATTGGTCATGGCAGAGTGGACTTTTCTTTTTTATAGTTTTTTCTGCGATTGCATTTCTAGGTTTCCTACACCGTGTGAGTCCTAATGTTGACCGAAAAGGGTTTTTCCCAATGGAAACGGGCCGAGGAGATCGACTATTTATTGGAATTTATTCAACTTTTGTAATCTTTTTACTTTCGTTTGCTTTATTTTCCGGTAGTTATCTTATCGCTACCGCAATTATATCGTTGATTTGGTTCATCGTTGAATTTAAGTGGGGCTAAGCAAATAGTTTTTTGCTTCCATACGATTTATTTTTGAACTGAGAATACAAAAAGGAGTTATTAATGAAGAAAATGACATTACTGTTATTGCTTGTTACTCTTGTGTTTTTACCAATGACTTTGTTTGGTAATGGCCAGGGTGAAGATTCTCCAGCTGCCGGGGTTAAGGCTGGGGACAAAGCTGCAATAATTGAAAAATGGATTCAAGAACTTCAACCATCTCAATTAAGTGATGCTGAAATGAGAGAAGAACTTAATTGGTTCGCTGAAGTTGGAGCTGCCTATAGTGGGATGAGTATTAAATCTGTTGGTGAAGGTCTTAGAACACACCAATGGGAATCAGATGTACTCACGAAAGCGTTTGAAGAAATTACCGGAATCAAAGTAACACATGATATTATTGGTGAAGGTGAGATAGTAGACCGAGTACAACGCCAGATGCAGACTGGACGAAAATTGTATGATATCTACGTAAATGATGGCGACCTTGTTGGCACCCATTTACGAGCAGATAGTGCACTTAATTTGACTGAGTATATGGCTGGAGAAGGGAAGAAAGTAACAGACCCTTGGCTCGATATTGAGGACTGGTTGAATCTCGGATTTGGACAAGACTATGATGGAAATCAATTACAACTACCTGATCAACAGTTTGCTAATTTGTATTGGTTCCGCTTAGATTGGTTTGAGGATCCTTCTATCAAAGCACAATTCAAGGACATTTATGGCTATGAACTTGGTGTACCTGTAAACTGGGCTGCATATGAAGATATTGCTAAGTTCTTTACCTATGAAGTAAATGGGAATGGAACAATTAACGGTGAGAAAGTCTATGGTCACATGGATTATGGTAAAAAAGACCCATCACTAGGATGGCGCTTTACTGATGCATGGCTTTCAATCGCAGGTGTTGGTGATAAGGGCATTCCGAATGGAATCCCAGTAGACGAATGGGGAATTAGAACTGAAAATAAAATTCCAGTTGGAGCATCTGTTTCTCGTGGTGGCGCTGCTAACAGTCCAGCTGCAGTATATGCCCTTACAAAATATGTAGATTGGATGAAGTTATATGCACCACCATTTGCAGCATCTATGGTGTGGGCAGAAGCTGGTGTAGTACCTTCACGAGGTAATATTGCTCAACGTATATTCCAATATATTACGTGGCTTTCTGACCCTGCATTTAATAGTGTTGGAAGTCCAGTTTGTGATGAAGAAGGACAGCCTTTGTGGCGTGTTGCTCCTACACCACACGGAAAATATTGGGAAGAAGGAATGAAAGTTGGTTACCAAGATGCGGGAAGTTGGACAATATTACAGGACAGCGTAACTGGTAAAGACCGAGAAGCTGCTTGGCTTTGGGCTCAATTCGCAGTATCTAAGTCAGTATCTCTTCCTAAGTTCTTAGTAGGAGGAACTCCAGTAAGAAAATCTACTGTTTCAGATCCATATTTGTTGAAATTAGAAAAAGAACAAAATAAATTCGGTGGTATCATAACATTCTATAACTCACCAGTTGAGTATATGTGGACAGATACTGGTCCTAACGTTCCTCATTATCCTCTTTTAGCAGAACAATGGTGGCCAAATGTTGCTTCAGCTGTTACAGGAGAAAAAACACCACAAGAAGCTATGGATAATCTTGCAAAAGCAATGGATGATCTCATGGGGAAAATGACTCTTAAACAATATTCTCCAGTGCTAAATCCTGAGAGAGATCCTTCTTATTGGCTCGATCAGCCTGGTTCTCCAAAACCATATCGTGCTGATGACGATACACCAATAACAGTTCCTTACGAAGAATTAATAAAGAGTTGGAATCCTGGAAATTGATTTTATGTATAGTACGGGCTTAGGGAAACCTAGGCCCATTTTAATTAAAAGAATGTTTTTTTAAATCAAGCAACGATACATTTAAGAAACCTAATAGAAATCGATGTTTAGTTATTTAATGGGGACTTGTGACTAAGTCACTTTCGATAAACAAGCAATTATGATAATCTATAAAAATAAGGAATTTGGAATTATTAATTAAACTTGAAGAGATGAAGAAGTTTTAGATTTAAAAATAAAATACATATATCGGTGGAAATATGTTGGGTTTATGGTAAAAAGAATAGATGAGAAATACGCAAGAACCGTTTGTTATATTCGTTGGAGACTTTAACTTGATACTCAGGTTCCGATTATTAAAACATATTTTTTATTTTTCACAAACGAAAACACACCACCCATAATAAAATACTGGTATTAATTGTGACAAAATTCAGTAGAGAAATTGAATAACTTCACAAATACTTCAATTGTTGGATGCTTTTATTTTTTCATATAAAATAATCTATATTCATCAATTTTAAAGATATGTAGCGATAAATTAGCGTATATCGACGTAATTAATATGTATTCATATTTATAATTATTATAGTCTAATTTAATAGAGTTGTAGTTGCTTTGAATGAGGTTTAAAACCTCTAGAATGTGGAGAAGTGGTATGCTTGCAACTGAAATTCCTAATGTAGAATATTTATGCGATTTTTGTGATTTCCAGAGAATCCAGGAATGGCTTTCCGATGCATGTAATTTATCAATGATAACTGCTGATTATAAAGGGATTCCTATTACTGTAGAAACCCATTTCAGTAAACATTGTTCTTTGGTCAGAACAAATAAAGATTTAAATGAACTTTGTATAAAATGTGATGCACGTGGAGGTTTGGAGGCTGCACGGCAGGGTAAACCCTATATTTACCTATGCCACATGGGCATTGTTGATTTTGCATTACCTATTGTTATCAATGGTCAATACTTAGTGACTGTACTAGCCGGTCAGGTTGTTTTAAAAAATGAAGAAGAAAAAAAATATCTTGAGAAAATAGTCGATTCATCAAGTATTTCATTACCGTCTGAATTCCAAAAAAAACTTAAAGAGTATTATGATTTATTACCTGTAATGTCAATGGAAACAGTAAAGGTTATTGCTAACATGATATTTAAAATGGCAAAATATATCATTGAAGATGCACAAGATAAAATTAACAGTAATAATTCAGTTCATTTCTTCGGAGAAGCTGCTGAAGATAATCCCACAGTGAAAACAATTCAAATCAAAATCCCGAAATGCGACTCTCCAATTCTTGAACCTGCGCTTGATTATATCCAAGAAAATTATGTACAAAAAATAAATCTTGATAGCATGGCAGAACTTTGCAATATCAGTTCAAGTTATTTTAGTAAACTTTTCAATAAATATGTTGGAGAAAATTTTAATAATTATATTAGTCTTGTTCGAATTGAAAGAGCATGCAATTTTCTTGCAAATACAAGTTTACCAATTACTGCTATAGCACTCGATATCGGATTCGAAGATAGTAGTTATTTTAATCAGGTCTTCAAGCATTTGACTGGAATGACACCAACTTACTATAGAGCAATAAATAGAACTCGTGTAGCAGATACTTTGTAAAGTGCTAGGTAAATAAAGATGCGTCTCACTACAAATAGTGTAGTTGAAGGTATCTTTTAATTAATCCTTACCTTATATTTCATGAGAAGAGAAGATGGCTGATACGTCATTTTTGCTTGTCTAAGCCCAGGTATACCTAAATCTTGCTCCCTGTTTATTTCTACAAAATTATCTGAGAGTTCAGAGGCAAATGCTCTATTTATGTATTGATAGACTCCTTTATATTCTGATAGCGCCTTTTCAATATGGATGATGAATCTGTTATGATCCTCTTCCCCCAAGGCGAATGCTATAGGAGTATCCTTTGAATATAGAACATATCCCCTCAAATTGAGTTCTTTCTGATTATTAATTGCAAGGATTGTTGCTTCATAATCTTCAACAGAAACCCTATTACCAGCCCATCCCTTCAGTACCTTTAACATGTCTTCTTTTGGTGCAACATGAGAAGGAAGTAGAATCCTGTCAGGGTGTTCTTTCATGAATTTAAGAGCATGCACAAGTTTCTTATGTAAGGATTGCCCAACTAGATCTATTAATGATTTTTTATCATAAAGATAATCTGCATTATCGCGATCCTCCTCTATTATGTAAGGAAGATTTGGTGTTTTCCAATCTTTAAGAGACTCAATACTAATCGTATTGATTTCGTTTACCTCATTCTTCAAGAGACTGATAATGAATTCTCCTGGGTATCCTCCAGGGAGCATAGCAAACTTTTCTTTTCGATCTTTATAAGTTTGGTCTCCAATGAAGAGGTATTCCTTTGTGTGTTTTGGGCTATCATAATACGAGACAGTGAAGTTTCTTTTTTTTGTAAATGGGAAAAGTGAAGCCATCGAGTATTCACTTATACCCTGTCTATGTGAGAGGAGATAGGGCTGAAGTTCATCGTAATGTTCTAATTCCAATGGGATGGAATATGGGTATTTTGGTATCAAATGCATAAATAGTAAGATACTTAATTGAGGGATTAGTGGCAAGTATACTGGAATCTAAAGATTCTTTTTGTTATAGTCCAATCTATGAAAGTTCTTTTAAAAATATTGTTGTTAGGTCTCTTTGCGGCTGTAGTATTTATCCCAAATAATAAGATTGCAAGTTGGGCTTATTGGTCACTCTTTGCTCTTATGTTCTTTATTCTCTATTTATATTACCGTTTTACCTACTATGTGAGTGAGAAAGATGTTTTAAAGGTTGTTTCGAAGAGGTATCGATATTCAGTATATTGTTCTAAGGTTCCCCCCATGAGTACTGAAGATCTTATCAGAGGACGACTGATTGTGAGTGATACTCACTTTGAACTCTATCAGAAAGGGATAAAAAGTAACGAAAGTATTTCGCTAGTTTTTTCTAGAGCGATCTCGGAGGTATCTTCAATCGAGACCGGTCGTGTAGTAGGGCTTCGAAATGGATTAATTTTTACATTAAAAGATGGGAAACAAGATTTATTTGCCGTATTCTCTGCCTCTAAGATACATGATGCTCTAACTAATTCCCTTGGGTGGAAATCCTTTTAGAGACACTAGTGTAATTAAACGATTGTTTTGCTCAGAGTGCTGATGATATCGTTCCTCTACATAGAGAAAGGGGGAACATATGAAAAAGGCACTATATTTTTTTATCTTAATTATCTTCACACTTCCAGTTACCGCTGAATCTGTTGAACTCTATGCATTTACAGATTTGATGGCAGTTACATCATTATTTCCTCAGAAAATATATGGGTCTTTGGGTTTTGGTGCATCAATAGATGAAGACATTGCAGTTGAGATTCCAATTAAAATTCTTGTAGATCAGACTGGCGGAGATGAGATTCTTATTGATGCATCTATCAATCTGCTTATTTATCCGTGGGAGAGAGGGCCTTATTTTTCAATCTCTCTTATCCAATTTATTTCCTTTATTGGAGCCTATGTTCCATCTGATAGATTTCACTATATAAATGAGATGAACTTAGGATACAAATGGAATTTCTTTAAAAGTTTCTCACTCTCACCTCAAATCTCATTCAGAGATCCAAATCTCACGTATAGCGATAGCTATGAGTATATTCATGGATTCATTCCATCATTTAGTAAAGTGAATTTTTCACTAAATTTTCAAATGACGATCTCTTCAATACTAATCAAATAATTTGACAAGGAGCTGTTATGACAAAAAAAACAAAAACGACGTACACTTCATTCATTGCGACGTACCTCATTATCTCATTAATTGGGTGTTCCATTGCATGGGATACAAAAAAGAATCCTCCTTTAGATAGAGAACAACTGATTAGTCCTGTTGCCTCAATTATTGATGAGCAATGGGAGGTTGTTATACCTGTGGTTGAGGAATATGAAGGAGAAATTGCAAACAGGATGAGTCGAAACGGGGCAAGCAATGGGATCCAAGTCGTCACTTCAATGTTAGAGGAAGAGAAAGGAGAAGAGTATCTGAGATTTGCTCATGCGCTGACGAGCGGAGAAAACTCTATTACACTCCTTGCTTTAGCAGAGAACCTTATTGACGAAGAGGATATGACTCAATTAGAAGAACAGATTGTTGAAGTACGAGCAAGAACCCTAGAATTAGGTGAACTGCAATCAAGAGCACTTCCTCACAGCCAGAGAGAACCCTTTTTAAGGGATTTACAAAAATTGTTGACAAAGACAATTGTCTTACTCATTGCTGGAATTGTATATGCTGCTATACCAAAAGTAATTTTCTGGGGAAAGATTACGGCAGCGGCAGCAGTTGCCACCGCCGCAGGAATAGTTGCCACTACTGTGATGTCCATTTATCGCTATTACGAATATGGTGATAATATGGGTGAGTCTTTCCAAGAATGGATTGTTGATGTGACTACCGATCCTTCTGCTGCATTTGCATTAGCAACCTCTATGATCACGGTAGGAAAAACAATGAATAATGGGCCTGTAGTTACCGGTTTAATCATAGTCGTTTTTGCTATTTATCAAGTGTTAGATCTCGTAAAACCGATGCTATTAAAGTATAATTTTGATGCCTAAATAATGCATTCAACTATAAATTATGGGCCTCCTAATATCGTAAGGGGGCTCAATTCATGTACATCCTCTTGCTGTCCTTTGTTGATTATGGAATAATAGAGAAAATAAATTTAAGGAGCTATCTTATATGTCAAACTTCCCCTATCATGATACGATTTTACAAAGGTTCTTACGCTATGCTGTTGTTAGCACAATGAGTGATCCTCATGTTACAGATAAACGACCTACGACCGATGGCCAAATAGAACTCCTAGAGATTATCATGAAAGAGATTAAAGATCTTGGGATTGACGATGTGACTTTTGACAAGAAAGGATATGTGGTAGCAAGAATACCTTCGAACATTGAGAAAGATGTCACTCCAATAGCTTTCATGGCTCATGTCGATACCGCAGACGATGTGTGGGGGAACGACGTGAAACCTCGAGTAATACAGTCGTATGATGGAAAAGACATTTCTTTGAATAGTGAATACTCAATCAAGGTTGCTGCCAACCCTGATTTAGGAAAAGAAGTTGGCCACACTCTTGTTGTTACTGATGGAAACACCTTGTTGGGTGCTGATGATAAAGCAGGGATTGCAATAATGATGAGTCTTGCTGAATATCTACAGAGTAATAATGATGTTAAACACGGAGAGATTGAGCTGATTTTTACTAGTGATGAAGAAACTGGTGGTGGAATGGATGCTTTTGATATCTCTTTAATTCATGCAAAAGTTTGTTATACCATTGATGGTAATGCTGGTGGAGAGATAGAAAGTGAATGTTTCAATGCAGCAAGTGTGAAAATTTCATTTACAGGTATTCCTTATCATCTAGGAGCTGCACGAGGTAGGCTCGTAAACAGTGTCTCTATGGCAGCTGCATTTATTAATGCAATTCCAAGGAATGAAAGTCCTGAAGCAACCGATGGCCGTTATGGGTATTATAGTGTTGATGATATATGTGGTACCATTGTTCATACCACGATGGTTTATTATGTACGTGATTTTGAAAGTGCTCGGCTCAATGAAAGAATTGATGCATTGAAGAGTGTTGCAACAACTATTGAGAAGCTTTTCCCAGGAGGTAAAGTTGACTTGGAGGTGTCTCACTCATATGCGAATATGAGAGAAAAAATTCAAGAATTTCCTGAAGTCCTTGAATCAATCAGAAAATCTGCAGAAACTATTGATTTAACGATTGAAGAAAAGCTAATTCGAGGTGGAACTGATGGTGCACGATTGACTACAATGGGAGTTCCAACACCTAATATTTTCACAGGTGGGCATAACCTACATTCTCGATTTGAATGGCTTAGTATCTCTCAAGCAACCGATGCAGCTCGACTCGTTGAGGAGATTGTGAACTATTGGGTAAAATAATCAATCGACTGTTCATTCTTAGTCTGAGTCTCATTCTCCTTAGTTCTCTTTATGCAAAGGAGAATAGTATATCTATTGAGAGTTTGGAAAAAAACTCTTTGATGCAGATACAAGATTATGCTTCTATTCTCACAGAAAATGGAAATGGCTTACAATTTAATATATTAGAATTTAGTCTTGATGATTCCCTTTTTTATCCTCAAATTTTAGTGAAAAGTGATGTTATTTGTAAAAACGCAAATACGTCGGTAAGGAGAAATATCTATTTTATTGTAGACGATAATGAACTGATTATTGAAGGATTTTATCAGAACCTACAGCGAATCCTCCCCTCAATTATGAATTCTCTGTATGGTTATGAAGATGAACCGTTGCGGTTGTTTTACACTGAAGATGCTCCGTTGAGCGCAAAAAAAGATCCTTCATTGTCACATTTTGGACCTCTGGTCGTTACAAGGGATAGCGAAAATAAGGCAACATCTCTTTTACTTATAGAACGAGATGATGATGAATACCTCTATCTAAGATCCTTATGGGCAAAGGATTCGTTTGTTGAATATCAAAAACTTTTTCAAGGACCTCTTAACCGAATAAGTTTTTCGATTCCTAGCAATTTCCATTCTCTAGGATTTTCCTCTATGTATCAAATATCTTCATTATATAATCTATTACATGCGAATATTGGGATAAAAACTTCTTATGATTTTTTATTTTCAAGATTCTCCTTGTTAGCTCAGGGGGGATTAGATGGATTCCTTCCAGCAACGCTTTTCCTTTTTCCTCAAAATGATTCTAAATGGTTTGCTCACTTGTCTCTTGTTGT
The DNA here is from genome assembly GCA_963663665.2 of Sphaerochaetaceae bacterium. Classification (GTDB taxonomy): domain Bacteria; phylum Spirochaetota; class Spirochaetia; order Sphaerochaetales; family Sphaerochaetaceae; genus SABI01. The sequence continues at coordinate 1,246,901 of CAXXKP010000001.1, forward strand.
AAGGGGAGATATTGCTATCGGAGTTAGTTTGGCGCAGGATTTCCAATTGATGTATCAGAGTTCCACGACCCTTGGACTTAACTATCAACTTAATGAATCTCTTTCTATTTCCTTAGGTGGAGCAATCGAGCACAGTACATATATGGAACCAAGTGATATTTTCGCTGTAGACTTTCAGCAAACTCAGTACAATATTGTGATGGATTTCTCTCTTTTATGGTAGTATAGAGTTTGTGATGATAAAAAGAGCTTTAGGAATTTTTATAGTACCAATTTTACTCTTTATGACAATCGGGTGTTCTTCATTTGAATCATTGATTAGATCCTCATTAGAAGAAAAGCCTATATGGGTTTATGAGCCACAGGTGAGTAGAGACCAAATTGCCTTTGTCGGAACAGGAGAAGCTCAAAGTGAATCACTTGCAGCCTTACGTTCATTTGAATCAATATTGGAACAGATTTCTCTCTTTATAGGAAAGAATATTAGCAAGGATTTTATCACCGAACTATCTGAAAGAAAAAGTATAGAGCGTTATCAATTAAAGATTACGAGAGTGTTCGTTAAGAATGTTGAAGGTTCAATAACTGTTCATCATCTTGCTGTTGCCGATAAAGTTCTTGTTACTAATGATAGAAGTGAACTTTTATTAGAAATAGAGCAAAGAACAAATATTATAAAGGGCCTTCAGGCTAAAGCATCAACACTTTTAAGGGAAGATCGAGATATAGAAGCAGCTACCCAATATCTATCAATAGCAAAAGAAGCTAGTTCTGTTGTTAATGAGAGTGGTACTCAATATTACACAGATGCAATGGATAGGTTTTTCTCAATTCTCGAAAAAATTCGTATTACCCATCTTCCTGAAGAGTCCACAACCTCCTTATTTGTGTTTCAAACAAAACGAGGTTCCCGATCTTTATCCCCAAAGGTCGTCAATGCTCCACTTCTCGTCTCATTCACTGCATTAAATGCTCGAGAGGATGAATATCTCGATCATAAGACTATTCACACTGATTCTTCGGGAAAGGCGACATTTATCAATACTAACCCATCGATGATTTCAATAGGTGAAATGAATATTTATATTGATATCTCATCTTTCTCTCAATATATGGAGTATATCAGTGAGGATGATAGAGCTATGATTAATAAAATTGTCTCTCAATCAACTATCACTATCCCATACATAAGAGATCTTGCTATTAGTAGTGAAAATGTATTACTTAGCATTGAGGAATATTCAATAAAAGGGGATAGGCTTAGTACTACTTATTCACAAGAAATTTTATATGATTCTCTTCTGAAAAAAGGAATAACGCCAACTTTTGTTGACATTGTTAATGATGATGATGAAGAATTCTTCGCTGAAGTTATTGCTAAATATAAGAAAGGTAACTTTCTTTTTGGGAAATGTGGAATTATCGCAATAAACCAAACTCGTAATGGATATGCGGTGACTGTTTTAGGCGAGGTTTCTCTTTATCCACTTCCACTAATTGATAGCAAAGCGAGTACTACTGAGGTGAGAGCTGTGGGGTGGGGATTAGATGTAGAAGAAGCAACAAAGAATGCTTTCTCTCAATTTGGAACTATCGCGATTTCGCTTTTAAACCGTTTATTATATGCTGAACCTTAGCAGGTTCATCAGTGATTATTCCATCCACATTACATTGCATAACTCGTAGTACATCTTCCTCTTTATTTACACTCCAAGTTACAACAGGGTAATTATGTTTATGGTAGTTTTCAACCAGTGAGATTGTTATGAGTTGATGATGGGGTTTCATAATATTTGGATGCGCTATAAATCTACCTTGTCCTTTATGAAGGAATGAAGGTACATCCTTATGTCTACTGTAGATTATGCCACTTAGAGTAGCATTATGAGTTCTCTTATTCCAATTTCTCATAATGAATGGATTGAAAGAGGAGACTATTACATGTTCTTGTAGATTATAGGAATTAATAAGTGCATGTGTCTTTTCAATGATCTCTTGTTCTCCAAAATTAGAGACTTTTAATTCTATATCATAAAAAAATCGGTCGTGGAATGTAGAAAAAACCTCTTCTAAGAGAGGGATCCGGCCACTTCCTTCAATTGGAATTTCTTTTAATTCATCCCAAGTAAGATTTTCAACAACAAGATCTTTTTTTGCTAATCTCAAGAGGTTGTGATCGTGGATTACAACTATCTGACCACATTTTAAAAGATGAACATCGAGTTCAATACCACGGATATTCTGATCAAAACATGATTGAAATGACTCAATCGTATTTTCGATTTTAATTCTATTACATCCCCTATGTCCAAAGACAAGGGGAGATTCTAAGGAAGGAAAAATATTAGAGAGATTCATAACTATGAAGAAGAGTTATTTCTTCACTCCATTTTTCAGGAATTGGGGTTTCTAGGATAAGAGGTATATTATTAAATCTCTCATCTTTAATGATTTGTTTAAAAGGGAAAAGTCCAATATTGCCTTCCCCGAGTGGTGCATGACGATCAACTTTTGAATTAAATTCACTTTTTGCATCATTGAGATGCATTCCCATAAGTTTGTCAAATCCGATGAGGGAATCAAATTGTTTCGTCATTTGATCCCACCCTTTTTCTTGCCTAATATCATATCCTGCTGCAAAGATGTGGCAGGTATCAATACAAACCCCAATTCTGTCTTTTAATCTTGAGTTTTCAATGATAAACGCAATTTCTTCAAAAGTTCGTCCGAGTGCTGATCCTTGCCCTGCAGTTGTTTCTATCACTGCATAGACCCCATCTGTCTCTTCAAGTGCTTCGTCTATTGCTTGTGAAATAAGAATCATAGAACTCTTTGCATCTATCTGCTTTAAATGGGCTCCAGGGTGAAAGTTTAACCTATCTAGGCCAAGAGTCTGTACCCTTTTCATTTCCTCAATGAAAGCGCTAGTACTAATTTTTCTCTTTTCATTATCTGGATTCCCTAGATTGATAAGATAACTGTCGTGAGTGAGAACTTGTTGTGCGCTAAAGTTACCATTTTTCATCGCATCTTTAAAAAGGATAATCTGTTCCTCTGTTAATGCAGGGGCTCTCCATTGTTTCTGATTCTTTGTAAACAGTGCAAAGGCATTTGCTCCAATTTCAAGGGCTCTCTCTACTGCTAGATGTATTCCACCAGAAGCGCTTACGTGTGCTCCAATATAATGCATATCATGTAACTCCTCATAATAAAAAGATAGGCAATTGTTAAAGGGTTGTCAATCAACACACCTGCATGTTAAGTTCATTCAGTGAGTCAGATCACAGGAGGCAAAGGTGAGAGAGACGGCGGATCAGAAAGGATTGCAGCAAACACCTGGTGATGAATATTTTGGATTTATACTCGAATCGGTTGATGTCTTAGATGATTATCATGGATATGGATATCTTTATCGTCATAGAATCACTGGGATGAGTGTATATCATATAGCTAACGATGATAAGGAAAATTTTTTCTCTTTTATGTTCAAAACACCTCCTCAAGATGATTGCGGTACAGCTCATATCATTGAACATAGTGTTTTAGCTGGATCAAAGAATTATCCCGTAAAAGATCCTTTTATGTCATTGCTGAAAGGAAGTGCTCAAACTTTCATGAATGCTATGACGTATCCTGATTATACTGTATATCCAGCTGCATCTCCTGTTATGAAAGACTTCAAAAACCTATTTAAAGTCTATGCTGATGCAGTATTCAATCCACTTTTAAGAGAAAATACTTTCAAACAGGAAGGGATAAGAACTGTAGTAAGAGAAGATGGATCTCTCCAATTCGATGGAGTTGTCTTTAATGAAATGTTAGGTGAACTCAGTGACCATGATTCAATTGTTTCTAGAGCAAGTATAAGGGCACTTTATAGTGATACCCCATACTTCTATGAGTCAGGAGGAGATCCTGAACATATTGTATCTCTTAATTATCATAAGTTCTTAGGATATTATGCTACATACTATCATCCGAGTAATTGTCGCTTATTTCTCTATGGAAATCAGAATCCATTAGAGCAATTAGAATATCTCGATGAGATATATCTATCTGATTACTCACAGAAATCGTGTGCTGGAGCTTCTGTGCTTGCAGCAGAATGGAAGAAAAGCAAGGAACTCATTGCATATGCTCCTATCTTAGAAGATTCAGAAGATAAGAGAGATGCGTCTGTCACAATCAACTGGGCTACTACTCGCATTGAAGATCCTCTTGAGGTTGTTACTCTTACTGTTCTTACAGATATACTCCTTGGAAATCCTGGAGCTCCACTCTATAAAGCAATCATTGATTCCAAGTTGTCAAAAGACCTTTCACAAGTTTCTGGGATGGATACCAGTTTTAGGCAAATGCCTTTCACTGTTGGATTTAAAGGGATTGACCCATCAGATGCTTCAAAAGCAAGAGATGTGATTTTTGACACTCTCACCTCTTTGGTGAAAGGAGGGATTGACCCATCATTGATAGAAAATGCTGTAAAGCATCAAGAATTTCTATTGCAGGAGATTTCAGGATCTTCCCCAATGGGTCTGAGAGCAATGAGTAGAATTGTTCGGGGATGGCTTCAGGATAATCCTCCTCATATCTCATTGCGTATCACAGATGCACTAAATCGTCTTAAAAAAAAGATTGAAGAGAGCAAAGTAGCTTCAGATCAACTCTTTGCAAAAAAAGATCACCCCCAAGGACTTGGCTATTTTGAACAGTGGATAGATACTCATCTTATTCAAAATAATCACTGCTGTACTCTTATTGTCAAAGGAGATCCTCAGTATCAGAGTGAACTACAGCATAAGATTGACCTTCACCTAAGATCGATTGAAGAGCGTGTGGGAAAAGATGGAATTGATTTACTAAGAAAACAAGATGAAGAGTTTGATAATTTTGAAGGAATGAAGGATTCTACGGAGAATCTTGCAACCATCCCTCACCTTATGAAAGAGGATGTTAATGAACCAATTAAGCGTTATGAACAACAAATAGTTAGTATCGACGAAGTTCCTCTTTCGATTCAGCATATGGAAAGTAATGGAATCATCTATTTGGATGGGATGATCTCTCTAGTCGAATTGACAGAGCGTGAACAGATGCTTATTCCGGTATTAACAAGAATGCTTCATATGGTAGGTGTTGGAAATTTAAGTTACAGTGAAGTAGCTAAGAAAGTACGAAAATATACTGGTGGTCTCCATTTCTTTATCGAAACAGGAGCCTCCCTTTCTCAAAAGGGAATGGGTGTTATTGCTCTAGCTTTTAGGATGAAATCCTTAAAGAGAGACTATAAAGAAGCTCTCTCAGTCCTAAATTCTATATTTCTTGAAGCGAATGTGGACGATACAGAAAGAATATATGCAGTCATTCAAGATATCACCTCTGATTTTGAGTCTAATGTAGGCTCTTCTGCCCATATGTATGCCTCTCAAAGGGCATCTCGCCATTTTTCATTATTATTAGCGATGAATGAGAGATTCAATGGGCTTGATCAATGGGAGTATCTACAGAAAATTGATTGTAGTAATATCAATCAACTCGCTGAAATAGGGAAGGAATTAAAATCTCTTCTTTCTATTCTTATCAATCAATCACGTTTCCAATTACACCTTTTATCATCTACGATGGATAGTGACCAGGCAAAGAGTGAGACTATTAACTTCATTCATACAATCCCACATACACCTTCTCAGACAATCTTAAGTGAATTTAAAAACAGTATTGGGAGCACCCCGTTCAATAGAGTAGAGCTCTACAAGATACCATCTTCTGTGAGCTATAGTTCGCTCGTGTTTCGTTCAGCATCCCCACTAGAACCCTTACAGGCACATCAAACTGTATTGATGTATATTCTTAGTACAAACCATCTTTGGGAAATGGTAAGAGGTGTTGGTGGTGCGTATGGGGTTTCTGGTAGTATTGATATGCTTGAAAGGCTTGCAACTTTTCAAAGTTATCGTGACCCAAGAATTCAAGGGACTATCGACGATTATAAAAGAGCTTTAGAGATTGTCGTGAACGATGGGATAGGACAGGATATTGTAGATCTCGCTATTATCACCATTATAAGCAGAGAATTACGACCTTCTTACCCACAGCAAGCTGCGATGGTTGCCTTTAGACGGGCGCTTTATCATATCAGTGATGAGTTTAGGGAGATGAGACGAAATTATATTTTGGAAACTACTTCATCTGATATGCAAAAAGCAGCTTCCTCATTACTTGAGAGCATTGAGATCCAAGAGGCGTGTGTTGTGATTTCAGGAAACGAAATTTTTGATAAAGAGAAGGATTCCCAAATAGTAAAAGAGAATAATATTGTTCCGCTTAATCTTTAATATTACCCTTTGATATTACTTCTCCCCATATTTTTTCTAGGCGAGAGAGATTTTGTGGCTGCCGTAATTTTAAGACACCACAACTGCGTATTGAAGCATTCCCCATTGCAATTTCCTCACTGAGTATCTTACATGAAGGATATCCGCACAATCCGCAATCTATTCCCGGCAAAACATTTTCGATTGAACGGGCTTTCTCAAGTTTTGAGAGAGCTTTCCCAATATCTATATCTAGCTGCATTGAATATTTTGCTTCTATTCGATCGACCTTTAAATCGTGTATTAAATGACTTGAGAGATTTTTTATCTCAATTTCTATTTCCTCTGGAAGTGAATTTGGATGTTTTAGTGCTTGGTATTTTATCCTTTCTGTAGCAAGGAAGCGATTTTTTGGAGCAAGAATTCCGCCTGTGCATCCTGTAGCACAAGATCTAAGTTCCAAAAAATCAATATTGCTATGTCTTTCATCTTCTACGAGTTCAAGGAACTCAATGACATTGTGAATTTCATCAATTGCTAGAGTCCGTTGAGCAATACCGTCACTCTCTCCTTTAATCAGAGACCAGAGAAAGGCTTCTTTTGTTACTGGAGGTATAGGTTTGTAGATAATTCTTTCTTTGTCTTGAATAGATTCTTTTGTCACAATATCATGCAATGTATTGCATATATAATCTAAATTTAATCCCCCCTGAATCAATCCACTCGTGTCTGAAAGAGGTGTTAGAATCTGTGCTACTTTTGCAGCACACCCACTCACATAAAAGATCCCAATATCATCACTAGGTATTCCTTTTTTTTCCAATACTAATCGTGCATAGAGGGCTGTGATTTGTGCCGGAGTTCTTAACAAATTTACATTTGGCAAAAGAGAAGGGTAACTCAGTTGAATTAAACGAACAATGGCGGGACAGTATGATGAAATTACCGGTTTATTATCAGCATAAGCGCTCATGTTATTTCCAAGCGCTGATAGAATATCAACACCAAATTCCCCATAATAGACATCAGTGAATCCGATTGTGTAGAGGGCATTTATGATACTTTGTTCACTTATATCTTCATCGAATTGCCCAATCAACGTAGTTGGAATTATGACGATACGATATTTGTAATTGAATATTTGATTAAAATTCTCTTGTTCTATCTTTATAGCTTTGTGAGGACAAGCTTCCATACACTGACCACAATCAATGCACCGTTGGCTGTTCACTTCTGCCTTCCCATTCACGATACGAATCGCATGAGTTGGACATACTTTCATGCAATGCGTGCATCCTTTGCACAGTATCCTATCAACAGTAAGCGAATGATGAAATTCGGGTGAAATAGCCATATTTATTTATCCTTGTGAAATAACAAAGGAGATGGTTAAAATTGTTGGCATGTTAGCTCCTGTTTGTATCTCGAGGGTATCACTGTTCTTTTTAATATTCGATAATCCCATCCCAGCACCAAAACCCATCTCTCTTACATCATCCGTTGCAGTTGAAAACCCTTCAACCATTGCCTTCTCTAGATTAGGAATTCCCGGACCTTTATCGGCAACAACTACGTTCACTTGATCTTGAATTATCTCACAAGTAATACTGCCACCGACAGAGTGGGCTACAATGTTTACTTCGGCCTCATAGAGGGCAACAATAATTCTTTTTATGACAGCTGGGTGAATATTGAGTTGTTTCAACACCTTTTTAATAGCACTTGAGACAGCGCCTGCTGAAGAGAAATCTTTTGCTTTGACTTCATAGTTTAGAACCATCTAGATTACTTCCTTAGTAGACAGGTTCTAAGCCAGAGGAGAAAAGAAGTCCACTTGCTTTGAACATCGAGAATTTAGTGGTGATGATGGTAATACCATGTTCTTGAGCCATTTGAATCATTGTTTTTGTAGGGACTTTATTCCTGACGAATAGAATTTGCCTAATATCTGACATCTCGGCAGTCCTTATTGCTTGATTGTTCGAGAGTCCTGTAATTAATAAAATATCATCATCAAGGAGAGTGAGTACATCACTCATCAAATCAGAAGAGAATCCATGAATTACGTTTCGTTCCAACTCCGTCTCTCCACACAAAACTTCCCCATCTACTATGTTTACTACGTCAGATAATGTCATCGATGTTCTCCAATAGGCATATTATAGCATAGACTGCTCTTTTAGTCTCAAATTACCTGTAGCGACTTTTGGTGAATAAAGATATACTAGTTTTATAAAATAAATAATTAAGAGGTGTGTGTTATGAAATATGTAATGGCCCTTGATCAAGGAACAACAAGTACTCGAGCCATTTTATTTAATCATAAGGGAGAAGTCTGTTCGACAAGCCAAGTTGAGCATAAACAATTTTTTGTGAAACCAGGTTGGGTTGAGCATGATCCATTAGAAATATGGTCGAATGCCCAAACCGTCATGTTAAAAGCGATGGGAAAAGTAAACGCTTCTGCTTCAGATATTGTATCGATAGGGATTACAAATCAAAGAGAGACGATTCTCGCCTGGGAACCCGCTACAGGTAAGATTAGGCACCGTGCAATAGTATGGCAAGATTTACGTGGTGATCAGATTATTAACGATGTTAAACTAAAAACAACAGTAAAAGAATTTACTGAACATAGTGGACTACTTTTCAGCCCCTATTTTTCTGCAAGTAAAATTGCATGGATGCTTGAGAACAACCCATCTTTACGAAAAGATGCCGAGAGTGGAAAGGTTGTTTTCGGTACCATGGATACTTTTCTAGTCTATTCATTGCTTGGAATCAAGAAGAAAACAATTATTACCGATGCAACAAATGCAAGTAGATATGCCCTTATGAACATTAGGACATTAACATGGGATGATTATTTATTAGATCTTTTTGATATTCCAAAGAAAGCTCTTCCTACTATTGTTCCATCTTATGGTGAAGTGTATGGCGTGACAGATAAAGAGGGCTTTCTAGAAAATGAGATACCAGTAGCTGGTATTTTAGGGGATCAGCAAGCAGCTCTTTTTGGACAAGCCTGTTTTGATAGTGGTGAAGCAAAGAACACGTATGGCACAGGCTGTTTCTTACTTGTGAATACAGGAGAGACTTTAACGTTTTCAAAGAGTGGATTATTAACAACTGTTGCTTTTTTAGAGAAGGGTAAAACACCTCATTATGCTCTTGAAGGTTCGATAGCAGTAGCTGGATCTCTAATTCAATGGCTGAGAGATAGTTTGCATCTTATTGAAAGTGCTCCAGAAGTAGATTTTTTAGCTGAATCCGTCACGGACTGTGGTGGTGTGTATATTGTACCTGCCTTTAGTGGTTTATATGCCCCGTATTGGAGAAGCGACGCGAGAGGTATCATAGCTGGTCTTACTGGATTTGTAACAAAAGCTCATATATGTAGAGCGGCTCTTGAGGCAACGGCTTTTCAGGCTAAAGATATCTTTGATGCAATTGAAAAGGATGCTGGGATACGAATAAAAGACTTAAGAGTTGATGGAGGCCTTACTAATAGTAGACCTTTAATGGAATTTCAGGCAGACTTATTGCAAGTCCCTGTGATAAGACCACAAGTGATTGAAACGACTGCTCTTGGAGCTGCATACGCAGCTGGTCTTTCAGTTGGGTTTTGGAAAGATATAAATGAGATCTCAAGCCAATGGAAGGAGAAATCCCGGTGGGTTCCCACAATGAGTGAACAAGAGAGGAGCGCAAAGTGCCTCTACTGGAGTAAAGCAGTGGAACGAACCCTTGATTGGGCAGAAGATGAAAAAAAGGAGAGTAAATAAATAAATGGGTCAGATATTATCATCAATATGGCAATGGATTGCTCCTATCATTCAAATAGGAGTTCTTAGTTTTATCCTGTACCGTTTCCATACTGCGGTACAACAGACAAAAGCTCAACAAATTGCCCGTATCATGATGTGGTATATTGCTCTTTATATTCTCTCTGTTCTATTAAATTTAGAGATGTTCTTATTTCTTTATAGATATATGACTATTCCTTTTATAATTTTTATCATTATTGTATATCAGCCAGAACTAAGACGAGTCTTCACTCAAGTTTTTAGTGGACAAAGTAGACTCTTTAGAATGGGTGTGCAAACAACAAGTGAGCAAATAGATATTATTCTGAACGCCTGCAATGTTTTAATTAGTAAGAATAGAGGCGCGCTTATCGTCTTTACTCGAAATTTAGGAGTAAAGGGGATAGTTGATACTGGGACAAGACTAAATGCAGAGCTATCTTCAGCTTTACTCCTTACAATATTTGATCATGACACTCCACTCCATGATGGAGCGGTCATCATAAGTGGTGGTAGAATTCAAGCAGCTGGCGTATATCTGCCTTTGAGTGAACAAACAAGTATAAAGAAATCATTTGGAACTCGACATAGAGCGGCACTCGGATTAGCAGAAGAATCAGATGCTGTTGTTTTGGTTGTTTCTGAAGAAAACGGGAAAATGAGTCTTACTTATAATGCCAATATATTTTATGATCTAAAATCCTCTGATGTAAAAGGAAGATTGTTAGCGTTGTTTAGTTACCAAGATATGGATAAAAAAGAGGTAGAGGAGGGGCAAATAGATGAAGTCGAATAAAATGATACAAAACCTCCTTGAGAATTGGCCCACGAAAGTATTTTCTTTATTGGTAGCTATTGGCTTGTATTTAGTCGTTTCGCTTTTTCTTGTTGGGTCAAAAAAAGTAGAGATTCCACTAGAGATAATCCACCCAATTGGATACGAAGCAGTTAGTACATTAGATGAAAGTGTTGAGCTTATTATCCGGGCGGATCAACGATATGTTTCACTTATTAATTCAAGTGCAATTCAAGCTGTAGCTGATTTTTCTTTTGTAGATTCGGAAGGAGTAGCTTCTACCCGTGTTCAGCTTATGTATAAAGAAGAACTCTTTAATATTGACTTCTCACTATCTACAAATCCAGAGATTATTAAAGTCTTTTATCAAGAGAAAGATCGAGAAGATTCACCTGTAGATGAGGTTCTTCTGTGATCTTTGGTATTGGTGTTGATATGGTAGAAATTGAAAGGATGAATAATTCTCATATGAGTGAGCATGTCATCGAACGAATGTTTCATCCACTTGAAATAGAACAAGTTCCTCAACAACTGTACGCAAAAAAAGAATATTTTGCCTCACGTTTTGCTTCAAAAGAAGCTTTGGTAAAAGCTCTTAAAATTGGTTTTAGAGAGATTGCTCCTAGAGATATAGCAGTATTAAATGATGAGTTAGGGAAGCCTTATTTTATATATTCAGATAAAGTGAGAGAATTGCTTCCTGCTAACCTTAGTTCTATCCATCTCTCTCTTTCGCACGAAAAAAATGTTGCAATTGCTTTTGTATTAATTGAGGTCACAAATGAGTACTAATTTGCGACCTCCTCGTCCTACTCTTTTCCCTATTCCTGAGGGAAAAAGACGAGTGAAGCTTGTAATCAGTTATGATGGCTCTCTTTTTAATGGTTGGCAGAGGCAACATAATGGGCCTTCTATTCAAGGTTGTATAGAAGATGCCCTATTTCGCCTACTTAAAGAGAAAGTTAGAGTTCATGGTTCTGGGAGAACTGATTCAAAAGTACATGCTATTGGACAGGTAGCGCATTTTGATACTTATAATCAAACAATTCCTGCATCATCATTCACTCTTGCGATCAACCACTTCCTTCATCATGAGGTTCGGATAGTTGAGAGTAGCATAGTCGATGAACTTTTTCATGCAAGATTTAGCTCAATCTCTAGAGAATATCACTATATGATTAAGAATATTGATTTTTTTACCCCTTTCGATAAAGGAAGAGTCTGTAGGGTAGTACATATCCCACCACTAGAATTATTAAATGAATACGCTTCTCTTTTATTAGGAGTGCATGATTTCTCAACATTTTGTTCTAGTCATGATCAAAGCAAATCGAGAATAAGAGAGATTGAGACTTCTTTTTTTACCATACAGGAAGATTTGTTTTCTTCACCTGTTCTTATCTATGTGGTCAAGGCAAATGCATTCATGATGCATCAAGTTAGATCAATGGTAGGAACTATGTTACAATTAGGAGATAAAGGCGCTCCTCCTTCACAGATGAAAGAGATATTAGAATCAAGAAATAGGTTTAAAGCATTGCGAACAGCGCCTCCTGATGGACTATATTTATATAGGATAGAATTTAATGGAAATTGATAAGAAAAGAGCAATCTTAAAACATAACCTTGACTCTATGTGGAACTTCTATGATGAAGTTGAACAGTTTGTTAGCCAAATAGACTCACCTAGAGAAGTTCCAGACTTTTCTGGGTATGTTGAATCAGTAATCAAAGAACCAAAAGATCCATTTCTTGAAGTTCTCGATACTGCTAGTATTTCTCAAATCGCCTTCACAATAAAAAGCTGTAAAAGATGTTCCCTTAGTGTCACAAGAACTCATTCAGTGCCTGGTAGTGGTGTAATTAATGCAAAAGTGATGGTCGTTGGAGAAGGTCCTGGCGAATCAGAAGACCTGAGTGGGGAGCCTTTTGTAGGGAAGGCTGGAGTGTTCTTAGATTCTTGGCTACATGCAATTTCCTTGAGTCGGACTGAGAATGTGTTTATTACAAACGTTGTAAAGTGTAGACCACCAGGAAATAGGAACCCTCTACCAGAAGAAATTGAAACATGTGAGGTATATCTTGATAGGCAAATAGCTCTTATTAAGCCAGAGGTCATTCTGTGTGTTGGTAAAGTTGCAGGAAATCATCTTCTTCACAAGAGTGGGACTCTGAGTTCATTACGGGGAAAATTCTACAATTATCATTCGATTCCATTACTTGTTACTTACCATCCTGCAGCTGTGTTACGCAATCTAGCATTAAAGCGAGATGTGTGGAATGATTTACAATTACTTGCCCAATTCCTCCACCTTCAATTAAAAAGGAAAGGGGAGTAGTCCATGTATGTACAAGTGGTTGTTGCTAAACCACTCTTTCAACGATTTACCTACTCATTTGATCCTACCATCTTTTCTATAGAGGTGGGGATGAGGATTGTTGTTCCTTTTGCTCATAAGGACATCACTGCTTTTGTCTTTGAGGTTGTCCCAGTAATTGAAGAGACAACCTATGCAATCAAGGATGTTATAAAAGTTATCGACAAAGAACCTCTTTTCACCCAATCCCATATAGATTTGGCAACTTGGATGAGTAAATTCTATTTCTGCAGTGAAGGAGAGGCAATAAGTGCAATGATTCCTTCAAATAAGAGGGAAAAAGACCTTGATGAGTCTTTTGGTTCTGACTATGAATCGATTGAGATAGCCGAATCTCAGTTGAGTGATGAACAAAAAAGCGCTATTCATTCTATCTACACCTCAGAAGAAGCCCTTCACTACGTCTACGGAGTGACAGGTAGTGGCAAGACAGAAGTCTTTTTCAATGTTGCTTATCAAACCATAGCTTTAGGAAAGCAAGTAATATATCTTGTCCCAGAGATTACCCTTACTTACCAACTTGTCACGTATTTATCAACGAGGTTTCATAATAGAGTTGCAATTCTTCACTCAAAAATGAGTGGTTCTCAACGACTTAAGGAGTGGAAGAGAATTCAAAAAGGAGAAGTCGATATTGTCATTGGGGCACGATCAGCTATCTTTGCACCATTTAATTCTATTGGCCTTATTATCATTGATGAAGAACATGAGCAGACGTATAAAGCTGGTAATACTCCGCGCTATCATGCACGGCAAGTTGCGCAAAAGATTGCATCTCAGCACAACGCAAAGATTGTGATGGGAAGTGCAACACCCTCCTTAGAGGCTTGGGCCATGATGAATGAGGGGCAAATTGTTAAACACACCTTGGCAAAAAGGGTCTCTGGTGGATATCTTCCAACGATACAGGTTGTTGATATGCTCCAAGAAAAGGAGATGATCTCTCGACTTCTCTACAGAAGTATGAAGGAGACCATAGAGAAGAAAAGACAAGTAATACTTTTTTTAAACAGAAGAGGCTTTTCCTACTTCTTTCACTGTAATTCATGTGGATATGAGATGAACTGTCCTCATTGTTCAGTTTCTCTCACCTTTCATAAAAGTGAGCATGCAATGGTGTGTCATTATTGTAATTATCGGACAAAACCTATCGATGTATGCCCAAGCTGTAATTCCGTAGATGTCGGATACGCAGGCTTTGGTACTCAAATGGTTGAGCAGGAGATTCGAAAGAAGTTTCCCCATGCGATTCTTTCCCGTATTGATGCTGATATAAGCAAGAAAAAAGGTGAAGTGAAAGATATTCTCGATAAATTCCAAAAAGGGGAAATAGATATTCTCCTTGGAACCCAAATGGTTGCAAAGGGACTGAATTTTCCGAAAGTCGATCTTGTTGGCATTGTCCTCGCTGATTCAACTCTCAATCTTCCCGATTTTAGATCGCAAGAAAGAACCTTTTCACTGATCCTTCAAGTGAGTGGGCGAAGCGGACGTTATAATAACAACGGTAAAGTAATTGTTCAAACGTATCATGCTCAAAACCAAGCAATAAAAATGGCTACTTCTCACAATTTAGAGAAGTTCTATGAGGAAGAGCTAGATATTCGTAAACAAACTCTATTTCCCCCTTTTACAAGACTTGTTAATTTAGTTGTAAGAGGTAAGAATAAAGATTTATGTAAAAATGAGATAGAAAATATAGCGTCTCTAGCATCATCGGCGATAGAACATCTCCCGAGAGGGGTTGTTGAATTAGTAGGTGTGAGTGAGTGCCCTATCGAGAAGATTAACAATAATTGGCGATATCATATCATTCTACGGAGTGTTGACTTTAAAGGGTTGCTTCAGGTAGTTACCTATATTCAACGTAATCACAAGGTAATGAGAAATACGTATCTAGAGATTGATGTTGATCCGTTACATCTTCTGTGAAGTTGACCCTTGAATTGAATAAGGATATTATAATCATATGTTAGATATTTATACATTAGGCGAGGATGTGCTTCGCGAAAAGACAGAAAAAGTTACTCAGTTTGATTCAGCTCTAGCAATGCTCATTGATGCAATGTTTGAAACTATGGAAGAGGCTGATGGGATTGGTCTTGCAGCTCCACAAGTTGGAATTTCAAAAAAGTTTTTTGTGGTAAATACCCGTAAGCAACAAGAAAAAATAGCTTTTATTAATCCTGAGATCGTAGATATGAGTCATGAAGTTGGTCCATATGAAGAAGGTTGTTTAAGCATTCCTGGAATGTATTATGACATAATTCGACCTCTATCTATCACAGTACAAGCCCAAGATGTGGCAGGAAAATCTTTTGTTCTCAAAGCCAGTGGGCTTCTTGCTCGAGTAATTCAACACGAATATGACCATCTACAGGGAACCCTCTTTATAGATAGAATGGACGAACCCGAACGAGAGAAATTGGTGAAAGCATACAACAGAAAGCATAAGATACGAAAACGGGAGAAGTAAATGAATAAATCCCCTTTTCGTATTATTTTCGCAGGCAATCCAGAGATTGCAGTTCCTTCTTTAAGAGAACTCACAAATCATTTTAATGTGGTCGCTGTTTTGACTAATTTCGACAAACCAGGTAAAAGGGGTCATGAACCAATTCCGGTTCCTGTAAAAAAGGCTGCAATCGAACTCTCAATCCCAGTAATTGAGGCAGAAAAACTCGATAAAAGAGTGAGAGAAATAATTGCAACTTATCAGGCAAACCTGCTAATCAGTTTTGCAACAAGTCATTACTTTGGCCCTAAGTTCTTGGCTCTTTTCCCTATAGATGCATTGAATATTCACCCATCTATTTTGCCCCTCCATCGAGGGAGTGCACCTCTTCATTATGCAATCTTGAACCAAGATAAAATCACTGGAATTTCAATTCAAAGGATAGTGAAAGAAATTGATAGTGGTAATATCCTCAACCAATCCACTTTCCCTCTCTTAGGGAATGAGAATAGCGAAGATCTTAGTAATAAAGTAGCTCATTTAGCACCACCTCTTATTGTTGATACTCTCAATCACTATGAGGAATATCGAAAGAACGAAATTGTCCAAAAAGAGGACGAGGCTACGTTTACTCAACTTCTTTCAAAAGAAGATGGATTAATTGATTTCACTGAGACAGCACAATCAATTCATGCAAAGATTCGAGCATATTATCCTTGGCCAAAAGCATTCACTTCTTTTCAAGGGACTCCACTTATTCTCTCAAGCGTTTCTCTTTCTATTGATGAAGTTGGTGATGAGAAGAATGATAATGATTATATAGAAGGGACCGTTGTAAGCCTTGATAAGAAAAAGGGATTAAAGATTGCCTGTTCTGACTCATTCATTTATATTTCTAGGCTACAATTAGCAAAAAAGAAAGAGATGGATGCATTATCCTTTGTGAATGGAAACCCACATATAATTGGTTCGAAGTTGGGAGTATGAGGTACTTAGAAAAGATTTTTCTACTTTTTTTGACTATTATAGTTTTTAACGCTCAACTTTATGCAATTGACGTGAGTGACAGCACTAATGAGGATTTCAAAATAGCTCTTGTACTTTCGGGCGGGGGAGCAAGAGGTTTTGCTCATATCCCCATCATTGAGGCAATAGAGAGACATAATATCCCTATAGATATTGTAGTTGGTACAAGTATGGGCTCTTTAATAGGTGGTTTGTATGCAGCAGGATACTCACCTAAAGATATGAGAGAGTTGCTTGATGAGTATGATATGGTGGATCTTTTTACCTCATCCCCGGCACCATTTCAAAAGCCAGTCGTTTCAAGTTTCCCAGATTACAGGGATAATATTCTGAATCTTCTATTTGATAAAAGAGGTGTGGGAAGATCGAGTGGATTACTAGGAGACCAAAAGATATTGGAGATGCTTAACGCATCTTTAATAAATACATCAGCGATCACAAACTTTAATCACCTTCCAATTCCTTATAGATGCGTTGGTACAAACTTAGTAACTGGAGAAGAGATTGTCTTTTCTTCAGGATCCTTGATTCAAAGTATTAGGGCAAGTATCTCAATACCTGGGGTTTTCACTCCTGCTATTGTAGGGGATAAGCTGGTTGTAGATGGGGGACTTGTTAACAACCTTCCCATCGATATTGCAAAAGAGATGGGTGCAGATATTATCATTGCAGTTGATGTGAATGCAGTTGATTATACGGTTACTAAAGATGAATTAAACTCTCTTACATCAATTCTTGGTCAACTTGTGATTATTCTCACGAAGAACACAGTTGTTGATCAAATAAAGGATGCAACACTGCTTTTTTCTCCTCTAGTTGAAGACTTTGGGATATTAGATTTTCCTTCTTATGAGAGGATCATAAAGATCGGAGAGGAATGCGCCTTAGAAATGGAGGATCAACTTACTCAGTTGTCACAAGAAATTTCTTTATTTAGAGAATGTCCTCCTATTGATTTAAATAGGACAGGTTCCTATTTTTCTCTTCCTTCTATGAAAATAGATACAGTTATTCATTCTCCAATTATCGAGGATAATTTAGACATCAGAGAGTTTCCTATAAAGAAATTTTATGAATTCCAATCTAGTTTCTTACATAAGGAAGAGATTAACGAACTCAACTTTCTTCTTAATGAGGAGCGTGAATTAGATCAATATGCGACTGTCACTTATCAAGTTTCAAATATTCGATTTTCTCGAGATGGGCAACCTCATGGAGATCTGGAAATACATACTAGAGAGTTTGAAGATAGGAATAATACATTAGGGATTGGTGTGTTTGGTTCAACAAATTTCTCGTATACTAATGCAATTTTTGGTTTTACATTCAATCCGAACTTCTCTCTAACTTTTCAGGCACGGGATTTTATATTCCCAAACTTTGAGTTTACGTTTCGTGCAGTCGAGAAGGAGTATGTGAAGGTTGAATCGACTCTTGCATACACATTTTTATCAACATATCGATTAGGAATAAGAGGTGAATATCAGCGAGGAGCTCTTCACGCATATAATGCATCCTCCTTATCAAGTACTGAATATGGAGCCGATAATTATGCTGCTCCAACTCTCTTTTTCGAGTATCTTGCATCTCCTTATTCAACAGTAGGGTTCAGTGTTAATAGTAGATCAATATGGTATGAAAATAGTGATTTAACATTTACTCATTTCATAACACCGTCGATTACTCTCTTTGGTGTGCATGCATATCAAAAAACTACATTGTTCCCTGCTCATGGATTACGTGTGGATTCACAAGGAACTCTTTTTCTAGGGACACGTCTTGGCTATACGGCAAATGTCAGGGTAAAACAGGCAATCACTCTCTCTCATATGGATTCACTTCTCCTAGATTTGAAGTTAGGCTCAACTCATTCAATTGATGCTCATGTTGATGATTACTACCACTATGGAGGATTTGATGGAATCATTACACAAGGTGCTAACATCCTTGTAAAAGATTATATAATTGGTGGCATTTCGTACCTCCATTGGTTTAAGAAATCTCCAGTCCCTATTGTATTTAAAACAGGCGTAACTGCCGGATTAAAGGGTAAGGAAGCTAAAGATATATACCAACTTGATCTTTATACAGTGGAGACTTCTCCTACCATATGGTTCTCCCCTGATGTTGATATTGTCGGAATAATAGGGCTTGGATTTTCATTTAGAAATGCTGATATGCTTATCGGATTAGCACTCGATAATTCTCTCTCTACTTCGTTATTTATCGAGGTCCGCTAATGTATTCGTGTTGGAATGATTATACGCAATATCTTATTGATCGTTATGGTACCAGAGTCTATAGAATAGGAGTTGATGGAGGATTTACCTGCCCTCACCGTTCTCATAAATATTCTGGTGGATGTATTTATTGTGATGCACTAGGTTCATCCTCTGTTTACTTAAGGGATAATGAAAGTGAATATAATCGTAGTAGTCCTTTTGAAAAGGATATCGATAATAAAATTCCACAAATAGTCGATCAGAGAATGTCCCATCGCCTTCTTGAGATTGATAAGCAAATAGAGAAGGGGAAGAAGTATCTCGATACTCGGTTCCCCTTATCTAAAAGAAGTATTTACTTCCAAGCCTACACTAACACCTATGATACTATTGAACACCTCCAACTTTTGTATGACAGAGCACTCAATAGTGGTGAGTATGTTGAATTAATTGTTTCAACACGACCGGATTGTATCACACCAGAAATCGTTGATTTATTGTCTTCCTATAAGGGGAAAGTAGAGAACGTCTGGGTTGAATTAGGGTTGCAAAGTGGGAATGAAGAATCTTTGGTCTATTTGAACAGAGGCCATACTATTGGAGATTATAAAGCCGCTGTTGCCTTGCTAAAAAGAGCGGAGATAGAAATATCTACTCATGTGATTCTAGGAATCCCAGGAGAGACAGATGAACATATACTTAAGACGGCCTCCCTTATTCAAGAAGTGAAAACTGAGGCGATAAAAATACATAATCTGCATGTAGTTGCTGGAACTAAACTGTATGCTGCATATAAAAAGGGGTTAGTGGAAGTGCCTGAGATGGCAGATCATCTTCATAATACAATTCTTTTTCTTACCCATATCTCAAGAGATATTGTAATTCAACGTCTTGTGAGTGATACTCCAAAGCATAGACTTGCAGCTCCGAGAGATTTCCCTGATAAAGGATATTTTTTACAATCTCTTGAAAAAGCAATGATAAAAGAGGGTGTTCACCAAGGAGAGTATGTGTAATGAGACGAAGTTTTAGCTATATTCAAATTATTGCTCGAATAGCAAGCCCTCTTATTGCCTCAATAGTCACGTTTCTCTCTCTTCTCCCCTCAAGTGCTTTATCAAAACCTCTCACCATATTTCCCTTTAGTGACAAGATATTACATCTAATCGCTTACGTTGCGGTATCTTTCACAGTTAGTATTGCCCTTATCAAAGTTGAAGACAATTTAAAGTTGAAAGATTATTTAGTTTGTAATTTGAGGCGGATAATTATTTCTCTTCTCGCTGTTTTTGCGATGGGATTATGTATTGAGCTGGTGCAACCATGGTTTAGTCGACAAAGAGAGCTTTTAGATTTACTTTTCAACGGGATTGGGGCGGTAATCGGTGAATTTATTGCAGTATTTATATTTTTCTTTATTCAAAGGAGGGCAAA
Source organism: Sphaerochaetaceae bacterium (assembly GCA_963663665.2). GTDB lineage: Bacteria > Spirochaetota > Spirochaetia > Sphaerochaetales > Sphaerochaetaceae > SABI01. The sequence continues at coordinate 1,267,332 of CAXXKP010000001.1, forward strand.
CGTTGAAACAGATAGACTATGACGCTTTAGTTGAATCAGTAAAAAGTGGGCTTATAAAAGCCTCCTCTCACCTAGAACCATCGCTTATGGATTCTCTCTCTTCAATGAAGAATTCTTATGAAAAATCTTTACAAACAACAGTCCCTGATTCCAAAGAATACGAGCAACAAAAAGCTTCATTATTAGTTCTTACAATGATTCTTAAAAACTTAGAGATATCTGCTTTAAATAAAGTCCCTATGTGCCAAGATACTGGAATGATCATCGCTTTTGCAGATATTGGTCCTGATGCAAATTTCACCCTTTCTGAAATAGAACGTGCTATCACTGATGGCTCAAGAGTTGCAATCGATGAGGGCTATTTTCGACACTCAATCGTTGGAGAGCCCCTATTTCAAAGGGTAAATACACTTTCTAATCTCCCTTTTATAATTCATTACTCTTCGATGAAAAAAGGTTCTCTTTCTCTTCATTTTCTTCTAAAGGGATTTGGAAGTGAGAATTGCAGTGCGACAAAAATGTTGAATCCCACAACAACACCTAGCGAAGTAATTGATGAGATTATTGAAATGGTTAAAACCGCAGGTGGAAAACCTTGTCCGCCAATTGTCGTAGGGGTCGGTCTTGGTGGGTCTGCGGAGATGAGTGCAATTCTCGCAAAACGAGCATTATTAAGAGATGTTGGAACATATAATACACAACATGAATACCGTGATCTTGAAAAAGAATTACTTTTAAAATTACAAACAACAAATATAGGACCCGGAGGGTTCGGCGGACCTCTTACTGCCCTGTGGGCTTCTGTTGAATATATGGCAACTCATATAGCAGGTCTTCCACTATCTGTCGCAATAAGTTGTTGGGCTGACAGAAAAGCCCATATATATCTTTAGGAGGTGTCAAGCTTGAAACATGTTACTCTTCCTTTTACAGATGAAGAACGATCCTCATTGAGAATCTATGACCAACTAAGTCTTAGTGGAACTATTCTTGTCGCCCGAGATAAAGCACATCAAAGACTTGAAAAGATTATTAAAAGTGGCGAAAAAATTCCAGTGTTGCTGGAGAATCAAACAATTTATTACATGGGTCCTGCAAGAAAACGAGAGGGTACAATTATTGGTTCTTGTGGGCCAACTACAAGTGCTCGTATGGATCCGTTTACACCATTATTGATGGATTGTGGCCTAAAAGTAACTATCGGGAAAGGCCCCCGTAGTAAGGAAGTGTTAGAGGCTATAAAAAAACATACCGGAGTTTACCTTGTAGCATTTGGTGGTTGTGGTGCTCTCTATGCTGAATGTGTGAGAAGTACACGGATGATTGCCTTTGAAGAATTAGGTCCAGAGGCCTTGATTGAAATTGTAGTAAAAGATTTTCCGGTAATTGTAGGGATAGATTCGACAGGTATGAGTACTTTCTTATAACTTTTAGTAGACGTATGTAGAAAATGCTACTACCATCTCTATAGGGTGAGGGAAAAGGAAATGTATCGATGCGATTGATGTTACATAAAAAGATTGGTTTTACTTCGTTACTTTTAGTGAGTCTATTCCTATTATTGACTACGAGTTGTACAGAAAAGAGAGTTCAGCAAGAAATATCTGATGATTCTTCACCGCTAAATTTAAGTAGTCAAGAGAGTTTTGTTCCTTCATCTGAGGATGAGAAAACTATTAATCCACCTCTTACGAGTTTTGAAAAAGATATCATCAATATATTCACAGCCGATACAATCACACAAGAACTCATTGATAGATTCAGTTATACGTATGGCTACATGCTCATGGATAGTGCCATGAGAGAAATACCAACGCTTAATCCTGAATATTTTCTTAAAGGTGCATTTGATGTAGGAATCTCAAAGAAAGAATTGCTTACAAAAGAAGAACGAAATACCTCTCTATTCCAATTTCAGGAAAAGCTTATTAGTGAAGCTGGGATACGAGTGAAAGAGCTTGCTGAGAAAAATTTAAAAGATGCAGAAAGTTTCTTAGCAGTGAATAATCAACGTGAAGGAATTGTTACTACTGATAGTGGACTCCAATATGAGATTATTGTTCCAAAAGAAGGGGAATCTCCCACAGCTGATGATGTGGTGAAGGTTAATTATCGCCTTACCTACCTTGATGGAAGAGAGGGGGATTCTTCGGTTCCTGGTATTCCAAGTACATTTAAAATTTCAAAATTAGTTGATGGATTCAAAGAAGGACTCTATCTTATGAAAGTTGGCTCAACATATAGGTTCTATGTTCATCCTAACCTTGGATATGGAGAGAGTGGCTCTACTCGAATAGAGCCAAATACCCTTCTCATCTTTGATGTAGAACTTGTTGAAATCGTTAAACAATAGATAGGATATCTAATAGCTCTTTTAGTGTCTTTATGTGGTATGTATAATTCTTGATTGCTGGTTGGGTCATTTCATAGCGGTTAACCCAGCAACTATCGAGTTTAGCGTTTGCAGCTCCCTCAATATCACTTGATAGCCCATCTCCAATAACGAGAGGATTTGATATTGGCAGTTGTAAGCTGTGAATATTTCGAATAGTCTCTGTAAAAAATTGTGTATCTGGCTTTAAGACCCCTAATTCTTCTCCTATGGCAATATATGAGAAAAAATGAGATGTCCCTGTTGCATTGATTCTCCCTCTTTGTACACTCGCTATTCCGTTTGTAATCATTGACATGTGAATTCCACTATTCTTGATTTTCGTTAATACTTCGATGGTATCATCGTAGATATGGTGGGATAGGCTTAGATAATGGAGATAGAGTTCAGATGCTTTTTCTGCGCTGAAATTAACTTTTTGAGCAATAAAAAATCTATCAAAACGTTCAGTTTTCAACGTATCAAGCGAGATAAGCCCTTCCTCTAAATCAGACCATAGAGCATAGTTAATCTCGTGATATGAATTAACTAGGTCTTGAGTGACATTGAGGTTGGCCTCGATAAAAAGATTTCTCAAAGCAAACTCTTCACATGCCATAAAATCATAAATTGTTCCATCTGCGTCAAATAATAGGTGGTCGTACATAACATTCCTTTACAAATACTTAAAAAAGAAGTAATTTTTAATCAGTTCTAATTACTTAGTACTACAAAAGGGGGAATTATGGCAAGGGAAAAGAGAATGCTCTTTGTCTATATTATTTTTGGAGTTCTTTTAATTGTACTTGGTGTTTTTATGCTAGTGAGAGAAGATCTGTTTAAACAAATTCTCATCATGTCCCTCGGTCTCAGTGCGTTAATGAGCTCAATAATTTCTATCGCTACTGTAAAAAGATACCAATTTTCGAGATTTTCATTCTCGACCACCCTTTTTAAAGGGATAAGTGGGATTATTATAGGCGTTCTTGCAATCATTCTTCCTTTATTCGCCTCTCATAGTATATGGAATGCGCTTATGTATATCCTTGCTTCTCAATTCATTATAGCTGCATTAGTTCTTTTTTTAGACTCTATTTCACTTCGGAAAACAGCCTTTCCTTCAAAACCACTACTCATTGAAGCTGTAATATCCTTATCAATTGCTCTGTTATTACTGATTTTTCCGACTGCTGCTGCAGATCTTTTCATTACCTTGTTAGCAATAATTGTGATATTAGTAGGAATTACATTATTACTACTAGGAATTTTCTATGCTAAACGTGCTAAAAAACTAGATATTACAGTTGAAGGAGAAGTTGAAGTTGAATAAAAATAGAGTTCCTATTGACACATATATCATCCTCATATAGTGTGAATTCATGAAAATAAAGCACCACCTTCATCACCATATCTCAATAAATTGATGCGATGCGTGTGCAGGTAGTATATGACTAATAGGCGCTCCGCATTTTGCGGGGCTTTTTTTTAAGTAAAAAGAGGAATCAGTATATGGAAACAAAGTTGAAAATTGCATTACAGAAGAGTGGTCGGTTAAGTGAAAAATCTTTAGAATTAATTCGTGAAAGTGGAATACATTTCAATTCGAGTTCTCGTGTCCTTAAGGAAGCTGCAGAGAATTTCCCTATAGAATTTCTCTTCCTTCGAGATGATGATATCCCTTCTTACGTATATGATGGTGTTGCAGATATTGGTATTGTCGGAAGAAATGAACATGATGAACAAAATTTTCCACTTGAAGTAGTAAGAGACCTTGGATTCGCAAAATGTCGATTGTCTATTGCTGTTCCTCTTGATTTTGAATATAGCGGTTTAAAGAGTTTAGAGGGAAAAAGGATTGCTACAAGTTATCCAACAATACTTAAAAAAGCTCTAAAAGAAGCAGGTGTTCAGGCAAGAATCTATGAAATTTCAGGATCTGTTGAGATAACACCTGCAATTGGAGTTGCTGATGCCATTTGTGACCTTGTAAGTACTGGTGCAACTTTAGCAAGCAATGGATTGAGAGAGGTTGAATCTATCTATACATCTACAGCTGTGATGATAGGACATCCCAATTTAAGTGAGGAGAAAAAGGTCATCCTTAATAGACTCCTCTTACGTCTTGACGCGGTAATGAAAGCTGCTGACTATAAATATATTATGTTTAATCTTCCTAAAGAACACCTATGGGAAGTTTCATCCATCATCGGTGGTATGAAGAGTCCAACTGTTACTCCACTTCTAGACGAAGAATGGGTGAGTGTACAGACAGTAGTACATGAAGAGCGATTTTGGGATGCTCTGGAGAAATTAAAAGCATTACAAGCACAAGGAATTCTTGTAACTTCAATTGAAAAAATGGCCGATTAATAAGGTGGAAAGTTATAATGTTAGATATTTTTTATCAATTAACATCGAATGAAGTAAGATCCTCTCTTGCAAGAAGTACTACTGCGACAAGTGCTGAGGTGAAGAAAATAGTAGCATCTATTTTGGATGAAGTGAGAGTTCGTGGTGATAAAGCTCTGTATGAATACACAAAATCACTTGATAAGGTTACTCTATCTTCACTGCTCTATCCAAAAGAGAAAATACAAGAGGCTTCTTCTTCTCTCTCTTCTGAGTTAAAAAATGCTATTGATGTTGCGTATCATAATATTAAGACATTTCATACATCCCAAATTCCAACCCATCCCACGGTAGAGGTTATGCCTGGAGTATACTGTTGGCAGAAAAGTTTCCCTATAGAATCTATAGGGCTCTATATTCCAGGAGGGACAGCTCCTCTCTTCTCAACGCTATTGATGTTAGCAATCCCTGCAAAAATAGCAGGATGCGAGCATATTGTCATTGCAACCCCTCCTCGAAAAGATGGTTCTATTGATCCTGCGATTTTGTATGTTTGCCAACTGGTTGGTATTGAGACCATTCTTACAGTAGGTGGAGCTCAAGCGATTGCAGCCCTCGCCTTTGGGACAGAGAGTGTTCCTAAAGTCGATAAAATATTTGGTCCAGGCAATAGTTTTGTTACCGAGGCTAAACAACAAGTCATCCAACTCGGTGTTGCAATTGATATGCCGGCAGGACCTTCTGAAGTAATGGTAGTGATTGATAATACAACTCAGATTGCCTATGCAGCAGCAGATGTATTAAGCCAATGCGAGCATGGGTATGATAGTCAATCGGTATTAGTGATTCTTTCCCAAGACAAGAAAGAAGGGGATGAGATTGCCCAGAAGGTTAAAGATGAGATTAGTAGGCAAACTTGTTATTTATCGCGGAAAGATTATATTACATCATCCCTTGAACACTCATATATCGTGATAGTCTATTCAATAGAAGAAGCACTTACTGTAATTAATGGATATGCAAGTGAGCACCTGATTTTAAATACTCAGGATTTTTCAGAACTTGAGAAAGGTGTCAAACATGCAGGTTCTGTCTTCTTGGGGGCGTACTCACCAGAATCTGCAGGAGACTATGCCTCTGGAACGAATCACACTCTTCCTACAAGTGGAGCAGCTCGTGCCTACAGTGGTGTTTCATTACAAAGTTTTCTTAAGACAGTAACATACCAGAGAATAACACATGAAGGTTTGAAATCATTAGGTCCTACAATCGTAGAAATGGCTAATTATGAAACACTCTCAGCACACAGTAATGCAGTGGAAGTGAGACTTATTCCAACAGGGGGAGAGAAGAAATGAATCCGTTTACAATTAAGCAGTTGATGAGAGATAACATTAGAACTCTTATACCATATTCATCTGCTCGTAATGAGTTTAGTGGAAATGGTTCAATATTTATTGATGCAAATGAAAATTTCAAAGATTTTGTAGGGAATGAAGGTCTCAATAGGTATCCAGATCCGAAGCATATCGCACTAAAGAAACAGATAGAAAGAGTAATGGGAATCCCATCAAATAAGATGGTCATAGGGAATGGAAGTGATGAACTCATAGATCTCCTATTCAGAATTTTCTGTGTTCCCTCAAAAGATAAAGTTCTTATGTTGAGTCCCACCTATGGTGCATATAAAGTATTTGCAGATATTAATGATGTAGGTGTTTCATATTGTCCATTAACAGAAGATTTTTCAATTGATATGGATCGTCTAGAAAATCAATGCCACCTTATTAATACCGGTACTATAGAGCATGGTATTCATAAGCTGTTTTTCATCTGCTCTCCGAATAACCCTACAGGGAACAGCTTCCCTCTTTCCCAAATAGCAGAAATAGCCTCTAGATTTAGAGGAATCACAGTAATTGATGAAGCCTACATTGATTTTTCAGAGCAAGAATCGGCTCTTCAACTTCTAGAAGATAATGAGAGAATAGTCATTTTGCGGACATTAAGTAAAGCCTATGGGTTAGCCAATGTGAGGGTAGGAATTGCAATAGGCTCCCCACAAATTATAGAAGCAATGCATAATGTAAAATACCCTTACAACTTAAGTGGAATACAGCAGGAATTTGCTATTAAGGCACTAAAAGCTCAAGATGAAGTAAAGCAAAATATTTCAATAATTCTATCAGAAAGAGAAAGAGTCGCACAGCGTTTAGAACAATTTCCTTTCATCCAGAAAGTGTTCAAGAGCGATGCAAATTTTTTATTAGTAAGAGTAGATGATGCTCCTCTTATATACAATCTACTCTTGAAAAAGGGGATTATTGTGAGAAACCGCTCTACTTTAAGAGGATGTTATGGGTGTTTGCGAATAACGATAGGGAGTGTAGAGGAAAATACAACCTTATTAGATACTCTCGTAGAATTAGAGGATATATTATGAAAAAAGGAACCTTACTAATTATTCCCTTGATAGGCACTATTGTTGAACATTCAAAAGAACCTATTATGTGGGTGAAGGGAGTGTTTCACGCCTTAAGAAGTATCACAACAGATGGAATCTATTCAATCATAGTCGTAAATAATAGTTCTTTTAATTCTCAACAAGTTGGATATATAACCGAATCCTTAGTAAAGGAATCTATCCAAATTGAAGCAATCATTAATACAATTGATGAATTAAAGAGCGATGAAATAGACACGAGGCTCACACTTTCTTTAATCCCTTCTCAAGGAATTTTTTGTTATGAAGGATTTAACAATTGGGAGGCAATCCTTTTGAAAATCTCGACTAATCCATCCTTACCTCAACGAATTGCAACTTTAGATAGGAAAACTAAGGAAACTTCAATTGAGATGAGCGTTAATCTCGATGGTTCAGGAAAAAGCTCAATTGAAACAGGTCTCCCTTTTTTTAATCATATGCTAGATCAAATAGCCAAACATGGTCGACTCGATATCTCTCTTACTTGCAATGGCGACATCGAAGTGGATGAACACCATAGTGTTGAGGATGTTGCGATAGTCTTTGGTTCAGCGATCTATAAAGGACTAGGTGACAAAAAAGGGATAAGGCGTTACGGTGAGGCAACAATCCCAATGGATGATGTAACAAGTACTGTAGCAATAGATTTTTCAAATCGACCCTATTTTGTTTGGAACGTGGAATTCTCTAGGGATGTAGTTGGCACTTTTCCTACGGAGATGGTTTACCATTTTTTTAAGTCATTTAGTGATGAGGCTCGATGTAATTTACATATGAGTGTGACAAATGGTAATACTCACCATCAAGTAGAGGCACTATTCAAAGCGTTCGCTCGGGCAATACGAGAAGCGATATTTCGTTATCCTGGAATTAATGACCTTCCATCGACAAAAGGAGCATTATGAGTAAGAGTGTTGTAATCGTTAAGTATAATGCAGGAAATATTAGGTCAGTAATTTGTGCACTGAACCGACTCCATATCGATTCAATTGTTACTGATGATGAGAAGGTAATACGCGAATCTTCGAGGGTCATTTTCCCAGGAGTCGGAGAAGCTTCAAGCGCTATGAAGTATTTACGTGAGACTCATCTTGATGAAGTGCTCACGACTTTAGAGCAACCGTTTTTAGGGATATGTTTAGGTTTACAACTGATGTGTGATTCAAGTGAAGAAAATAGCACGAGATGTTTATCTATTTTTTCCTCTCCTGTCATTAAATTCTCATTTCCAACTAGAGTAAAAGTCCCTCATATGGGATGGAATACGATTACCCACTCCAACGATTATCTTTTCAATGGAATAGAGCAGGAGAGCTATACATACTTTGTTCATTCGTATTATGCATCTCTTTCAAATGGAACCATTGCCACATCCTATTATGGAGGGGTTAAATTCAGTGCAGCTTTAGGAAATGGTAATTATCGTGGTGTTCAATTCCACCCTGAAAAAAGTGGCACAGTTGGAGCGAAAATATTAGAGAATTTTATACATGGGGAGCGATCATAAATTATATGAATATTATTCCTGCTATAGATATTATTGATGGAAATTGTGTTCGATTGAGTGAAGGTAATTATGAAGAGAAAACCTTTTATAGCGATAACCCCGTTGAGATGGCTAAATCTTTTGAAGATGCTGGTTGCCAGTATCTCCACCTAGTAGATTTAGACGGTGCCCGAATGGGTAGGATTGTTAATGCCTCAATTATCGAAAAGATTGCAACAAAGACATCTCTTCAAATAGATGTCGGTGGTGGAATTAAAAGAAGAGAGGACCTTTTACAAGTTTTTAATAGCGGCGCGCATGAAGCCACCATTGGGTCTCTTGCAGTTAAGGATGAAGATCTTACTCTCAACCTTTTAGAAGAATTTGGTCCTGACAAACTCATATTAGGTGCTGACTGTAGAGATGGATATATCTCTATTAGCGGTTGGAAAGAGAAAACTAGAATGAGAGTTGAGGATTTTGTTTTTTCGTATGCAACTGCTGGTTTTAGAAAAATTATTTCCACAGATATTGCCCGAGATGGCATGTTAAAAGGCCCTTCATTTGCTCTATACATGAGACTACTTGAAAGGACAAAATCAATTAATGGAATGAAGATTATCGCAAGTGGAGGTGTTCAATCAATTATAGATGTGAAAGCTCTAGAAGAACTTCAACTAGATGGTGTAATTATTGGAAAAGCTTTATACGAGAATTACATCACCCTCAGTGAGTTATCGCATTTCTTGGGAGGTAAATAATGCTTGCTAAACGGATAATTCCTTGCCTTGATGTGAAAAATGGAAGGACAGTGAAGGGTGTGAACTTTGTTAACCTCAGAGATGCAGGAGATGCTGTTGAACTTGCTCAAATCTACGCAGAAAATGGAGCTGATGAACTTACCTTTTTAGATATCACGGCGACTATTGAAGAGCGAGGCACGTTCACATCTCTTGTGCGACGTATTGCAGATGTTATTAATATACCTTTCACCGTGGGAGGGGGGATTACAAGTGTAAGTGATGTAGGTGGTCTACTCGATGCTGGTGCGGATAAAATATCTATAAACAGTATCGCAGTAAAAAACCCTGCAATTATTCACACACTTGCATCTGAATTTGGCTCTCAATGTGTTGTATGTGCTATTGATGTTAGACAGAATCCTGTTACACTCAACCATGAGGTGTATGTCTCTGGTGGGAGAATTGCAACAGGTATAGATGCTATCGCTTGGGCGAAAGAGGTTGAACAGAGGGGAGCTGGCGAGATTTTACTTACATCTATGGATAGTGATGGAACAAAAAACGGGTTTGCCCTCGATATTACAAAAAGGATAAGTGATGCAGTGGGTATTCCCATTATTGCGAGTGGTGGAGCCGGAAAAATGGAACATTTTGTTGATGTGTTCAATCAAGGCGGAGCTGATGCAGCGCTTGCCGCCTCTATTTTTCATTTTTCTGAGATACCAATTCCAGAATTAAAGATTTTTTTACAAAAACATGGTATACCTATACGTCTTAAGCACTAGGAGAAGGAGTTTATATGCAGTTAGATTTTGAAAAAGGTAATGGCTTAATTCCAGCTATTATTCAAGATGCAATTACAAAGAAAGTATTGATGCTCGGGTATATGAACGAAGAGGCTTTGCAAATTACTAAGGAGAGAGGTCTCGTTACTTTCTATTCAAGAAAAACAAAAAAACTTTGGACTAAAGGTGAGACTAGTGGGAATTTTCTCACAGTAAGAGAGATTTCTAGCGATTGTGACAATGACACCCTATTAATCAAAGCTCTTCCAGCAGGGCCCGTTTGTCACACTGGAAGCGATACTTGTTTTGATGAGACAAATGATCCAGAGATGATGAGTAGTAGTGAATTTCTCTTCTATCTTGAAGATGTAATCCATGACAGACGAGATCATCCAATTGAAGGATCTTATACAAATTTACTCTTCAGTCGGGGTATAAATAAAATAGCTCAGAAAGTCGGTGAAGAGGCTGTAGAACTTGTGATTGAGGCTAAGGATGATAATAAACCTTTGTTCTTAGGCGAAGCTGCTGATTTGATGTATCATTTTCTTGTACTTCTTGCTCAAAAAAATATTAAATTAGAACAAGTATTCGAAGTCTTAAAAGGGCGTCATTCACGCTGAGGGTAGCTAAGAAATGAGCGATAATTCAACGAGCGTAAAAATTGGTCTTAAAATAACTATACTCTCTATTATCTTAAGTATAGTTCTCGCTCTCATTAAATTCTCGTCAGGAATAATTGGCTCATCGAATGCTCTTATCTCTGATGGAGTAAACTCGCTTAGTGATATAGTTGGTTATGGAATTTTAATGTTATCATTGGCATATTCAGGAAAGAAAGCTGATAAAGAACACCCATATGGCCATGAGAAAATAGAGAGTATTGTCTCTCTCTTTTTTTCGCTTGCTATTGTTTCGACAGGAGCTGTGATTGGTTACATAGGGTTTATTAAACTTACTCAACCAGGTGATTTTACAGGACCTACTTTTGTTGCCCTCATCGGTGCTATCGCTTCTTTACTCATCAAAGGGTATCTTTTTATTGTCACCTATAGAGGGGCAAAGAAGACACAAAGTAGCTCTCTTAAGGCGTTGAGTGCTGACCATTTTAGTGATGTAATGGCTACAACTGGGGCATTGCTAGGTATTGTAATATCTACATTTGGGCTCCCCATTTTTGATCCTCTTGCTTCATTATTTATCTCACTGTTCATCATTATAAATGGATTTAAAGTATTAAAAGCATCCTTCAATATCTTAATGGATGTTGCAGCTGATCAAAACACTATTGATCAAATAAAATCAGTGGCTTTAGAAAATAAAAATGTATTGAATATCGATATGCTTAAAACTCGAACCGTAGGAAGCGGTTGTTATGTTGATATGGAAATCTGTTGTGCAAAAGATATCTCACTTGATGAAGCGCATAATATTGCTGAGGATGTACACAACAGAATTGAGGAAAATGTTAAAGAAGTACGTCATGTGATGGTTCATACTAATCCTTGTGATACATAACATCTGTATGAAATACTGACGGATCTAGACGACTTAAATATAAAATCTATTATTCTGATTAACTTTTTTCTATTATTCAAAGAAGATTTTCCTTCTTGGCTCTTTCAAATCCATATGGGAGCAACAACAATTTGGGAACATTGGGATGGAATGAAATTAGATGGCTCCTTGTGGGATCCTTCAATGAATTCTTTTAATCATTATATTATTGAGCTGTAGGCCAAATGACCTATGAGCATATAAGAGGCCTCTCAATGAACCATAACGAAATCCATAACCCTAGGTGAAAACAAGTAAATTCTTACAAGAATAGTTATAGAAGTAGCTATGGGAAACATTCTATTAATTGGAAAATTGTTAATTCTTTGTTTATTGCAGATTTTAGCATACCGCTAAATACCTCAGCAATCATACGATTACCCGATTCTGTTGACACCATTTAATCAACCGATTTATTCTTTATATACAAAGAAGTACATTATGAGGCAAGATCTCTTACTGGAACATATCCTGTTGAGGTAATATTGATGTAAACCTACATCTTACTAGGATTCTTCAGAAACAGGGGCACCTCTACATTTGTTCTGTTAATCCAAGAGCTATGGTAAAAATATCTGTGTGGGATTAACTAATTATGTAGAGAAACCTCTTTCATCAAGCTAAGATACCAAAACAGTACCTTGACTATCTAATTGGGTGCCACTATATATTATCGAATATATTCACTTATCCACTCAAAACAGCGAAAGGCCATCATGAACAAACATATGTAGCCTCTTCAATTCTGTATCAAAGAACAGGACTCGTTATTCGGATAGTTTGTTGCCCTTTAATCAGGTTTTAACAGGATGAAGGTATTCTTGTGGTATTATTCTTTCTTGCAACTTAATCTTATTATAGTTGAGAATAGACATTAGAAATTCATAAAGAATTAAGAAAAGGAACCTATCCAAAGGCTATATGTAAGGAATTTACACTCTTTCATCTTCTTTATTCACAAATCTCAGTTAGAGAGGATTATAATGGTCTTTTTAATTCTTAAACAATTACAGAGAAAGTCTCAAATGCAAGTTTTGAGTATACTACGGTGTTGACTACAATATAATTATTATATATTCTACTTTAGATAAGTGTTAAGGAAAGTAGTAATGAAAGTGGCAATGAATTCAATGAGATTGAAAGAAATCAATATTGATTTGGTAAAAAAAGCTCTGAGAGCAACAGAGTTTGGTACCAAAAATAGTATTGCGAAAGCAACAGGGCTTAGCGTAGGAACCTGCAAAACTATTTTGGAAGAGCTTCTTATTAGTGGCGAAGCTTTTGAGATGAATTTAGGTCCTTCAACTGGCGGAAGACCTTCACGGAGGTTTGTCTATAATGAGAATTACGCCTTTGCTCTTTTACTATATGCCCGAATGGAGGGTAATGAGAATTCTATATATGCTTCAATAATAAACATTAAAGGCGTTCATGTTTTTGAGAAGTATTACAGTTTTGATGAGATTTCTATTGAAGCTATTGATACAATTATTTCGGGATTAGTCCGTTCTTATCCGAAAATTAATGCTATCACTATTGGTGTTCCTGGAATTGTGAAAAATGGAAAAATCGAAATCTGTGATTTCAAACTTCTAAGTCAACTTCCCCTAGCCGAGTATGTTCATGAGAAATATGCTCTGCCCGTATCTGTAGAAAACGATGTTAATCTTACAGCCCTTGGTTTTTTTAACCGTTTGGACACTATTAGCTCTGAAAGTCTAGTTTATATCTATTATCCTAAGGATGGCATTGGTGGTGCAGGGATCGTTATTAATGGAGAGGTTGTCAGAGGAAAAAATAATTTTGCAGGTGAAGTATCTTATATGCCAAAATGGATTGAGCGTGAAAAGCAGGGTGAAGCCCAAAAAAATACGCAATTGATATCCAAATATATTATCGATACGATTTTATCAGTCAATTGTTTGCTTAATCCAGAATGTATTGTTCTTTGCGGTCAATGGTTTACTACTGAATTTACCGACTCTATCCTATTAGGAGTCCTTGAAGAGTCTCCTAAGGGGTATGAACCAGAAATCATTTTTGAAACAGATATTCACAATAGTTATATTGATGGTCTAAAATTTTCAGCCTTGAAATTGTTGACTTGTGGCTATGAAGTCGTAGAGAAATAAGCAGGAGATAGTATGGTTTTCATTCTATTATTACTATTAATTTATTTGGCTTTTATCAGCCTAGGGTTGCCTGATTCAATTCTAGGCGTATCTCTCCCCTCCATGCTAGGTGAGTGGGGATTGCCTCTCAGTGCAGGCGGTATCATCTCTATGACTGTGATAGGAAGTGCAATTGTGTCAAGTTTTATCAGTGGATATATCATTGACAAAATTGGAACAGGGAAAATAGTTTTTCTTAGCTGTCTAATGACTGGTGGAGCTTTACTTGGGATTTCCTTTGCTCCTTCCTTTTTTTGGTTGATTTTTCTAGCTATTCCACTTGGACTTGGAGGCGGTGCTGTTGACACGGCTCTTAATAATTATGTGGCTCTTCATTACAAAGCCCACCATATGAATTGGCTTCACTCTTTCTGGGGTGTAGGTGCGACTTTAGGGCCTGTTATAATGTCCTTCTCTCTTATGAACCACAACTCATGGCGACTAGGATATAGAAATATAGCATTGATCCAGCTCTCATTGTCACTGGTTTTGATGCTCACTCTACCATTATGGAACAAAGCGAAAAATTCGAACGAGAATGTTGATTGTGAAAAGGTCATAGCTCCGAAGAAGAAGATGTACAACCCATTCAAAATTCGAGGGGTCAAGTCAGCTTTTGGTACGCTGATGCTCTATTGTACTGTAGAGTCAGGTATAGGTCTTTGGGGAAGTAGTTATCTTATTCAGTCTAGAGGATTTTCTATTGAAAATGCCGCTTCTTGGCTTGCATTTTATTATGGTGGAATTACAGCTGGACGTTTTTTATCGGGGTTCGTATCTTTCAAATTTTCAAATACGCAGTTAATTAGAATGGGAATTCTTTCTTCTTTTACTGGAATACTCATCTTGCTTTTTCCAGTTAATTCTATGGTCACTGGAATGGCAATTGTTTTTATAGGGCTAGGTCTTGCTCCAATATTTCCTTCAATGCTTCATGAAACTCCAATCCGTTTTGGGAAAGACCTTTCTCAGATTCTTATTGGATATCAAATGGGATTTGCCTATGTTGGAAGTGCTGTTCTTTCCCCACTTCTTGGAGTTCTTTTACAGTATACAGTACTTTCTCTTTTCCCTTTTTATCTAATAGGGTTAACTTTTTTATTATTTATCTTATCAGAAATATTGAACAGCAGAACAGCTCATGCATACTAAACTCATGGCTCAATGAGCTGTTGATTATGAGTAGATGAAAGCGGTGTTTTGGATCCTGAGAACACTAGACTCGAACTGAAAATTTGATAAGGAAGAAGTTATTTTGGAACTATTTTCTCTATTTTCATCTCGTTACTTATTATGAGATATTTGGATACTTTAATTTCTCATAAATCTTCCGCACATATTATTATTTAATTTAAATTTCTATCCTTAACGTTTGGAAGAAGCATCTTGCTACATGTGATTTAAACTAAAATTGCAGCTGTTACTCTTTCTCTTAGGAATGGGCTAAATACCTTTATTTTAGCGTATTGAAAGAAACATGACACATGCTCCACCAAATTTTTGTGGTATTCGCATAATTATAATGATATGCTCATAATGTGTTAGCCTTAATCAAAAAAACTGAGTTAGTTAAATGTTTTTTAAAGGCAATAGTGTTATTAAAAGAATTTTATGCCTCATGTTAGATAGGAAAAGCCTTTTTATACCCAAATTTCAAGAGGTATTTAGACCATTCATGAAAAATAAGCAAGAAGGTTACAATATGTATATTAAATGATTGAGATATAAATCAGGAGAGTTTAAATTTGACGAAAACTAAAAATCTAGATTATATTGATTTCAAGAGAGTGAATACTTTGCTTGAAGGATTCAACCAAACAACAGGTTTTGTAACCGCTATTTTAGATCTAGAAGGTAATATTTTATCAAATTCGGGCTGGCGGTCTATTTGCACTGATTTTCATCGAGTGCATCCTGAAACTTCAAAGAAATGTAAAATTAGTGACACAGTATTGGCAAATAAAATGAACGAAGGAAGTCAGTATCATTTCTATAAATGCTTAAATGGATTGGTAGATGTCGCTGTTCCTATTATTTTAAAAGGGGATCATGTTGCTAATCTTTTCTCAGGACAATTCTTTTTTCAAAAACCAGATATTTCATTTTTTAAGAACCAAGCTTCACTGTATGGATTCGATGAAAACGCTTATATTGAGGCACTTGAAAAAGTCCCGATTGTTTCTCAGGAAAAGGTGAAAATTGCAATGGATTTTTTATTAAACATGACCCAGATGATTAGTGAAATAGCATTGCAGAAAATGGAATTGAAGGAATCAAGTAAAAAAACACTACGATTATTGGATGCTATTAAGAGGGAACAGACGTTAATCAAGGCTATATTTGACAGTATACCAGGATATTTGTATGTGTATGATGAAAGAGGAAAGCTTATTAGATGGAATAAGAAACACGAAACGATGACAGGATATTCTTCTAAAGAACTATCCGGTATGACTCTTGATAAATGGTTCGACCAAAAGGATCTGGTAAGGGTCAACGAGGCAGTTCAAGATGTTTTCAAAAAAGGATATGGTGAGGTAGAAGCACAGTTAATCTTGAAAAACGGAGAAAAGATGTTGATTCGCTCAAGTGGTGTTCCTCTCGTATGGAATGATCATAAATACTTTACTGGTATTGGTGTTGATATTACACAACAGAGAAAGGTACAAGAGGCTTTCTTGGAATCCCAATCCATCATGAAGGCTGCATTTGAAAACAGCCAGGCAGGCATAGCAATCGCTGACGCACCGGACGGTAAGCTTCGATATGTCAACAAAGCCGGTCTCTTCATCAGAGGCAAATCGGAAGAAGAAATTGTAAAAAACATTGATATCCATAAATATGCTGACAGCTGGAAAATATTGCACTTTGATGGTACGCCGTTTGCTAAGGAAGAGGTTCCTTTATCCAGAGCTATTCTCTGTGGTGAAACCTGCAATGAAGAGTTTATTATTAGGAGAGATAATTCTGAAGATCGCTATGTGCTTGCTAATGCGGCTCCTATCAAAGATTCTAATAATACTGTCAAGGCTGGTATTATGGTTTTTCTTGATATCACAGAACGAAAGATGTTGGAGAATCAAATGCAGCAGAATATGGATGATTTGTTGGAATCACAACGAATTGCCCAAGTGGGAACGTGGCGGTTGGATTTAGCGACAAATCAAGTAGTATGGTCCAATGAACTTTATAAAATGTATGGATTTGATCCATCAATCCCTCCACCACCTGTAACTGAGCACATGAAATTATTCACTTCAGAAAGTTGGGGGAAATTATCCATAGCCCTTGAACTTGCAAGAACAGAAGGAATTCCTTACGAGTTAGAGCTTCAGACTGTCCCTTCACATGGGTCGAATGGATGGATGTGGGTGCGTGGAGAGGCTCTGAAGGATTCGAACGGTAATATTATAGAGCTTAGGGGAGCTTCTCAGGATATCACGGAGCGTAAAAATACTGAAAATGAGTTATTATATCTAAGTTATCACGATCACCTTACAGAGTTGTACAACAGAAGATTTTTTGAGGAAGAATTGATCAGGTTGGATAATGTTGAGAATCTTCCTATCTCTATTATCATGTGTGATGTCAATGGATTGAAACTGATCAACGATTCATTTGGACACAACACAGGAGATATTCTTCTAAAAAATGCAGCGAAAACAATAACGAAGGCTTGTAGGGAACAAGATGTCATTGCCAGAATTGGAGGAGATGAATTTGTTGTATTATTACCAAAAACCACAATAGATGAAGCCGTACAGGTAGCAAACTCTATAAAGGAATTATCCTCGAAAATAAAGGTTGCTAATATTGAGTTGTCAATTTCCTATGGATATGCAACCAAAACAACGGATAAACAATCAATTGTTGAAGTAGTATCAAACGCTGAGAATCATATGTACAGGCTCAAATTGTATGATCGTTCGAGTATAAGAAGTAAAACAATAGATCTTATCATGAATACACTGTTTGAAAAAAGTAATCGTGAGGCGATGCATTCAAACAGGGTGAGCCGTATTTGTCAATCAATCGCATTAAAGATGAATTTCAACAAAGATGGAATTAACCAAATGAAAATTGCCGGTCTTATTCATGATATCGGTAAAATTGGTGTAGATGAGAATATATTAAACAAGCCGGGACGTCTTACCCTCGACGAGAAAAAGGATATTGAAAGACACCCTGAAATTGGTTGGAAGATATTGAGCTCTACTACTGAATTTTCAGTATTAGCACAATTTGTTCTTGATCATCATGAGAAATGGGATGGCAGTGGGTATCCGAATGGACTCAAAGGTGAAGTAATACCGCTTGAGGCAAGGATTATAAGTGTCGCTGATGCATATGATGCCATGACCAGCGAAAGAAGTTATAAGAATGGAATGAGTAAGAAAGATGCAATTGAAGAACTAAAGAGATGTTCTGGAACACAATTTGACCCAAAGATTATTGATGTGTTCGTGGGTATGGTGTTATCAGGTGTTAGCGATTAAACAAACAATTTCTCAATTATCAGTGCTATAGATACCGTGGATGAGAATTAAAAGTTGATTTTGGGTGATAGATGTAATACTTTTAAAATATAGTCTGACTTAAATCGAAAATTATGAAAAGAGTACTATTGATATAGTTGTTAACCTTGTTAATCAGTGGGTCTTTTGTAACAGCTTGAAATAATATTATAGCTCCTAATTTAATAGTTGTTATCTTAGGCCTTGAAATAAAAAAAATAAAAGGTACCTTATATTTATTAATATGGAGAGTTCTATTCATCACCAGATACGAAAAATCTTTAAATAATTATGATGCAAAAATAGAGGCAACCATCTATGCAAGGCGAATCAATACAGAGACATAATGCAGTTAGTAAGAAAAATGTTTCTACCTATCTCCAAATGATTGATGAGATATTCGGAATTGAAAAAATATTATCTGGGGCTAACGATACAGCGGATACGATAGCTTATTATAGAGCAAGCCACTTGGCTTACAATGTATTACACTCTCGACAGGGTGCTGTACATATGGCCTTATCGATAGATGGGATTTTTTCCAAAGAAGATTATAAAAGGCAGCCGGAGTATATTGAGGAGATTATCAGGAAAAATTCTTGTAAAAGGATCCTCGAATTAGGAAGTGGCAATGGATACAATTCAATTTGGTTGGCAAATAATAATCCTGATGTCCAGTTTTCTGGCATTGATCTAACACCTTTACATATAAAATATAGTAAGAATCGTTCTAAGAATATTACTAATCTTCAATTTATTGAATCTGATTTTGAAGATATTCACTTGCAAGGTAATTCGTATGATTTGATTTTTGCAGTCGAAAGCATTTGCCATGCACATGATCTTGTGGAGGTCCTTAAAAATATGTTTCGTATGCTTAATGAAGGAGGGACAATTGTGATATTCGATGGCTTTCGAAGACAAGATCCTGACGACCTTGAGCTAGATTTATGTACTGTGACAAAGCTAGTAGAAAAATCTATGGCGGTAGGAAACGGAAGAACAATCTCTCAATTTATGAAGGCTCTTGTGGCTGCCGGATTTAAGGACATAGTAATTGAGGATTTTTCTGAGAACATCATGCCAAATCTTCTCAAACTGCAGAGTACTGCATTGCATTTCTATAAAAACCTTCACCGTGCAAAGTTTATTAAAGCTCTATTACCTTTTCGTCTAGTTCAAAATGCTATTGCTGGTCTTTTAATGCCATTTACAGTTGAACAAAAAATACAAGGTTATTACAGAATCGTTGCTAAGAGAAGGCGGGTTGATTAATAAATGTGGCTAATGCGAGCAGTAATATAAAGAGTCTACTTAATAAGGAAGAAATATAGAAAAAATAAGATCCCATGGGAACTGAGGAATTCATCGTTTAGTATCTTAAAAAAGTCCAACTTTTTGTCCGCATCCTCTAGTTGGACTTTTATATTACAATAAACATAAAGCTACTCTTATGCTTCTTAGATAGGGCATTTTACTCTTCCATGCTTGCCCATTTTGAGTACCTCACCATTCATCATTCTCTAGCATAGACCTATAGGATTCATCACTAAATATAAGGTGATCGAGTACTTTAATACCCAATAATTCTCCAGCATCCTTTAACCTCTTTGTGATATTTCTGTCATCAGCACTTGGTAGGAGCATTTTGCTTGGATGGTTATGAGCCACGATGATTGCAGTTGCTCTCTCACGTAGAGGAGTGCTGAATACCTCTCTTGGATGGACCAGCGTGTGATTAACAAGACCTATAGAAACTGTCGTGATACTCATAACTTCATGTGCGCCATTGAGTGAGATACATAAAAAATGTTCTTGTAACCGATTGCCTATATGTTGGATGAGAGGGAATACATCTCCTGGGAAGATGATCTGTTTTCTTCTAGAAGGAAGTCTTCTTCGTCCTAATTCTAAGGCTGCACAGATAAGAGTAGCTTTTGCCTTACCTAATCCTTCAATACTAATTAAATCCTTTACTTCAAGTTGTTTTTCAATAGGCTGTGAATCAAGAATATGCAGGATGTTACGAGCAAGATTTGTCGCAGGATTTCTTGAAGTTCCTGAACCAATCATGATTGTAATAAGTTCATTATCTGAAAGTGATAAAGCCCCTAATGATTCAAGTCTTTCTCTAGGTCTTTCATTAATTGGGAGTTCTTTAATATTGATGTTTGTTGATGGTTGCTGAGTATATTGTTTCATGTATTACAATACCTACAATTAAATGAATCTGCTTCATCTACTATAACGTTTTGAGATGATAGTTGTTTCGTTCTCATGAAGTGATCGCAGAATATGCTAAGCCCTTCGTCTAGACATATAACAAAAATATAAAGAATATTTTATGCTATCTGTTTATCATTTTCCCCCACTGGGAAACATCCTGGTTCATATACTTCATGTGGTGTTTGGTAGTCCAAGCTTTGATGAAGTCTTTTGTTATTGAAGAAATCAATAAATGTATCCAATCCATTAGAAAGCTGTGTCATCGTAAGGTAGTCATGAAGAAAAATACATTGATATTTTAAAGTTCTAAACCAACGCTCAATAAATATATTGTCCAAACATCTTCCAATTCCATCCATACTTATTCGAATATCTCTATTCTGCAGCATTTCTACAAACTCGTTACTCGTGTACTGCGACCCAGCGTCTGTATTAAAGATAGCTGGTTCTCCATATTTCTCAATAGCAGCTAATACGACGTCTACACAAAACGGTGTATCCATAGTGTTGCTCAGGCTCCAAGAGAGAATCTTTCTGCTAAAGAGATCTATAACAGCAGTAAAGTACACCATTCCTCCTAGGAGCTTAATATAGGTAATATCGGTGGTTCAAATTTCATTAACAAATTGTGCTTTTCTATTTCTCAGTAAATAAGGGAATTTGCCAGCTTTGTTCTTGCTATTTCTCGTGGTTTTAAACATTGGAGCTAATCCCTGTATACCTAACAATCTATACAGACGCCTTACTCGCTTCTCTGTGGCATCACTGTGTCCTTCTCTTTTAAGGTACATAGACATCTTTAAATACCCATAGGTAGGGTATTTGACCCACTCGTCCATCACAATCTCTGCAAATGCTTTATCTTTGTCAAATAACTCTTGTTTCATTCTCTCATGCTCTTTATGATGATCTCTCCAGTAGTAATAGGAAGAACGAGCAATCTTAAGTATTTCACATTGCTCTTTGATAGATAATGTATGTTTTTTCTCACCTTTTTTAGGAGTCGCTAGTTCTATATCTACCAAAGAACACAAGTTAGTACCTATAAATTCCACTTTTTTTTATGAGCTCATTCTCTATTTTGGCTTTCCCTAGCTCTCTATAGGCCTCATCAATCTTTTCATTGGCTTCAGCAAGTTCCTTCTTTAACTGTTGAACTTCTTTAGAGAACGCGCCAGTGACAAACTCTTTTTTCCAATTAGAGACCATACTTGCCGCAATTCCATACTTTGCAGCAATCTCGTTAACTGGCATTCGCTCTTTAAGGGCTTCAATTGCTACTTCTTTCTTAAAAGCTTCGGTGAAAGTTTTTCTGTTTCTACCCACCTAGCAGCTCCTTGTTATAAGATAGCAAACATTCTTTATTTTTTTAAGTCACTGTCCAACTTTCGGTCTTAGTATAGAATGATATAGCTGTGTATGTAACAATTCAGGATGAAAAAATATTTTTTATAAAAAAGGATTAGAAAGAGAGAATGAATGCGGCGGGATTCGAACCCACGACCTCTGCCTCCGGAGGGCAGCGTTCTATCCAGCTGAACTACGCATCCAATTAATGAATATGATATGGCAATTTTAATGTACGAGTAAAGAGGCATAGTACATTCTTCAAAAAAATTAACCTGTAAATCTTCACAGGATAAGGAATTTGTTGTATCTAATTAAACTGTAATACATCACATCTTACCTATATGTGACATATGTTAAATAATATAAACATATATATAATAACAAAATATAATATATTTAAAAAATATAAAATGAAATATAAACAAAGTATTGACATCACTCTAATGTTTTATTAACATATGACTAAGATTTATGGAGGTATTGTTTGAGAAAATTACTAATCATTGCACTATTATTATTCTCTATCCCCTCCCTCGTGTTCTCACAACGTACATTATTTGTTGGTACTATTCCGTTAAATGGAAGAATTCCTTTACAGGAGACTTTTTCTTTAGATGTAACATTTCAGGTTCCATTCTTGCTAAATCAGAATATTGCAGGTGGCCAGTACCAAATAGCAACATATGAGTTCTTTTCCAATAGCCCAGATATTATTTATCAAATGAGACTTTCACCTGGGATAGATACGAGATTGGGTAAAGGTATATTTGCTTTTAGAAATATAACAGAGGGTGGATTAGATACTGGAGGGAATCCAATTCCTTTCAGGCTTGTTGTAAAAGATTCTCTTGATCGAGAGGAGGTCTCGAATGATGAGTTCCGTTCAGTAGCGAAGAACATTGGAATACTTATTGGCTCTCGTTACCAAGAAAAAGGATCAATTTTTGTTGCATTCCCTTCTTTGAGTGAAGGGTTCGACGCCACAGAATTCACATCAGGTTTCTATGAGGCCTCAATTTTTGTAGAAGTTATGGTTGATTGATAGAGTATTTATGAAAAACACCTCCATAAACATATATTCATGTAATGGAGGTTTTTTTTTGCACATGCTATACTTCCATAACAAGATATTCGATTTGGGAGGGACACGTGAAACCAATTTTAGTAGTAATGGCAGCAGGAATGGGAAGTCGTTATGGTGGGGTAAAACAAATAGATGCTGTAGGTCTTGATAATGAAGCATTACTTGATTATTCAACATATGATGCACTTCAAAGCGGATTTGGAAAAGTTATTTATATCATTAGAAAAGATATAGAAAAAGACTTTAGATCTCGCATATTCGATCGTGTAGCTCAGCATTGTGATGCCACATATGTGTTCCAAGAATTGACGACACTATTAGATGAGAATCAAATCGCACTTTCTAAGGATAGAAAGAAACCTTGGGGAACTGTTCATGCGGTACTTAGTGCAAAAGAGAAGATTAACTCTCCTTTCTGTGTTATTAATAGCGATGATTTTTATGGAAGAGAGGCTTTCCAAATCATGGGGAATCATCTCTCAACCCTAGATAATGATTCATTAGAACAGGCAATGGTTGGATATGTACTAAAGAATACCACAAGCCGAAGCGGGTCTGTTTCACGAGCTATTTGTGGAGTGAAAGATGGGTATTTAGAGTCAATGAGAGAAAATAAGGTAATCTATCATGAAGGAGATTCTATTTTCTCTGATATTGATGGAACTAAAAAACTTCTTACTGGTAATGAATGGGTAAGTATGAATTATTTTGGGTATACTCAATTTGCCCTTGATTATTTTAGCGATTATTTTGATAAATTTATAAAGGATGCTATTACCACAGCAAAGGAAGAGAGTTATCTTCCAGAAGCTTCTAGTGAAATGATCAAAAATACTGATGCAAAGATGAGATTCTATACTACTCAAGAAAGATGGTTTGGGATGACTTACTCAGAAGATCGTCAAATGGTTAAAGATGAGATTTCTAAAAAGATTCAACAACACATATATCCAGAAAAACTCTGGAAATAACTTCTTGATATGAGTTTAGTGATGGTCGAGAGGGTAAAAACCCTCTCCCATTACTGTATGAGCCTCTTCGATAATCATAAAAGCTACAGGGTCGCACTCTCTTACAATAGAAATAAGTGAGCTAATCTTTTGATTTGGAATAACTGTCATAATCACAGGTTTATCTTTTTGGCTATAGACCCCTTTCCCTTGCAAGTAGGTAGCTCCTCGACCTAATTCTTCAATAATTCTTGATGATATTAAATGGTGTTGATCACTTATAATCAGAGCTGTTTTAGCATAATGTGTCCCTATATTAAGAACTACATAATTTATCGCAACACTTGAAGTGTAAAGAGCAAGAGTTGCAAATAGTGCACTTTCAATCCCAAAGACGCAACCACCAATTACTAGAATCAACCCATCCACGATAAATAGTGATGTTCCAATTGCTAGGGGAGAATATTTACTAATAATCTGAGCTAGAATATCAGTACCGCCAGTATTTGCACCTCCCCTTAATACCAGCCCGACACCAAATCCGATTAAGAGCCCTCCAAAGATTGCAGACAATAGCACATTGATTGAGTCGTTATAATCGAGTATGCCATTAAATCCCCAGATATACCCTTCAAGAGTAGTAAATACAGAGAGTAAAAGTGTTCCTAATAATGAAAGATATCCATATCGTGCTCCAAATATCTTCATCCCTGCTATAAAGAGTGGAACAGAGAGAATAAAAATAGCTGTCCCTACATCAACATTAAAAAGATGGTAAAGTATAACTGCTATTCCACTTACTCCCCCCATTGCGAGTCTTGCTGGTGTGATAAAGAGGGTAATTCCAGATGAGGTAACGATAGATCCAATGATGATGAGAAAATAATCTCTAATCTTTTTTCTATTTTTCATATCTTTCATTATATCCATTAGATGCATAATGAGAACCCTCATTCGAATATGAACGAACTGTGAAGATTGCATGTTTCCAACATTAGCTATCCATGCTACCATCAAATGAGTATATTGTTTTTATAACTTTAACATACTTGCATCTATCATGAAATGAAGAGTGAAAAGTTTACACTCTGCCTTATTAAAGATTATGGTGTGTGCTATACTTACGGATGCATTCTTACTTGGAGGATTTAAGATATGAAAAACTATAAAAAGATTCTAATCACCCTCATATTCTCATTAACTATTTTGGTTCCTATTTCTGCATCTCTTATTACTCTGGATTGGCAATGGGAAGCAAATGATAGTGAAGTTACTACTTTTCGATATAAGCTAAATGACGATGCATGGGTTGTCGTTGATCCTTCTATTACTCAATTCGTCCTGACAGGAGTTGATGGAGGTGTTAGTTATTCATTTGAAGTCCAACAATCTTATGATGGAATTAACTATAGTGAGAGTGCAATACAGACCTATCTCCCTCCTGTAGAAGAACCTCAAATTGTTGAGCCTGCAATAGTGATACAAGAACCCGTTATTATTGAGAATGCTCCCGAAGTTGTCAAAGAACCAATTATTGAAGAACCAATTATCGAAGAACCAATTATTGAGGAACAGCCAGTATTAGCACAAGAGCCTGTGATTGAAGAAGTTCCTGTTGAAATAGAACAACCTAAAAAGGTTGAAAAATTAACTCCTATTAGCCAGGATGACACGATAATTGAGGCTCTTGATAGTAATCCTTGGATGGCTGTAGAATTCCTCCTTGGTACTGGTGGTAAGGGAGATAATTATTTCTTAACCTCTGCGTTTGATCCAGATGGTAATTACCAACCAATTAGAACAATGATTCTTCCATCTGCCACTTTTGATTTCATTTATGGCAATATTATCACACTTTCACCTGTTGATTCTTTTAATCTGAGAGCTGGTGTTGGATTTAACCTCTATGAGATAACTGCAACAAATACTACGGTTATAGGTTCTGATGTCCACGTTGGTCTTGTCTATAACAGGAAAATGAATGAGAAAATTACTCTTACTTCAGGATTAGGATTATCTTTAATGTTCACAACGGTTGATATTAGTACAGCAGGTGCTCCAGTTCTATTCTATGGTCCATATATTTCGGTTGGAATGCGTTATCAAATTAGTGATATTTTCGCTCTTGTGGCAAATGCAGAAACAAAACTACTCTTTAGTGATGCCTTTACACCTTATGAACTTACAGGTATTGTACGTGTAGGGTTTACATATCGATTCTAATGAGGTGATGAGATAGCATGAAAGAGAGCCAAATAAAAGCGCATCTAGATTATATATGTTTTGTTCAAGAAACAGAAGATTATCAAATGACAACAGAGGCAGAACAATATGCTATCGATGTGTTAGATGATGAACTAAGTGGAGATGAGGCAGTTTCAAGGATCCTAGATGAACATGGTGTAGCAAGGGCGGCATCTAAACTAGATGAATTATCGGATGATTTATATCCAGGCACGGATGTATATGTAAATTATTTTGGCCTCCAGGATCAAAAAAAGCTTGATGAAATCGAAACACTGATAGTCTCTGTGCGTATGGCAGAATTGTTAAAGAATGAGTTCGATGGACTATTTGATTTTGATCACCTTAGAGGAGTACATTTCCAATTATTTAGTGATATTTATCCATTTGCTGGCAAATCACGATATATACCTATCACTCGAAGAACAATGTTTTGTCTTCCCCAATATATTGACTCTATGGCAGGGGAGATATTTATTAAGTTAAGAGAAGAAAGGTATCTGCGTAATCAAGAGTTCGAAGAATTTGTTGATAATCTAGCCTATTTTATGGCTGAAGTTCATGCTCTTCATCCATTTTTAGATGGCAATACCAGAACAATGAGAATATTTTTTCAGCAATTATCGCATCAGGCTAAATGGCATATTAACCCATCTGATACCGATGATTCTCGATTATTAGAGGCAGATATCGCTTCTCTAGAGGGAGATTATCAACCTCTTATTAGTTTGTTGCATTCAGCTGTAGAGTCTTTCAAAAGTTAAAGTAAGGAATAAAATCATGGTTAAAGCAATCCTTTTCGATATGGATGGAGTTCTTATCGACTCAGAAGAGTACATTAGCAAAGCTGCGATAGAATATTTTTCTTCTATCGGTGTAGCTGTTACCCCAGAAGATTTTATTCCTTTCATTGGAGCTGGAGAGAATCGCTATATTGGAGGTGTAGCTGAAAAGTATGGAATCGCCTTAGAAATAGAAGAAGCTAAACTAGCGACGTATAAGATTTATGAAACCCTTATACGGGGTAAGGAAGAAGCTTTACCTGGTGTTATCCGCTTTATCACAAATGCCCATAAAGCTCAAATACCTATGAGTGTCGCCACAAGTGCTGATCCTACAAAAATGGAAATAAATTTGGATGTGATGGGCTTAGATAGGGCATGGTTTAAGGCACTTATCCATGGTAAGGACATTGAAAGAAAGAAACCTTTTCCAGATATTTATGAAAAGGCTGCAGATAAAATGGGTATTGTTCCTATAGATTGTATCGTTTTTGAAGATGCAACGAATGGAGTAGAAGCTGCAAAAAGTGCAAAAGCTCTTTGTGGTGGGATTACTACAAGCTTTTCGCGACAACAACTTCTTGATAAAGGAGTTGATTTTACAATAAATGGGCTTTCAGATTTTCCTGATTTCTCTACAATTGAGGAGTTTAATGTACTCATACAGATGTTTAAAGGGAGAGAGTTAGCCCTTTTTGCAAGAGAAAACGCATATGTACCTTACTCCCATTACAAAGTAGGAGCCACAATTAGTAGTAGGAAGAGTGGAATTCTATACAGTGGTTGTAATGTTGAGAATGCAAGCTATGGCGCAACAATTTGTGCTGAACGTGGGGCAATCATGAAAGGTGTTAGTGAAGAAGGAAAACTTGATATTAGTATGGTAGTAGTTGTTACTGACGACTATCCTGCAGCACCGCCCTGTGCGATGTGTTTACAGGTTTTAAGTGAGTTTACCCTTCCTGATACTTCAATTTATCTTTGTGATCTTGAAGGGCATATTACTCATTATCATTTTAATGAATTACTTCCATTACCATTTGTATTTCCAGAAGTCTAGCAGACTCCGCCTTCCAATGCCATGATTTTATCAACTCTTTTTGCATGTCTACCACCTTCAAAATCTTCATCTATGAAGGCATCAATCATATCAAAGACATCTTCGTTGTAATCTATTCTTCCGCCAAAAGCTATAAAGTTGCAATTATTATGTACTTTTGCCATTTTCGAAGCAAAGGTATTTTGAGGTAGTGCACATCTGATTCCATCAATCTTATTTGCTGCGATTGAGATTCCAATTCCAGTACCACAACAGACGATACCAAATTCATATCCGCCTGCTAAATATTCTCCACATGCAAGTGAAGCCATATCGGGATAATCAACTGATTCATTCGTTTTAACTCCGAGGTGATTTACATCAAATCCTCTTTTCTCTAAATGAATAACAATCTTCTGCGCTAATTCAATTGCACCATGATCATTTGCGATTACTACTTTACTCATATTCATCACGTCCTTTATTGGGAGGATTATCCTCTTGTCTGGCCGTTATTCTACAATAAATCCGTTTAAGGGGAAACTCTCCTTCCCAATAATTTCATAAAATTATAACCAAGGGTTCTATGATGTTTACCCGTTGTTGGTAGTTTCTGGTGACACGTGAAAGTGGGATAACTACTAAACATGTATATGACAATCTTCATTATAAAAAATGTGTAAGTTCGTGGATAATAGTCTATTTAGTATGATATGATACTTTCTAGGAGAATCCAGAATATGAGTGATATTTACATTACTGGCCATAGGAATCCAGATTTAGATAGTGTATGTTCTGCCTATTGCTATGCCAATCTAAAAAACACAATAGATGATGAAAATCATTATATCCCGATTAGACTTGGTCATATGAATGCAACTACAAAAAACCAATTTAACAAAATCAATGTGAGTCCTCCTCCATTTGTGAAGGATGTGAAAGCAAGAGTCCAAAGCGTGATGATGCGAGATTATTGGGCATTAGGGCCAGATGAACCAGTCTATTCTTTAGTAAGATATCTGAAGAAAAATCATGCTTCAGTAGTCCCATTAATAGAGCATGGAGTCTATTATGGATTGTTATCTTTGGATGAAATTACCCTCTACTTTTTAAAAGAGAATTCAAGAATGAGACCTAAATATCACTTTAATCCAGCTAATTTTACAAAAGTTATCAATGGAAGATTCTTACAAGGTGACTTAACAAAAGAATTTGAGGCATATATCATGACTGGGGCAATGGAAGTTGATGTCTTTAGATATAGATTGCAGAATCTACTTCCTGACTTACCTGTATTAGTGGTAGGAAATAGGAAAGAGCATTTAAAATATGCAGTAGAAAATCAATTTCCTGCTATCATTCTAACTGGATTAGTTGCGGACGAACAACCACTTGTGGATTTCTCTTCCTATAAGGGGTTGGTATATCGAAGTGATGAAGATACAGCTGAAACAATTCGTTTGTTGAGAATGAGCCTATCTGTTAAGCAACTAGTGAGTGCTGAACCTCCAAGGGTGGACATAGATGATCTTTTCGATGATGCAAAAAATTTATTAGTAAACTCTGAGTTCCGAGGGCTTCCTGTTTTTGACAAAGAAGAATTTGTAGGCTTTGTTACGAGAAGATGCTTTTTAGAGAGACCTCGTGCCAAAGTTATCATGGTGGATCATAATGAATTAAAACAAAGCATTGATGGGTTAGAAGAAGCAGATATTATAGAAATTATTGATCATCATCGACTTGATGCTGAAAAGACGAAAAAACCTATTTTTATAGCAAGTGAACCTGTCGGAAGTACTTGTACTATCGTGTATCACCAATATTTAAGATGGAATGTTGAGGTAGACAAAGAAATAGCTTATCTCCTCTTGTCGGGTATCGTAAGTGATACTATCATGTTAAAAAGTCCAACAACTACCCGTGTTGATAAAATTGCAGCTGCGAAATTAGCCTTGATTGCTGGGGTCGAAGATTTCCCTCAATTCTGCGAAGACCTTTTTTCTGTAGCTTCGGTGTTAAAACAAGAAAATGAGAAAGATGTTATTGAGAGTGATTTCAAGAAGTATGTTCAAGGAAAGGTTTCATTTGGTATAGGGCAAGTAGAAGTAAATAATTTAGCACAGGTTGATGAGGTGAAAGAACGATATATTGGACAGCTTGAGATTGCTAAATATCAGAATGGTCTTGATTGGACAATGTTATTAATAACTGATGTGAGGAAGGAGGATTCCATTTTACTTTCTAGCACTTTTCTGCTTCGAGGTGATGAATTGGTGTATCCGATTATTGACAAACAGGTATACTCTTTAGAGAATGTTCTTTCAAGAAAGAAACAACTGTTACCAGAGATTATTAGAGTTATTGAAGAATATTATTAAATTACAATGGATTAATCGATAGAATAGATGGGATTGACTTTATACTCTTAACAACCTTTTTAAAGTCCTCTTCATTTCCAACCTCCATTGTAAAACTTCCAACAAGTCTTTCACTTTCTCCATCATCAAGTCGTCCTTCAATGAGGTGTCCGCTAAATTTCTTTATTGCCCCTTCTATTTCAGCAAATAAATCTTGCGTAACTCTACTTATCACTCTGAATCTGCGAGTGAGTCGAGGTTCGGCAGTCTCCCATTCGACTTCAATACTTCGCTCATCAATTTCGGTCATGTGTTTGAGATTTTTACATGTTTTTCTGTGTACAATAATTCCTCTACCTCTCGAGACATACCCAATGATTGCATCCCCACGATGAGGATTGCAGCAAGAGGCTAACGAAATCATCATATTTTTCTCATCACCTACTTTAAAAGTGAGTCTTGAATTGTCAATTACAGAACGGACGATTTCTCCTGAATCTGTAACAACCTCAGGTTCCGGTGGTTGTGAAAGCGCTGTATCTATCCTTTTTTTTGCAATGATATTTTTATCAATTATAAGAGAATCATCATTTTTATTGAGCCAGGAACGGACCTTTCTTCTAGCATTAGTGGTTTGTGCCAAACGTAACCAGTTCACATTTGGATGTGCATTAGGGCTAGTTAGGATCTCAATTACTTGAGTATTCTTCAGTGGCTGATTGAGTGGGATTATAGATCCATCTGCTTTAGCTCCAGTCGTGTGGTTTCCTACCTCAGTATGTATATGATAAGCAAAATCAAGTGCTGTTGCATTTGCAGGGAGTTCAACGATATGACCTTGTGGGGTGAAAACATAGATCGTATCTTTGAGTAATTCACCTTTAATATCATCGAGAAAAGTTTCACTCTGCTCTATCTCATTACTCCATGTTTTTAATTTGCTAAGAATTTTTGTGAATTGTTCACTATCCTTATTCATCCAGGTACTATCTCCACCAATACCTGACTGAGATTTATATACCCAATGTGCGGCAACACCGTACTCAGCGGTTCCATGCATCTCTCGTGTCCTAATTTGGATTTCAAGTACTTTGCCATCTAGAGCCATGACTGTTGTATGAAGAGATTGGTAATTATTAGCTTTTGGCATAGCAATGTAATCTTTAAATCTGCCAGCCATTGGTGGCCATAGTTTATGAACAATTCCAAGAAGTGTGTAGCATTCATTAACTGTGTCACAGATTATTCGTACTCCTAGAATATCTCCCATCTCTTCAAGCTCTACCTTTCTTTTCTTCATCTTCAAGTAGACACCATAAGTATGTTTAGTCCTTGACTGTACAAGAACATTTCCTAACCCTTGTTCAGCACATGTTCTGAAAATAATTTTTTCTATACGACCAAGATATGCTGTTCTCTCACTCTTTTTTGAAAGTAAATATTCTTCAATATACTGATACGTATCAGGTCTTAGTATTTTTAAAGATTGATCTTCTAGTTCTCCTTTTAACCAACTCATACCAAGCCTGTCTGCCAAAGGGGCAAAGATGTCTAGAGTTTCATTAGCAATTTCTCTTGCTCTCTGAGGAGAAAGATGTTGAAGAGTCCTCATGTTATGAAGTTTATCTGCTAATTTTATAATGATAACTCTTACATCTTTGCTCATAGCAAAGAACATTTTCCGTATCGTTTCAGCTTCTTGCTGACTCTTATTTTTTGCTTTTAGGGTAGATATTTTTGTCTCACCTTCAACAAGTTCGGCAACGGTTTCTCCAAATTTTTGTTTAAGCATTTCAAAAGTGATATCAGTATCTTCAATGGTATCGTGTAAAAGTCCTGCTATAACAGTGTCAACATCCATGTTTATTGAGATGAGGATTTCTGCAACAGCATACGGATGGATGATATATGGCTCTCCGGAGTGCCTTTTTTGACCTTCATGAGCTGTGCATGCATATCGAGCTGCTTCAGCAATCCTTTCTTGTTCGCTCTTTGTGTATTTTGAAGCTTTTAGGATAAACCGATTTGTCAATTCTTCGTACATGAATATCTCCCTGAGACTACCCTTCTTCTATTCCCAAGATCTTTATAGAAATGTATTTCACTAAAACCATTGGAGTAAAATTCTTTCATTACGTCATCTATCTGTCGATAATCACATTCAATCACAAGATACCCCTGTTTGTGTAGATATAAAGGAGCTAATGAGATAATTTTTCTTATGATTGAAAGTCCATCATCTCCTTCACATAATAGAGCTAGTTTCGGTTCATAAAGTACATCTTTACTTAGTCCTTGATACCATGATGATGCTATATAAGGTGGATTTGATACAATGAGTGAGAATAATTGACTATCAAAAGCCTCAAATAAATCACTTTGAAGTATACTTGCTATTGGAGCTTGTAAGGATTGAGCGTTTCTTTTTGCCACGAATAGTGCTTGATCACTTATATCACTTAGAGTGACTTTTGTATTTTTCTTTTCTAAAGCAATCGAGATTCCAACACACCCACTACCTGTACAGAGATCGAGCACTTTCTCATTTTCTGTATCTTGCAGGAGTGAAAGAGCTGTTTCAACAAGTACTTCAGTGTCTCCTCGAGGTATGAGAACATCCTTGTTTACAAAAAATTCTCTTCCATAAAATTCTCGATGTTCAACGATATAAGCAATAGGAATATGGTGAAGTCGAGAAAGGAGTTTAGTATTAAATTCCTCTATTTCAAGAGGGGTCATCTCTCTTTCATTGTGAGTATAGAGTTGCTCTCTACTTAGTTGTGTAACATGAGAGAGAATAAGGGAAGCATCAAGACGTGGGGTATCGCAAATATTATTTTCTTGAAGCTTTGTAATTGCCCCACTCAGAGCTTCTTGTATTCTCATTAGATAAGGTCCTTCAACGCCTCTTCTGCACTTGCCATTTTAAGAGACTCAACAATTTCATTGATATCTCCTTGGAGTGCTAACTCAAGTTTATAAAGAGTAAGATTTATTCTATGATCAGTGATTCTATTTTGAGGGAAATTATAGGTTCTAATTCTTTCAGATCTATCTCCAGTTCCAACTTGGTTCTTTCTATTATCACTTCGCTCTTTTGCTTTTCTCTCTTCTTCAAGGTCGAATAATCGAGATCGAAGAACTCTTAGTGCTTTTGCCTTGTTTTTAATTTGAGATTTTTCATCCTGACAAATTACTACAAGACCTGTAGGTAAGTGGGTAAGACGGACGGCACTATCTGTTGTATTAACAGATTGTCCACCTGGGCCACCAGAACGCATTACATCTATTTTTAATTCCTCTTGTTTTATTTCAATATCTGTGTCTTCAGCTTCAGGTAGTACTGCAACAGTAACAGCAGATGTGTGTATACGACCGCCTGACTCGGTTTCAGGAACTCTTTGTACTCTATGAACACCACTTTCGTAGCGTAAATTCCCGTAGACATCTTTCCCCGACACAGAGAAAATAACTTCCTTAAATCCACCTATTCCAGTTTCATTCGAGCTGATGATTTCTACTTTCCATCGATGGTTTTCTGCAAAGTGAGAATACATCCTGAATAAGTCAGCTGCAAAAAGGGCAGCTTCATCACCACCTGTTCCTGCTCTAATTTCCATGATGATATTTTTTCCTTCGAGAGGGTCAGGCGGTACGAGCAGGACTTTACTTTTTAGTTCCAAAGCCTCTTTCTCTTCTTCTAAGGCACTTATTTCTTCTCTAGCCATGGCGATGATTTCAGTATCTTCTTCCTCTTTGAGCATTAACTCTGCATCTTCAATTTGGTGAGAAAGATCAACGAGCGTATTGTATGCTTGTACAATCGGTTCAAGATGGCTTCTTTCTCGCATCAAAGCTTTATATTCGTTCATGTCATTCATTACCGAAGGGTCTTGTAATCGTTTATCTATATGTTCTAGTTGAGCCTTAAAAGGCTCTAATACATCAATCATATCTTCTCCAATTCTTAATACAGCAAATATATGCACTTAATTAGTATAGTGTGGGAATTAGTATAACGATTTCTTCTCCTAGATGTCCATAGATGCTAATATTTCTTTATTTTTTGCAACTCGCTCGCTAGTGAGAGAATTCATCTTAATAAAGAGGAATGCACCCGCCAAGAAAAATAAGGCAGGAATTGCAGCCATATGAAGTGATATACCAAAAAGCGCAGAATCACTAGTTGGATTTGCCTCAAATCTAGTGAGTGTATGTACCAGATAAAACACTATTGCTTGACTTGCATAGCTAAAGCGCATAAAAAAGGCTCGAATTCCCATGAGTACTCCATCGTCTCTTCTTTTATCTTTTATTACAATTTCATCAACGATGTCTGCCATAGCAGGACCCATGAATGTCCAAAAGCCTCCAAATCCTACGCCCCAGAGAGCCATGAAAATCGTGAACCCATTCATGGTATTGATAAATGTCATAGGAAAAGCAAATGCTGCCATTACGATGGATGTAATGACAAGCATCTTTTGATTATTAACCCCTCTTTTTGATATAAGCAACCAGATGGGAATACTGAGAAGTGTTCCTATAAGCATCCCTGCGAAAATGAGAGTAGTGCCACTGCTAGGAACATCAAGAATGTAATTCCCCACATAATGAACACTACTAGTCATGCACATTGTTCCTGATTGATAGAGAAATAGAAGTAAAATAAATGCTCGCAAGTCCTTATGCCTAAATGCATCTTTAAGGGATTCTATAAAAGATCTCTCTTCTTTTTTCTCATTTTTATGGACAACAAAACGATTAATCATTTCTTTTGTCTCTTGGATACCTGGAATTAACAGAATGATGCCAACCAAGGTTATTCCACCAATAACAATTGCACTTAAAAAATAGCTCCCTAAGTCTCCATATGAGAAGAATAGGGGAGGAATCACAAATCCAGAGGCAACACCTAATACACCAACAGCAGTACTAATTCCTGCTGATTTTGTTCTTATTTCTTGACTTCTAAATTTATCTGGAAATATTGATTGATAATTTAACTCCCAAAGAGAATAGGATGCATCAAATATACATATTGTAATAACCATCCAAAAGAAAACAGGAAGTGGAGAAGATTTTACATTCAATATCCAACTACTGGGGACGCTGAAAATGAAAATAAAGGAGATGCTTGTGAGTATGAGACCAATTATGATCCACACAAACCTTCTGCCGAATTTTGCTGCTAGTGGTGCACTTTTATTAGTAAGGTATCCTAATAACGGGTCATTTATTGCATTCCAAAGGGAATATAGAATTGTTGCGATCGCCACATATAATGCAGGGAGCCCAATTTCTGTTTCATAGAATTTATATACAACAGCACCAAATGCTCCTGTGAGAAATTCTGCTAGGTACTTTCCTACTCCGTAGGATGCCATCGTAGTAATCCCGATGTGTGACTCTTTTTTTTTCATGTTGATACTTTCTCCAAAGTTGTCTTTATAAGATAGATTCTGGGTAGGTCATTCCAATGGTATGTAAAAGTTTTATTGCATAATTCTTTAAGGCGATTAAGAGTGCTTTATCAGTGTCACAAATCTCTTTATTCGCAAGGTTCTCTTCAATTTTACGAGAAAAAAATGAGAGACCAAATCCATTTTTTAGTAATGGTTGCATAATTCTTTGAGCACAGAACTCATGCCATTTTTTTAGCTCATTTTCATCAAGAGTTTCGCTAAAATTTCTACACCGATAACGCCATAATAGTTCAGGAAGACGTTCATCATCAAATGGGAAATCAATCTCTTTTAACTCTTCCTTTTTAGACTCTCTAATAATTGTGCACCTGTCTTGATCATTTGATGTAAGAAAAGGTCCACTATAGAGGGAGAAGTCCACATCATCAATCTCTTTGTAGGTGATAGAATGGTCTTCTGCAACAATATTAAGAGGAATATTCTGAGTTTCTAAGAGAGTATTGTAAGTATTCATGCACTCTTCTACATCAATATGAAGGCGATGAGCTGTTTCTTCATCATTAGTGATGGTCTTCAGTGGTGAAATAAATGGGATTTTATTCACAGAAATTTTAATAATACCTTTTGCCTCAATGAGGGATGTTGTCATTTCTAATAGTTGAGGAAGCTTTTCAAGCTCATATAAAGAGATTGTAAGTGCCTCAAATGCTTGTTGGAGTACCTCGTCATCTTTATTTGCATCGTATGCATTTGTCACTATTTGCAAAGTTTTATGGATTTTGTCACGGTTACGCTTGGTTTCTATTATGGTATCAACTCTTTTTGAGTACTCGATAAGTTCTCTTGGATCTTGTGATAAATCAAAAGCATAAATGAGATTAGCATTCTTTTTTGATGCAGTAATTGGAGTTATTAAGCGAGTTGACCCATAAGGAGAGGAGAAAAACTGGTCAGTAAGAGCAACAGGTTCTCCAAAAGGTGTCTTTAACAGGCTTTTTACATATTGCTTGTCTCTCATAGTGAGAAAATAGAGGAATAACTTGGGTTGTCGTCTATAGATAAGACGAGCAAGATTCAATGTTGCCCATACATCACTGAGAGCATCATGTGCTCCTTCATGAGGAATGTTATTTGCTTCAGTGAGAGCAGTGAGGGCAAACCGTGGCCGATGCGTTTCTTCATTCATTGGCCAGACGATTCCTTCAGGCCTAAAATCATAAGCACTTCTTACGAGACTGAAAATATCAAAACGGCTGTTATGTTTTTTATATTCCCTTTCATATGGGTCAAAAAAGTTTCTGAAAAAACCATTACGGATGAATTCATCATCAAATTTTAAGGAATTATATCCCACAACGCACGTACCTGGAGTCGTGAAAATCTCATGAATTCGTTTCATGAATTCCTTCTCAATGAGACCTTTCTCATTAACTTCGTCTGGAAGTATTTTTGTAACGAGAACTGCCAATGGATCCGGCAGATAATCTTCACTTAGTTTACAGTAAAAAACAACAGGTTCTTCAATTACTTCTAAGTTCATGTTAACCCTAATACCAGCAAATTGAGCAATCCTGTCGTGTTGAGAATGTAATCCGAATGTTTCTAAATCATAGAAGAAAAACGTCTCTTTATATCCCATGAAAAATACTTTATCACACTCTTTTAGAATTTGACAGAGAAGGGTTAAAATGAGTATTCTAAAACCTCAATGAATATTGCCAAAAAAAAGATTCTTATTTTCATAATCTCTCTAATTCCATTATTCCAAGTATATTCTCTTGATGTGAGGGAGCAAGATATTACTCTCGCACTTCAATCAATAATTGTAGCTGTCGCTACCGTGCAAGGAGCTACTCTACTGACTCCTGAAGTTAATTTCCCAGATACCTCATTAGAAAAAGATGCTAGTGCAAGCCGAATTCGTTTTACGTTAACGAATAGCAATATTGGTGCTATGAGAAAACAATTTCTCTCTTATCCTCCTCCTATTGCTCAACCAAAAGGTTTCTTTGAAATGCTTCTAGAGAGTGTCACAAGCTATTTTAATAATTATGAATTTATAAAAGCCTACCTACAACGACAACATCTTAGTGAAGATGAAATTCTTTTAACAGGAAGCCTCGAATCAAACAGGATAGCAAATACCTACCCCTTCAGATATGAAGGGAATGGCTCTTTTGCTGTCAGTGGTAGTAGAGTAAATGATGACTTTTTATTAGACTTTTACTTCATTGTTCCTCTTGAAGGGAGTAATCGAGGGGAAATAATTCCACTATCGGTTCTTGTAGATGGAGAAGATGCTCTTGAAATTGCTTTAAGCATCTTCATTCACGACTGATTATACTAGACAGCATTCTCTTCCTCTTTTACACTACACACACAATAATAGTGAGGTGATAAAATATATGGAAAAAATAATCTCTCAAACACTACAATTCTTAAAAACAAATAAGCTCAATGAAGAAGCTATAGATATGAACGCCCAGCTTGAGGCGTTTCTCAAAGAGATGAAAAGAGGACTGGCTAAAGATAAAGATGGTTCTTTAGCTATGATTCCTACCTATACTAAAGCTGATGCTGAAATAAAATGTGGTGATAAAGTTATCGTCCTTGATGCAGGTGGAACTAACTTTAGAGTTGCACTTGTTACTTTTGATGAATCACTCAATGCAGTGTTTTCGTATTTCACGAAAACAGGGATGCCTGGTGTTCACCACGAAGTAAGTTCGTCAGAATTTTTCTCCACGTTAGCTGATGGAGTTGAGCCCATAATCAACGAGAGTGATTATATTGGATTTTGTTTCTCGTATGCTGCAACTATTACACCTGACCGAGATGGCATCCCTGTCGTTTTTTCTAAAGAGATAAAAGCACCAGAAGTTATTGGTAAACCTGTTGGAGCGACTCTCCTTAAAGAATTAGCACGGAGGGGTCATAATGTAAGTAATAAGAAAGTCGCAGTGTTAAATGATACTGTGGCAACACTCTTAGCTGGTAAAGTTAGCAAAGATGCTCATAACTATAGTTCTTTTATTGGATTCATTTTAGGTACAGGAACTAATACAGCCTATATTGAACAGAATGAAGCGATTACAAAGATTCCCTCTCTTCCTTCTGGGTCACAAATTGTGAATGTTGAGTCTGGCAATTATAATTTAACTGTAGGCCCAATTGATGATCAATTTTTTGAGACAACAAAAAATCCTCCAATTTATCACTTTGAAAAGATGATAAGTGGTGCCTATCTGGGTTCATTCAGTCGCCTTGTCATTGAAAAAGCAATTGGCGAAGGTGTCTTGTCAAAAGAGTTTGGGTATAGATATGAAAAAATTGAACCTATTAATACTACACGAATGAGTCACTATTTAGAGATGCCATTGAATGAAGAATATGATTTAGTAACTTGCATAACAAACGAGGAAGATGGTTTAGCTCTTCATATGATTTTAGACGCTATTATACGGCGTGCTGCAAAATTAACCGCAATCAATTTATCAGCAGCAGTTCTTTCAACGAGGGCAGGAGTCAACCCGAGACATCCTGTTTTGATAAACGCCGATGGAACCACATTCTATAAAACTGAGAAATTGGAATTTTATACTAGGCTTTATTTAGATTTATTTCTCACAAGAGAACACCACAGATATTTTAAGATTGTCCAAATAGATAATTCTCCCATCTTAGGTGCTGCAGTAGCTCCTTTAGTGTGATTTCTTATTTGCCTCTTTATCGGCTGCTTGAACAAGACTGTGGTGCCAAGAAAGGAGATAGTCATGGCGAGAGTTGTCATCTCCTTGAGCATCTACCATAATTCTGTAGATATTTTCAGTTCCACTGCCTCTCATCCACATGAAATCAGTAATCCTGCCCTGTTCATCATGAAAAAGAATTTTTAGTCCGCCTCGAAAGGGTGGACTTCTGAACTCTTCTCCTACTCCGAGTGAAGAGGATGTACCACTTGTTTGCTCCTCTGACCAGCTAGTAATACCATACTTCGAAAATAACTCATCTTTTCGTTTGGAGAAACTTTGAATAAATAGCTTTTCATAAGCATTCTTGAGTACACCATGGTCCTCACACTTTATAGAGACCTTTGCTTTTGAAAAGAAACTTCCTGTGATAGTTCTTTTTTCAAGAGATCTAATTGCTAAAGCAATAGATGGTCTAGAGGATTGAAGTCGAGTCACTTTTTGGAAGAGTTTCTCATCGCTTAACAATCTCACTAATGATAGGATTGTGTTCATAGGATCCCTTACTTTGCAAGGATAACTTATGATACCTCCATTAGACCCCTCACCAACAATGGGAACGCAGTAACCCAACTCTCTTAGCTGTTCTCCTCTTTCTACAACATGAGCCTCTCCAACTTCGGTTCTTTCCACTCGTACACTTAGTCTCTCAGCAATGTGGTCAATGAGTAGACTTGTTGGTCCATTTATAACTATCCCCACCTTGTCAAATTGTTCTTTTTTAAGATTCAATTCTATAAGAGAAACGAGGGCAAATAATTCTTGAGCACTTAATGTGATAACTCGTTTACTCAACTCATCCCAATAAACGATATTGCCTCTGTCCCCATCGTTATCAGGAACATACCCTAAGACAAATTTTTTATCCTTGTTATGTTCAGTGAATAAAAGAGTATTACAGAGAGAGAGATTTTCTCCCTCAGGTACTATTTCATGAACTATTTCACCAGGAATTCCATTAAATATTTTACATTCTATGTTGAGTGATGAAAAAAGAAAAGAATCAATACTAACGCCTCGTGCACTTCCGTTCAATTCGGCTATGATACCTATAGGAAAAGCTTGGATTTTCTTAATGAATGCTTCTTTTTTAGTAATAAGACCATTTGTGAGCATTAATAATTCATAATAAGCGTTCAAAGCATCTTTTTTATATTGTTCTTGTTTTGCAATAATAGATAAGATATCTTTATCTTTCACTTTACTACTCATTGCCTGCACATGTGTAAGAATGCTAGAATCAAGAATGGCAGATTTGAAATTGACAATCATTTCAGTTGCAATTGTTTTATTGAAGACTCCTCCGTCATGACCAAATTTGAAGCCATTATGGGCGATTGGGTTATGAGAAGCACTGATATAAAAGAAAAAAGAATCCAGATCTTTTTTTGAGTAAGCAAATGCTTCTGGGGCACTAGCGATTCCAATATACTTCACTTCTAGACCGTAGGAGAGGAGAATTCTTATTGCGATATTGGAAATAGTAAAACCTGTGGGGCGAGCATCATGAGCCAGAATTACTTTATTGTAATTAAGACTTTTGATACAAGAAAGAGTTGCAATCGCGACAATGTATGCATCAATTGTCGAAATGTCTTCACTTCTATCTTGTTCATCTTGTGTAATACTGAAGTTCTTTCTCCACCCTGATACACTTACAATCATCTCATCAAAAGCTCGATAGATTTCATTAGAATCTGGAAGTACACCAGTCAATCTATCTAGTAGATATTGGTAAGAATTCCCCATATATTCTCCTCTTATTAGATAGAAGTATATCCCCCTTGTCTTAAGCCGACAAGATAGTTAGTATAGGTAATTATGAAAACTGTAGCCGCAATGCATGATTTATCTTGTTATGCCAAATCTTCTCTTACTGTAGTTATCCCAACTCTTTCGATGATGGGTATTGAAGTGTCTCCTCTACCTACAGCGCTTCTTTCTACTCAAACAGATGGATATCCTAATTTTTTTTATTCAGACTTAACTCGAGAAATAAATATGATTATTGAACATTGGGAAACTTTAGATTTACATTTTGACGCAATTTATTCTGGATTTTTAGGTTCTGAGGATAGTGTTGAAACTCTTCTTAATTTGATAAATTGGCAGAAGAAGAATAATCCTTTGGTTATCATTGATCCAGTCCTTGGTGATTTTGGGTCCCTCTATGATCCAATAAGTGAGAATTTAGTCAACTACATGAAAAAATTAGTCTCATTTGCAGATGTCGTTACACCTAATATAACAGAAGCGGCACTTTTGTTAGGGGAAGAGTATGATGCCGCACTTTCTGTTGAAAAGGCTTCACTCTGGGCTAAAAAGATTTCTAATCTCGGTCCGAATTTTGTGGTAATCACATCAGTAATGGAGAAGAATAATTCTCTTGTGGTTTCTTATGAGAAAGAAAAGAATATTCTTTCTCATTTCTCGCAACAACATATTCCTGTCAGTTATCCAGGCTGTGGTGACTTATTCGCATCTATTCTTACTGGTAGACTCCTACAAGGTGAA
This sequence comes from Sphaerochaetaceae bacterium, assembly GCA_963663665.2. GTDB lineage: Bacteria > Spirochaetota > Spirochaetia > Sphaerochaetales > Sphaerochaetaceae > SABI01. The sequence continues at coordinate 1,309,514 of CAXXKP010000001.1, forward strand.
GATTTTTCATCATCTGTGAAAGATGCGGCTTCCCTTGTGAAAAAGGCGGTGGAGTTTTCTCATAAAAACCAAATTCCACAAAGACATGGAGTATCTCCTGAAATCATTGCTTATGAGCTTGTAACCGTTAATAAGCACTGATTATAGTGTTCCAAGGGAGAAGTCTCCTACTATTTTAAACACATTCCCTTCTTTTACAATTTCAAGTTCTCGATGTGGAAAATATTCCGATAAATTTTTTCTTAAAAAGGATGCAGCTGATTTTTCAATTTCTTCTTTTTGCTCATGAGCAATTTTTTCTAGAGTGACTATTTCAATATCAACAAGGTATCCTCTTCCACTCTGTGAACCATATCCTAAAGTAAATTTAGTCCCTGTGCTAAACAGTCCATCATAAGCAACGCTCCCCGCTTTCCCCCGTTTCATTCTATTGGGGTGAAGAGGGTATGAATCTCCATATGTATCTTCTAAGTATTCATCCAGTGCATTACAAAGAGCTCTCATATTTTTTTCAATAACTTCTTGTTTTGGGTGTCCTACTGACATATTTCCAATCCTTATAATCTCAGTGGTTTAATAGGTCTTTGTACACATAAGGAGAGATAGGATGTCAGTTCCTCTTTATACTCATCAAATAAATCATCTGCGAAATGTGTCATCCATTGCAATATATGTGGATCGGTCTCATCTAATCGAATTTTTTTATCGAGCTCTTTATGAATTCGTAAATAGGTTGCATCAGGTAATATTGAAGCTATCTGATCAGCGGTATTCATTTGAGAAGAGGCATAAATTTTATGTAGAGGTGTTCCTTTTATAGGATCAAACCAACTGAGTACACCCCCATTAGTATTATCAATCTCGATTTGGTTAGATACAAATCCTGTACCAAGAGAGAGAATATGGAATCTTTCAGTTTCTGGATACATCCGTTTTGCTTCTTTGTATGCATAGAGTACAGGATTATTTGCGACGACTCCTCCATCAATAAGAGGAATATTTTCTTTGCTACTCTCATCATAATAGAAAGCGGCAGGGAAATACGTTGGGGCTGCACTTGTCGCTCTTGCTGCTTGACGAACTAAAGTATTTGGGGTGATGGAACTGCTAAGAATGAAGGGCTTGTCATGTGCGTAATTGTAGGTGACTACCATTGTTGGTGTAAGACATTCTTTCAGTGTAGTATTACCAAACATATTATATAAAAGATGATTAAAAGAAGCATCATCATATTTATGGCTAAATAGTTGATTCAGCATTTGGGTCGGGAATATAGAATTAACTTTGGGGAAGATTGTCTTGCCATATGTTTTATAGAGTTTAGCAATATCTTCAACCTTGTTCTCTTTTGCATCGAATAATCCATTTTGATAACTATTCGAGAGGGCTAATGCGATGAGGCCACCTGTACTTGTTCCAGCGATAAGGTCAAAATGAGAATAGAGGGGCCTCTTATCACCAAGCGCAGTAAAAACCTTTTCGATATGAATCAAGAGGGTAGAGGGAATGATGCCTCTCATTCCTCCTCCATCTAGACAAAGAATAAAGCGCTCTTTTTCTATTTTTTTCTCTTGTCTTCTCTTGAGGTAATCAAATAATCCCATGTACACTAACATCGTATATTTCACCATATAGGTCAAGTTGCAATGGGGGGAAAGTGGATAATAATAGCCCGTATCAATCATGTTCGTTATGTCCGCATATGTGTAAAGTTGACCGTACTATAGGTCAGTTAGGTGTGTGCCGACAACATGATAAGATGAATATTGCATGGATAGGTCTTCACAAAGGAGAAGAGCCTCCAATTAGTAAAGAGGAAGGATCTGGCACTATTTTTTTTACTGGGTGCTCATTGAACTGTCCATTCTGTCAAAATGAGCAAATTAGTTCTCCTCGTACTACGTTTCATATAGAAGTGAGCGAGCAGGAACTTGCAGCATATATGATAGAGTTGCAAAATCTTGATGCTGCGAGTATAAATCTTATTACAGGCACTCACTTTATTCCATCAATTATAGAATCCATTAAGATAGCAAAAGAGAGGGGTCTTCATATTCCTATCGTATGGAATTCCTCTGGTTTTGAGAGTATTGTGGGCCTATCTCTTATCGATGAGTTTATTGATCTCTATCTTCTCGATATCAAGACTCTAAGTGAGCAAACTAGTATTACTTATTGTTCTTATCGTGAGTATCCTCTCGTGATCACATCTGTAATTGATTATTTACTCTCAACTCAAAGGGAAACCTACTTTGATGAAACTGGGTCTCTGCATGGTATTCTTATTCGGCACCTTGTGTTCCCTTCATCTTTAGAGTCCACATATAAGGTACTTGAATACTTTGCGAAGAATTTAAAAGAACATGCATATCTTTCACTTATGGTGCAATTTATCAACCCTCATAAACTAACAGGTGAGAAGTATGTAAGCGAAAAAGAGTATGATGATTTATTAAATTTCCTTGATGAGTTAGAAATTGAGAATGGATATGTCCAAGAGTTAGAGGATAACGTAGAATGGATTCCTGATTTTACTCAAGATAATCCTTTTCCACCTAATTTTGCTATCCCTCTTAATTCATTCTTGAAGAAAAGAAATCTTAACCAATAATTGTTCCAATAAATTTTTGATTTCTCAAGATGGCTATTGTGTTTTCAATATTTCTCCCATCTGCACAGATAACTTGTAATCCAAGACTTTCTGCCTCTTTAGAAGCAATTGGATCAAATGGAACATTTTTTCCAGGAGTCCAAGTATCGCCAACCATTAGACGAAAATCTTTCCAGCTTATTGTATCAATTGGGGTCGCTGTAGGATCTTTTTTAGGGTCATTTGTATACACTTTTGCAATATTTGATAAATTAATCACTTTCTTTGAACCAAATTTTTTTGCTAAATACACAGCATCTGTATCGCTGCTAAATCCAGGCTTCCATCCTGCTGCAATTAGAACTCGGCCAGAAAAAGTAATATCTGCAGTTGGATCAGTTACGACTGGGTCACTACAGTATGTATTGAATACTGCCCGTATTAAGGAAGCATTCAAACGAGTTGCAGAAATACCTATTTCATCTAAAAGCGTTTCATGAGTTTCCTTCACAATAGATTTATATGCGTTTTGGTATATTCTAGCAGGAGCTCCACCTCCAGTCACGATGATGAGAGATCGCTCTAAATCCTCTTCAAGATAATCACTAATCGCTGATTGAAAGGAGTGAATAAAATCAATATCTACTTCACTAGGGGAAATGATAGAACCTCCAAGTGATAATACTGTTACTTGTCTCATATCAATACTCCTTATGCTCATAATGCCATATTCCTACACCTGTTTATTGTAGATCCTTTCTTCAGTTATCGTAGACGAAATACCCTGAGATGTCACTAGATGTACAACAAAAATATATCAAAATGTAGAATACATTGGCTTCTGATTACACCAAGATTATATAATGTTAAATCTTGATAGTATTTATTTCAATATTAAAAATAATGTTAGGAGTAGTGATATATAATTGAAAAAAGAAAATAGTTTGAGTTTATAAAGTTAGGACGAAATTCATGGTGAATTCTCCTTTTCCTCGCTAACCCTATTAGAGGTATAAAAGAGTAATAGTGTACGAAGCAGAATTGGTGAGTAGACAGTTAATTCAGTATCAAAATTCATCACAAAGGAGAGTTTTATGAATAATCTTAACTCAATCTTAATCGAAGGGAATCTTACCAAAGATCCAGATATCTTTGTCACTACAAATGGGAATAGCTTATGTAAATTCCCTATTGCAAGCAATCGAATGTACAAAAATAAAGATCAAGAGCTTGTTGAGGAGACCTCATTTATTACAATCGAGACATGGAATACTCTCGCTGAGCATTGTGGAACATACCTCCTTAAAGGTAAGAAAGTGAGAGTCGTGGGAAGATTGAAACAAGATAGATGGCAAAATGAAGAGAACCAAATGAAAGAAAGATTTGTCATAGTTGCAGAACATGTTGAATTTCAAAGTGATCACATAGAAGTTACTCCTGATAGAAACGAAGAAGAAATAAAAAAAGAGGAGTAGTTGAATGTAAGAAGAACCTTGTTGATAAAGTAGTTTAGGCAAGGTTCTTATTCTGTTATTGTAATTACGATTGAAAAGGGTTTAACTCGATGAAATCTTATGGATTGCGAGATACCAACTCTGTGTGTGCGTATATAGGAAAGAGACTGAGGTGTGGACTCGGGTGGTGGGTACTTTGTTTAATAAAAGCCAGAAGTACGAGTATTGTAAGAGGAAGCTCTACCGTGCTCTCGAAGCATCTGTTCACGAGATGATATGAAGATTACAGGCCTAGAAATATCCTCCCTCATAGATTTTCTCAATAGGATTCCGTGTGTTCTTTTTCCTAGGAATACAACTGGAATTATTGCTACTGCCATAATACTTTGTTGATACCCTTGGTTGTCGATAATCTACAAATTGGTGTGAACACCTTAGAGATGTTTATGGGATTTTTTTTAAGAAGAAAAGGAAAAGTGGATGGAGTAGTGGTTCCTGATGGTGAGGAAGGTTTAACATAAATAGATTGTTGATAACATTGATATGGATATCAACCTTCCGTGGAATAAGGATGCATTAGAGTTTGGGTGGAAAAGATAAAGAATATGCTTGCATCTCTCAAATGGTATTTGATAAGTTTTGGAGACACGTATTACCATCTACCATTCATTGGATGACGAGGATTTTGGATCGATTGAAAACTATGTAAAGGGGTGATAATGTTGATGGGTGGAAAGATCCATTGTGATTTAATCACCTATTTTTTTACCTGGCCCACTTCTGCTGGTGCCCTGAGCATATAGTGGTCAGCATATCTTTTATGCTCTATGTCGTGAGGGTTTGAGTGAAAACTCTATAATGGATGATATTATGGCGATTGAAGGTAATGAAAGGTATGCAATCAACTTTTCCCCACCTGAATAATTAAATCTCGGAAGTCTTTCTCCTGCAACGGTTTTGAATAGTAATATCCTTGTGCCCTCTCAATACCGACATTTCTGATCAGTACCAATTGCTCCTCGGTTTCCACACCTTCTGCAACAACACATTTGCCCATTTTATGCAGCATTTCGGTCAATAAGGTAAGCATGGAAGGATTTGCCATGGCTGCATGAATAACACTTTTATCAAATTTTACATAATCATAGGGGAGGTCAATCAACGCTCGGAGATTCGAATAGCCTGTTCCAAAATCGTCCAGAGCAAAAGTGATTTTTTTTAAAGATAATTCAATCATTACATCTGATACAGTGTCATATGATTGCAAAACCACAGATTCGGTTATTTCAAAACCTATCCGTTTGGGTTTGACTCCTTCCTGCTCAATGATATTTAGAAGTGTTTTCCCAATGGTCTTTGACTCAAAATCTTCTCCAGAAAGATTCATGGCTATGTGATTTAAAGGTGAATTATCCTCAGGAATTTGTTTGATGAATCTACAGACTTTAGCCAGAACAATCTGCGTAAGTTGAACGATCAGTCCTGTTTGTTCCGCTAGCGATATGAATTCATCTGGCAGTAAAAATCCTAAGTGGCGATCCTCTATTCTTATCAGTGCTTCTGCCGATACGAGTTGTTCAGTCTTTACTTCATAAATGGGTTGATAATATACAAGAACCTGTTCTGGAAACTTTATGGACTCTCGTAATGCTGAGATGATATTGAGTTTCCGCTCATGATCGATGGTGCTTTCACGGGTATATATAATCAGAGACCTATTACGTACCGTTTTAATTTCAAGTAACAATTGGTTAGTCGCTTTTTTAAACTCCTCAAGAGTCTCTGCTTGTTGGGGTATGTTTATTATTGCCATATTGATTTGTATGTGAACTGATCTTTCATTAAGCTCCCAAGGACTATTCAATCTGGTTTTTATCTGTTCGGCTATAGCTTGCGCAGTTTTTTCGTTGCTTGCAGGAATGCATAGACAAAATTGGTCATTGGAAATCCTAAAAGCCTCATTCGCTTTCACTAATGTCCGAAGAAAGTCTGCAAGACTCACAAGCATTTGATCACCAAGGAATTGTCCGTAGCGGGAGTTGAAATATCGGAAATTCTCAATATCTAGCAGGATTACTGCATACGAGGAATGGAAACGAAATATTCTGATCATTTTACGTTTGAGAAGCGTAAAAGATGGCAATCCTGTCAAAGGATCAGTTCTGACTGAATCCCTTTGCCCTATAAGGTAATACAGCACCATCATAAAGGAATTCACCATGGTAAACATGACATGGGTGTGTGTAACGTAAAAAGTAATGAGTGATGTAGCAAAGGCGACCGGCAAAAGCATTGAAATGAATAGAAAGGATCCTTGCAATTCTTTTCGATGTCCCAATGTAGCGAGAAGCATGGCAAGGCAAAAGAAAAAAGAAAGGATAAGCATGTAAGAGGTTCCTACCGATGGCAACATGTGTTCATACCCATCATTGAAAGGATAGAACCTTTGCTTTGGAATGTCGAAAAAGGCAATTATCGTTAGAACCACAAGTGGAATATTATGGATAAATGAGAGAATATTCACCAATTTTTCATTATCAATGACATTGATGGCATTGAAATGCATCCACATTCCTAATAAGAGGGGAAACGAAAGGAAGTGCAATGTCCACAGGAGTCTGATGATAGGAATTGGGTATACAACGATACCTTCTCTTCCGAGGCACATGAAAATTGTGATGATAAGAAATATTGAATAGGCAATTGTCAATTCTACAAAAAAACGGCTTCCCCGATCTTTTTTAATCAAAGGGAATCTCAGGACATCAACCAGAATAGCCAGCATAAGAACCGTGGAAAGCAAGGTAGCTTCAAAATAATGCATAAAAACTCCTCAGACATAATAATACGATGGGGGAAAACCTGACAACGTTCTTGCACTTCCCAGTCCTGAGTAAATAGCTTATTTTTCAGGAATATAATATTATTCTGAGACAAATCATTCAGACATGTAATCCCCACTAATTTTGATTATAAGTATACTTTATTCTTCAAGAGTGGAAAGCAAAAAATGTAATAATTTGACAATGATTTCCCTTACAAGCAATAAGTGTGGTTAAGGAGAAGTGTTGACTAGGATGAGTTCCTGGGAAGTTACTCCTGATAGAAACGAAGAAGAAATAAAAAAAGAGGAGTAGTTGAATGTAAGAAGAACCTTGTTGATAAAGTAGTTTAGGCAAGGTTCTTATTCTGTTATTGTAATTACGATTGAATAGGGTTTAACTCGATGAAATCTTATGGATTGCTGAATCTGCAACTACTCCTTGAGCATAGGCTCATGTCTTAGTTTGAAACCAGATCTGAATGTTTACTACTTGTCGCAAATCTAGAAGTCATACCATGCCCCGATTGCGAAATATTGTTCGATTTGGAGATTCTCCCAAGATGTCGGCGTGAGTGAATCGTTGTGATTAAAGGAAGCAATTTGTACCCGACCTCGATAATACTCTAAGCCGAAACGGAATCGCTGATTACTACCCGGAACGTTCACGACTTGGCCCGCTTGAATTGTGGTGCTTGGAAACCATGATGTTTCCTGATAGCTGGAAGTGTGGATTGCGAGATACCAACTCTGTGTGGGCCATTCAAACAGGGGCCAATTCAATTCTAAGCCAATGTTTGCCTGCCAAGGGAAGGAATTATAGCAGAGCATATAGCGAAGCATATCCATGGAATACCGCGCTTCTAGGTATATTCTTACTTTAGGAGATATATAAAATGAGATCCCCCCCATGAGCGAGTCTCGAACATAATTGAGACCATACGTATCACCTTGAACGAGGTCTTGTTGATCAGTGACTGGCAATTCTATGACCCCATAATTTGCAATATACTCATCACCAACGTGACTTGATAGGTGGTGGAATCCGAAACGAAAGCGCACCTGTTGTGTTACCTTGAAATTCAAAGTTAGAAATCCTGATCCTTCCCACCCAAAATTATCCAATTTGTCTTCAAATGAATCGAACAGCGTAATAACTCCTGCTCCAATTGAGAGCTCAAAGGCTAGTGGATGACCTTCTTTTGGTTCAATCCGGAAAAGGCTCTGCACACCACCGAACTCTAGTACTTCACGAAGGCTCAAGGGGCAATCATCCTGCAAAGTGTCGATTTCTTGATGTAAATATAGAGGGAAAGAGAGTGCGAATCGAGGGAAATTCTGATCTGCAATCGGTGCAGGAAAGAGCGATTCCTCGGGGACTAAGATTATTACTGGGGTTGCCAGAAGAGGTGAACTGCAGCACAATGAAATCAAAACACTCAGGAAAGTTCTTCTCAATTTTAAGCCAAAGTCCATTCTAATCACCTCATCAGATGCAAGAATATGTGAACCTACGGGAATTCTACGGCATGCACGTATAGAGCATTGTGAATAATTAGGCATTTTCTAAGAAGTAGACGATAATTGATAATACAATACGAACTTTTTAATGTAAAACATTTTTTCTTAAACGTCATGACTGAATCATACTAGATTTAAGAAATCACTGTTTACCAAGACACTATAAAACATCTCATCTTGTAGATATTTTAGTCATGAGTGATTATGTTTTAAGATTGCCCGATTAAAAAAATGTATATTTCTCTACAAGAAATATTTCAAGGGATTTATTTTAAAAATAAGAGATTTTTGTGAGAATGAAAGAAAATTTTATACAATTTTACGCTGATAATCATTAGCAATTTAGTTAACGAATTATCAAAGATAGAAACAGATTTTGATAAAATATGCAAAAAATAGAATATACACAAGCTATATATTTAAATTCCATCTATACTTGATATCTATTTCTGAGGGAGAAAGGAAAGTAAGGCTTAGAATTAAGATTTATATAAAGTATGAAGGTTACTTGATGTTACATATACATTTGAACCGTTTAAGTATTAAAACATCAGGAGAAATCATCCTAAAATAGGGATAATATTACGGTTTATTATCAATTTTATACGCTTAGATTAAAGGAGTTAAGATGGTTAAAACACACAAGATTGAAATGGGAACATTAGATTTTAGAATGACTATTTATAGAGTTGGAGCAATTGCTACTGCATTTATGCTTACCATGATTCCTGTTCAAATCTTTTTTTATATACTTTGGCCCCATCCAACAACGATTATCGCCTGGTTCTCTTTATTTCAACGTAACTGGTTTATTGGTCTTATGAGTTTTGATCTTCTCTATTTGTTAAGCATGGTTGCTTCAATCTTCCTGTATCTTGCGCTCTTTTTTGCTCTATATGATGGAAATAAATCGTTGAGTATTTTTGCCCTCATACTAGGTTTGATTGGATTAGCTATTTATTTCCCTTCAAATACATCACTCGAAATGCTCTCAACTAGCAGACAATATTTTCAAGCCGTTACTGACCAAGATAAAACGATCTTACTTTCAACCGGTCAAACTTTATATGCAGTATGGAAAGGAACTTCGTATGCTGTATATTATGTATTTAATGGAATTGCATTAATACTATTTTTTTTAGCGATGATTAAGGATAATAGTTTCAGAAAACTAACAGCATCCTTTGGACTTACATCTGGAATATTAATGATCGTACCTGCAACAGCTGGTATAGTTGGTATGGTTATGTCCTTATTATCCCTAATACCTTGGTCTATTTTTTCTGTTTTAGTAATTAAGGATTTCAATACGATAATTAGGGGAATAAAAAGGGTTGAAAAAGAGGAGCTTAGATGAAAGTTTTTCTCGATACATAGGTCTTACATAAAAGGAATTTACCTTCACCTTTGTTTAGTTTGGATTGTTTAGTGGATAATGGAAACTATTGAAATTTTTAGAAATGATTTTCATTTGTACACCAAAAGTACAGTATCAACGTTGCCATTTGCGAAGTTATTATTATTTTCTTGTGTAAAAGCTAACCCAATATGAAAGAATTTCCCTAAAACTGATATGAATAGATTAGGCTAACTTTTTTTTCGATAGCTAAGGAAAGCCCAAGCATTAAATCCTATCATTAATAAACTCAAAGGTAACATCTGTTTTAAGAGATCTTGAAACTCACACCCTCGTAGATATACCCCACGAAGTACTTCAATCATGTAGCGTAAAGGGCTTATAGTACCCACTATTTGAGCCCACTGTGGCATACTTGATAATGGTGTGAATAATCCGCTCAAGAAATCAAAAATCATGACGAAAAAAAACATCATAAACATCGCTTGTTGATATGTTTTTGCATAGTTTGAAATTATTAGCCCAAATCCAGAAACCGTTAATACAAACAAACATGCAGAAAAATATAACGCGACGATACTGCCGCTAGGAGATAATCCCCAGAATATGAAAGCGAGAACCATGAGAAAAGTAAAAAAGAAGAAACCAATTACCCAATATGGTATTAATTTAGAAAGTATGAACGTTATCCTTTTCACTGGGGTGACGTTCATACTTTCGATTGTCCCAGCTTCTTTTTCGCCAACAATATTAAGTGCTGGGAGGAAACCAGTAATCAGCAAAAGGCCGATGACCATAAGAGCAGGTACCATGTAATCTGGATATGAAAGGAATGGATTGTAACGATAGTGAGGTTCGATACCAACCGGAGAACTCATGCTATTAGAAGTTGGTTGTGATTCATTCCTCAGTTCGGTACTGAAATCTTTAATGACTGAAGAAAGATAGGCACTGCCTAGATTCCCTTTCGTACCATTAACAGTATCAGCTGAAATCAACAATTCAGGCTGATTTCCCCTAATAAGGTCCTTCTCAAATCCGACGGGAATTTCAAGAATAGTATCAGCTGTACCTAATTCGACCATTCGAAGAGCATCTGTATCGTTGTGACAAAAAGCAGATATCTTGAAGAATTCAGAAGATGATATCTTAGCGATTAGTCTCGCTGATAACATGCTGTTATCATGATCGACAACAGCAACTTTAATATTTTTTATTTCAAAGTTAGCGGCAAATGGAAGCACTAAAAGAAGCATGAGAGGGAATCCCAGTATCATTCTTGGTATAAATTTATTACGTCTGATCTGAATAAACTCTTTTTGAACAAGATATTTAAGCATAGCTACTCCAATCTAGGTTTGAATTTTTTGATAGTAATTATCAAAATGATTCCTGTCATTAATAACAAGACCCCAATTTCTGTAACAATTGAACTAAATCCAAGACCTTTAATCATAATTTTTCTCATTGCTGAAATATACCAACGGGTTGGTATGATATGAGAAAGAATTTGAAGAGGTAATGGCATTGACTCGGTTGGGAACATCATGCCTGAAAGAAGCATAACAGGTAACATCAAACCCATTCCAGAGATCAATAATGCAACAAGTTGGGAATTTACAAGTGTAGAGATCATAACACCAATCGAAAGAGCTAAGAAAATATATAATAATGAAACGGTTATGAGAGCAAACCAACTTCCACGTACGGGAACACCAAGAACGTACATGGACATGGTGAGACTCGTTATGAGATTCAATATAGATATTGTGAAATACGGAATAGTCTTTGCTAAAATAATAGAAACTGGTTTCATCGGGGAGACAAGTAATATCTCCATTGTCCCAGATTCCTTTTCGCGAGCAATTGAAATTGATGTCATCATGGCACATATTAAAAGAAGTATCATCCCGAGGACACCAGGAACAAAATTATATGCACCTTTCATAGCTGGATTGTAGAGAAGTCTCGTTTCTATTCCGATTGTCCATGCTGTTTGTGTAATAAGGTATTGGTTCTGAACCCATTTGATGATAATTGAACTTGCGTAATTCGTTAGGGTTTTTGCGTTATTGGGATCACTCCCATCTGTTATTATTGAGATAGTAGCATTGTTTGAATGAATTCTCTCAGATTCAAACCGAGATGGGAAAACAAGCACAAGTCCTGCATTGCCGAGCCTAAATACTTCGTCAATTTCACTTTCACTTACAAGATAACCACCAAAAGAAAAATATCCACTCTGAATAAGATTTTCTACAATTTCTTTTGTAGATTCATCATGGGATGGATCCAGTACCATGAAAGTAGTCCCTTTTACTTCTGTAGTCATTGCAAATCCTATGAGAATCAGCATCATGATAGGTGTGATTAGTAAAATTATCAGAGTCCAACGGTCACGAAAGATATGATGATATTCTTTTTTTACAAAGGCAAATAGGGGAGTCATCAGTCAGCCATCCTTTTTGCTTTACGTGCAATCATATGGAAAACTTCGTCGATTGACGAAACATTGTAATGGGATTTCAACCGATGTGGAGAGTCGAGCGCTTCGATTCCTCCATCAACCATGATAGAAATTCGATTACAATATTCGGCTTCATCCATGTAGTGGGTAGTAACAAAGACAGTTATTCCTTTGTCGGCAGCATCATAGATCATCTCCCAAAATCTACGACGAGTTGTGGGATCAACCCCTCCGGTTGGTTCATCAAGGAATACAATTTTAGGATTATGAAAGATAGATACAGAGAATGCTAATTTTTGTTTCCACCCCAAAGGTAACTGAGCTACTAATTGATCTTTTTCTGCAGTTAATCCTAATTCGTGTAAAAGTTGGACTTTTTTTTCTTGAATTAGTTTTTTATCCATTCCATAAATACCCCCAAATAGTCGAATATTTTCTGAAACAGTAAGATCTCGATATAGTGCGAATCTTTGACTCATATAGCCAATATTTGCTTTGACCTTCTCGCTCTCTTTTTGTATATCATACCCTGCTACAACTCCAGTTCCACTTGTAGGTTTCAATAAGCCAGTGAGCATTCGCATGGCAGTAGTTTTTCCTGCTCCATTTGCACCAAGGAACCCAAAAATTTCACCTTCATTCACCTCGAAGGAGATTTGATTTACAGCAACAAAGGATCCAAATTTTTTTGTTAAAGCAGAAGTAATTATTGCGCTCATTAAGTATTCTCTTTTGTTGATAACGAGAGGAATCTATCCTCAATTGTTGGGGTAATTCGTGTAACAGAAATACCCGTTTGTCCATGCTGTTCAAGCCATTCACTAATATTTTCACTTTTTAAGGATCCTGAGATGGTGCTTACATGAATTGAATTACCAAAAGAGAAACACGTGTGTGCCAAAGGGTGTGATTGCAAAATAGGTATCAATATATTAAGTTTTTCTGAGTTGATTGCCCATAGGTCGTCTGTGAAACCACCTGATATCTCTTCAGGCTTTCCTGTTTCCAATATATTCCCATTTGAGATCAATGCTATTCTATTGCATAAAGCTGCTTCATCCATATAAGGAGTTGAAACTAAAATAGAGATTCCTTCCTGATTAAAGCGTTTTAACATATTCCATAGCTCTTTTCGAGATACAGGATCGACCCCTGTAGTTGGTTCATCAAGGAACAGGACATTTGGGCGATGTATCAGTGCACAACAGAGGGCTAGTTTTTGTTTCATTCCCCCAGACAATGCCCCAGCTCGTCGAGTCTTAAACGGTTCAAGTTGTATCCAAATGTCTTTAATTAGTTCATAATTTTCTTTTATTGTCGTATTGAAAACTGTGGCAAAAAAATTGAGATTTTCTAGTACAGTCAAGTCTTGGTACAATGAGAATCTACTTGGCATATAACCAATGAGTTTTCTAATATGCCAAAAATTTTTGATAATATCCAATCCATCGACTGTAGCTGTCCCGGAATCAGGCATAATCAAGGTAGTCAGAATCCTGAATAAAGAGGTTTTCCCACTTCCATCTGCACCGATAAGACCAAAAATCTCGCCTTTTCTAACTTCAATATTAATACCTCGAAGTGCTTCTACTTTTCCATAATGTTTTTTAATATCATGTGTGGTGACAGCGAATCTTGCCATCATTAATTTCCCTCAACTATTGCGCCGTACATACCTAATTTCAGGTATCCATCATTTATAAGAGATACTTTAATTGCATACACCAAAGCTGCACGCTCATCTTGTGTTTGAACAGTCTTTGGAGTGAATTCTGCTTTTTCAGAAATCCACGATATGGCCCCTTCATAATTTCGCGTTCCTGATTCCCCATAATCAACCATAACCTTTATTGTATCTCCGAGTTTTAGCCTCGTCAGTTGTGCGGCAGTTATATACGCTCGAAGGTATACTTTCTTTAGGTCGGCAACCTTGAACAAAGTTCTTCCTATAGTTGCCAGCTCGCCAGCATGAGCATATGAAGATAGTACGACTCCATCAATAGGGCTTTTTATAATACATTTAGTAATTTGATCGTCAAGTTGGGCAATCTGGAAAGACAATGATGCACTTTCATGTGCAATACTTGCAGTACTCTGTGCTAAAGTCAATCGTTGTGCTGCAATTTGTAATTCTAGCGTTTTGACTTGTGTATTTATATCATCAAGTTGTTTGTTACTTGCTGCATTTGCTGTGACTAAACTCGAAATTCTGGACTTTTCTGATTTAGCATAGGATAGCTGTTCTTCCAATGCTGCGACCTGTACCTCAATATCTGGTGCTTGGCTTTCTATCCTTTGTTGAGTGGAAATAAGTTGCTGCCGCTTCAAGACTAATTGTTGATCATCTATTTTTCCAAGAATTTCTCCTTTTGAAACTATTGTTCCTTCTTCGGTATGTAAAGATAGAATACAACCATTCCCCTCAGCGCCGACTATCACCTCAATCGATTCAATACTTCCTTCTGCAATTATGATATCCTCAGAAGACGTACAAGATACTAATGTTACGAGGATGAGGCATGTGATTAAGATTTGTTTCATTCCTGATATTCTCCGTTTCCTTCTATGAGGCTAAGTTCGCTCTGAGCCAACAAAAGTTGAACTTCATGTTGAGTTTTCGTACTAATGGCGAGTTTGACCTCGTTAAATTCCTCAATTAAATCTGATATTGAAAGAGTCCCAGTTGTTAATCTAGCATCATTAACCTCTTTAATAGATTTTTTAAGGGAAATGATTTCGTTATCAATTTCAATGATGTGCTCAAGCTTTGCAATTTCTGAAAGCTTTTGATTGAGTTTGATATTCTCTTCAAGCCTGAATTGTTCTATCTGTGTTTCAATCTGGTTTTTTGCAGTAGTAATTTTATTAGTGTCTGCTCCAAATGTATAATAACTATCTAGAGAGAATGATCCTTTAATGCCAACAATCCACCAAAATGAAGGATTAGTGGCGAGCATATTCAATCCTGGTTCGCTGTACCCTGCTTGAGCAAATACTTGTACTTTTGGATATAAACCAGTAGCAAGGAAACGTTGTTTTGCATCTAAAGCATCCAATTTTGACCTGAATACCTCAAATTCTTTTCTGTAATTTAAAATATTTTCTGTGGCTTGTTTCTGTATTTTAGGTCGAACAAAGTGCGTCTCACTATCAATACTCATTCCTGTTAATTGAGAAAGTCTATAGATTGCAATATCTCTATTTGTTTCTAATTCAATCATTTTAGCTTTTGATTTTAGCTCTTCGACCTTGACGGTATCTATATCTGATTGTGTAGCTATACCGTTATCCATATACGTTATAAGTTTTTTTCTAATAGCAGATAGTTCGTTTTCTATAATTTCCTCTTGTTCTACTTGGCTGTCAATGAGAATGATTGAAAAATATGTTTCTAGGATTAATTCTCGAATAGATTCTAAATTTACATTGATTTGATTCTTGGTTATTTCTGCTTCGGCAATCACATTATTTTTTATAGCTTCTGTAGTTCCTCCATCAAAAACTAATTGATTTATTTCACCTCCTAGACGCCATTGGGTCAAATTTCCTTGAAAAGTAATCAATGGGCTGGAGATTGAGGTTGCTTCTGATTGCCTAGTAGCGTACATCAAGAAAGAGAGCTTAGGCAAATAGTGTGTATTTGCAATATTAATATCAGAATCTCGTGTTAAGTCAATCCACTGTTTTTGTTGTGCAAGAGGATGATTGATTAAAGCATGTTCTTCACATTGCTGAAGAGTGACATTTTCACCTGACAATGGCAGAACTACGATAAAAGTGACAATGTATATGATACATAGTGCTATAGTGTTTTGAATTTTCATAATGTTCCTTATGGAATCAAGCTAAGAAGGAGAATTTTTGCATTTTCTTTTCCCCTTTCTAGTAACATTGTATTTGATTTGATATTAAATGAAGGTGTGAATCTTTCAAGTACTGGGTGTAACAACAATATTCCAATATTGAGAGATGCCATTGTCAAAAAGATATCAAATAGTGTTGTTTCTTTAATTCTTGATTCCTGAATTTCAGTGAGTAATTCTCTTTCGAGTGAAGGGATTACTTTCTCAAAAGTTTTACTTGCAGTATTTCTAAAGATTTCCAAACTTTCAGGATTAGTGCTGATTTCATTCAATATAAAAAATGGAAGCTTGGGATACTTTGCCAGTGTTTCGAAATGTCTTTCTGAAATTATCCTAATTTTTTCGAGAAAAGAGATATTACTTTCCAATGGTTTTTCGAGTGAAGATAAAAACAGTAGCGCCTTTTCTTCAAAAATAGTTTGGAAGAGTTTCTCTTTACTACGAAAATAGTAGTTGATAAGAGATTGATTGCATCCTACTTCTTTTGCAATATCAGTTGTTGATGTTGCTACATAACCTCGTTCGAGAAAGAGATGTTTTGCACTCTCTATAATTGCTTGTTCCATGGATTTGTCTGACATAATTAATTAACCTATTAAATAGTATTATTAAATAGGTTGATTAATTATGTCAAGTAACTTGAATTAAATCGAAGATAGAAACAAACACATGTTCTCATTATCATCTTAGATGAGTATTCAAATTATTTCCTTTGGTTGTTATTCTATTTGGATGAATAAGGATTTTAAAGCATAGATTAGGGACATCAAAAAGAGAAAAAAACGAAGATACGGGGAGGAGTATGTATTTTGATCCATGAGTATTAGATGAGGAGAATTTTTCCTAGTTTTGGATATTCATGAAATAGGTGACATCTTCAGGGTAGAATAAAGATATCAACATAACAAATAATTCTAAAAATATAGTTTTCTACTATATAGACTTTTTTACTTCACTTTTATGAATTCCTTCGGTATATTTAACCCATAATAGATAATACACTTATTGGAGGATATATATGAGTGAAGTAACATTAACTGACAGCAATTTCCAGAAAGAAGTTCTTTCGAGTGAAGTCCCTGTACTTGTAGACTTTTGGGCAGCATGGTGTGGCCCTTGTAAAATGGTGGCTCCTGCTATTGCTAAGATCGGTGAAAAATATGAAGGCAAATTAAAAGTCGGAAAATTAAACGTAGATGAACAACTTAAACTTGCTCAACAGTATAGAATACAGAGTATTCCTACACTTGCTATCTTTAAAGGTGGCGAATTAGTAAGTCAAAAGATAGGAGCTCTCTCTTTAGCAGCTCTCGATTCTTGGGCTTCTGAATACGTATAATATTAACCTAAATTAGATAGTTATGAGGAGCTGTTGTATTTCAATGGCTCTTTTTTTTATGGTGAGTAAATTACGGTATTGTTTTCATTTCCAAAGGTAGCTCCGCTTGTTTCAGTAATATACCAATCATTCTTTGTATTTGTATCAGATTCTCCTTCTTTTCTGTTACAGGATCTTGTCGCTGTACTCAATTCACTATTGATTGCGTTCTCAGGTATTATTACCCCAGCATGTGTCCACTCATTCGTACATGTGAGTTCTAACACTTGATCATATACTTCACGAGTGCCAAATCCACCATAGGATTCATCTGAATCACTTGTTCTGTTTGAATAAAGAACTACATCCTTAATATCGTCATAAGGCGAGTTATAGAGACTAATAATTCCATTGTTCCCTCCAAGACCATCTGCTCCTCCGTAGAAAAGAAGTGGTTTTTCTTCAACAATCTGCTGGTATTGAACCACAACATAATCCCCTTTTTTTACCTCAATAGATGGAAACGAAAATGCGTGTGAATGGTTGAAAAATAGACCTTGGTATAAAGTCACACCTGCAAGGTTCCCATCACTTAATACCTTTAATTCTACTCTATCTGGATGAGCTGAACTTCCTTTCGTTGTAAATTCATTGATGATAAGTTCGGGAACTCTATGATTTATTCCATAAACTGGAACCTCTATAGTTGTTGAATTGTTCATAAAGTCTCTTACTGTAAGATATACTTTTGTTTCTCGCATCACATCTAATGGATACGTTAATTGTACAATCAGATTATTTTCTGACACTCTACAGGTACTTCCTTTATACTGTTTATCTAATGAAATGTATGGCCTAAAAACAAATTCATCGAAAGTAAATAGTATTGTAGTGCTATCAACAGGGATTACATCGACGAGTTGAGGGCTCACGTTGTCTTTTCCTGTAAAGAAATTCATGATTCTACTGTCAATATCGTTTTCACATCCAAATAACAAAACTGGCATAATACAAATAGCAATTACCTTTTTAATCATGATGAAACCTCCTATTGTTAGATACGTCTATGAATGTTTAATTGATTGACCCATTTGGATTCAATCAGTACACTCATCAAAGATGAGGAGTTAATAGATGGCAAAGTTATGGCAAAAAGAGGTTACCTTAGATTCTTTAATGGAAGAGTTTACTGTTCAAAATGACTATATCATTGACTTAGATTTAGTGTTGAGTGATATCCTTGGATCTCTTGCTCATGCCAATGGGATAGCAGAAATTGGAATTTTATCACAACAAGAACTTGAAGATATTAAAAAAGGGCTTCTTTCTATCTTACACGAATACAAGAATCACACTTTCTTTATAGATAGGGGAGACGAAGATTGCCATACTGCAATTGAGGGCCGTCTAACAACTTTGATTGGTGATGCTGGAAAGAAAATTCACACTGGCAGAAGTAGAAATGACCAAGTTCAAACCGCATTAAGGCTTTGGATGAGGGAATATCTTGTAACGCTTGCTCATCATACTATTTTACTAGCACAAGAGCTTACTACATTCTCTTTAAGACACGAATCAATTCCTATGCCAGGAAGAACTCATATGCAACTTGCGATGCCTTCCAGTGTAGGATTATGGGCGTCCTCTTTTGCTCAGCAGTTACAAGATCAAATAACCAATCTCTTATCTTTAAAAGATCTTCTTGACCAAAGTCCTTTGGGGTCGGCTGCAAGTTATGGTACTAATCTTGCAATAGATCGTTCATACACAGCCGCATTGTTAGGATTCAAGAAACCACAACAAAATGTTCTTTATGCTAATAATTCTCGAGGATTATTTGAGGCAATGATATTAGACAGTTGTGATTATATAGGTCTCACATTGAGTAAACTTGCACAAGATTTATTGCTTTTTAGTCTCCCTGAGTTTGGTTACTTCTCACTTGATCCTCATCTTTGCACAGGTAGTAGTATTATGCCTCAGAAGAAGAATCCTGATGGCTTAGAATTAACCCGTTCAAGATCCTCTATGATTAGTGGATATGCAGTTCAAGTAAAATCCATCATTAGAAGTCTGCCCAGTGGATATAACCGTGATTTTCAAGACACAAAAGAACCCTTTATGAAAGGAGCCAAAGCTACACTTCTTTTGGTTGATATTATGAGGCATATGGTAAAAGGTGTTAGTATTGATGCTCAAGCTCTGATTAAAGGGTGTAAGAGTGAACTTTATGCTACTGATGAGGTACTTAAGAGGATTAGCGAAGGTAAGCCTTTTAGAGAAGTCTATAAAGAAGTTGGAATGAATTTAGAGAGCGTATCTTTGTATGACCCAGTAGAAACCATTAAAAACCGTACAATGATAGGTTCAACAGGGAACTTAAATCTTTTGGGTCTTCAAAATGAATTGAAAGAGAAAGAAATAGAGGTACAAGGACAACTAGATAATCTAGTTGCCACCTATACCTCCTTATGTGGCGAAGAAATTTCGTTAGTTTGTTAAATTATAATCTCCATAAGACTCCAGCAGTACTTGTAACTAGACCAACAAGAGGGAGGAGAGGTGCTTGCAGTACGTCTGCAATAACGCCACCGGGCAAGGCAAACACGATCATTGGTGCGTTAAAATTGGCAAACAATCCTATATTTTTTTCTTGAATCCAGAATTCTCCTTTGATTGCTAGGCCAGCAACACCGACAAAACCTTCGGAAAAATCTGTGATTCCAAGGGCACTTGCTCCAATTTTTATATCAAAATTATCTCCAAGTGCCATCGGGTATGTGACATCAGCACTAACTAAGAAAAATGCATTTAAGATGGCATCTAATTCATCTCCTGCGCCTGTGACTTCTCCAATGTACTTAATTCCTAATGGATAGTTTATTCCAGCTTGAACTGCTAGTGGTCCGAGAGGGACATCAATAACAGCACCCGATGCAAGGAATCCAAGTTGCCCCCCAATGGCTAGTTTGTCGTTTGCTCTTGCAAATAGAAAAGTTGAAGAAATAAGTAGTAATGCAATGAGAATGATTAATAATTTTTTCATAATAGCCTCCTGCCATACTTCGATAAATAAATAGTATCAATAACTATATTATAACTATGTATAAAGACAAATGTATAATAAAATAATTACAATTTTGCTAAAAAAAATCTCTATAATACTCAATAATTTTACATAAATTATCGTTATTTAGAAATATTAATTAAAAAGAGAGATGAATATCAACATTTTCAGTGTTGAATTATCACACAATATTGTGTAAAGTACCGGCTATGAGCATTGTTAAGCCACATAAATTGGGAATTATCGCAGGCCCGGGGTCTGAATACTTTGCAGGCAAAGTAGTGAGACACTTAAGAAGGCTATATCTTGATCGCTATCAGAAGCTTAGCGCATCGTTAGTGAAGCGTCATGATATGACTCCCGAGGAGTTATTAGACTTAGTTACCCTTAATGATGACTTAGTAAATAAGAAAATTCCTAGAGGGAAAAAGCCAAAAGCTTATACTTGTCCTGATTTCGATATCCCTGTTCGATATACCCAGTTTGCTAATGGAGAAGTAAAATCTGAGATTTTACAAGCTGTTAGAGGATTAAGGGTATTTTTTATTTACGATGTTTCAAATAGCTATCCTATAAAACTGTGGGATTGTGATACTCCTACAACTTTAAGCATAAATGATCATTTGATGTTCTTGTTTACAACCATTAGTGCACTTAAAAATAGTGGGGTAGAGAGCGTAACCTTGGTTCTTCCTACATACCCATATGCCCGACAACATAAAAAAGGAGCTAGAGAGGCTCTCACTGCTGCTCTATTTGGTAGGATGTGTGAGAATATGGGTGTAGAGAGAATTATTACTCTCGATATTCATAGTAGAGAAATTGAGAACTGTTTCAATAATACGCACTTAGAGAATTTGCATGCCTCATATCAAGCTCTCATTAAACTTCATAAGATTATCGATTTCAGTGATCCAGATCTCGTCGTAGTTTCTCCTGATACCGGTGCCGTACAAAGAAATAAGTTCTATGCGGAAGCTCTTCATAGACCTTTGGCAATGCTTTATAAAGAGAGAGATTATTCTGTTGTTTCAAAAGATGCAAAGAGTTCAAATATTCGTTCTATTAGTTTGTTAGGGGATGTGAAAAATAAAACAGTTCTCATGGCTGACGATATGATTGGGACAGGGGGAACTTTGTTAATTGCAATGAGGGAACTGAGAAATCTTGGTGCAAAAAAAATAATCTGTCTCGTTTCTCTCCCCTTCTTTAATGGAACTGCCCGAGATGCATTTGATGCAGCATATCAAGAGGGAGTTTTTTATCGGGTGGTAGGTACTAATGCTGTTTTCCACGATAAAGAACTAACGAGTAAAGAATGGTTTATTCAAGCTGATGTAACTGAACTCTTTGCACGAGTTATCAGTCGCCTTCATCACGGACGTCCATTGAGCCCGCTCCTTGATAATCGACAATTCATTCATAGGTTGGTTGATATGAGCCAAGCCAATCCACAAGCTCCATTGCCGGGGAGCAGAGAGGTATACCGAGATTAACGTCGGATCTTCTTCTCTTCTCGGCTGGTCAAGAGGCCCCAACCTACTTCAACCAAAAAGCGTATTGAAGGGGTAGTCTTTCCCAAAAATAGGAGTATTATATGGATTTATCAAATAGAATATCAAGTTTCCAAGCTTCTCCAATTAGGAGATTAGTTCCATACGCGAATCAAGCAAAGAAAAAAGGAATACACGTATATCATTTGAATATTGGGCAACCCGATATCAAAACCCCTTCTCAGGTCATTGATGCAATTAGGGGCTATAATCATGAAATTATTGCTTATGGACAATCGGAAGGAGATGAAGATCTTCGTGAGGCGCTTCCTCATTATTATAGTAAGTATAATATAGATGTTGCTCCTGATGATATCATGATAACAACAGGCGGAAGTGAAGCAATTCAATTCGCTTTTATGACACTTTGTGATCCAGGAGATGAAGTGATTGTTCCAGAACCTTATTATACGAACGTTGGCTCGTTTGCAAAAGGGGCTGGGGTTGTACTTCAGAGTGTAACGAGCCGATTTAATGAGGGTTTTAGTCTTCCTAATATCAGCGAGTTTGAAAAAAAGATTCATGCTAAAACTCGAGCTATTATGTTATGTAGCCCTAATAATCCAACGGGATATATCTATAGCAAAGATGAATTACTTCAATTATTAGAACTTGTAAAACGAAAAGATCTTTTCTTAATAGTTGATGAAGTCTATAGAGAGTTTTGTTATGATGGACACCATTTCATTAGTGCACTTACATTCAATGAATATGCTGATAGAGTTATTGTAGTAGATTCTTTCTCGAAACGTTACAGCATGTGTGGTGCCCGTATTGGAGCTCTTGTTACAAAAAACAAAGATGTGATTAATGGGGCTATAAAATTAGCTCAAGCGAGGCTTTGTCCTCCAGATATTGAACAAACGGCAGCTCTCGCTGCTCTTAGTACACCCGATTCCTATATTCATGAAGTTCAAGCCGAATATCAAAAGAGACGAGATTTTCTTGTTTCTGAATTACACAAGATTCCAGGAGTCGATTGTAGTATTCCAAAAGGAGCTTTTTACCTCATTGCGAAACTCCCAGTAGAAGATGCAGAAGATTTTTGTCTCTACTTACTCAAGGATTTTAGTTTTAAGAATCAAACGCTTATGCTTGCTCCAGCAAATGGATTTTATGTGGACGATTCATTAGGTAAAGATGAAGTAAGAATAGCATATGTCCTAAATGTTGAAGATTTAAAAAATGCTATGGAATGCTTAGCTGTAGCACTAATCGAGTACAAAGCTAAATTCTAATAACGGAATTTGTTGAAAAAATTCTCTTGATAAGGACCTGTGGTATATCGAACAGGTTCTTTTTGTTATAAATACCTGCTCTTTTTTGCAAAAATTATTTTTAAATCATACTCAAGTAAAGAGTTATAATTACATTTAAATATTTGTAACAATTAAAGATAAAAATTGTTTCTTATTATAGTATTCAGACATTAATAAATCTGTTATGCTTTGTATATAAGAAATTTTGCAACTTAGTATTTACATATCTTATTAAAAATTAGGGTGGTAGTTATGAGATATAGTATTGAAAGAATTGTAAAACGAATCCTTTTAATGGCTACAGATTCTTTCTTGATTTTTATGAGTATGTTGCTAGCTACATTTACCACGCATTCTACATCTGACACAATTATTCATAGCCCATATATCCTAGGGGGCATAATTCTTCTTCATCTTATTATTCTTACTTCTTCAAAAGTATATTCTATCCGATTAATAGATAGTTCTCTTGAGCTTGTGTTACGAGGTGGTTTTGCAATTATCTTAACATCTGTTGTCTCTGCAGTAGGTCTGCTTCTATTGACGAAAGATTTCTCCATAGTCTTTAGAACTCTTCTTCCGTTCTTTTCATATACAACATTACTTTTATTAGGATACCGAATAATCTATCGAATATCACAATCATATCGATTGAAATCTCCAACTTTCGATAATTCTTCGAAAGCTCTTATATATGGGGCTGGTGAAATTGGAATGCAACTTGTCAGGCAACATTTTAAAAATAAATTACAATTCTCAGTTGCTGGATTCATTGATGATAATCCTATAAAAAAAGGAGCTATGATTAATGGAGTAAGAGTTCTCGGAGACATAGATCAAATGAGCGATGTTTTTCGGTCTTCTAATATTCAATTTCTTATTATTGCTATCACAAACCTTTCTGGTGATAAAATGAAGAGAGCCCTTGATATTGCAGAAAGATTTGGGATTGAAGTGAAAATTATCCCTTCTCTTTTTGAAATAGAGAGTAAAAAGAAGAATGTAGCGGACATTAGATCAATAAATTTCGAAGATATGTTAGGACGATCACCTGTAGTTCTTGATAGAGAGCCAATAAAGAGTATGGTAAGTGGTAAAAGGATTCTAGTTACCGGAGCAGGTGGGTCGATTGGAAGTGAGATTTGTCGTCAACTTTTAGAGTACGATCCTAAAAAGCTCCTTTTGCTCGATATCGATGAGTCTGAGTTGCATGACCTTTCCCTTAGACTTCATAATTACAGTAATGAGTTTAGTGAAAAAATTTTTCCAATCGTATGTGATGTGCGAGAGTCAGCTAAAGTCGAACTTATTTTTAAAACATACGAGCCAGAGATAGTTTTCCATGCAGCTGCTCTAAAGCATGTTCCTATGATGGAATACTACCCTGAAGAGGCAGTGAAAACCAATATTATGGGAACATATCATGTGTTGAAGAATGCAGTGAAATATAAGGCAGCAAAATGCATTGTCATTTCAACAGATAAAGCAGTAAACCCCACTAATGTTATGGGTGCTACGAAAAGGATTGCAGAGAAAATTGCGAGAATGCTAAGTACTCCGGAAACACAAATTGTTGCAGTGAGATTTGGGAATGTTCTGGGTAGCAGAGGTTCTATGTTACCTCTCTTCCTAGAACAAATGAGGAACGGTCTTCCAATTACCGTGACTGACAAGAAAATTATTCGATACTTCATGACAATTCCTGAAGCCGTCTCGCTCGTTTTCCAAGCTGGCTCGCTAGGGAATGGTGGAGAAGTCATGGTATTAGAGATGGGAGACCCTGTGAATATTTATGAGTTTGCTAACAGAATAGTGAAGTATTTTGGTGATGGAAGAAGTAAAATCGTTATTACGGGATTACGACCAGGGGAGAAATTATACGAAGAAAAATTAAGTGACCAAGATAATACAATACCTACCGATAATCCTAAGGTTTATAAGGCAAAAGTTAATGGTGCATTTGATAGAGAGACTTTCGAAGAATTCTATACACAAATTCCTATATTAACACCAGAAGAAATGATTACTACTCTGCAAAAATTTGTTCCAGAGTTCACACGTCCTGGTCGTCATGTGATAGGATAATACGATGAAGAGTTATTGCCTCTATTGTAAATCAGGAAGTGAAGAAAAACTTGTCTATACTATTAGAAAGGGTGTGAATGAACTTCTTAATGAAGAGATAGATGTATTATTCCCTATTCGAATCATGCAACAGAAGAAAAAAGGTAAATGGAGTAAGGTTAAGCAACCCCTGATTCCCGGGTATATCTTCATTTATCTTGAGGATGATATCCCTTTACCCCTATTTCTAATTAATCAAGAGAGGAATGCATACAAAATTCTGAGAAATACGGATCTTTCATTAGCTCTAAAGGGTGCAGATGAAGAGTATGCTACATGGGTTTATAATCACCAAGGAACGATCACTCCTAGTACGGTGAAGTTTGAAGAAGGGCGACTGGTTAAGATTATTGATGGACCCCTTTTCGATATGAAAGGTGAAATAATAAAAGTTGATCGCCACCATAAAAGAGTTCATGTTGCCTTCGATTTCGGTGGTAAAAGACAAATCATAAATGTGAGTATTCAAGATATCTCTGATCCAGAATCACAGGTTATTTCTTGACCTGCTTCTTTCCATTCTCCGAAAGCAGTGAAAATAGTTGAACTCGCGTCGAAACATGCAATTTCTCATAGATATGTTTAACATGAGTTTTAACAGTATTGTGCGATATAAATAACTCTGTAGCTATTTCATGAGAAGTGTTCCCTTTAATCAATAATAGAAGAATTTCTTTCTCTCTAACACTGATCCCTTTAGAATTAAGGTATCCATCATGAATTTTTTTATCTTCGACCGGGTGTTCATACTCCTGGAAATATCTGCGAGCAATAAAATAGTAAAGATATACGACAAAAACTGAATAGCTCAAATAGGCAATCTTAAAATTTTGATTCCTAAAAAAAATGAGATCTACAGGGAATGTGAATAAAAGAGGGCAAAATGTTGCTATTATTCCCGATAATAAATTCTCCGTCTCCCACCCTTTCGCAAATCTTTTATAATATAGTGCGCTTATCCCTAAGATTACCATGATATAACTTCCAGCAAAGAAGTGGTACGAAAACGTTATTTTCATTGCTATAACAATTTCCCAATTACTAAAATATCCTATAAGAACAATAGATGTGGCAAAGAACAGAATAATAATAATTCGCATAATAAGAAGAGCGATAGATGTCTGTTTTGCAGTTGTTGGTAACAATCTTATCAGATATCTAGCAGCTGTATAGAGGAGTAGTGTAGTAAAGACAATAGAAGCTCCCGTTACCCAAAATGCAAAGAGTTTGTAGTCTGTGTTATTTGCTATCATTTCAGGATAGAGTCGGTGTAAATAGGTCACAAATTGTGTAAGAATCATTTGTAGTGATAGGGGAATTAATATAGAGAGAAATTCAGCTGAATATTGGTCCCTTGCACGTACAAAGGTGAGCAAGCAAAGTGCTGTAATTGATAGAACTAGTGAAGTTGTAAAAAATAGTAATACATCTGCTATAATAAACACATCATCAGCTCCTACTTATAGATAGTGTGTTTATTGTACCATAAAGAGCCTTTTTGACATAGTCACTCATTTCTGTACGGAGTGAACGAAAACAGCGAAGGAATCTTTACAAAATCAGGGAAATCGCTTTCATAAGCAGGTAAAAATATGGTATTTAAGCCGAAAGGCCCAATCTTTCCCCGTAAGACGAGATCTTTTTCATGTATCCAGGCTTCAGCACGATATGTTCTTCCATTTCGAGGGTCAAGGACTATCCCATTAATATATTTATCATCATCTAGAACAAGATCGTAGAATATATCTAATTCAAGTAATAGTGGAGAACCTTCTACTTTATTCGCAATTTGAGATGGATTCATATAGCTCTCAATAAATTTACCAGTTTTCTCGTCAAATGAAACTATAACTCTTCCATAGAGTTTATTCTCATGTATATACGATACAATTATACTCGTTATGAATTCCTTTTTTTCATCAAGAGTTTTCCAAAAACCGACGATGTCCTTCTCTATTCCACAATTTACTTGCTTGATCATGATAATCAATAATAAAAACAGTAGAATACTTTTCTTCATACTTTTCCTCTATCATCAAAATTGATAGGCTAAAGAAAAGGTAAGGGAATCATTCTGGGACCACATGTTGTACAGACTATTTATATTTTCATCAAAGGTGCCATAAATATTTCCTTTTAACGAAAGAGTAATATCATCATCAATGGTATAATCTATTTTGGAAAGTATCGCATACCCTTGTGTTGATATTTGGTATGTAAGACCACTTTCGATTAGGAGTTTTTCCTTTAGAAGAGGTATATGTATTCCTAATATAATAGTATTATCTTGCTGATTTGAAGACATCGTATCAATATCATTCAATACACCTTCTTGGTACCTAAGAATACTTGTTCCCAAATAACTCGCTGTTATATAGCTTGTACTTGTTGGTATCAAATAGCTTATAGAACCAGTATATACAAATTTACTGTTATAGAGATTTGGGTTTGTTCCATCAGTGTCTTCACTTATATAGAAGGCTCCTTCTATGGCGAACGTGAAGGCGTCCTTTATATAATTTACTTCTGTCCCTACAATATTCATCTTCGTGTAGATCGTCTCAATATCACTCACATCGTATACTGGCCCTGCTGACACGATAGTATATAAATAAGCTGGTCTCTCATAATAACCATGGTAAAAGGAGAGTGCGGTTTCAATATTTCCTAAAGGGAAAGCAAAACGCGTACCAAACGATCCATATTCAAGAGTGGTTATCTGTGGAGTCGTATATGTTGCATTAGGAAGAATATTCAAGTAACCACTTGTATCTGGTAATGTAATCCATTTGCCACTCATAGCTACCTGGAGTGGTGTGAAAATTGGTTTATAAAGTAATTCTACATTAGTTGAATCAAAAAATAACTTTGCAAGAATCATTGGTTCACTTATTTTTAATTCAAGAGGATCTATATGCAATCCAGAGCGTAAATCGTCTGCATTTAATATATCGACAACTCGAGCTGTATCAACAACTCCCCAACGATGTATAAAATAGCCAGCCTCTATTTTACCTCTTGGGATATAATAGGAAAGAGATAATTCTTTAATAATGTCTTTATATTCTACCTGGTCGGTTTTAAGTGGGTTTAAGGAAATATCGACATTTCCATCTATTGAGGAGCTTTTAAAGTATATTGATAATTCTAAATCTGAAATAGGATTCATCTCACTTTTAAGCACATCAGAAGTTTCTACGAATGTTTCTACTCCAACCAAGAGTTTTCCTCTAAAATCAAAAGACGCGGTAGTTGTTTTTTCATCTGTAGGAATTGTTTCTTCAAAAATTAGGTCGAACCCATCGCTAGCAAAAATTGAAATGCTAAGCAGCAATAATAAGATCAGGACGGCAAATCTCTTATTCATTATATTCTCCCTGTTTGTAAAAACTGGATGGTGAAATAAGCCTCTGGTATATAGATGTTAAATTTTGCTTGTTTTATTTCTATCCGAGTTTTATGTCCTGTTGCAACAGTACTCATTTCCATGATTGATGCAACCCAAACGTCATCAATTTTTTTAGTTTCCTGAGTCGTAAGGATTTTTAGTAGAGTGATTGTATCTTTATCGTAGAGTTCAACTCTCATAGGTAACGAGGAAATTGCATCGACCCAAACTTTACTCTTCCCATAGTTAGAAGTGTCATATGGTAGTGATTCAATTACGTAAACCTCTCTATTATTAATTCGTGTTGTTTCAAGGTATTTGTGGACAGCTTCATTTTGATCAAATGTAGTTGCACTCATATCTGCATAGGAGAAATCACTACCCATAAAAGAGCCAGCACTTTCTCCACCTGATATTCTTTTACTTTGCTTAAGCGCTGGTAAGTATATCCATTGTTCATCTTCGCCATTTTTCTCGATAGTGAGAAATCGTGTTTGTTTCACGCTCGCAGGAGAAAGAAAGAGAGTAATACTTTGCGTTTTTCCCTCCTTTGTAAGTGTGAGTGTTTGAATCCTTCTTTCTCTTTCTTCTCCATTTGTCTCTATGAGTGTAAGTGTGATATCAAGAGCCGATGTATTATGTGTTTGTGTCTCTTTAACTTTTTTCATAATCTCTATTGGATTGATATCAGCACTAAATAGATGACTTGATAATATGAATAATTGAATTATTAGAATAATTATTACTTTGTTGATGTGATTTTTCATAGATTTCCTTCTTTTAAGAGTTCTTTTTTATGCAAAATTTGGAGAGCCACTGGGAGCACTGTGATACTAGATAGACCCGAAAAGATCATGGAAATACAAAAAAGTATTCCCATTTGCTTTATTGGGATAAAATGACTAAAGATAAGACCGGCAAAACCTAGAGTCACGGATACCATATTTATAATTATTGCCCTACCTGTAGTGTTCATAATTGTGGTTAAAAATAATAAATCTCCCTGAATTCTCTCAACTCTCTGATAAGCGGAGATGTAGTGAATTGCATAATCTACTCCTATGCCTATAGCAATTGCTGCTAGGAGAGAGGTGATTATATCTAGAGGTATACCTAGTAAAGACATTGATGAAAAAATCCCCATAAGAGCAAATGCAACTGGGATTAATCCAATAAATCCTAATTTTATATTTTTAAAGAGTAACGATAGTAAGATGAACACTATGAACAATGAAGAGACTAGTGAATATATCTGGCTTTTTGTTACAAGGCTTGTGAGCGCTAAACTAATCGCCTCGCCTCCACCTATTAAGATTGTATATTCATTATCTGCGGACCAGAAATCATTGATATAGGCAGTTAATTCAGATAATTTATTTACACTATTGTCCTTTAACATGATTGTGATAATAGTTTTGTCAGGTTCAATAGAGTCGTTAATCAGCATCTCTAGATTACCTGAATAAAGGACTAGGTATTGGCTTATAAGGTTGGTAAGGTCTTCTTCACTGGTAAGCCCATATTTTTGAGGATCGGTTGGAATTTCTTGATATGTGCTAGTATCAAATGGCATGGGATTTTGTTCGATAACTTCATCAACTGAATTTACTTTATCTTTCCCCTCGAAACTGAATGAATCACTAAAGAAATCTAGAGAGACCTCTTTTTCACCCAAATTTTGATAGGGAATTGTCTGTTTATTTATCATAAAATTCATTCTTTTTATATAGGGAATAATCGATTGGACTTTACCAACCTGAGGCAATATTTCAATTTCTTTGTTGAATGTATCAAGTTTTGTGAGAAAAGATGGATTTAGAATCCTTTTTGAGTTTCTACTAGAAATCATAACTTCTATAAGTCCACTACCACCCATTTTTTCATTATAAAGTACCGTATCTTGAACTATTTTGCTTTTTTTATCAAAGAAATCGATCATATTTGTGCCACTTTTAATCCTAGGAATAAGCGAGATCGTTAAGATAATGAGTACAATAGAGATAACTATGAATACCTTATGGTGTTTGGTGACGAGAACTGCAATAAAATTGCTTGTTGATCCTTTTGAACTCTTTTCTTCCCTTTTTTTCCAGATATCTATAACTTCTTTTCTAATTCCATTATGATACGTAATTCGTAGAAGGGATGGGAGAAGAATGAGAGCTGCGAATTGTGAAATAATTACACCAAATGCACTCAATAGGCCAAACATTCTAAAAGGAAGGAGAGGAGAGGTTAGTTGTGCAATAAAGCCTGCTGCTGTAGTAATCCCAGCAAGTATGATAGGCATTCTATTTTTTTTAATAACAGAAGAAAGAGTAATGCATACTTCTTCAAATGAAACAGCTCCTGCTTTTGTTACAATTTCCTCATAAAAATGGCTCATAACATGGATAGCGTAGGCACTTGCTACAATGAGAAGAATTACAGGAACTAGCATCGTTGCCATGGTAAATGTAATAGTAAAAAGAAACATCATTGAAATTACAATTGAGGCACTAAAGATAATAGTGATGAGAGGTAAAATGATGCCAGTAATTTTTTTAAATGAGAATAGTAAGACGAGAACAATGAGAAATCCCACTATCGGCGCAAGAATTACCATGTCACTTACGAGGCTTTTATTTATTTGCTGTTTAACTACAGGCAAGCCTATAAGGGTAAAATTCTCTTTATTATGATTACTATCAATGCTCAGTGTTCTAATAGTGTCCATAAGTTCTTTTTGCGCAGTGGAGTCTAAACCTCTATTCATTGTAACTATAATTGAAGCCATAGTTTGGTCTTTTGATATGAGAGAGTTCTCATAAACATCTTTCCAACTCTCAAGGCGTTCTTTTAAGGATAGGATTTCATTCTCGCTGGTTCCACTAAAAAGAGGAACGACCTTCATTCCAAATTCGTCACTATCAATATGATCTAGTGTTGTTATACTCATTACTGATTCAACCCCATCAAACGTTTTGATAGTATTACTCAAGCTCTCGATGAGAGCGAGACTTCCTGGTTGGAGAATCCCTTCTTCTTGATGGACTCCTAAAACTAAGCTATCAAGTGAGCCAAATTCCTTTTCTATAGTTTTGTTTATTTGAATAACCTCAGCTTCTTTTGGGATAAATACATCCGTCGAACTATCAATAGTGAGGTATCTAAACATTAGCCCAGAGAGAATGGTTAGTACTATTGCGAAAATAGTAACAAGAATATCCTTTGTAAGTTGTATCCGTTTAGTTTTCATCACGTAAACTGTATCTATTTCATCTATTTCTCGCTATCAATCAATGTAATGATATGAATCATCTTAATGGGTGATTTGTCCCTCTTTGAACGTTTTTCCAATTGTGGTAGAATGGTGTAACGGAGAAAAATTATGACAAATCAAGAATTAATAGAAATACTAAAGAATCAAGAAGAGATAATCCAGTTCACATCTTTTGATTCTATACTTGCCTTTAAAATCGGATCTTTTGTAGTCAATCATGCAATAGAAAAAGCTTTGCCTATTGCTCTTGATATCAGCATCGGGAATAGATGCTTATTTCACTATTCTTCTAATGGAGCTTCATTAGATAACGAGATGTGGATTATGCGAAAAGTAAAAAGTGTAAAGAGATTTAAGCATAGTTCTTACCTATTAGGGAGGCAATTAAAGGAAGATGGGGAAAGTATGAGTGAGCGTTACATGATAAGTGAACAAGAATATGCTTTCCATGGGGGATGTTTCCCTATTATCTTGAAAGGTACTGGAGTAGTAGGAACTATGACTGTCTCTGGATTAACCCAAGAAGAAGATCACCAATTAGTCGTTGATACACTCATGCGATTTGTACAATAAATATACTATTAGGAGAATAATTATATGTTAAATTTTAGCTACTACAACCCAACAAGGATCATTTTTGGGAAAGATTCAATTTCTGAAGTAGGTTCTGAATTGAAAAAGCATTCATCAAAAGTTCTGTTTCATTATGGAAGTGGTTCTATAAAGAAGAATGGAGTATATAAGAAAGTAACAGCATCTTTAAAAGAAGCTGGTATTGAGTATATAGAACTCTCAGGAGTAGTTCCAAATCCCAGACTCTCTTTAGTAAGAGAGGGAATTGCTTTATGTAAGAAAGAGAAAATTGATTTTATCCTAGCTGTAGGTGGTGGGTCCGTTATTGACTCCGCGAAAGCAATAGCATTCGGTACTTTACTCACTGATAAAGATGTTTGGGATGACTTTTATATGGAACAAGGGAGTGAAGTCACCAAGGCTTTAGGTGTAGGAGTTGTTCTCACTATTCCTGCTGCTGGAAGTGAGAGTTCTACAGGTTCTGTTATTACAAATGAAACGAATAATCTAAAGCGTGCAGTAAACAGTGAAGCCCTCATTCCTTTATTTGCTATAATGGATCCAGAGACGAACTATTCACTACCAGATTATCAGAGCGCATGTGGAGCTTCAGATATCTTAGCTCACCTACAAGAGAGATATTTTACAAGTGCTACGCACAATGATTTATCAGATAGACTCTTAGAAAATGCAATGAGAAATATTATTAGTTATGCTCCTCTCGCATTAAAACACCCAACAGATTATCGTTATAGAAGTGAATTGATGTGGACAGGTACGATAGCTCATAATAACCTTTTAGATAGAGGAAGAGTGGGAGATTGGGCTTCACATGATATTGAACATGAATTATCTGGTATTTATGATATAGCTCACGGAGCTGGTTTGTCGATTATATTTCCTGCATGGATGCGCTATGTCTATCATGAAAATATTGACAGATTTGTCCAATATGCAATTAGAGTGTGGGATGTATCAATCACTTTTGATGATAAAGATGCTATAGTAGAGACAGCAATTGATCGTCTTGAAGCCTTTTATCGATCACTAGGTCTCCCTGTTCATTTAGGGGATGCTGGAATAGGTCCTGATAAAATCAAGCTAATGAGTGATAATGCGTTGATAGGACGAAAAGGGGTAGGAAATTTCCTCACACTTACTAGCGCTGATATTGAAAAGATCTTCCGGTTAGCACTTTAACTAATCAGGTGGGAATCTTCTTTAAGAGGGTTCCCACTGGACATACAGCGCACCAAGCCCTTCCTCTATAGAGAATTCCAAACCAGAGCCCTAATATTGTGCTACTAAGCATCACGGAATAGAGTCGATATGAGAGATGAATAATCCATTGGCTTAACTCAATATTCAACACCTGTGGTATAGGAAATAGAGGGATTGCAATAAACAGTCTTATGAAGGGCATGGCCGCCATATTTCCAAATGCAACCTGAATTGTGCTTCCAGTGATAAAGATGAGATTCATAGAAATATAGGTAAGAAGAAGCTTCTTCAAATATCCATCTGTAAACATTACTGGGGTCTTCTTATATGTACCTTTTTTCCTTCCTACTACGGATATGAAAGAGGCTCTGGGACAATAATGGCGACACCATAGATTTTCTTTCTTTATGACTAATATGATGAATGGTATTGTAATACAAAAAATAGCTGTTAAAGAAAATGCAATAGAGATGAAAGGGAGAATAAAATAGAGTAATGTAATTATGAAAAGACCTGTTATCAACCCTTTTTTTCTATGTACAGGGGATGCCATTATTTTTTTACCATCACAAGTGCTCTTGGAAAACAATATCTAACACATTTCCCACAACTTGTACATAATTTATAGTCAATTACCGGAGCTTTTAACCCGACCTGAGATATCGCCCCTGTTGGACAGGAATGGATAACTGGACAGTGATGATTCTGAGGACAACGCTGTTTTACTACAACGAGTTTTCTAGGTCCAATAATTTTTTCTTGCTTCGGTGGAAATCCAAATAATTCTCTTAAACCCATATACTAGTATCCTCAATATGCGAGATAGTCAGAATACTAACCGTGTTATCCTTTTTTTGACAGTGACGAAGTCACAGTACTTTATTTTCCTCGGAGATTTCTTTGAATTGAGGCCGCACGCGCAAAAAACATTCTAGAACTTTTGGATGGAAGTGAGAGGGCCTAGTTCTTCCATCTCCATGAGTGATAATTTCTACAGCTTCTTCATGACTATAGGCTTCTTTATATGGTCTTTTTGAAACAAGGGCGTCATATACATCAACAATTGCCACGATTGCTCCACTTATTGGAATATCAGCTCCTTTTAAATTGCTAGGATACCCAGATCCATCATATTTTTCATGGTGTGAAAGAGCAATCTCGTAGGCCTTTTCTAAAAATGTGTTTTTTCCCATCATTTCCATCGTGGTTTGAATTGCTTGAGCTCCTTGAATTGTGTGTTCTTTCATTTCTGCCATCTCTTCTGCTGTCAAAGACTCATTCTTTAATAAAATTGAATCTGGTACTGCTACTTTTCCGATATCGTGTAGTGCAGATGCTTGAGCCAATAGGCTCACTTCACAAGGATCTAATAAATCTGGGTGTGTGGTAGCAACTTCACTAGCGAGAATATGACAATAACGTTGTGTATTGAAAATATGAATACCTGTGGTATTGTCTCTAGATTCTGCTAAATAGGATACAGCTTGTACTACAGTATCTCTTGTATGTTCTAATTCTTTAGTACGTGCGGATACGAGTGATTCAAGATGTTTCCTGTGATTAGCGAGTTCTAGCTGAATATCTACTCTTTTTTTGACGATATCGGTATTAAAAGGTTTGGTTATATAATCAACAGCCCCTAAACTAAATCCTTTAAGCTGATCATCTGTTTGGTCTAATCCTGTTGTAAAAATAACAGGTATTTCTTTTAGATTTTTGTCTGCCTGCAGGATTTTTAAAAATTGGAATCCATCCATTCCAGGTAGAATGCAATCAAGGATTATTACATCAGGAATTTCAATTTGTAAAAGATTTAGAGCTTTTTCAGCATCAATTGCAATAATGAGGTTGTATTCCTTTTCAAGAGAGGCAACAAGTAAGTCGATGTGAAATGGTGAATCTTCGACAATCAATATAGTGTACATAATATGTCAACATCCTTCTGATAATAGTTGAACTATTTCATCTAATTGGGAAATACTTTCATGGTATTTATATAAGCGAGTCAGATTTTGTAAGTTAGCTACCTTTTCTTGAACGATACCCTCAAATGAAGCGTTTAATAGTTTTTCCATTGATTCTGCAATAGATTGGGCTTTCCCACTGATTAATCCTTTTCGTAAAGTATTAAGAATTTTAATGATCTCCTCCAGCGAGAGAGAAATTGAGTTTTCATCAACCTTATCTATTCCTCGTTTAATGTAAGGAGATGTTTTTAGGGAGTCGATTATGAGTGAGAATTCATCAAGAAATCCTTGTTCTGTTTGTTCATAATCTTCAAATAGTTGTTGAGAAATCATTTTCTCAAGTTGAGTGGCAAGTTGAGACAATCTTGTTGCTCCTAAATTTGCACAAATACTTCTTACTGAATGAACGAATCTAAGACGCTCATTTTCGTCTTTAGCAGTTTCCTCATAGAGTGCAGAGAAATCTTTGTATCCTTCGTAGAATTGATTGAGCAAACGGATAAACAATTCCATGTCTCCATGAAGGTAGACTAATGTCTTTTCAATATCGATTCCTTCAATTATATGATCAACAGAATTTTTGGAAGTGTTACTACATAATTTCTCATCTGGTAATGTTATGATTTCGGAGGGAAGGAACTGCAGAAGTGTTCCATATAGTTCTTCTGGTTTGATTGGTTTTGATAAATAGTCATCCATTCCAGCAATGAGGCATCTTTCTTTTTCACTTCCACTCACATTTGCTGTCATTGCAACAATGGGAATTCTAGAAATCTCAATATCTGGTAGTTCCCTTATGCGGCGAGTTGTTTCAAACCCATCAATTCCTGGCATTCTCATATCGAGAAGTACAACATCGAAATGTTTTGTTTTAATGCTTTCAATCGCGGAAAGTCCGTTATTGACTGCTTCACATGTAGCGCCTACTTGCCCAAGTAAATAGAGCATGATTTCTTGGTTAATTGCGATATCTTCTACAACAAGTATTTTCAGTGAGGAGAGAACTCTATAATCATCATATTTATTTTTTTCATTTCTCTCCACGAGTCTCATTTTAGAATGTATTTCATCGAGTAGTTTTGTTGAATCTACGGGTGTAGTGATAAATCCATCAAACAACGTATCTTGTGCATAATTAAGTAAAGATTTTTCTGTTGTTGGATCGTGGGTAATGAATATTAGGTGATTATTGTGAATACCTTCTTCTTTGCATTTCTTCAACAGGTTATAGATTTCATCATTAATTATGGAATCGTCGATGATACATAAGGTGTAAGGATGGGTATTTTGTTCAATAATAGGTCTTTGCAAATTAAAATCAGAAATGGTTGTTATTACATCAACTTCAATTCTATACTCCTTTAGAATCGAAGCTATTTCCTCTGCTGACTGTGAATTTGTATTCATTACAAGAGCCTTCGTATTAATCCATGAGGGGTCGATGGGATGAATAAGTTTGGAATTAGTATCTATTCCAAATGGTAGCGTAACAATAAATTTACTGCCCTGATGGTGGACACTTTCAACTTCAATAAGTCCCTTCATTGCTGTTACAAGCCATTTCACGATGGGTAGTCCTAGGCCAGTACTCTCTTGATGATGCTTTTTGTTTTCTTGGACTTGGTAATATGGCTCGAATATCTTAGTTATGTCATCAGGTTTTATTCCAACCCCAGTGTCTTTCACAGATAAAGAGATTTTTATTTCAGATCCAAAATCTTCAACTAAATGCGTCGACACAATAATTTGGCCATTATCAGAATATTTTATAGCATTGCTTAAAAGGTTACTCAAAATCTGACCAATTTTAATTGGGTCGCTCTGAACAGTTATAGGAATATTTCTGTCGTGTTGGTATAAGATTGATATACCTTTGTCTGTAGCTGCTTGGTTAAAGCTAGAGATAACTTGTTCAATAGTCGTTCTGAGAGAGAATGGTACAATATGTAATTCTACAGTTGACTGGTCAATTCTTGAGTAATCAAGAACATCACGGACAAGATTAAGGAGAAAATCACTACTTGATTTAACTATTTTAGTAAGGCGTAATTGATGAGGATCAAGATGGGTATCAAGAAGCATATTATTTACTCCTATGATACTATTTATTGAGTTTCTGATTTCATGGCTCATTTTTGCGAAAAATGAATTGAGTTCTTTATTCATCAATTCTCTTTCATGAGCAAGCAACTCAGCTTTTTCGCTCATTTCCTTCATCTGTTTTGTGTACTCATTTCTTGATAAGACTTCACCCACATTATTAGCAAAATAACGCAGTAATTGCCTTTCATCCTTATTCCAACTCATATTGCTTCTAACAGCATCAAAACCAATGAATCCATAATTATGATTTTGTCCAATAATTGGCTGAAAGAGAATCGATTTTACCGATTGTGCTAGTAAGATTTCTCTTTCAGCTATCCAATCATCGTTTAATTTATTTACTTCATGGACATAAATCTCTTTTCCTTCGCTGAGTTCCATAATTAAATTGGGAAAAATGTCTTTCGGAAGCTGTTGGAGATTATCAATTTCAGGAGAAATATTTACTGCACACCATTCATGGGTGTTATCCATAATTTCTCCTTCTCTAAATAAGAAAATATACGATCGGTCTGACCCTGAGAAACTGCCGAGTACTTCGAGTGCATGATTAATAATTGGATCAAAAGTGAGTTCATTACTTGTGAATATTTTATTTGTTAAATCAAACAAAATATTCTCGAAAGCAATTTTTCTCTCTAATAGCCTTTCTGCAGTTTGAATTTCTGTAATATTAGTTATGCATGTTACAATCCGATCTTTTTTACAATGAGGGGAGATTGGTGTTGATGATACGCTTACACGATAAAGTTGTTCTTTAGTATTACGCAATATGGTTTCATAACCTGATTGCGATTTGTATTCAGATAATATTGAAGTGATGTTACCCCCAATAACATCCTTTTCGTCAAACCCTGTCATATCAAATAAATGTCTATTGGCAGAGTACACAGTCCCGTTTTCATCATGGACGATTATGCCATGTCTAATAGAATCACTCAACGAATCATTGAGATCAATATCAGAGGTAATATCTTTAATACTTAATATATATGAGATAGTTTTCTTTGTTGAAATGCTGTTCGCGATTACTTTAAATCGTCGAGCATCATATGCCTCTGGTGAAATATATATCATTGAAGTCTTTTTCTTCAAACTTCTCGCACTTAATGCTAACTCTTCCATCGGTATTGCGAATTCATTTCCAAAGACTTCCCTCATTGAATACCCAATAATTTCTTCTCTTGTGCGAGTAAGATATTCTTTATCATTTGAGGTAACGATATCTTGCATTACTAAGTTCTCATTAAGAAAAACAAGTACATCAAATTGAGTTTTTGTTATCTCTTCTTGAACCGAAAGAAGATAGTGCTCGAACGAGATATCTCGAATAAGAAATACTACCTCATTTTCTGCTGAGCACTGCATGGCTGTAGCCGAGTAGTACTCTTCACTCTCAGCTACATAAAATTCTTTTGTATATGGGAGTTCATGGGTTGAGGGGATAAGGAATATTGAATGCCATGGTAAGAGTTTTGAGAAATACGGGTATAGAGAATGGATAGGTCTATTTAAATGAATATCTACATTGAATGCTAATAGTTTTGAAGCCTCTTTGTTAGCAGAAAGGATTGCATCAACTATTTTTTTCGAATCTACATTACATCTGATATAGGCAATCGGGTAAGTCCCTTCAGTTCGATTTTTTTGTAAATACATCGATAAACTTACTCCTTATGACAATGCTTCTCACAACTTCTGTCTATTCTAATTGAAAATTACACTGATTTCAATAATTACTTTTACGATAAATACAACAAATCACAAACCCGGATATAAGTGATGACATACTCATGATGATATGCCTCATAATTAATAGAATTTGATTAAGTAAAGCTTATTTCCTACTATTTTGTTATTGGTATTCGTTAAAGTAGACTGCGAATATTGTGAATAGCTCTTGATCCGTAGGTGCAAACTTATCTCGTACAAGCAATTTCTTAGCCTCCATTTGTGTTAATTCTGGATTTTTTTGTTTGAGAGTGATTATCCGTTCAATTATCGATGGATCAATCGTATGTATATTCCCAAAGACACCAATATTATGAAGAGTAATAATTGCTTTTCTTAGGTCACTAAGCTCTTCCTCTGTTGAATTCTGTTTTTCCTTTAAGTCATCGAGTGAATCTTTTACACTATTAAGAGTAAGCGACAGTGATGCGTTCTCTTTTTTCAGTAAATCAATTTCATCGAGAAGCTGTTTCTCTTTTTCATCTCGATCTTTTTCGCTTTGTATAATTGATTTGCTAAGTATTTCTACTTCTCCTTTAACAGCCTTAGTGTTATCAAGGAATTCAACCTGTTTTTCCAAAGCTTCTACTTTAAATTCTAGTATTTGTACATCAATATCAGCAGGGAGAACTGGCGCCTCCTCCTTTGTTGCGGTTTCGATAAGAGTGTTCTCATTCGGAACTATCTCAACGTTTATTAAGTTTAACATTGCTTCTAAAAGAGCTCTTTCCGCATAATATATCCCATTAATTTTGGGGGAACCGCTGTCTGTGTTCATTCTGAAATCATACTGGAGGATATCACCTCGTTTAGTAAAGTACAGTCCACTCGGTACGAATGGTAATAGGTTAACTTCTTTATAAGTAATACTTGTTGGCTTTACAGAGAAGGCAATTGACGAGGAATCAATAATATAGGTTATTGATGAAAAGTCGATGATAGTCCAGCTGCTAATCATGGAATGAATTGTTGTGAATGAGGTGATTTGTTCATCATTTGTTCCATTCGCGACTGCGAGGCGAACGAGGTGTCCTTTAGTATCAGTCATCGAATAAGATACGATATTTTCTTTCTCAACTGATGTGACATTCTTAAACCCTTTTTCTGCTAAATTTATATTTGAATAGATCATGGAGAGTGTAAAGAGGAATAAAAGTGTTATTGCAAAACCTTTTCTTACCATAAAGCCTCACTAGTATAACGGTTTAGAACAAGTACATCATAGGGATGAATTGGTCTTTTTTCATCTATAAGTCGTAAGAGTTTTCCGTATATAACTTGTTCCTCTTTATGGAGCGAGATTTCTGCAATAAGCTTGCCTGTCTCATCAATGACTCGGCTTGTGGGTGTAGTTGAAAAGTCTATATAGGCTTCGTATTCTATTACAGGATTGATTCTAACACTTATTCTCTCAGAATTTGTTGCATTTACGATATATCCATTTTCATTTAGCTGGTCGAAATAGTAAACTTGTTTAAAGTCTTCTACTGGATTTGGCTCAATTATGATCTCCTCTTTAATAATATTTTCATTCTGAAGTGGAATCAGGAAGTCATTTCCATTCAGTGTACCTAATGTGGAATCTGTTGATTCGTTGGTAATCATTTCAGTATTAGCGACTTCAATAGGAGTTGTTATACTATCAATTGGAATCTCGTTTGTGGAAAGTTTTATTTCTTCTAACGCACTGTCATCTTGAGTTGTAAGATTTGCTTGTTGATCGTCAAGAATTTCTGGAAGGAGATTGGTTGATTCTTTGGTAATCACTTCAGTATTAGC
Organism: Sphaerochaetaceae bacterium; assembly: GCA_963663665.2. Lineage (GTDB taxonomy): Bacteria > Spirochaetota > Spirochaetia > Sphaerochaetales > Sphaerochaetaceae > SABI01. The sequence continues at coordinate 1,350,932 of CAXXKP010000001.1, forward strand.
TACTTCAATAGGAGTTGTTATACTATCAATTGATGTCTCTTTTGTGAGAGGCTCTTTTTCTTCTAACACGTCTTCCTCTTTAATAGGAGGTGCTTTTTCCTTACCATCAAGAATTTCTGGAAGAGAATCTGTTGATTCTTTGTAAATCATTTCTGAATTCGTTATTTCAATAGGAGTTGATAAAGTATCAACAGGAATCTCGTTTGTGGAAAGTTTTATTTCTTCTAAGGCACTGTCATCTTGAGTTGTAAGGTTTGCTTGTTGATCGTCAAGAATTTCTGGAAGGAGATTGTTTGATGCTTCAGTGGAGATATTCTTCTGTGGTTCTTGATTTGGCGTTGTTGCTGCGATTAGAGGGGTTTTACTCTTGATTGTAGAGGTAATGGCATCTTGTGCCTTGGTGTATTCTTGAATTGACTCGTTTTGAGGAGCTTTTGATTGAGAATTACCTAGTGTTTCTATTGCATTCCCTATAGAGGTATCTTGATCTTTGATAATACTGTCTGTTTCTTTAGTCGCTTCTACTATATATGATGTAGTATTGTTATTGGTTACTTGATTGTGTGTTTGTGAAATTACGTCATTATCATTTGAAGTTATTGAAATACTGTTATCTATGCTTTCATTATTGATGATTGGAGTTGTTTGATTCTTTTGTACTGCTGTGAATAACCAATTTTGAACTGCTTCTGTGCTTTGTTTTTCTACTGGTATTGGAACAATTGTCAATCCAACTTTTCTTCTATGAAAAAGTGTTGAGTTGCCAACACTTCCTATGAGGATATATTGTTCCATCTTTATATTAATAGGAAATAGCGTGTTATAATAAACATAATCTGGAACCGTAAGGCGAAAGGCAGGACCTAATTCAGAATGCTCAGAGATATAATCTGAGATTAATGGGATGAAACTTCCCCTTTGATTAACTAGCAAACTATACAAGGTTACTTGATCGCACATAATAGGTGCTTCGTGTAACGTGTCTTGGGCTAGAAGGGCTATTGATTCGATACCTGGTATTTTTTTAACAAAAATATCAACATACCCTCGTGTAGAGAACTCTACTCTTACATCATTCGTTTCTATATAGATAGGATCAAGGCTCTGCAAGAACATCAAGAAGATTAAATTTATTATGTACAAAAGGAACAGAATAATTACAAATGTGAGTATTATCAGCCTTTTATTGGAAAGATCACGTATTTTCATAGACTCTCCTTGAAGGATGTAAAATTGACGCCGAAGCGTACTCTAAAGTAATTGTCAAATGAATATAGTAGAGATGATGAATATGTAATTGCGAGACCCTGATTTAAATTCTGAGGTCTTCTTGAGAGCCCAATAGTTATTCCTATAATAGCCTCAGATTTATTATAAGGAGCTGGCAATGAAGGAGGACTCAACGTATTTGAACTCTCGCTTGTAAAGGTAATATTTTGTAGTTCAACAAAACATCCATAAAGTAAATAGTTTCTACGGCTCAAGAATTCAACTCTTTGTAGAAGAATAGAGCCGCTATAGCCAAGCCCACTCTCAAATGCATCAAGTTCGTTAAGTGTATTGTTGTTACCGTAAGCCACAATAAGATTAGTTGTAATATATAGAGATATCGGAATATAAAAATCTTGTTTTACAAGTGTGAAATTGAAAGATAATGCTCCACTAAAAATATTCTTTTCATCAGTAGTCCTCATGTATGAAATATTGAGACCATAATCAAGAAAACTATCCTCGCTTTTAGACATCTCTAGGGAGAAAGAGAGAGGTGATTGTGCAGAGGATTCTCCTAAAACTGCTATTGAATATCCACTTTGAACAATATCGAGAGTATGGACCGTTCTTGAATAGAGAGGAGATAGTGTTAAAAGTATGGTTGTAACTAAGAGTGTACTAATTAATTTCAATGAAATCTCCCCCTTGTAAGAATTGAATTTGTTTGATTTCAGGAGTGAGAAGTATTTCAATCCCTGAGGCATCAGCACTACCAAGATCAATTACTTCTTCACTAATTGTCAGAGTATGACCATCGGGAATGGTGCTATCTAATAGACGAATAGTCCACTTAGTTGCAACAAGTCCACTAAAACTAAAAGATCCATCCTTTCTTACGAGAGCTCTAAATACCCCATATTCACTTTCGATTTCTACTAGTGCACCAGAGTAACCAACGGGGGGGGTGAAGTTATATACACCTAGAAATGGTATACTTGTCTCATCATCTATTTTTTGTATGCGTACAATTCCTTTGATCGTTCGAGGGGTCGAGACTTCAATCGAGATGTCATAGCTGGTATCGTTTTCTATCGTAATAATTCTCTGCTCATCATTTACAAACATGATTGGATTTAGTAAATCTGTAGAGGTTATAGTAATAACATGTTCTCCTTGAGGAAGTGCATTAAAAGTGAAGAAACCCCTCTCATCTGAAATGGTAGTTTGTCCTCCAATAGTAATTAATGCTTTAGAGATTACTTGCCCTTCAGTATAAGGAATAATTTGTCCTTTTAGAGAGCTTACATCACTCCTCTTTCCTAATTTGACACTTAATGACCTTGAATAGGTAAGGGTTACCGATAAGGAATTAAAAGTAGTAATTTCAACAGCCCTTTCATAGTTAAGGCTTCCAGTAATAGAGCCAAATTGTTCAGATGAATATGATGCATTTGTAGAGAATGAGAGTGAATAATTTTGTGGATTAAGAGGACTTATTTGAAATGAAGATGAGAAACTTGGTACAAATACTTTGTTGATTCGAATTTGGGTGGAAAGTTGAGCCATAAACCGACCATCTAATAATCCTGGTATAGTCTGACCAGTGTTATACGAGAAAGTTGCAGTGGTAGATTCTCCTTTTTGAGAACGTTTTTCCCCACTTATTCTTATAGTTTGGTGATTCTCAATTAAAGATGTTGCAATATCGTTGGATTGGTAGTGTGTAATAGTAGTATGTATTTTTATATCACTAAAAGTCGTATTGAAGGAAAGAGAGTAGGAATCTTGGAGAAGATTTCGAAGAGTTGGATTTATGATGTCTTCAAATGTATTTCTTCTCATCGATAGGCTCACCCCCCATCCACCTCGTGAGAAGAAGGAGGTAGAGAAGTCAAATACTTGACTCACAGTGGATGTGGTACCGCTCATATCGAAATCAAAATTTTCATGATTCCTTCTATATGCTCCACTAAAAGTAAATCTTTGAGAAGGGTTTAGTGTTGTTGAAATACTAAGTTTTTGTTCTCCACTATCGCTATCGACCATCGATGCACTTTTATACCCATAAGCCAATGAATATTGATAGAATTTCTCTTTTGCTTCCATACTAAAAGAGATTGAATACATAGCAGGATCTTGTATAGCAATTGTTCCATCTAGATGTATATTGGCTGAGTTATAAGGACGAATGAACCCCGATATTCCAAGAAAATCTATATCAAGCAGCTTGTCATTCTTATATCCAAAAGAAACTCCATTTACATCAGAAAAATTAAAATTAGCTAATAATCCGATTTGACTTTCTTGTGGATTTTCAATAGTAAAATAAGTTTTACATGAAAATAAAGGAAGAGTGATTGTTCCAAGAATGCCACGACTACTAATGCTTGGTATATCCGAGAGTAGAGTGAAAGAGGAGGCATTAATCGAGATGGAAGAAATAGGACTTGAATATTTAAATGTTGTACTTGTAAGAGGGTCGATAAAGGAAAGTTCTTTCATATTGATGGTAGGGAGAGTAAATGAAATGTTATGTATATGTTTATCGTCTATAGAGCCACTACCTTTTAGAGTTGTTTCCCATAATGTCGATATATTTCCCGCATGAGTTGAGGATAGTTTTGATTCAAGTGCAATCTTATAATAATGATACATTGCAGAGAGAGGTACTGAGGGAATAATCTCAATACTCTCTTTATAACTTACTATTATAGAGGGTTCTTCTAAAATGATTGCTTCAAAGGTAGAAAATTCTATGGTTCTCCCTTTTAAGTCTTTATCAATAATAACTCTATAGGTGACCTCTTCGCTTTCTGATGGCTTGAGTGTAATTACATCTCTATCAAAAGAAGTGTTTTTACTATAATTGCTTGTACCAGATATTCTAACAGTTGATGTGGCATTACCACTATTTGTGATCCTGAGACCTATCTCATATGTTTTTTGGTCGAACACATATAAAGGCCTAGAGACTGTGGAAAAGACAATATTGTACTGGGGTTTTATTACAACCGATACTATACTTTTAATAGCACCTTCAAAAAAAGAGATCCCGACCTCGTATGTGCCAGCTGGTGTGTTAGATGGGATAAATGGTGTTAAAAATACTACATCGGAACCACCACTGGCAACAGAAAGTGGCATTGGTGGAAAAGAGAGTTCCCATCCAGGAGGAAGTAAGATAGATGGATTTTGAAAGAATACTTGGTCACTGTTATTTGTAACTGAGAAAACAATTGGAACCATCTCTCTTGCATCAGTTTCTATTGTTTTAAATTCTGTACCAATCGTTATACCACTTGTTTCATTTGCTCCTAGAAGCGGAGTGAGGAGGATAAAGAAAATAATACTAGAGATTGGTATACAAAGTGGTCTCATCGTGTTCACAAATCTCTCTTATAGGAATTCAGGAGCTACGAGGATACCAAATACGTCGTTGGCACCACCATCAGCAATAATTTGCATACGATACTTTCCACTCTCCAAATCTGGGAATTTGATTGAGGCTTTCACTGAACATTCAGGAAAAGTTCCTGTACGTCTACCTTCAAAGCGTCCTACATATTTCCCTTTATCCGTATAGACTTGGGCGTAAATGTTTGCAGCAATACTTCTTTCTCCCGTATTGGTAATATCAAAAGAGATTGTTTTAATTTCACTTCCCTTCTCAACTTGTACATTATCTATTGCGATTGATTTTTTTCCTGTATGTCCTATCTGGGATACAATTTGTACTCCAAAGCGAAGATTCATTTCAACGCCAACAGTTCCATCATCGGGTTTGTCGGGGTTTAATAAGGTGTCAGTTATTGCCTCAACAAAGACTATTGACCAATATGTGCCTACTAGATTTTCATTTGTTGGGACATTCACTGTGTAGGCTACTTTTACAAGTTTCCCTGGGGCAATAACCACATCGTCTGATGAGAGAGTAATCCATGGAGCATTGCTTCGAGGGTCGGTTCCTGGATTATTGAAACGATTATTTCCATCTGATGTAAACAAATAATCACTTTTAGAAAGCTGTACTCTCTCGTTACGATCCCCTGCGTTTGCGATATCAATTGTACCAGAGTATGTGGTGCCAAGAGTTGTAGTTTCCGACATGAAAAGAGGACTCGATACGGTGATTGATGCAACGAGTTGTACACTCGTAACGAAGAGAGCAATTACAACAAGAATTATTTTTTTATTAGAAAATGTGTTTTTCATACTATTATTCCTATAAAGATTCAACCAAAGAAAAAATCAGATTTTTTTCATAGTGGTCGTCTGTAACAGTTCGTATGGAAATTCCATCCACAGCATACTGAATGCCTATAGATGAGAAATTCCCACTGCCTTGTACAATGCATGTTAAAGAAGGAAGCACTTCAATAAACTCATCTTGCACCAACTCACTTGATCCTTCTCCCTCTATTGCACTCACACGAGCGTAAAGGGTAATATTTTCACTCCAGAATGAAGAGGTAGATTGAATATAGAGAGCCCAGGAAGTGTCACTTTCAATATTAAGTACATCTTGAACTACCAAAGACGAAATCTCACTGATGTAATCACTTCCAGGGCCTTGTGAAAGGAGGTTCTCATCTAACTCTACATTCCATCCATCCGGATTCGCTGAATATATGGAAAGAGAAGAGGATGAAGTTAACGGGGTATATGTCAATCCTATGAAAAGGAGTAAGACTATTTCTATTTTATATACTCTTTTTATCATCTTTTTCTCGTTCCTTATGAAGTAAAAGGAGGGGAGGTAAGGCAACCCTCTTCCTCCCCCCAACAAATCTACGTAATTTTAGTTAAGCTTAAATCATCCACTATGTGGATTGTGGTAGTATTGTGTAGGTTACCTTAACAATATTTACTCCGGGATTCCCTGCAAAACTATATGTTATTTCACATCCATTTCTTCCAACAGTTGTCCACGTATTTTCACCATCGATATCAGTTATAGTATCGACAGCATTCTGTGAATTGTATGGAATTGGAATGTATCCAGAGACTCCATCTCCATCAACACCTTGTCCAGTTAATGCATTCCCAAGAGTCCAATAGTTTTGTTCCAGAAGACCAGAGCCTTCTCTTGCAGGATCACCGACCGCTACCTGTAAGGTGTTGGTGTTATAACTATTAGTGGCTGAGTGAACAGTTATTTTATAACTTCCAGTCATCCCTCTGACAGTGTATTGGATATATCCTCCCACTTTGGAGCGAAAATCTGTGAACTCAATTGGCCCTGCATATGCTTCTGTTCCAGGAGTATCAACTTTGTATTCTCCAGTTTGATTCTTGTAAAAATTCACATCTGGATTTGTTGTTGACACTCCATCAAAAACTCTAACTGAGGCTAACGCAGTATAGTTTTCAGTAATATCTAGTACGATATTCTGCGTTGCAGTTACTAAGGCGAAAAGGGGAAATGAAGAGAGCAATACTGTGATAAAAACAATTATAATCATGTATCTATTTCTCATGCACTTCTCCCATGTGTTAAATTAATTCCCTTATACTTCAGTAGCTAAGATAGTATAGGTGACAGCAATTGTAGAAACGCCTGGAGCTGAAGCAAATCCGTAGGTTAGTGGGGCACCAAATTTAGCGTCCTCTCCTGTGCCAATAGTTGTGCCAGTAAATGTGTTGTTGCCAGAAATATCTGTGATAATATCTTTTGCATTACCTGAGTCTTGTGCTATTGAAAGACCACCATTGGCATCTAGAGCTGCAGTGACTACAGTTCCTAATGTAGCTGTTACACTACTCTCAGAACCTGCAACAGCATCACTACTTTTTACATATAAGGATTCGGTGCTATACCCAGTTGTTGCAGAGTGGACTGTGATTTTAAAAGGAGTCTCATTATAACCTCTTACTGTGTATTGAAGATATCCACCTGATTGCTCGTCTAGTGTGCCATAATCAATAGCTGAGGTAGAAGCTTCTAAACCTGCTGTACTTACTGTGTAAGCTCCTGTGTATGAATCAGAAAAGGTCACTGTTGGGTTTGTTGTTGAACCATCAAATACTCTTATAGCAGCTACTCCTGTGTAGGTTTCTGTGATGCTTAATACTACGTTTTGAGTTGCAGTGGTTGCAGCAAAAACTGCTGTTGATGAAAGAATCAGTGCTAAAACGGCAATGACTAACAATTGTTTGTAACTTTTTTTCATGTTTTTCTCCTTACGTTAGAAAAAGTTTGTATTTTTTTAACAGTCAACGACTGTTTTTTTTACATTTCCGGTTGAAGTGAGAAACTCACTTCTGTCTCTTGTGGGATATCCTGTGTAGAACTTAATAAATAATGAATTGAGTAAGAGTTGTATGAATTATTGATTTCTTCAAAGAGAATTGCCTCTTCGAATCCAAGTAAAGCAATTTTTTTAACTATTGGATCTGCTAAAGATATTAATTCTACAATAATAGGTTCTCCTGTAGTTGAGGCCACAAGATTCATTTTTCTCTCATTAAGATGTGCTGAATAACTTAACGTTGAACTAGGGCTAAATGTACTAACATATGAATGAGTAGCCATTTCACCAGGAATTACCTGATTACTAATAATCTCTTCAGCTAAAAGATTCACAGAATCATGACTTAAAGAAATAGTTGTCACTGGCTGAATTGTTCTAATATGAACACTGCTATTCACACTCATTGCAGCGCTCAAGGGAACAAATGAGGAAAGGAGTAAGATAAAGTAGGTTATTGATGTTAATTTTACAAAGTTGTGTTCAGCAGTATGTCGCATAATTACTTTTCTCCTTTCCTAGAATTTGTTTCTTCCCCACTACATTCCTAGTGGTTACGTTAAATTTACAAGGAGACTAGATGATAAAACAACCTCTTCTTTTGTAGGAAATATATTACAAAAATATAATTAAAAATGTAGTAAGTCGTGGTAAATATTTATAATAAAAAGAATTAAAAACATGATTAATTGTAAGAACAAATATGTTGATCTTTGTAGGAATGCACCTACAAAGCGAGCTAAAATAGAAGAAGTGCACATTTGTGCACTCTCATGTGGAAGGAATAGAGCTTTTTAAACGGCAATATTTAGTATTGATTGAATGGATTCAATAGTTTGATCATCTGCTTTTTGAAGAGCCTGAAAAATAGAGAGTATAGATCTCTCCATTTGCGTTATGTTTTTAGGCTCTAGTAGAAGATAGTCCATTGGAACTTTTATGCCGTGTGCTAAGGCAGCAACTTCATGTGCTTTTGGTATTCGGTTTAAAGATCGTTGGACCTTGATAAGTTCGTAATTCAATCCGCACTGATTAATTACTGTTTTTAAGGAAACAGAGTGATCTCTTAATTCATCAAATTGTTTCCAAAATTGATATCCGCCTTCAGATATTTCCATACATTACCTCACATGCTAGTAATCGATAAAAGAACCTTAACGCCTAAATTGGTTGTCCACAATGGATAAAAGTGTAGGAATTTGATTACAAAAAAGTTGTCTTTTAATAACCAAAAAGTTTTAAATCTATTTATAATAAAGAGATGTGGGGTTGAAGACAGAATGACCTAATTTTACTTATTCTTGTAAGAAATACCTTACATTAGTGAGAAATTCCTTGTAATATAGTAGAAGTAGTGGGCTACGTTCACTCCTACTATTGTCGCAAAATAAGAGGTAAATTTGTATCAATTTTCATTATTATCTAGTTCTTTACTGACTTTCTCATTAGTACAGATTATTTTTTTGATAATTCTATTAAAACAAGACCCTGTACGAGGTGCAAAAGAACTTGGTTATGTCATTTTTTGTATCTCTCTGTATACCGTAGGAACAAGTTTCGAGTACATGGGCACAAGTTTGAAACAGGTTATGTTCTGGGCACATTTGCAATATATTGGACTATCTTGGCTCTCCCTCTTTTTAATACATTTTACCTTTGTATATTTTAACATTACTATCAAGCATAAGAGAATTGTGTATTCTCTTCTCATCTTTCTCTCTTCACTATTTATGCTCATGCAGTTTACCTATAATTTCCATTCTCTCTTCTATGTTGATGTGACATTTAACACTTTAGGGAAGATTTCATATCTTTCATTCAAACCAAAATTATTTTATTCGTTAATGAATGTATATCATGGTCTCTCGATATTTTTAATTTACTATTTTAGCGTACAAATGGTGTCTTCTCATAACAGTCCGTATAAGAGAAGAGGAACAATTCTCATGTTTGCAGTAGCATCACCAGCAATTGCCTCAATTATTTATCAGCTGCCTATTTATGAGGCAAGAATCGATTTTATCCCATTTTCTTTTATTTTTTCGAGTATGGTTCTTCTCTATTCCTATTTGCAGGATTCTCTATTTGGCCCTTTACCTGTTGCAAAGCGGATAATTTTTGAATCCCTTTCAGACGGAATTCTCATTTTAGATAAGAATGATTCTCTCATCGACTATAACCTAAAATCAACAGATTTTATTCCAGAGTTGAAAGATGCCAAAATGGGTGAGAGTATTAAAGAGTTCTTTGCAAAGGTTCCTTGTTTCGACGCTTTTACAAATTCAAATTTTTATCAATCAGGCACATGGGACTTTACCGTTGAGAAAGATAATTCATTTGGTAGAAATTCCTATTATGAAGTAAAAGTAGCTCCAATTGATAAAGGTAATACCCAAGGAACATCTTTAACAATTAGTGATGTGAGCGAACGATACGAGATGCAGAAAGCATTGAAGAGCTCTTATGATCAATTAGTTGAACTAAATAGTTTGAAGACTATGTTAATTGAAGTGATGAGCCACGATTTGCGATCCCCTCTCGTTACTATGAAAAGCTTGAGACGGCTGATGGCTAGTGGAACTATTGCAAAAAGTCCTGTAATTTGGAAACGCTCAGGCGATGAATTAGATTCTCTCATTGACAGAGCGGATTCTCTGATTTTCAATCTATTAGCGATGAGTTCCTCTTTCGATGATATTGAGAATCATCCATTGAAAGTAATCTCCCTCGAATCTGTCTTAGTTAATTTAGAGGATGCTATATTACGGTATGCTAAAAGAAAGGATGTTTCTTTTGTGAAAAATATAGAGGATGATGTATTAATTGTAGGTTCGAGTGAATACTTACGAGCCATCTTCAGAAATATATTAGAAAACAGTATCAAATACTCTCCTATACATGGAACAGTTTTGTTAAATGTCAGTATTGAAAAGGAAGATATAGTTGTTTCTATAGAAGATGAAGGTGATGGAATTCCGGATGAAATGTTAGAAAATTTTCAACAAGATAAATGGGGTATTACACGAATGGGGACGAATGGAGAGGGAGGACCTGGAATCGGACTTTATGCTACTAAACGATTTATTCATGCTCTTCATGGTGTAATGAATATTCAAAGAAAGAAACCAATGGGGACTGTTGTAGTATTTTCACTTCCTAGAGCTTTAGGTCCTTTAAGTGGAGGAATCAGATGACTAATATTATAGTTGTTGAGGACCATTCTTTATTTCGACAAGGGCTTATTACTATATTAGAAGAACAACATGAAGTAGAAGTGGTAGCACAATACCAAAATGGGAAAGAATTCATTGAAGCGTTAGAAATAAAAGCTATACCAAAAGCTGATATGATCTTTCTAGATATTTCAATGCCTTGGTTAAGTGGGCTTGAGGTACTTAAAATTATAGAAAGAAAAGGATATATTATTCCTCCAATCTGTATGCTGAGTATGTATCCCGAGCATTTCTATCTTAAGCAAGTCAAAGAGTTGGGAGCAAAAGGGTATCTCAACAAAGATATTGCAATAGAAGATTTAAGAACGGCTATTGATTCTATTGTAACTGGTGGATTTGCATTTTCTGATGAACGACAAAGCAAGAAAAATAAAGAGACTCCAAGTGGATATCTTGAAAATCTTTCTTCCAGAGAAGTTGAAGTATTCAAATGTCTTACTCAGGGGATGACTGTGAAAGAAATAGCATTCGATTTAGATATTTCAGTAAAAACCATCAGCACATACAAAACGCGGCTGATGGATAAATTAGGAGCTGAAACCCTTAGTGATTTATTAAAGTTAGCCCTAATGTATGAAAGTGAAGGTTGATTTAGGCAGTTACACTTGTCTGTGGATCGATATCCAATATATTCTCGATAGAGTTTAGGACTGTCTCAGGAGCATTCACCAGACTTTCCAGAATAGAGAGAATCCTTTCCTGTTCATCCGTCCTCCCTATTCGCATATCATCAAGAGGGTTGCTTGTTACCCCAAGTACTAACCACTCGGTTGGGGTTTTTAATGCCGATGACAGCCGACATACCTCTTCTGCTCTTGGCATTCTATTAAGTGATCGTTGAACTTTAACAACCTCGTAATTTAGCCCAGCTTCTTCAACTACTTGCTTAAGAGATTTTTCTCGATCTCGAACAGCATCTACTCTATCCCAAAATCTTTTACTTTCATTATCGTACAACATATTACATATTATTCCAAAAAAAATGTTAGATGTAAAGAGATGGGCTGATAAATTGATATATAAAAGTTATAAGTTAACAATTATTAACCTTCTAGCTTAAATTTGTCTGTCTTTATAATCATTAACTAAAAAAAATTTTCTACTACTAATGGAATTAAGCTAAATTGATTCAATTTTCTAATATATAACAGTAATTATCTCTGGTAATTAATTCATCTAGTACTTTTATAGTGGCAAAAATATTGATTTTATCTTAATGGGGTCACCTTTAATGTCACAGGATGATGGTCAGTAGGGGCAAATTCTAGATCGTGTGTTTTAACTTCTAACATTTTGATATTATCACTTATGAAGAAACCGTCTATAACTAGAGTATAGTTCTCACCTTTTACATATGGTTTTTCTGCTGTTCTCACTGATGGAGTTTTATTATCTGCTATCCAAGTAAACCCAGTAGTTTGAGCGAATGAAGGTAGAGAGCGTATCCAAAATTGATCCTCTTCTTGTGTCGAAAAAGGTCCAAAATCGGTGTCAATAAGTTCTAAATTCCAATCTCCTCCGACAATAACATGCTGTCCTTTATCTCTTTCAGATTTTGCAAATTCTATAATTTCTCTTAGTTGTGCCTCTCGAATAGAAACACTATCATCATCAAAAGCAGAAAGATGTATGTTAATTAGTGTCCAATCTACTCCGCTATGATGTATCCGTGTAATGTGCATCCTGTAATCTTTTTTAAATATGTAGAGGAAGTATCCGGGTTCTCGTCTGAGTGCAATTGCCTCAGCAGATAGTATCGGTGTTTTACTTGCAGTTGAGTTTCCAATTTTCAATCTAAAGAAAGGCGGCAGCCCTTTTGTATATAAGTCATTAGAATATGTCCATTGATATTGGTCAAACTCTTTTTTCAAGATGGGATACACATCAATATTGTAGTTTGTGAATGATGAGAAGGGAATCTCTTGCATCATTACTACATCTGCTTGGTTAGCTCTCAAGAAATTTTCAATTCCTTGTAGATTATTCTCTACTGATTGTTTTGATGGAGGACGGATACTTGAGCCGTTATCAAAAAGAAAGTCTGAATCTGCACCCATCCCAGCATATCCAATATTCCATGAGAGAACATCTAAAGATTCTTCATCAATTTGGGATGAGGCTTCTCCCTCAATCGTTGGATAAATTATATCAGTTGACTGAGGTGCTCTGTTAACGATGATAATAATAAGAAGATATACAACTATAATTGTGATAATCCCTAATATCATGAGAAGAGTTTTCTTTAAGATTGATTGCTTCATGATTGACCTTGTTCCTTTTAATGTTTGAAGAATAAGACTTAATTATTTATAAATCAATATCTAGTTGAGTGATAGTTGCAATTTTTAAAAGTAACGTAGTCCTTTAATTAAAAAAAATACCCTCATAAGTCAGAGGGTGATGAAATGAAGGGATATTGTTTTTAGGCGACTTTAATTGGGTTGGAAAGTTTTGAGACAATATGCCCTAATCCTTTTCCATAGTGAGCTGCATAATCAATTGCTGCACTGTGAGCACTAATTTTTTCATCTATTGCTAATAAAAAATACCAGTGGTCAGAAACTGCGAAAAATAATTGAGCATCGCTATATGTGTTAAATGAAGTTCTTACACTCCAGCTACTGATGACCTGCATGATAGGATCGTATACATTCTCTAACCATGAGAATATTGCATCATCCTGTGTAATTGTCCAAGGAATTTCCTGGTTAATAAGGTATTTATGTACTTCAATTTGATTGAGCAATATACTTAAGTCTTCTTTTTTGAACATGTTGTTTGTGGTTGAAAGAACGAATTGTTCATCTTTAGTTAAGTTCTCTTTCATACTATATCTCCTTGACGATTTCTCGTCGTATTTTCTTAGTTTTCATTTATAGTATGTTCGTAAATTTAAAAACATACAAGTGATTTTATAAAAAAAGTAAAAAAAAGATTGACAAATAACAAAATATGTACTTATGTAAAAATAATATTATAGAATTATGAATAATGTAAAAAAAATACTATTTAGATAGAAGTGAAGTGAAGAAGTTAATTTTCCCCTAACGCACGAATATGCTTGCACCAGTTTCTTTACCTTGCTAAAATAGAGTATGATTACCTTGTGGAGGGATAGCCATGAATATGTTTGATGTCGCAATCGAAATGGAAATTGAAGGAGCCTCTTTTTATCAGAAACTAGCTGATCAGGCTGGGCATGTGGGATTATCAAGAATTTTTACTCTTTTGAAAGAAGATGAGATTAGACATAAAGCATATTTTGAAGGTCTGAAAAAGAATACAAAAGTAGATATTATTGCCTCTTTTGCTCAAAGTGATGAAGTTAAGCATCTTATAGAATCATTTAAAAATGAAAACTTTTCTCAGTTGATGGACCAAAAAGAAGCATATGAGAATGCACTCGATATCGAATTAAAAAGTATTGAATTCTACACAGAGCAAAAATCTCAAGTACTTGATGAAGAAAAACAAAAAATCCTAGAGATAATTATTAACGAAGAAAGAAGACATTACGACCTCCTCGATACTATTATCGTCATGGTGAACCGTCCTTCTTCTTGGGTTGAAAATGCAGAATTTGGAGTTCGTGACTCTTACTAAAAATACCTAAGAAAGCGAGATATACTAGATGATTTTACAACAAACCGAGATCTTAGCTGCTTCAAATAAGTATAATTTTATAATTGGAAATCAAATTCTTACTAATAACCCTATCTATCTAATTCATTCAATGGTAGATATTCGTCTTGTTGAAGGGGTCATTATAGTGTTGAATGAGATTTTAGGGTCTGTTAAATTTGATTGGTCTTCAGGGTACGACTTAGCTTCTCTTCAGAATGATATTCAATATAACCAGAAAGATAGAATTTTATCTTCTTTAGCGGTATTGTTTATAGCAACGTATAAATCTCTTCAAGACCAGAAGCTCTTGAATCTTCTTGATTTCTCAACAAATTTGTCTAAACCAACATATATATTCCCAACGAGATATGAACAGAATGTATATGGGGAGAGTTTCTCTTCAAGACATAATATCCTTTACATAGAGCAATCAAAGATGTCGAATAAAAGAATATTAAAGGTGAAAAACCCAAATATTAAAAATATGATGCAAACAATCATAAACGTAGAGCAGTTACAGTAAAATGCATTTAAGGAGATTGTATTGAAGCCATTGAATGAGAATCTAATCACCCAGAGGTTGACCCTTAGTCCACCTCATTTTGTTATCTCAGATTCGTTACTCTCTTTCTATATACAGAACAAAGCGTTTCACGCTCCATTTGAACCATTAAAAGCAGAGTTGTTTTATACAAGTAACAGTATGAAAGATCTCTTGAAGCATCAAATAAAAGACCAGGACGAGTTGAGAGGATTGTATTTTTATCTTTTTTTACAAAATAGCAATGAGATTATTGGAACTATAGGTATTTCCAACATAGTCTATGGGGCTTTCTGCTCTGCTTTTATAGGGTATCGTCTTAGTTATTCCCATCTCCATCAAGGATACATGGGAGAAGCTTTACAAGCAGTAATAGATTTTGGATCTACTGAGTATCATCTTCATAGGTTCGAGGCGAATATCATGCCAAGAAATCATGCTTCCATTCGCCTCGCTGAGTCACTAGGCTTTCGATTTGAAGGATATTCTCCTGAATATTTACAAATTTCAGGCTTATGGGAAGGTCATAATCATTATGCCTACATCAACCAAAATTGGATCCAAACTGAGGCCTAGAACTTAAAATAGGTATTTATATAATTTTGTTTTGTAGTAATTCATATATGTATATGCGACAAAAGAAGCACATTCAGTTATAGGGTCTATCTTACGATGCTCTGTGTAGAAGTATAGAAAATCTCTTATGAATTAATTTAAAAAAGAAATTGTAGTTTTTCCTCATTCTTATTCACGTATGTGTTTATCGCAATTACTTTATATTACTCTCTATTTTTGTAGTATAAGTCTCCAAAATAGAAGATTCTTAATTCCCCATAATTGTTTTTTTTCTTAAAGAGTGAATTTTCTTCTTTGGTTTAGTCACATGTATGTTTTTCTGAATTTCAATATCGCTCATAAAAATATTGACTACCAGAATAATAAGAATGAAAATGGAGTTAGATTGAAGTTATGATTCTTTTTTGAATTGAACTTCTTAGAAGTGTCTCCATCTTTAGATATTGCTACGATATATGTTTCTATTACAGGACTATCTGTTCTACTTAAAATACAAACCTCAATGTCCCGCTACCAATATGTGTACGAGAAAGATAAAAACTTTCAATTACGTGAAGGGAAATCATGGGAAAAAAATGTAAATACTTTATTTGTGTTATATCTCTTCTTCTTTCAGCAACCGTTGGCTTCGCTACGACAACCGCTACCCAGAATATTGTAATAAATATTAATAAAAGCTACACAGGGGTTTCTGCTATCAGAATTTTTGATGGCTCAACGACAAATCCAACTATTACTTTTTCTGAATCATATCCTAGCACGTATATTGTTCCTTCTGCTGGATTGGAAAATACGACTTCCAGCATAGACTACAATACACTTTTAGAGAAGGAAGGTGGGTATCTTCAATATACAGTGAGGGGATACACAGGTGATTTTAAAATTACTGTTCACTCACCTACACCTACCTATACAAATGATTCTCTCTATGTGAAAGGTTTTGACCCAGAGACAAGCGAGAATAGTAGTGGCTTGGATACATTAGGGACAGTAGTTTCTATGGCAAGATATGATGGGGGAGGGCTATGTATTCCTCGTGACTCAGGCAACGCCAGAGATTTTATCACAGGAATTGATGGAGTTAATACATTAACGGGAACAGAAGTTGGTTCAGGTGTGGAAGGTAAAAACGACGGGGCTCTCTTACTATATGGATTTGAATCAGAACCAGGAGTAGATACAATTGCTGTTACCTATACTATCCTTGCCGAAACTGCTTCTAATATGTAAGTGATATAATGTAAAGAGGAATTGAATAGATAATTATTATACATACAATTATATGACAGACCCTCGTTATCAGTAATCTTGATAAGTTGCTATAGAAATGTTTTTCTACTTAAAAGATTGGCTCTTCCATAATGGAGTCCATTAGTATATAAATGATAAAAAAGTAGATAAAGAGGAATCAATGTATACTACAACAAAACGGCTGTCAGAAATAAAGATTATCCCAATGATAAAGAATGTTGCCCTTAAAGATATCGATGAATTAGTACATGCTCTTACTTTTGGTGGAATAGAAGCGTTGAACTTTTCTCAACAAAGTAGTGATGGGCTTGAATTGCTTCGCTATACTAATGCTCATTATCCTGCCTTTATATGCGGTGGTGGAAACGTCCAAACAAGTGGAGAAGCTCGTAACGCAATTGAAGCAGGTGCTAAGTTCATACTATCGCCTCTGTTTGACCCATTGATGGTAGAATTATGTCAAGATAATGGGATTCCAATATATCCGGTAATCACCGATGGTGTTGTTGCTACGGAGTATGGTTTAGAAACAATAGCTCTCTATCCAGTTGAGAAACATGGTGGCAAAGAAACGGTAGATAAGTTATATGATCAATTTGGTATACACAGTATAGTTGCAGGTTCTATCACTGATGAAACTGTAAAAATGTATACATCGCATAAAGGTGTTATCGCAGTTACAGGAAGTTGGATGATTACGCAAGAGAATCTAGAACAAAGATTTTTTGATAAAATAGCTATTGCTTGCCAAAAAACATTATTAGTTATCGAAGAATAATACATCTTATCTAGATGAAAGAAATCCTCTTTTTACCAAATTAGCTATCTGAAAAGAAATAGTATTTTTTTATAACACTTATTTTGTTTATGTTTGACTTACACAAAAAGATGTGCAAGAATATAGATAATTGGAAGCGCTTCCAAATAAGGGAGCATCTGCTCATTATAGCATTTTGAAAAGTGCTGTTAGCACTTCATATAATACGATGCTTAGGAGTATTCCTAGGATCAATAAAGGAGAGAATTATATGAAAAAAATTCTACTAATGCTCTTAATTGTCCTTCTTGTTAGTCCAGCGATATTCGCTGCAGGACAAGGTGAAACAACAAAACAGAGTGAGAAAGTTGTAAGGGTCTTCGGTGCTTTTGTAGATGAAGAACAAAGAAGATTTGAAGAGGCTATCAAACCTTTTGAAGAAAGAACCGGAATTGATGTTATTTATGAAGGTTCTTCAGAATTTGAAACACTGATTAGTGTCCGTGTAGAAGGTGGAAATCCACCCGATATTGCAGCCCTCCCCCAACCTGGCTTAATGAAACAGTTTGCTTCTCAAGGCAAATTAGTTCCAATGTGGCCTTCTTTAGAGAAAACAGTTGATACAAACTATGCTCCAGTATGGAAATCCTTAGGTTCTTATGAAGGAACTCCTTATGGTGTGTTCCATAGAGTCAATGCAAAGAGTTTTGTGTGGTATCCAAAAAAAGCTTGGGACAAAGCAGGTTATTCGGTACCAACTACTTGGAAAGAGTTAGAGACTCTCATGGATAAAATGGTTCGTGATGGAGTTACACCTTGGGCTGTAGGTATTGAAAGTGGTGGAGCCACTGGTTGGGCAGGAACTGACTGGATTGAAGATATTATGCTTAGAACAGCAGGACCTGAAGTATATGACAAATGGGTATCTAATGAAATACCATTTAATGATCCAGCAGTAAAGAATGCATTCGACATCCTCGGGAAAATTTGGAAAGATCCAAAATATGTTTACGGTGGCACTAATACTATCTTGACAACAAGTTTTGGTGATGCCCCTTCTCCAATGTTTGCAAATCCTCCAAAAGCTATGATGCATAGACAGGGTAATTTTATCACAGGATTCTTCCCTGAAAATATCCAAGCAAATTTAGCTGAAGAAGTAGGCGTATTCCCACTACCATCGATCAACCCAGAATTTGGTATTCCAGTACTCGGTGGTGGAGATCAGTTCGTAGTGTTTAATGACTCCCCAGAAGTAAGACAATTTGTTGAATTCTTAGCGACTTGGGAATCAGGTGAATTGTGGGCACGCTCGGGTGGAGCACTCTTCCCATATCTTAACCAAGATTTAAGTGCATATCCTAATGATATTGAAAGATCTTTAGCTGAAGCATTGGTTAATGCAAAAGTTTTCAGATTTGATGCATCTGACCTTATGCCAGGACAAGTAGGTGCTGGTACATTCTGGACAGGTGTTGTTGATTGGTTAACAGGCAAATCGATTGATAGCGTTTTAAGTGATATTCAAAGAAGCTGGCCAAAATAAGGTTCGTTAAATTTCAATAATCTTTATGTTTGCGGTCCTTTTTAAGGGACCGCAAATATGTATACCTATCTCATTAGGAGTGTCTATATGAGTGAAAAAAACCAACTGATTGACTCAGCAAAACATACTTCAAGTATTTTGATTTCCTTAGGACGTCTTGCTGTTTCTATATTAATCCCTCTCATCGCCTTTGCTGTGTTATGGGCTGGATTTATTTTTTTAAGAGATTCTCAAGCACCTCAAACCATTATTGCGCTTGTTGCGATAATTTGGGGGGTTGGAGGTATTGCTCTTCTTTTTTGGGTAACTGATTATATTGTTAATCGGCTCCCTATTCACATCGGGAAAAAGATTCAACCATTCGTTTTTGTGGGACCAGCGCTAGTGATACTTGGGTGGTATCTATTTATTCCAACTTTAAGAAGTTTATATCTGAGCTTTTTTGGTCCTCAATCAAATAACTTTGTGGGGTTGAAAAACTACATCTATGCATTTACGGACCCTACGATGCTAACTGCATTCAGAAATAATCTTTTGTGGATAATTCTTGGCACGGGGGGAGCAGTCGGATTTGGCCTTATCATCGCTTTATTAGCGGATAGATCAAAACTGGAGAAAATATTTAAAAGTTTAATATTTATGCCTATGGCAATCTCGTTTGTTGGTGCTGGAGTTATTTGGAGATTCGTCTATGCATATAAACCAGCAGGTGAGGAACAGATTGGAATTCTCAATGCATTAGTGTCTTTCTTTGGTGGAAACCCACAGGCATGGTTTACCTTGCGCCCATGGAATAATGTTTTTCTTATAATTATTCTTGTGTGGCTCCAAACTGGATATGCTATGGTAATCATATCTGCTGCACTAAAGGGCGTGCCTTCCTCTATAATAGAAGCCGGAAGAATAGATGGGGCAAAAGAGGTAAGGATTATTAGATCAATAATTATTCCTTATATTAGTAGCACCATACTTACGGTATCTACGACAATAATTATATTATCACTAAAAATTTTCGATATTGTATTCACGATGACGAATGGTAATTATGGGACTGAGGTTATTGCCTCTATGCAATATAAGCAGATGTTCCGTTTTTACGACTATGGCCGAGGTTCTGCAATCGCAATTGTTTTGGTTATCGCAGTAATACCCGTGATGTGGTACAACCTGAAACAATTTGGAAAGAGGGAGGGCTTTTAATATGGTCGAAATAAAAAAGAAACGAAGAGGGTGGGGTGTCACTGTAAATATCATCCTCTTGCTTGTAGTTGTCATTTGGAGTGTCCCAATATTTGGTCTTCTTGTCTCTTCTCTTCGTCCTAAGCAGGCGGTTCAGTCAAGCGGTTGGTGGAACGCTCTTGATGAAGGAGCTACACTTACATTAGATAATTATAAACAAGTTCTAGGCGGTAGCAAATATACGTTTGTAGATTCATCTGGAGATGAAATTAGGGCGACAGGGGATAACCTTACACGAGCATTCTTAAATAGTCTTACTGTTACTATTCCTTCTGTGATAATCCCTATTCTCATTGCAAGTGCGGCAGCTTTTGGATTTGCTTGGCTCATTTTCCCTGGAAGAAAACTATTCTTTACAATTGTGGTAGCATTATTAGTGGTGCCTCTCCAAATAGCACTCATTCCAATACTCAGAGATTATCAAACTCTAGGTCTTACAGGCTCCTATTTAGGGATTTGGCTAGCTCATACAGGTTTTGGCCTTCCCTTGGGAATATATCTTTTATTTAATTATATCAGTACAATTCCTCGAGATATATTTGAATCAGCATTTTTAGATGGAGCAAGACCAATGGTGGTGTTTTCTAGACTTGTATTACCACTTTCTATTCCAGCGATTGCTTCTCTAGCAATATTCCAATTCCTTTGGGTCTGGAACGACCTCCTCGTTGCTCTTGTATTTTTAGGAGGTACAAATGATGTTGCCGTTTTGACACAGAAATTAGCATCAATGGTTGGATCCCGTGGACAAGATTGGCACTTGCTTACGAGTGGCGCATTTATTACAATGGTTATTCCATTATTTGTATTCTTTTCATTACAGCGATATTTTGTACAGGGGCTTATGGCAGGCTCTGTAAAAGGATAGTAGATGATACATCACTCTTATAAGATAGAAGATACTAAGGTTTCTAAGCGGCAATTGGGCCGCTTAGAAAGTCTTTACTCAATTGCTAATGGTCATATAGGCTTCAGAGGCTATCACATTGATCATTCATCTGTACACCAAAGTCATCTATTTATGAACGGGTTTTATGAAACATCTCGTATTGTCTATGGTGAAGATGCTTTTGGTTTCGCGAGGTGGAACCAGACAATGATTCCACTGCCCGATATTCGTAGTATTCAAATACGGGTCAATGGTAAACCAATCGTAGTCGATGAAAAATCTATCCAACAGTATTCGAGGAGCCTCGATTTCCTTACGGGAGTATTTTCTTATTCATTCCAGACGAATGTTGATAAGAACATCTGTGTTACCTTGTCCGTTGAAACTTTTGTCTCTATGACTCATAAGTGTTGTGGTGGAGTAAAAGTATCTATCAAGACAAGCGAGGAAACTGATATTGAAATAATTCAAGGAATTATATATCCGACTGATCAAAGTGAAGAAAGTGATGATCCAAGAAAACAGACGGCAATTATCAAGAAAATGATTGGGTCTGATTATTCATTCATTGAGAATGGAGAGAATGTTGAGGGGTTAGGTGGGACATTTAAAACGCATTTAAGTAATTTGTCTCTCCACCTTATGAGCCACAATACGTATAGTGGGAAACTACTCACTTCCAAAGGATACTACACAGACCTATCTTTTCCTACTATTTTGTATACTTTCCATGATAATTCCGTAAATTTTACAACTCTGTTCAATTATGAAAGTACAAAGGAAGAAGGACAACCTATATCCTACGAAAAACTACATCAAAGTAGAAAATTCCTTATTGAGACAACCTACGAAAAATTGGTAGAGGAACAAAGATCCCATTATAAATTCTTTTGGTCTACTCACGATATCGTTGTAGAAGGAGATGATGAGATACAACGAGCGTTGAGATTAAACATATTCCAGTTACATCAATCAACAGGAACTGATGGTAAAACGAGTCTATCAGCAAAAGGGCTTACCGGCAGTGGATATGAAGGTCACTATTTCTGGGATACAGAAATTTATGGGATGCCATTTTTTACATTTTCTAGTCCATGTACCGCACGTTCTCTTATTTCATACCGGATTCGTATCCTTGATAAAGCTCGACAAAGGGCAAAAGAGATGAGCCAAAAGGGAGCATTATACCCTTGGCGAACAATAAACGGATTAGAAGCATCAGCATATTTTCCGGCGGGAACTGCTCAGTATCATATTAATGCTGATATTGCTTACAGTATTTTGCAGTATATTGATGTAACTAAAGATTATTCTATCTTACTTGAAGGAGCAGCTGAAGTTCTTTTCGAGACAGCACGGATGTATGCTGATTTGGGATTTTTCAAGAAAGGAGAATTTTGTATTCATCAAGTAACTGGTCCTGATGAGTACTCTGCACTTGTTGATAATAATACCTATACGAATGCTATGGTTCGCCATCACTTCAAAGGAGCTGCGAGAATTTATTATTATTTACATCAGAATCATGGGAAACAACTTCAAAGTATAATAAGAAGTATTTCACTTGGAAAGGATGAGGTCGCATCATGGATAAAAGCAGCTGATTCTATGAGACTTCCTTTTAATAAAGAAATTGGTGTCCATGCGCAAGATGAAAGATTTTTAGAGTTAGAAAAATGGAATTCAGAGAAGAAAGGTGAGATTAAGCATCCTATGCTTCTTCATTATCATCCTCTTGTAATCTATCGTCATCAGGTAATAAAACAAGCAGATACTGTTCTTGCAATGTTCCTTTTATCACATGAATTTCCTATTTATGAAAAGAAAAGGAATTTTGATTTCTATCGCCCTCTTACTACAGGAGATAGCTCCTTAAGTGCTTGTGTTGAAGGAATTGTTGCCTTCGATTGTGGCTACATCGATTTAGGGTTTGAATACCTTAAAACTACAATACTCATGGACCTTTTCGACTTACACCACAACACGAGTGAAGGATTACATACTGCTGCAATGGGTGGATCTTGGATGGCAATGATATATGGAATTGCTGGATTTAGATTCACTAATGGAGTTGTTCATTTCAGACCACAACTACCATCTTCTATTAACAGTATCGGATTTACTTTAATGATTAGTGGGAAACCATTACAAGTCCGTATTTCAAAAGAGACAACTACATATACATATGAGGGAAATATAACTTTGTTCCACAGGAGTACCCTACTCGAAGTTCATCGTGAGATATCAGTATGCACAAAGCCTTCTTTAAAAGGGGTAATCTTTGATCTTGATGGTGTCATTACAAGTACCGACGAATACCATTATGAAGCTTGGAAGCGTCTTAGCGATGAAAATAGTTGGAATTTTGACAAAGATGTTAACCAGAGGCTAAGAGGTATTTCTAGAGAGGCTTCCCTTATGGTTATCCTTGAACATAATAAGAAGTCAATTTCTCCTGAAGATATAAAGACTCTTACTGATAAGAAGAATGAGTGGTATAAGAAGTCTCTTTACAACCTGAGTGAAAAAAATATACTTTCTGGAATCAAAGAATTGCTTATTAATCTGAGAAAAAATGGAATAAAGACTGCTGTAGCCTCTGCTAGTAAGAATGCACTTTTTATATTAGAACGACTTCATTTAACCTCATTTTTTGATCATATAGTGGATGCTGGAGAAGTCCTAAAAGGAAAGCCTGATCCTGAAGTATTTTTAAGGGCAAGTATTGCCTTATCTCTTTTCCCTGAAGAATGTATCGGGATTGAAGATGCTCCGGCTGGAATTATTGCAATCAAAAGTGCTATGATGAGTTCGGTTGGAGTCGGAGGAGCAGTTAAAAATGTTGAATGTGACGTATATGTAAAAGATACGTCTCTCATTACATATGATCTGATCCAGAAAAATTTTCATAATCTAAAAGGGATAATGCTATGAACATTGTATTAATTGGTGCTGGTAGTGCACAATTCGGGTTAGGTACTCTTGGCGATATATTTCAGAGTACAATTCTTCAGAATTCCCATATTTCATTAGTCGATATCAATCCAAATGCTCTTGATATTGTCTACCAAAAAGGAGTGCGGTTTCTAGAAAAGAATCCTCTTCCTTTTACATTAAGTCAAACAACAGACAGAAAAGAAGCGCTTGTAGGAGCAGACTTTGTTATCATAAGTATCGAGGTAGGCAGTAGATTTGCTCTTTGGAACGACGACTGGACTATTCCACAACAATATGGAGTTCCTCAAGTATATGGAGAGAATGGTGGTGTTGGTGGTATTTTTCATGCTCTACGTATTACTCCACCAATTTTAGATATTTGTGAAGATGTTGCTCGCATTTCTCCCCAAGCTTGGGTGTTCAATTATTCGAATCCAATGACTTCTATTACCACAGCAGTATTAAGAAGATATCCTGAAATGAAGTTTGTCGGTCTCTGTCACGAAGTGCTTTCTCATGAAAAATATCTTCCTATTATCTTAGATACACCTTTTGAGAATTTGGAACTTCGAAGTGCTGGATTAAATCACTTCAGTGTACTTCTCGAAGCACGTTATAAGGACACGAATCAAGATGCGTATGCAGACATCCTAAAAAATGCTCCTTCTTTCTTTGAGAAAGAAATTGGATTCTCAGACTTATTAGAATACGTATTACGAACAGGGAAAGTGCCTCAAACAGAGGGTAACTCGCATAGACCTATAATTGACCATCCACATAGTGAAAAACCATGGGCAGATAGAACATTATTCAAGACCCTCCTCGAGACCTACCAATTACTTCCTATTACGAGTGATTCTCATCTTGGAGAGTATATTTCATGGGCAAGTGACGTGAGTGATCATAAAGGAATAAAAGATTTTTATACAATCTATCAAATGATGTTAGCTCAAGAAAAACCTGAAATTGAATTAACACGACATGAAAGATTGATTTTGATTATGGAAGGAATAGTCGGTAATACAGGCTATGAAGAGCCTGCTGTGAACGTGATGAATAAAGGATTGATCCCAAGTCTTCCTCATGACATCGCAGTTGAGGTCCCCGCTAAAGTGTATCATAATCACTTTGATCCAATTGCATTCCCTAATTATCCTAAAGGATTTTCTTCATTACTCACAAATTACTATGGGACCTATGATTTAACAGTCCAAGCAATTTTAGAGAAGAAGAAGAGTCTTGTGATTCAAGCAGTTATGGCAAACCCCGTTGTTCACTCAATTCATAATATAAAAGAAATGGTAGATGTGATGCTTTCTCAACAGCAGAAATACCTCTCATATCTTACATAGAGGTCAGCTATTATAATCAATCAGATATGGTGTAATTTTTTGTATGATCGGAGGGAGATCATTTCCCTCCTTTATCAGCTGTAGAAGAGTCTCAGCTGCTAGAGTCCCAATTTCACTAGGTCCTTGGCTAATAGTAGATAATTGCATATACCGAGTTGGTCGTATTCCATCAAAACCAACTATTCGTAAAGAAGCACCTTTCTCTTTTACGGCTCTCATCACACCTAATGCAATTTCATCACAGTAGCAAAACACACCATCATACTGATTTGTTGCTATAATTTTCAGTCCAATCTCATAACCATCCTCTTCACTTAGAGAGGCTTTAAAGAATCCAGCAGTGGCAGTATAACCTTGAATTTTCAACCCTTCTTTAAATCCTTCTAGTCTCTCCTCATTTCCTTTGCTCGAGGGGATGATTGAAACATAGCAAACTCTCTTTGCTCCCTTCTCAAGTAAATAGGATGAAGCTAATACGCCTCCATTGAAGTTATCTACATATATGCAATGGTGATCAAGTTGAGGATAATCTACATAGAGATATCTTACATTCCAGCTATGTAATAAATTCTTTTCTGGCTCATTAAGACCAAAAGCAAATACAATAAGAGCAGAGACTTGGGCATCAAGAATTTTTTGTATAACTTTCGGATTATGTTTTTCATAGTTAAATAGAATTACATCTATGCCACGTTCTCTAAATGTGTGATAGATAGTTTCAAATATTTCAAAGAAGTAATGATTCCCTAAATCAGGAAGTAGTAGCCCTATAGAAGTTTCTATAATATCATTTCTTGCTAGCTTACTTGCTACAACACTAGGAGTGTACTGGCGTGCTTTAATTACATCTAAGACTTTTGTCCGTGTCTTACCAGAAACATTTGCGCTATTATTGAGAACTCTTGATACGGTTCCAATTCCTACTCCTGCCTCTTTTGCAATATCAGCAATAGTAGTTTTCTTAGGTTTCATAACGATAGTCTAGTTTTTTACGTTTTATTAGTCAATGTTATCGTCAATTCATCTTTAAAGAAGCATTTTCTTCAGCAAGGTTATGTTATACGATAGGGACTTCTTGCCAGAATCCGTGGTACAGTATATCAATCGTTCTATAACCTTTCTGTACAAGTAAATCGTCAGCTCCAGAAAAGAAGAAATCTAATTGAGAGCTTTCGTGTGCATCACTGTTAAGAGTTACACAAATATCAAGCTCCTTACATAATCCAAGTATATGAGGAGATGGATAAATCTCTTTTGTAGCTCCACGTGCCATCCCGCCAGTGTTTACCTCTATTCTTGTATGATGTTTTGCAGCAACTTTTAAGAACTTATTGACTGTTTTCTGATACCATTGACTTGTTTGATCAAAAAAGATGTTTTCTTTATTATGCTTTTTTATGAGGTCGCAATGCCCAAGAATATCAAAGGTGTGTTGATGTATCATTTCTTCTTGAAGGAAATAATAATGATTTACAAAAGCTTGAATATCGTTATTAAAATTATCAATAAGGAGCGTATTGAATTCTTCAATAGGGCCATCAACAGAAAGGTATTTACCACTTTTCGTGTGAAACATTGAATGAACAGAGGCAATAGAATAGTCAAGGGAACCAATATATTCACTCCCAATAAGCTCACCAGTTTGTTCTAAATAATCGCACTCGAGGCCTACATAAATTTCAATTCTATCTTTATATTGGTTCTTAAGGCGATGTAATTCTTCTATATAATAGGGGAAATCATCTTTTTTCATGTGCCATTCATCATCAATAATAAATGGAGTGTGACACGAGAAACCTAAAGAAGAGAATCCTTTCGATAAAGCTTTTTGTACGTATTCTTCCAGAGGTCCATGCCCATCATCAAGGCCACAGTGTGTATGATAATTACTTAAATCGCGATGACTATCCATAGCAAATATCATATATGAAAAGAAAAAAAGAAAAAAGGTCTTATCCTCGTCAAATAAGAGCGTTTTTCTTACACTTGATTTTTCAAAATAGGTATGCCGTTTTTATCAGATTATCGTGCAATATTCATTTTAGATGAAGTCAATTTTAGATATGCCAAAGCAATTATGTCTATTTAATTATGGATGATTACAACGAATACTGTGAGTAGATAAAAAGATAACGTTTACATGTACATAAAAAATGGTTGGAGATATCAGTGGTTATAAAATTAGAGAATATTTTTTTCATAACACATTAAAAATCCTAACTTGTTTACTAGGAGGCAAATATGATTGAAGGAAGTACGGTTGTTGCTGCAAAAAAGCATTTTACCTATGCGATGGTCGGTGGTGGTCCTGGTGCTTTTATAGGTGACGTTCATCGCATAGCAATACGAATGGATAATAGAGCTACACTCGTTACAGGTGTTTTTTCAAGCGATTCAGTGAAAAGCAGAGAATTTGGGCGTACATTAGGGCTGGATTCTTCTCGGTTATATGACAATTATCAGCAGATGGTTGAAATGGAATCATTGAGAGAGGATAAGGTAGACTTTATTGTAATTGTAACCCCTAACGCATCCCACTACCCAATAGCAAAAGCATGCTTAGAACATAATTTCCATGTGGTATGTGATAAGCCACTTACTATTACCGCAAAACAAGCGGAAGAATTGGTAAACCTTACTTCATCCCATAATCTTCTTTTTGGAGTGACCTATACATATACAGGATATCCAGTAGTGAAGCAAATTCGGCATCTTATCAAAGAAGGCAAAATTGGTGCTCTACGCTTTGTGAATGCAGAATACCCCCAAGAATGGCTTGCAACACGTAGTGAAGATGAAGGGAATAGGCAAGCAGCATGGAGAACTAACCCAGAACTCTCGGGGGCATCCAATTGCGTTGGAGATATTGGCTCACATGCAGAAAATTTAGTAGCAACGACAACAGGGCTTTCTATAAAAAGAGTAAGTGCTCGTCTTGATCATTTTGTTGAAAATCGAGTTCTTGATGATAACGCGACGATTATGGTCGATTACCATGGAGGTGCTAAGGGGCTATACTGGACTAGCCAGATTGCTGTTGGCTCAGACAATGGATTGAAAGTCCGAATTTACGGGGATAAAGGGTCTATTACATGGTTGCAAGAGGATCCAGACCATTTTACTCTCTCGATGTTAGGAGAGCCTACTCGATTTTACTCACGTGGAAGAGATTCTTTTTCTCCTGATAGTCAAAAATTTAGTCGCCTGCCTTCCGGGCATCCTGAAGGTGTCTTTGAGGCTTTTGCAAATATCTACCAAGCCTTTATTACTCGTTTGGAAACCTATGAAGTGAGTGATAAAGTTGATACGAGTTCACTAGAGTTCCCTACGGTGGAACAAGGATTAGAAGGGGTGAAATTTATCGAGGCTTGTGTTGCCTCCTCATTAAAAGATGCAGCTTGGATAACCATATAAATTTAAAAAAAGGAGATTTTCTATGGGACGACCTGTAACGTTATTCACCGGACAATGGGCAGACCTGCCCTTTGAAAAAGTATGTGAGATAGTATCTTCTCAAGGCTATGATGGAGTAGAGATTGCCTGCTGGGGTGATCACATGGACGTAAAAAAAGCTGCAACAGATCCCTCCTACGTAGCAAATAAGAAAGAGATTTTGAAAAAATACAACCTTGGTTGTTGGGCATTAGGTAATCACCTTGGTGGTCAATGTGTTGGAGATGCCTTTGGTGATCCTCGACTTGATGGGTTTGCTCCTAAAGAGATCCGTGGTGATGGCGAGAAAATTAGAGAATGGGGAATTGAACAGATGAAATACACTGCCCGTTCAGCAGCTAATATGGGCTGTGGTGTAGTCACAGGTTTTATGGGATCTCCCATTTGGAAGTATCTCTACTCCTTCCCCGCTACTAGTCAACAGATGGTCGATGATGGGTACGCTCTGATAAAAAAATTGTGGACTCCAATCTTAGATGTTTTTGATGAAGTAGGAGTGAAATTTGCTTTAGAGGTCCATCCCTCAGAGATTGCCTATGATTATTATAGTGCAATGAGACTTCTTGAAGAGTTTGAGTATAGAGACACGTTAGGATTTAACTTTGATCCATCACATCTCATTTGGCAAGGGGTCGACCCTGCTCTATTTTTCAGGGATTTTGCTAAGCAAATATATCACATCCATATTAAAGATGCGTACGTGAAACTAGATGGAAGGAGTGGAATCCTTGGCTCTCATCTCCAATTTGGTGATATGAGAAGAGGTTGGAATTTTGTCTCTCCTGGGCATGGTGATGTGAATTTTGAGTTTATCATTCGAGAAGCGAATAATGTAGGCTACAAAGGTCCTCTATCAGTTGAATGGGAAGATAATGGGATGGAGCGAATCTTCGGTGCAAAAGAAGCCTTAGATTTTGTTCATAAGATTGATTTTGAACCATCTAATGTCATATTTGACAAAGCGATGGAAAACTAGGGACAGGAACCCTTACATGGAAAATAATGTACTTTTATCGATGGATAATATCTCCAAAGAATTCTCAAAGGTAAGGGTTTTAGATTCCGTTACACTTGATCTCCATAAAGGGGAGATCTTAGGACTCATCGGTGAAAATGGAGCTGGTAAATCTACTCTGATGAAAATCATTAGTGGAATTTACCAGCCAACAAGTGGATCTCTGACTCTCGATGGGGATACTGTAGATATTCCTGATTATATTACTGCTAAAAGCCTTGGAATATCTATCGTGCCTCAAGAGTTTAATCTAATTAATACCCTTAAAGTATATGAAAATATATTTTTAGGTAATGAAGAAGTTGGAAAAGGACATCTTTTATCCAAAAAGAGCATGAAGGCAAAAGCGAGTGAACAACTTAGACAACTTCACATGGATTTACCTGTAGATGCTCTAATTAGTGAATTGAGTGTTGCTCAGAAGCAAATGATAGAGATTTCAAAGGCACTACTTCTTCATGCTCGAATACTCATTATGGATGAACCGACTACAACCCTCACAGGACATGAAGTAGCTATTTTATTTGAGTTAATAGCACGATTAAAGAAACAAGGAGTCTCAATTCTTTTCATCTCTCATAAATTAAAAGAGGTTAAAACCATCTGTGATAGAGTTGCGATTCTAAGAGATGGGATTCTCATTAGTGTAAAAAATGTTTCTGAGATTGATGAGGAGGATATGGCAAGAGGTATGATTGGCAGGGATTTTACTCAAGTATTCCCTCCAAAGATTGCCACAAGTGAAGATGATAAAGCATTAGAAGTTGAACATATAAGTGTCGAAAACTTACTTTACGATAATTCTTTTTATCTCAAGAGAAGAGAGATTTTGGGCTTTGCAGGTCTTGTTGGTTCTGGCCGTACCGAATTGTTTGAATCAATCATGGGCTTAAGAGTGAAACAAAAAGGTGAAATTACCTTATTTGGAAAGAAAGTTCACATTCATTCTCCTAAAGATGCTGTGAATTTTAAATTAGGTTACATAAGCGAAGACAGACAAGGTAAAGGTATTGTGAGCAATTTCTCTATAAGTGAGAATATTACGCTTATAGCATTAAAGAAGTATGTGAATCACCTGTTGCTTGATAAAAAGAGAGAACTTGCTAAGAGCCAAGAATATGTAAAAGCTTTTAATATTGTTGCAGCATCCCCTAAGATGGCACTTCGATATTTTAGCGGTGGTAATCAACAAAAGGTCTATTTATCACGGTGGGTCGAGACTGAACCAGACATTCTCATATTTGATGAGCCAACACGGGGAATCGATGTGAATGCGAAACGAGAAATATACGAATTTATTCATCAGTTATCACTAAAGGGAATTTCTTGTGTTGTGATTTCTTCAGAAATGGAAGAGGTGATTGGGCTTTGTTCAAGAGTTTATGTTATGCGTGAGGGAAGTATAAGTGGCGTTTTGGAAGATAATGAAATCAACGAAGAGAATATTATGTTTCTTGCAACCGGAGTAAAAGGAAGGGCTATAAATGAATAATGAGACTATTCTCAAAGTGTGGTCAAATAGGTCAAAAAATTACTTTAAGAATTTTAAAATAAGTGAGCATCCCACAGGGGTTGGATTCATTCTATTATTTCTTCTTGCAACAATTGTGGGATGGCCCACGTTCCTCCAGTTTAGGAACCTTACAAATATTCTACGACAAATATCATATACAGGGATTATTGCATTGGGAATGACGATGATTATCATATCTGGAGGAATTGACTTATCTGTAGGTTCAATGACAGCTTTTGTTGGTGGTATTACAATCTTTTTTCTTAATTTATTCCCTGTAGACTCTGTGTTAGCTCTCATTCTATCGTCACTTTTTGCTCTTTTGTTGGGATCTCTTTCAGGTTTATTTAATGGATTCCTTGTAACAAAAGGGAGAATTGCTCCATTCATTGCAACTCTTGGTACTATGTCTATTTTTAGATCTTTAATTCAGTATTTCTCCGGGGCAGGGAATATCCTTTCGAATAATAATTTGTATGCAGATATCGGTTCAGGTGTATTCTTAAAAATTCCTGTACCGGTTTGGGTGTTTCTGATAATGGCTGCCATTCTCCATATTATCCTGAATAATACACGTTTCGGACGGTATATGTGTGCAGTTGGAGCTAATGAACAAGTTGCACGTTACTCAGCTATTAGAGTGCAAATCATTAAGTTAATACCTTACATTATCACCGGTTTCACAGCAGGTCTAACAGCTCTGTTGTGGTCTTCTCGTCTCAATTGTATTAATCCAAGTGACTGTACTGGATATGAGCTTGATGCAATTGCTGCTGCTGTTATCGGGGGGACAAGTATGAATGGTGGTAAGGGCACCATCATCGGTACTGTTATGGGCGCTGTAATGCTAGGTATGATTAACAACATGTTAGTATTAGGGGGAGTTTCCTCTTACCTCCAACAGGCAGCCCGTGGATTGGTTATCATTGTGGCAGTGTTGCTACAATACAATAATAAGAACTAACAGGAGGTTAGTATGAAAAAAGTATGTATCATTATGCTTCTCATCGTGACTCTCATCGTTCCATTATTCGCACAAGGTGGAAAAGAATCATCTGTAGTGAAAATTGGTGTTTCTATTCCTAGTGCAGACCATGGCTGGACAGGAGGTATTGTATGGTGGGCAAATAAAGCAGTTGATGATGTAAAAGCTGAAATGCCTGGAAAATTTGAGTTCAGAGTAGTAACAGCAGATAATCCTTCATCTCAAGTAAAAAATGTAGAAGATTTACTTGTATGGGGAATGGATTATTTAGTAATACTTCCTCATGAATCAGCTCCTCTCACTCCTATCGTAAAAGATGTCCATAGAGAAGGTGTAAGAGTAATGGTAGTAGACCGCGGCTTAACCGATACTTCTTTTGGGTATGTGAATCTTGCAGGAGACAACCCTGCTCTTGGGCGGCTCAGTGGACAATGGCTCAGAGAACAGATGGGTAAACAAGGGTTAAAGAACTATGTAGCAATGGGTGGTCTTCCTGTCACAATTGACACAGAAAGAATGGATGCTTTCTTTGCAGAAATGAACAAAGATAGTTCTCTTGTGAATCTTCTTGGGAAAAACAAGTATGAATTTGCTGACTGGTCAACACAAAAAGGACTTTCCCTCATGGAAACTTTCCTTCAACAGTATCCAAAAATCGATGCAGTATTCTGTCAAGATGATGACGTTCTAACTGGAGTGCTTCAAGCAATTAAAGAATCAGGAAGAACTGATGTGAAAATTGCTCTTGGTGGGGCTGGATCAAAAGTAGTCTATAAGATGATTATGGATGGAAATCCATTGGTAAAAGCTACAGCAACCTATCATCCATCAATGATTGCAGATGGAATCCATTACATTGTAGATGTCGCTACTGGCAAGATAGCAGATGATTTCCATCTTGCTTCTTCTCCTAAAACAGTAATTATTCCTTCAGTGTTGGTGGATAAATCAAATGTAGCTCAATACTATGAACCAGCATCAATTTTCTAATTAACACGAATTGTCTTTCAGGAGGCTACTCTTTTCTTACATGGAGAGGGTAGCTTCTCTTTATTTCCATCAACAATAGGTATATAGTTATCCTAAGAGGTCCATATGGATAAAGGAAGGATTCCATCTACCAATATTCGACCTGCATTGTATAGCTCATTTTGGTATCAAGGAGATGCAGAACTTCTTAGAGAAGAGATTCAAGAAGCTTTATTACACTCAAAAAAGACTCCAAAATTAGAGAAAGAGCCTCTTTTTATGGTACTTCCACACTCTGGTCTTACCTATTCAAAAAGAGCATTGACACATTTATTGCGGTATCACCCTTCAGTAATTAAACGAGTTGTTTTACTAAGTCCTTCACATTATGTTCCGCTACATCCAAATTCTATTTATCAGAGTAATTTTGACGGATATGATACCCCTTTAGGGATATTACCTCACCTAGATTTGAAGTTAGACCATTTTACCCATATAGATAATGAACCTTTCTTGAGGGAACATGCAGTAGAGATGATTCTTCCAATTCTAGCCTATAAGCAATTTGAGCAACAACAACATATTCACACTGAAATGTTTTTAATAAACCATATTGATAGTCAAGAAACGACCCAATCTATTGCGAATTCACTTTTACACGCTTTACGTAAAGAAGATTTTTCATTATGTGAGACACTTATAATTGCTTCGAGCGATTTTACTCATTATGGAAAAAGATTTAACCATACTCCTTTTGAAGGAAAGGATTCGGTTGATACACTTATTAAAGATGCCGATATGGTTATAATTAATCAACTCATTAACGGAATTCATACACAAAAAACTACGTACCCAGCAACCCCATGTGGATATGCTGCCATGAGTATTGTGAGTGAAATGGCACATCAACTCTCTTTACAAGGAAAGCTTATAGATTACTACACTTCAAAACAGATTATGCAAAGTGATGATAGCGTGTCATACGCAACAATTTTCTTTTCAAGGAGACATGATGGATAAGATTTTACAAACACAACTCATTTCATTAGCGCATGGATCGATACTGGAAGAATTCAATATGGGAAAGAGTTCAACGTATGAAATGTTAAAAAGAAGAGATAGCGCAGATCTTAATAGAGTTTGTGGGATCTTCGTTACCATAAAGAAAGAGGAGAAAGGGGGAAATAAGGTGCTTCGAGGGTGTATAGGAACCATTGAAGGAGTTTATCCAGTAGTCGATGGAGTCTATAAATTAGCTAAAGAGTGTGCGTTTGAAGACCCACGGTTTCTTCCTCTCTCTTTGGAAGAGTATTATCGTATTGCAATACAAATATCTCTACTATCTCCTCTTAAAGAGATTCATTCTTTCGATGAGATAACCTTAGGGACTCATGGAGTTGTATATGAATATCACCATCATAGAGCACTTTTTCTTCCTGAAGTAGCTACTGAACAACAATGGTCAATCGGTAGATTACTGAATCAACTCTGTATCAAGGCTTCATTACCTCCTGATCACTATAAAGGAGGCGAAGGTAAGCTTTTCACCTTCACTGTAGAATCTTTTGGAGATTAAACATGAGCGCACATATTTCTTGTGATCTCTGCTACAAAAAATGTTCGTTAGCGATTCACCAAATAGGATCGTGTGGTGTGAGAATGAATGATGGGAAAACTATAGGAAGTATTGATACTCAAAAAATTATTGCTTCTCACATTGATCCTATTGAGAAGAAACCAATATATCACTTTTTCCCTTGTACAAAAACATATTCGATTGGAATGCTTGGGTGCAATTTAAAATGCAAATTTTGTCAAAATTCCCATATTTCACAATCCCCATATATCAACCAATATGGGTTATCCAAACCAGTTGATCCTCAATTCCTTATTAAACAGATGGTAGCAAATAATTCTAAAATAATGAGTTATACATACAGCGAACCTATAGTGTGGAGTGATTATATCATACCTATTGCAGAAAAAGTGAGAGAGGCAGGCTTTTATAACCTTTTTGTTACAAATGGAACTTTTAGTGAAACGTCGCTTTTACGATTATCACCTTTGATTGATGCCATAAACATTGATCTCAAGGGAGATGAAAATTTTTATACACAAATCGCTGCTTCTCCAAATGCACTTAGTTCAGTACTACGGTCAGTAGAACATTTTGCTAATAACGATAAAACTATATTAGAAGTAACCACCTTAATAATTGAACCAATACACACAAGGAAAATGATACGAGAACTTGGTATAATCCTAAAGAAATTGAATGTGAATGTATGGCATCTAAGTCGATTCTTTCCCTCCTATGCAATGAGTCATCTCGAACCAACAGCTACAGAATATCTTGAAGAAATGGCGAAAATTGCCAAGGATTGTGGAATTGCACATATTTACTTAGGGAATGTGTCAAATGAAAAAGAGCAAAACCTAACCTGTCCAGAATGTGGAACTCTGATTAATAGAAATAAAACTTCTCAAATATGTACGCAAAAAGGGGATTTAAAATGCCCTTCGTGTAATCATAAATTCTACGGTAAGTTTAATTATCCTCTATTTTAATACTATATGGTACCTCTAAAGACCTGCTTATTAATTGTTTGAGTGATATTTTCTATTAAACTCATAAATTAGAAAAGAATTTTTATTTCTTAAATGATGATAGCTTCTTCTCAATTCTATCTGTGAAGAGTATCACTGGAGGAAGAATAAATAATGTGGCAAGCATAGTATTTAGAAGCGATGTAGATACGAGAATTCCGAAATAACGGATAGGAATATAAGAGCCAAAACTTAACATCGAGATCCCTAATACAATCGCTGCAGTTGTTAATATTATAGGTCTACTTGTTTCATGTATAGTTTCTCTCAGAGAAAGTTTAACATTTTGGTGGTTATTCTCGATTTCTTTATTTTTATAGCGAATAAGGAAATGGATAGCATCATCAATTCCAACCCCTATTGTAACACTAGTGAATCCGATAGTGATGATATCAAAAGGAATATGGGTGAAATACATCACTATATAATTAATCATGATACCTACTACAATGGGAATAATACTAAAGATTCCGAATTTAAATGATTTAAATGAGAATGCTGAGATAAGAAATACAAGGATAAAAGAGATAAGAGTAGAGAGCTTTTGGTCATAACTAATCCTATTACTGAAAGCAATAGCATCTTCCCCATCGCCCCATTGTTCTACCTGAGTGCCTTCTGGAAGGATTGAAACATACTGAGCAACGATATCCTTGATTCTATACGCACTTTGAACAGTAAACACATCTCGTTCAATCTCGTCCCACACTTTGAGAATGAGAGTCATTTCGTTACCATTTTCGTTTATTAATAGGTTTAAAGTTGATGTAGAAGGCGAGTCTTTGCTAAGAATTATCATCAATCGATTGAGGAGATTAATAAGGCCACTGGATTCGGGAATCTCAGATGCTCCTGAATAGATTCTATTCATAAATGCTACATATCGAGAATAACTCAACACATCCGAAATATCATGAGAATGGTCTAGTAAAGCAGATTCGAAATTATATACTTGAGTGAGTCGTTCAGGGTCTAAGAAAAAGTTTTTCTCGTTATTTGGTGCCTTTAACGTGATATAGTAATTAGTTGTTCCTTTGAACTCTTTCGTAATCGCAAGAGAATCGACGATGATAGGTTCTTTGCGAGGAAAATAGCTCATGTAATTAGTTTCAAGGACAATATGATCTTTTGTAAGAAGGAAACCAGAGAAAATCACTACGATAAGTGCCAGAAATAGCATCCATTTTCGCATAACGATTCTGCTAATTGCTTTACTTAAAAATGCTATAGGACCCTTCGCAAATAGTATTAGATGATGTTTTTTTGGTGCAATAGTAATAGTGAGAATGGCAGGGAGATATGTAACTGAAAGAAGCGCACAGAAAGTAATGCCGATTGAAACACTGATGCCAAACTCCTTGAAGGCATTCGTGCGTGCTGTAAGTAAGCTAATGAATCCAACCACATCAGTGATACAGGCTAATATTATAGTCTTACCGATTTTTACTACAGCCTTATGAACATATTCTTTCTCTCCTTGATGATAACTATGAAAATATTCAGTTAGAACATGGATAGAGTAGGATGATCCAATAGTGAGAACAAGCACTGGTGTGATGATGTTGACGACTGTGAGTGGGTACCCTAAAACAGCCATTGCTCCAAAGGTCCACACAATTCCAATAACTGACAGAGAGAATGGTATAACAGACGCTCTTTTCGCCTTGAAACTTAAATAATAGACAGCGAGGATTACAAGAAAGCTTAGTGAAAGGAGGGTAACAAGGTCTTTTGAAAGATATTCCATAATTCTTTTTGCAATGACTTGATCGCCAATCATATAGACTTTTGAATTTTGCTCAACTTCCTTGAAAATATCATGTATTTCATCTATGAGAGCTGGGTTGTCTGGAACGATCGCAAAGGTAAAGATAAAAGAATCATAGGTATCTGAAACAAGAAGGCCTTTTACGATATCGTCATTCTTTACTCGGTTTTCAAATTCCTTAGCACTTGTAGTGTTCCATTTCCCCCCTTCAGTAGGGTCTGTCATGGGGCGAGTGACCAATCGACTTCCTTTTTTCTCAATTGTGATAAAATCAAAAATCGAAGTTACGCTACCGACGCCGTCATTACTTCTCATCTGCTCTACAGCAGAAAATATGCTGTTAAGAATTTCAGGGTCAAATAAATTATCATTGGTTACTACAATAGTATGGTTAGAAGTAAACTTATCATTCTTATTCTTAAGTTCTTCATAATAATGACTAGTGGGAGGAATCATATCCGTATAGTTAGAACTAAATTTCAGCCACAGCAGAGCAAAAATACCAAAAGCTATTGTGATTATTGCTACGAAAATCACCGTGAGGCGTGGATAGGACTCTATTCTTTTTATAAGTCTTTCTAAGAATGAATGCATGTTGCATATATAATAAACGAATTTCAATCATATGAGCAAGGAATATTGGTTAACTAAGTGAGAAAATCTTATTCATTGATTAATTTTTTGGAAATAAAAAAGGAGCTGTTTTATCAGCCCCTTTTATGATAATTGTTCAATTATCTTCTAGGTTTATTCGGTCGTTTACCTCTAGAATCATTTTTATACTTTCTTCGTGGTTCTTCTTCTCTAAAGGCTGAATCCGTGTAGCGAGGAGGTCTTGAACCTTCGTTCCTTCCACCGCCTCCTCCTCTAGAACTATGTTTAGCAAGGTGCTTGCCATTAGGGTTATCTGGTCGAGCTTTTGTAATGACGGGTTTCCCATCACTCTCTAAATCGCTGAAGGTTGAGAGGATTAGTTTTGCAGCATCATTATTTGCTGTTACGAATGAAAAATCTTGCATAACTTGAACATCGTTCAATTCTGAGTCACTCACTCGAGTATGCTCTTTTATAAAATCAACAAGAACACGTTTTGTCATACCATGGTTAAACCCACGTGCAATGAATAATCTCGTATCAGTTCCTCTCGAATCACGACGATCCCAGTTGTCTCTCCTGGCATAACGATCGTTTCCTCGATCACGAGAATAAGAATCATCTCTATCTCGAGGTCTTTCTTCCTTGATTTCACCAATTTTCTTATATTCACTCACCTGTAATTGGTTACCGTAATGCTTCTCTAAGAGAGTAGCCACTAACTGTAGTGGATCTCTGAGTTCAAGGAGGTCTGAAGCCATATCTTCATAAGATTTCTGATGTTTTTCATCTAATGCGCTTGTGATACTATCTAAGATGCGTTCTCTTTTGATTGCGATGATAGTTTGAGCATCAGGTATATTCTCTCTGTTGATCTCAAAGCCAACACTTCGTTTAATGTACGTAAATCTTCTCATTTCACTAGGAGTCACAAAGGTAATCGCACTTCCTGTTTTTCCAGCTCTTCCAGTTCTGCCAATTCTATGTACATAGGTTTCTGGGTTCTGTGGAATCGTATAGTTTATAACATGAGTGAGATCTTGAACATCGATACCACGTGCTGCAACATCTGTTGCAACAAGAATGGAGATTCTTTTTTCTCGAAGTTTGTGTAGAATTAATTC
Source organism: Sphaerochaetaceae bacterium (assembly GCA_963663665.2). GTDB lineage: Bacteria > Spirochaetota > Spirochaetia > Sphaerochaetales > Sphaerochaetaceae > SABI01. The sequence goes on from CAXXKP010000001.1 coordinate 1,390,365, forward strand.
TCTCTGCTTTTGAGCGAGATCACCATGGATTGCTTCTGCATTGTAGCCACGGTCAATCAACATTCTACTCACTTCATCACTCTGCATTTTTGTTCGACAGAACACTAGACCATAGAAATCAGGAGCAATATCGATTAGCCTACAAAGTAGGTCAATCTTTTCAGATTCTTTTACTTGATAGTAATGTTGATCAGTTAGACTTGTTGTTTCTTCTTCCCTTTCTATTTGTACAAGAGAATAGTCTTTCATGAATCTTTTTGCTAAAGATAATATTGGTTTAGGCATAGTTGCACTAAATAAAAGCATTCTTTTTTCATCCGGAATTTCACTAAGAATTGTTTCTATATCCTCAATAAAACCCATATTCAACATTTCATCTGCTTCATCTAATACCGCAAATTGGACATGAGATAAGTCGAGAGTTTTACGACGAATATGGTCAAGAATTCTTCCGGGAGTTCCAACAACTACTTGTGCTCCTCTTTTTAACCTGCGCATTTGCAAATCCATAGAGGCTCCACCATATACTGGAACAATCTGGAGACCTTCATCTCCTCTCATAGATTCAATTTCTGCAGCTACTTGAACTGCTAGTTCTCTTGTAGGGCTTAAAATAATTGCTTGAACGTATTTTTTTCTTACATCAACGATCTCTAAAATAGGGAGGCCAAACGCTGCGGTTTTACCTGTTCCTGTTTGAGCTTGACCTACGACATCGCATTGTTCTTTTAAAAGTAATGGTATACAGGCTGCTTGAATGGCAGTAGGTTCTTTAAATCCCTTTTTTTCAAGGGCATCTAGCGTGCTTTGGGATAACCCAAGAGCCGCAAATTTCTCCAATTGTTGCATGAGACTCCTAAATATTTATGTTGTGCTGCTAAGGATCTGAATATAAGCACACCCTTACTGTATACAATTGATTCAACTTATTCAAGATAAGGCAAAGAGATAAATGGGTAATCAATCTATTACTTTTCATATTAGTTGTTAAATTAAGAAAAAATGATTGACTTGTAAAGTGATACAACATACTATAGATAGCGTACAGTAAGTACAATAACACTATATATTGTGTGTATAGAATCAGGGAAGTTGGGTATGAATGCCCACGCGGTCCCGCCGCTGTAAAGGTAAAGAAGTAATTACAAAAAATGCCACTGAAGAGAGTCTCTTTGGGAAGGTTGATTACTTCTGTTGAGCCTAAGCCAGAATACCTGTCTATATTAACACGCTGTCACGGAGTATGGCTTAGGCGTGGAAGATTCGTGTAATTATTAATTCATTGAGTCTCCTCTTTTTATGCCATTCTCGTGACGAGGAGAATTACATGATTACCTATGTAAAAAAGCGGAACGGCGAGAGAGTCCTTTGCGATCGACAACGGATATCTCAAGCTGTTAAGAAGGCAGCAATAGCTGCAGAAGAGGTCTGCAACGATGATGTGATTGCTGACATCGTTTTAGAGAAAGCATCACTCATAGATTCAGAATGTGTAAGTGTGGAAACATTGCAAGACCTTATTGAACAAGCTTTAATGAGAAAAGAGTATTTTGTAACTGCAAAAGCATTCATCCTCTACCGTAAGAAAAGAGAGATTGCAAGAGACGAGAACATTGTTTTTGATGCGACAAAACGACTATTTCATTCCTATTTAGAAGATGAAAGTTGGCTAATCAAAGAGAATGCAAATTCTCGCAAATCAATAAACGGTATGAATAACTTCATACGAGAAAACTTTACAAAACAATATTGGCTTAGTGAAGTATATCCAGATGAAGTACGAGAAGCACACCTAAGCGGAGCAATACACATACATGATTTAGGATTTTTTGGCCCCTACTGTGCAGGATGGGATTTACGACAATTGCTCACGATGGGATTTGGAGGAATTAGTGGAAAAGTAAGTAGCACTCCCGCAAAACATCTCAGGTCACTATTAGCCCAAATAGTAAATTCTATTTTTACCACACAAGGTGAGAGTGCTGGAGCTCAAGCCTTCTCTTCCATTGATACTTATTGTGCACCATTCATCCACTACGATAACCTTTCACAAAAAGAGGTAAAACAATGTCTGCAGGAGTTTGTGTTTAGTTTAAATGTACCAACTAGAGTAGGATTTCAGAGTCCTTTTAGTAATGTAACACTAGATCTTACAGTTCCAAAAAGGTTGCAAGATCAATCAGTCATTATTGGTGGAGAACTCATGGATTCAACTTATAGCGAATTCCAGAAGGAAATGGATATGTTCAACCTTGCTTTTTTTGAGGTGATGAAAGAAGGAGATGCATCAAACCGTGTTTTCACATTTCCAATACCAACGATAAATGTAACAAAAGATTTCCCTTGGGACTCCCCTGTTGTAGATGAATTAATGGAAATCACAAATAAATATGGAATTCCTTATTTCTCTAACTATGTAAATAGTGATCTAGATCCTGATGATGCGTTGAGTATGTGTTGTCGTCTTAGACTTGATACGAGTGAATTAAGAAAGAGAGGTGGAGGTTTATTTGGTTCAAATCCACTCACTGGAAGCATTGGAGTTGTCACATTAAATCTGCCACAAGCTGCGCACTTAGCTCTGGATGAGAATGATTTTCAATTAATGATAAGAAAGCTAGTCGGTATTGCAAAAACAAGTTTAGAGATAAAAAGAAAAGTGATAGAAAAAGAGAGTGATCGGGGGATGTATCCTTTTTCTACTCGCTATTTGCAAACAGTGAAGGATAGGGAAGATTCCTTCTGGGCGAATCATTTTTCAACTATTGGCTTAATCGGTATGCATGAAGCTGCAATCGAATTGCTTAAGGATCCGAAAGGAATTACTTCCCATGAAGGAGAACAATTCTCTGTTAGGACTCTTAACTTTCTAAGAGAATTGATGAAAGAAATTCAACAGGAGACCGGACATAATTACAATCTCGAGGCGACTCCGGCTGAAGGAACGAGTTATCGCCTTGCTCAGATGGATAAGAATCGGTACCCTTCAATACATACATCTGGTGAGGAGACTCCTTACTATACCAACTCTAGCCAACTCCCTGTTAACTACACCCAAGATATTTTTGAAACACTTGAAAAGCAAGATGAAGCGCAAAGTCTGTACACAGGAGGAACAGTTTTACATTTCTATCTAGGACAAAAAATCGATGATATTACCATTACAAAAAAACTTATTCAGAGAGTGTTCACAAGGTATAAACTTCCATATATTTCAATTACACCCACATTCAGTACATGCACAACCCACGGATATATAGTTGGAGAAGAGTACACATGCCCAATTTGTGGAGAAGCGACCGAAGTGTGGACTCGAGTTGTTGGCTATTTACGACCAGTGAATGACTTTCATAAAGGGAAACAAGAAGAACATCGCTTAAGAGAGAATTTCCAGATAAGGGCTTAAAAATGATATATGGAATAGAAAAAAGCTCGTTAATTGATTATGAAGGATATATTTCTGCCGTAGTTTTTCTAGGGATGTGTAATATGAATTGTTTTTATTGTCACAATCGAAATATTTTATCTGCTCAAAAAGATTTAATGAGTACCGATGACTTCATATCATTTATCAGGACAAGAATACCTCTTATTGATGCTGTGGTTATTAGTGGGGGTGAACCCACTATACATGGCCAATTAATTCCTTTTATTAAGCAAATACGAGAATTAGGATTTCGAATAAAACTTGATACAAATGGAAGTAATCCAGCAGTAATTAAGCAGATTTTAGAGGAGGGTATCGTAGATTATATTGCGCTCGATATAAAAGGTCCCTCCTCTCGCTATCCTGAGATTACTTCATCTTTGATACAGGGCGAGAGTGTGTATAACACACTCTCTATAATTATTGATTCAGGTATCTCTTATTGTGTAAGAACCACTATGGCTCCCACAATTACCGTGGATGATCTTAAATTGATTGCCTATCAACTCCCAAAAGTCGATTCATGGAAGTTGCAATGGTATCGCCCTCCCTTACATTTTCTAGAATCTGATAAAAGGAGAGTCTATGGGGACTATATCACCCCAGAAATGGAAGATTTTCTCATTGAAAATCTTGTACCGATACAACCCAATTTAACCTTTTAAGGAAGCGATATGTTCCCTTGCATCGTTAGTACTATGTAGGGGGCATTATGAAAAAGCATCTTTGTAAAACACAACATCGAGAAAAAAATTCATATATGTATCAGAATACAATTGGGGAGGATAATTGTTATAATGATTTCGATAGATCTGTACTATTCTTTCAATGGTGTACTGGAAAAAGTATAGCTCGTATTGCTAAGGAGAATAGAATTCCTTATCATAAAGTCTATCGTTGCCTTAGAAACGGTTAAACACATCCTCTGCAAACCCTGCAAGATGTTCTATTGGGATTTTTATACCATCATCTAAGACCATGTAACCATCGAAGTGGCCAAAGACTTGGTGTTGTACAGATTTTATGATCAGAAAATCGCTTTTTGAAGATCTGTCAGCCACAGGCGTAAATAGTAGTTCAATTCTATTATCGCTTGAGGTAATCCTCCATGGTTTTTCATAACTTTCTTTGGGAATAATGAATTCTACCTCATCAATCTTATGAACTATATTGTTATAAAAAATGGCATTTTCAGTTACTTTGCTTCTGTCACTAAACCCATATCCTAAATTGAATCCGATTGGGGTGCTATTAGTAAATCCACTACAACTAGCCCAATACCATCTATTTTGATACGTCCATCTTCCTCTTCCCCAATCAAGTGTTGCTACTGATTCATCAGGAGTAAGCTCAAAGATTATTTCTCCGAGTCTTACGGTACCACTTACCGGCATGCAATTCACTTTCTGGTTATAGTAGAATGCTTTACGATTATCGCTCCAGCTCGTTGCAATATTTATACTTTCAACTTCTGGGGATTGAATAATGGTAAGATCAGCTTCAATACCTTTTGCTGAGTTAATTTCAAGGTCTGGTGCCCCACAAAGGATTCTTCTTCTCTCATCTCTTCGACTGTATGCTATTCTTAATTTCTCATTCGCAAATGCTACTTCATAATTATTTGAATGGGGTGGCAATCCAAGTTTTCCCATTGGGAAGGGTCTCATTGTATCGATTTGTTGCCAGATTCCACTCTTCATGTTAATGAAAGCAATTGCAAAGAGACCTAAGTATCCTAAATCACTAAAGGTTGTAGTAAGAAAGAATTGATGCTTATGTGAATATATTGCAAAGTAATCCCATTCTTTTATTTTAAAAGATGGTGCATGAATTGCCTTTTTAGAATATTGCCAATGGGGTCGTCGCGCCCATCCAATCTCACCCAATTCTCCTTTTATATTAAGAAGTTCTACTTCTTGCGTTACTTCATGTTGTTTCATAGTTTGCTATCCTTGTAATCTAATTCTTTGATCATCGTTTAGAACTAAGTCTGACCCTTTGAGGGAATCTTTTAATTGAGATAATTGGGAAGGGCCGATAATTGCGACAGAAGGAAAAGAAGAACTCGTGATGTATGAGATAGCGATTGCTGCAGGGGAGACCATAAGTTCTTTACTCAATTTTTCAACTCTCTTTAATGAGTTTAGGTTTTCCTCACTTACGTAGCGAGTTCGTATTTTCTCATTCAACGAGTCAATTCCTTCTTCGATTCCTTTACTAAAAAAACCTTTCGCTTGAGAAGAGAATGCAAAGAGGGGAGTTTTGTGTGATGTATACCATGAGTATGCAGAGTTATCCATAAACTCAAGGGATTCATCGCTCATCCGCTTTCCATCTGTCGTAGCGAGAGAGTAATGAATTTCACTTGCCTTGAGGACAGGAAGATTATTCTGATAACTATAGACGTGAGAATCTTCTATTCTTTTGTGATTCCAGTTTGATGCACCAAAAGTGGTGACAGGAAATATAGATTCTATTTGAGAGAGAATATCTATGAAGAATTGAACATTTTTACTTGGATCATCTCTATGAAAGAACCACAGATCTATAGCAGAGGAATTAAGAGCCTCAAAACTATAGTTAAGGTCATTAACCATATTTTTAAATGATATTCTACTCTTCCCACTTTTTATATCAGGGTGGAGTCCTTTAGTAACGATAGCCATTTGGTTATACATATTATTACTCTTTAACCATTTGCCAATAATTTTTTCACTTTCACTTAACGAAGAGCTATTTTCTTGTCCATATACAAGTGCTGTATCGAGTGTAGTACCACCTTGATTAGCAAATTCATCAAGTAACGATAAGGCTATTTTCTCAGAAATCTTTGTTCCAAAATAGGTGGATCCTAGGGCGATAGTTGAAAATTTTTTTCTATTTCCTTCAATAGTGATATATCTCATCCATTTACTCCTCTTTCTAGTATAATCGTAGAATTCAAAATGTGGTAGTCCAATTAAATTACCCGTTATATTATTGACTGTATAATGGAAGCAGTGGTAGAATTACTTCATGCTTTCACCACATACACTACTAACTACATCTCTTGTCGAGTATATTGAAAATCATAAAAGCAATTTCCCCTTGTGTATTAGCATTATTGGAAGTGGCGGAAAAACCTCTTTAATAGAACTACTCGCTGAAGAGATAGGGAAAAGGGTTCTGATTATCACAACTACACACATGGCACACCCTACAGTACATCAATATCCATTCCCTTCAATTATTATAGAGGAGGGGCACTATATCGATGTGGATATGAGGGAATATCCTATTGTGTTAGTAGGGTCCCCTAAAGGTGGGAAAGTTGGGCCTCCTCCCATTGAAATCTTAGAGGGATTGATTCCTCTCTATGATGTCATCCTTTGTGAGGCGGATGGTGCTCATCATAAAAATCTTAAATATCACAGAGAATATGAGCCTGTCATTTTTCACGATACTTCGTTATTGATAAAAGTTCTTGGATTATCTGCGCTACATAAAGAGATTGATAAGGAGTTACATAACGATAAACTCTTTTATGAAGAGACTCGATGGAAAAATAATATCGTTGAAAACAGTCTCATATACTACCTTTCATCTCTTGATAAGGGGATAGGAATAGATCATTACAAGGGAGATGAAATTTTACTCTATAACCAAAGTGATGCTCTTGATGAATTTGCGATTTCATCATTTATTGAAGAAGGAAAACACTATTTTGAGAATTACCCTTATCCAATATTCATTGGATCAGTGAAATTAAACACGATAATTTATGAAAAAGAAGGAAGCATACTATGAATATATTTAAAAAAGCAGCGGAATTAGAGGAAGAGAATATCCCCTTTGCTCTTATCACAATCACAAAAAGTGTTGGATCAACACCCAGAAGTAATGCACGGATGATCGTTTTAAGCGACGGAAAGACTTTTGGAACGGTAGGAGGAGGAGTTTCAGAATTTGCAGCAATTGGAAGAGCTTTAGAGCTAATTCCACTCAATAAGAGTGAATTTTTCGCTCAATCGTTAAAAGTTACGGAAGGGCATAATTGCGGTGGAGAATTAGAATTCTACATTGAAGTTGTCAATTCACTTCCTCGACTACTCCTTATTGGAGGCGGTCATGTAAATTTAGAAATCGCACAACTCGCTTCTACATGCGGATTTTATCCTGAGGTTGTTGAAACGAGAGATGAATATGCAAATAATGAGAGATTTAAATGTGTAAGTAGATTCTATGTAGAAGAGACAATAGAGAAAGCATTAGAAAAAGTAACAATTGACACACACACCGCAATTATTATTGCAACTCATGCACTTGACAGACAAGCACTTGAATTAGTTATTACCTCAAAAGCTTGGTATATAGGAATGTTGGGTTCTAGAACAAAAGTCTATACATTCAAGAAACATCTTAAAGATAATTTACACATAGATATTTCTCGTTATCCTCACTTCTTTGCCCCTATAGGACTCGATATTGGAGCTTCAACACCTAAAGAAATTGCAGTTTCTGTCGTAGGTGAGCTTATGGCTACTTTGCATCATTCTAGCAAGAAATCTCTGAGAGACAGAAGTGAAAATCTTATTATAGTAAGGGGTGCAGGTGATTTAGCGAGCGCTACTATCCTACGACTCCATAATGCAGGGTATAGAGTTCTTGCTCTTGAAATAGAAGCACCTACAACAATAAGAAGAACAGTGAGTTTCTCGACTGCGATGAATACTGGTGAAATGAATATTGAAGGTGTCACCTGTAAACGAGTTGCTTCTATTGAAGAAGCAAAGAGTGTCATGGATGATAAATGCGTTGCAATAATGAGTGACAGGGATGGAGCGAGTATAAAGGCATTACACCCTGCGGTCGTAGTTGATGCCATCATTGCAAAAAAGAATTTAGGAACCTATCTTGATATGGCACCACTTGTTCTAGCACTTGGCCCAGGATTTATCGCAAAAGAAGATTGCCATGCTGTGATAGAAACTATGAGGGGCCATTATTTAGGGACGATTATCACACAAGGAAGTGCGATTCCTAATACAGGAGAACCAGGCGTTATTGGTGGTGAGAGTAAGAGGCGAGTAATCCATTCACCACATAACGGAATATTTGTGGGTAAAAAAAGTATAGGAGATCTTGTGAAGGAAGGCGAAATTATTGCAACTGTTGGGGGAGAAGAAGTGAAGGCTTCTTTAGATGGGGTTATAAGAGGCCTCTTAGCTGATAATATTGAAGTCCCTATAGGGTTCAAGATTGGAGACATCGACCCAAGAGGTGATATTCATAGCTGCTATACAGTAAGTGACAAAGGCAGAACGATTGCTGGTGCTGTTTTAGAAGCAGTCGATGCTTTTCATGCAGGAAGAAATCTTCAGTAATATAACGAATTATAGTCTTGTAGTTATAAAAGGCAACTAATTAGAAGATCTTGTAAATAATCTTTCTTTAGACAGAGAAAGATTATTTCTCGTTGAAATAGAAAAAATAATGAAAGTTTCTATTGACTACCGTTTCTATATATAGTAACGTCTCAATAGACAGGAGCTTATATGGATGATTTAGAAGAGATTATAGATGTTTTTGTAAAGACTACAAACACTCTTGAGATGCAAAAACTCTTTGAAGAACTTTTTACTATGAAAGAAAAGTATGACCTAGCCCTTCGTTGGCGACTTATGAAAGAGCTATATAATGGGAAGAGTCAACGAGAGATTGCCCATGATTTAGGCATAAGTTTATGCAAAATCACAAGAGGGTCAAAAATTTTAAAAGAAAGTGATTCACAGATGAATCATATACTTAAGGAGTACAATAATGGCAACAAAACAAGATAAAATTTCACTAAACACACAACAACCTGATGAAAATGGCTACTTTGGAGAATATGGTGGAGCTTTATTACCTCCAGACTTAGCACAAATCATGAAAGATATTACTGACGAGTATAATGCTATCAAAGTAGACCCTGAGTTCATCAAAGAGCTTGCAATGCTCCAAAAAACATATACTGGACGACCCTCTCCTATCTATTATGCTTCTCGTCTTTCAAAAGCTTTAGGTGGAGCTCAGATATATTTGAAAAGAGAGGATTTGAATCATACTGGTGCTCATAAAATTAATCACTGTCTAGGTGAAGTTCTTCTTGCGAAGAAAATGGGTAAAAAGAAAGTTATTGCGGAAACAGGTGCTGGTCAACATGGCGTTGCCTTAGCTACAGCTGCAGCTCTTATGGGACTCGAATGTGATATCTACATGGGTGAAGTTGATGTGAAGAAGCAAGCGCCTAATGTGAAGAGAATGGAAGTATTGGGAACCAAAGTTATAAGTGTTACGAGAGGCACAAAAACTCTAAAAGATGCAGTTGATGCAGCGTTCGAGGCCTATCTCCAAGATCCAATCACTACAATGTATGCAATTGGTTCAGTTGTAGGTCCGCATCCATTTCCTATGATGGTAAGAGATTTCCAAAGTGTTGTTGGCCGAGAGGCTAGAGAGCAATTTATTGAGATGACAGGAGCTCTTCCTACCCAAATAATGGCATGTGTTGGAGGAGGTTCCAATGCAATCGGTCTTTTCAGTGGTTTCTTAGATGATGAAGACGTAAAAGTGATTGGTGTTGAACCAGGTGGTATTGGAAGTAAAGATGGAGAACATGCCGCAACCATGACCTATGGTAAGAAAGGTGCGATACACGGCTTTGAGTGTTACCTTCTTCAAGATGAAAAAAGGTGAACCACTTCCAGTGTATTCAATAGCTAGTGGCTTAGATTACCCAGGCGTTGGTCCACAACACTGTCATCTTAAAGATATTGAACGAGTTGAATACGTTAAAGTATCTGACCGTGAGGCTCTCATTGCATTTTATGATCTATCTCGACTAGAAGGGATTATTCCAGCACTTGAAAGTTCTCATGCTATTGCACATGCAATAAAATAGCACCTACACTTTCTAAAGAAGATACAATTCTCGTGAACCTTTCTGGTAGAGGTGATAAGGACATGGATTTTGTCCTTGAAAATTACCACTAGAAAAGTATGAAGAACATGAAGAGCAGAGGATGCTTTTTACTAAAAAAGACTAGTTGATACCCCAAGTATTAATTTCATGTAGAAGGTCTAAACGATAAAAAGTTTGGCCTTCTTTTATGTTTGCCTAATATGGACAGTAACTAGGAGGAGAAAGGTGCGGTACTGCTAAATAAGCAGAACCACTAGCTAACTTCAAGTGCCTCTAAGTGAGCTGTTGTGTGAGGGAAGCCCGAGGTAAAATTTCGAGCCCACAATCAGGAACTAACTATAAGCTGGTTGATAGGATGAGTGTACACAATATAACGAAATCCAACCGCAACATCAAAAGGTAGATGTAATGGCTACTTGGGAAGAAAGTTATTGCTCTTACCTAGGGAGATGGTTTGTTTTCTTGTCTGCAACCCTTATTAAATAGTTTACTGTTTTTTTGTGTAATTTTGAATATCATTGAGAGCAGTGACCAAATGCATCCGCATGGCTTCTGCCGCCGCCTCAGCATCATGTGCTGCTATAGCTGCAAGGATTTCACCATGTTCGATAACCGTATGTTCTAGACGCCCAGGGGTATTAAGACTTGCTATCCAACCTTCATTTAGAGTCTGGCCTATAGTCTTCATCAAAATGCACAGGGTTCTGTTCTTAGAAATTTTTGCAATGAGTTGATGGAACGCACTATCATTTGTGATTGCCTTCTCAATATTTTCAAGTTCAAGATCTTTGCAGAATTCTTGGTATACTAAAGTAAGCGTTCAATATCTTTTGAGGAAGAATTTACAGCAGCTTCACGAGCTGCATGAGGTTCTAATAAAGAACGTATCTCAAAATGTTCTTTCAAAGACCGGTATTGTCACGACCCAGCGTTCATAGAGTCTCGTCAGTTGAAGGGTTGTTGATAAGATGCCTTTGCCTTGATAGACCGAGACATACCCTGTGACCTCCAACATACGGACAGCCTCACGTATAGAAGATCTACTGACTTCCAGTTTTTCAGAGAGTTGTTTCTCACTATAGAACCTAGCACCAGGCTGTAAGCCTCTGTTTCAATTATTTCTTTAATGGCATCAGTAACCATCTGAGTATAGACGTTCTTTTTTTAATGGTCTCATTGTTGGATTCTATCATGATGAAGATTTTCGAACACTACTCATCAATCAACCTGCAAAAACTTCATTCCTATTGCCTACTTTCAAACATGATAAGCCTTATTATAGATTTTTTGACTAATAAAAATCTAAGATTTTAAGTGCCAAGTCCAAATAGTGGGAGTAGCTATATAAGCAAAGAGTGCCCATCTCCAATTATCGTTGGGATGGGCATCATTATATGAATATAACTTTGAAAAGTCTTAGTGTATTGGACCAATCAACTTTTCAGGAAGCCACGTGATAATCTCTGGGAAAATCATACATAGAATCAATGTAAACATGATTATCAGGATGAAAGGAATAACACCTCGAATGATATCTGCCATTGTAAGACCCAAGGCAGGGTCAGAGTCCTTTCAATACGAGATAGACATTGCATTGGAGGTGTTTGGAATGCCATTTGCAGGTTGATACATATCATTAGTCCAGCCCACAGTGGGTTGAATCCAACGTCACAAGAATTGGAGAAATATAGGGACAATGATAAATACAATACAATCCATTCGATGAACATACCCAGAAGAAAAACGTGAGCATGATAACTCCAAAGGAAGCCCATTTCCCACAGGTACAGAGAGTATTAGATTTGTAACAACTTCACCCGACCCCGCACTCATAAATATACCAACGAAGCATAACAGAGGGCAGCAATCATGACCACGAAAGCACTTACTTTTAATGTTTCAATTGATGCATGTTTAATCAGTTTCCAACTGAACTTCTTATAAGCTACAGCAAGAAGTATAGCAGCAAGAGAACCTACTGCAGCAGCCTCTGTAGGTGGGGCAATTCCGAGAAAATGGTACC
>CAXXKP010000002.1:0-5381 GCA_963663665.2 Sphaerochaetaceae bacterium
CGATAATGATGATAACCCACAAAGTACAATTGTCTGATAGAATTAAACTACAGAACGCCCTCATGTTTGTCTCTGCAATAGATAAAACAATGAAAGAAAAGGATCTCTACAAAACCCATACGATGACTGAACTACTCGACACTTTAGATATAATAAAACGCTATCAGAGCCTAGGTAAAATAGCTCACATAGGAGAAATAACACTGAAGCAAAGGAAGATATATAAGTACTTTGGCTTCAATACACCTTCCTAGGTATAATTTCGCGGGAATTCAGTATGTACATATAATTAGAAAAATCCACCAGGAAACGCACTCTGGTGGATATTAAGATAATGAAAGGTTTAATATAGCCTATTTATTTTGTAACGGAGGAAGTTTGTTTCATACTGCCCCCTGCTGTTATTAGTAAGCTCGTATAGGCCTTACACGATGAGACTGGTACCTATCAGTTTCTTTCCTTGATCCATACTCATATCCTTCGTCACCACTTAAATGTGTGCTCATATACCAGGCAAAAGAGTGATCAATAGTAGACGCTGAAGTAAATGAAGAATCAGTAGAGGTCCAATATTCGGATTCTTGGGTGAACTTATATACTTTTTCTGCTTCATCAACGTCATACTCCGTTTTTATAAGGACATTAAACAACAAACCAATTTCATCTCGAGAAGGCAAGAACCAATCATCATATATGACTCCATTCTGCGATTCTATGTAATCTGTACATATCTTTGCGGCCACTGTTCCATCGTTTAACGCGTAATATTCTGTAGGATCTGTGTAGTAATTAGTGCTCTCAATCTCATTTATCAAAGTGTTGTGATATGTGACAATATTCGCAGAGTTGGTGTAGCCTGTTCCTACCGCGATGCCTAACGCAGAGGGAGATATATCTCTATGCATAACACCCCATTGAACAAGAGGATCTTCGTTGCCATCAGACCAACCATAGGGGGCAGCTTCTAAGTACCTCCAGGTATCGGTTGCATAATCTGGATTTTCATAAAATACCCAGCCTCCAGCAGGCCCAATAAACGGAACAAATTTCCAAGCAGCATGGAGTGTTACATTCTCACCGCGAACAAATCCATCCGAGGCTTCTACAAGTCCACCATTTTCATCACTCCACCCTATAAAGTCATAATGGACCCTAGAGGTAGTAGGAAGTTCACCATATACTTCTCCAGAGGTCACCTCTTTCGTTAAGAAGGAAGCTGCTGTCCCTCCGTTGGCATCAAAAGATACTGTATAGGTATTTGCAGCCCATATAGCAGTAACATCATGTGCCCCTGAAGTTGTAACTGTAGTTGTAGGAGTTATCACTTTCTCCTCCTCAAAATTCAAGGTCACCCATTTCACAAAGGTATAGCCTACTCTAGTTACTGTAGGCAGTTCTCCATAAAGATCATTATATGGCACAATTTTGGTAGTCGAATCCGATGTAATTCCGTGGTCTAACTTGAAAGTAACTGTGACCCCAATAAAAGTATTCCACCACGCATACAGAGTTTGGTCCACAGTGGTAGCAACCAAGGTTTCACTGGTTATCTTGTCTCCATACCCATTGGGTTCGGTAAACCAGCCTTTAAAAACTTTCCCCTCTTTTGTCGCAGTAGGAAGAGTCCCATATGGTGAACCAAAAGTTACCAACTTGGTATCGGAACTTAAATCGCTGCCTCCTTGGGCATCAAAGGTAACGGTTATTACCCCGGTATCCCACCACGCATACAGAGTTTGATCTGCAGTGATATCGACCAAGGTTTCACTGGTTATCTTATCTCCAGACCCATTGGGTTCGGTAAACCAGCCTTTAAAGACCTTCCCATCTTTTATCGCAGTAGGAAGAGTCCCATACGTTGAACTAAAAGTTACCAACTTGGTATCTGAACTTAAATCGCTGCCTTCTTGAGCATCAAAGGTAATTGTATATTCAGGTAAAACCATTGGATCATCACAGCTGATGAAAATAGAAAGAATAAGAATAAAAAGAATTACAACACTAGAGACAACTTTGAAAAATTTCATGGGAACCCCTTTTTTATACGATTCATTATTAATACAGAAAAAATATTAGCTAACTAGAGAGAAAAAAATCTTTAGTTCAATTATTTCAAATTTCACAAGATTTTCTAAACAGATAAAAAATACAAAGGCCCCAGGAAAAGGGCCCCAAATAATTATTGATAATTATAAACTACACGTAATCAAAAAGGATTAGCACAATTTTTTATCTATTTGTATTGTAAAGCGAGGCATTTGATAAAGTCAATGAACTTATCATGTAAATTTGCGTACCATTCAAATCATCTGGAGTCATAATTCCATGAGTAGTTTGAGGCCTAAGGTTATTATACTACTCAATAAAAGCATTTATTCCGTCTTTTGAATAATATTTAGATTAATATTCTTTTATGTAGATTCCTCAATATTTTAAGATTTGCCAAAATAAATCAATAACTCGATTATCTAATACTCTTCTTTGTCCTTTCATGCTGAATTTAGCTCCAGATTCGTTCATTATCGTCCTGTGGGTTTTTAACGTATAAGGACTACCACCCAGCAAGTGGTTAAAAAGTGGTAACAGTAATACCTCAAATGATTTCTAAAAAGTCAGATTCACTTTCTTCTACAAAAGCATTAGAAATAACTATTAAACAAATAGATATTTCCTTTTCTGAGCCCGATAAGACCAATGCCTCGATATGTGGTAAGTCTCTTATATTTAAGTATTTTATAAAAATCAGACCTGTTTATTTTCAGAAACAGGCCTTTAAAACTAACTGACACTTAGGTAAAAAGGATGGTAAAGAATCATTTTTAAATTCATCGCGAATTATGTTTTATACGTAAATGTCACGCCCATTCACTTTTAATTCAAATGCATCTTTTCGTAATTGCAGTTACATCTTACTATCATTTAATCAAGTATGGACATGCAGGAACAAATCCTTCATCACTTGTTTCATAAGCCATTATATAACTTATTCCGGTCTCAAGTTCACATGAAGCTTTAGTTGATGAACCATTCATAATTACATTGTCACTTTGTCTAATAATAACACAATCGTTATAATCTACGATCATGTAAGCTCCAGCTTCAGAAAGATTAAATTCACAAGTCTTGTAATCAATACTATTTATAGTTTCTTGAGACCAGTTGGAGGCCATACCTTCTCCCACTTGTATCAAATCATAATCAAGTGTTTCTATCCAAAAATTGAAAAGATATTCACAATCATTGTAACCAAGGTCATCAAAACTAAAACCTGTTATTGTTTCAAACCCTTCGATTGTACGCCCATCCTCCGGTCTATCTTCAGTAGGTTCATGTGAGAGTTGCCCAATATATGAATTATCATCAACCAGACGATAATAATCCCAAAAATTATTTTAATCGGTAGGTTCATAAGTTAGTGACTTCAACAAGGCCTCTTTCGCAATTACATCTTCAATAATTACATCATCGAAAGTTCCAGTGGCAACAAATTTCTCATCACCAGTCAATTCATCTGATGCATCGCTGACGGGGAAAGTATTTCCAAAAACGAAATCCTTTGCACCCCAAATTTTAGTATTTGTACGTCTAGGATAAAAAATCAGTGTTCTTGTGATACTACCAATCTGCTCTTCAATATTGTCTCCAAAATATAATTCTCCATTTGCCACAAATTCAAGCTGATTGTTATGATCATTCATTTTTATAGAACCATTCTCTATCAGATAGATACCGTACATAAGACCATAGGGATCGAACAGAATATATTGCTTATAATCAAAATCATATCATCATTTAATATTATAATAATCTTTCCAGTATCTGCTCCGAGGTCAAATATGAATTTAATATCCTTTGATTCTTCTTCAAATACTACAGTAGCTAGAAATTCTTCACCAAAAAAATTTATGGATATCTCAGGGGACAAGTTTTCAGGGTTAGGATTTTCTATAAAATGTGTAAGCTGAGGTAGGAAGAAATTTCCATACATATCAGATTGAAACTCATCACCATAGGAAGTAATTACAAAGGTTCGTGAAGAGTCTGTTATCTCAAATCCTGGGAGGTAATCAAAAGTTCTAGTTGAAGTATCTCCTGTATCAAAAAAAAGAGAAAACCACTGAAAGCTAAGATTATTACTTGGGAAAAAGCTAACGCTAATATAATGCATTTTTGTTTCATTTAAAATCCTTTCCAGCATTTAACATCGCGCGCGGTAAAGTAATAAGTGCAAGTGTTAACTAAGGAAATTAGTTAAACAACTACACTTTTATTAGTACCAAAATGAACTGTCCGCCTAAAAACGGAATAAAAAGGAAAGTCCCACAGACTTCTGCTACAATGGGTTTACCACAACTCAACAGTAGCGAGGTATCTATGGGACGAGATAAGCTTAACATAAAAAATACGTGTAGGAGAACTCATTTTTCCTGAGGAGAACGATTAATATTGCAAAACTACTACAATGGGGCAAATACATATAAAAAAATAAAAAGTCCAACACTATTAGGCAAGTTATTCGGTAAGAATGAAAGAACTATACGCAGGGAGTTACATCGAGGGAAGGTTGAACATCTAAATACGCACCTCGAATCAATCATAGAATATAATGCTGAATATGCCCAAGCAGCAACTGAAGATAACTATAGTCATTGAGGTCCTGAATTAAAGATAGGTATGGACTGGGTTTTAGTGAATAAGGTTTCTCTTATGATTAAGGAGTATCATTATAGCCCCTATGCTGTTGTTCAGCATTTCAATTGAACAGGATGGCCACGTGATACAAGGATCTGTGAAAAGACAATCTACAACTATATAGATCTAGGAATCATTTCTGATGTAAGTGAAAAGGATTTACTTTATGGTGGTAAACGTCGTAAGCCATTAGGCAAACCAAGGAAGCATTCCAGAGCTATGAATGCTTCTCGAACAATAGATAAACGCCCTGTAGAAGCTAACAAGAGAGCTGTAGTTGGACACTGGGAGATGGATACAGTGTAGGAGCTTCTCCAGAGTGTCTATTAACCCTCACAGAACGTAAGCTGAGAGTAGAGATAGTAAGAAAGATTCCGAACAGGACCGCCGGTTCAGTTACAGCTGAAATTGATAAATTAGAGAGACAAATAGGAGCATCTTTATTCAAAAAACTCTTCCTAAGTATTTCCTGACAATGGTTCTGAATTTTCTGATGCTGAGGGATTAGAAAGATCAGTAGTGTCTAATTCACAAAGGACACAACTATATTTTGCTGATCCTTATAGCTCTTTCGAAAGATGGTCTAATGAGAATCATAATGGAATAATAAGAAGATTCATCCCTAAAAGTAGTGATATAGGATTAGAAAAAAAGAACTCGATTAGAAAGATTCAAGATTGGATGAATAC
>CAXXKP010000003.1:0-5982 GCA_963663665.2 Sphaerochaetaceae bacterium
CATTCTCAATAAGATATTTCATTTCTACTGCGTTTTTTGCTTCGGAAACAAAATATTGATGATCAGTGGCGTTTCTTAAGCTAAGACCTTCACCATAAAGCGATTTAAATAATGCGTAGTTAACAATATTCTGATTGTTTGAAAGCACACTGATTAAATCCAAAATCTCATTTTCAAATTGATCATAATCTGATAAAAAACTGTTCTCAACATCCAAAACTTCCTGACGATCTTTCAATAACTCTAAAGCTTCTACCTTCTTTTCTAATTTCGCAATTTTACCTTCGTACTCAGTGAATAATTCCATTGAATCTATTTCAAACTTTCGGAGACGCTTAACTTCTACTTCTGTAAAACTATCAGGAACAGGAAGCTTTTTTAGGGTATCCTCTAGATTGCTATTAAAAGCCTTCAATTTCCTATTCCATCTAACGATGTTAATCTCACCTAGTCCCAAATGTCTTACTAGCTCTTGAACCATAGAGGTTAACGCTTCTGGATCATTAATTTTTTTTACCCACACACCAGTTAACACATCTTTGATATCACTTTCTGAGAGTGGGGGTATTAGGATAGGGAATATTCGATGAGAGAGAACCCAAGCAGCTCCTAGTTCACTTAGGCAGAAGGGTCTAGTAAAATAATTTTTACTTAGTAACACGATTACTGCATCAGGCTCTTGGATTTCTGACTTGATGAATTCAACAAAATTTTTTCCTGATGGTATTGATAATCCTTCGAGCGATGAGCAGAAAATATCATCATCACCAATTTTCACTATCTTCAGTAGATCTACAAATGCATCTACCAACATTACATCTGCAGCGGCATGGCTTATAAAAATCCTCTTTGACATAAATCATTATACCTCTTTAAACTTAATAGAATGGCAAATTACTTTTGCCTATTAAAAATAAAATGAATCATAAATTATTTGATTGGTTATACTTGTCCCCCAAACTCCTTTTATACTTCTCAATTTTTTTGCTCAGTCTGCATTGAATATCTTTCCATATGGATTGTCATTCATACAGATTTCATTCCAGCTGAAATCATATTTTTCATCATCGGGATAAATTGGGAACTTAATACGAAATGGTGCTCCGATAGCGTCAGACAAGCTATCGTCTAAACTAATCCAGCCATAGACGTTCGGTATAACAGCATCTGCAAATCTAACATTACAAAATTGGGCCGAATAAAGGACTAACAATCCGCATAAAGCTAAAGTAGCGTTCTTTAAAGTAGCTTCATTGAACTTTTCCTGTCTGTTATGTTTTACATGATTATATGCAGCATACCAAGGAAGTTTATTATCTATGCCTTCGCGCCACGCTTCAAAAGGAGCAACTTTGCATCTTCCTGTCCAATTAGGCATAGTAACTTCAAATTGGGATAAAAAGTGGCTCTTATTAAGAATGGCATAATCAGACATGTTTAAATCTCTTCCATCACTCCTTCGGTACCCGTTCTTAATGAGAATATTTTTCATATTCGATTCAATTTCAGTACAAGTACGTAATAGCAATTCATACATTCTCAAAGAATAACAATCCTCATTACTATCACACGGCTCTATATAGTCAAAAAGAAACTCAAAATCTTTATATAGCATTTCTACGCTTTGTCTGACCTGCCATCGATTGGGTATATATCTATCATCATGCATGTATAGATTATCTGATTCCCCTTGCCGAACATTCGGTCTGTAAGTTAGGAAAAATGGTTTTGATAGTCCCATAACCCCTCCTTTTTTTCAAAAAGTTTAAATAAACCGTATAAGATATAAATTTAAATTCAATGGTGATGTACTACCCACACTTAGATCTCAAATCCACCATTGATAAGAAATTCCCTCAAGAGTTTGTCAATTTTCGCATTGACTCTGTACTCCTTTATTTTCGTTTTTTCCACACTTTCAAAATATGCTTTTGCTTTCGTCCTATCTACGGTGTTTTTTAGATCCTCGAATCGACCATATTCGTTGATATTTGCAGCTGACACTCTTATTTTCATAAAAATTCTAAGTTTACTTTCATCCAGTCCCAATATTGATGCAAGCCTGTGTATCTGATCATTTTTGATCCTAGCATGATATTCATTTACATAATCTTTAAAAGTTTTTCCCTTCTCTATCTCTACATTCCCTCTTTCAACATCATGAAGAAAAAGAGCAGCATATTTCTGTTCTTCTTGTGAAAGAGCAGCAAATGATTTGTGAAGTTCATCCAAAGTTTTTTGCTTTTCAATTTGATCTCCTAAACTAAGAGCCTTCAAATATTTCTCAAAACGAGAGTCCATATATTCTTTATCAATTTTTCCTGTATCTATCTCTGTAAGGTGCCCATCTATCGGATAGGGAATATCATCAGATCTACCTCCTCCGCCTCCATCATTGAAGAGTTCTTTGTAACGCTGGGCAAGTATAAGATACAAATTTTCATCAAAGGTTATTATGACTTCTTTCTTAGCCTCGCCCTCGCCAAAGATGTAGCTCGTTCTTTCCCATGTAAAGCCCTGTACTCTTGCGGCTTCAAGATAATCGTTAAATTTCTTGAAAAGTGAAGCAAACTTACCCTTTTCCGAATTATCTTCAGGAAGCTTTTCTCGATCTGGAATACCGGCCTGAATGAAAAGTTCAGAGATTTCATTATAAATAAAATTCATTTTTTCCAGGTTGCTATCAAGCTTTTCAACAAAAAGGTCATAAGGCCTATCACCAGAATATAGTTTTACAGCTTTCTGTATTCTCTTCTCCATTGTGTGAGGCTTTCTGTAATACCTAATAACCCCAAATGGTTTGTCTGGTCCAAAAATCCTATTTGTTCTTGAAAATGCTTGGATTATACCTTCATATTTCAGCTGCTTATCAAGGTAAAGTGTGTTCAACCATTTTGAATCAAATCCTGTGAGCATCTGGTCAACAACAATCAGAAGGTCTATTTGTTTTTCTGGTGTTCTTTCGATAAACCTATATGGATCTTTATGTGCAAGCCTATTTGCGATATCTTTTTTATACTTATCATAATTAGAAAGAGTGAATTCTTGGCTATATTGGTTGTTATAATCAGTAACAATCTCTATAAGTCCTTCTTCTTTGAATTCGACCCCACCATTATTATCGATACTAGGATCAAAGAGACATGTCACTTTAAGATCAGGATCTGCTGTCCTGATTAGTCTAAAATAAATGATTGCTTCATTGATGCTGCTTGTTGCAAAAATTGCATGGAATTTATTGTTATGGCTTAAGGTAACCCAATTTTCGACTATATCCTTCACTACTATTTGTTGGTGTTCTTCCGAAAGATATTGAGAATTGGGAATATAATCCTCAATACCAAGTACAGCCTTTCCATCCTCTCCAATGTAACCAGCCATTGGAACATTATTCATATAGTTGTAGAATATCTCACTTTTCCTTGGATCTGCGATTGCCTCTGCTTCAGAGGCAGCTTTAGCTTTTTCTAACGCAATGACTTTTCTTAGATCTCTGTCCCTAAAAGTATGTACTTTATAAGGATCAAATCCAAGAACATTTTTATCTCTAATACCATCTGCGATACTGTACCTATGTAATTCATCTCCAAATATCGTGGAGGTTGTACTTTTCTTTTTCTGATTTTCTATCAGTATAGGAGTTCCAGTAAATCCGAAGAATATTGCTCCTGGAAAGGTCCCTTTCACCGTGAGAAGCATTTCACCAAACGTTGAGCGATGGGCCTCATCTATTATGAACACCATCCTCTTGGAATTAATCTTTTCTATATCCTGGGCACCGAGTCCATCGTCTTTAATCCTGCTCATCTTCTGTATCGATGTGACGATGAGCGTATCGGCAGGATCCGAACTCTTCAATCGTGATATGAGTACATAGGTATCTTCAGTCGCCTGTACATCCTCAGTATCACTCGAGAAGGAGCGATATTCCTTGAGTGATTGGGTCCCAAGCTCAATCCTATCCATAAGAAAAACAACCTTATCAGCATCTTTCGAATTGGCAATTAGTTGAGCAGACTTAAAGCTGGTCATAGTTTTTCCAGAACCTGTTGTATGCCAAATATACCCGCCACGCACATCTCTTCCATCCCACTGAACTTTAGATACACGATCAGAGATAGCGCTTGAGGCATAATACTGATAGCTTCGCATTACTTTAAGAATCCCGTCAGAACCATCAGCAACAGTGTAAAACCCAATCAGTTGATGTGCCATGGGTATGGACAGGAGCGAAGATACAATACCTTGCCATTCATTTATTGGTTCATTGTTGAAATCTGCCCAATGAAAATAGTAATCCTTGACAAATTTACCTTCAGGACCGGGGTTTGCAAAATACACAGTCTCGTTCGGTTCCATCGCAACAAAGACCTGTATCAGCGAAAAAAGACCAGTAAATACTCCTTCAAAAGCGTATTTCTCTATTTGATTGTAAGCTTGACTCACAGAAATTCCACTCTTTTTTAATTCGATGTGGATTACAGGCATTCCGTTTATCAACAGCATCAAATCCCCTCTTCTATCATTTGCAATGACTTCTCGGGAATTGAGCTTAGGTTGCTGCACTATCTGGTATCTGCTTTGACCGGCAGCAATCTCATTTCGGTCATATATCTTAAGGCTTATCTCTTTTCCCAAGTGTTCTTGGTCATTAGGGTTATCACGTTTGATAGAAACGGTCTTACCGTTGATAAAACCATTTAGTTTCAAAGGAGTTCTCAAAGCAACAACTTGCTCCATAATTTGCTGCATCTCACTGTCAGTTAGAGGACAATCGTTGAGTCTGTCGCGTGTCATATTGTTATTGTTAAGGATGGCTTTCCAATTTTTAATCAAATCTTTCTCGATGGGATTTTTGAGAACTTTTTGCTCCCAGCCTTTTTTGGATAGAGCTTCAATTAGAGCCTCTTCAAACTCTGATTCTTTTGTAAATATAGAATTAGTTGAATGCATATACTGGTCCACCTTATACAAACATTTTTTCAAGCATCGATTTTTTTATATTCTTTAGCTTTTCTAGCTTACGCTGATGAAGGGTGATAAGGTTACTAAGATAATCAATGAATTGGGCGATCTTCTTTTGCTCATCTAGTTCTGGAAGAGGTACAATTAATTCTTTGTAATCACCAAGATTATAATTAGTTCGCCCATCTCCCGTCGAAACGGAAACAGCCCACTTTTTATGGAAATCTGTATTTAAAAAACTTGCCAAGTATTTTGAGTCAATTATTTTTGGGTTTGGTCGAGTAACAATAGTTGCAAAACCTATTGAATTCACTTCGTTTTCAGTTATTACAGCTGAGGTCCCAATATCTCCCGTGTGTACTGTTACTACATCTCCTAACATATGCCTTCGAGTTGAATTATTCTCTGCAAAAGAACTTTCAAGATATATAGGATTCTTTCCAAATTTAAATCTATTGTCTTTAATATCAGAATTACGAATCAATAGCGTCCCTTCGGTTGTATAATTTTTCGTCATTGTTGTTACTAACCCAATAAAAATATTCCCAAGTTCCGTAACCTTACGCTGTTCCCAAGGGTCAGTAAATCCAGCAAATCGAATTTCAGGGAAAGTCGAGCCTTGTTTTGGAAACATTTTCTCAAGCATTGATTTCTTAACAGCAACCAGTTTGTCACACTTACGCTGATGAAGGGTGATAAGGTTGTCGAGGTTAGTAAAATAGTCTCCAATTTTTGATTGTTCCGCTGAACTAGGAAACATAAATTGCATATTTCGAAACATACCATTTGTTATTTGATTGATTGTTGCGCCAAGATTTTTTCCAATTTCGCAATTAAAAACTTGTGTGCTTAACAGTGCATTTGTGAATGAAGAATTTGATGATCGGATCCCTGTCATAAACGCTCCAATAACAGTATTGTCCATTTTAACCTTGATTTGAGCGTGTTTTCCTATTAATGAACGAGATCCATTTCGTACAACGACTATAATATCTCCCTCTTTTACATTGTCAGAAT
>CAXXKP010000004.1:0-4477 GCA_963663665.2 Sphaerochaetaceae bacterium
AAAAAAATCGACTCGAATATCTGCTATGACTACTCCAATACAGGTAGATTTAGGAAAATGATGGCGTTTAGATGGAGCTTGATAACCTAATTCCTGTGTCGCCTTCATAATTATTTCTCTAGTTGACTCATCAATATGTCGAGTTTTGTTAATGAAATGAGAAATAGTGGCAATTGAGAATCCAGTTTTTTCTGCTATATCTTGTAATCGTACTTTCTTTTTACGTGCCATTGGAGACCCTTTTTTTTTGATTTCTTCATTATCATACAACAGCATAAGGAGTAATTCAATGAAAAGTGATATTAAAATTACGTAAAAATATATTTAAAAGTAGTATTATAGCTACTGTTTTATTAAGTAAGAAGAGAAGAAATGAATTTAGTATAAATTATATAATATTATACTATAATAAATAATATTTATAAAAAATAGAAATATGTTTAATGTTTTTTTTGCGTAAATATAGTGATTAAATCTATTTCTATATTGGATATACATTTCCCAGAATTGTCATAGGAAACCCATTACGTTCATTTTATTCCGATAATTGATCATTTTACTAATCTCTTTTAATCCAATCTAAAATCATTAGCACAAGCAGTTCTTCTTTTACAATATTTTTTCTGTGATATCACTGATATCACTTAGTTTCTCTCTTTCTATATTCGTAAGTTTCTTTCTTAATACCAACTCCTTCTTTACTATATGGGAATTCAGTATATCGTCTAGTAGCACATTTCTCCTAACTAGTAACATATAATCGATACAAAATTTTTTTCTTGACAATCATAGAATCTAATTTATAATGTAATGCATGACGAATGCATGAAAGATAGTATTCTAAATACTACATAGCAACATTTTTTTATAGCACACTATATTTTTTTAAATTATTTTTTGCATACGATTGCATGGTCGGTGAGGTTAATTATGATAACATCAAAAGAATTGGCAAAATTAGCAGGAGTCTCCCAGTCTACGGTATCTCGTGCGTTGAATGATAGTCCTTTAATATCAGAGGTCGTGAAATCTAAAATAAAGAAATTGGCAATAGAATATCGTTTTGAAATGAATTCTCAGGCTAAAAGTTTAAGAACAAGAAAAACAGATACGATCGGTATCCTATTTCCACGATTTTTTATGAATCTTAGTACAAACCTTTTATTTTACTCATCTCTATGATTCATTACAAGAAGAGCTCTCAAAATACGATTATGATTTACTTGTCATTTATGATTCAAAAAAAGAAAACCATTTGAAGTCCACTAGAAAAGATGATTAGGAGAAGAAAAGGTTGATGGGATAATTCTTGTAAAATCTGATTTAAATGCAGACGAATTACATATACTTGAAAGAAGTGAATTACCATATGTTTCAATATTTTGTGACGATTTTGATCATCAGGTAAATTCACAGTATGCAATAAACACCTATGACGGTGGAGTCCTTGCTGGAAAATTTTTTGCAGGATTTGAGGAATATGAGCCTCTCTATTTTGGGTCACTAATGGACAGTGTAGACTCCATGAATCGTCTTTCTGGATTTAAAAATGGACTGATCTCTGAAGGACGACGTATTGAGGACATTGAGATGATTGTAAGCGAAATGTCCATAGCTGGTTCCTATCAGAGTGTTATGGAACATTCAGGTTTTTTTATGAAGAAACGATGTGTGTATGTGTATAACGACATGATTGCAAGTGGTATGTTAATGGCTTTTAAAGACTTTTGCATATCAAGGTTCCCGAACAAATTCAAATGATAAGTAATGATGATATTCCCTCTTGCAAGTTGGATGACACCACAACTTTCTACCTTACGATTCCCAACTAAGATTCTCATCGAGATAGCTTGCCAACGATTAGTACGAGAGATTGTTAGTGGCAAAATTGAAATTGAAAATATGCGTTTATCTCCCAATCTGATATTGAGGGGGACAACATTTAATCCAAGAAATTAGGAAAAAATAAGATGCTCTCTCTTATTAAAGAGGAGCTCCAAAAAATAACTAGGAGGAACGAAAATGAGAAAACGTGTTGTTTTATCTCTACTTTTTATTGTAGCGATTGCTATGATAAGTGTGAATCTGTTTGCCAGCGGTTCTAATGAATCGAATGGCTCAGTCAAGATTCGTGTTGGGACTATGCCTAACCATATTGGAGTCCCAATCCAATATGCTGCTGATCAAGGACTTTACAAAGAAGCTGGCTTAGATGTGGAAGTTATCCTTTTCCCCACTGGAGCCCCAATCAATGAGGCTCTGTCTGCTGGGAAGATAGATTTAGCAGGAAGTGGTATGGCCTCAGTATTTGCATTAGCATCTGGAGATGCTTACTGGTTAGGTGACTATGTAAAAACTGTAGCTGGGATTAGGTGTGTATGTAAGACCTGATAGTCCAGTTCTAAAGGTCAAGGGTAAATTTTCTGGAAACCCAGATGTCTATGGTAGTAAAGAGAGCTATAAAAGGAATGGTAATCCTTGGTGCATTAGGTACCTCCGATCAATTCGAAGCAGTTGCTTGGGCTCAAGGTTTTGGTTTAACTGGAAACGATTTCCAAATGTTGAACATGGATCGTGGACCAGCTGTTCAGGCTTTCAAAATGGGAGAGGGTGATGCGATTGCATGTGGAGGACCTCCATACAATTATGAGCTAGAAGCCGCAGGATTTGTATTGGCAGCAGGGTTGACTGAAGTTTCTGGTATGGACATCGCTGATGGGATGCTTGGTCGAAAGAAATTTATTGATGCTAATCCAGAAGAAGTGAAGAAATTTGTTGAGATTACCTATTCGGTAATTGATAAACTCTATGATTCTGATGAGATGCTCGCCAATTATGCGATGGGATTCTATAATAATAATGGTAAAAATTATACTGACGCGATGATGAAAGGCGAAATTCAAGATAAGGATTATATTGGACGAGAAACAATTTCATCTCCCGAATACCGATTTGGTTCTACTATGGTCGGTATGGGTGGTTTCTACGTTACCGATGGGAAAATTGAACCTGAGTTAGAAGAGAACATCTACAATAGTTTGAGACCTGATTTTCTTGAAGGTATTTATGGAATTAAAATAACAAATTACACAAACTAATATAGTTTTATTGACTGATTATGTGCTACGACTGGGATGTATTTTCCCAGTCGTAGAAAAAATTATGGGAAAAAAATATGAATCGAAAGTATGTTCTTAATTTGCTAGTGTCATTTCTTTCAGTTCTTGCATTTATTGGTATCTGGTACCTAATTTACTGCTGTTCTGAAAATTGTATCTGCTAACACTCTTCCGGACCCTATTAAAGTGTTTTATTCGTTTATAAAAAAATTTACTAACCCTAATCCAGATGGTGCGACATTATTGCAGCATACAGCTGCAAGTCTACAAGTTGCACTTACAGGTTATTTCTTATGCCTTAGTTATTGGCATCCCATTAGGAATTCTGATGGCGTGGAATAAATACATTGATAGGTTTGTGAGGCCGTTATTCGATCTGCTTAAACCGATTCCTGGAGTCGCATGGATTCCTCTTATGATTGTTTATTTTTGGATTAGGAATTGCATCAAAAGCCGCAGTTGTTTTTTTCTCTGCAGTTGTTCCCTGTGTTTTAAACTCGTACACAGGTATTAGACAGGACGAAAGATGTCCATCTCTGGGTAGCAAGAACTTTCGGAGCTACAAACAGTCAAAAAATTATTTACTATTGCTATACCTACAGCACTCCCTCATATATTGACTGGGGTTCGTGTAGCACTCGGTGCTGCATGGGTTGCTATCGTTGCAGCTGAATTGACTTGGGGCTACTCGTGGGTTAGGATTCATGATTCAACAATCAAGAGGAATATATCGTACTGATATTATTATTGTAGGAATGCTTGCTATTGGTATCTGTGGGGGGATTTTTAACCAGTATACTTACTTTCATTTCTGATTTGTTACTGAAGGGTAGGCGCTAGATGAGAAAAACACTTGAGCAAATGGTAAAGAATAGTATGTATGCTATGATATCTATAATAACGTTTCTATTTATATGGGCAATGGGTGTGAATTTATCTGATATTAAAATTGTTATGCCAGGCCCTTGGGAGGTTATTGTCGATTTTGTTGATAGCTTTTATCCATCCAGTTGGTCGCTATACTATGCCTATCGCATATTTTATATAGTTTAATGAGGGTTGTTCCAGCATATATTTTAGGTAGCCTTACGGGGCATCTTTCTTGGAATCCTTATGGGTTGGTACCGTCCTATTAATTCGATATTTAGACCAATATATGAGTTGATTAAGACCTATACCTCCTATTGCATGGATTCCTATATCTATCGTTTGTGTTTGGCATTGGAGAGGGTTCAAAGTGGTTCCTTATTTTCCTTGCTGCTTTTGTCCCTGTGACTTTAAATTCAATATCTGGAGCGCGTTCTGTTGATCCATTGTTAATTAAATGCGGAGAAAATGTTAGGAGCTTCAAAGAGGTA
>CAXXKP010000005.1:0-7889 GCA_963663665.2 Sphaerochaetaceae bacterium
CCTTTATTGCTGTATTCAAATCTTCATTTTTAGTAAAACCGTTAACCAATTTTACAATTTTAGATATTAAAGAAACCATTTTTGATTATCTCCTTTTACTGACGACTTTTGTTATCTTTCCCCAAAATCCACGACGTCCCTTTTTATTGGTTGTTTCTTTATCACCGATTTCAATTTTAAAAGTCTGACCGTTGATAGTCGCATATGCTCGAGGCCAAATGTTGCCATTTTTTCCCTCGCTATAGAAAAATAATAAATCTGTTTCATTACCGTATCGGTCAGTAAAACCTTTACTATCTACATTATCCTTTCTTTGAAATGTTCCACTTCTTGCCATTTTTTTATTTCCTTTTTTATCTTTTAGATAAGATGAGTAAAAGCCCCATCCCGAAGCCCCCACCAATGATGAGAGGCATATACTTTTCTAAAGCAGTTTCATTATTTACCACTTCTTGAACTTGCACATTTACAGGCTCTTGTACTACTTGCGCAACGGTTTGAATTTCTTTTTTTCCACCATTTACTACATCTTGTACAGTTTCAGCAATCGCACCAAACCCAAGAGCACCTGCAACATTTTGAACAACATCAGAATTGACAACATTTTTTATTGCTGTACCGATATTATTACCCGCTTTTTTTAACCAATCCCACATATTGAACCCCTTTTTATAGGAGCAATATTTTTTATAATATTGCCCCTTATGACTAGTTTTTTAGTCCCAAAACTTTTGTCTTTACCGAGTCATTAGCTATGATTGATTGTTTATAAGCAGTAAAATTTCTCACATCTTTATCAGCACGCACTTTTCTCTCTGGCGCAAATGCACGACCGACAGCCATGTAATGCACATTACTTACAGTTGTGAAAGTGATATCCTGCGACCAATTTGTCACATCACCCCAAAGCTTTGCATATGGTGCGAGATGTTGCCCATCTGTATACTCATATCTTCCATTACAAAGAGCCTTAGCAATCAAGCCTTCATAATCAATTGAATTTGTTCCAAAATAATCCGTTACTACTGTTTCAGAATCGGTTAGACCGTATGAAAACAACTCCATCACATTTCTAAACATGAATGATTGACTATCTAAGCCCTTTACATAAGCATATGTAAGTAAAATTTCTTGATTCAATGAAATTTCATCAGAAGCCCACATTTTTATTGACCAGTCAGCACTTACCACTTTACCAGTAAGAGATACTGTCAAGATGTCATCACCTTGGAGAATTACATCACCTAGAGGTATTGCAATTTGTTTCCCTTTCTCAAATGCACCATCAAGTACAGCGCCCTCATAATCGTAGCTATTTGCGTAAGCACTTGCCCCATTATAGTCACTCATTAGAGCGAACATTGCCAATGGAACATTGTTTACTAACTGAATGTCATTACCGAGTTCATTCTTTAAGTAAACATTGATTTTTACAGTTCCTAGGTCGGAATCCATCACCGAACCAGTTAAGTCAATATTTCCTTCTGCATCTTTTGGAAATACAGGCAAACCTTGTGTTTTAATATAGAGTGTATCTGGTGAGAATGATGTTAATTGCGCACTTTGAGAGATTACACCCTCTTGTCCGTTTATAGATAATATTCTTTTCAACATTTATCTATCACCCCCAAGTTTTACTCGAATGTTTTTTGTGAAATCGCTAATCATTGCCCCAACTTTTGGTATAACAGTTGTTGCCAATCCAACAAAAGCCCCCAAAATAATAGCATCAATGTCAGCAGGGAACTTTATCCCTAGTACTTTTTTACCGTAAGCCATCTTTTAAATCTCCTATTTAATTTATGAGAACATAATACCATCATTTTTATATTTGGATAAAAAAGCGAGGTAAGCTGCACAACTTTAAAGTTGTGAGAAGCTTACCTCTTACTATAGTATTAGTATTTTTTTGACTTTTTTATTAGAGATTTTCAAGAGATCGCTAGGCGTTTCTTGAAAATTATTACTTATAGTCCTCTTGTTTTTAAATTTCTTTCATTTTCGTATTGTTCATCACATAGTACCCAATCATTTACTAAACCCAATAATGGATTCAACTTTCTTTGCATTTTTTCACTAGGGAGTGAATAACCTTTTACAATATTTCTTAATTGCGTTTCGGATATTTCTAAATAACTTGCTACATCTCCTATAGACAATTCTACCGAATTAAGAAATTTTCTTAATACAACTACACCTAATGATACCTCATAAAATCCTTGTTTTTTTTCTGACATCTTTTTTTTCCTTTATGCTATTTTATATTCTTTATTTTGATATACTAAATTTTCCATTTTGTTTATTTTCAATCCTGCTACGAAATTACATGAATACCTCAATCCGCCCAGTTCCTTTTGTAATTCAATAGATAATTTTACCTCGTCACTTTCTTCATGCAGTAAATCTTCAAAACTGACCCATTTTGAGATTGTAGAAGCACATCCATCTTTATAAGTTTGTTGGTTTCTTTTTTTCTTGAACTCCCTGTATTTCTTATCTATTTCTATTTTCATTTCTGTATATCTATCGTATGAAGCAACAGCCTTTCTATATATTCTTTGAGTTTCTTGATATTGTATTGTTACAGGCTCTTGGAAATTAGAAGATAGGAAATCTGATTTTTTTACGCCTTTTCCTTCCTCTTTTAGTATCTTTTCGATTAATTCTTTTGTTTTATCACTTTCAATTATGGTACGTATTTCTTTTTTATCTTTTCTATCTGAAAATATTTCATTATAGTTTTTTTGAATTTCTTTATACTGTTCATAAGATATCTTATCTTCCTGGACTTCACCGTAAAATTTTTTCATATTTATTACTCCCCACCATCTGCCAGAATTTTGTATATTTTCGGGGACTGTGTTTTGATATCCTTTATCTTTTTTCCCATTTCCACCATCATCTATTAAATAGTCAGAAAGGTAAGTTGCTACACTTTGGGGATTTTTTACGTATTGCATATCAATTGAAGCATTGAAAGTTTTTTCTGTATCTTTAACATTAAATTTTTTATTTACTGCATCCGACCATACGTTTTGAAGTTGATATCTTAAACCTTTCACCCCTGCCCTATCCGTTATATACGCTTTTTTTTCTCTATCGTATGGGAATAATTCTCCTTTCCTCTTTACAAAATAATCACCTAACTCTACCTCTTGAGGATAGATAGAGAACATATGATAGTGTACCCTCTTTTTTAAAGTGTATTCTTTTTTCCAGAATAGAGATATTTCCGCCCGTTTCATTCTTTGATTGAAAACTCTTACTAATTCTTGAGCATCTTTTATATTTTCGATATGTACAGGAAATGTTAAAGTTATAAGAATCATCTGTTTTTTTTCTACTTGAGAAAAATCACACTTTAAAATTTCTTTTTTTAAGCCCCATCTTGATTTGTCAGACATTACTTTTGATACTGCGCCCCTTGTTTGCATATATCTAAATCCGTAATAATCTCGCAATTGAAAAGGACTCCCTCCACCTTCAATGGTTTCCGTTAATAGGTCAAATTTTTTAGTCTCTATTTGAAAAAGCCTTCCTTGTTTCCTATATTTTATTATCTTATCACGATAGGAAAAAGCCTCTTTTACTTCCTCATCTTCTCCATTCTCTGTAATCAAATTTGGATGATAACCCATTTTTTCAATGAAAAAATCGACAAAATTTTTATTTTTTTGCAAATACATAAATTCTCTATAATCAGTAGTTCCATATTTTTTTAGAAGAGTACTTGCATCTGTGATTTTATGGTTACTTTGACAAGCAGGAGAGAAAAGTAACCCTTGATTTTTTTCGTTTTCGACCTTATCATTAATATACATTTTTTAATTTTCCTATTTCGTTTTTAACGAATAACTCCCCTAGTAACTTGCAATTACTAAGGGAGGTTTTTTTATTTATCTGCTGGACATATTCCTACGTGCATTGATATTTCTTTGTGACTCGTTAATGGATAACCAAGCCTACAACGTGGATGAAAGTTTCGCCTTGTCAACTCTGGACAGTCTTTTAAACAGATATTTGTTACTAGAAAATTATCTTCCAACTCTACTCTTAACCGTTTATTTGACATCATGCCAACTTCATGTATCATAATATGTAGAGTTGAAGCATTGTATTTTTCATTATTCATTAGAGCGATAAAACACTCTTCCAATGTATAACGTAATAACTTTAAGTATAATTGCGATTCATGTTTGAACAGCCGATAAACGGCATCACGATAAGCCTTATCAATAAGCGGTTCTACATCATCTATATTGACTTGTGGGAAATTGTAGAGTATGTTTTTATGAACATCCAGACGTACAATATTTCTATGACTCATCAAAAGCTCCTTTAATGAAATCACCTGAATTGATAAACCATATTCTGTAAACTAACATAATAAGGACATAACTTATGATTAATTATTCTTTAAAAAAAGCGAATACATTTACTGAAGCAATGAGTACACTCTATGAAATTATAACAATGCTTAGAAGTACTGATGGATGTCCATGGGATAGAGAACAAACAACTAAAAGTGTAAGCAGTGCTATATTAGATGAGACCTATGAATATATTGATGCACTATTAGATAATGATATGAATCTTTGCAGAGAAGAAATTGGAGATGTACTATTAAATATTTTATTAGCAACTAGAATACATGAAGAAAATAATGATTTTTCACCAATCAATTACATTAACGAGGTATGTGAAAAGCTTATTAGACGACATCCACATGTCTTTGGTGAAGAAACTGTTAATAATACTGCTGAGGTAATGGATATTTGGAATAAAGTTAAAATTGAAGTTGAAGGTAAACATATTCACAAAGAGAACATTTTCTCTAGAATCCCTAAAAAACTACCAGAACTTGATCATGCTGTTGAAATGCAAAAAGCTATGAAAAAAGTTGGCTTTGATTGGCCAGACATTTCTGGGGTTATAGATAAGATTGAAGAAGAACTAAGAGAAGTTAAAGATGCAATTGAGCACGTAGATGAAAATAATGATCATGTCGAAGAAGAAATAGGAGACTTACTGTTCTCTGTTGTGAATTTAGCACGTTATGCACATATTAACCCATCAATTGCGTTAAGACGTTGTAATAGAAAAGTTACTGCACGATTTAATGAATTAGCATCACATGCAACAGAAAGAAATATTCCACTAGATGTCGATCATGCAGAGACGTTAAATGAAATTTGGAATGAAATAAAGATTAAAGAACAAAATTGATAATTTTTTTACTCATATAGCTTTTTACTTCTAATGGTGTTACCCTTATATCAATAAGGGGGAAACAATTGAAAAGAAATATCATAGTAATTCTTATAATAACAATATGGGCACTCTTCATTCCTTTCTTTCTTTATTCACAAGGTACAGTTGATACAAACACACCAACAAAAAAAATAGTCAGGATTTCTGACACAATGCCAGGTCTTATTACTCCTGGAGTTTGGAATGGTCAGACCTTTTCGTTAAATTCATCAATATATGAGTATCTTGTAGCATTATCACCAGAAGATAACTCATTAATTCCAGAACTAGCTACCTCTTGGGAATCTCAAGACGGAAAAGAATGGACAATTACGATTCGAGAGGGCATTACATTTCATGATGGATCCCGTTTAACAAGTGAAGATATCAAATACACAATCATGCGTACTCAAGATACTTCAATTGGGCATTCAAAGAAGGCAGATTTCGCAGCAGTTGAATCTATTTCCACTCCAGATGAATACACACTTATTATCCGACTTAAAGAAATTCGCCCAACATTTATGTACCAATTTACGGATTATAATATGGCAATACTCTCATCAGATTATGATTACAAAGCATTCGGTGAATCAAAACCAATGGGAACTGGACCATTTAAAATAAAGAGCATTACACCAAAAGAATTTGCAGTTCTTGTTCGTAATGAAAATTATTGGGATTCCCCCTACCCTTTAGTTGATGAATTACATATTTATTTTAGTTCAGATATTGAAGTCTCTCTTTCAATGTTAATTAGTAATCAAGTTGATGTAGTACCATTTATTACACCAGTAATGAAGAAACGAATAGACACTTATCCAAATTTAAAAGTCGTCATTCCATATCAAGAGCAACGCTACATTTCTATGGCAGTAGATACAAAACCATTTAATGATAACAGGGTGAGACTTGCTATTAAATATGCTATGGATCCTGCGGTAATTGCTCGTAGTGCTAATTTATCTTTAGGAGAAGGAATTAACTACAGTGAAACACCAATCATGGCCCTACTCCCTCAATATGTTGACTTCCCTGTGAGAGGCCGAGATTTGGAAAAATCAAAAGCCCTTCTTCGTGAAGCAGGATATCCAAATGGAATAAAAATTCAACTTACATATGCCTCAGATCATGCATTCAATCAAGCACTCGTACAGGCAATAAAAGAGCTAGCAAAAGATGCTAATATAGATATTCAATTAAAAGGATACCCGAGAGATATCTATTTTGCACAATATTGGCTTAAAGAACCTTTTACTCTCACAACATGGGGAGGAAGGGCTGACCCAAGTATGTTATTGCAATTAGCATATAAATCTGATGCCCCTTGGAATGAATCACACATAAAAGATCCATACTTAGATAATCTTATTGATTCAATCAGTAAAGAAGTTGACCAAGAGATACGAAATGATTTATATAATGAATTGCAACAATATTTTATAAGAAATGGGGCTATGCTTAATATTCAGGTTCCTTATTTTGTAGCTATGAGCAAAAAGATTGAAGGTTATGAACAACCACTTTCGATGCTTCCTAACTACAAAAAAGTTTATATAAATGAGTGATAAAAAGAGAAAATATTTCAATGAATGAACAAGATGAAACATCTAGAATTTCTATCGTTAAAAGAAAGAAACGAGAAGGCCTTCCTACATATGTACGTATAGCACACGATATAGCACTTAGAATTGCTAATGGTGATATAAAGGAAGGCAAAAAGTTATCAGGTAGATCAATTATGAGTAGTGAATATGGTGTTTCTCCAGAGACTATTCGCAGATCTTTTTCATTGCTTGAAGAAATGCAAGTTGTTAGCGTTCATCAAAATAGTGGTGTAATTGTCCTTTCGTCCCAAAAAGCAAATCAATATGTAGAACGTCACATCACCCGTGATACTCGTCGAGAACTCTTAAAAAGAATGCATAAAATTTATGAGATGCAAAGAGAAGCTTATGATGAGTTGATGGATTTGACAAATACTCTCGTTGATTCAACTGAACATTTCATTGCTTCAAGCCCCTTTTATACATTTGAAGCAACGGTACCTCCCTACTCCTTTACCATTGATAAATCGTTAAGAGATCTTGACTTCTGGCAAAAAACTAAAGCAACAGTCATAGCTATTAAAAGAGAAGGAAAAGTTATTATTTCGCCTGGACCCCATGAAAAATTCTTAGCATATGATATTCTTGTAATGGTAGGTAAACCATCTACAAAAGAAGATGTGAATCGTCTGCTTACTAGCTCAACTAAATTAGAAAATGTTTAAATTAAGGTCTTAATACACCCTTAGGCGATATATTCAATTATTCTACTTTGTAAAAAATTATTAACTGAATTCTCTTATTCGAATCTAACAACAAAAAAGGGATAGGACTTTGCTAAAAACCTATTTATTTTCCAAAAAGTTTTATTATATCCCTCTCTCATAATTATTTAGTTATTTACTTTAAAAAAATATATCTAATATATGACGACATGTTAGTCTAAGAAAATAACTGATATGGATTTCAGATTTTCTATAAAAGAACTATTATCTCTTTACATAGTTAGAAGATATTTTTTTTATTTTTGAATATTTTTATTAATTATTTATTCTAGGAACAAATTGTATGAAAATATTTGGGACCTTTTTC
>CAXXKP010000006.1:0-380017 GCA_963663665.2 Sphaerochaetaceae bacterium
CATAGGATCACAAAACATCTGATGACCTTAGCTGCAGAGTATCTTGCCAAGGGATTCACACTCACTGAAATCTCTCAGATTCTTCATATTCACCCATCTGTGGTACGAGATATAGATGTGAAACGATTGAAAAGGATGTTTCCTTCAGTTAGACCAACCACTTATAGTACTCACACTGCAGTAGATGAATTCCTTCTACACAAAGGGCATCGGTATGCCACAGTCTTCATTGACCTGGATACCGGCCATGTAATCTACTTAGAAGAGGGGAAAAAGAAACAGCAAGTTTTGAATTTCATTAGAATTATGGGTAAGGAGTGGATGAGCCATGTTCAGGCAGTATCTATGGATATGAATGCCCAGTATGATTCTGCTTTCAGAGAAGGAGCTCCGCATGTAAAGATCGTGTATGACTTGTTTCATATGGTGAAGCTATACAATGACAGAGTTCTCACTCTGATGAGAAGACGTACCCAGAACGAACTTGAAGAACAGGGAAATAAAAATGCTTACCGACTCTATAAGAATATGAGGTTCGTACTTACTTCAAATCGCAGTACGCTCATACAGAAGGATAGAAGAGCTAAAGAAAACAATCTGTATCTAAGTAACACATATTTTTCTCGAGGACTTTCTCTTCCTCCAGGGGCACGTAAAATGAAGTCAAACAATGAGCAACGACTGGATAATCTTCTTGTCCAGAATGTAGAGTTTGCAGCTGCCTATATACTCTCAGAACAGTTAAAACTTGCTTTTAGAGAACAAGAAAGAGCAAAACTGGAAGAAGGAATGACTCTCTGGTTAACTCTTGCACGTCAAAGTAAGGTTCCTGAAATTCTCACTTATGCTAATACAATAGAATCTCATATAGAAGGAATTGTAAACCATGCTGATCATCCAATCTCATCAGGAAAATTAGAAGGAACAAATAATCTCATCAAAACTATTCGACGAAAAGCCTATGGTTTTCGAGACACTGAGTATTTCTTTCTCAAGATTATGGAAGCAAGTAGAAAACCTAGGGTTCGGTTCAAATCCCACAAGAAAATGTGAAGAGCCCATTTTTTTATCATCAATGAGTTTTATAGAGAACAGTGTTAACAGTATCTATCTATGAATACATGCCATTCTTATCTATCTTTTTCTACATTTTATGAAATGACAATCTATAGGAGTATTATCGATAGAAACAAGGTATTGCTTTGAATAGACCTCTCATCATGTTAAGTTTATACCAGATTTTCTCTATTAATCTTTACTTCACTTGTGAACCTTTCTGCTTCATTCACTGTTGTGTGTTATTATGTCATTTCTAGTGCAATATAGTTATACTTTGGTATACTAATTATCATAATATACCATTGTTTGATTGCAAAATTCATGGCAATTTGCTTAATATTTTTAAAATATTATGATATAATGTACCAATAATTTGGGGAAACATTATAGATTTTACAATGCTTTATCTTATTGATACGCATGATGGTAGTGAGACCCAAATAATTTTATTAGAATAATACATTAACGATAATGTATTATATGGGAGAATACACATGAACGACATCACTGCAATTATGAAAAAGGCTTACGAGAAACATATTATAATCCCTGCATTTAATATGCCACACCTTCCTATGATGAAACCAGTTGTTGATGCTTTAAAGGAGAAAAATGCCTTTGGGTTAATCGCAGTTGCACGTTTAGAATGGATAAAATTCTCTTCTAAAAGCTTAGAGGCTGTTGCAACTGAGTACACAAAAGTTGGTGACCGATCTGTTACCCGTCTCCACCTAGACCATGTACCTGTAATTGATGAAGATCACCTTGAAGTTGACTATATGAATGATATAAAAAGGGCGATAAAAGCTGGATATCAATCAGTAATGGTTGATGGTTCTCGCCTAAATTTAGAAAAAAACTTGAAAGCCGTAAAAGAAGTTGTCGCTTATGCGCATAGTAAAGGTGTTCCAGTAGAAGCGGAGCTTGGTGCTGTAATGGGACATGAAGATGGCCCAATGCCTAGCTATGAAGAATTATTCTCTTCTGGCCGAGGATTTACAGATGTTGAAGAAGCTAAAATATTCATTAAAGAGACAGAAGTTGATTGGTTAAGCGTAGCGGTAGGATCAGTGCATGGAGCAATAAGTCCTTCTACAAGAGATAATAAGAAAGTAACAGCCCGAGTACATATTGGGAGACTAACTACTTTAGATGAGGCTTTAAGACTTCCTCTCGTACTTCATGGAGGTTCTGGCATCTCTCTTTCCTATTTGAAGCAATCATTTAACCATGGAATAGCAAAGTTAAATATTGGTACTGATATTAGGCAAGTATATGAGTCTAATAGGAATGAATCTATTGAAAAAGGGCAACAGGCTGTGAAGACAAGGGTATTAGAAATAATCGACGAACTTGGCATTGCAGGTACCGCCGATATACTCTTAGGATAAGGAAAGAAATTGTATGAGTTTAATGGGAATAGATATCGGCTCTTCTCGTTGTAAAGTAGCTGTATATGCAGAGAATGGAACATTAATAACCTCTAGTGAAGCAGCATATGATGTAAAACGAGGTGAGAAAGGACGCTTTGAACTAGATAGCTTTCTTGTAGAACAAGCCCTCTATAAGGCAATCAAAAATTCTAGTGACACGCATACATGGAAACCAATACACGCTCATGACTCTATTACTGCAATATCTGTAGGTTCTTTCGGGGAGGCGGTAGTTCCACTCGATAAAGATGGTGAGATTCTTGGACCTAGTATTTTCAGCCATGATCAGCGTCGAAAAGAGTCCATTTCTCGTTTCAGCGAAATGGGAGATGAAAAGTTTTATGCTATTAATGGAAATATTTTAGGGTACTCATACACCTATCCAAAGTTGGTATGGTACAAAGAAGATGCTCCTGAGTTATATAGCAGAATTTGGAAAGTTCTCTCTTGGGCAGATTTCCTTGTATTTAGACTTTCTGGAATAGATGCAACTAACTTTTGTCATGCAAACAGAACACTACTTTTTGACCTATGGAAAGAAGATTGGTCAAGTGAATTAATAGAAGTAGGAGGGCTTAATAGAAATATCTTAGCCGATGTTGTTCCTCCTGGTACGGTGATTGGGACAATTCTTCCCCACATGGGACGAAGCTTAGGACTCAACAATGATGTAAAAATTATAGTAGGTGGGCATGACCAATGCCTTAATGCTTTGGGTGCAGGTGCTATTAAAGGAGGAGACTCTGTTACTGGGATCGGCACTGTAGAGTGCACCACTGTGATATTTGACTCAATTCCCGATCCAAAAGTGATGTTGAATTTAAATCTTGGTATTGAACATCACACAGTGAGTGGGAAATATGTTACTTTTATTCACAATCAAGCAGGAGCATTACAAACGTGGTTCTTACATGCATTCACACGAGAACTGCAAGAAAAAGGGTTAAACGAGAAAGAGATTCTTGATTATCTTACTCTTGAAGCCCCCATTTCTCCCACGAACCTCATCTTTCTCCCCTTTGTTGAACCATCTGGAGCACCCCTATTCCTACCTTCAGGAAATGGCCTTTTTTATGGTATCAACGCCACAACAAAAAGAGGTGCAATGTATCGTGCTTTATTAGAAGGAGAAACCATGTTTTTCCTTGAAGCATTTAAGCGCCTTGAAGAGCAAGGAATCTACATAAATGATATCCTCACAACTGGTGGTGGAAGTAGATCTGATTTTTGGCTTCAAATAAAGGCAGATATGTTGCAACGTCCTGTAAAAAGGGCAAAATATAGAGAATCAGGGACAGCAGGCGCCGCTATGATTGCAGGAATAGCAACAAATACTTATTCTACTGTTGAAGAAGCAGTAAACGTATTTTCGGGTACTGAAAAAAGTTTCACTCCAAACCTACTTTACAAACCACTCTATGAAAAGCTTCAGGAACGGTACCGTCATCTTGTAAAAAACATACTTCTCCCTTAATGAGACCTAAAGTAAGTAGCACTTAATCGTGCTATTTACTCTATTTTCAGAAAATAGTAGTCATCTAATTTAATCAATATCTCGATCTACTAAAAATGTCTCGAGTACTACAGTATGTGGTGTGCTAGAAGAAGACTTCATTTGTTCAAATAGCATATTTATCACCTCAAAAGCTTCAACATCTTTTCTTATTCCTACACTTGTTAATTTAACTGGATAATTAAGATCAGAAAGGATATCATCAACTCCGACAACGGGTACATTTTGACCAACCTCCTGGAGTGTTCTAAGAGCAGCAAATGCAATGAAATCAGAAAATGCAAATATAGCATCGAAATCAATATGTTTTCTAAATATTGCTTCAACACAACTACATTTTGAATTTTCAACAATATCTGCCTCAGCAATGAGTTTTTCATCATAAGGAATTTGGTATTTGTTAAGACATTTTTTATATCCTAAAAGTCGATCATTACTTGAAGAGATGTGAGATGGACCATTAAGATACAAAATGCGTTTCTTCCCAAGATGAATAAGATGTTCTACTGCTAAATATCCTGCTCTTACATCATCCCATATAACAGTATAAAACAATCGAGAAGAAAATTTTCTTCCTACGATGACATAGGGTATAGAATTTGAAATAATTAAATCAAAAATATCTTCTCTTTTTTGTGTAGGGCAAATGATAATACCATCAACCTTGCGACTTATGGCAGTTCGAACAGCCTCATTTTCTACATCACTATTTTCATCAGTATTCATTATCATCGAATTATAGCCATGTTCTCTAAGCAGTTTATCCATTTCTTTTACTTTTGTAGCAAAGAAAGGGTTCGCAATGTCAGGAATAATTATTGCGAGAGTATGAGTAACCCCAGAACGCATTGATACAGCAACCATATTAGTGAGATAACCCATCTCTCTTGCTTTATCTCGTATAATTTTTTGTGTATCTTCAGAGATATCCTTCATTTCTTTCAATGCATGACTTACGGTATTTACCGTATATCCAGTGGCTAATGCAATATCTTTCATTGTCACTCTATGAGGTTTTCTCCCTGCAGACACTATACACTCCTTATAAAAGTCCTGATGAAAATACTATTTCCTACATCTCAAGTTCCATTCTCTTAATAATATGATCTTGATAAATCTTATCCAATTCTACAAAATAGCCACTCCATCCCCATACACGAACAATAAGATCCTTATATTTTTCAGGATATTTTTGAGCATCAAGCATAGTATCACGGTTTACACCATTTAGTTGTATTTGCATCCCACCAATATCCATATATGTTTTTACAAGTTTCGCTACTTTTTGTATACTATCTTCATTTCTAAACATAGTATCATGTAATTCTATAGTCAAAGGGCCTCCATTGGCAACACGGCTCAGATGGGCTTTAGAAAAGGATTTAATGAGCGATACAGGCCCTTTACTTCTTGTAAACAAAGAAGGTGAAAAATTGCATGCAAACTCTTCGCTCTTCTTTCTACCATCAGGTGAGGCTCCTAATTCATTCCCATGCCATAAATAATACATCGCAGACCCAGTTCCTGGTCTAAAAATACCTCCACGACCATTTTGATGACCCTCTAAAGAGTCAGCAAACCAATCGAGTAACTGTGTTGCAATAATATCAACATAATCATCATCATTGCCCATTTTAGGAGCTTGATAACGAAGCATAGAGTAAATCTCATCATATCCTTCAAAATTAGCTTCTAAAGCATCCATTAACATCTTTTTATCAAGAGATTTCTCTTCATATACATACTTTTTTATTGCAGCTAAAGAATCGACTGCAGAGGATAATCCTGTACCATGAATACCATAGTTGTTGTATCGAGCGCCTTTGCTCACATCTCTGCCATTCTCTATACAATCTGCCATCATTAAAGACATGAGCGGTGCTGGTTCCATGTAAATGCCATTAGTGTTTGCACAAATTTGTGCTGCTTGACCAAAAATCTTTTTTCTTACAACTTCAACAAAACCATCATATGTTTCACAAGTATATATTTCGGGGAGTGCTTCAAGAATACTTTTTAAAAATGAGAGTGCATCGATATTTACAATATCCATGGCAACTTCTGGAATAATAAATTCCCAACAAGCGGCAACCACATAGTTGGTTGCATCAATATGAGAATAGCCCCATTTTTCAAGTGCTGGAATTACAATCATATCATTGGAATATTGAGGAAATCCTAATCCTAGTTTAGTCATTTGAGTGCCGAGCAGATACAACTCCAAAGGAGTCTTATCATGCACTCGCAAATTAATTTTTGGATCAATTAATTTTAAATCTATACTTGCTTGCATACATAATGATGAAAGGTCATTAAAGGAATCATTGCCTTCACTATCTAGTCCACCTAGCACAATACTCTGCCCATTATCACCTTGTTGCATTCCTGGGTACAAATCACTATCTTTGTTAAAAGAGATAAAAAATTCTTCTAGTAGAACTAATGCAGAGTCTCTATCAAGTCGCCCTTCTTCAATATCAGAGACATAATACGAAAACATATACTGATCAAAACGTCCAATAGTATTATGATAATTAAAACTTTCCCATAAACAGAAGTGGAGTAATCGAAAAAACTGTAATGCTTCTACGAAGCTTCTTGGCGGTTGTTGTGGTATATGAGAGAAAGTACTTGCAACAAGATCGTTTCCAACCTTCTTTGCTTCAAGACGATAACGCTCACTAAAATCTTCAATCATGGTAAGAACATCAAGAAGGGAATGAAGATAAGCGACCTTCTCATCTTCATTCTGCTTAGTAAATTTTTCTATTGCTCTATTAATTTCTATTCGCTTGTTATCAAAACCTTCATCAATCAATGAACTATATCCAGGATTAATGTTGCATACTTTTCCTTGTTCATGAATACGATAAGATTTTTTTATATGATCCCACTCCATTTTCGAGAAAATTTCGGGAATAATAGGGACTGTACGCAGGATACTTATTTTTTCATTAGGAAGTACGACAACCCTCTCATGTTCAAGCATCCATTTGAGTCTTTGATTTGTTCGCTCGACATCATTCAACCGCTTTCCCTCAAAATCACTCGATAATATGTATTGTTCTACCGGAGGCAATCGGAAGCTATGATGAGAATTTTCTTCAATAAAAAATTTTTTTAAGTTAGCAATGTATTGATTCATAAGTCCCCTTTTATTTAATTCCAATAGATAGTCTGTATTAGCAATGGGCATGGTATCTGCTTCTGTGTTACAAAACTACACATGGTACTCCTTCTTGTGCGAAAGATTCAACATCAAGAAAAGGTTGAGCAGATTCATCAAAGCTCGGATTATATTGTTGATGTAACATTGAGTATTTTGCCCCTGCTGTGTGTTGATATGGAAGTAATTCTACTTTCAAAAGATTTTTAATCCCTTTAAGAAGAAGAGCTGTTTGTCTAAAATTTTCCTTAAAATCATTAACCCCAGGGATAACAGGAATTCTTATTACGAAGGGTTTCCCAGATTGTTTTACATACTCTAAATTTTGAAGTATCAAATTATTATCTTTTCCACAATATTGTGTATGTAATTTCGAGTCAATCATTTTTATATCCATGATCACATAATC
This sequence comes from Sphaerochaetaceae bacterium, assembly GCA_963663665.2. Classification (GTDB taxonomy): domain Bacteria; phylum Spirochaetota; class Spirochaetia; order Sphaerochaetales; family Sphaerochaetaceae; genus SABI01. The sequence goes on from CAXXKP010000006.1 coordinate 7,581, forward strand.
AACTGCATCAATCACAGATTTAAAAATCTTAGGGGAAGCATATCCGCTTGTTTCAATTACAGAGTGTAAACCTTCCAATCTTTCAATTACCTTTAAAACGAATGAATGTTGCATTAAAGGTTCTCCTCCTGAGAAAGTGACACCTCCTCCGTTAGTCTCTAAAATCTCTTTATTTTTTAATATAAGAGTTGCTAATTCATCTGCTTGATAATAGGTGCCGGCTATCTTACGAAGGTTTAAAGGACAATAAAGGATACATGTACCGCAAGCATTACATAATTCAGGAATTGCCCCATTAATACACTTTCTCTCACATGCGCCACAATCAATGCATAAGAGAGTACTTACCATAAGTTGTGGCTTACTTGATATCCCCTCAGGATTATGACACCACTCACATTTTAATGGGCATCCTTTTAAAAACACAGTGATTCTTATTCCCGGCCCATCGAAAATTGCCATCTCTTTAATATCGAAGATGAGTCCTTTCATCCTTCCTCCATGATTATCCAAGCGTAAAAGAAAGAATTTTTTCTTGCACAAAATCCTTTCTATCAGTTAATTCTGCTGAAATAGAACCATTTCGCATTACATATATTCTATCACTCATTCCAATTATTTCAGGTAGTTCAGAACTAATCATAAGGATGCCGACACCCTCAGCAGCTAGCTGATCAATAATTTTGTATATTTCACTTTTAGCGTTTACATCAATACCTCGTGTTGGTTCATCAAGGATGAGTAGTTTTGGAGATGTCAATAACCATTTAGCGAGTACTACTTTTTGTTGATTACCACCACTTAGAGTGTTACACAATTGATCTAATGAATTAGAAATAATATTTAATTTCTTAACACTATTCTTAGTCACTTCATACTCTTTGGATCGATTAATCCGCAAAAAAGGGAACATCCGTTTTAATGAAGCCAATGTGGAATTATGTGTGATAGACATATTAAGAACAAGCCCTTCTAATTTTCGATCTTCTGAAAGATAGACAAGTCCTTTAGAAATCAAAGTAGAAGGATGTAAACGACCAATATCTTCATTATTATATGTGATTGTACCTCCATGATAAGGTCTACTTCCAAATATTGATTTTGCTAGTTCAGTTCTACCAGCTCCCACCAATCCACTCATTCCTACGACCTCACCCCGTTTTACAATAATATCGATAGGTTGTGTATGGCTAGAAATGCGAAGGTTTTTCACCTCTAGAACAATCTCTTGTGAAGGGATATGCCCGCTTTGGAACATCGCTCCTAATTTTCTTCCGACCATCATGTTAATAATTTCATCATAATCAAAATCTTCAATATTAACTGTACCGATATATCTACCATCACGAAGGACCGTAATCCGATCACCAATTTCTTTTAATTCCTCGAAACGGTGAGAAATGTAGATGATACTAATCCCGTTATTTCGTAAGTCTTTAATGATTGCAAATAACTTATCAATTTCACTTTTAGTTAAACTTGCAGTAGGTTCATCCATGATAATGATTCGACAATCATAGGACAGTACTTTGACAATCTCTATTATTTGTTGTTGAGCAGTTGACAAATCTCTTACTAATGTATGTGGGTCAATATCAAATCCAAGTCTTGAAAGCATCTCTCTGCTACGATTATACATCTCTGTTTTATCAATAAATATTGTATTTCCATATTCTTGACCTAAAAATATATTTTCTGCTACATCAAGATTCAAACATAGATTCAACTCTTGGTGTATAAATCCTATTCCATGGTGTAAAGAATCACGAGGTCCAGAAAAGTTTATCTCTTTACCATCAAGAGACATAGTTCCACCATCAAGTGGGATAATCCCACCAATAATTTTCATCAGCGTAGACTTACCTGCACCATTTTCTCCTATGAGAACATGAACCTCCGATTCTTTCACATTAAATTCTACGTTATCAAGGATTTTCACCGTAGTCCCACGAAGAGCCTGCCCATACGAATCAAAAATATATTTAATTATATTGTGCATTTCAAGAATTGTTTCACTCATAGTTCCTCTCCTACAGTCTTCTGTTTTTCACATTTTCAAATATAATAGCGAGCAATATCACAATCCCTTGGAATGCTTGATACGTATAATAGGAAACATTTAGCAAATTTATACAATTCTCTAATACTTTTATTATTAAAATTCCAAAAACACTTCCAATAACTGTCCCGACCCCACCGAACAAACTAGCTCCACCAATTATTGCTCCTGTAATTACTTCAAAAGTATAGACTCCACCACCCATTGTCGGTTGAGCGCAATTAACACGAATAGTTAAGAGAATAGCTGCTACCGCAACTAAAAACGAACAAATCATATATACCATGATATTAAGTCTTTCGGTTTTTATACCACTCATTCGAGCTGCCTTAGCATTATAACCGAATGCTGATAAGGATCTTCCAAAAGTAGAATGATGAAGAAAATAGTACATAATAAGACAAATAATTACTGAAATAAACACTGTGGTGTTCAATCCAAGAACATCTGTTACTCCAATTGCTCTAAATTCAGAAGGTAATCGATTAATATCTGATCCACTACTCACGATTTGAGCTATTCCAAAAATGATATATCCACTCCCTAACGTTGTAATAAAAGCTGGAACTTTTATCACCTGAACCAAGACTCCATTAACAAGTCCTACTAGTAGCCCTACCCCTAAGGTAATTACGATTGCTAACCAAATAGGTAATGATGTATTTTTAACTAGAAGACCTATTGTTATTGAGCATAATCCAAGAGTATATCCGAGGGATAAATCTATCCCCCCAGTCATCAGAACTAGTGTAATACCTAGACATGCTATTATTGGAATTGCAGCTTGTTTAATAATTAATGAAAAATTACTAAGAGAGAAAAAATTATGAACAAATATAGATGCTATAATTGCTAAAATAAGAAAAATTACTACACTTCCATTTGTTTTTACGAATCTTTTCGACTTTTCTGATATAAACAATAAAGTACTTTTCTTTTGTATATATTCACTATTTCTCATGTTATTCTACCCTTCTACTTTTTGTCCTTAAAAGACTTTGCTCTGTTCTATCGTGCGTCTCTTCTGATTTATATTCACAGCAACAATAACGATAATGATAATCCCAATAAAAATGTTCTGATAAAAAGGGTGAATACCCAATAGATTGAGAACATTTCGTTGAACTCCAATGATTAAGGCTCCAATTAACGCAAAGTAGACTTTACCTTCTCCCCCAAGCATACTCACTCCACCAATTACACAAGCTGCGATAGCATCTAACTGGTATGGTTCTCCTTGGGTGGGATGAACAGTATCGAGTTGTCCCGATAATAGAATACCTGCCATTGCAATACAAAAACCTGAGAATCCATATACAAAAAAATTAATTTTAGCTGTACTGATACCTTGCTGTTTAACAACGGTTTCATTTCCGCCCATTGCATAGATATACACACCCAGTTTTGTTCTCGACATAATAATACTGGTAACTATCACAAACAGGAACATAATGTAATTTGATACTGGCATTCCTAGGATTGTTCCGTTACCCATAAATACATACGCATCTGGAAATCCACCAATCGATCGACCTGTATTCAATAACAAGGCTAATCCGCCTCCAACATTTCCGACTACTAAAGTTGTTATAAAGGCAGGGATACCAAGTCTTTCAACCATGTACCCATTAAACATCCCCATAAGAGTACCCGCTGAAAGGCCAACAAGCATCGCTATGATGATTGGCCATCCTTGTAGAAGTAATAACCCATTAATCATTGCACAAAAACTTAACACACCAGTTACCGATAAATCGATGCCTTTGATTATAATTACCATAGTCATACCACATGCACAGATTCCAATAATTGAACTCTGGCGTATGATGTTCATAATATTTCTCATTGATAAAAATCCTGGAATCCAAGACCCGACAACGAAGAATACGATGACAAGAAGTATATAGACTAAACTTTTTTTTGAAACAATCATGGGTTTCATATAAGACCTCTCCCAAAATACTTTAAGAACATAAGACAAGGATCTCACTAGGCGTCACAAATAGATATAACTATTTTAAAGATCCTTGTCTAAAAATATTTACTTATAGATTCTCAACTATAAAGATTCAGCTGTCACACAAGTTGTCCCACTATCAATATACTTAGGAACTGATTTCATATCCATAGTTCCATTAATTGATCCCATGAGCAATTCGATTGCTTTATTTCCCATAACATCTGGGAATTGAGCCATTGAACCATATACTTCACCATCTTTTATCATTTGTTTTACATCATCAGAGCCATCAACTGAAAGAATTTTTACTGAATTTTTCCCAGCATTATCAAGTGCAGTTAAAATTCCATTTAACATAACATCGCTTGCAGTAAATAGTCCTTGGATATTGCCATTCGCTTGTAGCATATTCTCAGTAGCTTGCATTGCTTTGTCATTAGCCCAGTTTCCAGGTTGTTCACCCACTACTACGATATTTGTTCCAGCAATACCTGCTTTAAACCCATCAACACGTTGATCTCCAGCTGAACTACCATTTGCCCCACGAACGATTAAAACATTACCTTTATTACCAAGTAATTTTGCCAGGGTCTGTCCAGCAACTTTTCCTGCATTGAAATTATCTGTTCCAATGTAGCTTATGTAAAGATCTTCATTGTTGGGTTCAATAGTTTGGTCAACGAGTACAACAGGGATTCCCGCTTCTTTAGCTTTCTTCAATACTGGAATAACAGCTTTTGAATCCATAGGAGAGAGAACAATTCCATCTACACCTTTTGCAATTAAATCTTCAACTTGACTTACTTGTGTTGATACAGCAGTTTGTTGACCTGCAGTAACTAGTGTAAATTTCACTCCTGCTGATTTAGCAGCAGATTCAACTGAATCGGCGATAGCTTTTTGGAAAGCATCGTTAGTGATTGTTTTAAGACTAAAAGCGATCTCAGGTTGCTTTGCCGTCTCAGGAGTACCTTGTGCAAATACACAAAACCCCAACACAATAACTACGGTTAACACGAAAAACTTTTTCATAACCTTCTCCTTTTCCTCTCATGGCAAATGCCATTTAATAATATTACTCACCACTACTGTGGCGATTTATTCAAATCATGTAATAAAACAAATATACATTATCGTTAATGTTATTAGTAATAAAACTAAAATCAAAATTTAAAACATACTCAATAAATCCTTTTTGCTAAGGAAGGTCCACAACATCATATCCAAGATAGGATGTGAACGCTTCTTTAAGAATGTGAGCAACCTTTCCATAAGAAATGGCTACATGATGGCGGAAACCATTTCGCCCAATCATTAACAATTTTTCTTGAAGATTATCAATATTCACAATTCCACAGGTTCCAAAATATTGGGATTCAATTTCATCGGATAATAGGGTCCCGTCACCAAAGTAAACAACGAGATTACCATTCTCTGTTTTGCTACTTGCAAAACTAAATTCACCTGGCTTTAAACGAGTAACAACAGGTCCCCATCCACAATTTGGGCCATAGCTCTTTAAGAACATTGGATGTTCTACCATTTTCCCCTTATGTGTCACCATACTATTAGGTACCGGACCGCAATGAAAAAGAATACAAGAATTTGGATCATCACCAGCATTATTATTCCAATCAAGAAGAGTTGATGGGGTATCAGTCGCTAAGCTCAGCGCATACATCATAACTGCATTGCACACATCCACTTCACATGCAACAGGCACACCTAAATCACCTAACATTCCTGCAATTGCACATGGGGCACATCCATAATAGACTTCTAATTCATCCCAGCAACGAATAGCCACCATATTTGCATCTAGAACTGAAATATATGTATCTATAATTACTTTAAGCTTAGCCATCTTGATTAAAGAATCACTAGGAACAGCACTACAATCAGCAAAATCTTTTAGTCCTTCTAATTGCTTCATAACCGCAGGAGAATCAGGAGCGATTTTCTCTGCTTTTCCAATTACCTCGCTTAAATCAACAGTTTCTACTGTAATTCCATATTTTTGCAAGGCTATTTCATCGTATCTAACTGTTTTAAAAGCACTAGTACGGGCACCTAAAGCAATAACAGTACATCTTTTCATTCCATTAACTACTCTACAAACACCACCGAAATCTTTTAATTGTTGGATAAAACTTGGATTAAGAGGATGAATAACATGAGGAGTATTAACAGTAAATGAGATACCATATTGTAAAAAGACGTCCATCATTGATAACTTTCCGCAAAAAGCATCACGTCTATGAGCGAAATCCATCTCCCCTACAACATCTGGATACGCTTGTATTAGTATAGGAATGCCAGCATCTCTACATGCGATGGCAGCTGCACTTTCATCACCAAAATTTGGCAAACAAATTACCACTCCATCTGGTTTTTGTTGATCTAAAAAGGAAGCAAACATTTTACCCTCTTGTGAAGATTCAACTGCACCATATCTAGTAAGAGATTCATCCATGAGAACTGGAGTAAATCCAGATTTAGTAATTGCTTCACTCATTTCTGTTCTTGCCTCAGCTATAACTTCACCAGGAAAGAAACCTCTATTTCCAAAAAATACTGCTAATCGTAATTTAGTTTTCATATATTGTATCTAACCTCATAATAAAATTTTGATTTTCTCTTCTAAAACATAAATCTTTTCTTTTTACATTAACGTTAATGTAACTATTACATACGTACAGTGAGTTGTCAACAAAACTTTAATAAATTCATAGCATGAGCACATTAAATGAAATATCCACTAAAAAAGAGAATTAAAAAAGAAGTTTCATGGATATTTACCATAATTGGGTTATAACAACTGTTTCATACAGAGTTTGATCTTGTGATTTAATATTATTTTCTTGAAAATTATTACTAACATAAAATTAGCTGGCTAAACTTGTTGTTCAACCAGCTAATCATTCCTAGAATCTCTTATTCTCTAATAGGCTTTTGTTCTTTTAATTCCAGCAGAACTTGCTTGCATAACTTTATCTAAGTGTTTTTTTATAATTCTCAATTTTAAATCCTGGATTCCTTCATTATCCCATAAGTTATCAAATTCACCTGGATCATTTTTAAGATTATAAATTTCGCCTATGTCTTCACCACTATAGACAATACTCTTATATTCTCCATCAAATACCATCGTGCCATGTGATCCTTGGTGTTTGTTTGCTGTAGTTTCTTGTCCCATCGCATCATTGTATTCACACAACACACTATCTTTATGCTTTTGTAAATCACTCGTTCCCTCTAAGAGAGAATATAATGATTTACCTTGAATATAGTACGGAATTTCAATACCAGCAGCTTCTAATATCGTAGGTGCAATATCAATAGATTCAACTAAAGCATGAGAAACACGATTTTTCTGCCATTTTTTTGGCCATGAGATAATCAAAGGAACATGAACTAGTGCTTCAAAAAACCGACAACCTTTAAAAAGGAGTCCATGATCTCCTAGCAGTTCACCATGATCACTTGTAAAAATAATGATAGTATTATCTAACTGTCCAGTTTCTTCTAAGGTTTCAATAATTCTTCCAAATTGTTTATCAACAAGTTCTATTTCTGCATAATAACAGGCTTTCAAGAGTTTTGGATTATAACTTTGCGGTGGTAAAGAAGCGAGCAAATCTTTTGGGAGTTCTTTATTATTCTTCTTAGAAACAATAGCATCGAGTGGATTGATTGCATCAACTGTCTGCTGATCAATGTTTGAAAAAGCTTTCTGCTTTTCAATATCACTCTCTTTAAAAAGGGGAGATGGCATTTCACTTGGAATATAGTGATCAAGATAAGGTCCAGGTGGGTGAAAAGTGGGATGTGGACTAAAAGGATTAACACTTAAGAGCCATGGTTCACTCCTCTTTTCTGTAATAAAATCTATCGCTTTTTCTGAGCACCACGTAGTTTGGTGAAGTTCCTCAGGTAATCCTACTCCATATGAACCTGTAATTGAATTAAAAAGTTCTTCTACATTTTGCCCTTTTTCATTAGCCAACCAATCTGTGTAGAGATTCCCTTCAATATCTGGATACGGATGATGACTCCACTGATAATAGGAATATCCATCATTACATCGCTTTTCACGGGTCTTCTCTGCTCCCGCTAAATGAAGTTTACCCACTAATCCACAACGGTATCCTGAATCGGCAAAAATCTTTGTAACCAGAGTCTCATGATTAGGAAATTCTTCATTTCCATTACGATTAACATGATGAGATGCTGGATAACGCCCAGTGAGAAAAGATGCTCTACTTGGGGTACATACAGGAGATTGAACGTAAGCCTGAGTAAACCCTACTGAAGACTTTAAAAATTCGTTTAATTTAGGTGTATTAATATATTTGCTACCTAGTGCGTTTATTGTGTCGTACCGTTGTTGATCTGTACAGTACCATAAGATATTAGGCTTTTCTTGCATCATTTACTCCTTTACTGCGCCTTTAGTTAAACCTTGAACAAGATATTTACCGACAAAGAATGCGATAAGAATAGCAGGGAAAATAAGTATGACAGAGCCGGCGCCCATCATTCCCCATTCTGTCCCCTCATATTTCATTAAATTTACAACCCCAATAGCAGCGGTAACTGCTTTGTTTCTTGTAAGAATTAAGGCGAAAATAAATTCATTCCAGCACATAATGAACGTCAGAATTGAAGCAGATGCTAATCCTGGAAGAGTCATCGGAAGTACTACCTTAAGAAATGTTTGTGAAATTGAAGCCCCATCAATCATAGCAGCTTCTTCTAGTGCAACAGGGATGTCCATAAAAAAGGATCTCATTAACCATATAACGAGTGGAAGGTTAAACGTAAAATACGAAATGATGAGTCCGATACGAGTATCAATGAGATTAATTCGTGCAAATGCAATGAAAAAAGGAATTACAAATGTCATTGCAGGAGCCATTCTCATAAATAATATCCAAGTAAGAATGAAATTCTTAGATTTATGCTTCATACGAACTAAACCAAATGCTGCAGGCGTTCCAATAATAAGGCAAAGAGCCGTTGCTGAAGTTGAAATGATTATTGAGTTCATAAAAAAACTTATAAATTTCGTTCCCTGTAATAAATTCTGATAGTTAGCTAAAGTAGGTGTAAAAAATACGAGAGGAGGATTAGCAAAAGCCTGCAACCTATTCTTAAAGGAAAGGCTCACTAACCACAATAATGGTCCTACAGTAAATAGAAAGAAAAGGAATAAGACTACGTATATGATAACTCTACTCAGGATACGATTGTTATTTGATTTGTTTAGTTTTAAAGGTGTCATTAATCTCTCCCTTTTATAGTTGAATAGATAAATGGTGCAGCAAAAATTAATACAATCAAAATAAACATCACCAATAATGTCGATGCATAAGAAATATCGAGATTGCTGAAACCGACCTCATACGCATATACATTTATTGATTCAGTTGAATTTGCTGGACCACCTCCTGTCATCATATAGATTACAGGCAAGATTCCTAATGCCTCAATAATTCGCAATATCACGGTTACATTTATTACCGGAAGTATTAATGGAATTATTACAAGTCGAATCATTTGTAATTGATTTGCTCCATCAATTACTGCAGCTTCAATTGAATCTGTTGACATAGCCTCCATACCAGATAGCAAGACAAGGATTACGAATGGAGTCCACTGCCACACAGAGGCAACTGTAACACCAAACAATGCTGTGTTTGGAAATGATAACCAATCGGGTGCATGTATATGAATGAGGCTCAATAGGTAATTTATCCCACCTAAGTCTGGTGTAAATAATACCCTCCAAGACAAACCAACTACCACAGGAGGTATAAGCATGGGGATTAAGAATACCGGACGCAACCAACGAGTTTTTTTTTGCATTGTGAAAAGAAGATAAGCGACTATAAAGCCTATAGTCATTTGTAGAAAAGTATTCACAAAAATATAGTAGAAAGAAACTTTAATAGAATTTATTGCCCTAGAATCATGTATAAGCCTTTCAAAATTTCCAAAACCTATGAAATTAAAGGAGTTCTCTCTTATTAAACTCCATGAAGTAGCAGAGAATACAAATAATAAGAGAACAGGAATAATTGTTAATATTATAAGAATAAAGATGGCGGGGGACATAAAAGCAAAATAGGTACGATCATTATTTTTCATGTTAATAGGTTCCATTTTTTATAAATGATGTGATTTAGTTAACGAGAAACTAAACCACACCAATAAATACTTATTCGATATACCCGAGCCGAGTTAAAATATTAACTGCCTCTTTTTGAGTTTCCTTCATTGCTTCTTCAGCTGTTTTCTCTCCAATCATGACTTTCTGCAAAGCGCTACCATACACCGAATTCACCTCTGCCCAACCATTGATTCGAGGTCTATAATCAGGATCGCCTAAAGCTAAGCTCTTTTGGAAAGTCTCAAGGAAATCACCTTCTCCAGGTAAATTCCATTTTGCTCTAAAGTCTGCATCTTCCCATAGAGAGTTTCTATGGACAGCAATATGATTAGATGTTAAAGCAATCTTCTTTGTAGTATCAAAACTATTTGACCATTGTAAGAATAACCATGCAGCCTCTTTCTTACGTGAAGCATTATTAATTGAGAATCCATGTCCTGTAAATGCTGGATGAGTTCCGCCTGGTCCACCTGGAACTACTCTGAAACCGACTTTTCCAATGACTCGAGACTCATTTGGATCAAGGATACGTCCTCCAAGAGGAGCTCCTTCCATTGCTATCGCTACATTCCCTTGTTGCATAGCAAGAACAACTTGATCATACTTTGCGTTAACAGCACCGGAGATACTATAATTCGCTAATAGATCCGCATAAATTTTTGTTGATTCAATAGCTGCAGCACTATCTAAAGTAGGATAATAATCACCAGCTTTTACATTTCTTAAATAGTCACCACCCAACCCTTGTAGGAATACGGTTGAATGCCAACTTGATTCTCCTGGATGACCTCTCATAGCAATTCCTGCCACCCCTTCTGGTTCATGAATAGTTTTAACTGCATCCACGAAACCTTCTATCGTATCAAGTTGAGAAGGATCTATCCCATATTTGTCGAGAATGTCTGAGCGATAATAGGTCATGATTGTTGCAGCAAAAAATGGAAGTCCATAGAGTTTCCCATCATATTTCATGAGATCTAATAAGCTAGGAATTATGTCATCCATTTGAAGCACTTCTGGGAATGTTATCTTGTCATTATTGATAAGATTTTCTAATGGATAAAGCCAGCCAGACTCTGCATAAGGGATAGACCAGTTAGCCTGAACCCAAATAACATCATAGGCACCAGATTTTGAAGCTAATTCAGCTCTTACTTTCTGATGAGCAATTTCTTCATTAAACAAATCAAAATTGACCTTAATACCTGTTTTCGCTTCAAATTCACTAAGTAATGGTTCTAAGCCTTCAATATAGGTGATATTAAAACCAAGAACATTAATCTCAGTACCACTATAGGCTTTCCATGGATCAGTAGTATCAATAGTAGTTTGCCCCTCAGCAGCTCCTCCTGCCATCACCATTGTCATTACAAAACACAACAACAATGGTACAATGATTAGTAATTTCTTCATACAACCTCCTTTAATAGGCGTATAACCTATTAACTGTACTTCTACTTATAATTGTAAATTACTAAGACGAATTCACAACAATACTAATGAACAATTTAACAGTAAAAATGAGTAATTTTTCACTTAGTGGGAACGAAATTATGACCTCTCTTGCCGGCTTTCTCTGTATTCAGTTGGCGTTACACCTGTATACTCTTTGAATTGCTTATAAAAATAGTTAGGGTTTTCAAAACCAACTTGGAAACTGATGCGAGATGCACTCAGTGAAGTATTTTCCAAAAACGTTTGAGCCAGTGAAAGGCGATAATCTTTCACATAATCATTAAAATATTTGCCTGTTTCACAAAAAAATAGTTTCCCTAAGTATCGAGGTGATATCTCAAACTGGTACGATAACTCTTTTAAAGACATTGACCTTGAAATGTTTTGGTTAACAAACTTGACTACTTTTTTTATAGTTGAAAGATTACTCTGATTTCGAATTTCTTCAATAAGTCTTTCTGCTGTTACTTTCATCCACTCCAAGGTAGCTTCAATAGATGGCTGATTGAAAAGACTTTTAAATACAGATTCATAGGAACCAACAATGTGTTCAGTGTGAAGATTATGTTTGTTGATAATATGTACAAATTGAGAAAATAACTCAATCGTGAAGCCTCTAAACACCTCTATTGAAAGAATTTTAGTGAGAGTAAGCGTTAAATAGAGAGAATCGAAGAATGTATCGACTTTAGAATAATTAAGTTGCTCAATAGCTTCACACAGAGGCTTCAAATCAATTTCTTGAAGATTTTCTTTTCGGTTAAGATATTCATCTACATCTATTTTAGTAACAATATGAGTTGGCAAGAAACGAATTGTATCAATTAATAATCCACTGAACCAATCTGCTGCGAATTGAATAGGAAGAGACCCATCGATAGCAGGGGATTTAAAAGTGATTGCATCAACTTCCCCAGCTTTTAAACTATGCAATCCTTCTTTTGTTGTCCCATTAGATACTTTAATAATATCATCTCTTTTTAATGCTTTAAGTGCTTTATTTAATCCATCTAGTACTGCAACATCATTTGAACAAGCTATCCCTTTTAACTCTTTTCCATATGTTCTCACCCAATCAGCTACCATTTTCTCTGTAGTTTTAGAGTCTAAATAACTCGATTCCATAGTGAGTAAATTCATATTAGGTGCAATCTTTGTGAGTTCTGTTAAGAAACCATACGTTCGTGCATAGTATGCAGAAGTGTCGGGCATATGTTGAATAATACAAAAAGCTCCCTCATATTTCATTAATTCAGCAAATTTCCTTGCTAATAAGCGAGACTCTAACCACGCATCATGCCCACACCAAGCAACAACATACTTATGAGCTTCAATACTTGGACTCAATATGGCACTTATAACAGGAATTCCTTGCTCATAGGCACTTTGATAGAGGTTTGTAGATTCCGATAGTAGCCCTGGTATATTGATAATTAAATCAGGTTTCTGAGCGAGCGCTTCGTGAAAAGCATCTACTTGCTTCTCTTTTTCCCATCCAGAAACTATGATAGTAAGATCTATCCCTAGGTGATGTGCTGTATCAACCATACTCAATTCACACTCTTTTTGATAAGCGTCTGACTCTGATTTAACACAAATTACTCTTTTCCCTTTAGGTCCAGTTCCAGGAGATAAAATGGGTTTGACTTTCTCTACATTCAAACATCCATATTCCATTTCATACCAGTACTCTGAGTCTCTAGGGGTATAATCACCTCGTAGAGGACGATTAGGTAACGTGCTTTTCTCTCTCCCGCTCCACAGTGTTAGATGGCTATTATTTTGAAGAAATGGCTCAGGTGATCTGATATTTCTCATATTTTTAGATAGATTCTCTTTGTGCATACACATTACTCCAAATTTTAAGAAAAAAGTGAATTATTTCTAGATGGAAAAGATATATTTTTATCTTATCTTGAATAGGTCCTCCTGTCAAATTCTTAGTCACGATATTACATCATCCTTCGAGCAGTACTATAAAGTGTCCACAAAAAAAAAGAAGAGGTGCAGAAAAATTGTATTCCAAAGAGAATCTTGGCGTTTTTAATACAGCAACTAATCAAGGAAGACACTGTCACAACGTCGGACATAGAATGCTCACACTGGGAAAATCCTGTAAGGGAAGTCACTTTCTGGGGTGAGAGACTTAAGCTGCAATTCTATTATTCATGTAACAATGAACGCAGTCCTACTGTGCATTGGAAGATATTTCATAGGCGTGCTAAAATCGGAATATCGGGGGCTAGAAAGAGAAATGGTAGAGCACGAGCTTAACAATATTTATTTGAATATCATGCAAATCAGGCCCAGCTCGATGCTCAACGACAGATTGGACAACTTCTGGTGATATTTCCGTGTGATTCCTTACAATTTGTTATTTCTTTTCCTTGTAGATCTTTCTACGAAGGTCTTATTGAACCAAATCCTCTCACCTTAGTGGAGATCCAAGTTTGAAGATGACCATTTGATCCTATGATATCAACTGGGTAAGTAGAGAGGTTTCTGGTTCTGTCAATCGTCTCTAACACTCCCCCAGCAGCTCGTAATATTGCTGTTCCTGCAGCAATATCCCAATAGCCGAGTGAATATTCAAATATTGAATCAATCCTTCCGCTTGCAATATAACACAGTTCCAAGGCTACACTGCCATAACACCTGAGATCGGTGCACTCTAAGAATAGTTGTTGAAATAGAGTAAAATATGAGGCCACATTTTCGTGTTGTTTGAAAGGAGCTTCACAGATAAGAAGTGCTTTTTTAGGAGTATCAACAGCAGAAACGTGTATTGGCTGTCCATTAAGAAAAGCTCCTTCACCAACTATACCACTAAATAATTCTCCTTGTCTTACGTTATACACAACTCCAAGAATTGGATTCCCCATTTCCTCTTCCCATCCTATACTAATGGTATAGTTAGGAAGACCTCTCATAAAGTTCATAGTTCCATCTATTGGGTCTATCACTCATCGAGGAAAACCTTCTGCCTCTTGCCCCTCTTCTTCTCCTAAAAAGAAATCAGATGGAAAACTATTCTTAAGTGAATCTTTGAGAAATTTCTCTACAAGAGTGTCAGCTTGGGTAACATAGTCGTTATCAGCTTTTTGAGATATTTCTATTCTCCCATTATTTTCTATCTCTAATAACATAATACCAGCTTGCTTAGCAAGATTGAGTGCTACCTCATATCTCTTTTGAATCTCATTCATACTGTGGGTCTCCAATTACATGTATATCTAGAAAATGTATCTAATCATTTCACCAATCACATCTTTTTCTGATCATTATTGCATATTCTAGATAAGTGTTCACCTCATACTTACTGAAATTGTACCTATCTTTCTATCTCAAGAAAATGAACACTTTGAAAAATGAATCAATAGATGACATTGAAAGCCGGGATGAGATTGTAAGTGCATTTGAGGAGTATGTGATAAAAGAGAGAATGACTGAAAGACGTATCTTACCAAATGGAAATATGAGTGTGACATATTTCAAAAATCTAGTGAATGATGTCATTACTAGGGAGTTGAAAAGATTGGTGCACATCCTCATAAACAATATGTCTCGCCTTATTTCGGTCAACAAGTTGAAACAGAGACTTATCAAAGAAGGGTATAAGCTTTCCAATGAATTAATTAGTGACGATATAGACAAACTACGCGACTGTTACCTACTATTTACTGTTCCAATACGTTCCTACAATACCGCTGTACAAGCGATTAACCCTAAAAAAGGATATTGTATAGATCATGCAATGGCTCAAGCATTTTGCAATTCCACCTCTGAGAACAAAGGTTTTGTACTGGGAAACATGGTATATATAAAATTCAGACGTACGATGAATCACATATTCTGCTACAAGACTGAAAAAGGGGATGAAATTGACTTCGCAATAGGACCAGACTCTAAGATCCAGCTGATTCAAGTGTGTTGGCAACTGTGGGATCAAGACAAAACAACGTGAAATGATTGCTTTCCTTACTGGTATGAAAGAATTACAACAACAAGAATCCTGGATTATCACAGCCTATGAAGAACATGAGTAACAGGATGAAAATACTAGAAGGATTATCCACAGAGTTCCTGCATATACGTGGCTTCTACAACAATGAGATAACACATTTCTAAATCTTCTCGTTAAGAAAGCTAACAAAGGTTCTTATAGCCTTCCCCATTGACTTTTGAAACTACAAATTCAAGTATCTTTCAATAAACAGAGCCTAGAAGAAATTGTCAATTCATAATTGGGAACCTGTGATGAATAGATTGGTATTGGAATATGAAGATCGATTTCCCTGTGAATAATGAAGCCAGTTACACAGAAATTTTTACATACTCTTAATATACATAAAAAAAACATTCTCATCTCTTTATGAAGATTGAATGTGCTTTTTGATACGTGCTGAGAAAATTATTATACTGTTTTTTCTTTCTCATATTGATAAATTCGTTCTATTTTATCATCAGATCTTCCACCTGGAATATAGGAGTTTTCTAGGAAAGTTTTAGCTAATAATCTTGCAATCTTTACTCCAGTAACTTGAGCTCCAAGAGCTATCATATTGGCGTTATTGCTTAATGTAGCTCGTTGTGCTTGATATACATCAGTTACAAGAGCACAATAAGCTCCTTTAACCTTATTCGCTGCAAGGGAGACTCCGATGCCTGTTCCACAAAGGACAATACCTCTCTCACACTCTTTAGCTACCACTTTTTCAGCTACTTGAATTGCTACATTCGCATAGATAGGATCTTCAGAGCCATAGTCAACAACTTCATGACCTAAATTAGTAAGTTCATCAATAATTTCATGTTTCATATCAGATGCATTAGGATCACAACCTATTCCAACTTTCATACTGCAAGCTCCTTCATATTTTCGCCCATTGTTTTGATTATAAGATAACAACTTGTAGCACCTGCATCAAGCACACCTCTTGATCTTTCTCCTAATCTACTCGCTCGGCCTACTTTCGCTACCATATCTTTTGTTGACTTCCACCCTCTTTCTGCTCCTGCTATCATCTCATCTACTGCTTCTTCAAAGGTCTTCTCTTCTTTCTGGGCTTTCTTCAATTCTTCTAAGCTTGCCACCAATGTGTCTATTAAGGTCTTATCTCCCACTTTCGCATTCCCTATCGTCGTTATTCCTTCATACACACTCTCTAGCATCTGATCAAGCACTGTTGTATCTACTATTTCTTTCCCTCTCGTCACTCGCGCTATTCTCTTAAAGAAGATTCCATACAGCGGTCCCATTGACCCTCCTATTTCTTCTACCAATATATTCCCTAATACTTTACACGATTCACTAAATCCTATGTCTTGGTTTTCCAGTCGCTTTTTTGCTATCGAGAATCCTTTATCCATATTGATTCCATGATCTCCATCTCCTATCGCTCCATCTATTTCACTCAAATAGGCTCGGTTCTCATGTATCATTTCTATCAGTGCTTCTATTATGATTTTTCCTTTATTCTCTTGAAATCCTTGCATCTTATTTCATCCTCTATTTCTGTTTTAAACCCATTGAATAGGCTTCCATGTCTACAAGTTCTCTTAGTTCTTTATCTAATTTCATTACCGTTAATGTCACTCCCTGCATTTCTAAGGAGGTGAAATAATTCCCTACATATGGTCTATGTATTATAAGCCCGGACTCTTTGAGCAGTTTCTCTACTTCTGCATAGAATATGTACAACTCCATCACCGGCGTCGCTCCTAGTCCGCTCACTAATACTGCTACTTCTTCCCCTTTCTCGTATTCAAGATCTTCAAGTATGATTCCTACTGCCATCTTTGCCATCTCATCTGCACTTACTATGTCTTGTACGTTTATTCCTGGCTCTCCATGGTGCCCTATTCCAAACTCCATCTTCCCTTCTTCTATATGAAAGTTTGGTTTCCCTACTGCGGGTATTGTACATGAGGAGAGCCCTATTCCGACACTCCTCGTATTATCTATTGCTTTTTGTGATGCTGCGATTACTTCTTCTAGGGTTGCTCCTAATGCTGCTTTTGCTCCTCCTACTTTCCACATGAAGATTTCTCCAGCTACTCCTCGTCTCTTATCCCTTTGGTCTTTCGGCGCACTTGGTACATCATCATTCGCTACCACTGTTCTTACTTCTATCCCTTCATCTAAAGCATCTTCCATCGCCATCTTTACGTTCATGTTGTCTCCTGCATAATTCCCGTATAAGACTGCTACTCCTTTCCCTCCATCCGCTGCTTTTATTGCATCATAGAACGCCTTCGCTGTAGGTGAACTAAAGATCTCTCCTACTGCTACACTATCTACGAGGTTCTTTCCTATATATCCACTGAAGGCTGGCTTATGTCCGCTTCCGCCTCCTGTTACTATTCCTACCTTCCCTTCTATTGGTGCTTCTTTATATTTCAATACCCTCGGATTTTCTGTGTTTGCCACAATATCTTTATGCGCTAGCACAAATCCTTTTAGATAATCTTCTACTACATAATCTACATCATTTACTATTCGTTGCATCTCTTTTTCCCATTCCCTTTATTTGATAGTATAGCCACCATCAACTACGAGGTTTTCACCAGTAATAAGATTTGCAGCATCACTTGCTAAAAAAAGTGCAATTGCTGCAATTTCTTCTGGAACACCAAATCTTCCGCCTGGGATAAGTTTCTTCATATTTTCCCCAACTTCACCAGCCCAAGCTTTTTTACCAAGTTCTGTAAGTACAACGGTAGGAGAAATAGCATTAACATTAATATTGAACTGTCCCCATTCGAGAGCAAGGTTTTTTGTAACAGCAACTACGGCAGCTTTACTTGCACAATAGGCAACATGATTATCGAGTGCCACAACTGAGGCTTGAGAAGCCATATTGATGATCTTTCCACCACCAGAATGTATCATTTCTCGACCAACTGCTTGAGATAAGAGAAATACTGCTTTTAGATTCACTGCCATGGTTATATCCCATGCTTTTTCACTTATATTTTCAGCATCATCTAAATGCACTACTCCTGCAGTATTTGATAAGATGTCGATTCTCCCAAATGCTTTTAATGATCCTTCAACAACAGATTTAATCGATTCTGCCTTTGTAAGATCGACTGTTATAGAAAGAGCCTTTCTTCCAAATCCTTTTACTACTGATTCTGTTTCTTTGGGTTCATGAAGATCAACTAATACGATATCAGCACCCTTCTCAGCAAACAATTCGGCAATAGCTCTTCCTATTCCTTGTGCGGCCCCTGTAACAACAGCAACTTTCCCTTGTAGGGAAAAGTTTTTATCAAATCCTTTATATTCCATGTCAATCTCCTATTCATGAGTTTGTGTCTGCTACAACGATGAGCAAGAAAAGAGCATTGATAGATACTTATTTACCTACCAATGCTCAACTTTACCATTAAGTTATCGTTGAGTTAATACTCCACGATCTGCTAAAAGTCCATCAACATTGTCCAATGTGATAGGTACCCAAGGTACATTATAGACTGCTTCTTTTCCGCCATTAAAATCAAGTGATTTCCATACTTCTGCTTTTGGTACATAAGTAGGTCCAATGATCTTTGCAAGAAGTACATCCAAAGCACCTTGTGCTTGTGCTGTTGCATCTTGAAGAATAGAAACTAATTTGTCTTCTTTAACTGCAAGCATTGCATCTGTTACACCATCGATACCAGCAATACCAAAATCTTTTACATTAAGACCAGCTTGTTCAATTGCTTGAATTGCACCGAGTGCCATTTCGTCGTTTTGGCCAATAACTCCGTCAATTTCTCCTGGATGACTGTTCAACCAGTTTTCCATGAGATTGAGTGCTTCAGCACGTGACCAGTTTGCTGTTCTCATTTCGATTACTTTTACGTTTGGATACTCTTCAAGGGCTTTGAGGTTACCAGCTCTTCTTTCAATCTGAGCAGATTGACCAATAGGTCCTTCAATTATTACAACGTTTCCTTTTCCACCAATGTAATCTAGAACAGCTTTTGCTTCCATATAACCTGATTTTTGGTCATCTGAACCAACATAGCTAGTTAATTTATCAGTGTTTACACGGGTGTTTGATCCAACAACAGGAATACCAGCAGCATCAGCTGCGGCTACTGCTGCAGCACCTGCATCAATATCAATTGGGACAAACAATGCACCATCGTACATCTGTGTTGCCATAGTTTCAAATTGTGATTGCTGAACTGAAGCATCATACTTACCATCAAAAACGGTAATTTGTACAAGTCCAGATACGACATCAGGATGTCTTTCTAGAGCTGTAGCCCATAATCTCATGTACTCACCTTGGAGACCGTAAACAGCAGCACCAATTTTGTAAGTTTTAGGGCCACTTTCAGCTTGTCCAGCTGCAGTAACCATCGACATTGCCATAATAGCAATTAGTAATACAACTAAAATCCTTTTCATCTTTTTCTCCTTTCGAAAAATATATTTGTTAGTGGATATCACACTAATAAATTCTAATTTATGGATCGCTATTAGTCTTTTTTCCTAAATGAATCCAATAATACTGCGCCAATAATAATTGCGCCTTTGATAACTTGTTGGAAATATGAAGATACTCCTAATAGGTCAAGTCCATTATTGATTACACCAATGAGAAGTGCTCCAATGATCGTTCCACTTAAAGCCCCCTGTCCTCCTGAAAGGCTGGTTCCACCGATAACAACTGCGGCAATTGCATCGAGTTCGTATGCCTGACCAGCTTGAGGAAGACCTGCAGTCGTACGAGCTGTTAGAATGATTCCACCTAATGCTGACAAGAAACCACTAATTGCATAGACACTAAACACAATAAGACGGGTATTTACACCAGAAACTTTTGCACTCTTCTCGTTGCCACCAACTGCATACACATAGCGACCATAGCGTGTTTTATAGAGAACAATCCAAGCGATGAGATACACTATTGCAAAAATAATTACAGGAAGTGGAATCCCTAAAATTACTCCTTGCCCGAAGACTAAGAAAGAAGGATCAATACGAGGAATCGGCATACCATCTGTATAAATGAAGGTGAGACCACGTCCAATACTTAACATTCCCAACGTAACGACAAAAGCGGGTACTCTCCATTTTGCAATTAAAGTTCCATTGAAAGCACCTAGGGTTAGCCCAGCAATTAATCCAACTCCAGCGGCCATAAGAGGTGGATGAATAGTTCCCCCCATTGCATCACTAGCAAAACTCGCAGCTACTACTCCACCAAAGGCCAACATCGAGCCTACTGATAAATCGATACCACCTGTCAGAATTACAAAAGTCATTCCAATAGACAAAAGTCCATTAATTGAAGTTTGTCTGAGAACATTCATAATATTTTGAGGTCTCAAAAAATTTGGTTTTACTATTGCTAATATAATGACAAGAAAAAGGAACACGAAGAATATCCCATAATCACTAAAAATAGAGACTATTTTTCTTTTATTCCGGGATGTTTCTTTTACTAATACATCATTCCCACCAATCGTGCTCATACAACTTTCTCCTTAATTCCATCAGAAGCTAAAGACATTAAATCATCTTGATTAAAATCCTTACGCTCCCGTATTGCTATAGATTTTCCTTCTTTAAATACAACAATCCTATCACTCATCCCCATTACTTCCGGAAGTTCGCTACTAATCATAAGGACACAATTCCCTTCATCAGCAAAGTCAGACATAAAGGAATATAATTCTCTTTTTGCCCCAACATCGATACCTCTCGTAGGCTCATCAAGCAACAAGATCTTTGGTTCTGTAAGTAACCATTTCGACAAAACTACTTTTTGTTGATTCCCTCCACTTAACCTAGAAACAAGTTGTTTCAAGGTAGGAGTCTTCACTCGTAATTGATTGGTTATTTTAGTAACCTGCGTTTTCTCAAATTTTGAATTAATAAAAATCCCTCGAGAAAATCTTTTTAAATTTGGTAATGAAATGTTATCTAAAACTGAACTTTTCAATACAAGACCGCTCACTTTTCTATCTTCAGTAACATAGGCGATATGTTCTTTTTTTGCCATATTAGGTGATGTAATAATCTTTTTTTCTCCAAATAGAAATAATTCACCACCATCTAGAGAATCGACTCCAAATAATGCATGAAAGAATTCACTTCGGCTTGAACCCATTAACCCAAAGATTCCAACAATTTCCCCTCGATGTCCTGTAAAACTAATATCTTCAAATACATTCGTTTTAGTATAGTGCTTAATTTCTATCGCAGGTACATCTGAAACAATATTCTTTTTAACAAATTCTTCTTCTAGCTTTCGTCCAATCATGAGACTAATCAAATCACTTCGTGTAATTTCGGGTGTTTTATGGGTACTAATATAGCGCCCATCTCTGAAAACAGTAATTGTGTCCGAGATTGTAAAGATTTCCTTCATTCGGTGAGAAACATAGATAATACCCTTTCCTTGAGCTTTCAGTTTATTAATAATCTTAAATAATATTTCTGTATCTTTCTCACCTAATGCACTAGTAGGTTCATCCATGATGATGACTTTTGAATTATATGAAATTGCCTTAGCAATCTCAATTAATTGAATCTGTGCTAAACTAAGATGTTTCATTTTCGTAGCTGGATTGATATTAATCTCTAGAAGATTTAAAGCTTTTCTCGCTCTTGCTTCCAACCTTTTGTAATCAACAAAAAGTTTCCCTTTAACATCTTCTCTGCCAAGAAACATATTTTCTGCTACAGTCATCTCAATTACAGGATTCAATTCTTGTTCTATGATTGCAATACCATTTTTCAGTGCCTGCCGCGGAGACACAAAGTTTACAGGTTTACCTTCAAACAAAATCTCTCCTGAATCTTTTTGGTAAAGGCCCATGAGAATATTCATTAATGTAGATTTTCCAGCGCCATTCTCGCCACATACTGCGTGAACACTACCTTCCTCTAATGTAAATTCTACATTATCTAATGCGCGAACACCTGGAAATATTTTTGTTAATCCCCTTACAGTTAGCAAGGTTTGTGAATTCATAACTCCCTTAGCCTCCTTGTTCATATAAGCAATATACGTGCCAAAGAATCTAACTATCAGCATAATTTTATTATCTCTATATTTCATATATATTTAAGTTATTCATATTTTGATTTGACAGGAGCCTTAACCTAGATTACAATGCTATGTGTATAATTTTTATACATAACAAGTAACACTATGGGGAAAAAAGTAACACATGCAAGAAAATATACTCATTGTTGATGATAATCTAAGAATTTATGAAAGCTTGAAACCTAATTTTCAACACTTAGGATACAAGACCTTCCACGCAGTAGACTTTGAATCGACTGAAATAATAATTATGAATAAATCAATCGATGTCATACTACTCGACATTATGTTAGGCGAAGAAAATGGAATCGATGTATTGCAGAAAATCAAAGAAATCAAGCCTGACATTCCTGTTATTATGATTACTGGATATGCATCAATTGATTCAGCTGTGGATGCTATGCGTAAAGGTGCCTATGATTATGTAAAGAAACCTTTGGAATTTGATAGATTAGTAAAAATTGTAGAGAATGCATGTCTTCTTGTAAAATTACATACCGAGAATAAGCAATTGAAAAGAAGAGTTGTTGAACTTACTCCAAAAATCTGTGTTGAAAATGAACAGATGAAACTAGTATTAGAAAATGCAGAAAAAATAGCCTCATCAGACATACCAATCCTTATTGTTGGTGAAAATGGAAGTGGAAAGGAAGTTGTTGCAGATTATATTCACTCTAAAAGTAACCGAAATAGTTTCCCAATACACAAAATAAATTGTGCAGCGTTTCCAGAGAGCCTGTTAGATAATGAGCTATTTGGTCATGAGAAAGGTTCGTATACTGGAGCAACGAGTGAATTTAAAGGAGTCTTCGAACGCTCTGATGGAGGTATCCTATTTCTCGATGAAATAGGTGATATGCCCCTTACAATCCAAGCTAAGATTTTACGAGTCCTGCAAAATAACGAATTACGAAGGATTGGAGGATCACAAACGATTCACATAGATGCACGTTTCATTGCGGCCACCAACAAAAATCTTGAAAAACTCATTGAGGAAGGCCTATTTCGACAAGATCTCTATTACCGATTAAATGCAGCAATAATTGAAGTCCCACCACTACGAAATCGTAAAGAAGATATCATTCCAATGGCTACCTATTTTTTAAAAGAATTTGCTCAAAATTCAGGGAAACAGGTAAATTCAATCTCCCCTGATGTAGAATCTCTTTTTACCTCCTATTCTTGGCCAGGGAATGTAAGAGAGTTAAAGAACGCTGTGAACTTTAGTGTTTCGATGACTAATTCTACTGAAATCAAACTTGAAGATATTCCCCCTAAGATTATAAGTGGAAATAACGATTCAAATGTTGAGAGCCCGTTGAATATCAGGGAGAGAATGGAAAAGGTTTTGATAGAAAGAACTCTCTCAGAATTTTTGTACAACAAGAAAAAAGTTGCAGAGGTACTTAAAATGAGTCGAAAAACATTATATACAAAGTTGGATAAGTATGGAATTAAAAACCTATAACCCACCTATTATTCGTTTATCGAATGTAAGCATTGGTTATAATAATGTAAAAGCCCTAATAAATATCGATTTCTCTATTTCATCAGGTGAAACAATCGCAATTATTGGAGAACATGGTGCAGGGAAATCAAGTTTGGGTATGGTTCTCAGTGGGATGCTAACCCCTCATACTGGCCAAATCTTCTTACATGGAACGTCTATTAACCAGTATACATTAAAAACAGCACACAGAAATAACATTAAAATGGTATACCAAGAAAGTATGCTTAATGAGCATTTCACAGTTGCAGAAAATATCCTATATAAATCAAATTATGGGACATCTTTTGGATTCTATAGCAAAAAGAAAGTGAACCAACATGTAAAAGAGTATTTAGAGAAAAATAATATTTTTATAGACCCTAAAGAACTTGTGCTTAATCTAAGTCTATCAGAAAGATCTGTTATTGAAATCATGAAAACCCTATTCACGGAGCCCTCTATCTTAATTCTTGATGAGGCATTAGAAAAACTTTCTTCAGAACATTTCTCAAAAATAATACCAATTTTACTAGAACACAAGCAAAAAGGAATGTCTCTTGTTACAATCACTCATAAGATTGATGACATTTATACATTTGCGGATACTATTACAGTCTTGAAGGAAGGGTCCTTACTTCTCACAGAAAAAGTCGATAATATTAATAAACTCAATCTCATACGAATGGCATATACCCAAGTAGGAGCTAATGAAACTACAATCAAACATGATAATGATTTCTATCAGATATTAAAATATAATGAAGCGATTCTTCAATTTCTCCCTATGAATATAATTGTAATTGATGATCAGCTCATCATCAAAATGGTAAACGAACAATGCATAGAGAGCTTTAATCTACGTGGTAAGACTTTCCTAAATACTCCAATCTCGGCGCTATTAAGAGGTAATAAGAAAGTAATAGACCTTATAAAAGAGAGTGTTAAAAATAAAGAATCTCAATCATTCTATAATGTTGAAATGAAAATACAAGAGAATTCTACAATTAATAATGTTAAAACATATCCTGTGTATGATGGAGTCGTAGTCCTTGGAACTATCCTGATTATTGAGGATATTACTGAGTACAATAGCCTCCAAAAACAACTCATCTTATCAGAGAAATTAGCTTCCGTGGGGATGTTAGCAGCCGGTGTTGCTCATGAAATAAACAATCCGCTCGAGATAATTTCAAATTATTTAAGCTATCTAAAATACACACAGTCAGACAGAGATGTCATCGAATCGGTTGATAATGTAAATAAGGAAATTGCAAATATTGCAAAAATCATAACCAACTTTGTAAGTTTTTCTGACACCAGACGAATTGGACAAAAGAAGGTAGATATTAACAACGTTATTGACGATTTTCTTCAACTTCTTAAATATAACGCCCGGTATAATCACATTAAAATTAGTTTTGAGAAAATGAGTGCGAAACAATTTTTTAAAGGAGATGAGGGACAACTCAAACAAGTTTTATTAAACTTAATCCGTAACAGTTTTGAGGCAATGCCCAAAGGAGGGAATATATTGATCAAGACTTCTACTGGAATTCTTCATGGTAACCCTAGTTCCATGATCATTTTTGAAGACAATGGACCGGGAATCAACTCTGAAGATATTAATGCAATATTTCTGCCTTTTTATAGTACTAAATCTAACAAGAAAAGCCAGTTAGGATTAGGACTTGGGTTATCCATAAGCTATCACATAATTGAATCATTTAAAGGGACATTGCAAGTTAATAATGTGGATACAGGAGGATGTAGATTTACTATCAACCTACCTATTGGCAACAATGAATACATAGAATAGTGTCCGCCACTCTCTATGTCTGCCTCATAGTAGTCTCTACCTTTATTTATCTTCCATTAAATATCCAATATCTTCAGATATACCCATGGCTACTTCTTGAACCATTCTTTGTATCTTACTAAAAGTCATTTCATTTTTATACGGTTCAATGTGACCAGTAATACCTACTGCTGCAATAATTTTACCAGAATGATCCAATATAGGGGCAGCTATACATCCAATTCCTTTAGCAAATTCTTCATCATCCAATGCATAGCCTCTTCCTTTAACCATCTTCAACTCTTTGATAAAGTCATCAACCTTGGTGATACTATTTTCAGTTGCTTTGATTAAATCGGCAGTTTCTAAACATATTTTTTGTTCCTCTTCTGGTAACCAAGCACAAAGGACTTTGCCACAAGCACTCACATTTACAGGTAATGAGACATGTAATGGAGCTATGATACTTACTGGACTTCGAGGCAATATCTGGTTGATATACATAACGCAGCTTTGTTGCAATATCGCAAGCTGACTT
The DNA here is from genome assembly GCA_963663665.2 of Sphaerochaetaceae bacterium. GTDB lineage: Bacteria > Spirochaetota > Spirochaetia > Sphaerochaetales > Sphaerochaetaceae > SABI01. The sequence goes on from CAXXKP010000006.1 coordinate 34,106, forward strand.
GTCTGATTCGTAGAATCGGAGAGAGTCCTCATATGTTTCTCTGCAACCCGTCTTAAATCTATCTGCTCATAGACAATCTGAGAAAAATTTAGGAGTTTCATTCCAAGACTAAAAGTCGAGGAGTAACCCTTCTTTTCTTTCACATACCCTCTATTTACTAAAGTTTTTATAAGTCTCGAAGTTGAAACTACGGGAATATCAAAATTTTGTGATAATTCTTTTATAGTGGCACTTTTAACTATTAACAAGTGTTCCAATATATTCAAAGCTCGATCTACAGCAGGATTATTATCATTTTCTCTATCATTCACACTCATTAACTTTCTCCAATTGGACAATTACCGACTAAATAGGTACCACATTTATAAGTAATAATCTATATCTAATAGCTTTATCAAACATCTATAATATCAGGTCATTAATTATTTTATATAATTGTTCTTATTTTAACATCATTTCTTTTCATGTAATATGTAAATTTTCATTTTTCCATAATGACTAGCAACCAGGATAACGTACACAAAAAAAATATTGTAACATGTATTACTCTTTTTATGTCACACTCTAGGTGTTTTAGTAGTATAAAATAAGAGAAATGCTCTATTTATCAATGGTAAAAAGAATTTTCCCATTCTAGCTAAATGAGCATAGATTTACACATGTCATCACAATAATTATGATAAAATCAAAACAATCTAAACAGAATACTAGTAATTAAAAACCTTCATTGGAGAGTACTTTCATATTTTCGCCCATTGTTTTGATTATAAGATAACAACTTGTAGCACCTGCATCAAGCACACCTCTTGATCTTTCTCCTAATCTACTCGCTCGGCCTACTTTCGCTACCATATCTTTTGTTGACTTCCACCCTCTTTCTGCTCCTGCTATCATCTCATCTACTGCTTCTTCAAAGGTCTTCTCTTCTTTCTGGGCTTTCTTCAATTCTTCTAAGCTTGCCACCAATGTGTCTATTAAGGTCTTATCTCCCACTTTCGCATTCCCTATCGTCGTTATTCCTTCATACACACTCTCTAGCATCTGATCAAGCACTGTTGTATCTACTATTTCTTTCCCTCTCGTCACTCGCGCTATTCTCTTAAAGAAGATTCCATACAGCGGTCCCATTGACCCTCCTATTTCTTCTACCAATATATTCCCTAATACTTTACACGATTCACTAAATCCTATGTCTTGGTTTTCCAGTCGCTTTTTTGCTATCGAGAATCCTTTATCCATATTGATTCCATGATCTCCATCTCCTATCGCTCCATCTATTTCACTCAAATAGGCTCGGTTCTCATGTATCATTTCTATCAGTGCTTCTATTATGATTTTTCCTTTATTCTCTTGAAATCCTTGCATCTTATTTCATCCTCTATTTCTGTTTTAAACCCATTGAATAGGCTTCCATGTCTACAAGTTCTCTTAGTTCTTTATCTAATTTCATTACCGTTAATGTCACTCCCTGCATTTCTAAGGAGGTGAAATAATTCCCTACATATGGTCTATGTATTATAAGCCCGGACTCTTTGAGCAGTTTCTCTACTTCTGCATAGAATATGTACAACTCCATCACCGGCGTCGCTCCTAGTCCGCTCACTAATACTGCTACTTCTTCCCCTTTCTCGTATTCAAGATCTTCAAGTATGATTCCTACTGCCATCTTTGCCATCTCATCTGCACTTACTATGTCTTGTACGTTTATTCCTGGCTCTCCATGGTGCCCTATTCCAAACTCCATCTTCCCTTCTTCTATATGAAAGTTTGGTTTCCCTACTGCGGGTATTGTACATGAGGAGAGCCCTATTCCGACACTCCTCGTATTATCTATTGCTTTTTGTGATGCTGCGATTACTTCTTCTAGGGTTGCTCCTAATGCTGCTTTTGCTCCTCCTACTTTCCACATGAAGATTTCTCCAGCTACTCCTCGTCTCTTATCCCTTTGGTCTTTCGGCGCACTTGGTACATCATCATTCGCTACCACTGTTCTTACTTCTATCCCTTCATCTAAAGCATCTTCCATCGCCATCTTTACGTTCATGTTGTCTCCTGCATAATTCCCGTATAAGACTGCTACTCCTTTCCCTCCATCCGCTGCTTTTATTGCATCATAGAACGCCTTCGCTGTAGGTGAACTAAAGATCTCTCCTACTGCTACACTATCTACGAGGTTCTTTCCTATATATCCACTGAAGGCTGGCTTATGTCCGCTTCCGCCTCCTGTTACTATTCCTACCTTCCCTTCTATTGGTGCTTCTTTATATTTCAATACCCTCGGATTTTCTGTGTTTGCCACAATATCTTTATGCGCTAGCACAAATCCTTTTAGATAATCTTCTACTACATAATCTACATCATTTACTATTCGTTGCATCTCTTTTTCCCATTCCCTTTATTTGATGAGTCCGATCTTTTTCCTATCAATAGTAATAAATACTGCAAGTATCATTACTAATCCTTTAATTATCTGTTGCATATAAGGATCAACACCTATCATGTTCATCCCATTACTTAAAATACTAATAATTAACGCACCAAGTATTGTTCCTTGAATTGTACCATAACCACCTGTAAGAGGTGTTCCTCCTAAGACGACCGATGCTATAACATCTAACTCAAACCCTTGCCCAAGTTGTGCCGTGGCCGCCATAACACGACCTGCTTGCAACATTCCTGCGACTCCTGTGAGAAGACCAAGGATGATAAACATTTTTATTTTAATTCGATCAATCTTAAGTCCGCTAAGACGCGCTACTTTCTCTCCACCGCCGATTGCTAAGACTTCACGACCAAACACTGTTTTACTAAATAAAACATATGCGACGATAATTGAGATTAATGCAAAAAAGGATGAATGAGGAATACCTAAACTTCTACCTGCAAAAATATTAATAAAGGTTTCACTTTCGATACTGACAGGAGCTCCTTTTGTAAACAATAGTACTATGCCACGATAGGTAGTCATCATACCCATTGTTGCGATAAAAGAAGGTACTTTGCCTTTAGCAAATATTAGACCATTTATTAATCCACATAATCCACCCACAATTATTCCAGGAATAAAAGCAAATACTCCTAAACTGCTAGAAGTCATGGCTGTAGCCAATGCAGATAATGCGAGGATTGATCCAACAGACAAATCAATAGAGCCCCCTACTACAACAAATGTCATTCCAAGAGCCGCACATATCAAAACAACTGATTGTTGCAGAACAATCATTGCATTCGAAAAAGTGAAAAATCTCGATTGCAGAAGAGAAAAGAATAATATTAATAATAGCAATGCTATTATTGGAATATATTTCTTTATTGCAATCTTTCTATCATTTAACATCTTAAGCATAATAAATCTCTCCTGCTATATCATATATGAAACAATTTCTTTTTCGGTAGGTTTGTAACCATAAGTAAATTCTTTTGTGATTCTACCTTTCTTGAAAATTAACAACCTATCACTCATGCCCATCAGCTCCAGCAAATCTTCAGATAATAGAATTACAGAGAGACCTTCAATTCTTGATAAATCGTGAATTTTTTTATAAATATCAAATCGAGTGGCAATATCAATTCCACGTGTTGGGTTGTTAAGTAACAATATTTTAGGTGAAGGGAGTAAACACTTTGCTAAAACAACTTTTTGCATATTCCCACCACTTAAACTATCACATGAATCTTTTATACTTTCTGCTTTTAAAGATAAATATTCTTTGAAATGCTCAGATTTCTCATTTCCAAGGCGCGTATCAAAAAATATTGACTTTTTTGGCATGTCCGCCATGACCATATTATCTCTAATACTAAATTCTGTTATAAGACCTTCTGTTTGCCTATTGCCGGGAAGATAGCTAATCCCAGCTTTATTAGCATCAAAAACTCCTCGAGGTTTATATACTTCCCCGTTTAAAAGCATCTTCCCATGGGCGGACTGTGCTTCCCCAATAATTGTTTCCAATACGGCTTCACCGCCAGCTCCTTTTAATCCACCAATACCGAGAATCTCTCCTTTCTTAAGAGAAATAGTTGTACTTTCAAGAATTCTTGGTATTGCAATCGAATCCATTTCAAGTATCGATACTTCTTGACTAAAATCATTCACTTTTTTATCAAAATCGTATGCCTGCTCACGACCAACCATTAAGGATTCTATCTCTTTTTGTGAAACATTTCCTACTTGATATGACCCGACCTGACATCCATCTTTTAGAATTGTGAGAGTATCAGCTATCATTTCCACTTCATTAAGATGGTGAGAAACAAACCCAATTGCGATCCCTCGGGAACGTAGTGTTTCAACAACTTTTAATAGTGATTTAATTTCAGAGATATTTAGATAAGCTGTTGATTCATCTAAGAATAGCACTTTAGGACCTTTGGCTAAAGCTTGAGCAACTTGAATAATTTTAAGTTGTCCTAAATCTAGATCCTTTATGTCCCATTTCACATCAATTTGAGCATCTATTTCATCAAGTAAATTCTGTGCATCGTGATGAATTTTTTTCTTATCAATAAAACCAAAAGAATTGCTATATTTTCTCATCTGATTAAAATAGATATTCTCTGAAATACCTATAGAAGTATTTACGTTGAGTTCTTGATGCACTAATACAATATTATTTGTTGTAGATTTAAATGCACTAACAGGATCAATTAAGTCACCCATAAAGGTAACACTTCCCGAATCCATTGGAACATAACCAGATAAAATCTTGAATAGAGTTGATTTCCCAGCACCGTTCTCTCCAACTAGAGCATGAACCTTACCTACTTGCAAATCGATTGATATATTATTTAGGGCTCTTGTAGGTCCATACGTTTTACTAATACCTTCTGCATGCAAAATCATCTCAATCATCCCCTCCATAAATATCCCTCACTAAACTAATTTTAGCAAGGGATATTACGTATTTTAAATCTAGTACTTTAATTCTATAGCAGCAAAAGGTCCATTAGGAGTATACACTCTACTATGTTCTTTAAAATCATATGCTGGAACACCATTTGCATATTTTGATTCGAACAATGATACGGTGTCTTTTGTTAATGGTAACAAATCAAGTTTGATATTTGCTTTATCAGGAGCAATTTTAATACCGTTAAGCCAGTCATACATAACAACAAGAGCAAAACCACCTTGTAGCCAGTGACCGCCAATATCAAATAATAAAGAGCCATCTTTTACAGCTACTACGTTTTCAGGGTTCAAGTCCATACCAACAACTAAAACATCTTCACCTGGAACTTTTCCAGCATTCTGAATTGCTGTGATAACACCAGTTGCAGTTCCACCATTAGCAGCCCAAACACCTTTAATACTTGGATTTGCTTGGTATAATGATTCAAAAGCAGCCATTGATTCGTCTCGTACAAAGTTACCATTAACTTTTCCAGCAACAACAACCTCTGGATGTTCTTTTACAGCACGTTCAAATCCTGCATTTCTGTCTATAGCTACTGAAGTACCTGGAGTTCCTTCAACCCAACCAACAACTTTTTTACCATTTGCATTAGGAGTCATTGTATTAAACAATGTTTGTGCCATTTGATAACCTGCAGCTTCATCGCCAGGCCCTAAGAAAGCAATATAATTAGGGTAATCTTTTGATTGAGGTAAAACAGTTGAGTAGGTATCAGTAAATATTAGAGGAATATTTGCTGCTTTTGTATCTCTAAGAGCTTTTTTATCTCCAGCCCAATAAGGTACAACGATCATACCATCAACACCTTGAGATACAAGATCCTCAATGTATTTAGGTAATAGGTCTGCTTTGTTGTCACAATTCAACACAACCAATTCCACACCTAATTCATCTGCACCCTGCTTCATGAATTCAACATAATTATTCCAAAACTGTGCATTAAGAGTGGGTACAATTGCACCAATTTTTAGAGTATCCGATTTCTCTGTCTGCCCTTGAGCAAACAATCCAGCTGTCACTAATACTGTCAACAATAAGAAAATTAAAATTTTTTTTCTCATTTCCGTTCCTCCCTTTTGAGTACTTTATTCTAAGATATCGACCTCGATATCAAGCATTCTACAAATATTTTTTAAATCATCTATATGGTCACCATAAACAGCATGACAATGATTTGCATCAAATTTATCTAGGAAAATATTGTGGTCAAAAGGAAGTTTTGCAAAAACATGTGGCCACTCTTCTGTTGTCTCTTTCATAGTCTCTTCAGGTAATTCTATAAACTCTGAATTAAACATCACCATCCGATATTTCCCATTCTTCCGACAAAGTCTAGCTATTGTAGCGTCTCCTTGTTTGGTCATCAAATTCACATGTGCTCCACCTCCAGAGTAAATACTGAGAGCTGGATATAATGTGACCTTACTCAGATTCTTTTTATAATCATCACTTGCATCAGCATAATAAGTTGATTGAGAACCACAGTTACAAAATACCATAACATCGTTCTTTGCATCCCAATGTCTGACATCCATAAACACAACAGGTTTTCCTGTTAGAAGTTTCAGAATATGCATTGTCAATGCAGCATCAGAATCAGCTTCACACGCAAAGACAACAGGCTCTTTTGGTCCATCCCAGTCATATGGGTCATTCATGAATGCGGCACTCATACACTGTGTACAGTAATGACGGCTCATCTCATAATGGCATTTTACCCCAATGAAATCATAATTCTTTTCTTTGACAATTCTTTTTGTTGCTTCGTAATGGCGTATCTGAGTCTTTAATTTTTCGGGAGTAAGCTGTTTACCATCATACTTAATATCTTTTAGGTTATCAGTAAGCCAAGCAAATGCTTTGTTTACTTTTTCTTCATCAACCTCTTGGGCTAAGCGTACAATTTCAGACTGATCAAGATGGTCTACATCCACACCGAATTTCAACTGCCAGTCTTGCATACTTACAGTAGAACTGTACATACCGAGGCTTCTTCCACCAATTAAACCATATGTAGAACCTTTTAGAGATGTAACAACGTGAGAAGCTTTTGCAAATTTAATAAACTTCTCAAGGATAGCTGGATCCTTTATATCGCCAGCTACTCTAAAATGGTCAATTCCCAATTGGTTTAAAGCACCTCCACTAGCTAACATAGAAACCATCCCAGGCCATTCTGGATTTAAGTTTGCAGCGAGAAGCATAGGGCATTGCAATGTTTGAGCTGAAACTACGGTGAAGTTAGGGAAACTAAAAACCCCATAAGAAAAAATAACACCATCAACATCTTCTTTCACCATTTCTAAAGCCATATCACGTGCAGTTGCAACTGAAAAAACTAGACTTGAAGCTTCAACAATATCTACACGACCATCACAATTCAAAGCATCCTTGATAGCAGTCACTTGTGATTGAACAAATCCCTTCAATTCTTCATGAACTTCAGGTTCTCCATCTGAATAACCTATTATTCCGATTTTTGGTTTTGTAGACATTTGAAATCTCCTTATTATCATATATGGTTTTATATTTACATATATGATAATACAAGACGTTTTTTGATATGTCAAATCATTTTTTTATATTTTGTGACAACACATTGCTCTCCTAACTACCACATTAATGGATGCGATGAACTAATAAAAATCTTGCTTGAGTTGTAATGGGATGAATTGAAACCACTATTAAGTACAGTTTACATGACGATTACCGTATAGTTTCCATCTCCAGCATCCTAGATATTATGGTAGTACCTTACCTATAGTAGTCACATAAGAAATACAGATGCTTCATAAAAAACTTACCGCTATTCTCAATCAATACATACATTCCCCTTGCCTATACTGTAGATGTATTCATCACCTATCATCGTGAGTTAATAATCAAAATAGAGCAAACTATACAATATTGCTTTTGGTATGAAGAACCAGTATGCCCCTATTTGTCTATGAAGAGGGGTCGGTCATAATAATGTATATTTTTCCATTTTTGTAAGCGTCGCTTAACTTGTAATTGCCACTGGTTTCAAACCATATTTCTTAGCTACTCGGTCACGAGCTCTATCTGCTTTTTGAATTCTTATACGTGTTTTGTTAATTTTGTTCTGTAACAATTCTTTTTCTTCCATTTTTTAAAGGCTTTAGATTCTTCTTTTTTTTTAATCTTTTTAGTTTCAATTGTATCAAGTTTATCTTGTTTTAAAGGATCTCTGTCTTTTGTACCTCTAGACACATAAGGCTCAGTTCTATCTGAATCTATTGCTGCACTGTCTCTTGTGCTATGCATGTTCTTCATTTCCTCAATATGAATGTTCCAAAGATGCAGATTGTCCCAATCTTCTAAACTTTTACATAGAGGAGCCTTTATTAACACATACTAGATGTATTCCAGTGGGTTCACATTATTAGCTTTTGCTGTCTCTATGAGTAAATAAAAAAGTGCAGAAGCTTGGGATTCAGTGTCAGTATTGCTGAATAATCAGTTCTTTCTGCCTAATAAAAATTTTCTTATTGAGGATTCCGCTCTGTTGTTATCTGGCGTAGATTCAAAACATGTAGGGTAATTTGTCAGAGTATCCCAGTAGGTAAAGAAGTACGAAATAGCCTTTCCCATCGTACTCGATGGAAAATAGCTCCTTCTTGCTTTTTCTAAAGCTTCTCTTAGTTCTCTAAATATGAGCTCTACTTTTAGATCTGCGAACTTTGAGTTTCCTGTTCGAATTTCTTTGCGAGCGTGATGTGAACATATACTCGGAAGCGCATGATGCGAAGTTGATTCATTATAACAATGAGATTGATGCAGTCGTGGAGATGCCAGATAGGGTGCTTTTGAAATCAAGCTCTGTGCACATTAATTGGAAGAGGCAATCGAGAAATTGCTACGCCTAAAATTTACTATTGAAGGCGAACCCAAAGGAAGGTCACCAAAGATACTTGGAGTGATATGTGGACTTTCAAATGCCACGTACATTCGCCCTGATGGTGTTCACGTTATTCAAATCACTGCATTGAGAGATTAAAGGGGTTCTTTGATTAGTATCATTCTTTCCTTTCTTCTACAAGATATGAATGGAATCAGGGTCAAGTGAGAACTTCATGACATCCCCTACATTATACACATGCTTTGAAGTTGGGTTGTTGTCTGAAATCTCTATTTCATAGGAACTAAATTTAACTTTATAATCCTGAGTCATACCCATGTAGACACTCTTTGTGACTGTTGCCATAAACCCTGACTCTCCTACTAGAATTGATTCAGGCCTTACTACAATATCTACAGCTCTTCCTTGTTCATACCTTACCGTTTCATTTACAGAGAAGGTAACTCCTTCGATATCAACTTCTGCTTTATCATTGTCACAAGAAATAACAGTCCCTTTTAAGATATTAGCTTTACCTATAAAATTTGAGACAAAGGTATTCTTTGGTCTCTGATACACTTTCTGTGGTGAATCAATTTGTTGGACAAGACCATCTTTCAAGATTACGATCTTATCACTCATAGCCATCGCTTCCGCTTGATCATGAGTGACATACACGGTGGTAATCCCTATTTCTTTTTGAATCTTACGTATTTCATCTCTCATATGCAATCGTAATTTTGCATCTAAATTCGATAAAGGCTCATCAAATAAAAGAACGGCTGGTTCCATTACCAAAGCTCTTGCTAAGGCAACCCTCTGCTGTTGTCCGCCAGACATTTGAGAAGGAACTCTTAGTGCAAAGTCTTCCATCTGAACAGCTTTGAGAGCTCCGGCAACACGTTCTTGAATCTCATCTTTCGGAAGTTTTTGTAGTTTAAGACCATAGGCAATATTGTTAAATACATTCAAATGGGGGAAAAGAGCATAGTTTTGAAAAACCATCCCAATATCTCTTTTATCTGGGGTTTTAGAAGAGACATCCTTTTCTCCAATAAGGATCTGCCCTGAGGTAGGTAATTCAAAACCTGCAATCATTCTCAACAGTGTGGTTTTACCACACCCAGAAGGCCCTAAAAGAGTTAAGAATTCTCCAGGTTCAATAACGAAATTCACCTTCTGGACAGCTTTAACCTCTCCTCTAGTACTCGTGATGAACGTTTTGGTTAGGTCAATCAATTCTAATTTTTTTGCACTGTTTTCCATATTCTAATACCCCACTCCTGAATCTATATCCATTTTTTTCAATACTAATTTCATGATTCCCATAACAATTGCTACTATAAGGATTAACACAAGACAATAGGCATTAGCTGCACCATATAAGCCCTGATCAACTTGATTCATAATAGCGACAGTAAGCATCTGCCATTTAGCAGAGACAAGGAAGATTATCGTACTCACTAGCGTCATTCCTCTAATGAATGAATAGACGGTACTTGAGAAAAATACTGGTCTGATAAGAGGAATAGTTACTGAAGTGAAGACCTTCTTGCTTGAAGCTCCGCATATACTTGCAGCTTCCTCAATAGATGGGTCAATCTGTTTTAATGCAGCAATTGCACTTCGTGTTCCAACCGGCATACTACGTATCACAAGAGCTACAACTAATATAAGACTCCCTCCTGTGAGAACTAATGGAGGAGTATTGTAGGTAAGGACATATCCAAGACCTATTACCGTACCAGGAAGAGCAATTGCCATGAGAATAGAACTCTCCATGAATCGCTTTCCTGGGAAATTCTTTCTGACAATGAGGAAAGCTGAGACAAGGGCTAATATGACAGCAATAGGGGTTGATATCAGTGAAAGGATTGTTGAGTCTACAATATATTTAAAGCCGATAGTAAATACATATTTCACCCATCGTAAGGTAAATGAATAATTGACTCCCCATAACTTCACGAAAGCCCCATACGGTACAAGAGCATACATCGTAAGAACAAGAATTGAAACTAGCATACAAAAGGTATAGACAGGAATGGTTGCTTTCTTATTCCCATTCATCACTCTCTCTTTTGCTGCCTTTCCTGTCATTGTTACATAAGACTTCTTCCCGATTACACCTACTTGTATAAAGAAGGCTAACATAGAGATCATCAGGAGGATAACAGCTAAGGCAGTTGCTCCTGCCATGTCAAACGAACCAATACCTTGCTGATAGATTTGAACGGCCATCGTAGTGTAGTTACCTCCAATGACAATGGCATTACCAAAATCTGCAAGAGACTGAATAAAAATTAAGAGGGCAGCATTAGCTAACCCAGGCACCATAAGGGGAACAGTGACAGTTCTAAATACTTTGAACTGTGAGGCACCTAACGCTTGTGCTGCCTCTTCAACAGAAGGATCAATATTCTGTAAAAGATTACTCAACATTAAATAGCCAATTGGAAAAAATGAGAGAGTTTGTGTGAGCATCAGACCCCAATATCCATAGATATCACTTCTAATTCCAAATATCCCTCTTGTAATTATTCCACTTCTTCCGAAAAGGAGAATAGCCGCAAGAGAAATGACAAAAGGAGGAGATATCATGGGCAGGATAGAAAGAGCACTAAATAATTTCTTATTTGGAATTCGTAGGTTATTCACTGCAAAAGCAAAAATGAACGCAACTAGAGTTCCAAGAATACTTACAGATATTCCTAATCTAAGAGTGTTCCAGATTACTCCTCGTGTAAAAGGAGAAGATATTGCCTTCGTGTAGTGGTTAAAGGAAAAATTTCCATTATCAAACACACTCTCCTTGAGAATCGTTAATAAGGGAAAGATGACAAACAAGAACACAACAATGAAGACACTAATAACAGAAACCATCAAAATCGGGTCCCGAAAGGAGAATTTCATTTGGCGAAATGAATCCCCTACCCTTTGAAGCGTAACTGACTTGTTTTTCGAATTAGGTGAATTCAAGAATAACCTCCTCTCAAGATTAGATAACAGGGGAGTAGAAGTCCCTCTCTACTCCCCTATACATGTTTACTCTACTTTGTAGGAGGAGTTGTCCTTGTTAACGTATTAAATTTCTCTAAGAAAGCAGAACGATTCATTCCAGACCAAATATCATCTTGGTTGATGAGTTTTGTTCCTTTGAGTTGAACGACTTCATCAGGAGGAATAGCATTAGGATTGGTAAGGAACTGTAATGCTCCAACTGTTTTTCCTAACTCTTGAGCTTCTGGAGTCAAACACCAGTCAACAAATTGCTTTGCAGCATCGAGCTCTTTTGCACCTTTAATAATTGCTACAGCACCAATTTCATATCCTGTTCCATCTTCTGGAGCAGTAAATACCATGTGATCATAGCCTTCACGTTTGAAAGCAATAGCATCATGGAGATAGCCAATAGTTACTCCAACTTCATGAAGTTGGATCATTCTTCCACCACCGCTTCCTGATTTTGTATACTGACGAACATTATCATTAAGTTTAACAAGATAATCCCAACCAGCTTCTTCACCTTTCAATTGAAGAATTGTGGTAAGAACATTATAGGCTGTACTAGAAGAACCAGGATGTGCAAAAACGATTTCACCCTTTAATCGAGGATCTAATAAATCATCCCATTTTTTAGGCATTGGAATCCCTTTTTCAGTAAGGAACTCTTGGTCAGCAACAAATCCTAGATATCCTGTATAAATCCCAGTCCAAGCTCCATCTGGATCTTTGAATTGAGCTGGTATTACTTCAGCTGTAGGTGATTTGTAATGATATAAAAGGCCTTCATTATCAGCTTCAATGAAAGTGAGAGACCCACCACCATACCAGACACTGGCATTAGGGTTATCTTTTTCGGATTTGATTCGAGCGAAAATCTCGCCTCCACTCATACGAACAAAATTTGTTTCAATACCAGTTTTTTTCTGGAATTCACTTGCTACGAGAGCTGCATGTTCTTCAAGCAACCCTGCGTAAATGGTAAGAGTTTGTTTTTCTGCTCCACCTTGTGCGAATCCAACCGATACACACACCACTAATAGCAACACTAATACTAATAGTTTTTTCATTTCGTGACCTCCTATTTTACTACCCGTTTGGTAGTATCACCTCATATAACACATTCCTTTTAGTTCATTGTATTTGAACATTTGGGTTATGTATTCTTTTTTTTGAAGCATCATCGTTTAGATCCAACTGAAACACAAAGTATGTACTGTGAATCACAATAGTTGTTTGAAAATAATTTTGCCTCATTAACCTCCAATGTACATATGTATTCTACTACGCAATAATGACTTCAACACCTGATTTCTCTAAAGAAATTTTCGCACTCTTATTGATATTGTTGTCAGTTACCAGCTGAATTCTATTACTAAATTCACTAATTAACGAAATTGCCCGTGTCCCGATTTTAGAACTATCTGCAACTACTATTGTCTGCAATGAAGAGGCCATCATAAGTCGTTTAATTTCCGCCTCTTCCGGCATTGCTGCAAAAAGCCCTTCATTCAAAAGCATCCCGGAAACCCCAATTATAGCTTTATCAGTTCTATGATGTTTAATCATCTCTTCAGTGATAGGGCCTAACATTGTAAGCGTTCCAGAGGTAAATTCACCTCCTGTTATTAACACCCTCGTACGAGGATACCCTATGAGTAATTCCCCTATTGTCGTAGTGTTGGTAATAACAAGAAGTTTCTTCTTATCTGAAAGATGTTGGGCGACTGCTAATGTGGTGCTTCCTCCATCTATCATAATACTATCACCATCATGAATCATTTCAGCAACTTTTTTTGCAATAATATCTTTTTCTTTCTCAAAGGAGAGAGCTCTCTCCTGTAAAGGCGTTGTTTGCCACAGCGCAGGTTTCTCATGGGGAATAGCACCCCCATGAGTCCTATGAATTAATTGAGACTGTTCAAGGATCATCAAATCTCGTCGGATTGTTGCTCCAGCGACTTGAGTGAGTTCTACGAGTTCAGCTACATCAGCTCTACCATTACGTGTAATATACTCGAGGAGCTTTTCTCGTCTCTCTTCAGCAAAATCCTTTGTCATCCTTAGTTCACCTTTTCGAAACAGTTATAACCATGATTTACCATCACTCATTACCATTCTAATATGTTCTTTGGCAATTTCAACCATTCTTTCTCTTGCAGGAGAAAGTAATTTCATATAATCGAGTTCCCCAACGTTATTATTGAGAGTTTCTCTCAGCGTCTCGATGGCACCTTTACGCATAACAGTGCTAAAATTAATCTTTGAAACGCCCATGGTAATTGCTTGACGGATATCCTCTATAGGAATACCTGTCCCACCATGAAGAACTAATGGAACATTCGTGAGAGACCGTATAGTCTCTAAAAGGTCAAATCGTATTTTAGGTTTTCTCTTATACAGACCATGAGCATTACCAATTGCAGCAGCAAAACAGTCTACTCCTGTTTCAGCAACGAATCTCCCACACTCTACGGGGTCAGCAAGACCGACTTGGTCAGCATCAATAGCTGGTCCTTCTGGTCCATCGGAGGCCTGACCTATAACCCCAATTTCACCTTCAACAGAAACTCCACAAGCATGAGCTGCTTCAACTACCCGTTTTGTTGTGGCGATATTATCATCAAGAGATAAGCTAGAGCCATCATACATCACTGAAGGGAATCCATATTGAATACAACGAATAACTTCATCATAACTCGGGCCATGATCAAGATGAATACCTACTGGGATAGAAAGATGTTCACTCAATGTCTTTACCATTGCAACAAATGTAAAGCCATTCATGTAATCAATCTCACTCTTTGCAGCTGAAACGATTACAGGAGAATGAAGTTCATCCGCGGCTTGTAAGATCGCTTGGATATATTCAAGATTGTTTGTATTAAATGCAGCAACTCCATAATTGTCTTTTAGAGCACGTTCAAGTAACTCTTTGTTTGTCACTATTGCCATATTTTGCTGCTCCTAAACTCAGCATGTTATAAGAATAACCCACTATAATCCCTAAGTCAATGAGCATTTTGAAAAAATATAATCATCAATTATGTTTAATATGAACATAGATAACGAGACTAAACTTATTGATAAAGTAGATTCAAAGAATCTCTTTTACAAGATATGAGTACGCTGGTTTAAAAAGATAGTCCTACTACATAATAACTCTATCGTACTAAAGATCTAAAATGTAGGGATGGAACTATGAAATGAAATAAACTCCAAATATAAAACTTTACAATATTTTGGAAACTTATTGAGGTTAAATCAATTAGACCTGCTGTGATCACTGATACTTATTATAGTATGTATCCAGATAAACACTCTCAGAAAGTCTACTTTTTTTTCGATGAAATCCAATATGTGAACAAATGGGGCCAATTCATTAATAGGATACAGACAACACAAAACTGTGAGGTATATATCACCGGTTCATCAGCAAAGCTCCTTTCTAAGGAGATGGCAATAAGAACCTTTACTTGGGAGATGTTTCCATTCTCATTCCGGGAATTCCTGAGAGCTACTGGCAAACCACAATCGATTGTCGACATTTGAAGCAGAGATACAATTATTGGGACATTTGATGAATATTTGTCGAAAGGGGGAATGCCAGAAAGGCTTTCCCTGCCAAAGGAAACCATGGCCATTTCGTATTTTCAACACCTCGTAAATGATGTCCTCCTTAGAGACCTCATCCTTAGGATACAATATACTACACCCTCTTCAGCTAAAAAGACTAGCAGATATTCTGATTAGCAACATGTCACGCCTAGTTTCGATAAACAAGCTGAGGTAGCGGCTCCTGGGAGAGAGAAACAGATTATCACCAGAGTTGATCAACGACTATATAGAAAAACTACGTGACTGTTACTTAGTGTTCACTGTTCCAATACGCTCATACAACAAAGCAGTACAAGCTGCAAACCCAAAAAAGTCTACTGTGTTGACCATGCAATTGCACAGGCATTTTCTTTTTCCACGTCTGGGAATAAGGGTCTTGCACTCGAAAATCTAGTCTTTGTAGAACTCAGACGTACCACGCCACATATATTTTACTATAAAACTGCGAAAAGCAATGAGGTTGATTTTGCAGTCGGGCAAGACTCTAATATTCAATTGATTCAGGTTTGCTGAGAAATGAGAGAACAGGATAAGACGAGAAAATGAGAGATAGAAAATCTTCTTGATGGCATGGAGGAATTAAGACTACAACAATCTTGGATCATCACCGCCTACGAAGAAGAAGAGTACGAGGATAAGGAAACAGGTAGAGTTATCGATATTGTACCAACCTACAAATGACTTTTACGATAAGTAACTAGGTTTTACTAATAAAAAGAAACAGAAGTTATGATTGAGGAAATATTTATCATATTTATTGTTGTTCTATATATCTATGACAGTCTTTATAATCTTCTCATCATTTGAATCATACCCTTCGAAACCTTTTTTGATCTCATTAAACGAATAGCGGTGCGTAAGAAGATATCTAGCGAGGTTTGGATCCTTCTCTAACAGTTCAAGTGCATAAGGAAAACCATAGTTCGGGATTGCATGAGACGCAATGAGTCGTTTCTTATTAAAATGAAAATCATTTGCCCCAAATGTGATGCTATCGTCACTAAAGCTAATACCATCATAGACTATGTATCCACCAAAACCTGCGAGCTCAATTCCATCAGGAATTGTTTTGGGGGGACTCGTAATAATCACTTTAGAGAAACCTTGCGGATACTGTTGCATTACGCTCTTCTTCCAATCAGGATCAGAGGAATCAAATATAATATCAGCACCAAAGTATGTTGCCACTTCTTTTCGATATGAGCCTCTCGTAGTATCAAGATGATGCCCCACTACTGCAACTGAAGAAGCTCCTGCATGAGAAACTAAATAGACGAGGGAGAGACCTATTACGCCAGGACCCATTATTAATACGGTATCCTCTTTTTTAATATCAGCTTCCTGAAAAAGATCCATAGCAACTGTCATGGGTTCAGCAAGGGTTGCTTTTGCATAATCAAGGCCTGTAAATTCAATTATCATATTTCTATCTACTGTGAGATATGAAGCCATACCCGCTTGATCATCCATATAGGTTTGTATATTACTACAGTATTCAGGACGTCTCATTGAACAACTATGACACACTCCACATGCTACATTGTTTTGAACAACAACATCAGATCCAACACGTATGTCATCAACACTATCCCCAACTTCTACAACGACTCCAGCTACTTCATGACCAAGAGGAGTTGGATTCCCATTTTGGAATGTGTTATAAAAATGCATATCCGTACCACAGATACCACAAGCTTTGATACTGACTCTCACTTCATTCGAAGCGATTGGTTTAAGGTCAACCTCAATAATATCGATTTTTTTCTTTCCCGTAACATATGCTGATTTGTTTATCATAATCCCTCTTTTAATAGTATTGTAGTGAGGAGCTTATTAAATTCACTCCTGATTGATATCTTTGGCAGTGTTGCAATAGTCATAATTCCAACTCTCATACGAAACATACTCTAGTATCTACGTATCACATAGTACTACATATTCTTATAGTAGAATTCACAAATATCATTATATTCAAATCCTTCCTTAACGCAAGTTCATTGCTAGGTACCGAGAGAATTTGTCAGTCAGAGGCTTTTATTGTGTATACCCAGATGAATAAGTCAAAGTAGTTTTGTTTTTTGTATGTTCAATATCAATAACATAATCAAATACGCAAATAGTCAATCTCAAAAAGGGAAAGCATCACAATTTCTCAGCTTTAAAAAATGTAATACTTTGAAAAATCAGATAGACTATTCCTTACCATCTCATTTCAAATATTGCGATGAACATTCATGAAGCAGTGCGTTGGGTAAGGGGTACTAATCTGATCAATAATAGCATAAATCAAGTCTACCTAGGTTGTACCTTAGTTTCATTCTCAGCTATAATCATTGATGTCTAGGAGATAGCTCAATGAAGTACAATGAATATACTCAGATAGTTCAAAAGGAATTGTGTAATACTCTGTCTCAAGTCTCTGATTCTCACATAGAGGAGCTTGTTGATAAAATTCTCCAAAGTGAGAAGATTTTTGTCGCAGGTGCTGGCAGATCTGGGCTGATGGCAAAGGCTTTTTGCATGAGACTCATGCATATCGGATATGACGCCTTTGTAGTAGGCGAAACAGTAACCCCAAATATCACAGAAAAAGATTTACTCATAATCGGTTCTGGCTCAGGGGGAACAGCAAGTCTTGTTTCCATGGCACAAAAGAAGGTCTCAATTGGGTTCACTCTCGCTCTTTTAAGTATCTTCCCAGATTCAGAAATTGGACGGTTAGCTGACGTAGTGGTCAAGATTCCTGCCCCATCACCCAAAGTGTCATCTAAAGAAGCGCCTCCTTCAATTCAACCAATGGGCTCATTATTCGAGCAAAGTCTTCTCCTTGTGTTAGATATAATTATTATTCGTCTCATGGAACGACTTGGTCTAGATACACATACAATGTATTCTCGGCATGCAAATCTTGAGTAGGAGAAGACTATGAAATTGCAACTAGCATTAGATACCTTATCACTTAGTAAAGCTCTATCCTTAGTGAGTAGTGTCGCTCCATATATCGATATTATTGAAATTGGCACTCCATTCCTCCTTGATGTGGGAATGGAAGCAGTAAGAACGATGAAAAAAGAATTCCCCACTCTCTCCCTTCTTGCCGATACAAAAATTATGGACGCAGGAGAATTGGAAGCGGACCTCGCTTTTTCATCCGGTGCTGATTATATTACAGTCCTTGGTGTGACAGACTTACTTACCATAGAGGCCTGCGTTGAAACTGCCGCTCGATATAATAAAAAAGTCGTCGTAGATATGATCTGTGTATCCAATTTGAAAGAGAAAATAATAGAGTTAGAAAAAATTGGTTCTATTGCCCTTGCAGTACACACTGGAGTTGACCAGCAACGTGTGGGAAGAACACCCTTAGATGATTTGCGCCTTATGAGAGAATATTCTCGTTCTAGTGATATATTTGTAGCTGGTGGAATCAGCTCTACCACAATAGGAGAGTATTTACCGTACTCACCTGAAGTCCTTATCGTTGGAGGAGGCATCTGCTCAGCTAAAGATCCCGTGAACGAAGCAAAATTAATCTACAATATCTTACACTCCCAATAAGAGAGAACAAGACCCATCTTGTCAGACAATTAATTCTCATGTTACCTTCTAAGCAATAATAACAGAGAGAATAGGCAACCTAAAGAGTAGGAGTATACTTTGAAAATTCATATTATCCGTCACACAGAGAGTGAAGCAAATACGAAAAAAATCCTTGCGGGACAACTTGCCTTCCCATTAAGCGAAAAAGGCAAAGCGGATGCTAAGAAAATAGCCTCTTGGTATACATCTCGATTCACTCCTGAGATTATCTACTGCTCACCTTTACTGAGAGCAAAACAAACTGCCGCCCCATTTAGGGTGAATGAGAATACTCCTTTCATAGAAGATGCGAGACTGATGGAGCAAAACCTTGGTATCTACCAAGGGTATACTTATCAAGAAGCCGAAGCAGACCCAAACTATCAGCAAGACAGATCTGCAAGATGGAATTGGAATATTCCAGGAGGGGAATCCTACGAAGACATTTCAAAGCGTATTCGTTCCTTCTTCTTAGATTTGAGTCAAGATGGTCCTGATATTCTCATTGTAACACACGCTGTTGCGATGCGTCTTATGAAAGGAGTATTAGAGAACACACTCCCCATCTATCCTGAGCAATTAGCCCATAATGGGGAGATATGGGAACTCGAATTTCTAGGAGTAGGAAAGACTCATAAGATTAGTTCGTTGTTTGTTGATGAGATCTCTTATAATGGGCATAGAGCTTAATAATCCAATGTATCCTTCTTGAATGCCTATATTACATTCTATGAATCTATTTTTTCACCCAAAAGAGAGTCATGGATCTGTTTCATATTTCCACCCATTGGACCAAATTCTGTTGAATTAATGGCTCCAGCTTTTGCTGCATACTCTCCAGCTTTTTGTAACGACATATTCTCTGCAAGAGCACAGAGGAATGCAGCATCAAAGGAATCCCCTGCCCCTGTTGGATCAATTATTGGTTTTACTTTCTCAATGGGATAAATTGGGATTTCAATCTTCTGAGTTCGAGTATAGATAGTAGATCCTCTCTTCCCTTTTTTTAGATGAATAATTTCCATCTTCTCATATCGAGAGAATAACTGGGTAACAGCCTCCTCAACATCATCGGCATTGGTAAACATCAATAATTCATCAACTCCTGGAAGAAACACAGAAGTATTTTCAATAATCTCTTTTGTGACATCATGCACATTCCGTTTACCAAGAAGTTCCCGTCTAATATTTGGGTCAAATGATATTTTTGCACCGCCCAAGGCGGCCCATTTTACTGCATCTGTGATACTTTTGAGCATCACATCATTTACCATGAGAGAACATCCCATAACATGGAAATAATCGGGCACAGTTTTCCCTGTAGGGTCGAATAAGACTTCTCCGGCAGGAGTACCATCTATATGAAAGATAAAATCTCTACTTCCATCTGCTGCATATGAGACGAAAGCAACTGCGGTGGCACCCTTTTCTGATATAGAAATATCTGAACAATCGACTCCATCACCTATAAGACGATCTAAAAGTAGGTGGCCGAATTTATCGTTGGCTACCCCTCCCCATATTTTCGCTTTGTGTCCAAGTTGAGCAACACTAGAGATAAATATTGCAGGAGCACCTGAAGGGAACGGTCCTAAAAACACTCCTTTTTTATTAAGTGGAGAGTCTACTTTATCCCTCATTATCTCAACTAATATTTCACCCATCGTATAAATTTTTGCCATGGTATATCCTCTATTCTCTATTAATATTCTATTTTTGATAATCGATTCACTATTTGGTGAAATAATTCGTTCGAATGCGAACTCATTTCCCACTCACTTGCTTTGAAGATTATCTCTTCTAAACTCTTTCCCTTGAAACTGAGGAAAAGCTCCTTATCTGAGTTGAGCATAGTTCCATCTTTGTCTGTTGCCCTAAATGACAAACCACAAAGATAGACTTTTCCAATATAATCCCAATTGAGGTCTCTCTTTTGTGCTTCTATAATAATTCCCATAAGACGATCATCAAATCTGAGTTTCCTCTTTACATCACGCCCTACTCTGAAAACAGTATCGAAGAGGAAAGGATTTTGAAATCTATGAATCAAGTCCTCGATATGAGAGAGTAACTGTTCGTGTGTGAATACCTGGGGGTACATATTGATGAGAACTTCAGCTGATTGCTCCATCGCTTTCTTTACACTCTCAAGAGTGCTCTTGTTTTCAAGTACTTGAGAAATATAGATACTTTCTGGGTCTGTTTTATAACCTAGGTAAGAGGCTGCTGCATGACCAAGATTATGAATGAAGAGTTTTCGCTCTACATAAGCTTCTATAGGATGAACAGGCTTAAGAGTCTCTAGTTGAGGTATGGGATTAAGAAAGCCATCTTTATTCACGATCAATTCATTGTAAGGCTCCGACCTAAGAATCAGAGGGGTTTCAATATCTTGTAGGGGAACCATCTTCCCGATGCTTGTTTCGATTAAGCCAACATATGAGTCAAATGGAAAATCCTGAGGTAAATGTTCTAATAGGAGTTGGCTAACAAATTGGGCACATCTATGAATATTTTCAGCAAGTATAATATCGATAGGTGTGTAAGGGTGTATCTTGTGCCGTGCCTCTATTGCCTTAGAAAGAGACTTTGCAATACGAGGCCAGATATTCTTTCCAACAGAGACGCCCATGATTTGAATGGATGAAATGGCTTTATTAATCTCTTCCTGATTTGATGCGTTGATTGCCGACACATTTTCAATTTTCATTTCAGAAGATTGTTCTTGAGAAACAGAAGTAATTGTGTAACCATGAGATTCATTCAGTGCCTTTATGAGCGGTTCATTCACATCAATGAAGACCACAGTATAGCCACCACGAGCAAATAATTGGCCAATGAAAGATCTACCTATATTACCAGCCCCCCACTGTACAAATATTGGCTTCATCACTCTACTCCAAGACTTTCTTTATATGCTCTCACTGCAGGTTCTAGATAGGCGCCTTTTTCACCAGGGTGTTTTTCAGTGAACATACCACCATGATAAGTGCATGTAAACCCACCTGAAGCGGCTCCCCAGGCACACAGGTCTATGATATCTAATCCCTTTTTCTTACCCAGTTTTAGCTGAGTAGTAAGAGAGATCAACACACCACCCATAAAGTTATCACCACACCCGGTGGTATCCTTACGAAGCGAAGGATCTTTCTTCATCATATCATCCATATAGGCACTAACAGGAAAAGATTTCAACTCTTGTGCTTCAAGGAGTTCACCTTTAGACCACACAAGGATATCTAGTGCTCCTCGAGTAATAATGAGGGAACCAATACCAAACGAAATCAAGGTATGAGCTGCATCAAATATCTCGTTTTTTCCCGATAATCGCAATGCTTCTTCTTGGTCACAGACAAGGATATCTATATATTGATACGAACAATGGTCTCCAAGAGTCCATGGTTTGTCAGGATGTGCTTTCTCATTCCTAAAATCATATACTGTCCCGACAACTGTGATACACCCTCTACGCTTTGCTTTTTCTAAGATGATATGAGAGGCATCATGGAGACCCGGCATGAGTGCTGTTCCTCCGAGAAGTATAATATCTGAATCATAAAAAGAGTCCGGTAGATCCTTTTCACTAAACGAGGATGCAGACCCAACAGTATTAATGAAGGATCTTTCCCCTTTCCCACCACGGCTGTGGGGGTCATCAAACACATCAGTTGTTGAAGTTGGCTCTCCTTCAATCCTTTTTATAAATGCTTGTATCGGTACAGAGGAGAGTTTCCCTTGTATGATATCTCCATTCTCATCATCCCCAATTGCTCCATAGAAGAAAACTTCATCGCTATCTTGAGCCAGAATCTGAGATGCATGGACAAGAGCAATAATAGCAGGTCCTCCAAGGTTGATAATATCTGGGGACCTACCTGATGTGAGAGAGTTGAGTATATAGGCAAAAGGTTTTCCTGAGAATCTTTCGAGATCTTCACGAAACACAAGTCCACCTTCTATGAGCCCACCATCTCCTCGTTCACGACTCCAGTATGGAGCAAAACCAGAACTTGAATAGAGACAATTCATGTAGATTGAGTCAACAAGACAACAACCGGCACCGCTAATACGCATGTATTCTCCTAATAATATATAAAAGTAATCCCGTCAAAGGGTTACCTCTGACGGGAAGATAGTTCTTATTTAATCAGCTTTTCCGTTTGACATACAGGTTCTAATCCAACCTCTCACGACTTCCTTAACCTCATTCATTGCAGGTCTTGCGATATCGAGTGTATACTGGTTTTCACCTTTTTCCATCAGTTCTTTTCTGATATTGTTCATAAGAGTACAATGGATGATCGTTCCAACATTGATCTTATTTATTCCGTTAAGGATTCCTTCCTTAATATCTTCCTCAGGAATACCTGAACCTCCATGAAGGACGAGTGGAACATCAAGAACATCATTAATCTCTTTGAGTCTGACAAAGTTAATTTCTGGTTTCCCTTGATAAAAACCATGAGCGGTACCAATACCGACTGCTAGGGTATCTACTCCACTCATCTTCACTAATTCAAGAGCATCATCTACCTGCGCTAGGAAGTCTTCATTATTATAGCCACCTTCGTAACCATTACCTTTGATTCGGCCAATTTCAGCTTCAACACACACATTCTTTGTGGCAGCATATTCGACAACTTCTTTCACAGCTTTTATATTCTCTTCAAGAGAAAGTGCTGATGCATCAATCATAACACTAGGATAACCAAGATCAATTGCTTTCTTACATCTAGAGACCTCATTAGAGTGATCCAGATGGAATACCATCGGAACCGTTGCTTTATCCATTGCAGCTTTTCCGATAGCAGCACATATCTCACCAGAGAGCATATCAAAGACTGAATGGTGAGAAGCTAGGATCACGGGAGATCTCTCTTCCTCTGCAGCTTCAAGGATTGCTTGAAAATCCCAGATACATGAATAGTTGAAAGAGGGTACTGCATATCCTCGTTTCTCAGCATCAGCCAACATCTGCTGTAATTTACTGTTAATTGCCATTTAAAGGCCTCCATTTTCCCTTTTATAAAGGGTTGTTTCTTCTATATTTTCTACACCGGCTGTCGCTCCGAGTCCGCCGATACAGCGACCTGCAACTGCCTGTCCCAATTCAATTGAGCAATCAACATCCATTCCCCGATTGATTCCACTAAGGAACCCAGCAACAAAGGAATCCCCCGCGCCTGTAGTGTCGACAACTTTATCGACTTGTACAGCGGGAAACAATCTGTTGATAGTTTCGTTTTTTACATAGACTCCCTTTGAGCCCATCTTAATAATTACGTTCTTAACACTCTTTTCTAGGAGAATAGTAGCCATTTCTTCAACAACATCGGTACCTGTAATATCTCGAGCTTGTTCTTCACTTGGCATAAAATAATCAAGATATTCTAGGCAAGGTTCAATGGTTTTCATCCATTGTCCCGAAGAATCATAGGTAACGTCCATCGCAGTAATTTTTCCCATTCCCTTTGCCTCTTTGAAGAGTTTTCTTGCTCCCTCACCATCAAATAATGGCATTGTAAAGGTTCCTCCAACAAAGATAATGTCAGCCTCATCAACCACATGCTTTGGAATATCATCATATGCAAAGGTGAGAGTCGCCCCTCCATTGAACAGAAAATTTCGTGCACCATCATTTCTAATCAACGCAATTGCGGTTGATGTAGGAGAGTTTGGAGTAACAATCACTCCGTCAGTCGAGAGCCCATAATTCTCCATCCTCTGTATCAAGTATGTCCCTTTTTCATCGGCTCCAACTTTCCCGCAGAATCCAACGGTATTGCCAAGTTTACAAGCGACAACAGCAACATTGAGTGCGTCCCCTCCATTTGCGAAATCAATTAACTTCACACGAGTAGTATCTCGTTCAAATATACCCTCGTCAATCGATTGAACAAGGATATCAAAGACGATCTGTCCTAAACAAAGAATACTCATTTTGATGTTGCCGCAGGATACTCATTGCAAAGGAGTCTGTAAGGAGGTTCATCCTCTTCAATTTTAGGGAATCTGCCAAGCTGTTGTTCAAATCTATTGTCGGTGTTATCGTCATTACACATTGAAACTTCACCTAGAATAGCCCCTTTTTGACCTTTCTCTACATAGAATTCATGATAATAGTAAGGATAAAGGGATAGAGATTCACCTGGTTTAATGATGACTTTTTCACCAGCTGGAACTTTATAATTTCTTCCATCTCTACTAATCATGACATCAGTATTCTCAAGTTGTTCATTGTCATCAGCATTGTAAAGTCTAAACACACAGTCTCCACCACCTTTGTTGATGATATCTTCCATCTTATTCCAGTGGAAATGCATTGGAGAAACTTGACCTTCTTGTATGTAGATCAACTTTTCAGCATAGGTTTTTGTATATGCAGGATTATTTGCATTACCATTTCTCAGTGTGATAAGAACAATACCGAGTTCGTCAAATTTTCCCATACCATAGTCAGTAACGTCCCAACCGAGCATGTTGTCCCGAATTTCATCGTATTCGTGCCCTTTTGTTGCCCACTCTTGTGGAGTCCAGCTTAAAAATGGTGGCAGTTCGATTTTATATTCCTTTAGGACCTTTTCCATGTTTTTGATGATTCTGTTGATATCAGATCTCTTCATATATTTCCCCCTATCTTAACATTATATTCTCGTACCTGTGCTAAAAAGCATCAGGAGTTAATTCTTTAATCATATTTTTAAATGCCATTGCCTCATCATCACCTTCAATAATCTCAACCTTGATACGTGAAACTACTGGCTCAAATGGTTTAATCATCGTAAGTGAATCGTGTTCAACATGGTACTTTCTACCAAAGACACTGGCATTAGCTGGTTCAAGTCCTACAGCATAATCACCAGATCCAATAGTCTTCCACTCCATGAAATAGGGAAGAACATGTGGATCATATTCAATGGAAACACCTAATTTCAACTCTGTATTATAGATTCCCACAATAGATTTACCATCTGGTTTCTCTGCAGGGGTATGTATATATACATATTCTTCTTCGTTTGCTTTAGGTTTTTCCATTTTGTGCCACATAGATAGATGTTTTTTTGAAATCTCATCTCGTGGTACTACTGTTTTTGAAGGAATAAGGATCTCACAGTGTTCACTTAAAAATGGGAAACCAAAGTTAATGTGGTACAATATTAAAAATGCTTCATCACGAAAAGCTTGGTTTTCTATCTGATCTTCAATAATAAATGATTTTCCAGGAAATTGTGTTGTCACCTTCCTCTTGAGTAAGAGATTCTCTCCAAATATTTCAGCTTCTCTCATCTCTCCAGAGACTTC
Organism: Sphaerochaetaceae bacterium; assembly: GCA_963663665.2. Taxonomy (GTDB): domain Bacteria; phylum Spirochaetota; class Spirochaetia; order Sphaerochaetales; family Sphaerochaetaceae; genus SABI01. Next base: position 60,383 of record CAXXKP010000006.1, read on the forward strand.
AAGAACGTAATCATCTCCTTGCCATGAGGCCTTACTACAAAGTTGTTCAGCAGGAGTTGAACGAAGATGCCCGTGCATTGGATAACTCTTACCATCGATTACAGATGGAGCACAGATGTTTTCTAACCCGCCGGTAAAAAGAAATCCTCCCATGATACCTCGAGCTCCTACTGACGACCCATTTTGCCCTTTATGCTGCAATCCAGGTTTAGAGAGAAAACTCAAGTTTATTCCCTTATAAGAAAGTTCTGCGATATCGAGGGATTTGTCACACTGAAGGGTGAGAGAGAGGTCTCCGTTCTTTATCTGGTATGCTTTTAGATGTCTAGCTTGCCCTTCATCATAGGTAACAGATCGAATGTTGGCCACCTGCTGCATATTTCCTACATATGAGAGAATGTCACTTTTTTTCATTTTTCACCTACTCTAAATTTGCATGAAATTGCCAGAGGCTCTTTAAATCCACCCCTTTCATGTCAACAATCATTTTAGCAATGATATCTCCAAGAAGAAGAAGATCCTGTTCAAAAAGAGAGGACATTATTTGAGTAGAATCAAATTCATCCTCGAGGTATGCCTTCGTTCTTACAGGGATTCTTACCATCAAATCAGTATACTGAGCCACATCTCCACTCATGTTAGAACCGATGTGGACAACTTTCGCCCCAAGGTTCTTTGCCTTACCAGCAATAGCTACGGGGAAAAGAGAATTCCCGCTACCCGAACCAACGATGAGGACATCATCTGGTGTGATAGCTGGTTCAGTAATCTCTCCCACAATATGGCAATCGAGCCCAAGGTGTGCCCATCGTTTCGCAACTGCCTGTAGCGATAACATAACCCGACCAACTCCAATGAAGAAGACCTTTCTAGCAGAAAGTATTGTATGTACTAACTCTTCAATCTGTTCTGGTTTTATACTCATCAATGTCTGGGATAATTCGTCTATCACACTCATTGTTACTAATCTATATTTTTCTTCGAACTCATTCATATGTAGCTCCTATTAATTCTCTTGCCTTGACCGGTTATTGCAATAATGATTCTCTAAAAGCGATAAGTTTCTCTGCATTCACTTTTAAATTATCTTTTCTCATACAGGTACTACCTGTAACAAAGATATCGACTACATCAGGGGTGTATGTTTTTATATCATCAAGAGAAATTCTTCCATCAATCGAAATTTGTGTCTTTGTATTTCTCTCAGTAATGAGGGTACGTAATTCTTTCACTTTTCTCTGAGCATAAGAGACCTGACCTTCACTCTTATTACTTGCATAACCTGGGTTAATAAGCATAAGGAGGACTGCATCGCATTTTTCTAAGATATAATCGAGTGTCGTTAATGAGGTTGCCGGTTTTAGGGCAACACCAGAACGAACTCCTTTACTTTTTATGTAATTGAGCATGTTATCGACATGGGCTTCTTCTTCAATGTGGAAGAGAATCTGCTGAACACCGATGCTTATTAATTCATCGACAAAGTATTGTTGCTCTTTCACCATAAGATGAACATCAAACTCGAGGTCTGTCTTATCCCTCAGTTGCTTCACAGCTTCTAGTCCTAGAGGAAAAGAGGGACTGAAGTAACCATCAAGAATATCGATATGTAGATGGGTAAATCCAGAATCTTTTAATATACGAGCTTGCTCTTCAAGATTGCATAAATCCAAAGTGATTAAAGATGGAGATAATATACACTTGTTATTCCACACATTATTCATAATTTCGTCTCCTCGTTGACAGCACGATCAAGCTCCTCTCTTCTAGGAAGAGAGCTAATAGCCCCCTTCTCTCGCACACAAAGCCCCCCCGCAATATTTCCTCGAATCAAGGCTTTTGTAAGAATTGTCTCGTTCAATTCCTTTAAGGTAGTGACTCCATCAATGATAAGGGAGGAGAGAAAAGCTCCCCAGAATGCATCTCCGGCTCCAGTGGTGTCAACACGAGGGCCATCGTAAATTGGCTTTGTTACAGTATTTCCATGATAGTAGTAAGTTGCTCCCTTTTTTCCAAGGGTCTCTACCACGAGGGATATCTTATAGTGTTTCATAAAATCAAATATAGACTTAAACGGAGAGAGTATAAATCTCTCTTCATCAGAGATCTTTAATATATCGACAAAAGGAAGAACCTCTTGTATTGCCTCTATAGCTGCTTGTAGGTCATCATTCCATAATAGATTGCGATAATTTACATCAAAACTGATCATCTTCCCAAGTTCTTTACCGGTGGCTAGCGCTTGTTTTGTAGCAGTTGCAGCCGGTTCAGCTGAAAGGGAACATGACCCTGCATGGACAAAGATTGTATCCTGCAGATATTCTGGTTTCACATCTTCAAGAGAGAGGAACATATCAGCTCCCGGCTTTCTTGCAAAAGTAAAACTTCTCTCGTTGTGTTTATCGAGATGAACAAAGGCCATAGTAGTGACAGCTTCGTCTGTCATGATTTGGTTAGGTATCGTAACGTTCTCCTGGTTCAGTGTGCCCACGAGCATCTTTCCAAAATTGTCATTCCCGACCTTGCCAATAAATCCTGCACTGAGCCCGTTACGCGCAACGGCAATCGCCGCATTTGCTGGAGCCCCACCAGGGTTAGCAATAAAACTATTCACTTCTTTTCCAGGGAGGAAATCTATTACCATCTCCCCGATACTCATGACATCCATGTTAATACCTTATTTTATAATTTCTTCATTACATATGGTCGGGAATGGGAATCCCAAACCCGACCAATGAAACGTATTCTACTCTTATTCAGAGACGTAGAACCATTTGCTTACTTCAGGATCATTCATGTTGTCACGAGTTACAATTACGTTCTCGGTCATTACATTTTTGATTTGGTCTTTTTGACCCATGAAATAAAGGTGAGCCATTTCAACTGCGGTAGCACCAATTTCCATTGGTTTTTGTGATACTGTAGCATCAATAGTGCCATTAGCAAGAGCTTCAATAACAGCAGGAGATGCATCATAACTAATGATAGGGAGAGTCTTTTTAGTTCTGTCAGATGCATTAGCAATACCAAGTGATGCATAGAGGTTAACACCAAAAGCACCGCCGAGATCTGGGTTCTTTAACAAAACAGACTCTGTGATAGCAGCAGATTTTTCTGCTTCATCTTCACAATACTCGTCTGATACAATTTTGATTCCAGGGTAAGCAGCAGCGATTTGATCTTTGAATCCTTTTGCACGTGCTTCAGTAGTAGTAACACCAACGTTAGTATTCATAATTGAAACTTTACCTTTTCCGCCCATCATTTCTGCTAACATATCTGCAGCAACTTGACCACCTTGAAGGTTGTCAGAAGTGATGTTACAAAGATAAATTTCTTCATCAAGGTTAGTATCAACTGTGATTACAGGGATACCAGCATTTATAGCTTTCTGTAATGGAGCTATCATTGAAACTGAATGGTTAGGAGCAATAAGAATAATATCAGGTTTTCTTGCAATCATAGTTTCAACGATAGGAGTCTGCATGGTATAGTCCCATTTTGTAGGTCCATCAACTAATACTTTATATCCGTATTTAGCTGCAGCTTCTTGTACACCACGATTCATGCTGATGTAGAATTCGTCAGTTGAGATACCTTGAATAAAAGCGATAGTTTTTGTACCATCTGCTTCTTTTGCACCTTGTGCAAACACGCTGAACGTTGCTGCTAAGAGAACGATCAACATAACTAAAACAATTCGTTTTTTCATAAAAAACCTCCAAATGATTTTTTTAACCGAATTACATTCGGTATTTTCCTACTTTTTTTATGCTTTACATGAAAGCATTTTTCTGTCGAATCTGGTCTGCATACACACTGAAGATAATAATCAAACCTGTTGCAACCTGCTGCCAGTAGGTTTGAACCCCTAACATAACAAGACCAGTAACGAGGATAGAGATAATAGCAGCACCGATGAGTGTACCAACCATCTTTCCTCTTCCTCCGAGAACTGAAGTACCTCCAATAACACAAGAAGCGATTGCATAGAGTGTTACGTTTGCACCTGCAAGAGGTGAACCTGTGTTAAATCGGAAAACAAGAAGGACACCAGAAACAGCTGCAAGGGTAGAACTGATCATATAAACCTTGATGAGGTGACGATCAACATTTATTCCTGCTCGTTGTGTGCTTTCAGAGTTACTTCCATAAGCATAGGTAATTACACCAAAACGAGTGTGTTTAAGGATGATGCCGAATATGAGCCAAATTGCCCAAGCAATTATTGTAGTGACACCTAAAAACCCAAAGAATTCTGTGTTTCCAATTTTTCCAAGAGCTCTTGGAAGACCTACAACTTCAAGGCCATTATTTAAAATGTATCCACCACCAGTTAAGATAACAGACATTCCAAGTGTTGCAATAAAGGGAGCTAATTTCATCTTCGTAATAATAATACCGTTCATGAATCCTATTAGCATTCCCATGAGAATTCCAACAATAACTCCTGCTGTGATTGCGAGGGGAACTCCGACTATAGGAACGAGACTTCTCATTACGAGAGCCGAACCAACACCAACAGCACCTTCAACAGGTCCAATCGAGAGGTCAATCCCTGCTGTGATAACAACAAACATAACACCAACACCAAGAATAAGAACCTCTGCCATATAATTCAGTGTTGATGAAAGGAACGCAAATGAAAAACATAAGGGTTCCAAGATGACAAATATCAAGTAGATCAAAAGAAAGACAAATACTATCCAGTATTCACTTAAAAACATGTATAGCCGACGTTTTGCCGGTGAGATTTCTTTCATATCAGACATATTCTATTCCTCTATTTGTGTTCTTGCGCCGGTAATATACTCTACGACTTCTTCATAAGTGGTTTCAGACGCGTTCAGATTTGCGACAGTCTTTCCAAGACGAAGGACACAAATCTTATCTGAAACTTCCAATACATGGGGCATTGTATGAGAGATAAAAATAACAGTAATTCCATGCTGTTTTAACTCTTTTACAATCTCTAGAACCTTTGCAGACTCCTCTACACCAAGTGCAGCGGTTGGTTCATCCATAATAATCACTTTCTTTCCCCAGATGACTGCTCGTGTAATTGCAACAGATTGTCTCTGTCCCCCTGAAAGTGTTCCCACTTCTTGATCAACATGGTTCATTGTTGCTTTGAGCTTTTTGATATTAGCTATAACTGAATCTCTCATAGCTTTTTTATCGACAAACCCAAACTTTCCAAGAAATCCTTCTCTGAGGATCTCTCGACCAAGATACATATTAGAATAGATTGGTAAATCTGGTGCTAATGCTAGATCTTGGTATACTGTCTCAAACCCTGCTTCAATTGCTTCAGACGGAGAACCAAAATTGATACTTTCCCCATCAAACAAAATTTCTCCGCCATCTCTTTTATGAACTCCGGATAATATTTTGATGAAAGTAGACTTACCTGCACCATTATCGCCTACGAGCCCGAGGACCTCCCCCTCGTTCAACTCGAAATTCACATCTTTGAGAGCTTGAACATGTCCGAAGCTTTTACTTACTCCAGACACTTTCAATAACACTTTACTCATTTCGCCTCCTCTTTCTGACCACAAAATTTCTTTTCTATAATAATTCGCTGAGTCCACCCCGAAAAAAACGCTCAGAGACAATAGACACACTCGAAAGGAAACTGTAGCAATAGTCATGATTTGAGAAATAGACAGGGACTTGCTTGCTATTTCTTGTCACCATATTATTGTTTACATATTGAGTTATTTCATCGAGTAACATTCTCGAGTCACTCACGACATCTCCTCCGATAATTACTGCATCAAGATCAAGAAGGTTCATCACAGAAACAATGCCAGTTCCGAGGTATCTAGCCTCGTTTTTCACCGTTTGTGCTAACCTTTCATCACTCACTGCCCCATCAACGATATCTTTCCAAGTCTTAATTTCAGGGTAATCTTTTCTTAAATCTTCAGTGATTGCATTGAATGATGCATAGCGCTCAAGGCAACCGTTATTTCCACAGGTACATTGCCTTCCGTCCAATTCAATCGAAAGATGGCCAAATTCACCAGCGAATCCGCTATTTCCTCTGTATACTTCATGGTCAAGAACTATAACACTACCAACACCATCACTTACAACTTCTACATAAAAGAAGTTGCGATGATCTTTTCCGCAACCGTAATTCTTTAAACTCATCGCAGAAGAGACTGAGTCCTTCTCAAGTATAATTGTATAGTCAAAACACTCGTTAAGACGAGGAATAATAGGGACGTTTCTCCATTTGGGGAGATTTGGTGGATTCAAAATTCGTCCAGTATAGATGTCTACTGGTCCAGGAGAAGTAACCCCTACACCAAGTATTTTTTGGGTTGTAACATGATTTGCCACCATGCTCTTAATTGAATTACAGATAAGAGAAATACCTTCATCGGCATCTTTGAGATTAGAGAAATCGAGAGATTCTTCTACAACAACATTTCCATCAATATCTGCTATTCCAACGTAACACAACCCATAGCGGATACTCACTCCAATGCAGTAGAGCTGCTCACTATTGAGTTTTAAATGCATCGGTTTACGACCGTTTGCTGCATCTTGCACACCTGATTCTATGATAATTCCACTTTGAATCAAATCATCGATTATATTGGTTATTCCAGCGCGAGTGAGACCTGTCTTCCGTGCTAAGTCTGCCCTTGAAACGGATTCTTTCCTAATTAAATTCACTACAGTCTTTCTGTTGAGGTGCTTCATGTAAAGTGCATTTTTAGGTCCTTTCAAGGTAGAATCTCCTTTTTAGTATTCGATCATTATTAAGCAAATAGATTGTAAAATTCTTTGTTAACTTATTTAACTATATACCACTTTCTTGGTTTGTCAACTGATTTTACAAAATATTTTTAAGACTTCAAGATAAAGCCCTTATAAATCAATTAATCTTTGCTGCAATGTAATTTACATTTCTTTGAAAACAAATAAATATGTTAAAAACATCTTAGGTAAAAGTGTTTTTCAATATATACCTCCTCAAGAATTTAGAGGTTATTATAGAAATGCCTTCTAATTTTTTTAAGGTGATGATTGAGGAAAATGCTTATAGAAAGAGGTCAATTTTACACTTCTAATGCAAATCATAAGAGCTTAATATAGAAATAATATGAGATTAAAATACTACATAAGGTTACATTCGCTTGAACATAAAAACATCGAAATCTTTCGTTGAAGAGACCATTACATTCAACCTTCCAATATTTTACTATTGCTATTCATTTTGCTCTTCATGCAACGTAAAAAAGATAATTATCAATGTAATTACTTTCCACCTTTTTTATATTCTAAGGGAGTCATGGAAAAAGTTGACTTAAATATCTTTGAGAAGTAACGGTAATCTTTATAACCAACGAGAGAAGCAACTTCATATACACTTAGCTCCTTTTCTTGAAGGAGGAGTGAAGCTTTTTTCATCCTATATAAAGTAAGGTATTCTAATAAGGTATATCCTAATCGTTCCTTAAAGAGATTTGTCAATGTCCTTTCACTTACCTCTAAATGGGTTGCAATATCATTTGCGGTAAGATGCTCTTTATAATGAGTTTCTATAAGGGAAATGGCTTCTTTTACATATTCATCACGATAATCACTAAGGGAATCAGTTGTAATTGGAGAAAATCTTTTCATCGAATTCATTAATTGCTCGATTCTTATATCTTTTGATTCTTCAACTTTGAGTTTTTCAACATCTACTATAGCTTTTTTTAGATCAGAAATGAATTCTTTAGGATCAATTGGTTTTAAAATGTATCCCTTCACTCCATAATCGAGAGCTTTTTGTGCATAGGAAAACTCAGCATGTCCCGAGATAATGATGAACTCACTCAGCGAGAGTTCTTCATAAAGACGTCGTATCATCTCAAGGCCATCTATCCCTGGCATTGCAATATCAGTGATGATGATATCTGGATGAAGTTTACGTGCTAGTAACTCGCCATCTATTCCATTATCTGCCTCCCCAATTACTCTCAATCCAAGGGACGCCCAATCCGTTGTAAGTATGATACCTTTTCGCAGTATATCCTCATCTTCAACAACTATCACACTATACATTTTACAATCCAACCTTAAGGCTAATGTAGATACTCACTATTGTCCCTTCTTTTTCTTTTGTGATAATCCTCATTCCGGCATTTTCTCCATAATAGAGTCTTAAACGACGAATAAGATTTTGTAGACCAGATCCTCCATCTTTCACATCGCTAATTTCATGGTATGAGATTAATCTATCTCCTTCCTCTTGATTCATGCCCATCCCATTATCCTCTACTACAAAATGAAGATATTCCATTTCTTTGTATACTTTTATACTAATCTCTCCTCGACCTCTTTTTTTCTCTAACCCGTGCATCACTGCATTTTCCACAACAGGTTGAAACAACAATCTTGGTATTTGTACTGACATAATTGATGGATCTATTTCAATAGCGACATGAACTCGATCACCCATCCGTCTTTTTTGTAGAGCAAGATATTTTTTAATCACCTCGATCTCTTCTTCAACACTTACAATCCCTTCTCCTAGATCAATATTACTTCTAAGGAGCATCCCAAGGTCTACAATCGTATCGATGGCTTCATCAATATCTCCTAGTAAAATATACCATTTGATAGTTTCTAAACAGTTAAAAATAAAGTGGGGCTTGGTTTGACTCATAAGAGATTTTATTTCTGAGGCACGAAGACTTTGTTCCTTTTGACGATTTGTATCGATAAGCTGTTTCATCCTTACAACCATTTCATTCACGCTTAACCCCAGTTTTCCAAATTCATCACTACGATGAATATTGGTTCGTGCAGAAAAGTCTCCATTCCCTACTCTCTCCAATACATCTACTGCCTCTTGTAATGGCTTAGCAGCGTTACGAGAAACAAAGAGAGCAAGAATCACACACATCACAGTTACCACACCAGCAATAGCTATAACAATAAACGCTAAAAGATGTAATAATTCATCTATTTGTGTTAATGGATAATAGGAAAGTATCGTAAAATGGTATTGTTCATTACTAGAAAAAGAATAAATACATGGAATTTGGTTCGCACTCTTTTTAATATTAACTCCATTTAAATGTGGGGATTCAATTATTACATTAAAAGAATCATCGTTGATATCTCCTTGCAAAGTAAGCGCTTTATTGTTGTATTCATCTAAAACTACCAAAGAGAGAGATTTAAATTCCTCTTGAAAAGGGATAAGGGAATTAATATGATCGGTATATAAATCTAAGACAATAATCCCCTCTTCATCCCCTTGTTCTAAGAGCTTTGTTTTTGCAAGAGTGATTCTTCTATTATCATCTTCTGTTACTCGGTGATAATAGATCCCAATTGAGCCATGTGCTAGCAAAGTTTTACGTATTACACCCCATGAACGAAATTGCTCTTGATAATACTCTTTGGGAGTGGATGTTGTAGTGTTCATCAGTACATTAAAATCTTTATCAATGATGTGAACCCCAGGCTTAACAACATCATTTGAAAATAGGAGATACAATGAATCATAAAGGCGAGCTAATTCTTCTTGTTCATGAGAAGAAAAGAGAGAGGAAAATGACTTATCTGTAATGATAGTATCAATCGCTGATTCATATCGAGCAAATTGAGTACCCATAGTTTCTTCCACTCTACTACTTAAAAGTTCACTTAATGTGTAAGCCCGCTTATATAGAATCGTTTTGGTGAGAATGTAAGTAATAGGACCTACTATTAATAGAGGAAGAACCCCAATTAATAAAAAAGAGATAAGGAGTTTATAAAAATACTTTCTTGTTATGTAGCGTCTCATGGTACCTCTGATCGAGAGCTCGAATAGTAGAAGTATACCACATATGAAGAGCATCATTAGAAGCAATTATGTTACCACTGAAGACTTCACTTGAATCCTCCTCCAAATAAGAATAGCTCCCTCCTGCTTCACTTAATAAAACAAATCCAGCAGCTACATCATGGTACTTTAATCCATATTCAAAAAAACCATCAGCTTTTCCACTAGCTAAATAACTAAAATGGAGTGCGGCTGAACCGAAATCTCTCGTATCACCTGTTTCTACACACACAACTCTCAACAATTCTAAATAGGAAGGAATAAGGTGCGGGATCCGCATAGGAGGACAGATGATAGTAAGAGCCTTTTTGATTTCATGTGTTTGAGAGACAAAAATTTGCTGACCATTACAAAAAGCACCTTTTCCTTTTTGAGCATAATAGAGGTCCTTTTGAGTTGGTGAATACACTACTCCTATAAGAGGATTAAAAGGCTCCATTTCATATGCAATACTGATAGTAAACCCAGGGAGATCATGTACATAATTGCTCGTACCATCGATTGGGTCAATAATCCATCTTCCCCCATTGCCAAAGGTCTCAAGACCTGTTTCTTCCCCTACAAAGTTATCTTTTGGGAATCTTTCATGTAAATACTCTTTAATTAATTTCTCACTTTTAATATCCATAAGTGTTACGACATCGCTCTTACCTTTATAAGAAAGCTTTGTATGCTCACTTGGATCTTTTGTAATGAGTTCGCCTGCAAGGATTGCAACTTCTTTTGCTGCTTTTAGTCTTTCTTCAAGGAGTTCTTCACTCATACTACACTACCCTTTCCTTTTGTCACTGTATTAAAAACAATAAGAGAGATAATCGTTGCAAAAGTAAGAATACTTGCAAGTGCTGCGGCTGTCCCATACCCATCTTTCATAATCTCAGTATAGATTGCAACACTAATAGTTCCAGTCCTTCCAGAATAAAGAATAAGAGTAGAACTTAATTCATTAATTGTACTAATCCAACTTAAAATTGCGCCACTGAAAACACCGGGAAGCATCAATATTGCAGTGATCTTAAAAAATGTTTTTAATGGAGAAACCCCAAGGTTAATAGAGGCTTCTTCACTACTTAAATCTAATTGATATAAGATACCTGTACTTGATCTAATAATATAGGGAATTTTCCTAATTGTGTAAGAAATGATCATAATCATCGCAGTTCCAGTAAGAATTAATGGGGGTCTATTAAAAGCCATTACCAGAACAATACCTAAAACAGACCCTGGAATTACGTAGGGTGACATAAGAAGAAAATCGAGTACTGCTGTTGTGTTGCTTTTTCTTCTCACAATTACATAAGAAGTGAACATTCCGATAATGATCATAAAGAACATTGCAATCGTTGAATACGTGAATGTTCGTATAATATTTGCACTCAGTTTAAACCAAACACTCTTATAGCTTTGTAGACTAAACCCTTGGACAAATAGAGGACCACTTGTTTTTATAAAGCTTGTGACGATTGTGGTAATTTGAGGAGCAAGTGCTAGAAGAGCAATAAGATAACAGACAATGGTAAGAATAACTCTTCTCACGAATGTGAGTTTTTTTACTTCAGGAGGACGCAAACCTGACATAAAATAACTTTTTTTCGAGATCATTACCTTCTGAATAAGAAGTACTGATAATGAGCAAATGATGATAATTACTGATAAAGTACTCGCAACCGTTGCATTCCCTCCCAACTCACTCATGTACTCTTCATACACTAACAGTGGAAGTACTTTATACCCTTCCCCTATGAGCATAGGTGTTCCTAGGTCTGCTAGACTCGTCATGAATACTATCACCGCACCACTGGTGATAGTTGGCATAATAAGTGGAAATGTAACCGTAACGAGTTTTTTAAATCCACTTACCCCTAAATTTTCTGCAGCCTCTTCTAATGAAGAATCAAAAGAACTCAAGGCTCCTTGTACATACATATAGATGAAAGGAAAAAGTTTGAGTGTAAAAACTAATATCAGGCCATTAAACCCATAGATAGTAGGCATCTCAATACCAATGTGACGAACGATATTAGTAATAAAACCATTTCTTCCTAAAAGTATAATCCATGAATAGGCTCCAATAAAAGGAGGAGAAAGAAGAGAGATGATCACCATTGCATTCAAAATTTTCTTACCTGGAATATTATAGCGAGAAACTACGTAACCCATAGGGATACCTATGAGCAGAGCAAAGAAAGTAGTAGTGATTGAAACAGCAAAACTATGCTGCAGGGTTGAAAAATAATAAGGAAGTTTAAAAAAATCGATATAATTAGAAAGGGTAACTTTCCCACTCTTTGCAGAGATAAAACTACGAGTGACAAGACCAAGAAGGGGATAAACGAGGAAAAAAATAGCTAAGAAAAATACAATGACAGTAACACCAGTCCAAAATGTAGGTTTAAAGAAATTCTTCTTATCGGAAGCAATACTTTTCATAGTAAAGACTCCTCTCCACTTGCACTATATAGATTGATACGCTTCGTATCAAAAAGAAGCCCTACTTTGTCACCAACTTTACGTATAATGGAAGTTTCTTTAAGATATTCATTAATTTGGAGGGTTGTTCCATCCTCTAAAGTCACTTCATAATTAATGAAGTCTCCTAAGAATGTGACAAATTGAATTTCTCCTTCAAGGATTCCGCTCTTTTGTTCAACAATGTCGACCTCCTCTGGTCTTATTGCAACGATTGCATCTCCAGTGAATGATTTTTTTAATGTAAATGGAAATGAAGAATCGAGCACTTTTATACTTTCTGGGCTTACTTTGCAAGGAATAAAAGTGGAAGTACCAATAAAATTAGAAACAAATATATTTTGGGGTCTTGTATAAATCGAGGGAGGATCCCCAATTTGTTGAATAGTCCCTAAATTCATGACAGCTATTCTATCCGAAATGGCAAGAGCCTCTTCTTGGTCATGAGTTACATAGACAGTAGTAATACGTAAGTTTTGCTGAATTTTCTTAATTACTAATCTCATCTCAACTCGTAATTTTGCATCTAAATTGCTTAAAGGTTCATCCATTAATAAGACTTCTGGTTTAATGACGATTGCTCGAGCAAGAGCAACACGTTGTTGTTGTCCTCCAGAGAGCTTAGAAGGTTGCCTATGTTTATATTCGGTCATTTTAACTAGGTCGAGTACCTCATCAACTTGTTGAGCAATTTCACTTTTTGTCAACTTTCTTGCTTTAAGTCCGTAGGCGACATTTTCGAATACACTCAGATGAGGAAATATCGCATAATTTTGAAATACCATTCCGGTATTTCTCCTATGTGCGGGAATAGAATTCATAACAGTCGAACCAAATTTTATCGCACCCTCCTCTATCGTATTGAAGCCAGCGATCATCCTTAAGAGGGTGGTTTTCCCACACCCAGAAGGTCCTAAAAGAGTAAAGAATTCCCCTTCTTTAATTGTGAGAGAAACATTCTTAATTGCAGTGAAGGTTCCATATTTCTTTGTTACATTTTCAATAGATAATAGTTGGCTCATATTGCACCTTAATAGTTTTATAAGTGTATGAAGAATGAAATGAGTGTAGGGGATGAACTCCTACACTCATTATGATGACACGTGTTATCGACCAACAATGAGGTCTTTCCATTGTCCCATAATTCTCTCTTTATTGGCTCCAACCCATACAGTGTCGTAAGGGATGTCACCAAGTTTATCATTTGGTACCATTATAGAAGGTAATTCAAGGTCTTTTCTTACTGTCCTTTTGTTGAGGTCTCCCATGAGAGATTGAACATCTTTAGAAAGGATGAAATCTACAAACTTTTTAGCGTTTTCAGTATTCTTACCACCCTTAATAATAGCAATTGGACTAGGTACTTTTGAAGAACCTTCTACTGGATAGACAACTTTTACATTAGCTCCAGCCCTTTCATATCGAAGTGCAGCTTCTTCATACGTAATCCCTACCGCATACTCTCCATCACTTACACCTTTAAAAGTTCCAGATGAGGATCCTAATAATTTGCCTTCTAAGTTTGCTACAAAATCCTTCATGTATGCCCAACCTACTGCGTTATCTCCACCCATTGATAATAGTTGGATAATTAATGCCATAAATGCAGAACCAGAACGCGCTGGGTCAGCGTGGGCAATACGACCTTTGAATTTTGGGTTAAGTAAATCTTTCCAACCAGTAGGAACATCTTCTGGTGCTACTAATTTGGGATTGTAAATAATTACCATCGGGTCAATAGTAGTACCATGCCAACGATTTTGAGGGTCTCGAGTAGCAGCATATACTGCATCCATATGAGCGTGAGCGTATGGCTCAAGAAGATCAACAATTACTTGATAGGAATCTGATCCACCACCCCAAAGGATATCACCAAGAGGATTATCCTTCTCAGCTCTAATTCTTGCAACAAGTTCGCCAGTACCGGCTCCAACTAAATTAACTTTAATTCCAGTTCTTTCTTGGAACTCTTTGATGATAGGATCAGTCCAGTCTGCTGCATGAGAATAGTAGAGTGTTAATTCTTTACTATCCACGTTCTGTGTTTCCTCCATACCTGTTGAATAGATGTAGAAAGGAAATAGTAGAACTATAAGAGCAAAAATGATTAATAGCTTTTTCATATTCAATTCTCCTTTTAGAATTCTCGTGATACATAAAAAGTGTAAGACCACCTCACCATTCTCACAAGGTGAGAATCGAGCAAATATGTGGAGGATTTGGAAATAAGGGAGAAAACTCGACCAATGTTTCAGTTAATATATACAATGAAATATCCCTAAAGACCTTCAATAAAAGAAGTAAATGATATCTATTTGCTAATTCATCTAACCAATATGCTGAAAACAATTGGGAATTATCTTGGATTTAGTATAAGAAATGCATTATGAAATAATTGAAAAAGGAAGTTATAAAAATCAAGAAAACAGAAAATTCTCCCATTTTTTGGGGGAGTACAGTTAAATTGTTTTCTATATCAATCTTTCATACGGTTGCTCATCCCCCATCAAGACAGGCTATCATTTTAATCGTGTGCATATAATTTTTATAACAAATAATTATAACATTGCTGTTATCGCCTGGAAAATTTACATGCTAAACCGCTACTGCTACCTAAAGTAATTTTAAAACAATAATATTCGTATCCATAGACGATGGTAGCAAGTATCACTCTTGATAGAAGAATTGACGTATGGGATTCTATACTTCGCTAAAATGCATATTGTGGTAATATGCGTTATTATAATTTAGAGATTTCTCATCATTATAAGTTTTTTACTATACTTACAATGGATTTTCTCTCCTCATAGAATACGTATAATTCTTCATAAATAGATGATTTATCAAGCCTCTCCGTTACTAATTAATACAAATGGTACCATTATAAAATCTATTTTTTCAATTTAGAGGCTGAGTGAGTATCTAAATACCAATAGCAACTAGGATGAGTTTGCAAAATAGAAGCAGGACAGAGGTTTGTTACTTCTCCTTCAATTGCACATTTAATAGCATTCGCCTTTCGCTCATCTGGTACAGTGTTAATGATGTGCTCACTCTTAAGAATCTGTTTTACACTCATAGAAATAGCCTGGAGAGGAACATCTTCAAGTGTGGGGAACCAGCCCTCCCCCATTTGCTGTTTTCTACAAGCCTCATCGAGGTCAACTATAATATAGGGATCATTTGTTTCAAAATCAGCTGGAGGGTCATTAAATGCTAGATGTCCATTTTCTCCTACTCCAACAAAAGCAACATCAATTTGTTTTGATCCAATTAGGGAATTTAATCGAGCTAATTCCTTATTGATATCTTTACTATCACCTTCAATAAAATTAAAAGCTTTTAAGTGATTAACTTTATCAACAAACCGTTCTTTTAGATATTTTCTAAAACTTGCACCATGGGTAATACTCATTCCTAGGTATTCATCTAAATGAAAAGCCTCTACTTTTGACCAATCAATATCTAATGTGACTAATGATTCCAACATCTCAAATTGTGAAGCCCCAGTAGCCACAATAATAGTTGCACTTCCTCTTTTTTTGATTGCCTCAGTAATATAAAAAGCTCCCTTCACAGCAGCCTCTTTTCCTAGCTCATTCTTAGTATCTAATACATAATACTTCATGATTAATTTCTCCTTATTTATATGCTAATTCATTATCAAATAATATATGCTCATGTAAAATTGTCTTTTTGATGTGTATCAGTCCACTTTCATAGGTAAAGATTGTAAAATTTGCAGGATCTCCAACTTTTGGCTGATTATCCCAAGTTGAAAGCCCTGTGAGAGTACGTGGGTTTACAGTTGCACACCTAACGCTTTCCTCCAAAGTGAATGAAGAACACTTTACTAGATTAGCTACACATGTATCGAGTAATAATGAAGCTCCCGCTAAATTAGAGGTTCCATAAAGACCCATATGACCATCTTCATGCACCTCTATATCCATCCAATTCCAAGTGTAGCGACCAGGTGTTGAACCTGCTAAAGAAGCAACATCACTTACAAGAATAGTTTTCTCGTTCCCTTTGCATCGAGTAAAACAATCAAGCACAAAAGAGGGTAAATGAAATCCATCTGCAATAACAGAGATATTCATTCGATCATCGCTTAATTGCTTGTATATAAAATTTTCAAGACGTGGAATCATATTTGGGCTTCCATTCCCTAGGTGTGTTGAAAGGGTCGCTCCTGCATCGATTGCTTTTTCTATTTTATCTGGAGATACATCAGTGTGGCCAATTGCCACTATAACGCCTAATTTCGATACGTATTCAATAAATTCTAGTGCTTGATCATCTTCAGGAGATAGAGTCACAATCTTAATACTACCATGTGCGGCTTCTTGCCATCTAACAAATTCATCGATATTTGCACTTCTAATATATGAGGGATTATGTACTCCCCGAGCTCCTTCCCTAGGTGAAATAAACGGACCTTCTATATGAATAGCGGGTATTGCATTACGTATCATGTTTGAGGCTTCTTTTGCATTGACAATAGCCTTGATATTTTTAAGAATATTCTCTTCGCTATTCGTAATAATTGTGGGAATGTGTTGAGTAACACCTCCCTTTGCAATGTGGGAAATGAGTTGCTCAATATCCTTTATCTTTAACGCAGTAGAATAATCTTTTCCTACATATCCATTAATCTGTATATCAAAAAAACCTGGAGCAATTAGTGGAAGAGCTTTTTGATCGGCCTGAGAAGGTAAAGAAGTAACTTGAGATACAATTCCTTCTTTGATGGTAATTGAAAGAGGTATACCTGTAAAAACAGAATATCCAGTAATTTCCATAAAATGCCCCTCTCTTGTGCACGATACATGCACTTGTATTAATCTTGGAATCCTCTTACACAAATTATCGCATCACATTCCCTATGTTTTCCACAATCGTTCATAATCTTTACATCGTGCGTATTACTATTTCTTCTTTTAAAATACATCACGACAATGTATGTGGAATAATAAAGTAAAAATCTTATAAATTGTTGATTTTGTGTATAAATCTTAACTATTATCCTAGTTTAGCATATATATTGACCTTCTACAATTTATAATCTTTTCTTTTTTTTATTAATTTTTTCTTGTTTTTTCTTCTTTTTGTAGTAGAATTAGCAAAGAAAGGATTAATTATTACGTATCATGAGGAGGATTATTATGAAACGTGTATTACTGTTAGTGATGGTGACCCTATTATTAATGACACCAATATTTGCTCAAGGAGGTGTAGAACCTGTTGAAGCTACTCCAACAGCACTTACAATCTGGAGTGCTGCAGCTGAAGATGAAGCAAAAGCCTTGATCGATGCATTTAATGTACAACATCCAGGAATTAAGGTTGATGTAATTCGAGCAGGTAGCGGTGAATTAATCACAAGACTAAACGCTGAACAACCTCGACCACAAGGCGATATTCTTCTTGGCATTGCAAAAGAAACATTTGATGCTCACTACGATCTTTTTAGAGGGTATAAAAATGTGAATCACGATACAATCCCAGCTACCACTCGTGATAAAGCAGATGTTCCTCGTTATTATGGATATTCAATGCCATTACAAGCAATGATTATTAACACTACCCTTTTAACTCCAGACCAATACCCTAGAAAGTGGAGCGACCTAGCAGATCCAAAATACAAAGGTGAAGTAATACTTGCAAACCCAGCTCTAAGTGGATCAGCATATGCTCAAATCTATATGATTTATAAACTCTATGGTGATGAAATGCTTAAGAAATTGGCAAAAAATGCTGTTTTTGTTGCAAGTAGTACTGCAGTTCCAGAATCTGTTGCTCGTGGTGAATATGCCATTGGAGTTACAGGAGAAGCAAATATTGCTAAATATATGTCGGAAGGATATCCTGTAATATATGTATATCCAGAAGAAGGTACTGGAGCTCGTTTTGATGCCTCAGCTATTATTAATAATGGACCTAACCCAAAAGCTGCAGAACTATTTATGGATTTTGTCACGACCAAAGAAGCTTATGAAATTATTCTTAATACTCGTTCTCGTCGTGTAGTAGTTGACTATTTACCAGGTCCTGGACCTCTTCCTGGCTTAGATGAAATCAAACTTTTTGATTATGATGCTGAAGAAGCTGGTGCAATGAGGGACTCTCTTTCAAGCAGATTCTCTGACTGGATTCAATAGATTATATTTTTCACTTAGTTATAAAACTCTTCCTTCTTCTCAAAAAAGGAGGAAGAGTATATTTAAAAAGCATATATTTTTTTTAGGAGAATAGAACCAATATGAGTTTGAGTTTACGATACGATAAAGTAGATAAAATATTCGATAAAGATTCGCATCATGCAGTCCATGCATTAAGAGAAATCTCATTCTCTATAGAACCTGGAGAACTTTTTTGTCTTCTTGGCCCTTCCGGTTGTGGAAAGACTACTTTGTTACGTAGTACAGCAGGTTTAGAATCAATCACAGGCGGTTCTATCTACTATGGAGATAAAGATGTCACCACAATACCTCCTTTTAGAAGGAACATTGGTATGGTATTTCAAAGCTTTGCTTTGTATCCCCATATGAATGTTTTTGAAAATGTAGCCTATGGATTAAGAGTTCGCAAAGTCGATAAAAGTATCGTAAAAAATAAAGTAACCCAGATTATGGAACTTGTGGGATTGGAAGACGTATTAAAACGGAACCCGCCGCCTTCTTCACTTTCTGGTGGGCAACAACAACGCGTTGCTATCGCTAGAGCTCTTGTATATGACCCTGATATTCTCTTACTTGATGAACCACTAGCAAATTTAGATGCAAAACTAAGACGCTATATGAGAGCCGAAATCAGAAGAATTCAAAAAGCAACTAATATTACAACAATCTTTGTTACCCATGACCAAGAAGAAGCAATGGCTGTAGGTGATAGACTTGCAGTTTTAAGGGACGGAGTAGTGGAACAAATAGGATCATCAGATGATTTATATAATTTCCCTCAAAATCCTTTTGTTGCAAACTTTATTGGAAAGATGAATTTCTTTAATGCTAAAATTGTCGCTCTAAGTGGTGACATGATAGATGTCACTCTTTCTAATAATCTCTCTTTCTCTCTCTCTTCAACTCAATATAGGTCTTCTAGTTCTCTTTCCATTGGGGATGAAGTGCTCATTGCAGCAAGACCAGAATATCTTAGTGTAGAAAAAGAGAGTAAAAAACCTCATATCGATGGAGAAGTAACAATTATTCAACACCTTGGTCATATAGTTCGTTATGAAGTGAAGGTTTCTTCTTCTCATACTGAGAAAACCCTTGAAATTGATATGGAAGGACGCGTTAGTAGAATAAACGAAAAAGATATTATTCATATCTGTTTTAATATTCCTCGTCTCACAATCTATAAGAAGGATCGATAGATATGGGTAAGATGAAGAGTAATGAAACAAGATCGATAAAAACGAAGGCTTTTTTACAAAAAGACTTTACTCCATATTTAGTATTTTTTATTCCTCTCACTTTCTTGGTAATTTTCTTATTCTGGCCACTAATTACCACCTTTTTGAGGGCATTTATGGGAGCCGGTGCTAAACTTAGTTTTAGTAATCTTGGTTTTGATAATTTCTCTAAATTTTTTACGAGTCACTTATACCAAAAAAGTTTAAAGAACTCATTTGTATTAAGCTTCTCTGTGGTTTTTTTCTCAATTTTAATTGGTGTCCCTATGGGATATATTGTAGCAAGAGTACAAATACCTGGAAAAAAACTTCTTTTATCTCTTGGAATTTTGCCTGTTATTATGCCATCCTTCGTAGGAGCTTTTTCTTGGATAATCCTTATGGGAAGGCAGGGTGTAGCAAGGCATTTCTTAAATATTATGCTCAATCCTATAGGAGTCACAATTCCTTCAATTTACGGAATGTTTGGGATGATTTTCACGATGACTCTCATCTACTATCCTTTTGTCTTTTTATTGAGTTATAGTTCATTCTCCTCAGCTAATCCACTTCTCGAAGAGGCTGCAATGCTGATGGGAGCCGGGAAATGGAGAATCTTCTGGACAATTACGTTCCCACTTATTCTCCCTAGTTTAGGGGCAGCTTCTTTATTAGTATTTATTCGAGCTATCGGAAGTTTTGGAATTCCCGCAATTATTGGAGGAGAGGAGTATGTTTTACCAACTCTCATCTATTTTAGAGTCAACGGATTTTGGGATCTTAACGGAGCTGCCGCAATAGCTGTAGTGAATGTAGTAATAACTGGTGCTGTTCTAATCTTCCAAAAGTATGTGGTAAATAAGAGAAAGTATGAAACTATTAGCGCCTCTCGTTCTAGCCAGAAATTATATAATCACGTTGGAGTAAGAATTTTTGGAAGTATTTTTTGTATCATAATTCTTATAGTCTCTTTAGCTCCTCAAATCACCATTATTGTTATGTCTTTCTTTGAAAAATGGCAGGGCTTATACCCAGAAGGGTTTACTTTAGCTAATTACATCAAAATTCCTTCTGCTTCGAGAACAGAATTAGGGAACTCTCTCTACTTAAGTACGATAGCAACCCTATTCACTGCTGTTCTTGGAAGCATCATGGCCTATATTACAGAGAGAAGGAAACCAAAGGGTTCTGCTATCTTAGATTTAGCAATTATGGCGCCTTTTGTCCTTCCTGGCACTGTTGTCTCTGTGGCTCTTCTTTCTGCGTTTAGTGGGAATGCAATTATTCCATTAGGAGGAACTTTTACTATTATCGTTATTTCCTATATGATTAGAAGAACCCCTTACGTCTACAGATCTGTAGTAGCATCACTTACACAATTAGATGCGACACTGGAAGAATCATCTACTATTGCTGGAGCTCCTTGGCTTTATACCTTCAGACGAGTAAGTCTACCCTTAATACTTCCAGGAATTATCAGCGGATCAATTCTCACCTTCTCAACACTCTTACAAGAATTAAGTACTACGATTTTACTTTATGGAGCAAAAACTCGTACTGTTCCTATTCAAATCTATACAGCTGTTGCTGATGGAAAAATGGGAGAAGCGAGTGCACTTTCAGTTGTCTTACTCGTGGTAGTATTCATCATTGTTTATGCAATGAATTCATTCCAAGGAAATAAGATGATTAACAGTTTCAAGCTTGGATAAAAACACTCACGTTTAAAAAAACCTTCAGGAGTATTTTTCTTGAAGGTTTTTTTATCTATCAGATTTAAATATTGAATCTTACATAGGCTCTGTCATCATACGATGTGTTTCCCTTGATGAGACCTTTAGTACTTTTATACTC
Source organism: Sphaerochaetaceae bacterium (assembly GCA_963663665.2). Classification (GTDB taxonomy): domain Bacteria; phylum Spirochaetota; class Spirochaetia; order Sphaerochaetales; family Sphaerochaetaceae; genus SABI01. The sequence goes on from CAXXKP010000006.1 coordinate 81,946, forward strand.
TCGGTAACAAAGAGGATCACGTTTGAGAATAGAAGAAAGATGCGATTCACTCTCTTTAAGGGTGGAAAACAGTTTTGGATACCCATCGCTCGCAAGGACTATCTCTTTGGCCTCTTTAGGTAATGGAACTACTTTTATATGATTTTCTTTAATTGGATAAATACCATCTAAAACATAGTAAGTATATTCCGACTCGTATGATGAATTTTGAAGGTATGCTTGTTTCTTCAATAAAGGGACAATATATTCTCTTGCGATATCACGTTCTTGAATATTTTCTATCGTTACCCCTTTTGAGAGTTCAACATTAATCATCAGACTTCTTAGATTAGCTAGGACAGTGTCAATTTCTTTCTGGAATTGGATGTGTTCCCCATCTACTAAAGCTATACAATCCCCAATAAACCAGAGTTCTTTATAGAAATTACTATAAATAACACAACTAGCAGTGCAGCGATGGGAGGGGGTCTCTTTTGTCTGCTCTAGAATTCCTAGTTTTTCATAAAAAAATCTAAATGAATCGTTTATCGCATTAAATGCGTCAAGGGCTTTTATTTCAGGTGGTAATGATTCAATTGTCTTCATAGCAAGATCTCTAGCAACTCTCCCAGGATTTTCATTATTATACTTCATCCCACTTTTATTAGTCGCGCCATCAATCACCGCAATAAAATTGTCATTACAAACGATGCCATCTTCGCAAGCTAATACATCATTTCCTTTAGGCTCTAGATAGCGCTCAATTATATGCATCGTAATATGCTCCTTGATGTGTGTTCTTGATTTATCATTTCATCTCATTATACACAAAAAAGAAAAATAAGGAAAGTAAAAAAAGGTAATAGTCATAGACTATTCGTAATTATTCTTGTATGATGAAGACAATAGTCATTCTTTTATATGAAGCTAGAATATGAAGATGGGGAAAAGAAAACTATGATAAGGAAGTGCCTATTGTACTTGTCTTAACCTCCTTAGCAGTATACTCTTGTTAAATAAAGAATAAAATAATGACTTAGAGCAGGTAGTGTAAATGAACGCAGTAAAGAGAAAAATTAAGATATTAGATGTACTAAAAGAGAAAGAATCAATTGATGTAGAAACTCTCACCACTCTTTTTGGCATTTCAAAAGTAACTGCTCGTGGGGATCTTGATGATTTGCACAAAAAAGGGCTTGTAATTAGAACTCATGGGGGAGCAATGCTCCCAGAGAATTTAAATTTAGTTAGAGTTCTTTCAAATACCTTAAAAGAGCATGAGAACGAGAAGTATGCAATATGCAAAGAAGCACTTTCGTTTATTCACCCAGATATGAATATTATTATAGATTCTGGAAGTACTACTATCCATTTAGCAAAATTAGTGCATTCAATCCCTCTTAGTGTGATTACTAATAGTGTTTTAGTTTTAACCGAACTGATGAATAGTGAGCAGGTAGAACTCTTTGTAGCAGGCGGTGTATTACGTAAAGCATCTCTTTCTCTCATGGGAGATCCATCTAGTTACTTTTTTAGCCAAATTCACGCTGATGTGCTCTTTTTAGGCTCCTCTGGATTTTCAATTGATAAAGGAGTGAGTTGTACTAATATTATTGAAGCTCAAACAAAAAAACAAATGATTGAGCATGCCTCTAAGGTGGTACTTCTTGCTGACTCATCAAAATTAGAAAAAATGTTTATAGCTCATGTATGTGATTGGGAAAAAATAGATTATTTCATCACTGATAGTATGAGCGAAGAGAACAAACGTATATTAGAACAACGTGGAGTATCCATAATCATTGCTCATAAATAAACAAATAGTAGGGGAAGATATAGATGATTGATGATACTAACAACTCTGCTACACGTATTCTCAATCAATTAGATACTTTAAAAAAGATTATTGATAATACGATCTATACCATCCTCACAAGAGGTGAGAGCCATCCAGATTATGGTTGGATTGATCTAAAAATAGATGCGATCACTGGCGAAAACCAATTCTCGAGTAATGGAGTGAAAAACAGCTCTCATATCTATAGCTGGATACAAGGAAGAGGATTAGAGGCTCTCTCATTACATGCTCTTTGGTATAAAAAGTTTAACGGAATAGCTACTCCTCTTATTGAGAAAATTACTGCAGTTGCGCAAAGAGTAGCATCTCTCCTCGACCAAGAAAAAAGTGAGCATAAAGGACATCTTTATTTTTTAATGGACCAATTTCCACAAGATAATACTCATTTCACGATGAGTGATTTATTTGTTTCTCGTGGTCTTTTTGCCTGTTCAACTCTTTTAGATTCTAATAGGGAAAATAAAGAAGCAGTTCAATATCTTCTTGATACAATAGGAGCTGTAGTAGAAGGATCTTTTTATAATGATCAAATCTCATTTGACAATCATCTATTGCCATCTAATGATAACGTCTCCTACTCCTATGCTCCTCATATGTTAGCTCTTGGAGGAGTGAATCTTCTCATGAAGTATGAGCATAGTGAAAAAGGGCCAATTCTAGCTAAAAATCTCATTAATTATATTATTAAAAATCACATGAGTCGTATGAGTCATCTCCCGGATGGAATTCTCGTGGAATCTCTTGATCAAAAGATGAACCCCTTTGTTGATAAAGAAAATCACATAGTATTAGACCCAGGTCATGCATTAGAGTGTGTAGGTCTTATCAGTGAGGTTTTAATTTCTTATAGAAGTGAATATGATATTTCTACAGATGAAGATGAGTGGATTTCATCTATTGAATCACTTCTCCCTACTATATTCAAAGCAAACTTTGATATCGGATTTATTAAAGGAATTGGATTTTATAAGAATATTGATGCTATTTCTCTTACTCCAATAAAAGCATATGCTCCATGGTGGTCAATCCCTGAGGCAATGAGAGCACTCTCCTTATTACAAAAAATTGGAGGCAAGGAGAGTTGGAGTGAGGAAACTTTTTCTACATTTTCACAGTTACTCTCTATCTTCGTCACACGGTATGTCGAACCTTCTCAAATACTAATTGCTCTACAAACAATTGACCCATCAGGAGCCCCTATTCCAGTAATCCCTGCTACACCCGATTTAGATCCAGGGTACCACACTGGTCTCTCTTTTATTGCTTGTTATGATGCTTTAGCTCTTCAGCTTCCAATAATGTACAAACATATTGAAGTTGATATAACACCAACCCAGAAAACGTACATATCAGGTCACGTTGCGCGTCGTGGTCTATATACAGAAATTATAGACTCTCTTCATGGACGAATTGCCTATTTTAGAACAGCATATGTAACGTGTATTCTTGTAAACTGTGATGTTCTGGAATTTTCGCAACAAGTGGCTTTGCACATAAAAGAAAAATTATCCCATGTTTTCAATATCGAAATCCGAAATATCCTATTGAGTGCAACTCATACCCACACCGCCCCTCCTATAATAACTCTCGGGTCGCTCCAAGAGGATAAAGAATATATTTTATTTCTTAGCAATAAGATGAATGAAGGAGCAAAACTCCTTTCACAAAAGAGCACTTTCCCCATTACTACAAAATCGTTCTCTTTCACCTCTTCTATTGGGATAAACAGGCGATGGTGGGATGAAATTGAGAAAAAAACAATAATGAAACCAAACCCTTGTGGGTCTTATGATAACGAAATACATGTAGTGGCACTACTCGATTGTACAGATTCTATTGTTTCATTATTCGTGAATACAGCCGTCCACCCTACCACACTAGGAGTATCAATAAAAGGAATTTCAGCTGACTACCCAGGACGTATTCAATCACATCTTCAATTGTATTATGGGAAAGAGGTCGTAGTAATTCCATTTACCGGCTCATGTGGTGATGTGAGACCTAACATAGTAGACTCAACAGGTAGTTCTTTCCGAGAAGGACTAGTTGAAGATATAGATAATATAGGTAAGACTATCGCAGTCTCCATTATAAAAAGAATACAAAAAGGATTTATTAAAGGAAAAGAACAAAATAATTCCATAACTCTATCACATATTTCTGTCACACTCCCTTTCTCTTCGGTTCCAACTCGTGAGGAATTAACTTCATTCCTACATAAAAACCAAAAGGTCTTAGAGGTAGCAAAAGAAAAAGAAAAATCCTTAGATAGTTTTTCAAAATCACACAACAACCCGTTGTGGGCTGTTGAAATTGAAAAAGAATGGGCAACTTCACTTTTAGAAGAAAAGGAATTAGAGTCATCCATTGATGCAAACCTTTCAATATTAAGCCTTGGAGACCAATGTATTCTCATTACTATTCCTGGGGAGTTGTTTAGCAGTGTAGGGAAAAAGATCAAAGAAGCCTTCCCTCATAAAAAGCTTTTAATTGCATGTTATAGTGGAGGTTCTGTGGGATATATCCCATCTAAAGAATCATTCAAGGAAGGTGGATATGAAGTTGATGAGGCATTTAAGTTCTATCACCACCCAGGACCTTTTAAAGAAACTGTTGAATCAATACTACTCGATAAAATTGCTTCGCTCATGAGAGAGAATGCTTTACAATCCTAAAAAATACAACGAACTCATTACATAATAGACACCACTACCCTTAGCTATTTTTCTTGTTGTACCGTTTTCTATATTCTCTCGGTGACATATCTAATCGTTGTTTAAATATCCTATTACTGTGCGAAATGGTTGAGAAACCACTCAAGGTGGAGATCTTTGCAATAGGGTCATTTGTGGAGACTAACAGAGAACACATCCTTTCTATTCTTTTCTTGTTAAGATATTGAATAAAGGTCATATGGGTTAATTGTTTAAAAACATAACAGAAATAGGAAGTGGACAGATAAGCCTTCTCAGCAATTTCATCTATAGTGATATTGTGTGTATAGTTATTATCAATATATTTTAAAGCTCTGGAAAGAGCCTCTAGGTGATGAGATGATAGCTGTGACTCATATTTTAGTACCACTTCCTGACTATAAATTCTTCCAAGATTGACTAATAGATGTAAGACTAAAGCTTTTATGGCAAGGAGGTACCCCGGTTCCTTATTCGTGTATTCTTCCATCATTTCTGATAAAAGACTTTCAATTTTCCCTCTCAATGACAAGGGAATATTCAATCGAGGTTTTACCTCTTTTTCACTGACTAAGAATGGTTCTATGTAGGCGAAATCTATAAAACTTTTAGCCATATCTATAGAGGTATTATCTGCCCATAAAAACTCTGGATTAAACTCAACTTCTACAATTTTGAAATGTATTTCTGGAAGAGCTTTGATAGTATGTGGAATGAACGGAGGAATGACAAAGGCATCTCCTTCATTTACCATAAACTCAGTATCATTGATACTATGAACTACATTGCCAGAGGCAACATAGTTTATCTGTAGCATTTCATGAGTGTGTTTCCCTTTTGTCATTTGAGTATTGTCATAGGACCTAATAAAAAAAGGGAGATTTTCATTAAAATTATCACTCATCGTAAAAAGAGGAATCACTGATTCTTTAATATGCAGTTCTTTCATAATTTAGCAATACTTCTTCCACTTAATTCAGAGAGTTCTTTTTCGAATGTGTTCTTTCTAGCGTATGCCAAAATTTCTCCAATATTATCTGCAACTTTGTGGTAAGCATCTATATATTGATTAATCAGAGCGTCACATGGTTTCTCAAATCGAGGAGCTATCAAGAAAGTTGTATGAGCTAATAGTTCTGTTACTTTTAACCCCTCGCTATTTTTCTTGCAATCACCAAAAGGACCTCCTTCCAAAAAGAGAGGCGCTGTATGTAACCTACCATATCCACAATACCCGCAACTTACTCCTTCACTACTTAAGGCTTTTAAAAGAGCATATGGTTCTTTTATATGTTCAAAGGTAGGGATGTAACGCCCATAATGATACGAGAAAACTCTTTTTGTATCTTTATATTCACCTTGAGGTGTTAGGAAAGGAATACCATCTAATCCATTATTTAATTTCCGTGCGTTCTGCTCTCGAATTGCAGATATTTCATCGAGGTCATCAAGAGCTGCATTCGCAAGGGCTGCCGCAAATGGGTGTATTCGATATTTATAACCCATTCCTGTTAATGCATACTTTCTATATGGAGATGAAGAGTTAAGAGTTGGAATCACATCATAGTGTCCTAGTGCTACGGCTCTCTCATAATATTCTTCATTATTTGTAACAAGGATTCCCCCTTCTCCACCCGGAAGGGTTTTAGTCCCTTGCAAACTGAAACAACCCACATCACCCCATATGCCTGTCTTAATTCCATGATAGGAAGCCCCATGAGCATGAGAGCAATCCTCTATAACTTTGAGGTCGTATTTTTGAGCTATCTCCATAATAGAATCCATATCGCATGGGTTCCCCCATACATGAACTACCATGATCGCTTTTGTTTTAGGAGTAATATGTGCAAGAATTTCGTGAGGGTCTATACAAAATGTATCTTCATCAACATCACAAAATACTGGAATTGCATGAGAAGCTATAATAGGAGTAACACTTGCCCAAAAAGTGTAGGACGGAACAATAACCTCATCTCCAGGCTCAACTCCAACTGCAAAAAGGGCACTGTGAAGGGCAGATGTTCCATTACTTGTGCAAAGAGCATAGGTTGCACCTGTGTATGTCGCAAACCGATTGGCAAACTTGACAGTCACAGGAGATTGACTTGTTTCTCCAATTTCCATAAGCCGATTCACTTCTTTAATTCCATTCTCTCTACAAATTGGAATAGTTGCTTCTTTTTTATAATCTAGGGTGACAGTTTTTTCACCACCAAAAAGAGCTAAGGTTGACATAATCGACTCCTTTAAAACGAAATTATTTCTTATCGTTAAACGCATTTGAAGTATGAGATGAGCAAATAAAGTTGTCAATAAAATATTACAAAAATAGCTGAAATACGCAATATATAGCTATTTCCTAGAATGTATAAGAAAATATGCAAAGTTTAGAAATCGTAAATAAAGAGAAAAATTAACAATGGTATTTTAGCAAAAGAACCCATTATAGGTAGGAATTAATTGAGAGTCACTCGCTCTCCCTTTTCTGCACTTGCATATATTGCCTCAATAAGGGCTACTGCTTTCCTTGCTTCTTTTCCATCTACTAAAGGTCTAGTGTTGTTTTCAATGGAATCGAAGAAATCAATAAACTGCATTTTATGGCCATGATAGCCAATGGCACTTGGGTCATGAGCACCACCGCCTGTTTTGGTTGAATCACTAAATTTTGTTCTAATTGCTTGATCTTCTGCACTTTCCTCATCGAACTTCCAGCAAGTTATGTTTTCTTCCTCCATAATTACAGAACCTTTTGAGCCTGAGATTTCAATCCTCTTGAAAAATCCAGGATAGGCTGCAGTAGAACCTTCTATAACACCAAGGGCTCCATTCGCAAAACGAAGAACTGCAACAGCAGTGTCTTCTACTTCAATATTCTTATGAGTAATAGTTCCTACTTGAGCCATCACAGAGTCTACTTCCCCAATAAACCATCCAAGAAGGTCAATTGCATGAATTGATTGATTCATTAAAGCGCCCCCACCATCTAAAGCCCAGGTACCCTTCCATGGACTAGAAGAGTAGTACTCAGGTGAGCGATACCATTTAACATAAGCATCTGCTAATACGATATTTCCAAAACGTGCTTTATCAAGTGCATTTTTTATAACGGAAGCAACTTCATGAAATCTAGAAGGAAAAATTCCACAAAGTAAGACGTGATTCTTTTCTGCTTCTTCAATAATTGCATCACAACGAGCGGTACTAATTTCTAAGGGTTTTTCAATAATAAGGTGTTTTTTAGCTCTTGCCACAAGGATTGCGCTTTCAAGATGTAGACCTGATGGCGTACAAATAGTTACCACACTCATCTCCTTATGAGCTAAAAATTCATTTATATCAGTATACCCACTGCAATGATATTGCTGTGCAAATACTGCTACTCGCTCTTTATTAATATCAAAGCAGGCAACTACTGTTGCCCCCTCTATGTCACCAATAGCTTTCGCATGCAAGTGAGCAATCATTCCAACTCCAATTATTCCAATCTTGTGCATAACATTCCTCTTTTTATTGATATCATAGTGCATTTTTAGTAATAATTCATTATACATGTTATTTTTCAGATTCTTTCCTTTCTCTGAGGTTATTTGAAATCATCTCGTATCATTTTCAATATCTCTCAATGAGTAACTAAATTTCCCATTAATCCACGCATATATATTATTATCATAATCTACCCAAAATTCTTTTTCTTAAAGGTGTATTTCAAAGTAACACTATGGGTTCTTAGGCTTTACAGAATTGTGTAAATCATATTTGAGATAGCATTATGCTTTTCAAAGAACATGTAGACGCCTTTTTGAATCAATGCTGATATCATTAACGTGTAACCCAACATCTTTCGCAAAAGAATGGGCATCTACCACTTGTTTATGAACATCTTGTGGGCGATGGGCATCACTATTAGCAACAATCTTAATTGGGTATTCCTTACTAAGTTGCCAAAAATCTATTAGGGGATATTGCCTTCTTTTGCCTAAAGTTGTGTTGATATGACCTTTGTTCAAACCATATCCATTAATTTCGAGAGGAATATTGTTCGATGCTGCACACTCAATAATGCTCTTAGAACAAGAAATAGCTTCATCATCCCACTCAGCGTAAAACATTCCAAAGAGATCAGGGTGCACGCCAAGTGAGAAAAGTCCACTTTCTAGTGTTCTAATGTAAGAATCAGTATAGAGGTGAAGCGCTTTTTTATCATTCGGAAAGTGCTGAATATACCTATCTGTCACTACAGAGTTAGTAAGATAATGAACCCCAGCGATAAGGTAATCAACTCTAGCAGAATCAATGAGATATTCTTGATACCAATTGTGGAAAGCAGGATCATAATCGCACTCTAAGCCAGTGAGGATATATAGATCTTTACTCTCTGATTGAAGAGTTCTTACTTCTTTCAAATATGCTTCTAACTTTTCAAAAGGCATTCTTGACCCTGGCCAACGATTATGTGGCATGGGACAATGTTCACTGAAACCTAAGACAGAGAGCCCATCTCTTCTCGCGATCTCAGCATACTCAGCTAACTGCCCAATCCCATGTCCGCAGTACCAGCTATGGGTGTGAAGGTTCACTGTGTTTCCTTTAAATTCTTTGCTATTATGATTATCCATGTTTGGAACTGCTCCAGGATCTGTTTTAACTATTTTGTATTATAAGGTGATTCTAATCTGTACCCCTTTCAAGATACCGAGAATCAACTCTCATTTAGCTTATTATTTCTATGAATATCATATCATTTTTACGTTAGAGTATCTATCATACAAAAAAATAGTTGAGAAAATTATAAAGATTCTCCTACCCTTTTATATCATAAGGTAGTATAGTGCATAGAAACATATAACAATAACAGGAAAAATAATGAAACATGTTGGAAATACGTTAAAACATTTGCGTGAGAGGTCTGGGTATTCGCTCGACGAGATTGCCGAAATCCTGCACACGAATATAAACATGATCGAAGCATACGAGAACGGTGAAATTCTTATTAGACTAGATGAACTAGAAAAACTCTCTTCATTATATAACTGCTCTACACATTCAATTTTGAAAAAAATTCCTCAGAACTCTCCTTTTAAAGGAAGTGGATTGGAACACTAAGGGTAACTTTCCTAATTCCAGTTTTAAAGTCTTATTACAACCATCTTTCTAACCATCTAAATGCATCTTCTTGCATATCAATGCTGAAGCGGTGAGAACCTTCATAGTAACGATGAGAGAATTGATTGGAGTAACCCACTTTTTCATATACATCCCGTAAGATTTTTTCAGCTTTCTTTACTTCGCTCAACGTAAAAAGTTCATCATCTATGCAGCTAAGGACCATAAGAGGGTTTGGTGCAGCCAGAGAGAGAATATCTGGAAAATCCATGAAAGAAGGGAGTAAGGGAATGGTGTACATCCATGTGTGGGAAAGTGCTTTATGAAGAATAAAATCGTTCCAAGTTGTGATAAATCCAGCAGAGACTGTCGCTTTTAAGCTTTCTGTTGAACTACTAAGATATGTAGCTCGTAATCCTCCAAGACTAATTCCACAGCATCCTATTCGGGAGGAATCCACTTCATCTCTTTGTGACAAAATTTGTAAAGCAACAAGGTCTTCAGCAACAGTAATTCCTGGCCAAGTAGTACCGGCTGTGAATATACTTTTGGCAATGAGAGACTCCATATGGTAGGCAAATCTATTGTACCACTGTTCGCTCTCTTGTGGTTCAAGTGAAGCACCCATTAAGGTAGAAATTACCTCATTAGGAATTTCTTGTGGCATTACTCTTCTACTTTCAAAAGGATATACATCGTGAACAAGAACTGCAAACCCTCGTTTTGCAATCTCATTTGCCCAAGCTCTCTTGCCATACATCTCCTCTTGATACTTAAGGATATGTTGAGGAGTAGGATCCTCTATTCTTACTATTTTACTCTTGCCGAGAATTTTGTTATGACCGTGGTCATGTAGTCCTAATATACCTCTTAAAAGCCCTTTATAGTTCACAGGCTTAAGGAAATATGCCTCTGTAGCTGGTCCAAAAGGGAGGGTCCATGAAAGTTTTTCTATAGATAGGCCATCAAACTCTCTAATCCAGAGTGATTCCACACAAGGAGTGTTGAAAGAGGGACTCTTGATATAAGTTTTAAATATTTCCTTGCCCACTTTTTTCCACTCATCAAAAGAGCAATCTTTGGAATGGAGAAATGAGCTAGGAGGAGACACTGGGAGTTGTTCACCTAGAAATCGACTAAAATCATTGAGAAGAAAAGTATCTGAGCTATCCATTGTATCCCCTCATAATTGGGTTTATTCCTCTTATCTCCCAATATAGATGTAACATATCTAAATATTTCTCGTAAGACGAGAAATTATCATAAGAGAAGAGGAAAGCCTCTTTTTCATTTTCACACATTCCCATGTGGCTTTTTACTATCTTCAGCAATCTGATTCCTTTATATCACTATTATGTAAATCGCCTTATTTATTATAGAGGGTTTTCCCGTAATTTCAATTTTTATCTTCCTTTAATAATGGAACGTGACAGAAACCAGGAAAAATAAGAAAATAGTCATCCATCTCAACTACGTGCAAAAATATTCCCACTCAATCTTTGTTCATGATATTATCAAATTAGAGAGAAAAGTACTTTATCTCTAAAGTTAAAGGATGTTACATATGATAAAGAATCAATGGTATGCGATTGCTCCATCATCTATCGTGAAAATGGGAAAAATTTCTGCTATAAAACGTCTTGGTCTGGACCTAGCCCTCTTTCGTGATACCACGAACACACTCGGGTGTGTCGTAGATCAATGCACTCACCGAGGGGCTGCCTTAAGCAAAGGAAAGGTAAAAGATAACCATCTTCAATGTCCATTCCACGGCCTTGAGTTTGATCATTCTGGCTTGTGTAAGCTAATTCCTGCTAATGGGATTGCCTCAAAAGAAGATCTCAACCGCTATAATGTCAAAAATTATGTAGTTACGGAAAAACATAACATTATTTATCTGTGGTATGGAGATGGAGAACCTATTAGCCCTCTCCCATTCTTTGAAGATTACATTGATGATTCTTTTCGCTACAGTGAAATAGAAGACCATTGGAATTCTCACTACTCACGGTGTATTGAGAACCAACTAGATGTTGTGCACCTCCCCTTTGTCCACTACAACACAATTGGGAAAGGGAATAAGACTGTGGTGAATGGCCCTAAAGTGATCATTGAGGGCACTTCCATTCAGACAAGTGCCAATAACGAAGTAGATACAGGGCAAACACCAAAGAAAGCTGAGGAGTGTGAAATAAAACCAACCTATCTCTTATTCAAGTTCCCTAATGTTTGGATGAATCACATAAGCAATTCCATTAAAGTCATCATTTACTTCGCTCCTGTAGATGAGGAAAATACGATCCTCTATATAAGATTTTATTGCCACCTTAGTCCTATTGGATGTATTAACTCACTCATTGCATTCAGTGGAAAGTATGCAAATAGAACAATTGAGAGGCAAGATAAGAGAGTTGTTATTACTCAGAAACCTAAAGCATCATCTCTAAAGAGTGGAGAGAGACTCCTTAAAGGAGACTCCCCTATCATTGCTTACAGGAAGATCAGAGAAGAGCTAAAGAAAATAAACTGATTTTAATATGGAAAATTGACACCATAAAAGAAAGAAGCCATCGTTTTAGATTATTTTTCCTTTATTTACTCAAAACAAAGATGTAGATTCTGTCTCTATGGGAAGCAAGGCATTATATATGAGAACGTGAAGGGTATGAAAAAATATGCCCTTTATGCTTCCTATAGTAGTTTAAAGAGCAAAGAAAACTCAAGAATTGTTATCTTCTTGCTTTTTCTTATCAGATTACTTTATGATAAAAAAATCCCTTTCCTCTATAGGAGTACTGTAGCGTGAACGATTCTATTAAGCTCTCCCCTTACCGGTATGTAGTGTTAGCTGTGTATATGTTTATAACAGCTACAGTCCAAATCCAATGGCTCACCCACGCTCCTATTGCTCGGGCTGCAAGCGTATTCTATGGTGGTCAATTCAACCCAGATAGTATTATTAACATTGACTTTCTCTCTATGAGTTACATGCTAATCTTTCTTATTTTCTGTATTCCAGCGAGTTATGTGATTGATACATATGGAATACGGATAGGAATCACAATCGGGTCGGTTCTTGCAGGTAGTGCCGGTTTAATAAAAGGTATTTATGGAGATAATTTTACAATTGTCCTTATTAGTCAAATCGTTCTCTCAATAAGCCAACCTTTTATTATCAACGGAGTAACAGCTCTTACTGTGAGATGGTTCCCTCTTAAAGAGAGAGGGCTTGCTGCAGGTCTTGCATCCCTTGCCCAATATCTTGGTATCATTATCGTCATGGCAATTACTCCTCTGTTTGTTGTCACCAGAGTAGGAGATCCGCTCTATGGCAGCGGAATAAAAAGGATATTGTTAGTATATGGAATCATTACAGCAGTAAGTGCACTTCTTGCAATCATCTTCATCAAAGAGAAACCTCTCCATCCTGTGGATGATAAAGAGTATGTACCGACCCCCTTCTTCAAAGGAATTACTCACATCCTCTCTCTTAAAGATATGAAAATCACCTTACTATTATTCTTCATTGGTCTGGGAGTATTTAATGCGGTAAGTAGCATGGTAGACTCAATTGCAGGGAATTTAGGAGTTCAAGACTCAGATGGCCTCATCGGTGTATTCATGCTAGTTGGGGGTGTTATCGGTGCAATAATCATTCCTCTACTCAGTGATAAATATATGAAGCGTAAATTCTTTTTAGTATTATGTATTGGTGGAATGGTACCATCCCTTGCTGGTCTTAGTTTCGCACATATCATATTCCCTCAACACGCATACCTTGTTGCGATTATCTCTTCCTTCCTTTTGGGATTCTTTGTGATGAGTGCAGGCCCTATTGGATTCCAATATGCAGCCGAAGTAAGTGCCCCAGCTGCAGAGTCAACCAGTCAAGGTCTCTTATTGTTATCTGGCCAAATTACAGGTCTTATTTTCGTTGCAGGTATGAGTTATAAGCAAAATGCCTATCTAAATTCGTTCATGATATTCTTCTTTATTATATCTATCATTGCCCTGGTCGCCGCAACAAGATTAAAAGAGTCCCCTATGATGAAAAAAAGTCTTACATAATTGAAGAAGGGAGTTGTGTATATTCACCACAGCTCCCTTTATTTTTTTTGAAAAATTAACGCTGCACTCTACCAGAACCATCTCCTTTTAAAAGAGTATCCACTTCATCAACACTTACCTGATTAAAGTCTCCCTCAATTGAGTGCTTGAGACAACTGGCAGCTACTGCAAAATTTATTGCCTTTTGAGGCTCTTGCTTATTCAAAAAGGAATAAATAAGACCTGCGCCAAAGCTATCGCCTCCCCCTACTCGATCAACTATATTCATAAGATAACGGGGAGAGAAATAAGATTTTACCCCATCATAGAGCATCCCACCCCACTCATTAACACTCGCTGAAATGCTACTTCTAAGTGTAATAGCTACTACTTTACACCCAAATCGACGGACAATCTCTTGAGCAACTTTCTCGTATCCTGCAATATTTAGTTCTCCACTTGTAATATCTGTATGAGAGGCATGGATACCAAAAACATCAGCTGCATCTTCTTCGTTTGCGATACAAATATCAACATAAGGCATGATACGACTCATTGTCTCTTGAGCTTCTCCTTTACTCCACAGTTTCTTCCTGTAATTAAGATCACAACTTATCGTAATTCCTTTCTCTTTTGCCTTTTTGCACGCCCTCAAAGTAATTTCTGGTAAGTTCCCTTTAAGTGCGGGTGTAATACCTGTAAAGTGAAACCACTCTACCCCCTCAAATATTTCATCCCAGTTATAATCGTCTTGATTTGAGGTGGCAAATGAAGAATCTGCCCGGTCATAAACTACTTTAGACGCCCTCTGAGAGGCTCCTTTCTCTAAGAAATAAATTCCTAGTCGCTCTCCCCCCCTTGTGATAAAAGAGGTCTTTACGCCAAACTCCCTCAATGAATTAACCGCACACTGACCAATTTCATGTGATGGTATTTTTGAAACAAAGGAGATATCAAGGCCAAAGTTCGCGAGCGAAATAGCTACATTTGCTTCACCTCCTCCATAATTAACTTCGAAAATATTAGATTGGACAAATCGTTTATAACCTTGAGGGTTCAACCTCAGCATAATCTCTCCGAACGTTACAACTCTCATTTCGTATCACCTCTCACTTCATTCCAAATGCTCATAGCCTCTGTTGCTCTTCTTGTAATTTCTTCATATTGATGTGTTTTAATTAAGTCTCTCGTTGCAATCCAACTTCCTCCAACGGTGAGGACATTTTCTACTTTTGCCCATGAAGAGAGGCTCTCTTTTGTGACCCCTCCTAGTGGAAAGTAAGTTAGATTTAGATGCTTGTAAGGTGCACTCACCGCTTTAAGATAGTCTATTCCACCAAGAGGTGTTGCTGGAAATAGCTTGAGCATATCACAACCAAGTGAATAAGCTTTTTCGATTTCACTTGCTGTAGCAACGCCGGGGGCAAAAGGAAATTGTAAACTAATAGCCTCATGAACCACAGATTCATTCAACCCAGGAGAAACCCCAAAATGAGCTCCTAAATCAACAACATGTTTTAGCTGATCTCTATGGAGAATAGTGCCCACCCCGATATTCATCTCAGGGACATTCTTTGCAATAAGATCGATTGAAGGAACAGCTGCTTTACTTCGAAGAGCAAGTTCGATTACAGTAACACCTCCCTTAATAAGAGCTCTTGCTGTATCAACAGCATCTCTTTCGTCTTCAATTTCTAATACTGCAACCACACCACTGCTTTTCAAAAGTTTTTTTATCTCTTCTGGCATCACTCTATACATACTTCCTCCTGTTTCAATTTTTCTCTTCTGTTTCATTTTTATTCAATTATTCTAGATGTTGATATAATTGTCAATAATATTATTGAAACAAGACTTTTTTTTTGAAACAATAGTTGCAATATTTCAAGTACTAAATTATTGTGTAGAAGAAGAGGATCTATTTATTGGAAGAAGAAAACAAAGTACTCGCTGTAATAAGAGTCATGAAGATATTAGAATATTTAGCTCAACATGGTAGTAGCAACTTATCTCAGATGGCACGAGATACCAATCTTCATAAGAGTACGCTCTTTCGATTCTTATCTACCCTAACTGCTCTTGGATATGTATATAAAGATATACATACTGAGAATTACTCACTCACCCAGAAAATGAATGGGTTTGTAAATAGTTCGACTAAATATAGCATGTTGCATCAGTTTGCAATTCCGGTTATGGAACAATTATCGTCGATTACCAAAGAAACTATTCACTTAGCAACAATGGAAGAAGGCAAGATTCATTACATCTACAAGATTGAATCTACTCAATCACTGAGAGTTGTTACTTCAAGTCACTCAGGGGGAGACGCTCCTATATATTGTACAGGACTCGGTAAATCACTATTATCGTGCAAGAACGAAAATGAAAAAATTGCAATGGCAAAAGGTTTTGATTATATTCCACATACGCAATACACAATCCTTGATTATACAAAACTCTTAGAGGAACTAAAAAAAGTAAAAATTTCTGGATATGCAATAGATGATGAAGAGCATGAAGAGGGTATTTATTGTATTGCCTCTTCCATCAAAACAAAAAACGGGGAGGCAATAGCTGCAATAAGCATCACAGGTCCTGCCTTCAGGATGAAACAGAACAAAGATAAGTATATTACCATCTTAAAAGAAAAAATATCTGAGGTTGAAAAACATATAGGATGAATACTTTCTTCTTACGTTCTTAAAAAATTTTTTTGTAATATGATATTGGATTCTAACAATTCTATCGCAGGAATATAGTTATTTTGCAGATAGTTGGTTTTACCTCTCACTTCTATTTTAGTAGACCTTGATTTTTATATCAAACATGTTATCATTTTACTCATACTGCACCTTAAGATGTACTAGAAATAAAAACAAGGTATGAGGTATGTCTTTGGAACTAAATAATAATTTCTTTCATAATAAAGACAAAGTATTTATCTTCATACTCTTTTTCGTTGTTGCAATAACACTTGTAGTTTCTCTCTATTTTGACTCTGCCTTAGTCGTTGAACCTCTGGCATCAAAAAACCTTATCACTTTTAATAAGGGGTGGACCTTACAAGTAGATGGAACTGTAGTTGAAAAGAACCTAACTCTTCCTTATTTTTTTAAAGGGGAAAAGGTTGGAAAAGAGATTACAGTGAGTAGATTGCTACCTACATCCTATTCCCATTCTCATATCTGTTTTTCAACAACAACAAAAATGAGCAGTTTTAAACTACTCATTGATGATGAATCGATATACTCCTTTTCCGGCGATACTTCACCTTGGAAGAAACCGGTGCTTGGAGGAAGACTGCCTCACTTTATTTATCTTCCTGATGACTCAATGGGGAAAAAAATTACTTTGGTGTATGATTTCTCCTCAAACAGCAACTTATCAGGGAATATAGATGCCCCTATTATTGGCACAAAGACTGACCTCATCCTCTATAAATTAAAAGAATGGCCAGCCCTCCTTTTTGGATTTATCTTTCTATTATTAGGGTTTCTAGTCATGGTAAGTTCGTACTTATTCGCTAAGAAGATGGAAACAGCAAGTCTTAGGTATTACGGCCTTTTAGAGATTATATTAGGGTTATGGGTATTTACTCAAACACCAAGTAGGTTCATTCTTTTTAGAAACCCTGCAATGCCAATTACATTTTCTATATTAGCTTTATTCCTCCTCCCTTATGGTCTCATTCAATATGTAAAGACCTCTTATACTATACTCGATAAAAAGACAGAACCTTTCTTTAAAGTCAGTCTCCTTTTTCTGGTTGCTTTTGTAATCGGGGGAATTAGCCAATTACTTGGGCTATTCCAGTATGTAGACATGCTTGCAATCAGTGGGCTTGCACTTGTCGTATATATCATCACTCTCACGATTGTTTTAGGTATAGATTATAGGAGAGGGAATAGAGATCTTATCACTTTCTTGCTAGCAATTTCTGTCTTAGGTATTACAGTTTTAGCAGAGGAAACCCTCCTTATCTTAGATATAACAGTAGACAGTGCCATCATACTACATACAGGGATGAGTATTAGTGGAGTAATATTTTTAGTCAGAACAGCATCTGTAATAGCGAGTGAAAAATCATTATCTGTAAAAGAAAAGATGCTTCTAGACCTCGTGTTCACTGATAGCCTAACAGGAGTACATAATAGAAGGAGTTTTGATGATTTTATAGATAAAGTTCTCCATAATGAGAATGACATACAAATTCTTGGTATTGTAGTGTGCGATATTAATGGACTGAAAAAGATTAATGATAAATATGGTCATTCATCAGGGGACTCTATACTTATGGGCTTTTGTAGAGGTTTAAAGGAGATAATTCCAGATTCATCCACTATTTATAGAATTGGAGGAGATGAGTTTGTTGTTATCATTCCTCATATCACACAAGAACAGCTAGATGTTTTAAGCCTAAAAATATTTGAAATACTAGAATCTTCACCAATAAAAGAATATGGAGTTGCGGTAGGAACGCGGCTTTTCATCGACCAGAAAACACAAGATATCCTTACCCTCATTAAAGAGGCAGACAAAGCAATGTATGAGTGTAAAGCAAGAATGAAAGAAAAAATTGCCAACTCATTTAAATCTAATTTAAATAACGAGCAAATTTCCTAGTATAGATTATCTCTTCTCGAAAAGGTCAATAAATGAAGTAATTACTTTGATTGAACCCTCTATCCCGAGTACTCCACTATTGAGTGTGAGATCATAAAAAACTGCATTCCCCCATGTATTCGCTGCATAATAATCGTGGTATTTCTTTCTCTCTTTGTCATATTTATGGAGTCGAGATTCCGCTTCTTTCTCACTAATCTTCTCATACTCACTTATTCTCTTCATCCTATTAGATTCACTTGCATGGATGAATAGAGAAATATGATTAGAAAAATCTTTTAATACATAGTCACTACACCGTCCAACTATTACACATGGACCTTTATTTGCAAGTTGCTGAATGATCTCATATTCAGTAAGGAATAGGGTGTCACTAAGTGGCATGTTATAGAGAGTTGAAGGGGTAATCTGCCCTAAAGAGGGAAGTCCTGAGGGGATTGTATATAAGAATCTATTACTTGCCTTCTCATCTAGATTTTCTAAGACCTCTTTATTCATCCCACTTTTTTCTGCTGCAAGGGTAATAATTGCACTATCATAAAAAGGAATGTCGTAGAATGAAGCAAGACCTTTTCCAATTTCACGTCCGCCGCTACCGAACTGTCTACTTATCGAAATGATTGAATTCATGACGAATCCTCCCTACAGCTCCTATTGTATCTCATCGAATAGAGACGGGTAAAGATAAATCGCTTCAATTATTCTGAATCAAAGTAATACCAAAATTATCTGCGAATTAGAAAAAGCCAACATATTCAGAGAAAATACAATAGAATTTAGGGAGCAAGATGTAACATACTTAATAACAAAACCCCTAGAAATGAGCAAAACAATCATTATTCGCATAGTTTCTTGGGGTTTTTTATTACATCACGCCACTCTAAATTACTGGAGTGCGATTATCATTTTCTTATTCATCTAATAGATTCTTTGATGGGAAAGTAGGATCACTCGTAACATGGAGTAGTAATTTCCTTAACCCGTTTAAATCCCCTACTGAAGGGATATGAGTAAGATGAACCTCTGAGTGCTTTAGAAGAGGGAGTTTATCAAGGGCTGCTGCAGCGGATGGATTATTAGCTGCACTCATTGCTAGGCAAATGAGAACCTCCTCAACATCTAGAGAGGTTCTCCTTCCGTGTAGAACATCTTTTTTCAGGTGTCTGATTGATTCTATCGTCGACTGTGCTATTAAATCTATCTCTTTTGGAATCCCTGCAAGGTGCTTGACGGCATTGAGAATTAGAGCACTAGATGAGTGCATTAACTCTGAATTGCTCCCAGTTACAATATAACCATCACTAAGATCTATTGCTGACGCGCTCACAATACCATCATGTCCTTTACCTCTTTCAACAGCACTTTTTAATTCTTCATGAGAGGCAACCACAACACTTCTCATAGTTGGGCTAAGGTTCATTGATTCAAGGAGAAGTTTGATTCGAGTAACAGCATCACTAGACCCTGACCCTTGAGCGTACTCAGATAATGTAGCGAAATAGCGTCTGATAATCTCTTGATTACTCGCTTCTCTTACAACTGCATCATTTATAATCCCAAACCCAACTCGGTTTACTCCCATATCAGTTGGAGATTGATAAAATGAGGGTTTTTTAGTAATTTTCTCAATAATCCTTTTTAGTAGAGGGAAGGCTTCCATATCCCTCGAATAATTCACAGCAGGAATACCGTAAGAACTCAAATGGAAATGATCAATATGATTAACATCCCCTAAATCGACAGTTGCCGCTTCATAGGCTTTGTTGACAGGATGGTCTATAGGAAGATTCCATATAGGGAAAGTTTCAAACTTAGCATACCCACTTTTCTTTCCCATCTTATAATCGTGATACAATTGAGATAAACAGGTTCCTAACTTTCCACTTCCAGGCCCTGGTGCAGTTACAATTACCACAGGTTTGTCTGTTTCAATATAGGCGTTTGCTCCATACCCTTCATCACTCACAATTGTATCTACATCTGTTGGATACCCTGAGGTGACTTTATGGGTATATACAGTTATCCCTCTCCTCTTTAGGCGATTCATGAACTGATTTACACTTACCTGACCGCTATATCGTGTAACCACAACCTTATTTACCTGTAATCCCCATTGAGCAAAATCATCTATCATTTTAAAGACATCAGTATCATAGGTGATTCCAAAATCATTACGCATTTTTCGTCTTTCAATATCTTGTGCATAAATACAAACGATAACATCAATTTTGTCCTTAATGGATTGGAAGACTCTCATCTTCACATTAGGGTCGAACCCAGGAAGGACACGAGAGGCATGGTAATCATAAAGGAGCTTTCCTCCACACTCAAGATAGAGTTTTCCCTCACTCTCATCTACTCTCTGTAATATAGCTTCTCTCTGCTCACGTAGATACTTCTCATTGTCGAATCCAATATCCATACTCTTCTTCCTACTCTTTAAATAAAATTGCTGAAGCAACTCTGTCTCTACTATCTCGGTCAAGGAGATATTCAATAATAGCCAAAGAAAACTCAGTAGCACATCCCGCTGCACGGGCTGTGATGATAGATCCATCAACGCATACTCTCTCTTCTGAGAAACTGATTTCAGGTGATGAAGCTTCACTTCCGGGATAGCAAACAGCTCTATGCCCGTTCAGTAGTCCGCTAGGACCCAGAACTACAGCAGGGGATGCACATATTGAAGCGACAAGACCACCTGTGGAAGCTATCATCAACATTTTTTCATGGACCATCCATGACTCAGAGAGATTCTTTGCACCGAGACCTCCTCCTGGTAATACTATAGCGTCATAGTCGACTCCTACATCATCTACTAACATATCAGATACGACAGTTATATCGTGCGCTCCTTTTATCTGTATATCATCAACTCCTGCGACAGTGACTGAAAGACCACTACGACGAAGCAAATCTATAGGAGTAAGAGCCTCCATTTCTTCAAAGCCATGAGCTAGTACAACAAGTACTCTTTTCGACATATGATTATCCCCTTTTATTAGTATCTTTTATTCTTAGCGCCTCGGTGATTGACCGAATCACTTTTTCAGTATCGTTCCATCCAATACAAGCATCTGTCACAGATACTCCATAGAGTAAATCCTTTGGGTCATCTTTTATTGTTTGGCAGCCCTCTTCTAAATTACTTTCAAGCATAAAACCGCGTATCTCACTCCTCCCTCGAACAACTTGATCTATAATTGAATGAAGAATCCTCTCCTGTCGTTTATAGTTCTTTCTTGAGTTTGCGTGGGAGCAATCAACTACAATTGAAGGTGTAACCTTCATTTGAATCATACTATCAATAGCATCTTCAATCTCTTCATCATAGTAATTAGGTCCATTATCTCCGCCTCGGAGGATAAGATGTCCTGCATCATTCCCTGTCGTTCGATAAATGGCAGAAGAACCATGTTTATCAATACCAATAAAGGCTGCAGGAATAGCAGCACTCTTGATTGCATTAATAGCAGTACTGACTTCTCCACTTGTGCTATTTTTGAAGCCTACAGCAACACTCATCCCACTAGCAAGGGTACGGTGCACCTGACTTTCTGTAGTTCTTGCCCCGATTGAACACCATGAAAGAGTCTCATCTATATACTGTGGAACAATTGGATCTAACATCTCTGCACCTACAGGGAGACCAAGCGAAGTGATAGAAATCAAGAGCTTCCTCGCTCTCTTCAATCCTTCGGTAATATCGTACGAACCATCCATTCTTGGATCAATAATAAGACCTTTCCATCCTCCGACGGTTCTCGGTTTCTCAAAATAGGTACGCATGACAACCACAAGCTGATCTTCCACCTCATTTGCCAGAATCTTTAACTTTTTTGCATATTCGATTGCAGCATCTACATCGTGGATCGAACACGGACCAATAATAGCAAGAAGTCTCTTATCTTCCCCTTTAACTACTCTATTCACATTGTTCCTCATATCATGTATAGATGCTTTAAGATTCTCATCTATAGGGAGAATTTCACTTAACTCAAGTGGGGATATAAGGGGTTCTACTTTAGCTATTCGTAAGTCAATTGATGTGTCTGTCATATATGTCTCGCCTTTTTATATCATTTGTTATTTTTTTATTGTGGGCTCTTTTGGTTCTTCTTTTGATTCTGCCTTTTCATCCTGTTCCTCTTTTTTATGAGTTAGAGAGTAAAGATATCGTTTGATTTTTAAGGTAGGTGTTCTCTGGAAAGGTTCGTTATGAACTTTAGTTTCTCTCAGCCTACTAAAAGAACTGAGTTCCTTATTCACTTCTTCCTTAATATGAGCTACATAGGCAGCTGCGTCTACCTTTGCATCGTCAACAGAGGTTTTAAGATTTTGAGCCATAAGTTCTAAATCTATTTTGATCAAGGCTCCCAGTCCTCCATCACCTAACATAACAAGGGACTCTTGTACATATGGGCGATTGTTGATAAGTGTTTCGATAATCTCCGGGTAGATATTTTCTCCACCTGGGCCTAAAATCATTGTTTTACTTCGCCCTTTGAGTGAAAGTCTTCCTCTTACGATAAGTCCAAGGTCACCTGTTTTAAACCAGCCATCTTCAGTAAAGGTTTCTTTCGTCATCTTTTCATCTTTATAGTAGCCTAACATTATATTCGGACCACGTGCGACAACCTCACCAACTTTTGTAACAGGGTCCGCATTATCGATTCTGAGCTCTACGCCATGCACACAATTTCCAACAGTTTGGAGTTTTGTCTGTTTAGGGCCACTTCCGGCAAGAAGAGGAGATGTTTCAGTCAATCCATACCCTATTGCATAAGGGAAGCGAGCCTCTTTCAAGAACTTTTCTACTTCACTATCGAGTGCAGCCCCTCCTACTCCGAAGAACTTTAGACGACCTCCAAAGGTAATCTTTAGTTTTCTCCCAATAATTCTGTTGATTTCTACTCTCAACAGTTTGTTCTTGTACCATTTTTTCAGGTTTTTATTATTTTCAATCTGTGGAACAACTGAGCCTCTATAGATTTTTTCAATTAAAAGTGGAACAGAAAGAATCAAGTGAGGCCTTACTTTCTTTAGTGCTGGAAGGAAAATAGAAGCAGCAGGTGGTTTGCCTAGGTAGTGAACTTCACAACCCGCTAATAGAGGAAGGAGGAATCCAATGGTAAATTCATAAGAATGGCTCATTGGAAGAATTGATAAGAATCTCATTCCCGCCGTAATCTTCACAAACTGTCTTACAGAACCAGATGCGTTAGAGCTAAGGTTCTTATTGGAAAGCATTACACCCTTTGAGTTCCCTGTAGTTCCACTTGTATAGATTATTGAAACTAATGCATCCTCGGCATGTTCTACAGAACTGATTAATGTAGTATCAACTTTCGTTTTGGCCATATCTCGCCCTGGAGCATCTAGGAACTGCTCTTTTTGTGAAATATATTCAGCCTCAATTTTTGGAATATGGAATAGATCATCTACACGAAAGAGCATTCTATTCGCTTCTAAAAAAGTAGAGGGAACTTTTTCGACACTCTTTGAAGAAACAAAAAGCCCAATCACTTCGCTATGGCCTACAATTGTTTCAACTTCTTTTGCAGAAAAATCTGGAAGAATTGGAACAGCAATTGCACCGGATGAGACAATTGCAAGGTAAGCAACTCCCCACTGTGGACTACTTTCTGCAAGAAGTCCGATTTTATCCCCTTTCTTCACTTTGTGCTTTATTAAATACGTTGCGATAGAATCTACATTTTCTTTGAGTTGAGAATAGGTGTAGGAGTTCTTCTTATCACCTATAAGAGTGAGAGCAAGTTTTTTAGGGTATCTCTCTGCTGATCTCTCTAAAATGTGCCTAATAGTAAAAGTTGTTAATTCAGGTTTCATAATTATTATCCCTCTTCTAGTTTGAGATATGAGCTATACAAGTCTCCATGGTGACATACAGTTGATTCACCAGACCAGAGAAGCTCTTTTTGAATAAGTTGATTCAAAAGATCAACTCTATTATTTGTATTAGATAAATGACAGAAATATACTTTTTGGAAAGAGTTGCTGTGAATTTTATTGAGCAAGGTAATAGCATTTGCATTAGAGAGATGCCCATAAGGGCCACTGATTCTTTTCTTCAATTGATATGGATATGGGCCATTCATTAACATAGCTTCATCGTAGTTCGCTTCAAGAAAGAGAATATCACTCTTGTGAGCATATTCAACCATTTCATCCTCTATTTGACCTGTGTCTGTAAGAAGGAGAAACTTTTTATTCTTTATTTCGATGAAAAAACCTACTGAATAGGGGCTATCATGATGGGTTTGGAAGGAAGTTACGTTGAATGGACCGACACTTACAGGCTCTCCCACTTGAAAAAATTGGGTAAGGTTATGAGGTATTCTCAATGATGCAAACTCTTTGATATTCTCATTAATACAATGATGAAGATAGACAGGCATAGCGGTTTGTCTTGCAAACACTCCAGCACCACGAGCATGGTCAGGATGGAGATGAGTAATAAACAATGCTTTGATTGTTGAAAAATCTATATCGCTCATAGCGACTCTATCTTTGATTTGACGCAAAGAAAATCCTGCATCTAATAATATTGAGGTATCTTTATAATTAATGATGTAGCTATTCCCACTTGAGCCACTACCAAGCACAGAGTAACGGATCATGATATAGATTCCATACGAGAAAAATCTTCTTCACTCTCTAAAAGAATTGCTTTTTGTTTAACTTTTATGATTGGAGTCCTCAATAATTCGATATGATTCATGAGTTCCTCTTTTGCATCATATTCACGCCAGGCATAGCCCTCTTTCTTATAAAACTTACTCGAAGAGTCAATGAGATTGAATGGATCTATGTTTGAAAAGATCTTTTCCCATTCACCAGGCGATAATTCTCTCATTTGGAGATCTACAAACTGGAAATCTATACTACGTTCCTTACAGTAGCGAAGAGCTTTCTTTGTAAGTATACATTTCTTATTTCCAATTATTTGAAACATTAATCCCCCCAATTCTCCTCTACTATACTATTCAATACCTTACTACGTCCAGTTGTTATATCGATATAATATGAGTATCTGTTGACAATGGTAAGCAATATATGGAATAGTTTTGTCCGTATAGGAGTCTTTACATGTCCAAAAGAATAGCCCAATTGCTCACCCTCACTCCAGATGACCAAATCATTAGTGTAGAAGGATGGGTTCGTACAAAACGTGAAAGTAAGAATGTCTCTTTCTTTGAAATCAATGATGGTTCTTCATTAGCATCACTACAAGTTGTTATAGATCTTGCAACTTTTGCAAATCAAGAAGTGCTAAATAAGGTCACGACAGGAGCAAGTGTTACTGTATTGGGGAAACTTGTAGCATCCCCAGGAAATCAGGCAGTTGAATTATTAGGAACTGAAGTTACGGTTCATGGTGAATGCCCTGTTGATTCCTACCCTCTTCAAAAGAAGCGCCACTCTCTTGAATACTTGAGAGAAATCGCGCACTTGAGAGCTCGTACAAATACTATAGGAGCAGTTGCAAGGGTAAGAAGTGAACTCAGTTATGCAGTGCACTCATACTTTCATGATAAAGGTTTCTATTATGTTCATACCCCTTTAATAAGCACAAGTGACGCTGAGGGAGCAGGTCAAATGTTCCAAGTTACAACACTAGATCTCCTAAATACCCCAATCAATGCATCTGGTGGCGTTGATTACCAGCAAGACTTTTTTGGTAAAAAAGCATCTCTTACAGTAAGTGGACAATTAGAGGGTGAAACCTATGCTCTTGCACTTAAAAACATCTATACATTTGGTCCGACTTTTAGAGCTGAGAATTCTAATACGAAGCGACATCTGAGTGAGTTCTGGATGATAGAACCAGAAATGGCTTTTTGTGACCTAGAAGGAAATATGGCAGTCGCAGAAGAATTCTTAAAATATATTTTCTCTGCTGTGCTCAAAAATTGTAAAGATGATATGAAATTCTTCTCTTCTTTTGTTGAGAAAGGAATCGATCGTGTATTGCAACAGGTAATTGAGACTCCTTTCACTCACATGAGCTATACCGATGCAGTGAAAGAACTTGAAAAGAATAATAATAAGTTCGATTATCCTGTTTCTTGGGGAAGCGACTTACAAACTGAACATGAACGATTCATTACAGAGGTTATCTGTAATGGACCTGTAATTGTGACTGATTACCCAAAAGAAATTAAAGCATTCTATATGAAGATGAATGATGACGGAAAGACTGTAAGGGCTATGGATGTATTAGTTCCACGCCTAGGAGAAATCATCGGAGGCAGCGAAAGAGAGAGTAGAGGTGATGTGCTACTCCAGAAGATGAAAGATCTTAAGTTAGACCCTGAGCAGTACTGGTGGTATTTGGAATTACGGAAGTTTGGCTCTGTTCAACATGCAGGATTTGGTCTCGGTTTTGAACGTGCTATTCAGTATATTACAGGGATGCAGAACATACGTGATGTTATTCCGTATCCACGAGCTGCTAAACAAGCAGAATTCTAAGATTACGTGCGTCGATATTCCATCGATGCAAAAAGTGTGAGTTGTTGAAGAGAGTGACTATTTGTTTTGAGATATAAATTCCGTTGATGTGTCGCAACAGTGTATTTCGAGATTTGTAAACTGTAGGCGACTTCCTTAACACTCATTCCTCTTGCAAAGAGTTCAAGAACTTCTCTCTCCCTTTTTGTAAAAGAAGAACTGATATCATCCTCACCTCTATAATGGGTGAGGAATTTTTTGTCTAAAAATGTCATACATTCTTTTAAAGGGTATTTCTCATTATTGAAAAGATGAAGATAATTCATGAGAGATGAGTGGTAGATGAGAATATATTGATTTGCAATGTTACGTGCACAATCAATTTCACTTTCTGTGAAAAGGACAAGGAGAGAAACCCCTGTAAAAGGAGGGATATCGCTACTTTCCTTTGAAAGGATTATCACATTAACCTCATCGAATGAAGGGAAATGAGATAAAAACCAATATCTGAAAGTCTCAATGAGATAGACTTGGTATCCTATGATTCTTACTTGAAAGGTGTTCACATAAGAAATACTGCGCTAGAGTGAAAATTGCTTCTATTGCTTAGTTATCTTCGTGATTTCTCGGTCTAATGCATTCGCAAAGAGTTGGATTTCTTTTGAGCCCATCGGTCTAGTTCTTTCAACATAGATATTATATTCTCTCAATTCACTCATCATGTTTCTCAATGAAAGTCTCTCTTTGACATTCTCTTTCGTGAATACACCACCTCTATCATCTAGTACTGTTACCCCTTTTTGAGCAAGGCGATCTGCAAGGATGACATCTCTTGTAACAGCTAAAGCCCCTGGGATACTGATATCAACGAGCTCATTATCAGCACTATCATCACCCTTTTCGACTACTACCATCTTCACTAAGAAAGGCTCCTTGCTATGGCTTTTCTCAACACTTACCACATCAGGCAAAACTCTGTCAGCAACAAATACGCTAGGCACCTTTCTTTTCACAACAGCTTTCAAGATTATACTTCTAAGAGCTTTCGGACAAGAATCTGCGTCAACGAATATAATTACATGTTGATAATCTGTATCTTTCATATCTCTTCACTCTATATAAAAAATGGTGAATAGGTCAAGAAAGGGAGAAATTAAGCTGATTATCATGAAGGGGTATAGGTAACAAGCTCAAAAGAGTTATGGATAATCTTCCGGATATCTTTAACACTCATTTGGGGGTAATCATGAAGAATCTGCATAGCTCCTGTTCCAAGAGAAGTAGCCTCAACTGGTCCTGCAATAACTCTCTTATGTGATTTATTAGCTGTCATCTGGTTGAGATGATCATTACGAGCTCCACCGCCAATGATATGAATAACAGGATATTCTTTCCCAGTAATATGCTCTAAGTCCTGTATAGTTGTAGCATAACTTTGAGCAAGAGATGCATAGGCAGAGGCAAGTATTTGACCTATATCATCAGTATTGATGAGTATCTTAAGAGATTCAATCATAGACTCAGGATTATACAAAAGGTCGCTATTAGGATCAAAAAGAGGGAGATCGGGATCTTCAAGAGAAGGTCTAGATAAATCAATTAGTTCATCCCAGGTATAAGGACGAGAATCGTTAAATTCCATTTCTCGTTTAATATTCTCAAGGATATGCATCCCTGCAGAATTCTTTAAAAGTGTTATGGAACCAAGTGCTCCACCTTCATTAGCGAAACCATGCTGAAAAACTTCTTCATTAATAATTGGCTCTTTGAGTTCTGTACCAATGAGAGACCACGTACCAGAACTGATGAAGACAAAATCATCCTCCTGTGTGGGAACTGATAATACTGCTGATGCAGTATCATGAGAGGGGACACAAATTGCAGGAATTATTGGAGAACCAAAAAGCGAGGCAAGATCCTCACGTAAATATCCTCGAACATTTCTATGTTCAACAAGAGGAGAAAAAAGATTTCTATCTATTTTGAATTGATCAAAAAGTTCCTCACAATAGTGTTGCTTTCTCATATCGAGTAATTGAGTCGTACTTGCAATACTCGTCTCTGAATTCATCTCACCAGTGAAGAGATAATTTAATAAATCAGGAACCAACAATAGATGTTTTGCTAGGAGGAGAAACTCGGGTAGATCTTCTTTAATACCACGTATCTGATAAAATGAGTTCATAACATGATTCTGAATCCCTGTACTAAAGAACATCTTCCTCTTTTCCTCATCATTCAGACTTTCAAGACCTTTTTTACCAAGGGGATTTCTATAACATAATGGGTTTGTGAGTAATTCTCCAGATTCTCCAATAAGTCCAAAATCGATACCCCATGTTGAAATTCCAAAAGAAATAGCATGTGGTGCCTTATCAAGTGCAAGCTTGAAACCTTTTTGCATATGGTGAAAAATATTTAAGATATCCCAAAACTCATAGCGATGTCCTTTGATAGCTCGATTTGTATGTTGTCTAATGAGTTCAATACTTATTATTTCACCATCGAAGGAACAGACGACTGTTCTGATAGAAGAATTTCCACAATCAAACCCTATATAGTGATGTATTTCAGACATGACGGATTCCTTTTCGTTGATCGATAAGATAATTAATGATCATGACGGTAATCATCAAAATTCCCCATAATGCCGTAGTCATAAAAGAACTCACTCGCATGAGATTCAATCCACTTGAGATCATCTGCAATGTGATGAGCGCGACTACTATTCCAGAGACCCTTCCAAAGCCCCCTTCACTACTTACTCCCCCTAGAACTGCAGCTAAAATAGTTACCAATAGATAAGAGTCTCCATATCCAGCTCTCGCTGAATTGAATCGAGAAATCATCACAAGAGCTGCAACACCTGAGTAAAGCCCAGATATAACATATGTTTTCATCAACACATTCGCATTACTAATTCCTGAGAATTTGGTTGCTATATCATTTGAACCAATCATGTACATTCCAAAACCTGTTGCTGTTTTATTAAGAATAACTGACATAATGAGTACCATCACGATGAAAATCAATAAAGGGAATGGAATTAAAAAGAATGTCCCATTGCCTATATATCGGATAGCATCTGGGAAACCTGAAATTACATATCCTCCGGTTATCACGATTGCAATACCGTTGAGTAATGTCATAGTACCTAGAGTCGCCAAGATTGGAGTAATTCCTACATAGGCAACAAGGAATCCATTGAAAAGCCCAATAATCAAGGCGACTACTAAGGAGGTAAGAATCGCGAGAATGATAATACCTAGTGACACTTGTTCACCTTGGGATGTAAGAATCATAGCTGCAGTGATTCCTGCAAGATTCGCTGTCGATATAATCGATAAATTAATTCCACCAGTAAGCATAACAACCATCATAGCAAGAGAGAGAATACCAAGTTCAGGTAATTGGAAAGCCATACTTTGCAAATTATTTATCGTTAAAAATGATCTTGGATTCATAATAACCATTAACACACCTACGAGAACCATTATGAATAGGAGTACACTTACTTCGTTCTTTTTTATCTTCATACCTCATTCTCCTTCGTTGATTCTCCCATTTGTGATGTTTCACGGATATCAATTTTAGAACTATTTTGTTGTTTCTTTTGCTTGTAAGAGCTAAACCCGACACTGATAATAACAACTAATCCGATGAACACATCGTACCAAATCGCTGAAACTTTCATCAATGTCATTCCATTTTGAACAATAGCAAGCAGCATCACGCCAAGAAATGTGCCAAAGACACTTCCCACCCCGCCACTTAAGCTTGCCCCACCGAGAACAACCGCAGCAATAACATCAAGTTCTTTTCCTACAAGAGAATTTGGTGCAACAGTTTGAACTAACAAGGCTTGGACAATACCTGCAATAGCGGCCATCGCACCCATAAATGCGTATACGAAAACCTGAATACGTCCAACTCTAAACCCAACTCTTTGGGCAGAAATTTTATCTCCACCAACTGCATAGATACTCCGTCCCAGTCGTGTATAAGAAAGGAGAAAAGATGCAAGAATTAAGAGGATGAACCAAATAATAGTGACAATCGACACCCCAAATGGAGATCCATCAGCAAGACCAAAAGAGCCGACACTCACCTCAGCAAAAGAGTGAAAGCAATCCGGTAGTGCATAAATCCATTTACCTTTCGTAATGACAATAAGAAGACCATAGTATACATTCATGGTAGCAATCGTGGTAATAATTGGTGGTATCTTAAAATGATGGATGAGAACTCCATTAAGCATTCCAAGAAATGAACCAATTATAATAGCAACGAGAAATGCACTAATAATTGATCCACCAAGTCTGAGAATGATAAGAACCGTGACATACTCTGCTATTGTAGCAACTGCTGCGAAGGAAATATCGATCCCTCCAGAAATAAGTACGAAGAGTACACCAATAGCCATAATTCCTGTTAAGGAATAACTTTTCAATAAGTCGAGTGCATTTTCGAGTGTAAGAAAGTTAGGGTTCACACTTGTAATGATTGCACTGAACACCAATATTATCGCAAGAACATATGTTTCATGACGCCCAAGCAGTTTTTTCATACAAGGCCCCTTAAATAGCGTGAGACTCAATAAATAATTGAATCTCCTCTTCGTTTGCATCAGAGGAAACAAATTCTTTAATGATTCTTCCTCTGTTCATGACAAGTACTCGATTACAATTATAGAGTACTTCTGATATTTCATCAGAGATGATAATGACGCCTACCCCTTGTTGAGCAAGTTTCTTAATTACATCATGGATACTTCTTTTAGCAGCGATATCTATTCCGACAGTTGGATTATCGAGTATGAATAATTTTGGTTTTGTTGCAATCCATTTTGCAAGAACAACTCTTTGTTGATTCCCACCTGAGAGGGTTTTCACTGGAGAGTCAACTGAAGGAACTTTAATCTTTAATTCATCCACCCACTTCTCAATGCTATCATCTACACGTTTTTTATCGATAAACTTTGCTGAGGTGAGAAGACGATCAAGAACGGTCATCACTACATTTTTCCCTACTGATTGATCTAAAACGAGCCCTTCAACAAGTCGATTTTCAGGAACATAGGCAATTCCATTTTGTAACGCCTCTTTTACAGACTTCACATTCACAACTTTGCCTTCGATACTCATCTGACCTGAATCAGGAGGGTTTAATCCAAAAAGACTCAAAGCTAATTCGGTTCTGCCAGAACCTAAAAGACCTGTGATACCCACGATTTCTCCTGGATATACATCCATACAAATATCCTTAAAATTCGCCTCTTTTGAGAAATTTTTAATTCCTAATAATGGCTGAGTGGATCTATCGGGCATTGTATGATACGGGGTATAAACCGTCGTAGTTCCTGTCATATAGTACTCTATTTTCTTATCATCTAGGTCGCTACTGGAATAGCATCCAATTAATTTGCCATCTCTTAGAACAGTAACCCTACCTGCAACTTGCATTACTTCGTTGAGCTTATGACTAATAAATAAGGTGGAAATCCCTTTCTTCTTTAGATCAACAACCACAGCGAGAAGTGCATCGACCTCTTTTTTTGTAAGAGCTGTGGTAGGTTCATCCATTATGAGAAGCTTGACTTCCTTCGTTAATGCTCTTGAGATTGCGACAAGTTGGCGATCAGCCATAGTGAGCCTTGAGACTATCTGATCAAGTGGAATACTGATTCCGATCTTCTTCATTGCCTCTATTGCAATTCTACGAGATTTTCTCCATGAGACGAGCTGTGCCTTACTAGAGACAAGTTCACTCATTGCTATGTTCTCTTGTACTGTGAGATTTGGGAAAAGGGAAAGATCTTGATAAATCACCTCAATCCCTTGTCGAATCGAGTCCATCGAATTAAGCTGATTTACTTTTTTACCGGCTATCTCTATGAACGCCCCCGACTCTGGTTGCTCAACACCGGAGATGATTTTTACCAGTGTAGATTTTCCTGATCCGTTAGTTCCTGCAAGGCAATGAATCTCACCCTCACGGATTGAAAATTCGACATCATCAAGAGCCTTTACTCCAGTATACTGCTTATTGATATGTCGCATTGATAAAAACAATGTCTCCATACAGCCTCTCTTTTATTACATAGTATTCTGATTTATTTCAACTTATAAAAGAGTCTCAGAGGCTATAATAGCCTCTGAAGCTCTTTATCATTATAGATTAGAATCCGAAACTGTCTGCATTTTCTTTCGTAATATCCATCATAGCATCAACTTTGATGACATCACCTAACACTTCGACGTTTCCAACTCCAGGTATTGATGTAAGTGTAGAGAAGTCTCCACCATCAAGCATGTATTTTGCGACCCATGAGAGTGAATATCCAGCATCTTTTGGATCCCAGAGAATTCCTTTAGTCATTGAACCATCTTTAAGATATGGTGCTGCATGTCCAGGAATAACTGTACCGACAACTGCTACTTTTCCAATTTTGCCTTTCTCTTTAAGTGCTTGAGCAGCTCCTGGAGGCCCTAGTGACCCAAAGCCTATGATACCTTTCAAATCAGGATAGGTTTTTAGTAATTCAAGGGTCTTTTGTTTTGAAAGCTCTTGATCTTCTCCGCAAGGAATTCTCGTTGTTACGAGTTCAAGATCAGGGTATGTAGCAGCAGCATATTTCAATCCTTCATCAACCCATAGGTTGTGCAATGGAACTGTGAGTCCACCTACAAATACCGCATACTGTCCTTTTGTCCCCATTCCTTCAACAAGCATGTCCCAGGTTCTTTTGGCAAAAGCAACGTTATCAATCAATTCGATATCAACGTCTTTTCCACTTTGATCAGGTGATTCATGAGTAAGAATTAGGATACCTTTGTCTCGAGCTTTTTTGAAAACAGGCTCTAAGGCTTTAGCATCATTAGGAGTGATACAAATAGCATCTACACCTTTACTGATGAGGTCCTCTACCATTTTCACTTGCTGAGCAGGATCAGCATCAGCTGGTCCAATTTGGTATGCATTGATTCCAAGTTCATTCTTAGCTTGAACCACACCTTCTTCTAACCGGTTGAACCAAGGTATTCCGGTTATCTTTACAACAGTGACAATCTCATACTGCTTAGCAGTATCTTTACCACCTTGAGCAAATAGTGATGATGTACAACAAAGGGCTAGTACTAACATCACAAACACCACGTATTTCACACTCTTATGCATGAAATGACCTCCTTTACAGGCACAATATATTGTGCACTGCTATTAATGATGAAATAGAAAAGAATATTTCCTATTTCCCTTGACCATAGTAATTCTTTGCAAAGAACTGCATCGCTCTCATATCTTCCTCAGAAATCTCTTTTGGCTCTCCAATGATAGAGGCAAGGATATAGGTGTGAGCAGATTTTTCAACAACATGACAAATCTTTAGAGCAGAAGGAACATCACTTCCAACACATACCGTCCCATGATTTGGGATCAACACTGCATTTCTGTCTCCTAGTCCTTTGACAACATTCGCTGCTAATTCAGGAGTTCCTGGAAGAGAATATTCACAGTTGATTACTTTATCTCCAACTATCTGGACAAAGTCTTCACTGATTCCTGGGATATCCTTACCTGTTACAGCAAAGGCAGTCGAGTAAACAGGATGGGTATGTATTACGGCATGAACATCCTTTCTACTATTCATAATTGATATATGAAGTGCAAATTCTATTGAGGGCTTCCTTGTCCCTTCAACAATTTCCATATCACTATTCATCACTACAATGTCATCAGAAGTAATTTCTTCATATGGCATCCCACTAGGTTTAATATAAATAAGACCTGTTTCAGTATCTCTAATACTAATATTTCCCCAAGTTCCAACGGTGAGGCCTAGTTCAACCATTTTATTACCGGCATCAACAACCTGCTGTTTGTACGCAGATTTTATAGATCCGTTTTCCATGTGTATCTCCTTTTATGCTAAGCATAGTATAAATGTTATTTATTTAACTTATTTGTTAACTTTAAACCACTTTTCGAGTACTGTCAAATAGTATTTTTCTAGTTTTTTCTGTAATAATTCCAATATTACATATGTTTTACTATGTTATTACCTTTATTGATGTAATTTACTAAGATTTGAATGTACTATTTAAAAACTTTATGTTAATTATTTAACATTTTTCTTTATTATTGATTAAAAGACTGATATACTGTAGACACATATAAGGAGAATAGGAATTATCACCGAGCAGGGATCATAATATGACAAAAACAGAGCGCTTAGAGCGAATTACTGATTACACAAGAATTAATACCTCAGCGACAATTCAAGAACTTACGGATATTCTCAAGGTATCCCATATGACAATTAGACGAGATGTAATCTCTCTTGAAGAAAAAGGAGTTCTAACAGTTATTCATGGCGGTGTGATTTTTAATGATGACACCCACACTGATGGATATCGAATGTCTTTAGCTAGAACCAACATGCTCGAAGAAAAACAAAAAATTGCAAGAAAGGCAGTCTCTCTCATTGAGCCAAACGATACAATCATCATAGATGCAGGTTCTACTGGAGAACTTATTGCAACATTCCTTCCACAAGATATCCCTTTAACTGTTATCTGCTATGCCCTAAATATTGCAATTATTGTTGCAAAGAAACCTAACTGTACATTAATTGTATCAGGTGGGTACTATCACGAAAGTTCGATGGTTTTAGAGAGTCCGGAAGGACTTGAATTACTTAAGCAAAATAGAGCAAATAAAGCATTCATTACAGCAAGCGGGGTGAGTACTTCACTTGGAATTACCTGCTCTAATTTCTTTGAAAGAGCAGTAAAACACGCAGCGTTAAAATCGTGTCATACGAGTGTCCTTGTTGCAGATTCTTCGAAATTCAATGTAATTAAATCGGGTCATTTTGCTGATATAACAGATTTTGATATAATTATTACAGACAAAGGAATATCTGAAGAATGCTTAACTTCAATCAAGGAAACAAGTAATAAAACACTATTAATAGTTGGTTAAAAAAACTATCTTGTATAGTCTATTTCATGGTTGTATGCTACATTTCCTTATTATGAGTTATAAAGGAATCATATTCGACAAAGACGGCACCCTCTTTGATTATTATACGGTTTGGTCACCGGTCATGCGTACAAGTATGTCTAAAATTCTGGCAACAATGGAAAAAGATGATGACAAAGAGTTAGAAAAGGAGCTCCTTTTTTTGATAGGTATAGGGGAACATGATATCAATCCCAAAGGATTAATTTTTATTCATAACAAGGCAATTGCCCTTTTTAATCTTTTTATCTTTTGCAAAATGAACCACCTTCACTACAGAAAGCTTGTTTCTGCATTGATGACAAAATACTACGACGCAAAGGAACTCTTAAAAGATTCTCTCATAACTCACACCGATGAAAACCGTCTTTTACCTCTGTTCACAAAACTGAAAGAATATGGATATATCATTGGAGTTGTTACAAGTGATAATGCGAACAGTACAAAAGTGTGTCTTGATCATTTTAGTATAACCCCATTCATATCGATGATTTCTACGTATGATGACCACTATAAAAGAAAACCCAACCCTAATGTCTTCCAAGTATTTTGTGAAAAGTTCTCTCTCGCACCAGAAGAGGTTGTTGTTGTAGGAGATGCCTCTGTTGATATGAGATTTGCAAAGAGGGGAAAAGCTGGCTATAAAATAGCAGTACTCACGGGATCTAAGAATGAAAAAAGCCTCAACAGACTCGCCGATGTTGTCTACCCGACAGTATTGAATTTATTGGAAGATAAGAAATTGTTTACAAAATAAAAGAGCTAAGAATAGATAATTTATCTTGATTCTTAACTGCTTTATTATGATAAAGTGAGGTGTAATTATCTTAATTATTTTGCCTTACCAGCACTTCCAAAGACTTCCATTCTTTGTTCAACTGCTCCTTGGAAAGCATTCATCATTACCCAACTAATGCTTGCCATGTCTTGATAGGAACCATTTAGCTCTTTCATATGCTTTTCCAGTGCTTTGTAAGAAGCAACACTAGAACCAGTATAAAAGTTAATCTTACATATTCCCAGTGCTATTGCTTTCCTAAAATCATCATCAGATATACCCGAGCCACCGTGTAGTACTAAAGGAACATCAGTAACATTTGCGATATCTTTCAATAGTTCAAATTGCAGATTTGGCTCACCTTTATAAAATCCATGAACATTACCTATTGAAATAGCAAGTGCGTCAACTCTCGTCGCATCTACATAAGGTTTTACTATTTCAAGTGAAGTGTATAAGGCAGTATCTGATCCATCTACATCCTCTGTACCTTCAAGTCCACCGATAACCCCTAATTCCCCTTCTAATGAGACTCCAAGAGGATGAATCATATCTGCAAATTCTTTTGTTTTTCTTATATTCTCTTCATAGGTATATTGAGTTGCATCGAACATAATAGAACTAAACCCATACCTAAAGGCTTTCATTACCCCATCATCACTTATACCATGGTCAAGATTTACAACTACAGGGACTGTGGCGCTTTTTGCTGCATGTATAATAGCAGGATAAAAGTTATCTATATCCACATCATTAAACGAGACTTCAGCAACATTGATGATAACTGGAGAGTTCTTTTTCTCCGCTGCCCTAATAATAGGGGAAAGACATAATGGGTTTGTAATATTAAATGCACCAACAGCATATTTCCCTGATTGCGCTTTAGTTAATACCTCACGTAACGATACGAGCATAGATGACTCCTTTATTTTTTATAACGAGATATTCTGCTTATCACAGATTCGATTGATGAAATATGCCCTGATGCTCCTAGAAACATTGCATTCATTCCTGCAACAGTATTAGCAAATAAGGCAATATACTCAAGTGACCATTCTTGAAGTAATCCATAAATACAGGCGGCGACAAAACTGTCGCCACATCCGGTGGTATCGACTACGTCAATAGATTCAACAGGTGATACCATCTTCCTGATATCTTTTGAGTAAATGTAACACCCCTGTTCACCCATTTTTATAATGATAGTATTAGCCCCTTTGAGAGAAAGTTCTTCACAAATAGAGTCCACACTATTCTTACCTGTCAAAGAGGAAACCTCCTCATAACTTGGTACAAAAAGATCGATGAATGGTAAAAGAGGTTCAAGAACACTGAACCCTAATTTCAGAGTATCACAAGTAAGATCTAGAATAGTTGTTACATCACAGGATTTAGCTTTCTGCAACATTTCCGGTACCCCAATACGGTCAAACCGAGGCATGACAAAAAGGCTGCCAATTGAAAGAACCTTTGCCCTCTCAAGAATTTCCATATCTGAAGTATCTGGAGTATAGGATATCCCATACCCACGATCAAACATAAAATGGCGCTGTCCATCATCTTGGACCAAAACAACTGATGAGACAGTATCGCCTTGTTTCATCGATATAGAATCAGTAATAATTGAATACTTTTTACAGACATTTTGAAGATATTCTGATTTCCAATCATTGCCAAAGAAAGATATGAGAGCAGTGCGTAACCCAAGAGTTGATGCGGTTACTGCTTGATTTAAGGCATCTCCACCATGATTTACAATAATACGGTCAATTGGAGTACTATCGACTTGAAAAATCTTTGGGGTAATATTTCCTGAAAGAGTGATATCTAAACAGCTCACTCCAGCACATACAACATCAATGTCTTTCATATGCGCTCTAGTATTAAACTTTTCGCGATAGATGTCTATAATCCCAGCAACAATATTCACAATTCCTTTAATAACTTGTTTGTAGAAATTTTATATCTCGTCTTGCAACACATAAATTGCAGGTTTTGATGTACTTAATTTATCACAAGTTATCTAACCAATGATAGTTTACTCATGTGATGATCTATCTTTCTTAGTAGCCCAGATAATGCTCATGAGAATACGCTATACCAAAAGGACTGCAAGTCTAGTTTTACTCTTAAATTTGGTGAATTTACTTGAATTTATTCCTTCTAATGTATCTAATCGAAAAAATATCGGGAGCGTTTATCTAATCATCAACAGCCCTCTACTTGCACAGTAATTAAGAAATACTTTATGATAAACTACACATTATTTTCAAGGAGTCGATGAATGGATCATTCACCATTACAAAAAGCTAGATACGAATACCAACCAAAGTTACCTGCACTGCTGAGGAACCCTATACATTCGCTTATTGCAACAAAAGGGGATGCAACCTCACCACAAAGTGATGCAGATACAATCAAATCCCTTTTCCCACATACATATGGCCTTCCAAGAGTAAGTTTTGATGTAACAAAAACTCTTGTCACACACAACCCTATTAACGTTGGTGTGATTCTTAGTGGAGGACAAGCACCAGGTGGTCATAATGTTATCTGTGGATTATATGATGCCTTAAAAAAAGCAAATTCTGAATCAAACCTCATTGGATTCCTTGGAGGTCCCTCGGGTATTTTAGAAGATTCGACTCTCACCATGGATGATGCTATCATCGATGCCTATAGGAATACAGGAGGTTTCGATATCATTGGTAGTGGTAGAACAAAATTAGAATCAGCTGAACAATTTGAAACATGTAAGGTAGTGTGCGAAAAACACAACATTACTTCCCTCGTTATTATTGGTGGAGACGATTCGAATACAAACGCAGCTGTACTCGCAGAATACTTTTTACATACCAATGCTGGCATTAGTGTCGTAGGGTGCCCTAAAACAATTGATGGTGACCTGAAAAATGAATTTATTGAAATATCCTTTGGTTTTGATACTGCTACAAAGACCTATAGCGAACTTATTGGAAATCTTATGAGAGATGCTAACAGTTCAAAAAAATATTGGCATTTTATCAAACTTATGGGAAGAAGTGCTTCTCATATTGCTCTTGAATGTGCCTTACAGACGCAACCAAATATTTGTTTAGTCAGTGAGGAGATCGAAGAAAAGAACATGAGTTTAGGTGAAGTAGTTGATTCTTTAGTGAATACCATCGTCGTACGTGGAAATAAAGGACTTAACTATGGAATTATTTTAATCCCTGAAGGGGTTGTTGAATTTATTCCTGAAGTTAAGGTATTAATTAACAGTATCAACTCACTCCTTGCAAAAGAAGAGACCTCATATAGTGTATTAAGTAGTTGGGACGATCAATATGCATTTGTTGCCTCTAAATTAGCGCCTCAAAGTAAAGAAGTATTCGCCTCCCTTCCTGTAGATATTCAAAAACAACTTCTTATGGACAGAGACCCACATGGAAACGTTCAAGTCTCGCGCATTGAAACAGAAAAAATGCTTATTTCCATGGTAACAACTCGACTCGTTGAATTAAAAAAGAGCGGCGAGTATAAGGGAAAATTCTCTGCATATAATCACTTCTTTGGATACGAAGGTCGCTGTGCATTCCCCTCTAACTTCGATGCTGATTATACCTACTCTCTTGGTTATAACGCATACTTGCTCCTTGCAAATAAGTGTAGTGGTTATATTTCAAGTGTAGGGAATCTTACAAGTCCAGCAGCAGAATGGACTGCCGGAGGATTTCCTATCACGATGATGATGAACATGGAAGAGCGCCACGGAGAGATGAAGCCTGTTATCAAGAAAGCTCTTGTAGAACTTGATGGCGCTCCTTTCAACTACTTTAAGAAGATGAGAGATACTTGGGCTGTGAATAGTGATTACATCTTCCCTGGTGCAATTCAATACTTTGGTCCGTCTGAAGTATGTGATATCACAACACAGACTTTGAAATTAGAACAACAGAAATAAAAAGTTTATTGGTGATATCTCTTCGAGGTTGTTGCATTGCAGCAACCTCTTTCTACATCATAATGGTAAAAATTATCCTCATCACTATCTTATATAGAGAATAGTTATGATAAAACTTGTACGCCCCCCCTACATCCTTCGTGGTAAAAAGAATAAAAACATCCTTCTTAATGCTTCTATACTATAATGGTTAAAAGCATAAAGAGAAATTGACTACAAGATTACGTCTACTTTTGAATTAATGTCCCTGATTCATTAAAATATAATTTCATATTACTAATAATCCGTCTTCTAGGCACTCAGAAAAAACTTGATCCACTGCTCGGAATCTCCTCTACCACGAACCAGCGCCAATCGATCGTAATACTCTATCCTGTTCTTCTTCAGGAAGTAGGAGATATACAAGGAAGGAAGGAGTCTTTTGCTCCAGGAGAAACAGAGTGATCAATAACCTTCCTATACACCCGTTACCATCAAGAAATGGATGGATTGTCTCGAATTGGTAGTGTGTCAATCAATACATCAAGAGAATCAGGCGCATTCAAGTATTTCTCAAGGTCAGAAATCGCAACAACCATATCGTCAGGATGCGGCGGAATAAACCGAGCATTCTTTAAAGAAACACCTTCCCCGCCAATCCAGTTCTGTGAGGTTCGAAACTCTCCCGGACTTTTCTCTTGCTCTCTCACGCCTTCCATGAGTACTTCATGGGTTTCTCTAATCAACCGGGCACAAAGTGCAAGCGATTGATCGCGTAATCGCTAGCCTTGATATAGTTGATAACATCGGCAACATCTACTTCGTCACATAGGCTCTTCCTCAGGTTGTCTTCTCATGGTATTCAGCCGCTTCTGGAATCTTTAGCCTAATATTCTCAAGATGATGACGAATTTCAATGAGATAGAAGTCGGCAACGAGGTCTTCGAAAATTACCTGGATGATCGATGCATCCTGATTTGGAATGAAGAGGCCATCCACTTCATCAAGGCCGAGAATGCGATTACTTTGTAAAAGAAGTATTAGCGTTTAAAAAATGAGAGAATAGGCGGAAACAACATAAACATGCCAATTCCCGCATCCTAAAACATTGCACCGTCAGTGATTGTTTCGTAATTCTTTAATCTTTGAAATGAGTATCTACTGTGTAAGACTCACTTTCTCTGCTTCTTGGGAACCCTATAGTAGAGAGGTGAGTATTGAATGAATAGTCGATTCTGGCAGTGTTACTGGCGAATTCCTTTTTGATGAGAGTTTGGATAGATAGATAATATCATCAGCAGTAAATCCATACTCTTTCAAAGGTTTGAATTCTGCTTGTTTCACAATACTTTCAATATACTCAACGGCCTCTAATGGAGTTTCTAATCCCCACCCTTTTGCAATTTCAGTCATTTTCATCAGAAAAGAATTGTGAGATTCAATGTTTGTATCTTTTTGAGCCTCTTCTACCATTGCTCTGTTAATCTTACCAATTAACACAGCGCATGCAACTCCATGGGGAATTGGCTTTAGGGCTCCCATAGGTCCACTAAGACCGTGAACATAGGTAAGACCCTTATGAGCAAGTGTGACACCGGAGATAAAAGCAGCGTAACTCATAGCAGAACGAGAATCTAAATCATCTAGATGATTCTCCATAAGATGAGTTAACGCCTTACCTGCTTGATGAATTGCTACAAGAGCAATCGAATCAACGAAGATATTTTCTTGTGTTGATACATACCCTTCCATCAGTTGAGTAAGAGCATCAAGACCACTAGAAGCAGTATTTCCTTTATTTAAGGTTAGAGTGAAAGTAGGATCGATGATTGCAATATCTGGGATATACGTGTTATGCCTGAAGGATTTTTTAAACCCCTTATCTCCTACTTTGCAAACTACCCCATTCTTTGTTGCTTCGCTCCCTGTTCCACTGGTTGTGGGAATAAGGATAAGGGGGAGACGATAAGCGGGAGCCTCTTTTGTTCCAACCCCTTCTAAATAAGTTTTAATTGAAAGATGAGGGTCTTTCCATTTATGTTGGTGAAAGATCATTACACTGATAGCTTTTGCACTATCTAAAACACTTCCACCCCCAATTCCTACCACGAGAGAAACTCTTGAGTCATATTGATTAATTACGATTCTGTCTATTGATTCAACAGTTGGTTCTCCACTCACTGTCACCTTGTGTACTTGAACGCCTTCATGTTCCAATTCATCAATCTGGAGAACTACAGATTTGTTATGAGAAACAGTCTCACTCATCACAAACAAAAGATCTCCTCTATTCTTATATTCTTCTAAATAGAGAGGTAAGTGAGAGAAGGAACCAATGCCGAAATCAACCTTCGGCACCTGTAACAAAGTGAAAGAATCGATCATTGACTAATCCCCAATTGAGTGGGGTATATATATCACTCTATCTTTCTCGTCTTTATTCTGGCGATAGATAATAGCAACATGTCCCACCGTCGTAACTAAGGTTGCACCCAACTTCTCTGCCATTACTTCCCCAAGGTCTCTTGTTTCATCTTTAAAGTTTTGAAATCGGACCTTGACCAGTTCATGGCTCTTCAGTGATTCTTCGAGGGCTGCGATTACTCTCTCGTCAGCCCCTTGCTTACCCACCATCACACTCACGTTGATGTGATGGGCTATCTTTCGTAAATAATTTCTTTTTGCGCTATTCATCATATAGTAACTATATTACAGATTCTCATACAGCTTAGCAACTATGTGACGTTTAATCTTTTTCGTAGAAGTCATTTCAAGAGGTTCTTTTGCAATAGTTAATCGAGTTATTCTCTTGTACGGGAGAAGTTCTTTATTCACTTCATCAACAATATGTTGCATATGATCAAGTACTACTTGATCTTTAGCTTCATCTTTCACACTTTCAAGATATTTTTCTGTTGGATAAATAATAACTCTAATTCCTTCAGATTTATTCTTCTTATCCACAAGATACCCCATGACACACAATTGCTCAATTTCATCATAGAGTTGGAAAAGATCTTCAATTTCTTCAGGGAATACATTTTTTCCACCTTCAGTCACTATTAAGGATTTCTTCCTTCCTGTAAGGTATACATAATTTTCTGCATCAATATAACCTGCATCACCTGTTCTGAGCCATCCATCTTTTGAAAGAATTTCATCAGTCGCCTCTTGGTTCTTATAATACCCTTGCATAACCATAGGACCCCTGACTAAAATTTCACCAATATTTCTTGAGTCTGGATCAAGTATTTTCATCTCAGTTTCAGGAAGAATTTTCCCAACAGAGGTCTCTATATAGGCATCAATCGGATTTAAAGTGATTATTGGGCTAGTCTCAGTCAAACCATACCCTTGAACAAAATCTATGCCCAGTTGGTTAAAGAGTTTAAATGTTGAAGAAGGAAGAGGTCCTCCTCCACTGATACAGATACGGATGTTATCCATTGAAAGTTTTGCGAGAATACCGTTGAACATCTTATGACCTGGATTTACTTTAAAAACTTTCTTAATCAATCCACTGATACTCATTAAAAATCTAATAAGGCCATACACAACAATTCCTTTCTCTTTTATCCCATTAAGAAGACCTTTAAGCATTTTGTTAAAGAGCATTGGAACTGCTAAAAACATCGTTACTTTTCCCATTTTAAGTTCTTTGAGAATCTGACTAACTATGAGTTTCTTTCCGAAAACAATTTCAGCACCAACACTGATTGCTTCAATAAATACAGCAAGCATCGTATAGGAGTGATGAATAGGAAGGAGTGCATAGAATATATCTGTTGGATAGAGTGTCATATGTGCTTGGGCAAGATAGCAGTCACTTACGAGGTTAGAGTGCGAAAGCATAACCCCTTTCGGGTTTCCTGTAGTTCCACTTGTATAAAGGATTGCAGCAATATCTGTTTCGCTCGTTGGATCGAGTTTCACTTTTTTCTTGCTTGGTTTTTTATTAAAAATGTA
Source organism: Sphaerochaetaceae bacterium (assembly GCA_963663665.2). GTDB lineage: Bacteria > Spirochaetota > Spirochaetia > Sphaerochaetales > Sphaerochaetaceae > SABI01. Next base: position 126,417 of record CAXXKP010000006.1, read on the forward strand.
GGTTTCTTGATCGATTGCTTCTAGAGAAATCTTTTCAAGCAAGCCTAATGTATTCTTCTTATCAATCTTATCCATTCTCTCTTTGTCAATAAAAAGTGTTTTCGCACTAGAGTGTTTAATGAGATGCTCTATCTCTTTATCAGTCAATTGGTAATCAATCGGAACTACTGTTGCACCTGTGTAAAGAATTGAAAGGTATGCTACTGCCCATTCTGGACTGTTTTTTCCAGTTACGGCGACATTATCTCCTTTCTTGATTCCTTGCTCACCAAGGTAGGAAGCTACTTGAACAACCTTCTCATGTACCTCTTTATAGGTGAGAGACAATTCCGTTGGAGCAAATGCAGTAAAACATTTGTTATCTGGATATCGCTCAACTGTAATATTGAACATCTCAACAAGAGTTGGCCACGTTCCATCAAAAAACTTACCTTTATATTGAGATAAAAAATCCCAAGGTTTTTCACTCTTTGTATTTGGCATATACCTCTCCTTATACATAATTGACGTTGACTTATTTAGCAGGAAGAAATCCCTTATATTGACTATAAGACCTAATGGGATAAAACTCAAGTAGAATACATCATGTCATAACTTGTCAATGTGTCATAAAGTGTAATTGATATAGTTCCCAACTAGTAACAAGGATACTCCTTATATGTTTCTCACACATTCATTGGTTAAAAAGATTCATCCTTATCTGATAAGAGAGGAGAATTGAGGGAAAAATATTGACCAAACAGACCCCCTATACTACAGTAACCCCTATGAGCTACAACACCTTCGAAGAATTTTGCTCCTGGGCTGATTCACTGACGAATTTAGAGAAAAGAACAGATAATTATAGTGTAAGAGAGTATCGTCTCGATAGAATGGAAGCTCTTTTAAACCATATACATAATCCTCAAAACCGGTATAAAACCATCCATATAGCAGGGTCTAAAGGGAAAGGTTCAACTGCGACATTTCTATCTCAGGCACTAAGTGGAGGAGGAATTAAAACGGGCTTATATATGTCTCCTCATCTAGTGGATTATCGAGAAAGATTTACTTTAAGTGGATTTTTTATAGAAGACCGAAAACTGATAGAAGTCGCGAATACATTCACTTCATCTATTAAAGACTTTTCTTTTTCTGATGATATAGGTCTCTCTCATCCCACAACATTTGAAATTTACACAGCGTATGCCTTTTTTCTCTTTTCTGCTATTGGGTGTGAGATGGCTGTCATCGAAACAGGGCTTGGAGGAAGACTTGATGCAACGAACATCATTACTCCAATCCTTTCTATCATTACACCCATTGAACTTGAACATACAGCTATCCTCGGAAATACCTTAGAAAAAATTGCCTATGAAAAATCTAAGATTATTAAAAAAGGGGTACCTGTGTGTATTTCTCGTCAATGTAGCGTTGTTCGAGATGTCCTTGAAAAAGAGGCATCTGCTATGGGCTCCCATCTATGGGATATTGTTGGTGAAGTAGAGTCTATCGCTACCCAAACTAGAGAAGAATATGAAGAGGTAGATATTAAGTGGGTTCATGGAGCTCTCACTCATTTGAAGGTGAAAATGAGAGGTGAAGTAAGCGGTGAAAACAGCGCATTAGCACTTCTTGCACTCAAGGTCATGGGCCTCTACAAAGAAGGGGTAAGTGAGAAGGCAATCGAGGATGCCACTTTAGTGGGAAGGATGCAGAAAATCTCATCTACCCCACCGATTATCATCGATGGAGCCCATACTCAAGAGAGTTTGCGCCATCTCCTCAATTCAATTAGAAGTCTCTACAAGGAACAGGAGATGATAGTAATCTTTGGTGCACTTGAAGACAAGGACCACATTCATATGATCCGTCTCCTTTTGCCAATCTTTTCTCATATTATCATAAGTAGACCAGGAACATTTAAAAAGAGTAATATTGAATCTCTGTATAACTTATTCAGAAAAGAGATAGAACACGAAAAATCCAATTGTTCCCTTTATATCGAACCATGTGCAAACGACGCTCTCGCACTTGCTCTAGAACTCAGTGGAAATAACAAACCAATTATCACAACAGGATCTTTCTATCTTGCCGGTGATATTCTCAATGCATATAATGAAATGAGTGAAATGAATGAGGAGTCGATGTGCCCTTAAACCATAAAGAGATTACCCTCTTGCTTTCTGAATTGCCACTTTGTGGCTCAAAAATCCAAAAGGTGTACCAACTAGAAGTACATACTCTCATATTTGAATTATATCACCCTGATGAACATTTTTGGCAACTCTACGTTGAGGTTGGAACTCAAGAGGCTCGATTCCATAGGATTAGCGGGCCTCGTTATGTCCATAAGACAATGAATAAAGGAGCCAAACAACGGTTCAATCAATATTTAAGTTCACATATTGAAGGAATGATTATTGAAAAGGTAGTCCAGGAAGAAATGGATCGACTTTTTACATTTCATCTTACGGGTCATGAAGAGTCCCTTCTCCTATTTTTTAGATTCTATAGTGCTTCTAAAAGCAATGTAATCGTAACAAACTCAGACTTAGTTATTGAAGACCTCCTCTTTAGAAGGCCAAAAGTAAATGAAATATCTGGCAAAACCTTTACGATAGAGGATAGGTTTAAACCGAGCACCATATTTACTGTAAGAGAATATCCTCAAAACATGAGTTTTAATGAGTATATTGAATCCCTTTTTATGGGAGAAAGAAAAGGTGAAACTGAGGATTTGCTTGATTTAATACATAGTCATTACGAAAAGCAAAAAGTCGCCTTAATGAATGAAAAAGAGCACATCAGGATTTCTCTACAATCCACGAGTAATGGTTTGGAATACAAGAATATTGCTGACTTATTAAGTAGTAATGCCCACCTTGTAAAGAAGGGCATGAATTTTATTACACTCACTGATGGAGAGGATACAATCCAAATTCCTCTTAACCCACTCATAACCTGTGGAGAGAATATCAGTTCTTACTATACAAAATACCATAAAGAGAAGAATAAAAGAGAATATTTGGAAGAATCACTCAACATTGTAGAGAAAAAGATCTTAGCCGTAGATGAGAAAATGAAACAATTTGAAGGTTCTTCTATATTGTCTTTGAAGGATCTAAGAGTAATTTATTCATCCCTTGAGAAGAGCACCTCAAAAAGAGAGCTAAAATACTCATCAGCCCCTGGGTTATATATCTATAATGGGAAATTTGATATCCTAATTGGAAGAAATGCCCAAGAAAATGAAGATTTATTAAAAAAATTTACAAAAGGTAATGATTACTGGATGCACACACGTGATGTTTCAGGAGGATATATATTTATTAAATATATCAAGGATAAAAGTGTAGACCTCGAGACAATACTTGATGCGGGAAACCTTGCAATCCTTTTCTCAAAAGCAAAGACTTATGAAAAGGCAGACATATATTTCACCCAAGTAAAATACTTAAAACGGGTAAAAGGTGGAAAAAAAGGAGTAGTTCTCCCAACAAATGAGAAAACCTACACAATAGTTCGTGATGAAAAGAGAATAGCAAACCTCTATGAGATGCAATCAGTATTAGGAGTAAGTGAATGAACCAGATTTCAATTGAAAAGAGAATAATAGATAATCAAGAATTTACTGCCATTTGTATTGGAGAAGTCTCCGGTGAATTACCTCGTCACCTCTTAAGTGGCACACAAGAACCCGGCTATATCTATAGAAATGGTCTATTGACTCCTCTCTATTACACTGCAGTGAGGGATATAGAGGGAAAAAGGTATCTTTTCTATGAAAACATAGATATCCTACCTTTTAAAGAGATTGCACATTCACTCAAAGAAGAAGGCAAGGGAAGAATACTCTGCCTCTCAAAGGCTTTTCAAACGGTGAAAAACGATTTCCTCATGAGTGAAAGTGGATTGATTCCCACTTGGCGGATCTTTTGGCTTTCAGGTGAGGGAGTATTATTGTTACCAGATAGGATCTCTTCCCTTATCCTCTATAGTGCAAGTGATGAAGAAAGAGATGAACACATCTATCGCTACATGAAACCAAATCTTCTACCTCCATTCGCGTTAACTCACCAACTTACCCAGATTCTTTACTATAGTGCAACTGGCATCACCCCTTATGAAAAAAAAGAGTCAAAAGAGTTAAAATGGACTCATATCCCCCTCTCTTTAGGGTTTACGAATCTAGATAAGAGGACCTGTGATGCTATTGATAAGATACTCAACATGTCTTTAGTGGACCAAAGAGAGAATTTTAGTGGAGCGTACAGTACAAGTGAGAATTTGTCGTACTTTGACTCATTATTTACTCCCTTACCGTGGGATGTTAAAAATGAGGATCCTCTTTTTGAAGAATCTGTAGTAAACTCTATTCCTCTACATGAATATGTAACTAAATTCAATAAAAAGGCACAACAGAGAGCCTTTTTCAGAAAAAAAGGAGCCGCAATCCTTGTAGCAAGTGCGGCTGTGGTAATTATTCTACTCACCCTTATGCAGCTCATCATTAATGCAAACAAAGCACCCTATACGAGTGGGATGAGCCCGCAGGAAGTAGTGAGCGAATTCTTTGTTGGTCAAAACGAACTTGATATCGAGAAAATGAATGCCTCTTTGCAAAGAGGAGTAAAGAATCCTTTTGAAAATGAAGTCTCTTCACTATTTGTCAATAGTAGAATCAGGCAAGCATACGAAGGAATAAAGAGTATCATCTCTCCGAGTGAATATAATGCGCAAGAAGAAAAATCTATACAAGAATCAACAATTATCTATGGAGTAGATAATCTCATGTTTGATAAACAAAATGAGAATACCATCTTAGTCACGTATGATTATTATGCGCCAGGTGTTCTTGCAGAAGGAGAGGCGGGATATCATCTACAGGTTATTCAAAAGGTAGTGAAATTCACCCTTAACAATACAAAAGGGTATGAGAGGATAGAGAACATTGAGATAATAAGCGAAAAAATTATAAAAGATGAGATAATTCAAACGTATTCGAAGTAATATAAGTTAAGAAGTTCTTCTATGCGGGCAAGATCATTCGGATGAACCCAATTCACCCCATCGATACTTCTAAAAAAGGTCATCTGTCTTTTTGCATATTTTTGACTATTTTTGATAATCAAATCTCTTAATGCGGAGAGTGTAAATGAATGAGTTTCTGTCAGACTAAAATACTCTCTGTATCCTATTCCTTGCATTCCAGGCCATTCTTTTGTGGCTCCCATCTCTAAAAGTGAATTAATCTCTTCAATTAGACCATCTTGAATCATCATATCCACTCGAGCTTCTATTCTTTCATGGAGCTCCTTTTTATCTCTCTGTAGTCCAATTATTAATGGATTTAATCCTTTTCTTGGACTTGATGGTACATGGTATGAAGACAGGGGCTTCCCACTTGATTCATATACTTCTAGGGCTCGAGTTACTCGATAAATATCTGAGGGATGGATCTTAGCTGCTGAAGGAGGATCTATCCTCATAAGCTCTTCATATGCCCAATTTGCTCCCCTCTTTTCAACTCTTTGATGAATTAATTCTCTTACCTCTGTAGAGCTCTTTGGACTCTTAGGAAGGCCATAGTAGAAGTGTTTGAAGTAGTAAGCAGTTCCACCACAAACTATCGGAATCCGGTTCTGTTTACGAATATCTACAAGTGCTTCATCACTTAGGTGGACAAAATCGCCTACACTAAATGATTCATAGGGGTCTCTAATATTGATAAGGTAGTGAGGAATACGAGAAAGCATAGATTCATCTGGTTTAGCTGAACCTATGTTGAGATAACGAAATATTTGAATTGAATCTGCGTTAATTATTGAGTAGTTATCGTGAAAAATAGTATCGAGTAACGCCGTCTTTCCTACCCCAGTAGGACCAAAAAGGAATATAAGGGGATAACTATTCCTTATCGATGACTGAATATTCAACATCTTCAGTTAACACTCTTTCTAAGACTGTTGAAACAACTTTCTTATTGTTGCTTTCCATCTCTTTATCGCCGTTCGCACACATAACGTTCGATAAACTGATAGCAACACAGGTCATCTCATATACATTGTTTTCTTTATCAACTAATACATCTATAGGAATGCTCAAGGTGATTCTCCTTATACTTTCGCCATTTACTAGCAATCACGAACTATACACGATTAGAGGGACTTTGACTAGTGGACAAAAAAATTACTATTTATTTGTTGACAATCAGTATTTCTCATGGTTTCCTATAGAAGTAAAGCTGTAAGACAACTTTACAGATTGAGGAGTATGTTAGATGGAAGAAATCGATTTTCAAGTTAGCAGAACAAATTTACATGACCAGATAGCTGATGCTCTTGAAAAACTTATTTTATCACCAGCAATGAAAGTAAAAGAGAAGCTACCCTCTGAATTAGAATTAGCAAAACAATTTGATGTAAGTAGACCTGTAATTAGAGAAGCCTTGAAAGTATTAAAAGAGAGGGGCCTCATTGTTCAAAAAAATGGAGGTGGTTCGTATGTATCAGCTCCTGAGAAAAACACAATTAGCAATGCAGTAAGTCGATTAATGTATATGGAGAAAATGGACAGTGATGAACTTCATGAAATGAGGATGATTTTAGAAGTCGCGGGGATTAGAGGGGCTGCAAAACATATCAGTGATGAAACATTACATTCCTTGCAAGAGCTTGTTTCTCAAATGAATGGAGGACAACTTCCTCTTGACCAAAGAGTACAAAAAGATTGTGAGTTCCACATAAAAATAGCTCAAAGTAGTGGTAATGAACTATTGGCGTTGTTTGTTGAGGTTATGACCACTCTCTTACATATGTACATGAAAAAAGGTGCTGTTGTCGCTAATGGACTTCAGAAAGCTCACATTGATCACACTGCTATTCTCACTGCATTAGCCTCAAGAGACCCTGACATTGCTGAAAAGGCTATGAGAATTCACCTATTGGCATCAAGGGCAAGTGTAACAAAGTTTGATAATGAAGGTGGATTCACCTCATTGTAGAGAGGACTTTAGCGTTGCTAAAGTTATAAAGCAAATACCGTAAGGAGGTGCAACATGAAAAGAGTGTTGCTAGTATTGAGCTTAGTGCTCGTGTTCGTTATTAATGTGGGAGCAGCAGGACAAACTGAAAGTGGAAGTGTAAAACCAGTAGAATTGGTCTACACAATGACTGCAGTTCCAACTGATGCCCACGCTGGTGCGATGAGAGTTTTTAAAGAGACCGTTGAGTCATTATCTAATGGACAAATAAAAGTTTTAACGTACGACTCTGCATCTCTATTTAAACAAGAACAGGAATTATCAGCAATCAAATCAGGTCAAGCAGATATTACGGCAACAAGTGCTTCTTGGTTAACTGATGGATCCCCATGGGTCTCTATGTTCACAGCAGGGTATATCTTCAAAAGCTATGACCACATGACCAAAGTCTTTAATGGTCCCATTGGTGCTGAAGTATTTGATCGAATCGCAAAAGAACAGGGGGTTCGCCCTCTCGGTGCTGAATATCTTGGAACACGTCAGATTAACTTAGTTGAAGACCGAGCAATAAAAACTCCTGCAGATCTAAAAGGGGTTAACTTGAGAATGCCTAATAGTGAAGCATGGCTCTTTCTAGGACGTGCACTTGGTGCTAATCCTACTCCAATCTCGTTCAGTGAGTTATATATGGCTCTACAAACAAAGACTGTTGATGGCCAAGACAACCCTCTTCCAAGTACAAAGAATGCTAAATTCTTTGAGGTGACAAAATCCATCACTCTTACAAACCATTTAGTTGACTCTGTATGGCCAACTATCAATGAAGCAAAATGGGAATCTCTCACAAAACAACAACAGGAATGGGTGTTAGCTGGAGTTAAAGCTGGAATTGAATATTGTGATGCAACAAACTTAAAAGCTGAAGCTGAACTTGTAGAATTCTTTAAATCTGCTGGTTTAAGTGTATATAACGCAGATGTAGATGCGTTCAGTGCTCATGTACTTGATGCATATCTCAAATCTGACTTTAGTAAAACTTGGGATCTTGATTTCTTTAATAAGGTTCAAGCAGCTGCTAAATAATTAAATTTTCATATGATGGCGATACCAAGCGGTATCGTCATCATGATAGAACATAAGGAATCTAGAAATGAAAAAGTTATTCCTCATAATACGTAATGCCATAGAAGTAATACTCCCTGTTGCTACCTTTACCATCATGTTCTTGACTTTCATCTTACAAGTCTTTTTCAGGTATGTGATAAACCATCCACTTACATGGACTCAAGAGGTGATAGTAGTCGCATTCGTATGGACAGTATTACTTGGTACATGTTTTACAATGCGCAGGCATGCACACGTTAAATTCACTCTTATCTATGACAAGCTCAATCCTCAGATTGCAGCTCTTTTTCGTATGATCGGGAATTTGTTAATTATCATAACATTTGTACTTCTCGTAATTCCTTCATTCAAATATACCTCGTTCGTTGCTTTTCAAAAAACAGCTGTCTTTAGAATTAGTTATAGATGGGTTTTCCTCCCCTTCGTATATTTTGTCATTTCAACGATTGGATATATAGGAAGTGAGATAAAAGAAGATCTATTAGTGATTACCAAAAAGATTGGTGATAGTGAAGATCATCGAAATGGAGGATTATTATCATGAGTTTACCATTACTTGTTACCTTTATTGTTTTTGTCCTCATTTTTGTATTTCGTATGCCAATTGCCCTTGGAATGATTGTCTCTGCCGCTTCATATTTCATCGTAAAAGGTGGAGATCTGTCCCTTGTGATAAATCAGGTAGTAAATACCTATTTCACAAACTATGTAATTATTGCAGTTCCTCTATTTATTTTCACCGCTAATGTAATGAATAGTGGGAAAGTGACTGATATGATTTTTAGATTTGCAAATGGACTAGTTGGCGGTATGAGAGGTGCATTAGGGCATGTGAACGTTTTAGCTTCCCTCATTTTTGCAGGTATGACAGGTTCTGCCATCGCAGATGCAGCAGGTCTTGGCAAGATCGAAATTGAGGCAATGAATGAAGCTGGATTTGATCCTGCGTTTAGCTGTACCATCACCGCAGCAAGTGCAACTATTGGTCCAATCTTCCCTCCGAGTATCCCGCTAGTTATCTATGCGATGCTATCCGGAACATCAGTTGGAGCTCTTTTTCTTGGGGGAATGATTCCAGCAATACTGCTTACTATAGCTTTGATGATTTACATTGCTATCATCAGTAAGGTACGAAATTATCCTAAAGGGGAAAAAATCGCCTTTAGAGCATTTATAACTTTCACAATACAAGCTATTCCCTCACTCCTCACCCCAGTTATCTTGTTAGCAGGCATCTATACTGGTGTAATGACTCCAACCGAGGCTGGTGCAATCGCAGGTCTATACGCATTACTTATTGCCTTTTTTGCATACAAAGCTCTCACAATAAAAGATTTATGGAAAATTATCAAACAAACCGTCAGTGATATTGGTGCTACGAGTATTATGATTGGGGCTGCGAGTATTATCAGTTACATTGTAGCAAGAGAACAAGTGGCAAATTCTCTAGGAGCCTGGATATTATCTATAAGTAGTAGCAAGTATTTCTTTTTATTTCTTGTAAACCTTGTAATCCTCCTGTTAGGAATGTTCATAGACACGAGTACTATTCAACTTGTATTTGTACCTATCTTATTACCTGTAGCAACCTCTTTAGGTATTGATCTCGTTCACTTTGGACTAGTGGTGACTTTCAATATGATGGTGGGCCTTTCTACCCCCCCCTTTGGAATGCTCCTGTTCATAACTTCAGGAATATCAAACACTCCACTAAAGAAAATTATGAAGGAGATTTTGTGGCCTATTGTTGTCATGATTGCAGTCCTCATAATTATTACCTACATCCCTAACGTCACACTCTTCTTGCCACGAGCGCTTGGCATGATAATATAAGGAAATAGTAACATGAAAAAACAATTCTATGGGTGTTACCCTACGATGATTACCCCATTCACATCTTCAAACAAAGTAGATTATGAGGCAATTCGAAAAATGGTCAATTGGTATATCGACCATGGTGCAGATGGGATCTTCGCTGTGTGTCTATCTAGCGAGATGTTTCACTTAAGTGAGGATGAAAAGATCAATATCGCTCAAACGATTATTGATGAAAACGATCACAGAATTAAGATTGTCGCTTCTGGTCATACAGCAGACAAAGAGATAGATCAATTAAAACAACTTGAAGCAATGAGCCGTCTTGATATTGATGCCCTCGTGTTAGTCTCTAATCGGCTCGCAAAAAAAGATGAGGATGATGCCGTACTAGAAAAAAACTATCATAAAATTGTTTCAACATTTCCAGAAATCACTTTCGGAATGTATGAGTGTCCTTACCCTTATCAAAAACTCCTATCTACTTCTTTCCTCTCTCAGTGCGGTCTCGACGGCTCTCTTACTTTCCTCAAGGATGTAAGTTGCTCCCTAAAGATACAAGAACAGAGAGTACAAGCGGTTTCCAACTCTTCTCTTTCATTGTTTAATGCAAATACCTCTACCCTCCTCGACTCTCTAATCATGGGATATGATGGGTATAATGGTGTTATGGCTAACTTCCATATTGATATCTACAAATGGTTATACCTCAACTATAAAAAATATCCTGAAAAAGCAAGAGAAGTCTCTGACTTCTTAACGATTGCGGGCGTTTCAGAAACGAGAGCGTATCCAATGAATGCTAAATATCACTTTAATGAAACAGATATTCCGATGGATATCATGACACGATCAAAGGACATGTCAATGTTGAATGAAAATTCTATTCATGAAGTTGCATCCCTCATACGAAGTGAAAAGAGAATGAGAGAGTATCTCTCCATATAAGGGAATAGATGATGAAATCTTTTACTATGAAAGAAAAAATAAAAAAAGGAGAGCTCGTATTGGGCTCTCATGTATTTTTGCTTGATCCAGCAATTGGTGAACAGATGGCTCTTTATGGGTATGATTTTGTGTGGATTGATGCAGAACATAGTGCTTTCGATAAAGAGAATATTCTTAACCATATAAGAGCGATACAAGGCTCTCATGCCGCTGCAATTGTGCGAGTTGTAAAAGGAGACGTCTCTTTTATAAAACCAGTTCTGGAAATGGGTCCTGATGGAATAATATTTCCAATGATCAACACAAAAGAAGAGGCAGAGATTGCTATCTCTGTTTGCCTCTATCCTCCTCGCGGAAAACGGGGTTTTGGCCCTCGTAGAGCAATTAAGTATGGTCTTGATGATACTACTTCCTATCTTTCCTATGCAGATAACAGTTTATTAAGGATTGTTCAAATCGAAACTCTAGAGGGAGTGAATAACCTTTCCTCTATTCTAGAAGTAGATGGTATTGATGCTGTGATGATAGGCCCCAATGACCTCTCATTCTCTCTAGGTTGTCGGGGTGATATGTGGGATAAAAAGGTACTCAATCACATTGATACCATTATTAAGACTTCTAAAGAAAGAGGGGTTATTGTTGGAATTTCTCTCGGTAATTCTGATATGCCTTTCGTAAAGGAGATGGTACAGAGAGGAATTGACTTCCTTAGCTGTGGAGATGATATCTCATTCATCGCTCAAGGAAGTAGCCAGACAATATCTACAATCAATGCTTTGTGGAAAGAAGAGAATTAATCTTCAAAATGATAATTTCTGCTATATCCATTGGTTCTAAGTTATCAGTATTAATTACAAGATCAGCAATGGATGTATCAGAATTATCTATGTTATAAATTTTTTTGTAGCGAGCAGTATCACTCTCATCTCTCTTGTGAGTCTCATTCTTACGTAAAAGGAGGCTTCCCCCTTCCCGCCTTTGGATCCTCATCGCACGCTCTTCTACGCTTGCCGTGAGGTAAACTTTGAGGTCTGCATTCTCTAACATCCAGATAGCGAGCCTAGACCCTAAAACACAATTCTCTTGAGAGAGAGCCATCTCAACCTGCCGACGGTCGAGTTCCCGATCGATCGAATCATCATTTTCAGCCATCTCACAAAATTGCCAGAACTCTATGCCTCTTTCTTTTGCTAACGATCTAAAAGTGAAATTAATGAGGGGGTAATTCATCTTTTCTGCAACTAATGTACTCACTGTAGTATTGCCACATCCGCTTTTCCCTGAAATTGCAACTCTCATCTATCTTATCCTACTCAATATTTCTTAACTGTTCTCTAATATTTTCTAAACTATCTTTTAGATTAACCACCAACTGACTAACCTCGCCTAGCATACTTTTACTTCCAATAGTATTTATTTCCCGATTCATCTCCTGAGAAAGAAAGTCTAATTTCTTACCAATTGCGTCAGATGAATCAATCAACGTATCAAACGAGATGAAGTGAGTAGATAGTCGATTAAGTTCCTCTTCTATAGAATACTTAACAAGAAGGAGGGCAACTTCTTGTAAGAACCGATTTTCATCATACTCACTATTTCCCATAAGTTCTTTCATTTTCTTCAATAAGGAATCTTTTAATTTTTCTTCTATCAATGAACTATACGTCTTTATCTTCTCAACAGAATCTTTCATTCCAGTTATTAACGAAATGAGGTGACTCTTTGTAGCTTCGCCCTCCATACATCTTACATGTTTAAACTCAATAAGAACCTCATCAAGTAAAGCAAATAATGGTGTATGAAACTGAGATATATCTAGTGTATTTATTGTAGTAATGATGCCTTCTAGAGAGATGTAATTATTCAGTGAAGCTTCATCTTTCGCACCTACAATTCCTTGTATTGAAGAATAAGCTTCTTTGTATTGCTTCACAATCTGCTCATTCACAATAAGTTCAGTAGAAGTTGTAAACTGCTTATAACGAATTGAAATCTCAACGGAACCACGAGAAGCGACTTCCTTTATTTTTGAATCTATCTCTTGTTCAAAAGGAGAGAAAACACTAGGCATACTATGTTTTATGTCGAGATAACGGTTATTATACGATTTCATTTCAATAGAAAGTGAAAAATCTTCATTTCTCATCTCTTTTGAAGCATATCCTGTCATACTTATCATACTATAGGTTCCTTTAAACCGAGAAGGGATTCAATGATCGAATGGGTATTTCCTGCTCCCATCGTAATACACACATCACATGTATGCAATATGGCTTGAATGCTTTTTAGAGCCACTTCATTATTCTCGACAAAAGTTCCTTTCGACTCAGATGCAAGAATCTCGCTTAACCTTTTTGCCTCTTCAGTGTTTCCGTCTTGGCGAGCAGACATAGCTACCGGAAATACAAACAAATAATCTACTGAAGAGAGCGCATCAACAAAGCCTTGAAAAAAGGTGGTCATTCTGCTCATCGTGTGAGGAAAGAAAAGAAGTATCAAGCGAGAATTAGGATGTAAAAATCTGAGAGTTTCTAATGAGGAAACTATCTCACTCGGGTGGTGGGCATAATCATTGTAAAGAGAGAAAAAATGGGATGGGCGACTCATTAACTCTACCCGCCCTTTAGCACCATTGAAGGATTTTAGATAAGAAAATTGCTCATCAACATGCACTAATGGTGTCTGTTGTGGATATAGCGCTACTGTAGCTAACAGTGAAGCTCCTATCATATCACTTACAAAGGAAGAACCTACCAATGTGTGAGAATACTTTTTCTCTAGTTGGTTTATAAAAAAAGTGTGGATATCATCCTTGTATGGATATAGATATGTAATATCATTATCTAGGGACTTCCCATAGGTAATCAACGTGAGATCTTTTCTCTGTTGATGTACCCACTTTATGAGTTCTTCTATTCCCTTCTCATCTTTATTTAAAATCAATGGTGCATTCATGGGTAATTTCTCAATAAGGCGAAGGAAACTCTCAAATATCTGAGAATACGTCTTGAAGTAATCACTATGCTCTAACTCTATGTTGGTGATGAAGAGTCCTCTTAATGAGAGAGAAAGAAAATGATCTTGGTATTCACATGCCTCAAGAATGAGAATGTCGTCTTGACTATCCACGATATTGAGATCTTCATCTATAAGAGTTGATCCGTAAATAGAACTAAAAGGGTGTTTTTGTTGATTCAGGATGTGGGTAACGGTGGCTACACTCGTTGTCTTACCATGTGTTCCACTTACCCCATAGGTGGGATAATGGGTACTTAATACACCTAAAAACTCAAAATAGGAATACAAAGGAATTGATTTTTTAGCTGCTTCTTGCAAGATCGGGTGATTCTCTTTGTAGGCACTAGAATAGATAATGAAATCATAAGAAGTAATCTCTGTGCTTGATGGATGTAGAGAGGAAAAAGGTATACTATGCGAAAGAAGGAATGCATCACTAGTGAAGACTTCCTCAACATCCCACCCAGAAATAGTAGAACCTTTCTTTTGTAAATAGAGGGCAAGGGTACTCATTCCAGTCCCTTTTATTCCCACCATGAATATATTTTTACCTAAAAGAAAAGCCATGATAATTCCTTATCAACAAAAAAAGCTGTCACATATGGACAGCCATTCAATAAATGAAATATACACCTTATTTTGCGTTCTTCATTTTTGCATTACATTGCTTACAGACTTGTGTTTTACTTCCACTTACTTCTTGTTCATACATTACTTTAATTGCAGTTCTATTACAAACAGGACAAGTTCCTCTAGCATGATTATATTGGTCTGTGATTCCTGCTCCTCTGTGTGCTTTGGCCATGAAAATCTCCTTCGTATCGATTGGTTTCCCTAATGAATAGACTATATTGACCTATGCTATATTTGTCAAGCAATCGCTAGAACTGGTAATGAAAAGACAACAGCAGATTTAGAGGATCACTTGAAATAGATGGTGAATACCAAGTAGAGGGGACAAGGAGAACGACATCGAGTAGTATAGAATAAAACTGTGAACTGATACCAAAACTTGAAGTTCCATCCCAGTTAAATCCGAAGAGGGGGCTAGGAAGACCTCTATTCTCTTTATAACCTACTTGAATAGCAATATTGAGATCTTTTAACAGTTGAGCCTTACACTCAAAACCCAGGTGAACGCTACGAGAAGATTCATCAGCTAAATTTGTAATATCAAATGATGTAGTAAGGAGAAATAGATTCAACTCATTGTTCGTATCATACTCGGTTGTATGTAAAGCAAGACCAATTTTTGTGTCCGACAATAAAGTGGTGAAATCAAGCACCAGATTATTATTATCCTCATTAACAATGAAAAGAGAATCTGTGAGAAGCGCAAGAGAGATAAATGGGTATGTAATAAGAAATCCGAGACCTGTTTTGAAAAGTTGCCCATCATTACTCGGGTTATACCTATTAAGATAAACCTGCGCAATATAGTCAGTAAATGCACTATCCTTATCAATTGAGATGAGTGATCTCTGAAGTCTTGAACCACTTTTTGCATAAAGACCGATACTGAAGTGAGGAAATCCATAAGCTACATTTAGCTGTATATACGAGTCATTATAACTTGTAAACGTAAGACCATTTGTAGCAACTGCTCTGTTTTGTAGGTCAAAACCAAAACCAACGAGAAGTGCAGAGTAACGAGTCGCAAAAAGGAATTCAATAAGAGTAATAGGGTGTTGCATTGTTTTAATTGGATCTAAAGGATTAATCGTTGCATCATCATAAATTATTTCACTTGCTGCTATGTTAAGAGTGAATAGGGATGGCTCTTGAAAATAAAGGGCTGCAGGATTTATTTGGAATGATGAAGGGTTATCAAAAAGTGCAACTCCAGACTCTCCCATTGCCATATAACGCAAGGATGGAGTTATCATACTAAAAAGAGAGATATTTACAGTGAGTAGCAGTATGGTTCCTATAATAAAGACTTTCCTATGCAATAAAATTCCCTCTTTTAGTATCTTAATCATTTTTTTTACTTTTTGCTATGTACGATGAATATTTTCCTAGAATAGAAAGTATTTCCTTCTTGAAGGAGACTCTCAGATCCATCGAATTAATCAGCTCATCTACGAGAGGAATTACCATGTTAATACTCTCTTTCTCATAAAGGGCTACATACCGCAATAGTGAGATAATCCTCTTCTCTAATTTAACTCTATTGTCACCTTTCAAGATATCAATTGCTTTAATATATGTTTTTATAAGCTGTTGCAGTGCATCGAAAGAACTTTTAATACTGTGCTTTTCAAGAATTGAGATTATTTTATCTAATTCAACATCACTAAAATTAATGGAATCGATATAATTAGGACTCTTTTTTATGTAAATGCCTTCAATGAACTCAAACTCTTTTAGAACATCTTCAATCGGATAAAATATTGAATCTTTGAAAGACTCTATATGAGCAATTTTAGCGGTTTTTTCAATTCCTTCGGGAAGTAGAACAGAAAAAGAGGGACGTTTTCCGATGATATAAAGATTCTCGCTCACTCCTTTCTTATCTAATGAACTTCTACCCCCTTTCTTAGTCTTTGCAATCGAGATACTTTTTATTGATTCATGACGTAAGGAAAGAATCTCATATATCTGTTCTATAGAGAGTATTCCATTACTAGGATAGCTCAATATTATGTAAGGTGCGTCGATTTTATTGATGAGGGAGACAAGCGCTTTATAGCTCTCTTTTTGGGAACAGAACGGAGATTTTGTGCTTTTCCAATCATCTCGTATCCCGCTGATGTCAGAAAGGTTTCCTTTGTCATTTAGATTATTAGAGGGAGCAAAATCATCCCAAAGAGCAATTGAATTGAGTAGATGATACGCACTACCATACTGCTGTGGATGCGATGGAGGATCTAAGTATACAATATCTCCAAGGTGTTCACCTACAAATGAGAGAGCATCAGAATGATACACTTGGCCTACAGAACAAGAGAGTTGATTGAGGTAAGGAATCTTCAGATAAATATCCTCTGTAACCCTTTTTTTTGTAGAGTCTGATCTACCTTCTAACTGCTTATGGAAAGAAGTGAATGTACCGGAAATATTGGCGACACGGAATGCCTCGTAGAGAAGCGATGAGATTGCTACCATCTTCTCTGTTTCTCCTATCTTACCCTCTTGAAAAGAATCCTCTATTTCATTTCTCACTGCATCAAGATAGAGAGCATTTTCACGTGAATAGAAAAGACGTTCTTTTCCATATTCTATATGTGAAGTGATTTTTGGAGCATAATGGGAGGATAAAAATGATTTCCCAGAAAGATAGGAACTCGTTGAGGCATACTGCCCACTCATTGAGAGGTAGGAGTAATACGCATCAATTCCTCCAATGAAGGCGAACATCTCATGGAGGTCCTGAGCTTGTAGTGTGAGATACACTGAGTTCACTAGGTAAGAGAAATATTCATTATCACTAGCGAGAATATTCATATGAAGAGATTTTGCTATTCTACTGACTACTCCTGAACCACAAAAAGGATCAACAAACGTCATATCCTTTCTTCCTTCTTGAATTTCAGTGAGAATACTTTTAAGAGGATTAACCATAAATCGTTTATTTTTTACTATAGGCAATAATTGATCCTCTACATAATCAAACATCGTATTGTTGCACCTCTCAATTTCTCCTACTTTACTTGTAACCATCCCTAAACTTTGATACATTTTAGCATAATAAGGAACGCTCATGAAAAGATTATCAGCGTTATGGGCAAATAACAAGCTGTTGCACGAATGTGTAATTACTGGAAATAGAGATATATACATCTCATCGGTCACCAACAGTAGTCTTTCCTGTAAAAAAAACTCTTTATTTGTAGCGAAACAAGGTATCCATACCGATGGGCATACATTTATAGAAGAAGCAATAAAAAACGGTGCAGTTGCAATTCTCTATACACACCCAATTGATTATATAGATCCTGAGATTACCTATATCCAAACCCAAGATGCAACATCTGTTGCGGCCCTCCTTTCTTATAATCTCTATGGACCGTATCCAGAGCATATTATTGGAGTGACAGGAACAGATGGCAAATCGAGTACATGTGAATTCCTTTACACGATACTTATCCAAAGCGGGTACCACCTCGGGTTACTTTCTACAATTAGCTTAGATAATGGTAATGGCAAGGGAAAAAGCCCATACAGAATGAGTACCCCTGAAGCAGATGTTCTCTACCCTTTTATGCATCAATGTTACCTCAATGGAGTAGATTACCTTATATTAGAGACTACTAGTCATGGGTTAAGTGAAAAGACAGGAAGGCTAAGCCATATACAGTTTTGTGGTGCGATAATCACGAACATTACTAGTGAACATCTTGATTTTCATGGAAACATAGAGTGCTATATTGATGATAAAATGAATCTTGTAAGACAACTCACAGAAAAAGCTCCTGTTGTGATTAATAACTCTTTTCTCTATAAGGACCGAGTAAAATCTTTAGTAAAAGAGAGCGAACAGATTCTTACATATTCAGAATCTGATGATTCTTTTATCAGATACTCATCCTCAGTTGTCGATATTTCAAGTAGAGAAGTGAGTGTACAAAAAGGGGATGAAAAAGTCTCTTTCTCCTATCAATATGCACCTCGAGTTTATCTTCACAATGTAGTAGGAGCACTCACATTAGCCCATGTTTTAACGGGCAAACCCCTAAAAGAACTTATATCCCCTCACTTTTCATTCAATAGTATGCCTGGAAGATATGAATGCCTATATAATAAAAATGGGATCGTTATACTAAATGATTTTGCTCATACACCTGATGCTTTTTTTAATCTTTTTTCCCATATAAAAGAGGTACTTCCCAACTATACTATTACAGTTCTATTTGGTGCTGCAGGGGAAAGAGATACTTCAAAAAGAGAAGGACTTGGTCACATGGCCTCTCTCTTTTGTGATATAATCTACCTTACGCAGGAAGACCCACGATATGAGGATCCAATGCGGATTGTTAAAGATATTGAGAATGGCTTTATCGAAGAGTATAAAGGTAAAGTCAACATTATCCTTGATAGAGAGAAAGCAATAAGGGTGGCAATTTCGGAGTTAAGTGCTCCTCACATTCTTCTTCTCTTAGGCAAAGGGCATGAGGAATCAATTAACTTTGGTTCAACAATTATGCCATGGAATGAGAGTATGAAGGCGATGGAAATCATAAAGGAAGTATATCATGATCAACAACAGTGAGATACGAATAGCCCTACTCTATGGAGGTATCAGTAAAGAACACGAGATTTCACTGATAAGTGCTTTGAGAGTCTACGAGGAACTCGTTACATTACGTTACAATCTTATTCTTATTTTTATAGATAAGGATGGAATCTGGTATCTTCAAAATACCCATACTGTTGATGGGAAACTTCCACGTGAACGTAATAGTGATTGCGAACTCATTTTTAGTGCGGGACATGGATTAAGATTACTTAAAGATCTATCCCTATTGGAACTTGATATTGCCCTTCCTCTCACTCATGGGAAGTGGGGGGAGGATGGTATTCTCCAAGGAATCCTTGAAACAATTCACCTCCCATACATTGGCCCCTCCCCTTTTTCCTCTATGATGGGAATGCATAAGAAGGTGACAAAATTAGTAGCAAAGGACTTTCAAATTCCTGTAGTTCCTTCTTTGACACTCTCAGCCATTGAAATAGACAAATTATTAAACCATGACACGATTTCTCACTCTCTTTCTTATCTAGTAGGATATAAAAATTTCAGAAAAGAAACCCTACAGGATGTGTTTATACACATAACTAACAAGTTAGGTAAAAACCTTGTATTAAAACCAGAAGATGAAGGATCAAGTATAGGGATAGAAGTGTATACTGATGATGGCAATGAAAAATTCTTCTCACTCTTAGAAAAAACTTCTCAGTCTACAGCCAATGTATTAATTGAGTCCTTGATTTCAGATATGGTAGAAGTTGAGTGTGGCATTTTCAAAGATTCAAACATTATTGCAAGCACTCCGAGAGTAATACATAATCCCAAAACAGAAAATCCACATATTTTATCGTATAAGCAAAAATACTTTAGTAACGATCCTTTTAGTATTGGCGCAAAGGATCTCCTTACACCAACAGTAACTCATATAATTAAAGAAATGGCTATTCTCTTAAGTGAGGTTCTGCTCATTGAGGGGTTTGCTCGAGTTGATTTCTTTTATCAAAAAGAGAGTGGGAAGATTTATTTTAATGAGATTAATACTATACCTGGGCTAACAAAAACAAGCATTTTCCCCCTATTGATGGAAGAATCAGGGTACCCACTTGGAATCCTCCTTTCAAATCTGATACATCAAAAACTAGAGAATTCCTGATGGAGAACGTTTGGTTTCATGTCGATATGGATGCTTTTTATGCATCTGTAGAACAACTTGACAACATCGAATACAGAAACAAACCTGTTATTGTTGGGGGTGTAAGTAACCGAGGGGTAGTATCTGCTTGTTCGTATGAAGCAAGAGCTTATAAAGTACACTCAGCAATGCCAATATTTATGGCTCGGAAATTATGTCCACAAGGTATTTATGTACCTACACGTATGGATCGCTATGTACAGATGAGTAAGAAAATCTTCACTATTCTTGAATCCTTCTCTGACAAAGTTCAGCAAGTCTCTATAGATGAGGCATTTTTAGATATGAGTGGAACCAGCAGACTTTTTGGAATTCCTCGTGAAGCAGGCGCTCTTTTAAAAAAAAGAGTACTCGATGAAACAGGTCTCATTATTTCAGTAGGAATAGGGAGCTCAAAATTGATTGCAAAACTTGCAAGCGATTATGATAAACCGAATGGATTGTGTAGAGTCTCTAAGAGTAAAGAACTTGCTTTTATTGATACAATCTCATTAGGGAAAATCCCAGGGATTGGCAAAGTACTATTAGCACAACTTAACCGTTACCAGATATATTCAACTACACAGTTAAGAGGGTATACTCTTCAAGAGTTGAATAAAAAATTTAGCGAAACGACAAGCTCTTTCTTATATAGTATATCGAGAGGAATTGACCCAGGATTATATCATGAAGTTTCAAAATCACACTCTATCAGCAATGAAACGACGTTTCCTGAGGATACAACTAATCTTAATCTTTTAAAATATTATCTTTTAGAATTAAGTCAGAAAGTGATGCTACGATCTCTTGACGAAAAGGTTCACTCTTCAACAGTTGCTATCAAGATTCGTTATGCTGACTTCACCTATGCAAGCAGTCAAGTGACTACATCTTCAGGCATGTTATCAATAGATGGAATTTACAACACTACTGTTTCTCTCCTTCTCAACAAATGGGATAAAAAAACTCCTATTCGACTCATCGGAGTAGCACTTCAGGATGTAAAACCGGGAGAGATGAATGAGCAAATAGAGCTCTTTGATGAAGTGGGTGAGAAGAAAAGAAAGGTAGAAAAGACGATTCTCGCTCTTAAGGGAAAAGGATCAAAAATCACAAAAGCAAGTACATTAGAGATAATCGATGAATGAGAAGGCTCTATTGCACCATAAATGGTAATTTGTTACAGTGGTGTGAACCTTACAAAAATGAAAAGAGGTATCCTCGATGGCACTTAATATTGTCCTTTTTGAACCTGAAATCCCACAAAACACTGGTAATATTGCAAGGACTTGTGCAGCGCTCGGTGCTTCCCTTCATCTAGTACACCCTCTCGGTTTTAAAATTGATGAAAAACAAGTAAGAAGAGCCGGACTCGACTACTGGGAGGATGTAGAAATACTTGAATATAAGAATATTGATGCCTTTTTCGATGTTCATACGGGGGCAAACCTCTGGTTTTTTACTACAAAAAGTGAGATAACCTATACATCAGCAGAGTATGAAGAGGATTCCTATTTCATATTTGGAAAAGAAAGCAGAGGGATTGAAGAATCAATTCTAGTAGATTATCCTACTCGATGTGTGAGGATTCCAATGATAGCGGAGACACGGAGCCTAAATCTCTCTAATAGTGTAGCAGTCGCTGCATATGAGTGGGAAAGACAACATGATTTTTCACACCTCAATACAAAAGGGGAACTTCATCGACTACATTGGAATAAAGGGGAATAAGGATGAAAACAGTAGGTTTTATCGGATGTGGAAATATGGGGAGTGCTATTATAAAGAGCGTCTCAGTATCATCTTCATATAGTATATATACATATGATACGAATAAAGAGCTCTCTCAAAAGATAGCTAACGAGTATAAAATCACACATTCTAGTAGTATCGAAGAACTTCTATTTCATAGTGAGATAATCATTCTTGCAGTAAAACCTCAAGTTCTCCCCTCCTTGTATGAAATACTTAGTACATATAGTGATAAATTTTTTATTAGTATTGCAGCAGGAGTCACATTACAAACGCTAGGTGATAATTTAAAAAATCATAATATTGTACGACTCATGCCAAACATGGCGGCATCCGTTGGGAAATCTGTGACAGCTTTTGCACATTTACCAGGATGCGATCATGCATTTCTCCAAGAAGCACTTACTATTGCTCAGAGTTTTGGTGATGTGCATCAGCTTGAAGAATCCCTATTTGCTCCATTTATTGGAATAAGTGGTTCTGGGATTGCTATGATGTTCTCACTCTTCCATAACATGGCTCAAGGAGCAGTATATAGTGGTTTGGCTTATCAAACTGCTCTTTCAATCATCTGTGATACCGCCAGAAGTGCCGCTGAGTTAATCAAAGAGAGTAACGAGCATCCTTCATCACTTATTACAAAAGTCTGCAGTCCAGGGGGAACCACCATTGAAATGATGAAATCCCTGAGCGATGGAGCATTCGATAGTACAGTTATGGATGGAGTAATTAGTGCTAGTGAAAAGTCAGCCTATTTAGAAGCAAAATAACAGAGTTAAAAGTGAGATGAGAATATGATTGATGTAAAAGAATTACGAGAAAGAAAAGAAGAGATTGCCTTAAATATTATTAATAGAGGAATGAAAGTAGATCTTGATGCTATACTTGAACTTCAAGAAAAAAGATCTGAACTCTTAAATATAACAGAAAACATACGTCGAGAACGCAATGAGAATGCAACAAAAATGAAAAATCGACTGACTCCCGAAGAACGATCAATTCTCATTGAAGAGGGAAAACGATTAAAAGAGGAACTCGCAATTCAAGATGTGGCTCTTTCCCAAACCGAGAACGAGTTTACTACTCTTGCCAAACAAATACCAAACTATGCTCACCCATCAGCTCCTGTAGGCTTCCTCGATAAAGATAATCTTGAGATTAAGAAATGGGGAGAACCTAGAAAGTTCAATTTCACACCTAAAGATCACGTTGAGCTCGGAGAGAGCCTCGACCTTATCGATTTTGAAAGCGCGACTCGGGTTAGTGGTGCAAAATTCTACTATCTTAAAAATGAAGCGGTTCTTCTTGAACTCGCCCTGACCCGCTATGCTATCGATATCCTTCGAAGCCATAACTTCACCCTCACGATTACCCCCGATATCGCTAAAGAAGAAATTGTAGAAGGTATTGGTTTTAATCCAAGAGGAGAAGAATCTAATATTTATACGATCGAAGGAACAGGAACCTGCCTAGTTGGTACAGCTGAAATAACCTTAGGTGGATATCATGCAGGATCGATATTGAAGGAAGAAGACCTTCCTCTACGATATGCGGGATTAAGTCATTGCTTCAGAAGAGAAGCTGGTGGAGCAGGTCAATATTCAAAAGGACTTTATAGAGTTCATCAATTTTCAAAAGTTGAAATGTTTGTCTATTGTACCCCAGAACAAAGTGAACATATTCACCAACAACTTCTCACCATAGAAGAGGAAATCTATAGAGGATTAGAGATACCTTACCGTATTGTTGATACCTGTACAGGGGACCTTGGAGCACCAGCTTACCGTAAATTTGATATTGAAGCATGGATGCCAGGTCGAGGAGAACATGGGGAATATGGGGAAGTTACGAGTACGAGTAATTGTACTGATTATCAATCTCGAAGATTACAAGTTCGCTATAAAACACAAGATGGATCAACCTCATTCGTGCATTTACTCAATGGGACGGCAATTGCTATTTCGAGAGCAATTGTAGCTGTTCTTGAAAACTTCCAACAAAGTGACGGGTCTATTTCAATCCCACCAGCTCTCATTCCTTATATGGGTATAAATAAAATTAAAAAATAGGGGCAAGAAAGATGAATGTTTCAGCACTAATGACCGATTTTTATGAGCTTACTATGATGTATGGTTATATAAAAACTAACAATAATCCCCGCGTTGTATTCGATATGTTTTACAGAACGAATCCTTTCAACGGAGGATACGTGGTATTTACAGGCCTTCATGATCTCATTAAAAGAATAGAAACATTCACATTCAGTAAAACTGATATAGATTACTTACGAGTATTAGGTAATTTTGATGAAGATTTTCTCTCCTTCCTCGCAGATTTCTCTTTTAAAGGAGATGTCTGGGCAATGGAGGAGGGTTCTATTGTTTTCCCAGGAGAACCATTAATTAGAATTGAAGCCACTCTAGTAGAAGCGCAACTTATCGAAGGTATGCTTTTAAATACTATCAACTTCCAGTCTCTTATTGCTACTAAAGCCTCCCGACTTGCTCATGCTACAAAAGGGGCACCGATTATGGAGTTTGGCCTCAGAAGAGCTCAAGGTTCCGATGGTGCACTTACTGCCTCTCGTGCTGCCTTTATAGGGGGGTGTTCTGCAACAAGCAATACCCTTGCTGGGAAGGTATTCAATATCCCTGTAGCAGGAACGATGGCTCACTCATGGATTATGAGTCATCAAAGTGAATTAGAATCATTTAGGAACTTTGCTAATCTCTATCCTGACAATGCAGTACTCTTAATCGACACCTATGACACTCTAGGTAGTGGTATAGAGAATGCCATTATCGTTGGCAAAGAATTGCTTTCTCGTGGCAAACATATCTCTGTGAGAATAGATAGCGGAGACCTTAGTTATTTATCACGAGAAATACGAAAGAAATTAGATGAAGCAGGACTATATGAAAGTAAGATCGTAGTTTCTAACGACCTTACTGAGGAAATTATCGAAACTTTGGTCTATGATGAAGTTCCGATTGACTCATATGGTATTGGTACCCACCTTGTTACAGGAGGAACCCAAAGTTCTTTAAACGGAGTCTATAAACTTTCCTGTATGAGCAAAGAAGAGGGAATAAGCATTCCCGTAATGAAAATAAGCAACTCCTTTGAGAAAGCGACTAATCCGGGGAGAAAACAAGTTTACCGCTTTTTCGATAAAGAGGGAGGCGCAATGGGAGATCTCATCACCCTAGAATCTGAAGAAGTTATAGCTGGAGAAGATATTATTTTTCATCACCCTACGAGTGAAGCAGATTACTTTACCTTAAAAAGTTCACGCTATGTGAGTGTAAAACCTATGCTGTCTCTCTACATGAAAAAAGGAATTAAGGTAGGAAAAAATATTAATATTAAAAAGATTCAAGGCGAAGTAAAAAAGAACCTAGCGACCTTCCACTCCTCCTATAAGAGAATGATTAACCCTCACATCTATAAGGTTTCTCTGTCAAAAGATTTGAAACAATTAAAAACAGAGTTGGTTATTACCGCTAAACAAAAACAAGAGGCTTCACGGGAAAATAAATGATCGATACTGGTCAATTCCTTCCCATATTGCATTTGCAACAGCATCTATCCATGTAGGATCTCTCATCAGGGTCGACTCTTCTTTATTTGTGATAAAACCAGCTTCTACAACAACAGATGGCCAAATTGAATTATTAATTACGTATACATCCTGCTCTTTGACACCTCTATCATTAGATGAGGGGAATTGTTTTTTGAAAGAGGTATGCATTGCGTATCCTAAAGCAAAGGATGCTTGATTGATAGTTCTGTGTAACACAGAAAGAGCATCATTCGAAAAATAGGAAATAGACCAAGAAGGACTCTCTTTCGTAATGTAGGGAACCTTTTCCTTATTCTCTCTCACTAAGAATTCGTATCCATTAGCACTTTCATTATTTGATCCATTAATATGTATAGAAATAAAAAGAGCTTCTTCATTCCACCCCGGAAAGGTTGCGTTAGAGATTGCAATTCTCTGTTCAAGAGAAAGATAGATATCTTCATTTCGTGTGAGAATAGAGATTAAATTACTTTTTACTTCTATAATCTCTTGCAATCTTTGAGCAATGCTAAGAGTAATATCTTTTTCTAATATTCCTTCCCCTATTGCGCCAGGATCTTCACCGCCATGACCTGCATCTATGATGATTGTACTTATTGGAAAAGAGTATGGAGTAGAAAAGACTCCCTGAAGCGTAAAAAAGAAAACCATAAAGAAGAGAGCTTTTTTCATTCATCCTCCCCCACCTCTGGAGGATTCCAGTCATTCATTAATTCTGTAAAATCACATTTATACAAAGCAATACGTTTTTTCATCTCATGTTTCATATAGGCATTATCTGTATAGGAACCAATTCGTTTAAGGTAATTCTTCCCATTAATTTGGCGCATACCAAGCGCTTTGGTGAGAGTTCTCTTCAGTCCATCTGTTTTGCTTCTATTCTCAATGATAAGCTGTCGGTAGGGAAATTTAACTTTGAACAAAGAAACTGTAAAAATAGAGTAACCAAAGAGCCAACAGCGAACGCCAAAGTCAAGGAATTGCCAATATTCACCAGTAATAAGTTCATCAAATCCTCTCAGTCTTTGAAAGAGTGCTCTCTCGTATATACCTAATCCTAAATAAGGATATAAGGTTGTCTCTTTCTCTTTTTTTGGAAAGAATGGAAGAGGATCAATAATATGCTTTTCAATCCGAGGAACCTGAACAACAGGGATTTCCTCTTCTTCTTTATTAACCAAATGTGGTGTAAGGAGTGCTGGTTTTGGACTCTTATTAAAAAGGGCAAGTATCTCTTCAAAATCAAAATTAACGATTCTTAAATCACTCCTGGTTGCAAAGAAGTAGGTAGTATAACATTCATTCGCCATAACATTAAGCATGGATGCTACACTTGCAGGTTGCGTAAATACGATAAACGAAACTGAGGGGAATTCTAGTCTCAATTCAGTTATTTGACCAATTTCTTCATATAATAAGACATATAAAGGAGACGTGAACGTAGTCTCATAATAGCTTATTGCTTCACTGAGAACTTCATCTCCGACTCTCGCAATAAGGGCAATACTAAAGGGTTCCTCGCTATGTAGGTAACGAATGCGCTTACCAATATCTTGCTTATTTCGATACATATGATAATTGTTCATAGATTATCAATAAACATGATATCCTCAGGTCTGAATATCACATCACCTCTCCCTTTTTTTGATGTATGAGTTTTATGCTGCCCTACTTTTTCAATTATCTCAGTAGAGTTGAAATAGGGAACAGCTTTTGCAATTGTGTTTATCATAACAACTTCCCCAGCCTCAAAGGCCCCATCAACCCCAGTAATGCCACTTGCTAAAAGGCTCTTGTGACTTTTTAATGCGTTTATGGCTCCCTCATCTATCCAAATCGTACCTCGAGGGGCACTATTAAGTATCCACCTTGGCCGTTGGTTTAATCTTTTCAAAGGAGCAAAATAGGTTCCGACTCTTTTCCCATTGATAATTGAAGGGAGGATATCTGCCTCATACCCACTGGCAATTACTGTAGCACATCCTGCATAGGAGGCAATACGGGCAGCAAGTAGCTTTGTTTTCATCCCACCTGTTGAGTATAGGGAACCTGCCACTCCTGCACTTTGCATAATCTCATCAGTAATAGCTTCTACCTCATGAATGATATGAGCATCCAAATACTCTTTGGGATTTTTATCGTATAGCCCATCGATGTCAGTAAGAAGAATAAGGAGATCTGCATCGATCTTACTCGCAACAAATGCACTTAGTCGGTCGTTATCACCTACTGCTGTTCCCACTTCATCTGTACTCACTGTATCATTCTCATTGAAAATAGGAATTACTCCATGGTCAAGCAAGGAGGTAACGGAATTTCTCAAATTAAGAAAAGTCTTTCTATCATTAAGTTCTGTCTTTGTAATGAGGACTTGTGCACAAATTGCATTATACGTACTGAATGCTTGTCGATAATGACTCATCAATATAGGTTGCCCTATACTTGCACATGTTTGTCTCATGAGAGTTGATTTTATCGCAGCTTTTAGATTCAACTCTTTTGCACCAAGACCAACTGCACCACTAGTGACAAGAAGAACGCTTATTCCCTTATCCCGAAGATCAATGATTCCTTTCACGATATCACGTATTTTCTCAGTACTAATACCTGTTTCATTACTAATGAGGTTTGTCCCCACTTTTATTACGACTCTCTTGATTGATGAGAGATTCCGAGTAATCATTCATCCACCTCAACAAAGCTTTTTCCGGTAGTTTCTAAATCCTGATGTTTGAAGTTTTTCCCATTCTCATACGAGTCAACAATATGACCATCTCCCCGTAATAACCATTTTGTGGTAACAAGTCCTTCAAGCCCCACAGGACCGCGTGCATGTATCTTTTGAGTACTGATTCCAACTTCAGCACCTAACCCATATCGATTGCCATCTGAAAATCGAGTAGAGCAATTATGAAAGACATCCGCTGAATCTACCATTCTCATAAACTGAGATGCTTTCTTATTATTTGTGGTAACAATACAATCTGTATGTTTTGATCC
The DNA here is from genome assembly GCA_963663665.2 of Sphaerochaetaceae bacterium. Lineage (GTDB taxonomy): Bacteria > Spirochaetota > Spirochaetia > Sphaerochaetales > Sphaerochaetaceae > SABI01. The sequence continues at coordinate 154,984 of CAXXKP010000006.1, forward strand.
GTGTAGTGCGATATGTGAAATTGCCTCCTCCATAGAAGAGACCACTTTAATTGCAATTTCGTAGTCTAGGAACTCAGTATCCCAATCTTCATCGACAGCTACTATAGCCTCAATAAGGTGGCAAGTTTCGCTATCTCCATGGATTATCACATGATATTTTTCACTCATAGTCTTAAACAATGGGATAAATTGGGGAGCTATGTCTTCATGGACAAGCAGCGTTTCAATCGCATTACAGACACTTGGATATTGACACTTTGAATCAATTGCAACACTGAGTGCTAAATCTAAATTCACTTCATCGTCGATGTACATTGAACAGAGTCCATCTGAATGCCCAAGAACAGGAATTGATGAGTGTTTCATAATATATTGAACGAATTCGTTGCTTCCCCTTGGAATCAACAAATCTATACTCTCATTCAAAGTGAGTATCGTTGAAACATCCTCTCTAGAAGTAAGGTGAACAATCCAATCTCCTCCAACTTTTGATGAGGAAAGAGCTTCTTTAATAATCTTCACAAGAGCAGTATTAGTCTCAAGGGCTTCTTTACCACCCTTTAAAACTATTGCATTACCACTTTTTAATGCGAGGGAAATGATTTGAACAAGAGCATCTGGGCGAGATTCAAAGATCATTCCAATGACTCCAATTGAAACAGGTATTTTCTCTAAAATAAGATTATCATCAAGCAAACGCTTCTCTTTTACACCACACAGAGGATCCTTTAGAGAAATTACTTCCCGAATTCCTTTCACAACCCCTTCAATCTTCTTTTCATTGAAAAGGAGCCGTTTTATAAGTACTTGAGAAATATTCTCATTCTTGGCATTTATAATATCTTTCCCATTAGCTTCAAATATTACCGATTTTGATAATAACAATGCTTTTGCAATTAGTTCTAACATAGAATTACGAGTTTCAATTGAGCTCATCTCAAGAGACCGCTGAACTTCTTTAGCTCTTGAGATTTGTGTAATTATTGTTTTTTTATCCATTTATTTCCTCACAACAGTTGTGCTACAACCAATAGATTACTCTGTATTGGACTCCTTATCAAGGATGGTTCTTTTAGAGAATAACTCAATTTAAAATATTCCCATTGTATTTTTCCAAACATATTGGTAAAATAGGAGAGAATTTAAAATTATCGATAAGAGGAAATACTATGAAATTGCTAAAATCTCTCACCATGTTAATCGTAATACTGCTCATCACCTTGAGTCCTTTGAGTGCGAATGGGATAGCAGAACAAGAATTACCAACTCCTTCAGTGGTAACAGCACTAGATTCATTTCAGGATCAAGTAGAGGTAAAAACTCCTATAAAAAATATCGCTATCATTGGGAAAGCTGCCCTAATGCCAGCAGATGCTCTTTATCTTTTTCCTGAAGTGAAACAAATGAATGTCACTATGGCCAAAACAGACCAAGGATTAGGTGATTTCTTTACCCTCGTTGTTCCTAAAGAGAAAGAGACAAAGAGATTAGGCCAAACAATTAGTGCTGAGGAGATTCTTGCTATCGACCCAGATATCATCCTCACAAAATCTAGGAATAAGAAAGATATTGAAAAACTCATAGGTCAATTCAATATTCCGATCTTCGCCCTCGATTTAGAAACAACCGATAGTTGGAAAAAAGAGATTATACAACTTGGAATTCTTCTTAATAATGAGAAAAGAGGAGAAGAAATCGTTCAAGAAATAACAAATCGAGAAATGGAAGTAAGTAAGAAAATTGCAAATGCGCAAAAACCTACTGTTCTCGTTCTGCAAGGAAATAGTAATAATGGTGTAACAAGTTTTAGCGTAGCTCCAAAGAATTGGATGCAAGGTGAATTAGTCGAAAAAGCAGGTGGTGAAGCAATTGTAATGCCTGGTAACAATTCAGGATGGAGTGTAGTATCTTTTGAGCAAATTGCGGTGTGGAATCCCGATTATATTATTATCGTCTCTTATAAAACAAAAGGGGACTCCTTTAGTGAGCAAATTTATTCATCGAGTGAATGGAAAGAATTAAAAAGTGTAAAAAATGGAAATGTGTACCTAGCACCATCTGATGTAGTGAATTATTTTCAACCAAATAGTCGGTGGATTCTAGCTCTCCAATGGCTAGGAGCCACACTCCATCCTTCTATTTTTAGCGATATAAATATGTCTGATGAAGTTGCTTCGTTTTATAAAGAAATGTATGGTATAAGTAATCAAGAAATACTTGATGAACTTGTAAACAAGTATAACTCATCACTGAAATAGGGAAAGGAATAATACTTCGTGAAAACAGATTATCTTACTATGATAAAGAAGTATCGAAAGAGAGTACTTCTCCTATCTTTGATACTCATCCTAACTACCATCATCTCCCTTCTGATAGGGCGCTATCCCAAGATAGGATTTCTATCCCTCGATAATCTATTTCATGATCCTCTCGTTGCAAAGATTTTGTTTCATATACGTCTTCCTCGAGTCCTCCTTGCAATTTTGGGAGGTGCTTCTTTAGCAAGTGCGGGTTTTGTATTCCAAATGTTGTTTGCAAACCCGCTTGTAGAACCAGGCTTCTTAGGTGTTTCTCAGGGAGCTGCCTTCGGAGCTGCAGTAGTAATGGTATTTTTTGGTGCAACTTCACTTTTTGTGCAGTTCAGTGCAACCATCTTTGCTCTTCTTGCTCTCTACCTCTCGTATTTTATTGCAAAAAAATTTCGATTTGGAGGATGGATCTTACGTTTAGTACTCTCGGGAATTGCAGTCAGTGCAATATTCAGCTCTCTTCTCTCAGTGGTAAAAGTATTAGCTGACCCGATGACAAGTTTAGCTGAAATCACCTTTTGGATGATGGGAGGACTTTATAACACCAACTGGGATAAGACTCTCACTGTCGCTCCTATTATGATCATCTCGTTAGGTGTTCTCCTTCTACTAAGGTGGCGAATTAACTTGTTGAGCCTTCCCGATAGAACTGGTCATACGCTTGGAATAAAAGTTGCTGGAGAGAGAATATTACTCTTGTTCATTGCAACTCTTGCAACAACCGCTATTATCTCTGTAGCTGGGCTCATCTCTTGGGTGGGTCTCATTATACCCCACTTAGCAAGAAGATTATTCACAAGCGACTCACGATATGCTCTAGGAGGATCTATGATGATGGGTTCTTTATTTTTACTTGTAAGTGATACAATAGGAAGAACTCTCTTACCAAGTGAAATTCCTCTTGGGATTATCACGAGCTTTTTCGGAGCTATTTTATTTATCATCATTTTAAGTCGTAGAGTCTCTGAGGTAAACTTATGAGTAATATTGCTTACTGCTTAGATGATGTGTCCTACACCTACGAAGGCAATAATCTCATCGCAATTGATCAGATGAAAGTATCGATTGTAAAACATAAAACTACTGCTCTCCTTGGCCCAAATGGAGCAGGTAAATCGACCTTGATGGACTTACTTCTCTCATATAGAAAAGTAAGTAAAGGTAAAATTGTTCTCTTCGATAAAGAACTCAGTACCTACTCAAAAAAGGAGCTAGGTAGAACAGTAGGACTTGTTCCACAAGAAGAGAGATCAAGATTTGCATTCACCTGTATTGAGTATGTCCTCTTTGGCAGGTCTCCATACCTTCATCATATGAAAAGTCCGTCCAAGGAGGATGTAGATATTGCCTATGAGGCTCTAAGTCAAGTTGGACTTAGCAAATTAGCCCATCGTCAGGTAACCACTTTGAGTGGAGGAGAACATCAACTGCTCCTACTTGCAAGAACTTTAGCTCAGCAACCCAAACTCATTCTCCTTGATGAACCAACGAGTTCACTAGACCCTGGCAACACTGCACGAGTCCTTTCTATCTTGCATACACTGAAAGATAAAGGGATTACGTTAGTATTTACTACACATGACCCTTCAATCGCAGCAGATATTGCAGATGAAGTGATTATGATTAAAGAAGGAAGACTACTATTCTCAGGAAATATGAAAGAGAAGTTCAATGGGGAAAACCTTACGACTCTCTACGACACACCTTTAGAGACCTTCATGTATCATGATAGGTTAGTAATTATTAGGTAATGAGGATTAATTAGCGTTCACAAATACATATATAATGGAACTATAGTTCCCTGCAATATAAGAAGTCGGAGTAAGACCTGATGCTAAGTAGATAGAAACATCTCCTTGCAATGACTTTTGAGATGCTGTCTCTCCGTGGGTAGGACTCGTAAAGGTAGTATTTGTAGTAGAAAAGGAATTATGTGTTGCGTCTACCTTGACAGGAGACAAATTAGGTACTTGAGAGTCAAATACCACTGAGTATGGGAATGTTCTATTTTGTGCATCTTTAAAAATGAAATCGACTGCAGATCCTGCACTGTCGGAATGAAAAGATATAGTAGCCGAGCTATCTGCGGATTGGTACCGAACAGAACCAACCGGGAAGCTATTACTTGTACTTGTATAACTTATAAGAGTACTAAAAGGAATATAATCTGGAGCGATTCTCTCTACTGAGAAGAGATAAGAAGGGCCAACATATACAGTATTTCCTCTATATCCAGAAAGTAATAATTGATTAAAAATCCCTTCTCCAGTAATCGAGATGCCACAAGTATATTCTGCATTCCTCATAGAATTCTCAGTATCACGGATGACTGTAATATCTATCCACAGATATTCATAGGGATAACGATAAATATATGTAGGTCCATACCCTAATTGAGCACTAGAGTTATACGCTAGGTTGGTAGGACTACTTGGCTCTGTTATTGTTTCACTTCCTGCACCTTTGGGAATTGTGATCGTATCACCAGGATTATCAATGATTGGGTTATGGGTAAGGAGAATACCACCTTCTGCACCTGAGTGAAGTTCCCCTTTTACAGTAGTTACCAAAAAAACTCTTCGATATCGAGAAGTATCACCGACACGGGTATAATAGAAGTAACTACTACTTTGACCACTTGCATAAGGAGGTTCCGCATTAAATGTGAGAACAACTCCTTCTTCTCCTTGGTAAATAAATCTTCCAATAAACCCGTCCAGATTGTAATGTTCATAATAAGTATCGTAATAAGAAGGAGTTGTATTGGAATCAGCAATCCCTACATTGAGTCTATTTAATATCCCGTTTGTTCCAGCTGGATCCCAAATGAGAGACGCTGAATATATTGGAAATAAAGAGTTCGAAACTATAAAAAAACCTAGAAGCAACATGTAATAAGCTTTAATCTTCACCCTTCACTCCACATAATTCATATACTTGGTGTATATCCACTTTTTGTTCAATTGAATAATGTTAAATACATTAATATATGAGAACATAGAACTCGTCAATCTATAATTGATTCAAAAACCTCAATAAAAAAACTATTTATCATCTTCACCTAATCTTTACCATAATTTCATCTATATACTATCTATACAAGAGGATATTCATTGCCGAAAGAATGTAACGTGAGTATTATAGGGGTAAGATAAAATTAATTATGAGGAGGATCATAATGGACAATAAAGAAACAAAGAAGAGCGAAAAATCAGAAGCTCCTATTGATGAAAAAGTGATTGAGAATGTAGAGGTCGAAGTAGAAGAAGTTGAACCACAAGAAGAAATTCGACACCTCCCCTACTATGATAAGAACTCAATAACTGCACTTATATTGAGTATCTTTGCAATCCTATCTCCTTTTATGGTGTTTGGATTCGGGGGAATTCTTGGTATAATTCTCGGTATTATCGCCCTCTACAATGTAAGGCAATCAAGGAAACAATTTGAGAATGATATGAATCATACTGCAAAATTACTAGCAGTCATCGGAATCGCTATTTCAGGTGTTTCAGTAATCATTTCTGTCTTTTTCCTAGCTTCTTTTGCATGGAGAATAAATGCACTCTCTGGCCCTTCATTCTTTCATATGAACCCAAGAGTTACCTATTTCCATCGTTTTTAAGTAAACAAGAACCTTGCAAAATCCCTCTCAATGATTATTCATAAAGAGGGATTTTTGTATTTCAGGGAAACGGGAAAATATAGTCTCATTTTTAAACTCAAACCATTTCTAATCCCTTAAGAAGGAGATTCTTAGCTATAATACCTTCGAATTCCATCTTCAAAACGACGAATCGTAATAAAACATACACTACATTCAAATAGTAGGTTTTTTTCTATCTCGGCGAATAATTATTATAATAATGATCCATAAATCTTAAATTATTCAGCGAGGGCCGCAGAATACTCAATCCCAATCGTTAATTCCACTGAGGTACTATTTACAGTATTTATTGCAAACTTATGATTAAAAAGAAATCACAGAAGGATTTTCTTCCTATTATTTTTCATCATTCATGATTCTCTTCATGTAGAGCTATTGATATCAGTTCTCTGAAAAATAGTTTTATACAATCCTCACATATCCCAAGAAGCACTTTGTAAAGAAGAGATATTTCACTAGCCGTTAATCTAATATTAACGGTTTTAATCAAAACCCGTCATGCTACTTTATCGGTTTGATCTATAACCGTTAAAGTTGGGTCGGCGGTTTTTGATATCAAGGTTACACTAAATGCATTGGAGGATCTATGGAGATTCGAATCATTCCTATCTGGAGCTTTCTCCTTACTCCAGAACTCAATTGTAGAGGATTCTTATCTAGGATTAATTCCAATTGAAGTGAGAATATCTGCATCTCTTTGTCGAGAAGGGATATACCCTTTTTCTAACAGATCCTCTATATATTTTTTATTATAAAAGAATGGAAAGGCTAACCACGAAACTCCTGCTGTGAGAACATCAGCGATCATCATAATGACAAGCCATTTCCAATCACCTCTAAAAATTGGGACAAAGAAGGAAAAGAACAGAGTTGTCCATGAAAATCCAACTGGGCATTCTTTTGTTAAGCCACTTTGATGATCAAGTGTTACTTTCAATGTAAGCTCCTTAAAATATTCAGCTTGTTTCTAAGAATAACACAATCTTAGCCAGCTTAACACTTTTTTGTAGGATTAAAGGTTAATAAGAATATGAAAGACGAGGGTACTGCAGTTACTGCAATACCCCCATTTTTGATATATACCTATTGTAATAATAGTTTTATTTAATTCGTTTCTTTGCTGCATCCATCAATTCAGCTAATTTAGCAGATGGGTTTTCAAACTTTGAAAGGAAGATCATTGCTGCAATTACGTAAGGTTTGAAAGATGCTTCTTTATAAAGTGGTACTCTGTAACGATCAAATACAGAAGCTTCCACTTCACCTTGAGCACAACTTACGCCAGTAATATCTGCAGGGAGACAGTGCATGTAAAGAGCTTTACCAGCTTTTGTAGTTTTCATTAACTCTTCAGTACATTCCCAATCTTTGAAGTTAGCATTATTTAATAGACATCTTTTTTCGAGGTCTTTGAGCTCGTCAAATTTGCCTTCACTCACTAAATCAGTTCTTTCTTGCATTACGGCAAATGGAGCCCATGATTTAGGATAGACGATGTCAGCATCTTTGAATGCTTCTGCCATGGTATTTACTCTTTTGAAAGATCCGCCAGAAGCTTTTGCATTTTCAAGAGCAACTTCTTCTACTTCACTCATCACATTATACCCTTCTGGGTGCGCAAGGACCACATCCATGCCAAATCTTGTGAAAAGTCCGATGATTCCTTGAGGAACAGAAAGAGGTTTCCCATAACTAGGAGAATATGCCCATGTCATGGCAACTTTTTTCCCTTTGAGATTTTCTATCCCGCCAAACTCATTAATCACATGGAGCATATCTGCCATTGATTGGGTTGGGTGGTCAATATCACATTGAAGGTTCACAAGAGTAGGACGTTGTTCGAGAACTCCGTCTTCAAAACCTTCTTGAACAGAAGCTGCAACTTCTTTCATGTAGGTGTGACCTTTGCCAATATACATATCATCACGGATACCAATAACATCGGCCATGAAAGATACCATGTTAGCAGTTTCTCTTACTGTCTCACCGTGAGCTATCTGGGAGGTTTTTTCATCAAGATCTTGTACTTCAAGTCCAAGTAAATTACATGCACTTGCAAAGCTAAAACGAGTTCTTGTAGAATTATCTCTAAAAATAGAAATTCCTAGTCCGCTATCAAATACTTTGCTAGAAATGTTATTCTCGCGCATTGCACGAAGAATTTCTGCAACTTGGAATGTTGCTGCAATCTCATCATCACTCTCTTTCCAAGTGTGTAAGAAATCATTAAGGTACATGTTTTTTGTTTTAAGATTTTTTAACTCATCAATCATCTTATTGATGGTGTTGGTGTCTTTCATAAAGCCTCCAGTGTAATATTTTCCTCATTAGGATCTAATAAATTTGAGTATAGCATGAGGTTATGTAGTTGTCTAGTAATTTTGTTGCGTTTTGTTGCAGAAAAGGAGGGGGAGTTCCCCTCCCTATCTGATACATATTTTTTTTATGAAATTTTGCCTAATTCTTTGAGTATTTTCTCACTTGTGAAGGGCCAACTTCTCATCCAAACTCCGACTGCATCATGAATAGCATTCGCAATTGCAGGTGCAGCTCCATTTGTAGCGATTTCACTGATTGATTTTGCCCCATACGGACCAAACTCATCATCTTCATCGATGAGCACCATCTTAAAATCATCAGGAATTTCACTTGTCATGGGAACCCCATACGTAGTGAGATCAGGTGTCAAACAGACTCCGTCTTTATCAAGAATCATATCTTCATACAAAGAGTGGCCAATCGATTTCAATGCGGCACCATACATTTGGCAAAGAGCAAGTTCTGGGTTAATCGGGGTTCCTGCATCTTGCAATCCATAGAATTTTTGAACCTTAATCTCCCCGGTTCTAATATTTACAGCAACTTGTGCAAAGTGAGCCCCATAAGGAATTGCTGCATCGTTTGTCACAAAGGAACCATATCCAACAAGTTGACCTCGTCCAACTCCTGTAAGGGCATCATGAGAGAGGGTTGCATACGTTAATTCTTTGCTTGTCTTTGTGCTCACAACTTTCCCAGGAGCCTCTAGGATGAGGTCTTCTACCTTCTCATCCATCTGTAAAGCAGCTTCTTTGAGAATTTTCTCTTTTAGATTATTTGCTGCCTTCAAAGAAGCATTCGCACTAAAGTATGTTCCACTTGAAGCATATGCTCCCGTGTCAAACATAGTATTATCGGTGTCACCTGAGATAATAGAAACAAGGTCCATTGGAACTTTCATCACTTCACTCACACATTTGATACTGATGGTATCGAGTCCTGTTCCAAGGTCACTTCCTCCACTATGAACCATGAAGGTTCCATCTGTATTAAGAACTACATCACAAGTAGAGTGATCAAGTCCAGGAAGACCTGAGCCTTGTTGAATCATCGCAAAGCCTTTTCCAATGTGCCATTCTGTATCTTCACTTCTTTCTTTGACACCCCAGTTAATCATCTTAGCGCCAATTTTAAGTGATTGATCAAGCCCGCAACTTCCTACAGGAACAACTGTTCCTTCTCGGCCTTCTCCTAAACTCTTAAGAATCTCAAGCATAAACCCTCTTTCAACTCTATTGTTTTGAGCCATTTCAAGTGGATCTATATGTAATTCATCAGCAAGTTCCCCTAATGCAGTCATCAAAGCATAAGAACCCTTAGGAGCTCCATATCCTTGGTATGCACCTGTTGGTGGGATGTTAGTATAATAGGTAGTAACATCAAATTTCATATTTGGGCACTTAAGGAGAGGAAGTGTTTTACTACATGCATTCATAGGAACAGTGAGGCAGTGGTTTCCATAAGGGCCTGTATTTGCTCTCACATCCATATACACACCTGTTATCGTTCCATCCTTCTTAGCTCCCATCTTAACTGTGACTCTCATCGGGTGACGCGTTGAGTTTGCAATGAACTCTTCTTCACGAGTATTTCTGTAATAGATAGGTTCTCGAGTAATATAGGCTGCATAAGCGACTACGTCTTCAACTAAGATATCTTGTTTACTCCCATAGCCTCCTCCTACTTTCTCTTTAATAACATGTACCTTATTTTCAGGAATTTGACATACTTTAGCTACAATTCTTCTTAGATGGAATGGAACCTGGGTGGACGCATGAACAACAAGTCTGTCATTATCCATCTTGGAAAAAACAAGATGAGGTTCTAGTGGAGTACACTGAATCTGAGAACTTTGATATGTTCTTTCAATTACAACATCTGCCTCTAGGAACCCTTTGTCAACATCGCCGATTGCTCCATGTGCTGCCGCAGCAATATTTTTTCTATTATCTGCATGAAGAGGAAATGGATATACAACCTTACCTTCTCTTTCATCAACACCTTCGTTGTATTGTGCTAAATTAGCAGGTTCTCCTGATAAATATTCAGCTGCACCATTTTGCACCACAGGTGCACCTTCAGCCATTGCCTCTTCTACAGTAAAAATAGGAGTAAGCACTTCATATTCTACTCGAATCTTATCTCTTGCTTCCTTTGCGATTGCTTCTGTTTTAGCAACAATCGCAGCAACTCTATCTCCAACATGCCGAACTTTTCTATTAAATAAACGCCTGTCGTATGGAGAAGGTTCAGGGTTGCCTTGTCCTGCTGACATATAATAGACATCTGGACAATTGAAAGCAGTAATAATCGTAATAACACCTGGAATTTTTTCAGCTTCAGATGTATCGACAGAATTGATATAGGCATGCGCATGAGGGCTTCGTAGCATGATGAGAATAGATGAATTTTGTTCTACCCTATCTTCAACGAAACTCTTCCAACCTGCAACTAATTGCCTTCCATCTACTTTTGGTTTTACTTTTCCGATATAATCAAGATGTTCTCTAAATTCTGGAGCAATTTGTGTTGAATACTTCCCATCTCTCATCTTTTCAACTGCGAGTTGGACTGCAAGAAAATAGTGTTCATACCCTGTATCTCTAATGAAGATACCAGAAAGAACTTCTTTAATATCCTCTCGTGTAGGAGACGGATTATGTTCAAGGAGCCATGTGAGTAAAAGCGCAGCAGCCGGAGCATTGTATGCTGATTGTACAACTCCACTATCTATCATCGCCTCTTGAACAATTGAGAGATTACCTAACTTACTCAAAGAGTGAGCCGTGAGAACTTCCCCATCTTCAGCAAGTCCAGCTAGCAGAAGGTTCGCATAAATTGGTTTACCGTTAAAGATAACAGTATCGCTACCAGCAAACCCTTCTCTATCATCACTGTCTCGTACGCTGATACATCCAGAAGCCACGAGAACATCTCGCAATGTATCACTTGGTTTTATTTTTACACTTATTTTTTTATGATCAACTGTTAAGGAAATAATCATTATTTGGCCTCCTCTGAGTTTAGTTCGAGACATTTTTTATACAGCTGTGCAACAGATGAGCCGAGTATATAATGTTTATAACTTGCACTTCCCGTGATATCATCAACGAATGCAATTTCGCTATTTACTACCGTAGCAACATCCTCAGGTGTAAGGAATAGCCTGTCAGCAATTCCTTCTTCAACTTTTTTCAGCCTAATAATCCCCGTTCCTTTAATTGCAGCAAAGACTCTTACATCTTGCAATGCTCCTTCCTCTATTGATGCCCCAAAGGAGACAGTAATAGCAGCAGGAGACTGTTGAGTTCTTGCAAACCGTTGTGATAACACAACTCTTTTTGGCTTATTAAGTTCAATGGCCAGAATAAGTGAACCACTAAAGTGGTCATTGAATTCATGATATTCACGTATTGGGATATTCTCTACGTTGTACTCGCCATCTACTGAAATATCTGCAATAATAATCCTTGCTTTCGCAGCCAGCAGGGTTGATAAAAGGTAAGAATCATCTCTCATCAAAGCAATATTGCCTCCAATCGTTGCCATGTTTCTTTTTGTGAATGAACCACAAAAGCGAATTGCCTCTTTAAGGTAAAGCGGAATAGTATTATTTTCTAAGATCTGATTGAAAGTTGCCATGCTACCTATAGTAATTTTCCGATCTTTTTCAGAAATCACATCCAAACCAAGAGCGTGTAATGATACAACTTTATCATATACAAGAGGTGTGCCTAATCGTTGAATTTCAGTACCACCAGCAATAAAGCCTGCAAGGGATGTTCCCTTTTGAATCTCTTTTAAGGCCTGTTCGACAGATTCGCCTTTAATGAATTCGCTTATCATATTGACTCCTTTCTTTCAGCTTTTCGCAATAATCTTTTACTAATATCGTTAATCTTCTCTATAAGTTCCTGTTGATTAACGCCTCTTACTTCTCTTTTATCAACCACAACTTCACCATTGATTATAGTATATTCAACTTGGTGGTCATAGCCACAAAAAAGAAGTGCTGCAACAGGATCGCTCAACGCTCCTGCATACCCAAGAGTATGAACATCGAAAATAGCAGCGTCAGCAATCCAACCCTCTTCTAATTTACCAATTTCGTTATATTGAAGCAACCTCGCTCCACCAATAGTTGCCATAGTAAGTGCTTGTTTTACATTCAGAGCATCTGCGCCTTTCTCAACTCGTTGAAGAAGAAGGGCATTTCTTACTTCCCCAAGCATATCGGAAGAATCATTAGAGGCAGACCCATCTACTGCGATTCCAACGTTAATATTTTTTGCTAACATCTCTTTCACTCGGCAGATACCAGACCCAAGCCTCATATTAGATGAAGGACAGTGAGCTATATGTGTCCCACTATCAGCTAAAAGATCAAGTTCACTATCATTAAAATGGATTCCATGAGCAAAGAAAACATCATTCCCTATCATGTCACACTCTTCCATGAGTGCAAGAGGACGTTTCCCATACATGGAAATACAAAAGTCATTCTCATCTCTTGTTTCAGCCAAGTGAGTATGAATAGCGACGTTATGAGCCCTTGCTAATTTACTAGTCTCTTTCATAAGATCTTTAGTAACACTAAAGGGAGAACAAGGAGCTAAGACTATTTTTCTCATTGAACCTCTAGAAGAGTCATGATACGCAGTGATAACTCTCTCACTGTCCTCTAATATTTCATCTACTGTTTGGACAACAGAGTCTGGTGGAAGTCCTCCGTCCTTTTTGCTTAAAGACATAGACCCACGAGTTGGGCTAAACCGCATTCCTAAAGTTGATGCAGCTTTAAATTGGATTCCCATCAAATCCCCTTTAAATCCTCTTGGATAGAGATAATGATGATCTGTTGTAAGAGTACATCCTGTTTTGGCAAGCTCTGTCATTGCTAGAAGTGATGAATAATAAATAGCTTCCTCGTCAATATATTTCCACACATCATACAGATGTGTGAGCCAGTCAAAAAGTTCTACATTCTGCACTTGAGGGTGATTTCTTGTGAGGGTTTGATAAAAATGATGATGAGTATTAACCATCCCAGGCATCACCACATGATGAGAACAATCGATGATACGAGCACCTTGTGGGTATCGAGTCTCACCTGTAGGGACGATCTTCACTACAGTGTTTCCAGAAATAAAAAGATCCTTATGCTCTAAAGCATCTTTTGTGGTATCAGTTACGAGACGAAATATATCTTTTAATACAACCGTTACATTAGTCATGTTTTCCTCCGTATTTAGAGAATTGCATCTTCTTTAGGAAACCCTAAGAAGGTTCTTCATGCCATCCCCGTTAAGTCTAAAGGGGAGCCCATTGATCTTTATTAAGTATTTCACTTCATTCTTACCAAGGTCCGTGGTGTCTACGTTAAACATGACTAATTGGTTTTTTCCAAAATTTAGAATATCTATACAATTCAATATGTAATAATCAAGCGAGTGAACTGGAATACCTCTATATTCGTTCTTTCCTCGTGAAACAATCAAAAGGGTACTATGTTCAAAAGATAATTCACAAAAGACCTGTTTGTGTGTCCGTGTTGTTACAGGGCTTTCTCTCAGTAATGCCTTTTTTGGTGGGTGTTGCATCATGCAACCTCCTACATATTTCCCAATTTATACTATCACAAATCTAGTTGCTGTTTCTCTGAAGAAGGCAACATGTGGTGCCTCGAGAATACTTCTCGACGGGCACCACAATAGTATACACCTTATACTCTATTTTTCCTACTTGTTAGCATCTAACGTGTAAGGAAGCATAGCATAGAATGCAGAACAGATCTCAAGATCATCAACTCTGTTGATTTCATTAGGAGCATGAGCTTGTGATTCATCTCCAGGACCAAATCCAATAGCTGGAATCTTGTGTCTTCCTGTAGTAGCAACAAGGTTAGTACTAAAGGTCCACTTATCCACAACAGGTGCTTTTTCAAATAAAGCTGTGTGAGCATCTACTCCAGCTTCAACAAGGTAGTGATCTCGATCAATCTTCCATGTTGGGAAGTAGAGTTCTTGGTGGTAATCTTTGTTTGTCCAACCAAGTTTCTCGTAGATAGGCATTTCAACAATGATATCTTGAGGATTATCACCTGTAGCCTTAGAAACATATTCTTTTACCTGGCTAATAGCGAGATCTGCATCTTCTCCCCAAGTAAGGCGTCTGTCACAATAGAGCATCGCATAATCTGGAACTGCACATTGGCTAGGCCCTTTTACATCCATCTGTGATACGGTGATTGTTCCTTTGCCGAGGAATTTCTCTTCATCTGGGAGGAGATCTTGGTTGAGTTGTTCAATTGCAAGGGCTGCACGAGATGCTTTATATGCAGCACTTAAGCCTCTTTCAGGAGCACTACCATGGCAACTGATGCCTTTCAAGAATACTCGTATTTCCATTCTTCCTCTATGCCCTCTATATAATCTGCAAGAGGTAGGTTCGGTAGAAACAATGAGGTCTGGTTTGAATTTTTCTTCTTCAATAAGATATTTCCAACACATACCATCACAATCTTCTTCCATGACTGTAAATGTGAAATAAACACTGTACTGACCACCATAGCCGAGTTCTTTCAGAATTCTACCAGCGGTAATCATTGAAGCGGCACCACCTTTTTGGTCACTTGTTCCACGTCCGTAGACTTTTCCGTCTTTAATCTCTCCACTGAATGGATCAAAATCCCAGTTATCGAGATTTCCAACTTCAACTGTATCAATGTGTGCATCAAAGGCTAACTCTTTTGGACCATATCCTACACGACCGATTACACTTCCAAGTCCATCAATCCTTACTTCATCGAATCCAGCCTCTTCACAAAGAGTCACGATAAGACGACAAACATCTTCTTCTTTGCTACTATACGATTTGACCTTAACCATTTTTGAAAGGTTTTCGGCTGTATACTGACGATACTGAGCCGCCAACTGTCTGATTTCTTCACTAATTGCCATGTTAACTCCTACTTTTACCTTCATCCTCAATGTGATGAATAATTTCTTGTATTTAATGAGCAGATAATGTATCTACTTTATTCCAAACTTTTTTTGCGACCTCAGCAGCTCTTGCATAGATTCTTTCGACATCCATATCAAACTCTCTGTGGTTCATGATCATTTTCCCTTCTACCATAACACTATCAACGGCATTACTGCTCATTCCCCATACTATGTGCGTCGCAATATTCTCGTCAACGAATGGAGTTGGACTATGATAATCAATCATTGTGATATCTGCTTTGTATCCAGGAGCAATCTTTCCGAACTGTTCCCCAAAGTACTTCTCTAATAACGTATTTCCCCTTGTGAGAACTTCAACAAAATCTGAAGGCCACCAAGAGCCACCATTGTCTTTATGTTTAAAGAAAGCAATTTTAATCTCTTCAAACATATTTCCACCACATCCATCTGTTCCAAGAAGAAGATTGTTTACATCCTGCAACTTTGAGAAATAACCAACATTATTATTCATGTTACTTCTTGGATTATGTGCTAAAAACACGCCCTTCTCATTCATTGTTTCTATCTCATGATCTTGCAAATAGAGCCCATGAACTAGCAGAGATCTATCATCTAACAGACCAAATGAATCAAGACGGTCAACAATATCTTTATGATATATATGGTGAGATTGGGTAACATCGTACTTATCTTCAGCTACATGAAGGTGTATCCCTCGACCACTCTCATCTACTGCCTCTTTCATGATTGAGAGTCCCTCATCACAGATGGTGAACGGAGCATGCCCCCCAACCATCGCTTCAACTAAAGGTTTCTTTCCCTCTTTTCGTTCTTTATCAACACTTTTTGCAAAGGCAACATTCTCCTTTGCTCCAGCTTTTATTTCATCTAAACCACCGTTACGATTTGTCATTTCGTAACAGGTTGCTCCACGGACGCCTACCTCTCTCATTCCTTTAGCTATTGTATCTAAAGAGCCTTCAATAAAGGAAGGTGATGCATGATGGTCAATACAGGTTGTTGTTCCTGCAGCAACAGCATCAAGAGAACAAATAAGTGATGAATAATAGAGAGCCTCTTCATCAAGAGCTCGGTCAACTCTCCACCACCATTCTTTCAGAATCTGAATAAAATCTGTTTGAGGCCCACTACCTACAAGCATTCCTCTACTAAGTCCTGAGTAGTAGTGATGATGTGAACATACCATACCTGGAAGAATGAGTTTACCACTCATATCATAGGTGTTAGCACCAAGATACTTAGGAGAAAGGTTCTTTCCGACCTCTACGATGAGGTCATCTTGAATCACAACATCAATACCGTGTGTGACACTATATGGGGGAATTGTTTGAACTACAGATCCATTTTTTAATATTGTATATGCCATTGGTTTTCCTCTTATAATTCCACGGTGCCTAACAAATAGGAGTGGTTTACTATGACTTCTTCAATGATTGCTGCAATCTCTTCTGGAATACCTTCAGAGAGGGAACCATCTCCACCAATTTCAAGTGTATGAGTTTTCCCTTCAAGCCGCACAACAACATTCTCCGGTGTTACATAGAATCCTGAATTCTCACTATTCTCAAAATCTTGCGCTAGGTTAAAGAGTGTAAGTTTGTCTTTGTAAGGATTTCCAATATGTGGGCAGAAAGTTCCACAGTTTCCACATTCATTACAGAAGGCATCGATGTGTATGATTTGGAATGGATTAGCAAATAAGTCATTCCTCTCTCTCATATCAATGGTTACATTTGCTCTGTTAGGGCATACATCTACACATTTATTACAGATATAAGAACACTCTAAGCATCTCACAGACTCACGAGTTGCAAAAGCTTCTATATTATCAGAGTCGATGGTATTACCAATTCTTCCCTTCTTACTTCTTATTGTAGCAAAGAAATCATCTTCTGCAGCGACGAGCTCATCGAGCTCTTCATCACTCAAGTCTTCTTCCTCATCTTCTTCCTCATCATCATGGCAATGACAATCATGATCGTCATGATCACAATCACATTGATGTTCATCCTCATCATCCTCTTCATAGGAGTCCAAGACTTTATCTATTGCAGCCTCTACAGCCTTACGACCACTTGCAATACATCTTACTACAGTAGAAGGACCACTTTGTGCATCTCCGATGACATAGACACCATCAACGGTTGTTTCTAGAGTATCACCATTAATCTCTGCCCATCCTTTTTCGGTTACAGGAACACCAAACCAACTTAATAATTTTCCATCAACTTTCTCTCCAATAGCAGTGATGAGAGTGTCAACTTTCAATTCAATTGTTTCATCCGTAGCTACTGGTCGACGTCTACCTGAAGCATCTGGTTCTCCGAGTTTCATTTTGCGACAAATGAGAGTGCCATCTTCCTTATATTCCTCTGGATTTGTAAGGAATACAAATTTCACCCCTTCAGCAATTGAATTTTCATATTCTTCAAAGTCTGCGGGCATTTCGTCTTCTGTTCTTCTATAGACGACTGCAACATCCTTAACTCCATCTACACGTAATGCAGCTCTGGCACTATCCATGGCTGTATTACCACCACCAACGACTACAACATTTTCACCTAATGAGAGAGATTCCTTTCTTCTATATGCATTAAGGAATTCAAGTGAGGCCATCACTTTTGACTTATCCCCTTTAAGAGGAATCTCATTGTCAATCTCTGCACCTACTGCATAGAAAAGATATTCAAATCCATTTGATTGAAGGGATTCCACAGTAAGTGATTCTTGTGATGCCCCAAAAACAAATTCAACACCATGAAGTTTGATAAAGTCGATATCTGCCCGAAGAGCACTTTCAGGGAATCTAAAGTCAGGTATTACATATCGAGTAACACCGCCAGCATCCTCTTCTCTTTCATAGACTGTTACATCGAATCCAGCTCTTGCAAGAAAATATGCAGCAGAAAGACCTGCTGGACCTGCTCCAATAACAGCAGCCTTCACATCTGCTTTTTCAGGTTTTTCCCATCGTTTGATATATTCAGCAAATCCGTTCTCTGCAGCTATTTTTTTCATCTCCCTTATCTGCACGGTCCCTTCATAATCGAGTCTAGTACAGTGATACTGGCATTGGTGGTCACAAATATAGCCTGTGAGATTAGGAAGCGCATTCGTATCATAAATGACTTCAAGGGCATCAGCATAACGCCCTTCTCCAACAAGGCTGATATAATCAGGGATCGCTTGGTGAATAGGACAGGCAACTACACAAGGTGCCACATAACAGTCTGTAAGAGGTAGTTTTGTAGGAACAGATGCTTTATCATCACCTCTAAATATCTTTTGGGTCTCTTCTGCCTTGAGAGAATCATGAGACAATTTATCTAATTTCTCTACGTCAATTTGACTCGCATCCCAAGTGTTTGATTCTTTCTCTAGAATCTCAACCATTTGTTTAAGACGTGTATACCCACCCGGTTTTAGTAAATCAGTTGCGAGGGTAATAGGACGAATTCCTGTTTCAAAAAGAGAAAGGACTGAGAAGGCATTCGCTCCACCGCTATAACTAATAGGAAGAGCACCCTCGAATTCTTTTGATAATAACGCACCAACTCGGGTGCTAATTGGAAGAAGTGTCCTTCCACTCATATACATTTCTTGTCCGGGAAGGATACCTTGATCGTTGATAGAACCTAGAGTATTTGTAAGTTTCACTCCAAATCCGAGTCCTTCTTTCTTAGCAAGGTTTACCAACCGATGAAGCATACTAATCGCATCTGTATATTGAAGGTCATGAGAAAAAGCCTCTGGACTAAGATGAAGGTATTGATAACCTAAGGTATCTAATATCTCTCTAACAGTGTCATAACCAAGTAAAGTTGGGTTTAGTTTGACAAATGTATTAAGTTTCTTTTCTGTTAAAATATAGGAGCAGATTGCTTCAATTTCAGCTGGAGGACAGCCATGCATTGTTGAAAGGGTTATTGAAGGACTGATATTATGAGAAATTTTGTCTGGAAGAGATCTTAATTTCTTGTAGAGATGTGACCAAGAAGTCCCATCAAGAAATGATTCTTCCTCTATAAGAGCCTTGAGAGAATCTATATACGAATCAAATACAGGGGACTTTTTTGCGTCAATCATCGAATCGATAAATTGTTGCATTTTCTCCGTCTTAATTCCTGCTAAATCATACCCTATGCTCATATTAAAAATAAACGAAGGAGAATCAAATGTACCATCATTAAAAAGTGCATCAAGAAGGTGCAGAATGATATAGGCTTTGACATATTCATCATGCGCTTTAGGGAGGGTAAACTCAGTTGACCATTCAACATTATAACCTTCATCACGAACATCAATGCAGGGTTTTTCAACTTCAAGTGCATCAAGTTTTTGAACGGTCTTCAATTCCATGAACCGTCCACCAACGAGATAACTTGAAATAATATTCTGTGCAAGCTGTGTGTGTGGACCAGCTGCTGGTCCAAGTGGTGTTGCACAATATTGATCAAAGACTTTAATCCCCTTGAGTGTGTTGACTTTATAAAATTGATCATTATGTATATTAAAGATCGATTGTTGCTGACGGTACTCGCTAAATATTCTTACTATAAGTTCCTCGAAAGGAACAGGTCTCATTATATCACCCATTACAGTTAGTTCTCCTTGTAATTGTGTTGATGGAAAGGCTCAGCTTTCCTACTCTTATTGTAGTGGAGAATCAGTATAAGTCAATTGTTTTTTGCAACACTATGCAACATTCTTGAAATTATTTCTAATTTATGATAGTATTTCAATAACAGAAAATATTTAGTAATTATTACGGTTTACTCAATATTTTAGTTTTTTTTCTAGTTTTACCAAAATTTATATTTTTTTATTTGCACTATTATCAAGTTTATGATAAAGTTGTGAAAAATAATACAAAACTACAAGAACCATGGAGGGTATCATAGTGTTCAATCTTATTAATCTCGAGGTGAACAAGGAAGTTCGCGCTAAGAACATTGAATTGTGTCGCCAAAAAGGTATTATATTACCTACTTTTAAACAGATGGTAGATCCATCAAAGACCCCTAAGAAAGTAAAAGAAGCACTCTCTACTATGGGTCTTTGGGATGTTCATAGCGAGAACTTATTTAGAATCAACTGGAAAAATGAATCTGTTGCTAAAGGTGGTGGATTTGGAGAAGTTAATTATATTGAAGTCCCTCGCTCTATTACAGGAACTAAAGCAAGGATTTTTGCTCTTGTTGGTAAATGGTTTCCTACTGGTGGACATAAAGTCGGAGCAACCTATGCATGTTTAGCTCCTGCTCTTGTAAGTGGCAATTTCGATGCAGTACATCAGCAAGCAGTTTGGCCATCAACAGGAAACTACTGTCGTGGTGGAGCTTATAACAGTGCTTTATTGGGATGTAAATCTATTGCAATTCTTCCAGAAGAGATGAGTCAAGAAAGATTTAACTGGTTGAAGGCAATCGCAGGTGAAGTTATTGCAACTCCTGGTTGCGAATCTAACGTAAAGGAAATATTCGACAAGTGTCACGAACTTGACGCACAACGTGGCAACACTATTGTTATTTTCAATCAATTTGACAAATTCGAAAACTATCTCTGGCACTACACAGTAACAGGAGCTGCAATAATTGAGGTTCTTGAAAAGCTCAATATTAAAGCTGAGAATGTTCGCGGATATGCTTCCTCTACAGGTAGTGGTGGTACTCTTGCTGCTGGTGATAAATTAAAAGACACCTATCCAAATATCAAGATTACAGCAGGTGAGGCTCTCCAATGCCCAACTCTTTTAAGAAACGGTTTTGGGGGACATAGAATTGAAGGTATTGGCGACAAACATGTACCTTGGATTCACAATGCAAAGAATACCGATGTAATCACAGCTATTGATGACCAAGACTGTATGGATATCTATCGATTATTCAACGAAGAAACTGGACTTGAATACTTAAAAGGTCTTGGATTAAGTGAACAAGAAATTGCAGATCTCGCAATGTACGGTATTAGCGGAATTGGCAATTTACTTATGGCAATCAAGTTGGCAAAATTCTATGAAATGGATGAAGATGATGTAGTATTTACCATCCTCACCGACTCATCTGAAATGTATACATCTCGTCTTAGTGAACTTGATGAACAACAAGGTAAATTCACAACCATGGATGCTGCAAAAGTTCATGCTGCTTGTCTATTACATCAAGGAATAGATAACATGGAAGAACTTGGTTACTATGACAGACTCAGAGTGCACAACCTTAAGTATTACACATGGGTAGAACAACAAGGAAAAACCTACGAAGAGATTAATGCACAATGGTATGACAGAGAATACTGGAAACAGCTCCCTGGTATAGCTGATAAAATTGATGTGATGATTGATGAGTTCAACAAAGAAGTTGGATTACTGTAAGGTCAATCAAGAAATTTAGTTTTTGTATAACCGGATCCTTTGTTAAAGATCCGGTTTTTACATTATAAAGAGGTGTTAGATATGCGTTTCCATTATGAATGTTGCGATTGCAATACGGTGTATGAAACTGATGAAATCATCTATCTTTGTCCTGAGTGTGAGAAAGAAAATACGGATGACAAAGTGATGAGAAAAGGTAACTTGATAGTTCATCTAAACCCAGATGATACTGATAAGTTGAAAGAGAAAGAGGATCTCTCTTTTTATGATTTCTTTCCATATGAAGTCCCAGATAAGGGAGTATTCCCTATTGGAACAACTCCATTAGCAACTCCTATTCGTCTTAGAGAGAAATATGGGATGCCAAATATCACATGCAAAATGGATAGTGCCCTCCCCTCCGGTTCCTTTAAAGATAGAGCAAGTCAATTAATAATAGGGCAAGCTGCCTATCACAACCAAGACACCATAGCTTTGGCTTCCACTGGAAACGCAGGAGCTGCAATGAGCTGTGCTGGAGCTGCATATGGAGTCAAAATTGTATTATTTGTGCCGGAGACTGCTCCTATTAATAAATTAATGCAATCAGTATTGTATGGGGCTACTGTTGTTCCTGTGAAAGGTAGTTATGATGATGCCTTTAGCCTCTCTATTGCATACACTGATGAATTCGGTGGAATTAATCGTAATACTGCGTATAACCCAATGACTGTCGAAGGGAAAAAATCTGTCTCTATAGAGCTTTTCTTGCAGATGGGAAGAAAAGTACCAGATGTGGTGTATGTATCTACTGGTGATGGATGTATTTATGCAGGAGTGGTAAAAGGGTTCTTAGATCTTTACCAAGCAGATCTTATCGATAAGATTCCTCAAATCATTTGCGTGCAATCAGAAAAATCAAATGCGATTGCAGAAGCTTGGAAGACTGGGAATTTCAATAACGTTAAAGCGACGACTATTGCCGATTCAATTAGTGTCTCATCTCCTGCCAACGGTCGAATGGCTGTGAGGTATATAAACGAGACAAACAGTTGGGCAACTCAAGTAAGTGATGAAGAGATTTTAGAAAGCCAATTAGAACTTACTCGTGAAGCGGGGATCTTTGTCGAACCTGCAGCTGCTTGTGCTTGGGCTGGGTTTGTCAAAGATAGCAATATGTTAAAAGAGAAGTATGGGAAAAATGTAGAAGTCTGTGTACTCCTTACTGGTGTAGGATTCAAAGATATGGCAGTTTTCACTGACA
Organism: Sphaerochaetaceae bacterium; assembly: GCA_963663665.2. Classification (GTDB taxonomy): domain Bacteria; phylum Spirochaetota; class Spirochaetia; order Sphaerochaetales; family Sphaerochaetaceae; genus SABI01. Next base: position 177,881 of record CAXXKP010000006.1, read on the forward strand.
GAGTAACCCTACCCCCATCTATTGAAAATTCTGTACAAGCCGTTCATGACAGATTCAGTTCTCTCTAGTTGAATCACTTGTACCCTAGTGGTATACTCCTTGTGTAAAACAAGGAGTTTTTTTATGCAAAATATTCTCATAGGGGTTGCAATCGGGTTTACCCCAATGCTTATTCTCCTCATTATTCAACTCGTAAAAACATCACAAAAAAATAAAGAACATGCTCTTCAAGTTGCGAAACTTAAAAATATGCTTACAGATCGAATGGATTTAGAATCTGATGGATTGAGTAAACTTAAAGAAGAGAATGCTGAATTGAAGGTTCAAAATGAGAATCTAAGGATTTCATTAAGAACATTCTCCCAAAAACCTGGAAGAAGAGAGGTCTCTCGATTGCAAGTTTATCAACAAGCAGCTGATAGATTGACTATCAACGCACCTGGTTTTGGTGCTGCATGGCAAGCTGCTTTAAAAGATAGCGAAGAAGAGTTTGAGAAATCTTTCTATGGCGTTCAACCTTTTATTAAAAAAGTTATTCCTCTTAAGAATAGTGATGCGAAGATGATTAATAGAGATTAATCGTCTTCGTATAGTTCATGAATTAAATCCCAAGCCTCAGCATCTCCATTTCTTAATTCAGTTAATATTTCATAATAATAAAGAAGCATTCCAAGTTGTTGCTCAACAATCTCTTCCACATCCATATCATCAAGATGGCTGAACGACTCATCATCTTCAGATATATTCTTAAGACGATGAAATTCATTTATGATATCTTCTTTTTTCCAATAGATGAAATCTGGAGCCTCTAAAAGTAAGAGAGGTTCATAATTATGCTTCTCTAAATCACGAGCAGTTCTTTCAATCATTGCATCACTTGCGTCTTCGGGTAACTGTTCAAACATCTCAATTGTATATTTCATTTCTCAATACCTCTCTTATAATAAATGAATCTATATTCTGTCCTATAATAGAAGAAGAGCCATAATTGAATTCTCTCTCCTAAGAGTGAAATTATTCTCATCATTTCACTCTTAAAGTATTACAAAATACAAAGAGAATGACAAGAAAAAGAGTATTTAACAAATTAATGCAGAGGCACACCATTAGAGGTGATGTGCGTTTAATAAAATCTTTCCTAGGCAGAGAATTTTATGAAGCTTTTAGCTGGGAGACTCGTACAAGTAGTCGTTCTTTCTTCTCTATCAAATGAGATATGGATAGGGATCTCTTCAACAAAACTGAGTAACTGGCTATCAATTCTTGAAGCATCATTTATCATCTACCGAGATGCAAAAGGTCATAAAAGAGATTGAATGGTTTCAACCGGTAGTCCAAACATCTGGTAAAAATGCTGTGATATATTCTAGGAATATTGAATTCGATTAAGAAATATATTTCGTAAGAAACTATAGTTCAAACATCCTCTTTCAAGTTGAATAGAGTTTTACCACCAATCACCATTTTCACATGGAACCTTGGAAATTTTGACTATAAAAAAACCAGTCTTTTTTCATATAAAAAGTGACTGGATTTCTGATTTTATATTAAACATATTTTAAAAGTGTGCCGAAGGGGGGACTTGAACCCCCACGCCCTTACGAGCAAGGGATTTTAAGTCCCTTGTGTCTACCAATTCCACCACTTCGGCCTTTTGCTATACTACATGGAGGGAGGGCGAATAGTCAATGCAAGTTGAGTAAAATTTTTTAAAAATGTCTCCAATTTTCACCTTTCAGAAATAGATTATTTTGTATTAATACTGCCAAAAGCCTTGAATGTCCTCCGGTCTTTGTCACTTATAAATAAAGCGTAATCTAAAAAAACTCAATCCTAATGGCCTAACGGTCTTTTTTTTTGTCTTTTTAAATATTTTTTAAAGAAATATTACGTAGCACATTGTAGTACATCTTATATTGTGATATAATTCTTCAAGGAGTAATGATATGTTTGTGAAAAAAAGCCCACCCGATAAAAATGGTCGTATTGTTTTATATTTTGCTGAAGCATATAGAAAGCCGAACAGTCCTCCCAGCAGTAAGAAGGTGGAGCGTCTCGGATATCTAGATGAGTTGGAAAAGCAGTATGATGATCCCATTAAGCATTTCAGAGAAGTTGCCAAGCAGAAAACCAAAGACAAACAGGAAGCATTAAAATCCATCACTATTGAGTTTTCTCCACAAGCCATCCTCCCCTTTGATGAGAATACAGAGAGTTATGACTGTGTTAAAAATATTGGCTATGCTGCAATAAGTAAGGTGTTCCATAATCTAGGTATTCACAAATTCATTGATGATAGGCGCAAATACCTAAACCTTGGCTACAATCTTACTTCTGTGTTGAAGCTTCTTGTGTATGAGAGAATACTTGAGCCAGGGTCTAAACGTGCTGCCTGGTCTCATAAAGATAAGTATTTTGACAAGATGGATTTTGACCTTAATGCTGTGTATCGGTCTTTGAGTATTCTCCCTGATTACTCAGAAGATCTTCTTCAGCATCTCCATAGAATGATGGTAGAGCAGTACAACAGAGATTCCACTCTCTTATTCTATGATGTAACTAACTACTACTTTGAAATAGATAATGAAGATTCCTTTAGAAGAAAGGGTGTGAGTAAAGAGCACCGTCCGAGTCCTATTGTTCAAATGGGACTGTTTATGGATGACAAGGGGTTTCCTGTCACCTATGATTTGTTTCCAGGAAACACGAACGACTGCAAGACTTTTACTCCTATGAGTGAAAAGGTAAGAAACCAGCTCGATATGGATCACATCATCTTTGTTGCAGACAAAGGGATGATGAGTGGAGACAATATTAGTGATGTTATTACCAATCATAATGGATACATCTTTAGTAAATCAGTAAGAGGTGGAACTGATGTACTCAAAAAGAGCGTAAGAGATCTTGATGGATACATAAAATTTGATGAGAGTGGGAGACAGATTAGCACTTTAGATACTACAACTTCCGTTTCTTTCATGTATAAAGTTTTAGATGAAGTAAAAGATACGTATGTTAATAATACTGATGGAGAGAGAAAGAGTGTAAAAGGAGTTGGACATTACCAGATTGTCTACTGGTCAGCTAAGTATGCTGCTCGGGCTAAGCTTGATAGACAAGGGGCAGTAGAGAAAGCACTCACTTCATCACATTCGCATAGCAAGGATGTCGTAGATAACAATCATGGGAAGAATAAATACCTGAAGACCCAGATTTATGACAAGAAGACAAAAAGCCAAGTTGAAACATATGATGCAAAGATTATATTTGATTTTGAAAAGCTAGAAGAAGATGAGTCTCTTGATGGATTCTATGTCATAGAGACTAATGTAACTGGATTAAAGTTGTTAGTGGATGAGAGAGGGAAAGAAACTGGGGAAATTGAGAACCTGTTTGGCAGGAAGAGTCGATGGCTGAAAAAAGAAGGAATGCTTCAGCTCAATAGAATAGTTACACCCTTAGACATTGTAGATATGTACCATGGACTGTGGAAGATAGAACAAACCTTCAGAGTCACTAAGAGCGAACTCGATGCGAGACCTGTATATGTTTCTAGAGAAGAAAGAATTAATTCCCACTTCCTCACATGCTTCATCTCATTGTTGATTGTAAGAATTCTTGAACATGAATTGGACCATGAATACTCGTCTGAACAGATTATTACTTCATTGAGAAGAGCGAATGTGGATCAATTAAATGATAATACGTTCAAAACACTCTACTATAGTAAAGTACTTCAAAGGCTACATGAAAGACTTAATATTGATTTTGGAAGAAACATTTACACAAGTTCAGCGATAAGAAGTATGCTTGCGGCAACTAAGAAATAGAACTGACGTACTACTGATATATTCTACAGAGGTGCTTCCATATATTGTTATATTACAATGTATTAGCACCTCTTTTTCGTCTTTCTCCGCGAAAACTCAGGCTACATGGAGGGAGGGCGAATAGTCAATGCAAGTTGAGTAAAATTTTTTAAAAATGTCTCCAATTTTCACCTTTCAGAAATAGATTATTTTGTATTAATACTGCCAAAAGCCTTGAATGTCCTCTCTAGTTCTTGTTATATCTATCATCTTTTATTACTATACTACTTAACTAAGGAGTACATGTAATGCTAAATCCCTCTGATCTGCGAGCTTTAGATGAGAACCTACCTTTTTGGAAGACGCTGAGCGAAACAGAGAAGACCTCAATTCTTCAAGGTACAATAAAATTCACACACAAGAAGGGCGATATCGTCCATGAAGATAGAAATACATGTACAGGCTTATTACTTGTTACAAGTGGCCAGCTTAGAGTCTACATTATTAGTGAAAGTGGTAAAGAGATTACCCTCTACAGATTATTTGAACGAGATGTGTGTGTCTTATCTGCTTCATGTTTGATTCGGAATATTACCTTCGATGTACATGTAATGGCAGAAAAAGAGACTACCATGCTCAGAATTGCTACAGACACATACAAAGATGTGGGCAAGACAAATAATGGAGTACTCGATTTTACAAACGAATTGGTCTCTTCTCGATTTAGTGATGTGATGTGGGTTGTTGAACAGATAGTGTTTATGAGTTTTGATAAGAGACTTGCTATGCATCTTTTAGAGATCTCGGCGATAAATGAGTCAGATAATTTTGCTATCACCCATGACCAAATTGCTCGTGATTTAGGAACAGCTCGAGAAGTAGTTACTCGAATGCTATCTAGATTTAGTGATGAACATATGGTTTCATTAAGCAGAGGAGGCATTACAATCACTGACCGTAATGCACTCTACGATTTAACATAACTCTACTCTAGGCCAAGCATTTTCTTAACCATGCTCTCATTCCTTACTCCAACTTGCTTTGAAATAATCTCGCCATTATTAAAACTCATCATCGTAGGTATACTCATTATTTGGTATATTTCTGAAAGATTTGGATTAGGATCTACATCTACCTTACAAATCTTTGCCTTTGTTGAATCGATTTCTTTATCAAGTGCGTCAAGAATCTCATTTTGAATTCTACAAGGGCCACACCATGAAGCCCAGAAATCTACCACTACTGGAACTGGTGATTGTAATACTTCTTTTTCAAAAGTCTCTTCTGTTACATGAACAATCATTTTATCTCCTAATGAGTGCATCCGTAGAATGCATCTCTATATTTTATTTTTTCGATAATAATCTACTCTTTTATGTGCTAAAAGATATGTAACTATGTCACTAAAACTTGAAATCAATATAAGAATAAGCATTGACTTATTTAGTAATGATTACTATTATTAATTAATCTCAGTAATTGAGTAATAAATTTTATTAAATAGGAGTAATACCATGGAAGAAATGACAACTAATGCAATGCCATTAATCGGAGATCCGTCACCTCGCTTTACTGCAACAACGACACAAGGAACTATAAATTTCCCAGATGACTATAAAGGCAAATGGGTAATTCTTTTTTCACATCCTGCCGATTTTACCCCAGTATGTACTACAGAATTCATGACATTCGCATCAATGGCTGATGATTTCAAAGCGTTGAATACAGAACTTGTTGGATTATCTGTTGATTCCCTGTATGCACACATAGCTTGGTTACGAAAGATTCAAGATCTCGAATACAAAGGGATGAAGAATGTTGAAGTAAAATTCCCTCTCATTGAAGATATTAGAATGGATGTTGCGAAAAAGTTTGGAATGATTCAACCATCCTCTTCAAACACCCAAGCTGTACGAGCGGTCTTTGTAATCGATCCAAAAGGTATTGTAAGAACAATTCTTTATTATCCATTATCAATGGGAAGAAATTTTGATGAAATTAAGAGAATCATCCAAGCTCTCCAAAAAGCTGATAAAGATTCTGTAGCAACCCCTGCAGACTGGAGACCTGGAGATGACACTATAGTTCCAACTGCAGGCAGTTGCGGTACTGCTAAAGAGAGAATGGATAATAAGAATGATGATATCTATTGTCTAGATTGGTTCATGTGTTTTAAAAAAGAAAAAAAATAAACATCACCTCCAAATGATTTTATCCCCCGAAAGAATTTCTTGAGGGGGTTTCTCTTGTCTAAACCTATTTATTATGAGTATTGTTCCTACTATGAATGATTTACTTACACCATATAAAAATCTTATTGATTCACACTTCCATCTCATTGAGATGGGAAATAGAGGCTTTTCTATCCCTGCAGTACTTGATGAGATGGTAAAACTCTCCTTTACAGGTGGAGTTGACATTGCAATGAGCCCTGAAGATCACCTAGTACGAAGAGAACTTACAAAAAAGTATCCTATAATGCGTATAGCTAGTGGTATCGGCCCTTGGTGGCTTAACAAGGGAAAAACGATAGATGAGATGATAGACACGCTCTTGTCATTATTTGTCGTAGATAAACCTGATGCAATTGGAGAGGTTGGACTCGAATTCTTTCATGAATGCGGAACAGTTGAAGATCAGAAAGAACTTCTCTCTCGCCAAATCGAAATTTCCCAATCACTTCAAGTACCTGTTATTATCCACAATCGAGAAGCTGATGATGAAATGATAAACACATTACGTAATTATTCTTTTCCATATGGAGGAATTATTCACTGTTTTTCATCTGATATAAAGTTTGCAGAATTTGCCCTCACAAAAGGATTTTCCCTTTCTTTTGCAGGCCCAATCACCTACAAAAAAAATGATGATTTGAGAAATGTATTAAAAGAGGTCCCCCTCACTTCCCTACTACTTGAAACAGATAGCCCTTTTCTCGCACCTCAAAATAAGAGAGGAAAACCAAATACACCATTATATATTTCATCAATCTATGAAAAAGCAGCTGAGGTTAAAGGAATAGAAATCAATCAATTAATTGAATCTATCAACGAGAACTTTTTAAGGATGTTTCCAACAAAAGAGAGAACCTATTAAAACGTTGCAATAGCCTCATTAACGATAGCATTCCTATAAACCTGGATATTACGTGGAGACGGGACATGGAGCCTATTTGTAAGCACTGAGATTGTATACCCTCGGGAAGGGTTAACGTAGATATACGTACCCGTAAAACCTGTGTGACCGACTCCTCCGTGAGGGTAATTATCCCCCAACTGGAAGCCATATCCCCTATCCTGTCCTTTATTCGATATTGCTTCTTGAACGAGGCTTTCAGAAAGGAATTCATCGCTGTTGTACAGATAAAGATTCATCAGGATATGTAAATCTGCTACAGTTGAAAATAATCCTGCATGTCCTGCAATGCCATGGAAATAGTAAAAACAGTTACCATCATTACATTCACCTACAATATCTGTATCTGTTGGTCTAAAACCTTTAAAGGAAAGTTTTCTCTCGTGAACCATAGCTTCCTCAATTTTGTTACCCCACTCGGTCGGAATACATCTATCTTTAGGTGGATTGTAGGCTGTATGTTTAAGGTTAAGTGGTTTAAAAACAAGTTCCTCCATAGCATTATCAAGCGGGAAAGAAGTAACACTCTCAATAATCTTTCCTAATATCATAAAGTTGATATCTGAATAGACCATACCAGGTGTTATCGGATTTGAATTAATTAGCTCTCTTAAAAGATCTTCAAATGGTTTTTCTGCTTGAGTGTAGAAGGGATACCATGCGAGTAGGCCAGAAGAGTGAGTTAATAGCTTATCGATTGTGATATGTTGCAAGCTAGAAGGAAAGGTAGGAAGAATTTCTTTGATTGATGTGACTATCTGCAATTTTTTCAGAGTAATGAGTCGTAATATCGCGGTTGTTGTAAAAATCTTTGTAATGGAAGCTATATCGAACATAGGATTCGTGATTTCTTTATCACGTGTGAAAATTTTATCGTACTGAACCTTTCCCCATTTCTCGATTCTTATCTGGGATGTTGTAAATGAGTTATCCTCTAATGCCTTTCTGGTTATTTCATCAAATTGCATCTACTGCTCGCTTCTTTACCATGATAATTTCACATATTCCTTTTTTTGCAAAATCGGGGAGCTCGCCTCTTTTATGATACCCATGCTGAATATAAAAATGGATTGCATTCTCATTAAAATCAGAAACGAGGAGGAAATAATCTTTTCCCATATCATACGTTCGACTTTCAAAGGCTTCTAACAAGTGAGAACCTACCCTCTGGCCTCTGTGAAATTCACTTACAGCGATAAGTCGCAAATAAGGTGCAGAAGAAAAGGCTCCATGAGGATCTATCCACTCAAACCCAGCTACTTCCTTTTCGATGTGTGCGACAAGAAGAATATCTTCTTTCTCTCTTGCTTGTTTTAGTCTCTTTGTAAGGATTTCTTGTGTAAAACCATATCGCTCACCAATTGCTGAAGCACACGCAATAGTTGCACAAATTGGAATATCTAATTCATTCATTTCTCGTATTTCAATTGCCATAATCACCTCCTTAATTGGATTGCTTTCGTCTTCGAAAACAACTCCTTAATTTCATTTTGAGGTTGTACTCCATTCGAGTCTATCATTAATCTCTCTCTATCATACACAATTCCCGTAAATGGGGTATTTGTTATTAAAAGGGGCCCATCAAGATCTATATAATCACACAGAGGTATAAACGGAATTACGCTTGCTATGGCCACACTACTTTCTATCATTGAGGAGAGAAAGACCGAAAGATTATTGTTCTGCGCTACCTCAATAACCTCTTTCATCGATAAAGGCCCACCAAATTTTGCACTTTTTGCTACGATGCCTTTTATATGAGGAGCCTTGTGAGAATAATATTGGATATCATTAATACCTTGAATACTCTCATCTAAATAGATAGGAATTGATGAGATGCTAGCAATCTCCTCAATCTCCATAGCACTTCCCTTGATAGGTTCTTCTATCAAAGTAATTCTTTCATTTTCTAATTCTTTACAGGCTTCTTTTGCTTCTTTAACACTCCATCCTTGATTAGCATCAACAAAAATATTCACATCTGGCAAGGCCTCTCTGATTGATTTAATTCGAATAATATCTCCCTTCATTCCAGCTTTTATCTTTATATTTGAATATTCACATGCTTTTGCAATCTCTACCATTTTCTTAATGTCTTCATGATATGCTATCGTAAAAGTTGTCTTCGACCCATTTATAGCTTCATCAATGGCTAATATTGATGAAGGACTTTTTTTTAACATAGCACTGTTAATGGTGATAATAGCTGTTTGATACGCACCTGAGGTAGTGGCATATCGGAATGTTGGCAAAGTATAGGATTTAATCATTTGAGTTAGTTCATCGGGAGTATATTTCCCTAGGCTAAACGTAATATCCTCTATCACTTCTTCTTTACTAATATGGTAATAAGGGACAATCGGGGCTTCTCCGTATCCTATGAAATCACCATAGGTAATTTGAATAAACACATTCTCTCTCATAACAGAAGAGCCATGAGCTAAGGTAAAAGGATTTTTTAAAACCAATGAGATTGGTAAAATTTTAATTTCAATCATAGAGGAAGCAAGCGACTTCATGGCCATCCTCGATTTCCTTAAGCTGGGGTCGCTCTACATTACATTTCTGCATTGCTTTGCTACACCGTTCTACAAAAGGACATCCTTGACGAATTTTTGAAGGAGAAGGAACATCACCTTCGAGAATGATTCTTTTTCTCTTTTTTCCAATTATCGGATCAGGTAGAGGAACTGCTGAAAGAAGTGCCTGTGTATATGGGTGAAGTGGTTTACGATATAACTCCTGTGAACTAGTTTTCTCTACTATGCTCCCTAGATACATCACAGCAATTGTGGAACAAAAGTATTCTACAACTGCTAGATCATGAGCAATGAAGATAAATGTGAGATGAAACTCTTTTTGTAAGTCTTTCAAGAGATTAAGGATTTGTGACTGAATTGATACATCAAGTGCTGAAACAGGTTCATCTGCTAGGATTAATTTAGGCTCTAATGAAAGAGCACGCGCTATACCAATTCTTTGCCTCTGTCCACCGCTAAATTCATGTGGATAACGATCCTTAAAACTCCTAGAGAGACCACATCGTTCCATGAGGGAGAGAGCCTTTTCCTCTATTTCCTGATTTGTTAAAGTAATGAGACCTTTTTTTGCATAAATTTTAAGAGGTTCACAGATGATGTCGATTGCTGTCATCCTTGGGTCTAATGAAGAATATGGATCTTGAAAAATAATTTGGAAATTCATCCTTGCTTTACGTAGTTCTTCTTTAGATAGCGATGTAAGATCTACTCCTTCAAATAAAACACTTCCACTTGTTAAGGTTTGTAATTGAGCAATAGCCATCGCAGTTGTTGATTTTCCACAACCACTTTCCCCAACTAACCCAAGGGATTCCCCTTCAGTCACCCGAAAGGAGAGCCCATCAACAGCACGTATGTGACCAACTGTTCGTTTTAATACAATTCCCTTCTCAATAGGGAAATAAACTTTCATATCTTTAACTTCTAGTAGTATATTTTTATCTTTCACTCTCTTCTCCCGTCTCATGAAGGAAACATGCAACTTTCCAATTAGGGTCTCCGTCAATAGTGAATTCTGAAGGAATACTGTGGGCACACTTAGGTAATGCTACCTCACAACGAGGCAAGAACGGGCAACCGGAAGGAAGATTTACCAAATCGGGTGGAGCTCCCTCAATTGTATGAAGTCGTTTTTCTCTATCCCCATCAATCCGTGGTATTGAGTTAAGCAGACCTATAGTATAAGGGTGTTTGGGATGATAGAAAAGATTCTCGGCTGTAGCTCTCTCCACAATTCTACCTGCATACATCACACACACGCGATCACACATCTCAGCAACTACTCCCAAATCATGTGTAATCATAATAACAGACGTTTGATGTTCGTTTGAGAGGTTCTTTATAAGATCTAGTATTTGAGCCTGAATTGTTACATCGAGTGCTGTAGTCGGTTCATCAGCAATGAGAATATCTGGATTACAGGAAAGTGCCATTGCAATCATTACTCTTTGCCTCATTCCACCACTAAATTGATGCGGATAATCCTCAGCCCTCTCTTTGGCATCAGGAATTCCAATGGTACGGAGCAATTCTATCGCCTTTTGTTTTGCTTCTTTTTTCGAAAGTTTATGATGAAGGATCAATGCTTCAGCAATCTGAACCCATATTTTCATTACGGGGTTTAAGGATGTAAGAGGATCTTGAAAGATCATAGAAATATGCTTACCTCGAATATTCCTTACTTCCTCATCACTCTTCGTAAAAATATCTTCATCTTTATACAGTACTTTACCGTCAGTGATTCGCCCTGGAGGGAATTGAATAAGGCGCAGAATAGAGAAGTTCGTGACGGATTTACCACACCCACTTTCTCCAACGATACCGAGAGTCTCTCCCGTTTCGAGGGTAAAGGAGACATCATTCACCGCATGAACTATTCCTCTATCTGTTTTAAACTCTGTTTTCAAACCATGTACTTCTAATAAATTTCTCGCCATATACTTACCTCACATTCCTAAGTCTAGGATCAAGAATATCTCTTAACCCGTCACCAAGAAGATTAAAACCAAGGACGAGAGTCACTATTGCGAGTCCTGGATAAATTGCAGTCCATGGAGCGAGCATCATAACTTTTCTTGCACTGCTAAGCATATTTCCCCAACTTGGTTCTGGGGGCTGAATGCCAAGCCCTAAAAAGCTCAAAGCTGATTCTAATAGTATCGCTACTGATAAGGATAATGAAATTTGAACGATAATAGGAGCTATGCTATTAGGAAGTAAATGCCTAAAAAGGATATAGGAATTATCTGCACCATTTGAACGAGCTGCTTTTATAAATTCATTATTCTTTAGAGCAATTATCGCGCCTCGACTTATTCTCGCAAATTGAGGGATGTAGACAATACCAATAGCAATAATAATATTAGAATTATTTTCTCCAAGAATAGCCATAATGAAGATAGCAAGAAGAAGGGACGGGAATGAAAATAGGATATCTGCAATTCTCATGATTGCATTATCCCATCTCCCACCAAGGAAACCTGCCCAAAGACCCATCAATATTCCAAATAGAGCTCCAAAGGCAGTAGCACTTAGACTTATTGTAAGGCTCACTGCACTACCTTTCATAATACGAGATAGAATATCGCGACCAAATTCATCGGTACCAAAGATATGCCCACTTCTAAATGAAGGGGGATCTAGCATCATTTCAACATTCATCTCAGATGGATCAAAAGGGAGCCAGAAAAAAGAGACGATGATAATGATAATATAGAATGCTATGATAATGAGTCCTGTAGTTGCTATTCCGTTTTTAAGTAATCTATTTTTCATCTCACTTTACCTTGCCCTATCATCTAATCGTATTCGTGGATCAGCTAACGCATACACAATGTCTGTAATGAGATTAACGAGAACGAATATAGTGGCAACAATCATCACTATTGCTTGAATAATCGGATAATCTCGCTGGTAAATTGCGTAGAGAGAAAGTCTGCCCATTCCAGGAAGTGCAAATACTTCTTCAATCACAATAGCTCCACTTAATAGGTATCCTGCGTTAAATCCAGTAACAGTAATGACTGGGAGAATTGCATTCTTAAGAGCATGTGTATAAATCACTTTCTTCCTCGCAAGTCCCTTTGCTTTTGCAGTTCTAATATAATCCATCTGCAATACTTCAAGCATACTCGTTCTAGTATACCGCATTACCACGGCAGCAAATCCAATCCCTATTGCTAAAGAGGGAAAAAATAACATTTTAATATTTCTTAAGGGAGATTCAATAAAACCAACATAGTTGCCCATAGGAATCCACCCACTAAAACCGCTAAAGGCAATTACCATAAGAGCTGCTAGCCAGAATTGGGGCAAAGATAGCCCTATTAATCCTAAGATTCTTGTAAAGAAATCTCCAATCGTATTTTGTTTCAATGAAGATGCTATTCCCAATGGAATACCAATGAGAAGCGCAAGAACTAGCGAAAATAAAGTGAGCTCTAGCGATAATGGGAGCCGAGAAAGGATATCTGGGAGAACAGGACGACCTGTTCTTAATGAGTACCCAAAATCACCTCGTAGCACATCACTCATCCATTCAATATAGAGAACAGGAACAGGTTTATCTTCACCAAATATTTTTTGCAGTTCCTCCATCATTTCAGGAGTTGCTTCTACTTGAGTCCCCATATACATTTCTAGAGCTGACCCAGGGATGAGTCTAACGAGAAAAAAGACAATCAAAGAAACTCCCAAAAGGACTGGAATGAGAGATAATAACCGTTTGACAATAAACCTCAGCACACTTCACCTCAAAAATAATATATTGATTCTTTACATAGACTGATGCCTCTCAAAAGAGAGGCATCAGAAAAAAGACTATTGTACGTCTGTTGTTGCAACGTAATAGAGAGACCCATTTCCAACTTGTTTGAAACCTGACACTCGTTTGTTGAGTACATGAGATTCACTTGGAGAATATAAGAATATTAATGGGGCTTTTTCAGTAAGGACTACTTGCAATTCGTTATAAGTAGCCTTTCTTTCAGCAGGAACGGTCTGGCTTCTTCCTAGATCAAGAAGTCTATCAGTTTCTGCATCCTTAAACATAAAATTGTTTACTCCACCAGTAGAATGAAGAGTTCTATATAGGAATCGGTCTGGTTCACCAGAACCACCACGAATTTCCACCATTGAATCAAAATCTCTCTTGACCCAACGATCGATATATACACCCCACTCAACGACTTCTAGATTTGCCGTTACCCCGATGTTCTTTAATTCACTTTGAATAACTTGAGCAACATCAAGTCCACCTTCATAAGTAGCTGAACAGACAATACCAAAACTAAACCCATTAGGATAACCAGCTTCTTTGAGTAGAGCCTTTGCTTGGTCATAGTTAGTTGTATTGATAGGAAGTTTATTTAAAGGAAGAGCCCAGTCTGTGGCTGCAACAGGGATTGGACCAGTAGGAGTACCCATACCGAACTCAGCCATTGCAACAATCTCATTTCGGTCAATTGCTAAAGCAAGTGCACGACGAACTCTTTCATCAGTAAATGGAGCCCTAGTTGTATTGAATCCAAATGTTCTTACATTAATACCAGGCTTACTCATTACAACAACATCACTTGTCTTTTTGGCTTGTCTAATTGTGGCTCCATCGTTGATAGTAGCAATATCTAATTCACCCGATTTCACACCAGCTAATAGAGATGCTGCTTCAGGAATAACTCTGAAAATTACTTTGTCTACTATAGGAGAACCTTTGATAAAGTAATCAGGGTTTTTCACCAATGTCATTGAATTATCTGCAACCCATTCTGAGAGCATAAAGGGACCTGTACCTACAGCAACTTTTTGAAGATTGCCATTTTCTTCAACAGCTTCTTTTGGAACAATTGAAATATTATTACTTGTGAGTGAGTCAAGGAGAGAAGCAAGAGGAGCTGAAAGGGTCAACTTGACTGTATAATCATCTACGACATCTACGGCTGTAACAAGAGCAAGATATGATCTCCCAGGAGATGCTGTTTTAGGATCCATAACTCTCTCAAGTGAGTATTTCACATCACTGGCCACCATTTCTCTACCATTATGGAATTTAACCCCTTTTCTAAGGTGAAAAATATAGGTCAGATTATTAGGAATTTCCCAAGATTCAGCTAAATCTGGCACAACTACCAAATTCTCATCTAATCGCACGAGTCGGTTGTACATCAAATCGATTCGTCTATGTGATGAAAATGCAGTTACGATATGTGGGTCAAGCCCTATAGCTTCTTGATCCACTCCAATTGTGAGAACTTTTTCACTGCTTTTCGCTACTTCTTGTGTTCCTGTTGCGCTCAGCATAGGAATAATAAGCGCTGCTAAAATGATAGCAACCACTACCCTAAATAGATTTCTTTTCACTTCTTTCCTCCTTGTGAAATTAATACAACGATTCTTTTATAATGTAATAGTACCCAATACTACGGGTATTCTAGCTCCGGTAACTTGCGGGAGATTTCCACTTTCTCCCAATAAAGATCTATGTCCCATGATAGCAAAAGCCATCGCTTCTCGACATTGGTCTGGAATTCCATATTCATTTGTGGTTTCAACGACAATGTCATGACCTAATCGTGTTTGAATCATCTCTAAGAGGGTGAGATTCAATGCCCCACCTCCACAAACCAATACTCTCGAAATACTATGGCTAGGTAAAATAAAATCTTTGTATGAAGCAACAATTGTTTCAGCTGTATAAGCTGTTGCTGTTGCAACACTGTCTGCAAAACTAAGGTTTCGATGGTTACACATCTTAAGAAAGTTTAGAGTAAACTCTTTTCCATATACTTCTCGTCCGGTACTTTTTGGAGGCTTCATTGAATAATATCCATCCTGCATGAATAGATTTATAATTTCTTCATCAACTCTTCCTGTTTTCCCAATGGATCCTTTATCATCATAAAGGAGATCCCCGTGAGTATGAATTGACACAATCTCATCGATAATCATATTTCCTGGCCCTGTATCATAGGCAAATACTGATTCCTCTCCATTCTCTTTAGGAAGAACAGTTGCATTGCCAATACCACCTATGTTTTGAATAATCCGGCCTTCATCTGCTGAACCAAAAAGCATATAATCACTAAATGGGGCTAAAGGAGCGCCTTGACCACCGACAGCCATATCAGCAGATCTGAAATCTGAAATCACAGGAATAGAAGTAAGTTGAGCAAGTAGTGAAGCATTCCCCAATTGAAGAGTTCCTGTGATTTTAATCTTCTCGACAGGACCTGGGAACATAATAGGTATTGGAGAGTGCCATACGGTTTGTCCGTGCATACTAATTGCATCAACCGATTCACTCTCATACCCACTCTCTCTCAGGAGAGAATCAATTACTGTAGCATACCAATGTGAGAGTCCAAAATGGACATCAACAAGGTCTGTAATCCGTGCTGAGTCAATCTGACATAAATCACTAATCTTAGCTCTCATCTCTTTCGAATAAGGAAGATAGACATGATGAAGCAATGACGGTTTATCTTCTCCACTCATCCGTACTAATACTGCGTCAACACCATCAAGGCTAGTTCCACTCATTAATCCTATGATTACATGTTCGTTTTTTGTTGAGTAGGTGTTCAGAATATGGTTAGTTCTAATTTTTTTATTCATGATAGCTTAGTATATGGCACAATATTTCAAATAACAACTATAATATTAAAATATTATTTCTTTACATAATGATTTTAGGGTGTTACGATAATATATCCTAGTTAAGGAGATCTTTTCTTTCCCAAGAAAAAGAAAATTGGAGCAATAAGGTTATGATCGACACGAGTATTACGCAAGAAATGTTAGATATATTTACTACTGAACAACGAAATGAGAACTCGGCACATATTGATGAAATGTCGACACGCGAAATACTTGAAGTCATTAATAATGAAGATAAAACTGTTCCTTATGCAGTCGAGAAGCAGCTCGACACCATTACCCTATTAGTCGAAGATGTTGTCACCTCTTTTAGAAGAGGTGGGAGACTATTTTATATTGGAGCTGGAACGAGTGGTCGCCTCGGCGTCCTTGATGCATCAGAATGCCCTCCTACCTTTGGGGTAAGCCCTGAAATGGTAATAGGGGTGATCGCCGGTGGAAAGGAAGCACTCACAAGGTCTATAGAAAATGCTGAGGATGATGAAAACGCCTCAATAAAAACTTTACAGGAAAAGAATTTTTCAAGCATTGATGTCCTTGTAGGAATTACGGCTAGCGGTGGTGCTCCATATGTCTTGGGAGCTATGCACTACGCGAAAGGCCTAGGAGCCGTAGTTGCCGCAATAAGTTGCAATAAGGGTTCAAGAACGTTCCTTTATGCACATCATTCTATTTTTTTAGATGTTGGTCCTGAGGTAGTAACCGGCTCTACAAGACTGAAATCGGGTACAGCACAGAAACTCGTATTAAATATGATTACGACTACCAGCATGATAAGAATTGGTAAAGTATATCATAATCTCATGGTTGACATGACCCCTGTGAATAAAAAATTAATTGAAAGATCTAAAAGACTTATTAAGCAGGCAACAGGATGCTCCTTCTCAGAAGCAGAAATTGCATTTGAAAACTCAGGGAGGAAACCAAAAATTGCAATTATCATGGTATTATTAGGTATCAGTAGAGAAGATGCTATACTGTTAGAAAAAAAGCATCAGAGCCCGATAGCAAATATCCTTAAAGTCTATAAAGAAGGAAATACCATAAAAAAATGAATATTGATGGAAGAATCGAAGGTGCTCTCGTTACAGTAAATGCTCATCTACATCTTTTAAGTGAATCTGAAAGGAAAATTGGGGAATATATTTGTAAAGAACCTAAAAAAGCACTTCACTTCAATGTAAGAGAATTAGCTAAACAGAGTAATTCCTCACAAGCTGCAGTTATTAGATTTTGCAAAAGAACAGGGTTCGATAATTTCAATGATTTTAAGCTCCGACTTGCTCGAGACGTCTTTAGAGACTCTGATGAACGCTATATTCCAGACCTGGATTTAGAATCTGAAGCAGATCCCTCAAAAGTTATTCATGGAGTTGTCGACAGAACTCAAAGATCTCTTTCATCCCTTGAATCAACCCTTGATCCACATAGTATAGAAAAGGCAATCACACTGCTCACGACTTCATCATGTATTGTCTTATTCGGAGTAGGAGCCTCTGGTGTTGTTGCCTATGACTTTATGCAAAAACTTACTCGACTTGGAATCTCAGTCTATTATACATCTGATTCTGATTTACAACTGACACGTGCATCCACTATGAGTCCTGATCAAGTAGCGTTCGTTATCTCTTATTCTGGTGAGAATAGAAATATGGTTGAAGTTGTTGAAATTGCAAAGAGCAGGTCAATTACAGTGATATCTCTTACAATGGATACAGACAATAGTGTACGAAACAATGCCTCTATCGCTCTGTTAGTTCCAACTACTGAGAAAATTTACCGCCAAGGTGCTTCAACGAGTAGAATCAATCAACTCGCTGTTATAGATATTCTCTACTCCATGATGGTATCAAAGAACTTAGATAGCTCTATTACGGCTATTGAAACCACCATGGAAGTGACACATCGAGAAAAGAAATAAGAATTAGAATTCTTGAATCGAGAATAATACATGAAATAGGGAAGAAGCTTTCACCTGATGGTCTCCGCTTATTCTCTCAATTCTCTTTACCCTTTCCTTCAACTAAAAAAGCCTAGAAATTCATAATGAAGTATACACAAATTGACTAATATCCTCGATAATAGCTTCTATTGTGTCATACGCCACTATCAAAGGAAACTCAAAATTCACAAGATGTTATCCGAAAAGACTTTCTCCACGAATAAGAAAAATCGAGATTTATCCTTAACACATATATTCTTCAGAAATTCAACCTAAAAATTCACTGGTGCTTTCTCTTACCTGCAAGTAAGTAGGGATATAGATTTTTCTTGGAAGGGTGTAGGTACCATTGATCCGGTTCTTTAAAATATCTACAGCATTTTGTGCTATAAAGGACATCGGCACATGGACAGTTGTGAGGGGAGGAGATAGAAACTTCGCAGAACTTTGATCATTAAATCCAACAACGCTTATATCTTCAGGCACTCGTATTTTTTCTTGTGAGAGCCGAGAGAGAACTCCTGTCGCAGTTGCATCATTTGCACAAAAGATAGCAGAAGGGCGAATAGTTCTTTCAAGAAGGATTGTAGTTTGTGCAAATCCTTCATTATAACTCAGACGCTCCCCCTCAAAAATCAGAGAGGAATCAAAAATCCCTTTTTCTTGAGTGTACTCCATGTATGTAGTCTTCCTCATATCACGCCCTTGTCCACCAGTGTCTCCTATAACCTTTCCCCCAATATAGGCAATACGTCTGTGATTTAGATTATACAGATGATCAAGAGCTAATTTTGTACCCAGCTCTGTGTTAAGAAGAATTGAATCAAATCGTGTTGCATCAGGGCATGAATCAAGAAATACAATATATTGAGAAAACTGAGCAATTTTTTCAATTTGAGGAAGGTTAAATCTCCCTATAGCAATAATTGCATCGATTTTTATATCGACAGAAGGAACGAAAGAACCGTCTATATTTATGAACTTAACAGAATCTATATTCTCTTTAGCAAGCTGCTTCTCAACAGTCGTCATCAAATAGAGATAGTATGGATCTTCTATAAGTGCCGAATAACTGTACCACTCTACAATTGCAAAGGTAAGTCTTTTTGTCCCTTTTCGTTTTTGTTTTCGTTGCCGAAGAGTCACATATTCTAGCTCTTCTGCAGCAACAAGTACCCGTAACTTAGTCTCATCTGAGACACTAAGAGTATCATCATGATTGAGTATTCTAGAGACTGTTGTGATAGAGACATCCGCCTTTGCTGCAATATCTTTAATAGTTGCCACGTGTATTCCTTCCCTAGTAGTAAAAATTTACTTACTACTTTATCACCAATTACCCCATTTTTAAACCACTTTTATCGAAAAGAGAAGAGTCTTTACCATAAGAGTAGTGAATATTTGTAAAAATCACAATACTAAAACATTAGTAAAATTTAGTAAAATTTAATTGACTTATGGAAGTTTCCGCCATATGCTGATGGTATCTAGCAGAAAATCTGCTACACGATAAGGAGAAAAAAATGAAAAGAAGTATCATTATTCTTTTGGTGTTCTTAGCTGTAATCACACCACTTTTTGCAAGTGGTGCAACAGAAGCAAAAGCGAGTGGACCTATCACCATTTGGGCATGGGATCCAAACTTCAATATCTCAATTATGAATGAAGCAATTAGTCGATACCAGAAAAATCATCCAGAAGCGACATTTGAAGTAGTTGAGTTAGCAAAAGCTGATGTAGAACAAAAACTACATACAAATTTGGCTTCTCGAACAACTCAGGGTTTACCAGATATCGTATTAATTGAAGACTATAATGTACAGAAATACCTCACGAGTTATCCAGGTCAATTCGCTGACCTAACCAGTAGCTTTAACTATTCTGATTTTGTAGGATACAAAGCTGACGTCATGAAATTGGACGGAAAATATTATGGTGTCCCATTTGATTCTGGTGTTTCAGGATTCTTCTACAGAACAGACCTACTTGCAAAAGCAGGTTTCACTCCTAAAGACCTTGAAAATATTACATGGTCACGATTTGCAGATATTGCAAAAGAATACAAGGCAAAAACCGGACAATACTTTCTAGCAAACTCAAAAAGTGATGGTGGACTCTTTAGAGTGATGCTTCAAAGTGCAGGTACATGGTATTTTGATGATAATGGGAATCCAGCCCTTGTTAACAATGCAGCTCTTAAAGAAGCAATGGAAATCTATAAACGCTTCGTTGTCGAAGACCTTGCTCTCCCAACAAACGGATGGAATGAATGGGTTGGTGCATTCAATTCAGGAAATGTAGCATCAGTAACTACAGGTGTTTGGATTATTGGGTCAATTAAAGCCGGAACAGATCAGAGTGGGAAATGGGCAGTAGCTCCTACTCCACGTCTAAGCACAGCAGCATCAGTGAATGCTTCCAACTTAGGTGGATCCTCTTGGTTTGTTTTACAAAATGGTCCTAGCCGTGATAAAGCTATTGCTTTCATGAAAGAAATCTATGGCAGTGACAAAGAATTCTACCAGACAATTCTGATAAATAATGGAGCAATTGGTTCATATATTCCAGCATTCAGCGGAAACGCATTCGCAACAAAAGACCCATTCTTTGGGAATAAAGCAATCTTTGCAGATTTAAGCAAATGGGCATCAATGATACCAAAAGTAAATGTAGGACAATATACCTATGAAGCAGATGCCGCAGTGATGGCAGTAATGGAAGACTTCTATACAGGCAAAACTACTGTTGACCAAGCCCTAAAAGCAGCAGAACAACAATTAAAGAATTCTATTCAATAATAGTAACTCAAAAGGAGAAGCAGGAGGAACTCCTCCTGCTTTTTTTCATATGGAGAACATCACATGGCTCAAGAAAAACAACTAAACAGGATTGGATGGTTCTTTATCCTCCCTTCTTCCATCCTTCTTCTCTTTTTTATCGTTTATCCAATCTTCTATTCCCTCTACCTCTCGTTTACCTCGACGAAAGGAATAGTCACACAATTTGTAGGTGTAAAAAATTATACAAGAATGTTTCATGATCCTATGTTTTTTCTTGCATTAAAAAATACATTCCGTTTATTGCTCATTCAAGTGCCAATTATGCTTATTCTCGCAATTAGTTTTGCTGCAATACTCAATAATAAGAAAATTCGATTCAGAGGATTTTTTAGGACAGCACTCTTTCTCCCCTCCGTCACATCACTTATTGCTTATTCTATCTTATTTAAAATGCTTTTTAGTTACGATGGATTAATCAATAATGCATTGCTAACTCTTTCAATTATTGATAAACCTCTTCAATGGATGAATGAACCAGGACTCGCAACATTTGTGCTTATCCTTGCTATGATATGGAGATGGACAGGGTATAATATGATCTTCTACCTCTCAGCAATGCAAAATATTCCCGAAGATTTATACGAAGCTGCGAGTATTGACGGAGCTTCAAAAATAAGTAGTTTCTTTACCATCACTATTCCTTTACTAAAGCCAATAATTCTTTTCACGACAGTTATGTCGACGATAGGAACACTACAATTATTTGATGAACCAATGAATTTATCTCAAGGAGGGACAACAAGCAGTATGATAGGCCCAAATAATGTATTTCTTACATTAAGCGTCTATATATATAATATTTGTTTCAAATACACTCCAAATTTTGGATATGCAGCAACAGTCAGCTATGCCATTTTACTTATTATAGCTCTCCTAACATTCGTACAATTTACCATCTCTCGTGATAAAGACGAAGTAATAAGAAAAAGAATGGAAAAAATGAGTCACAAATTAGCAAAAGGAGAAGCAAGATGAAAGGAAATAAAAAAATATCAACATTTTTCTTGTATCTGTTTTTATCTGTTTCAGCATTCTTTTCAATTTTCCCATTCATCTGGATTGTCATTGGTTCCACGAACAGTGCTGTCGACATACAGACAGGGAAATTGACATTTGGCAACCAACTTATTCCAAACCTTACAAAACTCTTTGGTGATTCGAATATGGGGGGAGCATTACTTAACTCGGCTAAGATTGCAATTCTTACTGTTGTGTTATCTCTCTTGATCACGAGTATGGCCGCATATGGTTTCCAAATGTACAAGTCTAAGGCTCGGGAGAATACTTACTCTTTCTTCATGCTTACCATGATGATCCCATTTGCATCTCTTATGATCCCATTGTTTCAAATTATTGTGATCTTCAGACTTCTTAACTCCCATCTTGCTATCATCCTTGTTGCAAGCATCAGCGTCTTTATGATCTTCTTCTTCAGGCAGAGTTTTGTGAACTACCAAACAGAAATTTTGCAAGCAGCAAGAGTAGATGGGGCGACAGAATTACGAATATTTTTTACAATCTTTTTCCCTAGTATGAGAAGTACGTATGCAGCGGGAGCAATTTATTCATTTATGACAAGTTGGAATGCATACATTTGGCCATTAATTGTGTTACAATCCAACGACAAGAGGACCTCAACACTCCTCATTTCATCTCTCTCATCATCATACACACCTGACTTTGGAGTAATTATGACAGGTATTGCTCTGGCAACTTTGCCCGTTATTGTTGTATTTTTTGCATTCCAAAAACAGTTTGTGCAAGGTATGGTAGGTTCTGTAAAGCAGTGAGGATACATTTTTATGAATAGCACACAATCAAGTAACCCAGAAATTTTTGAAGAAAATAGACTATCTGCGCACTCATTATTTGAATCACACACCGCAATAAAAGAAATTTCTCTTGATGGCAGTTGGTACTTCTCTTACTTTGATAATCCAGATGATGCGAGTAGACAATTCCTTGAGATAGAAAGTGTCACTGACATGGATTCTATACTTGTACCATCCCACTTTACCTTACAAGGATATGGAAGCCCTCAATATACTAACACAATCTACCCGTGGGATGGATTGAGTTCAATCAGACCACCTGAGATACCTAAAGAAAATCCAACTGGATGTTATGCAAAGGTTATAACATTAACGCAGGAGCAATTAGATAAAGATCTAATTATTCGCTTCGATGGAGTCGATTCAGCGCTTTACCTCTATGTGAATGGTACATATGTGGGATACAAAGAAGATAGCTTCTCTCCTGGAGAGTATCTTATAACACCATTCCTCCATGAAGGAGAGAATTTACTCTCCGCTATGGTATTACGCTATAGCACAGGAAGCTGGCTTGAGGATCAAGATTTTTGGCGGCTACCTGGAATCTTTAGATCTGTAACGTTGTTAGAATGTGAGAAAAAAAGAATCATCGATATTTTTATACGAACAAGGTTAAACGAAAATTTTTCAGAAGGACAAGTATCTCTTGAAATAACCTCTACCTATGACGAAGAATACACTCTTCATTTTCATGTTAATGGAAACGAATACAATACACAAAATTTTACAATTACCTCTCCTCTTCTATGGAGTGCAGAAGAGCCAAACCTCTATAGGTACCTATTAGAAATAAAACAAGAAGGAAAACTTATAGATTCTGTAAGTGGACATTTTGGATTTAGAAGGATAGAAATAAAAAATAGAACTATCTTTTTAAACGGGAAAAGACTCATTCTTAGAGGAGTAAATCGACACGAGTTTAACCCGTATAAAGGGAGAGTAATCGATAAAGAATTGATAAAAAAAGATATCATCCTCATGAAACAAAACAATATCAATGCCTTGAGAACCTCACACTATCCCAATCATCCGTATGTCTATGAACTTTGCGACACCTTGGGATTATATATGATGGATGAAATAAACTTAGAAACCCATGGGACCTGGATGGTTGCAGGAAAGGCAGAAAAAAAATGGTATACCCTACCTGATGATAAATCAGAATGGAGAGATGCTGTTATAGATAGAGCAAAATCAATGACAATGAGAGATAAGAACCACCCTTCAATCCTCTTTTACTCATGTGGAAATGAAAGCTTTGGAGGATCTATCATCAATGATGTTGCCACCTATTTCAGATCTCTTGATGATAATAAACTCGTTCATTATGAAGGAATTTTCCATGACCGACGATATACTAATTCAAGTGATGTTGAAAGCAGAATGTATGCAAAAGTGGAGGATATCAGAGAATACCTACAAGTCGGAGAAAAGCCTTTCATACATTGTGAATATGCTCATGCAATGGGAAATAGCGTAGGTAATCTTGAAGAGTATGTTCAATTAGAGAATTATAGTGATGCCTATTGTGGAGGATTTATTTGGGACTTTGTCGATCAATCTCTCATCATAGAGGGGCATGAGAAAGCTGGGTTAGGCTTTAGTTATCCAACTGATGGGTATTTCTGCATTAATGGCCTTGTTGATGGTTTACGAAATACTTCAGCTAAGCTCGAGCAAGTAAAATTTTCATATCGTCCAATAGAAATTGCTATACAAGATAACCTAATCAGAATTAAAAATAAAAACATCTTCACTTCTACTCAAAAATATAAATTCATCTATGAATATACAGAAGATGGTGTGGCAATAAAACAAGGCGAGCTAAAAGTTGATCTCTTACCACTGGAAGAGAGAACCTATGAGAAGCCACCAATCGACATTCCTTTATCGGGTGAAATACAACTCATCGTAAACGTGGTTCTTAAAGACGAGACAACTTGGGCACATAAAGGCCATATGATAATGAGTATAGGAAAAGTATTAGAAAAAAAGGAGAATAAAACATCTAATTTGCAGCCTGCAATCTTAATACAAGGAGATATGCATACTGGATATATAGTTGGCAATTTCTCTTTCCTCATTCATCATTATTTTGGTCAGATTGTGGCAATTCAGCACAAAATGAAAAACCTATTAAAAAGTTCAATCAAAATTGAGTTTTGGAGAGCACCAACAGACAATGATATCGGTGTTAATCCCCTACTCTCTTTTATGAGTTGCAAATTGGCATCAATGTACCAGGTAGCATCCTCCTTCAGTATTGAAAACAATACGGTATATTCAACCGTTCAATGCGGACCCTATGCTATTCCTGTTTCCTATTTCTTTTATGACAATACCGTCTCCATTACGATAGACCCACCTACTTTTGAATCAGATATCCCCTGCTTTGGAATCTCTTTCAGCATAGATAACTCATTTAAAAACGTCTCATATTATGGAAACGAAATGAAAGAAAGTTATCGAGATAGGAAAGGTGGCAATGTTTTGCGGAGAATCTCCTTTGATCCATATGTCGACCAAACCCCTTACCTTCATCCACAAGAGTATGGAAATAGAATTGATGTAAGAGAGCTCACACTATCGAACGATGAGGGAAAAGAGATGAGTATATCATGTAACCGACCATTTGAAAGTTCGGTCATCCCATATAGTTCTCACGAACTTGAAAATGCTATATATAGAGATGAATTACCTAAAACGAATAGGTTACATGTGAGAATATTAGAGGGTCAAAGTGGAGTTGGAGGAGATGACTCCTGGGGAGCTCCTGTACACGAGGAGTATAGGTATAAAGGCCCTAAAGAAAAGTGGATTGTAGAGATTAAGATGAGAGAATAACAAAGAAGTTATAAAACTCTTCTGTGTTCATCATACTCAATCAACTCAAAAAAATTGTTGTCTCTCTAGAGAGATCCTTGTATTCTCAAGCCGTTCCTTCTTGTGCTAGTAAAGTCTTTCCAGCACATCTTTTCTCTCATTTTTATCCCTATGCTGCAGGAACCTATGGCATGTGGGACATAAGAAATACTATTTGCATAGACATCAAGTAAAGAATCAATCTCATTGTGTACCTTAAGAGGAATAATATGGTTAACACTCGACTTACTCAGACATCTCGCCTCACGAAAACTTATCGGAGCCATCAATTTTCCTATATCTCTTATTATACTAAGATATTTACTTCCTCTTTATATTTCTATCAAATCGTTTCCTTATTTCATCCCAGTTATGAGTCTTTTCTTACCTTTCCCGTTGAATCCCTTTTAATGAGTTTACTCATATATTCAACTCGGGTAACAGCCCCACTATTCATTTCATTTTCATGCTCTTTTCTAATCTTATTCGCAATTAATCTCACAGCACTCTTTCCTCGTTGCATAATGAAATGCTCAACCGAAGTTAATGAGATTCTATTAAACTGAGATGGATAGATATTATCAAATCCACACACACTGATATGCTGCGGTATCGAAAAACCCGCATCATAAATTGCATCAATTACACCGTAGGCTACCATATCGTTTATCGCAACAATCGCAGTTATTTCGGGATGTTTCTGGAGAAGATTTGAAGTTAATTCATATCCTGTAAGATGTTCAATATTGAGTGTATGTAGTTCTTTTAAACTTGTTACTTCAGCAGTACAAACCAATAATTCTTTTTCTGGATACGCCTCTTTATAAGCGAATTGCAATCCTTCCAATCTTTTAACTCGAGCACTATGCTCGCTATTTAAACTTGTCGATATATATGCAATAGAGGAATGACCCAATTTCACCAAATGCTCCCCTACCATCTTACCAGCAGCAAAATTATTAACATCAACAGTATCAATTCCAAGCGTATTTTGTTTATCACCTACTGCTACTACCGGGATATGTTCGTTTAACGATGCAATAATCTCTGGTTGCTGAGGAATCATTGCAAATACAATTCCGCTTATCCTTGGATTTTTTGCTAACTCAGAAATATTTTTCTCTTTATCTTTATTCCAGTAGGTAGTGGTAATAAAAGTATCGATATTATGAACTAAAGCCTCTTGCTCCATCCCCTGTATAATAGTTGCATAATACGGATTAATCACTGATGGGCAGACTATAAGAATTAAAGGGTTATCTCTTTTTTGGGAAGGTGGAGAATAATCGAATCGTTTTGCACTCTCATAAATCTCATCAATGGTCTTTGTTGTAAAACGATGAAGATTTTTTCCGCTCAAAACCATAGAAACACTTGCAGTTGAAACACCAACCTCACTTGCTATATCTTTTAATGTTATTTTTTTCTTTGTCATATCTCACCACTCTACCATCTCCTACGAGAATGTAAAGAAATATCTGTAAAATATTAGCTTTTTTATTAACTATTATTAAGCAAGTGTTTTATTTAATATTAAGTAAAAAATAACCAGAAATCTCAAATTAACAATTATTGTAAATATAAATTGACATTTACGTAATTCAATTTTAAACTAGAATTCACAAACAAATCAAATATAAACTAAAATATAATGTTTAATTTTGTTTAATATTTGTTTGTAAAAACAATACGTATCGGAGGAAAAAATGAAAAAACTATTGTTAGTTCTCTTGATGGCTGTGCTAGCAACCACTTTTGTGGTAGCACAAGGCGCTCAAGAAGGGGATGAAGATTATTCCCTCGTATTAAAAATGTCACATGTATTTGCTCCAAATGAGCAACTTACAAAATCTCTCACAATCGTTGTAGACAATATTGCAAAAAGGACAAATGGGGCAATTGAAATCCAGCAATACCCTCAAGGGCAACTTGCAACCTATAAAGATGGTGTTGAACAAGTAGCTCGCGGAGCAAAATTTATCAGCGTAGAAGATCCTTCATATTTAGGAGATTATGTACCAGACTTCAATGCTTTAGTCGGACCAATGTTATATAAATCCTTTGATGAATATGAATATATGATTCAAACTGATTTAGTAAAAGGAATGCTAAAAGAACTTGAAGATACATACCGAATAAAAGTATTGGCTCTAGATTATATTTTTGGATTCAGAAATTTCAAAACCAACAAAGTCATTACTACTCCTGAAGATTTGAAAGGGATGAAGATTAGGACACCAGGAAGTCAACTATTCATTGATACAATTAATGCAATGGGAGCAAATGCAACGCCTCTTCCATTTGGTGAAACACTTAGTGCTGTACAACAAGGCGTAGTTGATGGATTAGAGGGAACAATGGATGCTTATGGGTCAAATGGTAGTGCCGAAGTTGCTAAAAACATGGCTCTTACCAGACACTTCTTAGGTACGTGTGGGATTTACATCAATGCAGACCTCTGGAATGAGATTCCTGCAAACTACCAAACTATCATTCAAGAAGAATTCACTAAAGGTGCTGCACAAATGATAAGTGAAATCTCTAACAACTATGCAAAGACTCAGAGTATGCTAGAAGCAAAAGGAAATAAATTCAACGAAGTTGATTATCCAGCATTTGTAAAATCTGTTGCCCCTGTATATGAAAACATGAGAGGAGTAACACCTGGAATTTTAGAGAAACTACAAGCTGAATTAGCAAAAATGAATAAATAGTGTGATCACTATCAGGTCGAAAGAGATGCAATTTCTTATTGCTTTTTCACTCTTTCGGCCTGTAATGTATATAGGTAGAAAGGAGTCGATTTCATGGCAAAAGCCTTAAAAAAGTTTTTCTTAAATTTTGAAGAAATATTCGCCAGTTCATTCATCATTATCACAACCGCTCTTGTAATGCTGAATGTTGTCTTACGCTATTTCCTAAAAACTGGTATTTATTGGTCAGAAGAAGTAGCAACCGGTTGTTTTGTATGGTCGGTATTTCTTGGAGCTGCAGCAGGATATAAAAGAAAAGCGCATGTAGGTGTTGACATGATCATCAATTATCTACCACCTAAAGTCACTCATATAGTCACTATCATTGTAGATGCCATACTTTTATTAATTAATAGCTATATCACCTACATCGCTATAATATATCTTTCTCTCTCTTATAAAAAACCCACTCCAGTATTAGGAATATCTTCAGCCTTTATTAGTTCGTCAATCTTAATAAGTTTTGCTATCATGAGTATATATTCTGTTCGATTTCTTATCCTAGACATAAAAAAAGGAGGAAATAAGTCATGTTAGCATATCTCCCCGTTATTATGGTTTTTATCCTCTACTTCTCAAGCATTCCAATAGCATACGCTCTGTTTGGATCATCACTTTTCTACTTTGCAATTATAGATACTAGTAGTCCTGTAGACCTCATATTACAAAAGTTCGTCACTAGCACACAATCATTCCCACTCCTTGCAATTCCCTTCTTTGTCATGGCAGGCTCTATCATGAACTATGCTGGGATCAGCAGAAAATTGATGCAGTTCGCGGATGTCCTTACAGGACACATGTCCGGTGGTCTCGCTCAAGTGAATGTACTGTTAAGTATGCTCATGGGAGGAGTCTCTGGATCAGCAAATGCGGATGCTGCAATGCAAAGTAAAATGCTTGTTCCTGAAATGGAAAAACGCGGGTATGATAAAGCCTTTTCAGCAGCAATTACTGCTGCAAGTAGTGCTGTTACACCAGTAATACCTCCTGGGATAAACCTCATAATATATGCCCTTATTGCAAGTGCGAGCGTGGGGAAAATGTTTGCTGCTGGATACCTTCCGGGTGTACTAATGACCATCTCTCTGATGGTTGCAGTTCATATTATCAGTCGCAAACGTGGATACAAACCTAGTAGAGAGAAAAAAGCGAGTACAAAAGAAATATTTATTCAATCGATTGACTCTATTTGGGCTCTACTTTTTCCATTTGGGATTATTTTGGGTCTCAGAGTAGGTATTTTCACCCCCAGTGAAGCAGGAGCAGTAGCCGTTTTCTATTGTATAATTGTGGGTAAGTTCATTTACAAAGAACTAAATACGTCGCATATAATTCCTGTCTTAAAAGAAACAATATATGGAACAAGTTCAGTAGTCCTTATTATTGTTGCTGCAAGTGTTTTCGGATATTACCTTAACTGGGAAAGAATTCCCCAAGCCATGACTGGATTGTTACTTAATATCACTCAAAATAAGTATATCATGCTTGCAATTATTAACGTGTTATTACTCGTGATGGGAATGTTCTTAGAGGGAGGAGCCGCGATGATAATTTTGGCTCCACTACTTGTTCCTGTTGTCACCAACCTTGGAGTTGATGTAGTTCATTTTGGATTAATTTGTATTGTTAACATTATGATTGGTGGAATAACACCCCCGTTTGGGTCTATGATGTTCACAGTATGCTCAATAACAGAGTGCAAGTTACAAAAATTTGTGAAAGAGGCGATCCCATTTATTATTGCTCTCATCATTTCTCTGATTCTAGTTACTTACATTCCGATAATATCACTCGCATTACCCAATTTACTGTATGGGGTATAAAAGAGACACCATCGAGGAGAATTTTGACATGAAGATCTTTGCTCATAGAGGATATAGTAGCCTTTACCCAGAAAATACAATGATTGCGTTTAAAAAAGCGTATGAAGCATCCTCTGATGGAATAGAATTAGATGTACAACTCACTAAAGATGGAGAAGTTGTTATCATACATGATGAAGAAGTCGACAGAACAACAGATAAAAGTGGATTAGTATGTGAGTTTACACTTAAAGAACTTAAAGAACTAAATGCTGGAATAAAATTCCCCAACATTACACCATTTACACAAATCCCCACCTTTGAAGAATATTGCCAATGGGTTAAGACAACCAATCTTATAACAAATGTCGAGTTAAAGACAGGTGTGATCTATTATCAGGAACTTGAGAAAAAAACGATTGATATTATTGTTAAATATAACCTTGAGAAAAAAGTGATAATATCCTCTTTTAATCACCTCTCTCTCATAGATACTGCAAAGTACAACCAAGAATTACTACTTGCTGCCCTTGTTGAACATACAGGATTAAAGAATGCAGGGTATTACTGTAAAAAATTTGGGTTCTCGTTCTTCCATCCAAGTTATAAATCGCTCAATCATGAAATGGTAGAAGAATGTAATAAACATGGAATTCAACTAAACGTATGGACAGTAAACACACAAGAAGAAATCGATTATTGCCGATTGTTAAAAATCAACGGGATTATCACTAATTTCCCTAAAGAAGCACGAGAATATATTAATTCGTTGAAGGAGAAATCAGAATTAGGGCTAGTCTAATTCAAAGTTAGAGTTAAGACTCTCAATGGCATCTTTCAAAAAGTATTCCATCCTTGAGAACATGTAAAATGTATTCTTTGATAAAAACTATTTTTTCGCTAATTTCTGCAAAAAGATTTAAAACTCGTTTTTATAAATAGATACTCAGAAAAATAACAAAATAAGAGGCTTAAGAACTCCCAAATTATTATCTTAATGGACTTGACCACCGCAATGATTCTTTGTATTATCTCTATAAAATTCGCGAAAGTAGCTCAGTGGTAGAGCTCCACCTTGCCAAGGTGGATGTCGCGGGTTCAAATCCCGTCTTTCGCTTAAGGCGACCCGGATTACCACTGGGTCGCCTTTTTAATGATTTTTTGATAGGATTCATAAAAGTACACCACATAGCACTTGCCCATAGGGTAATGCATGTTTACTATAGATATACAAGCAAAGATAAGAGGAAAGTAGATGATTGCGAAACAAGAAGTAAAGGAACTGGAAAATTCCCAGGTTGAATTAATTGTTACCTTAGAACAAAAGGCACTCCAAGATGAATATAATAAAGTACTAAATAAATACATGAAAAGTGTCCAATTACCTGGTTTCAGAAAAGGAAAGGCACCTAAAAATTTATTAGAAAATAAAATAGGTGATGGAATGCGAGAAGAGAGTGTTTACACACTTATCGATACAGCTGTTCAAAAAGCTATTGAAGAAGTTGAGCAAAAATTTCGTCCACTTCCTTACAGTACTCCAAGCTTACAGAACGAAGAGTCAATCTCTACAGAAATCGACAAAGACCTTACATTCAGTGTTGTGTATGATATCTTCCCACAATTTGAAGTTCCTGAATACAAAGGACTTACAGTCGACGTCGAAAACGTCATTGTTGGAGATGAAGAAGTAAATAGTGAAATCGAAAAACTTCGTGATCAAAACGCAATGGTAATTGAGAAAGATAAAGAAGTTGAATCAGGAGATATCCTTACCGTCGATTATGTAGAACTAGATGAGAACAAAGAAGAAGTTGCTGGCACAAGCAGAAAAGACTTCGTCTTTACTGTGGACAGTGGTTCTAACTTCTACCATATCGATAAAGATGTTATTGGAATGAAAAAAGGTGAAGAAAAACTCATTACAAAAACATATGGTGAAGAACACGATACTCCTGAATATGTGGGAAAAACTATTACATTGCAGGTGAAACTAAATCAAGTGAAGGTAAGAGATGTACCAGAACTTGACGATGAATTCGCTCAAGATGTAAGTGAAGAATATAAAACAGTTGAAGATCTTATCAACGGGACAAAAAACAAACTCCAAAGCGGTTTAGAAAGCCATCTTAAAGAGACTAAACTTAATCATTTAATTGAGGCATTATTAGAAAAGACTACTATTAATGTGCCCTCTTCAATGATTAATGCAGAAGTAGACTCATCTTGGAGACGATTCGTTTCTCAAAGTGGGATGAACGAAGAACAGGTATTAACATACCTTTCCTTCTCAGGTCAAACAAAAGAAACCTTCACTGCAGAATGGGCTAAACCAGCAGAAAGTACCCTTAAAGGACAATTGCTGATTGAGAAAATCAAAGAGAAAGAAAACTTTGAAGTGAGTGATGAGGAAGTCAATGAACAAGTAGAACTTCAACTCAAAGATATTCAAGATGAAAAAACTATAGAATACTATAAAGAAATGATTAAGGATGATATACAAACTCGTAAAGCTTCTGAGTTCTTATTAGAAAATAATACATTCAATGGGACAAAAGAGATTAGCTATACGGAATTCATGCAATCTCATCAACATTAATCTAACGGATGAACGACAGGGGGATTTATGAGCCAATACGATACGCCGATGAGGGAATCTCTTGTTCCTGTAGTGATTGAACACTCTGGGATTGGAGAGAGATCTTTTGATATATTTTCTCGATTGCTTCGAGACAGGATTATTATACTAGGAGAAGAGGTAAACAATGTAAGTGCGAATCTTGTTGTTGCCCAACTATTATTCCTAGAATCAGAAGACCCTACAAAAGATATCAGCTTATATATAAATTCCCCCGGTGGGTCTGTTACCGCAGGTTTAGCAATCTATGACACAATGCAATACATCAAAAGCGATGTCCAAACAATATGTATTGGACAAGCAGCGAGTATGGGAGCTCTCCTGTTAGCAGCAGGCGCTCCTGGAAAAAGATTCATACTTCCATCAGCAAGAGTAATGATACATCAACCATTTGGGGGTGTTGGAGGTCAAGTTTCAGATATCCAGATTCACGCAAAAGAACTTTTAAGAATCAAACAATTATCTATTGATTATTTTGCACAACATACACATCAAGCAAAAGAAATTATTGCAAAAGATTTAGAGCGAGACTATTTTTTCACCGCCGAAGAATCTGTTGCTTATGGACTCGTCGACAAAATCATGCAAGGAGCGAACAATGGCAAGAAATACTAAAGTATGCTCTTTTTGTGGAAGAACCACAGCAGAAACAAAATCGCTCTTCTCTGGTCCAGGCGTTGCAATTTGTAATTATTGTGTAGATAACTGCAATAGCATGATGATTAATCAAGGTATCACGAATGGCTTAGAAGAAGAACAAGAATTTCTGGCTGAGATCCCTACTCCAAAAGAAATCCATGAATATTTAGATGATTTTGTTATTGGCCAAGATGATGCAAAAAAAGTTCTCTCAGTAGCTGTCTATAATCACTATAAGAGGGTAAAATTCGATCAAAAATTCCGTCAAGAGGGACTTGAGATGGATAAATCGAATATTTTACTTATAGGACCGACAGGAACAGGTAAAACACTTCTTGCAAAAACATTAGCAAAAAAACTACAGGTTCCATTCGCTATAGCAGATGCAACGACTCTCACCGAGGCGGGGTATGTTGGCGAAGACGTAGAGAATATACTTCTAAAATTAATCCAGAATGCAGATAACGACATCCAAAAAGCAGAACATGGAATAATATTTGTTGATGAAATAGATAAAATTGCAAAGAAAGGTGAGAACGTCTCAATTACTCGTGATGTATCGGGTGAAGGTGTTCAGCAAGCTCTTTTAAAAATTATTGAGGGAACCGAAGCTTCCGTACCTCCTCAAGGAGGAAGAAAACATCCTAATCAAGAGATGTTGAAAATAAATACTAGAAATATTTTATTCATCTGTGGAGGAGCATTCGTAGGCCTCGACAAAGTGATTGAAAAAAGAGTGAGTGCTCATCAAATGGGCTTTGGTGCCCAGATAAATAATAATGACAGAGATAATACTACTATATTTAAACAGATACATCCTGATGATTTAGTAAAATTTGGCCTTATCCCAGAATTCATCGGACGTCTTCCTATTCACGTTGCATTAAATAACCTGACAAAAGAAGATTTAATGAGAATTATTACAGAGCCAAAGAACTCTATCATCAAACAATATTCTGCAAGTTTGAAACTTGATGATGTAGAACTCACGTTCCTTCCTGAAGCAATTGAAGCAATTGCAGAGAAATCGATTATTCAGAAAACAGGAGCGAGAGGGTTAAGAAGCATTGTAGAGAATCTTATGATAGAAGTGATGTATGATATTCCATCGAAGAAGGATATCAAAGAAGTTACGATCACAAGAGACTCTGTAGAACAGATGAAGTTAGTTACTTCTACAGAATCAAAAGAACTACCAGCTTAACAAAAGGAGGCATCATGTTTGAATATCCAGAGGTTGAACCCAAAGTTCTATCAGCAATTCATGATGCTTCGGTTGCTATTGTTGTAGGTCACGTCTCTCCTGATGGGGATTGCATACACTCTCAAATAGCAATGGCTAAACTCCTTCAGTCTCTCTCTGTAGAAGTGCACCTTGTTAACGCTGGTCCTTTCTCAAGAAAAGAGATAAGTGAATATGCCCAATTATTTGCCCCTCATATCGATCCACAATTAAAAGAAAAGAATCCACTTGTAGTGATGGTAGATTGTTCTACAATTGATCGCATTGGGTATATTGCTGATGAAATAGAAGGGCTTACAACGTTAGTTGTAGATCATCACGCATCCGGTAATCGTTTTGGAGATATTACCTATATCGTTCCCAAATCATTCAGCACAACATTGTGTATCATGCAGCTCTACAAAGCACTTGAAGTAAAACTTACTCATGAAATTGCTGAACACATTTTCTTTGGTTTTGCAACAGATACCGGTTTTTTCAAATTTATTGGGCCTTACAGAGGTGAAACGTTCGATCTTGTTGCAGAACTCGTAGAAACTGGCGTAAGCCCCAACGAAGTCTTCAATAGAATGGAAGGTGGACACTCATTCTCTTCAAGGCTCTATTTAGGGAAACTTTTATCAGCAACAACACCAGTGCTCGATGGCAGAGTGATGATGACTATTGAAGAAGAACGTGAGTTTAAAGAGTATGACGCAACAGACAGGCCAAGTGACGCCCTTTATGGACACTTACTTGGTGTAGAAGGAGTCCAAGCCGTCCTATTCATTAAACACATTGATACCGACAAATGGGAAGTAGGATTTAGAGCATCTCATAACTCCCCGGTTGATGTAGGTAAGATAGCAGCCTCCTTTGGTGGCGGTGGACACAAGAAAGCAGCTGGGGCAACAATTCAACTTCCTCTCAACGCAATAAAAGAAAAAATCCTCTCACTGATTGCTGAACAACTCATGTAACAAAATTTTTAACTCAATAACTTAAATACATTTATCATGTCATAGAAATGTCTCTTGGCACACTTATTGTTTCTTTGTTTTTCCCAAAGCAAGGAGGCTACATGATTTCTTATTTAACACAAAAAGTACTACAATTCCAAAAGGAATCAGAATCACTCACATTAAGAGAAGAGCTCATTAGATATTGTCAAATCGTAATATATACATATCCAGTAAGTATTAAAATAATTGATCAAGAAGAAGCATCGGAATTACTACTATATGTATTCCCTCGACTTGAAACTTTATTACTTACATTTACGTATAATGGTGTCCCATTTGAAAACTATATGAAAAAAATAGCTTTTTTACAGGCACATTCCTTTAATAAGATGAAAAGAAAGGAGATCCGACGGTTTGCATGTGACCAATTACCTCATGAAGACATAGAATACTTTATCTACTCACAACATATAGAAACTGGTCCTCCTATGACCCCTCATTTAACGTATGGATCGGAGAATAATTATGAAGATTTCTCATGGTCCTCAGAAACTACAGTTTCACTTGATATACAAAAAAGAGTGCATACCTCCGCTCCATTTAAAAGAAGGATGCTCCACCTTATACTCTTGTGCAGTGATCTTCTCACACCTTCCCATATCTCCTTCTTAGCAACTTTTCTAGAAATGAAAGAAATTGAATTAGCTAATATGATTACCAAAGCAATAGAACTGAGTAATAAAAGGATTCTCAGTAAAAATGAGAATAAGAGAATTAGAGATAGTCACTACTTTGAAAAAGAATTTTTAGTAAGAGAAAAAGAATACCTACTATCGGTTGAAGCACATCCATACTATATAGATCGTGTTGAGAGAAAACTAGAAAAAGAGAGCCGCTATTACAAGCAAGTTAATAAAAGACTAAAAGATTGTCCTACTGCAGTCACTCATCTAAACGCAGGTAAAGTTACTGGGTCGCCAAAAGGAACTGTAGACTCAGGACTCCAGGCTCTTTTCAATTATTTAAAACCTCTGGTGGACGAGAAGGTTCAAATAATGTAAATTCATGAAATGGACCTATTATTTGCAACACAAAATAATCATAAGAGAGAAGAGATTCAAGCCCTACTTACTCCCCACCGACTCCGTATGCCGATAGAGTATAACCTAGATTATTATTTTGAAGAGACGGCAAACACTCTTTTAGAGAATGCTCTCGGGAAAGCGATGCATCTCCATAAATTGAGTAATCAGATTACTATTGCAGATGATACAGGCCTTTTTGTAGATGCTTTAGATGGCAACCCAGGAGTAAAGACAGCTCGCTATGGAGAAGATATTTTCAACCGCTCATTGTCTACAACAGAGAAGAATGAACTCCTTCTTAAAAATCTTCAAGGAGTTATGTACAAAGATAGAACAGCCCGGTTTATCTGCACTATCGCACTTGTATTCTCACCTCATACCTTCTACCTTTTCAGTGAATCATTAGAAGGAATTATCACGGAAACCCAAATAGGAACAGAAGGTTTTGGATATGATCCAGTATTCTATATCCCATCTCTTTCAAAAACGCTTTCACAAATATCACTAGAAAAAAAGAATGAAATAAGCCACCGTGGAAAAGCAACAAGAGACGCACTCTTCATGCTTAATAGCCTCGACAAGGAGAAATCTCGTATATGAATGAACACACAATACCTAAAAGAAATGAAATAAAAATAGAAGATACCTGGAACCTAATGCATCTATATCCGTCGATAGATAAATTCAATGAAGATATCGAAAAATTAAAAGCATTAAGTGAAAAGGCTTCTCACTTTCAAGGGACTGTTGGAAAGAGTAAAGAACATTTTTTTGAAGTTCTTGAATACATGACAACTTCCAGCTTGTTAAGTGAAAGAATTATGCAATATTCATTTCTGCGCCATGCAAGTGATGGCTCAGATAACGAAAATCAACGCCTAAAAAGTATAGCAACCACAATAGTAACAGACCTTAGTGCAAAAACTAGTTACATTGAACCAGAAATACTCGCTATTGATAGTGAAGTTATCGATTCTTGGCTGCACGATGACATATTTAAAGATTATCGGATTATGGTAAAAAAATTAATTCGTTTTAAACCACATGTATTGAGTAGTGAGATGGAACATCTTATGGCACTTCAAAGTGAAGTTGGGCATAAAGCAAGTGACACTTTCTCCGCTCTCACTAACATTGATTTCGATTTCGGAAAAATCAAAACAGAGGAAGGAACTATACCTTTATCACAAAGCACCTACTCTCTTTTTATGCAGAACCCAGACCAGAGTATCCGAAAAAAAGCATACATTCAATTTTATAAGACTTTTAAAAACCATGAAAATAGTCTTGCTAGTCTCTATGAGACAAGTATAAAGCAAGACCTCTTTAGAGCTAAGGTAAGAAAACATGATAATGTTCGCAGTATGTTCCTTTTTCCTGATAATGTAGAAGATGCTGTGTATGATTCCCTCATACACAGTGTTAAAGAAGCGTTACCATCTCTCCATAGATACTATAGGATACGAAAAGAACGATTAGGTCTCAAACGACTCAATCACTATGATGTGTATGCACCAATGGTTGAAGGTGTCCACGTCACACACACCTATGAGGAAGCAGTAGAAGTAATAACATCTGCTCTTGCTCCTCTAGGTAAAGAATATGTTGAAACAATTACTAAGGGCCTCACAAGTGATAGATGGGTAGATAGGTATGAAAATAAGGGTAAAAGAGCCGGAGCCTTCAGTAGCGGAAGCTATCAGGGACCTCCATACATTTTAATAAATTATCATGAAGATGTATTAAGAGATGTCTTTACACTAGCACACGAAGGTGGTCACTCGATGCATTCCTATTACAGTGCAAAGAATAATCCGTTTCCTTGCTATGATTACACCATATTCGAAGCAGAAGTAGCCTCTACGTTTAATGAGCAATTGCTTGCGCACTACCTACTCAATAATACAGACGATCCTATGATGAAAAAATACATCATTTCAAAGCAACTTGAAGATACTGTTGCAACATTATATCGACAAACGATGTTTGCTGAATATGAACATATCATACACACTCTTGCAGAAAACGGGGAACCTATCACAGTGCAATTGTTGCGAGGAGAATATCGAAAATTACTCAAACAATACTTCGGACAAGAAGTTGTTCTACGAGAAGAGAGCGATCTTGAAGGATTGAGAATCCCTCACTTCTATAGAGCTTTCTATGTATATAAATATGCAACTGGTATAAGTGCGGCTATCACACTCAGCCAAAAAGTACTCCATGGAGGAGAAAAAGAGAGAAACGACTATCTCTCATTCTTGTCTTCAGGGGGCTCTGCATATCCTATAGAGTCTCTTAAACTGGCTGGCGTAGATATGAGCTCTCCTGCACCAGTGAAAGAAGCATTAAAGACATTTGACGCTTTACTCGATACATTTGCATCCCTTTGATTTTGATTTTTAACAAAATATGACTTGACCAACAGGTATAAATAGTGTAATTTTTCACCTGTTACTTGCGGCTGTGGTGGAATTTGGTAGACACGCTAGCTTGAGGTGCTAGTGAGAGAGATCTTGTGCTGGTTCAAGTCCAGTCAGCCGCAATAAGAAGCCTTTCAATCAATTTGATTGAAAGGTTTTCTTTTGCCCTTGTATATACTAGGTTTTGGCAGCCTCATGCAAATTCACCTAACCCCGCACCTCAAGAGATAAGGCTCATTACAGAATTCTGTGGGATTAGGAATCTTCATGCAACGTCACCCAAACCCTCACCTCATGAGGGGCCGCAATATTGCCACCAAAATAGGGATATGAAAGAAATTTGTTCGTACTATAAAATTGAGAAGATTTATCAAACACAATAGTATTCCCAGAAAAAGAGAATATATAAGCATCAAGGGTGCTCATGATTGAACCACTATATACCTCACCAATTTCTACTGTCCCTAACAGGGAACTCATCCTAACTCCATCTATATAAGCGTAGGCAAGAATCTCAATAGCATCGTTATAATATCTCCATCCAAAACGTGCAGAAAAAGTATGAATATTATTAGCAGAACCCTCAGCAAATCCAAACAATTTATTTATATCACTTTGTTCACTTCCGATGTCATAGATAGCTGAATTATCAAAACGAAAAGAGAAATTAAGAGTATCAACACTCACATACTTAAAGAATGCATGGGTTGAATAGTGACTACCTTTTGGTATTGTGTACGTGACTTCCTCATCAAATTGATGAAAAAGTGTACAAGAAGAAAGAGCTAAAAGAGACAAAATGATGATAAAAAAAATTATCTTTCTCATACCGTCACTATAACATAAAATGCAGAAAACAAGCCATCATATTCACCTTAGAGGAAGTTAGATAATATACCTTAAAGGAGAAAAATACTTCTTTGACCTCTATTGACACTCACCTTGAGAAATGAGTAACATCCCCCCATCAGCTCTTTCGAGAGATGAAACAGAAAAAGTTGGGAAACCAACTTACCATAGGAACGTATCATATAATCGCTATAATAAGGTTAGCAAGTCTCTACCCCCTGCCGTAAATTTGGGGACTATGATACAGCAAATAAAATCGAATTACGTATTCGATTCTTTATTGTTGTGTAGAAAGTAGACTTGTTAAAAGTCTACTTTTTTTGTTTCTAGGAGAAATCATGGCTAATATCTACAAAGAAGTATCAAGGACATTCAACGAATATCTACTCATTCCTCGTCTCACAAAAAGAACTGATAATCCAGAGAAGGTATCGTTAAAGACCCCAATCACAAAGTTCTCAAAAGGGGAAACACCTACCCTGGAATTACAAATCCCATTCACTTCAGCGATCATGCAAGCAGTGAGTGATGAGAATCTTGCTATCGCCCTTGCTCGACAAGGAGGAATCTCATTTATCTATTCATCACA
This sequence comes from Sphaerochaetaceae bacterium, assembly GCA_963663665.2. Lineage (GTDB taxonomy): Bacteria > Spirochaetota > Spirochaetia > Sphaerochaetales > Sphaerochaetaceae > SABI01. The sequence goes on from CAXXKP010000006.1 coordinate 218,457, forward strand.
AACAATTGAATCACAAGCACAAATGATTCGTAAAGTAAAAGAGTTCAAACTTGGATTTGTCGAGAGTAAATATAATCTCACAATTAATTCTACATTAAAAGATATTGTAAAGATTAAGAATGAGACAGACCATACCACTATTACAGTGACCTCGAATGGACTACCTCATGGAGAATTATTAGGAATCATTACATCCAGAAATTGGCGAATACCAAAAATGGATCTGACCACCCCTGTAGTAGATATTATGACACCTAAAGAAGATTTAGTATGTGGAGAAGTAGGAATTTCACTTGAAGAAGCATATGACACCCTCTGGAAACACAAGTTAGATGTACTCCCTATTGTGAAAGGGAAAAAATTAATTTCATTAGTATTTAGGAAGGATTACTATTCAGATGAAGAAAATCCTCATGCACTCATGGATGAAAACAAATCCTATATTGTTGGAGCTGGGGTTAATACACATGACTATAAAGAACGCATTCCTATACTGATTGAAAGTGGAGCTGATATTCTTTGTATTGACTCATCTGATGGATTCAGCGAATACCAAAAAGATGTAATAAACTTTGTAAGAAACACCTATGGTGATACAGTCAAAATAGGAGCTGGAAATGTTGTAGATGCCGATGCATTTCATTACTTAGTTGCCTGTGGCGCAGATTTTATAAAAATTGGTGTTGGCGGAGGATCTATTTGCATCACTCGTGAACAAAAAGGGATCGGTCGAGGTCAAGCTACCGCTATATTGGAAGTTGCAAAAGCAAGAGACGAATATTATGACAGAACAGGCATCTATATACCTTTAGCGAGTGATGGGGGAATAGTCCAAGATTATCACGTAACTCTTGCCCTAGCAATGGGAGCTGATTTTGTAATGTTGGGACGCTATTTTGCCCGATTTGAAGAGTCTCCTGGTCGAAAATATAAAATCAATGGGAATTATGTAAAAGAGTATTGGGGAGAAGGATCCAACAGAGCAAAGAACTGGGCACGCTACGACAAAAGAGATAATACTCCGCTCCAATTTGAAGAGGGTGTAGATTCATATGTACCATACGCAGGTCCATTAAAAGATAACCTTATGATAACAATAGCTAAAATAAAAGCTACTATGGTCAACTCTGGAAGCCTCTCTATCAAGGAATTTCAAGAAAACGCAACTTTAACTGTAATCTCAGAAATGAGTCTAACAGAAGGATCTGCACATGATGTAATACTAAAAGAACACACATTCTAGGAGGATTTAATGAAAGTTGCAGTTATCATGGGTTCTCGTAACGATTACTCTCAAATGAAAGAAACCGTTCAAATATTGAAGAAATTCTCAGTAGATGTAGATGTTAAAGTGGTCTCCGCCCATAGAACACCTGAATATATGGTTCAATTTGCAAAGAATGCAAAAGACACAGGATATAGCATCATCATCGCAGGAGCAGGTGGAGCTGCACATCTACCAGGAATGGTAGCAAGCCTAACAACTTTACCTGTAATCGGTGTACCAATTAAAAGTAGTACATTACATGGAATTGATTCACTCCTCTCGATAGTCCAGATGCCTGCAGGAGTTCCTGTAGCAACCATGAGTATTGGAACCTCAGGAGCCAAAAATGCTGCACTCTATGCACTACGAATTCTTTGTTTAACAAACAAAGAATTGGAAAAACAACTTGAAGAGTATATTTCATCACAGCGCATGATTGTATTAGAAGAAGGTCTTGGTGACTATGATGCCTAGTATAGGAATCCTTGGTGGAGGGCAGCTAGGCAAAATGCTCATACATGCAGCCAAGAAAATTGATCAATCGATGCAAGTGGCAATTTATGATGCATCGCTTGATGCTTGTGCTAGAGAAGAAAGTGACTCATTTACTTTTGGCTCATTTGATGATGAGAAATTACTACAACACTTTGCTCAAACCGTAGATATAGTTACGTATGAATTTGAAAACATTTCTCCTGATGTAGTTGCAACACTACCAAATGCGATACAAGGTTCTAAAGCATTAAAAGTACTTCAGAACCGAATTCTTGAGAAGGAATTCATTAATTCATTACCAGGAATAAAAAGTATTCCCTACACCGTAGTCGAGAAGAATTTCAGGTATTCCTTTCCATTTATCGTGAAGACGACCACTCTAGGATATGATGGTAAAGGTCAGCATATCATAAGAGATGATGAAGATCTCCGTCATGTACATTTACATATGGTTGCAGAAACATACCTTGAAAATCTCAAGGAATATTCAATGATTATAGCACGTAATAAAAATGGAGAATTAACGCACTACCCAACATTTGAGAATGTGCATGTAAACCAGATACTTGATACAACAAATTTCGCAAACATTGACAAAAATCTTGAAGAGCAAATGTTCCATAAGGCAAAGGAGATTGCCCAAGCTCTCGATTACTACGGGGTACTTACCGTTGAATTCTTTTACGCAGACAATCAGCTATACGTTAATGAAGTAGCTCCAAGAGTTCACAATTCTGGACACATTACCCTAAATGCGGCGAATGTTAGCCAGTTTGACTTACACATCTATAGCCTTATAGGTATGGAATATCCTCAAATCGAAGTAGATAAATCATGGTGCATGGTGAATGTTCTTGGTCAACACTACAACGCAATTAAAAAAAGCTCTATCCCAGGTATTTTCTACGATTATAGGAAAAACAGTACACAATATAATAGAAAAGTTGGGCACATAAATGGGTTGTTGAAAAATAGAGAACAACTAAAAGAGGTACGAGATAGATGAGCAAACGACAAGTATATGTAAGAAAAAAGGAACAGTATGATGTAGTGAGTACCTCATTCATTGAAAAACTAAAACACTCACTTCATATAGAAGTGAATGCAATTATATATGCATTGTATGAAATAGAAGGACTAGATGATGAGGCAGCAACATATTTTCAACAAGAAATCCTAGGCAATAAAATCACAGATGAAATAACAACCTCCATTAATACAGTTAACAAGTCAACACTTTGCTATACATCTCTTGCTGGGCATTTTGATAAGAGAGCCTATTACGCCTTACAAGCAGGGCATCTAGTTTTAGAACATTGCGATGATTTTACTATTCGCTCATCTACTGTGATCCTCTTTGATAATATCCTCCCTTCAAAAATATTCGATAAAATAAGAGCATTTCTTATAAATCCTGTTGATACGAGAGAACGAGGACTAGAATTTGATGAAATGATTAAACCTATCGAGAAAGAGATGAAAGATGTCTCTCATCTTGTGAATCTCAATTGTGAACAACTATTAGTTCTAAAAGAGGAACTTGGCCTCAATATGAATATTGAAACACTCATATATATCCAGAAGTATTATTTAAGTGAAAATAGCATACCGACAGAGACCGAGTTATTCCTTTTTGATACATATTGGTCAGATCATTGCCGCCATACAACATTTCTGACAGAACTAAGAAATATCTCATTTAATGGAATTTATAAAGATGAAATTGAAGCAAGCTATAAAAAATACCTTTCGCAGAGAAAAGAAATTAATAGAACGAAGGCAATTACTCTTATGGACCTTGCAACCCACAGTCAACGATATCAAAAGGCAAAAGGACTCCTAAATGGAGTAGAAGAATCAGATGAGATTAATGCTTGTAGTATTTATGTGTCAGATGAACATGATGAATATTTATTGATGTTTAAGAATGAGACACATAACCATCCAACAGAAATAGAACCATTTGGAGGAGCACAGACATGTCTTGGAGGAGCAATCAGAGACCCATTGAGTGGACGAAGCTTCGTATATCAAGGAATACGAATATCTGGCTCAGCAGATCCTACACAGGAAGTCAAAGATACACGTAAAAATAAGCTTCCTCAATCAACAATATCAACGGAATCTGCTCGAGGATTTTCATCATACGGGAACCAAATTGGGATAGCTACAACGTTTGTAAAGGAGATATATCATCCATCTTACGTAGCAAAACATCTTGAACTTGGAGCTGTTGTGGGAATCACGAGAAAAGAAGATGTAGTACGACTTAACCCAACTCCCAAAGATGTTGTAGTACTCCTTGGCGGGCGAACTGGAAAAGATGGTATTGGTGGTGCTAGTGGTTCTTCTATCAGCCACACTAAAAAATCATTAGATACATCGTATGCTCAGATACAGAAAGGGAATCCTTTAGAAGAGAGAAAACTACAACGATTATTTCGAATACCTGAAGTTAAGAAGATGATAAAGCGATCAAATGACTTTGGAGCTGGAGGAGTGAGTGTCGCTATCGGAGAACTTGCACCTGGTATTCATATTGAACTAGATAAAATTCCACTAAAAACACAAGGACTCAATGCGACAGAAATTGCAATCTCAGAAAGCCAAGAGAGAATGGCTGTTGTTATAGAGAAAAAAAATCTTGAAGAACTCTATAAATATGCCGAAACAGAGAATGTAGAAGCATCTTGTGTCGCTGAAATTACAAGAGAAGCTCGGTTAGTAATGACACATAAAGGACAAACCGTTGTCAATATTCCTAGAGCCTTTTTAGATACTAATGGCCTTATTCCATCACAAGATGTATATATCTCAGATTATATGTACCCCCAATATCAATCAAAGAAATATGAATCTCTTAATCGATATTCGCAAAAAGGACTTGTTGAAATTTTTGACTCATCGGTAGGATATTCTACCCTCTTCTCTCCACTTGGAGGAATTACGCAAACAACCCCAGAATTAAGCTCGGTACAATCCTTCCCATTGCACTCAACTTCATCAAAAGCAAGCGTTGTAAGTTATGGGTTTGATCCTACTATTTCAGAAGAATCACCTTATAAAATGGGCATGTATGCCGTACTAAGCAGTGTTGCAAAGCAGATTGCAACTGGATGCCAACTCAAAGATATGTATCTTAGTTTCCAAGAATACTTTCCAAAACTTGGTAATGATTCATCTAAGTGGGGTCTCGTTGTTCAAACCCTTCTTGGAGCATTTGAGGTATGTGATACCCTCTCTCTCGCCGCTATCGGGGGCAAAGATTCTATGTCGGGTAGTTATGAAGAAATCGAAGTTATTCCGACCCTTGTAAGCTTTGCTTTTGGCCCAGTAGATAAAACAAGACTCATCGCAAGAGAATTTGCTTCATCAGGGGAATTTATTTATGCTCTCAAACAAGAACAGAAAAATGGATTACCCGATCTTCATTCATTCAAAGAGAATATATCTCTTATAGAAAAATATAGAAAAGATATCACCTCCATTTCAACTCTTGATGAAGGATTGGCATATACCCTCCATATCATGGGTATTGGAAATAAAATCGGCTATACAACAACAGATAAAGATACCAAAAAGAACCCAGGCGGATTCGTCTTTACATCGAAGCGTGAGTTATTAGATATCAAGCCAATTGGATCAACAAATGATAACTATTCGACCTCGTTTGAAAAAGAACATCTGGCAGGATTAAAAGAGATTTACCCATTTATAGACTCTATAACAAAGAACGCCCCCCCTCAAAGTGGAGTACATACGAAGAGATATTATCATAAAAGAATAGAAAAACCTCGAGCCCTGATAGTAACCTTTAGCGGGACAAACTCTGAACTCGACATGGAAAAAAACTTCAGCGGAGCTGGTGCTGAAACCAAAGTCTTTGTTGTTCAAGACACATCACATGAAGTATTTGCAAAATCGGTAGAGAGGTTCACTCACCAATTGGAAAAGGCTCATATCCTTGTAATTCCCGGTGGATTCAGCTTTAGTGATGAACCCGATGGAAGTGGAAAATATATTGCAGCTTTTTTAAAAAACAAAAGAGTTAGAACCTCTATTGACCAATTTTTACAAAAAGATCATCTGATGTTAGGAATATGTAATGGATTCCAAGGCCTTATAAAATCAGGTCTACTCCCATATGGAAGAATTCAAGATGCAAAGGGAGGGGATCCAACTCTTTTCTATAACGATTCGTTCCATCATGTTGCTAAGCTCGTTCAAACTAAAATACATTCAAACAGATCTCCGTGGTTGCAGGAATTAGATCAAAGTATTCCTTATACACTACCAGTTTCTCATTCAGAAGGAAAATTTATAGTTGAAGATCAAGAATTAAAACATCTCATTGAAAATGATCTCATTGCAACAACCTATGTTGAGAATCCAAATGGATCTGTAATGAACATAGAAGGAATAGTATCACTAAACGGGAATATCTTAGGAAAGATGGCACACAATGAACGTATAAACGAAAACTTGTTCATCAATGTACGCGGTAATAGAAGACAAGACATCTTTACGAGTGGAGTTCACTACTTCACACATGGAGGAGTAAAAAAATGAAACAACTATATGTTGGGAAAGCGAAAATTGTATATGAAAAAAACTCTGAACAAGTCATCATTCATTTTAAAGACGATGCTACCGCTGGTAATGGGGTAAAAAAGGAAACAATTAGCGGGAAAGGAGTTTTGAACAATAATATATCAACGTTATTATTTGAATACCTAAAGGAAAACGGAATCCAAACTCACTTCATTGAGAAAGTTAATGAAAGAGATATACTCTGCAAGAAAGTTACTGTTATCCCCTTAGAGGTGATTGTGAGAAACATTGCAGCTGGATCAATTGTCCGAAGATTAGGATTTCCTAAAGGCGAGATCTTCTCGACTCCCACCGTTGAGTTTAGTTACAAGAATGATGCTCTAGGCGATCCATTACTTAACGATGATCACGCACGAGCTCTAAAAATAGCATCACAGCCAGAGCTGGATTATATCAAAAAAGAGGCTTTAAAAATTAATCAACTTCTTCTTAAAAAGTTTAATTTAATTAACATGACGCTCGTCGATTTTAAATTAGAATTTGGAAAAACTATAGACGGCAACATAATCCTAGTAGACGAAATAAGTCCTGATAATTGTAGACTTTGGGATTCTAACCATATCAGTTTCGATAAAGATCTATTTAGAGAGGATACAGGAGACCTTATAACGGGGTATCAAACAATCTATCAGTTACTGATGGGAAATTGAAAAATGAAACAGACAGGAATGAGAGAAGAATGTGGAGTTTTTGGTGTATATAACCACCACGATGCTGCAAATATGACATTCTATGGATTACACGCATTACAACATCGAGGGCAAGAAGCGTGTGGTATCATGGCAGGTAAAAATGGGCTCTATGATATACATAAAGGATCTGGACTAGTTCACCAGGTATTCAAAGATGATGTTCTGCAATCTTTAAAAGGAACAATAGCAATCGGTCATGTCCGTTATTCAGTCACAGGGGGATCTCACTCTCATAATATCCAACCATTTATTTTCAATTATCAGGATAAAACATTTGGATTATGCCATAATGGGAATATAGTGAATTACAAAGAATTGAAGCACGATCTCGAAGAAAACGGATCCATTTTTCATTCAGTATCAGATTCGGAGCTCATTGCTCATATGATGAATAAAGAAGTCCACCAAAATCCTATAAAGGCGTTACAAAAAGCTTTACCACGCCTTATCGGAGCATTCTCATTTATTATTCTCGTTAATGATGAACTATATGCCATTCGTGATAAAAATGGACTAAGACCTTTATCAATTGGTTCATTAAAAGATTCATATATTGTAGCTTCTGAGACTTCTGCCTTAGATGCAGTTGGTGCAACATTTGTAAGAGATGTGAAAGCTGGAGAAATCGTCCGGATAAACTCTAAGGGATTATACTCTCAATTCTACACAACAGACGTTCAAGAGGCTATGTGTACCATGGAATATATCTACTTTGCAAGACCAGATAGTGATCTTGGTGGAGTAAATACACATGAGTTTAGAAAACGTACCGGTATAAAACTCGCAGAAGAACATCCCGCAAAGGCTGACATTGTTATAGGAATTCCAGACTCCTCTTTGAGTGCTGCTATTGGATATGCAAGTGAATCTGGTATTCCATATGAAGTTGGCCTTATTAAGAATAAATACATTGGACGAACATTTATTGAACCCTCTAAGCACCTACGAGACCGAGCAGTACTTTTAAAACTAGCAACAATTAGAAAAGTTGTAAAAGATAAACGTATTGTATTAATCGATGACTCAATTGTAAGAGGCACAACGCTAAAACACATCACTCAGCTATTAAGGGAAGCTGGGACAAAGGAGATTCACATACGTATTGCATCCCCAGAAATTACGCATCCCTGTTTTTACGGGGTAGACATTTCTAATTACGAAGAACTTGTTATGGCATATACCACAAAAGAACAGCTAATGGATTACTACGGAGTAGAATCATTAGAATTTATCTCGCTTGAAATGTTAAGAGAATGCTCTCCACATAAAAAACTGTGCACAGGGTGTTTTACCGGTAATTACATTACAAAGACGTTTAGCAAACTAGAAGAAGCTCGAAAAAAGGAATAGAAGGAACTATGTCAACAAAATATAAAGAAGCTGGAGTAAGTTTAGAAAGTGGTTATCAAAGTATCGAGAGAATAAAAAAACACATCGAGTCTACTAAGAGTCTAGGTTTCAATGGTGACATTGGAGGTTTTGGAGGTTTCTTTGATCTTTTCAAATATAAATATAAAGAGCCAGTACTCGTTTCAGGAACAGATGGGGTTGGAACAAAACTCCTCCTAGCTATTGAACACAATACATTTGAAACCATAGGAATAGATCTCGTAGCCATGTGTGTCAATGACATTATTACGAGCGGAGCAGACCCCTTGTTTTTCTTAGACTATATTGCGGTCGGGAAAAATACACCAGCCCAAATAGAAGATATTGTAGCAGGAATAGCACATGGATGTAAAAAAGGCTCCTTATCCCTTATTGGTGGAGAAACAGCAGAGATGCCTGGTCTCTATGCAAAAGGGCACTTAGATTTAGCAGGTTTTGCAGTTGGTGTTGTTGAGAGAGAAGCACAAATTAACGGTTCAAATATGCGTGAAGGAGATGTCCTTATTGGAATCCCCTCAAGTGGGATACATTCAAATGGATATTCACTTGTGAGAAAGGTACTTCGAGATAACGATGTAGATATACAAGTAGAATTCAATAATTCAACCTTGTTAGAACAGCTCTTGAAACCAACTTCTATCTATGTCAATGAAATCGCAGCCTTAAAAAAAGAGGTAGAGATAATTTCTATGTCTCACATCACAGGTGGAGGTTATTATGAAAATCTACCTCGAATGATTAAGGACGAGACCTTAGGTATAGAGCTAGATCTGAAAAATGTAATTGTTCCTGAAGTCTTCACCTTTATCATGAATAAAGGTGATATCTCTCTAGATGAAATGTACCATATCTTTAATATGGGCATAGGATTCACAGTCTTAGTACACCCAAGCGATGTAAATAACGCATTAAGCATACTCAAGAGTTTCAATCAAAACACATGCGTGATTGGACACATAACTAAGCAAAAAGGAATCAAAATACTGTGATAAAAGTTGCCATCTTTGCTTCTGGAGAAGGAACAAATTTTGAGAATATTATACAAAGCCACATTTCTTGTATAGAAATTACTCTCCTTATCACCGATAAAATATGTAATGCACTAAAAATCGCTGATTCTCATGGTATTGAGCATAAAACATTCTTAAGAAATACTTATGCGACAAAACACATAATGGAAGAAGAAATTGCCAAAATATTAAAAGGAAAAGAGATAGACCTTATTATCTTAGCTGGTTATATGCGGTTATTTTCAAAATGGTTTGTAGAGCAATTCCCTCATAGAATAATCAATATTCATCCTTCTCTCCTACCACTTTATAAAGGGAAAGGTGCAATACAACAGGCAATACTTGATGGGAAGGAAATCTATGGAGTGAGCGTTCACTATGTAAACGAGGGAATGGATGAGGGAGAAATAATTGCACAAATTAAGGTTCCCTATGATGGATTTGACCTTGAAGAGTTACTCCCACTTGTTCACAAAAGTGAGTATTTGCTCTACCCAAAAGTGATAGAACAAATTTGCAAGGAGATTGCGAAATGATGAATGTAGCTGTGATTGGAACTGGTGGAAGAGAACATGCATTGGCAGTTAAATGCCTCAAATCTCCCCTCGTAAAGGAGGTTTTTGTCATCCCAGGTAATTCTGGGATGCTAATGAATGAGAATATCAAGATATATCTTGAATGGGATGGTTCATTTCCAGCGTTAGAAGCATACCTTACTCAGCATGGAATCGAGCTCATCATTGTTGGGAATGAAGCCTATCTTGAAAAGGGAATAGCCGATTATTTCACAGTGAGAAAATTTAGGATATTTGGACCAAATAAAAAAGGGGCATCTCTAGAATATTCAAAAGATTTCGCTAAACAATTTATGAAAAAATACTCTATTCCTACTGCAGAATATAAGACATGTGTAAGTTACGAAGAATCGATTGAACACGTGAAAGCTATAGAGGGAACACTTGTGATAAAACAGGATGGCCTTGCTCTTGGGAAAGGTGTACTCGTCACTGACGACAGGGAAGAAGCATCCGAATTTATAAAAATGAGTTTTTCAGCTACGCAAAAAATTGTATTCGAAGAATTCTTAGAAGGAAAAGAATTTTCGCTACTAGCATTTGTTAATCAAGAATATTACCAATGTATGGCCCCAGCTAGAGATTATAAGCGCGCGTTTGATGGAGATAGAGGGCTTAATACAGGGGGAATGGGTGCATACACCCCAGTTGAATACGTAACAAATAATGACTTAAAAACAATACAAGACGATATTATCATCCCAACGGTACAAGGCCTTTTAAATGAAGATATCGATTTCAAGGGAATTCTCTATTTTGGGTTAATGAAAACAGTACAAGGAATAAAGGTTATTGAGTATAACACCCGGTTTGGTGATCCTGAAACTGAGGTCTTACTTGAAGCAATGGAAACAGATCTCATAGAAACAATCATATCTACATTAGATAAAAAACCAATAAATCTTACATGGAAATCTGGATTCACCCTCGGAGTTTGCTTGGCGTCTATTGGATATCCATCAACCTATGTAAAAGGCTACAATATTGATTTCACCAAGGATATTCCTCTCTACTCTATGGCATTGAAAAAAGAAGGAAATTCTTATTTCAACAACGGAGGTCGTGTACTATTTGTTACAGAGAATGGAGAAACCATCGAAAAAGCACGCCAGAAATGCTATAAGAATATTGAGACTATTAAAAGCAATACTCTTTTCTTTAGAACAGATATCGGTCTTTGACAATAAAACTCATTCGCTTATTCTCTGTGAAAATTCATGTTCTCATTCTACACTATTTCGTTTAATAATTAAGAAATTATCGTATTGTTTGTTAAAAAGCAAAGCAAAACCATTCTCGTGTACGTATTATAGATACATTATCTTACCTAGAGTACTTATGGCGAGATAAAGAATGGGGTTGAAGTAATCCTGTAAGCCTGTTGGTTTGGCATATATTATGTCATACATTAGGCAGGAAGCTATTGGAAACTCTAAAAGTTTTTTAATAGCGTTCTATCTAGCTTGAGGTGGTAGTTGAAATAGGGCTTCTTCACATGAGGAGTCCTATTTCCTCCATCGAAGAATAAGACGTGCCAAATATGTGGAATTTTTACAATAGAAACAATTCTCTATCAATAAAGAGATTAACTAAATGTGAATCAAATTGGGAACCACTAAATAGTTTAATTTCCTCTAATGCAAGTTCTACAGGTAGCGCTGCTCTATATGCTCTCATACTTGTCATACTATCGAAGGCATCAGCAATTGAAACAATTCTCACAGGTAGAGAAATCTGGTTCCCTTTAAGACCATCAGGATATCCTTTACCATCTAGTCGCTCATGGTGACCTCTGATTATTGAGGCGAAAGGCTGAAACATCTCAATATGCGAAACAATCTTTTCACCATATACAGGATGCATCTTAATAAGTTCATATTCATCATTATTTAATGATGCCGATTTATTTAGGATTTCTTCACTTATCCCAATTTTGCCAATGTCATGGAGGAGGGCACCTCCTTCAATGATACGGAGCTCTTCACTCGAAAGGTCCATTGCTTTTCCAATTGCAATAGAAATATTACTAACCCTCTGACAATGACCTTTTGTGTATGAATCTTTTTGTTCTATAGTTTCGCCTAAAGCGAGAAGAGTACTTCTTGTAGTATTATCAAGCTTGCTTAATGCATGTTCGAGCTTCCCTTCTAATTCTTTTTGTTGAGCAAGATTCTTTAAAGAGGAAGCAAGATCATCTTTCTCTTGCTCAGCCTCTTGAATTACTCTTTTTACACATAGCATCAAGTTCTCTCTTGATACAGGTTTTGCCAAATAATCTTTTGCACCTAATCTCATGGCTTTTAATCCAGTCTCAAGGTCATTATATGCAGTAAGCATCACAACTGGAATAAGAGGGTACGCTGATCTAATAATTTCTAATACATCAAATCCTGAAAGACCAGGCATTTTAATATCAAGAAGTATGAGATCTATAGAATTACTCTGTAGTTTTAAAAGATCAAGAAGCTCACTACCATCTTTACATGAAGAGGCTCTATAACCTTCTTTTGTGAGAAATATTTGCATTATCTTTCTGATAGAACTATCGTCATCTGTATTTACAATATGTTTAATCATCGTGGCCGTCTCCAAAAAAGTAGCGAGTGAAGCGATAACAAGAATGGTGTTCTTTTTTTATAATCTTCATATTCGCTGAACATGAGAGGGAAAAGCACCATATCTTCTATAGAAATAAGAATCAAATTACACAAAATAAAACCTGCACATAGATATGTGACTCTTATGTCATAAAAGTATATCGCAATTATAAAATTAATGGTAGTATACCAAAGAAATCCAGGATGTCTTGAGAAACTATATGTGCCTTTTTGATAAAGCCCCTCTTGTTTCTTTGAGCCTAATCTGATTTCAATGAACACTGAATAAACTAGCAATAATGTGAATATTAACAACAAAGGTACTATAATCCATAACACGTACAGGGGGAACGGAGAAGTAACAATAAAAGGCAGTAATGGATATGGAATTGCAGTGATGATAAAACCAAGGAAGAACAATCTTCGAAGTAAAGATTTACCATACAAAATAGCTACATCATAGAGTCCCGATAAAAAATATCCTATGCTACCAAGTAAAAATAATTTGATAATTTCCATATTCTGCTCTTATAATAGTGCATAATAGGTAAAAGCGAAAGTGTAAAAAGGAATATACATGAATATCGATATCTCGACTATCATTCCAGCAGCAGCCTTCCTACTCTACGTATTTTTCACGATGTTTGGCTTTCTGCAATATAAAAAAGATCGGTTTTACTGGTCATTCCAACTCTATATGATCTTCTTCTCAATCTGGAGTTTTGGATCAATGATGATGCACCTTAACAGTGGACTTATGACTCCACTATTTTGGAACAAAATTATGCTCATCGGGCTCTTATCGGCTCCATTTGCACTTACGCATTTCATTATAGATATTATTAATATACATAGAATAAGTGTAAAAATATTCATTAATTTAAGTTATCTTTTAATTATACCTCTCATGTTTCTCAATTTTAGTGGGAGTATAGTGGAAGATGCAAAATTCTTATCTGATGGAACTTTCCATTATACCCTAGCTCAAGGAGCAATGATTGCCTATTCAATCAGCTATAGCTACCTTATCCTAACCATTGTTATTTTATTTTTTGGAACTAAATCAAAACCACTAAAGAGTGAAGGTAAAAACTTAATGCTACCGCTTATCGGTGCATTTATTATGCTCATAGGAATTTTCACGAACATATTCCCTGCATTAGGTAAATATCCTCTCGATATATTCAGTTCCACAATTAATGCTCTTCTCCTTTTTTATACTATCTATAAATACAAACTTATTAACTTTTCAAAACGTGGTCTTTATATTATTTATTCAATAATTTTTATAATCATTGCCGCTGTTGTTTATTACCTTCTCATCACCGCTATTCAATTACTAAACAAAGATTTTGTACCAGGGAATGCAACATTACTCTCTGTTCTTTTAGGTATTGTTACAGCATTCATTATGTACCCTCTGAGAAATTTCATGGCTTACATCGTAGATGCGGTCATTATTCCAAGACGCCATCCTTACCAGACAACGATAAAAAACTTATCACACAAACTAACCACTATTGTTAACCTACAAAGCCTAGGGGATGAACTAGTAAAGAGTTTAACACTAGGACTAAAAACTCAATGGGTGATTTTCATCTCGAAACAAATAGCTGATAAAGATAAATTCACTCTTATATCGAACAGTAAATGTCCTACATCTTTAAGAGAAGGGGACGAAATAACCTTTAGTTTCTCTAAAGATATTGAATTGAAATTATATAAACAACGAAATGAAAACAGCTCTTCAATCATCTGTATTAAAGATGGAGAGGATAAAATTGAAGTGAGCAAACATCTGCCGAAAGCTGATGTACTCATTCCACTTATCTACAGAAAACAGATTGGAGGGTATATTCTCATCGGATATGAAGATACTAAATCCCCTGTCTCTCCAATAGAACTTGATGCTCTTGAGATACTTGCAGCACAAAGCTCACTCTCTCTTGAGAACGCACTTTCTTTTGAACAACTCAAGATACAAGGTAATGAATTAACACTCAGCAAGAACAAATTAGAAGCTATTTTCAACGGGATAGCATCACCAGTTTGCCTTATCAGTATCGAATACACCATTCAAGAAGCAAACACAGCAGCGGTCACCTTCTTTGGGAATAATAAGAAAGAACTCATAGGCAGTAAATGTTACAAAGCCTTCTTCCATAGAGATCGTCCATGTACCTTCTGTAAAGCACTAGATGGCCTGCACACAGGAGTATTACAGGAAACGGATGCTCATATTAATGATAAAATTTATTCATTCCAATTCCATAACGTTAGAGTCCCAGAGAATTCAAAAAATGTCTTTATTGAAATACTCACGGACATCACTGAACAAAAAAAATTACAAGAAGAGATGTTTAGAACTGAAAAGATGGCAGGGATAGGAACTCTTGCAACAGGAATTGCTCATGAGCTGAATAACCCACTCGCAGCCATTACAGGAACTGCTGAAATTATGTTGAGTGAAGTTGAAAAAGATAGCCCGCACAAAGAATATCTAAACGATATTCTATCTTATTCAAAAACAGCTGCAAATGTGATAAAGGAATTATCTATCTATTCTCGTAAAGAAGAAGTTAAACAAAAACAGAATGTAGAAATTATCAGTATATTAGAATTCTCGTTACGCCTTGCTACTCGCGGAAGTGACTCTCAAGGAATATTAGTTAACAGGAATTACCATGCATTGCCTTCGATTGAAGCAAATGAAGGTGAGTTACAGCAACTTTTTTTGAATCTAATTGTAAATGCAAATCAAGCAATGGAAGGGGTTGGAACGCTAACCCTCAGTTGCTATGAAAAATCAAATTTTGTGTATATAAGTGTTTCAGATACTGGATGTGGTATTCCTGAAAAAAATATCCATCAAATATTCACCCCATTTTATACAACAAAGCCACCAGGGGCTGGTACAGGTCTTGGACTTACTAATTGCTATAACATCGCAGAGAAGATGGGAGGAAGAATTATCGTGAAAAGTACAGTAGGTGTTGGTTCCGAATTTACGGCTATTTTCCCCTTAAGTGAAGAGGGGAAAAATGCAATATCTTTTAAATTAGTCACTGATGCAGATGGATTAAACGATGTATTCTTCATTCAAAGAAAAGTGTTAGTTGGAGAAAAAGGGTACCTTGAAGAGTCAATTCATAGAGCCGAAGATGAGCAAGCTACTCATATTTTAGCATTCAAAGGACTACAACCCGTTGGAACAGTATCATTAATGACTAGTGATAAATTCTGGCCTCTTCCTATTTCGAAATACTTTGATGTTGATTCAGTATTACATTCCAAGAACTGTGCTGAGATAATTAGACTCGCTGTTCTAACCGATATGAGAAACACCTCCGTTTCTATAGGCCTGATTATCCTTGTATTCCTTTTAGCACGTAGTCGAGGGGTAGAAGAAACCATCATTGACGTATTCGCTGAAGATACTAAAACCATAAAACTCTATAAGAAATTTGGGTTTAAAGAAATTGGAACCTATAACTCCCCGTCGCTTGTTACTGTAATGACACTTCAAACAAAGACAACAATGGAAGAGGACACAAACCAGCTTAAGCACTTTGTTCGACCAATCTTTGCCCGATTAAAACCTTTATTTGACTTTGGGGATGCAAATATCGGTATTCTTGACGAGATGGAAAAAATTCTTTCCCCAGTAGCACAAGAACCAAAGGATGACCTAAGTATCTAAAGGATTTTTATCGCTTGTGTTGCTTAAAAATTGTGATTACATAGAAATTAGAGGGAACTATGGATTTTGATAAAAATAGAGTAATTATACGTGTCGCTCAGGAACATGATGCAGCTAAAGTTCTCTCTTATCTACACAAAGTAGGAGATGAAACGGAAAATCTCACCTTTACCTCTAAAGATTTAGGAATCACTCTAGAACAAGAGGAGCTCTTTCTTTCCAAAACATCTTTGGAAAAATCTTTCATTCTCGCAGAATATGAGAATGAAGTAATTGGAACAGTCTACATACTTACTTCAAAACGAGAAAAAATAAAAAGAACCGTTGAGATGGGAATTTCTGTGTTAAAGGAATTCTGGGGAACTGGAGTATCCGACGAACTTATCAATACGATGATTTCTCATGCAATCACGACTGGTGTGAAAAAGATTAATTTGACAGTCAGATCAGATAATGTAAGAGCAATTAGGTTTTATGAGAAACACAACTTCGTGAAGGAGGGAGAGACAAGTAGAATGTTTTTCATAAACAATACTTGGATCAGCGGCAACTTCTTTGGTTTAGAGCTATAGAACAATTTTTCACTCTTGTATCTTGACGCGCTTTATATGTTCGATAATTGTTTCATTAATATACTTTGCAGTTCCTTCTTTATATCTATCTAGAGTAGCTAAGAACCTCTCATCGCTTACATACATCTCTCCTAGAGATAGAAGAATCTCATCACTACAATTATAATAATAACGACTGATATGGTGTTGCCATCTACGAATCGTCTCCCTAACCTTTTCACTGCCAACGGGAGTTCCAACAAGAGAAGCAAAGGTAGAGATAATTGCATTATCTTCCTCTTTTATCTTGCTCCAGTCATCTTTCATATAATTCTTCACTCGCCTGTTGCTCTCACTATACTCATCACTATCTCCCCAGTTTTCACGTGCTTCCTTATCATACATAGTAATAGTTTTCTTTATTTCACTCATATCAAACTCTGTAAAACTCATATCATCCTCTCCTTGTAGGAACGAATCTATCGCTCCTAGTATCTTATTTAGCCGATCTCTTTTTAATGCTAATAAATGCCTTTGTCTCTTGAGGATTTCTTTACCATCTATGGAAGAACCTACGATTTGTTTGATGCTCTTTAATGAGAAATCCATTTCTTTGTAATACAAAATGAGTTTCAATTTTTCCATGTCAGATCTACTATAATAGCGGTAACCAGAAATGGATATTTCACTTGCTCGTAATAAACCAATCTCATCATAATAATGAAGAGTTCGTACGCTCACTCCGGCAAGCAACGCAACCTGATGAATTAATAATCTCATATATACCTGTATACACTATCACGTTACGTGAGGGTCAATAGAATTTCAAATAATTTAATAATAATAGAAAAAATTCTTTACCTATAAAGCAAGATTTGAGTATTCTATTACTATTATATAGACAAAGGATAAACAATGAAAAACTTTGAGGCATTATTTCTCACCGGGAGTCACTTCAATCCTACTCAAGAAGAGGTAGCTATACTTTTTCAAGAGTTCCCAGAAGTAAAACTCACAATAAAAGGACAAAAAGAGTATACCTCGCAAGATGTGAAAAAAGCCGATATTATAGTAGGATCCCCTAAACCAACCTATCTCATTGAGGCACCTCGCCTTAAATGGCTACAAACGCCAAGTGCAGGCATCCAACAGTATAGCGATAAAGCTCTTTTCGCAAACCAAGAAGTCATCCTTACCAACGCATCAGGAACCTATGGAAAACAAATAAGCGACCACGTTATAGGTGCTATCATTGCTCATAATCACAACTTTTTCACCTATAAAGAGCAGATGAAAGAAGGCCTATGGAAAGAGTATTTTCCAACTTCTAATATCTTTGAAAGCACTATTCTCATTCTTGGATATGGTGATATAGGTAAACACATTGCCAAGAAAGCTAAGGCTCTCGATATGCATGTAATAGTTGTTTCACGCACAATGAGAAAAAACTGTGAAAATGTTGATGAATATTACACAACATCTAAATTAGATGAAGTGCTAAAAAAGGCAGACTATCTTGTCCTCAGTAGTGCGAGTACACAAGAAACTCAAAATATCATAGATAGAAGAAGAATCTCACTACTTAAAGAAGGTTCATATATTATCAATATAGCGAGGGGAAATCTTATAGATGAAATCGCCCTAATAGAAGCTTTGCAGAGTGGCAAATTAGGTGGGGCGACATTGGATGTATGTGCAAAAGAACCACTTGAACACGATAGTCCATTATGGAGCCTAGATAATGTCTATATTACACCCCATTCCTCAGGTCTTGCTTATAATGTACCATCAACAATTTTTTCATTATTCTTAGATAATCTAAGACATTTTATGAGAAATGAAAAAATGAAAAATGTAGTAGATTTCGAACGAAGATATTAGTTACTTATCAACATGAAGTAAAGAAATACAATTCCATATTTCTTTATTCTCCCTATTTATTGAAACTACAGCGAAAGAAATGTATTATTCAGATAAAATGTTATCTATAAAGGATTGTCACATGAAAAAAATTGTTATTCTCATCTGTATAGCTCTCTTTAGTACAATTAGTCTTTCGGCACAAGGAGAGATTGAAAAACCTACTCAACAACTCAAAGTTGGTATGATGAGCGCTGTAGATATTGTCCCTTTCTACTATGCTCAGAGTGCTGGATACTTTGCTAAAGAGGGTGTGGATGTAGAATTAATTCTGTTCTCAAATGGACAAAACAGACAAACGGCCCTTCAAACTGGCCAAGTGGATGGATCCATGACAGATATTATTGCCCTTATAACAAGCAAAAATAGTGGCTTTCCTCTTATTGGGACTCTTTCAACGGATGGAGTTTTCCCATTATTAAGTAGAGTTGATCTCACCAAGGAAGTATCAATCAGTGCGGGTGTTATGGAAATAAGTGTTACAAATTATCTCCTTGATGCATATCTCAAATCAACCCATCAAGTCAAAAAAGTTTACATTAATGACATACCAACCCGTCTTGAAGCAATCACATCAAATAAGATAGATGTAGGAATCTTTCCAGAACCATTTGCCTCCATTGGAGCTCTTCGAGGATTAGAAAAAGTAGTATATGATTCTTCTCAAAGTGAGAGTGTAGATATTATTGCATTCACCGAGAAAGCAATAGCTGAGAAAAAATCTGAAATCGCTGCTTTTCATAGAGCGTATGCAGAAGCTGTTAAGGATCTACAAGAAGATCCAACTAAAGCTGAAGGGGTACTATTTGATTCTATACCAAATCTTCCTCCTTCTATCAAAGGAACAATCTCTATGCCCCAATACAAAAGAAGTAGAGTACCTTCAGAGGACTTTGTAAAAGAACTCATCACTTACACAGATAATATCACAAAGAATATAGGTTCCATCCCCTATTCTTCTATCATTGATACATCATTTGTAAAATGAATAATTTTTTGAATATCAAATCCTTAGAAGTCGCTTATGGTTCTACTATTGCCTTCAGTAATATCTCATTCAATATTGAAAAAGGAGAAAGTGTAGCAATCATAGGACATTCAGGTTGTGGGAAAAGTACTCTTTTGCATGCAATTAGCAACCTCATCCCATTAAGGAGTGGAACAATTGATTCTTCATTTGATTCTAGCCAATGCACTATTATGTTTCAAAAAGAATATCTGTTACCTTGGAAAAATGTTAAAAATAATATTTTACTAAACTATAGTTCAAAGGAGTATGGCTCTAGAGGCGAATATCTCATGAACACTTTCAATATAGATAAATTGGCTCATCGATACCCTCATCAATTAAGTGGAGGAGAAAAGCAACGAGTAGCACTTGCTCGTTCGCTATTAAGACAACCAACCTTACTACTGCTTGATGAACCTCTAGCATCTTTAGATGAACAAACTCGGGAAGCACTACAACTGGAGATAAAACTCTACACGCAACAACACGACATAACCCTATTATTAGTAACTCATAGTATCAGTGAAGCTCTCTTTATGGGGAAGAAAGTGTTAGTGATGAAGAACTCTAAAATTACCCATAGTATTTCAAACCCTCTTTATAACAATAAAAACATGCGAAGTAATGATCAATTTTTCAAGTTAGAAAAAATATTAAGAAACGCTCTCAATGAGGGAGAAAACATTGAAAAAGATTAACAGCCTTTTAAAGGGAATCGCCTTAATTACCTTGTTATGGTATCTTTTAGCGCTCCTTATACACCATCCTGTTGTTCCCTATCCCCATCGTGTCATGTATGAATTTTTAGTAGCTCTCACTAACAAAGTAATTTATATTCACCTAATCTCATCTCTTTTTCGGGTTGTTATGGGTTCAACCATCGCAATAATTGTTGGGTTTCCTCTTGGCCTTATTAGTGGCAGAAGCAGAAAAATCGATAGTATTATCTCCCCAGTTCTCTATCTTCTTTACCCATTACCCAAAATTGCATTTCTTCCAGTATTTATGGTATTACTTGGTATAGGTAACATCTCTAAAATCGCCCTTATTGCGACAATCATTCTTTTCCCTACAGCGATTTCAGTACGTGATGGGGTTAAGGATATCTATGACGAGTATAATATGCTCACTAAAGCATTTCATCTTTCAAGGAAGGAATTATATATTCATATCCTCTTACCTGGAATCATTCCACGTCTTTTTAGTTCATTAAGAATCACTTTAGGTATCAGCTTATCGGTGCTTTTTATTAGTGAAAACTTCGCAACAACATCGGGCTTAGGCTATTTTATTATGAATAATTGGATTATGGCAAACTATGTTGGAATGTATGTAGGGATTGTGGCATTAGGATTGTTAGGGCTTTTACTCTATTTGTTCCTAGAAGCTCTTGAATCAAAAGTACTTCCATACAAAGAGTAGAACTTTATCTCTATATTTATTGCAAATCAGTAAATTTTTGCTTACACTTCAGTCATGAAAAAACAAGCAAAATTCATCGTTCTAATAATAATTATTCTGACGAGTTTTACACTCTTTCCACTGAATGCAGAACTAAGCGCATATCAAAAATATCCTAAAGGTATTGGCGTTCAATTTAGCCCATCAATTTGGGGCCTCTCCTATCACAATCGCTTTAATGAGCAAGCTTTTCAGGGAACAGTTGGAATTACCTACGATCCAGATCCTCTTTGGAGTTCAAAGTTGGCATACGGTATTTCTCTAGATTACCAGAAGACCTTGTTTGGAAATGATTTCAATGAGTATCTTGGGGCTCAACTCTACATTACCACCTCATTAGCCCATACAGGTGAAATACCATATGATTCCAGTTCTAGTGAGTTCTCTTCGTATGTAGCTCACCTTATACTAGGAGCAGGATTTGGAGTGGAGATTTTATTCTTTCAAAACTTCTCACTTCCTGTGGAAATCGTTTATGAATTTTCGTATAATCCAACGGAAAATCAACTCCAAAATGCATTTAGCATTGATCTAGTCCCCAAAATTGGGCTTCGTTACCGATTCAAATAAATCGAGAAATAGATTCATATATTTCGCCTCAGATAAAAACCCTTATTTTTAAGAATCTCATGACATATTTCATAAAATAGAGCAACACACTTGGTTGATGAGTTGACCAATAGACCATATAAGAGGTACTTTAAAGATATATATGAACCATATAAAGGAGTGAAACCTATCATGATTTCCTATAAAGATCTTGGATTAGTAAACACAAAAGAAATGTTTGCTAAAGCAGTAAAAGGTGGATATGCAATTCCAGCTTACAACTTTAACAACCTAGAGCAATTACAAGCCATTATACAAGCATGTGTTGAAACTAAATCTCCAGTAATTTTACAAGTATCTAAAGGTGCTCGAGATTATGCTAATATTAACTTATTACGTAATATGGCTAAAGGTGCAACCGAATATGCTGCAGAATTAGGATATGAAATCCCTATTGTATTACATCTTGACCATGGCGATTCATTTGAAACCTGTAAAGATTGTATTGATAATGGATTCTCATCAGTCATGATTGATGGGTCTCATCTTTCCTATGATGAAAACGTAGCTCTGACTAAAAAAGTTGTAGAGTACGCTCATGCACATGATATCACAGTAGAAGGAGAACTTGGTGTTCTTGCTGGAATTGAAGACGATGTAGTTGCAGAACACTCCACCTATACCCAGCCCTCTGAAGTTATTGATTTCGTAAGTAAAACCGGTGTTGATTCCCTTGCAATATCTATTGGTACAAGCCATGGTGCTAACAAATTCAAACCAGAACAATGTACCCGTAATGCAGAAGGCATATTGATTCCACCTCCACTTAGATTTGATATTCTCAAAGAAATTGAGGTTCAATTACCTGGATTCCCTATAGTTTTACATGGCTCTTCATCTGTTCCTCAAGAATATGTTAAGATGATTAATGAGCTAGGTGGACATCTCAAGGATTCTGTTGGTATTCCTGAAGAACAACTTCGTCAAGCTTCTAAATCTGCAGTATGTAAAATCAATATCGACAGTGATGGTCGACTTGCTATGACCGCAAGCATTAGAAAAACAATGCATGACAAACCAGGTGAATTTGACCCAAGAAAATATCTTGGACCAGCTCGGGATGAATTAAAGAAGATGTACATGCATAAAAATAAAGATGTACTTGGTTCTGCAGGTCAAGCTTAAAATTTTTAATACAATTACTTATTAATAATGACACGGCCCCCTTTGACGAGGATACGGGCCGTGTGTTATAGTACTAAAGCAGGTCTTTTCTACCTGCAAATCCATCAAAACGGTTTCGTTATGAGACAAGGAGAACGATTGGCTACTAAAGAATTGAGAACTAACCGACAAATCAGAGCACGAGAGGTGCGGGTTATCGATGCAGAGGGCAATCAGTTGGGAGTTATTTCCACATTGAGCGCTATAGAGATGGCAGAGAACTCAGGTCTCGACTTAGTGGAAGTATCTCCAAATGCTAACCCACCAGTATGCAAAATCATTGATTACGGGAAATACCGATATGAACAAGAGAAGCGTACTCGTGAAGCAAAAAAGAATCAGACGGTTATCAAGCTAAAAGAGATTAGAATGCAGCCTAAGATTGAACGACATGATATGGAGTTCAAAACAAAAGCAGTCGGAGACTTCTTGTTAGAGGGAAACAAAGTGAAAATCTCAGTTCGTTTCCGTGGTCGAGAACTTGCCCATACTGAACTTGGTAAGGTAGTACTTGATCAAATACTTGATTTATTGAGTCAAAGAGAAGATGTATCTTTCAACCTAGATCGAGTAGCTATGATGGAAGGCAGGATGATGAGTCTCATCGTAAGTCCTGCTAAAGGGAAAAAATAAAACTAATATATCCCCTTAATTAGGGATGTAAATACAAGTAGCTCCAAGGGGATCTTGTTCCTTGAGAGCACAAAGAGGTGTATATGCCAAAAATGAAAACAAGAAAATCCGCTGCTAAGCGGTATTCGGTCACTGGGACTGGAAAGGTTCGCTACAAAAAGCAAGGCCTCCGTCATATTCTCACAAAGAAGTCCACAAAACGTAAGAGATCTCTTCGTCACACTGGTATTCTAAGCGATGCAGAAGCTAAGAAAGTAAGAGTCTTACTTCCTTACCAATTCTAAAGAGAGGATGATAAGATGCCAAGAGCAGTAGATGGAACAAAACACAAGGACCGAAGAAAGAAGATCTTAGATCAAGCTAAAGGATATTGGGGACGAAGAAGTACCAACTACCGAATAGCAAAAGATGCAGTCGCAAAGGCAGGTCAGTATGCTTATCGTGACAGGCGCAACCGAAAAAGGGAATTTAGAGCTCTTTGGATTGCAAGAATTTCCGCAGGTGTACAGGCTGAAGGATTAAATTACTCAACCTTTATGCACGGATTGAAACTTGCAAACATTGAAATTAACAGAAAAGCTTTGTCTAATATGGCAATTGAAGATAAAGAAGCTTTTTCTCAGTTAATTGCACAAGTCAAATTAGCTCTTTCTTAATGTAAGAGAGTCTGTATAAGGAGACGTTCATTATGACAACATTGGACAAAGTTCAGTTATTAGAACAGCGAATAATCAAAGCTGCTATACTGATAAGAAACCTTGAAAAGAAAAATGACGAGTTACAAGATGAAATTGATGTACTTTCTACCCACAATGAGGAATTGCAAAAATACACTGAAACATTCAGTGCTGATGCACAACTTATTGAAGACAGTATTTCGAATGCGCTTCGACAACTCGACACAATTGAGGGTCTTGATGACATTGAAATTATGGACTCCTTATCAGGCGATCTTGAAGAAGCAGATAAGTTCACTAGTGGTAATGGTTTAGAAATAAACGAAGTATCACTGGATGATTTATTACGCTAATTTCTTTTTTTACCTATCTAACGGAACCCTCTACCGGTTCCGTTTTTTTTATCATTATGATAGCATGTAGATGTGATTAGTGAAGTACTGAGTTATTATCTATTGTGCATTACTAGTGAATTATGTTAATACTATTGGTCTGCGGTGTGTGCGACGAGACAATTCTCTTGGCTCAACCAACATGAATGGGACTCGGTATAGATGAGTTGAATTGCCCCCGGGGAAGGAAACTTCCTTTTAAGGGAACAGGATGCTTATCACCAAGAATCCCCCTTGAACCTTAGGTTCAAGAGATCTCTCTCCTAGCACCTCCGCAGTCCTTTTTCTAGGAAAATCAAATATATGAATACTAATGACATCCATAACACAAATTTAGAAGACGTCGTGTTTATCTCAATTCATGAAGATATGAGAACCAATGACAAAGAGTTTACAATAAATCCATCAATACCTGTTCCAGTACAACTTCAAGATGGAACACAAGAAATAGACATGAACAATGGGATCACCCTTGCTATGCTCGCCTCAGGTCTAATAAAAACTATTGCATACAAAGAAGATCATGAAAACATCTCATATTACAAGAATCTCCTATTTGCAATTCAACCTGATGTAGTACAAGAATTACAATTAGGCGCTATAAGCAAAGCGAAAAGTGGAGAGATTGATTTCGCTATTGAACTTACCCTCGCAGCCGTTCATTTAAATTCTCAGATTCCTGAATTATTTGTTAATTTAGCAACTCTGTATGCCCATAAAATAAAAAACGCTCTCGACAAAGAAAATAATGAAGAAGCAGATGAGTATACGAGAAAACAACTTGATATTCTTCAAAAGGGAGTAGATACCCACCCCCTATCGCACCTACTCCTCAGCGAGTTGGGAATGGTCCACTTATTTTTAGCGAACGATGAAAAGGCACTTGAATATTTAAATCAATATCTAAAGATAGCTCCTAAGGATGACAAAAGAGAGATTATTGAAAAGAAAGTTATAGAATTACAACAGCAGGCAGACAGCGAAAGGACATTGCAAGAAGCCTTCGATGAAATGCAACTTGGCAATGATAATACCGCACTCACACTCATCAACACGTTCATCCAAACCAATCCCAAGAATTGGTCTGCACACTTTATCAAAGGATGGGCATTACGTCGTCTTGGAGAATATGAAAACGCACAAAAAGCATTCCTAGAAGCACTGAGACTCGGTGCACAGAATGCAGATATCTACAATGAACTCTCTATTTGTGCTCTAGAATTAGGAGAAAGGGAATTAAGCAAAGACTATTTAGAAATTGCTTTAGAACTTGAAGAAGAAAATATGACAATTCTTAGCAACCTTGCTCTTCTTCTATTACAGGACGAAGAATATAACAGAGTAGCTGATCTTATCGAAAGAGCCAAAAACATAGACAATAAGGACCCTCTTATAGAGGAACTATCTAAGCAACTTTTCGACCATAGTGGCATTGATTTGCAACATGAGGATATCATAGATGGCTGAAGAATATTCCTATCAATGTGAAAGTATCGCAGAAACTCTAGAAATAGGTCAAATGATTGCAAAACACATTTCTAGTGGAGCGCTCATCTCATTGAGAGGTCCACTAGGAGCTGGGAAGACAGTCATTGCTAAAGGAATCGCACAGGCACTAGGTATCACAGAAGCTATAGTTAGTCCAACCTTCACCTTGATTCAAGAGTATGAAGGGACCCTTCCATTGATTCACATGGATCTCTATCGTATTGATGGGGTTGAGGATTTTGAAGGAATAGGTGGAGAAGAGCTTCTCTACCAAAAAGGAATCACATTAATTGAATGGAGTGAGAAAATCGATGAGATACTTCCTCCCCACACGATTTATGTCACTATAGAGATTGGGGAGAATCAAAAAAGAGTCATTACCATCAAAGGATTAGATATTTTATGAAAATCTTAGCAGTAGATAGTTCCCACGAAATTCTTCATCTTGCCTTGAAAGGGGAAGGGA
Source organism: Sphaerochaetaceae bacterium (assembly GCA_963663665.2). Lineage (GTDB taxonomy): Bacteria > Spirochaetota > Spirochaetia > Sphaerochaetales > Sphaerochaetaceae > SABI01. The sequence continues at coordinate 245,163 of CAXXKP010000006.1, forward strand.
TTCATTACTCAACATCATTCACAATTGGTAGGCGTTATACAGAAGAGTTAATGAGTTTGATGCAACAAGTGCTTGATAAATTTTCACTTTCATTTAAGGACTTAGACCTGTTAGTCTGCTCAAGAGGACCAGGGTCGTTTACTGGCCTAAGAGTAGCAATGTCTACAATCAAAGGAATCTCCCTAGCACTCAATATTCCATATGTGAGTGTTTCAACCTTAGAAACATATGCATACCCTCTTTATTACTCTCATAGTCCTGTGTTAGTTGTTCTTGATGCAAAGAAACAACGATATTATGGAGCGATTTTCAGCGAAGGAGAGCGTGTAACTGGTGATAAAGATCTTACAATTGAAGAAATATGTAACTTAGTCACACACTACCCTACTCTTATCATAAGTGGCCCAGATGGTGCAGAAGTAAAAGCTAAACTAGACGCATTAAAGGATGATTTTGCTATATTCCCGAATTTAATACTAGATAATCTTCAAAATAGGGAATATGGGCCGTCAATGATTACTCTTGGTGAAGCCCTCTTTTGTATTTCAGGAAGTGATGATATTGCTAGTGGGCCAACCTATGTACGTTTAAGTGATGCTGAGGTATCTTTAAATGAGAAACAAAAAAATACTATTAAACATGAAGAGGATTCCCATGAGCAATGAAAATGAAAAAGTAGAAATGATTATTATAGGGGGAGGTCCTGCTGGATTAACAGCTGCCCAATATGCTTCAAGAGCAAATCTTAAAGTTCTTGTATTAGAAGAGATGGCACCTGGTGGAACAACACTTATCGTCGATGATTTGGAGAATTATCCTGGCTTTGACCAACCAATCAGTGGTTTTGAATTATCTGATAAATTTGCAAAGCAAGCAGAAAACTTTGGAGCAAAGATTATACTTACTACTGTTGAATCAATTAGTCATAAGGATGATGGCTCCTTTACCGTAAAGACGAGTGAAGCGGAATATAATGTTCCTGTAGTAATTATGGCAACAGGTGCAAAAAAGAAACTACTGTCAGTCCCTGGAGAAAAAGAATATCAAGGAAGAGGTGTTTCCTATTGTGCAACATGTGATGGCCCTTTTTTTAGGAATAAAAGAATCCTAGTTGTAGGAGGAGGAGATAGTGCAGTAGGTGAATCTCTCTTCCTTTCAAAGATTTCTGATAAAGTTACAATAATACATAGAAAAGATCGCTTTAGAGCACAAAGAAGTTTAGCTAGTATGGTAGAACATGACCCACATATTGAAACACGTTTTATGACAACACTCAATGAAATAAAAGGAGATGGCTCAAAAGTTACAACTGTCTCACTACATGATATTGTCCAAGACAAAGACTATGATGAAGATTTTGATGCAGTATTTATCTTTATTGGAGCAACACCAAAAACTTCATTAGTCCCATTTGCCACTACTGATGACGATGGATACCTCATCACAAATGAGCTCATGAGAACTAATATAAAAGGGCTTTACGCAATTGGTGATGTACGAAATGGACCGTTCAAACAAATAGTAACAGCAGCTAGTGATGGGGCAATTGCGGCACATGCCGGCGCAGAATACATTGATGAATTAAAAGGGCAATCTTACGTATAGATAGTGATTAAGAATCAGGCGCCTTTCATGAGGCGCTTTTATGATTCACTATAAATATTCTAGATATTTAAGGTTTTTTCTTATTCCATTACCTGAAAAGAGCGAGCGTAGATACCTTAACAAATATCGATTGTTTGTAGTATAAATAGAGCGAATTTCCTTGACCTTTCATCGTGTTCAATGGTGTAATTGGTGTATGAGAATATTAATGATTAGCAGTGAAGCTGTTCCCTTTTCAAAATCAGGGGGATTGGCAGATGTAGCGTCATCTCTTTCTATTGCTCTTAGTGAGCTGGACAATGATGTACGTCTCATTATTCCAAAATATGGAATGACTGACTCGACATCCTTTACAAAACTACAAAAAAGTCTTGAAATCCCACTTGCTGGGGGAATAGAAAAAGTAGATATCCTATTTAAAAAAATGAAAATGGTGAGCGTTTACCTCATTGATCACCCTTTTTTTTCAATGCGCAAAGGAATTTATGGAGATACCTCTTTTGCCCCATATGCAGATAATTTACTGCGCTACACATTAATGAGCAAAGTCGCGCTTGCTCTACCATCTATCACAGAATGGATTCCTGAAATAATTCACTGCCATGATTGGACCACTGGATTCATTCCTTTCATGGCAAAACAAGATAAGCAATACGATAAAACAACTACTGTTTTCACTATTCACAACCTTGCTTACCAAGGGGAATATCCTAGAGGAGATATGTTTCTCACAGATATGAAATGCGATACAAGTATGCTTTTTGACACTAGTATCGATTCAAGAATAAATATGATGAAAAATGGGCTCATTCACGCAGACATTATTACTACAGTAAGCCCCACTTATGCCAAAGAAATTCAAGGGGAAGAGCAGGGCTGTAAACTAGATTCACTCCTAAAAAGCAAGAGCAACCGTTTATTTGGAATTTTAAATGGTATTGATCTGGATGAATGGAACCCTGAGACAGATGGTTTACTTGATTATCATTTTTCAACCCTCGATATGAGCAATAAAGCTATATTGAAAGAAGAGATTCAAAAAAGATTTAATCTTCCAGTACGAAGCGATGTTCCTTTAGTAAGTATGATAAGCCGTATTGCTGAACAAAAAGGGTTCTATGAACTCACTCAAGGTTCTCCGAGCCCATTAGAACAGATGCTCAGTGAATTAGATATTCAAGTGATTATAATCGGAACAGGTGATAGTAAGATTGAAGAAAAACTTATTGCATTATCACAAATGCATGAAAATTTATCTGTTAACTTGATTTTTAGCAATGAAGCTGCACACCTAGTAGAAAGTGGTAGCGATTTATTCTTGATGCCAAGCAGATATGAACCTTGTGGACTTAATCAAATGTATTCTATGCGCTACGGGACGATTGTAATTGCTCGAAAAACTGGTGGTCTTGCAGATTCTGTCACAGATATCGATGAGGGAGAAGGTACTGGATTCTTATTTAATGAAATATCTGGAAGTGCAATGTTTGAGTCTGTACAAAGGGCTATTTTCTTGTACTATGAGAATAAGGAAGAGTTTGAAATAATTAGAGAAAGGTGTATGAAAATTGATTTCTCTTGGGCTAATTCGGCTCTTGAATATATGAAAGTGTACAACACAATGATAAAGGGGTAACATGATGGGAAAAAGGAAAGCAATAGCAATTGTACTAGGTGGAGGCAAAGGTACTCGTCTTTATCCACTGACGAAGGATAGATCAAAACCTGCTGTTCCATTCGCTGGAAAATACAGATTAGTAGACATTCCAATTTCAAACTGCATAAATAGTGGAATCAAACAAATATACATACTTACCCAATTCAACTCCGCATCATTACATAACCATATTGCAAATACCTATATTTTTGACACATTCAGTAATGGGTTCGTTGAAATTCTTGCAGCAGAGCAAACGTATCATAATAATGATTGGTATCAAGGAACTGCTGATGCTGTGAGAAAGAATCTAAAACACTTTGCCGACCAAAATGCTGATTATTATATCATCCTTAGTGGAGACCAACTCTATAGAATGGATTTTGAACACATGTTACAGACCCACATTGATAGTGGTGCAGTTCTCTCTATTGCCGCAAAAACTGTCAGCAGAGAAGGAGCTACAGGACTTGGCATCATAGGATCTGATGAGGAAGGAATCATTGAGAAATTCTATGAAAAACCGGCTCCTGATGTAGACATTTCTGACTATAAAATTCCAGTAAAATTATTTAAAAAAGCACTAAATAGTGAGCCGAATCCTGAAAATGAATATCTCGCATCTATGGGAATATATATTTTTAATGCTCGAAGAATGGAAGAAATACTTTCAACAAACCCTTCGGCTGATTTCGGTAAAGAAATAATTCCTGACGTCATCAAACATGAGAAAGCAGCCGCTTATGTATTTGATGGATTCTGGGAAGATATTGGAACAATTAAAGCATTTTATGATATCAACATTGACCTTGCTTCAGTTACTCCTGCGTTCAACTTCTATAACGAAGAAGTTCCTATCTATACACACCGCCGACACCTCCCTGCTACAAAAGTGAACTTCTGTAATATTAGTTGTTCTTTAACTTCAGAAGGTTCTATTATCACAAATGCTTATATAGTAAATTCTATCATCGGTGTACGAACATTAATCGAAAGTGGTGCCTCATTAGACGGTGTTTACTGTATGGGTGCAAGTTATTATGAAACAGAAGACGAAAAGATAGATAATATGAAGAAAAAGATTCCAAATATTGGTATCGGCCGAGCGACCATAATAAGACGAGCTATCATTGATCAGAACGCTCGAATTGGGGATGGGTGTCGTATTGGAATTGATGATATTAAACGGGAAGAAGGTGATTATGCTAACTACTCAATTCATGATGATGTCATCATTATTCACAAAAATGCAATAATTCCTCATGGGACGATATTATAATTACAGAAATATTCACTTATAGGTGCCTTTTTAGGCACCTATTTTTATGCTCTAGAATTATCTTCTAGAACTTTGCGAATACCATCATTTCTAGCGTTCATAGGAAGCAAAAGCAACTCTTCTAGAGTAACCCATTTATGAATTTTCTTAGTGTTTAAAATAATTGTACCAACTAGAACAGAATCGACCCTAAAGGCTTTAACAAAGAAAGTCTTCCCTTTCTCTATAACAGTAAAGTTACATAGTTCCTCTTCTACTTGGATTGTCAAAGATAATTCTTCCATGAACAGATCCTCTAAGGCTTGCACTTCTTGTTCATTCCAATATACTAGGCTTGTTGGGAATATCCATTCACCTTTCTTAGTTTGAATAACTAGGTATCTGCCACCCTTAAAAAAAACACCAAAAAGTGATATTTTCTCATACTTGTTTCTAGGTGGAACAAGACTCATAGCAAAACTCCTTGGGGAAATAGTAGGTGAAGAATTGTTATAATTGAAATAAAAATACCAATGTTACGCTTATGAGTTTCAATAAGAGAATGAGTCCTTTCCATCATATTAACCCCATTTCTCTTCAAATTCTCATCTTCTTTATTTTCCTCTTTCTTTTTTGATTGGGAATTCAGAATAATGATGAGATACACAAGAAAGATAAGCAAAGAGAAGACAACAAGAAATTCTCCTAAAAGAATGGGACCTGGTGAAATTGGCAAGAAAATATTCAGTAACATAATGATTGAAACAAAAACAATACTAATAATAGTGATTGTACTATTGGATTCAATAGAATTTCGAACCTTAAGAAGGAGAACATATTTCCATCCATAGTAGTCTGAATAAAAAACCATAACAGAGAGTATAAGCGTAACCATAGTAATGAAATATAGTTGTATCATTAATTTTCTTCTCTTTCTTTATAAGCAGTTCCAATATAGTGTATAAGAAGGTCTACATCAAACCATCGAGCACTATTCCTTGCTAAAACACCAGAGCGTTGATGGAGAAGAACCCCATTAAGTGCACTCTCAAAAGGAGTATAACCCCTTGATAGAAAGGAGGCAATAATTCCTGTAAGAGCATCTCCACTACCAGCAACACCTAGTGCACTATTTTGACCATCTACTACAACAGGGATTGAATTATTAATCGTTCCATCCACTATCCATACAACATTGCTTTTATAGACTAAAACACATGATAATTTTCGAGCAATTTTTATAAGGGAATCAATAAATGATTCTGAGGTTCCCCTCACATGGACTTCTTGTGCAAGGGTCGGCATCCCTAATAACTCTAACATCTTCACCAATTCACCTGGATGGGGTGTAAGAATTAGAGGCCCACTCTCGCCCGCCAATATTCTTTTTTGTGACACGAGGCTAGCAAAGGCAAAAATTCCATCAGCATCACATACCACAGGAAGATTAGATCGTAAGAGTTCATACATTTGCTCCTCTCTACCACTACCCCATCCAGGCCCTACTGCTACAGCATCATATAGGGAAATAAGAGCCTCCTTTGAAATGAAACATCCCCTTTTGACAGGATGAACAATAAGAGACATAGTCTCAGTTTTCACGATATCTGATATGTTTTCATCACAGTATAAGGAAACAAGCCCTATCCCACTATGGAAGGCACTCTGTGAGGTAATTTTTGCTGCCCCAGTATATGTAGTAGATCCGGCAAAAAGTGCAAGATGCCCACGTTTATTCTTATAATCACTGTCATTTGTCTTAGTAAGAACCATATCATCAATAGTAGCTAAAAGAGCTCTCTTCTCAGCAGTCTCTAGTAACGAAACAGGAAATGAAGGATTAATTTTCAATACATCGCCCCAAGACGAGCGCCCCAAAGGATAATAGGTTAAACTCTTCTGAAGACCAAATGTTATGCATATATCACAATTAATATGAGGTCCTGTCGAGACACCACTGTCGGAAATCCCTGAGGGGATATCTACACTAAGCACATAGACACCACGAGATTGAGCTGAATTTATACTTGTAATGAGGTGGATAATATCTTCATGTAACTTACCTCTAAAGCCAGTTCCTGTAATTCCATCAATAATAAAATCTGCATGAGAGAGGAGCCTTTGTGTTTCCTCATCTACCTCATTATTGCGTAGAGAAAACTCATGAATATGAAGTCCAAGATTCCTGCAAATATTACGATGTTGATTACATGAAACAGAAATATGATTCCCTAGAAGGATGATTGAAATATGTTCCATTCCTAAAAGGTATGCTTCTCTTGCCATAACAAGAGCATCGCCACCATTATTTCCACCTCCGGCAATAAATACTAATGAATGATGAGGTAAATATTTTTTTTTAGAATGCTCTAGAAAGGCATGAAATCCCTTCACTCCTGCATGTTCCATAAGAATGAGAGGAGGAATAGAGTATTCATGAATACTCTTTGTATCAATCTGCTCTAAAGTCTCAGTACTCACTAAGGTTTCCATACTTGAATTCTAATCGTTCCATAGCTAACGGTCAATCTTTAGAAATAAATCCTGACGAAGAACTTAATTGAAATATATAGTAGCATGTTTTTATATTTTCGTGTTACTATTGTCGTAAATGTACAGGAGGGCGTATGTCTCACTTAGTTAGGTTTGGTGTTTCCATGGATAAAGAGTTAGTTGCGCTGCTTGACGAGTACACAACAGAATGCCACTTCCCTAATAGAAGTCACACAATCAGACATATGATACATGAGCAACTTAGAGAATCCCATAATAATAATTCTGACGACGATGTTACATCTGTAATTTCATTGATTTATAAGGCGAATTCAACATTGGTGAGAGTACCTATCTCCTCATACCCTTCAATAAAAATTCTCACTAACCTCCAATCACACATTAAAGACAATGTTGTATTGAAGATTCTCATCGTACATGGTCAACAAAGAGAGGTTGCAGCTTGGGCTCACTCTTTGATGAAACAACCCCATGTAGTAGGGAAAATTTCTATTGTCGCGCTCGATAGCATGGTTGAGGAGCTCGAATGGTAAATAATGAGATTCTCCTTACCTTCAAGGATGTAAGTTTTTGGTATGATAGGAGTGAAATAATTCTAGATAAAATCTCTTTCAGTCTACAAAAAGGAGAGAAAGCACTCATAATTGGTGAAAATGGTGCAGGTAAAACCACACTACTAAAATTGCTATGCCATCAAATATTCCCCACAGGAGGAGAGATTACCCTCTTTGACAAAAATATTCATGAATTGGAATCAAACGTTTTTTATCATAAAGAGATTTCTTATGTCCCTCAAATACAACTCCAATCAGAAATAGCGACACAAGTTGCTGAGAGTGTCTTATTAGGGCTTTGGGGCAAAAATTTCTCATATCTTAAAAGATCCTCAAAGCAGGACAAGCAGAGAGCTCTAGATGCCTTGAGAATGGTTGGAATGGAAAAATATGCTCTTCGTGATTTAAGAGCTTTATCAGGTGGAGAGAGGCAGAAAGTCGCCATAGCACGAGCTATTATTAGAACACCTTCGCTTTTGTTACTTGATGAACCAACAACTTATCTTGATAAAGAGTCAAAAGATGAGATAACACAGCTTATAGACACGTTGCATAAAGAACTTCAATTTACATTACTTCTTATTTCTCACGATAAAATCCACGTCGATAAGATAGACAGAACTTTTGTTCTAGAAAATCATAGACTGCTTGAGAGAGGGAAGAAATGAACACCATTCTAGAAGCGCTAAGCATCCCGATTATTTTGCATGCATTCATAGCAATGCTCTTTGCAGGAGGAACACTATCTCTCGTAGGGGTAATCATTATCCCACTTCATCTTATGACTATGCGTTTTACTCTGATGCATGTTGGACTCTTCGGAGCAGCAATAGCTGTTGCTTTCAACCTCTCCCCGACCATCTTTGCCTACCTTTTTGTTGTTACTATATCACTTACAATGGGTCTTTTAACTCGTGAAAAAAAAGAGATGGCAAGTAGCATTGGGGCAATCTTTATGACAGGTTCTCTTGCTGGGGCATTTGTGGTTCTTGCTGCAACGAATGTACCAGCAATGGAAGTTTTCGATATCTTTGCAGGTAATATCCTCTTAATGAATAGAGCTGACCTCATAATGACTATCTTACTTGGAATCTCAATAATTCTCTTTTTCACTATCTGTTATCGTGAAATACAATTGATTCTCTTAAACCCAGAACTTGCACATATCCTAGGAGTTCCTGTTAAGATGATGATGAACCTAATTTTCATAATTCTTGGGTTTAGTGTTGCAACAGCTCTTAAGCTCGTCGGAGCTTTGTTAGTAGATGCACTCTTATTCTTACCAGCAGTCGCAGCATTAAGATTAGCAAAAAATTTCCTCTCTACTCTCATTCTCACATCTCTATTTGGTTTCCTTACATCCTTGTTTGGTTTTATTGTAGCACTCTTCTTGGGACTTCCTATAGGTGCCTCAGCTGCTCTGGTGTCAACAATGTTATTGGTTCTCGTATTTATGTATGCACGTATCGCTAAAATATATTATTAGGAGTTTTCTATGTTAACAAACGTCTTTTCTACTAAGAGTTTTAAAGTATTTCTGACCATCTTCTTGTTCACTTTCATATCAAGTGGAATTGGTCTTTTTGCCGAAGGGCAAGTTGATCAAGAAGATAGTCAATCTAGTGCCTCTCGATATGAATCATATGCAGGTAATAGTTCGATAAATCCAACGATTATTTCAAGTACATCATGGGTTAGTGCAATTGTAGAAGCCGGTGGAGGAGAAAATATAACCACCTTAGCTCCTATTACATTAAAACATCCTCCTGAATACGATTTCTCACCAAAAGATATTATTACAGCGACCAAGGGTGATATTCTCTTCTGGGCCGGTTACGAAGGATTTATGAAGAAATTATTTACGGCTGCTAAAATTGATGAGAATAAGATTTATCAAATAACAACAGGGAATACACCAGAATTATTGAAAGAGAATGTTACGAGAATTTCAACCTTCCTATCGAAACAAGATCAGGGAAAGGCTTGGATTGCTGAACTTGATTCCTTGTTTAGTCAATTAAGAGAAGAAGTCTCTTCCTTAGGGGAGAATGAGCGAAAAGTTATCGTTCAATTCCACCAAAAAGGATTCATTGAGTCATTAGGATACGATGTTGTTGCTGTGTATGGTCCAAATGAAATCACGATGAGCGATGTTAAAGATATTGAAAAACTCGAATTCTCTATGATAATTGACAATTACCATTCCCCTGGGGGAATTGCATTCGCAAAGGAAGGAAGGAAATATGTACAACTTCTCAATTTTCCAGGGCCTTTTGATACAGACTCTATTCTCAGTGTCATTAGATATAATGGAAATCAGTTAGGGTTGCTTGACAGATAACAGTTCTTTTTCTATAGTCTAGATGTCTTGGGGTGGTCAAATATTTGGCCTGAGATTACACCCGTTGAACCTGATCTAGGTAATTCTAGCGAAGGGAACTGATCGTAAACTCAAATCTATACATCCCCACAGACAGAAATTCATATATGGAGGTATTAAGGTGAAAATCCGAATAATACTTAGCGTTTTGTTGATCTCTGTTCTGTGCGTATCAGGAAGTTTCGCTGTCGGAAACAAAGAATCCATGGAGAGTGAGATACTTACTGTCTATGCTTATGACTCTTTTGTAAGTGAATGGGGTCCAGGTCCGCTAGTTGTTCCTGTATTTGAAGAAGCTACAGGGATTAAAGTGAATTTAGTCTCAGTTGGTAGCGGGGGTGAACTATTAACGAAGTTAGAGCTTGAGAAACATTCTCCAAAAGCAGACGTTGTTATAGGAATTTCTCACGAACTTTTATCGAAAACTCTCTCATCTGGACTATTCCTTCCCTATCAGTCCCCAATTTTAGCAGACATTCCATCTTCACTTCTGTTTGATTCTACTTACTCCCTTCTTCCTTTCAACTACGCATCATATTCCTTCAACTATGATAGTGAAGCCCTCCAAAACCCACCAACATCTTTAGAAGACTTATTAGATCCACGTTTTAAAAGAAGCATCATAATTATGGATCCGAGAACAAGTAGTGTAGGAATGGGCTTATTAGAATGGACGGTTGCGGTGTATGGAGATGATTATCTTGGGTGGTGGAAAGCTGTAAAAGAAAACATCCTCACAATTGCTGATGGATGGTCAAGTGGGTATGGACTTTTCACTGAGGGAGAAGCCCCTATTGTTCTCTCGTATATAACATCACCTGTCTACCATTTAATGTATGAAGGAAGTGACAGATATAAATCAACTCAATTCTTAGAAGGAAACTTTATCGCTATTGAGGGAGTTGGCATTGTTAAAAGCAGTAAGAATGTAGAAAATGCAAAGAAGTTCGTTGATTTTCTTCTTAGTGAAGCACAGTTAGATATCGCAGTCGCAAATATCATGTACCCCGTGAATAAACATGTTATACTTCCCAAAGAATTTGACATGATTGAAAAGCCCACGAACATATTATCACTAGATTCAGATGTAATTAATGACTCAAGAGATAGATGGATACAAGAATGGGTCGAGGTAATGAGTAAGTGAAAATAGCAAGTCGGGAGAATCAAAAATCATCAATCCTCTATACTTCACGATTTTATCGTGGTCTGAGTACCCCTGCTCTTTTGATTCTCACCTTCTTATTTTTCATACCGCTTCTTATCATTCTTTCTAAGTCATTTATTAATGATAGTAATCATTTTTCATTTAATAATTTCATTACAATACTCACTAACCCTTATATAATTAGGGTATTATCATTCACCATTCTACAAGCGACGATTTCAACACTAGGAGCCCTTGCAATAGGGCTTCCTGGTGCTTATTTACTAGCGAATTATTCGTTCAAAGGGAAAAAGATTATTAAAGCGATAAGCTCTATACCTTTCATCCTTCCCTCTATTCTTGTAGTACTCGGGTTTGTAATATTTTATGGAAATAAAGGTATCTTAAATTCATTAATGGTATCTTTATTTAGACTAGAGAATCCTCCGATTAAAATACTTTACACATTTAGTGCTATTATTCTAGCTCATACATTTTACAATTTCCCGATAGTTTTATCTATTGTATCTTCCTTCTGGTCTCATTTACCTCGTAAAACGGCTCTTGCTGCAGCGACACTGGGAGCAAGCAGGGTAAAGGTATTCACTACTATCACATTCCCACGACTCCTTCCAGCTATCCTAAGTGCGTCTGCGCTGGTCTTTCTATTCTGTTTTTCAAGCTTTGCGATTTTGCTTGTTTTAGGAGGTGGTCCCCAATTCACTACAATAGAAGTTGAAATTTATCAAAGAGCACGAATGATGGGAGATATCAGTGGAGCCTCTGCCCTTGCTCTCATCTCAATTATCATTGCGATAATCATCCTATCCTTCTATCTCGCCACTCAAAGAAAAATGAGTAATACTGAAGAATTAGAATCATTCAGAAAAGTAGATAATTCATTAAGAGAGATCAAAAAATTCAGAAATAAATCGATTGTCACTTTATATACAATTTTTACATCTGTATTTGTATTGGGACCATTACTCTCGATTATCTATCGTTCTTTCTTTGCACAAGTAAGCAGAACTTCAAAGATGACTTTCTCTCTTGAGAATTACCGCAAACTATTTTCTTCAACTTCTCTCTTTGACGGGATTGCCTTTTCTTCTCTTTTACAAAGTCTGAGTATCGCTTTTATTGTTGCCTTGATTTCTACAATGATGGGAGTAATGCTATCATCTCGAATTTCAAGTAGCATGAAAAAAAGTAACCTCAGCCTAGAAATCTTTGCAATGCTCCCTATGGCTGTATCATCAGTTGTATTAGGTCTCGGGTACTACATCATCAGCTTATTTCAGCCGAATGGAAGTTCGTATAAGATACTTCTTGTAATTCTTGCTCACGTAGTCATAACCTCTCCATTTGTACTGCGAACAATGCTTCCTTCATATAGAAGAATTCCTTTTTCGTATAGACAGGCATCACTTACTCTAGGAGCAAGTGTTAAAACAACATTCTTTTCAATTGAAATCCCCCTTCTAAAAGGGGCAATTGCTACAAGTGCAGCTTTCGCATTTGCTATTTCTATGGGAGAAATTAATGCCACACTTGTTTTAGCAGATTCGTCGATTACAACCTTACCTTTAGTACTTTACCGCCTTATTGGTTCATATAATTTTGCTTCAGCTTGTGCTCTTGGATCGATTCTTATGGTAATATGCCTCATCATGTTTTTCACGGTTGAACTCATCAAGAAGGAGGATTAATTATATTGGATTCACTTATTTGCTCAAATATTCTTGTCGAATACCCTCAATTCAGCCTTGAACTCAATATTAATATTCCACAGGGGATGCTCGTAAGTATCATAGGACCATCCGGATGTGGAAAAAGTACAACATTGCAACTCATTAGTGGGTTGCTTCCAATTACTACGGGAACAGTAATACTTGGAGGAAAAGACATTACTGTAACCCCAGTGAATGAAAGAAACATCGCCCTCGTATTCCAAGATTATGCATTATTTCCACATATGAATGTAGAAGAGAATATTGGCTATTCTCTAAAGTTGAGACATGTGAAAAAGAAAGAAAGAATAAAAAAAGTTAATTACTACCTTGAACTCGTTGAATTAGAAGGGTATGGATTGCGAAAAATAGAAGAACTGAGTGGAGGCGAGCGCCAACGAGTTGCCTTTGCTCGTGCATTAGCTAGTGACCCTGAATTACTTTTACTTGATGAACCACTTTCAGCACTTGATGCTAAAAAGAGAAAATATTTAAGAGAACAAATTAGGTCTATTCATGATGCAACAGGTATTACCACAATATACGTCACTCATGATCAAGAAGAGGCTTTAAGCCTTAGTGATCAAATTATTGTCATGAACAACGGAAAAATTGAACAAATTGGAACACCCGAAGATATCTATTACCATCCAAAGAACCTCTTTGTGGCTGATTTCATGGGAGAAGGGAGTCTATTAGAAACGAGAGTAATACATAATCAACATCTTGAAATCAACGGATCCTTTTTTACAGAGGAACAAAGCAATTCATCTGCATTTTTTATTCGACCAGAAGTGATTTCAATAATCGAGGATCATCTGTTCAGTATCCCTTCTCTCATCCCACACATTATCTTTAAAGAGGCATCGATAGTTTCGAGAAGTTTCATTGGAGGAAGATATCTCATAACTCTTGATTGGCAAGGTCAACGAATTGTTACCTATAGTAATAACTCTCCCAAAAGTGAAAGAGTTAATCTAGTAACACCGTTATCTCAAATACATTTCTTTTACAATAATGTTCAATAGAAGTAATAAAATTTCTCATGACGTATTACCTTTATAGGTGAGCACTTGATAACACAACTAACATACCTCTATAGTAAACTCACAATGAAGGATTACAAGGTATCGGCATACATATTCTTATTCTCCCTAATACTTCTATTACCACTAGGTGCTTCTGCATGGGACTTAGGGACCTTCGGTGGGGTATACCTTCCAATTCCTAGCACCATTCAACAGGATGCAATACAGACCCTTCCTTGTGCATCAATTTCTATTATTATTTCTCCTTATCTCATCCCGTTATCTGATGAGATACGTGTGACACCTCAAGTACAATTAACATACACAAGCCATAGCATTTATTATGGGCCAATATACTGGAAAGAATTCACGACTCTCTTAGCAGGCGCTGAATTCACATTGCACGATAAGGATATTGCTTTCTCACTATCCGCTCTTTATGGCTTACAATTAAAAAATGATGATAGAGGATTCCTCTCATTAGGTATCATAAGAACAATGTTTATGTTGCCCATTGCTGATATAAGTGCAACTTCTTCTTTAAACGCGCTTTTCCCGATCGAGGTTGAAATACGGTCTGATTATGGAGGAATTCGAATAGGAGCAGGTATACGTTATACATTTAAGGGAAAGCATGATGAATAGAGCACTTCTAATACTCCTTATTTTAGTAATTATTACATTATCTACCTCCTGTGATATGTTATCGCCAGCTCAACCAGATGTAGATATCTATAGCTTGATAATTGGTCTAGATTACCAGAATTCAGATGTTAATGACCTTAGTGGAACTATCAATGATGCAAAAGAAATTGCAGGGACAACGTATTCAATTTTCTCTTCTTCTGATATTAAATATGAAGGATTCTTAGCTCTTCAAGAAGGTACAGAACGAGATTATGACAACCCATTTTACCCGTCTAAAGAGAATATATTATTGCTTATTCAAGAAATAGGCTCTCGTATGGATAACGACGATCTTTTTATTTTCTACTATGCAGGACATGGAATGGGTAGCAGGTATTTACCAACCTATCCTTCAACTGGGTACCTTGTTACAGCTCCAGAAAATGATGAGGAAGAGTATTCTACAATTTCAATAGAGGATTTAAGTACCTCTCTGAATGAAATTAGCGGAGTAAAGGTTATTATTTTAGACTCATGTTTTAGTGGAGCCCATGTAGCAACATATCCAATAAACGAAACAATAGTTTCTCCATATTATGACCCAACACAGTTCTATCTCACTGCCGCAATGGAAGATCAAGAGTCCTGGGAAAGTGATGGACATGGCTATTTCACCCTTAATTTTGTTGATTATTTTGGTTGGGAGAGAACCTCAACTACTGAAATTGAGATGTATATTGATTCTCTTGATGAGAAAAAAAGAATCCAAGTTAACGGATATATTCCCGAGGAAACAATAACGTCTCTCCCTACATCTATTAGCTTAGATGATGTAGCTTCTTCTATTGATACGTTGAAAGTTGGAAGTGTTTCCCAAGAGGATAAGATTACAAGTGGTCCCACTGGAGTATTACTCTTCAATAAGAATTGGTAATACTTAGGAGATACGCATCTCTTTAATAGCATCTATTTCGTCTCTAAGGATTGCTGCCATCTCAAATTCAAGGTTCTTAGCATGTTCTAACATCTCTTTTTCTAGATCTTTTATATATCGTTTTCTGTCATTTGATTTAAGAAGATTATATTTACTTCGTAAGAGCGAGATGTCACCTTTTTGAATCTCTTCTTTTTCAATCATCTCTCGTTGTATCATATCGTGAATTGCTTTGATGATGGTAGTTGGGGTGATATTATGTTTTTCATTGAATTCTGTTTGTATTTTTCGGCGACGATTAGTTTCTTGTATAGCTTGTTTCATTGCATCACTTTCTTTGTCGGCATACATAACGACTCTACCATTCACATTTCTTGCAGCTCTTCCTATAGTTTGAATAAGAGCCGTAGCAGAACGTAAGAATCCAATTTTGTCAGCATCAAGAATAGCTATCAAAGAAACTTCTGGGAGATCGAGCCCTTCACGTAAAAGGTTTATTCCGACTAAAACATCATACGTCCCAAGCCGTAAATCCCTAAGGATTTCAACCCGCTCAATAGTTTCTATTTCGGAGTGGAGATAGCGAACTTTCAAACCTAGGTTTGCTAAGTAATCACTGAGATCCTCACTCATTCGTTTTGTGAGTGTTGTAACGAGTACTCGCTCTTTTTGAGCAACAGTTTTTCTGATTTCCCCGTAAAGATGCTCCATTTGGCCTTTAGTAGGCTGAATTTCAATAAGTGGATCAAGTAATCCTGTTGGCCTAATTACTTGTTCAACAACCTGGCTAGACTCTTCTAGTTCCTTCTTCCCTGGAGTTGCACTCACATAAATTCTTTGCCCACAAGTAGAGTCGAACTCACTATATGTAAGGGGTCTATTATCTAGTGCAGATGGAAGTCTAAAACCATAGTTAACCAGATTAAGCTTCCGAGACCTATCACCTTCATACATTGCCCCAATTTGAGGGATACTTACATGAGATTCATCGATAAATGTAAAAAAACCTGGGGGAAAATAGTTTAATAAAACAGGAGGGGCTTCCCCTTCTGCTCTCTCCCCTAATGGGCGAGAATAATTTTCGATTCCACTACAATAACCAAGTTCTTGGAGCATCTCAAGATCATACTCAACTCGAGTCTTAATTCTCTCCGCTTCGAGAAGCTTCCCTTGTTGAGAAAAAAATGTTACCTGGTCTTCCATTTCTTGTTTAATCTTTCCAAGTGCTCGTTTCACTTGTTCTGGAGGCATGACGAATTGCTTTGCTGGGTAAACACTCACTGAAGAGACTTTTTCGATAACATCTCCTGAAACAGGTTCAAACCACTCAAGAGAGTCGACCTCATCCCATGATATATTAATTCTCAGTCCTTGTTCTAAATACGATGGATAGATTTCTATTGTATCACCACGCACTCTAAATGAGCCTCGTTGCAATATCATATCGTTTCTTTCATATTGCATTCGAATGAAGTGCTGTAAATCTTTCTTATAATCAAAAATATCACCAACAGAGAGATGTTTTACCATATCGCGAAAGCTTATAGGAGAGCCAAGTCCATATATACAACTCACTGTTGCCACAATTATGACATCACGTCGCTCCATAAGTGCAAAGGATGCGTATAAGCGGAGTCTGTCTATTTCTTGGTTTATGGATGCATCTTTTTCTATATAAAGGTCTTTACCTGGTACATAGGCTTCAGGTTGATAATAGTCATACGTAGAGACAAAATACCCAACTGCATTATGAGGGAAAAACGATTTAAATTCTCTAAAGAGTTGTGCTGCAAGAGTTTTATTATGGCTAATAATCAGAGTAGGACGCTGAATCTTTTCGATGATTTTGGCCATAGTAAAAGTTTTACCAGAACCGGTTACTCCTTTAAGAGTTTGCCTATCATATCCCGATTCTACTCCAGCTGTAAGTAGATCAATCGCCTCTTGTTGGTCACCTGCAGCACCAAAGTCTGAAACTACCTGAAATAAACGCCCCATCATCTCACCATCCATTCCATTTGGGTAGGTCGTTCAACAAGTTCAACTTTGATAGTCTTCTCAACATCGCTTCGCAACACACCAACATTGATAATATCGCCTGGAGCTGTTTTCACAAGTGCATGATAGAGATCCGAATATTCTGAGATTTTCTCACCATTAATGCTTACAATAATATCTCCACCTAGGTAGATAATTGATGATCCATATTGAACTTTTCTATCGCCACCTTTGAGTCCACTCTTTTCTGCTTTCCCCCCAGATTTAACCTGAGAAATTAGCAATCCACTCTCTACAGGAAGTTTCGCATATGAAACAATGGAATCATCTAGTTGAACCATTGTAATATCGAGCCAGCCTCTTATTACTTTTCCATGTTCTATGAGATCTGGTATTACAGAGATTGCTGTATTCACAGGTACCGCGAATCCGATACCTTGGGATCCACCAGTCGTAGAGTATATTGAAGTGGCAATCCCTATCATTTTCCCACTACTATCAAGAAGTGGACCACCTGAGTTGCCTGGATTGATAGCGGCATCCGTTTGTATCATTCCATTCACAACAGTATTAGCATCTAATTTAACAGGTCGCCCTAACCCACTAACAGTCCCAATTGTCATTGTACGATCATATCCAAACGGATTACCTATTGCGACCGCCTTCTGCCCAACTTTAAGAGTATCTGCATCACCAAATTCTATTGGGGAAAGAATTATAGATGGGGGGACCTCTATTTTAACAACCGCTAAATCATTCTCATTATCTAGCCCTATGAGAGTTGCATCCACAGTACTGCCATCAAATAATCTAATTGTCATTTTATCAGCATCTTGTACAACATGAGCATTTGTTAAAATGTATCCATTCTCACTTATAATAATTCCTGAACCTGTTCCTTGAACTGGGAGAACCTCTAAAAAGGAATTAAGATTGAGCGTTACTGTAGTGATATGAACGACTGATTGATTAGCACCTTCATAAATTGCGATATTTCTCATTTCATCAGCACTATAGGTAAAAGAATCTAAATTACCTAGAAACACACTCATCCCCTGTTCGCCATAAAAAATATCGTGAACACGTGCACCAGCAAGTTCTAATAATCCTTGGTGTCCTTCCCTCTCTAATACTTTTTGCAAAACAACGCGTTCATTTTGTAATTCTTGTTTATTCTTTAATGATGTAGTCCAAAAAGCGATTGCTATACTTAAAAGAATAAGTATGATAATAAGAATACTAATTTTCAATATAGTAAAAAAGGAATATTTTCTAAACTTTGTAGTCTCTTTCATTTCTCTACCTTTTCCTAATAGTGTAGGAGAGAATTTTATCCTCTTTTTCTTATTATGTACACATCAGCCAATTTTAGATTTTTCTTCAATGATATTATTTTTCCACAATCCTTTTCGAAAGGTGTGTAAAGCCCAGATTGTTATTATAACATTACTCATGAGCATTGCTATATAGATACCATGTGACCCAATAACGAAAATTGCAGGAATAAGATACACTAGTGGAACTCGTAGCCCCCAAAGGCGGGTGACATTCATTGCCATGATATCTTTCGTCCTACCACCAGCCTGAAATGCACCAAGCAATATTGTAAAGAGTGAAAAAATTACAACAGAAGGTGCTGTGATATAAAACATAAAGGTACCTTCTTTAATAACAAGAGGGTCATCAACAAAGAAGATAATCACCCACTTACCAAATATAAGTACAAGAGTCATCCCAATTGAAATAAAGATTCCTATGAGAAGTAGTCCTGTATTCACAACTTTCTGAGCCTCATCCGGTTCATTATTACCAAGCTTATTCCCTGCTAGAATACTCACCCCTTGGCTAATTCCTTGGGAAGGCATATGAAAGAAGGATTGGATGCGATTACCTACACCCATAGCAGCAATAACAACCGGCCCAAATGAGTTAATAGATCCTTGAATTACCGCAAAACCAAGAGACGAGATAGATTGGCCAATTGAGGAAGGTAATCCTATTTTAGCAATTAAATGCAGGGTGGGATTATGAGGTCGCATCTTGAGTAATGAAATTCTTATTCCTCTCTTTCCTTTTATCAAGAGAATGAGAGCAAGAAGGCCACTCAACATACGTGCTAAAAAGGTAGCTAATGCAGCTCCAAAGACTTCCATAGAAGGGATAATACCTAAGCCAAAGATAAAAATCGGGTCTAATATCATATTCACAATGACGGCCACCAGTTGAATATAGAGAGGAGTGATGGAGTCTCCTACTCCCTGAAAAATACTTCTCAAGGACAAATCCAAGAAGAAGAAAGGCATCGAGAGAAAGGTGATTGACATGTAAGAATAGGTATATGTATATGTCAAACCTTCTGGAACGTTCATAATATTTAGCAATGGATGAGTAAGGGAAAAGCCTACTAAAGTAACAATAATTGACATGCAAACATTTACAAGTACTACTTGAGAAGCTAGTAAAGTTAGTCTCTCTTTATTTTCTGAATTGTTCCCATATGCTTGAGCAATCATCGTTGTACCTGCAACCGAAAAGGCTACACCAAAAACAATAATGAAATTTGAAATATTCATCGTTATTGAGGGCGCACTGATTGCCTCTTTTCCTAATTTACCTAAGAAAAAAGCGTCAGCAGTGTTATAAAATACTTGCAATAAATTCCCCAACATTATAGGCATAGAGAGAATTAGAAGTTCTTTAGGAACAAATCTAGATTTATGAGAATTCATATAATTTGTATTGTAGGAGAAAAACAAGAAATTGTCTGTATAATATCACCAAATCTTCAAGAGTTTCATCCTCATCTGCACTCTCTTACCTACCATCTCTTTTCTTAAAAGGTAACATTATGGTAGAATAGGGTTATTATTTTAAGAATTAAAAGGGGCTACGTTAAAATGAGTATAGATGACGAAGAAAAGAAAGAGGCGAAAAGTCTCAATTTCTTAGAAAGAATAATTGAAGATGATTTAGCAAATAACAGAGTTCCAAACAATACGATTGTAACGAGGTTCCCTCCTGAGCCCAATGGATATTTACATATAGGCCATGCAAAATCGATTATATTAAACTTTTCATTAGCTGCAAAATATCATGGACGATGTCATCTACGTCTTGATGATACAAATCCAGAAAAAGAAGATATCGAATACATTAATGCAATTCAAAATGATATCAAGTGGTTAGGATTTGATTGGCAGAACCATCTTTATCATGCTAGTGATTATTATGATCAACTTTATTCAATTGCTGTTTCTCTTATCAAAGAAGGGAAAGCATACGTTGATTCACTCAGTGCTGAGCAAGTAAAAGAATATAGAGGCACGCTCACAACAGCTGGAAAAGATAGCCCAGATAGATCTCGACCAATAGAAGAGAATCTGAAACTCTTTGAAGAAATGAAGGAAGGTAAGCATCCAGAGGGTTCTTACGTACTTCGCGCTAAACTTGATATGTCCTCTCCCAATGTGAATATGAGAGATCCTGCTATCTATAGAATCAAGTTTGCCCAACATCCTAGGACAGCTGATAAGTGGTGCATCTACCCCATGTACGATTATACTCATCCAATTAGTGATGCAATTGAAGGTATTACACATTCTATCTGTACTTTAGAATTTGAAGATCACAGACCTGTGTATGATTGGGCTACTTCAATCGATAATATAGAACATGCTCCTCATCAGTACGAATTTGCTCGACTGAATATAAATTATACCGTAATGAGTAAAAGACGATTACTGCATTTAGTGAAGAATAATCTCGTTGATGGTTGGGATGACCCAAGAATGCCAACAATTATCGGTCTTAAACGTCGAGGCTATTCACCCGAAGCTATTAGAGAGTTTGTTTCAAGAATTGGAGTAGCAAAGGTTGAATCAGTCGTAGATTTCTCCTTACTCGAGTTTTGTGTTAGAGAGGATTTGAATAAAAGAGCTAAAAGGGTCATGGCAGTTCTAGATCCTCTCAAGGTTATCATTACCAATTACCCTAAAGATAAAACAGAGTATTTTGAAGTAGAAAACAATCCAGAAGATGAAAGTATGGGTAAAAGAGAGGTCCCTTTTACTCGGGAAATCTATATCGAAAGAGAAGATTTTATGGAAAACCCAGTGAAAGGGTATTTTCGATTATTCGTTGGTAACGAAGTCCGCCTAAAAAGTGCTTATTATGTTACATGCACAGATATTGTTAAGGATGACGAAGGTAATATTGTTGAAATCCTTTGTACGTACGATCCTGAAAGCAAATAT
The DNA here is from genome assembly GCA_963663665.2 of Sphaerochaetaceae bacterium. GTDB lineage: Bacteria > Spirochaetota > Spirochaetia > Sphaerochaetales > Sphaerochaetaceae > SABI01. The sequence continues at coordinate 266,848 of CAXXKP010000006.1, forward strand.
GGAACAACTGAGGATAGGAGAAAGGTTAAAGGAACAAGTCATTGGGTAAGTGCGACACACGGCTTAAAAGCAACAGTACGACTCTATGATAAGCTCTTTATCACAGAGAACCCAGGTGAAAAAACTGGCAATTACCTAGATGATATCAACCCTGAGTCTCTCATCATTAATTCTAATTGTATTGTTGAACCATCCTTACAAGATGTACAAAGTGGTGAATACCTGCAATTCATCCGAAATGGATACTTTGTCCCAGACAGTGTTGAATTTAACCGTGATAACTTGATTTTCAATAGAACCGTCACACTTAGAGATTCGTGGGCAAAACAAAAAAATAAATAGGTACTAGTTTAGGTCGTCTTAATTGACGACCTTTCTTTTTATTGTATACTCAATAGCATGAAAAACATTTTTTTTGATGCTCATATGCATGCTATGAACATGATGCATCCGTCGTTTAGTTCATTCGTTGATTCAGTTAGTGAAGGGTTTACTGATTTTATCGCATCAGGAGCCCTTAGTCCCGGCTACCTCTTAACACCTGCAATGAGAGGACAACAGGGAATGGTAACATTATTAAACATGTTTAGTATATTTGAACGACCTATTGGTGAAATATTTGGCATTATGGAAGAAGATTTGCATGGAGCCTTCACAAACCATCAGAATTCTACCGGAAAGAAAGAAACAGATCATGTCATGTATCCTGAAAAACCCTACATGAGAAAAGGTAAATTCTATTTTAGAAATCGGGTCTATGACAGTTACGCTTTGATCCCATTAGTAATGGACTTCTCTTCCAAAGGGGATGACTCCAATTCAAAGTCCTATTACTCGCCTGATGAACAAGAGAAAATCTTGGGTTATGTACAAGATACCATCAATGGAATCAATTGGTACAAAGAAGTAAAAAAAGATGGACTATTTGAGTTTTTTCCATTCCTTGGACTTAATCCATCTATGCATACTCTCTCATTTATTGAAAATATGATTGAAGAGCATGTATCCATTCCAGGTGATAATAAAAAACAGAAACAAAAGCTATTTAGAGGAATAAAATTTTATCCACCATTAGGGACAAATCCTTGGCCAGAAGAGGGAATTGAGAGAGAGAAGATAACCTATATTTATAAATTTTGTGAAAAGAATCGAGTCCCAATCATTACACATTGCGATGATCAAGGATTTAGAGGAATAAATTCTAAAGTTGCTCAAAAATATACGAACCCACTCTCTTATACTCCTGTTTTGGATGCATTCCCTGAGTTGATTATCGATTTTGCCCACTATGGGAGGCAATATAACCTTTTAGCAAAAAGTAAAAGTATAAAGAGTATTATTGGGCAAGTATTCACTGAAGACCCTTGGTTTACTCAAATCATCAGATTTATGAATACGTATGATAATATTTATGCTGATGTAAGTTTCAGTGGAACAGATCCCGCTTTTTATAAAGGATTGCATTCGTTTATTCAAGCCCAAAAAGACCCTATAAAAGAGAAAATTCTTAACAGATCCATGTTTGGTTCGGACTTTTCAGTGAACCTAGCAAAGGTAGAGTCATATTCCAATTATCTAAAGATATTTGAAGCTAGCCCCTTTAGTGATGATGAAATTCACCTATTTGCAAGTGTAAACCCTATCCGTTTTTTAGGGCTATAAAGAGCAACACCGTTCATTAACTGAACGGTGTTGAATAGAATTTAAAACGCTTATTCGTCAAAATCTTTACGATCGTTCTCACTATCACGACTTCGTGAAGTAGCAAATCTATCAAATCCATAAGGCTTAGGACGACCTTTATCACCTCTTGGACGTGGAGAAGAATTAGCTCTATCAAAAGGTTTTTTATCTCGATCGAAACTTCTTTCCCCTCTGTTATCACTTCGGTCATTAAATGGGCGTCGTTCTCTATCAAAAGGTTTTCTATCTCGGTCGAAACTTCTTTCCCCTCTGTTATCACTTCGGTCATTAAATGGGCGTCGTTCTCTATCAAAAGGTTTTCTATCTCGGTCGAAACTTCTTTCCCCTCTGTTATCACTTCGGTCATTAAAAGGGCGTCGTTCTCTATCAAATGGTTTTCTGTCTCGGTCGAAACTTCTTTCCCCTCTGTTATCACTTCGGTCATTAAATGGGCGTCGTTCTCTATCAAATGGTTTTCTGTCTCGGTCGAAACTTCTTTCCCCTCTGTTATCACTTCGGTCATTAAATGGGCGTCGTTCTCTATCAAATGGTTTTCTATCTCGATCGAAACTTCTTTCCCCTCTGTTATCACTTCGGTCATTAAATGGGCGTCGTTCTCTATCAAATGGTTTTCTATCTCGATCGAAACTTCTTTCCCCTCTGTTATCACTTCGGTCATTAAATGGGCGTCGTTCTCTATCAAATGGTTTTCTGTCTCGGTCGAAACTTCTTTCCCCTCTGTTATCACTTCGGTCATTAAATGGGCGTCGTTCTCTATCAAATGGTTTTCTATCTCGATCGAAACTTCTTTCCCCTCTGTTATCACTTCGGTCATTAAATGGGCGTCGTTCTCTATCAAAAGGTTTTCTGTCTCGGTCGAAACTTCTTTCCCCTCTGTTATCACTTCGGTCATTAAAAGGGCGTCGTTCTCTATCAAATGGTTTTCTGTCTCGGTCGAAACTTCTTTCCCCTCTGTTATCACTTCGGTCATTAAATGGGCGTCGTTCTCTATCAAATGGTTTTCTGTCTCGGTCGAAACTTCTTTCCCCTCTGTTATCACTTCGGTCATTAAATGGGCGTCGTTCTCTATCAAAAGGTTTTCTGTCTCTGGAATCTCGTCTGTCTCCTCTATCAAAGGAGGAACTTCGTTCACCTGACTCATCCTGGGTTTTTGCAGCTCTTTTCTTTGGAGCATCACTTGAATCCCATTTTAAGTCATCTATCATTGTTGCACTATCTTTATGAGGGGCTGATTCTTTCATTTTCTCTCTAGGCACTCTAGGAGTAGCTACTTCTCCAGGGTGACGTCTCTCATATCGTCTTTGTTTTGTATTTTTACTTTCATCTGAAGAAGAGTCTTCTTTGGAATCATCTTCATCCTCTTCGTCAAAGTATTCATCAGCTTCTTCATCAGCATCATCTTCTACATCTTCTTCGATGTTAGAGTCGTCTTCCTCATCGCTAAATAGCTCTTCTTGTAAAAATTTTTCTAATTCAGCATCATGTTCATCTTGATTGCTGAGATCAATAATTGGGGCAACCTTGTTGCCTGTGTCTTCTAACGAAATCTTTTCGTTCTCTTCCTGCATAGTTTCGAGGGCAGGGGCCTCATTTTTTTTCTCCAAAATCCAACTCCTTAGAGAATTTTTCTTTACTGAGAACCCAGGAGCTGCATTCTCCTTGGTGATCTCTCTCACTTGGTACCCTTGCACTTTCTTTTTATCAAACTTAAATGATGATAAGTTTGTAGAGAAAAGAAGTGTTCCTTGTGGTACCAATAACTCGTGCACAGATTTTATGACTGAGAGGTAATCTCTTTGTACATCAAAATCTTTTTCCATTTTTCGACTATTTGAAAAACTTGGGGGATCAAAAATGATGATATCATACTTCTTGCCACTTAACTTTTCAGTGGTGATGAATGATAATGCATCTGTAGTAACTACTTTATATTGTTCTCCCGAGAATCCATTCTCAAGTAAATTTTTCTCACACCATGATGAGTATGTTGATGATAAATCAACAGAGATGACACTTTTAGCACCACCTTTTGCCGCATAGACACTAAATGATCCTGTATATGCAAATAGATTGAGTACATCTAAATCTTTACAGCTTTCCATCACTGACTTTCTTGTTATCATCTGATCTAGAAAAAGCCCAGTATCTATTCGTTTTGTTAAGTCAACGATAAAAGAGAGCCCGTTCTCTTTTACGGTAACTAACAGTGATTGATCTTGTAAGGTAGTATGTTGCTCACCTTTTTCTCGTTTATCTCTTTTATGGTAAATAACCTTATCTGGTTCAACATACAAATTGCGGGCGACAATATCACAAATAAGATTCTCATCTTCAGTACTAAAGGCAACTTCGCTATAGTCTGTAATACGAGCATAAGCTGCATACATATCAACAGTTAAGGGAAGCTCTTCTAAATTCAAATTATACACACGCATCACGTTTGTATCTAACTCTTTCATTATTCTACGTATATTTAATGCGTTACGCTTGAGAAGTTTACCAAAATCCTTGACTACAAAATCTTTCATTCTATTCCTAATTGCCTTTCATCGCCGGAGTATATATGATAAGGTAAAAAAAAGATAGTGAGAAGGTAGAATAATGAATGAAGATGCTAGCGAGTTTATAGCTGAACTAGAAAAAAAGTTCGGAGGAACTATAACATATCGTACATATAGTACGTGGTACGGATCAAGTAATGGGGTCATCAGAGATTTTGGCGTTTTCATATTCGAAATAGATAAAATCTTCCATTTTGAAGATTTTGAGAGAAAACCAGCCCTCTTTGGAATACCTCTTACAGGTAGAAAAAAACAGCAACCTTTTGTGAAGATGGAAGATTCTTTTCATAAAGACGATATTGAAAGTATCACTCAAGTATCAAAGTCAAAGGCTATTACCTCAATTAAACAATCATTAAGACCCCAGTCTATTCCATTAGCCTCTATTTTTGAAAAGGTTTTTTCTCCATTAGTGACTAGAATCACATTAAAGAATGGAAAAACTCATTTTTTTGAATTGATGAACCATAAAGAATTTTTGCAACACTTTAGAGGAGAAATATAAATGGGTGCATTTAAGGCATATGATATTCGTGGTATCTATAATAAAGATTTTGATAAGCATTTAGTATATAAAATTGGATTTTTTCTTCCAAGACTCCTAAATTCAAATCATGTGGTTGTTGGACGAGATGTACGAGCCAGTAGTGATGAAATTTTTTCATCATTATGTGAAGGCATAACAGATAGTGGTGCAGATGTGTGGAATATCGGGCTCGCGACCACCCCCATGGTCTACTTCGCAACAGTTTACTTACAAGCTGATGCCTCTGTCCAAATCACAGCATCTCATAACCCAGCTAAATATAATGGGTTAAAGATTAGTAAAACAGGAGCTCTTCCTGTTGGAGAGAATAGTGGGCTAAAAGAACTTGAGCAATTAGTAGCCACTGAAAAAGTATTAATTAATAAGGAAAAAGGAATAGTAATTGAAAAACCTGTAAAGGATAATTACCTTACCTACCTTAAAACATATCTGCCAGACCTTTCTTCATTAAACATCTCATTTGACCTTTCTCATGGAATGGCTAACCTACTCTCAAAAGAGTTATTTGGTGAAAACCATTTTTACCTATATGATCATTTTGATGGAACATTTCCTGCTCATGAACCAAACCCTCTAGAGGTAGAGAACTGCGAAGACCTTATCAACGCAGTTAAAACACATTCAAGTGATATCGGGATCATATTTGATGGTGATGCTGACAGAGTTATGTTTATCGATGAGAAAGGCCGTTTTATTCAACCCGATTATGTGACCGCAGTCTTAGGAAAATATTACCTTGAAAAAGAAAAAGGAAATGTTCTCGTTGATATTAGGACAAGTAGAAGTACGAGTGAATTCCTTGAAAATCTGGGTGCAAAAGTAACCACTTGGAAAGTCGGGCATGCCTTTGCTAAGGTTAAACTGAGAGAAATACATGGAATTTTTGGAGGTGAACTCGCAGGTCACTATTATTTCAGAGATTTTAACCATTGCGATTCTGGGATGGTTGCGGCTCTCATAGTTTTACAAGTAATGGTCCGATTAAAAAAAGAAGGAAAAACTTTTTCTTCACTCATTGATTCGATTATTGCCTATTCAAATAGTGGTGAAAAGAATTTCAAATTAGAACAAAAAGATGAAGCTATGCAATCTTTGTATAATACATATGGAAAAAGAGATGACCTAAAGGCTCTCTATGATTTTGACGGATACCGAATTGAATTTGATTCTTGGTGGTTTAATGTGAGAAAATCTAATACAGAACCTTACCTCCGATTAGTAGTGGAAGCAAAAACTGAAAATGAACTAAATGAGAAAGTAGATGAACTATCTAATATTATAAAGGCTTTCAATTAGATTAAAAGGATATAAATATGAAAGTACTACTATGTGGCGGGGCCGGGTACATTGGTACTCATGTGGCTTTAGCCTTTCTAGACCGTGGAGATACTGTTGGAATATTTGATGATTTCTCTTCTGGGTTGAAAGAGAATGTTCAACCCGGGTGTAAAGTATATGAAAGTTCCATCCTTGACGAAAAGGTTCTGTCCCTTGCCTTAAGCGATAGATGGGATGTTGTTGTTCATCTTGCAGCATTCAAGGCTGCTGGAGAATCAATGAAAAATCCCTCAAAATATGCCCTTAACAATATAACAGGTTCTCTAAATATCCTCAGAGCATGTAAAGAAAATAATATAAACAATTTCATACTCTCCTCAAGCGCTGCTGTTTATGGAGAACCACAGTATCTTCCTATTGATGAAAAACATCCTACTAACCCTATTAACTATTATGGATACACCAAACACGCAATTGAAGAAAATCTTGAATGGTTTCACACTCTTAATGGAAGTAATTATGTTTCATTACGCTATTTTAATGCAGCTGGATATGATCCAAAAGGAAGAATGTATGGACTTGAAAAAAATCCAGCAAATTTGATTCCTGTTGTGATGGAAGTAGCAATGGGGATGCGCCAAGAGATAGGAATCTTTGGAAATGACTATAATACTCCGGATGGTACTGGCGTACGTGATTATGTACACGTCACTGATTTGGCGGATGCTCATGTCAAAGCAGCAGATTATCTTATAAAAAATAATGACTCTCTTATTGTAAATCTCGGAAGCGAAGAGGGATTGAGTGTAAGAGAAATTGTAGATGAAGCAAGAAGAGTAACTGGAAAACCAATTCCTGAAAAGATCGAACCAAGGAGACTTGGAGACCCTGCGAGATTAGTTGCATCATCAGCAAAAGCAGGAACACAATTGAGGTGGAAGGCAAAACACAGCTCACTCCATGAACTCATCGAATCCACATGGAAAGCCTATTTAAAGAGTAAAAACAATTAGATGTGTTTTAAGAGAAACGTCTTGACAGGACTTATAGAATCATATAGATTACCTATTGTTCGATAATTTAACGAGCATTCCCCTGTAGCTCAGTACGGTAGAGCAGGTGGCTGTTAACCACCCTGTCGGCGGTTCAAATCCGTCCGGGGGAGCTAGAAAAAGACCAAACTTTTTATTAAGTTTGGTCTTTTCTGTTTCAAGGAATTTACTTGTAGTTCAGGCTATCTTTCTTCCTTCAAGATATATGCTTCTAATATCTCAAATTCATAGTAAAATATATTCTTGATCCATATATACGCAGGTGAGAACAGGAAATAGAGGTGTTTTTATATAATAAAAAAGTGTTGGCTGATTTCTTTACTGTTTCGTGTATTACTGTGTGGACACTTGCTTGACTTTATTTTTCCTATTCTACCTAAAACTTTTTATTCATGACATAATAAAGGGATACAACCCATAGCATGTGTGTATTTCTTAATCATGATAATCGTTATTACTCGATATTCTCAATTAGCTTATGTCGCAGTTTTCAAAAAGAAACTCTATAGGAATAATAAAACTTTTATTTACCTATATTGATTTTTTCCGAATTCTTTAGCCTTAAAAAGTTTAATATCTGCTGCAGCAATAATATTGGATGATGCAATATCGAGAGGAACCCCACGCACCATGTCAAATTCTTCTACTCCTCCACTTAATGTAATATGTAAGTTAGGAGAAGTAAACTCAAGCATTCTTGCACTGCTACAGATAAGTTCAGCTATACTGCGAGCCTCTTCTTTCACTTTATTGGGAATAATAATTATGAACTCATCACCACCGTACCTGCCCACAAAATGATGTTCAGGAACTACGTCATGTAGCATCTTAGAGAGCTTAATGAGTACCTCATCTCCTCCCTGATGACCAAATTGATTATTAATATACTTAAAATCATCAATATCAAAAAGTATGATAGAGAAGGGATTCCCACTTTCCCACGATTTTATAATTTCTTCTCTGATAACCTCATATGCTGACTCATGGTTCAAAAGACCAGTCATAGGATCTTTTCTCACCAATTCTGCTAACAGAATATTTTGTTTTTCTAGCACTCTCTTATTAATCAAATCATGTACATCTGAACTGTATACAATTCTTCCAAATACCCAAGAAAGAATATTTAGGATTATAGTATTAACTTGAATAATAAAATGCATTCTTTGGTCAGCTACAAATCTCGGCAGAAGTATAAGATATATAGATAAAGTAACAAAAAGTAAAATAAAATGCTCCAAAGAAGAAGAAACAATAAATATTGATACTGCAACTACTGCGATTAAATAGATATGCACAAAATCCGCATAAATTAGCGCTTTAAGGCTAATACCAGCACCTAACGCTAAAACTGCAATTGTATATATAAGATAAGAGACCTTAATAGTACTCTCTTTCATAGCATTCTGTTTTTGCCTCCCATATAGCAGAATTGGGTAGGTAAAAATATTACTAACTAAGAACCACTTGAGGATTTCACCTGTATTAAGAAGCAATTCTTGAAACTGAAGTAATAAGAGTTCAGCAATAAATAGTATTGGACCTATAATCACAAGACGTTTAAGATTCGATTCATAGAGTTCTCTTCGGATTTCTTCGTCAGTTTGAACTACTACAATATTTCTAATATATATGTAAATTCTTTTAATGCTCTCATTAATCTGCTTTATAATATTCAAATCTTACATACCTCTGATAGAAATTTTAACACTTTAAGAGTGTGAATGCTATATGTTTCTAATTTCCATAAAAAAAGTTAATTTATAAGATACCTTATATTTTACGATCAATTTTAAAAAATCTATAATTATCGTATTGATATCAAAAGGCTGGGATATCAGATCGCAATACCTTATTTATATATAATAGATATTTTGAAGTTTGAAAGAGTGAGTTAGAAATCAATACATGGATTTCACATAAAAACAAGATTTGAAGAAAATAATCCTCCAATTATAGATTGCTTATAGATGCTGATATATCAATTATGACAATAAGTGTAATCTTATTATCATCCGAGGGCTCTAAGGAAAACAAGCCTTTTCTTTATTACGGATATGATAATTGATCATCGGGCTCATCCTATAACTCGACTCCTCAGTGCCACAGTATCTATCACCAACTATTTCAAGGCAAACTAAACAAAAAGAGTAAAAAATGAAGAACATCTGCTTTGACTCTTTACATCTCCTTGGGAGACTTGAACCTGACTCTAGGTTTTTGCTAGATTCTATAATCTTTAGGAGGAAGTACTCAGTATCACCAAATCCGTAAGCTTTTTGATGAATTACTTTGATTAGGTCTTCGATTCTTACAACTTGTCAGATTGAATTGGAGGATCCTCATGCTTTACCGTCCAGTCAGTTTTAACATTTTTTGAACTAAAACATCAGTGCTATAATTTTCTACATTAAAAGTTTTAATATTCATCAGATCTATTGTATCAATTGTAGAGGCTCCTGGTTGAGATGTTCTTACCGCAAGATATCCACACTCTTGTGCCGATTCCATGATCTTTGCCGTACCTGCACCATTTCCAAATGGCAGAGCTATGGTAATTATTGGTTCTCCAGTTTTTTCTTGAAGAATGCGTCTTGATTCCTTCATCTCCAATACTATTTCTTCTTTAGATAGATCACCTAATGGGCGATGTGTAAGAGAATGAGATCCAAAAGAAAATAGTTTCACCCCTTGTGGTGTACGATAATCACTCATCTCTTTAACTTGCTCCCAACTCATGTATCCGACCTCTCCGATAAAGTTGGGGATGATAAAAAAGGTTGCCTTTAGCTGCAATACTTTAAGCATTGGGAAAACAATAGCATAGATTGAGAGATCACCATCATCAAAGGTTATAATCGTCGCATCTGAGTGTATTTCCTTCCGATGCTCTTTTATATCGATGAGTTCTTGGAAATCAATAATTAGATAGTTACGTTTGAAGAAAGCAAGATCATGCTCAAAATTATAGATATCCCTATTGTAGACATTCCCCGTTCTTCCAAATACGATATTATGATAGAGTATAGGTGCAATCAGGGGATTCTCTCTCACTGGAACTTTTGTAACATCTTGTACCGTATGAACAATAGTTGTAGGAAGATTAAAGCTATTATCTGAATCCCAATACCGCACGTGTGGGACTTCACTCGCAAGCAAAGGAGCGGAATTCTCTTCAGGCTGGGTTTGATATGATAGACTTTTTGCCGACAAAGAAAATACCAATATCGATATCAGACAGATACTTAATATTAAGCGATGTGAATGAAAACTCATGCACCCTCCTTACTACCACTTTACTATAAACAAAATAGAGAATAAGAAAAACCCCTCCATGAACTAACCCCCTTACGTTGGAGTAAATCCAACGTAAGGGGGTTCTAATTTGCCTAAGATTACAACAGAGGAAAAAGAATTATTCTACAAACTGTATGAACAGGGATACCGAGGGAGAACAATTGCCACGCGTATTGGCATAAATAATAGTTATGCCAGAAGGATAATCCATTCGTTCGACAATGGAGACTTCTCTTGGCTGAAACAATCATTCAGGCATTACGAGAATGCGAAGACGGAGTTAGAGCAGGTTAAAATCGTCCAACTATTGCTGGATGCAGAAAAGAGCTATCCTGAAATGGTCAAAGCAACTGGATTGCCAAAAGATGTTTTAATTCGATGGGTTCGCAATTATACTAAGTATGGAGTCTGTACTCGGAGAAGAGGCAGGCCTCAAAAGGAAGGTTGCGATGACAACGGATCAGGAGAGAGTCAAAGAACTCGAAAAGAAACTGAAAGAAAAGCAGGACGAGCTTACTGTCTACAAAGTCTACTTCCAAACTTGTGCGGAAAGCGAGACAGATCCTCAAAAAAAAAGATTCTTCGAGCAGTTAGCCAATGCAGAAGATTCGGAATCCCTCTCAAAACTTCATTATCCATTCTGAAACTGTCTCCAAGCACGTATCATTTCTGGAAAAAGCATGAGAATGAGGTGCCTGTTAAGGATAGGATGCTGGCTGAAGCTATCAGATACACACAGGAAAAGAATCATTGGGCTTATGGCGCAAAAAGGATGGCTAAGCATCTTGTCTTGGAAGGGGTATATGATGAGCTCAATCACAAACGAGTAGCACGGGTTATGGATTATTTCGATCTTCACGCGAAGGTTAGGAGACGCCGATATCCTAAGAATTACTATCTGACACTTAAAGAAAATGCAGATTCTCTTCCAAGGAATGATCTCTGCAGGAACTTCCTGTCGGATAGACCTATGAAGAAACTGGTCACGGACATCACCTACCTGCCTACAAAGGAAGGTTGGCTTTACCTTGCTGCGGTTATGGATCTTTGGAACAAGGAAATTGTTTCCTACAGGACGAGCAGATTCATTGGTTTGCATCTAGTGAAAAACGTCGTGAAAGAACTAACTGACCAAGGTTTAATTCTCAATCAGACCATGATTCATTCAGACACGGGATGGACGTACACAAATCGAGTCTATGTTGAGTTCCTGAAAAATCTTGGCGTCCATCAGAGTATGTCCAGAAAAGGCAACTGCTGGGACAATGCCTGTATTGAGAACTTCTTCGGATTATTCAAGTCGGAGACCATCAAACAGATGCCTAAAAGAGCACTCCTGACTGTTGACGGTATGGAGAAGTTGGTGGATGATTACATATACTGGTTCAACAACCAGCGAATACAAAAAAAATTAGGTTACCTTTCTCCGGTTAATTACCGAAATTTGGCAACCTAATCTTTTAGAAACCGCTCCAATGAACTGGGGTCAGTTCACCATTAGGTGTGTAATTTTAACACAAAGAGAATCTTATAATTTCTGTCTTATTAGAGAGGAATTTTAACCATTTATTTTCTTGAATTCAGAATGATTGTGAAAACTGAATATGAATACCATTGGGGTCAAGAATATAAAAGAATCTAATGTGATCATTAGGTTGCATTGGACCGCTTTCTATTTCAATTCCATTCTCTTTGACGAAAATGAGAGTCTCATCAAGAGAATCTACAGAAAATCCAAGAGTTATAGCATTACCTACAATAAATTCCTTATGTTTACTTGCTATAAGTTCAATTTGAGTCTCTCCATCACCTAAAAAAGCGAACTCTCCACCATTTTCAAGCTTAAAACGACGTTTTAGTCCTAACCCGATTACTTTTTGATAAAATTCAATTGACTCTTCAATATTTCTAACTTGAAGTGTCGTCCAACAATATTTCATTGCATACTCCTCTTTATATAAAAGATTACAATTTTTTTCACTATGTTCTTCATGGAAGAGATTTAATACCTACAATTTCACTATGCAGAATGAGAAACTATGAAAAGAATTCTTGTTTCTATATTTCCTCACTTGCCTACTCTTGTCAATTGGAATAGAGTACTATCTATTATGAATAAGACAGCAACCCTGATGGCAACTGGGTCTATTAGAGGCCATATAATCCGTTTTGCCATCCCAATATTCCTTGGTGCACTATTTCAACAACTTTACAACACAGCTGATTCCCTTGTAGTGGGGAATTTTATAGGAAAAGAAGCCCTCGCAGCTATCACTTCCTCTACGTCGTTGATTTTTCTTATTGTTGGTCTTGTCCAAGGAGTGGCTGTCGGTTCAGGAGTTGTTATTTCTATGTACTTTGGTTCTGGCGATCTAAAATCAGTACATAGGGCAATTCACACTACCATTTTCTTTGGGATATGCAGTAGCATCTGTTTATCATTGATTGGCTTTTTTTTCTCACCTATTTTGCTTACATGGATGGGAACTCCTTCAGCAGTATTTGATGAGGCAATTACCTATCTGAGAGTTTTCTTTCTTGGTATAAGTGCTTTAGTTCTCTATAATACAGCAGCAGGAATTCTTCAGGCGGTAGGAGACTCTAAGCATCCCCTCTATTTCCTCATGATAGCATCTGTAATAAATATTGTATTGGATATAATATTTGTTGCAGTATTCAATATGGGTATCGCTGGACCTGCTTACGCTACCATCATTAGTCAATCTATAAGTGTAATCCTTTCATTTAGGCTTCTACTGAAGACAAAAGAAATATATAAAGTAGAGCTACGTCAGATAAGCTTTGATCGTAGAATGATGAAGAAAATATTAAATTTTGGCATCCCTGCAGGAATCCAAAATTCAGTAACCTCGCTTGCTAATGTAGTAGTGCAATCAAGTATAAATTTATTTGGTGCCGCGGCAATGGCTGGTAGTGGAACATTTATGAGAATCCAAGGTTTTGCATTGATTCCAATCACAAGTTTTGTTCTTGCTCTCACGACTTTCACAGGACAGAATATTGGAGCAAAACAATATGATAGAGTAAAAAAAGGTGCACGTTTTGGTTTTTTATTTGCGATGCTACTAGCAGAAGGCATCGGTTTAATTCTCTATTTCAATGCAGAATCATTAGTTCTCTTGTTCAGCAGAGACCCGTCCATCATCGCATTTGGTGTACAAAAATCTCAAATATCATCATTGTTCCTATTTGCTGTTGCCTTATCTCATGTGATGGCAGGATTATTCCGTGGAGCTGGTAAATCGATTGTTCCCATGTTCGTGATGCTTATTTTTTGGTGTATAATTAGAGTTCTTTATATAAAAATTGCTCTCTTTTTTATGATGGATATTAGAGTCGTTTATTGGGCGCATCCACTCACCTGGCTTATGAGCTCAACTGTATTTATTATCTATTATTTCAAAGGGAATTGGCTTAAAAAAAATCTCTAAATATTTCATCTCTCTATACTCATACTCTAGTTGACAACAGGATCAAGTTTGAGAAGAATATACGTAGACAATTACAATGTCCGATAAGGATTTTATGTATCAAAATCACACCTTAATAATTTTACATAATCAGATTCTCCAAGATAGCCCAGAAGATGTTCTAGATATACTAAAGCAAGCTAAATGGATTGAGGAGATACTCAACAAAGAAGGATATAAAACCCTTATGTTATCTTTCTCTCTAGAGAATCTTAATCTCATACAAGAGATGAATCTAAGTAACCCATTGCTGGTTTTCAATCTAGTTGATTCTGCACCTCATGAAGAAACACTTTCTTATCTTACTCCAGGAATTCTTGAATACATGAAAATCTTGTACACAGGATGTTCTTTTGAGAATCTTCACACCACAACAAACAAAGTATTAACGAAGCAAATACTTTCCAAACATGGTATCAATACTCCTTCATGGTTTTTCCAAGAGAAAAAAGAAGCTTTCACTAATCCATTAATAGAGAAATATATTATAAAACCAGTTTCTGAAGATGCGTCTGTAGGACTAGATGAATCTTCTATAGTTCCTTCCAAATTAGTTTTAGAGTCTCTAAAAGAAAAGGAAATTAGTATTGGTAAACCTTGTTTTGCTGAGGCTTATATCGATGGAAGAGAATTTACGGTGTGCATGTATGGTTCTCACACTAAGAATACAATTCTTTCTCCTTTCGAATGGGTGTTTAAAGATTTTGAGCAATACCATAAAGAAAAAGTAATAACCTATGATGCGAAGTGGGCCGATACCTCTTTCGGTTATAATCATATCGAAGCATCCTATGTAGCTCAAAATTGCGACATCCCATTACATGAAGCCCTGACTTCTATTGCCCAGCAATGTTGGTCGATACTTAATTTGTCAGGTTATGCGCGAGTAGATTTCAGAGTTGATGAATTTGGGATTCCATGGGTATTAGAAGTTAATTGCAATCCAAGTTTTTATAGCTTTTATCATCTAGCTATCGAGGGTGGTTTCTCTTTTGAAAAAATTATTACAAATATTGTAGAACAGGTTCAACCATTATAGATATTTATCGACCCAGACTAAACTTTCTGTTTCAAATTTCAATGATTCGTAAAATGATATTGCTCTATAATTCTTGGGGTGAGTTACAAGAGCAAGGTAGATACACCCTTTCTTCTTAATATAATTATCTATATACGTTACTAGAGAAGTTCCTAATCCTTTAGTTCGCCATAAAGGGGAGACATATACTTCATTTACCCAAAAGTAATCACCACCACATTCTAACCCACAGCAAATATTTCCAAATGCAAACCCTATTGAACTCATATTCTTGTCATAAGCGACGAAAAGTATTGACCTACTCTCTTCCTTCATTGAATTTAGGATTTCAGTAGAGACTTCTTGCTTACTTTGTTGATATCCAATAAAAGAGAGTTGATCTTTCACCATTACGATAAGATTATCAAAATCTATGATATCTGTAGTGTGCTCGTAAGCGATTATTTCAAATAGGTTTTTACCACAAGGCTCACTGTAATTTAGTATGTTTTGTTCCATACATGACATCCTTTTCCTAGATGTATCTTTCTATGATACTCATTTCTAGAACTATCACCTCAATGATACCACCAATCAAAAAATTATTCTCTACAGGATACTTATTAGTATTAAACTATTAGCTAAGATTTAATGTTGTAAAACTTCAATAGATAATGAGCTACCTAAGTAATCCACTAAATCATAAAGACACTTTTCTAATTCCTGCTACCCCATCATTTCCAAATCTGGGTTTGAAGAGACTCTTTGGTTTTAGATATCTCTCGGTAGGACAATATTCAAGAAAATGGCTGTAAGCCCTCCTGTTGTGATAGGTGAACCAAACATACTCTTAAAGAAAGGACTAAAGTTTTGAAGGATTTCGGGGATAAGAATTACGCCAAGACCCATACCTAGAGAGATTGCAATAATGAGAACTCCCCTTCTGTTGAGAATACTAGTCGAAATAATTCGAATTCCACCAGCAGCGATAGTGCCTGCTAAAACAAGAACAGCCCCGCCTATAACTGGGTAGGGAATAACGCTAAATATTCCACCGACAATAGGGAAGATTCCAAAAAAAACTAAAAAGCCAGCAATAAAAATACCAACGTATCGAGATGCTACGCCTGTCATTTGGATTACTCCATTATTCTGACTAAACGTAGTAACAGGGAATGAATTAAAACAAGATGATATAGCTGAATTCACACCATCAGCGAGAACTCCACCGGCTATCCTATCCATGTACACTTTACCTTGAACAGGTTCACCACTAATCATACTTGTTGCAGTTAAGTCTCCCATCGTTTCTACAGTTGTGATGAGGAATAATAACATCATTGGAATAATATAAGGCCCTGCGATTTTTAAACCGAATTTAAAAGGAATTGGGACTGTTATATACGATAAACTTCCCATTGCAGCAAAATTCACTTCTCCTAGGATAGTTGCTACAATATAACCTATTAACATCCCAAAAAAGATAGAACCCATTCGAGCCCATTTATTTTTTATTCTGTTGAATATCACGATTGATGTAAGAACTATTCCAGCCAATAGCAAATTTCTAAATGAGCCAAACTTTTCTGGTACATTATTGTAGAGGTAGGAACCGCCCCCAATATCTCTCATTGCAACAGATACGAGATTAATTCCAATTAATAATACTATAATTCCACTCACCAATGGGGTGATAATTTTTTGAAGAAGAGGAATAAATCTACTAAACACTATTTCAACAACAGAACCGAGTAAAGCAGTTCCAGCAATTGTAGCAATCATTTCTCCTTGTGTAGCACCGTTCGCTTTTGCCCACAGTCCTATCGCAGTAACAGTTGCAAGAAATGTAAAACTTGTTCCTTGAATAGACAACAACCCTGATCCAATTGGTCCAATTTTCTTGCACTGGATAAATGTTGCAATTCCTGAAACTAATAGAGACATTGATATAAGATAACTTTTCATCTCTGGTGATAATCCAAGTGCACCAGCAACTACAATTGGTGGTGTAATGATACCTATGAATATTGCAGATGCATGTTGTAAGGCTGCAACAAAACTCTGTCCTAAAGGAGGTCGCTCATTAAGTGCAAAAAGTAATTCGCTTCTTGCCTCATCTCTTTGTTCTTTCATAGTATCCATTGTGTTTCCTCTTTGGGAGATTTTTTTTGGTTTGATCACTTCTCTATCAAACCGAATGAGTATCTATTGAAGGTGACTGCTATTTTATCATGAAAAAAAGAAAATTGATAGTTCGTGTTGCATTTTGTTGCAACTATGTATAAACAAATACGTTTTATTCCAAACTAATGAGTAGTTCAACATATGAATGATATGAGTAATACATAGTAATATTTGTGTATTCAACTGTAATGGTGTAAAATACAAGAAGATGAGGAAGTGGTTTTGATACTGGCCTTCTGAATCTGGCATATCAACTACCATACTCACTATATACGAGTCACAATTATGGAGGAAATATGCAATTTAACAATGTCAAGAAAAATCTCATGATGAGTATTGCAGTATTTATTATTATGATAATACTACTCATTCTATTCTCTATCGGAGAAACAACCACAGTAAAAACAATTTTCATTGTAATCATTCTAGCTGTGTCAGTGATTACAATTGGAATTATTTGGGCAACCTATTTTACAGAAATAAAAGGAAGCACGCCGAGTCAACAGGAGGAACAGCCAGATCAAACAGAAATAATTGTTCATACTGGCGGGCAATGTGAAATATCGGGTCGCTATCAATGTGTTGAACATGATTATAGATTCTTGAACATGAAAAAAGGAAATAGATTCCCTCCATGCAAAGGAGAAGATAAAGGTCACAGTACTGATTGGAAACTCATTAAAAAACTCTCAAAATAATAACTTTCCTTTTCTAAGGTGCAAAACTACCCTATTTTATGAGGGTAGTTTTTAATTGAATAATGAAAAATTGCATAACAAAATTTCAATAGAGAACCTACACAAAGAATCTAAGTTCCGGAACTTTGGTATATGGTAATTATCCCAAAATATCGTGTTAAAATTTATCGCAATCCTAATTCATCCAAAACAAGAGCTTTCTCATAGATACTTGGTGCTATTTAATAAAATAAATAAATTGCTATTGAATAGGTTAGGAAGAACTATGGAACACTCCTAACGTCCATCCTTTCAATCCACCCGTCAAACGGTTCCTTACCGGGCGGATTCGTAATTACTTCCATCATTCTATGTAATTTACCGTAATGACCACTGAAGAAAGAGTCATCATGCTTTCTCAGCACTTCCGTGTTCAACCTCTGATATTCCGGAAAATGCCTAGGTTCCTTGTCTTGCCGTTATCATTGGATATTTCGAGCCGCCTCACTTGTTTTAGTTTACACCTTCCCTCAGTCAGACTCTGACGTAGTAAGCCGTAATTATTCAGAATATACTAATTCAGATTTTTAGATTTCATCCCGACTAATCCCTCTGTACCTTTCTTATCTACCAATGTTATTTGGATATTCTGGAATCTGACAATGTGTTCCATTTTCTTTGTGAAAAGACTTTCTTCTTAGATAATGATCGTTGGCTGATTTCTTTCCCATGTATACCTTCACTTTTCTGGCTATCCTCAAAGAACAATCCTTTTTGAGTTAAAGTGAGATGTCTTTTATTCTCTTTTCAGGTACTAAAATTTTTTTTATCATCCTATCCTGTTCAAGCCTTCCCGTCTTCCCATTATCCAGACTGATAATACATAATTTTTGCTAACTTCTCCCTATGCTCCACTCTAACAAAAGCTTGTTCTCATTATATCGGCGATATTGTAGCCTAGAGGACCATAGGGAGACCTCCCCCGTTAAAAATAATAACTTTCTCTCCATGTAACCGCCACATTTACTTTATTAATTGCAATCTAGGCTTCGTCACTTTTGGCAAACTCCCCCATTAATTTAGCCTTGTATGTGATTTCTGTTCGTCGGTTCGGAGATTTTCCTCAGACTACTTTCAAACCCAACCTCACGTTTACGCTTTTGTCTTTAGCTAACAGATACTTTTGATTGATACCTGTAACAAACTTTCATCGCCTAGTTATTACCCATGCAAGGCAAACAAAAAAAGACCACCTGTTTCCAGATGGTCTTATATCAAAAGTCAGAAATTATTATTTCTTATTGTGCTTTACCATGTAATCGGTCAAGACCTCATCTAAGCCTCTTCCGTACATTGTGACCTTACGATCAAGCATTGTGTATCCATCACCGCCAGCGGCCATGAAGTCGTTAGTTGCTAATGTATAAGTTGCAGTCTTATCTACAGACTTACCATTAATAAGTATTCTCTTAATTCTGTTACCAGGATCTGAGAATCTACTATAAACTATCCTCATATTGCTAGTTTGTGGGAAGCCACCATTACTTTCAGGAAGTTTTGAATATCCCCATTCAAGGGCATCATATATATCCTGACCAGTTACTTCTACAACAACAACTACGTTATTGAATGGAAGAACTGTGATAATATCGCCTCTAGACACATTACCAGCCTTAATTGAAGCACGAATTCCACCACCATTTGTGAGGGCAACATCAGCACCAGTTGCTTCTACCATAGCATCAGCAATCATATTACCAAGGTTTGTAGGTCTTGTTCTAACATCAGCTCTCTCACCTTCGAGAAGAACTGGAGTATAAGCTACAACTTCTTTTGTAATACTTTCTACCTTTGCTTTTTGTGAAGCGACATATGCAGTTACTTCTGCATCTGGAGCAATTTTCGTAATTCCAACAGCTTTAGCTAGATCACTTGTTGAAGGATCTGCAACTTGATCAGCTGAAATTAAGTAAGCATTTTCATCGACTGCTTTACCGTTTCGTACTTGAATTTCTACTAAACCAACATATTCCATGTACTCACCAGCTTGAACAATAAGAGTGTCACCAACTCTCAATCCATTTTCAAGGACTGTGTGGCTATGACCATCAATAAAGAGGTCAATTCCCTTAATGTTTTCAGCAATCATTTTACTTGTTACGTTATAGGAACCATCAGCATCAAGGCCAATATGTCCAAGAACGATAACGTAGTCAGCTTTACTTTTTACTTCATCGATAAGTGCTTGAGCACCGTACACAACCTCGTCGCTCATGAATGAGAGACCTTCTACATTCTTTGGATGAGTCTTAGTTTCTGTATCAGGAGTTGTAAGTCCTACTACACCAACTGTGAATCCATCAAAGTAGTATAATTGATAAGGTTGGAATACCATATTCTTATTTGCATCAAGAACGTTTGCTGATAATACTTTAATATCAGTATATTCATTTGCAAATTTAGCAGCTTCAATAAGCCTCTCTTTTCCATAGTTGAAATCATGGTTTCCTGGGGCAACAGCATCGTACTTAAGTAGGTCGAGAAGGACTCCAGCAGTTTCGCCTTCGAAAAGGTTAGTGAGGAGAGTTCCGTGGGTTACATCACCAGCATCAAGTACTAGGTTTTTATCAGTAACACTTCGTCCCATTTTAAGTAGAGTTGCTAAGTTAGCATAACCTACTCCAGGATTAGCTTCGATTCTGCCATGAACATCATTTGTATGAACTACATAGAGGTTGAAGTTTTTCTCTCCATCATTAGATTTCACGATAACGTCTTTTGGCACATCAGGCATTTTTGCTTCAACAACGACAGGAGCTTTTACTTCTTCTACTACTGCAACAACAGGAGCAGGTTCAGTTTTAGCTGGAAGTTCAACTTTTACAAGTTCAAGACTCTTTGCATAAGAATTCTTCACAGAACTAATATATCCTGCAACTTCTTTATCTGCTGGTATTGTTGTGATTCCTACTGCTTTCGCTAATGGAGAAGCTTTTGGATTCTGTACATCTTTTGCGGTAATTCGAATTGGTGTAACTGTTGTAGCTTTGTCATTTTTTACATGCACTTCTACAAGGCCTACACTACTCATCATTTCACCAGCACTTACTATTACTGTTGATCCAACTTTCTTGCCACCAGCTGGAGCCATCGCTCCTTTTCCGTCAACAATTAAGTCTATTCCTTTCACATTCTCTGCTATTACTTCGCTAGTAATTCCGTTTACATTTCCGATACTACCAAGTACTACTACAAAGTCTGCTACTTTTCTAAGTTCGTTCACTGCATATTGTGCATTTGCCACTATTGCAGGATCTAAGAATGATAAACCTTCTGTATCTGCTGGGGGGGCAGTTACTCCAACTACTCCTACTACAAAGTCATTGTAATAGTATAATTGATAAGGTTGGAATACCCATTCACCTTTAGCATTCAATACATTCGCTGATAATACTTTTATATCTGTGTTTTCAGCTGCAAATTGTGCTACAGACTTAAGGTAGGCTGCGCCATATGCAAAATCAGCTGGACCTGGTGCTACTGCATCGTATCCTAATAGGGCAAGAAGGGTTCCGGCTGGTTCGCCATAATACTTCTCTACCATAGCTGTTCCGCTAGCTACGTTTCCAGCATCTAAGAGTAAAGTTTTATCTGTTAATGATCGACCAAACTTAACTCCGGTTGCAAGTTTCGCATATCCTATCCCCTGGCCTTCTTCAAGCGCTCCCATTACATCATTAGTATGAGCAATATATAAATCGAATTCTTCAAATCGATCATTACTCTTCACTACCATATCTGGTGTAGGAGGATTTCTCTTAGGCATCTCAGGCATTTTTGCTTCAACAACGACAGGAGCTTTTACTTCTTCTACTACTGCAACAACAGGAGCAGGTTCAGTTTTAGCTGGAAGTTCAACTTTTACAAGTTCAAGACTCTTTGCATAAGAATTCTTCACAGAACTAATATATCCTGCAACTTCTTTATCTGCTGGTATTGTTGTGATTCCTACTGCTTTCGCTAATGGAGAAGCTTTTGGATTCTGTACATCTTTTGCGGTAATTCGAATTGGTGTAACTGTTGTAGCTTTGTCATTCTTTACATGCACTTCTACAAGGCCTACACTACTCATCATTTCACCAGCACTTACTATTACTGTTGATCCAACTTTCTTGCCACCAGCTGGAGCCATTGCTCCTTTTCCGTCAACAATTAAGTCTATTCCTTTCACATTCTCTGCTATTACTTCGCTAGTAATTCCGTTTACATTTCCGATACTACCAAGTACTACTACAAAGTCTGCTACTTTTCTAAGTTCGTTCACTGCATATTGTGCATTTGCCACTATTGCAGGATCTAAGAATGATAAACCTTCTGTATCTGCTGGGGGGGCAGTTACTCCAACTACTCCTACTACAAAGTCATTGTAATAGTATAATTGATAAGGTTGGAATACCCATTCACCTTTAGCATTCAATACATTCGCTGATAATACTTTTATATCTGTGTTTTCAGCTGCAAATTGTGCTACAGACTTAAGGTAGGCTGCGCCATATGCAAAATCAGCTGGACCTGGTGCTACTGCATCGTATCCTAATAGGGCAAGAAGGGTTCCGGCTGGTTCGCCATAATACTTCTCTACCATAGCTGTTCCGCTAGCTACGTTTCCAGCATCTAAGAGTAAAGTTTTATCTGTTAATGATCGACCAAACTTAACTCCGGTTGCAAGTTTCGCATATCCTATCCCCTGGCCTTCTTCAAGCGCTCCCATTACATCATTAGTATGAGCAATATATAAATCGAATTCTTCAAATCGATCATTACTCTTCACTACCATATCTGGTGTAGGGGGATTTCTCTTAGGCATCTCAGGAACTTTTACTTCTGCAACGACTGCAGGAGCTTTTACTTCTTCTACAACAACTGCTACCTCTTCCTTTACTACTTCTTGTTCAACTTTCTCAGCAGGTTGTGGAGTAACGACCACCTCAGGTGGTGCAATCTCTGTAACCTTTTGGGTGGTTTGACAACCTATGAACGCGAAGGCAAGCATGGTAACCAGCAGTGCCGTGATAAGGCTTTTTGAAAGACGTTTCACGTGTTTCCTCCTCATGGACATTCTTTTGAGTCATTATTCAATACAACTATAACATACAGACAAAGTATTGGATACATCAAATTGTATTATTGTCTCTATAAAAAAACAATAAAAATCTTATTAATTATAAGGCAATTATATCACAAAAAGCAAGAATCCTTTTAGATAATGAGATTCGGGAAAACTTAAGCGAATAGGATGATCCGGACTTTGCGATAAAAATGAGTGAATGTGTATTTCTCTCTTGGCGTCTTTTGCAGCCCAAGCAATTACTCTCTGGAGATCTTCACTTGATACTCCTGCAGAACAAGAAAAAGTAGCGATAATACCACCCTTTTTGATTTTTGAAATTGCTAATCGATTTAGATCTTTATAGGCTTTGAGCGCATTAGGGACTTGTCCTTTGGTAGATGCAAGTTTAGGTGGATCTAATATCATCACATCAAACTCATCGTCTTTTATCTTTCTTAAATACTCAAATACATTATCCTTAATAATGGAAACCCTATTTTCTGAGTCGGCAGGGATAAGCCCTTTATATACATTTAATGAAAGATTCTTCTTCAGAAAGTAGAGTGCATTTTCAGATGAATCAACAGACACAACAGATTTAGCACCTCCTCCAAGAGCATGTATGGTAAATCCCCCAGTATAACAAAAGGCATCAAGAACTTTCTTACCAAATGTGTAGGAGCTTACAAGTGCTCTATTCACTCTCTGATCACAGTAGAAACCACTTTTTTGCCCTGAAGTATCAAGTAGATACATATAAGAATTCTCTAGGAAGGTCGTAACCGGAAAACTTTTTAAGCCATTTGTGACTTTTTTTCCTTCCTTATATATATGAGATAACTCAGAAGTATGCTCTATATGAATGAATGAAGGATCGAATGATACATAGATAAGAGATGGGGATAGAATTTTTTCTAAGGCTGAAACTATGACTAATTCAAATTGTACCGCTACTCGAGCTGAAAGGATAACTACAACCACATCCTTGTAAAGATCCACAGCGACTCCTGGCAGGAAATCTGATTCACCATGGATTAGTCTATAGGCATTGGTTACATCTCGATTGTTCTCAATCATTTCCTTTCGTCGAAGTACTGCACTGGAGATCTGTCTATCCCACCAAAGATCATTTGGAATATCTGACTCATCCCAACTTAGAAGGCGAATCATAATATGAGAATTTATATCGCACCAACCATATGCTATAAATTTCCCACTTGAATCAAGAACCCTGGTAAGGTGTCCCTCTTTTTCGATTTCTTGCTTCTTAGGAGATGAAATAGCCCCACTGAATACCCATGGGTGGTGATTAACCGGTTGTTTCTCTTTTCCTGGTTTTAGCGTTATTGTAGCAATTTCTTGATTCATTGGTGCCCCTTAAGGCTCTAATCTTTTGATGGATTAGAATAGAAAACCTGTGCTTTGTAGGGCACAGGTTTTCTAATGAAGATAAGAGAAATTCTCTTACATTAAATCTTTTGGTTTACGAGCAGTGTTACCGCTTTTTTCACAATATGCTACATGACGTAATTTACCATTTTCAAAGATTGATTTCATTTTAATAGTTCCGCCCCAGCGACTCGTTAATACTTTTTGTCCACCACGACGTGCGTTCTTGGATATTCCACCAGCCATATTCTTATTCCTCCACTGATTACTCTATATAACTTTGACGACTTACTATATCAAAAAGAAATCGGTTCGTCAAAGGTTGAAATCTGTTTTTCACATAAAAACTGATATTAATCACCAAACTATCATTTGTAAATTGATATATATTACTAATTTCCTTATAGTAACATCTATGAAAAGATTCTTTGAGCTAGTAAAGAAAGGAATGCGAGAGCTATTCCTCCTTCCAACTCACCTATATAGAGCAATAATATCTCCATTACTTCCTCCATCATGTATATATACACCAACTTGTAGTCGATATATGGTCGAATCAGTTAGGAAGCATGGAATCTTGAAAGGTGTTACCCTTGGTATCTTTCGCATTAGTCGTTGCCATCACATATTCTTTTATGGAGGAGTGGATCCAGTTCCATCTACTTTCAACAAGAAAGAACTCTTTCAACCTTATAAGATTTTCTTTCGTAGAAGACATAAAAAAAATTCTAACCCTTCTTAATTTGTTATATCCTTCACGAAGGTTATCAACACTTTAAGTGCGTTCTCATTGTGACCACCCTCTGGAATTACAATATCAGCGAACTCTTTCGTTGGCTCAATAAAACTAAAATGTCCTGGTCGCACTACTTCAAGATATTGGGTAATAACAGAATCAACAGTCCGCCCTCTTTCACTCATATCTCTTTTTAATCGTCTGATAAAACGAATATCATCTGGGGTATCCACATAGAGCTTTAAATCGAGAAGATTTCTTATATCCTCATCATAGAGAACCATTAACCCCTCTATAATAACAAGTGGTTTTGCCTCTACGAGAAGAGTATTATCCTTCCTCCTATGATGGACAAAATCATACTGAGGCATCTCAATAGATTTTCCTTCTTTTAAGTCTCGTAGCTGCTGATACAACAACTTTGTATCAAAAGCATCAGGATGGTCAAAATTATAAGCAGTAATATTTTCATTATTTATATAGGTAGCAGAATGATAATAATTATCTTGTGGAATAAACACGAATTCACTTACAACTTCACTAATCTTTCGTACAATTGTGGATTTCCCAGACCCAGAGCCTCCTGTGATCCCAATAACTTTTACATCCATACTATAGACTCCCTTGTGCACAATTTTATCTTTATCTAATCCAGATATCGGTCAAAATTCAAATATTTTGCTATAAGATATTTAAAGCCCATCCTCTCGGATGATCAACTTCAACAACATACCATATTGACCCACTCACTTCACCCGGATTAATATCATTCTCTTTTAAGCCTGCATCGTAAAGGCGATAATGCATTACAGGAGGTGTCTTCCTGAATAGAACTTGATGTTCTGCAGGTTCTGCACCTTTTGCTGACCAATGCTCCCAAAAGGATGTATCGAGAAGATGTATGAGAGGCACTGCATGGACCACTGTATATCCATTTTTTTTGTATACATACCAATTATGATGTTTATAAAGCTCAACTGCAATCTCATAGTCAGGGAACACAGTCTTCAAAGAAAGCCCAATCTCAGAGAAGGCTTTTGCAATTGAAAAGAACTCTAAACCTTTGCCCATTTAGAAACTCCTATCCTATTTCTGATTAGTACTACCTCTTATATTAGATAGGTTAATTTACATCATATGCTTCATTCTATTAGCCCGATGCCTCATCTTTGCAATCTTGGTATCTAGATGGTGAATATCTGTAAGGTTCTCACGTATCAGTTGTTGAATTCTCTCGCTATCCTGAAACATCCGTGTATTTCCTTTGACCTCATCTGGTTTACCCACTAAATTAAGCAATGATTGAGAAAGAGACTCATGTAATTTATGTTTCTTTTTCAATATCACCTCTAAAGATTCAATTTCTTTTTGTAATGCACCGATAGATTCAAGCCGATTATCTTGAAGTGTCATAGCGCCTCCAATTCATCCAATTAAGTATAGCATAGTTTTTTAATACTATTATCTACTTCACACAAAAATTATCCTTATACTAAATTATTTCTCACAAAAGTAGCAGAATCTTTAGCTAGGAGATCGAGATTCGGATTTTTAATAATCTCTCTCCAAATACCAATATCTCGACCAACTTGTCCCCCTTGCATTAAAAAAGGCTCCATAACAAGAGGTCCATCGAAATTAACTGCATCTAAAGCATCTTTTATTTCGCCCCAAGGGATTCTTCCAGTTCCTGGCATCTTCCGGTTTGTCTCTCCGAGATGAAAAGCACCTAGATACGAGCCAATGGTGTGAATCGCTTTGGAAAAGGAGTCCTCTTCAATATTCATATGAAATGTATCGAGTAATATCTTACATCCTTCACTATCAACATCTTTCACATACTGCAAGCCTTCGTTACTATCATTGATGAGAAATTGTTCGAACCGGTTAAGTACCTCAACATTCAATTGAACGCCTCTTTCACTCGCATAAGGAGCAAGGATCTTCATACTCTCAACACTCTTTTCCCAAATAGGTTGCTTCGAGGTAAGTTCTAAAGGCATTTGTGCTGGCCAATAACTATGCACAGTTCCTCCAATCATCCCACCACCCATTACAGCAACAGCATCAATCATTCTCTTCATAAAATCTAAGCCCCTCTCTCTTACTTTCTTGTCTAGAGAAGAGACATCATATTGTTTTTGGAGCCCAATTCCATATGATAGAGTAATATTATGATCATCTGCTAATGTTTTGAGACTTTTTCGTTTAGTGTCATCGTACTCAACGATAGTTCCACCATTCAATTCTAACTGATCAAATCCTAATTTTCCTATTTTCTTTATGTATGGTTCAAATTCAACATCCCATTCATGAGTCCAAAATGCATAATAGATTCCAACTTTTCTCATACTCTTTCTTCCTTTACCCCGATATCAAGGTTCTTACAATAAAATCTTTCTCTTCCATTGAGCACATCTTCGTTGCAATAGCACCTACAAGGGCGGCTCCTATTGCAGCTCCATCATCAACTTGTGCGACAGTAGGTGAAATGGAAAAGACCTTCTCAATACTTCGTGGAAATAGGTAATTCTTTTTAACACCACTCCCTGTTGCAACGATTCTACTAAGGGTTGCCTTAGCCTCACTTGCATGTGGCATAAACAAACTTAGCTCCCTTACTATCCCATCGACAACAGATTCTACGATGTTTCCCATCGTGAAATTATCTAGATCAATCTGTGTAAAAGATGCTCTAATTTGGGGATTTTTACGTGTCCCTATAAAAAGAGGTTCACAGATAATATCTTCATCGCCATTCTTTTTGAGTACTGATGCCTTCATAATATCAAAAAGTTGATTATCATCTATCTCTTTCTTAGTAATTTGGAGATAAATATCCTTGAAAAAATTCTTCAATGTTTCATATCCTTTACCAGCGCTTAAGGTAGCCCCTACATGTAGGTATCCAAGGCCAAGGAACTCTCTGAGCTCCATATTGGGATCGCAATTAGTAGAGGTACTAAAAAATGAAAGTTGACCACTTGTTCCGATACTCACCAAGGCGGTTGAGGTGACTGAATCGATCATTCCAAAAAAACCAGCTTGATTATCTCCTACAGGATATGTAACAGCGACTCCTTCTTTTGTATATCCAGCTATTTCGAATGGGTTAGATGCCTCAAATGGGGCTCTCATATCATGGTGTAAAACTGTATCTAACACTGACTTGTTAAACTTCTTTGTTATCGGATCGAATGCGCCATACGTACCCAAACAACTCGGATCACTTTTCGTGATCTCTTTGCCAATGAGACGTCCTGTTATGTATTCAAGAATTCCACAGAAACCAACAGCTGATTCAGGCACTAGGTTTAGTCGTTCATTTGCATAGTGAGTGAGTAGCCCATACCCTGGAGGAAGAGATATCCCAGTCTCTTTATAGAATAAAGTCTCTATAGTATCCCCATCTACTTTAATTAACGACCTGTTATCGAGCCAAGTCGCAAGAGGAGATATTGCTTTGAAGTCTTTATCATAATAGAGAATCCCATGAACTTGACCGGTCACCGTTATTGATTCAATAGGTTCTTTAATAGAGGACAATATTGCCAATACATGGTTTTCAATAGTCTCAACGTCCTCCTCATACGCTCCACGGGTTTGACTTATTACCCTTTTTTGTAGGTATGAAGGGGTATCTATCACCTTACATTTTTGTATGTCTACAACAGAAGCGCTTATATGTGTTGTTCCAATATCTAATCCGACATGCATAAGATTTCCTCTCCTCGAGCGTATAAAACGCAAAATACATCAATTCCTTTTTATTACATTACTAATATACTTTAACATACTTTAGCAAGAGAAATCATACCTTAGGGGACTTTTTTATGACGAAAGGAATCACGTAAAAAAGAGCATACAAAGCAAAAATAGTACAGAGTACAGATAAAGTTATAAATGCGATAGGAATCGAGAAATGAGAGGAGATAATCCCTACCGTAGGAAATACTACAATCATGATAATTGAAAAAAGCATGCTCTGCATTGAAAGAATTGTCGCTCGTTGATCTGATAGGAGAAGTTCATTTAAATAAGTTCCAATCGATGCTATTAATAACCCTTCACTCGGACCAAGAAGTATGTAAAAAAGAGGTGAATATGGAGTTGTGGAGATTAGCCAGATAAGAGCAGTGGGAAATACAATAACACTAATCAAAGTCCATCTTTTTCCAATTTTCTTAACGATTTTTGAGGCAATAAAAGCTGTACTACCTGCAACAACAGCATTTATAGCAAAAATAGTTGTGATATAGGACTCAGGGTGTCCTTGTCCACTCCAAAAGGACTGGAGGTAAAAAAACAATGTTGTGATAAAAGTGAATATAATTTCACTTATCAACATCAAAAAGAATATACTTTTCTCATTCTTAATCGATATAAAACTTGATTTTATATGATCTACATACCCCTGCATAAGATGAGAAAAAGATTCAGCATTCATCGTTTTCTTTCCAACAGTTGTTTCTTTTAAACCGAAAGCACTAAGCATCGCAAGGAAAGAGAAAAGGATTGAAAGAATAAACACAAACGAATATGAATGTTGAGCGAGGAAGCCTGTCAATAAAAGTGCGATAATTGTCGCACCTTGGTATGTAAGCTCTTGTTTGCCAGCCACTGCCATATAAGAGGTAGTATCATCCAATTCTACAAGAGTATCATACACTAAGGCATCACCTGCGCCAGACTCTAAATTATTAGAGATTGCAGTAATCATAAATCCAATAGCTTGAAGAAAAAAGGAGCCAGAAAGAAACATGATAAGATAGGAAATGATTGAGATTGCACGCCCTATGATGCGACTCATTTTTCTTCCCCAAAGATCTGCTATTGCGCCGGTTGGAATTTCCATCATAAAAGATGTCACATGATAGATCCCTTCAAGAATTCCCAACTCAATAATAGTAAACCCTTTTAAAGCGAGATAGATCATCCACACACCATGAGTTAAATTTAGGGAGGAGAGTGCAACAAATAGATAATTTTTCCTAATATTATTTTTCACATCATTCATAGAGAGCTTCCACCTTGCCCTTTTCCTCTTCATCAGTATACTAGTATCTAATTGGAGATAAAACATATGATAACGCCATTTAAAGATAAGAGCCCAGATGTTGAAAAAGCTCTTTATATCGATCCGACTTCTGTTATTATCGGGGATGTTACTCTTTTTGACAACACCTCTATTTGGCCATTAGTTACAATCCGTGGAGATATGGCATCAATTACTATCTCTCAAAACACAAATATTCAAGATAACACTGTTATTCATGTAAATACTAACATGCCGACATGTATTGGAAGTGATGTAACAATCGGGCATGGAGCTATCATTCATGCTTGTACGATAAAGGATCATGTACTCATTGGAATGGGAGCCATCATCTTAGATGAAGCAATAATTGGGGAATATTCCCTGGTCGCAGCAGGCTCCCTCGTCCCACCAAGAAAAATTTTCCCACCAAAATCGTTGATCATGGGAAACCCCGCTAAAGTAGTAAGAGAACTACGAGAACAAGAAATTATTGATATTCAACATAACTGTGACCACTATATTGCTCTAGCTACTATCTATAAAAATCAATGACGTATTCTTAATACATACACACAAAAAGAAGAGCTACCACAGCTCTTTTTTTTATTAATTAGAAATATTTTATAGCCAAAAATTCGCTCTATTAACCAATTTTGGTTAATCGTTTATCCTTTTTTAACTACTTATTTAACTATCTTATTTCCTATTTTTCAAAGAATTTATACTTATTTACTATTTTATTAGTTATTCGTTTAAGTTAAAATTTAACTAATAATTTTTCTTGACTTATCTAGTTCCGGGCTCCTAGTATGCTTATATGAGAGGGGAATACAAAGATACATGAAATCTTCAATAAAAGAAGTAGCACATCTAGCAGGAGTCTCAATCGCAACTGTTTCATACGTACTCAATGGGACAAAAAAATTGCGCCCTGAAACAGAACAAAAAGTCTTAGATGCAGTAAGAAAACTCAACTATCATGTTAATCCTCTCGCTCGCAACCTTAGGAAAGGTGAGAGCAAGTTAGTTGGGTTTGTTGTAAGTGATTTCTCTAACTACTTCTTTCAGGATATAGCCCTTGGTTTAGAGAACCAGCTTGCTAAAGACGGATATAGATTAATTCTTATGGATAGCAAAGAGCAGAAAGAAGTTGAGATGGAAAATGTGAAAAATCTCATAGCAGGAGCTGTTGATGCCCTTGTTATTGCTCCAACTACAGAAGATTGCTCATATTTAAGATTTATGCTTTCAAACAACCCAATTCCCGTCGCCTTTGTTGATCGAAGACCTGTAGGTTTTGAAAGTGATGTTGTTCTCGCGACAAATGAACAAGGTACATATGATGCTGTAAAAGTACTCACAGACAAAGGGCATAAGAATATCGCATTTCTTGGCTCAAGAATGGACTCTACTATGGAAGAGAGATTACATGGTTATAAAAAAGCACTTGAAGATGCTGATATCAGCATTAATGCGAATTATATCCGTTTTGGTAATCATGAAAGTGTATCACAACGATCGTTGCGTCATGGTGTTATGTATCATCATGCCTTCGACTTAATTTCGAATCACAATATAACCGCTATATTTTCAGCCAACAACCTAGCTACGGTGGGGGTATTTAGCTGTATTAAAGAGACTAATCTTAAAGTACCTCAAGATATTGCATTTATTACTTTCGACGATTCTTTCTGGTTAACAATGACAACCCCTGCAATAGCGGCTATCGCTCAAAACCCAGAAGAGATGGGGAGAGTCGCTGGCAGGCTCATTCTAGAGAGACTTGGTGATACACAAGAGAATAGTGAATATTCTTTTCAAGAGATTAGGATTTCTACCCAATTTATCTTACGGGGTTCTATTTAAGTATGTATTAAATTCGGCCATTACAGCCGAACAAAAATAAGGAGGGAACTATATGAAAAAAGCATTAGTTCTATTGGTGATTATCTCGTTATTTGTAGGTGCAACGAATGTGTTCGCTACAGGAGCTCAAGAACAAGGAGGCCCTGTAACAATCAATATTGCACTCGCTAACAACCCTATTTCTCAAGCGATGAGTAAATTGGTACAAGAGAAGTACAAAGCTGACAATGTAGTGGTTAATATTTCAGTACTACCAGAGAATGACTTACGTCAAAGACTCACCACTGAAGCATCAACTGGTGGAACAACGTATGATATTTTCTACATTGGTCCTTACGAAGCACAAACATGGGCAAAGAATGGATGGTTAGAGAACCTCGAACCATACTTCAAAAACCTAAGTGCTGACAAAGCAGCTTGGTATGACAGAAAAGACTTGATTCAAGGGATGGTCGACTCTCTTGCTGTGAAAGGAACCAGCTATGCTCTTCCATTCTATGGTGAAAGTTCTTTTATTATGTACAACAAAGAATTATTTGCTCAAAAAGGGTTAACAATGCCTGCACAACCAACATGGGATCAAATATATGAACTTGCTAAGAAAGTACATGATCCTGCGAAAGGGATTGTTGGAATGACTATGCGTGGTGCTCCAGGTTGGGGAATGAGTGGCGCTCCATTTGTAACGATGGTAAATGCATTTGGTGGTCGTTTCTATGACATGAATTGGAATGCGACAGTAGACACCCCAGAACAGAGAGCTGCATGGGCAATGTACAAAAAGATCTTACGTGAAGCTGGACAAGCAGACATTCTTTCATATACCTATAATGAATGTATTGCTCTCATGTCTAGTGGCAATTGTGGTATCTATTATGATGCAACAAGTATTGCTCCTCCACTTGAAGCGGCAGATTCTAAAGTTCAAGGTAAGGTTGGATATGTAATGGCTCCTACCCAAAAACTTAAGGCTAATACAGCATGGTTATGGAACTGGGCAATGGGAATCAACCCAAAATCTTCAGATGCTAAAAAACAAGCTGCATTTGATTTCATGCTCTGGGCAACAAGCAAAGAGTATATCAAAATGACTGTTGACCTTGACCCAACCGGTGCTTCAACTCCACCAGCCTCAAGATCAAGTACATATGAACTTCCTGTCTATGCAAAAGCACCATATGCAAGCATGACACTTAAAACCTTAGAAGGCATGGATTTCACAAAACCAACCTTAGAACCAGTTCCATATGTTGGTCTTCAATACATTGCTATTCCTGAATTTGCTGATGCTGGAACTAAGATGACTGAATATCTTGCTGACTATGTAGTAGACAAGATTACTCTTGACGAAGCAATCAAGAAGACTCAAGCTGTATTTGAACAAGTTGCTATTGATGGAAATTATCGCTAAGCGATTATAGTAAATTTTCGATGACAAACAATCTGTCTGACAACTGTCAGGCAGATTTTCGCCTAATAGGATGACAAATCATCCTCCGAATTAGAGATACGCTTAATGCAAAGCGTAATTGGAAATACCATGAAAACGATAAGAAAAACAGATTATGCATTCTTACTTCCAGCTGTTGTGGTAGTCGCTATAATGACACAGGTTCCTTTTGTGCTGACCATCATATTTTCAACTCTTCGCTGGAATTTGTCACGTCCAGATCTGCCAAGGACTTTTGCTAATATTCAGAATTTTTGGTACTTTTTAAAGATAGAATCTCTTTCTGAAATTCCAGAATTTTATAGTATATTATGGCAGACTATTCTCATTACAGGGATTACCCTATTGTTGTGTTCTATTCTAGGATTTCTCCTTGCTCTTTTATTAGATCATGAGATACCAGGAGTAAATATTGCAAGAACCTTGATGCTAGGGCCATTCTTTGTGATGTCCACTGCAAGTGGAGTTATTTGGAAAACTACCATATTCAATACCACCTTTGGTTGGTATGGAGTCATATCAAAAGCACTTGGTTTCACTCCTATAGACTTAGTCTCTTATCATCCAATCGCTATTATTATAGTCCTATTCACATGGCAATGGATGCCCTTCTTTATCCTAGTATTATTGTCGGGCTTACAAGGGATACCTCAAGATCTTGTAGATAGTATGAAAATTGATGGTGTGAATTGGATACAAGGGATTTTTAAAATCAAACTACCTTTAATCATGAACCATATGAGAGTTGCAGTAATGTTAGGGCTTGTTTTCTTAATTAAAGAGTTCGGCCTTATCCTAGTAACGACTGCGGGAGGCCCAGGGACACGTTCCTACACGCTCCCTTATGCAGTATATATGCAAGTATTTAGTGCTAATAACATTGGACGTGCAAGTGCCCTTGCGGTGATGACTGTTGTACTTACATTAATCCTCGTCAATCTTCTCTATCGCTCAATCGTCAAACGTAGCGAAAAATATAGCTAAGGAGGATATATATGGAACAACGATCAATTATTGAAGTACAAAAACAGATAAAACGAAGACACTTTATAAGGAAATGGGCTCTTGCCATTATTATATATGCAATTGCTATTTTCTATTTTTTCCCTATCTTGTACATGTTCTTGTCTGGATTCAAAACAGAACAACAGGCAGTCATGCCAAGTATCTTTTTTAAGCCGACTCTCGATACCTATAGAAAGGTATTAGGGGACCCTACCATGTACCAGTATTTAAAGAACTCATTACTACAGGTAATTGGGGGAACTGGAGTCAGTTTGCTCCTTGGTGTTCCTGCTGCATTTGCTGTAGTCTTTGGAAGGTTAAAACATCCTGAATCTAATGGAAAGTTCTATCTATGGTTCATAACTACTATTTTACTCCCCCCTGTTGCTGTATTGATTCCTCTTTTTACTTGGTACCAACAGCTTAATTTAATTAATACACCATATGGTCTTATGGCAGCATATATCGGTTTCCATACCCCTATCATTGTGTGGATGACTCATTCCTTTTTCTCAGATCTTCCCCTTGAAATTTTTGAGGCTGCTGATTTAGATGGATGTACAAAAATGCAACAACTTACAAAGATAGCAATCCCTCTCGCTCGAACAGGTATCATTTCAGCTGCTCTTCTTGTCGCTGTGTTTATTTGGAACGAATTCTTCTTAGGATTTAACCTCACGGGGAACCCAACAGCAACCCTTCCTGTGTACATGGCTCGATTCAGAGAACAACAAGGTCAGTTTGTAGCCCAGCTCTCGGCTTCCTCTACAATTGCAGTTCTCCCTGCCATCATTCTTGGCTGGATGACTCAAAAAGCTTTAGTGAAAGGTCTCACCAGTGGAGCTGTAAAAGGATGAGTGAAAACATCCTTGTCTATGACGTAGGTACTACAAGTGTAAAAACAGCTCTTTTCGATATCTTGGGAACTCTCATCTCTTCAGTGAGCGTTCCCTATTACACTACCTATAATAGACTTGGATGGGCAGAACAAGATCCCTATGCCTTTTGGAATGCTGCAATTCAAGGAACTCATACTCTTTTAGATTCAATTGATAAAGAAAAATATTCGATTAACGTTATATCTCTCAGTGGTCATATGAATGGAATGCTTGCGATTGATGATAAAGGAGAGCCTACTTACCCACAAATCATCCATTGTGATACTAGAAGCACAAAAGAAGTTGAATTTATTAAGAACCTTTTTACACAAGAGCAAATCTACGAAAGAACTGGAAATCGAATTGATGAATTTCTCACACTCCCAAAACTTCTTTGGCTAAAAAATAATATCTCCGCCTCATATAAAAAGAGTCGATTTGTTATTAATGCAAAAGATTTTATGAGGAGTCAGCTCACCGGTATTATTGGAGCGACAGATTACTCAGATGCGTCTCTCACTGGTGCGTTAGATATGAAAAATAAGAGATGGGATGAAGAGTACTTGGAGGCTATAGGAATCTCGCAATCAATTTTTCCTACTATTCACCCTTCAACAGAGATTGCCGGATTCCTCACCATTGAAAGTGCATCGCTACTTCATCTACCCTCAGGCATCCCTATCTGTTATGGAGCTGGGGATGCTTCTAGTGCTACACGAGGAGCTCTTATAAAAGACAAAGAAGCAGGGTACGCATCAATTGGGTCTTCAGCTTGGATATCCACTTTGCATTCATCGATTCAAAAAGATTCACTGATGAGAATGCAACATTTCTATGATCTTGATGGATTAAAAATTAATGTATGTGGGACAGTTCAAAGCGCAGGAACCACACTTGAATGGGCAAAAAATAACTTCTTTCCAACGAAGAGCTTCGAAAAAATAGAAAAAGAGATGGCAAATCTTTCAAACGAAAACCATATTATTTCACTACCCTACTTTATGGGTGAAAGAACTCCCCATTGGGATGCACATGCACGAGGTAATTTCTTCGGTATACAAGTGTCATCCTCACCCCTTGATTTAACTCGCTCTCTCTATGAAGGAGTTGCCTTTGGATTATTTGAAATAATGGAAGTATATGGTGATTTGAGTATCCCAATTTCAACGTTCACACTACTTGGAGGTGGCGCAAAGAGCAGGTTCTGGAGTGAAATGATTGCCTCTGTATTTGGGATGCCTATGATTGTACACCCACATTACCAGAGTGCGACCTCTTTTGGGGCAGCTCTTGGGGCAATGGTTGCTATAAAGGCGTATCCGTCACTCGAAGATGCTATTAGTAAGATTCCATTGTCTCACGAGACAATTGAACCAGATATGAAAAAACATGAAATGTATAGTAAGTATTTTTCACTATATAAAAAAATGTATCAATCCCTTAAACCTCTATATTTAGAGTTATATCACATACAAAAAAGTGTTGAGGAGAATATCTCATGAAAATGATGAAAGCATTAGTTATAGAAAAACCGAATCATGCAGTTGTGAAAGAAGTTCCAATCCCTACAGTCGGGAAAGGAGAAATTAGAATTAAGGTTAAAGCTAGTGGTATTTGTGGTACCGATATCCACATATATCGAGGTGAATATCTTGGATCCTACCCTATCATTCCCGGTCATGAATTCGCAGGTATCGTTGATGCTGTAGGTGAGGGAGTCACTCGTTTCTCCCTTTCAGATCGTGTAGCAGTTGAACCGAATATAAGTTGCCACAACTGTGAAGCATGTTTCAATGGACATCCAAACTTTTGTACTCAGTGGCAAGGAATCGGCGTTACTCTTCCTGGCGGATTTGCTGAATATGTAGTAGTTCCAGAGACTGCTGCATTCTCAATAGGTTCCTTAGATTTTGCTCAAGGAGCATTTATGGAACCATTATCCTGTGTTCTTCATGGTGTTCAAAAAGCTAGGGTTACTTTAGCTGACAAGATTCTTATTATGGGAGCAGGTCCCATCGGGATATTACTACTTAAGACTGTTCTTACACAGGGAGCTAGTGAAGTTACGCAATTAGATACTAATAAAGGGAGGCTTCAACTTGCAAAAAAAAGTGGTGCAAAGAACATTGAGAGTGATATCAACAATTTTGATATTGAATCATTTGATATGGTTATTGATGCCACAGGAGTTCCTTTCTTGATGGAGAAATCACTTGACCTTGTAAAGAAGGGCGGAACTCTGTTGTGGTTTGCGGTTCCAAAGAAAGAGTCTACAATTACAATATCCCCATTCAAGATCTTTGAGAAAGGGCTAAACATTCAAAGTAGCTATACATCAGTAAGGAACTCTATCCAAGCTGTTCGAATGCTAGAAAATGGAAAAATTAATGTTTCTGATGTAATATCTCATCGCCTCCCCTTAGAGGAGTTTGTCAAAGGGATTGAAACAATAGAAAAAAGCGAAGAGGGTGTATTGAAGGTGATTATCACTTTTTAATAACTAATGAGAGGAGATATATTGTATGGATAAAGAAAGATTTGCTGGAAAAGTATGTATCGTAACCGGAGGGGCTGGAGAGATTGGTATTTCTTGTGCACTACGGCTAGCTCAAGAAGGAGCTGCTATTGCACTCATCGATCTTAAGAATATGGATAGTGCTATTGAGAGAGTAAAAAAAACGGGGGTTCGTTGCCTTGGGTACACATGTAATGTTGCCGTCTATAGTGAGGTTGAGACTACGGTTGCCTCAATCAGAAAGGATTTCTCTACTATCGATATGCTTTTTAATAACGCTGGAATACAAGGTGAATTCAGCAAAATTCATACTTATCCAGTAGAGGATTTTCATAAAGTCATAGAAATTAATCTCATAGGGGCTTTCCATGTACTTAGAGCAGTATCAAGAGTAATGGTAGAACAAAAATCTGGAGTAATTGTGAATACTGCCTCTATGGCTGGAGTAGGAGGTCCTGTGAATATGGCCGCCTATGGAGCGTCCAAGTTTGCTCTTGTTGGTCTCACACAAACTGCAGCTAAAGATTTAGCTCCATATAATATCAGGGTCAATGCGATAAGTCCGGGGTATATGGGACCAGGCTTTATGTGGGATAGACAAGTTGATCTACAAGCTCAAGCCAACTCTCAATATTATGATAGTGATAGAAACGTTGTAGCGAAACAGATGGTGAGTGAAGTGCCCTTAAGAAGATATGGTTCGATTGATGAAATACCAGGAACAGTGTCTTTCTTAATGAGTGAGGATTCTTCCTTCACGACTGGAGTGAATATAAAGATATCTGGTGGTATCTAATAATTAAGGAGATTTGTGATGAGTAAAACAATATTGGAAAGATTTTCTCTAGCAGGGAAAGTGAGTTTAGTTACTGGAGGAGGATCCGGTATTGGTAAAGCATTTTGCCATGCTTTAGGAGAAGCAGGTTCCAAGGTTGCTGT
Organism: Sphaerochaetaceae bacterium; assembly: GCA_963663665.2. Lineage (GTDB taxonomy): Bacteria > Spirochaetota > Spirochaetia > Sphaerochaetales > Sphaerochaetaceae > SABI01. Next base: position 305,580 of record CAXXKP010000006.1, read on the forward strand.
AGTAGATATTAATCTAGCTGCAGCTGAGGGTACTGTAGAAGAACTCAATAAGAAGGGAATCGAATCGATAGCAATTAGAACAGATGTAACAAATGAGAGTGATGTCGAACACATGGTTAAAACTGTGGTCGACACCTTCGGAACGTTAACTATTGCAGTAAACAATGCTGGAATGGGTATTTGGAGTGATGCTCTCACCATGCCATTCGAGGCATGGAGAAAAACATTAGCCTTAAACCTTGATGCCGTATTCTTATGTTCAAGGGCAGAAGCGAAGGTTATGAAAGAAGTAGGCTATGGTAAGATAATTAATACAGCCAGTATGTCAGGACATATTTCTAATACACCCCAAAATCAGGTAGCTTACAACTCCTCGAAGGCAGGTGTACTCCACCTTACAAGATCTCTTGCAGCTGAATGGGCTCCGTTTGGAATTAGAGTTAATTCAATAAGTCCTGGCTATACAAAAACAGATTTAGTCGACAAACTTCTTGAAACTCCAGAGGGACAATCAATGCTCCCAAAATGGTTGGAAAAGATCCCAATGGGAAAAATGGCGTTGACTGAGGATCTTCAAGGAGCTGTCGTCTACCTTGCATCCACTGTGAGCGATTATGCTACTGGTAGTGATATCCTTGTAGATGGTGGTTATTGCACTTGGTAGTGCTTGGTAATTTTAATATATAGGCTGAAGAATTGGTTTTTTAAAACTTTGATTCAGCCTTTATTATGAGAGATAGTCTAGTAACTGATGAGCTTGGTCTATCATACCAAGGACATGAGGTTGAATATCAATCTCATGTCCTTTATGGAATCCAAAACCCCAATCAACTCCAACAAAATCTATACCAACAGATTGTGCCCCATCTAAGTCATGGGGCGTATCTCCCACCATAAGAACAGATGAATACTCTTCTATTTGCAAATCTTTGATTGCAAGTTTTATAATATCTGCCTTTGATAAATTCTCATCTCTATTTGCTCCTCGTATACTACTAAAATATTGAAAAAGCTGCTTCTCTTTAAGAATGTCTATAGCCATATCTTCAGTTTTTAATGTTGCAATTCCAAGAATAAGACCTCTGTTCTTCAAAGATTCTAATAGAGGAATAATTTCAGGGTATATCGTATTTAAATGCATATTTCCCTTCACATATTCACTTCTATAGATTTCACAAGCTTTCGGGATTTCTTCTTCATTCAAACCACATGCTATCCTGAAACAAGCTGGAAGTGGAGGTCCTACAAATTTCCGTAGTTGTGATTCAGGAAGCTCATCATACCCTAAAATTTTCATCGTATGGTTTGCAGTTTGAAAAATACCCTTTGATGTGTCTAACAAGGTACCGTCCATGTCAAAAATAATCGTTGTATACATGATTCGTACTGTAAAACATTACCCTTTTTTTCTCAAGTTGTTTACTAATTTTATACCTATCAAAAGTAAGGTAATCAGAAGGAAAAGAAACTTAATATTCGTAACAAGACTTCCGATTGTAAGAAGGTGTTGATCAAAGATTCTGTTAGAAAAAAAATAAAGAGAAAACCCATTCTCTATAATGTCTGCTAACCCGCTTATCGTCACAACCGTTATTATCGTAGGGGACTGCAAAAATAATGATATGAGGAGAGGATAGAATGAAACAATAAAAAAGGAATCTATAAGGACCTGCATATAATATGGACCTAAATGAGTATTAGGTAGAAATGAAAGCGCTTTTAGAATTTTATCTGGAGTTGAATAGAAAATAACATCTATTAGTGCACGAGAATCAATGTCGAGAGTAAAAAAAAGTTTTGTAAGCATAAAAGTATAAAGAATGGATACTACGGCCATCATTAGATACTGTTCTTTTGAAACGGATTTTCTATCCATGGTATTATCTCTCTTGATATTAACATCTCTTAGCAAAATTTTGCAATTTTCAATATTGAATTATCTCTATTTTCTCATAATTCTATTTTATGATATAGTATCTAACCAATAGGGGATAGTTGCAATGAAATATGTACGTTTTAGTGTTGCTGACAAGGTAAAATATGGGATACTTGAGGAAAATGTCATTAAGGTACTCTCTAACTCTTATTTTGAAGAACATGTGACTACTCAGGAAACATATCAATTAGATCAGATTCACATACTTGCACCTGTAAAACCATCAAAGGCGGTCTGTGTTGGCCTTAATTATGGTGACCATGCGAAAGAGATGTGCCTTCCTCTTCCCCCTACCCCGATTCTTTTCATGAAGCCTTCTACTGCAACAATAGGACCAAATGATTCTATTATTCATCCTCGCCTTAGTGAGAGAGTAGATTACGAAGGCGAACTAGCTGTTGTTATTAAAAGAAGAGCACGTCATATATCGATTGATGATGTACCAAAATATATTCTTGGATATACAATAGCAAATGATGTTACTGCTCGAGATTTACAAAAAAGTGACGGACAATGGACAGTAGCTAAAGGGTTCGATACTTTCATGCCACTTGGTCCCATAATAAGTGATGAGGTCGATCCATCAAACCTATCAGTGATAACTTATCTCAATAATAATGTAGTTCAAAAAAGTAATACAAAACATCTCATCTTCTCTGCCTATTTCCTTGTTTCTTACATCAGTTCAATTATGACACTGAATCCAGGCGACGTAATACTTACAGGTACCCCTGGAGGTATTGGTAAAATGGAAGTTGGAGATGTTGTAAGAGTTGAAATTGAAGGACTCCTCTCTCTCACCAACACGTTAAAATCAGAGTAAGTGGCAAGATAGACACAATAATATTGTCAAAAACGAAATTTACAAAATAATTGGGCCTTATTTTAGTTCTTTCTTTACAGAGATAGTGTTTCTTAACAATTAATAGCATTATCTTGCGTTATTACTGTTAAACTTAGTTTACCCATTTCTGTTTTTCTGCAATAGTGCAGTGTATGGAACTCATATTGGGACAAACCCTCGCACTGTTGACAGCATTCTGTTTTGCACAAAACTCTTTAATTTATGCACACGTAGGTGCTATTGTAAGCTCATCCACCACAGCCCATATTAGACTATGGATTGCAGTTCCGCTGATTCTCCTGATACACCTTATATTTATGGGAAATATAATCCCAATAGGGGTTCCCTTGCAGTCATGGATCCTTATTGGAATATCTGGTGCTCTAGGATTTTGTATTGCTGACTTATTCATCTTCAGTGCTCTTGTACAAATAGGGGCAAGGCAGACAATGGTTATTATGACAACGAGCCCTCTATTCTCTACTATTTTTGCATTCTTCATTGAAGAGGAAGTGATAACAGTATGGCAGACTTTTGGAATGATAGTAACCTTGGTTGGGGTTGCCGGCGTAATTTTGGTTGATCGAAATAAAAAGAACACATCAAAAAAAGAACGTATAGAGTTCGGAGTATTATTCGCACTGCTCGGTGCTATAACCCAAGCATTCGCTATGGTTCTTGCAAAAAAAGGAATGTCCGATATCGTCCCCCCCATTTCAGCAAATGTGATTAGACTTTTATTTGGGTTGATTTCCCTTATAATATTCACTCTTATAAAAAAATCATTTTTTTCGGATTTTAAACTTTTTGCTAATAAACAACACAAAAAAGTACTTTGGCTACTCGTGGCAGCTGCCGTTGTAGGACCGGTATTGGGCATATTTCTTAATCTTTGGGCTCTTACTATTGCACCAGTTGGAATAGTCACAACCCTCTCTCAGATGACTCCTGTAATTCTCCTCCCTTTAGAGAAGTATGTTTTAAAGAAACAGGTAAGTTCTCTTACATCAATTGGAACAATCATTGCTGTCTTAGGAACGGTAATGTTATTTATTTCGCCTTCTACCTTGTAAGACTCAATGGACAAAATGAATGCTATCCTTTAGTATATGATTAAATGTGATTGAGGAGTATTTTGTATGGATTATGAACTCTCGTATGTACTAGTAAGCCCGTATACTGTTGCTAAAAGCAGAATTGGTGGTGTTCTTTCTAGACTCTTAACTCGTGTTGACTTGGAGTTAGTAGGTGCTCAAATATTTTTAGCTGATTCACAGTTTGCGAAAGAATATGCCTCTATTTTACAAGGTCAATTAGACCCATCAAACTCTTCAGCATCGTCATTATTAAGTGAATACGTTCTTCGAAACATAGCACCTACTGGAAGAAGAGAACACAGAACTCTCCTCCTTTTATTTAGAGGGCCTGAAGCTTGCAAGAAATTAAGCGATATCTGTGGTGCACTCTATGCTGAAAATAGAAGTATTGAATCACTCACTGGTGAGACCATTAGAGATACGTACTCTGATTTAATTATTGACCCAGAGACAGGTAAAGTCACATACTTTGAACCTGCAGTTCTTACTCCTAGAAATCATGCTAACGCATTAAAAACTTTAAGGTTGTTATCTTCTTGGTTGCCAGGACGACCCAATATTGTAGAAAATGTTACGTATGATAATCCGGACGCTATAGAAAGGACTCTTGTAATTATCAAGCCAGAGAATTGGAATTTTGCATCTTCTCGTCCTGGAACAATAATAGATATTTTTGCTCGTACAGGACTTCGAATAGTTGGAATGAAAGTCCATCGAATGAGCGTCAGTGAAGCTCTAGAATTTTATGGGCCAGTTCGGGAAGCTCTTGTTGAGAGACTTTCAACCCCGATAGGGAAACAGGCTAGAGAAATACTAGAAGGCGAATTTGGAATTCATCTCAGTAACAAAACTGAGAAAATCCTTATTAAAAGTTTTGGAACTGAGTATGCAAATGATCAATTTGAACAAATTGTTGAATTCATGGCAGGTACTCGAAGTACAGATTGTCCTCTAGAAAAAATTGAGCAACCTGGTAGTGTCAAAGTGATGATTCTGGTCTATGAGGGAGAACATGCAGTTAAGAAGATTAGAGACGTTCTAGGGCCCACAGATCCACTTAAAGCGCCTGTAGGAACAGTCAGACGCGAATTTGGTAGTAACATTATGGTAAATAGTGCCCACGCATCAGCAAGTTTAGAAAACGCTAGACGAGAGATGAATGTAGTAAGTATCCATCACAATATTTGTGGTGAAATTATTGATTCTTATCTTACTCTTCATGATCAGGATACGTAAAAAGAAAGATTCCTTCCATTGACTCCTCTTTAGATAGTGCTACAATTAGACAAAAGGGAGTACATATGGAATATATTATCGAAGTTACAGACCGTGATGAAATTCCTTCTCTTATAATCCAACGAACCGTATCTTTTGAACATTTACGTGAGGAAGTTTCATCAACTTTAGAAGAACTCTATACGTATATAGAGAGTATTGGTTTACAGAAAGAAGAACCCGCTTTTGTTGCCTACAACAATCAGGATATGATGCATTTATCGATAGACATTGGATGTGTGGTAAAAGAAGCTTATCCTGGATATGGTTCAATAAAAAGTGGAGTGATACCTGCTGGGAAACGCGTTTCTTGCCTTTACAAAGGGGATTACAAATCGATGGGAGATGCATATTCTCATCTTTTCAGTTGGGTTAAGAATCATAAACTTCATGTAAAAGATACGTATTATGAATTTTACCTCAACTCTCCATTATATGTTGAAGGTACAGAACTCCTTACTAAGATTGAATTATTGCTTTAAATTTAAGATAACTACTCCCAATAATCTCATTTCATGATATACTTGTACTATCTTAGTACCAAGGATAATCCATATGTATAAATTTGCTATTTTTGCATTCAATGGGAATACCACCTGTTTTGTCCATGTATTACTTAACGCCCTCGATATGAATAGTAAGGGGATGGAAGTAAAAATTGTACTTGAAGGTGAAGCTGTTACTGTGGTCAAACCTATGATTGAATCAAACAATCCTCTTTTTAAAAAAGTTGTCGATTTAAATTTGATTGATTGTATTTGTAAAGGATGTTCTGCAAAACTCAATGTCTTAGAGTATAATGAAGCATCTTCACTTCCTGTAAAAGGAGAGATGAGTGGACACCCTTCATTCTCTTCATATATCGAAAAAGGGTACACTATTATCACCTTATAATTATTAGAGAGATTTCCTATGAAAAACAATAAGATCCTCATCATCCTAATTGTCATATTCCTCCTTATTTGCTCTAGTCCAGCCTATTCAGCATTTACTTTCACTCTTGCACCAATTGATCCTCTATTTAGAGAATTTATGGCTGATCCCTATTCGAATTCAACAAGCTTTCGCCCCTTCTCTGTGAAGAATGAGGGAGGGGTTCCAAGAGGAATTCTTGCTGTCGATGGAGATAATGAGTATGTAGAAATTCCTTTTGAAGAGGAAGAATATGAAGGGCATCACGATTTTTACCAATTAAAAAGTGCTGCAAATATTGGATTAGCTCGCTTGGAGCTTGGTTTCTTCCAAATAGAAGGTTACATAAATGGAGGAATCAATACGGTCTTCCAAAATTATGGAGCAACAGACTCATTAGGATTCGATGGATTCTATGGAGCCGGGGCTTCTATTAGATTGTATAATAAGGTTGCGCTACAAGGAGGATTCCATCACTTTTCAGGTCATTGGGGAGACGAGACCCTTAAAGATATGATTGAAGTAAGTGAGAAAGATTTAAATGATTTACATCTTATTGAATATACGCGAGGGAATTCTTGGTTAGGATCAATTTCTATTGAGCCATCAGAGAATATTCGATTCTATGGCTCAGTAGAACTACCACAATCTTCTGCCTGGATTAGACCAGGTATACATGTTCCAATGCATACCATTAAACCTGGCTCTGTTGACCAAAGCCAGCATGATTACATAACAGGACAAGAGGGAGTTTCCTCCTCTTTTGTTTACCCATCTTCTTACAAAGCATGGAGAATTCAAACAGGAAGTGAAATTAGATTCCCTCTCTTCTCACTTGGGTCTCTCTTTCTTGCAACCGATTGGCAATTCCATCAGGATGGAAAGACTCTACACCAGGTTGATGGCTATAGTGATTCTAATCCATGGGAAATGGAATTTACCATCGGTGGAGGAGTTGAATTTAACACTGGATTGCTAAATAGAAAATTTAGACTTGAAATATATTACCATGATGGGAGATTCCCTTTACTTAACTATTTTTATAAAAGAAGCCAATATGTCATTTTTGGTCTAGCAATTGGTGGATAATCTTACAATTATTGGAGAATTCATGAAAAAAACTATTTTGATCTCGGTATTATTTATATCAACAATATTCTCTTTAAGTGCTGCAGAAAATTCTTTTACTTCATTTCATTGGTTTAACTCAAAATCATTATATCATCAAAGTCCTACAGACCTTTTTAATCCTACAAGCACTCTTGAGATAATGATGCTTCAAAGTGGACAACCAAGGACAGTAAGAGTAAGCCCCGAGGATGATAGTGGAATGTATGAAGATATTCCCATCTTTGATGGAGATAAATATATCGATGAAAATCTCTATGCACGATTAAAAACAGGTGTTGATGTCGGTCTCTTTCGACTCGGTCTATTCCACAATGAGGCTCAAATGGAATTAGCCTTCAGCGGATCTCTTAATACGATTTTCCAAGGTTTTGGTGGTGCTGATAATATTGGATTTGATGGAATATTCTTTTTTGGTCCACAAATGAAATTTTTTGATAGAGTCACAATAAAATTTGGGCTCCAACACTATTCTGGTCATTATGGGGATGAGACAATTGCAAACTACTATGAGACAAATGACGATGTATTAAGAAAAACCATCAACTACACAAGAGATAATAATCTTGTCTTTGGACTAGAGGCAGAGATCGTCAAAAATCTGTATATTCATGCTGAAGCGACCAGACCCCGTTTAGCCACATGGATGGGCCCTTCGGTTCATATCCCTACATGGGTTATAAAACCTTCAAATAGCCTACCGCTCAATCCTATTAATGCTAATGAAGAAAATGTGGATGCTATGGTCTATCCTGACAGTTATAAAGCTTGGACAATTCAAACTGGGTTGAACTATGATTTGATGGTTACAAAAGAGATTGGTATTGGTCTTAGTGGTGATATAAAACTCCATCAAGATGGAATGACTCTACACCAAATCAATGGATACAGCGAAGATAATCCGTGGGAATTAGAATTAACTATAGGAGGGGGAATTACACTAAAAGATCAAAATAGTAGTCATATTAGTCGTATCAACTTCATATATCATGATGGGAGACTTCCTTTGCTCAACTATTTTTACCAAAGAACTTCCTATATCTCTATCTTAGCTCAAATTGGATAATATGGAACTATTAAAAAGTATCTTACACTACAGGGTCCTCTCATTTAGGCAAAAATGAGAGGTTCAAAATATTCACTTCGATGAAAATCAGGTTTTTCAGTATAAATTTTAAATAACGTTATATAGTGGGGATGAATGGTTCTTTCCCCACACTTGTAGGCATTGGCATAGACAATTGTCTGTGGGGTAATCTCCTTAAAAGGTATCTGATAAGAGATACTCCATCTACCGCGATAATCTTCATCATCTTTATAAGTACTATTAATATTAAGTGACTGAATATATTGGAGAGATTGTAGAACTCGACCTTGCCGAGAGGAACCATAAGCTACCAATGCTTTCCCATATGGGTTTATCTCAATATTCGTGTATTCAATAGAATTTTCATCTCTAAAAAAGAACTCAACACAGCTATCTTCAAAAATATTACACAAGTGCTCTGTAAAAGTAGCCCTCACATTTTTTTCTACTACATCGAAATTGAGTAAGAGAAAGTGTTTATCATGCGCAAGATAAAGAGTCGTAAAGATATCTTGAGAAGTAGCATCATCAGCCCACTGATTGTTTACTAGATCAGCTTTCAAACCTTTCTCTCTCATTAAGCGATGTCTAGTATCGGGAGAATCAATTTTAATATAAGGGATTATTAACATGTATCTTCCTTAAAAATAGTGGTGAACTCTTTTATGATAAAATAATTTTCTATTTTATGATATCCTTAAAGATATGAGAATGTTTGTGAGTATAAAAATAAGTGAAAATATCCTTCCGTATATACAAAGGATTCAAGAAGAATTACTTCAATATGCTTTCAAAGGAAAGAAAACTCCTTTAGAGATGATGCACCTCACTATTTCGTTCATGGAAAGGATGGATGAAAAAGAGTACAATCTCTTTAGAGATTTACTACATTCAATGATATTTCCTTCACTTAGCCTAGAATTTATAGGAATTGGATCTTTTCGTTCCATCCATGGTAATTTGTATTATATCAAAGTAAAGGAAAGTGAAGAACTTGACTATATCAATGATAAAGTTAAAGAAGCCCTTACATCACTCGGCATTCATTTTGACAAGAAACAAGGATTATACCATATAACTATCTTAAGAAATGTAATTCTGAAAAACAAATATGAACTCATAACATCCCCCTTACCTCCTAACGTAGAAGTTATATCGATCTCATTAATAGAGTCTCATCTAACTCAAAAAGGGGCAATTCATATAGAAAGAGATAGGTTCCCCCTCCTTGGCAAAACATCAACTCTCATATAGTGTGTTGTCACGGGGAATTAGATGAAAGAAGAAAAAAAGATTTATCTCAAAGGATTAACAATCGCAATTATCGGAGTTATCGTTCTAAGTTTTGATGCATTGCTTATTAGATTATCTGGAACGAGTGGACCTGTAGCAGTATTCTATAGAGCATTTTTCACCTTTATTTCAATTTCTACAATCTTTTTGATAAAAAATAAAAATAAATCACTTGTAATCCTATCTACTGGGGGTACCCCTATGATTATCAGTGGTATGATGTGGGGAATAAGTGGCGCAGGTTTTACACTAGGAGTTCAATATGCAGGTGCTGCAAACACGTTAGTCCTCGTAACCCTAGCACCATTATTTGCGGCTGCCTTCAGTGCTATTTTTTATAAGGCTAAACCGTCATTAATAACTCTGTTTGCAGCTCTTGTTGCAGTATTTGGTATTTGGTATATGTATCGGGACGGATTTGGAGAGATGGATACTAGAGGGCTTTTATATGCATTACTCACTCCTCTATTCCTTGGATCAAATCTTTCGTTTATGCGACAACACAAAAAGATGTCTCGCATGGCGTTGGTCATTATTGGAGGAATTATAGGCTCTATTATTGCACTAATTCTATCTAAAGGAGATATCTATATAGCGAAAGAATCAATCATTCCATTAGCGATATTGGGTCTGTTTGTTATCCCTTTTGCTCAAACAATGATTTCAACTGGGACTAGATATATTAGTGCACCAGATGCAGCTCTTGTGAATTCGAGTGAAACAGTTATAGGTATTTTTTATGTCTGGCTTTTCTTACGAGAAGTGCCGAATAGAGATTTTATTATCGGAGCTTCATTGGTCATAATTGCTATTACGTTTAACAGTGTATATCAATCTAGAAAGAATAGGTGAACATTCTATCCATAAGGGTGGAATATAAGTGTAGCTTCTAGAAACCTTTTTAATTCCCTTCTTCTTTTTAGTGGGTCTAATGTTTGAAAGGCGATAATGTGAAAAGCTTCCCACATGAACACCCATCCTCCAATAAGAATACCTTCTCTCACTATTCGATATGCAAAAACAGAATTAGAAGGACTTGAACTAAAGTAATACATCGCAATGATAAACACAGCAATGAGGGCGACTAATATTGCAAATCTAATTTTCCGACCTATTTCTCTGTTAACATATTGAAGGAGCGCTAAGTAATAATTATGGTAACTATTAATAATCATACTCTCTTTTTGAGGATCTTCTTCTCGATGTTTAATTGCAAAAACTATCTCAATCTTCTTATTAAGAGGGATCTCATTTGAGCATACATCTAGAAACTGAGCGAGATCAGGATGAAGATCCCGTCGTTTATAGGTAGAATTATCCCACTCATGAAAGTAATCAAGATATCTCTCTAATGCTACATCAATGATAACTTTTCCATTTGCTTCATTTATTCGATATACTTGTTGATAATACTTACTACGTTTCATCAAATCCTCATCTCGATTATTCTAATACATAATCTACTGATACGTATACAATCCTACTCAATCCATTCTCGATAAAGTTCTTTTTGTTTATCTTGCAAGAATCTGAAATGATCTCTTTCTTTCACCACCTCAGATACGTCGATATCGAAAAGAAAAAGATTTTCAGCAATTTCTTTTCTTTCGACCTCTCTTCCATCTGGTGCAAATACAACAGCATCTCCTCCAAATAATACATTATCATTATCATAACCATTTCGATTCAGGCCTACCATGAAAAGTTGATTCTCAATAGCACGGGCTTTAAGAAGCGTAATAAAGTGAGACGTTCTACTCTTAGGCCATGAGGCAATGTTAAAAATAATTTCCGAAAAATCCGCAAGATAGCGAAAAAGTTCACCAAACCTCAAGTCATAACAAATAGTAAGCCCTATAGTTGTTTCTAAAAGAGGGCAAAAAAATGGTGTATTACCTTGCGTAATATACGTATTCTCATTAGCAAATGTAAATAAATGAATCTTATCATAGGTACATAATTCAATACCGTTATCGTCAAGAAGAGTAGCGCTATTATAATGTAGAGAATTTACTGTTTTTACCCATCCAAAGATAATATGGATGCTGTGTTTCTTAGAGATCTCAGAGAAAAAGAGAAGAGCATTTGTTTCTTCTACCTTCTCAATGCTCTCTTTCCCATAGCCTGTAAGGCACATCTCAGGAAAGACAACAAGTGAAGATCCATACTTCTTACTTTCGATGACAGCCTCAGTAATAAGTTTCTTATTTTTTTCTACATCCTGCCATTCAATAGAGAGAGAACATAATGTAATTCTCATATAATTTATCTCCAAAATGAATTATATCATCAATTAGTGATGCTTGGTACTCATGAAAATCACCAATGAACACAAAAAAAAGAGATTCCGAGGTAATGAATTGTGTAATTGTTAGCAAAAAAGGGCACCTTTATAGATGCCCTTCCTTGTAATGCAAAAAACCTTACTATAACAATGAAGAGGCTGCTTTATAAACGGCATCACTTGTTATTCCAAAAAGATTATACAGTTCATGAGCAGGTGCTGACTCTCCAAAACTGTTCATACCAATGATTTTCCCGTCAAGGCCAACATATTTATTCCAATAATCAACATGGGCTGCTTCTACTGCAACTCTCTTTCTCACTGAAGATGGGAGTACGCTCTCTTTATACGAAGAAGATTGTCTTTCAAATACTTCAGGAGAAGGTAGAGAGACAACTCGAACCTGAACCCCTTCATCACTAAGCTTCTTTGCTGCACTTAAGGCTAGAGAGACTTCACTTCCTGTACCGATAAGGATTACTTCAGGGGTTCCTTTGCTATCTAATAAGACATAGCCACCTTTTTCAATATTTTTAACCTGTTCTTCAGTTCGATCCTGAGGATCAAGATTCTGCCTGCTCAACAATAGTGCGGTTGGACCAGTAGTGTGTTTTACTGCTTCTTTCCAAGCTACTGCAGTTTCTACTGCATCACATGGCCTCCAAGATGTCATGTTTGGAGTAATTCTCAACATCGTAATCTGCTCAACTGGTTGGTGCGTTGGACCATCTTCACCAAGACCTATCGAGTCGTGGGTGAAAACATAAACGACCTGTAAACCCATGAGAGACGCCATGCGAATTGCATTCTTCGCATATTCCATAAAAATAAGGAAGGTTCCGCCGTATGGAAGGAATCCCCCATGGAGAGCTAATCCGTTCATGATTGCAGACATACCGAATTCTCTTACTCCATAGTGAAGGTAGTTTCCGCTGAAGTCCTTTGATGTAATTGATTTTGAAGATTTAGTAAAAGTGAGATTAGATGGTGCAAGATCAGCAGATCCACCAACAAATTCACTTACCATAGGAGTTAAAGCATCGAGTACCATTTGAGAAGCTTTTCTAGAAGCGACTTTCACCCCTTCTTTTTGCCATGAAGCAATAAATGCATCCATTTGAGCTTCCCATCCTGGTTTTCTCTCCCCACTCAATCTTCTCTTTAATTCTTTGGCTTCTTCGGGAAATTCTTTTTCATAGGAAGCAAACTGTACATTCCAATCCTCTTCAATTTTCTTCCCTTTTTCTTTGCAATCCCATTGTGCATAAATCTCTTGTGGAACAAAGAATGGTTCATCGTACTTCCATCCCAAAGCCTCACGAGTCAAGGCGACTTCCTTCTCTCCTAAAGGTGCTCCATGGCACTCTTCTTTTCCAGCCTTGTTAGGAGAACCAAACCCGATTGTTGTCTTACAACATATAAGAGTTGGTTTATCACTAATAAGTTTTGCTTCATGAATTGCTTTTTCAATAGAGGCGCTATCATGGCCATCAACATCTCTAATTACATGCCAATTATAGGCTTCGAAACGGGATGGAGTGTCATCGGTGAACCATCCCTTTACATCCCCATCTATACTAATTCCATTATCATCATAGATAGCAATAAGTTTCCCTAGACCCCAAGTTCCCGCAAGAGAAGCCACTTCATGACTAATACCTTCCATCATACATCCATCACCTAAGAAGGTGTATGTATGATGATCGATAATAGCATGCCCAGGCTTATTGAATTGACTAGAGAGCATTTTTTCAGCAAGAGCCATACCGACAGCATTAGCAAGACCTTGACCTAGTGGACCTGTAGTTGTCTCAACACCTACTGTGACACCATATTCTGGATGTCCTGCTGTTTTTGAATGCAATTGTCGAAATTTCTTTAACTCCTCAAGTGGTAAATCATACCCTGTAAGGTGGAGCAATGAATATAGCAACATTGAACCATGTCCATTTGAGAGAACAAAGCGGTCTCTATTCACCCAAGAAGGATTTGAAGGGTTATGCTTCATTTCTCTTCTAAATACAACCTCTGCGATATCAGCCATTCCCATTGGAGCCCCTGGATGTCCACTTGCAGCTTTTTGAACTGCATCCATACTTAGTATTCTCACGGCATTTGCTAAATCTCTGTTATTCATTTCACTCTCCTATATATATTCAAGTATTATAAAAATATTCAAACAAAAACAGTCTAGTATGAAGAAGATTAAAGGTCAACAAACAGGGCTCAATTTTACTAATACTGTGATTATAGGGAATCAATGAGAGTTTGAAGTTTTCCTTTATATAGTGAAAATTCAACTCCATTACTCGTTGCAAAGTCTTTGATAATGGTATTCTTTCCACCAATGGGAACTCCAAGAACTCTTTCTATTTCTGATTGAGGAACACCCCAACTAATTACATCATTAAATGTAGTGTTTCCTTTCACAACCATATCTTGAGTCGTAGTCTCTTCTACTACGTCAGTAGTCGTATTAATCATCACATTAATTCCAGATGGATTAAAACTTCGTTCACTCAAAGTTGCATATTGCTCATCAGATATCTTCTCAAGTGTGTAAAGTAGATTTACTGCGGTTAATGGAAGAATGGTATCTTCCTCTGCAACATAAGGAATCTCAAGGTACAAAGATACAAAGTATCTAATACTATCGGTTCCAATATCACCTTCAACTAATCCTAAGTCTTGATAGACCTCTTCTATATCTTTAGCTTTATACTCTACTGCCTTCATGACAGATGTATCAAGAAGGAAGGCTGAGGCGATTGTCTCTGATGGTACTCCATAGTAAGTTTCGATATCTAATAAGGAATAGGATCCTTTAATATCTGCAGGATTGGAGGTACCAACAAATTCACCAGTGGTTATTTTTGTTGGTACTTTCTTTCCTTCCGTAATCCAGAGTCCAGAAACTATAAGGATCAACACTCCCCCAAGAAGTACAACAATTATTAATAATGCTACGATTTTTGAGTTGATTTTCATTTCTTTTCCCCTTGTGGTATAGTAGTGTTAAGTTCTACTGTTGAACCAACAGGACATGCTACTTCACTTGTACACTCTAAACATGAAATACATTGGTGGTCTCTAATAATCTTCTTGTTTGAGACCTCTATATTCATTGGACAGGCTTTATCACACTTAGAACAACTGATACACGTACTCTCATTTCGACGAATACTAAATATTCTAAATAAGTTTGTAAGACCAAGTAATGCACCATATGGGCAAGCATACTTACAAAATGGTCTCTCAATGAAAAGCGAAGAAATCATAACAACCGCTAATGCAATGAATGCACCTATAGCTACTTCTCCTGTCCAGAAATTAAATAAGGCATAATAGGGGTCATATGAAGCGAAAACAAGTTTTGTACTTATTGCTGTGACTACCACAACCCAAATTAGTACTCCATAACGAAGATATCTTAGTATCGAGTCGAGTCGTTTTGGAATCATTCGATTATAACGTTTCTTAAAGATTTTTCTTCCAATTTTTGCCATCCATTCTTGAAAAGTACCAAAAGGGCATACCCAACTACAAAATATTGGCCCAGCTACTATCGCAGTAACTAACACTAATAACATGAGATAGAATGATGATTCATGAATTTTCTGTGTGAAAGTTCCAGCAGTTAGATATTGGTAGATTGAAACCACTCCACCAAATGGACAAATAGCATGAAGTGATGCCCCCTGGAGAAGAGGTATGGTGATTCCCGTCTCTTCTAAGGAATGTCCTATAACAACAATAAGCACGATGATAAAAAAAACTATTTGTACAATACTTCGAATTGTATGTGCACTTGAACGTTTTTTCATGAGTCCCTCCCTTTACCTTTTTTTATTAAAGTAATTGTAACAGATAAAAGTAAATTTTGAATAAAGAAACAATGAAGAAATGATAGAAATACTGAAAAAAGTACGCTCAATGGCAAAATATACGTAACCTACTTTCTGGGAATATTGCCATAAAAAAAAGAGATGAATTCAATCATCTCTCCTTTTGTATATAATATCATTCTATCGAATGATTGTGTTCTTAGTTGATTACTTTATCAGCAAATTTAGCATGTAAGATAAGGATTGCTGCGATAATAGGGAGTGTTGAAATAGAATAATTGCCTATCTTGAATGAGTAGAACCTTATATGAAGTAGTAAATTATGGCTTAATGTTAATATTTTTTTCATCTTGTATTTCCCTCTGTTTCTATCATTTAAACCACTATTTAGGAAAAATGTTACAAGATATTTTTATTATTTTTCAAATCAACCGAGAAAGCTTCTCGGTTAATATGGAAAAGATTTTATGTATTAAGAAGTGTAATCACCTTTATATACATTCTAGGGATATGGAAAGGTCCTTTAAACATATTGCCTTTTAGAGGAGTGCTTAAAGAATTATCTTTATGGAAGTAACCAAACCATTCATGGTGAACAGGATCTACAAAATATTTTTGGGTATATTCATGAACCATGAGAAAATTCTTTTTATATTTATCCTCTTGAGTAAGATTAAATGCTAGGAGATTTGCTATCACAGCTTCATTCTGCGGCCACCAGAATTTCATGTCGTGCCAATATTCAGAGGAACTTTTGCCTAAAATATCTAAGAAATAGGTTATTCCTCCAAATTCAGAATCCCAACCTTTTTCAAACATCCAATTGAGCATTTTCAATCCAAGCCTTTTATAATATTCTATTCCCCTATTACGATACTCTTCTAATATAAACCAAGCACCTTCAATAGCATGTCCTGGATTCAGTGTTCGCCCTTCAATATGATCAAGATAAAGTTCATTGTTCATAGTGCACTGTTCAACAACAGCTTCAAATTCATCCCGTACAAAACTATCATCTATTTGTTTGATAAAAGAATCAATCATTTTGTTGAGGTATGGTGTTTGTTCAGGGATTGCCTTCCTGAGTTCTTGCGCTGTATTTATAAGAATCATTGGAACGCCAAACCCTTTTGTCGGTCTATTATTATTATCTACTTTGGAGATCAGCAATCCTGGAGTATCAAGGATTTCAATTATGTACTTAAATAATGAAAATGCTTTTTCAGCATATTCCTTACTCCCTATCGCTCTCGAATATGCACTATACCCAATGACAGCGAAAGTTTCGCTAAAAATATACCTTTCCCTTTTTACAATTTTTTTTCCTTCCTTGCTTACTCTAAAGTACATTCTCATATCCGAAGGATCAAAACAATGACTATCTAAAAATTGGACTATATTCGTTGCTGCCTCTAGGTATTCCTTTCTTTGTGCTACTTCTAAGTAAGATGTTGAGAAAGTCCAAAGAGCTCTTCCTTGAAACCAGACAGATTTATCCGAATCAAGAAGAGCTCCGTCCCGGTCGATTGCTGTATAAATTCCACCATAAACTGAGTCTAGTCCATGGTTAATCCAAAAGGGAAGAATCGAATTAGTAAGTTGGTCTTTATATAGCGTATATATTGCAGAAAAATCCACTTTATGCTCCTAACATCGATAGGACTTTTGAGTTTATTGGTCCTACTTCCTTATTAATCCGATTGAGAGTGGCCATAACAACTTTCTCTTCTTCGTCTCGTAAACGTGTAAATGGAGCTCTTACCTCGCCAGCGTGAACTCCAGTAAGGTTCAATGTTCGTTTTATTGTAGAAAGAAATCCATTGTCTAAAACATACATGATGATCTCATTAGCTTGCATTTGATATTTCCGTGCATCAAGAAGACGATCTTCCTTAACTGCAGTGTAGATGTCTTTAAAAAGCTCTGGCAATAGATTGTAAAAGGAACCAATGATTCCATCAGAGCCACTCATAAGCCCGCTCAAAGCCATTTCATCAACACCAGAATAAACCATAAAATCATTTCCAATCTCATTTTTTATCCGAGTAATTTCATGATGAGTAGACGCAGTATATTTGATTCCTTTTACGTTTTCTATTTCTGCTAAACGTTTAATCAGAGGATATCCCATAGTTCCAGCAAGAGGGATATTATACACAATCATGGGAATGTCTACAGCCTTACATATATCATTATAATAAGAGAAAATCTCATTCTCGTTGAATCTCCAATAAAATGGAGGTACTGCAGAAATTGCATCCACACCACATTTTTCAGCATGTTTTGCTAAATCAATCGATGTTTTTGTCCCTATTGCACCTATGTGAGCAATCACTGGTTTTCTCTTATTTACCTGATCACAAACTACCTCAGTTACACTTTTTCTCTCCGTAGAATCCATCAAAAAAGTTTCGCCAGTACTTCCTGTGATATATAAACCATCGCTGCCCTGATTAAGAAGAAAGTCAACTACTTCGCGTTGCCCATTTTCGTCAAAATTCCCTTGTATATCGAAACTCGTGACCATGGCAGGAAGCATACCTTTGATGGTTCGAATCTTAAATGTACTCATAATTATACTCCTTGTGCTTATCTAGCACTTTCTCTATCATCCATGAGGTGACATGCAACTAGGTGCTCTTTCCCCTCTATGGTGTATACTTTTAACTGTGGAATTGCGTCACAACATTTATCCATCTTGTATTTACATCGAGGATGAAATGGACATCCACTCGGTGGATTGATTGGATTTGGAACATCCCCTTCTAATACAATTCTCTTCTTCACATAATCAAGGTCTGCAACAGGAATTGATGATAACAATGCTTTGGTATATGGATGGCATGTATGAGTATAGAGCTGATCAGCATCACTGAGTTCTACAATATGTCCAAGATACATTACCGCGATTCTGTCTGCTATATATTCAACTACACTCAAATCATGAGTAATAAAAATATATGTAAGATTTCTTTTATGCTTAATTTCCATCAATAAGTTAAGGACTTGTGCTCTTATTGAGACATCAAGTGCACTCACAGCTTCATCACAAACGATGAGTTCTGGATCTACACTCAACGCTCTAGCAATTCCAATTCTTTGTCTTTGACCACCACTGAACTCATTAGGGTAACGATTCATATACTCCTTTCGCATATTCACTGATTCAAGTAAATCCGCAACAATCTTTTTCCGATCTTTTGAATCCTTAACACCAAACTTTTTAAGAGGATCGCTTAATGATCCATAGATAGTGAATGAGGGATTTAGAGAAGAATAAGGATCTTGGAAGACAATCTGCATCTTTTTCCTTGCGTTCATCATCTCCTTATCTTTCAATGTAATGAGATCTTTTAATTCTCCATCAAAATTATACTCAATTTTTCCATTTGTGGCCTTTACTAATTGTAATATTGTCTTACCCAATGTGGTTTTTCCACAGCCAGACTCCCCAACTAACCCTAAAGTTTCACCTTTATAGATTATTAGATCAACACCATCAACAGCTTTTACCTGCCCGACGGTTTTCTTAAATACGCCTTTCTTTACTGGGAAATAAGTCTTCACATCGTTAAGGGACAAGAGGATTTCTCTATTTTCTATCATCTGATATCACCTCCTCATAATTAAAACATCGTACTCGATGAGTTTCATCAATATAAACTTCTGGGGGCATCTCAGATAAACATTTTTCGCTACAATAATCACAACGTGGAGCAAAACGACACCCTAGTGGCCTGTTAAAAGGATCGGGAGTAGCTCCTCGAATTGGATCTATTATCTGATTTTTTCCTTTTCCAAGCGAAGGTATAGATTTTAGCAATGCTTTTGTATAAGGATGAACTGGAGAACGTAACACTTGATCCACACTTCCTCCTTCAACAATATTGCCCATATACATTACGATAACATCATCAGCAAGTTCTGTAACAACGCCCATATCATGGGTAATAAGCATAATTGATGTGTGATGATTCTTCTTGAGATTATCCATCAATTCAAAGACTTGAGCTTGAGTGGTCACATCAAGTGCCGTAGTTGGTTCATCTGCGATTAGTACTTTTGGATCACAACTCATCGCCATAGCAATCATAGCACGTTGCCTCATACCACCACTGAATTGGTGAGGATAATCATGAATTCGCTTTTCTGGTGAAGGAATCCCCATATCTGCGAGTAAGGAAATTGCTCGCTGTTCTCTTTCTTTCGAATTCAGTTTTGTATGGTATTTTAAATTCTCTTTAATCTGAAAACCAATTGAATATACAGGATTTAAAGCAGTCATTGGGTCTTGAAAAATCATTGCTAATTCTCCACCCCTAATGCTTCTCATTTCTTTTCCATTCCTTTCAAGGTTTTCAATAGAGACTTCTTCTTCTGGTCTATAATACGTGATAGAGCCACTCTCTATTCTAGCCAATCTAGGAAGTAGTTGCATAATAGAGCTTGCAGTTACACTTTTCCCACATCCTGATTCGCCTACCACACACAAGGTTCTACCCATTTTGATTGAAAAGGAGACATCATCAACAGCTTTATTGCAACGATTGTTCGTGTAAAAATATGTTCGTAAATTTTCTACTTTGATAAGGGTTTCCATTTCATCATCCTTGTTGTGATGGATCAGCTGAATCTCGTAATCCATCACCTATGAAGTTAACACTTAGTACAAAAAGAGAGATGACAATTCCTACAGGAAGCCATATCCACCAGTATTCTGTTAATACAGTCATATCATTAGCGGCATTGAGAATATTTCCCCAAGTTGCAATCTGTAAAGGGACTCCAAGTCCAAGAAAACTCAAAGCAGCCTCTTGAAGAATAAACATCGCAGTACTCAAGGTAATATTTACCATAATTGGACCAAGAGCATTTGGAAGCATATGTTTGTAACAAATTAAAAGATCATTAAGTCCAAAAGCTTTCAGTGCGGTCACATATTCTTCTTCTCTGATACTTAACATTTTAGCTCTTGTCATTCTATATACACTGCCCCACCCTGTTCCAATAAAGATGAAGATAAGATTCGTCATACTTTGACCTACGATTGTAACAATTAAAAGTACTAGGACGATTTGAGGGAATGACATAAAAATTTCACTGAGTCGTAAAAAGAGTTTATCTACCCATCCCCCTTTATAGCCTCCATAGCTTCCAGCAAGAATACCAATACTTGCAGCCCCAATAGCACTACCAAATCCTATTAGAATAGAAATTCTTCCTCCGTAAAGAATTCTCGTAAAAACATCACGGCCTAATTTATCTGTCCCTAACAGGTGTTTTACACTCGGGGAACTGAGAATCTCCTTCAAGTCTATCTGTAATGGTCCGTAGGAGGTTAAAAGAGGTGCGAAGATAGATGATAGGAGTATTACAAAAAAAATAACAAAACCTATCACAGAAAGATGATTACTTAATAGTTTTCGTAATACTCTTGAACCCTTTTTGTGAGAAAGGAGCCCTGCTTCTTCCTTGCGTAACAGAGTGTCCATTTTTCCCATCAACCTTTTATTAGTAATTCTCATATCTCACTCCTTATCCCAATTTGACTCTTGGGTCGAGCAACGCTGTGAGAATATCAACAACTAAGCTTGCAATAAGAACAGCAAACACAAAGAAGAGGGCAATCATCATCACAAGAGGATAATTCTGTCCCCTTACCGCACTTAAAAACTCATTCCCTAGACCAGGCCATTGAAATATTTGCTCTATAACCACAGATCCACCAATTAACATCGGAAGTCTAAACCCAATTAAAACAACTATTGGAGTAAGAGCGACACGAAATCCATGCATAAGATTGACTCTCCATTCAGGGAGCCCTTTGCTACGAGCGGTTTTCATATAATCTTTCTCAATCGTATCGAGCATACTACTTCGAGCATAACGCATCACTCCAGCCGTCATAGCAATGCCTAGGACAACAGAAGGAAGAATTAAATTAGGAAGCCTATCTAAGAATGTAACATCATCAGGACTGATTCTACCTCCAATAGGAAACCATTTAAGATGTATTGAAAAAATTACTAAACTCACAAGACCAAAAAAGAATTCAGGGATTGAGACCCCAATCATTCCTGTAATTGTTAACAACGAGTCGGTTGTTCTTCCTTTCTTTAGCGCACTTAACAACCCTAAGACAGAACCAAAAATTGTCGATATGATAAGAGCGGCAAACGACAATTCTAAAGTAGCTGGAAGGCGGTCAAGAACAATAGTTCTTATTGGAACCCCGCTGGTAAGACTGTATCCAAAGTTTCCTGATATGATTCCAATGAACCACCTACCGTATCTGACAAAGAAGGGGTCATTAAGACCGAGAGAATCTCTTAATGCTTCAAGCTGTGTGGTATCCATATTTGCAAGAGCTTCTGGGCCAACCATAAAAGATACGGCATCTCCTGGAGTAAGTTCGAGACCTAAGAATATTAAAAAAGTAATGATTACTATCATAGGAATGAAGGTTAGTAATCTTCTGACCACGTAATGGATCATAATTGTATCCTTTAAAGAAATTATAAAATATTTAGAACTGCCGGTAGTATATCCCACCGGCAGTTATCAAAAAACGATTATGGCTTAGGGAATTTATTCACATAGAAGAGTCTTGTGTATCGAATATCGACAGGGGTAACAGTCAGACCATCCATCTTCTCAATTGCGATAACATCTTCAACACTCTTTGTATAAGCATAATCAAGTTGACCTGCAGCTGAGTTTTTCACTAAGTTAGGATCAGATTCACCACTAGGATACATTTGAATAATATCAATCTTTGCTTTTCCACCATGATATGCAGCATAAGGGACAAAGGTTGCATAGTTATTCATTGATATCTCACTCACTTTATATGGACCTGAGCCCACAGGAGATTGCCAGTACGAGGCTTGTTGGAATTTTAGAGGATCAACATCATTGAAGTATTTTTGTGGTAAAGGTGGGAATTGAGAGAATACGAGAAGAGCATTTGAATCTGCTTTATTGAAAGTAAATGTTATTGTCTTTCCATTGATACCAATACCACTGATACCATTAGCACTCCCATCTTTATAGGCATCGTAACCAACAAGCTGTTTCAACATTGAAGCAAAGACAGCATTCACTGCAGGAACTTTTGTTGCAAATTCATATGTCCATTTTATGTCACTTGCTGTAATTGGTGATCCATCATGCCAAGTAATTCCATCTCGAAGAGTGAAACTAATCACTTTACCATCTGCACTTACTTTATAAGAAGATGCAAGTTGTCCTTTAAAGGAAGCAAGACCAGCATCAGCTACAAGAAGTCTGTCAAATAGTACTTTTTGGCTCATGAAAGAACCAGGATTTAAGAATGGTGTTTCTACAAAACTCACTGGCCCACCATTGGTTTTTAATACTTTCTTCCCATCGGATTGGGCTTTTATATCCCAATTTACAATGTTCCAGTCATAATTGAATTGTTCGTTACCAAACTCAGCACCTGCTCTATCGAGATTATCACTACTCACTACGAATACTTGTTGGTAATAGAGAGGGATATTGAACAGTGATTCATTCTCATATTTTTGAAGAGCGAAAAACGCATTTTTCTGAGCCACAGGATCAACAACATGAGTTGCTTCGATTAATGCTTTTAGTTCGTCATTATCGGGAGTATGTGAATTTGAAGAATACCCTGGCAAGAATCTGTCATAATATTCATTCAAAGAGAGGGCTGCTATTCCAGCGTAAGCTAAATCCCAATTGATTGCAGAAGGTCCGTTTAGTGTATCTGTAGGTGGAACCCAAAGCTGAGCAGCAAGATCTCCCTCTAGTTTTCTAAATGTACTTTGGACACCTACATCAGCCAAATAAGCTTGTACAGCAGTCATTAAATCAACAGTCATCTGGTCGCCATAATAATAAACGATATCGAGAACATAGTTTTTATCCCAAGCGGCTTCTTTTAACAAGCTCTTGGCTTTTGTTGGATTATACGAATACTTCTCAAGACCAGGAACCTTCCATGCTCCATTTGGTGTTAAACTATTTGCTACAACAGCTTTTGAGCTTAATAGACTCGAAGCGATAGCATCCATATCGATAGCATAGGCAAATGCTTGGCGCACTCTCACATCAGCAAGCGGACTCCCTCCTACACTAACCGAGTTTCCTTCCTGAGCTCCTTGAGCTGTCACTACTGAAAGAGTTACGACCAAGATCAGCAACAGAACTAAAAACTTTTTCATATTTTTCCTCCTTGTATCTATGATATTTCATAGACGTATAAACAAAAATGCACAGTAATAAAAACAGATTTATATCTGTTCTTGTATACTAGTTTAGGAAATAGGATTTGTCAAACATTTTTTTATACTTTTTTTCTTCTTATATTATATATATTTAATATTTTTATAATTATATATATTTCTAAATCAAATATTTAAATTATTTTTCTTGTATACTAATACTTTTCTGTTATACTAGACCATAGAGTAAATACAAGGACAAAATTCATGGAAGAAATCCAAAAAAACCTTAGTGTAGATGAAATACATTCTATTTTAAGGAAGCGAATCCTCACTGAACAATACATACCAGGAGAAAAGCTTTCTGAGACAGCTCTAGCGAAAGAGTTTTTTTGTTCAAGAACTCCTGTTAGAGAAAGTATCAAACGGCTTCAGAGAGATGGGTTGATTATTGTTCAACCAAAAAGTGGTTCCTATGTAAAAGAATGTGGAGATAAGGATCATAAAGAACTCCTTGAGATTCGTAGTTATATTGAAGCTCTATGTGTAAGGTTGATTATTGAAGAGAATAAAGACATCACACCACTTTATAATTTATATGAAAAGATGGATACACTCCTACATGAAGATCCTATAGACTTTATTTCATACGGAGAGGCTCACTATCTTTTTCATCATACCATCGTGTCGTTATCTGGAAATGAATTAGCTTTAGATATGTTTGAGCGACTAAATTTACGATCTTCTATGCTATTTTATCATTCTATGAATACTAAAATGTCATCCACGACACAAAATGAGCATGCAAAAATATTACATCTATTAAATATTAAAAGTAATTCATGTGAATCTTTCATTATCTCACATTTATGGAAGAATAGAAAAAAATATAGACCAAGATAATATTAATTCATAGTAGAGAGAATCTTGCCATTTACTTCCTTGATGAACACTTTTTTCGTATCAAGGCTTCGATTTATGCTAGGGAAATCACTTCGATAATGAGGACCACGACTTTCTTCTCTTTCTAATAATGCTTTAAGCAGTGCTTCACTCGTTCTCAATGCATGAAAGGTTTTCATTGCAGCTTTTATATTTTCTCTATTTGAGATGGCATTCCATGGTGAGTACAAACCTCTCATTTTTTCTATCCATGATAAAGATGTTAAAATATTTTCCCTATTTCTATACACATTTCCCGAGAAAAATAGCTTTTCTCGTAGATGTTCTAATAATGTGATAGAATCTAGAGAGTTTTTTGTGTTCACTCCTGCAAACGATGCAAAATCTTCTTTTATGAGGTTGATATCATACTCCTCTCGCTGATTATTATTACAATAAATATTTGCACTATCAGCACTTATCGCACCAAAAACAAGAGCGGCAGAAGTCGCAGCGCCACCATGGCGGTCTGCCCCATGAACACCACCGGCGACCTCTCCAGCTGCAAATAACCCTCGAATAGAAGTAGTTCCATCTGTCTCAATGGAAATACCCCCATTGTTACAATGTGCAAAAGGGAGAAGTGTTATTTTCTCTTTCTCAATATCTACATGATGCTTTTTATAGAGAGTGGGAATCTCTTTTACAAGAGGGTTTGTATCCTCAATGAGTCCTTTTTTAAATGTTAAAGTCAATCCAGACGGTTCAGAATTCTCTATATAGTCTTTCATCATGAGCAAATCAAAATACTGGCTTGAGTCTCCACACGTGAAAGGTCCATGCATTGCTCTTTCTAATAAACAAGTTTTATATTCTTCATCATTTTCAAAAAATTCTTTTAAAACCGCTCTGCCTTCATGATTAACAATGGTATCAACATAGCGGAGAATGATTTCACCAAAAATTAATTTATAGACAGGTTTCAGCATTCCTGGGATAAATTGGATAAATTCGAGGTTCACTAAGGATACACCACTATCAAGCGCAAGGGAATGACCTATACCGCACACGTCATCAGTTGTAAGATTGTGTTTGTAAAGAGCACACATTCCACCTGTAGCAAGAATAATTGCCTTAGAGGAAATAAAGACCCATTTTTCTTTTTCGTCGAGAGCAATCGCTCCAATCACTTTCTTATCGCGTACTATAATTCTTTGTATTTCACAATACTCAAGGAGAGTAAGGTTTTCCTCAGTAGAAAATATATCTCTTACACTGCTTCGGATAGTATCCCAACCACTCCACCCCTCAAGACGGCGTTCGGTTGTAGCAAAACAGGCAGCTCGTCCATAAGCACTTTTTGGGTAGATCCCAATCTCAGGAAGCCTCTCTATCTCGTGAGTAATTGAATCAACGAGGATTTTGCAATGTTCTTCCCCTGCAACGGTAGCCCCACTAGATAAAAGTTCTTGTAAATAGAGATTTTTATCCCTTTCACTCGATGGAAGCTGCGCTCTAAGACCTCCAGTGAGAGGATAGAATGATGAGCCAGAACACAATTTCCCCTTTGAAGCAAGAACCACGTTTTTACCGCTTGAAAGTGCATCCTTTGTTGCTCTAATTCCTGCCAAACCACTACCTGCAATGAGAATATCTGTTTCAATAATTTGAGAAAATTCAATCATAAGAAAATTCAATTAACCCTCTACTGAAAATGAGTAGATAGTTGTATGTTCGAATCCGTTATTCTCATCATAGATAGTAGATGGGAAGTTTGGATGGTTGACTGCATCTGGATAATGTTGCGTCTCTAAACAAAAACCTGCATATTTTTCATACATGAAGCCTTTAGGACTTTTAATAGATCCATCTAAAAAGTTTCCACTATAGAACTGAACAGCTTCCAGTGTAGTATAAACTCGCATGACTCTTCCACTTGTTATCTCTTTTACCACAGCAATGGGAGTTGTAATATCACCACTCTCTTTGACTATCATGCAGTGGTCATATCCCCCAATTTTATCAATGTCTTGCCTAATTTCCTTACTAGTTGTGAAATCAAAAGCTGTATTGGCAACCGGGGCAATAACCCCTGTAGGAATAAGGCCCTCATCCACAGGAAGGTATCGGTCACAATTAAGAGTAAGTAGATGATCTAAAATATCTTCTTTACCTTTCAAGTTAAAATATGCATGGTTTGTGAGATTAAGAGGAGTTCTTTTATCTACATGAGCCTTGTATGATATTGAGAGTGAACCTTCACTTGAAAGTGAATATATAACCTCTAGCATCACGCTCCCAGGGAAACCACCATCACCATCCTTACTTTCAAGGAACAGATGAATCGTAGGGTTTTTAGCACTCTCATCGATCTTTGCTTTAAATATCTGTCTATCAAAGCCATTAAAACCCCCATGGAGTGTATGAGCCTTTCCATTATTCTTATCTAACAAGTATTCCACACCATCAAGGGAAAAATGAGCATTTCCAATTCTGTTAGCAACTCTACCAATAATAGCACCAAAATATGGAGAGCTCTCTTCATACTGAGATAAATTTTCTAATGAGAGAATAACATTATCTATATTTCCAGTTTTATCAGGAACATGTAAAGCTATGAGAATACCTCCATACGTCGTGATTACGGCAGAGTAAAGCCCTGCTGTCAACGTATATTTATCGGCTTTCTCACCTTTTTCTGTAGTTTCATAAAAATCTTTTGTTATCATAGCTTATTCTCTTCTTCTAATATTTCAATTTAGGAGACTATTAATAGGTAAGACTTCATTATTTCAGCACAAGTGTTATCGTGAATTCTTACTACATTCATCTCTCTTTTTGCGCTATCCGAAGAGTCTGATGCGTGAGCTGTATTTACCATAACATTACTTCCAAACTCACGACGAATTGTTCCGCCTGGTGCTTTAAGCGGGTCAGTTGGCCCTAAAACATCTCGGATCTTCTGGATAGCATTCTCACCTTCATAGATAAGAATCATACACTTCACACTTCCTGGATGATTTAACTCCTCAAGAGGACAAACAGAAGGTCTAGTACCACTCATAAATTCAACAATCTGTTCAAATTGGTCAACGGCGTACTCAATCCCAACTGACTCGCTCAAGGACTTTTCTACGTTTTGTGAAAGCTTCATTTGAAAATGATTCTCTAAATGTTCTTTTGCTTTTCGGGCAAAGATAGGAGCTAATTTCTCTTTTAATGTAGTTTTAACAGATCCGTAGAAATCTAGAGCCTCTGCAACACTCATTCTATGGACCTTAACACCAACAATTCTCAATCCAGTTCTACTAAACATGTCAATAATTGTTCCTGGTTTACTTGAAGCGAACTTCCAGTTATCTGGCTTAATGATAACAAGGGATCTCTGAACAAGTTCTGGATGAGGATAGACTACATTCTCTACAATATTCTCTTCATCTGGAAGCCATTTAGCAAAGAGTGCAAGATGTGCGTCAGCGGTTGCTTGAAGTCGTGGGGTGAGTACAGCTGGTTCAAAATAGGTGATGTCATCTGGATCATCATTCGAGATGATAAGATCCGCATAGGTATCTCTGATATTCTCACCAGTTAGAAGTTCAATATTGCGTCTCTCTGGATGCAGCGGTCCGCAGAGTATACTTAATTTTTCACACGCATTGACCCCTCTGAATACTAATAAAAGGGATCTATGTCTTCTTCCTGAGGAAGGAGCAAGATTCTTTTCTATATAAGAAGCAAGCAACTCGTTTGCGACACCAGTATCACCATCATCTAAACTACGTATACTCTGTGCGTAGTCATCTACAAATTGTTGGTCAGGAGCAATCATTTGTGCTCCAACAAGTTCAACATCTGACCTAGACAATAGACGTGCTAAAACCCCACCTGTTCTACTTTTTGCAATGGTATAGGGGGTTACCAAGACGTAAGAAAGAGAATGTTCCATAATAACGAGCTCCTTAGCTATGTGAAAATACCTTGTCCCCACTATACCGACTGAACACCAAAATGTCTATCAAAGAATTTCTCATGATTGCCCTAGTAGTATGATTTTTTACTCATATCGCGCCAATTATTAGGAGAAAAACCCATCGCTCTTTTAAAATGAGCATAAAATCTCTGGCTTGTAGAGAACCCACTTTCAACTGCAATACTTTCTATTGTTTTATTTGTTTCTCTCAAAAGTCTTTTTGCAACTTTAAGTCGTTGCTCGATAATCTCATTGAGTATAGTACGTCCTCTCATTTTCTTCCATTTCAATTCCAAGTTTCTTCTAGAGGTTCCACTAATCGCAGCCACATCTTGTACATTAATGCCATAGCTTACATGTTCCTTTATGAACAAAAGAGCTTTGTGGACGATTTCATCCTGTGTCAAAAATATTTGGGTACTCTCTCTTTCCACAACCTCAAGGGGACTAATGAGAGTGACCCTTTGTACACCTTCCTTCTTTTCAAGTAATGAATATGTTAGAAAAGCAGCATTGTATCCAATAGAAAAACAATCTAGCGCTACACTCGTAAGTGATGGATTAGCAAGAGTACACAAAAGAGGATCATTGTCGACACTTACCACGCTCATTTGAGAAGGTATAAGGTATCCAAGATCAAGAATATGACGACTAACTTTTACAGCTACGATATCATTAGAACAGAAGATTGCAGTAGGTACTTCTAGAGATTTCAAGAATTGATTGAGAACATTACTTGGTTTGGGACTCTTATATTGAGAAAGAGATTGGGTAAATATAGCAATTTCTTGCATATCTAAAGAAAGAGCATCTGAAAATCCCTTGAGTCGAAGAAGTGACCATGAAGCATCTTTGACTCCACAGTAAGCAAATGAAAGAACCCCTAAATCTCGCATAAAGTTACCAACTCTTTTTCCAGTAGCTTCATCATCATTTTGAACTCTAAACACTCCAATTCCATCGAATGTACCAGCAATATCTATAATAGGAATATGAAGGCTACTATAATGGAGAGCATCACTTTGATTCTCTATCCTCGTAATGAGCGCATCAAGATGTTCTTCCTTCCTGATGTATAAATCACTGAGGCCTCCTATTGGGCCGCTAAGACGCCAAGATGGTTGTGTTTTTGCAAATTCAATGATTCCTCGAGTAACTTCTTTATCATAGGTATCATGGAAATGGAGAGATATCCCAATGGTCAACATCTAGTAAATATACCACATCTTTTCGTAAAACAATATATTCTTATCGTATTTTACGTATTGCATTCTTAATTATACATGATACGATTTACCTAGATATATAACTAGGAGAAATGAGTGAGTACTAACCAATATTTTACTATAAAGAGTAGTGGGAAAAAAATCCCAACAATAGGACTCGGAACCTTCGGATCTGACCATATTAATCCCAAAGATATCGCTAAGAGTGTACTCTTTGCAATAGAACATGGATATCGCCATATAGATTGTGCAAGTGTATATGGAAATGAAAAAGAAATCGGAGAAGTTTTAGACAGGGTAATTTCTTCAGGACTCGTTAAAAGAGAAGAGCTATGGATTACCTCAAAACTTTGGAATGATGCCCATGAACCAGAGTCTGCACGTGCTTCTTTTTATAAAAGTCTGAAAGACTTGAGGCTAGAGTATCTTGACCTTTATTTAATTCACTGGCCTTTTCCAAACTACCATCCACCTAAGTGTTCAATCGATTCTAGAAGCCCTAATGCTACACCTTATTACCATGAGTCGTTTATGAAAACATGGAAAGTCCTAGAAGAGTTTGCCCAAAAAGGACTCACACGACATATTGGTACGTCAAATATGACAGTTCCGAAACTTGAACTTCTCTTACAAGATACCGTAGTTCCTGTCAGTGTAAATGAGATGGAAATTCATCCCCATTTTCAACAACCTGAACTTAAAAAATTCTGTGATGATCATAACATTACCTGTATAGGATACTCACCTCTTGGGTCTCCTCATCGTCCGCTTAGAGATAGAACAGAAGATGATACTGTTGACATGGAAGATGAGGTGATTATAGAGATTGCAAAAGCACATAACGTACATCCGGCTTCTATATGCCTCAAATGGGCGGTAGCAAACAATCATGTTCCTATTCCCTTATCGACAAATGAGAGAAATATTCTTTCTAACCTAGATGCTGTGAATACAGATCCTCTCACCGAAGAAGAAAAATTTGCTATAGATCGTATTGATAAGAATTGCAGACTCATCAAAGGCCACGTTTTTTTGTGGGAAGGGGCAACTGACTGGCATGATTTATGGGATGAAGATGGAAGAATAACAAACTAAAAATACTAGATAGATAAGGATAATTGATAACTATTATTCTTATCAACAAATTGCTCATACTAGTCTTGGGTGTATGCGCTATAAGAGAGTAATCCACTACCTTAATAGTGGTAGTGGTGTTCTTCAGAGTTGTTATAAGAGACAATATAATTACAAAGTTCTACTGAATTGGTCGTAATTCAATAATGGGAGCCCTATCCTTTTCTGAATAATCAAAGAGAAAATTGAAAGGAGCTTTCGGTATTTTATACCCAAATAAGAGAAGAATTGGCTCTAGTTCTTTAATAACATCTTCATGTAGTTGAGAGATATCAACATCTATACTAAATAGTCCGTCTGATGATAGTTCCATCTTTCCATCTAATTCGATGAGAGGGAATTGTAGTAATAGATGATTTACCCTTAAAGATTCTTCATGAGTTGAAGATTCAACCTCCACACTTTCACCTTTAAAATTATGTTCGTCCTTAAGCCAAGAGGAGTCTGCTGTTAATAGAGGAACCGAACTTATCTGAGTCGTTGGGAAATGGAGCACGGGCTTTGTAATTTTCAAATTAAGAATATCCATTACCTTTATGATAGATGTTAGATTTTCTATTGTAGTATTCCCATCAATATTACCAATGAAGAATACATTACCCACATCTCCACTAAGAGAAAAATCTACATCTTCTTGCTTATAGGTAAATTGGCTCACTAACATATCTAATGAATAGAGATTGGCATTGTTGATGTCTTTGAGAACAACTCGCCCTTTTACTTCTGCATCTAAGGAATTAAAATTAACATTGTGTTCTCTCGATGTAATCTGTGCGCCTAACATTGATATATGTACCTGAGAAAGTTCTCTATTTTTTGTGAATATTAAATCAATTGCTTGATCCCTAGTAATAGACACAGAAGCTTGTTCTATCTGTGCAAAGATATCTGGTTGATCGACATATATTTCAGTAGCAATAACTGTTGGATGTAATAATTTTATATCAATAGATGATACACTTATCCCAGATGAAGAGTTAATTATTTTCAATAATTGGCTTTCTCCAACCTGCAGTGCAACAATGATGAGAATTACAATAAAAAGCACAATAGAGAAAGTAATAATTACCCACTTTAATGCTCGGCTTCTCATACTCTAACACCTCCCCTTCTTTATATAGTATACACGTTTTTTTCAGTAGTGGAATAGTGATTGAATTTTTGCTATTATAGGTAAATATGAATACTTATATCGTACACGAAAAAGATCAACGAGAAGAAGCAATACTAACTACTACAAGAACTATAATGAGTGCAGCTCGAACAGCTCCTAAGGCAAAAGGAGTAGATCACCTCACAATTGTCTCAGTGAATAAAGAGGGTAGAAATGCAATAGCATCTAAGATGAGGGAAATGGTTGAAGAGAATAAAGCTGATTCGTTTTTTCTTCGAGATGCTATGAATCTAGACCTCGCTGATGGACTCGTTCTCATTGGTACAACTATCGTCCCCATGAGACTTAATCATTGTGGATTATGTGGGTTTGAAAGTTGTGCTCAAAAAGAAGCTCTATCTCCTTCAACACCTTGTTCGTTTAATACAGGAGACTTAGGAATCGCAATTGGTTCTGCTGTTTCTATTGCAGCTGATTTTAGGGTTGATAATAGGGTAATGTTCTCTGTAGGAATGGCAGCAAGAGAGTTAGGGTTAGTATCAGAAGATGTGAAAATCATACAAGCAATTGTCCTTTCAATCAAAGGGAAAAATATCTTCTTTGATAGAAAAAGTAACTAGTTTTTGTCAATACTCGTATTAATGATTTTTAGTTCAGGTGTTATCACGATCTTTTCAAAAGGCCCTTTAAAGTCCCCTTTCAAACGCCTTAATAAAAGTCTAACCACTTCAGACCCTATAATTTCCTGTGGTTGTCTCATCGCATAATGGCAGAAAGCCAATAGTGGTGAATAACTTAAATAGTCAAAACTTGCTAAGACAAACTCATTCCTTTGTTTTAAAGGTAGATGCTCGATCAAATGAGCTGTAACCCCTAAGTGTAACAAGTCGTTAGCTATAAGATAGGCTTTTGGAGGATTTTCTTTCTTTAAGAACTGTTCCATTGCCTTGTGTCCATCTTGTATTGTCATTGTTCCATGTAAGTAGATAAAATCTTTCTCAACAGGAAGATCTAATTCTCTCATACTCTGAAGATACCCAGCATAGCGCTCATTAGCTGTGAGAATGTCGTTATCTCCTCCAATGTACCCGATGCGAGTAAATCCTTCTTTGTATAGAGAATGAACCATTTGTTTGACGCCATAACGATTATCTACGAGGACAGCATCTGCATTAATTCCTTCAATATAACGGTCTACCATCACCATAGGGACTCTTGATACAGATTTTGTGGACAAATGATGACCTTGAATACCTGCAGGGATTACCACAAGTGCATCTACATTTCTATCAAGTAAAACTTGAATTCTTTTTTTTTCTTCTTCAATATTATCGTTGGAACAGCTGATAATCATGGTGTACCCAAGAGGGGTAAGGAGTTGATCCATTACCTCAACAACTTCCATGAAATAGACATTACTCAATTTAGGTGCAACTATACCTATGGTATTCGTAAATCTCATCTTGAGGGATCTTGCTACTTCATTTCTGTTATAGCCCAACTTATTCATCACTCTTAACACATTATTTCTTGTATCAACAGTCACAGAATCATGATTATTTAATACTCGAGAAACAGTTGCTATAGAAACGCCGGCATCATGAGCAACTTCTTTAATGGTTATGGGATGATGAGAATGTCTCATTCAAATTACTTCCTTTAAAAATGGGGTCCAATACAGGACCCCATTAAAGATTTAATGCTTAGTAGATCAATCGTAGATTAATCCAGCAATATCAGCATCATCCATGTTCATGTAGTTATAGAATTTTGCACCAGTGTCAACATCGGCAACTTTTTCGCCTTTGTATGCTTTGTATGAAAGTTCTACAGCTTTATAACCGATCATGTAAGGATCCTGTGTGATTGATCCGAGGAAGTATTGGTTACGAACAGCATTCTTTTGAGCAGCACCAGCATCATAACCTACAACAACTATGTTTTTATACATAGCATTGTTTTTTAAAGCTGCGCCATCGTTTGTTGCTGCTAAGAGACCTTTTACAGTAGCTTCGTTTGAACAGAAAATACCAAGGATATTGTCTGAAGTAGCTTTGCTTAATACTGCTTGAGATGCATTTGTTGCATCTGTCATTGCTGCTGATGCAGGAACAACCATTTCAATAATAACTTTTTTGCCACTTGTTGGGCTGTCCGCTGCAATATAAGCAGTGTTTCCAACAACAGAAATGTCACTTAAGCTAAGAGCTGTGTTGTCAGCAATTAATTTAACAATAGTATCTCTGAAACCTTTACCACGGCTAAGGAGTGATTCACCTGAAGCATCTTGGTTCATAACCACGATTTTTACAGGTTTAGCAACTGTAGCTTTTTCAATACTTGGTTTGATTACATCAAACATCTTTTGTGCAGCTAAACCAGCAGCAGCATAGTTGTTTGTAGAAGCATTAGCCCAGATTGAGCCTTGTGGAGCTTCAGGTACACCTGAGTCAAAACCGATTACTGGGATTCCAGCATTCTTTGTTTGTTGAAGTTGATCAAGAACACTACTTGTATTTAATGCTGCAAGAGCAATAGCTACAGGGTTTTTTGCCATAGCGTTATTCAACATTTCAACCTGAATTTGTACATCGCTTTCTGAAGGAGGTCCTTCAAATGTGATGTCTACACCATATTCTTTAGCAGCAGCATTTGCTCCTAATTTTACTTGTTGCCAGAAATCGTGTTGTTCCCCTTTTGATACAACAGCGATGTAAGGCTTACCTGCTTCCTGTGTCCCCTGAGCAAATAATGGGGTCAATGAAACGAGAATAACCAGTGCCATTAAGGCTATCAAGGTTTTTTTCATGTCTACCTCCTAAATTTTAAAGAGCATACACCCTTTATCGAAACCAAATTTTTCAGCTGAAACTCAGCTGTCACAAACTTATTTAGTGAATTCTTTCTCACTTTTCTTGAGAGAAGCTTTTTCCATCTTCTCTTGTCGTACCATATTTTTGTAAGTACTATTCATTTCCATTTTTAATTCTTTTATCTTCTTTTCAGATCCACTTGTTCCATCTGTTTTAAGCTGCGCAATCTGCTTCATGATATCTTCTTTATACAATACAGAAGGGGCTGATATTTTCACTTCAGTAGCTCTCTTCGTTCTGTATATATCAAGTAAAACAGCACCAAGAACAACAACACCTGTAAAGAATGTTTGATACTGAGATTGTAAGTCCATCGAAGGAAGACCTGCCCTTAATACACTCATGATATAGACACCAATCATAGTACCTAAAACAGATCCAGCACCACCTGAGAGGCTTGTGCCACCTATTACAGCTCCAGCAATAGCATATAGTTCGAAACCTTGTCCTTGTGCTGGCATAACAGTCGTATATACAGCAGCGAATGCAATACCACCAACACCTGCTAAGAATCCTGACACAACATACGCCATCATCTCCCATTTTTGGACATCAACACCGCTGAGACGTGCTGCTTCTTTATTGCTACCTACGGCGAAGATATAGCGCCCCATCTTCGTTCTAGTTAAGATTATATAAGCAATAAATGCTGTTCCAAAAAGTACTAGGGCTCCAGTTGGAAGTGATGTGTTATCGTCAGTAATAAACTTAAAAATTCCTTTAAACCAACCATCTTCAGCTCCTCGAGCAGGGAATGTTGCACTTCTAACATTTGAAACGATAGAACCTACCCCCAAACTAATCATCATAGTACCTAATGTTGCAATAAATGGTGGAAGAGAAAGTCTTGAAACCATAATCCCATTAAAGAGACCAAATGCTGTAGAGACAACAATAATTAGGATAAGAGAAAGCCACATGGGCCATCCCCATGTTTTATATGCTGTTCCACCAATTATTGTTGCAGCCATCATTACTGTCCCACAAGAAAGGTCTATCCCTCCAGTGATAATTACAAATGTAACTCCAATTGCAATAAAGCCAATATAGTAGGAGGAGTCTAGAATATTAACAAGTGTAGTATACGAGAAAAAGTTTCGCCCAAAGATTGCAAAAAATGCATAAACAATTACGAGGGCTAATGGCGCTAACAATTTTTGTAGGCTCAAGCCTTCTTTGAAATCATGTTTTAAATTTTTTGTTGTATTACTCATGTAATCTCACTCCTATTATCTGCTGGTCGCAAGAGCCATGATATTCTCACTCTTTGCATCTTCAATATTCACAAAACCGGTAAGTTTTCCTTCACACATAACAGCAACTCTATCACTCATACGGAGGACTTCTGCAAGTTCACTACTTATCATAATAATAGATTTGCCTTCCTTTTGAACAAGCTCATTCATAAGGTGATAAATTTCACTTTTAGCACCAACATCAATCCCTCGAGTTGGCTCATCAAAAATAAGTATTGAACTATTTTTAATTAACCATTTAGCAATAACAACTTTTTGCTGATTTCCGCCAGATAAGTTTTTCACTATCTGGTCTAAAGAAGGAGTCTTAACTTTAAGCTTATCGGTATACTCTTTACTGATTTTCTTCATAGCTTTTCTAGGAAGGAAAAGTCCAGGTGCTAGATCTTCAAAACTTGACATAATGGCATTCTCATGGACTGAAAGTTTTAGAGCAAGCCCGTACCTTTTTCTGTCTTCAGACAAATACCCAATACCCTTTTTTACTGCATCCATTGGAGACTCTATAAGAGCTTTTTGCCCGTTAATGTAAATATTTCCTGTAGATCTATCGGCACCGAATACAGCCCTCATTGTCTCTGTTCTTCCAGCTCCCATAAGACCTGCAAAACCGAGTATTTCTCCTTTATGTAATTCAAAGGAAACATTCTGTACTTGGCGCCCAGCGTTGAGATTTTCAACTTTAAGAACTACAGGAGCATCGGGTGGTACATTTGAATGACTTTTGGGCTTCTCATAAATGACCCGACCGACCATCATATTAATCATCTCTTCTTTGGTGATTTCTTTAGTATTTTTTGTTCCGACATACTCGCCATCTCGGAGAACCGTCACTCTATCGGTAATTACACCAATTTCATCAAGACGGTGTGAGATATAAATCATAGCGACGCCTTTTTTAGCTAAGTCTCTCATGATTATAAATAAATCATCAATTTCTCTCTCTGTAAGAGCAGCTGAAGGTTCATCAAGAATGAGAATCTTGAGATTGTGAGAAACAGCTTTTGCAATTTCAACCATTTGTTGCTTACCAACAGTCAGGTTACTCAATTTCTCTTCAGGATCGATATTCATATTGAGTCGTTTAAATAACTCTCTAGCCTTCTCATTCTGCCCTTTCTCATCAAGCCACCATGAGGTTTTCTTAGTACTTTCTCTACCAATAAATAAATTTTGAGCAACACTAAGATGTTCCATCATATTCAATTCTTGGTGAACTATTGCGATACCAACATCAAGAGCATCCTTTGGTCCTAATGGATTAAATAGTTTCCCCATATAGTGTATCTCACCTGAATCCTTAGGAAAGATTCCTGTGAGAGCTTTCATGAGAGTAGATTTTCCGGCACCATTCTCTCCTACTAGAGCATGGATTTCTCCTTCAACAAGTTCAAAGTCCACCCCCTTCAAAGCATGGACACCAGCAAATCTTTTATCGATCTTTTGCATCGAAAGTACTACGTTACTCACAGCTGACACTCCTTATACTCTCTATGTTCACATACCTTTTTTAAGATGTCAAGAAAAATTTGTAAACGTTTACAAAAAAATTTATCCAGATTTAACCAAACAAAAAAACTCCACCTTTATAGATGGAGTCTTCGAAAATTGTACTGTATATGTTATTGATTTTTACTATCAGTAGTTTTTAAAACAGCGAGGAATGCTTGTTGCGGAATCTCTACATTTCCGACCATTTTCATTCTTTTCTTTCCTTCTTTCTGTTTCTCAAGAAGTTTTCTTTTTCTCCCAATGTCACCACCATAGCACTTCGCAGTGACATCCTTACGGTAGGCATTTACTGTTTCTCTCGAAATAATCGAGCCACCAATTGCCCCTTGTATTGCAATTTTAAACATCTGTCTCGGAATTTCGTCTTTTAATCGCTCACAGACTTGCCTTGCTCTAACTGTAGCATTTTGTTTAAATACAAGCTGACTTAAAGCATCAACAGGTTCAGCATTAACAAGAATATCGAGTCTTACAAGATCGGTTCTTCGATATCCTATCACATGATAATCAAAACTTGCATATCCACGTGAAACAGATTTGAGTCGATCATAGAATTCAAACAAGACCTCCGCCAGAGGCATTTCATAAATCAATTCAACCCTTTTCTCGTCAAGATAATTCATTGCTACCTGAATTCCTCTTTTTTCCATACATAGACTCATAATATTACCAACATATGTGGTAGGCGTTATAATTTCTGCTTGTATATATGGTTCTTCTGCATAATCTACGTTCATGGGTTCAGGATACTCAAGAGGATTATCAATTTTTAGCTCATCGCCATTTTTCATATGTACGACATATCGAACAGATGGGCTTGTGAATACGATAGAGAGATCAAATTCTCTCTCAATTCTTTCTTGGACAACCTCTAAATGGAGCATACCAAGGAATCCACATCGAAATCCAAAGCCAAGTGCAGCGGAAGAATCTTTTTCATAAATCAATGAAGCATCATTTAATTTGAGACGATCGATAGCTTCTTGGAGTTCTTCGTAATCATTTGAGTCGACTGGATAAATAGAACTGAATACAACAGGTTTAACTTCTTTAAAACCTGGCAGTGGGGTCTTACAAGGCTCACTAGCCTTCGTTACAGTGTCCCCTACTCTAATATCTCTAATAGTCTTTATGCCAGCAATAAAATAGCCTACATCACCTGCGCTAAGTTCATCACAACTTACCAGTCCCATCTTAAAAACACCAACTTCTTCAACAACATATTCACCTTTCGTTGAAAAAAGTTGAATAGTATCACCTTTCTTAATATTTCCATCAAATATCCTGAAATGGACAATAACACCTCTATATGGGTCATAATGACTATCGAAAATGAGACCCCTAAGTGGGGCATTTTCTTGACCCTTAGGAGGTGGAATATGAGCGACTATTGATTCGAATAATTCATCAACTCCCAATCCGGTCTTGGCAGAGACAAGAGATGCTAAATCAGAATCGAGTCCAAGGTCATGATTAATCTGATGAAGACATGCATCAATATCTGCGCTAGGGAGGTCAACTTTATTAATAACAGGGATTATCTCTAGGTTTAATTCCATAGCCATATACATATTTGCTAATGTCTGGGCTTCAACTCCTTGAGACGCATCGATGAGTAATAGAGCTCCTTCACAAGAGCCTATTGCTCTACTCACCTCATACGAGAAGTCAACGTGTCCCGGAGTATCTACAAGGTTCAGTTCGTACATATGCCCATCTTTAGCAAGATAAGGAATTGTAACTGCCTGACTTTTGATTGTGATACCACGTTCTCGTTCTATATCCATATTATCGAGCATCTGCTGTTGAATTGGTCCACGAGTGGTAACTAACTTAGCTTTGTCAATAAATCTATCTGCCAAGGTTGATTTGCCGTGGTCAATGTGCGCAATAATACAAAAATTGCGTGTGAAGTGTGAATCTTTTCCCATATTTTTCCCAATTGACCACGTCTTATAATAAAGACGTGATGCTTCCACTCATTTCAAACCCTAATAGCTCTCTGATATCTTTATCATCAAGAGTTTCACGTTCAATTAAAGCAGAAGTTAGTTTTTCGAGTTGATCACGATATTCGGTAAGGATGTGCCGAGTTTCTTTAAGAGCACCATCTAAAATCTTAGATATTTCAACATCTATTTTCTTTGCTGTATCTTCAGAATAGTCTTTATGCTGAGCAATTTCTCTTCCCAAGAAAAGAGGTTCGTCATCTTTTCCAAATCCAATAAAACCAAGAGAACTCATTCCCCACTCTGTAACCATCTTTCGAGCGATATCTGTTGCTTGTTTAATGTCATTGCTTGTCCCAGTAGTAGTCTCACCATACACAAGCTCCTCTGCAACATACCCCCCCATGCAAACTTTAATCCAATCATAGAGAGCACTTTTATTCTTCGTATATGCATCTTTCTCAGGAAGGCTGATTGTCAAACCTAAGGCCCTACCATGAGGAATAATTGTAACTTTATGCAATGGATCTAAATGATCTAGATGATAATGAAGCAATGCGTGGCCAGACTCATGATATGCGGTAGCCTTTTTCTCGTCAGGGGTCATAATTTTTGAAACTTTAGCAACTCCTAGTAATAATTTATCACGAGCTTTTTCAAAGTCTTCCATTGTGACTGTGTTGCGGTTACTACGTGCTGCAAAAAGGGCTGCTTCATTTACAAGGTTGGCAAGGTCAGCACCACTCGTTCCTGGAGTTGCACGAGCAATTCTATTTAAATTAACATCATCTGCGTTTTTAATTTTTTTACAATGGATAGAGAGAATCGCTTCTCGCTCTCCTACATCAGGCATATCGACTACAACTTGACGGTCAAATCTACCTGGCCTTAAAAGTGCAGGGTCTAAAACATCCGGTCTATTAGTTGCCGCTATGACAATAACACCTATTGCAGTATCAAAACCATCCATTTCAACAAGCATCTGATTAAGGGTTTGTTCTCTTTCATCATGACCACCACCAAGACCTGAACCTCTTGTCCTTCCTACAGCATCTAATTCATCAATAAATAATATACTTGGGGCATGTTTTCTCCCTTGCTCAAAAAGATCTCTCACTCGAGAAGCTCCCACACCTACAAACATTTCAACGAAGTCAGAACCACTCATATGGAAGAATGCAACCCCTGCTTCACCAGCTACTGCTTTCGCAAGTAATGTTTTACCAGTTCCAGGAGGACCAACTAGCAATACTCCTTTAGGAATCTTTGCCCCAATGGCAAGGAATCTTTTTGGATTTTTCAGGAAGTCAACAACTTCTTGAAGCTCATACTTTGCCTCTTTTTGTCCAGCCACATCATCAAATGTGGTTTTTACATCACTTTCCATATACTCTTTAGCTTTAGACTTACTGAAAGCCATCACGTTCCCGTTAGCACCCTTTGTTTGTCTCCAAAGCATTACGGTGAAGCCAATGAAAATTATCCAAGGAAGCATTTGTAGAAGCAGTTGAAGAAATGAGACTCCCTGAACAGTACCAGTAATTTGAACATTGTATTCTTTAAGAGTATCCATGAGAGTTGTATCATCATATGGGATTCTCGTAGTAGCACTCATACTATTACGTAAATTGAATGTTATTATTCGTTCATCTTGAATCTCTACAGAGTTTACTTGATTTGTTTCAACATACTGAAGAAATGCACTATAAGGAACCTCTTGAAGGCCCATTTTTGATCCATCATTAAAAAGCATGATTAAAAAGGTCACAATTAAGAATACAAAAAAACCTAAAGCGAGACGATTCTTTCTATTTAAATCAAATTTAGGACCATTAGGAGAACCTTTCTTTTGAGAATTATTCCCATCATTATTGTTTCTCATTCCAGACCAATAGCCACCATCATTTTTCTTCTTATCATTATCTGAGTTATTTTTCGATCCATTTGAATCTTTTTCTGGCTCTTCATACTTTTTATCTTCGTTATCTTTGTCCACAATATTATCCTTCTATAATCTTTATACTATATAATGTAGTTAA
Source organism: Sphaerochaetaceae bacterium (assembly GCA_963663665.2). Classification (GTDB taxonomy): domain Bacteria; phylum Spirochaetota; class Spirochaetia; order Sphaerochaetales; family Sphaerochaetaceae; genus SABI01. The sequence goes on from CAXXKP010000006.1 coordinate 347,446, forward strand.
TTTTCCAGCAAGGGGCGAGAGAAATACACGTTTAGACACCCTATCTTTACCCCTAAAACATCTTCCAAATATTGCAATAACCCCTATGTCATCAACTAAAATGGGTATCTCCCACCTAACTGAGGCTTCAATATGCCAACTTGCAAATAATGAGGAAACACTCTTTGTTCCCTCTTTCAATTCAATGGTATCGTGAGATTGATAGGATCTCACCGCTAATTGGCCTACAATACATTCATCATCTATCCAAATTGTCTCTTTATCTTCTTCTTTGATACTCATCTTCCCTTGTCGCACTAAATAATAAGAATGATGAAGGTGTGTATAATTTGAATATACTAGGGAAAAATAGAAAACGCCTAGTGCCTCTTTTCCCTTTCTCCATTTCATCTCACTATTCGAGAAGGTAAGAAAAGAGTGTGCTAGATCAATTCTGCTCGATTTTCTCTTGCCTTGTATTATCGTAACAATATCGTCAACGCTTTGACTTGGTAAACGGAGTCGTCCAACAAAAGATAACTGATTATACGCATAATAGAGAACTCTTCGTAATATCACAGGTGGGAAATTAGTGAGATACTTTATATCTAACACAATTTCCTCATCGCTCAATTTTCTTACACTCTTTGCGCTAGCTTCACGAGCAACCCCATCAACATATTCATTCAATTGCTCCATTTCATCACTAAGACGAGAAAGGCCATCGTCCCAACGAGGAAAAATATCTTTTAAAGTTGGAACGAGTAAATGCCGAATTTTGTTTCGTAAATAGAGATGCTCATTATTAGTTGGATCTTCTACCCATTGGAGTTGTTTTTCAGTCAGATATTCTTCAATCTCTCCTCTCGTAATCCCTAGCAAAGGCCGAATAAGTGAACCTGCCTGTTCTTGAATTGGGGCTGAAAAATTATGCCTGCTTCCTTGAAATAACCGCATAAGTAACGTTTCACTCTGATCATTCTTATTGTGAGCCGTTGCTATATAAGAAAATGTTAATCGTTTTCGAATCTCTTCTAATCTGGCATACCGATAAAAGCGAGCAGCCTCTTCAAGACCATTCTTTCTTTCTTTGGATAATTGTTCTATTTCGCCCTCTCTTGCTTCGATAAGAATAAAATCAACGTCAAGAGAAGTACACACAGCCCTATTTTGGTCAACTTCCCGAATAAGTTCTATCTCATCTCTTAATCTATGATTCACATAAAGAGCCTTTATGTAGTCCTTAGGATAACATTGCCTAAGCAGCGATAAAAGAGAGAGCGAATCAGCCCCTCCACTAAAAGCAACAAGAATTCCATCAGTTAATGAAATTCTGTGTGTAGCAAGAAATTCCTCAACTTTATTAAGAAGTGACTCTTCGATTGTATGCACGAGAGACCTCCTCTAAAGGAACTTTATTAATAAGATCTTTAAGAGCATTTGTTGCTTCATCAATTCCTTTTTGGAGCATCGCCTTTTCTGTATCATCTTGTGGAACACCAAGGACAAAATCGACAACACTCTCGGGAGGGGAAGGACGCCCAATTCCTATATAAAGACGAATGAAATCATGCTCTGCGAGATTTGCTATAAGTGATTTCAAACCATTATGACCAGCACTCCCACCTCCTCGCTTAATCCGAATTATTCCTGCTGGCAAGTCTAGAGTATCGCAAATAACGATAATATCTTTCGCAGAGTATGTGTTTAGAGGGGAGAAGGTTAATACTTTCCCAGAGTTATTCATATACGTGAGAGGTGTGACGATAAGGGTTTCTTTATTAAGTTTACTAAAGGCGTAGGGACGACAACAGCGTTTTCTCATCTTTACTTGAAAAAACGCTGTTATTTGTTCTAGGACATTAAATCCTACATTATGTCGTGTATTGCTGTAAGTAAGCCCTGGATTCCCAAGACCAATAATAAGTGGCAGAATAGCCTCCTTTATTTCTCTTCAGCTTCTTCTACTTCTTCTTCAGATTCTTCTTCATCAGATGCAGCAACTACTTCTTTCACACCCTTGACTGTTGCAATAGTCATATCTTGTGTATGAAGGAACTTAACGCCGGCTGGGACAACTACTTGTGCAATATGAACACTTTCATTGATATTTAAACTAGAAACATCTACTTCAATAGATTGTGGTAAATCTTTTGGCAAACATTCGACTTCAATTTCATGAGTAATCTGCTCTAAAACTCCACCAAATTTTGCCCCTACTGGATTCCCAACAAGTACAACAGATACGTGAGTTCTTAATACTTCACCTTTCGTTACTTCAAAAAAGTCAACATGAAGAACTTTCCCGAGCATTACATTCTCTTGAAAATCTTTCATTAGAACGCTGTAATTCTTTCTTCCTACTTTAATGGTTAAAAGTGTAGATTCTGAAAAGTGGCGTAATTTATTCTGGAACTCTTTTGCATCGAGCGTAATATGCTCATTGTCATTCTTTCCATAGATGACTGCAGGTATACGGCCTTGAGCCAATACTCTTCTTGAACCGGCTGAGCCGAAGTCCTCGGTTCTTTTTTCACCAGTCAACTTCATATCTTTCATGAAAAACTCCTCTTGATAATCCTAAAAACAGGGGCGGCAGGATTCGAACCTACGCATGCCGGCACCAAAAACCAGAGCCTTACCACTTGGCTACACCCCTATACCCACCGATTCAGTAGGAAGTCACACTAGGTGACATCGCACATCAAAATACAGGTTTTTACTCTGTTTGTCCAGTGGTAATCGACTGTTTAAGAGATTTTCTTAATTATTATTGGTCTATTCATCCCAATCTTGACTTTCAGCCGGTTCATCTGCACTTTCGTATGCTTCAAGAATAGCCTCTTGCATTATTGCTCTAAAGTCACTGCTAATAGGATGAGCAACATCTTTAAACTCACCACTCTTAGTTTTTCTACTTGGCATTGCAACAAATAATCCACTTTTCCCATCAATAACTTTTAAATTGTGAATTACAAATTGGTCGTCGAACGTAATGGTAGCATATGCTCGCAATTTACCTTCCGAAGTAATTTTCCTCACCCTCACGTCAGTAATTTTCATGTCTGCACCTCTTATGCTGTAAATTTAATAAACGTATATTTACTTTACAAGAGATGCATACAATTTGTCAAAGTATTTGTGACTTGAGTCTTATATTTTTCTTCTAATAAGGATAAAATATCACCCTCATCACCCCTATCAGTAATAGTGTACAGTGCTGATCCACTGCCACTAATCGATCTGTACCAGTTTTTTTCTCTATTTGTTGTATTGAATAATTTATTGTATAAATCATTATATTCAATAATTATATTATTAAAATCATTATAAAAAGTCCAATCCTTAACTGATTTTGCATAAATATGACATAACAACTGCATGCTAGGGGGACTAAGAACTTCCCGACTAGCAGCTCTTGACTCATCTAAATCAGTAAAAGCTTGTTTTGTGGATACGCCAAAACCCCGTGGAACTGAGAGAACAACAGCAAGGTCATTCCTCGGATGTATAGGCGTCACTATTTCTCCTCTCCCCTCTACATAAGCAAAAGGAGTCTTATGTAGAAAGAAAGGAACATCTGAACCGACTTCAAGTCCAAGCGAATGAAGTTCTTTATCATTCAGCGGATAATGATAAATTTGTTGAAGGAGATGAAGTACAGTTGCTGCATTTGAAGATCCACCACCTAGCCCCCCTTGGATGGGGATATTCTTCTTTATCGTAATAGAAACTTTTGCATGCGTTTGAATCTTTTGAAGGTATAACTGAGTTACTGTATACATCAAGTTAGATGTAAGAGGAACATTATCCATTCCAGAGATAAAAATTTCCGTAGTGAATTGTTCATGGATTTCAATCGTAATCATATCATAAAGTGATATAAGGTGGAAAAGTGAAGAAAGTGAATGATATCCATCTTCTCGTCTTTGAGAGATATGAAGATGAAGATTTATTTTTGCATACGATCTTTCACTCTTAACAATACTCATCCTTCTCTCCAGATATGCTCATCTACTAAAGTTTTTTTAACAATAGGCTCCCATCCTCTATTTGCTTGAGGATTTGCTGGACTTGGATGGAGAATACTTGTCACATAAATGTCGCTCTCTAAGCGAGAGATACTTGATTCTAATTTCTTCTTTGCATACTGCCCTATTCCAATGACGTTTCTAGGATTGATAATGGAAATCATTTGATCTAAATAATTATCACATATCTGTTCAAGCTTTTCTCTTGCGTTCTTTTCAATTTTTTCCGGTATAATATTCTTCCCGGTGGGTCCTTTGTCGACAAAGACGACTGGACAGTAGTTCATGATTGCAACACTATCGGGGAAAAGAGAACTTACGGGGAATCTATTTTGAATAAGAGTCCATAGCCGCCTACCACTCACTTCACTCCTAGAACACTTCAAGCCCTCAATAGGTCTCTTCGGGTGACAAGTTGGTAGATTTTCTAACTTCTCATCAATACCAAGATAATCTCTCACAACATTGACTTCGCCAAAGGGGATTCCGGTTTGTGCCATCCCGAAAGGACCTGGGTTCATGCCGAGGAAAAGAGTGTCAGTGTTTTCCTTTACATATAACTCAATGTACTTTTTATGAAAATTCCAAGCATATTGAAGGGGATGGTAAACATACACATCTTCCTGATACTCTATATGAGCACATTTAAACGCAAATTGAGATGTAATTTCAATAAGTTCTTCTATAACAGCACTCATTACTTACCAGTATGAAAGAATGTTTTCATTGAAATAAAAGCCTTCTTTTTAGAGAGAAGGATATAAGCAACGAAAGCACTAAGTAAATAGATGAAGGAGATGCCAACTGCTAACCAAAAAAGACGTGGGTCATTGTTAACGTAACTAAATGCTGGAAGGTTGACACTCAATATGAACGGTATTGCGAGTACAAATACTATTCCAACAGAATACAGGTAATCTGTTGCAGCTGGGGTTTCAAACTCAGGGTCTACAACTCTCAACAATGCAAGTCCAGTTGGAAGTGTTCCTGTAGCTGTCCCATAAATCAAGAGCATCCGATAAAACTGATGGTCATCGTACAACCTAGATGCATATGCAGGTAGAATCACTAATGTAATAAGAGCACCGACTAAAGTCAGCACTATGATAGGGAGCCAATAACCCTGTACTGCGACTAATGAGATTGCGCCAAGTGACGCAGCTACAGTCAAATCAACACTAAAGCCACTTATTCTATTGCAGGTTGAATTATCTATAGTTGTTTCGACTTTAAATAATTTCATCAACATTTTCACACCTAAAGCACTAAAAGCACTAAAAATAAAGTTTATCCCCCAAAGAGAATTAGCAAGATCAACGCCCATTGGTCCTATTAAGGAAAGTAAACTACTTAAACCTGTTAAGAATCCATAACTAATAAGATATGTTATCATCACGAGAGCAATATGATAGGTGAAGGTATCGAGAGATTCTCCATCCGTCGACAGATATGATCCTATTGGTCTTTTTTCTTGGAATCGAGAGAAGAACCCTGTTTTAATCTGATTAGTCTCGACATTTCTATGGTACTCATTTCCGACCCATCCTCGCTTGATTCCAGTATTAATAAGAACAACCCCCCCGAAGGAGCCTAAAAGGAATCCAATTGCAGCCATCGTGAGACCTACCGAAGGTCCTGCATCAAAACCCATACTCTGCCATGTAGAACCAATACTAAATGCCTGACCAGGCCCTAATTCAAATCCTAGAGCCAGAGTAAACCCAATTGCGGGGAATAAATCGGGCATTACAGTAGAAATAAGTATTGCAGTAACAAGGAGACCAAAGAATGTTTGTAACCCATATTGACCGATTATAGCGGTTACGTTCTGAGCAAGAATTCTTTTATTATTCTTTTTATGTTCTCTCTTACCAGTGACACGTAACATCATTGAAATAAAACTAATATTCAAAAGGTGATAGACTAACTCACCAAGATAATTACTCCCTAAATTTAATAAAGGTGCAAAAAAATTATAGAAGATTAAGAGAAAAATTCCAGCAATTATTGGGGATGGAATCAAAAACTTTTGTAAAAACCTAATTCTTGCTCTCAAGAGTGCCGCAAATAGGAGCGATAAAGAAATAATCCCAACATGAATAATATAGTTCCAGTTCATTTACACACTCTCCTTTAGATTCAAACTTTGTTGAATCTGATACAATTCCATATACTTCAGTATAGATTGATTCTGTTTTATTCTAACACGATAGATTTTTTTCATATACGAAAATTCTAAAGTACTTTTTGCATTTATTATAATTGAAGTAATGTTCTTAAATTCAAAAATAATCTCCTTTTTGTCAAAATGAGCCAGTTTATCTCTGAAAGAAATAACATTAAGAATGAAAGCATCTCGAGTAGCTGTTAGCTTAAAATCTTTACTTAGAAGTATAAGCTGTTTTGAAGTTGCATATTGAAACAATACACCCTCGTCCTCTTGGAAAAGGGGAGTATGATCATGCGTTAAGATAAGTTGTTCTAATTCTGTCCTCTCCCACTGATGCCATGTAGCTATAGAAGGAAATGAAGGTGAATTTTCAAGTGCGTGTATTTCATCAAACTCATTTAATGCCCACTTTGAATGGCATGAACTGCATTCGAAATTTTTACCTGAACTGACAATCGTTGAAAATTGGGAGCAAGAAGGGCACGTATAGAAAATATTCTCTATTCCTTCTGCCATTGTATCGCTCAGATAGGGTATTTGATTTTTCTGTTGCCACGATTCATAACTATGAACTAGATAAGAATTCACCAATTTTGAAATATAACCGACACTCTCTCCTTTAAAATCCTCTGGGTAAAGAACTTTAACCACATGAAGGGTGAGTGGCCCTTTTCGACGTTGATAAGACCATCTTGGCCTCACTGCATAGGCTCCTTCAAATTGGAAAATCACAACAGGAACATTAAATAAACGAATCAATTTTGCAGTCGCATCATTGATTGGAATGCTTTCACCATCCCAGGTTCTAGTGCCTTCTGGGAAAAAGCCTACAATCCCATTCTCAGCAAGGACCTTCTTTATTCCGCGAATTGTATAAATATCTGGTTTACCTTGTTGCTTAGGTATCCCCTTTATCAATGAATCAAATACGTAATTAAGAAATCTATTTTTAAACAAATAGGCTCCCATTACCCAATGAATATGGAAAGAAGTAGAAGCCGATAAAAACATAGCATCGTAAGTGTGGGTATGATTCCCAATAACGAGAAACGGTCCTTTTTGGGGAATTTTCTCATATCCTTCACATTTTACACCCCAATGATGTAAAAGCCATTTACCGTAAGTAGGTCTCACTAATTTAATTAACCAAGGTGTTTTTGACATAAACCATCCTTATTGTAAATAATATAACATAGTCTCATTTTAGTGTCTATTCAATACTTCAAGGCAAGAGTGAAAGTGTCAAAAAACGGTGAAAGGATATTCTCCAATCACGTTTTCAACAGTGTCGTCGATACACATTGGACTAGGAACAAAGACTGAGAAATCGGTATGAAACACTTCATTTACCCTCTCACCGAGTAGATAATCAAGATGAGATTCCTTTACATCATGTTCTCTCAAAGTTTGAATAAGCCTCAGAGTTCCTCCAAATCCCGGGATACCTGAAGCCCCTAGTAGTTTATCTTTCATTGTGTGAGGAGCATGGTCGCTCTCTATCCAGTCTATCGAACCGTTTAGTAGGCCATGAAAAACTGCCTTTTGATGTTCAATTGACCTTAAAGGAGGATTTACTTTTGCGAGCAATCCTTTTGTATTCATTATTGATTCATTAAGAAGAGCGTGGTGTGCTGTTGCTCCACAGGTAATATCCATCCCTTTACTTTTATGATAAGAAACCATTTCAATCGCATCTTTTGTTGAGATATGGCAAATATGTAAAGTTCCTTTAAATCCACTCTCCTTACAAAGAGTTATTTGTTTTTCTACAGAAGCAATTTCTGCCTCCACAGGGCGTGCATATGTATGCGAAATAGGATTTTCGAGATCGAACAGATCATTCTTTATAAAAGCCTCATCCTCACAGTGTACAGCAAGGACTCCTTTATATTGACTTCTTTTGAGAGCTTCATATACCTCTCTTAGAAGGTGTGAAGTAGTAATTCCCATATGGCCTGTTGAATGTCCTGCGAAAAGCTTTAATCCAATGAGGTGTGGAAAAAGGTGCTCGTGTAACGTTACTAAGGTCTCTATTTGAGAAGGGTCACTTGTAATTCCTCCATAGACACAGTAGTTTATTTCAATATTCTGCTCACGTGCTATCTCCTTCGCACATTTTTGTCCTTCTTCAATACGTTTGGCAATAATGTGAGGAAATGTAAGGGCAGGAGAGGTATTCGGCATATCAAAAATAGTTGTGAACCCTGCGGTTGAAGCTACCATCAGAGCATGTTTAATTGTTTCTTTTTCCAACTGGTCCCAATCCCTAGCATGTACATGTGGGTCTATCATAATAAATCTGGAGCCTCCTTCACAATGTATTCATATGAAACAAATGTGCCCCATTGGCAAGTAAGACGATCACCACAAGCGCATTCACCGCACATCCCAATTCCACACATCGTATTTAGCTCTAATGAAAGATAAATATGAGAGGGGTCCATTTTCTTAAGGAGAAGTTGCTCTACTGCTTTTTTCATGAAAATACTAGGACCTACAATATAGGAACTAAAGGTTTCTTGATTATGAACTAGCTCCTGAATAGAAGAGAGAACCCTTCCAACTATACCGTTATCAGGAATGATTTGAACATCACTGTAGAGGGCAACTTCTTTTTCAATTACATTAAGAGAAGCCTCTCTCTTTTCACTCGTTCCAACAAGGGTCTGAACTTTCACTCCTTTTTCACTCAACTTCTTCGCAACAGGTGGAAGCACTGCAATACCGGTCCCACCGGCAATCAATAGTGAGTTCTCCCTTGGATCGATAATCACAGGAGCGCCATAAAGACCCCTTACATAAAGGCTCTCTCCAATAGACAGCTCACTTAGAGCTAATGTAACCTTACCTTTCACTTTGATAATAAAAGTTAAAGGGTTAGATTTTGCAATAGAGAATGGTTTTTCACCAATTGAAGGAAGCCAAAGAAAGACAAACTCGCCCCCATTGTATTCTAACTCTCCGTCGAGAGTTAGGATAACAGTATCATGACCAATCTCTTCTTTGTGAATGAGAGTATGTTTCTTGTAGTCCATACTTCTCTCTCTTATCATCACAGGAGAAATATGTATTAGTCGTTCCTCACCCTTTATGAGATGTATTGCATTATTTGTTAATTGTTCTGTGAATAGAGGCCAATCTTTTTGATGAACTTTAGCAAACGCGGAGCCGATACCGACTACATCACTACCACTTTTGATCATTTCCACAAGATTCTCAGAACTACTCACTCCTCCCATACCGAGGAGAGGCACTCTAGGTCCAATAGATTCTCTTACTTCTTTTATGCACTCGATTGCTCGAGAGAATATCCAATTGCCACTCATTCCCCCTTTACCACCGAGATTATTTTGCAAAATTGGAGTATGAGAATCCTCACACATGTGGACCTCGGGCCCTACAGTGTTAATAAGAGAGAGCCCATCTGCCCCTGAGGTAACAAGAGAAAGTGCGATTTCCCCGATATCATCAACATTAGGGGTGAGTTTTGGGAAAATTAGTGCATCAATCTCACCAACAGCCTCTCTAATACGCCTCATATATTCACTACTAATAACTTTAGAACATCCAATACTAGAACCGTATCCACTCTCAGCATGAGGGCAACTGAAATTAAGCTCAATGATATCTGCAACTGGGTTAAACTTTTTAATAAGAGTAATAAAATCTTCAATGCTACTAGCAGAGACTGAAACGTTAAGAAATGCTCTAAAGGAATGAGTTTCTCTTAACCTTTCTAAATCTCTATAGGCAGAGACCATCCCGGGATTTCTTAAGCCAACAGAGTTGCCAAAGCTGCCTTCTTCCATTTCGCATATTATTGGTTCTCTATTGCCATTGTTTGGAGAAACCTGGAAACTCTTAGTTGTAATAACGCTCATTTGCGGGAGATTTTGATCTACATACCGAACCAATTGTGGTTTTGTTGATAAAACGCCACTTACAGTTGAAAGAGAGATAAGAGAGGGGTTTAAAAGAATTCTTTTATGCCGTTGATAAAAGAATTCTTTGAGTGCTTGTTTCTTGTGCGTATAAGCCATCAAATAGAGGTCTCCTCAAGTAATTTATCAATGTTTGAAATACATCTATCTAACCAAGAAGAAGGTGCTGGAGCAACCTTCCATGGATGAGTAAGTGAACTTGAACTATTGATTCGTGCGAGGTTAAGAGGGTACTTAGCTTCACGTAAAGTATTGAGAGTCATCTGAGCACTCGCACCTTGTGAACCCACACCTGGAATAAGAAGTGGAATCTCTAGTGGTGCATAATAAGTCGCAATTTCCTTAAGCTCATCAAGGTGAGTAGCTCCAACTACAGCGCCAATAGTACCATTCTTTTTAGCCCATGAAGCAATTTTATGAGAAACAGCCATGTAAAGAGGATAGATCTCTTGTTCATCTACAGTATCTATAATCATCAGTTGTTGAAAATCTCTACCTCCAGGATTACTTGTTCTGTTTAGAACATAAACACCTTTCTCGTAATGACTTCCCTCCACAAAAGGGAGAACTGAATCGCTACCCATGTAAGGACTGACAGTTACAGAATCTGCTTTCCATACATCAAAGGCTTCTTGAGCGTAGTTAGCACTGCTTGTGGCAATATCACCTCTTTTCGAATCAAAGATAATTGGTATACTAGGGAAATGCAAACTTAATAATTCAAAGATTCTAGAAAGGGCAAGGGACCCTTCAAAAGTACCTTCTCTTGGATTATCAAGGGCATGGTAATAGCCTACGTTTGGTTTGAATGCTGCTGGAGATAAATTGTATTTCACCATCGCATTGAAAAGTTCTTCAAAGTAATTAACAACATCTGCATAAATATCTCCACTGCGGTCTGGAAGAACTTCCCATTTCACATCAAGTCCCATACATGCACAATTCTTTACTTTAGATGCACTTTCTATGAGCATTTGTTTATAATTTGACACTTTTTCCCTCTTTTATAAAAAATTATTCTTTTTTCCCCATCCAAATGGATCCATTCTCCATTCAACAAGAAGAGACATATCGTTCTCATCAAGATATCCTGCTTCATGTGCGGTTGCAAGCATAGACTCATAATCTAGTAGTGAAATTGATGTGCAAGTAGGCTTTAAAGAATCAAAGGCCTCCTTTGAAGCTCCAAGCTGGTAGGTAAATATTGATAAACAATAAGGAACGAGTGCCCCTTCCTCTCTTAAAGCACTCACTGCGGCAATAGAGGATCCTCCTGTTGAGATAAGGTCTTCAATAAGAAGGACCTGTTTACCTTGAAGTGTAAGAGAAGGTCCAATTCCTTCAATCTGATTTTTGAGTCCATGATCCTTTCCACTTGAGCGAACATAAATAAGTGGTAGTTGAAGTAAATCACTTAGCGTCGTTGCATGAGGAATTCCTGCTGTACTAGTTCCAGCAATAATAGAAAAATCAGTATCAATTGTATCAAGAATTTCTTTAAATCCTCTTGCTATAAGACTCCGGGCTTCACTATCAGCTAAGAGCCTTCTATTATCATTATATATAGGCATTCTGTATCCACTTGCCCAACGAAAAGGATCTTGAGGCGAGAGCTTGATAGCTTCCATTTTAAATGCTTTTTTCGCGATTTCTCTTCCAAATTCTTGTTGTATCTCAATGATTTTCTTCATGTGTTTATCTCCAAATAGTGTGGTAATCATGCTCGCTTTGACAATATGCGCATACGTAACGATTATCTTTTGTTCTATAAAAACGAGGTGGAACACCTTCATTCTGATTAGGATGTGAAATACAGGCTTCATTCGTACAAGCTAAATCATCAAAATTATAAATTCTGGGTGGTAAGTGTGTTCTAAATTTTGCTTCAATCTTTCCATCTTTTATGATATTGAGTGTTGCACCTGCTGCAACGGCAGCAAGTCTTTTTAATTCTTTTCGAGAAAATTCACTAATACCTGGCCTAAATATGATGCCTTTGTATTGGTTCTCTTCTTTTTTACTTGTAGAGACCCACTCACCCCCTTTCTCATTATCCAAAGAGAGGACCTTTATAATAAGTGCCATATGTTTTCTAATTACTGAAGGAGATTCGCCTTTTCCTATATGGTCAATAACGATACCATTTCGAATAGGGCGAACGCCTTCACTCACTGTTTCATGATCTTTATGACTATAAAGGTGTTGAGGGACCTCTACAATGTATTCTTCATCATTTCTTTCATATACGGTTTCTTTGCCAGTAAAATCTTCTCCTATCTTTCCCGCAATCATAGATAAAAGGACTATTCTCACATACATGCCGTTAATTGATTGCCTTTCATATCCATTAAAGGATGTTTCATCCACAAAGGTAGGAATAGTAGGATGAACTCTGTGTCTAGGTAGTGGATGGTAAAATTTTGAATCTTTTGGGATTTGGGAGAAATACTCTTTTTGGAAAGTTACTTTATTTCTTAACTCTACTTCTCTTTTTAATATTTTCTCCCCCATTCTTTCTAACTGAGGGCGAGTAAAATACCACTTCGAGGAGATATCTTTTTGACTAAGATATTCTTCGATTGAGTCAAAAACACGAATTTCAAACCCATTATTCTTCATCTTTTCAATGTAATATTCTGGCATTGCGAGTTCTGGTGGAGCGATAAGATCAACTTTTACTTTATTGAAAAGAGTAAGCCCGTTAGCTTTAGAGTGTACTGTTCGCCCGTGATAGAGATCCCCTACCAGCGCTAAGTGAATCTGCCGTGTATCAAAGTCGTTATCTTCCAAGAATGTGAATTCATCAAGGAGTTCTTGAGTAGGATGCTCGTGTTTACCATCTCCTGCGTTTATAAATGCTGGAATTCTCAGTAGGTTATTTCTTTTTGCAAAAGATGCAGAAGATTCGTGTAGCCAAGTACAAACTCCCTCTAACTTACTTCGTATGATAAAAACACTATTTTGATAACCAGCAAGAGTGTTAAAGGTGTCTGCATAACTTTCTCCTTTATTAAAACTTGAGGTATCTACAGCCAAATCACTTACTTTTACTTTATGAAACGCTGCGGCATTTCTAAATGATTCTCTTGTTCGAGTACTATCTTCTAGAAATACTTCATAAATACCAAAATCTGAGTTATTAATCCTATACTGACTCAAAATTTCTTCTTGGTTATTAATAAATGCATCTTTGAGTATTTTTGTTTTCTCAAAAAGATACCTTCTTTCAGCGATACTCATATCATCTATGACACTCAGTGTACGCGAAGTAAAAATATTACTCATCAACTCCTCCCTATCAATTCAACAATTTTGACAATAAAAAAGCCGGTAAAACCGGCTTATAATATTCAATAATGAGTCAAACTTAATCTTAATCTTATGAAAGCCATTTTGCATGAGCTCTCTTTGTTTTGTTCTTTCATCAATCAAACATCATAACAAAAGATTGATCGTTTGTCTACTCGAGCTTTCCAGAACTTGAGGCATCTGCTTCAATAGCCCCTAAGATATCATCAACTTGACTTTGAGATAAGGAATTAGAAGTCTTACTCTTCCCGCTCTGAGTTGGGGCAAATGGATCAGATTTTTCAATAAAAGGATATATAGGAATTCTTGTTCCAAGGTGTCTCTCTTTTTCTCTCTTTGTTAAATCTTTTAGGAAGTTCTTGCGATAACTACCCGAGGTTTTTGTTGTTTGTTTGGTCTTACTTGAGGAATCATGTGTACTATCATATCGATCACTATAATAACGCTTCGAATAGGAATTACCTCGGTAAGCATAATAACGGCCACCTGAATAATGCCCTGCCATCTTTGATTCAATGACCCCGTTGAATATTACTCCTAGGATGTTTACTGAACTAAGATCCAGATTATCTAACAATTCTTGAAGACCACCTTTTGTAGTAATTCCTGCTCTTACATTGATCGCTAATCCATCAACATGCTTTGCTATAGCCATCAGTTCACTTGCAAATAGCAGCGGAGGAGTATCAATCAGTATATAATCATAGATATCAAGGAGATAGTCTAATAAAACCGCATATTGAGACGAGTTGAATATAGCGGAAGGAAGGGGTGGAAGGATTCCAGGAGAAAGAAGGTGTAGAGTTGGGATCTTTTCTAGAGGCTGAGTAATAACTTCTTCGATAGGAGTTCCTTTTGTAATAACATCAACAAGTCCACTCGGAGCTTTCCTTAAATTAAAAAAAGAAGCCAATTGGGGAAGCCGGAGATCCCCGTCAAGCAAGAGAACTTTTTGTCCATTCATCGCCATACTTGTAGCAATGTTTGTAGTTACAGTGGTTTTACCCTCTCCCATACCGGCACTGGTTATGCTAAATATTCTTTGGGTGTGTTGGAGAGTTCCAAAAGCTATATTATTTGCAACTAGTTTATATCGTTCACTCTCAAATGAAAGGGGGCTATTATTTACCACTAAGGATGGGAATTCCTCCTCATCGCTGAAATTCATAAGTGGAATCCATCCAAGAAGTGGTCTATTTACACCGACAATCTTTTTTAGAGTTCCTTCATCTTTGATAGTTATATCTGCCATCTCCCTTACTATTGCAAGAAGTACTCCAAGAGCGAGCCCAAGTAGAACTGCTACTGCAAGAATCAACATAACATTAGGACTCACTGGTGAATTTCTTATCATTGCAGGATCCACTACAGTGACTGATCCTACAACTGCTGCTTCTGCAATCTTAACCTCTTCAAGTAGTTCCATAAGTCTCATTCTGAGTGTTTCGTAGACTTGCACCTCACGTTGTAAGTCTAAGAGTGTTCGTTCAAGCTGAGGTAATTGAGACAACTCTGTTGCAAAGGAAGATTCAATATTTGAGAGAACTGAAATTTCTGTCTCAGTAAGGATTTGTTGATGAAGAAGTTTACCATACTCACGAGCACTATAGAGAACCGTTGGATCTGTAGCATCTTGTAAGTGTAATGAAGTACTTATAATGTCAAGCAGACTCTTCTCTGATAAAGAAAGTGCATTCTCAAGTTCAAATAATCTAACACTATTCTCTGGTACACCTTCAGAGATTGCTTCGTAGAGAACTTTTTCTTTTAATAATACTTTATATGAATCTAAGACAGATGAGAGTGCTGAATCTATATAAAGTTGCTCTTTCGTTATATAGGGGAAAGATGCCTCTTGAAGTACACTCAGATATCCATTTCCAGAAATAACAGCTTCTTGCAATTGAAGCATAAGAGGTTCACGTCGTAATTGGAAATAGGCAATCTTTTCACTTAGCAACTTACTTTTATCACTTAATTGGATATAATTGCTCTCCTCCCTAAAATTCCCGAGTTGATCAGCAGCCCTTTTTAATTCATTTTCATTTAAAGGAATCTGGGACTGGATGAACTCTTTTTGGACTGTTTTCGAGTTTCGTGCAATGGAACCAAGAAGGATATCATAGCTTGCGGCTATTGCATTCGCAAAATCTCGGGCGAATACTCTATTTTGATCTCTTACCGTGATTCTTACAATATTTGTATCTTTTACAGTAGTAACACTCGTTCTCTCTTTAATATTTCCCAGTACAACTGGATTAGTATAAGATTCACCATCTTCACTCTGATAAAGACTTAAATCAAGGCTATTAAGGGCTTGATTTATATTGGTTCTACTCAAAGTGAGCTCAACCTCTGTAGATATTTTTTGAGTGCTTTGTCCTAAGAGCACGCTTTCAATATCAGTCCCTTTTTGGAGAGAATCAACAAGAAGGGTTACCTCCGATTCATACATTGGTGTGACTGTTTGTAAATATACAGCAGCGGCTGCTACTACAAGGATGAATGTAATTATAATCCAATGAATTCGCACTTTAAGGATATGTAGTAATTCTGAAATACTCAATCCTTCCTGTTCTCTTCCATACTCGTTCTGATTATCCTGCAATGTGTCCAATAGGGGCCTTCCTTATTCTTAATTACTTAACGATATGATACTGGCTATAATACCAAGAACAGTTGCAACTAAAGATGTAATTGTTACTGTTGTCGCTAGATTCAATCCATTTACTGCTTGGAATGTATTTAACTTTGCAGTAACAATTGCCTCTGATGGAATTATATCATCCTTTTCTAACCGATTTCCCTCTTTATCAAGTATTGAATATGATCCATTACGGTTTTTTGATGGATCAAAGCCCCCAGCTGCATTAATATAATATGAGGCATCTTTATCTGGAATATATGGATACGTTCCAGGTTTTAGCACACCTCCTGCGACATGAACAAAAAGCTGGCTGAATGGAACAACAAATGAATCCCCTTCTTGAAGTGTGAGAGAATTTATAATATCACCTTCCCCAATAAGAACACTCTTAGCATGAATAGGAATTATCTTACCATCTCGTTTTAGGTACATATTTTCTACATCACTCACAGTGGTAAATCTAGAGGAAATGTTATTAAGCATTTGATTTACAGATTCACCAGGATAAAATTGATAATATAATCTGCCTGATGAAGAGAGGAAATCACTAGATGTAGAGCCCACACTTATAGATCCTTCAATTGAGACTGCTTTCGTTTGTGGAATTAGAGCATTAACAACGATTGTATCAAAATTTTGAAGATTGAATGTTTTAGAAGTTGCTTCACTTACACTAAGGATTTGAATCTGATTATTACTATCATAGCGTCGAACAGTAAAGTTCTTATTATCACCACTAGGAAGAATCCCTTTACCATATTCCGTTATCACATCATGAAGAGTTGTATGTTGAAGAATCTGGTAGGTCCCTTCTCGTTTTACTTTTCCAAGAATAGATACTGTTGTCTCGCTTGGCAACAAGGTTATGATATCACCTGTTTTCAACAAAGGATCTTGTGTCAAATCGCCTTCTCTTAGTGCTGCATAAAGGTCATATCTTTTCTCTGTATTATCGAGTGATGTGACGACAATATTACGACTTGAGGCATATGCTGTTGCTTCATTGATTACATCGGAAAGGCGTGTTAACCCCCAAGCCGGAAGTTGCATTGTCCTTTTTACTTCACCTTTTACTGTAACAGAGAATGAGCCCACATTTACAAGGCTTACTTGTGGGTTTGAGAAAGGAAGATAATTTTTAACAACTTCAATTATTTCATTCCGAAATTGTTCAAAACTCTTCCCTTTTCCATTTACTTCACCAAAAGGGGAAATAGATATCTTATATGACGTGTTTACTTGAAGTAATATATTTGTTGTTTGCTTAGAATCTGTGTAAATGAGCCTCAGTTGATCACCGGGAGTTACAGGGTACTGTGGTTGACTCATTGCACTAATTATCTTCTCTTCGTTCGTTAGTTCATTGAACGTGAGAGTCTCGGAGTCAGTGAAACCAAGTTGACTTTTAAAAGATTTGTCTATAATCAATGTATCGTCGTAGGTAATACCTTCATTATATAGCGGAGAGCGAATAATAATAGAAGTATCAGCCGCTGACATTGGAATAATAAAAATACACAAGAAGAGACATAAGACAGAGAAATATTTTTTCATGAGCATACCTACTTTCAAAATTAAACAAACTATTCAACAAAAAGTATCATAAATCATTTAAATGAGTAAAGCAACCGAGTCTTTATATACATTTAAGGAACAACACGAATGCTAAAACGGTGGATAAATAATTATATATTTGACACTCCCGATGGGATGGAATACACTATTATCCGTAAAGAATAGCTCTTTACTAATTAATTTCTGAAGGAGTAGTGGTATGAAAAAACTTTCACTGTTGCTAGTGATGTTACTCGTAGTGGGTCTTTCTGTTTTTGCTCAAGGAGCAAAGGAAGTAACAAAAGATTCAGATGTACCTTTTAAGGTTGGTGTTATCTATGTAAGTTCTCCTGGAGACATGGGGTACTCCTACATGCATGATCAAGGAACAAAAGCTGCTGAAGCATATTTCGGTGATAGAATCGAAGTAGTTAGAATGGAAAACGTTCCTGAGAATGATGGAGCTGCAAGAGCTCTTGAACAACTCGTTGATGATGGATGTAAAATCATTTTTGCAAACTCATACAACTACCAAGACTATGTTCTTCAAGTTGCAAAAGAGAATCCAAATGTATATTTTGAACATTGTTCTGGATATTTATCAAACGAAAACATGTCTAACTACTTTGGAAGAATGTACCAAATGCGTTACTTATCTGGTATGATTGCTGCAAAAATGAGTCCTTCTGGGAAACTTGGATATGTTGGAGCATTCGCTATTCCTGAAGTTATAAGAGGAATCAATGCTTTCACTCTAGGAGCTCGTGCTGTTAATCCAAAAGCAACTGTTACAGTATTGTGGACAAACACATGGTTTGACCCATCCTTGGAAAGACAAGGTGCTGTTGCCCTATTAGATCAAGGTGTAGACGTAATTGCTCAACATCAAGATACAACAGAACCAGCTAAAGCTGCCATCGAAAGAGGTAAATATGCAGTTGGTTATAATGCTGACTTTAGAAAAATCACAGGTAGTGACAATGTTCTCGTCTCACCAATGTGGGGATGGGGAAACTACATGATTCCAGAAATTGAAAAGGCAATGGATGGTACATGGAAAACTCAATCCTACTGGGGTGGTCTCGAAGATGATATGATTTACCTTTCTGACATCTCTCCTTTGGTTCCAGCTGACTTTATAAAACAGATTGATGCTAAGAAAACCCAAATTGCTAAAGGCGAATGGGATGTTTTCTGGGGAGCAATCAAAGATAACACTGGTGCAGTAAAGCAAAATGCCAATGAAAAAATGAGTGATGGTGACATGCTTTCAATGATGTGGTTCGTTGAAGGAGTTATCGGCTCAACTAACTAATCTTTTTTAATAGCTCATAAGGGCGGACAATCTATGTCTGCCCTTTTTTTGTTTAGTATGAGAACTCTCATATTTTGCAGTATAAATTCTTTACACATAAAGGCAATTTTAGATGGAAACAGATAAAACATTACATCCAGTAGTGAGCATGCAGCACATCAGCAAACACTTCCCTGGAGTGAAAGCTAATGATGATGTTTCATTAGAGCTCTACCCCGGTCAAGTTCTAGCTTTACTAGGGGAAAATGGTGCTGGTAAAAGTACCCTCATGAACATGCTCGTCGGACTTTACCGTCCCGATAATGGCTCAATTTATATTAGAGGTGAGTTACAAGATATTCAGAGTCCACAAGACTCTATGGCTCTCGGTATTGGAATGGTACACCAAGAATTCATGCTCGTAGGAAATATGAGCGTCTACGAGAATATTGTGCTTGGCCTCAAAGATCTTCCATTCGTCCCAAAAGTTGATGATATTAGAAAACGTATTAATGAACTAAGTGAACAATATGGACTACAAGTTGACCCTGATGCAATCATCCACAATCTCAGTGTTGGAGAGCAACAGCGAGTTGAAATACTTAAATTGGTATATCGTGGAGCAGACATATTGATCCTTGATGAACCAACAGCAGTGTTGACTCCTGGTGAATCTAGAGAATTGAATAAGATTATCAAGATTATGCTAAACGAAGGGAAATCAGCAATATTCATCACTCACAAAATGGATGAAGTAATTGCCTTTAGCCATAAAGTACAGGTTCTTAGGCGTGGAAAAACTGTAAATACCTGCGATACTGCAAGTGTTACACCAAAAGATCTTGCTAATATGATGGTAGGACGAGATGTATTATTCACACTCGACCGATGTGCTTTTAATCCAGGGGAACCTCGAATTGAACTCAAAAATATCACAGTCGACAATCCATCTGGTTCTCGACCATTCTTAGATGACATCTCACTCCAAATCAGAAGAGGCGAAATTCTCGGAATTGCTGGAGTAGCAGGTAACGGACAAACACAGCTTACAGAAGTTATCACAGGCTTACTCAAAGCGACGAAGGGAAGCGTTCTTATCGATGGTAAGGATATGACAAACTTCTCTCCGCTCTCAATTATTAAAGCAGGAGTAGCTCATATTCCAGCCGACAGAGGACACAATGGCGTCGTAGGAGATATGAGTGTAGGTGATAACCTTGCAATGAAAAAATATCGTACTCCTGAAATAAGTTCAGGTCCAGTTGTTAAAAGGAATTTATTACGAGCTTTTGCAGATAAGCTCATTAAAAACTTTGTAATTAAAACTCCTAGTCAGGACACTTCGGTAAAATTCTTATCTGGGGGAAATATTCAAAAAACTATATTAGCTCGTGAAATTGACTCTTGTGGAGGTATTCTCATAGCAGTCTATCCTTCAAGAGGATTAGATGTTGGAGCAACTGAAGCAGTTAGACAAAATATTATTGCTCAACGCGATAAAGGAAATGCAGTTTTACTCGTAAGTGAAGAACTCGAAGAACTTCAAATGGTAGCTGATTATATTGCTGTTATGTTCGAAGGAAAAATAATGGGTACAAAAAAGGTGAAAGAGACTAATACCGAAGAGCTTGGGCTCATGATGGCAGGTTTTGGAGGTACTACATGAGATTGGCACTTGAAAAAAGAGAAAATAAATCACAAGCGATGACAGTGCTTGTTCCACTGGTCTCCTTCATTATATCAATACTTATTGGGGCATTAGTTCTTCTGTTTTCAAAAGCTAACCCTCTCGAAGCATATGGCGCAATGCTCAAAGGGGCATTTGGAAATGCTAGGCGTATTCAATATACGATTGTTGAGTCTCTTCCACTCCTTCTTTGTGGTCTCTCAGTTGGAGTTGCCTTTCGTTTGCGATTCTGGAATATCGGAGCTGAAGGACAATATGTATGGGGAGCAATTGGAGTAACATGGGTAATTCAATTTTGGAAATTCCTTCCTACTCCTATGCTTCTTCCTATTGGGCTTGTTGTTGGAATGTTGGCAGGAGCTCTTTGGGCAGGGATTCCAGGCACCCTAAAGGCGGTTTGGTCAGTAGATGAGACACTCACTACCTTGATGCTCAATTATGTGGCTATTGGTCTAGCTGAATATCTCTACATCAAAGCATGGAAGGCTCCTCTTGGAAACCTAGGAACACCAGAATTCCCTGAAGCGACCTATTTTGCAAGTGTATGGGGAAAAGTTCATGCAGGGCTCTATATTGCACTCGTTCTTGTGGTTATCCTGTGGTTCGTCCTGTATAAAACACGATGGGGTTTTGAACTCAATATGATTGGGAAAAACCCTAGAGCCGCTCGTTATCAAGGGGTATCTATTAAGAGAAATATTATCATAGCAATGTTAGTTTCTGGTGCTATTGCAGGTCTAGCGGGGTCAATTAATACCACTGCGATTGCCCATAGGCTTACCAAAGGAGTTAACTCTGGGTATGGGTTCACTGGTATAATTATTGCGTGGATGGCTAATTTGAACCCGTTTGCTTCAATTCTTGTAGCCTTGGTTATGGCAAGTCTCACTACTGGAGCGGATGCACTACAGATCGCAATGAAATTGCCTGAATCAATGGGCGAAGTGCTACAAGGATTGGTGCTTCTTCCTTTATTAGCTGGTTCCATCTTCAATGAATACAAACTCGTAGTGTTACATAAGGAGGTCGTATGATGGATTTTATTACAAAGCTCCTAGCAGCAACAATTGCGATGGGTACAAGTTTGACATTTGCTACTATCGGTGAAATATATACACAAAAATCTGGAATCCTAAATCTTGGAATGGAAGGAATTATGTTGATGGGAGCCTTAAGTGGTTTTGCCTCAGCATATGCTACTGGAAACCTCTATATTGGGATTATCATGGCTATTTTCGCAGGAGCAATATTATCTTTGATTCATGCCTTTCTCTGTATAACTATGAGAGCAAATCAGGTAGTGAGTGGCCTCTCAATCACGATGTTCGGTACAGGTCTTGCAAACTTCTTAGGGAAACGCCTTGGTCCTGCTGCTAACAACTTCAACCTTGTAGGAATGAACTTAGAGAGTAGATTTGAGAATATTGCTATTCCTGGTTTGCATAACATCCCAGTTCTTGGAGCTTTCTTTGATGTGAGCTTACTCACATATCTCCTCTACTTTCTCATTCCATTTAGTTGGTTCTTCATGTATAAGACAAAACATGGTCTTGCAATCCGAGCTGTTGGAGAATCTCCTCGAACTGCCACTGCGATGGGAATTAATGTAATGCGTCTTCGCTACATCTACACAGTTATAGGAGGAATGCTCGCTGGCTTAGGCGGTGCTTGTCTATCTCTCTCATTTACACCTAGCTGGAATGATGGAATGACTGGTGGGAAAGGGTGGATTGTTATTGCACTCGTCATATTTGCAACATGGAATCCTGGCAAAGCAGTTATAGGAACACTTGTATTTGGTGGCATTACAAGTCTTCAATTCTCATTACAAGCTGCAGGTATTAAAATGATTATTCCGACTCAATTCTTAGCGATTGCTCCATATTTAATTACATTCTTTACATTAAGTATCATGACAATCATTCATCAGAGCAAAAAAGGTACATATGCTGCACCGAGTGCTTTAGGAACTCCGTTTGCAATTGATGATAAATAGTCGAATTGGGCTGTGCATAGACTACTATCCTCTAGAGGAATGTAGCCTATGCACTTGTCAATAACCTGTCAGTTAGTTATGATACAGCAATGAAAGTTGTCATTCTTGGTGCTGGAAAACGAGGCACTCTACTTGCAAGACATCTCATCCAAGAAAAAAGAGATGTTGTCATAATTGAATCAGACCCAAAACGTGCTGCTGAAATTCAATCGAAACTTGATTGTATGGTAGTAATAGGGTCTGGCACTGATGTTGAGAAACTAAAGGAAGCTGAAGTCCAAAAAGCGAGTTCTTTTGTAGCTGTCACCGATAGTGATGAAGTAAATCTTGTTGCCTGTGGTCTTGTTGAAAATATCGAAACCAGAGTAAATACAATTGCAGCTATTAGAAACCTTTCTTATACAGGAAAAGAAGGCCTTCCTACTACAGTTCTAGGTATTAACTATATTGTAAACCCAGAGGCAGAGGCTGCTAAGAGTATTTTTAGTATCATCGATCGAGGGGTTTTCCATGACGTGGTGATTACCTTTAACAACAGTAATCTTGTCTTATATAATCACTATGTTGACACTAAATCAGTTTTTGCAAAACAGAATGTAGCGAATTGCCGTAACGCTTTAAAAACTGAATTTGTAATTGCAGCTATCCATCGTGATGGGGAGGGTATAGTCCCTTCTGGAAATACCGTACTATATCCCGGTGACACCATCAGTATAGTTGCTTTCGATAGCGACAAAGAGACTCTTCTTACATTAATAGGACAGAAAAAATTAAAACCTAAGAGAATTATCATCGTGGGAGGAAGTAAAATTGCTAGGTTCCTTCTTAGATCGTTTCCTATACCATTCCATAAAAATATCACCTTAGTAGAGCAAAACCCTGAAGTTGCAGAAACCTTTGCTAATCTCTTTCCTCATATCTTAGTAGTTCAATCAGATATTACTGATGAGACGATTTTTGAAGACGAACAGTTTAGTTCATATGATCTTCTTATTAGCGTTACAGACAATGACGAATTAAATATTATTACAGCGAGTTATGCAAAACAGGTGAGAGTACCTCGCTCTATTGCCCTAATCAAGAATAATGTCAACTATGTAAGGCTTGCTTCACATATGGGAATAAACTCAGTAATTAGTGTTAGTGAAGCAACTGTCGATTCATTGCTTAAATATATGAGAGGTTCTCATGTTTCATCAGTTCATTCCCTCTTTGGGGGAGCTTTTGAAATTTTTGAATTCATCATCACACCTGAGGCGTCTGTCGCAGGTAAAAGCATTAAAGATATTAATATGAAAAATAGAGGGGTCATAGCAGGCATCACGAGTATGGGTGTCAATATAATTCCGACAGGGAATTATGTTATTCTCCCTGATGATATTCTAATAGTCTGTGCCGGTAGAGAGCATTTAGAATTCATTAATCAACTATTCTCTTAAAAAGGCAGAAAAATGAACTGGAAACAAATCTTGCGCCTTTCAGGAACTATGCAAACTATTATCGGTGCTTTCATGCTCATCCCAACGTGTATGGCTGCCTACCTTGGAGAATGGGAGGCATTTAGAGCATTTATTGTTTCAATCGGAATTATATTAATTTACGTCACTATTATTTTAACGATTGGAAAGTCTTGGAAATCAAAAAGTTTAACTGTTAGAGATGTATACCTTTTTGTAACACTCACTTGGATTGTGGCAAGTGCTTTAGGTGCTATTCCTCTCACCCTTACACATACCGTTACAGATTATACAAGTGGCTTCATGGAAATAATGAGCGGCTTTACCACAACAGGTCTCACAACACTCAGTGATATAGAGTCCTCCTATCATTCTATTCTTTTTTGGAGAAGCCTTACTCACTGGCTTGGCGGAATGGGAATTGTAGTTCTTTTTGTAGCACTACTCCCTTTAGTAGGTGGTGAAGGCTTCCAACTCTTTGGAGCGGAAGCAGTAGGACCAACGAAGAGTAAGCTAACTCCTAAAATTAAAAACACTGCTCTTATACTCTGGCTAATATATTTTGGAATGACAGTTATAGAGGCTTTACTATTATGGTTAGGAGGATTAAGCCTTTATGATTCTCTTACTGTCACGTTTGGGAGTGTTGCAACAGGGGGGTTCGTCACAAAAAATGCCTCCATAGGATATTATAATAGTGCATATGTTGATGTGGTTGTCACAATCTTTATGGTGATGGCTGGAGTTAACTTCTCTCTCTATTTTGCTCTTATTAGAGCAAGATTTACTGATGTTTTTAGAGATAGTGAACTCAAGGTCTATCTATCTATTTTCTTTATTGCAACAAGTATCACCACGATTACACTCTTTTCAAATAATATTTATCCAACAATTGGAACATCTCTCCGCTATGGAGCCTTTCATGTGGCTTCTATTTTAACAACGACTGGTTTTGCAACAGCAGATTATGGTCTCTGGCCTCCCCTCACACATGCAATTCTTCTCACTGTCATGTTCATTGGTGGATCTGCGGGTTCTACTGGTGGTGGAATCAAAGTAACAAGACTAATAACAATGTTCAAACTCGGTTTCCTAAACATTAAAAGCCTGTTACATCCAAGAGGGATCTTTAGCTTGCAAACACAGAATGAAAGAATTCGTTGGAAAACCGTTAACAGCATTACTGGATTTGTCGCAATCTATATAGCACTTGTTTTAGCCTCTACGCTCGTTGTTGCTTCAGCGGGATATGATTTATTGACTAGTTTTGCTTCTGGGTTAATCTCAGTTGGGAATATTGGCCTTGGTTTAGAAGGGGTTGGTCCTGCTGGGTCTGGATTTGGAGGAATGCCAATATACGTAAAATGGTTCTTATCTTTGATGATGCTTGCAGGAAGACTTGAAATTTATACCGTACTGTCGATTTTCACGCGAACATTCTGGAGAAAATAGATCAACGAATCTTATTTGTGAAGTAAAATCTAACCTTTCTTATTGTCGCATTCAGTAATAAAAACAATGCTAATATGATAGATACTATTAACACACTCACTGACCATGTTAAAAGATGTGGAGAATTAATTATCCGCAATGAGAAGAAATTACCCGCAACAGTGCCAAGTGATACATTGAGTATGATTGATAGGACAATATCACTTAAAGAAGGATTCCCGTATACATATCGCAAAACAAGCAAAGCAAAACAGGCTAGAGTTATAAGAAAGGTAGGAAGTGCTATTGGAAGGAACCATGTTAGGGAACTCCCACTTGAAAAATCAAAAAGGAATAGTGACATAAGGATACCTGCACTTACAATTCCAATTTTCTTAATTGGACTTTTGATCTTGTCGTTAAAAGGGAATACCCCAACGAGATAAAACAGAGCAACTCCATTCATCGCATATAAAGACCAGCCTAGAGAGGCATTAAATACATCAATCGTAAAAAGAGTGATAATCGTATGAATAGAGAACAACGTCGCAATTCTCATATAGGTCAACTTTGAAAAGAGCAATATAAATAAATAGCCACTTCCTAAAACAGTACATGCGATAGCAAACCATGGAGAAAATGCACCATCTAAAACGAAACTAGTGATTAATAGAGTCACTATTGCGACTCCCACAAAAGTTAGAGAAAGTTCTATCAGCCCTTTACGTCTTTTATCGTATTTCAAAGAAGGGAAAACCCTTTCACTTTCATCTATTGTATCAAATAATGAATTTTTTGAAATTCCAATTATTTCCTGAGGAGCATGCACTTTCCTATGACAAAGTGGGCAAGAAGTAGCTCCCTTTTCTAATTTAACTCCACACTCAACACAATATGCCAATTTTATACCTCATAATTACGATTTGTAGAGACTTCAACACTCATTCCCTTTTTCACAAGAGAAGACAACAGAATTCTTTCAAAATCTGTGTTATGTGAGAATATACTCGTGATATTAACAATAAGACACCCATTTACTCCTGTTGCAGCTAAGGCTATCTTATTAGTCTTGTTTGGTGCGAGAAAGAAATCTATTCTCTCTACCACCTCTTTCATCCCTTCTGGGAGACTTATATTGCCAATATTACTTACAACAGTTGAATAAATATCATCACCATAGGAATCACTTAATAGCTTCATTATTGGATTTTTGATGATATTAGGCGCATATCTAATTGGAAAAAGTCTTCTTCCTGCTACGTTTCTAGAAATTTGGAGAGATAATGTTTTCTCATTCACACTACCTCGCATTTGATGCATTACGGTATTCACGATCTCCTCGAATTCATAATGTCCTAATCTTACATCAATGCCGACAACGATAAAAAGAGTAAAATTCCTTAATGAAGCAGAACCAAATACCTTTCTAATATTTACAGGTACACTGATTCTCACGGGAGCCCATTTCGCTTTATTCTTTACATGTATCTCCTGAAGAAGCTGGAGTGCATCAAGTAGTTCACAGACTAGATATTCAGTGATTGTTAACTCATGCTCTTTTGCCTTCTTTTTGACTTCTTCGATAGATAATTTAGCGGAGATTACTTCTATCTCATCTTGAACCTGATCTTTAGGATTATAATGGAAAGCCGAACCTTCTTGAGCAAATACTGATTTTATTGGCCTATAGAATCTTGTAAAAGAGTCCTCTAGTTCTTCTTTATTAACCGGTTCCTCAGGAAGTAATATTTGTGGATCATTGCCAACACTAAACCCACTTAACCTCAAATATTCAGCAACTAAGGATTTTAAAAATATAAGACCACCGGTGCCATCTGTGATAGCATGAAAATATTCTACTGCAATCCGATTTTCTCTATAAAATACTTTAAAAAGATAGCCATGAGCTCCCTTCTTTCTATCAAGGTAACGACAAGGGGTAGGATTATCTTTGTAAACTTCTAAAGGCCTTGTATTTTCACTTAAATAATACCAGAAAAATCCATTATGAAGAGATAAAGAGAAGTAAGGGAAACGTTTTATAATGTTCTCTAATGCTGTAGTAAGTCTATAGGGATTTACTACAACCAATAGATCCATAGATAGGCGAAACATATTAGTATTGAATCTTGCAATGGTAGGAGGATATATCACCGCAGAAGAATCTAATGGGATTGGCTCGGCATTGCTACGATTCTTTTTCATACTTTTACTTTATTGGAAAGTTGGACGATGAGCAACGCTTTACTATCAAATGGTTGACAAATAGTTTACAGATTTTATAATTAGATATACAAACTATTTCGTCTACTAACTATAAGGAGAAACTATGGATTCCCAAATCACACCTCCAATCCTTTTACAATCAATCATCAGAACACTTAATGGTAGTAATTTTGCGGCAACGGTTGGAGACTTTTATCGAGGAGAGATTGCCGTTCTCAATGCAATAGATTTATTTGAGAAAGAGAAGAAAGAAGTATTCCCTTCTATGATTAGTTCTTACCTCCAAGTTTCTCGGCCTACGATAACCTCTGCTTTACGTATACTCGAACATAAAAAATATGTCAAAAGAACTCTATATGAAGAAGATAGAAGAAAAGTCTCTGTAGCTTTGACAAATCGTGGAAGTGAGGTTGTTGATCAAAAAAGAAGAGAAATCGACTCATGGTGTTATTCTATGTCTGAGCATTTCGGCAATGAGCATTTCACCAGCGTTCTTGGTTCAATTAAGGAACTTCTTGAATATATGGAGTAGGAGGGTACGAAAGTGAAAGTACTCGTGACTGGAGCGAATGGCCATCTTGGGACAGTTCTTACAAAGACACTTAAATTACAAGGAAATGAGGTAACATCTTTCATTCTCCCCGGGGAAAATATTGTTGAAATATATCAATATTCCGATCATATTCTCTATGGCGATGTATTAGATTTACAATCACTTATTATTGCCTTCAAAAATATTGATGTGGTGTTCCACACTGCAGGTATAATTGATATATCTTCTTCTAGAAAAATGAATCGCCTTATGAAATTGGTTAATATCGGTGGCGTAAAAAACGTCATTGCAGCATGTAAGATAACCAAAGTCCCACGCCTCGTATATATAAGTAGCGTTCATGCAATAAAAGAAGAAGAGGGCAATAAACGAATACATGAAACTGCTATTTTTAATCCAAAATTCATTAGAGGTTCATATGCAAAGACAAAAGCTGTAGCGACCCAAGCTATATTAGATGCTACAAAAGAAGGACTTAATGCTGTAATTGTTCATCCATCAGGAATTATTGGCCCAGAAGATTACGCTATGAGCCATATGGGACAAATGTTCTATAATTTCCTTACAGGAAAATTAAAAGCGTATACAACTGGTGGCTATAATTTTGTTGATGTACGAGATGTTGTTGATGGAATAATCAAGGCATCCTTGAAAGGAATCAGTGGAGAATGTTACATCCTTAGTGGAGAATATCACTCAATAAAAGAGATGATTGGAATGATGAAAGAGATAACACATAACAAGAAACCTCTCCTGTGGATTCCTCATTGGATAGCATATATTACAAGTCCATTAGCTCTATTGTATTATCGTATAAGGAGGAGAAAACCACTATTCACCCCTTACTCACTGATGACTCTCACAAGCAATAGT
This sequence comes from Sphaerochaetaceae bacterium, assembly GCA_963663665.2. Taxonomy (GTDB): domain Bacteria; phylum Spirochaetota; class Spirochaetia; order Sphaerochaetales; family Sphaerochaetaceae; genus SABI01. Next base: position 376,594 of record CAXXKP010000006.1, read on the forward strand.
AACTATTCGTACCAGAAAGCTGAAAAGTCTTTAGGGTATCGGCCAACTTCATTTAAGCAAACCATAGAAGATACCATTAACTGGTGCAACAACCATTATCATCTCCCTTTAGTAAAAAAGAGAAAAACATCTAAGAAAGATAATGTATAATACAGTAAGATTGTTGACCATTTCTCTCATTGACTTATAATTATATTTCTTTTTTTCCAGTCTTCTTATAAAAAGGTGTTTTTACAATTTTAGCTAGTTTTCTCTTATTATGAATTTCAATCTCTACAGAATCATGAAAGCTTAAACCAACATGCCGATCGATAAGAACGAGACCTATAAAGATTCCAAGAGATGGGCTCTTTGTACCACTTGTAACATGACCTATTAATTTCTCCTCATAATACACATTGCAACCATTTCGAGGTACTGAAGGATCTATCATTTCAATTCCTCGAAGAGAACGGGGAATTCCCTTAAGTTGTTGGTTCTTCAAAGATTCCTTGCCACAAAAGTCACCTTTATCGAATTTTACAAATGCCAAAAGATTTGCCTCTAATGGAGTTATCTCTTCAGATATTTCATGTCCATACAAAGGAAGTTTAGCTTCAAGCCGGAGGGTATCTCGAGACCCTAGACCACATGGCGTAATAAGAAACTCCTCTCCTGCTTCTAATAAAAGGTTATAGAGTCTCTCTATGTTATCATTTTCCACATAGAGTTCATAACCATCCTCTCCAGTATACCCATTACGAGAAACCATAAGTGTAATATCTGAAACTTTCATTTCTTCTACAAAATGGAAAAAAGGGAGATCCCTTACTTCAAGCCCTATTTTCTCTAATACATCTACTGCACGAGGCCCTTGAAGCGCTAATTGAGATGTTTTAGGAGAAAGGTTAATGAGTTCTATATTCTTCTCATCAAATCCTTTCGGATTCATCTTAGTAATCCAATCGATATCTTTATCAACATTACTGGCATTTAATACTAAATAGAACTCATCATCCCTTAATTTATAGACAATAAGATCATCAACTATTGTCCCAGATTCATAACACATAAGTGTATACATGAGCTGCCCTATTTTGAGGTTACTCAATGAATTTGTGATAAGGAAATCGAGATGAGAAGCAGCACCTTTTCCTTTCAAAATACATCGCCCCATATGGGAAACATCAAACAGCCCAACAGTATTTCGAACACTTAGATGCTCCCCAATTATTCCTTTTGAAAAGTGAAGAGGAAGTTCGTATGTACCAAAATTTGTCATTTTCACATCTTTCATTTGAGCGAACATATCATGTAATGGAGTTTGAGCCATATGTTGTATCTCCTTTAAGCTACAAGGATGATTATACCCGTAAGTATCGAGGGTTGCAAATGAAAAGACCAATCAATAAATTGTCTTATTGGCGATTGGTAATAGGCTTTATGGGCTCATCAACCCTACCACATAATTTGTACAAATTAACAGGAAAATTTTTATTTTCCTGTTATCATGAGGATAATATAATTATTTCTTGACAGATGGAATAAACCATTCTATCATTACTTGTCTGATAAGTGGATAACTGATAATTGGACAAGAAAGGGTTGTATGATAAAAATCAAACGAGTCAGAATATCTGAAAAAGCCGTTGCTGAAATTAAGAAAATGATCATAGAAGAAAACTTTGCTCCTGGAAGCAAATTCTACTCAGAAAATGAACTTGCCCAGATGCTCCAAATAAGTCGAACGTCAGTAAGAGAAGCTATTCGCATGTTAGAGATTGCTGGTCAGGTATTAGTAAAACAGGGGAAAGGGATCTATATAACGGATACGGATAAAAAAGAGTATGAATCCTTTGTTGAGTGGTTACGAACCAACAAAGAATCTGTATTCGACCATTTCGAAGTTCGACTTATGCTAGACCCCCAAGCAGCCTCTGGTGCTGCAAAGAATGCATCAAAGTCAGACATTGACCAGATGAAAGCAATCTGTAATGACTTTTCTGACCGAGTAGCTATTGAAAATATTGCAGGACTTATAAATTGTGACGAAGAATTTCATCTTGCTCTAGCAAAAGCAACAAAGAACAAGACTCTTTTCTATGTGATAAAGACTATGACCCAAACTATGCATGAAGGATGGATATCGACGCTCAATATCCCTGGACGGGCAGCTAAAACCTGTCATGAACACGAGGCAATAATTCGAGCAATAGAAGATCACAATGAGTCCCTTGCTGAGAGCCTCATGGTCGAACACCTGCGAAATGCAATAGCAGACCTACGGGCATCAATTACAAATTAACACAGATACTGCTGGAGGTAATCATGTTATTACAGGTAACAACTCTTATAGAGAACAGTCAAGGAGAGCATCTCGCTCTTAAAAGCGAGCATGGACTATCTTTTTACATACAATATAAGGAAAAAAAAATACTGTTTGATACTGGCCAATCTAATTCCTATATGATGAACGCAGAACAGTTAAAGATTGATTTGACTGATCTTGATCATGTAGTCCTTAGCCATGGCCATTACGATCATTCGGGAGGGTTTACAGCCCTAACACAAAAAAATAAAGACTTTACCTTATGGATGGGAGAAGGATTCTTTGTTGAAAAATATGCATGTAAAGATAATTCGTATGAATACCTCGGTAATAACTTTACCCAAGCATTTCTAGACAAAGAACAGATATCTTACAGATTCGTTCAAGAAGATGTTACAGAGATTTTACCGGGAGCATATATTATTACCACGTTTCCACGTATCCATGCAGAAGAAAAAATCAATCCACGATTCGTGTTAAAGAAGAAAGAAGGTTTCATTCCCGACTCTTTTACCGACGAGATTCTTATTGCTCTCGATACCCCAAAAGGGTTGGTCGTATTATTAGGATGTTCACACCCGGGAATGCGGAACATGCTTGATGCAGTCACCAACAAACTCAAACGTCCAATCTATGCAGTCTTAGGTGGAACCCATCTCGTAGAAGCTGAAGGAGAGTGTCTTATTCGATCAATTGAATATCTGAATAATGAAGAGTTACATGTCGTAGGAGTTTCACATTGCACAGGTAAAAAAGCTTTAACGCAATTGAGCGAGACAAACAATCGTTATTTTCATAACCACACTGGAAGTTCACTCTTTATAGAGAGTTAGAAATTTATTTCCCTAAGGGAACAAATCTCAAAGGGATTTAATTAGAAAAGATTCTACAAATCATAGTATAGAATCTTTACGAGGCATTGAATCACAAGGAGGTCAATGTATGTGTAATCGAAAAAAGGTGCTAATTATTAGCATCCTGACAGGTATTGTAATCCTGCTGGCAGCTTGTCAACCATCAGTAAAAGAATCGAGTTCTGGTACCGTAGTTGCTCCACCGGTAGAGAAAATCGTTTGGAAATCCTCTGGACATGGACCAGCAACAGACCCTTCACAG
>CAXXKP010000007.1:0-17300 GCA_963663665.2 Sphaerochaetaceae bacterium
TCGATAAAGTTGTCGACACTACAGGCGCGGGGGATTCCTTTGTTGCTGGGTTCCTTAGTGGAATCAATCGGGGAATGGATGTTGATTGCTCAATTGAATTGGGACAGGCAGTTGCAGGTCGCTGTATCGGTGGACTCGGAGCAACAGCCGGTGTAGAAAATATAGAAGAAACAACCCTTTATAAAAGGGAAAATGGAGGCCTTTAAATGGCAATTAACAGTAAATTACAGCAGATGTTGGCTGATGCTGAGAAACGAGGATATGCAGTACCCTCTTTCAACTATTCATGTATCTGGGATTTTCAAGCAATCCTTGAAGCTGCAGAGGAAGAGAGATCTCCCGTGATCCTAGCTTCTCACCATTCAGTCTTTGATATGCTCTCTGGTGAGATATGTGCTGCTATCGGAAAAGCTGCAATGGATAAAGCAACGGTTCCGATGGTATTCCATCTAGATCACTCTAATGAGGTCTCTAGATGTAAGAAAGCAATTGATCTTGGTTATCCTAGTGTTATGATTGATGCATCAGCACTTTCTCTTGAAGAGAATATAAAAGCTGTGAAAGAAGTTGTCGAATATGCTGCCACAAAGAATGTGTGTGTTGAAGCTGAAATTGGCCGAATCAAAGGTAATGGTTACGAAGGTGGCTATAATAATGAAGACTTCCTAGCGCAGGTGGATGATGCTCTTGAATTAGTGAAGATGAGTGGAGTAGATACCTTAGCAGTCGGTATTGGTACCGCTCATGGTTTTTATCAAGGGAAACCAGAAATTAACTTTGTCAGACTCAAAGAGATTAATGATGTTCTTGATGTTCCACTCGTCCTTCATGGAGGTTCAGGTATTCCTGAGGAAGATATTAAGGAAGGAATCCTTAACGGAATAAATAAGATCAATGTTGGAACGATCATCCATTGTACTCTTATGAACAATATCAGAAAAGAACTGATGGAAAAAGGTGAGAACCAGTATACACTCGATATCGCAAGACCTGCAATGAATGAGGTTAAGGAAGTCGTGAGAGGTTGGATTAGAACCTGTATGTCAAACGGAAAAGCTGATTAAATAAGAACTATCTTCCCGTCAGAGGTAACCCTTTGACGGGATTACTTTTATATATTATTAGGAGAATACATGCGTATTAGCGGTGCCGGTTGTTGTCTTGTTGACTCAATCTACATGAATTGCCTCTATTCAAGTTCTGGTTTTGCTCCATACTGGAGTCGTGAACGAGGAGATGGTGGGCTCATAGAAGGTGGACTTGTGTTTCGTGAAGATCTCGAAAGATTCTCAGGAAAACCTTTTGCCTATATACTCAACTCTCTCACATCAGGTAGGTCCCCAGATATTATCAACCTTGGAGGACCTGCTATTATTGCTCTTGTCCATGCATCTCAAATTCTGGCTCAAGATGGCGATGAAGTTTTCTTCTATGGAGCAATTGGGGATGATGAGAATGGAGATATCATACAAGGGAAACTCTCCTCTGTACCGATACAAGCATTTATAAAAAGGATTGAGGGAGAGCCAACTTCAACAACTGATGTGTTTGATGACCCCCACAGCCGTGGTGGGAAAGGGGAAAGATCCTTCATTAATACTGTTGGGTCTGCATCCTCGTTTAGTGAAAAGGATCTACCGGACTCTTTTTATGATTCAGATATTATACTTCTCGGAGGAACAGCACTCATGCCGGGTCTCCATGATGCCTCTCATATCATCTTAGAAAAAGCAAAGCGTAGAGGGTGTATCACAGTTGTCGGGACAGTATATGATTTTAGGAATGAGAAAGCACATCCTGACAAACCATGGACTCTTGGAGACCATTGTTCGTATCAATATATAGATATCCTTGTCTGTGACCAAGAAGAAGCATTGCGATTATCGGGAAAAAACGAGATATTTGATGCAGCTCATACCTTGATTTCGTTTGGTATTGGTTCCCTCATTATTACTCGAGGAGCACTAGATATCCTTGTGTGGTCTAAAGGTGAACTCCTTGAAGCACAAGAGTTGAAATCCTTTCCTGTTAGTGCCTATATGGATGATATGATGAAGAAAGATCCTTCGCTTCGTAAGGATACCACCGGGTGTGGTGATAACTTTATGGGTGGTGTGTTGATCTCTCTTACTACTCAGCTAAAACTGGGTAAGAAAAAGGGATTAGATATCATAGACCTGTGTGCCTGGGGAGCCGCTTCAGGTGGGTTTACATGCACTTATCATGGTGGTATGTTCACTGAAAAACACCCTGGTGAAAAAGGCGCCTATCTAGAACCTGCAGTGAGAGCATATAAAGAAAGTCTTGGAGTAGAGTGATGAAGCCAATATTTGTACAGTGGGGGGCTGGTAATATAGGGAGATCTTTCATTGGCCAATTATTTGCTCGTGGTGGCTATACTGTGGTCTTCATTGATGTGAATGAACCGCTCATAAAGGCACTGAATGAATCTCATGGTTACACAATTACTTCTGTTTCTCAAGAACAATCTTCTGAAATGAAAATTGAAAATGTGTCGGCAATCAACGCATCAAATCAGGAAGAGATTAATAAAGCCATTTCATCCACTCAAATCATGGGCGTTTCGGTTGGAAAGAATATCTGGCCTCGTATTGCAAAGTCTCTTTCTAAGGCAATAGAGGCACGGCACAAGATACACCCTTACACACCTATCGATATTATACTTGCTGAAAATATTCATAGATGTGCCCAATTTGTTAGCCAACTCCTATTAGAACATTTACCTCAGGATTTTCCATTTGACTCATATGTTGGCTTAATCGAAACAAGCATCGGGAAGATGGTTCCCCTACAAGATATTGAAACCCCTCTGATTCTTAGGTCGGAGCCTTACAATGAATTGATCGTGAATAAAGATGGCTTTCTTAATCCCATACCTCATCTAGAGACTCTTAAGCCTGTTCATCCTATAGAAGCTTATGTAGAGCGAAAACTCTTCATTCATAATCTTGGTCATGCAGCAGCCTCTTACCTAGGTTATAAAACAGACCCAGAAAGTATCTATATTTCTCAAGTACTTGAAAACAAGAGCACTCTTGAAAGTGTAAAGAAAGCGATGGAGCAGTCAGCTGAAGTTCTCATCAATATGTACCCCCAGGTATTCACACACGAACAGTTACTCTCTCATATCGAGGACTTGATTCATAGATTTCAAAATCCTTTCCTCTTCGATACTGTTTTCAGAGTAGGGCGTGATGTAAAGAGGAAACTCAGATTTGATGATCGTCTTATGGGAATTATTATAGAAGCACAAAAGAGAGACCTCAATTGGGATTATATTGGAAAAGTCTATCTTTGTGGTTTGTCATTTAGGGCAACAGACAAAGATGGAACTATGCTCAACTCAGATAAGGAGCTTTTCCTCAGTTTCAAGGGAAAGAGTTTAGAAGAGATAATCTTCAAAGCAAGTGAGTGGGAAATGAGTTCGCATTCGAACGAATTATTTCACCAAATAGTGAATCGATTATCAAAAATAGAATATTAATAGAGAATAGAGGATATACCATGGCAAAAATTTATACGATGGGAGAAATATTAGTTGAGATAATGAGGGATAAAGTAGACTCTCCACTTAATAAAAAAGGAGTGTTTTTAGGACCGTTCCCTTCAGGTGCTCCTGCAATATTTATCTCTAGTGTTGCTCAACTTGGACACAAAGCGAAAATATGGGGAGGGGTAGCCAACGATAAATTCGGCCACCTACTTTTAGATCGTCTTATAGGTGATGGAGTCGATTGTTCAGATATTTCTATATCAGAAAAGGGTGCCACCGCAGTTGCTTTCGTCTCATATGCAGCAGATGGAAGTAGAGATTTTATCTTTCATATAGATGGTACTCCTGCCGGAGAAGTCTTATTCGACCCTACAGGGAAAACTGTGCCCGATTATTTCCATGTTATGGGATGTTCTCTCATGGTAAATGATGTGATGCTCAAAAGTATCACAGATGCAGTAAAATGGGCCGCCTTGGGCGGTGCAAAAATATCATTTGACCCAAATATTAGACGGGAACTTCTTGGTAAACGGAATGTGCATGATGTCACAAAAGAGATTATTGAAAATACTTCTGTATTTCTTCCAGGAGTTGATGAATTATTGATGTTTACCAATGCTGATGATGTTGAGGAGGCTGTTACCCAGTTATTCTCTCGATATGAGAAGATGGAAATTATTCATCTAAAAAAAGGGAAGAGGGGATCTACTATCTATACTCGAACTCAGAAGATTGAAATCCCAATTTATCCCATTGAGAAAGTAAAACCGATAATTGATCCAACAGGGGCAGGGGATTCCTTTGATGCTGCATTCCTCTGTGCTCTTGCAGAGAATATGTCGTTACAAAAAGCTGGAGAGTATGCAGCAAAAGCTGGAGCCATTAATTCAACAGAATTTGGTCCAATGGGTGGAAATATGAAGCAGATCCATGACCCTCTTTTGGGTGAAAAAATAGATTCATAGAATGTAATATAGGCATTCAAGAAGGATATATTGGATTATTATGCTCTATGCCCATTATAAGAGATCTCATCAACAAACAACGAACTAATCTTATGAGTCTTTCCTACTCCTAGAAATTCGAGTTCCCATATCTCCCCATTATGGGCTAATTGCTCAGGATAGATGGGGAGTGTGTTCTCTAATACTCCTTTCATAAGACGCATCGCAACAGCGTGTGTTACAATGAGAATATCAGGACCATCTTGACTCAAATCTAAGAAGAAGGAACGAATACGCTTTGAAATGTCTTCGTAGGATTCTCCTCCTGGAATATTCCAATTCCATCTTGCAGATCTGTCTTGCTGATAGTTTGGGTCTGCTTCGGCTTCTTGATAAGTATACCCTTGGTAGATACCAAGGTTTTGCTCCATCAGTCTAGCATCTTCTATGAAAGGAGTATTCTCATTCACCCTAAATGGGGCGGCAGTTTGTTTTGCTCTCAGTAAAGGTGAGCAGTAGATAATCTCAGGAGTGAATCGAGATGTATACCAAGAGGCTATTTTCTTAGCATCCGCTTTGCCTTTTTCGCTTAATGGGAAGGCAAGTTGTCCCGCAAGGATTTTTTTCGTATTTGCTTCACTCTCGGTGTGACGGATAATATGGATTTTCAAAGTATACTCCTACTCTTTAGGTTGCCTATTCTCTCTGTTATTATTGCTTAGAAGGTAACATGAGAATTAATTGTCTGACAAGATGGGTCTTGTTCTCTCTTATTGGGAGTGTAAGATATTGTAGATTAATTTTGCTTCGTTCACGGGATCTTTAGCTGAGCAGATGCCTCCTCCAACGATAAGGACTTCAGGTGAGTACGGTAAATACTCTCCTATTGTGGTAGAGCTGATTCCACCAGCTACAAATATATCACTAGAACGAGAATATTCTCTCATAAGGCGCAAATCATCTAAGGGTGTTCTTCCCACACGTTGCTGGTCAACTCCAGTGTGTACTGCAAGGGCAATAGAACCAATTTTTTCTAACTCTATTATTTTCTCTTTCAAATTGGATACACAGATCATATCTACGACGACTTTTTTATTATATCGAGCGGCAGTTTCAACGCAGGCCTCTATGGTAAGTAAGTCTGTCACACCAAGGACTGTAATATAATCAGCACCGGATGAAAAAGCGAGGTCCGCTTCCAATTCTCCTGCGTCCATAATTTTTGTATCGGCAAGAAGGGAGAGAGTGGGGAATTCTTTTTTCATCGTTCTTACTGCTTCCATTCCCACATCAAGGAGGAATGGAGTGCCAATTTCAATAATATCGATATATGGAGCGACACTACTCACTAAGGATAGAGCTTTACTAAGTGATAAGGTATCTAATGCTAGTTGCAATTTCATAGTCTTCTCCTACTCAAGATTTGCATGCCGAGAATACATTGTATGTGTATCTAGACCAAGTCGTTCCATGAGACGAATAATAATTATATCTAACACAAGGAGAAGACTTTGCTCGAATAATGAGCCCATTGGTTGAATTGAAGGAGGCGCTTCTTTAGATGACACTTTGGGTGATGGGGCAGGAATCTTGACCACTACGTCAGCTAACCGTCCAATTTCTGAATCTGGGAAGATACTTAAAAGAGCGAGAGTGAACCCAATTGAGACCTTCTTTTGTGCCATGGAAACAAGACTTGCTGTTCCCCCTGAGCCAGAACCGATTATGAGTAAATCTTTTTCTGTGATATTTGGGGTTACTGTTTCGCCTACTACAAAGGCGTCATATCCGATATGCATGAGTCTCATGCAAAAAGCCTTTGCCATCAGCCCAGATCTGCCAGCACCTGCGACAAAAATCTTCTCACTTTGGAGAATTTTATCAACAAGCTCCTCTATGTGAGAATCAGAGACTTGAGACAGAGTATTACACAATTCCTTTTGAACTATCTGAGTATATTCATTGTACTTCATTGAGCTATCTCCTAGACATCAATGATTATAGCTGAGAATGAAACTAAGGTACAACCTAGGTAGACTTGATTTATGCTATTATTGATCAGATTAGTACCCCTTACCCAACGCACTGCTTCATGAATGTTCATCGCAATATTTGAAATGAGATGGTAAGGAATAGTCTATCTGATTTTTCAAAGTATTACATTTTTTAAAGCTGAGAAATTGTGATGCTTTCCCTTTTTGAGATTGACTATTTGCGTATTTGATTATGTTATTGATATTGAACATACAAAAAACAAAACTACTTTGACTTATTCATCTGGGTATACACAATAAAAGCCTCTGACTGACAAATTCTCTCGGTACCTAGCAATGAACTTGCGTTAAGGAAGGATTTGAATATAATGATATTTGTGAATTCTACTATAAGAATATGTAGTACTATGTGATACGTAGATACTAGAGTATGTTTCGTATGAGAGTTGGAATTATGACTATTGCAACACTGCCAAAGATATCAATCAGGAGTGAATTTAATAAGCTCCTCACTATAATACTATTAAAAGAGGGATTATGATAAACAAATCAGCATTTGTTACGGGAAAGAAAAAAATCGATATTATTGAGGTTGACCTTAAACCAATCGCTTCGAATGAAGTGAGAGTCAGTATCAAAGCTTGTGGTATCTGTGGTACGGATATGCATTTTTATAACACATTCCAAAATGGGAATCCAACTCCTCTTGGTCATGAAGTAGCTGGAGTCGTTGTAGAAGTTGGGGATAGTGTTGATGACATACGTGTTGGATCTGATGTTGTTGTTCAAAACAATGTAGCATGTGGAGTGTGTCATAGTTGTTCAATGAGACGTCCTGAATACTGTAGTAATATACAAACCTATATGGATGATCAAGCGGGTATGGCTTCATATCTCACAGTAGATAGAAATATGATAATTGAATTTACTGGCCTTGATTATGCAAAAGCAACCCTTGCTGAACCCATGACAGTTGCTATGGATCTTTTTCAGGAAGCTGATATTAAAAAAGAGGATACCGTATTAATAATGGGTCCTGGCGTAATAGGTCTCTCCCTCGTCTATTTAGTTTCTCATGCAGGAGCTTCTTCAGTTGCAGTAGTGGGGCATCATCTTGATACTACGAGAGGCTCATATCGAAAAGAAGTGGCAACATACTTTGGTGCTGATATTATATTTGATTCCTCTGATCCTGATTGGAAGAAGAGCGTAATGCAACAGTATCCGCAAGGTTTCTCTAAAGTGATTATTACGAGTCCCCCCAAAACAATTCCTGATGGAATTGAGCTCGCAGGTTTTGGTGGATACATAGTCTATGATGGTATTAGCTTTAGTGACGATAGCATCACATTTGGGGCAAATGATTTTCATTTTAATAAGAAACGACTCATTGCGTCTCATGCAATCCCGAACTATGGTTTTCCTTATGCACTTGAACTGTTAGAGAAGGATCCAAACCTCGCTAGATATCTTCTTACGCACCGCTATTCGTTTAATGAGATCAAAAAAGGTTTCGAAGGGTATGATTCAAATGATGAGAAGATTATAAAGACTGTCATAGATATATAGAACAACAATAAACATGTTAAATATTTCCTCAATCATAACTTCTGTTTTCTTTTTATTAGTAAAACCTAGTTACTTATCGTAAAAGTCATTTGTAGGCTGGTACAATATGGTGAGCAACAGAATTTGTAACCATTTTATTTGTATATTCACCTTTATACTAACCTTTAAGATTCGTCACATTTTTTATGCATAACATCGGGAAACGAATTAATGAACATTAACGTATCCTTTTATATATAGATGGCATACTCCCATAAATTCACATGTTGTGGCGTTTATACCACAGTTTTTTCCCATTATGTTGGCGAGCAATATCTCAAATATTTCCAAATAAGTTTATCTTATTTTTTCCAATTGATGATATTTAGTTCATAAATTGTTATTTACTTAGAGTATGAGTATCTGCTAGGACTTGAAGCTCACCCATTGGTGTTGAAAATGGTTAACTTCTTATTTCATAATGTATAACTAAAGAGTGTATATACTTTTTTTGATTAAAGATTTTAAGAATAAGCAATCGTTACTCAGCTTGAATATAATTAGGTTTATTCATTCTTTTTGTAAGATATCTTCTATCGCTATTTTTCCTCTTGAATAATAGTGGTGTTGGGAAGATGATACACAGTGTCTAAGATAGAGAATTATTGAAAAGCGTAAAAATAAATATAAGGTAGGTCTTTGAATGAAAGAAGATGGTGTAAGAGTTGATAGAAAACAATTAGAAACTTTTTGTGCTTCGGTGTTCAAGAACCTTGGTTCGGGAGACTTAGAGGCTATAAGTTCTGCTCAGGTACTTGTTGCTGCTGACGCACGAGGTATTGGTAGTCATGGAGTAGGCAGACTTTGGCGTTATGTTGCAGGAATGCAAAAAGGAGTGATGAAGGCAAACGTTGTCCCTACTATCTTACGGGAGACACCAATCTCCTTACTACTCAATGCAAATGGTGCTATAGGAATGTATTTAAGTAAAAGTAGCATGGAACTGACTATCAAGAAAGCACAAGCAATAGGTGCCTCTTTTTGTTCAGTACGAAATTCTAATCATTTTGGTATCGCGGGTTATTACGCAGAAATGGCAGCTCAAAACGATATGATAGGAATATCTATGACAAACACTGCAGCTTTGGGTGTCCCTACGTTTGGCAAAGAAGCTCTCTTCGGGACCAACCCAATAGCCGTCTCTATTCCAGCATCTGACAATAGAATGTTTACCCTCGATATGTCTACTACATGTGTTACACGTGGTAAGATTGAAGTCTACAACAGAGAAGGCAAAGTTCTCCCCAATGGCTGGGCTGTAGATGCCAATGGCACTGCGACAACAGATGCGTTTACTTTACTTGAAGATATGCTCTTTCAACGTGGAGGGGGCATTCTCCCGCTTGGTGGTCTTGGAGAATTGAATGGAGGGCATAAGGGGTTTGGGTTAGGAGTTCTCGTAGATATTCTTACCGCAGTGACAAGCGGTGGAGATTTCGGCAAGCATGTAAAGGACTCTGAAGCAACAAGTGCAAGAGTGTGCCATTTCTTCGGAGCTATCAAGATAGATGCTTTCAGAAATTCTCAAGATTTCAAAAGAGACATGGGATTTTTACTTGATGATATAAATAATTCAATTCCTGCACCTAACAGTAATAGAGTTTATTATGCAGGGCAAAAAGAGCATGAGAATGAATTGTTAAGTATGTTAAAAGGAGTTTATATTAGCAAAAAAGTATATGAACAACTGAAAAAGATAGGGGAAGATTTACAGATAGAATTGGGGTTCTAAGAGAAGCTTTTTAGTTTACCATATTTGACTCAACGACTTGCTTGACTGCGTAACTTAAGTGGTTATGTAACACTTGAATTGCCCCATCTACATCTCTATTTTCAATTTTTTCAATAATATTATTGTGATCAATGTAGTAGCGAGTTGAATTTCCAAAGAAATCGTTAGACATTTCAGCGATACTCAAGAGATGTACATTTGAATAGTTTACTAAATTATATAGCCTTTTGTTTTCAGATAATTTGTAGATGGTTTCATGAAACTGAAAATCCTTTTCAGTTACCTTTTTCATATTTTTTCTATCATTAGCCTCTTTAAACTGTGTATTAATTTTATTTAAGGAGTCAATGTCTGACTGTTTTATGTGTGGAATTGCTAAGGATATGGCTAAAGATTCTAATGCGACCCGTATTTGGAACATTTCCAAAATATCTGTTTTAGAAAGTTCGTTTACCATTGTGCCCCTGTGATGAATAGTAAAAACAAATCCTTCTTTTTCTAACCGAGTAAAGGCTTCTTTTATGGGGGTCTGACTGACATTCAACCGAGCCACCATGTCTTTATAGCCAAGTCGCTCCCCAGCCTTTAGTTCGCCTCGTAATATCATCTCTTTTATTTCATTATATGTTTTTTCACCTAATGATTCGTACACAATTCCTTTTGACATAGTAAAATTATAACTCAGAACAGTCATGAATGGAATCTTTAAAAATAAAAAATATAAAATAAATCATATCGAGAAAATAAAAAATAAAAAATAAAAAATAAAATTTGACAGAAGCAAATATAAGTAACATAATGAAGTATGTTTGAAGAGAGAAATAAAAATACAATTATTTCACATTTAAAAGAATATTCTACAACAGAAACTTTTAGAACACGTTTGCAAAATTTACTAGTAGCAATGTGCAATATTGATACTGTACCTTCCTCTGATGTTCATCAAACAGCAAAGAGGGAAGATGAGGTTTTTACCCTAATACGAGAAATTCTTTCAAAGTATGCGATTACTGGATCGTTCATTAAACATCCAATAAATTCTCATATATACGAACAAAAAGAATACACACCTCCTTATTACCAAGAAGGAGAAGATTATTCCTTTCGCTATAATCTCTTGCATATTTACAATGGATTTTCAGGTAAATCTGGAATTGCTCTAAATGCTCATATTGATGTAGTTCCACCTTATTTCCCTCCAAAAATAGAGAATGGAATTGTAATCGGACGAGGGGCGAGTGATGATAAAGGATGTTGTGTGGCAATTATTGGAGCACTTATCCTTCTAAAAGAAATTGAAGATTCTCTACATATTTCCCCCTCAGTTCCAATTGTTTCAATGTTTGTTATAGATGAAGAGTCTGGAGGCAACGGTTCACTATCAGTTTCACTTGATAGTGAACTAGCAAAAAAATATGATACTGTTATTGTTGTTGAATCAACTGAAGGGAAATTATATCCAGCGAATAGGGGTGCATTATGGTTTAAGGTAGATACAGAGGGAGGAACTCCCGTTGCGCAGTTATCTCTCATGTTTCATATTGTACGAGAATTAGAATTAGCAGGAAAAGCTTTACGAGAGGAAAGTGAGCACCCTCTTTTTCCTACAAAACCAGTTCAAACCTGTGTTGGTATAATTGGTGATTATGGAGAGCATCCAGCTCGAACATGTAATCTTGTTATCTTAGAGATAGAAAAAGCTGAAATATCCAAGAGTGATTTCATAAACTTAATTGAGAGTGGATTATTTGAATACATTTCTTTGTATACAGACCGAACAAAAGATATAAACTCAATAACACATGAACCTAAGCTCTTGAGCCACTATGAGGTGAAAGATGTAGGGGAGAAATTCCTTCTTGCTATTTATGGAACTAGTGTGCATATGGGGAAAGCGCTAGAATTTGACAGCGCTATAGTCAAGGCAGCTTTCATTACTCAGCCACTGTATGAGAAGTTCCCTACATTACAAATAGGGTTATATAACCACTCTAGTCCTACACTTTCTTTAGAAGGAGGACAAGGATTTCTTCCTACTCATTCAATCGAACAGGTCAAAGAAGTTCTCGAAGAGGCAATTGTCTCCTCTTGGGAAACTTATAGTAAGACAGAGATGTCGCCTCATTTTCCAAAAATAACTTTTGATAAGCTTCATAATGACGCTTATGAATGTAGTCCATCGTCGCCCTCTATTGAGGCGATGAAAATAGTTGCAAAAGAGCTAGGGATAGATGGGATAGACCCGATCGAAGGATTTCCTGTCTCCTGTGATGCAAGAATCTTTGCTCATCATTATCGAGATAAAGAAGTAATTACATGTGGTCCTGGAACTATTTCTTTTGCTCATACAGATAATGAACAAATAGGGATTGAAGAAATAACATTGGGAGCAACTCAACTCGCACTATCTATTTTACTTATGAGTGAATCCCTTACAGAGGAAGATTTATATAGAGTATTTACATATATGTGAATACTACTATTCTCTTACATATGGAAGGAGGTTCATATGAAAAAGGTTTTTATAACCATACTCTTGAGTGTAGTTGTGCTAGGTTCTATATTTGCACAAGGTGTTCAAGAAGAAGTCATGACAAGCTTGGAAGTACAATGGCTTCCGGCAGCTGAAAGAGTAGTGAGTCCACAATACACTCTTCCACCGGGTGCCCTTGAAGCAATTAAGGCTGAAGGTACAAAAAAAATCATCATTTATAACTGGGGTGATCTATCATTTGATCCAGCTACAGTATTAAATGGAGAACGTTTTACAGCTCTTACAGGAGTTGAAGTGGAATGGGTTGGCACTGCTGATGAGCAGATGATGCCAAAACTACAACCATTATTCATGGCGAAGAGTGATGAAGTTGACATTGTTCCTCTAGATGCTACAAATTATCGAACCTTTGTTGACAATGGATGGTTGTTGGATGTGAGTGACATCTGGGATGAGGCCACTATTGCAAAATACCAAAAAGGTGCAAGAAGTTTAATTATTGATGGTAAACACTACAGTGTTCCTCAAGTCGCTCGAGTTACTGATATGATGTATTATCGTCCTAGTATGCTCAAAAAAGCAGGGTATACAAATCCTCCAGAAACACTGGATGAATTAATCACTATGAGTAGAAAAATGACCCTTGATATTGATAAGAATGGATCTATTGATCAATGGGGACATGCTTTTAGAGCTGGTGGAGTTTTAGATGGTGCTGAAATAATTAAATCTATTGCATTATTATACGGAGTAAACCCTGACAATTATAACGGCAAAGTTAACTACAACAACAAGGAAACTGTTAAGGCAGTAGAACATCTTGTAGCGTTAAGAAACACTTATAAAGTGGTTCCTCCAGGTGTTACCGCTTATCAACATGGAGATGTTGCAGACTTGTTTTTATCTGGGAATGTAGCTATCGTTATTGACCCTACATACCTATATGGAAGAGCTCTCGAATCTCCAATAAAAGATGATTTCGCAGTAGCGATGCCACCAGCTGCATATAGAGGAGGGCCTCAAACAGTAATTCAGAACTGGAATGGTTGGGCTGTATCTCAATTCTCAAAGAATAAAACGGCATCAAAAGTTTTCTTGGATATGTATCGAAGTTATGAAGCTCAAGTTGCTGAATTCATATTAGAAAATAATGAAGTGATGTTACTTGAAGCTTACAATCACCCAGATGCAAAAAAACTTGGATATTCATCTGTATTAGTAAAAATGACAGATACCGTTGTCGATGTTTATCAAGGACAGGGTGAAGTCTATAAGAATGTAATTATTGAATTCCAAAATGCTTTGATTGGGAAGAAAACTCCTCAACAGGCAATGGATGATGCACAAAAACAAATTGATAAAATTATGAAGTATTAAAGAAAAGAATGAGAAGGTGAGTAATCTCACCTTCTCATTCTACCCCCAAGGGAGGTATTGGTGTTATTATTACATCGACGATATATTAAAGACAGGCAATTCGGATTTTTACTTGTATTGCCATCTATAATCTTGCTTGCTCTCATTGTGTTATTCCCAATGGCTTATGTGCTTTATCTTTCTTTGATGATGATGGTCAGTGGTCAAACCCAATTTGTCGGCCTCCTTAACTATATTAATATCCTAATTTATGATGATAAATTTTGGATGTATTTCTCTCATTCTATTCAATATGTGGTAATAGGAATTGGCAGTGCTTTTGTTGTAGGCCTAATTGTGGCGATGAGTCTTAATGTAATTACACGTTTCAAAGGGATCGCTCGAACTATTGCTCTTTGGGCATGGGCAGTTCCCCCTGTAATAGCATCACTTATGTGGAAGTGGATTCTTAATGATACAAACGGATCGTTAAATTTTATTTTAATGAGAGCTGGTGTTATACATAATCCGATACCATGGTTATCACTTCCTCATGGGACGATGCTTGTTCTTTCTTTTGTTCATGCGTGGACAAGCATCCCGTTCATTATGATTATTCTTTTAGCTGGGTTACAGACCATTCCCACAGAATTGTACGAAGTTGCATCGATTGATGGGGCAAGTGCTGCTCAAAAGTTTAGAGCAGTTACTCTCCCACTCTTACGACCCTCTATTTTAAATTCTGTGATGATTTCTGCAATATTTGCGTTTAGAACCTTTGATATTGTTTTCACTCTAACAGGTGGAGGGCCTGGAGAGACCACTGATATGCTAGTTACTTATGTCTATAATACGGCTTTTGTATTTGGTCGGTTAGGATATGCTGCAGCATTATCAATAATCATGGTTTTTATGTCGATGCTAATGGTATTACTTTTTATAAAGTTCCTACCAATTAAAGACTTTCAGTAAAGTCGGGAGAATCTGTTTTGAAAAAGAATAATACTATTATTGCTACATTAGTACTTCTTATCTACTTTACTATAAATTTGTTCCCTATTTATTGGATTTTTGTTACAAGTATAAAACAAGATGCAGAGGTGTATACATCAAAACCCATATTTATTCCTAAACATCCAACTACTGAAAATTATGTAAAAATATATACTACCCGTCCATATATGCAATATACGATAAACACGATTGTTATTTCTGTCGGGACTACCGCTGCATGTATTCTTTTTGGATCGTTTGCCGCATATGGGTTTTCTCGTTTTCGTTTTAGTGGTAATAAAGTGTTACGATATATTTTTCTCGCTTCACGTGTATTTCCACCTATCTCATTAATTACTCCTATCTTTATGATTGTAGGGATTATAGGTCTATACAATACTATAGTTGCTCAGATTATTGTAAATACGTATATGTGGCTCCCATTCTTCATATGGATTAATATCAGTTTCTTTGATGGAATTCCTAAGGAGTTAGATCAAGCAGCTCAAATTGATGGGTGCACTCGACTTCAATCATTTTTCAAGGTTGCTCTTCCTTTAGCAAAACCTGGACTCGCTGCAAGTTCTATTATTGCGTTCCTAGGGACATGGAATGAATTTCTTTATAATCTGATTCTAGCTCCTACAAAGAATGCTAAGAATTTATCTGTAGGAGCCTCTGATTTTATTGCAGATATGTTTGTTTCATGGAATCAAATGGCGGCAGGAGCGATTATTGCCTGTATTCCAGCCTTTATTTTCGTAATCTTTTTTCAAAAATATATAGTAACAGGATTAACAAGTGGGTCTGTTAAGGGATAATAGACTTTCTTGAGATTCTAATTTGGAGGTAGCCCGCATGAGTAAGTATTCACTAATTCCACATGATGTTGAGGATGTTTCAACACAGTATCGAACCATTACTACACAAATTCCAAGTGTTAGTTCTGTCCCTTTATTACAAGAAATGTTGGAATATGAACCACTTTCTATGCAAGGACAGCCTCCCATTATTATAGATAAGGCACAAGGTTTTCAGGTCTATGATGAGAGTGGAAATATGTGGTTGGATTTTTCAAGTGGTGTTCTCATCAACAACGTTGGTCATGGGGATTCTCATATAATTGACGCTCTTGACGAGGTTATTCATAGACCATTGTTATCGACGTATGTGTTTCCTCATAGGGCTCGAATTACTCTATCTAAAATGCTATGTGAAACAGTAGCTTTTCCTAACTATAAAGTGTTTTTGATGTCCACTGGTTCAGAAGCTACAGAGAACTGTATTAAGTTGGCTAAAACTTATGGTTTGCTAAAAGGTGGTCATAAGAAAAAGTATTTTGTTTCTTTTGAAAACGCCTTTCATGGTAGAACTCTCGGTGCTCAGCTAGCAGGGGGGATGGAAAGAGCAAAAGCATGGATAGGTGATTTAGATCCGACCTTTGTGCAAGTTCCATTTCCTGATGGCTACAGGACAAAAGATCTTTCTTTCGATCTCTTTTTAACGAAGCTATCAGAGAAGGGTATTAAAGGAGAAGAGGTTTGTGGGGTGATGAGTGAAAGTTATCAAGGAGTTGGTCTCTCACTTCTTTCCCAAAGAGTATGCTAAGAGGTTGGAAGTATGGTGTAAAAAGTATGATGTGGTTTTAATTATGGATGAAGTACAATCTGGGTTTTGTCGTACTGGCAAATGGTATACGTATGAGCATTATGACATCCAGCCTGATTTGGTTGCCTGTGGTAAGGGAATATCTGGTTCTTTACCTCTCTCTGCAGTGATTGGGAGGGAGGACATAATGAATTTGTATGCACCAGGCTCTATGACTAGTACTCACTCAGGTTCTCCATTACCTGTTGTTGCTGCTATTGCAAATATTAAGGAATTACGCAATGGTTCGTATTTAGAGAATGCAAAGAATTTAGGATCAATTCTAACAGCCTCATTGGAAAAATTACAAAGGCGTTATCCTGAAACAATTTATCACACCTCTTCTTTGGGATTAGTGGGAGGACTTCAAATAGTGGATCCTGATACTAACAAACCAGATCCTGATACTGCTATAAAGATAAATGAAGCATGTTTTAGAAAAGGATTATTAATGTTTGCACCGGTAGGAGTTGCTGGAGAGTGTATAAAGATCGCTCCTCCTTTATGTATTACTAAAGAGGCTCTTCTAGAAGGTCTAGATGTTTTGGAAAAGGTATGTGAAGAGATTTTAGGTTAACAGGAAAAAACCTCAGATTTTATGTAGATATAAATAAATGATTGGGAAATTATTGTGAATAGGGTATCAACTAGAGGCATCTGATATAGTTGACAACAAATTTCCCACATCATAAAAAAATGTTTATATGTAATAAGTCGAGAGGGTAAAAAGCTAGAAGATCTATAAGAATACGAAAGCAATAAATCATTTTAGGACTCATTTAAAGAAAACTATCAAAATTAACTCCTTTAAAAATCACTTTATGGATTTTTCATACTCATTGCAAAATCTTATTGAGTCATTTTAATTATAATTTTTATATCTATGTTCATATTAAACATAATTGATGATTATATTTTTTCAAAATGCTCATTGACTAGGGATTATAGTGGGTTATTCTTATAACATGCTGAGTTTAGGAGCAGCAAAATATGGCAATAGTGACAAACAAAGAGTTAC
>CAXXKP010000008.1:0-23603 GCA_963663665.2 Sphaerochaetaceae bacterium
GATGTTGCAGTATCACAAAATACCTCTAATAAGCCCAGCGCACCAGAGCGAGACTGGTATATTCAATCAGCAATCTCTCTCGAATTATCAAGAACTGAGGATAATCTCCCTGAAGAACATAACAAACCCGACATACCTGAACATCCGATACGAACACGTGATATTGCCGGAACGATTCCACTATATAGCGATTCTACGAGGAGTGAGCTTCTTGGTTCTGTAGAGGTTCTAGTTCTAAGTCCTTTTTACTATGACATGACAGCTATGTTTCTCAATAAAATGATAAGTGGATTCGGAATAACCATTTTGATTGCACTGATCATCTCCTTCTTAGGATCACATACCATCGCACAGATTGTTTCCCGACAAGCTGTTAAGATTGTCAAAACATTAGATGATGTCGCGCAAGGTCATTATGAAGATACTTCTTACTACTCCACGCTGACTGAATTGAAACAAATTTCCGACTCAGTAGAAATATTGAAACGAAAACTTGCGGGACATGAACGTATGCGACAACAGTGGCTTCGTGGAATTGCTCATGATCTGAATACTCCTTTGACTGCTTTAAAACTATCAATCGAAGGTGCACTCGATCATGTGGCTCCGTTGAACACATCGTTACTCGAAAAAATGCGTATCGAACACGAAGAGCTTGAGCATCGAGTAGCAGCAGTAATGACGTTGGCCTCTATGGAGTCTCCTGATTTTCATATGGATTGCACACTCATAGAGGTGTTTGATTTTGTTGATGAAGTCATCTCAACCTCTTCTTATAGTCATAAGATCATATTAAACATCCAAGTAGAGCAGATCTCGGGTAATAGACGACTTCTAGTGCTCATTGCTCGTGAACTGATAAACAATGCATGTAAATATGGAACACATGAGACTTCCATCAAATGGACTGTGGAATATGATGCTCTTTCTAATAATTTCATCATGCGATTCAGAAATAAAGGATTCCTTACTCAACAAACCATCCTTCATGTGTTTGATCCCTGGTTCCGCTTTGATGAGTCTAGATCTCACTCTGGTTCTGGAATGGGACTTGCCATTGTTCGTCAGGTAATGGAGGCTCATGGAGGGAATGCGACGATGGATCAAGATGAAGATGAGGTCGTCGTTCTCCTACAATGGCCAAAAGCGTAATCTTTAGTTGCCTAAAGACAATTCTTCACAAAACACACACAGAACTCCATAGAGTTCCCACAGTTTAATCACTCTAATCACACAACGTTATGTGATGATAATGCTATAAAATTTTTCACAAACATATGGAGATGATTAGGATGAAAAAAAGTATTGTTTTTATTACTATTCTGTTGCTAGTTATTGGGACGATATCAGCAACCCCTCAAATTTCGGGTAATTTCGGATTAGATTACAAAGCCAGTTTCGATGGTACTGTAACACCTTCAGGTGTCGATAGTAATACCAGTGCTGCTGAACTAAGTCTGACACTATCAACAGATTTTTGGGATTTGGCATTACGTGGCGTAGCAGCTAAAGGAGATGATGTTGATGCAACTGCAACATTGAAGGTGGACGCTCTTCTTGAAACCATTGAAATAGATCTTCCCTTCACGCTGAACGCTTTAGTCGGGAATCAGAACTTTTTCAGCTCGTCGGTATATGCAGATCCTAGTGGAGCAGAAGGAGACAACTATACTCTCTATTCTCAGAGTGTAACACGAGGAAATCTTCCTTTCGGATTTAGTGTTGGTTTTGAAGATCTGATTACCGTAAAAGGTGGTTATGACATTGTAGATGGGGGAAAATTCCTCAGTGCTGTAGTGAATCCTCTAGACGGAATTTCCATTGCTGCAAATATGGCTAATAATGCAACTTTCGACTCATACGCTGTAGGTGGAATAGGCGTTAGTGCTAGTGCGATCGCTGATTTGAGCACTCTTGCTGGATTCGATTTTGATCTCAAAATTTCTACTGCTGGCTGGTTTGCAACCAATGTTGCAGATAAAAACAACTACTTTGTAGCAGTGAATGGTGGGAAGGATGCTGTGTCAGCATATCTCGAATATACGAATGAGCAGACCATTAACAATATCAACATCGGAGCTGCTTATGCCTTTAGTGAAACACTCAGCTCTTCAGCCGGGGTAAAGTTTAACGACATCTCAGATGACTTAACCATTGGGGCATGGGTAAAAGGAACTTATACCATCGCAGATATTAGTACCTTCGTCAAATATGGATTCTCGGGGAACGGGGATAGTTTAGAAGAGCATTATGTTCAAACAGGTCTTGATTTCTCTTTCTAATGAAAAAAGGACGTCTTCTGTGAAATCTCAATTTGAGCATTGACAGAGGACGTTCCTCCAAAACGTTCTCGTTATACTTCCCCTCCCTTCTAGCACCGTTGGTGTTGGAAGGGGGGGTTTTCTAGTCCCTTAAATGATTTTGATGTTATTGTAACAATAGACGTAAGCGTCAAATCGGCTAGCGCCGATTCGACTTTTAGTCAGCGAGCACCTCTGAGAATATAGGGTTCAGTTCGAGAAGGATCAGGAGCAGCCGATGTTCTTAGTTTTTTAAGTTCAGTAATTTTGTTGGTATCCATGTTCCAAGGAAGTAGTTTTTCCCAGTCATTCTCAGTTCTGCACCTTGGAGTCTCATCAAGACAGTACCAGAGGTAATCAGCAACATCGATTCCGTTCAACTTTGCTGTCTCAATCATGCTGTAATAGAATGCCGAAGTTTCAGCCCCACCTTCTGTATTACTGAACAACCAGTTCTTCCGGCCTAGGACGAACGGACGTATCGCATTCTCTGCACTATTGTTATCAGGTGTCGCTTCATAGCAGTCAACATATCTAATGAGAGATTCCCAGTAGGTATACAGGTATTCTATTGCTGTTCCCATAGGACTTCTCGATGAATATTTCACCCGACTTTCATCCATAAGAGCTTTCAGATCGTCAAATACTTCCAAGGCAAGCTGCTTCCGTTCAAAAAGGAACTGATCTTTGTCATCGTGTTTACGACGGGTTTTCTTTTCAATCTCAAACAGTCTGTTTATGACAGCAATGAATTTCAGAGCTCCAGAGGCTTTCTTATTCACCTTTACAATATTCTTGAACCCCCGCTGGGCATGGACCCAGCAGTTCAAATGATTCTCAATACCAAAATAGCCCTTCAGACCGTCAGTCATCACATACCCAGTGTAATTACGAGTAAATGAGGCGAGAGTATCCTTTCTTCTGTTACGAATGTAGGAGTACAGCACAATACGATGTTCTTCATCTGAACCCACCTGTACGAACATAAAGGTAGAGTTTGAAGTTGCTGGTTCTGGTAAATGGATTACCTTTACAGGAGTCTCATCCTGGTTAATCAAAGGGGAATTCAATATGTGTTTTTCAAACTGCTGGCGAAGAGGCTTTAATAGCCCCATGTAGGTCAATAACCAGTTACTCATCGTTTGACGCGAGACATTGAATCCTTCTCGTCTAAATATTGCTTCCTGACGATACAAAGGGAGAGCATCAGCATATTTTCTTAGGGCACAATCTGCTACCAAAGAAGATGAAGCAATCATCGTATCTGTTTGTTTGTGTTCCCAATGAGTGATGATGTTCTGTTCACCCTCATCAGCTTCACAGTTAGTACATACCATAGTTTTGTAATGATGAAGTTCAATGATATATTTTTTTGGAATCACAGCTACTTGAGAAACAACTCGATCTTCACCACGTTCCAGAGATGATTCACATCGTTCACATACCATAGATTCATCTTTACCCTCATGGTAGATGTGAACTACAGGAGTATTGGCAGGAAGTGTGGTAAGATCATGCTTCTTCTGTTTTGCTCGCTGGTGAGGGGGTATCTGTATCATATCTTCCTGTTCTTCACTAAGTTCCTCAGAAAGCACTTCTGTTTCATCAAATAGCAATGAGAGCTGCTCAGATGAAGGAACAAACGGGAGACGACTTTTAAGACGAAGCATGTTTTTGAGTAATTGAATTTCAAGCAATGCTTCATCAAGTTCTTTTTGAGTATGTTCCTGCACCAAAAAAGCAGCAGAAAGAGCCCTTTTAAGGGCATCTTTATTCATATTCTCTAGCTGTTCAGGCAGGTCTTTATTCATAGTAAAACTATATACAAAAACAAGATAAAAGTCAATCTAATGAGTATTTATTTAACAGATAACTGTGTTTATTACGACACTTTCTGCGGATTCTCTACAGGAAGCGACCTCCATGGATCTCCTCCTTTCAGCATCAGACGTATCTCGTTCAACGATACCTTCAGAGCTTCTTCTGTGCTTGACGGCCAAGCAAAAGTTCCTCTGCTCTCCAGTCTTTTAGTCATCTCCCAGAATCCGTTACCATCCCACACGATGATTTTCAATATTCTCTTCGTTCCGTTGCAGAACAGATAGGCGCTCTTCTCAAACGGATTCATCTCCATCTCACTTTCCACAAGCATTGAGAGTGTATGAGATTTCTTTCTCATATCGGTCTTCCCGGGACGGATGTAGTAATTGTAGGTATTCCACTGAAGTAGCATTAGGAGATTTCCTTCAATGTGAAAAGAATTCTTTTCAGCTGATCATCACTGATAGCAGATGAGATATCTATTGCAATTGTACCAACATGAATCGTCATTAGATCAGTAGATGTTTGCTGTTGTTGTGAATCTTCCTTCACCTGAACAAAAGAGATATTATTTCTATTACTGATAGTATCTGGTACTACTTCATGCCGATATTCTTTCAACCAGGTATTCATAGCAGATCGAGAAAAATTTTGAGTCTCTACATACGACACAATTGTATTTCCTTTCTCTAATTCTGCTAAACAAGCCCTCACATGCTCTCGTTTTTCCTGCTCGCTGTAACTCATTCTATATTTCATTGGTGCCTCCACCGTTACTTTGGCAGATGCTTTGATTATTTCATAGAACCTGTGATTTGACGGTTACGAATACACACTATATGCATCTGTTTGAATTGCCATCCCCTTACAACCACTATATAGCTCTTGTATACTTGATGCTTACGTTCATACTTTTACTACAAAACACAAATACTGCACCACTAAAGACTGCTTATGGGTTTGTTACAACTGCATAAGAATTAAGCATATCTATTCCCCATCTAAAATCTGTATTTCCAAATCTTATAAAGAATTTTTTACTAGAGAGTGAATAATAAAAGCCGTGTTATCAGTTATCATCAAGATACCTCTTAATCTCTGAAAACATTTCACTTGTTTAATAGCTACGATCTAAGGCACAGATCATCTGCAAAACTCTCATATGAAGATAATCCACTCTCATAAAATTTCTATTTCCGTGAATATTTCTCTTCTTCTGCCCTGCTGTGATTTCTACCACAACCATCGTTCCTTTGTCAGACCTGAATCCTTTCGTATATCGAGGGATAGGATATAGGATTTCTTGTTTAGCCATCTCTTCTAATTCTGTTATTCCTATTCCTGCAAGCAAAATCCGATACACAAGATCTGCTTCTTTTATTCGATACTCTTTGCAAAATGTTTCATCACACATTCCAGCAGGACGATTATTGTAAAACTAAGAACTTTTCTCCTATAACTTGTTAATATTGATCCCATTCCTTTTCTCCTTGATTGGAGTCTAATGGCACAACAAGAGATTTATAAGAACGTTTTGGTATAAAGCTAACTAAAAAAAAGACCGCTAGACCCTTAAAATTGAATTTTTTATGATTATCATTTATTTATAAGTGACAAAAACTGGGATAGTGTAATGGTAATTCTAACTTTTTGTCCCCACCGCACTCCCACACACGAAAAAATTAGGAGAAACGCACCAATTTAAATCATTCTAATACACTCCAACAAAATACATCTGAAATATAGTGAAATTAGTGAACATTTTGCTTGTATTTTGGATGTTTTTCTTTTATTCTGTATTAAGTATTACTTAATACTTTGCAGGAGGTACTTCATATGGCTGAACTTCCTTCTTGGGTTCTCAAGTTTAAAACCAAGGGAATCTATGTCACTGTCAAGAAAGGGAAATATTATCTCTACAAAGGCCATTCAGAACGAAAACCTGGTAAAAAGTACCCACAACTCATCTGTGATGAATATTTAGGACAAGTAACTGAAGAGGATGGATTAATTTCATCATCTCCTCCTGTTAGATCTGGTATCAGAGTCCTTGAATTCGGAATGAGCTTCTTCATCTACCAATTGACCTATTCAGCTACCGATGTGATCAAATTCTATCGTCAAAGAGAAGATTTGCTTTATGTTTTATCAATTCTCTCTTTAACTGGACAAAAAGTGAGTCAATTAAGTTATGAACATAGCTGGCTCTCTCTTCGGTTTAAGCACCTTACTATGAATACACCTCTTACATCTAATGAAAAACTCACATTAAAACGAATTACTCAGCAGATGGAACAATCTTTGAAAGCCTCTGTGGGGGAAGACTTACCCCACATACTCACGCTCTCTCGTTATCTATATGCAATTTGGGTGAATAATAGTTGGCACACGAGTGTTATGCCAGGGCAATTACACGACTATTGTAGTCGTTATCATCTCTTTTTTTCCTTAGGGGAGGAAACAAAATGATTCCTGAAGAAGAATTTAAATCAATCTACATTAAAGTCAGTGACTTCCTTCGTGAAAATGCAGCCACTATTATGGTAGATAAGATTAGTACGAGGGTAGCTTCAAAACTTCTGTGTATGTTTGATGAGGTTCCAGATCCTCGTAAAATAGGGATGGTGATCTATCCTCTTAATCAGTTATTGTTATGTATCTTCCTTGCTATCCTCGCTGGAGGAGAAACATATGAAGATATTTCGTTCTTTTGGGAAACTCATGTTCGTTTGTACAAACGATTATTTAAGAAGGAAACCATCCCTAGTCATGACACGTTTAGGAGAATCATATCTATTATTCCAACACAAATGGTGAATAGTATTATGACTGAGGTGTTAGCTTCTTCCCATAAAAATCTTTCAAAAGTACTCAATATTCAAAGTGAACGAACCTTATATGCAGTAGATGGGAAAGAACTGAGAGGATCTGGAAGAAAATATGAGACTGATGAGAAGATAAAGAACCTTCAAATACTCAATGTATACAACCAAAATGATGAAACATGTATATACTCTATCCCTATAGAAGAAAAGACAAATGAAATTCCTCATGCCAGAGAAATTCTCTCTCTTATGAATCTTAAAGATAGTATAGTCACCTTTGATGCATTACACACCCATCATGAAACGACAAACATTATTGCTCAGGGAAAGGGAGACTATGTTGGAGGCTTAAAAGGTAATCAAGGGGTATTAAAGGAATTTGCGAGTGACCTATTTGATGATGAACAGATTCTCTCTTCATTAAAAAACAACCCTCTTACCTGTATAACACGCTCTGAGATTAGTCATAACCAGTTAGAAGAACGAGTATTTTACTACTACACAATAACAGCAAAGCAGAAAAAGAGTGAATTTAAGAAATGGGAGAAAGTTCAAGCTATTGTTTGTTACGATAAAACGGAAATACATAACATCACTGGAAAAGAAGGATTTGAAAGAAGATTCTACCTCACCAGTCTCAAAGACCTTCCTACAGCTGCTTATTGTATAAGAAAGCATTGGGGGATCGAAAATAATCTGCATTGGCTCTTAGATACCGTGTGCAATGAAGATGATTGTCATGTAATTGACCGACAAGCAGCTACTAATCTTTCTATAGTGAAGAAAACATGCCTTTCTCTCTATAAACTCTTTAAAGGTGTTACCCATGAAAAAATAAGCATACGGACTACTCGAAAAGTATTTGGATGGGCATTTAACGAATCGTTAGCTAAAATTCTTGCATTCACTGATGAGAGCACATTAAGAAAAGCTCTCATAATCGAAAAGAAGTAAAATATTTAGAAAACTCTATTAATCTCCAAGACAAGACTTTCTTGAGTCTGTTTTTGTGTCTCTTCACCTTACTCAATCCTTACAGTTTCAACGTTAAAGGACAGCTGAAAGAGAGCTAGGAAGAAAATTTCTCTAAAGAAAGGTAAATTCTTGAACTCTACTCATCATCTACACCAATTCTTATTTGTCAATTATTAATTGATGCGTTTGTCCTTCGAAAAAATATTTTTTTATTGATAAGCACTTTATAATATGATATTGTAATCTAGATGCTGATTATGTTTTTCTTCTTTAATTAGACTTACGTTAAAAATTGGATTTGAAATAAAAACACACAAGCATAAATAAAGTACTGTATAATTGTGAGATGTAGGTCATTCAGACTTATAACTTAATTTGTTTGCAAACCATGCATATGTACTAATAATGATTTTGATGGCTGTGTACCACTTCCTAAATTAATAATCTGAATTCACCCAAAACACTCATTCAAAGCTTGAGACAATTATGATTTAATTATTTTTTTTCATTAATTATGAGCCATAGCCTGGGAAACTATTTTGTCAATTATTCATTTTATACAGGGTATGTATTGATCGGAGGTACAAATGAGATCAAAAATTAAAATTCTCCTAAACTTGCTTATGATCATCGTATTAGGGGTATCATGTGTTAGCAGTGAGATTGGTTCAGTTGGAACCCTTCCAAAAAATTGGTGGGATCAACCAAGAGGTGTAATCGAACGGGTATTAAGAAAAGAAAGCCAAGGGTATTATTCAAATGTGTTGGTTTTTATAGGAATGAGTGATTCGGTTAATAACTATTCTCAATCCCAAGCTATCGATTTAGCGAAATTAGATGCAGATACCAAATTGTCACAATTCATCATTTCCAAAACAACCAATATTGTGAGAGGTGTTGCAAATGCAAACGCTACACGAATCGCTGAAAACAGTCCTGAGGAAATTAACCGACTTGTAGAAGAAATAGCGGATAAAATGGAATCTTCAATTTCAATCGCACAATTTTCATCATTTATGATAGAAGGTTATCATACACAACCAGCGGAAATAAACGGTGTCCCTTACTACATTGGTTGGGTTTGCTGTACTATTCAGGATGATCTTGTTGATGCGATTCAAAAAATACAGGAAAAAGCGTTTGAATCAGTTATCAAAACTACAATTGCCTATGCACCGGTAATGCAACAAATACAAGAAGATTCAGCAAAAATGATTGTGGAAGCATTTCGAAATGAAATGGCTGGAATAATAGAATCTGCTCCACAAGTCTGATTGCATCAAAAGGAAGTGAGTATCTCCAGATGTTTTGTATGAGAATTAGAGTTAGTGTGCTTATCTCTTTAATATTGGTTTTGTTCTATTCTTGTAATACCTTCACACTCAGGAATGATACTCCAGAATGGATTTGGGTAGCCCCAGGTGATTCTGAGAGTGTACTATACGCTGTTGGGGGGCCTTCAACCTCGTTGGAGGAATCTCGGGGTCTTGCAATGAAGTCAATCTCCTCCTACGTGAATACTGAAGTTAGTTCATATTATGGAAGTTATTCAGCAGCATATTTTGATGATATTAAGAGAACTATAGCAGAAAAAAATTCATCTTGGATATCATCCAAATCGAATTCAATAATTGTGGGATTAAAGGAAATTGAACGATGGTTTGATAAAACTAATGATAAATGGTGGGTTCTTTTAAGAATTGACAAAGTAGATTTTGAAAAATCCGTAAAAGCAACAGCTGACGAAGTTATTCGGAAAAGAAACCTAATAGAAAAAAACTCTAAACTCGCAATATCGATAATTGAACGACTTCTACTTGATTTAACTGAATATAATTTCGAACAGCGATTGTATTCTATTTTAGAATGCTATCAAACGATATCAAGTTTTGAGTATGCAGGACAACTGGTAGGAAAAATTGATGGTTCTTCGCGATTACTCCTTTCATTTCTTGAAAACTTAGCCAATGAGAATATCGCCACTATCAGTCTCACTCTAGAAAACCAACCACTAATACTATATCAAAACACAAATAATGAGATAGCAGGATCTATCACTGTTGGAAAAAATGTAGATTCTGCTAATCTTATTTGGAATGTCATAGGAACTAATAATTCTGTAATTACTACTTTTAAATCAAATTTAAATGGAGAATTTATCATATCAATTCCTAGAGAGGCTTTATCACTCGTTGATAAAACCATCGCTATTGCTCCAAACCTTGAGATGTTCGGGCCCTTGATTGCTAATAAGTTTAATATGTTAATATTCACTTTTCCTGTAATAAAATATCATGGGAAATATGGGTTTAGCATTGTTGTCCCCAATAACGAATACTTACGCGAAAATTATAAGAACAGAATCCAGACTATTATTTATGACCAACTTGGATTCAACTACATCGAAAAATTGGACTATTTTCCAATGCTTAAATTTATTATTTCACAAGAAATATCTGAACAAAATCAATTTCTTGCTGTAGTTCAGACTCTGATTACTGTTGAATGTGAATTCCAAGATGGCTCAAAAAGGATATTTCAAGCACCTCTAGAAAAAGGAATTGGTGCAACACCAGCAAAAGCTAAAGAAGAATCTTTTAATAATTCAGTCGTTGAACTTGGAAAATCTGATGAATTTTGGCAATTCTTGAATGCAAGTATATAGGGCATTCTTAAATTTAAATTGGATTGAGAACCGAATGGAGGGAGTTATGTTTAAAATTAATCAAATAAGAAAAATCAGTGTACTAATTTTAATATTCATAATGATCTATGGTGTTCTATTCGCTACGACTATGCAAACAGTGGCAGTTATTCCCTTTGATGATAATGTAATCAGTTCTGCTGAAGCTGTAGCATTATCAGATATCTTTGAGAATAGGTTAGCTCAGACTGGTAGTTTCGAGCTTGTAGAACGAAAGAGAATAGAAAATTTAATGAAAGAATTGAATTTTGGAACTAGTGATTTTGTTGACCAAAGTACCGCTGTGAAAGCAGGGAAAATCCTATCCGCACGCTGGCTTGTTTTAGGATCTGTAAGCAAATTAGATAAAGAATTCTCTGTAAACGTGAAGATAGTTAACACGGAGTCTGGACGCATTGTAACTGGCGCTTCTGGTGAAGCAAAAGATATCATCAATATCAAGAAAATAGTAGAAAATATCGCAATAAAGCTCTCTAAACATCTTTTAACAGATTTCATTTGGTCGTTTGACATCTCAGGGCTTCTAATTCTTCAAAAAACCGAGGTCCATTCTATCGGAGTAAATTTTGGTTTTGCATATGCTATCACTAAAAATTTATCAGCTGGCCTTGTTGGTGGAGTTGTCGTCCGAACCAATGACAGTGCTTTGAAATTAAATCTTGGGGGAAAATTTGTAATTGGAGATCCTAGGCGTCAAGCCTTAATGGTGACTCTTAGCACATTCCCCTCTGTAGGATTCATTTATCATAAATTTTTTATTGAAGTCTCCCCATTGATGTTCATTGGTGTTGAAGATACTTTTGGAGTATCTGTTGGTTATTCTTTAGCATATTAATTACCTATATAAAGGAATCCGGACTATAAATCTAAATTAACCCATATCATATATGGTTATATTATTAGGAGAAAACATGCGTAATACAAGTTCTAGACGTATTATTTTAGCAATTCTCATGCTGATAATCGCCTGTAGTTTAACAAGTTGTGAATGGCTACTCTCAAATTGGTTCGATAAAGATACTAAAGCTGTCATCATAGTAACTAACGAGGATAGTACCATAGAATCATATGTTTCAAGGATGGTTTTCATAAATGGTGGTGATAGCATCTGTGGAGCTTCAGACACCCTTACATATGAATGGTCACTTGAAACACCAAGCGGTTCTTCAACACTTCTTGAAGAAGTTGTCGATGGAAGTGAGAGCATAGAATCCAAGCGACAATTTACTCCCGATATTCCGGGAATATATAAGGTTAATCTTTATATAGAAGATGATGATGAGGATAGCAATTCATCTGATAAAATCATAAATGTCAAAGATAAACCGCAATCAGCACCTACGAATCTAAATCTAAAAAGTGCAGAAGTCGATAATATAACTGTTGAATGGGAGGCAGTTGCCGATACTACGCAATATCTTTTATTCAGAGCAATGAATACCCTAGGGCCGTTCAATTTGAAAGTATATGAAGGCCCTCTACTAGAGTATACTGATAATACGGTTGCCCCAGGAACTACATATTATTATAAAGTACAAGCAAAAAATCCAGCAGGTATGAGTAATTTATCAAGTTATATCGAATCTACGACTAAACTAGCAGTACCTGCTAATTTCCAAACAACTGGAAACACTACCACCTCTGCGAGTTTAAGTTGGGATAATTCCCAGAACGCAACAAGTTATATTGTTGAAAAAAGTTTAATTGAAGATGGTTCTTATATTGAAGCCTTTTCTGGAAATGGAAATAGCTGTATTTTAGTTGAACTAGAAACAAGTGCTGTATATTATCTTTAGAATCAAAGCAGTGAACTCAATTTCCAATAGTGAATACTCAATACCAATCCGGATTAACCTTAGTGTCTCTCCCCCACCAACTCCTGAGAATGGTGTGATAACCACAGGAACTCAAAATAGTCTTACATACGCTTGGAACAGTGTGGAGGAAGCAACCTCATATAATATTTATAGAGCTTCCACTGAAAATGGTATATATTCAAAAGTTGGAAATGCTATTGTCGATATTCCCTATACAGATATGGATTTACAATCTGGAACTAGGTATTATTATAAAGTCACTTCAGTTACCAACATTTTAGATGAAGGGACTCCTATTAATTTGGAAAGTGGAAAATCAATCGCATGTAGCGGTATTACAATACCTTCAAATCCAATAGGTCTCTCTATAACAAATAGAACCGGCTCAACAATCACAATATCTTGTCCTGCAGTCAAAGGTGCAGACTATTATAAAATTTATAAAAGAGAAGGAGCTTCTGATGGTTTTACTGAAGTAGAAACTGGAAACATTCAGGTTTTTGGAATAACGTTCACTGTAAATGAATTATCACCTAATACTGAATATACATTTAAAATGACCGCGAATAATACAACAGGGGCAAGTGGTTACTCCAGTGGAATTCCAACAAATACAACTACTATCCCATTGAACCCTCCTACCGGTATTACAATTACTAATATTACTGACACCAGCTTAATCTTAGCATGGAATGATGTCCTTGGGAAAAAAAGCTATAATATATATAAATCCACGAATCCGTCTAGCTTAAATGAACTGTATATAAATACCACCGAATCAAGGGAACTTATAACAGGATTAAATTCTGGGACGATATACTATTTTTGGGTATCGACAATCAACGATTCCAATGAAAATGGCCCGAAAAGTGACCGGAAATCAGCTTTGACAAAACCATCAGTCCCTTCAAACTTACAAATTCAAAGTATTAATCCCACGAATTCAACTCTTAAAATATCTTGGAATTCTGTTAATTCTGCAAATAATTATAAAATATACCGTTCACTATACCCAAATGGAGAATTTCCCTATCTTAATGAAACCCAGAATCTTTTCTTTATTGATGAAGGCTTAAATGAAGATACTACCTATTATTATAAGGTCACTGCTTTAAATGATTCCGGTGAGAGTGGGAAAAGTGCAACAATCTCAGAAAAAACAAGTATTTTTATTCCAGACAAACCAATTGTAACTATCAATGAAGTTACCGTATATTATGTATCCTTGGATTGGAATGATGTTCCTGGTGTAGATCATTATGAAGTCTATAGAAACTCAACATTAATTGAACCGAATTGCCGTGTATCACATTATGATGATGATGATGTGAGCATTGGACAATTATATGGCTATTCTGTTGTGGCTGTAAGTGCTACAGGACAAAAGAGTCCACCGTCAACTACAATCGAAAAGAAAATACCAATACTGACAATTTCTAGTCCATCAGGGGGAACCTATACAACAGGATCTACAGTTCCGATACGATGGTCGATTGAAGGAGAGAAATCAAGCACAGTTGAAATATACTACTATAAAGGCAGTAATGGAACACAAATCATTTCAAATACATCGAATAATGGTGCCTACGATTGGACAATTCCTTCTGGACTTGTGGCTAGTACTGATTATACAATTTTGGTTCGAGATAAGGGGACTAAAGCATCAGATCATAGTAATAATTTTTCAATAATCATCCCCGCAACCTATAATTTATCGACGCCATCGGCGAGCACTACTGATCGAAAATTGAATATTCGCTGGACAAAATCTGGGACTTGTGGATCATCTGTGCGGCTTGATTTATATAGAGGAAGCACTCCTGTAAAAACGATTGCTAGCAGCACTTCAAACGATGGATCATATGATGATTGGGCTATACCTAATGACCTTACCACTACTACTACGTATAAAGTAAAAGTTACTGATCTTACCTATGGAGCATATGATTATTCCAATAGTTTTGAAATAATCGATGTACATGATGGCACTCATACCATTGATATTGGTATATTAGATAACGGTGAAATATATAAAAAAACAACAACGAGTGATAAACTTTGGATTTCTTCAGATGAGAATACAGAGAAATTCAAATTCTCTTTACCAGGCAATTTTTGGGGCACAAAATGGGATGTTTCAATAGAGATATATAATATGTATGGTGTTGGAAGTGACAGTGCCGATCTTGATTTATATCTTTATAAAGGTTCTAGTACTTCTGCAGAAAAGTGGAGCAATGCTTTTGGCGAGAATGTATATGAAAATATAAGAACTAATTTAGAGGAAAATACTACTTATACAGTTCTAGTTGACCATTATTCGGGAGACGCTACCCAGTTTTCCATCTGGATTGAAAACTGTGGAGGGAAGTAATAATTGGATTATTTTAAAAAAAATATTTTTCAAATTATTAGGTACCAGACCAGTAGTTGCCACTATAGTTTTCTCTTGGAGGAAACCTAAACTATTGTATATCAACAAAAGCAATTCTTAAATAATTTTTACATTAATTATGTCAATAAAACAAATTTAAGAATTGCAATTTGTTATGCTCAGCCTATTCTCTCCACTAAAGGAAGTAAATCTCACTAACCAAATTTCTTCTACTGAGTTTCCACATACTAACATTATAAAAAAGTTGGAATTTGAAGTTCTTTTTCTTTAATCTTTTTTCTCCTCTCAATACCATCAATACTCTCGTTAATAATTGGCAAGTGACTCACTCAATTCACCAGAAGCAAGATACTGCTGATATTGCTTATCGTAGAGAGCAAATATCTCAGGATTCGGATAATAGGTTTTTCCAAATGAACTACAATATTTCTGTTGGCATTCAGGAATATTCTTGAATATGCCAGCAGCAACGCTCGCATAAATTGCAGCTCCCTTCGCACACACGTGTTTCTCTGTTGATACTTGAATTGGTACTTTCATTGCATCACTAAGCATTTGCATGACAAAAGAGGATTTCTCTGCTATTCCCCCAACCGCAATGATATTGTCAACGTTAATTCCATTATCAAGTAAGGATTCAAATATTCTTCGACTTCCAAAAACAGTCCCTTTTACTACCGCACAATACAAGGCAGGCAGGTCACTGCTTAGACTAAGATTTGCAAGTATTGATTTTACGTGTTCATTCAAAGATGGGTATCGTCTTCCATTAAACCAATCAAGAGCCAATTCATGGTGGTAAATATATGAAGTAGCTTTTGCTTCAATATCTTTAATGAAGTTTTTTTCTATGTGAGAAACCAATTTTTCATGTTCTTCACGTGAAATCACGCTCTCAAATAGACTCTTTTGAGAGAGAGCCCATAATCCGATTCCCTTAATCCAATTATACGAATCACCAAAAGCAGGCTGGCTCATTTCCAACCCCATATAACCAGGAACTATAGAATCCTCTGCTTGCCCACATATTTCTTTAAGATTTTTCCCCTGAACTTTGTTTCTGGTCTCTATGACAAGATCTACTGTTGATGTTCCTAATACTTTAACCATGGTCCCAAGTTTTATTCCTGCACCAACTCCACCAGCGTGGGCGTCAAAGGATCCCATACCAATGATAGCATCTTTATTTACGTTGAGAATCTCTGCCCACGTTGGGCTAATCTTTCCCAAAGCTGTTCCTGCTGGAACGATAACGTGAGGATATCTATCAAATATAGTCGCTAAATAGGGATCTAATGTTTCAAGACAATCCCTACTTGGAAGTCCTCCAAACTCACTATTGAATAATGCCTTATGTCCTGCTCCACATGAACCTCTATAAAGAACAGCAGGATGGGTATTCCCTATCAGAAGGCCAGCAATCCAATCAGAGTGTTCAACCCACGTGTATGCATGTTTTTTTATAAGCTCATCTGTTCTAATTGTATGAAGTATTTTAGCCCAAAACCATTCAGAAGAATACACCCCTTGGTATTTAGTATAATCTATCTCCCAAGTACTGAATCTCTCATGTATCTCTTTTGCCTCCTCAATTGATGAATGATCTTTCCAAAGATGAAACATCGCATGAGGATTCTCACTAAAATTTGGTAACAGGCCATAAGGGTGTTCCCTCTTCATCTACAGGGCATGGAGTAGAACCCGTAGTATCAACTGCAATTCCAACTATATCTAACCCTGCATTCACATACGCATTATTCAATGCATCACTAAAGGCATTTGTCAATGAATGTAAATAATCTTTAGCATGTTGCCTATAGATGCTTTCTGAGGGATTACAATATTTTTTCAAGCCCCAACTATGATAGAGACTTACCCCATGAGAGACTTCTTTCCCATTTTTAGCATTACACAGTAACACTCGTACTGAATCCGTTCCAAAATCCACACCTGCTAATAATTCTTTTCTCATAAAGATCCTTTAGGTTAATAGCATGAATAGCCACCATCCATCACAAGGTTTGCACCTGTGGTGTATGTAGCAATTGGACTCACTAGATATAATACTCCTCCAGCCATTTCTTCTGCGACACCCATTCGTTTTGTGGGGCACATTGAGAACCATGTATCTTGCCATGCTTTATTCGTAGTCGCTGGAGTCATGTCAGTGCAGATATACCCAGGACTTATTGAATTTACTCGAATGTTATGTTTAGCCCATTCACATGCTAATGAACGTGTTAACTGAATGACTCCCGCTTTTGCTGCATTGTATGCAACTTGTTCTTGAGGATAATTAACAATCATACCAGACATTGAAGCCGTATTAACAATGGCACCACCGATCCCATCAGCTATCATAATTCTACCAACTGCTCGAGCCACGAGAAATACCGCATTGAGATCAATATCAATAACTTTACTCCATTCATCATAGGTCATATCCTCAGATTTCACACAATAGGCAATTCCTGCATTATTAAATAGAACATGGATACCACCAAAAGTCTCTTTTACATGCATAACTGCGGCATTAACTTCCTTTTCTTTTGTCAAGTCAGCTTTTATACCTATGGCTTTTCTTCCCAATTGTTCTATTGCCTTTACGGTTTCACCAGAATCGATGATATCTATCACTGCTATATCAGCACCAGCCTTCGCAAACACAATCGCAGTTGCTTGTCCTATGCCTCTTGCACCACCAGTAATAATTGCAACTTTTCCCTTCAAACTAAACATTTGTTGATAATCCATTATCTTTTCTCCTCATTATCCTTTAACTGAACCCGAAGTAAGTCCTTTCACAAGCGATTTCTGTGCCGAAAATCCCAACACAATTGGTATCATAACGATAAGTGTCCCCGTTGCACACATTTTACCCCAAAAATATCCCTGTTGGGTCATATATTTACTCATATATACTGCAAGAGTTGTAGATTCGGTGTACGTAATCGTTATTGCAAAGAAAAATTCATTCCACGTAATAATGAATACAAGAAATGCAGCGGAGATAATCCCATTACGCACAAGAGGGAGCATGATATGGTAAAAAGTCTTCCATCTTGAACACCCATCGATCTTGGTGGCCTCAATGATATCAATGGGAATCTCTTTGAAAAAGTTGGTAACAAGCCAAATCATCATAGGGATTCCAGCCCCTGAATAGAGTAGAATAAGTGAAATAGGGTTATCTATCATTTGTATCTTCTGAAAAATAATAAATACAGGAATGATTACAGCAATAGCTGGTAAGAATGTTGTTGAAACAAACCAGAAATAGATACCATTCGGACTTTTTACTGGTGAAAAGACCAGTGCATAACTTGCTGGAACAGAGAGAATTGTGGTAACTAGTACAGTACCGAGAGTTATCACGAGAGAGTTCTTTAAACTCAGAAAGAATGTATCAGAGATAACTTCCTTATAATTTTCTAAAGTAGGAGAGAAAAAGAGAGCTGGAATAGCCACATCAACTTCGGTTTTAAAACTTGAAATCACCATATAAAAGATTGGGAATATCCAGAAGAATGATATGATAATAGCTAGAGCGCTATAAAGAATATAGTTTCTTTTGCCTTTCGTAATAGATAACATATTGGTATATCCTTTTAATCTTTATTTGTAGCCTTGAAGAACTTTTGAGTCAAAAACAAGGTAATGGCGACGGTGATAACGGCAAGTGCTGCTGCTTTTCCAATTGACCAGTTAAAGAACACAGTCCTATATGTAAGGTATGGGAGGTTCGCCGAGCTATATCCAGGACCTCCTTGAGTCGTTACATACACAAGCCCAAATACTTTCAATATATTTATAAGTCCTAATGTCATAGCTGTGTTAATATGCGATCGTATGATAGGTATCTGTATCTTTAATAATGTCTGCAGCCCACTGGCGCCTTCAATTTGAGCGCTTTCTAATATTTCTTCCGAAACACCTTGGAGGCCTGCAAAAATAATTAAAAAGAAGAAAGGAGTCCATTGCCATACAATAAGTATTATAATTGTAATAAGTGAGTGCTGGCCAAAGAAATCGATGGGGGCAATACCAAAAAAACTACATATATAGTAGTTTAACCCTAAACTTGGATTCAATAACAGTGTTTTCCATACAATACCAACTACACAATCCATGACAAAATATGGAATGATAAAGAGCGATCTACAAAAGTAACCTAAAAAAAGTTTTCGATTGAATAGAACACCTAGCAAGATTGCAATTACCGTACATAATGCTAAACAAGCTATTAAAATATATAACGTGTTAAGAAGTACTTGCCAAAAATTTGGATCGATAAAAATCTCACCATAATTTTTAAGTCCATTGAAAGAAATACCTTGATCAGGTCTCTTGATATTCCATTTCACAGTAGAGAGGATAATTGTCATCAAAAAAGGTATTTGAGTAATTGCAGCTACAACAACAACCGCAGGTAAAAGTAATTTTGTACTATGATCTTTCTTTCGAATAATTTTTTCCATCTTGTTTCCTAACATAGTAAAACCCAATACTGATTCTTTTTACGAGAAGAGTATTGGGCTATTACCAAGAATTTACTTACGATATCCGCCTTCAATAGCAGCTTTATCGATTAAAGCTTGTGAAGCAGAAAGACTAGCGTCGAGAGATTTTTGTCCAGCTACATAAGCTGCGAGTTCAGCAGCTACAGCTTCACCCCAAGAAGAATACTCAGGAAGGTTTGGTAAGGAATTCCCTGTGTATGGAGTAGGCTTGAGTGCTGGTTGGTTAAGGTTAGCACTTTGGATACTTTCTAACGTCATAGGTGCAAAATCACATGCAGCAATATAAGCAGGATCTTGATAGGTAGATACTCTTGTCCCTGAAGGGGTTGCAGCGAATCCAAACTCGGCTTGTACACGCTTTACATAATCTTTGCTCGTTGCCCATCTCAAGAAATCGAATGCACCATCTTTGTTTTTAGAATTAGCAGTGACAGCAATTCCCCAACCACCAATAGTTCCATTGTTTGCTTTTACAGCGGTAGGAGTTTTTGCATATCCAACTTTCCCAGCTACTGCAGAACCTTCTTTTGCAAACGTACCAGCTGATACTGTTGCATCATAATAAATTGCAGCTTTTCCTTGAGCAAAAAGGTTAAGACATTCTGTATATCCAGAAGTTGTAGGACTCTCTTCAGCAACGGTTAACAATTTCTTGTAGAATTCCCACGAGTTTCTGACTTCTTTTGAATCATAGGTAGCGTTCCATGCTGCATCATAATACTGACCACCGAACGCATACATAATTGATCCGAATATATACATATTCTCACCATATCCAGCTAATCCTCTGATTGCAATACCAGAAATACCTTTTGCTTTATCATCACATGCTTTTGCAAGTTGGTAAATTTGTTCCCAAGTTGGATTTTCAGGCATGGTCAGGTTATTCTTTGCAAAGATTTCTTTGTTATAACAAATCATAGTTGATTCTGAATAGAATGGTAGCGCTGCAAGTCCGTTTTTAGGAGATGAACATGAGACTCTCACTGAACCAATAACATCTTCTAAATCATATGCATCTCGTTCAGCTTGTGAAAGTTTTGCAAACATACCGTCGAGTGGTTCTGTCCAACCATTATCAAGATATGTTCCCATATCTGAAGTACCTAATGTAATTAAATCAAATCCACCACCACCAAGGCTTACATCCTGTGTGATCTTTGATCTAATTTCATTCTCTGATAAAATAGTAAAGACGACCTCAGTCCCAGTCTCTTCAGTATACTGCTTTGATAATTTTTCCATCATTATCATTGCATCATTGTTTACAGAAGCCACTTTCACTACTGCCTTTGAATTGCTTTCTGTAGAACCAGCCGCGAATACGCCGCCCATTAATACAGTAAGTACTAATAGCGTCACGATACATTTCTTCATCTTCGTTCCTCCTAATATTTTGTTATTGATATTCTAGATTTAGAAAATCAAATAATTTTTTTGTTTTAATAAAATGTTTTAATAGAGCAATATTTGCTCCAAGCAAAACTCCTTTATCTTGATAGGCCGAGAAACGAATTTTCGTTACATGGAAAATTTCTTTTGGTAAAAACATTTCAAGATATGTATTTAATTGCTTATAGAATTTGTCGCTTCTGATCATCTTATCCCCAAGTACAATCACTTCAGGGTTAAGGATGAAAATAATACCTGTGAGTCCATATGCTAGATAACGAGCCATTTTGCTTACACAAAACTCAGCAAGACTATCTCCAGCCTCATATGCATCATAAATCTCTTCAATAGTAGATTTCGTGGAAAGAATTGATTCAGGGAATTCAGGGAGATTCTCAACAACTCTGTGTTGTAGAGCCAATGGACTCGCATGGTCTTCAAATAATCCACCGTAATTCAAGATTCCCTTTCTCGGAATAAAACTGCCACTAGCCGGATTAATTCCCATATGACCAACTTCGCCAGCTATACCATTGAACCCTGAAAAGACCTCACCATTGATGATGATACCACCACCGAAGCCAACATCTGCTACGATATTCAACATTGAAGTTGGTGTATGTTCTTCGTTTTTGCAATAATAATCCCACTCTGCAAGGGAACTCACCTTAGCATCATGTTCTATATACACAAAATAATCGGGATAATGCTGCTCGAAAAAAGACTTCAGTTCGATTTTCTCTAGAACAGAAGCAATATCTGCTTTAATAATATAAGTCCCTTTATCTTGAAATAACCATCCGAGCGTAGCAATTGAAATACCCAGTATTTTTTTATTTTGTGCTTTACAAATTTCAATAATCTGGTCTGTATGTTCAAGAATGATTTTCAATGACTTTATCTGGAGTCTCATCATCACTATAATAGGGTACGGTAACATAATTATTAACTTCCCCATCGAAATCACTCGTACAGAATATAATCTGGTTTGCTTGGATTCTGATAATGATCGAGACAACTGAGTTAATAGATAAAGAGAGCCCAGCTACCTTTCTTCCATTACTCGCATTAATAGAACCTACATCTTTTACAATTCCTCGGTTTATGAATGACTGAATGATATTTGTAATAGTTGCTTTATTTAATCCTGTATTTCTTGCCAAGTCGACACGGGAAATCGGACCATCATTCAATAAGCTTTCAAAGACGATACATCGGTTTGATTTTTGTATATCAGAAAGGATTTTTTCCTAATTTCATCGAAACACCCCCATGTATTCATTTATATCATGCATTCATTTAAATATTAAATTCTTTTGCTGTTTATTATTTTTTTTGTTTATTTTTTAAACTATTTCTATATCAAACCTAGCACACGATATTTGAGCTGTCAATGAATATTTATCTTTTTTTCAAGAAAACGTTAACACAAACTATCTTTACATAAAGAAGAGATCTTTAGATAAACAATGCTAACCTTCATCACTTCCTTATATATACAAGCAAGATCCAAAGAAGTATGCTTATAAAAACCATACATTGTTAAAATTATTCTATTTATTTATATATTAATGATTTATAATACACTTTATATTTTCAGGCATTGAAGTAGAAGGATAAATATTCAAGAAAGTGGATCAATAATGATTTTATAATTTTTTTTGAATATTTCGAAATATATTCACAATTGAATTCATTCTTACTGGTAATTAGTAAGGTAATTATGTGAGTTAATCAAAAAAAACTATTGCAAAGAAAAATATGTCATGCTAACATCTAATAAATTTATTTGATAAACTTTTTACTACTTAACCGTTTACATTTTAAATCATCAAAATATTGCAAGGAGAAGTACATGTCTATACCAATTACAATGAAGACTGCTGTGATGTATGAAACTTCCAAAATAAGATTTGAAGAGAGAAAGGTACCCTCGCCTTCTCGCGATTCAGTCCTCGTTAAATTAGAATATGTTGGTATCTGTGGTTCTGATGCCATTTATTCGCACATGGCTCTATTGGAGAAAGTTATGTAACAGAGCCGATGGTGCTGGACATGAGCCTGGTGGAACAGTCGTTCAAGTTGGCCAAGATGTTACTCACTTAAAAGAGGGAGATAGAGTCGCTATCGAACCTGGTATTCCCTGCTGAAATGTGATTATTGCAAAGAAGGTAAATATAACTTATGTAGAGAAGTATTTTTCTATGCATCTCTTCCTGTTGTAGAAGGGTGTTTTACCCAATACATTTCTCATCCTGCCAATCTTTGTTATAAACTACCTGATAATGTAAGCACACTTGAAGGAGCTCTTATGGAGCCCCCTTGCAGTAGGGTTCCATGCTGCGAGTCAAGCAGAAGTAAAAGTTGGTAAAAGTGCTGTGATCCTCGGCGCTGGATGCATAGTGCTCATGACTCTATTATCACTTAAGAGGTATGGGAGTGCAAGATATTATCGTTGTAGATATCATGCAAAACAGGTTGGAGAAAGCATTATCTCTTGGCGCTACCCATATTATTAATGCGAGTACCTGTGATCCAGTAGAAAAATTACCTCACCCTTACAGATCATGGTGCCGATTATTCATTTGAAAACTGCAGGGAATGAAACAACTCTCATGCAGATAGCTAAAATGACTAAAAGAGGTG
This sequence comes from Sphaerochaetaceae bacterium, assembly GCA_963663665.2. Taxonomy (GTDB): domain Bacteria; phylum Spirochaetota; class Spirochaetia; order Sphaerochaetales; family Sphaerochaetaceae; genus SABI01. Next base: position 23,396 of record CAXXKP010000008.1, read on the forward strand.
GAACCATCACTTTAGTTGGATATACCGCAAAAAGGTACGGCAAAGTTGAATGTAAACTGGATAATTGATAATGAGATGACAATTAAGACAGTATTCAGATATAGAAATCACTACCCTACTATCATCAAGGCAGTTTCAGAGGATCTATCCCTCTACATAAGATTACAACAGACATATTTGATTTGATGATATTCAAAAAGGTTTTGAA
>CAXXKP010000009.1:0-555658 GCA_963663665.2 Sphaerochaetaceae bacterium
CTCATTCTACAGCCAGTAGCATAAAATAAGGAGAATATTGTGATATCCCTTAAAGATATAAGGTCTGTTATCTTCACACGACAAGAGAGAAGAGACTTCTTCGAGTGTAAGATAATTAGGAAGTTTCCTAACTCTGGGATTACTCTCGATTGATAAGAATGGGTTTTTCTCAATTTTATTATAGACTTACTAAGTAAACGATATAATGATTTATACGAAGCTAAATAACTATTAATAGTTGCTTTTGCCATTCGCTCTTTAATCAGTAACGACAGGAAACGTATTGCTTCTTTCGAGGACACGTCTGTTATCGGTAGTCTAATCTCTTCAAGGAATTCAATGAACTTAGTAATATGTTGCGTATAGGAAATGATTGTATGCGGACTCATTTTTCGTACATGGGTGATATAGGTAAGGTATTCATTCATAATGAGTCTATTCATTTCGTTTGTAGTACTCATACCTCATCCTTTTTACCATCGGGATGAAATGTACGAAATTGTTGATAAAGATCCTCGCTCTGAGAATGTATATAGATCTGCGTAGTTCTAATATCCTTATGGCCAAGAAGTTCTTGCAGCAGAACGTAAATCGGCTCCCTCCTCGAAGAAGATGAGAAGCAAAGGAGTGTCGCAGTGTATGAACCTTGGCTTTCACCGCTGCAATTTCGCAATAGTGTGAAAACCTCTTCCACACAGCTTGTCTTGTAAGCATATTTCCTCTTCGGCCGATGAAGAGAGTATAGGTTATGAATGTGGTTCCCTTTCAAGATGTTTCTGCTTTTCTCTAGATAGAGGTGAAGCAATTCGACTGCAATCTCCCCTACAGGAATAAGTCGCTGTACATCTCCTTTCCCTTTCACACTCAAAAGTCCTTCTTTCTCATGATAATCACCCACCTTGAGATTAATCAGTTCACTCACTCTCCAATCCCACAGGAGTAGATGAGTTCAAAAAGGGCTCTGTCTCTCACTAAAAGGGGATCTAAAGATGAAATGTCGATACCTATTGAGAATTAAATCTACTTCATCGTATGAGACACTTTCAAAAAAAGATGAAGTCAAATGGGGACTTTCTAACAATTCTGTGGGGTTATCCTCTCTATAGGAAATTTCACTAAGATACGAAAAAAAAGATCTCATCGCACTTAACTCCTTCGCGATAGTTCTTCTACTCTTGTCAGTATTAGCAAAGAATTCTGAGATTCCCTCACTTTTTATTTCTTTGAGCCTCTTTCCCTTGAAGTTCAACAAAGGTAAGAAAAGAGAAAATAATATGGGTATACACATCAATGGTTGCCTCTCCTAAGCGTCTGGCAACCATTAAGTATTCTTTATATTCTAGGAAAAGTGATTCGTTATAACAATAGGATTTATTCCTCTTTTTCTCCCCTTTGGTATCGTAATACTGCTGGAAAGCTATAATCTTTTTCATCTTTTCTTCCGCCAAGTTGTTGTTGAAGATCTTGCCACCGATTTACGGTAATAACTTCTTCATTATCTTTTGAGGGGTCATCATCTTTATGGGGAACTTTGGGTTCTTTGATCTAACGTAGGACCTTCGAACTTCTTCTTTCTATAATCTAAAACCTCTTGATTTTCCTCGTAAGAGCTCTGCTGGGGTGTTCAAACCCTGTTGCAACTACAGTAACTTTGATCTTTTCTCCAAGTTCTGGATTATATGCTTGACCTGCAATAATGAGAGGCATCTTCTGCACAATTCTCTGTGATGAGTTCAACCACATCTTGATATTCTTGGAGAGTAAGTCCATCTCCACCAGCCAAATTAACGAGGACACTCTTAGCACCATCGATACGAGCATTCTCGAGTAATGGATTATTAATTGCACTTCGTGCAGCATCTACTGCTCTACTTGAACCCTCTCCAATTCCAATACCCATCAAAGCATCCCCGCGCCCTTTCATAACAGTTCTTACATCAGCAAAATCAATATTAATTTCGCCAGGTTCTGTGATGAGTTCACTAATGCCTTGGACTCCCTGCCTAAGAACATCATCAGCAAGTAAGAATGCTTTTTTTATTGGTGTATTATTTTCTACAATATTAAGGAGGTATTGGTTAGGAATAAGAATGAGTGTATCTACAACTTTTCGAAGTTTCTCTATTCCAGCCAATGCAAGTTGTAATTTTTTCTTTCCTTCAAATGCAAATGGAGTTGTTACAACCGCAACGGTTAGGGCATTCACCTCTTTACTGATTTCTGCAATGATTGAGGCAGCTCCAGTCCCTGTTCCACCTCCCATCCCAGCTGTAATGAATACCATGTCTGTACCAAGGAGGAGATTTTTAATTTCTTCTCGACTCTCTTGTGCTGCCTTTTCACCAACCTCAGGAATACCACCTGCACCTAAACCACCAGTGAGCTCTTTCCCTAAGGGGAGCCTAACTTGTGCATTCGATCTTTGAAGAGCTTGGATATCTGTATTCATTGCAACGAAAGTGACCTTTTTTAAGCCACTAGCTATCATTCTGTTAACAGCATTTCCACCAGCTCCGCCAACTCCAACAACTTTAATGTCAGTGGGGGGAGTTTGCTCGTTTTGTAATAAATCTTCAAGCATATCAAAATCCATGAACTATTATCCTCCAGCGTAAACGCTTAATGTTTAAAAATGGTGCGAAAAAACCCTTTTACTTTTTTAGAGAGTGAAGGAGAATGGTCTCGTTTAACACTCTTTGATGAAGAAGAACTATCTTTAATTCGTTTTGCTTCACTCATCACCTGGCCAAGTACTGTAGTGTATTTAGGATTAATATATGATCTGTCTAACCCATGTAAAGCCTCAGGGAAACCGATACGAGCAGGTAAACGGAAAATCTCGCTCGCCAGCTCCGTCGCACCAGAAAGAAGTGCTCCTCCTCCGACAAGGACAATTCCACCTCCAAATGATCCACGAACCCCTTTTTTATCAAGTTCTATCTGTAAAAGAGAAAAAATTTCTGCCATACGTGGTTCTATAATCTTGCTGAGCTCTTTTTTAGGCATCTTTATAGATGGGAGGTTTCCTACCTGTGGAATGATAATCATTTCTAATGGGTCAACTGAAGGAATATGACAGTTCCCATATTGTTGTTTTACCTCTTCAGCAATTATCTTAGGTTTATTAAGTAAATAGGCAATATCATTAGTAACATGCGATCCACCAAGGAGAATCCCTCCTGTATAAACAGGAGCCCCATTCACATAAGCGACCATATTCGTTGTTCCACCACCGATATTGATGAGAATTGTCCCCATCTCTTTCTCTTCTACACTAAGCACAGACTCACTGTCGGCTATTTGTTGAGCAATCAATCTCTGGACTTGGAAATTGGCACGTTGTATACATTTACGTGCATTTTGACAAACACTTGCACTTGCTGTTACAATTAATACTCGACTTTCGAGGCGATGCCCTAGCATATCAATCGGATCTTTAATTCCACCTCTACCATCAACTTTGAATTCTTGCACAAGGGTATGGAGAATTTCTCTGTCTAAAGGAAGTTCGAAAGCTCTAGCTACTTCTAGAGACCTGAAGATATCTTCTCTATTTATCTCTTGGTCCTTTGCATTTATACCAACGACACCTTGAGAGGGAACACCTTCAATATGATTGCCACCAACCCCAATAATTACAGAAGATACATCAGCTCCAGCTTGGAGCTCTGCCTCACTGATTACAGAGGTTATGGTTTTGATAGTTTGCTCTATATTGACAATTACCCCTTGTCTAATTCCTTCTGAATGGCGCTCACACACACTGTCTACCATTAAGTTCCCATCACCATCGATGGTACAAATGATGGCACGTACCCATGAGCTACCGATGTCTAATCCTACCATCACTTTATCTAAGCTCAATTGCCACCTCCGTCAATCCATAATTAGGGTATTTTGATATACATCATAACACACCTGATTATAAAGAGTAATACTTGTTATTTGACTCTTGCTAGATTCTAGTCTAATTAATTGTAGGACATAGTGCAAGCGGGCATAACTAATACTCTCCCTGATTCGTATGGTATTGCGAGTGTGGGGTATATAAATCTCTAGTGGAGGAACTTGTTCGCTTTCTAATTGTTGTATAGTTGATGAATCATTACCTAACAACCTAACAATGACGTTTAATTGCTTCTTTCCAATTGGGAGAGAACTTGTAATTTTAACTGTATCCTTAGAATAGAAAGAGAGATCCTCCTTTTGAAGCGGAATGATGTTTCCATCTATGAGCGCTGATACCTCTTGGGTATTCAAATTTTCCCATAGTACTTCTGTACCAGCTAAAGAAACGGAAGCTATGAGTTGCTGGTTGTTCCCTTTCATAACTTGAGCATGTGAAATGAGAGGATTATTATTAAGAACCTTTTCAAGTCTTTTCTTTGCAAAGGAAAAAGTGGATACCCCTTGAACACTTTGTAATTCTTTGACAATAGAGGGAGGAAGGGACGTGGAAAGAGAAGAGACCTCTTTAATATCGAAATATGGAATCGTCGCTAAAGAAAAATATACTAATGAGCATAAGATAATTGTAGCTACGAGGAGAGAAATCATAACATACATAAAAGGTAATTTAGCTTTATGAGACACAGGTGCCACTGATATTTGATAATATTGTGAATCTCTTCTGTATGAGTCATAGTCTATACCTACAGTGTATGCACTATCTACCATGGTTCCTCCCTATTACTCTCTTTCATACATCGATAGAGAAGTCCACATTCACTGATAATAACAAATAGATTTGTACCGCCTTGAGAAAAGAATGGAAGGGGAATTCCAGTAGGAGGAAGAAGGGAGGTGACTACTAACATATTCACTATCGCTTGCACAATAATCATCATCGTAATTCCAAATGAGGTAAGAGAGATAAATAGATTACTTTCTCTAGTTTTAATTGCTACATTTAATCCCATATACGTAAAAAATATGAATAAGAGAAAGAGAAACAGAACTCCAAACAAACCCATTTCTTCACCAAAAGAAGCAAAAATAAAGTCACTATGCACCTCAGGGATCACACCTAATTTATAAACTCCACCACCAAGACCTTTTCCAAAGAGGCCTCCACTTTTGATCGCTTCCAAAGATTTTGTTACCTGCCAGTTCATTCCAGTCGGATCGATCGAGGGAAAAAGGAAACTAACTACTCGCTTTATTCTATATGGTTCTATTAAGAGGAAGATGATAGCTGGTACACTGAATGCGAATCCTATGTAGATAAAAAAGAGAAAACTAAGACCACCTACAATAGTCATGAGGAGAGAGACACTCACAAATACAAGTGCTGTCGAATAGTCCTTTTGAGCTACTATTAAGATAAATGATAATAAAATGAGAGCAATACTCATAAAAAGCGCTTTTTTCCTATTGTCCTTAAGGGAAATAATATACGCGATAAGGAGAATAACAGATACTTTCAATAACTCTGAGGGTTGGAATGATGGAAGAGGACCTAATTGAATCCATCTTCTGGCTCCAGCCTTCTCTATACCGAGCGGAGTAAAGATTGTAAGTATCATAAATATAACTGAAATAATAAATAGAGGAATTATCCCCTTTTTAACGATACTAAGAGGGATCAGAGAAAAGAGAGTGAACGAAACTACTCCAAGAAGACTGAAAACCACTTGCCTGGCAAAAAAATAGCTCACTCCCTTTTCAATACGTAATGCTTCGTCATAACTAGCGCTATACAGTGTAATTAGGCCAATAAGAGTTAACACTAGTATGGTGCAAACAAATAAGAACAAAGAGAGGCTCATCTCATTGTGAAAAGGTAGATGAGGTCGCGATGTCTGTTGTTTCTGTTCGAATCTATCCGAATAGTCCATACTATTCATAAAGAAGTTATCGATACTTATAGGTAAAGAAGAACATTGCTAACAATGTAAGTATAAGACTTATGATATAAAACCTTGTAACGATTTTCCCTTCATGAACCCCCTTTTGTTCAAAATGATGATGAATTGGTGCAATTAAAAATACTTTTTTATGAAACACTCTAATTGAGATTATTTGAATAAAAGATGAAGCGAGTTCGAGTAACAACATTCCTGAAGCAAGAGCAACAATAAACTCTACTTTCATGAGTAATGCACTCATTCCAATGAAGGCTCCTATAGCATGTGAACCAAGATCTCCCATGAAGAGAGTAGCTTTATATCCGTTGAACCAGAGAAAAGCTAATAAGGAACCAATAATACTTCCAGCAACAACGACAAGATTTGAAGATCCCATCGTAATACTCACCTGTGTTGGTGTAATAAGAGTTGATGTAGCAAATAGAGCTGCTACGGTAAATACTAAAAATAATGGACTTAAAGAGACACTTGTTGCTAATCCATCAAGACCATCACTAATATTAACGGCATTTACAAAAATGACCATGTACAGCAAGAAGGCAATTGGAAACCAGATCCCGATATCGAACACATGCTGAGGGTTCCAAAATGCACTCACACTCGATAAATCTAGTCCGCTATAAATCGCTACAAGATAGTAATTCAATGCAGCTACAAGTATTTGCATAGCAAGTTTTCTCAGTGAGGTTAGTCCAATAGATTCCTTCTTCACGACTTTCATGATATCGTCGATTCCACCAATGAGGGCAAAACTCCACATCGAAATCAATGGTAAGAAAACATAAGGATGTTGAATATTGCTAAAAACAGCAATTGAGATAGTACTACTTAGAAGGAAGCATATTCCTCCCATAGTGGGAGTATTTCTTTTTTCCAAATGTGCTGAAGGAGTATCAGGATTAATTATCTGAAATATTTTAAAGCGATTCATCACATAGATAAAGACTTTTATAAAAACTATCGTGAGAAGAAATGAGAAAAGTAGCGATAATAAACTTAACATAATTGTATTCATAATTCTTCCTCAACGTATACTGCTGATTGCTGGCACAAGACGTTCCATTGCCATCATCCTAGAACCTTTCAAGAGAACAAGGTCACCTTTCCTCGTATCCTCGAGAACCACACTTTGGAGCTTTTCCCAATCATCTGTAAAGAAAAGGCTCTTATCATCTCTGTATGATCTCAGTGAAGAATATGTAGTATACATTTCTTCACCATATAGATAGATATGTTCTAATCCACTATTTCTTATGTTCCGAGCGACCATATTGTGTGCTGTTTTTGTAAAAGTCCCCATCTCTTTCATAGATCCAAGAACTATTCTCTTTTCTCCATTGCATGGTGCACTTTTCACACATTTTAGGATTTGAGAGGTAGAATCAACAGATGAGTTGTACCAATCTTCAATGATAGTAACTTTGCCATGTCTTACATTGCTACGGCCACTCATTGCTGTATATTCCTGTAGTCCTTCTACTATCTCAATTACACTTGCACCGAGAGTCTCTGCTATTTTAATTGCTCCAAAAGCATCAAGTAGAGTATGAGTTCCAATACCTTTAAAGTGCACATCTTCACCCTTATAGGTAAAACTCCAGCCATCAAGATTGCGGCTTTTCATGTGAGAGATGTAAGGCATAGTCTTGAATCCAAATGACTTAATAGCAACCTGTTGTTTTTTTGAGATAAATCGTTGCCAAGCACTTCCCTCTTCCATAAATGGATGAATAATTGAGGAGTGGAATATATTTCCTTTTTCAAGCGCAATAGCTGACAAAGAACCCATCTTCCCAATGTGGGAAAGTCCAATATTCGTAATGAGAGCAATGTCTGGAGAGTAGATGTCTACCATAGTAGACATTTCCCCAACATGGTCGACTCCCATTTCAAATACTGAATATGCACTTGATTGGTCAATTTCAAAAGCGCTGATAGCAAGTCCAATCTCACTATTATAGTTGCCGATTGTTTTCGCAGTTGAACCTTTCCCGCTCAATATCGAAGAAAGTATTTCTTTGGTAGTTGTTTTGCCAACACTCCCTGTGATTCCAACTTTTTGTAACGAGGAAGCTTTGCTTATATGTCTTTTTGCCATTAATTGTAATGCAGAAAGGGGATTTTCTACATAGAGTATGTAAACAGAGTTATTATCTGCATATTTTTGTACTCTTTCTTTTTCCTTTCTGGAAGCAAGTATGAGCTTACTCCCCATATGTATAGCATTCTCAATGAAATCATGGCCATCTAAAGTGGCACCTTTTAAGGCAACAAAGAGGGAGGAGGAACTACATGTTCTTGAATCAATCGTAATGTGGTCAATTCCAATAGAACTAAGAGTTCTGTTCACAGGATGTCCAAGGAGGGAAGCTAGATATGAAGCGGTTACTTTTCTCATTCAACATCCTCCTTAACTACGACAAGTTTCGCCCTCGAAAAGGGTATTTTTTGTATGTTTAGATCCTTCTTCATTGCATTTTGAGATGCAACGTCAACTGTGCTACTTTTAGCGAGATAGGCTTTGAGGAGCTGTTCTTTTTCATCAAGAAGAATTTTATCTTTCTCTATTCCTCTAAGTGTAAGAGTTACCTCTCTCATACGAGATGCTTGATAAATTGGAATGAGAAGAAATGCAAAAATAGAGATGATAATAGTAATTACTACAATCCTCTCTTTTCTAGAGATCATCTTTGTATGGATAATACTTTGATCCTTCATCATCATAACTCACCACCCTTCTTTTGGGCGACGCGGAGTTTTGCACTCCGGGATGGCGGATTCTCTCTATTCTCTTCTTCGGTTGCGATAATTGGCTTTCGAGTGATGACTCTTATATCACTAGTTTTTCCACAGGTACAAATTGGAGCCTTTGGAGGACAAATACACCCTTTTTCTCTCTCTCTAAAAAGATGTTTTACTGGTCTGTCCTCTAAAGAATGGAAACTAATAACCCCAATGAATCCACCTGGAGCTAGTAGATCAATTGCTCTATTGATGGAAGGAATAATTCTTTCAAGTTCATTGTTCACTGCAATTCGCAGCGCTTGGAATGTACGAGTCGCAGGGTGAATTCTCTGATGGCGATATTGAGGTGGAACGCAATTGTAGATAATACTAGCTAGGTCATTACTCTTTTCAATTGGTTTCTCTTCTCTTGAAATACAAATCGCTCTAGCTATTTTGCGTCCATAGCGCTCCTCTCCATACTTGAAAATAATCGATGCGATATCTTCCTCACTATAGGTATTCACAATATCATACGCTGAAATATCTTTCTCAGCGTTCAATCTCATGTCTAGTGGTTCTTCTCGTGAAAAACTGAATCCTCGAGTTGACTCTTCATAATGGAAAACAGATATTCCTAAATCAAAAAGGATGACAGAAGGAGGTGGACCTGTATAATCTCTCAGATATTCATCAAACCAACAATTTATTGGAGTGAATCTCTCTTTATATGGGTCTAATCTATGAATAGCCTTTTTCATGATAACTGGATCTCGATCAAGTCCAATAATATTGAGAAATGGATACTTCTCTAAAAACAAAGATGTATGGCCTCCCTCACCAAGAGTACAATCTATCATAAGAGGATAATCTTTATTTGGAATCAAATGAGCTAAAGTAGGTTCTATAAGAACTGGGGTATGAACATATTTCATGAAATATTACCCCCTTTATTTAAGAGAACTGAGAGATTCTGAGATGCCGGTTTGAAAAGAGGTTCGCTTAATGAACAGAATTCCTCATAGGCAGGAACATTCCATAGTTCCATATAGGTGCTGACAGCTAGAAGAACAGACTCTTCTTTTACATTGAGGTTTATCTTAGCTCTGAGTTGAGGAGGAATTAATAAACGACCAGCTTTATCAAGATCACATTCCATAGCCTGCCCAATAATGAATCTTTGTAAGAGACGGGTATCAGAATTAAACATAGCTCCATTCCCATCCATGATGTTCTTTCTCACAAATTCAAAATATGTGGGTGTCATAATCCATAAACAGTTTTCAACCGATCTAGTAATGATAAGTGAAGTGTTATCTTCTAAGGCTGCTCTGAGCCTTGAGGGGATGAGTACTCTTCCTTTTTCATCAATAGTATTTCGATATTCACCGGTTAACATCTATTTTCCTTTATAAAGAACATAAAAAGTGTACTAATTTACCACTATTTACCATTAATCATAGTCTACCCTCCACTTTCCCTCAACAATGATTCATTCTAATTAGTAGTTCTTTTTCTCATCTAGTGGGAGAAGTGCTATACATTTGTATTGCAAAACAAGAAAAATGGGCCATTTGGAAGGGTAAAGGGATTGAGAGTGATATAAAAAGGGGGTATTGTAGTTGTGAAGGAATTACTTATGAATAATGTAGATGATTACAGAAGATATTATGCACGATTGACCGATCAAGAAGGTGTTTTTGAGTACATAGTGAGAATTGGAACTTCTGGTTGTTTTGTCACAGATGAAGCAAATGATTGGGAAAAAGATGAAGATTATAAAGATGAAGCTATGAGCAATGACCACATCTATACGGAATTAACGTATGATGAGGCACATAGTGCTCTTAAAAAGTGGAATAGAGAATTATAAAAGTAATTATATTTTTCCACCACCCAACAAGGTGGCGGAAAGTGGGAAAAGATTAAGCGTTATACCGGTTTCTTTTTGAGTCTGGGTCAAAAATATTATAATCAATATCGGGGAAGATGTTATCTCTCTTTTCTGATTTCACAAGCCACTCAGTATTAACAGCATTCTTACACATGTGCTCATATACCACATTAAAATTCTTAAGATGGTCGATTAATCGTTTTTTTGCATACGAGGTGCTTGTTCCATTATGGATAATAAAGGGCCAGTCACTTGCCATAGAAAGAAGTACCTCTCTTGCTGCCTGGTTCAAGAATCTCATTTTCAAGGATGTCTGATGAGGGAATCTAATAGCTAACTCTTCAATTCTCTCAATCGCTTTGTGAATGTGCCTGTAGGTGAAGACATTCGAACCATCTGTCCATACATCAGCATAGCCCCCCTCTCCCCAGCTACTGAATGCTGGAATTGCCTCTTGGGCTTCAGGGTACTTGATTGTGTAATCAAGTTGGGTAAGAAGGGAGGTCTTTTCTGATTTCGCTGCAAGTCTAATAACTTCTTCTAACCAGTCAATTCCTTCATACCACCAATGCCCAAACAACTCAGTATCAAATGCTAATGTATAATAAGGTGGTCGATCGAGATGCTTCTCTAATTTCTCAGTTTTATTATTAACTTCATAGATGAAATTTTGGGCGTGCTCTTTTATTTTATGTTGAGCAGCCTCAATATTATAATACTCTTTATCATTGCCTTTACTTGTGATAGCAAAGTATTTGTACCCAGTGAAGACTCTCACTTCAGGCTCATGAATATAGGGTCTTATATATTCTAATGGGAGGTCATATCCAATGTCTCTATAGAATTCTCTATATATAGGATCACATGGATATCCCTCAACATTTGACCATACAAGATTAGTGAGATGAAAATCTCGAGCAAACCCATAAACTCCATTAGGAGTTGTAATAGGCGCATAATTTCCTCTTTTTATAGGAGTATCACTCAAAGCAAATGCTTGTGCTCCAAGTTGGAAGAATGAAAGTTCCTCGTCCTTCAAATACTCTTCAAGTCCTGGGTAATATCCACATTCAGGGAGCCAAAATCCTTTAGGGCGACGTTTAAAGTAGTTTATGTGAGATTGTACTGCAAGCTCTACTTGAGCATTCACTGCTGCAGGATATTCACTATATAGAGGGAGAAAAGCATGAGTGGCAGCTGTAGTGATGAGATCTAAGTGTCCACTCTCTTCTAGGTCTCTAAACCCACTTAAGATATTACACTGATAGGTTTCAAAATAATCTTTTACGTTCGCTACTATTTGATCAAGGTATTTGTGAACTAAGGGAAGTATTTCTGGATTTTCAACTTTACACCTTATCACTTCTTTCTCACCAAGTTCTTGGTGTAGTCGTAGATAATTTGTAAATCGACCTTGTAGAATTGGATCTGAGAGCATTGTACAAAGAGTCGGAGAAAGGCTAATAGTGAGTCTAAAAGGAACCTCTTGCTCTTTTAACCTTTTTAGCATTCTCAATAAGGGAAGATACGTTTCACTGATAGCCTCAAATAACCAATCTTCTTCTAGGAATTTAGGGTATTCAGGATGTCGAACAAATGGCATGTGCGCATTAAGTATAAATCCAATTGAACTTTTAGGTGTTGCCTTCATTCTCTATTGCCTCTTTTTGAATCGAGCATATTAAATATCTCGTATATCGGGGTAGAATCAACTAATATGCCCCCCTTTGTGATAACCGATGAAAACATTAGATGAAATGCACTCTCATCCTCTACAAGTGCTTCAGGATTATTGTAATAATAACCTGCACAACTTGTCACCTTGTTCGAAGAACACAAGATTCCGCTTTCGCCTAAGGAATCAATATAATGGAGAGAAACATAATAGGTTTCTCCGATATTAGGAAGATTCACATTCCATGAGATATCATCAAGCCCAACACCGATATCAAAGCTATCTGCTACTGATTCTGCCTCATCACATTGATTCACTCTAAGAAAAAACTCCACAGTAGTATCATGTTTAGTTAATTTTTCCATTTCAGTAGGGCATACACTCCAATAGGCATGCGCCCATGAAGGGTCTTTGAGTAATAGATGAATTGATGTTTCCCGATATACATCGGGGAGGTCTACTACTCCAGGAAGTTCCCCAACTTGATAATCCTTACTTTCATCAACTAACGAATTAAGAAAACGCTTTTGGGTTGAAGGGGAATAGAGAGCACTCATCGTAGGAAGTCCTCTGCCGAACTCGTCATAAAAATCGTGTAAAGCTTCAATTAGATCTTCCTGATTTAGCAGATCAGCACCATCTATTCCATGCTTAATCGCGATATAACGTAACTCTGTTATTGATAAAGCTTCGATATTGGGGATGATCATATGAACTCCTATTATTGTTGTATAAGAAATGTATCATTACGATAAGTCATGTTAGAGAATTCACATAAAAGTGTCAACATAGATACTCTAGCATAAAATAAGGATCTCTTTTATAGAGGAATTTCACACAAGATCTAAGAAATAAATTCCTCTCAAAATTTAGGAGACTATCATAACAAAAATTTTAATAACGAGAGGAAATATCGTGATACACGAAATCAAACGAAGCATTTGAAATAGCGCAATTACCGGGGAAGAATAATTCATCTCACTTGCAACAAGAGCTATATCGCTCGCACCAGCTGGAATTGAACAAAAAAGAGTAATCCCTTTATTCATTCCTGTTACCTTAGAAACTAATATTGCTAAAAGTGAATGAATTATAAGGAACCCTAAAAACATGATAAGGACAGGAACTATTAACTCTTTAAGACCAGTAATTGTGCCCATTGTTACTCGACTTCCAACTAATACACCAGCGGCAATCTGTGCACCTTGCCGAAATTGTATTGGAAAGAGTGTGGGCGTAATAAAAATATTTGCAATTGAAGTTGCAACAAGGGAACAAAGCATTGCTGGCACAGGTATAAATGGAATGAACGAGCCTGCAAAACCCGCGGTTGTTCCAACGATTACTGTGTAGATAATCCTCTTGAGGCGTGATGTAATTACCTTCCCCTCCCCTCGAGAAGATGCATCTTCTTTAAAGGATTCTTCATGCCTCAACACATAATGTATGAACGAGGGAAAAATAAGAAGGGATAAGAGAAGCCTACTTAGTTGCATTAATGCAACAGATGCTACATCAGCTCCAAGTTGATCTGCCATTATGACACTTTCAGTTACCCCACCAGGAATAGTACCCATTAGAGAGCTTAATAAATCTAATGGAGATACAAGAGCAATAATTGAGCCAACTAACAAGTTCGTCACAACCATTCCCCCAATAAGCAGAATCGCTGGAAAAAGGAGTGATCTAATATCGAGGATATCTTTTTTAGTGAAAGAGGAACCAATAAGTGTTCCACTCACTATCTGAAGGATTATTGTCAGATACGGAGGAGCAATTACACTACCACTTAGAATATTGAAAATCGAAACAGCTACGATTCCCCCTACAAGAAGTCCTGCGGGGAATTTCAAGAATTTGAAAAGCAATCCACCTATTGTAGATATTAACAATGCTATTATGAGAAAAGGTAAACTCACACTCCTCTCCTATCGAAAAAATGAGCCATATGACCCGCGTAAAAAATCGATACATCGTGCTGCTGCAATATCAGGATCAGGTAAGGGAAGAATTTCTGCTGATACCCATCCCTTATAATCTATTATTGTTAATGCTTGGAGAATTTCATCCCAATTCATGTGCCCATCTCCTGGCGCATGTCGGTTAGTATCAGCAAAATGAATGTATGAAACATAGCGTTTATTTCTAATAAGCGATTGCCCAATATGATCATCCTCTATATTCATGTGAAACACATCAGGCATAGCAGAAAAATTACTTCTATTAATTTTATCAAGAAGTATTGCAGCTTCATCAAGGGTGTTTATAAAATCGATCTCATACCTATTCACAGGCTCTAGAATAAGAGTTACTCCCTTTTTTTCAGCATAATCAGCTACAAAATGAGCCATATCTAAAAAAAGTTCTAGGGCAACATCTGGGTTTTTATCACCGATACTACCGCGTGTTCTACCTATATTCACCAGTTGCCCAAAATCACTCGCAAGATCAATAAACCCGCAAAATGTTTTCTTTAATTCTTCTCTTTTTTGTAAATTTTCTTCAGTAAAAGAAAGGCCTCTAGCTGCCCACACCTGTCCACTACTGATAGCAGAAACATCCATACTATTCTTTCTTAATAGAGCCCGCAAGTCTGCCCTTGTAATCTCATCAGGCCTTTTAAGAGCAAGTTCAACCCCATCGAACCCTAAATCACTAGCTTTTTTTATTGATTCTTCTAAACCTCTGAATACAACAAACGCATTCATCATAGCTTCACTACCTGCAACAGCTACTGATAATTTCATAAATTTCCCCTTAATATAAATTTCATATCATTCTCCATGCATCACGGAGAGTTCTCTTTGCATTACTTATTACAAGTCTTGGGTCTTCATCACCTTGTGGTTTTACTTCAAAGCTTAAAATTGGCCTACGTTTGGTATCAAGATATCCAATTGATAAAAGCTTTTTGAGATAGTGAGAAAGATACTCACTGTCATTTTCACTTCCTTGATACCCAAAAGCAGGATGAGTATCTCCATAGTATGGGTGAGAGGCATCTCCTATGATGGTATTTCCCATATGTGCATGCACAATGTACTCACTAATTGGGTCAATTGATTCATCCAAAGTTTCCTGAAGCATTGGGATATGTGAACAATCGACCATTAGACCAAAATTATCTACCTTAGCTGTTACTCTTTGAGCATATTCTTTCGCTAAATAAGATGGACCAACAAGGCTTTTTTTATCAATATCAAAATCAAAAATCTCATGAGTCACTATCATATTACCCTTACTCGTTGCATAATTGCATAGGTCGATGGTGCTTTCAACAAGAGCATCAAGATATTCAACTTTTCTTTCTTCTTCAAATTCTCGAGAGAGAAACTGAAAATCAAGCGCCCCAAACTCATATGCTTCATCAATCCCACCTTTGAGTAGTTCTACAGCTCTTCTTCGTTCTCCTTCATGAAGAGAATTAATATTTGCATTCTCAGAGAACAATATAGAATGTCCACTGTAAGTAAGATGAGCATGACTATTATGTATAAGAGTTGGAACGATGTTCTGTAATGATTGAAAAGGTAATTTACCAATCTCAATAATCTCAAACATATCATCATACAACAACTCTTTAAGTGTATGAATATATATCTCCTCACTCTCGCTACATTGGGGGAATGCCATTGAGTGAACAATTCCAATTCTACAATAATCATGGATTGATTCTGTCATTTATTCACCTAATGCCTTCACGATTGAGTCGATACATAGATCAAAAGAAGAGAGCGTTCTCACAGTGGTAAATGCCTCAATGCGATCGGTCATATGAGCCATCGAGGCTTGAGAAAGTACAATAACATCATATCCTCTCCCGTTCTTTGCAAGGTTAAGAAGAAGTGTATCATGTAATTCCTTATTCCCCTTTTTTAAAGCATTTATTGCTTCAGGATCACAATATCCATCGATCTCTATCTCTTTTTGCTCTTTTAGGGCAATATTTTTAATTTTATGTATCGTAGGGTCTAGTGCTGAAGATGCTGTAGCGAGAACACAGATTCTATTTCCAACTACCACGGCATTCTCACACATTGCATCATCTATCGCAATAATTGGAGTCGTGATAAATTCCCTCATTCTGTCAATATATGGGGAAAGTGTTGAGCATGTAACAACAATGATATCAGGGTTAGTGAATTGAATATTCATCATAATAGAGAATAACCGCATTAAATTATCTTTTGAAAATAATCCACCCTTGCGAGCTGCATCATTAGCGAGATATTCATCAACAACATGATCAATTATTGTTCCAGAGGGAACAGCTACTGGCAAATGAGTGGAGAAATTATCATACACACTTTTCACTGTATGAAGGAGAATAATCCTTTTCACACTTCCTCCTTAAGTAATTGAGCAACATAGGAGATGCAAGAAGTGGTACTTCCAAGAACTGGAATACCACGAAGCAGTTCTCCTTCTTGTGCAAGATGTGCCATAGAAGCTTGAGCTAATACAATCACATCACACTCTTTTGCTTCTTCAATTCGATGGAGAACCTTCTTATCATGAGTAGCCAGGTCGCCTTTTTTCATCTCTTCATATGCAATTTCATCATAACTACTTGTGATCTTTACAAGTTTATGTTGCAAATCTGCTTCTCTATTAAGAGAGGAAATGGTTGGCTCAATGGTACTTTTTGCAGTTGCTAGAACAGTAATTCGAGTCCCATATTCAATAGCTAGGCGACACATTGCTTGGTCAATTGTGACAATGGGAATTCTAAAAAGAGAGCGCATGGTATTGACTATAGGAGTTAAGGTACTACAGGTTGTTATAATAAGATCAGCGCCTGTAGCTTCACAGTTTTTTAAATCATTATAGAGTCGATTTGTATTTTCAATAGTAAATTTGCCCTTTACTTGTGGGTCACTTGCAAGAAAATCATCTAAAAGATGATGGTACATTACTTCAAAGGGAAGAATAGAGGAAAGTTGTGTAGAAAATGTAGATAATACTGGTAGAACTGTATAGATAATCGCTATTCTCTTCATAAAATCCTCTCCTTAGAAATGATTCTATCAATTCTAAGGAAATCTTAGAATTGATAGAATTTTTGTATTATAACTATTTATCTTTCCCAATTGAAGTCAAATAATCTGCTTGGAACTGATCTACATAGGTTTTGAATGTTTGCCAATCCATGTAATCACTTACAAGTTTCTTCTTTCCAATATACCCGTCAGTCCATGCACTACTTTGTGCAACTTTTTCTAATACAGATGACCAGAAAACTTTTGCCTCTTCACTCATAGCACCTGATGCTACAACGCTTCTCCAGTTAGGAACCTCTACATTTTTGTAGCCAAGTTCTTTGAGAGTAGGTGCTGTTGATAGGTTACCAGGGAAACGGCTTGTTGATAAAGCGAGAATTGGTGTTATTTTCTTTGCTTCAACATATTCACTTGCAGCAGCAGGTTTACTAATTAATAAGTCAACATGACCACCGAGAATAGTTGTAATTGCGGCACTTGAAGAGTCATGAGCAATATACGCAAATTGATCCTCAGTTACACCAAGTTCTTTGCAAAGTGCTGCGTGACATGCAATATCATCACCTTTAGATCCAGCCATAACTATGTTTTTACCTGCCTTGAGGGCTGCAATAACTTCTTCAAATGAAGAGTAAGGTGAATTTTCACCAATAAAAATAAGGTGTTTATCTACTGCCATATGTGATATTGGAGTAAAATTTGCAATTCTGTTTGGAGTATTCTTAACCATTGGCATTAAGTCTCCACTGTTGAAAGTAAGAATTGTGTAATCTGCTTTAACACCTTTTGTGTTTGCTACTAAATTTCTCCCAACTTCACCAGCACCATCAGTTTTATACTGAATAACAATGTTTTGTCCATTTACAAGATTTTCTGCGTTGATAATATCAACGATAGTTCTTGTAAAAATGTCACTACCACCACCTGGTGATGAGGTTACATACCACTCGATTGTATTGGTTGGGACGAATGCACCACCTGAAGCCTGCTCTGCAGCACCTTGTGCAAACAAAGGAAGAGCCATAAGAACCACTAAAGACAACAATAATATTGCTTTTTTCATTTTTTTCTCCTTTTGAAAAACTTTTTATAATGTAAAGGGATTACTTCCCTCTAGAGACCTTAATCTTTGCAATCACGAATTTAGCAATTGGGGTCAAAATGATTGCAAATAAAACTAACATAAGAACAAGGGAAATTGGTTTAGCAAAGAAAATATCTATGCTTCCATGAGAAATAATAAAAGACTTCCTCATATTTGATTCGAGTAATGGGGCTAGAACAAATGCAAGAAGCATAGGTGCTGTTGAGTAGCCATTACGATCTAAGATAAAGCCCAAAATTCCAGAGATAAACATGACAATGACTCCATACATTGAATTACTTGTACTATATGCTCCTACGATGCAGATAACGGTAATAGCGGGAATCATAAGTTTTATTGGTACAGTCAAAATCTTTATCAAAAAGGGTATGATTGCTAGAGCAATTATAAGAGTGAGAATATTAGCAAGAAAGAGAGATGATATAAGACCCCAACAAAATTCGGGTTGTGTAGAAAATAGAAGAGGTCCGGGATTTAGGCCCCACATCATGAGTCCTCCTAAGAGAACTGCACCTGTCCCACTACCAGGAATTCCTAATGCAAGAAGAGGAGCGAAAGATCCTGCAGCTGCTGCATTATTTGCAGCCTCGCAAGCAGCAATACCCTCTATAGCTCCAGTGCCAAGCTCCTCTTCACTTTTAAAGGTTTTTTGCATTGCATATCCTAAAAAGCTCCCAGTTGTGGCTCCGGCTCCAGGAAGAACGCCCACAAAAGTACCTAAGAATCCACTACGAATAGCAGGTGGAAGAAGTCTTCGAATCTCATGCCTAGATAAGAGAGAACCTTTTATTGTTAATTTCTGATCAAGATGAGCCTCAACTTTCTTATCTTTCTCACTCACGAGTTTCAATACTTGAGCAAAACCGACCGCACCTATCACAAATGGAGTGAATGGAATCCCTCCAAGCAGGTACATGCTCCCAAAATCAAATCGAGGAGATCCTGTCAACGTATCCATTCCCATTGTGGCCACAAGGATACCTAAAAGAGTTAATACAACTCCTTTTGTTGGATTTTGACCAACAAGCCATCCGATGCTCGTCATTGCTACAAGCAAAAGTGCAGTCATTTCAGATGGTCCAAATTTTAGCCCAAGATTGGCTAAAGCAGGTCCCATGAATGTAAGAATAATCATTCCAATAAGACCACCAGTGAAAGAGGAAATATTGCTTGTAAAAAGTGCTTGTCCAGGTCGCTTCTTTTGCATTGCCATAGGATAGCCATCAAGAGCCGTCATTACTGCGGGAGTATCTCCAGGTATATTCAAAAGTATCGCACTAAAAGACCCACCATACATATTTGAGTAATAAAGCGCTCCTAACATAATAATCGCAGTCGTAGGATTAAATCTGTAGGTAAGAGGAAGTAAAAGTGCAACACCTGCTAAGGAACCAATCCCTGGCATCGCGCCAACAATGAGACCTAAAACTGCTCCTAGCATCGTTACAAGAACATTCTGAAGAGTAAAAACTACATGAAATCCTTGTAATAATTGAATTACATTATCCATACCTACCTCCTAGTACAAAAGAGCATCAATGATGAAGCCCTTAGGAAAAGGAACTTTCAACCACATCATAAAAACACCAATTACAATCGATAAAATGATCGTTGTAGTAATTAAGGTTGTTTTCCATGGATATTTCTCATAAACTTTAATCCAAAGAATTAAAAATAAAGCAATCGACGGGAGCATCCCGATCACGAGTGATAATACTATAATTCCTAATGCTCCAATGGCTGGCAACCAATTTCGAAAAGGGATTGGATTACTTGGGTCTTTTACCGATTGAACTAAAGCTAAGAGGCTCATTCCAATAAGCATAATCCCTATTATTGAAGGGAAGAATCCTGGAAGTGGTCCTTTCATCTCATCCCAGAACCCATACTTACCAAATCCAAGAACAAGAAAGAGAAGTCCTACTACCAACGTAATAATTGGGATAAGGTTTCTGACACCAAATTTTGACTTATTATTCATCATTCACCTCTATTGATGTGAGTTATGGATTGCCATCTTGCTCACCATTTTCACTGCATTCTCAAAAGCGCTAGTTCGGACAATACCTGTACCTGCAATATCATAAGCTGTTCCATGAGCGCAGGTCGCAATTGGGGCTGGAAGTCCACCAGCGATAGTTATACCTTGATCAAAACCTTTCAGTTTCAAAGCAATTTGACCCTGATCATGGTACATAGTTACAACTCCATCAAAATCACCTTTGAAGGCTTTTATAAAAGCAATATCTGAAGGATAAGGTCCACTTGCATTAATCCCCTCTTCTTTTGCTTGCTGTATAGCTGGAGCAATAACGTCGAGTTCTTCTCGTCCACATCGACCATCTTCTCCTGCATGAGGATTCAATGCACACAGTCCTAAATGTGGATGAGCGATACCACTTTTTTTAAGGGAGTAGTGCGCTAATTTCATTGCTCGCATGATCGAATCTACAGAAAGGTTTGCTGATACATCTTTTATAGGGATATGGCTTGTTGTTCTCGTAGTCCATAAGTCTCCGAGTACATTAATCTCACCAAAGGGACCTTCATGATTAAATAAGCTGGCCATGAAGTGATGTTCACTCTCCACCTTACATCCAGCGTCTTTCATAGCAGCTTTATTAAGTGGGGCAAAACAAAACCCTTCAATTTGCCCATTTTTAAAGAGTGTTACCCCAGTTTCTAACATAGATAGAGCAACTTCGCCTCCTAAGGTAGTTATTCTCCCAAAAGGTACCCTCTGAGGATCACAGTTTTTTTGATCTAAGAGAGGATACACACCTTTTTCCCATGAAGCTTCTTCAAGTGATGATATAACTTGAACTGGAGCACATTCTTTTATAACCTCAAAAGCTCTATTGAGAATTCTTTGATCCCCAATTAAAACTGGTCTACAATACTGACAAAAAAAATCTTGCACAGCAAGTTTTGCAATAATTTCAGCTCCAACTCCAGCAGGATCGCCAAAAAGAATTCCCAATATTGGTTTTATTTCCATGTTATGTTCCACCTAATTATTTTTCTCATGCACTTGTTAAAGCAACTATCATGCCAAGTTATGGAGATATGTACAAAAATCATATTTTTTGTATATATTTCACGAATAAATGATCGATTAATTATCTAGAATTTAAACCAATTACAAATTACATGGTTCATGTTCCATATTTTTGTTTCATTGAAACATCATCTTTGAAACGCTGAAATTTTTCTCCACAGGGTAGTTCTGCTTAATCCGACAGATTTAGCAAATTCTTCTTTAGTTAGACCACTCATGGTATATGCTCTAAAAAGATCTTCATTATTTATTTTTTTCGTATCATAAGGGGATTCATCATTGAAACTATCATCAACTAACGAGGTCGCAGGAATATCTAGTTCTATAATCTGAGCTTCTCGGATGATATCTGTAGTAAGAAGAATTGCAAGTCGTTCGGCAGCGTTTCTTAATTCCCTCACATTCCCAGGCCAAGGATATTTCATTAATAAGTGATATGCTCCTTCTTCTATGTTTGGAGGAGAAATTTTTTGAGAAATACAGGACGAAGTCACAAAGTGATTAAAGTAAAACGGGAATGTCTTCCTTTCGTTTATTCAAAGGAATAAGTCGTAGATTGAGTAGACTGATCCTATAAAATAGGTCAAGCCTAAACTCTCCCCTTTTCACCTTTTCACTAATATTTACATTAGTAGCACTTATCACTCTTACATCTACAGGGACAACAGTGTCACCCCCGACTCTCCTCACTTCCTTTTCTTGAAGGACTCGTAATAATTTTGCTTGTAATTTAATGGGCATTTCACCTATTTCATCAAGAAAAATAGTCCCTTTGTGTGCGAGTTCAAAAAGCCCACTTTTTCCTCCCCTGTTTGCGCCACTGAAGGCTCCTTCACTATAACCAAACAATTCACTTTCAAGTAGATTTTCTGGAAGTGCAGCACAATTTATTGCAACAAAAGGCTCTCCTCGTCTCTTCGATGCATTATGTATTGATTGAGCAAAAAGTTCTTTCCCTGTGCCAGTTTCTCCTATAAGAAGAACTGCACCACCAACTTTTGAATATCTTCTTGCTTTTTCAACAAGAGAAAGTAGCTCTGCATTGATAGTGATAATGTCACTAAAGGTATATCGAGCTACTAATCCTTTTTTACTCAATTCTTTTCGTATTTTTCTCTCTACAGACCTGATAGTTTCAATATTTTGGAAAGTGAGCAGGACTCCTAATCCCTCAGAACCTGTCATAATAGGTATGGAAGAAACAAGAATCTGAAGCCCATGAATTGTCTCAATCACTTCAGTTCCTTCACCACTAGAAAGAGTTTTTGACCATAGATTTCCTGTATAAAAATTCTCAATTTGGTTATTTATCATGTTCTTACCTAATAGTTGTTCTGCCATCATGTTAGAAACAACGACTACACCACTGTTATTTATCGCTATCATTGCATCTTTATCATTGTTTATGAGTGTATTGAGAATGTTCATTCTTACTTTTGCTCGCTCTAAAGATCGAGCAGTGGTAATTGCTTCGTGAATGGATCTACTAATAGATTGAATCCCACTTTTGATATGCACATAAGGATACTCTTTCTCTTCACAATAGCGACACATCGTTAAACCACCGAGAAAGATTTCACATCCATCTAATCTTAATGATTCAACCCCTTTCTTAATTGCTTCCTGATCATTTGCAATGAAAACTTTAACGCTCCGGCCTATGAGAGCTGATATATGCTCAATATTGCACATATCAGCACTTCCTGCTAAGAGTCCAATTGAACCAGATTCATGCAAAGAAGCACTATATAGTGCTTCTACAAGATCGTTAGGTCCTTGTAGAATAGGAACGATGTGAAGATGTGGCTTTAACTCACAAAGAGCAAGATAGGTTATTCCACGAGCTACAACAATTTCAGATTCGATTTCCTGTAAGGTATTATAATCTGTTCCAAATAAATGGATAAGTTCAATATTTAGGCCTGTGGTATCATATTTCTTTATCTCATCCTCGATAGGAGAGAACATCTCTCGATACGGGACAATAATTAGTATTCTTGTCATACAGTTACCTTACCATACTCTCATTATTTATATATAGCCTTAATATATTAGGCTTACCATTCATGGAAGAGACCATTCACTAAACGGTGGGAACTACATACGGTCCATCTGCAATCCAGGTGATATCAAAGTCTTCGATGGGAGAGTTTTCCCGTTCACTAATAGACAATAATGAGTTTGTTACGAACGTTCTAAATAATTCTTCCTTTGTCGTGTTTTTTGGTATTAATGTATTCCCATCAACTCCAGGAATCAAAGGATACCAATATCTATCCATAGTTGGACTATAAAAAAGAAGATGGTCCGGTGAAATTCTTTCAAAAACCTTGCACCACATTTGCACCTGCCATTGCTCTGGAATAAAGGTCCATGCATCACTTTTAAGTAAAGAGGTAAAGTTTTTTTCACCAATTCTATTTAAAAGAGAAAGAGTTGTAATATAATTTATTCCCCCTACAGGATGGGTGGAATCTTTGGTATCAGCAATAATAATAAGATACCCATTTTGTTTTAATATCCCTAATGAGGCTACCGCACACTTCGCAACTTGGTAATGGTTTATTCCAACAAAACCTCCATGTGTTATTACAATATCTGCTGGTTTTGCCAACACTCTTACTGATTCTTTTATAAAATCAACAGCTTTCAGATGTGCTGTAATAAAATTACCACTGAAAATTCCTGTGATTTTAAATTCTCCGTTGAGAGTCACATTCACCAGAAAATCGATCCCAACATGGGATGCAACTTCTACAGCCTCTTCATGTACTAGATTATCTTTAAGGTTTAGATCTCTTGAATTTTCGTCAGCCATAAATGGATAACCATGAAACACATACGTGCTCTCTTCTCCTATAAGTCCAGGGCAAATAGCTTTTCTACCACCACTCGCACCAGCCATAAAATGACTCTCTACAAGCCCAGTTGCAATTTTCAGATCTGCGTCAACATACAAAGAATTGATGTACATTGCCGTCCCCTTCTTAGTATTTCCTAAGAACGTAAGGTTTGCTGAATCTTTGCAATCATGATTAACGACCTTGATTCCTTTCACTTTAATTTCTGGGTCAATCATCTTCCATATTTCTGTTTCACTCATAGCAAGGTGTGTTCCTGTTGCTATAAGGATAAGAATGTTTTCACTCTTGTATCCACAAGAGAGTATTTCTTCAACAATAGGAACAAGGATTCCTTCTTCTCCTGTGTAGGGAACAGGCCTGGTTTTGTCTGAGACTACTATCACCGCATTCGCTTGTTTGCCATCTTTCTCACGTCGCTCGTTCAACTTCTTGATTGCAATATCATGCAAACTCTTTGAATCAATTGGAGATTCTAGCGATTCTCTAATCAGCTGTTTAGTAGATGTTAAAGCAACAGGCTCCCTCATTCTCACAACACGAGTGTGTTCTGGCAGATTTAAGGGAAGATAGGCTTTGTCGAATGGGTGATCAATAGTCATTCTATTATTCCTTATTTCTCTTTAATAATTGACATGTCGCCAGTTTTCGCAGCTTGAAGAATGGGTTCCATAAAGATTAGAACATCTTCACGAGTCATTGGCACAGGCATATTCTTCAATTTCATTTCAAGTTGTGGATCTTGTGCTGCTTTTAGAGCTCGATCAATATGGCCATCTGTGAATCCTTTTAATTCTCTGAGTGTTGTAGGTGCGTTAATCGATTTAGAAAAACTAATCATTCCATCGGATACAGCTAAGGCTAATTCTCTACCTTCCAATGAAGTAATATCTTTACTAATATAACCATGTTTCTTGAATATTGAACCTAAAACTTTAAGTTGTTTTTGGATTGCTTTATTGTAGAACACTGCATAGTATGGATTCATTATCCCACAGGCAGTTCCGTGAGAGACAATATCCACAAGAGAGAAACTCGTGAGGTGTGCACCACTTGTGCCACCTAACATAATAGCATATCCACCAAGATCTGTTGCTAAACCAAATGCCTCACGAGCACTTATATTGTTCAAGTCTTTCATCAAGGTTTCCGCATGTGAAACGACTAAATCAATCGCTGTAGAGGTAATCTCACTTACAAGTTCAAAGTTTTCTTCATTTGCACCACAAAAAACTTCAAAAGTATGGGCTATAGCATCTAATGCTCCGTCAATTGTAACACTTAATGGCATACTTGTAGTCGTTGCATAATCGAAAATTGAAACAGGAGGTACTATAGCATTATCGACAATGAGTTTCTTTTGTCCAACGACAGGATCTGTAATGTTTGAATATTTAGTCAGGTGGGCTCCGCTAGAGGCACTTGTTTCAATAGCTATAACAGGCAAAAGTTTTTTACCAGTTTTTTCGAGAGCAAGCGAAACTTGATTTACACCAAAATATGTATCAATTTCGCAACTATTGGATTCCCCCAGTGCTGCAAGCGCGTTTGCTGCCTTAATGGCATCTATTGAACTTCCCCCTCCAATAACAACGATACTCTCTGGTTTATGTGACAATATATAAAGGGCAAGTCTATACACATCTTCTCTTGGAGCATTAGGACGAGCATCTGGAGCTATTAAAGATCCAACAAGTGCTACTTTCGACTTCTCTAATGATGCGACAACTTTATCAGCGACAGGTTTTAGGTAGGTGTTATTAGATACGAGTAAGGTATTCTTTCCAAATTGTCTTGTCACTTCCCCTACTTTATCAATTACATCAACACCAAATATATAGGAATCTTTTTTCCACTCTCTTAATAATGCATAAGCTTTTTCTTTGCTATTCATTCTAATTCTCCTTATTTGTTTAACATTTTTTTTGCTTGACGATAAATATTATTCTTTTCAATACCATACTTCTCAAGTAATGCATCATAGGGTCCAGTTTCAGTAAATCTATCTTCAATTCCAATTGCTTTATATGAATATGTGAGTTTCTTACTGCTAAGAGCCTCTAGACATGCAGAGCCAAAACCTCCGACGATAGAATGTTCCTCAACGCTCACTAAGTTATGAGTTTTACCCACTGATTCACTCAGTGTTTTTTGATCAAAAGGTTTTACAAAAGGAAGAGCCAACACTTCTGCGTGAATTCCATCAGACTCTAATAATTTTGCAGCCTCTAAACTAGCCGATACGGTAATCCCATTTGCTGCAATTGTAATATCAGTTCCAGATTTAACTACTAACCCTTTCTTATCAGCTGCATTAAACGGAATCTCAATATCAGGGACAGCGTTTCTATTTAGACGAATGTATACAGGATGAGATTGAGTGAGGGCATATTCTAAGGCACTTTCGGCCATAAGTGCATCGCAGGGGACAATTACTTCCATGTTCGGTAATGCTCTCATGATTGCAATATCAGTAATACTCTGGTGACTTGCACCATCAAAAGAATCACTCAATCCACCATATGCTCCTGCAATAACAATTGGGAGTTTATTATAACAAAACACATTTCGAATTTGATCAGTCGCCTTCAATGCAAGAAAAATGCTAAATGCATTTACAACCGGGTGAAGACCAGTAGTTGCGAATCCTGCTGCTATACCCACCATATTTGCTTCAGCTACTCCACAGTTAAAGAATCTTTGTGGGAATTTTGAACCGAATAGACCAGATTTGGTTGAGGAAGAAACGTCTGCATCGAGAACGACTATTTTCTCATTTTTTTCTCCAAGTTCAACAAGCTTATGTCCAAATGCTTCTCTCATAGCAACGCTCATAATTGGGCCTCCTTCTGTTCAATATCAATAATTAACTCTTTCTTTCCATTCTTATAACTCTCATCATCAATAGGAGCTCCATGCCAAGCACTCTTGCCTTCCATGAAGGAGACACCCTTCCCTTTTATAGTGTTATAAATGATTGCTTTTGGCCAAACGTCGTCACTATCAATCCAAGCAAATGAATCAAGAATACTATTCATATCATGCCCATCGTATATTTCTTCACTGATATTCCATCCAAAAGATTTGAATTTATCATATAGTGGATCAAGGGGCATGATATCTCTAGAGGTACCATCAAGTTGTACTCGATTATAATCAATCATATAAATCAGTTTGCGTGGTTTAAACTTCGCAGCACTGAGCATAGCCTCCCATGTCTGCCCTTCATTTAGACATCCTTCACCACTTAGTATATAGGTAAAATAATCTTCATTATTTAACACAGAAGCAAGTGCCATTCCAACTCCAATTGAAAGACCATGACCTAGTGCACCTGTAGACATATCGACACCAGGAGTCTTATTCATCGACGGATGACCTTGAAGATGAGACCCTAGGGTTCTAAACCCTTTTAGGTCTTTTACAGGAAAAAATCCTCTGTAGGCAAGATTTGTATAGAGGTTCATAGAAGCATGACCTTTAGATAGGATAAATCGGTCTCTATTTGAGGCATGAGGATTTTCAGGATCTATATTCATCCTATGAAAATAGAGAGCTGTTACCAACTCTGCAGCGGAGGAAGCTCCTCCCCAGTGCCCTGTCTGCCTTTCATGGAGGATCTCAAACATTTCTAGGCGAAGAGTTGATGCTAACAGAGAGAGAGCCTTACTATCTAGCGCGGTGAAAGGTTTTTTCTCTAACATTAAGCTTAGTTTTGAATTCACTATACGCTCCTTACAATATTTTTGTGATATTGTATACAATATATAATATTCATATTTTTTTCAAGCATTTTCTTGAATAGTTTTATTATTTAGCCTAAGAGGGATAAATACAACTTATTACATAAATTATTCGGTCCATTATTTTCAGAATATCTATTAATATAGCTTGATTTTTAGTTGATTGTATACAATCATAGAATACAGAAAGAAATTGAATAATTGAATCAAAATTGATAGAGGTTTTATTTCCCCCTATATTAGCTACAGCATAATATGATATTTTATAGGATAGGAAATAATATATGATATGTATCCCTTTAGTCATATTCACAAATTAAGGAGCTTCTTATGACTGACAAAATTATTAGAGAAAGCCTAAGCGACCAAGTATACAACCTCGTAAAACGCCAAATTCTCAGCGGTGAGCTAAAAGGCGGAAGTATAGTCAGTGAAGAACAATTAGCAAATCAATTTGGTGTTTCTCGGACACCAATAAGAGAATCTATTAGAAGATTAAGTGAATATGGGTTAGTCATCATAAAACCACGTAGCCATGCGATGGTGTACCAAGTTGATACAAAAGAAGTTGAAGATATTGCAAGAGTAAGACTCGCTTTAGAAGAACTCACAATACTCTCCCTTACCAAAAATGCCGTAGAAAAAAACATCAAGAATTTATCTCGACTAGCTGCTGACTGTCAATATTATATGAGTATAGGCAATAGAGCGGAAGTCTTTGAGAAAGATAGTGAATTTCATCTTGAACTTGTTAAATGTACTGGCAACAGAGCCTTGTATGATGTCTATGAAAGACTTGACGCAAAGGTCCAGTTATTAAGAATTGCTCAAAATCTCGATAACAAGGATCTTCCAAAAATCATTGCACAGCATCCCACTATCATTGAAGCAATCCGAAACGGAAACATTGAAGAGGGACTCAATTTGATGAGAGAACATATAAACCATAGTTATTTATCATAATTTCTATTCAACGGTAATCTGATTTAACCTACCAATTAATCAAACTCTCTATGAAGAGGAATCCTTCGTACTCATTTCCAACAAGGCATTCATTGCAATAATTCTTTGCTCGAATGGAACAAGGAGATGATCGTGATAATACCCAGCTACGATATTCACACTTAAGCCCTTTTTCGCTAGTTCATTGGAGACTTTTGCAGTTAACCCAACAGATTCTAAGGAAGAGTGAACTTGTAATGTAATGAGAGCAAAGTAAGGTCCTTCACGATAACCTACCTTTATTGCATCACCTTCACAGAGGATTACGGTGAGACCTTCATCTTCCTGTATACGAGCGAACGGAGATATTTGAGTAGGAAGGGTTGTCTTTTGGGGTAAAGAAAGAATTATATACCGCTCATCTCTAAGATGTGGGTTCATCGTTTTAATAATTTTTTGAAGATCTGTTTCTCCACTCATATGAGTCATGTTAGGAACCTCCTTATATGAATCGGTATTCTAATACAAAATACACCCTAGCATGAAGCCTTTAGCTGAAACAATAATCTAATATCTTTACATTATTATTGGATATCTACTATAACAAAATTTCTCTTAAATTGAAGGTATACAATTTCTACACAAATTTTAGAAAACAACCTAATCTATTTATAGGGAATAATACTATAATTTTATTTCATTTATGTGCTAGTATACTGAAATTATGAAGCAAGAAAACCAACAGAAAACTTCTGTAATACTCCACGGTCATTTTTACCAACCCCCAAGAGAAAACCCTCTTGTTGAAATTATTCCACAACAGGTTTCTGCAAAGCCAGCGGTAGATTGGAATGAGAGAGTATATAGTGAATGCTATAGAACCAATGCATACTCTCGTTACCTTGATGGCTTTGGACACGTACTCGATATCATTAATAATTATGAATATATCTCGTTCAACTTTGGGCCGACCCTCCTATCGTGGATGGAGAAATACCATAAGAGAACATACCTGAGAATATTAGAAGCCGATAGAAAAAGTGTAGAACGGCTTGGCCATGGTAACGCAATCGCACAAGCATATAACCATACAATTCTCCCACTTGGTACAGTAAACGATACAAGGATCCAAATCGCATGGGGAATTGAAGATTTTTCTCACCGATTTAATAGGCTTCCTGAAGGAATGTGGCTACCTGAAACTGCAGTTAATCCAAAAGTTATCGATATTCTTATTGAAAAAGGGATCAAATACATTATTTTATCTCCATATCAAGTCACTTCAGTTGAAGATCAATCTGGCGTCATGAAGGACGTAAAACCGTTTGAAGTCCCATATAGTGAACCATTTTTAGTTGAAGGAGAGAAAAATGGCTTAATTCCTGCTTTCTTTTATCAGCCAGATTTAGCGTCACAAATTAGTTTTGGGCATCTTCTTCGCGATGCTGACCACATGTATAAACAGCTGTATCAAATAAAACAAGCATACAAGCCTCCTCTTATTCATACAGCAACAGATGGAGAGATTTACGGACACCATGAACCTTTTGGCGATATGGCTCTTGCTGCACTCATAAAAAAGATCGCAGCAAAAAGTGATTTTACTCTCACGAACTATGCAACTTATCTAGAACACCATGTTCCTAAAAAGAGAGCGATTCTCCACAAAGGGGAAGAAAACAAAGGAAGTAGCTGGTCTTGTTCACATGGAGTCTCAAGGTGGTATAAGGATTGTGGTTGTAGTACTGGTTCACTTGAAGGATGGAATCAGAAGTGGAGGGAACCATTAAGAGAAGCTGTTTCCTACCTTGGAGCGCGTGTGGATGAAATCTTTAATGAAAAAATAACATCCCTTACATCACAAACTATCGCCCCTCTTGATCTCCTAAGTTCTTATGCACAAGTTATAAGTAATTTCGTTGACATAGATACCTATTTTGATGAATTAGAAGCAACAGGAGTTAAAATCCACAACAGAGAAATCCTTGCTCGACTTTTAGAAGGGCAAAAATTCAAACATTACATGTTTACTTCTTGTGGATGGTTCTTTAACGATATTGCAGGGATTGAACCGAAACAGAACATCCAATATGGAGTAGAGTGTGCGAATCTTTTTCAACCTTTCACTGATATTGATCTTTTAAAAGAATTCACATCAATATTATCTCACGCTAAAAGTAACCGCAGAAGTGAAGGTTCTGGTAGAACAATTGCTCGCAGCCTCGCTCATGTGCCTCCTGGAGAATCTGAAGCAGGAGCTTATTTTCTCATGAACAGGAATTTTGCCACAGTTGAAAATCATACTGTCACATATGGTAAATTCAGACTACTTAATTACAAAGTAGATACACAGATAAATAGGAAATATTCTCTTACCCTCCTAGATACAAAACTAAAAAAAACTTACTCAATAAAGGCGCTTGTTCAAACTCAAGAACATGATGGCTATACTGTTACAATGAAAATCGAAGAAGATGAAGTTGAAGGTGTACGGGAATATACATTTAACTCTTCTTCAATTCCCCTTAAAATGCTCGAAGAAGTATATTCGTGGATAGATAGATCAATGAATAATATGAGTGATGAACACATGCTAAAAGTAGCTAATGATATTAGCCACTATACGCTTTTGGTCCAACATGCAAAAAATGTTGCAAGCGAAACTCTTTTTATAGAAAGTATGGGCACAAGTCTTTCAGCTTTGAGAAGCTTATTTGCGACTCCAGCTACAATTGATTGGGATAAAAAGAGAGAAAGTATTAGTAATATTTTAAAATTTATAAGTAGGACAGGACGAGAAATTGATCATAGAACAGTAAAAACCATTTTTAGCAATGAAATAGAAAGAGTGTGTAGATCAATTGATACTCTAGGATTTAATTATGAACGAGGATCTTATCTACTCGATTTACTCAATATTGCAAGAGAACACTCCTTTCAACCTTCTATCACACTAGCTCAAGAATCTCTTCAGGAAGTTACAATTGGAAAGAGTTTATCATTCTACCCATCTCCCCTCACCTCTACACTATTAAGAGAGTTAAAGATTGCCCTCAATTTTTCTAGTAGCGCCCATTTTGAGCCAATAGAGTTGCCGCATGTGTAAGAGCTTCATTATTATCCTCTTGCCCGCTTAGCATTCGAGCAATCTCTTTTACTCTTTCTTCCTTCTCAACTTTATGAATAGTGGTGTAGGTTCTTCCTTCATCACTTATTTTTTCTACTACAAGATGATTTTCAGCTCTACTTGCAATACTAGCTAAATGGCTAATGACAATCACTTGATGTTTTGTTGCTATTTGGGCTATCTGTTCTCCTACCGCATATGCAACAGCTCCTCCGATACCTGTATCAACCTCATCGAAAATGAAAGTCTCGATGTCATCACTCTCCCCTAATACACGTTTAATTGCGAGCATCACTCGAGAAAGCTCTCCACCACTTGCAATCTCTTTCAGTTTTTTAACAGGTTCACCCAAGTTTGCACTAAATAAGAATTCTATTGAATCTTTTCCATGTATACTATACTCTCCATCTTCCACACGTATCGTGAATACAACATGTTTCATATGGAGCTCTTTTAGGCGATCAGTAATAAGAGAAGATAAATCGCTTGCTTTCTTCTTTCGGTGTTCGCTCAAGGAATTAGCTGCAACACTAAGGTTCTTTTCAATACTCTTTTTCTTTTCTATGAGAGCCTCGAGTATTTCGTCACTTTGCGTAGTGAATCTCAATTTTTCTTTCGTTTTGTCTCTGAAAGAGATTACATTATCTAAAGAAGGCCCATATTTTTTCTTCAGTCGCTGTAACAGAGCGGCTCTTTCATTCAAAGAGTCGAGTTTCGTTTGACTGAAACTCATACCGCTAAGCTTGTCTCGTACATTGAGAGTAATATCTTCAACCTCTAGAACTAACGGCTCTAGTCTTGTGACAATTTCGTTCAAAGATGAATCGATGTGAGCAATTCTCTTTACAGAGGATAAGGAACTTCGCAATGCAGAAAGTGCTCCGCTATCGCCTTCATCCCCCTTAAGAGCTAGGTAGGACGACTCAAGACTTTCTGAGATATGCTCATATTGAGTTAACACATTAATCTCTTCGGTTAGTTCATCATCTTCACCTTTTTTCAAGGAAGCACCTTCCAGTTCATTGACGACAAAGGAAAGATAATCCTCCTCCTTCTTTGCATCCATGATCTGGTTTTTTGCAGCTAGAATTTCCTTATCAATGTGTTGATTCTGTGTATAAAATGATTGATATTCTCTTATAAGGAGATTACTTTCACCGTAAGAATCTAAGATGATCCTTTGCTTTTCTGTAATAAGAAGGGATTGATGTTCACTTTGCCCATGAATATCAAAAAGCATGTGAGAGATCGTAGAAAGGTCATTTAGTGTCATGGGAGTAGATTGAATATAGATAGTGCCTCTACCCGTTTGCTTTACATTTCGGCTAATTATTAAGTTATCATCTCCAATATCAATACCCCTTTCTAGAAGGTATCGATAAACTGGAGAGGTGGTAGGGAGGGAAATTACTGCGCTGACACTCGCCTCACTCATTCCACTTCTTATTAAGGAAGAATCTACTTTATCACCAAAGAGGAGGCTCAAAGCTCCTAATATAATAGATTTACCTGCACCAGTTTCTCCACTGAGAATAGTGAATCCTGGAGAGAATTCAATGTTCACACTATTAATAAGTGCCAGATTTTTAATATGGAGTGATTCAAGCATGCAAGCCCCCGGACCAATTTAATTTATCGCGAATTACTTCATAATAATTACGTTTTGTGGACTCAATTAGCAATGCCTTTGAGCGAGATTTCTCAATAATTATTTCATCTCCCTCCTCGAGCAAAAAGAGGACTTGCCCATCGACACTAAGGGCTATCTCAGTTCTCTGTTTATGAGCGACTACTACTTTCATCACATCATCACCCGAGACTACCAGTGGCCTGTTTGATAGAGTAAAAGGACAAATTGGATTAATGATTAATGCATCAAGAGTTACATCGAGTATCGGGCCTCCTGCTGCGAGTGAATAACCAGTACTCCCTGTCGGGGTTGCTACAATTATTCCATCACTACGAAATAATCCCGAAAGCGTTTCGTTAATATATAGATTGAGAGAAATCATCTTAGAGAGCCCAGAAGATGAAATAGTAATCTCATTCAATCCATGTGATTGAAATACTCGTTTACCCCCTCTTTGGACACCTACCCTAATCATTAACCTTCTTGAAACCTGAGCAATTCCTTTTTCATATTCTTCAAAGGCAGTCTGCCATTCATCTTTTGCGACTTCTGTAATAAAACCAAAGGTCCCGAGGTTTACTGCGAGCATTGGGATTCCATATGCATGTAATAGTCGAGCACAGCTAAGGACGGTTCCATCTCCACCTAGAATAAATGCAATATCACTCTCTTTATCAACCTCTTTTAACTCATGGGATTCAAGGGTGAGATAGGTATCATATATGATATCTCTAGTATCAAGATAAGCTTTAATATTTTCTACAAAGGAGAATGATTCTGCTTTTTGGCAATTAGCGAAGATTGATACTTTCTTAATTGTTCGTGTTGTTTTAGATTGCAATTGAACTATTCTCCTATGGTAGTTGAGAAATTACTCTCTCAATCTTTTTTATATCTGATGAAGTCAAGAATGGATAGAGAGGGAACCGTATGGTTCGTTGTATAATCGGAATTGCATTTTCGTACAAATCATATCTGTCTAGCTGATCTTTGATGATGGCATTTTCAAAGGCAAGCTGTACTGAAACTTCATATTTCTTTGCGAAATTGATTGCTTCCTCTACTTTACCATCTATTATCAGGAGAAACGAGTATCCATTGATCTTTTCGTCGATATCATAGGTGGCAAAAGGGGTATGATGATTTCTACTTTGTGCTACATAAAACATTTTAAATATAGCCTCTCTCTTAGCTATATGTTGAATCAAATCTCCGATTTGAATAATTCCTAATGCACTGTTCAAATCAGTAAGGGCTATAAAAGGATATAACGCAACAATCTCATCTTTAATAGAATCGGCCATGTCTATATTTTGAATAATTAAACCACTACCACCTGCAGTACTGATCATATCTTTCATCTCAAAACTGATAATCAGGATATCTGCTTCAGGATGCATCTGATCATCACTATCTCCATATCCAATCGATTGAGAGATATCACAAATAGTAGGAATACCAAGTTCAAATAGTTCTTTTGGAGCTATAACCCCATAAGGCTCATATAAAAGTAATGCATCAACTGATACTATTCTTTCTATATCTATATTTTTTGTATCTACATTAATATCAAAAACTTTAACCGTATGCCCTACTCTCTCAATGATTATTTTATAGAGATATGGAGAAAGTGCACTTACTCCAATAATAGAAGATTGTGGCAAATTCAATGCTTTAAGTCCATAATAAAGAGCATCTATATAACTTCTCAAGACTATTGAATAACTAGACGTATGTAAGAGCGAAGAAAGTGATGACAAGAATTTCGAACTATACATGCCAGGACCTATAGTTTCATCAACCATAGTTTGGAGTACTGCTGCCATATCTTTTCTTTTTAATGTTGGTTTATCAATTGGAATTAACATATCTAGCATAAGAATATGAAAGATATCACTATTTAGCAAGTAATTTCAGAATATTGTAAAAAAGAGATAAAATATTTATTTTTATTTTGAGTCTTTATATATAAAATGAAAAAGACAAAAAAAAGGTCCGGCAGCTACCTACTCTCCCGCTTTACAGCAGTACCATCGGCGTAGGAGGGCTTGACTTCCGTGTTCGGGATGGGAACGGGTATAACACCTCTGCTATGGCCACCGGACCAGATTCTCTTTTGTATCATAAGGGAATTACTCCTTATGAGACTAAGCGAATCTCGAATCCAATATACTTGGGATCGATACAATAATATGGTCAAGCCTCACGGCTGATTAGTACTGGTCGGCTGAACATGTTACCATGCGTAGACCTCCAGCCTATCGACCAGGTATTGTCCCTGGTTCCTTTAGAGCACTTAAAGTGCTAGGGATGTCTCATCTTGAGGTAGGTTTCCCACTTAGATGCTTTCAGCGGTTATCCTTTCCAAACGTAGCTACCCAGCGAATGCCGTTGGCACGACAACTGGTAGACCAGAGGTTTGTCCACATCGGTCCTCTCGTACTAGAAGCAGAACCCCTCAAACATCCAACGCTTGTGGCAGATAGGGACCGAACTGTCTCACGACGTTCTGAACCCAGCTCGCGTACCGCTTTAATTGGCGAACAGCCAAACCCTTGGGACCTGCTCCAGCCCCAGGATGCGATGAGCCGACATCGAGGTGCCAAACTTTGCCGTCGATATGAACTCTTGGGCAAAATCAGCCTGTTATCCCCGGAGTACCTTTTATCCGTTAAGTGACGACGCTTCCACTCGCTATCGCCAGATCACTAAGACCTACTTTCGTACCTGCTCGACTTGTATGTCTTGCAGTCAAGCCACCTTGTGCCTTTACACTTGACAGACGATTCCCAACCGTCTTAAGGTGACCATCGCGCGCCTCCGTTACTCTTTAGGAGGCGACCGCCCCAGTCAAACTTCCCACCAAGCAATGTCCAATACCCAGCTTCATGGGCACTGTTAGAAAATTGAACAAGAAAGGGTGGTATTTCACCAACGGCTCCACGCAACCTAACGGCCACGCTTCAACGCCTCCCACCTATCCTACACATCCTTATCCAAGTTTCACTGCTAAGCTAAAGTAAAGGTTCACGGGGTCTTTCCGTCTAACCACAAGTAACCGGCATCTTCACCGGTACTTCAATTTCACCGGATTTCGCGTTGAGACAGCGCCCAATTCGTTACACCATTCGTGCGGGTCGGAACTTACCCGACAAGGAATTTCGCTACCTTAGGACCGTTATAGTTACGGCCGCCGTTTACTGGGGCTTCAATTCACTGCTTCGCTTGCGCTAACAACTCCTCTTAACCTTCCAGCACCGGGCAGGTGTCAGTCCATATACTTCCCATTGCTGGTTTGCATAGACCTGTGTTTTTGGTAAACAGTCGATTGGGCCTATTCTCTGCAACCACCAAGAAATTGCTCCCCCAGTGGCCATACTTCTCCCGAAGTTACGTATGTATTTTGCCGAGTTCCTTAACGCGAATTCTTCCGTGCGCCTGAGCATATTCAGCTCGCCTACCTGTGTCGGTTTACGGTACGGTCCCTCTGTGTCATAACCTTAGAAACTATTTCTTGGCACGACGACTCCACGCGCTTCGCTTTGCCGTAGCATCGCTCGCATTCGCATCTCGTCTCTTACTCCGGATTTGCCTAGAGTAATCATAAACTTAATACTTAGACCGGGACTACCGTCGCCCGGCCGCGCTTCGCCCTATGCTTCGTTCCATCGAAACACAGAGAGGTACTGGAATATTGACCAGTTTCCCATCGACTACGCTTTTCAGCCTCGCCTTAGGGGCCGACTAACCCTTGGGAAGATTACCTTTACCCTGGAAACCTTAGGCTTTCGGCGGACGGGGATCTCACCCGTCTTTTCGTTACTCATGCCTGCATCCTCTCTTCCATTCCGTCCAGCATGGCTCCCGCCACACCTTCATCCGTATATGGAATGCTCCCCTACCCACAGTATCAAATACTGTGCCGTGGCTTCGGTGATACGCTTAGCCCCGTTACATTATCGGCGCTCGACTACTCGACCAGTGAGCTATTACGCACTCTTTTAAGGAGTGGCTGCTTCTAAGCCAACCTCCTGGCTGTCTTCGCAATCGAACTTCCTTTCCCACTTGGCGTATCTTGGGGACCTTAGCCGACGGTCTGGGCTGTTTCCCTTTTGACCACGGCCCTTATCAGCCGTAGTCTGACTCCCGTGTATTGTGTTACGGCATTCGGAGTTTGATTGAACTTGGTACCCGGTGAAGGGCCCTCATCCATTCAGTGCTCTACCTCCGCAACAATCACCACGAGGCTAGCCCTAAAGCTATTTCGGGGAGTGCCAGCTATCTCCAAGTTTGTTTAGCCTTTCACTCCGATCCACACCTCATCCCAACCCTTTTCAGCGGATTTAGGTTCGGTCCTCCACTTGATTTTACTCAAGTTTCAACCTGGACATGGATAGATCACTTGGCTTCGGGTCTACCACACGCAACTAGTCGCCCTATTCAGACTCGGTTTCCCTACGGCTCCGGGACTTCTATCCCTTAACCTCGCTACGTACGGTAACTCGCAGGCTCATTCTACAAAAGGCACGCCATCACCCAAATTACTTCAGGCTTTGACCGCTTGTAAGTCCACGGTTTCAGGTTCTCTTTCACTCCCCTCCCGGGGTTCTTTTCACCTTTCCCTCACGGTACTATGCGCTATCGGTAGCTGTCGAGTATTTAGCCTTGGAGGGTGGTCCCCCCAGATTCCAACAGGATTTCTCGTGTCCCGCCGTACTTAAGAAATAATCCCACACAGTGATGTACCTTCGTATACGGGGCTTTCACCCTCTTTGACTAACCTTCCCAGATTATTCTACTCAATACGTCATTTTTGACTGTGCGAAGAGTGTCGATACTCCTCTAAACTATTCTTGCAACCCTCATCACGCAACGCATCGACGCTTACACGCAATAAGTTTAGGCTCTTCCCCGTTCGCTCGCCGCTACTAAGGGAATCTCATTTGATGTCTTTTCCTACAGGTACTTAGATGGTTCAGTTCCCTGTGTGTGCCCTCCATACAGTATGTGTTCGTGTATGGATACTAGTAATCTATACTAGTGGGTTACCCCATTCGGATATCTAGGGATCACAGGATATTGGCTCCTCCCCCTAGCTTTTCGCAGCTAATCACGTCCTTCTTCGCCTGACAGCTCCAAGGCATCCTCCGTGGACCCTTATTCGCTTGACCATATTATTCTATCAATCCCTTCGCTATTTTATGTCAAAAATCTAAAACTCTTATACTGGAGGCAAGGGGACTCGAACCCCTGACCCTCGGCTTGCAAAGCCGATGCTCTAGCCAACTGAGCTATGCCCCCGTTGCTTGTATAAATAAGCTAAGGAAAGAGAGAAGATTGTGTAAGGGGTATTTGTAGATAGACTTTCACTATCTTGGTCAACGACCTATTCGTGTGCTTCGTAGATGTGAGACCTACTCAGCGTACCTTTCTTATTAGAAAGGAGGTGATCCAGCCGCACCTTCCGGTACGGCTACCTTGTTACGACTTCACCCTCCTCACCAGGCGCACCTTCGGCGCCGTCCTCCTTACGGTTAGACTAGCGACTTCGGGTGCCCCCAACTCGGATGGTGTGACGGGCGGTGTGTACAAGGCCCGGGAACGGATTCACCGCGCCATGCTGATGCGCGATTACTAGCGATTCCAACTTCATGGAGTCGAGTTTCAGACTCCAATCCGTACTGAGACCGGCTTTTTGCGATTCGCACCACCTCGCGGCTTAGCTGCGCTTTGTACCGGCCATTGTAGCACGTGTGTAGCCCAGGACATAAGGGCCATGATGATTTGACGTCGTCCCCACCTTCCTCCGGTTTGTCACCGGCAGTTCCATCTGAGTCCCCAACATTACTTGCTGGCAACAGATAGCAGGGGTTGCGCTCGTTGCGGGACTTAACCCAACACTTCACAGCACGAGCTGACGACAACCATGCAGCACCTGTACACCGGCTCCGAAGAGCTGAACGCTTTCACGTCCATTCCAATGTATGTCAAGCCCTGGTAAGGTTCCTCGCGTATCATCGAATTAAACCACATGCTCCACCGCTTGTGCGGGCCCCCGTCAATTCCTTTGAGTTTCACCCTTGCGAGCATACTCCCCAGGCGGTACACTTAATGCGTTAGCTTCGGTACTGAGTGCTACCACCCACCACCTAGTGTACATCGTTTACTGCGTGGACTACCAGGGTATCTAAACCTGTTTGCTCCCCACGCCTTCGTGCCTCAGCGTCAGTACATGGCCAGGAGTTCGCCTTCGCCACCGGTATTCTTCCAGATATCTACAGATTTCACCCCTACACCTGGAATTCTAACTCCCCCTCCTGTACTCTAGCATTGCAGTTTCCAGTGCGTTCCCTCGGTTGAGCCGAGGTCTTTCACACCAGACTTGCTATGCCGCCTGCGCACCCTTTACGCCCAATGATTCCGAACAACGCTTGCCCCCTACGTGTTACCGCGGCTGCTGGCACGTAGTTAGCCGGGGCTTATTCCCGAGTTAACGTCATCAGACGGTCATTCCCTACCATCTTTATTCCTCCCTCGGAAAAGAACTTTACAACCTCACGGCCTTCATCGTTCACGCGGCGTCGCTCCGTCAGACTTTCGTCCATTGCGGAAGATTCTTAACTGCTGCCTCCCGTAGGAGTCTGGGCCGTGTCTCAGTCCCAATGTGGCCGGTCGCCCTCTCAGGCCGGCTATCCATCACTGCCTTGGTGAGCAGTTACCTCACCAACTAGCTAATGGAACGCGGACCCATCCTTCGACGGCGCCGTAGCGCCTTTCCTTGATCCTCCTTGTGGAGGTTCAGTCGTATTCGGTATTACCCCATGTTTCCATGAGCTATCCCCAATCCAAGGGTAGGTTATCCACGTGTTACTCACCCGTCCGCCACTCTAGGAGAGCCGAAGCTCTCTTACCGTGCGACTTGCATGTTTAAAACGCGCCGCCAGCGTTCGTTCTGAGCCAGGATCAAACTCTCCGTTATATAAGTTCCGGTATAAATACCGGAGTTATTTTAACTTTAAGTCTTCCCCTGTCCACTCAATTTACTTATCTCTAAGTAATCAAACTCTAGCTTTTCTTCTATTCGTTCGTGAATTGACTTGGAAGCCCTTACACATAGTACTTATTCAGTACTCCATGCAATTGCTTGCATTTACTTCTCTCTTTCCTTCGCTTATCTATGTCAAAAATCAATTACTCAACAAAGAATATTTCACTTTGTCAGTATCGGCTCTAAGCCGTGCACTCATTTAGCGTGCTCGCCTAAGATACATCATCATCAATACAGTGTCAATACTTATTTTCACTATTTTTGAGTGTTTCTGAGGTCGTTCTGTTTTTTCACCTAACGTTGACTCATGAACCGAGATGGATACTACCTGTTTTATGAAAATAGGTCTAGAGGGTTTAGAAAAAAAAGAAAAAATATTTTAGGGGGCGACAAACTTCTACTTTATTGATAATTTAAGAGAGAACTTGACGTTATATTTAATAGAGAGAGGAATCAATTATGAACTTAGTGTTTTTAGGCCCTCCGGGTGCAGGCAAAGGTACGATTGCAGCAAAGGCAAAAGAGATACTTAATATCCCACATATTTCTACTGGTGACTTGTTTAGATCAGCTATTAAGAATGAGACAGAGCTTGGTAAGAAAGTGAAAGTAATTTTAGCAAGTGGGGATTTAGTTCCAGATAGCGTAACAATTGATATGGTAAAAGAACGATTCGAAGAGGCTGATACTCTACAAGGTTGTATTCTTGATGGGTTTCCTAGAACTATCTATCAAGCAGACGAATTAGCCAAGATGAGAAACATAGACCATGTGATTAATTTTTCATTAAATACGGAGAGTGTAGTAAAAAGATTGTCGGGTAGACGTGTATGCAAGAGTAACGGGAATACCTACCATATTATCTACAACCCTCCAAAGGTAGAAGGTATCGATGACAATACAGGAGAACCTCTCATTCAACGTGAAGATGATAAAGAAGAGGCAATCTTAAATAGACTTAAAGTATACGAAGAGCAGACAGCTCCACTTATTGCCTATTATGAAAAATTAGGATTACTAAGAACAATAGACGCATCAGGTTCCCCCGATATAGTATTACAAGAATTTCTTTCACTTCTTAATAAATAATACGCACCTCATCATGGTAATAAATCCTCGTTTTATTACCATGATAATTTCTTACAACTGCACCATTATGAATATTCTAACTCGTAATAACCTCTTCTGTTAATACTGACTTTCAACATTTCAATGGAATCTATTTCTTTTTTCGGTTTAGAAACCGATTTCCATTATTATCCTATTATTGAAAAACTTTGCGCTTCTTTTCATACGTACTAATTATGAGCTCTAGCTTGCTTCCTCGCCAATGATACGATACACTAATACACCTCTATGTGGGTAACAAATGGTGCATTTAAATTATTAATTGATCTCATTAGTCAGGGTGGTCTTATTGTATTTTTTGCCTTAGTATTATTTCGTCTTCGTCTTTTTCGCGGCATCTTATCACGATCAAAGATCACAATAAGAGATAAATTTGTTCTCATTCTATTCTTTAGTACTATGGGTATTATTGGCACGTATACAGGAATTCCTATTCAAGGAGCTTTAGCAAATTCACGAGTTGTTGGCGTATTTGTAGG
Source organism: Sphaerochaetaceae bacterium (assembly GCA_963663665.2). Lineage (GTDB taxonomy): Bacteria > Spirochaetota > Spirochaetia > Sphaerochaetales > Sphaerochaetaceae > SABI01. The sequence goes on from CAXXKP010000009.1 coordinate 42,282, forward strand.
TGGATTAATTGGAGGTCCTGCGGTTGGTATCATTACAGGACTCATAGCTGGAATGCATCGATGGGCAATTGATATTGGTGGATTTACTTCGGTTGCATGTATGGCTTCTACGATTGTTGAGGGCTGCATCGCCGCATTGCTTTCTCGCAGATTTAGACAAAGTGAAAATAAATGGATCTTTGCTTTTTTTGCCGGGATAGTAGCAGAAACTATCCAAATGATTATTATTCTTATTATTGCCCGCCCATTTGCGGCTGCGGTGAATCTTGTCTCAATTATAGGAATCCCCATGGTTTTAGGAAATGCTATTGGAATTAGTATGTTTATAGCAATCAGTGAATCCTTTTTTAAGGAAGAAGAACGAATATCAGCTATCCAATCACAAAAAATACTTAAAATTGTAGAAAAAACCCTTCCGATTTTTAGGCGGGGATTCAACGAAGAATCAGCTGAAAAAACTGCAAAAATAATTTATCGAGAACTTAACGTCTCTGCAGTTGCCTTTACGAACACAGAACGAATTCTCTCTCATGTAGGCGCAGGACATAATCACCACACCCAGGGAATGCTCATTCAAACAGAATTAACCCATAAAGCTCTGCATCAAGGTACTATACAAATAGCTAGATTAGGTAAGGAAATTGGATGTAAAACTCCCAGATGCGCTCTACAATCAGCGGTCATTGCCCCTCTCATGAAAGGTAATACTCCAATAGGAACCTTAAAACTCTATCGAGATAAACCGTATACCATAAGTCAGGCTGATGTAGAAATTGCAAAAGGACTTGCGAGCCTCCTCTCTTTACAAGTTGAATTAAGTGCAGTAGATAAGGGAGAACGATTATTAGCAAAAGCAGAACTAAGAGCACTTCAAAGTCAAATTCATCCTCACTTTCTTTTCAATACAATAAATACTATCTCATCCATGATAACGGACGAACCATTAAAAGCTAAAGAACTTTTATTAGATCTTAGTGATTACTATAGGAACAGGCTTTACCTCGTAAAAGATATGATTTCACTTCAGGCAGAGATTGAAAATATTAAGACCTATGTAGCAATTGAGAAAGCTCGTTTTGGTGATAAACTTTCAGTAATCATCAAACCTAATTGCGACAATTTTCAATGTATGGTGCCTCCTCTTATATTGCAGCCAATTGTAGAAAATGCAGTGAAATATGGAGTACAAAAAAATGTACAAAAGATAGAAGTCAATATAAAAGCTGAGAAAACAGAAAAAGACTTAATAATTTCAATCACTGATAATGGTATTGGCATCCCACCTTATAAAATTGAAGAGATATTACATAAGGATCAGCTAAATCATGGGCTCAGTAATGTAAACCAAAGACTAATAAACCTTTATGGAGAAGATTACGCTTTACATATTACATCTGAAGAAGGAAAAGGCACCGTAGTATGGATACATATTCCTCTGGAGTGAAATCAATGCGAATTTACAACATAACAATTCTTATAGCTGATGATGAATCCCCTGCAAGAAGAGAATTACGAAGACTTCTTCTGGCCTCTGATGAGGGTCTTATAATTGAAGAAGCTGAAAATGGTTTAGAAGTCCTAGAGAAAATTAAAATCGTTCCTCCTGAAGTCCTATTTCTCGATATTCAAATGCCAGGACTAGATGGAATACAAACTGCTGAAGAAGTAAGGAAAATTCTTCCACAATGCATTATTGTCTTTGTAACTGCATTTACCGATTATGCTGTAGAAGCTTTTGAGGTTCATGCTATCGATTACCTCATGAAACCTGTGAGACCAGAGAGGCTATTCCAAACATTAAGCAGAATTAGAGAAATACTCACGAAACCTGCAGACTTGGAACGCTACACTGCTAAACTAGAAAAATTAATTTCTACTCTTGAGAGTCCACAACCTAGAGAGATGAAACAAGAGATCCAACGTGATAGAATATCTGTATACCAAGGAGACTCGATAATTCCTATTAATATAGATGATATAATATTTGCTGAATCAAGAGGGAGATTTGGATCAATTACAACAAAAAAAGGGACTTTTCAAACACGTCTTGCGTTTTATGAGTTAGAAGCTATTCTCACCCTTCCTCAGTTTTTTATGTCTCATAGATCCTTTATCGTTCAAGTAGGAAGAATTGAATCTATTGATTTATGGGTAAACAATACCTATAGACTCATCATGAAGGACTCAGATGCCATTATTCCTGTTAGCAGAGGAAAAGTTGCAGAATTCAAGCACATCATGAATATATAATTTCGTCTTGTAAATGAGCAATTCATGTACTATTTTTGGCAATTCATGCACCCTAAAACCAGTTCCTCAATAAATTATGATAATTTCTATTTACCTGAAAGTGTTCTAACTATAGAAAAGCATTCGGCTATTTTCTAAATAGCGAGAACCTACATCCAGTTTCAGGCGGTCTCTTTGAGAAATTACTTTCTTAAAGAGACCAATACACATAAAGAGGAGAAGTGTATGCTTAGTTTTATTGGTTCGTTAGCTATTCTGGTTATTGGATATTTCATTTATGGAACTGTAGTTGAGAAAGTGTTTCGTATTGAAAAGAACCGGCCAACACCAGCAATTACAATGGAAGATGGTGTCGATTATATACCAATGAAATGGTATAGGATTTTCCTCATCCAATTTCTTAATATTGCTGGTTTAGGTCCAATCTATGGAGCTATCATGGGAGCTCTTTTTGGTCCTGCTGCATTCTTATGGATTGTATTAGGTACTCTTTTTGCTGGTGGGGTCCATGATTACCTTTCTGGTATGATGAGTGTTCGTCATGATGGGAAAAGTGTTCCTGAAATTGTTGGAATTTACTTGGGTAAAACTATGCGTCAAGTAATGCGTGTATTCTCTGTTATCTTGCTCATTTTAGTTGGGACTGTTTTCATGGCTGGTCCTGCAGGTCTCTTAGCAAATCTCGGATTTACTGGCATTCTAGCAAACAAATTTTTCTGGTTATTATGTATTTTAGCTTATTATTTTATCGCAACTATTCTTCCGATTGATACTATAATAGCTAAGATTTATCCATTGTTTGGCGGAGTTCTCCTTATTATGGCTTTTGGTGTTGGTGGTGCCCTTATTGTAAAAGGAATGCCTATCCCAGAAATTGCATTTGCTAATTTTCATCCTAATAATCTCCCAATCTGGCCAATGCTTTTTATCACAATAGCTTGTGGCGCAATTAGCGGTTTCCACTCAACGCAGTCTCCTCTGATGGCTCGTTGCGTAGAAAACGAATCTTATGGACGTCCTGTATTTTATGGAGCAATGGTAAGTGAAGGTGTTGTAGCGCTTGTTTGGGCTGCTGCGGCAATGGCATTCTTTCCTAACGGAATTATGGGTTTACAGGAAGTTGTTTCACAAGGTGGAGCTGGTCTAGTTGTTAACCAAATTTCTATAGGTCTGCTAGGTCCTGTGGGAGGTGTATTAGCAATTCTCGGTGTTATCGCATGTCCAATCACCTCTGGAGATACTGCTTTTAGAAGTACTAGATTAACCATTGCAGATACTTTTAATATGAGCCAAGAACCGATTAAAAACAGGCTCATCCTTGCAATTCCTCTTCTCAGTATTGGCTTCCTTCTTAATTTTATTGATTTTGCCATCATCTGGAGGTATTTCGCTTGGTCAAACCAGACTCTTGCAACAATCGTACTTTGGACTGGCGCTGCTTATCTGCTTAAGAATGGACGCCCTCATTGGATGGCAACGATTCCTGCTACGTTTATGACGGCTGTGGTAACTACATATATTCTTCAAGCACCAGAAGGCTTACGTCTTTCTACAGCAATCAGCTATCCTATAGGGATCATTGCAGCAGTAGTCGCTTGTGCACTCTTCTTCTTGGCAGTAAGAAAGAATCAATTAATTACTGCATAAGGTTATTCACACTCTAGTTTTATAGAAAAATAGATCAACATTGAATGGTATTAGAAATAAATCACTAATACCATTTTTTTATTTGGAAGCAAGATAAAAAGCAACTACCTATTTTTATAGAATACTATTATTCTAATTTGGCTTCCGGTGATTTAATCTATCCATTCCTCTCCGTCTAATCAGAAGCTTGAAAACATTTTAAAAGATAAAATTCGTTATATTTTTTTACCTAGTACTGTTCACTTTGCTAATAAAGCCCAGCTATCTTTGTCAGGGAGATTTCCTTTCTCTGCTATTTCGGCAATTTTCTTGATAACATCTTTTTCATCGTATCGATAAAAATAAAGTTGTAGAGCAATAGCGTATGCCTTATCAAATTCATTTCTATTTAATAGTGTCTCAATCAAGGAAAAAGCAAGGTCTTTATCATATGGATTCGTTGCATACAGGGATGAGAGATAATCAATAGATTCACTCTCTCTCCCACTATCAGCAAGTAATCTAGCATAGGTTTCCTTTAATGAAAATGCTGATTCCTCATCTATTTTAGTTAATAGAAAGATAACTTCTGCACCCTTATCAAGTTCCCCATTGAGGATGTATGAGCGAGCTAAACCGTATAGACCTTCTTTATGGTCTTTGTTAATTGTAATTATTGCTTTATACGAAATAATTGCATCATCATATTGCTCACTATAAAGTTGACTCTCACCTTGAAGAAGAAGCGCTTTGATTTCAGCTTTCTCAAGACTACGAGTAGAAACACAGCCTAAGAAAAAGAAAGAGAGAAAGAAAAGAAGAACAAGGAATAATCGAGAGGTCTTCTTCATGTCACCTATCCCCTAACTCCTATTACGCCCGAGAACTGTTGCTTCAATTTCTTTAACCTGATCTCTATAAAGGTTCGTGAGGTTTGTCCCATAATCAGCCATGAGTTGAATCATATTTCTTGGGTTATCTGGAAGGTCTGTACCATTTAATCGGTCTCCTGCGTCTCCAAGTCCAGGTAGGATATATGCTTTTTCATTAAGAACAGGATCCATCCAAAGCGTATATACATGAGCTTTTTCTATTGCTCTCACTACTCTTAACGCTCCTTTGAGAGCAGAAATTACTGTAATGAACCTAATCGATTTATAATTTACCCCTTGGGATTCAAGGTACTTCACAATTGTGACTAAAGATCCTCCTGTAGCATTCATTGGATCTGCGAAGATAAGATCTTTTCCTTCCAATTTAGATAAATCAAAGAATGATCGGTCTAAATCGAGTAAATAGTCCATATTCTTCTCTTTCTTTGTATCATCACGCCTAATTCTAAAGAGGGCAAAAGGGGTGATCATGTTAGATGAGGAATACTCTTGGATTTCTTTTGAAATTATCATCGAAGGGAGGAGTGCACCTCTGAGCATCACACACATCACTGAATTATCAATAAATTGATCAACATCTGGAATCTTGTGTATTGCATAGTTATTGAATGGAATCGTAACAGGAGTCTTCGTAATGATACTTCTTTTTGCAGGAAGTGCTTTATCTGCATATACGTGGGCAAAAAGGAGTTCATAAGCACGTTGAACATAATAAAGGAATTCTGCCTGACTAGTAGAGGGATCACGAAGTTTGGCGATAAGGCGACTAGCTGCGCCATGTTGTTCTTTAGGTGTCTCAAATGAATAGACGTGGATTCTATCTTGTTGTGCAACTACTGACTTTAGATATCTCCCAATTACTTCAAAGACATGGGTCAATTCGTCTCTCATTGTATACTTTTGAGAATCTTCTAACACATCATACTTTTTAAATAGCTCAATAGCTTCATCATAAATACGATGAATTTCATTGAGATGTATCATATCATCTTCTACCAAGTATCCATCTAAATCCGTTGCGTGAAGAGTAACTGTGGCCATGTTCTTTTCCTTTTCATAAAAATATATCAACCAAATCGCATTCGATTGTACAGGAACGCTCAACTTTTCTCAACGCTTACAGATAATATAAAAGGAAAAAGTATCTCCAACATTATTTTTAAATATTTTTATGGGATTATTGTAGGTTTCTCATATTACTTTGCTCAATCATTTCTGGAGTATCTAGAATTATGTTAAGAGCCAAAAAAACACCAGAATTATCGAGTAGTATTAACTCTTTTCTGGTGTTTACCGATACATCTCCAGGGGGAATTGAACCCCCGTTGCCGGGATGAAAACCCGGTGTCCTAACCACTAGACGATGGAGACTTGAAGCGTGTAAACTTTTACCACGTGGGGGCAAAAACGTCAAGTAGCTTACTGATAATTGTTGCTAAAATAGAACAATTCTTCACAATGTTAAGATTCCCTCGCTAATCAATGAGGAAGTAGTGATGCCAGAACTGCCAGAAGTAGAAACAATGAAACGTTTTCTCTATTCAAAAATCTTAGGGGAGAAGATTACAGATGTACGTGTGCTTAATGAGAACTCGATTGCTCCAACTTCTCTATCGACAGATCCTTGCCGTAATAAAAGTATTACAGACATACAAAGAATTGGGAAAAAACTTTTCATCTACTTGAGTGGTGGATTAATTATATCAGTTCATTTCAAGATGAGCGGATCGTTTTGTCTAAGAGAAATAGGAGAAATCGATATTCATGATAGAATTATTTTTTTCTTTTCTTCTTTTCTCTTATGTTTTCATGACCCTCGTAAGTTTGGTAAAATATTGATTTCTCAGAATATAGAGGATGCTAAACAAAATTTAGGTATTGATGCATTAAGCAATGAATTGGATGGTAACTATCTGCATGCACTCCTTCGGGAGCATAATATTGGAATAAAACGATTTCTTCTCAACCAGAACTTCATAAGTGGTATAGGAAACATATATGCAGATGAGATTCTCTTTGCCTCCTCAATCCATCCGAATACTCAATCGAATTGTATCACTCAAGAATTAAGTGAATCATTAATATTACATATGAAAGAGATACTTAAAAAAAGTATCCTTTTTGGTGGAACAAGTTTGGGCAACTCAGAAAGTAATTACCAAGTTCAAGGAAAGAGAGGAAAATTTCAACAACATCTGAAAGTTTTTCAAAAAGAGGGCCTGTGTTGCCCTAGGTGCTCTCATCGTATTATAAAAATGAAAATTGCTGGACGAAGTACCCATTTCTGCCCTACTTGTCAGCACCTTTTATAAGTGGGGTATCATAAACACTTCTAGGAATAATACTTCTTAGTTCCCTCTCGTTATGTGGCGCTTTTTTATAGAGAATTGAAAATATGATAAAAGTAAGAATCATAGTACACATAATAGAGAACATTGTTCCCTGAGGACTTACTTTCTCAAATATCTGGCCGTTAAGATATGGCATTAACATACCCCCAAAACTCGTGCCACTAAAGACAATCCCGCTCACCTTTCCACTTAATCCTATTGAGTTATCACCAAAACTAACAATGAAAGGGAATACTGAACCCATGAAGAAGCCAGTGAAGGCAGTCCCTATCCATACAATGTAGAAATAAGAATTAAATAAAGCTATTAATGATAACCCAATTATTGAACCGAGAAGAGTTATCAGCATCAAATTCCGCACCTTATAATATTTTCCAATATAGGTGAATGTGAGTCTGCCAAATGTCATAAAGAGCCAAAAAGCCGCGCTGACATATCCAGCATTCCCACCGAAGGCGGGGAATTTTACTTTCATGAAAGTATAAAGCCATCCATTAAAACTAATTTCAGAGCCAACATAGACAAAAGCAATAAAAGCAAGGAGTGTTATCAGAAGAACATTATTATTACTCTTACTTATACTCTTATCATCTACATGTGCCTGTTTTCTCTCCATCCTGTGGTTCGGAGTAAAGAGTACAAGGATTGATAACAGTAAAAAATATACTGAATAAATATGGTAGGAGAATATCACATCGTTAGTCTTTGATATCAATATTGTGAACAAAACTGGTGTAACAAAGGCACCTATTCCATTTACTACATGCATAGTTGAAAGGAGATGAGTCGTGCGACGATCATCAACCCTTGTGATAAGAGTATTACATCCAACAACTATGGCAGAGTTTGCAAAACCAAAGAAAATATTAATGAGACACATCAGAGAAAAAGATGAAACTATAGGAAGAAAGTAGGTTGCCGCTGAAGCAACAAACCATGCGATTGATAAAAGGTATTTTCCTTTGAGAATATCGTAGAGGTATCCACTTATGAGTGATCCAAAAAGAAAACCAACACTATTCATCGTGAATAGAAGCGCTGCATCTCCTAAAGAGACCTTTCCGTGATCGGCTAAATAGGGAAGAGCAATCCCCAATATAGAGACAATCAATCCGAAAGAGAAAAATGAGACAAAGTAGGATGCTACTTGGTATTTTTGATTATTATTCACCGATATACCTCAATTAGGAATCATAATAGGAATTCTATCGTAACACGAAAGGATTGTAATTCAAAAGGGGCTAAACAAATTTACAGAATGTTAGCAATTAATTTGAATAAAAAAAATAGATCTCTGCGCGAATCTCGCTGAATGTGAGAATTCTAGACACATTAATCGATCAAAAAGTCTATAACAACCTCTGAACATATCTAATGAATTAATCACAAAGTATCGGGTACCTGAAAAGATATTACCACATTACGCCCAGCATCCTTCGCTTGATAAAGCGCAGTGTCTGCTTGGTTGAGAGTAATTTCCCATGAATTTTTATATTGTGGTGAGTAGGTACTCACACCAAAACTGGCTGTAATTTGCAATTCGGTGTCATGGAATGTGAAATTAGTTTGTTCTATTACAGAACGAATCTTCTCAGCTAAGGCAGTTGCTTCTATAATAGCAGTATCATAAAGTAGAATAACGAATTCTTCACCTCCATACCGAGCACAAAGATCATAAGAGGGGACCTGTTGTGGAACTATTTGTCCAATCTGTTGAAGGACATTATCACCAGCGCTGTGTCCAAATGCATCGTTAATTGCTTTAAAATTGTCGAGATCAAACATGATTAAGGAGAATTTCCCCGATCCTTGTTTTTGCAACCTATTTGCTTCCTTATTTGCAAGGTTCATGAACTGACGATGATTTAAAAGGTTTGTGAGTCCATCAAAGGAAGCAAGGAGTTCTAGTTCCTTTACATATTTACCGATATCTGTAATATCGTGTAGGAGGTACAGATTACCACGAGTACGATTATGTCTGTCTGAAATGAGGACCCTATGTACAGAAAATGACTTTATTTCTTCAGTTCCAGGAAGTACTATCTCAATTTCATATGTATCTGATGAATGAGAAAAAAGAGGAGAAAGATGTGGATTCAGTTGACTCAATGGAACCTTAAATAAAGTTTGGGTATCATTCACAAACATCAATTGTGCAGGTAAATTACATTCTAAAAGACAGCCTTTAGTGTCGAGAACAATCATTGCATCACGCATAACATCAATAACTAATTTCTGAGCAATAGGGAGAATATTAAAGAGTTGTAGATTGCCTATTCCCCAAAAAAGGAGAAGTCCAGAGAGGGCAAATGCTATTGGATTAAGGTCAATGCTGTAGGGTATGGCCTGTTTCAAAATTAGAATGTAGCTTATAAATGGGGGAACAGCAGCCAAAGAAAGCAAGAGGTATTGTTTTCTTTGGTTCCCTTTTGACCTGATAAAATTATATACCATACGAAATGTTGCAACGAGATAGAGAAGAATGATGATACTGTTGATTACCCAGAAACCAGGAGCCCGTTCAACATCTATCAACGAGATAGAAAGATTATATTTAATACCTATATTATAATATATCAGGTGGTGCCATTCATTTGTCCATACAAAAAGATTTACAATGATAGGAATGAAATATAGAAAACGGAGATTCCTTAAAAGATTCTGATTGTATGGAGATTTGCCAGGATGATATGACCATGCAATAAAGACCCAAAAAATTGGGATGAAAAAGATACCTAGATATTCCATGTTGAGGAAAAACTTGATTTGATTAAGACTAGTGGCTGTTATTTCGAAAAAGTAACTGGTTGCATATACCACATTGGCAAACAGGAGCCCCGACAAATATCTAAGTGACTGGGAGTTTCCACCTTTATTGTATACGTAACCAGCAAGTATGGTTGATACTATTACAGAGGCAAATATCAATATCTTGAAAGAATCTATTATATTCATTAATGGTTTGACTTTAACGTTGAATATACACAAGGTCAATATGGTTTATGTCTCAATTTCACTTAAAACAACTCATTTCCAAATTAAATTTGTCCTGTTATTTCGGAAAAAAATGGCAACTCAACATGGAAATCAGCATAAACTGTTCACAGATTTCCCACCACTAAAGGAGTCGGATCTTTATAAGAGCATCATCACCAATTTGAGAAACAACCGTAATTCACATTGTAGAATGAGGGTGTAATACATACTATGAATGTATAAATACATTCAATTTTCATAGGAACAGAGCTTTTATGAGGGTCTTCGGAAAAAGCTGTGGTGTTAAGAACTAGATAAGAAAGAAAAATATAAAGAAAAAGGGCAATCCTTCAGTTAGAATAAAGTTAACGAAACCAAAACTAACAAGAGAGGATGCCCATGAACCAGTATAGTGGGACAACACTAGAAATACCAGACTTCAAGATAACAAAACCAGCAACTCGAACATCTTTTGCAAGAGGTAAAGATATTCTTTTTATAGAAACCATTCACGGCAAAGTAACGACCCAGGTTCCTGAATGTTGCCCCTATTGCCAACAAAAGCTTCAATTCAACCAATATCTGTATATACATTTGCACCACCTCACAATTGGCGGGTTTAAAGTAAAATTGCGTGTACAGTATGAGCAGCATGTATGTAGTACATGTGCAAGAACTGTCACACAAGAGATTCCCTTCAAAGAACCTGGACACCTTATTACAGCCACTTTCTATAATGTAGTTTTAGGATTGCTGAGGCACTCTGATGCGACCATCAGAGGAGTAGCTCATTGTCTACACACCAATTGGAAGCTCGTTAAAGATATTGATAAACGAAGGCTTAAAGATACATATGGAGATATGAGGCCAACTCATTATTCGCCTTATCTCTGTGTTGATGAGTTTTCTCTTCATAAGGGACATCAATATGCTACAGTAGTTTTAGACTGGAGAACTGGAGAAATTCTGTTTCTTGAAGAAGGAAACTCAGAAAGACAGTTACTCAACTTTTTTGAGAAAGTTGGTCATGATTGGATGACTCATGTACACTCTATATCTATGGATATGAATGCTCAGTACCACAAAGCTGTTGCTTCTCGGTATCCTCACATAGCAGTGGTTTATGATGCGTTTCACATCACAAAAAATTTCAATGATCGCATTCTCACTGAATTAAGGCGCCAAGAACACAGAAGACTTCAAGAGAAGATTGCTCATGAGCATACGTGTATCTCTCGTCTAAAAAAGGACCTAAGGAACATGGGGAATGATAAGAAAGAATCTCTTCTTACTGAAATTGCTGAGCGGAATCTTGATCTTAAAGAAGCTCATGAGGCATACACTACGATGAAGGGAAGTCGATTTCTTATTGTCAGTAGTAGAGATGCTCTCAAAAGAAAAGATCAAGTTGCTAAAGCTCATAATAGAAAGCTTTGGGATTCTTATGAACGTAAGGGCCTCTCCATTCCCCCAGAATTGCGTAAATGGTCAACACGAAATGTTCAACGTCTAGATGAAGTCCTTGGGGTTAATAGTGCACTTAACATTGCATACTTTCTCTCTGATCAACTCAAGTCAGGACTGGCAAGTACTGATGTACAGGATTTAAGAAATGGAATGGAGCAATGGTTTGCTCTCTCTGAGACGTATGTTAATAAGATCCCTATGCTGAAATCTTTCAACAAAATGCTCTATTCAAGAATGGATGGTATTACCTCTCGTGTAAAGTTCCCTATTTCTAATGGACCTCTTGAAGGTATTAACAATATGATAAAAACAACAAGGAGAGCTGCATACGGATACAGAGACCAAGAATACTTCTTCTTAAAACTATGGGATAGAAGTAGGAAATACATCAAAAAGCGTTCTCTCGCTACTTCTCACCAACAACGACTTGATGCTCTCTCTCTTTGGAGGCAATCCCACAGCTTTTTCCCATGAACCTTTTATGAATGTAAAGAGCCAAAAAAAGAGATATCCGTTTAAGGATATCTCTTGATTGTTTGTTTTGAGCTGCACTGGATTCGAACCAGTGACCCACGCCTTAAAAGGGCGTTGCTCTACCAACTGAGCTAGCAGCCCGTTAACGAACGACTTGGATATTACCAAGATGAGACAAAAGTGTCAACACAGGATAAGAAAAGATATGTGATAATTTTCTTATTACTTATTACTCTGTATTTTAGCCATCTCGCTTTGAACTAGAGCATCACATAATTCATTTAATTCAACACCAGAATGCCCTTTTACCCATTTCCAAGTGATATCAAGATGACTACTTATTTCATCAAGACTCACCCAAAGTTCTTTATTTTTCACAGGGGCTTTAGATGCTGTTCTCCACCCATTCTTCTTCCAGTTATGGATCCATACTGTAATTCCCTGCTTCACATACTGGCTATCGGTAATGAGGGTAACTTTCGTATCTCCGGGATGATTGAGCATCACATACTCAAGTGCATTGATTACTGCACTCAATTCCATCTTATTATTCGTAGTAAATTCATCTCCACCACTACCAGTTATGGGCTTTTCGCCCTCAACAACAAAGGCCCATCCCCCTATTCCTGGGTTCCCACTACATCCACCATCAGTATATATCGTCATTGAATTTTGCATGATGTGTATCCTAATAGTAACCGACAACCTTAGTCAAGAAATAAGGGCATTCTCAATCAAGTAAATGATTTCACCATATGCAAAGTGAGAAAGCGCTACCATCAATGGAGTGTCCCCCTCTCCATCCTCTATTGTCAAGTCGGCCCCTTTCCTAATCAAAGCCTTGACCACTTCAAAATTATTTGTGAGATGGCAAGAGAGGGCATAATGGAGTGCTGTTTTTTTCTCATTGCTCACATTATTGATTTCATCATCTACACTAATGAGATAGAGTGCGACATCAATATTTTCCCCCTCACAGGCACACATCAGCGGGGTCTTCCCCAGAGCATCAGTTTTATGAATATTCGCTCCACTCTCTATAAGAATCTTTATTAGATCAATATCATCAAGAGCATGAGATATCACACTATTGCCTAGTGAATCACTATAATCGACATCAACCCCAATTCGTAGCAGTTCTTTTATCATCTTTAGCGGAGCGGGATTCTCATATAATGCTAAAATTAGAGCATTTTGTTCCACCATAATAAAATTGTTTTCTTCTTCTAAGCTAAAGCCATCTTCCCAATCGGGATAAAGGTCCATTCCGATTGTTGCATCTATAGTGGCTCCTTCTTGTAGAAAATAATGTAACAAAGAAAAATCAGTTCTATTTGATGAAACAAGGAGAAATAGATAATTTAAATCATCATGATTTAATGGTGCAAGGTTGTTGTATAGAATCTTAGCAATTTCAGGGTTACAGGTATGAATTACGGCCTCACAGAGGAGCGGAAAGTCTACCCTGCTACCAGAAAGAAGCAAAACATTAAGGATTTCCGTTGAGGCATTCATCGTTGCTGCATAGTAGATAGGTGTATGATGATTTTCATCACAATCATTTATGTCAAATATCGTGACAAGGATACTTTCTATTTCTTTAACTTGTGTTGAATGAATGAGTTTATCAATAAGATGAGAAAACTCAGGAGTGAGATCCATCTACCTACCTCTTTGGATTCTATTGTAGCACTAATAGAGGCAGAGTGACATAATTAATTTACCGTTGACAAGGTTCTTCAGAAATACGTACAATCTATTTCAGATATATGGTCAAGGGAAACAGGTGAAAGTCCTGTGCGGTCCCGCCACTGTAACAGTTGGTACAAGTAGCGATATAACCATTGAAGAAATTTGAGAAGGTGCTACTTTATATTCCACTAAGCCAGGAAACCTGCCATATAGGAACCTATCTTTTGAACCTGCGGTGTACAGGTCGGGTATGTATTATCATGCCCTTATTTCGTATTTTTAGGAGTATCGGCATGAAAAGAAGTTCTCTTATGTTATTACTTATCATAATTATAACACTTTCTCTTTTCTCAGCAGGAGTACAAGAAACTGTACTTGTTTCGCCGACAACGTATGTTGATTCACGTGGTGCTTCCATCCCAGTGATGAACAATGTCAGTCGAATAGTCTCTCTTAGTCCAAATGTAAGTGAGACTATCGCTGCCTTAGGTGGAGTCAACCTATTAGTAGGTAGAACCGATTATTGTACATACCCAGCTGAAATAGCGTCTGTTGAAACTATTGGTGATCTCATGAGCCCAAGTGTTGAAAAAATTGTTTCATTAAATCCTGAGTTAGTTATAGTGAGTAATCTTGGTCAAAAAGAAGTTGTGGAAGCACTAGAGAATGCAGGAATTGTCGTTGCATATATTAATAAAACTCAATCTATGGAAGGAACCTTTTCTCTGATTGAAGATATTGCACTCCTTATCGGTAAAGAGAAGGAGGCTACCCTTTTAGTAAATGAAATGAAAACAGAAATCGAAAACGTCAAAAATAGAGTCGCCTCAATGAGGAGCATCTCAGTCTATTATGTAGCTGGTTTTGGACAATGGGGGGATTTCACTGCTACAGGAGATACTTTCATCCATGAGATGCTTGAGATTGCTGGAGGTGATAATATTGCGAAAGATGCAACGAATTGGACCTTTAGTATTGAAGAGTTGCTTATAAAAAATCCTGAAATTATTATTTTGCCTCCATTGTGGAATTCCACATTTTTAGAGACTAAGGAAGCTTTCATCTCTTACGACTCCTATAAGCAATTAGATGCAGTAAAACAGAACAAAATATTTGATATTGATTCTGATATCCTCAATAGGCAAGGTCCAAGAAGTGCCCATGGTGTTACCTTACTAAGTGAAATCCTTCATCCGTACAATTAGATGAAACATCAAACCTTATTCTACCCATTACTTATATTTCTCACTCTATTACTCTTAGGGATCTCGTTAGTTGCCCTCACAATGGGACCAGCTAATATCCCCTTTACAGAAACAATACATATCCTCCTCCATAAGGGGAAGTATCAAGGATCAACCACATACCATATTATTTGGAACTTACGCCTTCCACGTATTCTTAGTGGCATTATCACAGGCGCTGCACTCGCAGTTAGTGGGATGACCTATCAAGCAATATTTAGAAATCCAATGTCTGATCCGTTCGTGTTAGGAGTTTCTAGTGGTGCAGCCTTCTCTGTTGCACTCGCTTCATTCCTAGGAATTGTAAGTGGTGCTGTAGGGGTATGGACTGTTCCTACAGTCGCTTTTATTGGCTCCGCACTAACAACCCTATTCATCTTTATTTTAAGTGGGGGTATTAGAAGATCTCCAACTACCCTCTTGCTTACAGGTATTGCATTAAACTTCCTTCTCTCAGCTTTAATGACTTTATTTCTCTATTTAAACAGATCCCAATTGCAGAATATTATGCAGTGGACTATGGGAAGCTTTGCAGCATCTTCTTGGAATAAAATAGGAATCTTAAGCATAACAAGTCTTATAGGGATAATCCCAATATTCTTCATGACACGAGAACTTGATCTGCTACTGCTGGATAATACAACTGCTCTAACGATTGGGATGAGTATTAGAAAAATGAGAATTATCCTCCTACTCCTTTGCACCTTATCAACATCAATCACAGTTGCGTTTTTTGGGATCATAGGATTCGTTGGACTTATGGTTCCTCATATAATGAGGCTAATCGTAGGACCAAAACATCATAATTTACTCCCTGTCTCCATTGTTGGTGGTGGCGTGATGGTAGTAATAAGCGATTTATTAGCACGAACAGTTGTCTCTCCATCAGAACTCCCTGTTGGAGTAATTACTTCTTTAGCAGGAGCTCCATTATTTATCATCCTGTTGATAAACCATAAAAGAGGGAAAGTATGATAAATAGAGAAGATATCATGGCAATTGAGAAACTTGATTTTGGCTATTCAGATGTTCCTCTCTTTTCTGAATTCTCTCTCAATATTCATAAAAACAAATTCATCTCTATAATAGGCCCGAACGGTTCTGGGAAGACCACCCTCTTGAAACACCTTTTGAGAGTCATCCCGGTAAAACCCTACACACTCTATTATCCCAAAGGGGATGCGACTCACTATAGTCAGAAAGAAATCGCACATCTCGCCTCATATGTGCCACAAGCGAGTAGAATGGAGTTTGAATTTACTCTATTTGAGTGTGTTGCCATGGCACGTTATTCTCATAACAATCGATTTAGTCTTTTAAGTGTAGAAGATGTTGAGATTATAGAAGATGCTATAGAGACTGTAGGATTAACACAGTTAACTGACCATTTAGCAACTAATCTAAGTGGAGGAGAATATCAGAGAATGCTCATAGCCCGTTCTCTAGCTCAAAACTCATCCGTGCTCCTTCTCGATGAACCAGTGAGCCATCTAGATATCCATCATCAGGTAGAAATTCTTAATCTCCTTAAAGATCTTGTTGAAACAAAAAAAGTGAGTGTTATTTCTGTTTTACACGATTTAAATGCTGTATCAGCATATAGCGATGAGGTAATCTTGCTTCATGAAGGGAAAATTGTCTCAAGTGGAACAGTAGAAGAAGTCTTAACAAAAGAGATTATTGAGAAAGTTTATAAAGTGGAACTAGAGGTTACGTATGATTCAGATCGAAAGAGGATGACAATCAACCCTAAATGGGGAACCTAAATTAGCGAACTCCAGTTTTTTTTATAATGTGATAACCAAATTGTGTGGGAACAACACCACTTAGAGAACCAACAGATAGTCTCAAAGTAGCTTCCTCAAAGGGCTTCACCATTTGACCGGTTGTGAACCATCCGAGATCTCCTCCTTTACTCTTTGAGGGGCATGTAGAATACTCCCTTGCAAGAGATGCAAAATTAGCACCACCTTTCAATTTCTTAAGGATTGCCTCAGCCAATCCTCTCTCTTTCACTAATATGTGGGAAGCTCTCATTTCCATCTTTATTTCCTTATCTCTTTAAGCATATCATTATAATACATCGGCACTAATTCTCGTGAATATATGTGTAAATCTTCTCTCACTTTTTCCAATCGATCGAGTGCTTGCCTCTTCAAATTTTCTTGCTCTATTAATACCTCGATCTCTAAAAACCAACCTAGAGGGGCAACCTCTACAAGCTCAATAGTTAGGTTATCTTCATGCCAAGCCCACCCTCTTTTCTCTTTTTTTATGATAATGGAATAACCAAGTGATGTAAAAAAAGAATGAATAGAATCAAATTGCCCATTAGCGGTGAATTCTATTTCTTGATTAACCTCAACTCCATCATTCCTTGCCTCTTTCATTTTTCTAGTGATGAGATAAGATCCCTCAACTGAGCGAACACGAAAAAGCGTAATATCATTTCCGACTTGGGAATAATAGGTATCTTTTTTTTCTATATCCTGACACTCACCACCGGCTACATAGAGAGAAATTGAATCGTGTAGCGATTTAACTTCATTCTTTTCAATGCGAACTTTACACTCGACTTCAAAATGCATGAGGTTAATCCTTCCAAGGGAATATAAGACTTCTTAAAGACCTATGCCCTACTTTCTCTCGTTCTTCAAATAATAGCTCTTCCCAAGGAATCTCTTTTCTTTTGGTGTTAGGATGCAATTCAAGATAATCATATTTTAACATTAATAAATCTATTGCATCATTCTTTGATAATGAGAGTCCTGCTATTCCTGGCATAATTGTGGCAAAGAAAATAGTAGCTATTAATAGTATTATTTCATAGATAATGAAAAATATGCTGAAGCCAATATTATCAGCAACAATAAGAAGAGATTTTTTTAATGTCTTCAATGGCGCATCTTGGTTCATTTTAACAGCGAGTGGGTAGTAATAAAGCAATGCGAGCAATCCAATAAGGACAACCCAAAAAATGATAACAGCCAAGAGGAATGTAAGAGTAGTTCCGTATGAAAGATAAAATGGAATAACGAATAAGATTACCGTAGCAAGAATAACATTTATTGCAAAATGCAGAAGAATATGTTTATAGAGGATTTTGAAACCTGCTATAAAATAACGAAAACCTTCCTTTCGACCTTTAACATACAAAAATGTTTGATTAGACACGAGGGCTGAATATATTGAGTTTAAGGCGAATGCGATAATTAAAAGAATAATTGCTGGTATTGTAGAAACTTGAAAAAGCTCAAATGCTCCATAAAACGAGAAAAGCACTAATAAGTATCCCAAATTCAAAATTACAAGGGAAATTAGATTATCCCATCCGTCAAAAAATGATTTTTTAATAAAAAAGCCTGTCATACTGGTTAGATTATCCTTGAATGCTAAGTTTAGCAAGTAATAGATAAAAAAAAGGCCTCTTTTCTGTTAAGGAAAAGAAGCACTTTAATTAGCGGCGAAGGGACTCGGACCCCTGACCGAACGGATATGAGCCGTTTGCTCTACCATCTGAGCTACGCCGCCTTGAACATATCTTGTTCAACTCTCGCCACTATATCGGTCTCATGCAGTTTTTGTCAATACACTTAACACTCTTTTATGGTGAAAGGCTCACTTCCCTATATGAAAAAAGGAGGTATTTCCCATCTTCATTCAACTTCCACATTGTTTCAATTCGTGGGCCAGTAGCAAAGTCTATTTTCACAATCGAGTAACTTTCCTTCTGATCTATAATAATTCCGAGAATTTCTTTTGTTGATAATAAAGATAATGCTTCTTGATGATAGGTCAAAAATGTGAGCCTAACCTCTTTTGCAACATACGTTTCAAGCCATTCTAATGAATATGGTTTGGAGAGGCAACTATAAATATATCGTGTAAGATTACTAGATGGATAAAAAGGGTCCTCATACATTTCTTGATGTTGCATATAGGGGTTCTTTCCTATAGTAACAGTAGAAAAGAGAGAGTTTAAGGAGAAAATAGAAATAAGGATAAGCAGTATAGAAATTCTTTTCATAAGAAATCATTATGTAGTTGATTGTATCTCTCTGTCAAATAATCTATAGACACCTTCTCTATCTTTTTGTAGGATATTAAGTGAAAAAAGGGGAATAATAATGGGACAGAATCATGAATACTCACGTTATATTGCCTCTCTTTATCAAGAATTCACCTATACAGTACGAGACTCTATTCATAAAGATATACCATTAAGCTATGGGTTTCATCTTTTAAGTCAATCACAATTGATGCAAAAGCTTCATAGAATCAAGCAACTTGGTCCAACCTATCTAACTTACCCAGGAAGTAATCACACCCGTTATGAGCACTCTCTAGGGGTATTCCATCTCACTCGCCTCATTATTATTGCATTATTAGCAAAGAGTAACGAAAGCCCTATAAAAATGAGCTATAAAGGAATAATGAGTCTGCTTTGTGCTGCGATGATGCATGATGTTGGACACTTTCCATACGCCCACGCTCTCAAGGATATTATCCATCCAGACCATGAAGCTATTGGAGCGAGTCTTATAGAGAGTGATAAAGAAGTAGCTCTCATTATAGAGAACCACATCGGGGCTAATATCCTAGATGTATGTCAAATTCTAGACCATGAAAGAGAGTGTAAAGACGAGGAAATTTTATTATATAGATCAATTCTTAGTGGAACACTCGACCCTGACAAACTCGATTATTTATCTCGTGATGCTTCGTATTGCGGAGTTCCTTATGGCGTACAGGATATTTCTTATATCATACGGAACTTGCAAATAGATAAAAATGGGAATGTGTGTATGCCTATTGATGCTATAGGAGCTGTTGAACACCTCTTATTTTCAAAGTACCTTATGTACAAATATGTGTATTGGCATAAAAGGACGAGAAGTGCAACATCCATGATAAAAAAGAGTCTCCTTCTTGCCTTAAAAGATAATCTTCTTACTATGGAACAACTCATCGACCAGAGTGATGAATCATTTGCGCACCTCATGCTTACTCATCAAAATCACGATAGTGGGAAATTATTCAAATCTGTCTATGATGGAGAATTATTCATAGCAATCTACGCTGTTGCCTACGATAGAAATAATAGTGCTCATGTGTCCCTTTCTCTTGAAAAGAACAGAGACCTAATTGAAAAGAAAATCTGGGAGAAAATATCTATTCACTATCCGCGTCTTTGTCCATATCAAGTTATAGTAGATATTCCTGAAGCTGTCTCCTTTGAGTCGAATGTACACATTATTGACAAAGAAGAAAAATCATTCCTCTTTCATGAAATAGATGAATTATTTAGCCCCGAAGTGGTTGATTCATTTACCACAAGTCTTAGAAAATTCCACATCTATGTGCCTTCTTTTGTGGATGAATCTCTATGTAAAGACATCTGCAAAGGATTACTATGAATCAAATACCCTACACAGAACTGATAAAAGGGAATATCCCTCCTCGCGTAATGAGGTTCATTAAACACACAGGAAAAACTATTAATACCCATCAAATGATTATGAGTGGGGATAGAGTGCTCTTGAGTGTTTCTGGAGGAAAAGATAGCTTAGCCCTCGCTGCAGCTCTTTCACTCCGTCTTAAATGGCTCCCCGTAGAATATTACTTAGAAGCAGTAATGATTGATTGGAATGAACATCCTATTGGAAAGGAAGCCGAAGAAAATCTTTATGAGTTTTTCGATGCATTTTCTATTCCCTTTACAATATTTCATGAGGATCAATTTTCACAAGGGTTTAATGGTGAATTTAATTGTTACCTCTGTTCACGTAACAGGAGAAGAATTTTATTTGAATATGCTGATAAAAATGGATTTTCACTCATCGCTACAGGGCATCATCTCGATGACTTAGTAGAAACGACCCTCATGAATCTCTCAAAAAGAGGCACTTTCTCAACAATGCTCCCCATTCAAGAATTCTTTAAAGGGAAACTACATATTATTAGACCAATGATTGAAATTCATGAACATGCGATTCAAAGAATTACAAGTGAATATTCGTTTCCAGTGATGAAACCAGTGTGCCCATATGATCAAAGTAATATTAGAAGTCAGATAAAACCAATTGTAAAACAGCTTGTGGCACTAGATAGATATGCAAGAGAACATATTTATCATGCACATGAGTTTGCTTATCGGATAAAAAGAGAGTACAATGATTGATAGATAATCTTACTTTATATAGATAATAACATAGTTGATGATAAAAGAATAATGGAGTAAATTGGTATTATGATGAATAAAAAGAAAAACCTACTTATTATGACAGTTACTTTGGGAGTGCTACTCTTTACTATGACGTTGCCCGCATTTGCAGAATCTCCTGATCGTGGGTTACCCTATTTGCATATTCAAAGCTCCCTTTCAGATGACGCCTTTCAATTTAATGAAAAAGGTGTCTATGTAGAGCAAACGACTCCTCCTCAAGCTCTTCAAAGGGGATGGGTTGTACTTTCTGGTTTCGACCCTCTTGTAATAAAAAATTCAAATATTACAATACTATTGCAGAGTCAGTCAGTTCTTTCAGTTGTATCTGACAAAAAAAATGATCTTAAGTTCTACCTGGTTGCTGGATCAGCATCCTTTTTAAGAGATACCACTTTTCTTGGAAAAATGAGTGTAAACACTCCTGTCGGTATATATGATGTAATGGGTCCTGGAGAACTATTCGTCTTAAGCGATGTAAATGAATTAGTTTTCTCACTCGGTAGTAGTGCACAAGTCACAAATACTATTACCCGCAAGAAAAGCACCCTTTCTCCTTATCATTATCTTGATTTAGCAGATCCCTTCTTAACACAAAAACAAATATCTAAACAAACATATGAGACACTGAGTATCAATCCAAGTGTGAACACAAGTTCACTTCTTCCAAGTGCTTCAGTAAAAGATGGAATTTCAATTACCAAAGTCGATACTACAACTATTACACCTGAAAGTGTTATCACAAAGGCTTCAGCCACTCCTGTTAAAGCAGAAGTAACACCAGATACTCCTGTTAAAGCAGAAGTAACACCAGCTGCTCCTGTTAAAGCAGAAGTAACACCAGCCGCTCCTGTTAAAGCAGAAGTAGCGCCAGCCGCTCCTGTTAAAGCAGAAGTAACACCAGCCGCTCCTGTTAAAGCAGAAGTAACACCAGCCGCTCCTGTTACAGAGAAAATCTACATCATTCACACAAATGATGCATTTGGAAATATTAGTGACAGTGCTATTCCATATCCAGTTTTTGCTACATTGCTTAAGTGGAATGAGCGTGTGAATGGAAAGGCTCTCCTCCTTGATGCAGGAAATAGTTTAACTGGGTCTGACATTGCAAACATGAATAAAGGACTAGATGTGGCGACTCTATATCAAACACTTGGATATGATGCAATTGCTCCTAGTACTGCTGAATATGTGTTTGGAATTGACCACCTTGTTGAAGCAGCAAAAATTGCAAAAGAGCAACAATATCTTGATATTCTCGCAGCAAATGTAACTGATGAATCAGGAGCCTTCCTCTTTAATCCTTATAGCATTTACGACATTGATGGATATCGTTTGGCTGTAATCGGCCTAAGTCTCCCTGAAATGAACGTAGAGAATGTTTCTTTTAATTCAGACGAATATATTACATTAGGACAAAAATTAGTTGACGACCTTTCTTTAGAAGCAGATTACATTATTGTCTTAGGAAACATTACCCCATCAAGTGGATTCTCTGCTGTTGATATAGCAAACACCATAAAAGGAATTGATCTAATTATTGATGGTAAATATGGTGTGGGAAAAACTCGAGTTGGAGATACTCTTATCGTCAATGCAGGTGAAAATCTCACCTCAGTTGGTGTTGTTGAGTTGTCTCTATTAGATAAGACTCTTAGTTCTGTTCAAGCACTCACTATTACAAAGGACGATATAGCTAATCCTGAAAACTCAGAAATTGCTCAAGCCTTCAATATTACAACAATCCCAGGCGATCCAGAGGTTGCTTCATATATTGCTTCTTTGCAAAAAGAACTCTTGGCGAGAGAAGCTGAAAAGAGTACTCAAATTGAAATTGCTAAAGTTGCCACACCTACTAATCAAGAGACAATTGTACCAGCACCTGCAACGAAGGCAATTCCTCAGAAAATAGAGCCAGCCACTGAACAAGTCACAAACCCTTTAGAGATTCAACCACAGAAGGAAATTACTACAAGTAATGAGATTCCTGCTCCAACTACTGAGTATGGATTGAAAACGACATTCGTAGCGACAAAAGATAACGCACTTTTAAATAATTCTGTTAAAGTTGGAATCTCAATTAACCCATATCTACATATAAACAAAGGTAGACTTGGCTTACAAGCTTTCTATCTCACCGATGGTTCCCTATTCGATATAGAAGGAAGTGATGCAACAAACCTTACATTTGGAAGCGGAACGTTTGATACTTTGAGAAGTACATTAAGATTCATTGATTACTTCTATTATGGAGAAAAAGGAGATAATCTCTTTATCTCTATGGATGGAACAACTCCAATCACATTTAATCGAGGATTCTTAATCAATAATTACTCGCCTTCTAGTGGCCCTTATGAAGAGAAACTTGGACTTTATGCATCACTTCAATTAGGGAAATTTGGGATCGAAGGTTTTGTTGATGATATGTACCTTACTGATCTTTCAGAAGGTTTGAACCAGAACGGAGCTGTCCGAATCTCCTATGATATAGGTTCTCGATTCAATCTTGGGCTAGGAGCTCTCGTTAACACCGATAGATCATTGAGTGACATCACTCTCTACCCTACCTTTGATGCTTCACTTTTAATGGTCAATAAAAGAACAATGCAACTGTCACTCTTTGGTGCTGCCTCTACAGTATTCGACCTAATCCCATTCAGTATCACACCAATGTATGATGCGAGTGCTACTAATTTCTCCGCTAAATTCCCTAACTTCCAAGTGACCGGTGGACTAGAGATTAAATCTAATGCATGGAATATTTCACTCATAGGTGCCGCTCAAAATGTTTCAGATCCATTAATGGGTTATGGTGCACTGAACGACACATACTTCTCAGCATCTCGAATAGCTCAAGACAGCGGTATCTATTTCTTATTTGGTGGGAATATAGGCTATTCATCTACTCACTTCGGTATTGATTTAAGTTATTATGTCCCAATTGAACAAAACTTCTCTAGAATTATCCCTCTAGATGGTGACAGTAATACTACTGGCGATAATCTCTCCTTCTCAATGAATTATAGAAGTGAAAACTTCACAGGAAAAATTGGTATTCGCCGAGTTGGTGTAATTACTAGTGCACAAGAAATATTCAACTTTGATGATGGCCTTACTGGTTTCTTAGATGACAGTATCAACTTCTTTACTATGGCTAATTATGCAGATCCATACATCTCAGCTCAATATTCAACTGGGCCATTTAGTATTTACCTTGACCTATCCTTCCTCTCTGATGGCACAAACAGAGCAACTATTGGCTCAACAGTCGACATTGGAACAAAAGTAGAAAAGAGTGTTTCTACGAAAGAAACGAAAGCTGATGCTTTTAACTTCTCTATTGATGCGGCATCGTCCTACACCAGACTCTTTAATAGTGGTAGTGATGATAACTATATCTCGTTAAATCCTGTACTTACAATCTCGAAAAATAATTTTAGCGTAGGAATTGGTCCTAGAATCACCTACAATGCTGATACTGCTGAACTCTATTACCACACACTGACTTCACCATTCACTTTCGGGACTACAGCAAGTAGTACACTCGCAAGTGTATATGATATTGTTACTGATTCTTTTGCATTACTCGACCACCTACAGATTGGAAATATTGAGAGTGGAAATTATGTAAATATCGACAAGGATCAAACCTATTCTCAAACATCGTTGATACAGTCTATGAATTCATCTAGCGATACAACATTACAGGATAAACTCTCATTTGTTGCTGAAATCGATTCAAAATATTTGGATTTGAGTCTTTTCATGAATGATCTTATCAATCCACAATTGGCCGCTATTAGCCTTGGCATTTCTCCATTTGCAACATATAGAGGGGCATTTGGTCTTAGTGGTATTGTAAGTGCCAAACTCACAACAAGTGGGGAAAAGCAATTTGATGTTATTCCAACTATTGATGTAACTCTCCCAATATTCACGAAGGAGACAGGTTCGATTGCGCTCTATGGAGCATTCTCTACCTTATTAGGATATGATAGCACAGATGGTTTCTCGCAAATGTTCTACAACTCGAGTGTTCCCGCATTTACAGCAAGGTTCAACAACTATATGATCCAAGCTGGTATTCATACTGCATTTAACAATTTCACTCTTGACCTTGAAGCTTCAACTCAAGAAGGAGTACTAGAACCTGGATTATTTAATTCATTGTTCTTGAGAGAAAGAGATTCAATCATAGATGCGTTTGATGAGCAATGGACTGATTCAACTATTAGCAGTGGAAGAACGTATGCGGCCTCAGCTAACTTGACCTACAACGGCGACAATTTCGATCTCCACGCATCTTATATGTTACCTCTCACTACGACCTTTGGACTCATCGGATCAGAAGATCTCTTACATCTAGGATCATCAGTAG
This sequence comes from Sphaerochaetaceae bacterium, assembly GCA_963663665.2. GTDB lineage: Bacteria > Spirochaetota > Spirochaetia > Sphaerochaetales > Sphaerochaetaceae > SABI01. The sequence continues at coordinate 67,856 of CAXXKP010000009.1, forward strand.
ATATTAAGAATATGAATTTTGCACTTGATTACACCAGAAGAGGTTTCTTAAATGCTGCAAACACATTCATTGACTCAAGTGATTCTATTATTGACAGAGTTCTAACGTTTGTACTCACCGACGAGAGTGTAGCTAGCGTTACAATGGGTGTTACGAGTGGTAACTTGAACCTGAATGTAAGTGCTGGAACCTATACAAATCTAGCCTCGGATGGAACCTATAATGGAGTCACTGCATCCACAACCGTTCCATTCCTTTCATTAAAAGCTAATATTAACTTATTCTAGTAGTAAAATTGAAACACACTAGAAAAGAGGGTCTTCTCAATAGTAGGAGATCCTTTTTTCTGTTATAATCAGATTTATGGCTAACAAAACCATCCATATCCTAGATCCAATTGTCGCCCAACGTATTGCAGCAGGAGAAGTCATAGAAAGACCAGCTTCTATTGTGAGAGAGCTTGTCGATAATTCCATTGATGCTGGGGCAACTCATATCAGTGTTGAATTAGTTGATGGAGGTATTGAGTCTTTACGAGTTGTCGATAATGGTTGCGGAATACCATCTGTCGATCTCCCCCTCTGTGCCCACTCACATGCTACAAGCAAAGTAACAGAATTAGAAGACTTAGAAACTCTACATACAATGGGTTTTAGAGGTGAAGCTCTCTACTCAATAGCAGCAGGTGCAAAGCTTACAATTAGTAGCACTGTACACGAAGAATTGGGTGCTCATATCGTGTTCGATAATGGAAAAATGGGAGAAGTCCTTCCCGGAGGTCCTCATGTTGGAACTGTTATTGAAGTAAAAAACCTTTTCGCCCATATACCCGCTCGCCGTATGTTCTTGAAAACCGGAGTAAGTGAAGCAAGGATCGCAAAAGTCGCACTCATAGAAAAAGCATTATCTTTTCCAAACATCCACTTCCAGATGTATCATAAAGGTTCTATAACATTAGATCTTCCTATAACAACACCTAAGGGGAGGGTTCTCGATGTTCTCATTAATAATAAAGAAATCGTACCTTCTCAAATGATTGAGATGACATTAGCAGCTGAATCTTTCTCTTTATATGCTGTAACTAGTAAAGAAGAAACGTATAGAAATGATCGTAAGTATATCAAGATATTTGTGAATAATCGGATTGTGGACGAATTTGCCCTTACTCAGGCTGTAACATACGGGTATGACCCATTTCTCCCAGGAGGTGCATTCCCCTATACGTATCTTTTCATCACTGTTGATCCATCTCTTGTAGATTTTAACATTCACCCTGCAAAAAGAGAGGTTAAGTTACGTAACAAAGCTGAAATTCACCACAGTGTAGTCTCCATGATTAAACAGTTCCTAAATCGAGAACATACTTCTACTACTAAGATGTTAGTCAAAGGTGCTTTGATTCAATCCTCTATGTATGATGAATACAAGACCTATTCAACCCCAACTCATGAAGGACAGAGTGGGGTTAGTAATGTGGCTAGATCCTCCATGTATCAAAAGAACGAGATAGAACCAACTTGGTTTGCTCGAGCAAAAGATGTTCTAGACAAACATCATGAGAATAAGGAAAAAACATTTAAGGAAGAACCAGATAAAGAACAATTTCAAGACAATTTTAGATATCTAGGACAACTCTTTTCCCTCTTTCTCCTTGTAGAAAAAGGTTCTTCATTCTATCTAATTGATCAACATGCAGCACATGAACGAATTTTATATGATGAATTAAAATCACAAAAGGGGACACAACCCCTTATGATTCCAATCGATTTTGAGGTTGAACGGAGCATCGATAATTTCTTAATACACAATAGTTCTTGGTACGATGAATTTGGTATCCACATTGAGCGAAAAGGAGATTTAGAGTGGATCCTCTTAAGTATCGTACCACATTACAAATCGATTGAAATGGATATCATCAACTCAATTCAAGGCTTTGGTGGAGGTAATATTGAAGAACTACACAAATTGCTCTATGCCAATATTGCCTGCAAAGCTGCAATAAAAGATGGCGATAGAATCGACGATGATAGTGCTGTATCCTTAATAAAGCGAGTATTCTCTCTCACCTACCCTGTATGCCCACATGGAAGGAATTTTGTAGTTGAGATTACAAAGGAACAACTTTTTGAAAGTGTTAATCGTATAGTCTAAAGAATAATTCTATATATTTCATGAATACCATTTGAAATTGCTATAACAATAACTTTATCTAATTCCGAAATAAATTCATCAGTAAATTTCACATCTCTGACTATTCCATCACTACTGTTCTTTGTAAGTAGTAGTGTATCCTCTTTGTCGTAAAATTCGATTTTATAAGAAATATTTTTTCTTGCTTGAAAGTTGAATAAATTCTCTCCATCTTCAAGTTTGTGCTCGAAATCTATAGAAGAAATTCTATCACGATCAAAAACTCTGGTATACGTAAAGCTACTTGTCATGAATGATGCATCTTCTTGCAATATTTCTACATTGTAAGTGCCAGGAGGAAATTGTTGTGAGGCTGGTATGAGAAGATGCGGAAATATGATTGTAGGGACTCTGTCTTCAGTAATCACATTTAGAGTATCTGTCCATGTATATAAGGAATCGGGTGATGAGATAGTAACCGTATACTTTTGTGAATTTTTAAAATCAAGAGAAGATATTTTTACCGTAAGACCCAACTGGAATATTTCAATTGAATCAAATGTCGTAAGGAATATTTCATCTTGTATTGAAATAGAATCAACAATCACCTCAGTTTTTGGAGTACAAGAGATGATTGTAGTAAAAAGTAGGAGAACTATGAACAATAGGAAAGATTCAAGATATTTCATTACATCCCTAATGCTTCCATTTGCATTACAACTGGATTAGCATAACTTCTGAGAACTCGTTTGCGTAATTCTTCAGAAAGGCCTTTATAGCGAGCTAAGAATTGTTTAGTATTGAGATCTTTGTATTTATCAGTAAATCTAGTAGGACCTTGAAGTAAATCGTATGCAAAATAGTTCGTATCATGAAGCTTATACCCAATATGAATCTGCCTATCTATTTCATGAGCTACATCATCGGGAGTTTCATAAGTGTCGCTCAATACTTTCCCAAAATGGAGATGAACATTCCCTTTAAATCGTCTTAACCCACGGAGCATGTTTACAAGGTCTTCGTATTTTTTTTTGGTATAGGTTCCTCGCAATCGTTTTGAAAACTCTTCTCGTCCTTTGTTTATATCATTTGGGTCATATTGATATGAAATTGCGACAGGTACAATATTTACACTCTTAATGAGGTCAGAAAATTTTACCCCACTTGATTTATAGCTCAAATGAAGCATTTTTATGATTGCAGAATTAGTAGTATCAATACCATCTTTGCTTCTACCACTTCTTTGTGCTACCCATATCGATTTTTTCTCTTCACGGATAAGTTCTACAAAATACCGAGAAAGACGAAGGGATTCCGCATATTGTGCCCTTATAGGGAGATTACGTTTAACAGTCACACCCCCATTAAGTTTAAACATGTCAGTTGTAAATTGATTTACTAATAGGTTATCTCCAATTGCCATTTCACATATCGGCATTTTTGCCTCTAATAATGCATAATCTAACAAGGCACAATCGAGAACAATGTCCCGATGGTTTGAAATAAAGAGATAAGGTTTCTTTTTATCGAGATGGCCCTCCCCACTAAAGGAGAAACTTGTCATCGAGTTTCTTATAATCGTTGGAAGAAACACCCCTGCAGTTATAAGTCGTTGAAAATCGTCATATGTAGAAATCTGGTCAAGAAGAGGTACAATTTGCTCCCTCATTTGATGACTTTTCCATTTTGTTTTTATGATATTACCAGAATATAAAACCTCTCCCATATTCGATAAAAACTTGGGATAGGCTTTTAGTCTTCCAATCGCATCTCTGATATCATCCCCGAAGTAAGGTGCAATATCTCTATACAATGATATATCCATAAATTAAAACTCCACATTAAGAGATTTCATATATTGGCTTCTCTCCCAAACTTCAGGTTTATCCATTCTTTTATGTGCAAGAGCCCCTCTGAAATCTATAAAGGATGAATAATTATGTTCATCCATCCAATTTTCTAAGGTCTCCTGCATTTGTGCAATAACAGGTAACCCTTGTTTTAAAATAGCTGTTACCACTTGAACAGCTTTTGCTCCACTTAAGAGAAGCTTGATAAGTGCCTCCCCGTTGTGAACTCCATTTGATGCACAAATATCTCCATTAAGGTATGCACTTAATAGGGCACTCCACTGAAGAGCCTGCCCATAATCTCCTTCATTACTAAAGTTGACCTTCGGCTTTAATTCCATTTTAAGAATATCAATATCTGGTTGATAAAAACGATTAAAAAGTACGAAACCATTTATGTTCATTTCATCAAACTTTTTAATCATGTGAGCAAGGGATGAAAAATGAGGACCAATCTTCAAAGATATCGGAAGGGTTGTCTTCTCCCGTAAAGAAGAAACAACATCTAGATACTCGCTTTCTATCTCTTGGCTAGTTCGACCCATATTAGAGGGAAGAATATATTGGTTAATCTCCAGTGCATCGGCTCCAATTGAATTAAAACGATCAATATAGTCTACCCATCCACCCATACTTCGACAATTCACACTTGCAATAACAGGAATATCTAAATCATGTGTAGCTTTTTCAACCAGAGAGAGATAATTATCTATATAGAAGTTACGAGAAGATTCTTCAATAAAATCAGCTGCATCAGCATGACTCATATAATCTCTGCTTTGCTTAATCATGATTGCTGATTGTGTGTCTATTTGTTCTTCAAAGATAGATTTCACTACAACGGCTCCAGCACCAGCATCTTCACATCGTTTAAGTCCATCTAGCGTTGAGGTAAGAGGAGACGAACCTACAATAATCGGGTTTTTCAACTCTAGTCCCATATACGTTGTTGCACATTTTTCCATATATTTCCTTCCTTATTGTCAATATTAAAAGATGGCCACTCCCTTCTTTTCACAAAGAGGGTATATTTTAATGTTATTGTACAACTTTTTTTCATCTATTGATATATACTTTTCCAAAGATAGAAATTACTTATTACTACTTCTCACAATATCATATTAGATATACCTGATGAATAAAGCGCTACAGGCTGTATAACATTGATTTAATAGTGATTTCTTCATCCAAATCTGTTGAATGTGTCTGCTTTTCACTTAAATATATTATTTCTCGTAGTATAATAGGATATGGGACTTTATACGCTACGTAGATGCAAATTTAAGAATTCTTAGCAAAGAGGAAAATAGGTAGATTGAATTTTTTTATTCAGTTGCAATTGAAGAAAATTATATTATTCGGGATGTTTACAGATATAATGTTTCAACAGGTTGTGCTTATATTTTCAACATATTGTAAATTGTAATTTCTATAAAGTAAAAGAGTCTCTCCTTTGAAGGGGAGACTCTTTTCATTCGTTATTGAAATCAGTTTCCTGATTAATCTTTAGATGCCGTAAACTCTTTTCCTCATACCTATGTAAGAATCATAAATTGAGTTATAGACCTCTACCATGTGAGGGTTTGGAATTGCTTGTTTTTTATAATCAAGAGCAATATGTTCATTACATAAATCAGAGATATTCCCAAGTCCATCAACCCACATTACTTGGAGGGCTGCTCCAAGAGCACCACTTTCTTTAGAATTCACTCCAACGATTTCGGTATTCATAATATCAGCTGTAATTTGCCGCCATGGGGCGCTATTACTTCCACCACCATTGATCCGTATTTGCTTTATTGGTGCTGTATTCTTAACTAATAAATCTCTACCCCATCTTAGGCCAAAAATTACAGATTCACAGGCTGCTCGTATGAGATTTCTTTTTTGTAAATTATGCAAGGTTATCCCACTGATACTACCGTTGCCATCAGGAATATTTGGCATTCGTTCCCCATTGAAATATGGTATCATAAGTATTCCTTCAGCCCCAGATGGCGATTCACTCAGAAGTTGATCAAACTCCTTGATACTAAGATCAAACAATTGTTGTACTGCAGTTGATGTAGAGGTGGCATTCATCGTCATCACGGTTGGTAACCATCCCCCATTTCCAGCACATTGAATCTGTGTAATAGGATCAAATTTGAGCGGTTCATTATGGCTTGAATAGATACTCAAGACTCCTGATGTACCAAGAGACATCGTTGCACACCCATCGTCAACGTTACCAGTTCCCAAAGCTGCCATCATATTATCTCCACTACCTGGAGAGACAATCACATTTGGTGAAAGGTTGAATTTTTGGGCTATTTCTGATCGGATTGTACCAATGGGCTTTCCATCCTCGGCTATTTGAGGAAGAGCTTGACTCAGGATATTTGTCTCATCCATAACAGCAATTACTGATTCTGACCACTTTAATGAAGCGACATCGAAAAAACCTGTTCCGGAGGCACTACCTATATCAGTACAAAGTTCGCCAGTTAGATAATAGTTAATGTAATCTTTAGGATTAATAACACTCCTAATGTTCTTGTAAATTTCAGGTTCATGTTTTTTTATCCATAAGAGTTTACTTGCGGTATATCCAACAGGCAATCCTGTACCAATCTTCTCTATAATCCCTTCGTTACCACCACATCTTTCTATCAATTCAGCATTCTCAAAAGAGGTTTCTGTATCATTCCACAATTTTGCATTGCATAGAACGTTTTTGTCCTTATCGAGTACTACAAGACCATGTTGCTGCCCAGAGACTCCAATACCTTTAATACTCATCCTATCAAATTTGAAAGAATCTAAAGCTTCTTTCATAGCACTATTAAAGGCATTAACCCACCAAACAGGATCTTGTTCACGTCTCCCGTTTGCTAATGCGATAATGTCATGTGATGAATATCCTTCACCAACAATAACCTTATTATTGCTATCATAAATAATAACCTTAGTACCTTGAGTCCCACAATCAACACCAATGTACATCTTTTAAAGCTCCTCTATGTGTTTTTTTAAAATAACCTGACCAACTTTCCCTTCTGGATGAATGTGTGAAAACATCTCTTTGGTGAAGTGTCTTTCAGACATAATTACACTGCTCACTGCATCAAACAATGCAATTACGCAAAGGATACTCGAGGTTGCAAGAAGTCCCATATAATCACTTTCTTTTTCTACTTTTACTAATACTTTAGCATCAGCAATTCTACAAAGTTCACTTTCACAATCGCCAGTAATCGCAATAACAAAGGCCTCGCGTTCTTTAGCAATTTTAGCACTTTTATTTACTGTATCGCTTGTTCCACCATTTGAAATAACGATGTAAAGATCATTAGGTTGAATAACACCAGATGCCCCATGTAGGGCATCTCCCGGCGATAAGAAAAACGCTGGGAGATTTTGACAACGTAAAGAGTGCACTATTTTATGTGCAGCCACTCCACTTGTTCCAACACCAGAAAGAAGAATATTCCCAACGGAACTTGTTTTCAAGATTTTTTCAACTAAAAAATTAATATCATAATAATTAATGGAATCAATCAAATGAGCAATTTCCTGTGATGAAATCGAAAGTGATCTCTTTAAAATAGCCTTACGTTCTGGTTTCATATCTTTAATTAATAGTTCTTAATGCGCCACCATCTATATGGAAATTAGTTCCAACCACATAAGAGGCAACTGGCGAACAAAGGAAAACAAACGATTTTGCTATTTCTTCTGGTTGGGCAAAGCGCTTTATTGGAGCCATTTCGTTCGCTATATTTTCGAAATATTGTTCGTTGGTTATTCCAGTTTTTTTACTTAAGATTGAAGCAGTTTTATGCCAATCTGGAGTGAGCACAAGACCTGGTGCAATGGTATTTACTCTAATATTTTCACCAATCAGTTCTTCTGCAAGGCATTTTGTATACATTGTCAATGCTGCTTTGGTTACATTATATATCGGTTCATATCCGAGTGGTTGAGTTGCACAAATCGAAGATGTTTGAAGAATAACACCTTCACCATCACGTTTTCTCATTAATGGAACGCACAATCTTGTAAGGCGTACTGCTGCCATAACATGTAAGTCCCAATAATAGTACCATTTCTCATCAGGTGCTTCCATTGACTTCTCTTCCGAACCTGTACCTGCATTGTTAATGAGAATATCAAGTCCATGATATCTATCATCAATGAAACGCGTCATACTCTCAAGATCTTCCATTTTTGTTACATCGCAAGTGAAAGTAGCAAAATCTGCATCTTTATATTTTGCAAGGATTGAATCCTTTGCATGAGATAACATGTTTTCTTTTCTTCCACAAATTATAACCTTCGCTCCATTTTTTATAAATTCTTCAGCAACGCTTAATCCAATTCCAACGCTACCGCCCGTTATTAAAACGATTCTATCTTTTAGTTGTAGGTCCATACTATTTCCTTTTTATATAAGACTTTTTAAAGTTCTATCATTACCTTTATGACTTCTGGATGTCCTTCTGCGGCAAATTCATATGCAGCAATAGAATCATCAAAAGAGAAGGTTTTAGTGATAAGTGGTTTAACATCAATTTTGCCAGCTTCTACATATGCAACAGCACGATCAAAGGTGTTTGTATATCTAAATAATGTTTCAATCCTTAAACCACGGACTAATAGAAGAGGAATATCGAGAGCAATAGGAGTATTAGACATCCCAACGAGAACGATAGTGCCTCCCCTTCTTGTACATTTCATAATATCTGGAAAGACTTTTGTATTACCAGATGCTTCGAAAGATATATCAGCTCCAAGTCCATGTGTCTTTTCCATAAGGAAATCAACCATATTAGTTTTCGTAATATTTACCGCAACGATATTATCATAAGAACCAATAATATCAAGTTTTTCCTGTTTTACATCGGTGATGTATACTTTGCTACAACCACCTGCAAGTGCCGCTAAGGCGATTGCGCTTCCAATGGTACCTGCTCCAGTTACAAGAGCAACATCACCTGGTTTTATATGCGCTTTTTTTGCAGCTTCAATACCAGTTGCTAAAGGTTCCATCATAGCTCCTTCGGCAGCACTCATTCCTTCTGGCAACTTAAAACAAAACCTTGCTGGGTGAACTACGGTTTCTCTCATAATTCCATGTATAGGGGGAGTCGCCCAGAATTTAATATCTTTATCGAGATGATAGTTCCCTTCTAAAACTTCATGAGCTTCCATGTTTGGAATCCCAGGTTCCATACATACAAGATCACCGAGTTCAAGACCTTTCACTGCACTACCTTTCTCAATAACAATTCCTGCAGCCTCATGCCCAAGAATCATGGGTTCATTCACAATAAAATCACCAATCGCACCATCAAGATAATAATGAACATCACTACCGCATATTCCACAAGCTTTAATTTGTATTTTCACGTCATTTGGACCTACTGACTCTTCGATGGGGAAGTCCCTAAGACTTAATTTTTTCGTTGATTCGAGCACTAACGCTTTCATTTTTTTGACTCCTATAAAAGTCCGGGTACAGACTCTATGGCTGTACCCGAACAAAACACACTAATTTACTGGATAGCACCAGTTGCTCTATGAGCATCTAAAAGTAAATCTACATTTTCTTTTGTAACTAATGGACAATCGATGTCTGTATCAACAAGGCCTGATACTTGACCAGTTAGAATATTATGGGCAAGTTCAACACTTGTTCTAGCTAGTTCATATGCATTTTGGAATGATGTTGAAGTCAATCTTCCTTCTTGGATAAGAAGTGCTGCTTCAGCAGTTCCATCTACAGCAAAAGCTAGAAGATTATTGTATTTTGGATTATCTTTAACAACTTCTAGAGCACCTGCTGCCATGTTATCATTCATTGAAATAACTGCATCGATAGTGTCGTTTGCTTGTACCCAGTCTTCCATGATATTCATTGCTTCATCTTTATTCCAATTTGCAATTTGTTCACCAACAATTTTAACATCAGGTCTTTTTGCAAAGAATTCTTGATCCCAAGCTTTTTCTCTTGCAGTTGAGTGCATGTTTCCTGCTGGTCCATTAAGTACTACAACCTTTGCATTTTTAGGAACGAGGTTTAATGCGTAACGAGCATTTACAGCACCTTGTTCATATGGATCTGCATCTACACTGTTTGCTCCAACGATTCCAGGAATTCGAGGGTTCGTTAAGATAATAGGGATTCCAGCTTCAATTACCTGATATACATATGGGGTTTGAGCTTCTCCATTATTAGCTTGGAGGATAATTAAGTCGTATTGGTTTGTGATACAGTTCTCAATGAATGAGTTAACTTTTTCATCACTAGCCTGTCCATCCATGATATCTACTGTCATGTCAGGATATTTATCCATCTCGATCTGAATTGAATTAGCGAGCCAAGCTGCGAATGAATCGCCTTGTGCACGTGCAATATATGCTACGCTAAAAACGTCACTCTTTACCTCTGCTTTCCCTGCTGCAAATAGTGAACCTGAACTAATCAGGACGACCATCATTGCAATAACTAAAAACTTCTTCATACAATCTCTCCTTTTCTTAAGAAAAATAATTTTTAACAAGCACCAATGCTTGATTATTTGTATTAATAGCGAATACGTTCTATTCTGTTGGTTTGGTTCTTCGATTTTTGGCGGCCATATCAAAAATAACAGCAAGGGCAATGATTGCACCTTTAATAATCTGTTGAACGTAAGAGTTTACCCCTACAAGGTTCATAATATTGTTGAGGAGCCCCATAATGAACCCACCGGCGAGAGTTCCTGCTGCAGTTCCGATTCCACCTGTGAAACTTGTTCCCCCGATGATTGCTACAGTTAATGCCTCTAATTCGAACCCAATACCAGCATTTGGAAGACCAGCGTTTACCCTCGACATGAATAAGACTCCTGCGAGGCCTACAAAAGCTCCATTGATGATATATACGATGAATTTTACCTTTGAGACTTGGATACCTGAAGCAAGTGCAGCTTCTTCATTTCCACCAATAGCATAGATTGCTCTCCCTAGCCGAGTATGGTTTAAAATATACCAAGTAACTATAAGCATAAGGAACATAAAGACAACCGGCGTTGGAATAATTCCAATAGAGCCTTGTCCAAATTGAGTAAACCGACCTATTTGATAAATATTCTGGCCTTTCGTAATGAGAAGAACTAGACCACGAGTGATTGTCATCAAGGCTAATGTCGCTATGAAAGGAGGAGTTTTAAAGTAACTCACCAAGAACCCGCTCAACAAATTACAGAGAATTCCAAACAATATTCCAACTAGCATGGCAAACAGTAAGGATCCTGTCACCAAGAAGGCTTTTATAGCTATTACTCCAGCGAATGCAAATACAGCACCGACAGAGAGGTCTATCATACCGCCAATTATAAGCAATGTTTCACCAAATGCCAGAATTGTGGTTACTGATATTTGTCTTAGAACGTTCTTTAGGTTTAAAACAGTAAGGAAATTCTCATTAAGAAGAGAACTAATAATGAATATCACACCTAATATAAAATATATACTGTTCTTTACAGCAAAGTTTTTTGCTTTATCAATAGTAAGACTGTTGTTTCCTTTCATAACCTCAATTTCCCTTTGTTAATGTATTTTTAAGTATAGATTTGTGAGTACCAGCGGCATAATGCATAATTTTTTCTTGTGAGAATTCAGACCTTGGTAACTCCTTCACAAACTCTCCCTCATGCATGACATAAATTCTGTCACACATCCCCAAGAGCTCTGGCATTTCAGATGAAATCATCACAAGAGCCTTACCTGATTTAGCCATATTTGACATGAGTTTATAGATCTCGTATTTTGCTCCTACATCTATACCTCTTGTAGGTTCATCTAAAATCATGATTGAAGTATCTCTGATCATCCATTTTGCAAGAACAACTTTTTGTTGATTCCCACCACTTAGATTTTTCACTACAGTATCAATATTCGGAGCCTTAACTCTCATCGCTTCACACATATTACTCACAGATTTGATTTCGTCGTTTTTATGAAGATATCCTTTAAAAATGAACTTTTTCAGATTAGGGAGTGCAACATTCTCCCGTAGATTACGTACAAGAACTAAACCATATTTACGCCGATCTTCAGAAATCATCGCAATATTATTTTTAATGCTTTGAGTGACATTCGTAATAACAACCTTTTTTCCATCAATTTCTACAGAGCCAGAATCATATGGATCTAAGCCACTTAGCGCGAGAGCAACTTCTGTTCGACCAGCACCAACAAGTCCTGCAATACCTACAATTTCACCTCGGTGTACATTAAAAGAAACGTGAGAAAACACCCCTTTTTTTTGAAGATCCTTAACCTCAAGATGAATCGGTCCTATTTCCACATCTTCCTTTGGATAATCATTTACAAGTTCCCGCCCGACCATCATAGAAACAACAGTATCAATATCTAATTCTTTAGCAGGCTTTGTCCCGATAAGCTCTCCATCACGAAAAACAGTGATCGTGTCTGATATTTTGAAAATCTCATCCATTTTATGAGAAATATAGAGGATACATTTACCTCTTTTTTTCAATTCAATAATTTTTTCAAGCAATAAATCTGTCTCTACTTGTGGAAGAGACGATGTGGGTTCATCCATAATAATTATTTGTGCATCTTTAGAAATTGCCTTTGTAATTTCTAACAATTGAATGGTGGCAAGGCTCACATCCTTGAGCTTTGTCTTTAATCCATTTTGTAGCTGTGAAGGTTTAATCATTTGTTCGTTATCAAGGAATTCTGTTGTCTTTTCATGTACATATTTCCAATCAACATTACCTAATCTATTTCTTGGTAAATCACCAAGGAACATACTCTCTTCAACAGTCATTTCTGGAACATAAGCACACTCTTGATAAATCATTGCAATTCCATACGCTTTTGCATCTAGAGGAGAATGAATCTTAGCTTTTTCACCTCGAATATAGATATCCCCTTCATCAGGTTTATATATTCCATTGATAATCTTCATGAGCGTGGATTTCCCAGCTCCATTTTCGCCACAAATCGAATGGACTTCTCCGGCATTAGCTGATAATTCGATATGATCAAGAGCTTTTACTCCGGGGAATTTTTTTGAGATATTTTTCAATTCGATAACTGGAACAACATTTGCCATCTCTAATCCCTTATGTAACTATGATTTTTAATTTGTAGTTATTTTTACAATTTATAAAAACATTGTATTCTAGTTTTTCTCAGTTGTCAAATTTTATTTGCATTATTTTTTTTACATATATTTTCTATTTTTTACATTTAATACTTTTTTTTTACAAAAAACCGCTTATATTCTATATTTTTTTATCGATTGATAAGTTTTACTTACAATTCACCGTGAATCGAGCCTAAAGAGGCTTAATAATTAAAATTAAATTGTAAACTATTTTTTTACAACTTTTATGTTGTATTATTGCAGAAGGTATTATATACTTACTCATGTAAAAACAAGTACACACAAATTTTAAGTAGAGAAGGTTAAATTATTATATTATGCATGATCAGAAAAAACCGTTGAAATTTGAATCTGTATATGATGAGATCAAGGCACAAATCCTTTCAGATTCATATGAAAATTCTGACAAACTCCCCTCTGAAAGTATATTGACAGCAACATATAACTGCTCAAGACCCACACTACAAAAAGCTCTTAGAAAGCTCATTAGTGAAAATTATGTATATACAGTACAAGGTTCAGGTACTTATATTAATAAAAATAGAATTTTACGTAATCAAAATATTGAAAATACACAAAGTCAAAGACAATCTTTATATGGATTGATTTTTCCTAACTTAGGTGAGGGGTATATTTTCAAACCTATAACAGATAAAATTGCACAAATTATTTCTCATATGAACTGCTCTTTAATTTGGGGTGGGTACATTTCACCATCTGAAACTAATTTTAAACAACATATCGTTAATATTTGTGCTAATTATATAGAACTAGACTTAAGAGGTGTATTCTTCTCCCCTTTCGAGTATAACGATCAGGCTAAAGAGATTAATCAGTATATCGTTAATACATTATCTCAGGCTGGAATTCCAATAATTCTTGTTGATTCAGATATTGTTGAATTCCCTAAGCGGAGTAAATATGACATTGTAAGTTTAAACCATACTCAAGCTGGATATAAAATAACTTCTCATTTATTAAGCAAGGGTCTAAAAAAGATACTATTCGTCACACTACCTTATTCAAAAGATACATGCAAACTAAGACTCATGGGCTTTCATGAAGCACTCCTTGATTATGGTATATCACCACAAAAGGATTGGTTAGTAACTCTAAATCCTGAAAACGAAGACGAAGTTAGAGAAATGCTCGAGAAGCATAAGCCTGATGGGATAATAGGACTTATTGACAGAGCTGCAGTAAACCTCATCAATACACTTAAGCGATTAAATATATCGGTTCCTCAGGATTTACTGATTGGAGGATTTGATGATTTAGGATATTTATTCGATATGTCAATCTCCACTATACGTCAACCACTAGAAGAAATCAGTAGTGTTGCTGTTCAACTCATGCATGACCGTGAAAATAATCCTTTAACACCACCAAGAATTATAGTGCTTAGCGGTGAACTGATTATTGGAAAATCTACTGATTTGACGGAAGAGACATCTATATAAAAATACTTTCGACTATTTTAAATTAGTATGTGAAAGGGGAGAATTTCTTCTCCCCTCTTTCGTCTTATATTACAAATAATTTCTCTGGATATTCTATGAGCTTCTCAACACCGTTATCTGTCACGATGAAGGGCTCACTGCATTCAAAGCCATAAGTGTCAAGCCAGATTCCTGGCATAAAGTGAATTGTCATTCCCTTTGATAAAACACTTTTATCACTTGGTCTGAGTGAAACTGTATGTTCACCCCAGTCAGGAACGAATGCTAGACCAAAAGAATATCCCACACGTGATGGTTTTTCAATTCCAGTCCCCACTAGTTGCTCTCTCCAAATAGCTTCAACCTCTTCTGCCATCACACCAGGTCCTATTCGTGAGAGCGTCTTTTGTAATCCATTCACAACTACATCACTAACATGCTGCAAATCTTTAGGTGGCTCACCGATATAGACTGTTCTACTTAAGGGAGCATGATAATGATAACGAGCTGAGCCTAATTCAAGCAAAACTACATCATTCTTTTTATATCTTCTATCGAGGGAATAAGTAAGGTGAGCACTAGAAGTTCTTAGTTCACTTGGAATAATCGGGAATATTGCAGGACTGTCCCCACCATACGTATCTGTTCCTCTTATTTGTTGAGCTGATACTAAGGCAGCAACCTCTCGTTCGGCTACGCCCTCTTTGATATTCTCTATCGCCGTATTCATTGCATTCACGGTAATAATTCCAGCTTCTCTCATGTAGGTGATTTCTTCTTCAACCTTTATGGTTTTTACCCAGCCTACAAGATTTTGAGCATCAAGAATCTTCATGTTTGGAATTTCTCTTTGGAGTGTTAAGAACATCTTTGGATTTGTCCAATATCCATCCATTTCGATAGCCAAAGTGTTTCCCTTACCTTTCAATAGCCCTGCGACAAATTCCATCGTATGGATATAGCGAGATTGGACATATTCGTCTTTGTAGCCAAATATGTTATCATTGGGAAGGTAGGTTGTCATTCTAGCAGCATTAGAGTCCTGCATACGGCCAAACCAGAGCGGATGCTCTTCTTTTAAACTCACAATAAGACCTTGGTGGACATAGAATGACCACCCATCAAAGCCTGTTAAGTAATTCATATGAGAAGGATCTAATACGAGAAGAAGTTCTATTCCTCTTCTATCCATTTGCTCCTTAACAAGTCTTACTCGTCTAGCATATTCAGCTTCTGTGAAAGGAAGATGTTTCATAATTACCCCTATCTCTCAACTTGAAGGCCAAGTTGTTTCTCTTTTGCAATTGTATAAGCCATCATCGCAACAACGGTATCTTGCACACCGACCCCTGTTAAGTCGCAGACACTTACTTCTGCATCATTTATTCGTCCTTTTTTCTTGTTGCCAATAATATCTCCAAGTTCTCTCACAGCAGAGAGGTCATTAATAAGGTTTCCTTGAGTCGGTACTCTGAGCTCACCTAGTCTTGTTGATTGACTAAGGAGATCACACGCTATGATATCTGCTTTTAAAAATACTTTCGCATAGAGTTCTTGCTTATCTTCAGCATCACTTCCCATTGAGGTGATATGAAGGCCGGGATGAACCCACTCTGGTGAGAAGTAAGCTTTTCTAGATGGAGTTGTGGTAACAACGATATCACAGTTTTTTACGAGGTCGTCACCACTAGAAGAGATGATAACTTCTTTATTCAAACTTTCTTTTATATCTTGTACGAAAGCTTTTTGTCTATCATCTGTATCGATACTGAACATATAGATTTTTTCAAAATCTCGAACTAAAGAGAGTGCTTCCATTTGGTAGCGAGCTTGTACTCCACAACCGAATACACCTACATTCTTTACATTTTTCTTAGCAAGATATTTAGCACTGATAGCACCAGCAGCCGCAGTTCTGATTTGTGTCAAATAACCGTTGTCTAATAAGACTGCTTGAAGCATTCCTGTTTCAGTACTCATCACAAGCATTTGACCTGACTGACTAGGAAGACCAATATCTGGGTTTTTAAAGAACCCTGAGGCAATTTTCACTGCAAGAGACGGCATGTTATAGACAAATGCACTTTTAATATCGATTTCCCCATCAAGGGCCGGAACTGGGAGCATCATGATTGGGGGAACAGTAGCCATGTTGTTTGAAAGAGCTAAAAACCCCTTTTCAATCTCTTCAATAAGATGCAAATCTAGTTTTACATGTTCAGTCAACTCTTTCTCATTCACAATAAGAATTGGATCCATCTTCATATTTGTTTTCCTCTCTATTTCTCTTGTATTACACGTAAAAAAGTTTCGTAATCTACATTACGACCTGTTAAGGGCATCACAACATGAGACCCTTCAATATTCACTAACTTCGATTGAATTGCTGCAAGGGTAACAGCCCCTCCACCTTCTACAACAAACCCATGTTCATAGAAGAGGGTTCTCATTGCCTTTTTTATATCTTCTTCCTCAACGACTACATGTTCATCAACATAAGTTTTCACTAATTCATACGTGTAGGCATTATCAAAACCAATCCCACCTAGGAGAGAATCGGCTATTGTATCCTTTTCCTCAACCTGAACTACGCAGCCATTCTTTAAGGATTCAAGCATAGCAGGAGAGCGCGCTATAGAGACTCCAATAATTCTTACACTTGGTTTTATGTGTTTCATAGCCATAGCCATACCACCTAGTAAGCCCCCTCCACTTAAAGGAACTATAAGTGTATCTACTTGTGGGTATTGGTTGAAAATCTCAAGAGATATCGTTCCCTGTCCACTAGCAATGAATGGATCATCAAATGGAACAACTGGAATCAGGTTTTTCTCTTTCTGAATTCGTAAATATGCATTCTCTGCTTCATCTTGGCTAGAACCTTCTTGTACAACAGTTCCACCAAGAGCCTCTATCGCTTTTACACGATAGAGAGGTACTCTGTTAGATAGACAAACAGTGCTCTTCACACCATAACTACTTGCTACATAGCTCACAGCTCGCCCATGATTACCAGTTGAGAAGGTTATTACACCTCTCTTTTTTTCTTCCGATGTAAGCGAGCCAATTTTATTTGCAGCTCCTCGTATCTTAAAAGATCCAGTCTCCTGAAGAAATTCACACTTAAACATAACACTCTTAGCACCAAACTCGTCTTTAATCTTTACAGAAGGGATAAGAGGTGTTACTCTCGCCGATGAATAAATACGTGTTGTTGCACTAAAGACATCACTTATTGAGATGATTTCTTTACTCATCACTTGCTCACATTGTAGATAATATCTATTGGATAATCGTAGAAGGCTTTGTATCCATCTTCAGTAATATAGATTGAAGCATCAATTTCAAATCCTACATCGTCATACCAAATTCCTGGAATGAGGTGTAGAGCCATGTTTGGTTTTAATACAGTAAGATCTCCTGGACGCAAGCTTATTGTGTGTTCACCCCAGTCTGGTGGATAGTTAACCCCAATAGAATAACCAAGCCTAGAGGACTTTACAATTTTTGAATGACTTATTGCTTCTCTCCAAGCAGCTTCTACGTCAGCTGCGGTAACTCCTGGTTTAATAAAATCAAGGGTTTTTTGTAGCCCATCGATAACGACTTTAGCTGTATCACTCATAAGTTTTGGTGGGTTTTCCCCTAAGAATAGAGTTCGTGCAATAGGAGCATGGTAGTGTTTATAGACACCACTAAGCTCTAATAAGACAGCTTCATCCTTTTTAAAAAGTTTATCACTCCATGTAAGGTGTGGTGTTTTCGTTGCCTCTCCAGCCATCATTAAAGGAACAATTGAAGGATAATCGCCACCATGAGTCGGAGTTCCTTTATATTGTGCTTTAACGATTTCGCTCGCTGCATCACACTCTCTCACACCTGGATAAATACTGTTTTTAGCGGCATCCATTACATTGACTGCAATTTGACCAGCTATTTTCATCAATTCAAGTTCAGCATCACTTTTAATAACTCTCACCCAGTTTACGAGCGCATTTGCATCCCGAAAAGATGCTTGTGGCAAGCTCTTCTCTAATTCAACAAAAGACCTATGAGTAAAGTAGAACTGATCCATTTCGACTCCAATAGCCTTGTTGTCCATGTGAAACTTTTTCATGATATCGGCGACAAAGTGCATTGGATGACGTTCTAAGGATTGAACATAATTATCTGCATATTCAAAAATATCTTCATTACTCAAAAAGGAGGTGATTCTTGCTCCATTAGCATCCATCCCTCTACCAATCCATATAGGATTTTCTCTATCGAGAGATACAATAACACACTGATGGACATAGAATGACCAGCCATCGTACCCAGTAAGATAATTAAGGTTCGCAGGATGAGAAACCATTAAAACTTCTATTCCTCTTTCTTGCATCAATTGTTTAGTTTTAGCAATTCTACTTTGGTACTCTTCTTTTTTAAATACCGACATTTTGATTCTCCTTTTTACTACATATGGCCATGATAATTCTTTTTAATTATGGCATCGTGAACGTAATCTATCATCGTGATATAATCAAAAACAGGTAGATGTGTGGCATCACCAACACTTTTTGCATAGGGAGGAAGCAAACTACATTCAAGCAGAATAGCTTTTACCCTATCATCTTCTTTCATAGCGCTTAGAGATGCATCAACAACACACTTCTCAATCAAGACGTCATCAAGTGTCCCTTTTTCTTCAATCACAGCTTCTTTAAACTCCGGGCATTCTTCAAGTCCTACAATTACGAGCCGTTCTCTCATAGCGGGGGTAATATTTAATACCTCCAAAAGTTCAATCGTGAGTGCTTTCTTATTGGCAGTGATGACAGCCACCTTCTCTTTTTGAGAGATTATATTCAGGATGAAGTGGAGCTGGATCAAACTTGATAAAAAGATTGGAAGATCAAGATCTTCCATTAATCTTTTCTGGTACAATGCCATAAAGCCACAGTCTCCTGTTATCGCTTTCACTCCATCCGCTACTAATCTTAAAGCACTTTCTTTTAGAACTTCATACATACTCATATCGTGATTAAAGATTTTCTCTACAGACAAGCCTTCTACCCTCTCAAATCTCACAGGATATGAATAGGTAGTGGCATTTGCTGTATCTCCTGGAATGAAGGGAACATAATTCTCTAATAAAAGTATTCCTATCGACTCTCCATAACTCACTTGTCGTCCTTTCACTTCATAGATCATACATTACCCTTCTTTCTCTACAATCCCGCTGCATTAGGAATAAATGTAGCAATTCCTGGGAATATAATTATGAGAATCGTTGAGAGCACTAAAATTAAAATAAATGGAGGAGTCTTTCTTATAACTTCTAAGTACGGCCTTCTAAATATTAACTGTGCTGTGAAAATATCACATCCAAATGGAGGTGTTGCACTTCCAATTGCTGCCTGTAAAACTATTAGCGTGCCTAAGAACACAGGGTCGATTCCAGTCATCTCAACGTAAGGTTGGAATATTGGAGAGAGAACGTAAATTGCTACAATTGGGTCAACAAACATACATGCGATAAAATAAGCAATAACCACAACAATAATTAATTGTAATTGTGTTGGGTCTGTCCCAATAATACCAGGCATAATTGCTTGAGGAAGACGCAGGAAACTTATGAGCCAGCTAAACATCTGTCCAGCTCCCACTAAGATAAAGACAACCCCGGTAACGATACCAGCATCTAAGATTGCTTTTTTTAGTTTTGCAGCTGTCAATGTTTTGTAGATTAATCCTTCGAGCATGATAGCGTAAGCCACACCAGCAGCACTTGCTTCAGTTGGGCTAAAAATACCAGCATAGATTCCACCAACTACGATGATGGGGAACCCAAGAACAAGATAACCATCTTTAAGAGCTTTCATTTTTTGTGCTCTTGTACTTTTTTCCATTATCGCAATTTTCTTAATCTTTGAGTAGAAATAAACAAAGATGGAAAAGAGAATAAATATAAGTATCCCAGGTCCAATTCCAGCTAAAAAGAGTTTACCAATTGAGGTACTCGTTACTACTCCATAGACAATAAATCCAATACTTGGCGGGATAAGAAGGGCAATATCACTAGCATTAATGATCAAACCTAAGGTGAAAGATGATGAATAGCCTGCTTTTAAGAGCATTGGCCTCATTGTTCCACCGATAGCAGAAACTGTTGCTTGTGTTGACCCACTTACTGCACCAAAAAGAGTACAGCTTGCATTTGTGGTAATAGCAAGACCGCCCGGGATGTGGCCAACAAAGACTCTAATCATCTCAACTAATCGTGCAGCTGCTGTTCCACTTGTCATAATATTAGCAGCTAATATGAACATCGGTACACACACCAATGCGGGAGGTGAAAATCCATTGATGATCTGTTGAGTCACCACTTGCAAATTCATATTAGGGAAAGCTATCCCTAGATATGCGAGAACTGGTCCTAATAAGACGATGACGAAAGGAAATCCAAGCATCAACATCGCGACCATTACTAATCCGACGATTCCCATATTACTTGATCTCCTTTAATTCTATTTCATCTAAATTTATACTTGCCACTGCACTTTCATACATTGTTTCTTCATCTTCATATTCATCTTTCTGTTCAGGTGATAACCACACCTCTTTTTCAACAATGTTTTTAATAAAAGTCCTCAGAAACTGAAAACCTGACATACCTAACCCTACAGGAGCCGCTATGACGAATAGCCAGTATGGAGCCCTTAAAGAGGCTGTAAGTGTATCCCTTGCTTTAAGAGTAATCACGTATCTAAGGGCTATATAAGCTAAAACAAACATGACAATCGCACTAATCGCTGTCATAATAAGTACCAATATTTTCTCTAATTTATTGGGGAGTAATTCTAATATTGCCCCCATTCTGATATGACGAGCTTTTCTTGTCGCATAACTTGTTCCAATAAAAGTGATAAGAATAATGAATAAATTTGAGATCTCTTCAGCAAAGTAGATAGACCTGTATACATTCCTCATTATCACATTCGCGACAAGCAATACTGCTAGCCCTGAAGTGCTGATTAGTAAAATCCACACTTCAAATTTATCAACAATGAGAGAAGATATTGTTCCTATTTTCTGCCATATGTTTTTATTAGGACTCTCTTGAGTCGTATGCTGTTCCTTCATAAATTATAACCTTTTCTTATTAAAATGACTCAGGGAGCTAATTTACGCTCCCTGAGAGGTTCTTAATAAAGTCTTTTACAACCCTAATGCCTTTTGCGCATCAGCTACATCTTTCTTTAACACTTCAAGCATCATCGCTGAATCATCTCCACCAATTGATGGGAAATCAGGATATACTTTTGTCTCTGCAAGTTGTCTCAACTGATCAACTTCACTAGGAGAAAGTTCTTTAAAGGTGATCTCTGGACGTTTTGCTGCAATTTCTTTTTGCATTTTATTGTTTTCAGCTTGAATCCAAGTTGCACTTTCTGCAACAACGTCAT
Organism: Sphaerochaetaceae bacterium; assembly: GCA_963663665.2. Taxonomy (GTDB): domain Bacteria; phylum Spirochaetota; class Spirochaetia; order Sphaerochaetales; family Sphaerochaetaceae; genus SABI01. The sequence goes on from CAXXKP010000009.1 coordinate 89,889, forward strand.
TCCAGTAACCACGAATGAGTGTTTGATCTTCTGAGGAAAGACCATCAAAGAAAGATTTGTTTACACAAGGAATACCTATGAAAGGTTCTGCCCATAGTTGTACAAAGTGGTCAGCGACTTCATAGAATCCCATTGAGTAGTTAGCAAACATTGGTTGGCTTTGAGCATCAAGAAGACCGGTTTGAAGACCACTATAGATTTCACCATAAGACATTGGAGTTGGGTCAATACCATACGCTCTGTAATCTCTTGAAAGCATATTAGAGGCCATAATACGTGTTTTTAATCCAACAAGGTCATTTAGACTATTAATAGGTTTCTTACTAGTGAGCCATTGCCAACCTTCATAATAGATTCCGAGTGGAACGAGATCTTTTTCACGATATTTCTCTTCCATAATATCCATAAACTTACCATTCTTGTTTACCCATTCTAGGATTTCAGGAACATTGTCCTTAGGCCAAATGTAGTGGAGAGCAAGAGTATTTGTTTGAGGAACATATGAACTTAGCCATCCATAATCAGCAAAAACAAATTCTACAACACCATTCTGAGCGAGTTCTACAATGTCATCGTTCTCACCAAGTGTTCCGTATGGGAATACTGAAATGTCCCATCTTCCATCGGTTTTTTCAGCCATGTATGCAGCAAAGTTTTTTGCCCATACTGTCATGAAATCTCCGTCTGATTCTCCGGTTGGCATTCTTACACTGTAAGACTTGGTTGCTGCTTTTTCAGCTCCACCTTGAGCAAATAATGCCACGCTCGAAATTAATAACGTAACTATTAACGCCATAATAACGATTTTTTTCATATCCGTCCTCCTGGTTTTCTCATGGTTTCCCATGGTTTAACTATAAAATATAAAGAATTAAAAACCTCCGTTTCGCTTCTTTATATGTTTCTTCTATTCATGTTGCTCCTTTCTAAAGTAGAGCAAAGCTGTTTCAATCAGGTATTGCACTCCTAACGGAAGAGTTTCTTCATCTATTGTAAATTTAGGATTGTGATGTGGGTAGGTACTTCCAACTTTTTCATTGGCTGTCCCAATAAAAGCAAAAACCGCTGGAACATTTTCTCCAAAAGCAGCAAAATCTTCACCCGCCATCGTAGCATGTTCTTCAACATTCTCTTTTCCCACAAGATTAGTAGCTACTTCATGAGCAATCATTGTCATCGATGCATTGTTCACAACTGCATCATTCTCATGTAATATTTCGAAAGTAGCTTTACATCCATAAGTTGCACATACCGAATTGACTAATTTTATAAATTTCTCAGTAGGATGATCGTCGCTTCCACTTTTAGTTGCATATAGGTAGCGAATCGAGCCTTCCAAAGTAACTGAGTCTGGAATAATATTATTTTTCGTCCCGCCATTAATTTTACCAAACATCAGCGCTATGGGTTTCATTGGGCTAATAAATCGTGTTTGAATGCTTTGAGTAGCTACTATTACATTGCTCGCACAGATTATTGGATCAACTGCACTATCAGGGTATCCAGTATGTCCACCTCGACCATGTATAGTTACTTTAAAGACATCCATACTTGCTGTGACTGCTCCACTTTTAATTCCTATAACTCCACTTTTAAGAGGAGACCATATATGCAGACCAATTGCAGCATCAACTCGAGGGTTTTGGAGAACCCCTTCATCGATCATCTTCTGAGCCCCTGCAACCTCTTCATTAGGTTGAAATACAAATTTGATAGTACCTTTGAAGAGGTCTCTATTTTTACTCAAAATTTTAAGGGCTGTGAGCATCATAGCCATGTGAGCATCATGCCCACATGCATGCATTACATTCTTATTTTGGCTCGAAAATGGGAGACCTGTCTCTTCTGCTATAGGCAGCGCATCTATGTCAGCCCTCATGAGAAGAACAGGTCCTTTAGGATCACTACCCGATAAAAGAGTCACGACTCCAGTTGTTGCAACTCGTTGCGTAGTAAGACCAAGTGAAGTTATGAATTCCTCAATTACTTGAGCAGTTCTTACCTCTTCAAACCCGAGTTCAGGATGAGCATGGAATTCTCGCCTAAGGGCGATGAGTTCTTCGTTATGCTCTTCTACCAAAGTTTCGATCCTTTCCATTTATACTAATTTCCTCGCTATTAAAGTTTCAGCTACTTGAACAGCATTGAGTGCTGCACCTTTTCGAATGTTGTTTGAAACAACCCATAAATTTAATCCATTTTTAATGGTGAAGTCTTCTCTAATCCTTCCGACCATTGTCTCATCCTCATTATTACTCATAATTGGTGTTGGATAGACTTCATGTTCTACATCATCAACTACTTTTATAGAAGGAGCCTTACGTAACAACTCTTTCACTTCTTCAACTGTTAATTTCTTTTCTGTTTCAATGTTGATAGATTCGCTGTGGCCATACCATACAGGTATTCTCACACATGTTGGAGAGACTTCAATATTTTTATCGAGCATTTTATGTGTCTCATTGACCATCTTATACTCTTCTTTTGTGTATCCGCCATCTTGAAATACATCAATATGAGGAATCGCATTAAATGCTATTTGTTGCTTATACGCAAGAGGTTTAGTAATTTTTCCCGATTCTATCATTTCTTTTGCTTCTGTAAATAGACCATCTATTGCTTTTTTCCCAGAGCCTGAAACAGCCTGATAGGTGCTTACAATTACTCTTTTAATTTTTGCAGCATCATGAATAGGTTTCAGTACTACAAGCATTTGAATCGTTGAACAATTAGGATTAGCAATAATTCCTTTATGCCAATCTAGATCTTCTGGGTTAACTTCAGGTATAACAAGTGGACAGGAGGGATCCATTCTCCACTGACTACTGTTATCTACCACAATTGCACCTTCAGAAACTGCAATTGGAGCTAAAACTGCACTTGCATCTCCTCCAGCAGAAAAAATTGCAATATCGACACCTTTGAATGCTCCCTCGGCAGCTTCTTTAACACTCCAAGTTTTCCCATTAAATGAGATTTCTTTTCCAACTTGGGAAGCTATATCTAGTGGAACAAGTGTCCCAACCGGAAATTTCCTTCTTTCTAATGTAGAAATCATTTCTGTTCCTACCACTCCACACGCCCCTACAACCGCTACTGTATATGTTTTAGACATTTCTTACTCCTCAATAAATAAATCAAATTTTCCCTTCACTTATGTCCTTGATAACACCTTCGATGATATCAATACCTTTCATAAGATAATTTTCTGGAATTACGAGAGGAGGTAAAAGACGAGCTACGTTGTTATGGTGTCCTCCAACTTCAATCATTACACCCCGTTGATGGGCATATTTTCTAATCTTTTTAGCTGTAGCAGCATCTGGGGTTTTGCTTTTTTTGTCTGTAACCATCTCTAGAGCGATCATAAGACCAAGTCCTCGCGCTTCCCCAACGATGTCGTACTTAGCTTCAATCTCTTTCAGTCTAAGTAATGCCTTCTTTCCTAGTTCAGCACTTCTTTCTGCAATCTTGTTCTCTGCCATCCACTCTAAAGCTCTCGCTCCAGCGGCAAAGGCAATCATATTGCCTCTAAAGGTTCCAATACTCTTTCCTGCAGGCCACGTATTGAGTTCTTCTCTGTATGCAATTGCTGAAATTGGGAACCCAATTCCACCAAGAGCCTTACTCATTGTTATGATATCTGGAACAATATCTGCATGTTCGAAAGCAAACATCTTACCAGTTCGACCGAGCCCAGACTGAATTTCATCACAAATTAAGATAACTCCATGTTTTTTGGTAATTTCTCGCACACGTTGCATGAATCTCTTTGATGGAATAATTGTTCCACCTTCACCCTGAACTGATTCTAAGATAACTGCAGCTGGGAGAGAAAATCCTGAGTGACTGTCTTCAAGAATCCTTTCTAAATATGCTGCAGCCTGCAAATCAACGTCTTCATCTGGACATCCAAAAGGATTTCTATATGGATAAGGATATGGAATAAATTGAATACCAGGAACAAGTTCTCCGATTCCATCTCTGTGAGCAGAATCTGTAGTTAGAGCTAGAGCAACACCTGTCATTCCATGGTAAGCACCTTCAAATGCAATTATTCCATTTCTTTTTGTATTAAACTTAGCTAATTTAATTGCTTGTTCAACAGCATCACTTCCTGTTGGGCCACCAAAGAATACACGAGTAAGTTCTTTAGGAAGAATTTTTCGTAATTCTTTAACCATCTTCACCCGAGTAGGGGAAGGAATGTCGAGTGTATGAGTTACTCTGTCTATTTGTTCATGAGCAGCGGCAAGCACTTCAGGATGACCATGACCGAGAGCCATTACTCCTGCACCACTAAACATATCTATGTAGATATTACCATCAACGTCTTCCAAAGTAGCACCTTTACCTCTGCTTAAGGCCATCGGCATTCCTTTTGAGTACGAAACAGCAGAACTTTCATTGTCTGCTTGGAACTGCAATATTTCTTTTGATGCAGGCCCTGGTGGGATTGTAACAATCTTAGGGGCTCCTTCCATCGACATCTGTTCAAACAATTTCTCGTTATCCATATTATAACTCCTTATCTATCCCAAGTGTCCTACCACAAGGGAGCTTTATTATGATTTTGTATAAGTTTCTCAGTGATTAACGCTGCACTATTTTTCAACGGTTCAATCAAGTCCATCATTCTTTCTTTAGTTAATCTCATTGAAGGGCCACTGATTCCGATAGTAGCAATAACTTCTCCATCCCTGTTAGTAATCGGGGCTGCTATACTATGGAGATGGTTTCCAAATTCTAATATTTCTATAGCATAGCCACGTTCTCTTGATTCCCTCACCTGCCTTTTGAATTCATCTTTATCGACGATAGTATATGGCGTTCTGCGAATCATCTCTAAGGTATCCACATACGTATCTAAATTCTCATTACTCATATGAGACAGAAGCAACTTACCTGAGGCACAAGTATTGACAGGGTAAGTATAAATTACATCCGGATTAAGGATCACTGTATGGGCGCTCTTTACTTCTTCAATAGCGATGACTTCATCATTGTATAAAACAGTAATGTAAATGTTCTCACGAGCAATACGTTCTAATTCATGCATATGTACTCGAGCCAAGTCTCTTAATTGTTCTTTTATAGGAACCGTTGAACCTAATCTGAATAATTTCAAACTAAGTTGATAGCCACTATTAGATTTTTCTATATACCCAGTTCTTACAAGAGTTGCAAGGAGTCTATGAAGATTAGCCCGAGTAAGGCCTAACTCTTTGCTCATGATTGAGGGATGTACAGGTTGATGTAATGCAATGTATTCAAGGATACCTAATGCCTTTGCAACTGTTGTTGCAATAGGGTAAGTTGTATCACTATTTGAACCGTCGTTTGTATAATGAATCATATTGGTATTATGGGGGATAGTAATAGGTGCTGTCAACACTTTTTTTTCGTTTTTTATTTATACAACATTTAAATATCAGACATTTGCGGTAAACATAAATATAATTCAAATATTTTGCTTATATGTAAAATTAGAAGGACAAAAAAATTCCCCTTACTTAAAATTTCTTTCTAGTAAGGGGGAGAAATTTGGTTATTATCAATTACAATATATATGGTATACGATAATTGTGGCTCTGATAAACTACGAACGTTTCTACTTCAAGAATCTCTGGAACTCTTGCTAATTCTTTCTTAAAGAAGTCTAGTAGAGACAAATTTTCTTCATCACTAAGTAGCACTTGCACAATTAAATCATATCGACCAGTGACCACAACAGCAGAAACAACACCTCTCAAGTGGGAAAATTCTTGAGCTTTTCTTCCAAGATCGAGAGTTTTAAGCTTTACTCCCATTACTACAACTTGTACTTCTGGTAAAAATTCTGGATTAATAAGACCACTAATGTGAAGTATTCCTTCATCAATGAGTTTATTTACCCTTGCCCTTACAGTATTTTCTGTAATAGAGAGTTCTTCAGCAATAGCACTATACGCTTTTCGGCCGTCAGTGAGCTGTCGAATTATAGCTTTGTTTGTTTCGTCTATTTTTTTCATTATCCATTCACTCTTTCAAATTCCTTCATAAAGTCAGCTAAAGCTTGCACGTCTTCAACAGGAAGTGCATTATATACACTTGCTCGTAAACCACCGACACTTCTGTGTCCTTTAAGACCAAGCATACCCATCTGTTTTGCTTCACTCAAGAATTTCTTCTCTAATTCTTCGCTCTTGAGTCTGAACACAATATTCATTTTAGATCTATATGTCTTATCTACAGGGGAGGTAATAAAACCACCGCTCGTATCTATTGCATCATAGATAATTGATGATTTTAAGGCAGCTCTTTTTGCCATACCTTCTGTACCACCGTTCTTTTTAATCCATTCTAACACAAGTTTGACACCCCAGATACTGAATACAGGAGGAGTATTATAGAGCCCTTCACCTTTCGCATGTGAGGAGTAGTCCATATATGCTGTAAGATTACTGTTTTGTCTCTCCAGCATATCTTTCTTCAAAATAACCAATGTTGCACCGGCAGGTCCTAGATTCTTTTGGACTCCACCATAAATCATTGAAAATTTTTCAACAGGAACTGGTCGACTCAATAAATCACTAGACATATCTGCTATAAGTGGGACATCACCTGTTTCAGGCCATCCTTGCCACTCTATTCCTCCAATAGTTTCATTGGAACACAAGTATAGATATGATGAATTTGCTGATGGTCTTACACTAGATGCTTCAGGAAGAGATGTAAACTTATTGTTCGTCCCATCATAGTACAGATTGACATCCCCTAACTTTTGAGCGTCTTCCGTAGCCTTATTTGCCCATGTTCCACTCTTGATATAATCAGCTACTGTGCCTGGTTTTAAAAAGTTTGTAGGAATCATGGTGAATTGAAGAGTTGCACCACCACCTAAGAAAAAGACGTCATAATCTTCAGGAATATTCATTAATTCTCTTAATAAACTAAGAGTCTCGTTGTACATAGTCTCAAAAGGTTCTCCTCGATGAGAGGCTTCAATCATCGAAACACCATACCCTTTATAATCGAGTATGTCGGCATGAATCGATTCTAATACTTCCATAGGAAGTACTGAAGGACCTGCAAAAAAGTTTAATTTACGGCTCATAAGGCGCCTCCTACTTGTAATTCTTTGATAATAGCAACTGCTTCATCACCTATTCTCAATAAATTTTCTTCACTATTTGCTCCGATGTGTGGAGTTAATGTGACATTTTCTAATTGAAGAAGAGGATAATCTTCACTAGGTGGATCACTTGGATACACATCTGTTGCATAATGAGATACTAATCCACTTTCTAAAGCAGCTTTCATAGCATCAGCATCAACACATGGCCCTCTTCCTGTATTAATGATAACAGGTTTCTTGGTTAATTTATTAAGAAGAGTACTTCCAACGACACCTCTTGTTTCATCAGTAAGAGGTAGGTGCATCGATACATAATCGGCTTCAAGAACAGCCTCTTCAATACTAGGTTTCATTTCTGCTAGAGGAGAGGTAGAAACATATTTATCATAAGCTATGACCTTCATCCCAAAAGCTGCTGCACGAATAGCTACCATCGATGCAATATTTCCAATTCCAAGTAAGGCAAGTGTTTTCCCATTAAGTTCAGTTCTTTTTACACTTTTTAACCACTTTCCTTCTTTCATTCCATTATGAACTTCAATGAGATGGTTAGGTACTGAAATCATGAGAGCAAAGGCGAGTTCTGCGACTGCGATTGCAGAAGATCTAGGGGTATTTCTGACAAGTATCCCTTTTGATGCAGCATAGGCTGAATCGATATTATCGATTCCTACTCCACCACGAATGATAAGTTTTAAATTTTTTGCTGTATCAATATACTCTTTGGTACATTTGGTCTTACTTCGAACTAATATAACATCAGCTTCCCCTACTCTATTTTTGTCTTCGGTAACTTCTCCAAAGGCTTGTAGAAGGGATGCTAACGATGCATCAAATGCATCTGATATAAGTAACAACATTCTCTTTTCTCCTCTAAATGTGTTTATGATATACTACTTTAATCTATAAATGCGTTTTGTGTCAAATATATATTAAAAAATTTCGCATTTAGTAAATTTAAGGAGCAAATACCCATTAATACCTTATACTTTATTTTTTCGAAGTATAGTAAGGCTCCTTTTTTGACTTTTCGTTAGGAAGAAGGTCTAAGTTAAATGGAGTTGTTTGGTATACATAATAATTGAGCCAATTATTATAAAGCAATTGCGCATGAGAAAACCAAGATACATGAATCCCTTTGCTTATATCATCATCGATGTAGTAATTCTTTGGCACCTCGATATCGAGTCCTTTATCTACATCACGACGATATTCTGCATCAAGCGTATTTTTTTCATATTCAGGATGTCCAAATACGAATACTTTTCTCATATCAACACTTCCGACGATATATAATCCTGCTTCGTCAGATTCACTCAATATTTCAAGTTCATCATGAGATAGAATATCTTCTCTTTTTACTTCAGTGTGGCGTGAATGAGGAGCTCTAAACAGGTCATCAAAGCCTCGTAAGAGTGTGGTGTGTTTTTTTGAGACAACATGATCGAATACACCAAACATCTTTTTCCCAATCATATGTTTTTGTATCCCGTAGTGATAGTATAATCCAGCCTGAGCACCCCAACAAAGAAAGAGAGTCGAATATACATGTTCTTCAGCCCATTTCATAATTTCACATAACTCTTGCCAATAATCGACATCTTCAAACTCTAAGGTCTCTATGGGAGCTCCTGTGATGATAAGTCCATCATAACTGAGTTTTTTTGCTTTATCGAGAGTTATATAAAACTCTTGAAGGTATTCTTCGGATGAATGTTTAGCTGTATACGTAGCTGTTCTTAGGAAATCAACTTCAATCTGGAGAGGGGTATTGCTAAGCCTTCTAAGTAAAGATGTTTCAGTACTTGTCTTGAGTGGCATAAGATTGAGTATGAGAAGGCGAAGAGGCCTGATGTCTTGGCTTAATGCCCTTTTTTCAGTCATAACGAAGATATTCTCATCTTCTAGAATTTTTCTTGCTGGGAGAGATTCAGATATCTTGACTGGCATGATTAACTCCTGTTTTAAAGCAATTCCTCAAAAAATAAAAAAACCGTCGATGTAACTCGACGGTGCATAATAGACGTCTCAATTACAGAGGTGGTTTAGTAACTCTTCATAGAGTGCATCTTACGTACTTTTTTCAATTGTTTTCGTAATAACGCTTTCTTTTCACGGTTTGCAATTGTTGAAGGCTTTTCAAAGTATTCACGTTTTTTCCATTCGCGAATAATGCCCTCTTTTTCGACCATTCGTTTAAATTTCTTGATCGACTTTTCGAGTGGCTCATTGTCATCTACTCTTACGTAAGCTATAGTAATCACCCCCTTCCCTCATGTTGTGGGAAAATATCTTCCTTATATTCTATACTCTTAATCTTTTTGTCAATAGATAACGCTCAATGTACTTATCTATTTTACCTTTTTATCATGAATTATCTTGAGATATCGCTCATATATCTCATCCACGATTGTTTCATACGATACAAAGATTGTTTTCTGTGCTTCATGACCAGATCTCTTTCTGATTTCAGGATTCTCTACGAGATACCTAATCTTGTTCACAAAAGAGGGAACTCTGTTTTCTATCAAAAAACCATTTTGTCCATCAATTATCCCTTGGGCTGTACTTGCTCTTTCAATGGCAATGGTCGGAAGACGGCATGCTGCCGCTTCTCTCATAGCAAGCGAGGCATTATCATAAAGCGATGGGAAAGTGAATATATCACTACATGAGTAATAACTCTTTAAGAGTTCTCTATCACGTATCACACCAGTAAAGGTTATAAATGAGCCTAGTCCTTTATCTTCAACCATCTGTTTTAACTTCTGTTCATCACGCCCAGTTCCAATAAAAAAGGCACGTATAGGCAATTTTTGTTCGATCAATTGCTCTATCGTTTCAACAATCATATACAAATTTTTTTCTTCTCTAAGCTGTCCCACATATAATAAGACGACTTCATGTTCGTCTATACCACGTTGTTCACGAAGTTCTCTATACATTTTTGCATGAGTAGCTTGATCGAGAGGGATCATCTCTGATCCATTTCTTGCAATGTCGATAGTTCCTTTAAATCCATATGATGATAAAGTCTCTTTTGTTTGTTCATTTGGGACCCACACTACATCAACTTTTTCATAGTAATGGACGATATATTTTACAACTTGCTCTGCTAAAGTTTTGCTTTTAAGTGCTTTGGTAAAGTCTTCTCTATATTTAGAATGAAATGATGCTACTATCGGGATATTCCTCCTCTTTGCAATGCGAAGCGCCTCTTCCCCAGCAATAAAGGGAGTATGTGTATGTACTAGGTCAAAATTGATTAAATCTAGTTGTTTTCTAAAACTTCCAATTGCAGGGATACCAACTCGATAAGGATGAAAGGTGGGAATAAGCATACTTTTATAGCGAATTACTGAAGGATCATTATAATCATAATCACTTACTTCAGGTCCTATGAGATACGAATGGCCATACTTCTCATTGAGATAATGAAAATAGTTTTGGGCTACAAAGGCAACTCCATCCATGATTGGAGGAATAGCTTCTGAAAATTGTCCTGTAATAATTGGTTTCATAGTAGTCTCCTCTACAGAAAAGAAACATGACCTCTATGTAATAATTTCTTCAATTGGAGTACGATATTTTTTCATATCAATAATGGTCAGTTGAATGGTCTCATTATTTCTAAAATAGTTTCTACCCATCCTAAAGACAACATCAATTTCATCCCCTGACTTGTACCCATTCTCTATTACATCAGATCCATTCCAGTATAATGCTGGCCATTTGTAGGATCCATAGCTAAGCGTGAGTTTAGCATGGTTAGAACCACTATTTTTATTATTTTGCAGTATTTTTATCTCATCGATAACGGCCTTAGTAATTAAAAACTGGATTGGAGGATTACCCTCTCCATAGGGTTCTATTAGTTCAACTATATCTATAATTGCTGGATTTAAATAATGGGGAGGAAGTTCTAAATCAACATTGACAACGTCTTCCACTTCTTCTACCCCATATTGGGTGTCTATCACACCCTTCACTCTCTCTTTGAGGAGAGGAAGATTTTCGATATTCATGCTAAACCCACCAGCACATTTGTGTCCGCCATAATCGAGAAATAGATCATCAAAGTGAGATAGAAAATCGCGGATGTTGAAATATGTAGGACTGCGCATACTGCCAGTAATTCGCTTTTCATCTATATATGCTATGACCATGGCAGGAACCTTGAATTGCCTAAGAAGACGAGAGGCCATAATTCCAGTAAGGCCTCTGTTTACGTCCTTATCTTCTACCATAAGGAATTTATTCTCAAAGTCATCACAGCTTCTTTTAGCTTTTGGAAGGATTTTATTCCAAGACTTTTCTCCTTCCTTTTGACGTTCTCCATTGAGTTTAAGAAGTTCTGTCGTCGCAAGACTTGCCTCATCATAATTAGTAGACAATAACATGTGAAGTGCAACTTCAGGGGTTCCCATTCTCCCACTAGCATTAATGATGGGGGTTATTTGCCACCCAATGTCTGTGGTACTGAGTTTCTTACCAACTAGATTCTGGTGCGTGAGCAACGGAAGCAGCGATTTCCTATTTCCAGCGGAGAGTAAAGTCAATCCATGCTTTACCATAATCCTATTTTCATCACTCATTGGCATTAAATCTGCTATAGTACCAAGAGCAACAAGGTCAAAAATAGTATGATATTCATCTCTGAGGTAGGGAATAAGACGAATGATATGCGCTGAGAAGAGACTTATTAAAACATCAAGCTCACTTGCTTTTTGAGAATATTTTATACTTTTGCTGAGTTGAGTGAGAGCAAAAAGACTTTTTTCTCCAACCTGAGGGATGCTCTTATTAAACAAAGTTCTTAGTTCAATGAGATGAATATCTACCTTAGAAAGATATGCAGCATTGAGAATCCTTTTTTCCACTTCAATATCGAGTGCAAATATTGGAAGGTTACAATTAAGAAAGGAGATGATTCTACTCTGTCCAACTTCCAAAATACCGGGAACTACTTCTTCTACCATTCTTTCTATTTCAATGAGGTTCCTCATCTTTACAGCCTCTATGATATAGGTCTCTTTCCCTTTTTCTGTGTTTCCTGGGTAAGAATGAAGCAAGAGAATCTCCTCTTGAAAAGCTTCACTCATTCCAAACCCAAGAGCCCAAATAACTTTTGCGACTACACCACAACCTGCTAAATGTGTAAATGGATAACTACACTCTTCAATTTTTGGATCAATAATCGCATGTGCATCGGGCACATATTCCCCAGCTAGATGATGATCTGTAATAAGAACATCAATCCCTAATGAGGAGGCATATTCAACTTCATCAATATTAGATATTCCACAATCTACTGTGATAATTAAAGTAACATCATCATGTTTTGCTTCATCAATACCAAGAGAAGTTAATCCGTAGGGCTCATCTCCTTGCGGTAATCTCCAAGAGGTATCAATACCCTGTGAGAGAAGGAATTCAACTAATAATGCACTACTCGTTATCCCATCAACATCTCTGTCCCCAAATACTCGAACTTTCTCTCCTTCCTTTTTTGCATCTATCACTCTTGAAACAAAACTTTCCATATCATCAAATAAAAAGGGATTATGAAGAAAAGAGAGATCTGACTCTAAAAAATATTTGAGTTGTTCTTTTTCTTTTACTCCACGACGACTAAGTAGTGTAGCTTTTATATAATCGATACCAAATTGTTCATGCAAAATTCTTAAACTATCTACACTGACAGCCTCTTTTATCCACTGCTTCATTAAAACCTCTTCAATCTATATTCCTTATCTTATCTTCAGATAAAAAGGAAATTGCTCATTAGACTCTTTAAAGAATATCCTAAAATACTATTCATATAGTCAACTAGAGCATACACTATTTTCTTTGTTGTTGCTTCACTTAGTTCAATTAATACTGCATCCTCCATCGATAGCGGGGCCGTATATCTAAAATATTTCATCATACCTGGAGTAAACCGCACCTTATATTCAAGGCCTTCTTGATGGTAGCAATCAGAGCAGCAAAATGTATTATGCACAGGATGTAGATAGACAATATCTTCCTCTTTATAATCCTTATCACACAGAGAACAAACATCTAAATCACTCATCAACCCCATAACCGATATACTCCTAAACATGAGTTGAATAAGTACAGTGGTGGGAACTATTGAGGTATCATTTAATAATAGAATTGATCCAAAAAGTAGATCATACATCTGTATATAATCACCACCATGCATTTTCAGAATAATTTCAACAAATGCTTGAGAGATGAAAGTACGTGATAAATCACTCTTAATACCATCAATAATATAGGGAAGTGATGCATCTTTTAAAGAATACTCGTCTTTTGATCTCACATAGTACAAATAGGCATGTAGTGGTGTACAAGATTCACAAGCACTCGAAAGTTTACCTTTTTGACCTCCATAGATAATAGCATCAAAAAGTCCTAATTCTTTAGAAAGAAGAGTAACTCGTTTATGTAAAGTTCCCCATTTCTTACTTGTGAGGACAATGCAATCACTTTCTATATTTCGCTCCAACAGACTCTCCAATTCATCAAATTATGTTTCTCATAGCAAGAGTACTTTCATGTACACAAAGAGTCAAGAAAAGAGCCCCTCCCTTACGTAATGGGAGATAATAAAGATTATGAGTTTGTCTTTTAAAAATAAGATCTCTGTTCATTTGGAGAAAAATACGATGAAGCAAGCACTGGATACTCAGTATCTTCACCGAAATCCCACACATTACCCCAAGAGGAATAGATATCATCAGCTCCTTCTTTAAGTTGGGTGCTACTTTTACCTTCGCCTAAATCTCCACATGTTGAAGTGATTCCACTTGTAGTCGTATCCCAATATGAAGAAGTAACACCTAACCCCTCTGTGGCATCTTTGTAACCTAATAGGCCCTTTGATGTCTCACCTGGAGGAGATGGTATCCATCCATTACGAGCATATGAGTCTGTAATAGTGAGAGTCGAGGATGTTGACATGAGATTGCCAACAAAACCTCCAGCAACTTGATCACTTTCTCCTTCATAATCATCAGCAACTGTAATTTCATTACTCGCATAACTACTTATTATTTCTATTTCTCCACTCGCATTTCCAATAAGTCCGCCCACTTTCAATTGGCCTGACATTTCTCCAAATGAGGCACTTTCATTTACGTATAGGGCAAACGCAGATCCAATAAGACCACCAGCAAATGAAGAGTGACAAAGGAGTTGTGTATCAACAAATATTTGAGAAAGATGGAGTGAGTGAATTTCTCCTGCAAAACCGCCAATATTTTCATCTCCTGTCACTTCAGTGTTGAGAATTTTCACGTTCTGAGCAGAGGCATGTTCAACATCTTCTGCTTTCATCATATATCCTACACATCCACCAATATCTATATGTAATGCATCTCCTCTTCCAGAAGCAGAAGAACTATTAATTGATATTTGAGAGAGATCCCCCGTATAATATCCACCTAAAACTCCTACAAGCGAGGCACCGTAGACGTGACAATTCTCTAGTGTAACACCTTCTACAAAGGTATTACCTGTAGCTTTTCCAATCAATGAGCCAACGTTGTCGTCTCCAGTAATATTAAAGGTATCGAGGGTTAGATTAAAAATATCTCCACCATTTACATACCCAAATAGTCCTACATTGCTAGCATCACTATTGATATAAAGATTAGAGATCCTTTTACTGTTTCCATTAAAAATACCTGTAAAGGGATCATCCTCATCCCCTATAGGAGTAAACTCAATTGGAGATACATCACGGGTATCTGTCTGAGAAGCATCAATATTGGCTTCAAGTGAATAATAAGCTGATAGCGAATCCTCTAAGTTTATAGGGCCAACGACATCATTTGTGAATCCTGTTGCAATGCTACGCAATTCATCAAGGGAGTTAATGAGATAAGGATGAGCCTCGGTCCCATCTTGGAGAATAGGAATATTTTCATCTCCATCACCACAGGATGTAAAAATTACTATGAAACTCAACAAAACAACAGTTAGATATTGCTTGATTATTTTCATGTTGAACCTACCCTTTTTATATGCTAGATGCTTTTCAGTAATTGTAAAATCGAGGTATACAATTCGTCAAGAATTTATTTAAATAAGGTATTCCCTGTTACTCATTATTATTCTTTATTGATAGAGTGAATCTCAATAAGATTCATAGATACTATTTATGATGCCATTTTTTTCTTTATTAGATATTTTCGATGAATCAATATTCGCTTTTATGATATGATACGATTCATGAACATAAAAAATTGGCATTTACCTATATATTTATCATTAGCTATTTTAGTCCTTTCAGTATCTACTCTCTCTGCAATCTCATTCATACCTGACGTTGCTCCATATGATCCAAATAATTCTCAGATCCTATTGGAAGGGAAAGATTTTTATAAAGAGAATATCTTTTCCCATAACACTGAAAATCCTCGCTATACTATTCAAGTCTCAACGATGGGTAGAGGAGATCCATTGTATGTCTGGTTTGGCCATTCTGCAATTGTAGTCAAAGATAACGTTAATGACCGTTCTGTGATGTATGATTATGGAATATTCAGCTTCAGTGAGGGCTTTTATAAAACATTTGCCCTCGGAAGGCTTTGGTATGAATCTTGGGCAACAGATACAGCTATGCGTTTCCGGCTTGCTTCATCGGAGAATCGAGATATTTCTCTTGTCACTCTTAATTTATCTGGAGAGGTTGCTCTTAATGTGCTCAATTTCGTGAATATGAGTGTACAACCAGAGCATACGACTTATCTGTATCATCATTATAGAGAGAATTGTTCAACGAAGATTCGAGATATTATAAATGTGGCGACTAAAGGGAAATTTAAAGACTGGGCAACAGCTACCCCATATCCACTCACAATTAGAGAGTTGGTTTCCCTTCATACGGCGAGCTCTCCTTTCATCCATTTCACATTAAATTTTCTTCAAAATAAGAGTATAGATACCCCAATATCTCTCTGGGAAGCGATGTTCCTTCCTGAGAAGTTAGAAGAAGCACTACTTTCATTCAACATAACTCAAGAGGATGGCTCAATTATTCCATTAGTAGTAGACCGAGAAATAATCAACTCAGCCCCACAAGGATTGCGTCCAGCGAATGATCAATCAAAAACAAAAGCAAATCTCATCATGATAGCGTTTTCGATAGTTCTTGCTTTGATTTTATATATTTCTAGAAGGATTATGACGCATACAATATTCAAAGGCATCCGTAATCTTTTTTCATTCATCTACTCTTTTTTCAGTATCTCATGGACCTTAGTTGCTACAATTTTCTCAACGGTCCTTATCTTTATGATGGTGGCAAGTAATCATGATGTCACCTACTTTAATGAGAATATCCTTATCATTTCTCCTCTCTCAATTTTATTGCTCATCTCATCAATTAGACGGGCCTTCTCTAAAGAGAAGAATCACAGGTTTTATGAGGAAGTAAATTCTGTAGCCCTAATTCTAATGGGTTTCCTGATTATCTTGAAATTCGTGTTTCCTGATTACCTCTATCAACATAACATTGAAATGTTCTTGATTATGAGCCCTCTCTACTACATCAATTCAACTTTTAGCAGACCGTTTTATCATAAGAAAACAAGAATTATCAACAATAAGAACTGGTAAAATCCTTGAGGAGAGGGTGCATCCATGGTAAGGTTATCTATCTTTTATGATAGGTATTGCACTATGAACATCTCTCTCGAATCGAAAAGCACCTATTCACTTTTCGAAACACCCCTCCTCCACCAAAGCTCCTTTTGGTCAAATGTTAAGAAAAAACAGGGTTATCAATCATTGGCTTTTGATATCAAAGTAAGAATGGAAGATATGTACTCTAATCTATCTTCAAGTGCATACCTTCTCGATGATGTTCTTATCATCTTACAACCAATAAGTAGAAAATACTCTATCGGATATGTTCCCTATGGACCTCTTGTTTCACCAGATGAAGAACTAAGAGGAGATTTTTTAGAAGAAATAAGTGAGCAATTACGGGAAAATCTCCCCTCTCACACAGCCCTCCTTAGATATGACCTTCCTTGGAGAAATCCCTTCAGCGATGGCATTTCAGTAGAAAGCCAAGAGGTGAGGTTAAACTGGGGAACACATTTTCATAATATTCGAAAGTCGGCAAGTGACAATCTCCCGAGTACAACACTTTTCGTAGACTTAAAAAGAAGCGAAGAAGAAATTCTCATGCGAATGAAACAAAAAACACGCTATAATATACATCTTGCGTACCGCAAAGGGGTAGAAGTAAAAGTTGGTAGTAAAGATGATTTCCCAATTTTCTATGATTTATATACACAGACTGCAATTCGTAATAACTTTACTCTCCATGCCCCCTCTTTTTTTATCCCATTCTTTGAAGTAACAGATGAACAATACTCTTCAACACTCCTCATTGCATATTTAGATGACAAACCACTCAGTGCAATGTTCCTTACTATTGGAGGAAAAAGAGCTACGTATCTCTTTGGAGCAAGCAGTAACGAAAGAAGAGAGTCAATGAGCACCTATGCACTTCAATTTGAAGCGATGCGAAAAGCAAAAATAGCGGGGTGTGAATTATATGATATGTTTGGCATCTCTCCCTCTGTTGATAAAGAGCATCCTATGAACGGTTTAAATCAGTTTAAACTAGGGTTTGGAGGAACTGTGTTCCACAGAATGGGATGTTGGGATTATCCAATCGATCAGGAAGTTGCATCTTCATATCTTGATTATGAATTGACAACAAAAGGGTATCATCTAAAATAAGGATGAGGGAGCACATTACTCCCTCATTCTTTGATATATAACCATATGAGAATCTTATTTAACGACTATCTTAGTTCCTTTATCTTCATATAAAGCACCGTAGATATTTTCTGGGTTTGTGATAAGACCAACATTTCCAGTTGATTTTACAAAGTCCATCATAGCTTGAACTTTAGGAAGCATACTCCCTGGAGCAAAGTGACCTTCATCCACATATTGTTGACATTCATCTAAAGTGATGGTATCGAGATCCTTCTGCTCAGGCCTTCCATAATGGAGAGATACTTTTTCAACAGCAGTTGAAATAACAAACAAATCAGCTTTAAGTTGTTTTGCCATGAGAGCAGCTGCTAAATCTTTGTCAATAACAGCCTCTCGTCCTGATAACGATCCATCTTCATTCTTCACTACAGGAATTCCTCCACCGCCAGCTGCAATAACAATAACTTCATTATTAAGAAGAGTTCTAATAGTTTCGAGTTCGACTATTGAAACAGGCTTCGGAGAAGCTACAACCCTTCTATATCCACGACCTGCATCCTCCATAATATCCCAACCATCTTGTTTCCTGTGATCAATTGCGTCTTGCTCACTCATGAATGAACCAATTGGTTTGGAAGGGTTGGAGAATGATGGATCTTGTGAGTTTACCTCGACTTGGGTAACGACTGTAGCAACCTGTCTCGTAAGATTTACTTTATTAAACTCATTATATAACGCCATTTGAAGTTGGTATCCTATTGCTCCTTGAGTATCAGCGACACAGGAATCGAGGGGTACAGTGTGTAAGATAGATTTTGAATATTCGGCGCGTAATAGAATAAATCCAACCTGTGGACCATTTCCGTGGGCTATCACAACACGATGCCCAGCTTGTACTAATTTGACGATGTGAGATGCTGTTTTACGGGCAGCCTCGTATTGACTCGTAACACTCACATGCTTTGCATCTTCAATAAGAGAGTTTCCTCCAATTGCGATAACAATTAACTTACTTTTTTCCATCTTTTTCTCCATAAATATATAGCACATTTAACAATTCAGCTTACTAATATCAGATACAGTATAACAAAGTTGCAACAAAATGCAACACTTTTTTATAGCGATACTATTATTGAGAATATGCTTTTATTGTAAAGAAAAAAGAAACGACTCTGAGTGAATTTATTCTCAAAATTGGAGAATCAAAGAACAGGAGCTATCTCAAACTTTCCAAACAAAGGATATCTTTTTTACCTCGAGTCCTCTCATACACTCTGAACAATTCTTGATGAGAATCTGTTCATGTTGATGGACTTTTACTCTCGTGCTATGATGAAGAAACAATGAACATTTCATCGCTCTCAGATATTTCGCCAATAGAACTCCTCACTACTTTTAATAAGGCTTTCAGTGACTATCAGATTGATGTAGAAGAATCTTTACACGAGTTCTTTGTAGGTAATATCCAGAGAGGAATTGACTATTCAGCATCCTTTGGATTCTTTTCAGATGAAAAGGAATTGTTAGGGTTCATTTTCTGCGGAGTGAGAATCAATATGGGGCGATTACAATTTTATGATGGAGCAACTGGAGTTATCCCCACTCACAGGGGCCAAGGAATAGCCACGCGTCTACTTGATAGAGCTCTTCAGGAAGCAAAAGTGAGAGGAGCAGATTCTTTTATCTTAGAGGTTCTTCAGCAAAATCAGAAAGCACAGAAATTATATGAAGCACAAGGCTTTTCAATTTCTCGCACACTCCGATGTTTTGAGAAACAAAAGGAGAATATTGCCAAAGAAGAGAGTATTGAGATGGTTTTCAAGTCTCCCGAAATTAGAGATTTTTTTGGGATATATGAGAGGTTAAAACCAAACTTCACCCCTTCATGGCAAAACTCGTTTTCATCTATCGTTGCTATTTTCGACCTACTTACAACTAAAGTTTTGTATCATCACGATAAGGCAATCGGCTATATTGTGTTCAATAGTTTAAAAGGTGGTATCTTTCAAATTGCAGCCCTACATGATGATCCTTTGATTTTGAAAATCCTTATATCACATGCAGCCTCTTTTACCGCAGCGTCTTCGATGAAGTTCATTAATATTGAAGAGAGCTCCCCTCTTATCTCGTTTCTCGAGGGAAATGAGTGGGATCCTTTAGTAGATCAATTTGAGATGATTCGATATTTGAATACCTGATTTCAAGTGATACGATTTGTTCATTTCAAAGATTAAAAACAATTCTCTTATACCGGATTAACATAATCAGCAAGGAGATAAATACGAATCAATGATATTTTAATGTATTGCTCTCAGACTTTTTCTTCCTATTAAAATATGATTTCGTTGAACATAAAGATAGATACTGCTACTATGAACGAGATGCAGGAGAAGTTTTATGAGCGATGACGTTACCATTGGATCTCGATTTATCATCTCACTAGAAGGGACTGTTTTGAATCAAGCCCTTTTATCAACGATTAATACATACAATATCTCTTCTTTCCTATTATCTAGTAAAAACATAGAAGGTGAAAAACAACTTAAGCATCTTATCAAATCTATACGCAATGCAAGAAAAGATTCTTTTATTATTCTTAATTATGATGAGTCTTGTAACAGTAGATGTAATTCTTTCATGACCCCGATTCCTACTCCACTCGCACTTAGTGCAACAGGGGATGAAGGAAATGCATATACTGTGGGGAAACTTCAGGCTCTCGAATTAAAAGAAATAGGATTTGATGCAATTATTGGACCTTCTCTAGATCTCCACTCCCATAACCTTGTAAGAGAATCTAATAGAATGAGTTTTAGCAATCTAGGAGACATTGTGAGTCGATTTGGAATTGCTATGATTAATGGATACTGTGATGGGGGATTACTTCCTATCGCTCACACATTCCCTGGAATAAGTAATATCTACACAGAAGATGAATTCTCTATTGGGATGAATGATAAAACTTCTCAAGAGTTAAAGAATGGGGAGTTATATCCATTTGAAAGAGCTATTGAGAAAGATTCTCCTGCTATCCTCATTGCACCTTATTATTATAAAGCGTTTGATGATCAACCTGTTATAGCGAGCATGTCGTATTCTCTTATTGATGAGTATATGAGAGGTGAATTAGCCTATAATGGAATTATTATTTCGCCACAAATTGACCAAGTCTCTATTAGTGATCATTTCCCTCTTGAGACGGTTGCTATAGAGAGTTTGAGAAGTGGTTGTGACATGATAATTATAAGCGAAAATCATGAACATATTCAAAAAATTTATGATTCTTATAATGAATCGATTGATACAAGTTACATTACCTGGGATGAACATCTTAGAGCAATTAACAGATTACAGAGTATTAAGGATATAGAAAATAATACTGATGTGGCAAATATGGAATCTCATAAAGCAATTGTACATGCAATCATTGAGCGTTCAGTAACACTATTGAATAAAGGGGAGACATCAATTCCTGAATTGGGGGATAATCCTTTATTTTTGAGTAAAATAAACGAGAGAGAAAATAGTATATCTTTTGCATTATGGATGAAAGAGGCACTTGGTGGAGATGCTTTTGAATTCTCCCTCGAAATATCTAACAGCGAGATGAATCATCTTTTAGAGGAAGCAAGTGATAATACCTCTATTGTGATTGCAATCAAGGATGGATATAATCATCCATCAGAACTTGCGCTTGCTAATTCACTAGGAGCGATGGGAATTCCTACCATAGCAATAAGTGTTAAAGATCCGTATGATATCCTATATTTACAGCCTTCAATTTGTAGTATTGCAATTTACGAAGAATCGGTTTACTCATTTGAAGCGTTACGAAAAGTGCTAACAAAAGAGCGTAATGCAACAGGGAATCTCTCAATACACTGGTAAAAAAGATCATTTTTCGTTATGGTAATTTTAAAAATAACCAAGGATAACGCTGTGGAAAAAAAAGATACTAAATTAATGATTTTGTTTGCCCTTTACATTACTTCAATGATACTTGTAAACACTCTAGGAAGTAAAATCACCACACTCGGTGGAATTAGAGCCTCAGTTGGGGTGTTCTTTGTTCCGATTCTATTCCTTGTTACCGATATCATCGGTGAAGTGTATGGAAGAAAGACTTCAGCTCTTGTCGTTAATATCTCTACCTTCATGCTAATATTCATGTTCCTGATGATGGGTTTATGTATTATATTGCCCGCTAATGCAACATGGAATTTGCAAGATAGTTATGTTCAAATATTTAGCTCCAGCATGAGAATGACGATCGCTTCTTTGATTTCTTTCTATATTGCTCAACATATTGATGTGTTCACTTTTTCGCTCATCAAGAAGATGACAAAGAACAAACACCTTTGGATACGGAATAATGTAAGTACGATGATCAGTCAATTTTTTGACACTACAATTTTTATGTTCGTTGCTTTCTACCATATCACACCTAAATATTCTTCAACTTTTATATTCTCTCTTATTTTCCCATATTGGGCTTTCAAGGTACTCTTTGCCCTCCTCGATACCCCACTATGTTATTTAGGTGTATACTGGCTAAAAAAAGATCAAGCTAAGAAAGAAGGTATTTCATTTTGAGTGTCTACATTTTTGGAGATAGTATCACTCGAGGTCATTACGGAATTGATTATTCAAGATATCTGGACTCTTCGTTTCAGGTAAAAGGATGGGATGGTTCAACACTTTTACAAATCTTCAACTTTAGTACACGTTATTTTGAAAGAATAGAAGAAAGTGAAAAGATTCTCTTTTTGGGTGGTGCGAATGATATAATCTATACATATCTTTCGTTATCCCAAAATGGTTGGAGTGATTATATTCATTCTAGAAAGAATCTCGTGACATCAATTTCAACATGGAAGGAGAAAGTAAATCAAAAAATCTCATCTATTCTCTCCGCATACCCTAAAAACCTACTCTATTTAAGTACGATTGCACTTGAAGCCTCGTTTGGAAATACTGAATTGATGGAACTAACTCACCAGTATAATGATGCAATAAAAAATATTGCTTCAAAATTCTCTCTCTCAATTCTTGATCTTTTTAAGGAGTTTAATACAGTCCTAAAAACGAAAGATGTGAGCAATTATATCGCGGTGAGTCCTGAGTCTCTACAAAAAGATGCACTCTATATCGAGGGGAATGTATATACTGCAGAAAATGTGAGCAATTCAAGAGGCCTGTTTCTTAGTGTAGATGGCATTCATCCTAATAATGAGGGTGCTTTATGTATAGCAAGAGCAATTAAGAATATCTTTGTTTAAAGAATATTTAGCACTTTACCCTACACGTAGGGCAATAGTTTTATTACATTACATCTTAATAAGAAGAATTAAAACACACATGTGGAGGATTTATCATGGCAGAACAAGAACTTATGCCCGTTGAGCAGACGCTCCCCCGCAATTTATTTATACTCCCTCTCGTTGGGAACCCAATATTTCCTGGGTTATTTACCCCACTCGTGGTAGAGAGCAAAGAGGATATTGAAATTGTTAATCAGGCTTTGAACCATGGAGGCAATTTAGGCCTCTTGTTGGTAAAAGATGAGAATAAAATAGATTACGAAGTAGACAATTTGTATCGAGTAGGGACAGCTGCAAAGATTATTAAAAGAATAAAACTGCCGGACGGTGGGATGAATATTTTTATCTCAACTTTAAAGCGTTTTCAAGTGAAAAATTTTCACACTGGTGGAAAGTTCATTGTAGCAGATGTCGAATATTTAGAAGATATTGAAGACAATCCAACTGAACTAAAAGCCTGGACACGTCAACTCATTAATGAAACAAAGAAACTCAGTAGAGGTAATCCTCTATTCACTGAGGAAATGCGTTTGAATATGGTGAATATTGACCAAAGTGGGAAGATGGCTGACTTCATTGCCTCTATTATTAACATAGATCGTCGAGGACAGCAGCGTATTCTTGAAACTCTCAATGTTAGGAAAAGAATGGAGAGAGTGTTAGTTCACATAAAAAAAGAACAGCAAGTTTTACAAATGCAGGAACAGATTCAATCTCGTGTGAACTCAAAGCTAGAAAAAAATCAAAGAGATTATTTCCTTAGGGAAGAACTAAAACATATCCAGCAAGAACTTGGTCTTACCAGTGACCCTCGATCAGCAATATTTGAGAAAATCAGCAAACAAATAGCCGCATTAAATTTAGAGGGAGAGGTTGCTGAATCTGTAAAAAATGAGTTAGATAAATTCCAATCGCTCGATCCGAATAGCCCAGAGTATTCCATTACTCGAACATATTTAGAGACTATCGCAGCCCTACCATGGAATGATAGCGAGCCTGAAGATTTTACCTTAGAGTCAGCAAGTAAGATATTAGAAAAAGACCACTATGGCTTACGCGACGTAAAAGATCGTATTTTAGAATATTTAGCAGTGCGTAAAAAGAAAAAAGATACAAAGGGTTCAATCATTTGTTTAGTAGGTCCTCCCGGAGTTGGTAAAACAAGTGTAGGAAGAAGTATTGCAAGTGCGCTTAAAAAAGAGTACTACCGCTTCAGTGTTGGCGGTATGAGAGATGAGGCAGAGATTAAGGGGCATAGAAGAACCTACATCGGCGCTATGCCAGGCAAGATTATTCAGGGACTGAAGACAGTTAAGAAAAAAAATCCTGTCTTTTTGATAGATGAAATAGATAAAATGGGCTCGTCTTACCAAGGAGACCCTGCTAGTGCTCTACTTGAAGTACTAGACAGTGAACAAAACTTTGCTTTTCGAGATCATTATTTAGACTTACCATTTGATGTTTCACAAATCCTCTTTATCGTAACTGCGAACTCACTAGAAACTATACCTCGTCCACTCCTTGATAGAATGGAAGTCATTTCGCTAAGCGGATATACTTCAAAAGAGAAGTTAGCAATTGGTAAAAAATATCTCGTTCCTAAAAGCTTAAAAAAACATGGCCTTACAAAAGGTGATGTGTCATACACGAATACTATTCTTAATGAAATAGCAGATAGTTATGCACGAGAAGCAGGGGTCCGTAACTATGAGAAATCCTTAGATAAGATTCACAGAAAAGTTGCGAGAGAACTCGTTGAAGGACATGTTTCTCCTCCTGTGAAAATTACTCAGAAGAAGATGAGTCAATACTTAGGCAAGCCCTATTTTTATGAAGATGAGATTAAGAAGGCAGACCGACCAGGTATGGCGGTAGGTTTGGCTTGGACGAGTATGGGTGGTGATACATTAATCATCGAGGCTGTGAGTTATCCTGGCAAAGGAGAATTAAAACTCACAGGGAAATTGGGTGATGTGATGCAGGAATCAGCTAATATAGCGATTACTCATATAAAGTCTATCAGCCAAAAATATGGAATAGATCCTACTTGGTTCGATACTCACGCTATTCACCTCCACGTTCCCGAGGGGGCAACTCCAAAAGATGGGCCAAGTGCGGGAATTACTATGGCAACAACATTCTTCTCTCTTATCACAAACACTGTGATTAAAGATCATCTTGCAATGACGGGTGAACTTGATTTAATTGGAAAAGTAATGCCAATCGGCGGATTAAAAGAGAAGGTTCTTGCAGCAAGAAGAAATAAGATATCAACTATCCTTATTCCGAAGCATAATCAAAGAGATCTTGATGAACTAGATGGAGAGATAACAGAAGGTATCACCTTCTATCCAGTAGGAACCTTTGATGAAGCGCTCCCCCATATATTTGAAAATGTGCCAACTATGATAAAAGGATAGCTCATGGAACTTCTCAGTCCAGCAGGGTCATTAGAAAAATTAGAATACGCTTACACCTATGGAGCAGATGCTGCATACATAGGTGTAAAAGACTTTTCATTACGAGACAGAGCAAATAATGTAGAACTCTCGTCGGCTGAAAATCTCATACGAGTTAAAGGGCAAAAAAAACTCTATGGTGCTGTAAACAGATTCTTCCACGAAGAAGATTATAGAAAATTTGCTTCTTCTATAGAGAGTTTGAAAGAGTATCCATTTGATGCATTTATCGTAAGTGATCTAGGTCCAGCAATGCTTTTACAGAAAACCTTTGGGGATTCTGTACGATTGCATCTCTCTACTCAAGCAAATACTCTTAATAGTGGAGCTGTTAGGGCTTATAAAGAGCTAGGTTTTAGTAGAATCATTTTAGGAAGAGAAGTAAGTTTAGACGATATCAAGAGAATCAAAGATGCTGTCCCTGAAATCGAAATTGAGACTTTTGTTCATGGGGCTATGTGCATGGCTTATTCTGGACGTTGTTTTCTCAGTGCACATTTGAGTAATAGAAGTGCAAATGAGGGTGATTGTGCTCACACCTGTAGATGGCAATATAAGATATATGAGAAAGAACAACCCAAAGAATACTATATAGAAGAAGAGACTCGCAAAGGAGAATACTATCCTGTCATTGAAGAAGATGGATATTCTACAATCCTCAGTTCAAAAGATTTGAATATGATTGATCACTTAGCTGCGCTAAAAAATGCCGGCGTAGATTCGCTAAAAATAGAAGGACGAATGAAGAGCCTCTATTATGTAGCAATAGTCACTCGTGCGTATAGAAAAGCAATAGATGTTCTTGAACATGACTTTGATGCGAATGATGCTCGTTTGTATAGACAGGAATTAGAGAGTGTCAGTCATAGAGAATATTCGACAGGCTTTTTCTTTGGGAAAAATGATATAGAAGTACCAACTGATATATCATATGTAAGAGAATATCTTCTTATTGGTACCGTTTTAAAAGAACTAGGGAATAACCGCTATGAACTTTCTCTAAAGAATAAAATCGAGAAAGGTGTAGAGATCGAATTCATTGGTCCTGACATCCTATTTGTAAAAGATGCCTCATTTATCCTGTATAATGAAGATGCCGAAGAGATACCTGTAGCGAATCATCACCAAAAGGTCATTATTGAGACTATAATTGAACTGAAAGCAGGGTATATTATCAGAAAACAGCTAAATTGAACTCAATTTGCCTATTTTTTTAATTATTTTGATTCAAATTCCTTGTCTTATAATATAATTATGATAATATTAATTAATAATTATACGAGGAGGCTATCACATGAGTGTACATGAGCAAATAGTAGCTCAATTCGAAGCTTATATCGCTGAGAATCAGAAATTCACCGACAAAGGTATTAAAGCATCTGCTGCTCGAGCTAGAAAGGCTCTTGGGGAGCTAGGTAAACTCGCTAAAGAAAGAAGAAAAGAAATTCAGGAAGAGAAGACTGCTGAATAAGCTTTTCTCAAAGTTATTGAAAACTGCCAGGTATGTATATACCTGGTTTTTTTGTATAGCTGACTTACCGGAAACGATATTTTTAATTAACATCTTTAACAATCACATTTATAAGAATGAGGCAGTATTTTTTTATATTACTAAAGCTACCCACCTTTAGGTATTCAACACCATCAAATAATGAGAATGTATTGGTGGGTAGCAATAATTACTTTAATTTATGGGATTTGCTCTCTTCAATTAAGGAGAATTTGTCGAATTTCTGTGGTTTCCCCATTATTATACCAAGTGAAATTATACTCAATATTCCAAGAAACAGTGCTGGGAACCCACCAAGATAACTCATCATCTTAATACCATCTAGACCTAGAGTCGTAATGAACACAAGCGAAACTGCTCCGATGATAACGCCCCAAAGTATTTTTAAGAAAAGTGGAGCTTCTTGCTTTCCTTCTTTAATTCCTGATGTACAAATACTAGCCATAGCATTGGTTGTTGAATCAGTTGCCGTGATGAAAGAAATCATCACAGCTATAAGATAAATACCTATGAGAATATTAGCAAAGGGGAATTCTCCTAATACTGCATACGCTGCAGCTGCCGATCCTTGTTCATTCATGATAGCTAAAACATCGACTCGACCGGTAAGTTGAAAATTTATCGTCGTTCCAGATAGGATCGTCATCCAGATTACGCTAAAAATACTTGGAACAATGAAATTCATCGTCACAACTTCTTTTATCGTATACCCGTATGCAATCCTCGCAAGGAACACAGCAGAAATAGGGGCCCATGCCATCCAGTTGGACCAGTAAAACATTGTCCAACCAGAAGGCCATCTATCATTAGCGGCGATTCCAGTAAAAAGAGCTTTGCTAAATAAGTTGTCAAGGAAACCACCAAATGCCTCAGTTCCAAGTCCAAAATAATACATTGTCGGTCCGAGTAGTATGAGGAAACCAATAATTAAATAATACAGATAAATATTGATATCTGAAAGGACTTTTATTCCTTTCATCAACCCTGTTCCACTCGATATAACAAAGCCAGCGGTTCCGATAATAGTGATTACAATCCATAGACCTTTAGAGTTATCAAGACCAAAAAGGGCATGTATCCCTCCACCCATATTCATAACAGCTGTTCCAAAGGAAGCAGATATCCCGGCTGCGACAGTGAATAATACAATTGCATCGATTAGACCGTTTAGCTTCCTTTGACGCGCTTGCGTGACGAGAGGTGCGATTTGAGATCCTACACTAAAAGAACGACTCATATTGTAATAAGCAAAGGCAAATACTATTACAGGAACTGCATATATAGCATAAGGTACAAAGGTCCAATGCAAATACATTGTTTCCA
Source organism: Sphaerochaetaceae bacterium (assembly GCA_963663665.2). Lineage (GTDB taxonomy): Bacteria > Spirochaetota > Spirochaetia > Sphaerochaetales > Sphaerochaetaceae > SABI01. The sequence goes on from CAXXKP010000009.1 coordinate 118,368, forward strand.
TTGCATAAAGTGCAGCATTAACTGACATAGGTTCTATTCCAAGTGATTCTGGTGGATAAGCTAAATGCCAAATAGGTTCTGCTGTTCCCCAAAAAAGTATTCCTGCAGCTATGGTAGTGCATAATGTTATTGCAAACCAAGAAGATTTTTTGAGCAATGGTTTGGCTTCAGGACCTCCTAATCGCACTTTCCCTAAAGGGGAGAAATACGCAAAAACCACTATCACAACACACAATATTCCCGTGATACTGAATACCCACCCCATATCCCCTACCATAAAATCTTTTGCAATTGTGGTAAGGTGAATGAATACATCATAGTTCATAAAACTCAGCACTATTGTTACTATGAGAAGAGTAAACGATGGATAAAATACCCATGGCCTCAATTTGTTTACCTTGTTAGGGTTACTTATATTCAGATTCATTAGATGATTCCTTCTTATATGAACAAAATAATAGAGATAATTGGCAATCTAAGGAGTATAAGTGTTTCCACTTTTACTCCCGAGATTGATGTAATACGTAAATTTGCTTAAGAATTGAAAATTTCGTGTGATCTCTTTAGTAATTCTTCAGTATCTGCAACAATATGGGTATATACCTTTTCATTTATTTCTTTATAAAGAGCAACATTCTCAGCTATAGGAGCAAAAGTGTCTCTTCGTTTTACCATATGGTTAATTGCATCTTCTCTATTCGAGTAAATCCCAAGTGCTAAAGATGTACAAATTGCAGCACCCATACTAGCTGATCCATTGACAATATTCCGGTGGGCAGGAACTCCAAACACATCAGCAAAAATTTGCATAAAAAGTTCCCCATTGGAGCCTCCACCACTTACGACAATGTTAGTCAACTCAATACCACGCTCATCACACATAGCAGTTGCATTATTCTTCATGGTTAATGCAATACCTTCTAAGATAGAACGGAACATATGAGGTCCTTTATGGTTCCCATTAAATCCTATCATAATGCCTCGTTCATGGAGGTGCGAAGGACGAGCGAGCCAATGAAGGATTGTATAGAGGCCATCGCTTCCGACAGGAACTTCCTTTCCTAATACATTAAGGTATTGCTCTGCAGATAAACCTTGTGCTTCAGCAGCTCTAACAATGTCGCTACCAAGTAGGTCTTTAATCCAAGTAACTGTAGACATGCCACGTCGAATTCCACTGCTTTCATAGAGAAATTCACCTGGTACTGCTCCTGGGTTACTCCAATACGAAACAGTATCTTCCTTGTACTCTTCTCCAACCATCATAGATGTTATATACGTTCCTAAAGAGACAAGCACAGTCCCATCATTAACAATTCCAGCACCTAACCCTTCTACTGCTTTGTCATTTGAGGTTGAAATGACAGGCACTCCTATTGGAATTCCTGTTGCCTTACTTGCGAATTCGTTAACCGTCCCAAGAATCGTAGATGGATCTACAAGGTCAAACAACATATCACGAGGAGTAGTGAAGGAATCAAAAAGCTCTTTATCCTCATACCATTCAAGTTTTACAGGATCAATTGGCCAAGGTCCTACATAATTTGATCGAGTATCTTTTTTTTCACCAGTCATGCGATAGGTGAGATATCCAGTGGTGGTAGTCACATATCGTACGGAGCCATTATTATGTTCATAGGGTTTCGATAATCGTAAATCCATCCAACTTTGAATAGGAGATGCAAGCTCTCCATTTTCTTTCACCAGCGCCCTACAACACCGTATTGACCCAAGCCCTACTCCAATAATATCTTTCTTATTACCTTCAAACTTTTCAAATGTTCTTTGTGTTGCCTCTTTTAGAGAATCCCACAAATCATCATCAGGGTGCTCAGCTCGATTCTCTCCATAGAGAACTATTGGTCTTAATGGGACGGTGTGGGAACAGATCTCTGTTCCTATTGTATTGAATATAGCTACCTTGGTACTTTGAGTTCCTCCATCAATAGCCACAATATATTTTTGTTCCATATTATATCTCAACTTTATATTAGTATTTTTTTCTGTTAGCGCATGAGGTATCCACCGTCTACGGTGAGAACGGTTCCATTTACATAATTTGAGGCTGCACTTGCTAAGAAAATAGTGGCACCCATCAGGTCTGCCGTATAGCCCCATCGACCAGCTGGAATATGGGAAAGAATTTCAGTATTGCGCTTCACATCTTTTCGAGTCATCTCTGTTAATGGTGTTGCATAATATCCTGGTGCAATGGTATTTACTTGAATGTTCCATTGTGCGAGTTCATCACACATAGCCTTGGAAAGGCCCACAATACCATGTTTAGTCGCTGCATAGGCTGGAGACCATTGCCCCCCAAGGAAGGAAAATAAAGAACCGATATTAATAATTTTACCGCTCTCTTGTTTGATCATGTATTTACTTGCTTCATGAATCATTTCAAAAGCCGCAGTAAGATTGATGGAAATCATTTTGTCCCATTCTTTACGAGTATATTTCGTGACATCCTGCACGTTAATACTAATTCCAGCACAATTCACAAGGATATCTATGCTGCCCCAAGTATTCACGCATTCATCTACTACTCTCCTACATTCTCCATCTTTTGTGATATCAGCTTCCATAAATTTATATTCCACGCCACAATCTTCAACAAAAGTCTTAGTCGACCCATCATCATCTGCAAGAGAAGGAACAAGAACATTTGCTCCACCTTTTGCTAATGCAGTACAAAAAGCTTGTCCTAACCCACCATTACCACCTGTGACGATGGCATTTTTTCCTTTAAGTGAAAAGAAATCCATATTAAAATCAGTGACATTCATGATCTTTCTCCTTTTTTATTTTTTCAATTAATTTCTGAATGAATGTATAAGCATCACCCTCAACAACAATATCTGAAAGACTACAGATAGGTGCATCTTTATTCGTATTGACCGAGATGATATAATCAACATTATGTAAGCCTTCTATGTGTTGTAAGGCACCATAGATTCCTAATGCGATATAGAGTGTAGGACTAACTGTTTTCCCAGATTGACCAACCTGTATACTTCTTGTAGCAATGCCTTTATCTACGATTGCTCTGCTAGCCGAAATATTCCCTTTCAATAGTTTAGCTAGCGGAATTAGCTCATTAAAATATCTTTCAACTCCACCACCACCTGATATCAAAACATTGCTTTCTCTAATATCGTACTCAATTTTCTTCTCTTTTCTCGCAATTTCTCTTAGACCTCCTCCTGTTCTATACACAAGCCCATCTGGAACAACTATTTTTGTTTGCACACGTTTAGTACTCGTATATTCAAAAACACCAGGGCGAACACTCAACATTACAGGTCCTTTCCCTGTTATTTGTATCGATGCCATAATCTTCCCACTGTAGGCGGGACGAATTAGTTCCAAGCCATGAGCTCTATGGGCAATTTCGGTGACATCAGCAACAAGACCTGTATCAAGAGTCATTGCAACACGTGGTGCAAGAATTCTTCCTCTAAATGAAGCAGGAAAAAGTAGTGCATCAAAACTATAAGTAGCATGGAGTTTAGAAATTACATCACATATGGTTTTTACTTCATAATCCAGTATTTTCTCATCTGTGAGATCAATAATCACATCAAATTTTCCATCCAAAGCACTGCCTTCACCATGGATCAGAAGTGCAAAAGTTTCATATACCTCATCTTCATATATCTGTCTAGCTGTCTCAAGAAGATCTATATCATCTTTGATATGTTGATTTTCAATATAAATTAGTATTCGTTTCATATCAGATGAAATTCTTCCTTTTCAGGAAATCATACACCGTATCTATACCATGTTGGTCAGTACCGACAACTTGTTTATTTCTCTCCTGATATTTTTTTGTATATGTCCTCACTACTTTTGTACGAGAACCTGATAATCCAACTTCATCTTCCTCGAAATTGAGATCTTTATTCCCTATACGTGTTAATCTTTGGGATACTTCTAAATTTAAATTGTTGTATCTAACGTATGGCAATCTATACCCAGAATCTCTTGTAATTCCCAAAATTGCTGGCTGATCTATTTCATAGGTGTATACTGCACTATCATCCTCTACCTCTATAATTGCTGAAGAAGTGGTAAAATGTTCTTCTTCAATACGTGAGATAAAAGACATTTGATTGATTCCTAATAAACTAGCTATTTGGGATGGTACATGAGCGGTATCCCCATCAATCGCATGGGAACCTGTCAAGATAGTATCAAAAGTCACATTAGATAGGTATCTAGATAGAACCTTACTAGTTGCATATGTATCACTTCCAACATAGAGTTTATCAGTTATGATTGTAGCAACATCAACTCCTACTCTAAGAATATCTTCTAATTGAGGGATGATTGACTCTGGTGCCATTGTTACGACTTCAATGAACGTAGTAGGATTTTGTTTCTTCATCTTAAGTGCAAAACCAATGGCACAAGCATCATCAGGATTTATCATCATCCGACTATTTTCTCGGATGATGATGTGTTTCTCGTGATCATAGCTAAAATTATCCACATCAGGTACAAATTTAACTACACATATTATTTTCATGTTATTCCCACGACTAGTTATTTTTTTATTGAATCGGTTGCAGGTCTATGTAACCTGTTATACAACACGACAATTAATACACCCACGGCACCAAAGATAGCACTGACAATGAAATAAGCATTATATCCGCCATTTGGACCAAATGTATTCCAAAGGAATGTATTCATCTGAGGAAGAATAATATCTGGTAAGTAGCCAATGAATGAAATCAGACCAATGGCTGTTCCCATCATCGCTGCTTCTATCTTTGATTGTCCAAGGATTGACCAATACGTACCCCTAATAGCATACAGAAATACTCCTAATAAAATTATTATAATAAAAAAGAGCATTGGAGAGGTTGTTACAGGCATAATAGCTGTAAGAACTAATAAGGTTGATCCACCCAATAATGCACCACTAATTGTCTTGGTTCTACCAATTTTATCTGCAAGGAATCCGCCAATGAATCCACCTACAGGTCGCATCCATAATACAATTACTGTGACAGTTCCAACAGTTACAGCATCTATGCCCACGTTTGATTGTAAGAATCCACCGATGTAGTATACAGTCCAGAATACTGCATATCCCATGAATATGATTCCACCCATGAGATAGACATACTTGTTTTTTAAAAGAGTTCCAACATCAGAAAGATGAAATTTATCGACTTCACTTCTCTCTCCGTTATTCTCAGTGTGTTTTTTTAGTTTTTCGTCACTTTCAACAAAGATTGCAATAAGGATACCTGTTACTAACACAATTGCTGAATAAAGATAGATAACTGACACTAGCGCACTAGTTTTATCTACAAGAGCACTACTTGTACCAAGTATTGCTGCAAAGAAGGCAAGTCCGATCGTACCCATCAGAGCCTCAACAACACCTCTACCACCATCCAAAATCCCAAAGAATCGTCCTTCTTCACTCGATTTCGCGAGCATCTTAACTATTTTCATATGAGAACTCCAGAAAGTGAAAACAGAAAAGAATCCCCAGAGGAGGAATATAATATTGACAGAGCCAAGGCTAGGAACCTGAGCAAACCAGAATCCGCAGAGCGCTGTGCCAATCAAAGAGATAGAAATAAGCCATTTGGCTGAAAATCTATCACTAAGGAATCCACTAGGTAGGTATCCAATGACAAAAGCCATACCTAGGGTTGAATAAAAGTTATTCAAATTGGGCAAGCCCATATTAAACACCTCAAGAATGGTCTCCTGATAATTTGTTCGCAGATAAATAACTGGATAGATAACTCCAGCTGCTAACACAATTAAAAAGAACTGAAAATAACGGCCCAAATTCTCCTTTTTCATACATACTCCTTTATGCAAAAAAAAATTTATAAATCAATAGAGGGAAGCAAATTAATTTCCACTTCCTCTCTATAAGAATTATATAGATCACGTGATTCTTTCTTATTGAATATATTTCATCCCGTCTTCTTGTGGGAAAATTGTCCCATAGTTCATAATTCCATTTGGATCAAACGCTTGTTTTAATTTATCTAGCATGTAATAGGCGGATCCATGTTCATCTTTGGTCCATTCACTTCGGTACTTACCAATACCATGATGGTGACACATTGAACCACCAGCCTTAAGAGTCTCTTCCACAATGATTCTTTGTATTGGATGATGGTAGATGACCAGTTCATCTTCAGGTTCACAAAGAATTTTATAGTTATAGACGAAATACATATTGGTACCATTGAGATAACTATGGGAGGAGTGCCCTCCTAGCATAGTGAGATCTTTGGCTCGATCAAATTCTTTTAGTACTCTATCGATAACAGCGTTATAAATTTTTGGGATTGTTTCCCAATCTGCAGAAATCTCGGTAGTAAACCCTGAGTGGGAATCATGTTCCTTCATCCCAAGCATTTCATCATCAATATCTTGCTGTGACCAGTTAAGATGATTGAACCAATCTTCTATAAGTTGACTATCTACTTGCTTAATAATACCGTCTTTAAATTTTTCGACAGCCTCTTCAATAGCTTCTACTGTCGCTTTTACAATTCCTTTAGGGCCTTCGGCCATAAATAGAAGCACACATTTGTTTTCGTAGAAATGATAGAAATGCTGTGCTGCATCCTCTGGAGAGTAAGTTCTTGCTACTGAGGGTCTAAATCCATTTACCATTACTTCTCTTAGCACTTTTATTCCGGTTTCGACATCTTCGATGAGATATCCTAGGAATTTATTATTCTCAGGGTAATGCTTGAAAATCTTAATTGTCACTTCAGTAATAAAGCACAGAGTACCTTCATTACCTATTGCAATATGGCGGATATCAGGACCACCTGATCTCCTTGGGACGTTCTTTATTCTTGAAATATGACCATCAGGGAATACACATTCAAGACCTACAACCATATCTTCAATCCCTCCATAGAGTGTTGAAAATTGCCCAATACTTCGTGTTGCAACAAGTCCACCATATTTAGCTACAGGTTTTGATTGTGGTGAGTGTCCTGTTGTATATCCTACTTTTCTTAATTCATCCTCCAACGCTTGTAGCGGGACTCCTGCTTGCACTGTCGCTTGTGAGTTATACACATCTATCTTTAAGATCTGATCGAGATGAAGTGAATCTATAACGATTGTAACATCCTTCCAATTTTCTAAGCCGCCTTCAGTAGCTGTTTTGCCACCTCGAGGGATAACATTTATCTCGTTCACATTACAAAATGTGAGTAAAGTACTAACCTCTTGAGCATTCTTGGGATATACAATTGCTACCGGTGATGGAACATTTAAAACCTTTCTTGCTTTTGCATATTTTTTATATCTATCAGCTGCAGCATCATATAATTCCTCTTGATTTACGTTTATCTGTTCCGCTGTCAATATGTTTCCCAATTGTTCGATTACTGTTTTAGAATTCAAAAAAATTCCTCCTACAAATATTTTCAATAAGGTGTCATAAAACACACTTCTTCATGAATATAATGGAAGTGTAAATCCATACCTGATTGAAGTCAACATTTTTTTGGAAAATTTTCTATATTTATTTATATATATACTTTTTATGGAAAATTTTCCATTTACTAGGCATAAAATCACTATTGCTAATGGATTTTAAAAGGTAAATCGGATATGATAAATTATTATGATTACGATAGATTTTAATCTTCTCAATCCACTTGAAAAAACAATACAGGACACGCTGAGTATCTATAGCAAAACGCATGAGACTATTCGGATAAAAGATGCTGCAATACTATGTAATTGTTCAGTTTCTAAAATTTCTAAATTTACTAAAAAGTTAGGATTCCATAACTATAAACAATATTTAGATTTTCTCTATGGGAATGATATTGAAGAATCCATCCAATCGCCCGAATTGAAGCGTCTAGAACACTTTATTGAGAACTTTGATACTACTAAAGTGGATGAAATGATTGAGCTTATTCAGAATCATGAAAAAATTGTACTCTTTGGATATGGACCATCTCTTTTATGTGCACAATATATTGAGTATCGGCTGAGAACATGTATCAATAAAGTTATCATCGCAGTTTCTGATGATGTTTCTATTGCATCAATGACTGATGAGAATTCCTTATTACTCATTTTTACTGTAACCGGTTCATTCCAATCGTTCGAAAAAATTTACCACGACACAAAGGCAAAAGGGTGTGAAGTAGTTATCATAGTTGAAGAATATAACACGAATTTATTTACACAATGTGATAAAATTTTTCTTCTCTCTCAAGAATCCCAACCAAATTACTTACTACCATATGAAAAATCTAGAACTATATTTTTCATTTTTATGGAAGAGGTAATGCAACGTTTAACATATCTTCAAAAAAACATAAAAAAACCGGTATAACGAAATGTGTTAATAAACACTACAATTATAAAGCATGATCAAAGAAAGGGCCATTCAGAAATCATTAATTCCTAAATTACAATCAAATTGGGAGTAACCTTATGTGGATTCAATTCTCCTCAAAGTAAGCTACCCCTAATTTTGATGGAACGTTGAATGATTTTCTGCTCATTGTCAATACAATAGTCAGCACATACGGGAGAGCAATAAACAACTCATTAGGAAGCATTGTACCCGCGTTTGCCTGCATCAGTATAGCAAAAGCTTCAGCCAATCCAAAGATTAACGTTCCGATGAATGCACCTATAGGATTCCAATTCCCAAGGAAGCAGATTGCGAAAGCTATCCATCCTCGTCCACCTATCATATTTGTTGTGAACATTCCTAGATACCCTATAGAATAGAAAGCACCTGCAATCCCACATATAACACCAGAAACAGCTACCGTAAAAAATCTCACCTTAGATACGCTAATACCTGAAACATCGACCGCTTCAGGATTCTCTCCAGTCGATCGGATAATTAAACCAAGTGATGTTTTATACAGTATAAAATATCCTAGAGGGACGAGGAAATAAATTGAATAAGTTAATATATTCTGTTGAAAGAATATCTGTCCAATAAATGGTATATCGGAAAGGATTGGTATTGCAATTTTTTTAAGAGGTTCTACGGTCAGAGGGGATAATGGGACGCCGAATACCACTCTCTGAAGAAAGGAACATAGACCGAGAATAAGAATATTTATTGCTGTTCCTGTAACAATCTGATGTTGTTTTAAAGTCACAACAATATACGCATAAAGCATCGCGACCAATAATCCTGAAAGTGCTGCATATAAAAGTCCCCAGACAAGACTTCCTGTGAGATATGAAGCAGTAAATCCTGCCCATGCTCCCATCAGAAATATCCCTTCTATCGCTGTTACCATTACACCAGTTCTTTCTGCAAAGACCTCCGAAAGAGACCCAAGGAGAAGAGGTGTACTCATCATCATAGCTCTAGATAATAAATTGATAATCATAATGTACTCCCCTCTTTTAGGAGTTTTTTGTCCCTGTTCATTTCCCATATTCTTCGTACATAGTACGAGATTATTACGAATACCATAACAAAACCCTCCATCAAATTGATGATACTTGATGGAACGCCTGATAATTGGCCCATGATTGTCCCTCCCACATGAAGTGCACCAAATAGAATAGAGGCAAATATTATTCCTATCGGATTCCCATTCGCTAATATTGCAATTCCTATTCCAAGAGATCCGATAGAAGGATTGAACCCTTGTAATAACATATGCTGAACACCATTGACCTCAGTAACTCCAGCAAGTCCCGCTAGGCCACCGCTGATTATGAAAGATAAAATATAGATTTTCTCAGGATTGACTCCATTCATTCTTGCGGTCTCATGATTTTGCCCGACCGCTCTGATGCAGAATCCAAAAGTTGTCCTATAAAGAATAAGCCATACAACCACTGCAGCTAGAACCGCTAGAATGAAGCCGAAGTGAAGTCGGGTATGCGGAACGATTCTGAAAAGCCAGGTACTTTTTACAAGAGAGTCTGTCTGAGGATATTCCCCTTTTTTCTCCATCAATACAGTCCTAAGCAAATAGTTCATAAAATTGAGTGCAACATACGTACTCATCATGCTGATAAGAAACTCGTTCGCTTTGAATTTTGCTTTTGACAACCCTATAAGACCACCCCATATTCCGCTTGTAATAAAAGAGCCTATGATTGATAGAGGTATCGCAAGAGGGGAAGGAATTAAAAGAGAGATTGTCACAGCCGTAATTGCTCCGATATAGAATTGTCCTTGTGCACCAATATTAAAAAGGCTTGCCTTAAAGGTAAAAGCAAAAGCCAGCGCAGTAAATATCAATGGGGTCGCTTTTACAAAGATCTCCCCAATCGTATATCCGTCTCTGAACATTGATGAGAAGAGAATTCCAAAGACCGATATTGGGTTCTTCTTGAGGAATAGAACCATAACCCCACTGAGTATCAACCCCAAGACAACAGCCAAGAAGTTTGTTATTAAAATATCACGCGTTTTTTTATCCATTATATCACTTCCTGATGTTTATAACCGGCCATCAACAACCCTATCTTCTGACTATTGAGCTCAGAAGTCTTGAAAATCCCCTGAATCTCTCCTTTATAGAATATTGCGACCCTGTCAGCCAATGTGAAGATCTCAGATAATTCAGTTGAGACCAGCATAATAGCTTTATTATTGTTTTTCTCTTTCATTATTGCAGAATGGACATTTGTAATCGCACCAAGATCGAGTCCTCTGGTCGGCTGGTCAAAAATGATAAAATCTCCGCAGAATTCCACTTCCCTACCGACAATCACCTTCTGCTGATTACCCCCAGACAATTCTCGGGCAAGAGCAAAAGGACCAGGAGCTCTCACATCGTATTTTTTTAAAATCTGGGTTGTTTTCTCTGCAAGTTTTTTACGATCGATAAATCCATGCCTCTTCCACTCATCAAAATAACTTGCTTTTAGCAAAACATTCTCAGAAAGATTCATATCCATGACCATTCCATATCGATGTCTATCCGATGGAACATATCCCATACCGAGTGAGATCCTCTCCTTGATTGAAAGCTTGGTGATATCCTGATCTCCAAGCATGATGGTACCACTTGTTGGTTTTAATGCCCCACAGAGAACCATACATAATTCCTGCTGACCATTCCCTGAAACACCAGCAATGCCAAATATTTCTCCTTTTTGGATCTCAAAATCTACATCATACAAAAGTGGAACCTCATGCTTATACTGAAATGAGAGTCCTTTCACAGAAAGACACACTTCGTTGGTATGAACCTTATCGTCTCCTTTATCCAATTCTTTAATTGTATGTTCAATCATCATCTTAGAAAGTTCAGCTTCATTAATCTCTTCTTTTAAAACATTTCCATAAACCTTTCCAGATCTCATCACGATTATTCTATTAGCAACATGCATCACCTCTTTCAATTTATGGGTAATAAAAATAACAGCATTCCCTTGCCGTGAATAATCTTTCACGAATTCCATCAGGGTATCAATCTCTTGTGGTGTAAGAACAGCGGTAGGTTCATCCATGATTAGAAGGTTTGCATCAAGGTAGAGGGCTTTTAGTATCTCCACTTTCTGCTGTTCACCTACGGTAAGATCTTTGATTTTTTTTCTGGCATCAACTTGGAACCCGTAGGTATTAGCAAGCTGTTGAATCTTATCCTCTTCCTCACTCCATCGTATCTTCCCTTTCACATTCCCTAAAATAATATTCTCTGTAACGGAATGTGCAGCGACGAGAGAAAAATGCTGTTGGATCATAGAGATTTTAAAACCCATCGCATCTCTGGGATTCTTTATTGAAATCTTTTCGCCATCTTTATAAATTTCGCCTTCATCTGCCTGATAAAGCCCATAAAGGATCTTCATACAGGTACTTTTCCCTGCGCCATTCTCTCCGAGAAGTGCGAGTACTTCACCACGGTTTACCGATAAGGATACGTCACTGTTCGCAATAACTTTGGCAAAATATTTCGAGATATTTTTAAGCTCAAAAAAAGGTTTATTCATACATTATTCCTGTTAAAATCCACTCTTGAATCAAAATAAAACTTTAAAAAGCAGATTATTCTGTACATATTTTAAAAAAATTCTACTTGTATCGTTCTTTCATAAAGGACACAATATCCCGATCGAGATCGGGATATCATATCATGTTTAAATTACTATTTGAACATTGATTGGAAATTAACTTCACCATTGAGAGCTTTTGTGATACCTACATTAACCCTTTCCTTAATATCATTAGCAAATTTGTCAGGATATACCGGTTTAAAGATTCCTTCTGCAATCCCAGCTTCATGAACTTTCCCACCTTCAAGCATTCCTTCTGAGAATTTCTCAACTGCCCAAGTATAGAATATCTGGAAGTCAAAGATTACTGATGCAACGACTGTTCCGGGAGCAATATCATTCTGATTTCCTGAAAATCCAACAAATTTCATCCCTTTTTCTTTTGTTGCTTGAATAGCTCCAAGACCGACTTGATTGGCATATACGAATAATGTATCAGCACCGTTATCTATCATGGTTTCAGCCATTTGCTTTCCAAGAGCAATATCATCCCAGCTATTCGCATAAGATCTGGTTGCACTTGCTCCTAAAATTCCTCGGTCTACTGCAATGTTTACTGCAACTTCTTCATATACATCTAACAGTTTTTCCATTGCATCATTAGGGAAACCACCTATAGTTGCAAACTTACCATTCTCAGTAACTTCACCTGCGATCAGAGCAGCAATATAGCTTGCTTCATATTCTTTTGGGAAGATTGGAGAAACATTCGGATAATCTGCCCTAAACCCATTTACCACACAAAATGTAGTATTTGGATAATCCTCTGCTACTTTGTTAGCTGCATCATCAAACTGTGTTCCAGCAGCCATAATCAGATCATAGCCTCTTTCGCTATAGTTTCTGAATGTTGATTCATAATCAGAAGCCTGAACATTTTCCACATATTCCATCTTGGTGCCTAACTGTTCATTACATGCAATAAGACCAGCATAGTTTGTTGCATTCCATGATTGATCGTTAATAGGACCAGGAAGAATTAAAACAATCTTCAAATCACTGATTTTTTTCTCACTTGCTTCATTTCCAACCTCTTTCGCTCCTGAAGCGAAGCCCGAAGCGAGTGCCACACACACGATAAGTAACACTAATAATAACTTTTTCATTTTCTCTCCTTTGTACTAGAATTCGTTCTTGCTTAATCTTATGCACATACTGTGCCAATTACTATCTTTTCTTCCTGAAGCTTTTAGAAACAGTATTTTTTTGATCTCTTTTCATTGAGGTTTAAAAATTGTTATGCTACAGTTGTCCTAAAATAGGACAGTGTTTGTTCAGGTTGTACTGAAATTTGTATTAATATGCATAGGCAGGAGAGATAAGAATTTGGATATTTTATTCATTGATGATAATCACCAGTTGTTTCAAGTACTCAAAGACAACTTTTCATTTGTAGGACATTATCTTTTCTACGCAAACAATACTCGTAAAGCATTTTCTGTCTTACAGGAAGAAGATATAGACATAATCCTGCTTGATGTCAAATTGGGAAATGAGAATGGAGTTGATACCCTCGAGAAGCTTAAAGTAGCCTATCCCTTTATACCTGTCATCATGATTACTGGGTATGCAACGGTAGAGGCTGCTGTCAGAGCTATGAAACTGGGAGCTTTTGACTTCGTGAGGAAACCAATTGATTTCAGCACATTATGCACAAGGATTGATTCTGCAACAGAGAATTTGGTAAAAAAAAGTAAGAGTGAAGATTCTGATTCAGGGCTGAACAGCGGGAACCTCCTTCTAAAAAGCAAGAACCTTGAGTTTTGCAATGTTTTAAAGAGGGCAAAACAACTAGCTACATCTGATATCACCATTCTGATCATTGGAGAGAATGGAACTGGGAAAGAAGGATTAGCTGAATATATCTTAAAGAATTCAAAGAGACAAACTGAGAAATTCATTAAAATCAATTGTGCAGCCTTTCCAGAGAGCCTTCTTGATAACGAACTCTTCGGACATGAGAAGGGTGCTTATACTGGAGCCTCATCTGAATACAAAGGCGTTTTTGAACAAGCAGATTGTGGCACTCTCCTTCTTGATGAGATTGGAGATATGCCTAAAACTCTTCAAGCAAAAATTCTCAGAGTCATCCAGAACCAGGAAGTAAGAAGGATCGGAGCCAACGAGACGAAAAAGATTAATGTGAGGTTCTTGGCATCTACGAATAAGGATTTGTCGGCAATGGTAGAAGAAGGATCTTTCAGGGAAGATTTATTCTACCGACTCAATGGAGGAATACTTCATATACCTCCACTAAGGAATCGAAAAGAAGATCTAGAAGATCTTACTCGAGATCTTTTAATAACCATCAGTGAGAAAAACAACATTGCAGTGAAACAACTCTCAACTCATGTTATGAAACTCTTTCAAAATTATCAGTGGCCGGGTAATGTGCGAGAACTTAAAAATGTTCTCTTGTATGCAACAACTATCTCGCAGAATGAGGAAATCAATTTAGAGGATCTCCCCCCCGGTATTGAACCTAATGTTTCCCATCACAGTAGTCTCCTTCCACTCGTTCAACAAAAAGAAAAAGAGTTGATTTCCAAGACATTACTAGAGACAAGGAATAACAAATCCGAAACAGCAAAATTCCTTAACATGAGTCGCAATACGCTCTATTTAAAACTGAAAAAGTATGGAATAGCGTAATATGCCTGATAAAGTTGTTGATATAGTAAATGTACAACTCAATTATAATAAAGTCAGAGTATTAAACCGTATTAACATCTCTTTTCACCGTGGCAGTATCCATGCCGTGATTGGAGAGCATGGGGCAGGGAAATCAAGTTTAGGACTGATGCTTTGTGGTCTAGCAAAACCTGATTCAGGAATTATATCAATAGATAACCATGTGTATTCTTTCATTCAGACGAAGATTGCAAAACAGAGAGGTGTGAGCTTTGTTCACCAGCAACTCATGCTCAACCCACATTTCACCGTCGCCGAGACGCTCTTTTTTCATGATAGTAGGACCCCATTCTTTTCACTTTCCTTAAAAAAGAAACTAAACGCCATGGCTGAAAATTACTTAAGCAAGCTTGGGATTATTCTTGATGTTCAAAAATTAATTAAGAATCTTACGCTTTCAGAACGAGCTCTCGTAGCAATCCTTACAAAAATAAAGAATAATCCGAAAATACTAATTTTAGATGAATCATTGGACAAGCTCTCAGTTGAATATTACCAAAAACTCAAAACGGTCCTGAAGAAACTGAAAGAAGAAGGGTGTTGCATCATCATTATGACCCATAAGATTGACTGGGCCTTCGATATCTCTGATAGGATTTCAATCATACGGGATGGCACGAACATTCTTACAGAAAATATACAGAGTATTGGCAGGATGCAGA
Source organism: Sphaerochaetaceae bacterium (assembly GCA_963663665.2). Lineage (GTDB taxonomy): Bacteria > Spirochaetota > Spirochaetia > Sphaerochaetales > Sphaerochaetaceae > SABI01. Next base: position 133,727 of record CAXXKP010000009.1, read on the forward strand.
TTATAAAAATGGCGTATACACAACTTTCCGTTACTCCCCAGACAGAAGACACTTCCGACTCGTTTTACCATCTAATCAAGTATAATGAAGCAATCCTTGAGAATCTTCCGGTAAATCTAATAATCCTTAATAATAAGGGAGCCCTTAAACTAGCCAACAGGTATTTTGTGAGTAATTTCAGAGTAGATATTAAAGATATGATTGATAAACCTGGGAAAGTGATCCTCGGAAAAACTGTGGACACAACTAAGAACACAATACTAGAACAGTTATCTCAAACTCATGAACAGACTATCTACCATTTATCACTCAACATCAATGATGTAGAAGGTATCTACAACATCCACTACTCTCCTATATACGATGGATTCGAAAAGATAGGATCAATGTTGATATTTTATGACATCACAGAATATGACTTTCTTCAGCAGGACCATCACCTCTCGGAAAAACTCTCTTCTGTTGGCTTGCTATCCGCTGGTGTCGCCCATGAGATCAATAATCCTCTTGATATTATAAGTAACTATCTCACTAATATACGATTCCGATTCAATGATCCTGAGCTTCATAAAATAGTGAATCAGTTATCAAAACAAGTAACGTATATCACTAAGATTGTGAGTAACCTTCAGAATTTCTCTAACCTAGAGAAAGTCTCTCCAACCGATGTCAATATCAATGATCTTGTAAAGGAGATGATCGATCTACTGAGCGTGAATGCAAAATTAAAAGATATTACGATTAATCTCATTGAGAAAGATAAAAGTAACACTGTCTATATTAATGAGAATGAATTCAAACAAGCATTACTGAACATCATAAAAAACAGCTTCGAGTCAATTCACAGGGAAGGGAATATTGACATCATCATAGAGAGATTATGCGTGAACAATGAAACATTCCTTACATTACAGATACTAGATACCGGAGAAGGTATAGACATAAGCAAAGACTACTTCACTCCATTCTATTCCACAAAATCCCATAACGGTGTTAACACAGGATTAGGGCTTTCACTTGTATACGGTATCGTGAAAAAGTATCATGGGACCATATCGATACAAAATAGAACTGATTGCAGAGGATGTTTTGTAAAAATGGCTTTACCTCTCGCATTTTCTTCTTGATCATTGAATTCCATTCATTGAGTATCTCAACCTATAATTGTTCTCGCTCTCCTATTTTCCTATACAGATATGTTACGTTATAAAAAAACTATTTGTACCATATAATTCCCAATAGAGGAGAAAGGGAGAAACCTGATGCAATAGCTGTGCAAACGATAGAATAATTCGATTAAATCAATTCATTCAAAGTTTATAAGATGGATATAAGGACTTCATCACCTTCTTATCGAATACTTTGTTATTGAGTTAATATCAAATCAAGTATCTGTTTATCAATATCACTTTAAAGAGTGTTTGTAAGAGACATAATAGAATGTTAGACAATGAGTTGCCTGAAAATATCTTGGAGCAGACGTTTTAATTGGAATACCCTAATTTCATCATAAATTGTGATCTGTTTCAGCAAAAAAATGCCCAAATTAATAATAAAATTAATGTTAGATACTATCATGTTATAAATTCAAAGGATGCTACTTTTTCTTGCGTACTTGAATATATCTATGAATCAATATCAGACACTCTCAACAAAGAATTTTGATATTTCTCATTGAGAGTGCCTTTATGTGATATCTCGTATTCTTATAATTTACTTAACAGTAACAGATGATTAGTCAGTTTCTCTTTTCTTTCATTGAACTCATTGAATTTCCCTTTCTCTTTCTCGATAGCTTCTTCTTTAGCATGAGAGATGAAGTTTTCATTCTCCAATTTCTTTTTTGATCCTACCAAGAGTGCTTCGTTCTTTTCAAGTTCACTCTCTATTCTTTTGATCTCTTGCTCGACATCAATTGCATCACGTACAAAGACAAAGGCTTCGAATCCATTCCCCGCAACAGGAACTGCTTTACTAATGTTTTGTGTATGATCAATATCAACAATTAACGAACTCGCATTTATGAATGAAGAGATCAAGTCTATTTCACTGTTAATGAACGCCCCGACTTTACTTGACTTATCTGGTCTATAAATAATACTTAGTTTCTTTTCCGGTCCAATTTGAAGTTCACTTTTCACACTTCTCACAGATTTCACAAAGTCTTGCATGGAACTCACTATTGCAGCTTCTTGAGCATATTCTTGGGATGCGTCATACACGGGATATGGTGCATTAATAATATCACCTGAAGTGTTTGGAAGTTTGTTATAAATCTCTTCTGTAATAAAGGAGATAAATGGATGCATTAATCTCATCAAAGTAGCAAGGATGTCGAGCATAATAGAGACACTCATATCTTTTTCTTCATCACTTTTATTTTTCAAGGCAAATTTAGTTACTTCTACATACCAGTCACAAAAGTCATTCCAAAATACATCATAGATTGTACTAGAAGCATCATTGAATCTATAGGTCGAGAGCGCTTCTTCAACTTTGGCAGCTGCCTGATTGAGCGAGTTATACATCCATGCATCAATATGGGTCATCTTTGTTTTATCGATCTCAACGAGGTTCCTTCCCTCTAAATTCATTAACAAAAAACGAGTAGCATTCCAAATTTTATTGGCAAAGCGAGATCCAAGCTTAAAGGATTCCATATCAATGAGAATATCTTGTCCTTGAGCCGCAAGATAAGAAAGGGTGAACTTCATTGCATCTGCCCCATACTGGTTCACTACATCTAAAGGATCAATCCCATTCCCTAATGATTTAGACATCTTTCGTCCTTGTCGGTCTCTTACTAGACCAGTAATGTAGATGTCTTTAAATGGAACTTCACCAACAAATTCAAGGGATGCCATAATCATCCTTGAGACCCAGAAGAAGATGATGTCATATCCAGTAACAAGTGTTTGGGTTGGAAAGAACCGTTTCATATCATTTGATTTTTCTGGCCATCCTAAGGTAGAAAAAGGCCAGAGCCATGAACTAAACCAAGTATCTAACACATCTTCTTCTTGCCTGAGGTTGGTAGAATGGCACTTACAACATTCAGTTGGATCATTCCTAAGAACCATCATCTCACCACAGTCTCTACAGTACCATACGGGGATTCTATGTCCCCACCAGAGTTGACGACTGATACACCAGTCTCTTATGTTTTTAAGCCAATGAGAATAGGTATTTTCCCACCTCTTAGCATAGAAGTTAATGTTGCCATCCTCCCATGCTAAAAGAGCTTTATCGGCCATCGACTGCATCGAAACAAACCACTGTTCACTAAGATATGGTTCTATGACAGTAGAACAACGATAACAGTGCCCTACTTCATGATTATGGACTTGTTGTTCCACTAAATATTCTTGTTCACTGAGGTCTTTTACTACGAGTTTTCTCGCACTTAGAACATCCATATTTCGATATATTTGGGGGACTTCATCGTTGAGAGTCCCATCGGGATTCAAGATATTAATGATGGGAAGATTATGTCTTTGCCCAATTGCCCAGTCGTTAGGATCATGTGCTGGTGTAATTTTTACCATACCAGTTCCGAAGGTCATATCTACATAACTATCTGCTATGATAGGAATTGGTTTATTAGCTAGTGGAAGGATTACGTTTGTTCCCACAATGTCTTTATATCTTTCATCATCTGGATGTACGGCAACTGCAACGTCTCCAAACATTGTCTCTGGTCGTGTTGTTGCAACTGTAATAAATCCGTCTTTATTTTCAAAAGGGTATCTAACTCTATAAAGAGCCCCTGTCACTGGTTTATATTCTACTTCATCGTCTGCAAGGGCTGTACCGCAGGTAGAGCAATAGTTAACGAGGTAGTTTCCTTTGTAGATGAGTCCTCTCTCATATAAGGTAACAAACGCTTCTCTCACAGCTTTAGAGAGGCCATCATCCATTGTAAATCGTTCTCGTGACCAGTCACAACTACTTCCAATTTTTTGAAGTTGATTTTTTATAATAGTGTGGTGTCTCTCTTTTACTTTCCAAGTTTCTTCTAAAAAAGCCTCTCGTCCAAGCTCTTTTCGTCCGGTGCCTCGGCTCTTAAGTTCTCTTTCAACTACATGCTGAGTTGCAATTCCTGCATGGTCTGTCCCTGGAAGCCATAGAGCATCTTTCCCCATCATTCGCTGGTACCTGATGATGATATCTTGCAGTGAGTTGTTAAGCGCATGCCCCATGTGGAGAATTCCTGTTACATTAGGTGGTGGCATCACAATAGTGTAGGTTTCTTCACCCTCTTTATCTGGGGAGAAATACCCTTTCTCAATCCAAGTATCATAAATTCTTTGTTCAAAATCGTTGGGATTATAACTTTTATCCAACTCTACTGACTTCATGTGATGCTCCTATGCTTTTAATAGGTTTGATAGTATCAAAATCACTTATCTGTTACAACATACAAATTTACTCTATACAATAAAAAAGTGCACAAGAACTGTTTGAAGGTTCTCATGCACCTATTATTGTTTTATTACGAAAAACCTATTTGGTTGTGGGCTCTTCTCCAATAGGAGTTACCGATTTTACTTTGAGGTCTACTTCATAGCCTTTGGCATCGAGATAGGCAAGAATCTCTTCTAATGAAAGATTAGAAAGAATCTGACTCGCTCCAAGGTTCTCTGTAGCTCTCACTTGGGTAACTGAACCACTATCACTTGAAATAACAGATGGAATTAATACATTTGATTCATTAAGGGTAGGACTCTTGATTGCAAGTGCACCGATGAATATTAACACAAATGCTGCTGCGAATCCTAATAAAGCTGGAGTTTTTAGGTGAAAGTCTCGGGAAAGAAACTTTACTTTATTATCCTTTTTTAGGTAATTATTCTCCATGAAGGTCAATATCTTACTTCCAGCTGCATCAATTTTATCGTCCCCTAGTCTGCTAGAGTGAAGCATTGTATGCACAGCTTTAAGTTGTTCATATCGTGTGTTACACGCACTGCAATACTTTAAGTGCTCTTCTACTTGGGTCTTCCATGGTTCAACAAGTTCATCATCGAGGTAGGTATTTAAAATCTGATCATCAAGACACATGCATTTCTCCCCGGTCTAGCATCGTTTCCATCATTTTTCGAGCACGATGCACTCTGACCTTTACATTACTTTCTGAAATGTGGAGGACTATCCCTATCTGTTTATAGTTCAAATCAGCATATTCTTTCAAGATTAATACTGATTTCAGCTTCTCAGGTAGCTTCTCCACAGCAGTTCGAATCATCTCTTTCATTTCTAGATCGATAAGAGCATCCTCACCATCCTGAACTGGAGCTTTAGGCACTTTCTTGATTTTCTCAACCATTGCCTTTTCCCTAGACTTTCGTTTCACAACGTTGATTGCCAGATTTTTAGTCACTCGAATCAACCAGTACTTCGCTTCATCAACGCTAGGGAACTCCATGTTCTTCTCGTAAAACCGTATAAATGCCTCTTGGACAATGTCCTCTGAAACATCTATGCTGTAGGTTACGTGGTACGCTACTCTCATCAAAACAGGGAAAACTTCCTTGTACACACTCTGAAATGATGCATTCTCACTACTTTTTACTTTCATACTATTAACAACTCACATATCATATCGGTTACACAATTTTTGTAATTATTGGGCCGTCTTTTGTATCTTTAATGACATACCCCATTTCTTCTATTATAGCACGAACCTCATCAGCTTCCTGATATTTCTTTTCTATCTTAGCTTGAGCTCTTTTTTCAAGCAATGCATATATTTGTTCAGGTATTTTTACTTCCTTTTCTTCTTTTAAAAGATCGAGGGCAAATATGGTATCCATATGAGAACACAGAGCTCTTTTATCTTCATCACTCACATTCTCATCTTTCAATAGAGTCCAGAGTGTTGCTAGTGCTTGAGGTATATGAAGATCTGTGTTGATATGCTGTTCAAATTCCTGTAAGTAAGAAAGTGATTTCTGATCTGTGATTTCTGCTACGCTCTTCTCATTCTCTTTAGAGAGAGCAGATACTAATTTCATTAAATTCCGTCTTCCACTACGTGCAGCATCTAATGAGGTCCAAGAAAAAACTAGTTGAGATCGATAATGACCAAGCAAACAAAAGTAGCGATAATCCAATGGGTCATATCCTTTATCCTTTAGAAAAGGGATTGTAAGGAATTCACCTTTACTTTTCGACATCTTGCCTGTCTCATTAATAAGGAATTCTCCATGAACCCAATATTTTACCCAAGGTTTATTAGTTGCGGCCTCACTCTGAGCAATCTCATTCGTATGATGAACACTCACATGATCTATTCCACCACAGTGAATATCGAAGGACTCCCCTAGATAGTGCATGCTCATTGCTGAGCACTCAATATGCCAACCCGGATACCCGATTCCCCAAGGAGAGGGCCATCTCATCGCTTGATTGTCAAACTTTGATTTAGTGAACCAGAGAACAAAGTCTTTAGGATTTTTCTTGTTCTCGTCAATCTCTATTCTTGCTCCACTGTTTAATTGATCAAGATTGAGTCTAGCAAGGCGCCCATATTCAGGAAATGTGTCAATACTAAAATAGACATTGCCTCCACTTATATAGGTATGGCCACCCTCTTCTAATCGCTTTATGAGGTTAATCATATGCTCAATATGTTCGGTTGCTTTACAGGTAATATCTGGGGTAATAATATTGAGAGCATTCGTATCCTCGAAGAAGGCTTTTGTATACAGATCAGCTATTTCATAGACACTTTTACCACTCTCATGGCTTCTTCTCACCATCTTATCTTCACCCTCATCTCCATCGTCGCTAAGATGTCCAACATCGGTAATATTCATCACATGAGTGAGCTGATAGTTGTTATACGTAAGTATCCTGTGTAAAACGTCTTCAAATATATAGGTTCTAAGATTTCCAATGTGAGCAAAATTATATACAGTAGGTCCACAACAATACATTCCTACATTCTTCTCATTAAGAGGGACGAAAGGTTCAATTTCTCGACTCATTGTATTGTATATAGATAAATTCATAGATATTCCTTTAAAAAAAACCAGGATTGATAGCAGTAAAAAAATGATATACTATTGTTCTTGTGAATACAACAATACGAAATGAAAATGAAAAAATCAATATAGACGATATAATTATACCACACGCTGCCCTTAAACCATATACAAGTTATAGAACTGGAGGAGATGCTGATTTTTTATGTATCCCAGAAAACCTTGAACAACTGAAGGTAGTATTAAAATTCGCCTCTGAACAACACCTTCCAGTAACTATTCTTGGAGCTGGGTCAAATGTACTTATTAGCGATGATGGAGTCGAAGGATTAGTGATTCTCACACATAAAATGAAAGCTTATCATATAAGAGGCTTATTATGCGTAGCCGAGTGCGGACTCACACTCGATACGTTAATCAATGTGGCAATAGAGAACAATCTGAGTGGACTTGAACCACTTGGGGGACTTCCTGGAACTATCGGTGGAGCTGTATGGGGTAATAGTGGGACTCATGACATTACAATAACTGATTATGTAGAGTGGGTAGATTATCTTGATAAAAATGGTCAATTATTTCGTTATTACCCTCTAAATGAATCCTCAGACTATAGGAATTCATTCTTTAAAGAAAACTCGTTCACGATTTATGAAGTTGCATTACGTCTTCATTTCAATAAAAATACGTCATTAGCTCGCCAGAAAAAAGAAGAGAGTAGATTAAAGAGACTTCATAAAGGTCAGTATGACCTACCAAGTGCCGGCTGTATGTTTAAAAACCCAGAAGGGAAATCTGCTGGTCGTCTTATTGAAGAAGCTGGCTGTAAGGATCAATTGCTCAACGGAGCAATGGTATCTCATCACCACGCGAACTTTATTGTTAAAACAAGCCAAGAAACTACGAGCCGCGACATCTACACGTTATCTGAAGAAGTGAGAAAAAAAGTCAAAGAAAAACACTCAATTGATTTAGAGAGAGAAGTAAATCTTATTGGTCGATGGTGAAAGAAAGTTTTATTGAATTAGTTGAATTGAATGTAAAAAAAAGCTCAAATGGAAGGTGTAATGAATCCATTCTGAGTGAATATGAGATATTCCCTTCATTGTTTATAGAGATCGTTAATAAAAACGGCTCTTTCTTCAACCTGATTTCACCTTTATACGATAGCTTCCCATCTACGATAGTACATATACCCTTTAAGAAAAGATCTAAGTAGGTGTAAGTGAGTGAAAATGTTTGCTCAACTTCTTGTTCAAGATTCTCATCATGGTTTTCTGTTGTTTTCATTGAAAATCCTATCCCCTGATTTTCAATCTCAAAAAAATAAACTCTTTTTGCAGGTATCCCTTTATAAGCAAAAATACTTTGTTCAAAAAATTCCAAAGTGTGCTTATATTTAATAGATAGATTTGGAATTTGGTATTCGTATGATATTTCTGAGAATTGTGTTCTCTTTTGATCTGTATTCTCATTCCAGCCATAAGATCCAAAAGGGAAAAAGATGAATAGATAGCTCAGGTATTTTCTCGAGCCTTCTTTTATTTTCACTGACTGAATCATCCCACTACTTCCTGTTTGTTCAAAAGGAGTGCTATAAGTAGTCGTGAATGAATAGTCGAGGGAGTATTTTTCACCTAGAGGAATTGTTTCTTTATGAAAGGTAATATAAGTAGCTAATCCACTACCCATAGTACCTTGATTCCACATAATGAATTCTTGCTCTTTATCAAAAATTCGCTGCAATGAATAGAAGATAGATACTCCTATAGATAAAGAAAGGGTTTCTGCAAGTAGCCCATGAGAGAGGTATTTATTGGTACTTTCTATATGTGTAAGGATAAAATTGTGAATTGAATAATTCTCCAGAAGAGATGAAAAAGCTAATGCACTATCTTTCACCTCCCCCATTCGCACATTAATTGATTCATAACTCAAAGGCTCTGTAATAACAGTTGAATATATATCACCATTTAGCAGTTGAATCCTTTTATCCCCTGAAATATCGCCAACAGCCAACACGGAATCGGGAAATTCTTTAATCCATTTATACTTGAAGGAGAGAAAAGGTTGTTGTTGAATTAGAAAGTGAAAAGAATACAAAAAATCATTTTGATTAGCGATAGAAATTGTATCTTTATGAGTTATATCAAATATTGAAGAAGATGGAATACAGGAGAGTGTTGTAGAACTAATAAGAGGGAAAGAGATAATCCCTACAAAAACACTAAGCGCTATGTAAAATATTCGATTTTTCATATCTAATATACGGAATATTGAATGCGTTCACATCGTCATTAGGTTGATTTTTTTTTGTGTGCATGTAAGAATTAAGAATACAAAATTTTATATTTGATTCGCACGTAGGAGGCCATCATGATTATTCTCACGCTTAATTGCGGAAGTTCTTCCGCTAAATACCAGGTGTATGACTGGAAGAACAAAGCAGTATTAGCTGTTGGTGTTATAGAAAGAATTGGTTTAGAGTATTCAGAAATTGAACACAAGAAAACTGGAAATGGAAAGTTCTCTGATAAAGTCAACTGTCCAACTCATAAAGAAGCGATTGAGTTAATAATTAGCATGCTCCTTGACAAAGATCATGGGGTGATAACTTCTATGTCTGATATTGGTGCTGTTGGTCACAGAGTTGTTCATGGCGGAGAGAATTTTACTAAATCTGTTTTAATTGATGATGAAGTTCTTTCTACTATTAAAAAACTCATTCCTCTGGCTCCTCTCCATATGCCGGCGAACATCATGGGGATAGAGGCTGCTCGAGAGGTGATGCCCAATATTCCTCATGCAATTGTTATGGACACTGCATGGCATCAGACTATGCCACCAGCTTCCTACATGTATGCGGTCCCTTATAGTTGGTATACCCAATACAATGTTCGTCGTTATGGCTTTCATGGAACAAGTTATGTCTACACCGCTAAAAGAGCTGCAGTGTTACTAGGGAAGGATCCAAAAGATACTAATCTTATTATTTGTCACATCGGTAATGGAGCCTCGATTTGTGCTGTAAAGAATGGTGTCTGTGTTGATACCTCAATGGGACTCACTCCTCTAGAAGGACTTATCATGGGAACTCGTAGTGGAGACATAGATCCTGCTATCATTCCTTATGTAATGAACAGAACTGGAATGAGTGTTAAAGAGATAGATAGCACGTTAAATAAAAAGAGTGGCCTTTTAGGTCTTTGTGGTATTAGTGATAGAAGAGATGTACGAGATGCTGCAGCGAATGGAAATGAAAAAGCACAACTTGCAATCGATATGGAAACTCATAGGATAAAGAAATATATAGGAGCCTATGCTGCAGAACTTGGAAGAGTTGATGCAATTGTCTACACAGCTGGAGTTGGTGAAATGGCTCCTCATATCAGACTTGGAGCTACAAAGGACCTTGAAATCTTAGGAATTCATCTTGATGAAGAAAAGAACCGAATAGGCCAATGTCGCAATGGAGAACTTGATATCTCTAAAGATGGATCACCTGTAAGAATATATGTAATTCCTACTGATGAAGAATTAGTAATGACTGAAGATGCTGTTGCTCTTATGGAAGGAACCTATGATATTCATATGAATTTCACCTATTCTTTCCAACATAAAGATTATGTAAATAAAGCAAGGGAAGCAGGGCTTAAAGAAGATCTTAAGAAAAAACCAGAATTAGAAAAGGTATTAGTATATCCTAAGTGATGAGCATTAGGTAACAGTAAAGATAAGGGTATTGTAGATTTAGATATGCAGTACCCTTTATTTTTTTTAAAAAGACAAATTTGGTTCATAGAGAAAAAATTCTACCTCTTTCAATGGAGTAAAGGCCTGAACGAAAACTTCTTTTACCTCCTTCCAAGTTAATCTACCTAACTCTACTCCCAAGGGGGACACTGCAACACTTGTAATCTTATAATCCTTTATCGTTTGAATGAGAGAAGGAATTCCTTTCTTTACATCTTCAAGGCGTACAACATCAAGAAAATGCTTAGTCACAGGAAAATTTATAAGGTAGTGTGGGAATTTTATCTGATGGTTATGTGTTAATAAGATGCTCTCCATCGTAAGGACCCCTTTATAGCAACTTTGTGTATACTGCGTATGAAAGGAAGGAAAGACTTTTTCTCTTCGCATAGCTTCTCTATGATCAATTACTCCATCACAACTAACACCTAATACGATTGCTTCAACGTCAGAAAGCAAAATATTCCCAGAACGAAAATTTATCATTTCTTTGTTCCTCCTACCTACATTACTGAGTAATAGGAGTTTTCGCTTTAATTCAAGAGAGTTTTAAAAAACCTTTTAAAAAAAGTGCACCATATGGATCTAATTATCCATTGTATATACCAGATAGAAATTAGAGACTAATTAATTAATTTGACCTTAAAAGGTTGTGGGAAAAATTAAAAAAGGAGAGAAATAGTTTCTAAAAGTCTATTACTTTTTTAAAGACTTAACAAAAAGCCTACCTGCCTCATATGCTTTTACTTGGCTAGAAATACTTTGAAAAACAGAGGAAGCTTTAAAATGGTTACTAAAATAGAGGGTATCCTCTATTTCGTATCCAATTGCCTTTATTGCATCCTTCATGGCATCAACATTATGATGCATTTCACTAGGGTCTACTTGTTCACTTACACCAAAGATAAGTGCTCTTTTTCCCCTATTACCAAGCCTTGAACTATATGGACCTGGACGCTGCTCAGTGAAATCAAAAAAAGGATAGAATCTATCAATAAAGCATTTCATCCATGGAGTCATGGAATAATTGTAAGTAGGAGATCCAAGAATTATCCCATCTGCTTCTTCTAGTAGAGGATAAAGAAGATGCATTCCATCAAAGAATTGTGTACAGATTTTATCAGTACGACATTTTTCACATCCTATGCATCCTTCGATATGGTATGACTGAAGTTGAATATATTGGGTGTCACTTCCTTCTTCTTTAGCTCCTCGTAAAATTTCACTCATTAGGGTATACGTATTACCTCGTTTTCTCGGGCTCCCATTAAATCCTACTATTTTCATATTGACCTCACTGTACACAGTTTAGTATAAAATCTAATTTTTCAACAGAGAATAAATATCCTTTAATTTTTTTACTTTCAATAGGGATAGTCTACTTTTAACGAAGAGAGATCTGTTGTGTTGAGCGAAACTAGAACAAATTAAAATGCCCAAGTAAAATTATATTCCTTCATACTATTTGTGAAATTTTTTCCGATGAGATTAGAAGGTTTTAGCCTGAAATTTGAAAAAAATAGTTACTCTCTTAATCTGATTATAATATATTGATTTCAAACTCAACAATGGGAATACTACCATTTATTTCTTGGCTCTTTGTTTCGGTACAGATTAAAGGCCTTCTGTAACTATATACAAATTCAAAGTATATCTCCTTTGTATATCTATCTGGAATCTTTATTAATCTGAAATAGTGGGAAATCATACTACCTAACAAGAGGTATATTTATGAAAATCGAGAGGTAGGAATCATAGGTAAATCATCGAATTCCTACTGATGCCACAGTTAAAAAAATTTCCCATCAGGATTTACCCGATGGGCGTGTTATTTTTATTAATTAATAGCAGCTTGAACTCTATCAAACAAATCCCTATCCCAGGTTTTTGAATAATCACTGTTAAGATATTGATCTAAAACATGAGAACTGAAGGCATTCAAATCTGCGTAATAAATCTTTAATCCTTGAGATTTGAAGTACTCAATCAACTCCCCTTCTGCTTTAATATTATTTTTATCACAGTATTCTATACCTGCATTAATACCAGCCATAATCCAGCCCTTTTGTTCATCTGTAAAACTCTGCCATCTTGCTTCATTTATTGTTACCCATAAATTATCGATTACGTGATTAGTGATAGTAATTGATTTACACACCTCGTAAAATTTTGCATTTTTAGTTGTAGGTAGGGGATTATCCTGACCATCAACGGTTTTAGATTGAAGTGCCATATATAATTCAGAGAATGAAATTGGCGTAGGGTTTGCTCCTAAAGCTCTCCCCATAAACATCCATGATTCTGAGGCTGGCATTCTTAATTTTACACCTTTTAAATCTGCTGGCGTTTTTATTTCTTTATCCATTACCAAGCTTAACTGACGGGTTCCAAGATATTCAGCGCCTAATGGTCTCACTCCTTGCTCTTTTGCTATTCTTTCAAATACTTCTTTCGCTATGTCACTATCATAGAAAGCCCTCAATTGGTCGTAGCTACTGAACATGTAGGCCGCGGTAAACATCGATACCCATGGGGACTTATCGGTAAGCCATGATGCGGCTGTTGCTGTAATATCAGCTTGTCCTGATTTTATTGCAGCAACTTCCTGATCTTGTTTAAACAATGATGCACTGTCGTATGTAAGTACTTTTATCGTTCCTTTGGAAAGATCTTCAACAACCTCTTTGAATACACGCATTGCTCCGGCATGTGCATCGGTTGGCACGGCAGTCATCGTATAAACAAGTTCGATAGGTTTTACAATCTTATTTGCTTCTGTAGTACCAGTAGCAAAACAAAATCCTACTACTATCAATAAAATGATTAGAAAGAATACTAATTTTTTCATTTTTTTCTCCTTTTTAAGATTTAAAAATTACACTCATATTTGCTTGTCAGACAGTATTACTATATTCATATTCTCATACTTTTTTTATTTGTCAATGATATTCGTTGCATAATAAATAGAATAATTATAATAATTTATATTTTTTTATAATTAAAACAATGCAAATCCTTGACAAAAATTGTAAATATGTTAAAATTTTTCCTGTCAGACAACTATACAATTTAACAAGAAAAGAGGCAGTAATATGGATTTAAGAAAATATTATGGAAGAATTCTTCTTCCACTTATCACACCTTATAAAGAAAACGAAGAAGTCGATTATAAAGTGTGGGAAGAATTAATTGAGTATGTCATAGAACATGATCTATGTGATTCTTTAATCGTAACGGGAACCACAGGAGAAGCTAGTTTACTTACGTTTGAGGAACGAATAGCTCTTATAGAAATTGCTGTAAAAGTCTCTAGGAAACGAAAACCTGTCATTGCAGGTACTGGATGTGCCTCTACAAAAGAGACTATTGCCTTAAGTTTACAAGCTCAAGCAGCTGGGGCAGATACCTGTATGATAGTGGCTCCATTCTATAATAAACCAAATCAAGAAGGAATTTACCTCCACTATTCAAAAATAGCTGAAAGTATTTCTACAAATATCATTCTCTATAACATACCAATTTTCACTGGAGTAAATATTGACCCAGAAACGGTAATGCGTCTTGTGAAATATCCAAATATTGTAGGTATAAAGGATGAATCAGGAATTAATCCATTACAAATTACTAATTATTTTCTAGCAACAGAAAAACTAGCACCTAATTTCCTCATCTATAATGGTGATGATGCAATGCTTTTACCTACTATCGTTCAAGGAGCAATGGGCATCGTCAGTGGTGGCGCTCACATCTTTGGAAAAGAAATACGAGCTATGTTCGATTATTTTGAGAAAGGAGAAAATGAAAAAGCAAAAGATCTCTTTGGCTCTCTCTATAAAATGTGTATAGCAAATTCTCAAAATGGTCGAATTCTTCCTAACCCGATTCTTAGGCCAGCTATTGAACTCGTAACCAAAATTCACCTTGGACCACCTAGATTACCAATGGCTCCAATTACTCCTGAAGAATTAGATTTCTTGACTAAGACTTTAAAAGAAATAAAGAAAATAGAGTAAGACGATCAGATTATAGAGGTGTTTTTTCTTTAACACCTCTATACTTTACCTATAAAAAATTAAAACAAGGTTAAAGAACCTAATAAAGAGTAAACTTCGTTTCTTGAATACAAGAGCAGAATCAATTACAGTAGAGACTATCTTGGTACTATCTATGGGGAGAAACTAGATGCCTTTAATACAGAAAATCCAGCGAATCACTCTAACAGATCAGATAGTGAATCAGTTACAGGGACTTATTGAATCAAAACACTTTCCTGTCGGAGAGAAGCTCCCTTCGGAAAGTGAACTATGCAAACAATTCGGGGCAAGCCGGTCAACAATTAGAGAAGCCTTACGGGTATTAGCGGCAACAGGTTTAATCGAAACAAAATCTGGCGTTGGGGCATTTGTCTGCGCTCCGCCTGAAATCTCATTTTCAAATATACAACAATGGTTTACAGATAAGCATATTGAACTTGATGAACTTATTGAATTAAGGACAGCGATTGAAACCTTAGCAACACGTCTAACTATCAGCAAAGCATCCGATGAAACAATAGACTTGATTGTCCGCATTCATGAGGAATTTCTTGAAGCTTGTAATAAAGAACATAACAAAATACATCTCTCAACACTAGATGATTCATTCCACTCTGCAATCGTTGAAGCAACTGGAAATAGATTACTCATAAAAATAGGAAAGTTAATTTCTGACCAGATGCTCGATTTCAGATTGCGTTCCTTCTCAATAACAGAGAACATTATCCATGCTAAGATTGCACATCAAAAAATTGTTCAAGCCCTGCTTTCTCGAGACGAGCAACTTGGAATGATTACAATGGCAGAACATCTAGAGTCAACGAAAGAAGATATGGAACAAGTAATTAATTCCTCCAAATAGGACAATAGAAAAATTGGATTTCTGACAAGTATCTTTTTTATCTCATGCACAACCTTGACACATTCTCATAAATGAGGCTCAAGTCTACCCAGTAATCTAAGTTAATAATTATGATAGTATATGAAAAAAATTTATCAAATTACTTGAAATGGGATTTAATCCTAGTCATTGTTATAAATTATTGACAACTCTTCTACACTAATACATCTAATCTAATGGGTATCATGAATCACCTACTAGGTGATACACAATCTTCATATAGTTACAAATATTCATTTTGATACTTCATTTATATAGATTGAAGCATCATTTCTGCACAGAATCTCTTTTTTTCTTTTTACTATTTGTTAAACGTATATACTTATATAGATAGATTTTATCCAAAAATTATAACTTTAAAATCAGAATTTTACTCTATTTTTATACCTAATTAGGTATTTCAACAACCATTTTATTACAATATAGTTTAGATAGCATATATGAGGAGTGATTTAATGGACCGGTCAAATTTAGAGAAAATGATTATCTCCAATATCAGAAAATATCGTCTTGAAAAGAACATGACTCAAGAAGAATTAGCACAAAAGTCAAACTTACAGACAGGATATATTGGTGGAATAGAATCTGCAAAAAGATTCCCCAAGATTGACAACCTTTATCAGATAGCAAATGGATTAGGTATTGATATAGCTTACTTAGTGAGTGAGGATGCAAATAGAAAAGTATATCAAGTAGCTGAGAAAATAACTAATATTGAAAAATATGTACATGATTTACTTCTGGACCAAAATATTCCAGATTCATCAAGGAATCAATGAATATCACAAGCTATTTAATTTCATCCTAAGAAGCTGCTACTACCTGATTTCGCCCAGACTCTTTTGCAACATACAAGGCATGATCTGCTGCATCAATTAAATCAATCTCATTATCACAATTACATGTGGGATAACTTACTACACCTATTGAAATCGTAGTTTTTATAACCTGGTTTTGACTAAGAAGTTGAGATTCTGTAGTAACCCTTCTTAAGTTTTCTGCTATCTCCAATGTATCTTTATGAGATGCTCCTACGAGCACTACCAAGAATTCATCACCTCCATAACGGATGAGAACATCTCCATCTCTCACGACGCTTCGTGTGATATTGGCGATTTGTTTTAATAATTTATCCCCGACAGGATGCCCATAGGTATCATTAATCTGCTTAAAATGGTCCACATCAAACATAATCAGTCCTATAAAACCTTCGCTAGATATGGCTCGAGCACATTCTTCTTTCAATCTCATTGAACCAAATCTACGGTTGTAAAAGGATGTTAGAGAATCAAGCGCTGCTAGCCGTTGTACCTGATCATGAGTAATTGCATTATGAAGAGCAAGCCCCAATCCATTACATAAGATATCAAGAATTGATATTTTTGATGCTTCAAATACTCGTGATTTACCTATGACAAGGATACCAAGCATGATCTGCTTGTATTTAATTGGCTTCACGATCACTTGAACAGGACGATAGGTTGTAAGAACTCCCTCTAATATAATATCTGGAGGGAAGTTCAGGATAATTTCTTTCTCATCAATCATTACTTCTTGAATAACTGAAATATTACTCAAGTTAGTCACTTCACTAATTCCTTTTGATTCAATTAACTGTAAATCCCCTCCCTTAATAACAAAAATTGCACCACTTTGAGCATCATAATCACTGATGAGCATTTCAAGAGCATTTTTACATAATGAATCAGTGTCCAAATGTCGACTTAACATTTGAGTATAGGTCCGGAGGGACATTTCTATTTTCATACTGTTTGAAATAGTATCAACGAGGCGATTGAAAGCTATCGCACTTTCACCTAACGCATCGAGAGAATCAACTTGTATATGGCATTTGATTCCATCGCAGTCTATAGGTTCATTTTTCCCAGAAATCTCATAAAGATGATTCTCAATCTCCTTCATATGGTTCGCAAGGTTTCTTACTCTTTTTTCAACGACTGTTTTAGCAAGCATGATATTCATAGATCCAACAAGCAAACCAGCTAGAATACATGCTAGGCGAAACCAGAACGCATTAGTAATGTCTTGTGACACTCCAAGTAAGGACATGAATACAGGAAAGACAGTTCCTACAAACAAACCAAATCCCATCATCCATATTGCGAGATCATTAAAAACTTTTTTTGTTATTGCTGCCATATATAGAATTACCTTTATAAAATAACCTATTCTACTCCTCTTAAATTGTCAACAATTATTATTTACTTAAGGATATTTTTTTGACATGAGTTGCCTCAAATAATTTATATTTGTGTATATATGTCATAGTAATAAAAATATAGACATCTCTCATCATAAAAAAATACTGTACTAACATCACTGCTACTACAGTATCACATCTAAAAAATAGGTAATTTTATAAGGAATAACTGAGCATTGCTACCAATCTTTTCCATGAAATCCCACCATCAAGATTTACTTGTGGAATAACGGTAAGATTTAAGCCATCAAAGAATTCTACATTGCCAATTAATCCAAGAACTAGATCAGAACTTAATGGTACAGTAGCGAATACACTATTGACAGTATGCTCTAACATCAAGGCGACAGTGTTTACCATAAGAGGCATATTATACCCTAACACATACTCTCCTTTGTAATCGAATGCGTTTTGTTTAGCACCACTACTTTCATAATCCCAGAAATCATCACTACCCGCTGCAGTATACATTTGATAATTTAATTCATGATACGTTCTTATGATGATGCTCATCCATTCTCCCTCAAAGATTGCACCGGTGTCAAATTGGAAGGCTGCTCCGGCTCGCGCTTTTAAATATGCACCACCTAAAGAATCGCTAACAAGAGAATCTGCAGCAGGACCAACTTTTATTCCTTCAAGGCTCATCAAGTCAAAGTCCCAACCAGTTCCTCCAGCGATTCCAAGATTAAATTCTAATATTGCTAAAGGAGTGAGTACTGCATCGACCTGGAGGGTTGCAGCTATTGGAGAAACCCCTAGAAGTGTTTTAATCTTAATATTATTTCCGCTGGTCAGCATTGAGTCTCCTTGCAGAAAAGGAAATGAGAGATTATATGTAGCTTCTACTTTTGCTTCGGGAATAGTTGAAGCAATTATCTTAATGCTACCGCTGGTTGTAGGAGCACTATAGAGAGATACAGTAGTGAATAATAAGATGAGAATTACTACAATAACACTCATCCCTAGTTCTTTTTTTGAATACTTTAATGACATAACGAATCTCCTTTATGTATTGATATCTCTACTCTATCATACTGGTGTTAAAAAAGGATAAAAATATTGTCTATTTATTACATATTTCAAAAGACTGTAGAAGTGAATTAAGGAGGGATGTAATAGTCTCCATATCTTCATATCCTTTTTCGAATAAACCATCTTGAGTGAAACAAGCTTTTATTCTGTACGCGATTAATAAAGCCTTTTCTCTCATCTGATAGCCTTTATCAGTGAGAGAAACTCTCACAATCCGTTCATCAATAGTATCACGCGTGCGAACAATGAGTCCTAATTTTTCCATTCTTTTTAGCATAGGCGAAATAGTACCAACATCGATATCTGTTTTAGAGCAGATATCACTCACCCTCTGATCATTTTCTTCCCAGAGTACCATAAGTGTAATATAGTGCAAATAAGTGATGCCTAATTCATCCAAAAGAGGTTTATAGAGAGCCATCACTTTCCTTTGCAATGTATATATTCTGAAGCAGAGTTGGTTTTCTAATAATAGTTCTGGATAATCTTTCATAAGGCTTGTTCAATGTCGTTAACAAGATCTTTAGGGACTACAGTAGGTGCAAATCTTTTTACATGCTCTCCATCTTTCGAGATAAGAAACTTAGTAAAATTCCACTTAATTGCAGATCCGAGTATTCCGTTCGCCTGCTCTTTTAGCCAGACATAGAGGGGAGAAGCTTTTTCTCCATTAACTTCTATTTTTGCCATTACAGGAAAGGTAACCCCATAATTCAGTGAACAGAACTGCTGAATTTCACTGTCATCTCCTGGTTCTTGATGAGCAAACTGATCACAAGGAAATCCAATAATGACTAGCCCTTTACTTTTATAGGTTTTATAAAGCTCTTCTAATCCTTCATATTGAGGAGTAAATCCACACTTGCTTGCGGTATTCACTACCAAAACGGGCTTACCTTTCAATTGATTAAAACTATATTCATTACCATCTGCTGCTTTTACTGTAAAATCATAAAAACTCATAGTACTTTCTCCTTATCTATTATATTGCATACAATATTATTGTTCACAATATTTGTCAATACATTTTTTAAATGATTTCAAATTCTGTAATGAAGGTGAACCCAACATGAGAAAAATATAAAAATAGATGAATTTTTGCTCCTCATTATGAGAATTCCTATCCACTTACGAGGAGCGATAATTGAAAGGGTGAGGATGATGGGACAACATTTCATTTTTTAAAGAACATAAATAACCCACTTATTTACTTCCAAGGAAGCTCCGTTCAACTAACTGCAGGAGTGAGAAAATATTTTAGATGGTCTTTCTCATTTTTTAATTGCCTTACACTAATTCATCAAGATATACAACCTTGTTTCTTTCTAATGAGATAGAGGCAGCATAGGTTGCAAGGAAGGTTTTATAGGCATCTTGATAATTAGATAGAATGAGTGAACCGTCTCCAGTTTGAACAGCTTTTATAAAAGCACTGAGTGCTGTGTAATGAAAAGTATTGCCAAAGAAGTAGGTTTGCTCACCCGCTTTTTGTTTGATAGTAGCTTTTTCATCCCATACATAATCAATTTGTGTAGTATCTCCATAGATTGAAAAACCGATGTCACTCACTCCAGTTTTCTCATCAACAAAACAGCCACACTGAATTGAAGAAATAAGTCCAGAAGCGAAGGTAAATATGCTTATACTCATATCTTGCGTATTATAGTGAGGAACAGCCTTCATTAGACCTTGAGATCCTGCGCTGTATACAGATGTAATATCTCCAAAGAAATAGCGGAGTAAATCCACGATATGAGTCGCTTGTTCATGGAGTTGACCCCCTGAACTCGAATTATCCCTCCACCACAGAGGAGGTGGCATCACACCGTTCCAAATACCACTCACAGCACCTACTTTCATATGTGCGATTGAGTCTTTAATTATTTGACAAATACTATTATACCTTGTTTGATATCCTACAGAACATAGTATCCCGGACTCTCTTATCACCTCTACATTTTCTTTTATGGTTTTAGCATCAATTCCTAATGGTTTCTCGACATATAGATGAATTTTCTTGTTTGCTGCAAGCCTTTCAATATTGCCATGTGCGTGAGGAGGCAGTGCCACGACAAGAGCATCTAGGCTATTTTCTTGTTTAAGCAGCTCTTCTTGTGATGAATAAAGATGTATCTGCGGAACTTTTTGTTTTGCGTCTTGAAGCGTTTCTATTCGTCTCGTTGCCATAGCTACAACTTCCACTTCTTCCATGAGTAAAAGATTATCTAGATGATAATGGCCAAACCATCCTCCTCCGATTATTGCTACTCGTATCTTTTTCATCATAGTAAGCTCCTTGATATAAACGAGAAATACTCGCAATTCATGCAAAAGTGCAGGGTTAATTACTAATACTCAATATAACAGAAAGAGAAACTAGAAGGTTTCCCCCTCTAGTTTCTCCCTATCACGAACAGAACAATATCATCTATTTATGCTTGCTTGAAGCGGCCCATAAATTAATATCTCCTTCCACTGCATATGAATCTATTTCTTTAAGCTCCTCTTTGCTGAAAGAGAGATTATTAAGAGAATTAATATTTTCTATTATTTGCTCTGGGCTTGAGGCTCCGATTAACACGCTTGTAACTTCTTCTCTTCGTAACACCCATGCGAGAGCCATCTGAACAAGAGATTGACCTCTTTTATGCGCCAATGTATTCAATCCTCTTATTCGATCAAGGTTTTCTTTTGTTATCATTGAAGCCGAAAGAGCAGTACCTATTGTGCCAGCCCTACTCTCTTTTGGAATTCCATTAAGATATTTATCACTTAGCATCCCTTGAGCTAGAGGAGAGAAACAAATCGAGCCGACACCAAGTTTCTCAAGTGTTGAGAGGAGTTCAGGCTCAACCCATCTGTTAATCATTGAGTACGAGGGCTGGTGGATGAGAAGAGGTACGCCCATATCCTGTAAAATTTCATACGCTTCAACAGTTTTTTCTGCTGAGTATGATGAAATCCCTACATATAATGCCTTTCCACTATGATAAGCTTGTGCTAAAGCTCCCATTGTTTCTTCTAAAGGTGTATCTGGGTCATATCGATGAGAATAGAAAATATCTACATATTCGAGTCCCATCCTCTCTAATGATTGATCCAAAGAAGAGAGAAGACTTTTTCTACTACCCCATTCTCCATAAGGACCATCCCACATACGATAACCAGCTTTTGTTGAGATAATGAGTTCATCCCTATAACTAGAGAGATCTTCACTAAGAATCTTCCCGAAGTTCTTTTCTGCGGATCCTGCAGGAGGACCATAGTTATTGGCTAAATCAAAATGAGTTATTCCATGATCGAATGCTGTATGAATCATCGCTCTTGCATTCTCAAAGGAGGTAGTATCACCAAAATTATGCCATAATCCTAATGATACGAGAGGAAGCTGTAGTCCACTATTCCCTACTCTCTTATATTTCATCTCCGTGTACCTAGTTGCATCTGCTTTATACATATTTACCCCTTTCAATAGTAAATTATTTCTCTATTAATATTAATCTACTAATATCTAGATAATCAGACAAGGGAACTACAAAGCTTTGAGAGAATTCATCTTTCTGGAATTGATAATTCCCACTTTTCACATTATGCTCTACCTATAGGAATAAACAATAAATTATTCACTTTTATTTAGATATGAGTCATGGTGTAATTGATAATTACATGCATACAAGACTGAAAGGAAGAGGACCAACACATGAAAAAATTATGGATGTTACTGATTATTATCGTCACAATTTCTCTTTTTACATCCTGTTTAGCAACTGGTGATATTCTCCTTATAGGAGAAAAACCAGCAGGTTTTCTGTTAGGAATTTGGCACGGATGGATAGCACCTTTTGCTCTCATTCTAAGCCTATTCATTGATGGAGTGAGAATCTATGCTCCTTACAACACCGGATGGTGGTATGATGCAGGATTTTATATTGCAATCATTAGCGGGTTTGGAGGTATTTCTCTATTCAGAAGAAAGGATAAAAAAGACAAATAAGCACGAAAGATGATTCGAAGAATGGTAGGACTCAATTTTTCACTCAATTATTTCCCTTTACCACACTCTGAAATGCTTATATAGTGATGTCATGAAAATAAAAGAAAGAATAATAAATGCAACTTTCCGATTCCTCTTTAATCTATTCTATAAGTTCGATAAAAGTGAATTACAAAAAATCCCGAAAACAGGCCCTTTGTTGTTAATTACAAACCACACGAGTGTATTTGATGGTCCATTAATATATGTATTTTTACAACCATGCAATGTTCTTGCTATGGCAAAGAAAGAACTGTGGAATAACTGGTTCACAAAAATGGTAATGAATGCATGGAGTTCTATACCGGTAGATAGACTGAATATGTCAAGAGAAACAATGGAATCTTGTTTCACCTCTCTCAAGGAAAATCGCATACTAGCAATAGCTCCTGAAGGGACTCGTAATAAAGAAGGCTCATTACAAGAAGGAAAAGCTGGTGTTGCTTTCATAGCTTATAAGGCTCAAGTACCAATAATTCCTCTCATTACTTTAGGTTTCAATGACCTTAAAAAGAATGTAAGAAAACTTAAAAGGACCCCACTAGTCATCAAAGTAGGACCTGCTTTTGAGATCATCAAAAAAAGCGGAAGACTTGATGCCACATCTCGAGGCGAATTGAACGATGAGATTATGCTTCGTCTTGCATCCCTCCTTCCAGAAAATAAAAAAGGATTCTATGCTGACAAAGAGAGAGAATTTACTCTTACACAGAATATAGAGATCCATTAACGTTGAGTTTTTATGTAACAATACAAATACACTGTATCATAGCAAGGATGTAATCGATCGTTCCTAAAAGAAGTGATTAACTCCTCTTTTTAGTACTAATAGCATGAACGAATCTAGTACTAAAATTGAAATAACTATTGAGTCTATTTTAAAAGAAAAATTCCACCTTTCCTCTCTCTACCCTTTCCAACAACTTGTTGTCACTCGAATTTTAGAACAAGAAGGTTTATTTGGAAACGAGAAAGTTCATAAAGGTATCACAAGTCAACTTATCATTCTTCCGACAGGGAGTGGAAAAAGTGTCTGTTTTACTCTACCAGCTATGCTAATCAATTCAGTTACTCTTATCGTATATCCTCTTCTTTCCCTTCTTTCAGATCAAAAAAGAAGAATTGAATCTTTAGGGGAGAAACCGGTTATCATAAAAGGTGGCCAATCCCATGCAGATAGAACTAAGATATTCAATACAATAAGAAATGGAGAAGCAAAAATACTATTGACCACTGCCGAGATGCTCCAAAATCAATCGGTACTTGCTATTTTATCATCAATACCTATTGGACTCATGGTAATAGATGAAGCCCATGTCATTGCTCAGTGGGGCTTAACATTTAGACCCTCCTATCTGTCGTTGAGAAAAAGCATTGAATCTCTTACACCTCATCAAATCCTTGCTTTCACAGCAACCGCAGATGAAAATATTATTCAGGTCATTAATAATGTTCTTTCCCCTAGTAAGCGAATGCACCAGATAAAAGGAAATATTGACCGGGAGAATATATACTATAAAGTGATACCGACTCTCTCTAAGATTCACACACTCACTCATATTGCTTCCACGAGGAGTTTACGCCCTCTTATCATCTTTTTCTCAAATAGAGATTTGAGTGAAAAAGTAGCATGTGAACTCTCTAAAAGATTAAAAGAACCTATTTGTAGATACTACCATGCTAAACTTGATAAAACAGAACGTTCTCATACTGAAAGATGGTTCTTTGAGAGTGATAATGCCATATTATGTGCAACCTCGGCTTATGGAATGGGCGTAGATAAGAAAAATATACGGTGCGTCGTTCACTATTCCCTTTCGAATGATGTTTCGTCTTTCTTACAAGAATCAGGTAGAGGTGGAAGAGATGGTAAACTAACTCTGAGTATTACTCTCTATGAGAGAGATGAATATGTAAGAGGAAAACAAGATTATGCTTCAATATTTTTTGATTCTTCAGCATGTAGACGAAAAAGACTATTAGATTTAATGGAAAGCCCAATTGAGCATTGTAGTGGGTGCGACGTTTGCGATAGGTCTTATATTAGCACCCCTCTAGGCGAGAAAGAAATCTTGAGAACTATTAGTCTTGCGCCATTTCGGTTTTCAAGAGTATCGTTATCTCACCATCTTGTTGCAACTCATTATAAAAATATCTTTCCATATGGATCTAATTATGGACTCTTAAAAGACTGGACTGTAGATGATGTGATGAACTCTATTTCCACACTCATACGAGCGAAGGAAATCTGCATTCGATGGAGTGATAAACTTTACATTCCAATAAATAAATTAAGGTTAGTAAAACGGATTCAAAACCTATTATACCACTTGAGGAATTCTCATTCTCTTCACTTTCATCTCACTCAATATGATAGATGTAAAGATAATAGTTCCTCCAAGAACCATATTCAGTGATAACGGCTCTAGATGTAGAAGCACAGAAAAGAAGGCGCCAAAAAGAGATTCTGAAGATAAGAATATTGCTGTCTTACTTGCTGTTGTGAACTGCTGGGCATAGGTTTGAATAAAAAAACCTATGAGGGTACTTACAAGGGCAATATAGATTACTGGAAAGAATCCTTGTGCTATGTTAGCTTCTCCTATGGATCCTTTATCAAAGATTATGAAGAATAATATAGCGAAGAATGTTGCAACACCCATTTGAATAAAAGTGAGCTTAATGGCATCTACCTTTTTGCTTGCTATTTCTAGATATGCTATGTGAAAAGCAAATACTAATGCACACATGAGTGTTAGCATATCTCCAAGAGAGAATGAAAATCCTGTAGTAGAGTTATAGCTGAGGAAACCAATTCCAATGAGGGTTAGAAAGGGGAGAAAGAAAAATCTGTTCTTAGGCTTTTTCTTGAATACAGCCCAAGCAACAAAGGGAACGATGACAACATTTACACCTGTAAGAAATGCATTATTGCTTGGAGAAGTATATTTTAGTCCAATCGTTTGGAAATAGAAGGCTACAAAAAGGAAAATACCAGCAATTAATCCAGTTACAGCTTCATCCTTAGTTATCGTGATAATTTTTTTATATGCAATTAAAAATAGTAAAATTGCTGCTAGGGAGAATCTAAAAAGGAGTATAAGGGATGTTGAGAACCCTGCTTCAATAGCACTATGAGTGGCAATAAATCCACTACCCCAGATAACACCTGTGACAAGAAGAGAAAAATCGGCAGTAATAGATTTCATCAAGAGACTCCATAGCTAACATAGTCGCATTTGCAGTAAATTGTTTACGAGAGAGAATATTAGAAGAGAGAAAGAAAGGTGTCAAGGTAAAACAAAACACACCTTTGTGAATTGGTGTGCTTTATTAATTTTATGTAACGTTTCTAACTTCTACTTCTTTTGACTTTTTTCCTTTTTAACGCTGAAGGAGTGAGTTATGCGGTCGATTATGATAGCCAAGAATACAATAGAGATCCCTGCTTCAAACCCTCGACCTACTTCAATTCGCCCAATTGCTAGAAGGACTTCCATTCCAAGCCCTTTCGCTCCAATCATTGAACCGATAACAACCATTGCAAGTGCCATCATGGTAGTTTGGTTTATTCCTACCATGATAGATGGTTTTGCTAGGGGGAGTTGGACGTCAAACAAAATTTGCCGAGATGTCGCTCCAAAAGCCTTTGCAGCTTCAACAGCCTCTACATCTACTGTCCTAATTCCTACATTGGTAAGTCTGATAACAGGTGGAACCGCATAAATAATAGTCGCAAACATTGATGGGACTTTCCCCATGCCAAAAAACATCAGAGCTGGAATTAGGTAGACGAAAGAAGGCATAGTTTGCATTGCATCTAATATTGGCTTGAATATTCTTTCAGTTCTATCACTCCTTGCCATCTGAATTCCAAGAGGAAGTCCGATAAGCAAGGCAAATACTACAGAAGAAATAACTAAAGCAAGAGTCTGCATTGCAAGCTCCCAGTATCCAAAGAATCCGATAATCATCATGAGGATCATGAAAAGGAGCCCTGTTCTCACACTTCTTATTAATTTCCAACCTGCCAGGCCTACAAGAAGCACTATCACAAACCATGGAATGAATAAAAACAAATTTTCAAACGCTAGGACTACTTTTAAAATAATGAATCCAACTACGTCGAAAAAACCATCAAGGTATTTCAGGAGCCAATCCATTATTTTGTCAACCCCCTGTGCCAATGGGATATCTACTACTTCAGGGAATTTAAACATTACTACCTCCATCAGATGAAATTGATTCAAAGATAGCATCATTTGTGATTCTACCTACCAATCTATTTTTCTCATCCACTACTGGAATTGCATAAGGATTTTTTGGAGCGATGGTAAAAAGTTCTTCAATAAGAACCTCAGGATGAACTGAATCGACTTTCTCTATCGATGATAAAGGAATATTTTTATATTTCACATCCCCTTCACAGAGCCGAGTAAGTTCTTTAGCTGTTACGACTCCAAGAAAAGTTCTTTTTTGATCAACAACATACCCAACTTTTTTCTTACTGCTATTCATAAGTGTCAGCGCTGTCTTAGGACCTTCCCATGCATAAGTAATTACAGGAACATCGCTCATAATACTACCAGCTGTTAAAACTTTAGCAGGAGATGCATCTTGGACAAATTCACTCACATATGCATCTGCAGGATTTGTTACGATATCTTCGGGAGTACCGATTTGTACAATCTCACCATTACGCATGATTGCAATTCTATCACCTAATTTCAGGGCTTCATGCAAATCATGTGTTACAAAGATAATTGTCTTTTGTAATCGTGATTGTAACTCAACAAGTTCATCTTGCATTTGACGTCTTATAAGTGGGTCTAGCCCACTAAAGGGTTCATCCATAAGGAGAATTTCAGGTTCATTAGCGAGAGCACGAGCAAGTCCTACTCGTTGCTGCATTCCACCAGATAAACTTGTAGGGTAATAATCTTCCCATCCCTTTAGCCCAACAGTTTCAAGTACTTCATGGGCTTTTTGGTAACGTTCTTCTTTAGCAATCCCACGCACCTTCAATCCGTATGCGGCATTATCAAGTACGCTTAGATGTGGAAGTAGTCCATAGTGCTGAAAAACCATGCCATATGTTTTTCTTCTAAACTTCATCAGCTGATCTGAATTCATTTTTGTGATATCATTATTATTAATCTCAATTACACCTTTTGTAGACCTTATCAATCTAATTAAAGCTCTTATGAGGGTAGATTTACCACTGCCAGAGAGTCCCATAAGAATATAGAACTCTCCTTTATTAATCTCTAAGTTGATATCACGAAGGCCAACGATACAACCAGTCTCATTTTGAATTTCTTCTTTACTCTTATGCTGAAGATTTTTCTGAAAAACACGTTTAGGGTCTTTTCCATATATTTTCCATAAGTTTTTGATGACTATTTGTGTACTTTGTTCTTCTGCCATTATTATCCTCGATTAAAGTGCTGCAAGTGCACTTTTCACCTTAGTGGCAACATCATTTGAAACCCATTTTGTCCATACATCTGCTTTATTCTGTAGGAACCAGATTGCCGTCTCTTGAGTAGACCATCCTTCATTATCCATTTTAGCTAAGAACTCATTATTCTCATCAACTGTCGTTGAATATGCTTTAAGAATCTCTACAACATCTGGAGCCTTCTCAAGTAAACTTTTATTAACAAGAATATTTACGAGAGCTGGGTCATATTCGCTTCCTTCTAGCCGAACCATATCAAGACGACCTAGAACTGCAGTTGGTGCCCAGTAGTATCCAATCCAAGGCTCACCTTTCTTGTAAGCGCCGACCATGGTCCCTGCAAGTGCAGTTCCACTTCCAGTGATGCCGAGGTTGTAAGTTTCACCTAGATTGTTATCTTCAAAGATCTGTTCACTAATTTTCATTTGCGACCAGCCTGCTACACCGCCTAGAATAAGTCCTTTAGAAGAATCTTCTGGGTCAGTAAAAAGATGTGCATATTTAGGAAGATCTTTTACACTCTTCAAATCTGGCGCAACGGCGTTCTCGCCCTCTACCATATATCGAGGTATCCACCAACCTTGGGGTGCATCCGGCATATTTTGCCCGAGATCGACAATATCTCCAGAATCGATTCCCTTCTTATACACCTCAGGGAAGTTGGAATGCCATGATTCCATATCAACATCTACATCACCTTGTTTCAATCCATTTAGGATTGGAAGCGTGTCTCCAGGGATAAAATCTGCTTTATATCCTGTTAAACCGTTTTCTATAATGAAGGCCATAATCCTATTGTGAACTTGGACAGAATCCCACGAAACATCACCAAAAACGATTGTCTTTACATCACTTTCAGCTTCTCCGCCAGCAAAGAGGCCTCCAGAAACAAACACCAATAAAACTAAAGCAATAATGCTTAATTTTTTCATAATTTTTCTCTCCTCTTTTATGTGGTTTATACCATTAGGATACGTAATATTGCATACAAGGTCAAGCAAAACACCTTTATATTTAATGCTACAATAGAATCTAATGTTTTTAATTCTTTTTAATAAAACATTTTATTTAGTCAATAAATTATTCGATCAAATTAATAACAGTGAGCAATAATGCATACAAATTGTATTTTTATAGAATTTTAAAGAAGATATACATTCTAAAATGAATCATAAAATTTATCAATTTTACTTTCGTAAAATGCTACCAAATTAGAAGGTTTTCTTAAAAAAAAGATCTATTTATATCAAGAATAAAGGGTGGAAAATGCTAGAATCTAACAATATGTTAATATGATTTTATGAGAGGTGAATCCAAACAGGTTAAGAGTGAATTTCAAGCTCAAATTTCATCCCGTATCACTTTTTTTGCTTTAATGATTAATGTAATAATTATCCCTAAGGCAACAAGCGCTATGGCGATGAGCGTAGCTATTTGAATCATTTCATTCACACTATTTTGTTCTAGTCCTCTTTTTTGCC
The DNA here is from genome assembly GCA_963663665.2 of Sphaerochaetaceae bacterium. Taxonomy (GTDB): domain Bacteria; phylum Spirochaetota; class Spirochaetia; order Sphaerochaetales; family Sphaerochaetaceae; genus SABI01. The sequence continues at coordinate 163,629 of CAXXKP010000009.1, forward strand.
AGATTCCATATAATGCCCATATTCCTACAAGAGGAAACCAGATATCCTGTTTCGAAATTGAGACAATGATATTAATCAAAGTAGCCACACCAATCATGCCTATCGTCCAGACCATAGGGGAGATACCAAAGCCATTCCAATTAATACTCACTAACAACGCAGTAACATTAGCAACAGTAGCGATTGTAATCCATCCAAGATAGATGCTGATTGGGAATTTAATAAACATATTGTATGCAAGGTCTTCATTTGTATGAGTGATTTTTACATATAGTATAATAAGAGAAATGAGAAGAAGAAACATCACAATGAGTGAAGGAATAATCTGCAAATAGTGCCAAGCAAATATCCACACACCATTTAGAATATTCGCGTATATAAAATATGGCCCAAATACATTTAATTGTTCACGTTTCTCTTTGTTCCATAATATAAGAACCTGGTAGATGACACTTATAAATAGAGATAGATAAATAGCTCCCCAAATAATAAAGGTTGATCCTATAGGAGCAAAAAGATTTGGAATATTATCTGATATTGTCCCTGTCTGTAATCCATTAATTGGAAGTATATTTGCAAGGGCATTCACTGTAATGGTTCCTAAAAGGGTTATCGTGTTGATTAGTGCAATTGTTGTCTGTTTCCCCCGGTCGCTCATCTAATTCTCCTTACTCTTTATATTATCAATGTAATGAATAAAGGCAAGTAAAAAAACGTATTATCGGAAGAATATATATCTATCAGACTCATTTACATAGAAGAGATTACTATTTTCTTGTTGAGTCAATTAGTAATAACCGAATTATGTAATTTGATGAATCAATTTTCGTAGGAGAATGTAATACTCGAAATAATTTATGCAAGAAGGGAATACGATAAAATACTATTCTCAAGAGAGGTAAAAGAGTTCTTCCAATGGAATGGAGACTGGAGAGTTGTCTTCATTCGTCTCCATGATATCACTCATATATGCCCACCATTTTTGAATAATGGGATTGTTTTTCAAATCTTGAGATCCAGTCTCTGTGCGATTCTTTTGAACCGCAAAGAGAGTAGAAGTTTCTTCGTGAAGAAATATTGAGTAGTCATAGACTCCTTGCTCTTTCAACAGTGTCTTTAATTCAGGCCAAATCTCATCATGTCGCTTTTTATACTCTTGTTCATTACCTTTCTTTAATTTCATGATAAATGCTTTACGAATCATCTTTTATGCTCCTGCCTGTGTTTCAAATAATGCTTGTACCTGCTGCTTCTGCATTTTCCTTCTATTTTTATATCCATCGAGAATACGAGGTAATAGAACAGCAAATATAAGGAGTGTCCCGATTACTATCGTCATGATAGTTCCTGATAATTTCAACAATCCCATTCCAAATTTTAGATACCCAACAAGGAAAGAAGCTATTACAACACCATACAAGGTACCTTTCCCCCCAGTAATAGAAACTCCGCCGAGGACAACGAGGGTAATGACTTCTAAATCCCATCCTGTCGCAATATTACTTCTTGCGCTTAATATCCTACTTGTGAGCAATATTCCTGCAATACCTGAGAAAAAGCCCATAAGTGTATAGTTAATAATTCTTACTTTTTGTACCTTTATTCCACTAAACAGTGCTGCCTGCTTACTATTGCCTATTGCAAAAACTCTTCGCCCATAGCTTGTCTTATGGAGAATCAACCCCATAATTATGGCAAGTCCAACATAAAGAAGTAGCTCAAATGGTATTACAGTACCAGAAATGAACTCCTGCCCGAAGAATCCAAAATGATCTGGGTAACTTGTCAAAGCTCTCTCTTCTAATGCAGCCTGTGCGATACCTCTGTAAATTGATTGCGTTGCAAGTGTAACGGCAATTGGTGGCATATCAAAGGTCGTAATTAATAACCCATTGATGAACCCAGCTATCGTACCCACTGCTAGCCCTATTGCAAAAAGGCCAATGATAGGAACCCCAAAGGAGGCTGCTGTTCCAACTGCATAAGCGACAAGCGCAATAATGCTTGCAATAGAGATATCGATATCACCACACATGATGATAAAAATCATAGGAAGAGCCATAATCGCTTTTTCAGAGAACTGAAACGTAGCATTCATAAGGTTAAAGTAATCTAAGAAATAGGGGGTAATACCTCTAAAGAAAAATACCATAACAATAAATATAACGCCTAATAACATTTCCCATTTCGTAAATAAATCTATGAGCCTATTTTTAAAACTATTTTCCTGAATGAGCCTTGTTTTTGCTACCAAGTCTTGTTTTACAGCCATTATGAAGCCCTCCGTTGAGTAAGTAATTTCTTACTTTTCCTCTGATCTACTACTGTATTAATTATCAATGCAAAAAGAACGACTAAACCTTGAACAAGTACTTGATAAAATGTAGATAGATACATCACAGGGAGTGCATTATTTAGTACACCTAGAAAGAGAGCACCTAACACGACGCCAGGAATGGCTCCAGCACCTCCTGCAAAGTTTACCCCGCCTAACACACAAGCTGCAACGGCTTGCATTTCGAAGCCAGTAGCCATTTCATTTACAGCAGAAGCGTACCGTGCAGTCCAAAGGGATCCTGCGAACCCGAAAGAAATGCCGCTCAATACAAAAACAAGAAATCGAATTTTTTTCTCATTCACACCTACAAATTTTGCAGCAGTGACGTTCCCTCCTATTGCATAGATTTCTCTTCCACTACGAGTATATTGAATAAAATAATAACTAAGAACTATCACAAGTAGCGCCATCCAAATCAGCGCAGATACTCCTAAGAACCTAATTCTTGGGAATCCTATAAACGAGGCAGTCATTTCATGAGCTGTCACCCATGTTCCTTTACTTAACACAAACGTAAAACCCCGATACACACTCATCGTACCAAGAGTTGTGATAATAGGTGGAATTTTCCCATAAGCTACTAATGCTCCATTAATAGCTCCCATGAGGGCACCAATTGCGATTCCAAACAAGAGAATGAAAAATATTGGAGTTCCCGGATACGCTTCGTTCAGCATCCCACTCGCCATTCCACTGAATGCGATGATAGAACCAACAGATAAGTCGATTCCATTTGATAAAATAACAAAAAACTCTCCAATTGCTACGATTGAAAGTATTGAAATATCATTTAATATGCGATCAATATTTGTAAATGATAAGAATTGAGGACTTCGAATCTGTATTGGAATCAATATAATAAGGAGCAGGATCACGAGAGAAGCTTCGCGGCGTTCAATGATACTCGTTCCTAATTTCTTTATAGTAGTATTAGCCATGAACATTCTCCTTGTATTCACCTAACGCAGAACGCATTATTCTTTCACTATCTAATTCTGATTTATCAAACAATGCGGTCATCTCCCCTTCATGCATTACCAGCACTTTATCACTCATTCCAAGAATCTCAGGCAACTCAGAAGAAACGAGGATAACACAAAGTCCAATTTTAGCAGCTTCAGCAACAAAATCATGAACTGCTGCCTTAGTAGCAACGTCTATACCTTTTGTAGGCTCATCTAAAATAAGAATCCTAGGATCAGATGCTATCCATTTTGCGAGAACAACTTTTTGTTGATTCCCTCCACTCAAAGTATCTGCATCTACATGATATCCTGCTGCTTTAATTTCCATTTTTTCACCGAATTCGACAGCTACTTTCATTTCATTTTTTTTATGAGTCCAGCCCTTCGAACAGATTGTATCCAGAATGGGAAGGGTTATATTGTCGCAGAGACTCATTTCTAAGATGACCCCTTGTTGTTGCCTATCCTCAGGAACCAAAGCTATTCTATTTGCCAAAGCATCTTGAGGGTGCTTTGGCTCAAATACAGAATTATCAAGATACATTGTCCCACCAGTTTTTTTATCAACTCCAAAGATGGTACGAACTACTTCGCTTCTACCCGCTCCGACCAGTCCAAAAAATCCCAAAATCTCCCCTTCATGGAGGGAGAATGAGATATTGTTAAAGGCCCCTAATTGACTAAGAGATTCAACTCGTAGAACTTCCTTACCAATCTTCGTCTCTCTTTGAGGGTACATATTATCAATCGACCGTCCAATCATCATCTTAACGATATCATCGGTTGTAACATCCTTAACATTCCCTTCACCGATATACTGTCCATCACGCATAACAGTAAAATAGTCGCAGATTTCAAAAATCTCTTCAAATTTATGGCTTATAAAAATGATAGCTTTTCCTTCTTTCTTGAGTTGGCGAACAATCCTATATAAATCACTTACTTCACGTGTTGTAAGAGCACTCGTAGGTTCATCCATTATTACTACTTTTGCGTTCAAGGATAGGGCTTTAGCAATCTCAACCATATGCCGTTGGGCAACACTAAGATTCTTCACGAGTGTTTCTGGCTTAATCGGAAGTTCGAGCTGTTTTAATAGTTTTGAAGTTTCTACCTTCATTGCCTTCCAGTCAATTTTCTTTGTTTTCTCATGCTGTAAATGGTGTCCCATAAAAATGTTTTCCATTACTGATAGTTCTAAAAACATTGAAGCTTCTTGATGGATTGCAACAATACCCGCATGTTGGGCATCAATTGCGTTCTTGCACTGTAAAGGTTTCCCCTCCATCATTATCTCGCCACTGGTTGGGAAATATACCCCGGTAAGTATTTTTACGAGTGTAGATTTCCCTGCCCCGTTTTCCCCAATCAAAGCATGTATTTGTCCACTTCTGATATTCAGATGAACATTGTCTAGTGCTTTGATACCAGGAAAAAATTTGGTGAGATTCCTTATTGTTACGATAGGTTCTGTCACCCTCAATCTCCTTTATCGTGTATACATCATGTTACTACTGTATCAGGCCCCCAGTAATGAGAGACTGACATAGTAAGCCGACACAATACATGTGTCGGCAATCCACAATATTTGTGGTTCTAGAAAATTTCTGCGTACTTAGCAATATTATCTTTATTGAATACAAATGGAGTTCCCATAACTGCAACGCCTTTGTCTTCAACAAGAACTTTGCCCATTCTACCAGCGTCGAATGAGGTTCCCACTTTACCAGCACTCTTACCTGTGATTAAAGCTTCAAGAATATATGTTGAAGTATAGCCTAGGTCGATTGGATTCCAAAGAGCCATTTGACCTACTGTACCATCTAGAATGTAACCTTTCATTTCTGAAGGAAGTCCAAGACCGGTTACTTCTACTACACCAGATTTTCCTTCATCTTTTACAGCTTGAGCTGTTGCAAGAAGACCAACTGTGGTAGGACAGATAATTGCTTTGAGGTTAGGGTATTTGTTCATTAAAGCTACTGCTTCACGATAGCTCTTATCTGGAGCATCATCACCATAAACGACTTCAACTAATTTCATATCTTTGTAATCAGCTTCTTTGATCTCTTCTTTCATCCAGTTAATCCATGAGTTCTGGTTGGTTGCTTGAGCAGAGGCAGAAAGAACAGCTACATCGCCTTTGTACTCTGCCAACTCTGCAGCAAGTTGTACTTGTTGACGACCAATGAGCTCAGCCTTGGAAGGAACGAGGTCGACGGTTCTTCCGCCTTCATTAATTCCTGAGTCAAAACTGATAACTTTGATGCCAGCTGCCATTGCTTTCTTAGTTACTGGAATAAGAGCATCAGCATCGTTTGCTGAGATAGCAATACCATCAACTTTTTGGGCTATTAATGTTTCAATGATTTCAATTTGGCCTTCTGCGGTTGTTTGAACTGGTCCCATGTACGTGGTTGTTACATTACCAAGTTCAGCAGCTGCTTGCTTGCTACCTTCAAAACATGCATCAAAGAATCCGTTTCCCATACTCTTTACGAGAATGACGACTTCATAAGAATCTTTTGAAACCTCTTTAGCACCTTGTGCAAATATTGCTGTACTAGCAATAAGAGCGATGAGTAATACAACGATTACTTTTTTCATACATAACTCCTTTCTACGGATTTCCCGTTTACTATTTCTTCAACAAACTATACGTTCGTTGATTAATTAACTATTAACTTTCGCCCTATAATGCTCTACTTCCCAATCTCTAATGAAATTGATGTACTCATCTTCCATAAACCGAGGTCCACCAAAACTTTCTGTAAACACGGCGACTTTTATTGTATCTATAAAGAGTGTTCTTGCACTCTCATTCAAACAGTAGATACCAAATTTCTGTATAGCAATTACTTTTGGAGAAACTTTATTTTTTGATCTATATTCTTCTAAAGCTTTTTGGAGAGAAGAAAGTGCATCTTTACTTTTATAGGACTCTTCACTTACCCAAAGTGGTGCTAATGAGCTATACACAATGTGGTCTGGTGTGTACGAACTACTAATTGCATAAAAACTTTTTTCATTTTCAAGATATGAAACAATTTCATGATTGATAAGAAACAGCCAATCTGTCGTAGAATTAGTTGCCTCTTTTATCATGGATTGAACTTTGCTTACTTGATTCTCCTTCACTTTGACTTGAGCAAAATTTGGTTTTCTAATGAGTGAATGCTCTAATGTCTTCATGATATGGGTATAAATCTCGTCAATTCCATGTGCACTATCACTACCTACAAACACCCCATGGTTCTGGAGAAATATAATAGAAGGACTATGATTATATTCTTTCATGTATCCACTCATAGCATCTCTCACAGTTTTAGCTAAAATAAACCCAGGATTTACAATTCCAATCCATAGTGCATCTGGGAAGATATGCTTCATCCCATCTTTGCCACTCACTGAACAGGTGAGACCATTAACAAGAGCCGGGTGAAGATGCACAATATAACGAAAAGGAATAAGAGAATGGAGAAGTGCTTCAACACTTGGTCGAAGGGTTTCCCCTTTTACTCTCGAATCCATAAGATCTTGCAACACTTCTTTCTCTCGTAGTTTTTCATCAAGCGAGTAATCCTTACTCCACATTGCTCCTAATTTCTCTAGATCCATTTTTACAAAACCTGATTCACTAATGGTAGCAAGGGCATGACCGGAGGCTTTTACATACATCACAGAGCCATCTTTCACAGAGGTATTACCTCCCCCTTTCACAACATAGCGTTCATCGGAGCCATATGTATTCGATAATTTAATAAGTTCACTCATTATTTGTGTCATTTTGTGCCTCTTTTATGCAATTCGCTCTTTTCATATTCGCTTATGGTATTAATTAAAGCAAAATCATCTTCTCTAGAATTTCGAGCAAGGAACTCATTATACACAGCTGCAAATGGGAGTGTGCTCAGGGCTTCAAAAGTTGCTAATTTCTCAAATCCCTTTCCGTTTTTCTCTAATTCTCTTAACCTTTCAAATGGTTCTAATAAAGCGAGAAGCAAAGCTTTTTGAAGGGATCTGATTCCTATTACATATGCACCAATTCGGTTAATTGATGCATCGAAGAAATCAAGACCGAGATGAACCTTATGCAAACAACCACTTCGTACTAACTCTCTTGCGACCTCTTTCACTTTGTCATTAAAAATAACAACATGGTCACTATCCCAATGAATTGGGCGAGAGATATGAAGAAGAATCTCATCATCAAATAGCAACAGTGAACTCAATTTATCTGAGACATCTTCTTCGATATGGAAGTGTCCCATATCGATACAGATCATTTTATTGTTTCGAGCTGCATAGTTCATGTAAAATTCATGAGACCCAACAACAAAAGATTCGCTTCCAATCCCAAAAAGCTTTGTTTCAACAGCATCTCTCATATACTCCTTGGAGTATTCTTTCTCGAAAATTTCATCTAATGAATCTTTTAGGATTCTTCGATATCCGATCTTATCGAAAGTAAGATCTTTAGCACCATCAGGTATCCACGTATTTAGGACACAGACACTTCCTAACTCTTTTCCAATATATGCAGCAATCTCCCTTGTTTTCTTTGCATGTCTAATCCAAAATGCTCGTATTTCAGGATCCTTACTAGAAAGGGTGTATCCATCATCAGCTTTTGGGTGAGAGAAATAGGTGCCATTAAAATCAATGCCGAGATTGTGTTTTTTAGCCCAATTAATCCACACATCAAAATGTTTTGGTTCGATTTCATCTCTGTCAACTTTCATATCCCCAAAGTCGCCATAGGAGGCATGAAGATTGAGTCGATGTGTTCCAGGGACAAGGGTAAGCACTTTTTCCAGATCACGTTGTACTTCTACAATACTTCTTGCTTTACCGGGATAGTTGCCTGTGACTTGGATTCCGCCGCCACCAAGGACTGCATCAGGGCTCTCAAACCCTCCAACGTCATCTGCTTGCCAGCAATGAATACTAATTGATAAATCTGAGAGAGTTGAAAGTGCTTTTTCAGTATCGACACCTACTGTTTTATATGCTTTTGATGCATTCTCATATTGACTCATAACATCTCCTTGTTGTGTTGAATTTATCGTATACATAGAATAGTACATGAGGTTTTTTCATTGTGCCTTGACTAATTATTCATATTTTAGCACAATATGTTCAATTATGAATCTTAAGCTCCTTTCTTCAGATTTTTTCTACTCGCCTCAATTTGCTCTTAAGGTTTTAGAAAGAGACCCAGAAATTCCATACCCTCTCCACTCTCATGACTTTTATGAACTTGTCATAATTGTAAGTGGGAAAGGAGATCATATTACAAGTAGTAATACCTTTTCACTTTACCCAGGCAACGTCTTTGTAATTTCACCTGGCCTGGAGCATGGGTATCAAAATGTGGAGAATCTCCATTTATATAACATCTTGTTCACATCCAAAATCTTTATTGAGGCTTTCCCTGATTTGCGAAGTATGCCTGGATACCATGCTTTGATGACAATTGAACCCAATTATAGAAATGATCAACTCATCCAATATTTTATGCAACTTACCCCATCTCAGATGGGAATTATCATGCCAATTGTAGAAAATATGCAAAAAGAGGCAGATTCAATAGATAGTGATGATGGATCAAAATCAATTGCAATGTCTCTTATGGTACAATTACTTGTTATCCTGTTCCGTTTCTATTCATCGAATCCTCGAAAGGATAATAACACTATCCTTCGTATTGCTGATGCTATTAGTTATCTTGAAGCACATTCTGACCGAAGTATCACAATTAAGGAGCTCATTGAGATTACAAATATGTCAGTGAGTACCTTAAATAGGCATTTCCAGAATGCAACAGGTCTATCTCCAATTGAATACCACATTCAACTGAGAATTGAAAAAGCGACAAGATACATACGAAGTACAGATTTAACAATGAATGAAATTAGTGAGGTAACTGGTTTTAGTGATGCGAACTATTTCAGCCGGCAATTTAGAAAAGTGATGGGAATGAGCCCTAGAGAATATAAGAAAAACAAATCATATTGGTATCAATAGGTATAAAAAAGAGGATGAATATGTGCAAGAGAACTCCTTCCTTACAAGGAATTACTAAGACAATTGAATGCATCACTAGATTCGAAGAAATCTATGGCACTTCATTAGAACTCGAGAAGCAGCAAGACAGATATGAAGCACTCATCAAATCTCACTACGAATCGTATGAGAAATACGACTTCTTAGAGACTCATATATTCAGTACAGCAGGTCGCACTGAGTTAGGAGGAAACCATACTGACCATAACTTAGGAAAGGTAATTGCAGCTTCCATAGACCTCGATACCATAGCAGTTGCTTCTTCTATACAAGAGAGTAAAGTTATCCTAATCTCGCCCGGTTTTAGTGATGTTGTTGTTGATATTTCAAATCTAGATGTAGTTGATAGTGAGAAAAACACAACCGATTCTTTAGTCAGAGGAATAGCACATGCCTTTAAAGAGAGAGATTTACAAATTGGTGGCCTTATTATTCACACCACTACGAATGTCCTTAAAGGATCAGGACTCTCATCATCTGCTGCAATCGAAGTTCTCATTGCCACAATATTTAATAGCATGTTCAACGCTGATGCTTTAGATCCGGTTGAGTTAGCTATCATAGGTCAGTACGCTGAAAATGTATATTTTGGGAAACCTTCTGGACTCATGGATCAAATTGCCTGCTCAGTTGGTAATGTTGTAAAAATCGACTTTATGAATCCAAAAAAACCGATTGTGACTTCCATTCCATTCGATTTTAAAAAGAGTGGTTATCAGTTGATGATTATTGATACGAAAGGAGACCACGCTGATTTAGGTGAAGATTACGCAGCAATCCCACATGAGATGAAAATGGTAGCATCTTTCTTCGGGAAAAGTGTATTACGAGAAGTATCACTCGAGGAATTCATCTCATCAATCCAAGCAATCAAAGCAACAATGAACAATGATAGGGCAATCCTGAGAGCATACCATTATCTCCTTGAGAATGAGAGGGTCGATAACATGCATAAGGCATTGTTAGACAATGATATAGCTCTCTATTTAGAACTAGTGAAGGCATCTGGTGCATCATCTCTCCACTTTCTTCAAAATATCTACACACCACACCACCCTCTTGTACAACCAATAAGTATTGCTCTTATGATGTGTGAGCAGCTTCTTGGCTCAGATGGAGCTGCTCGAATACATGGTGGTGGATTTGCGGGAACGGTTCAAGTATATGTTCCGGTATCACTCGTCTCTCAGTTTGTGAATAAAATTCAGCAAGTCTTTGGCCCTAGTAGTGTAACTCCTCTCACTATTAGAAAGGTTAGTACTACACGTGTTGATATTTTTTAGAGAACAATCCTTTCCATTATGAACTTATCTTATCAACAATTGAGAGGATCTCTTTCATTTTTTGATCGATATCTTTATCTTGTTCGAAAGACTCTCTCACACAGCTCGTTAGATGAGCATGAAGAACATTCGTATTAGTTTTCTTCAGTATTGCAATAGTCGCAAGAAGTTGATGGGAGATATCTACGCAGTAGCGATCTTCATCCACCATTCTCATAATTCCCTCAATCTGCCCTTTTGCTGTCTTAAGAGCTGTGAGCACCATAGTATGATCTGCTTTCATGTTAGTGTAATTCCTTCTATTTAATAGTAAGTACAGTGTATCCTGCCTCTTTAATATTGTGTGTAATCACCTCATCACTTACTTGATTACTAGAAGTGATAGTTGCTTTGTTCTTATCAAGTTCTACAATTGCAGTAACGCCATCAATAGATTCAAGTGCTTTTTTCACATGGTTCACACAATGATTACACATCATGCCCTCTATCATAATCTCTTTTGAATACATAGGTGTATCCTCCTTATGGGTTTTATATCTATAGTTTTTTAAACGCAATGCGTTTGTTACAACAAAAAGTGATGAAATGCTCATAGCAAAGGCTGCAAACATCGGGGAAAGAGATAAAGAATATGAACTGTATAATAGTCCAGATGCAAGCGGAATTCCAATTACATTATAGAAAAGTGCCCAAAACAGGTTTTGTTTGATAACTCTCATAATCCTGAGGCTCATCTCAATTGCGTTATACACATCCATAACATTTTCATTGAGCAGGACGATTTCTCCTGATTCGATGGCTATATCGCTAGCTCCATGAATTGCTATCCCTACATCGCTACGCATGAGAGATGGAGCATCATTAATACCATCTCCCACAAAAGCTACTATTTTCCCTTCTTCTTGTAGTTCTCGAATGATCTTCTCCTTCCCATCGGGGAGGACTCTCGAATATACACTGGAAATTCCAACACTCTTAGCTACGACATCAGCTGTTTCTTTAGCATCACCTGTAAGGAGTATGACCTCATAACCCTTGCTCTGGAGCTTTTTAATAGCATCTTTACTACTCGCCTTAATCGTATCTGATATAATTATTGAGGCTAAATATTGATTATTTTGACCAAAATGGACGACAATATTTCCATCTCTCTGCTTTTGAATACTATCTTGAGGTATCGAGATGCCTTGACTTGTTAAATAGATATCACTTCCACCGAAAATGAGTTCACCATCAATCATCCCTTTCAACCCGTTCCCTTGAAGGGTTTCACTCTCGGTAACTTCTCTTTCTACAATATCATTATTTTGTGCCCACATAACGATAGCTTTCGCTATTGGATGCTCACTTCTTTTCTCTAAAGAATAAATATTCGAAATAATTTTGTCTCGATGAGTGATGTCGGGAGTGATGATTTCTTTGACACTCAAGGTTCCACTCGTAATAGTTCCAGTCTTATCGAATATAATTGTGTCTACTTTATGTAACGATTGAATTGCTCTTGAGTGTCGAACAAGAATACCTAACTCACTCAATTTTCCTATCCCGACCATAATGGCTGTTGGGGTTGCAAGTCCAAGAGCACACGGGCAACTAATCACAAGCGTCGCAATACCAAACGAGAGAGAAAAAGGGAACGAGCCAGTGATGAAAAACCAAATAAGCGTTGTAATGACCGAAATTGAAATAACTATTGGAACGAAATAACTACTAATAGTATCTGCTACATGAGCTATCGGTGCTTTTGAGACACTTGCCTGTTCGACTAACTTTATAATATTACTAAAGGTTGTTTTACTGCCGACTTTTGTCGCTTCCACCTCTGCATATCCATTGGTATTGACCGTAGTAGCAAAAACTTCATCCCCAATACCTTTTTCCACAGGTAAGGACTCTCCTGTAAGGGAGGATGCATCGATAGCACAACTCCCTTTTACTATTATCCCATCTACAGGAAACCGAGCACCAGGGCGTACAATGATGGTCTCTCCAACGACGACTTCGGTTGATGGTATGATCATTTCTTTTCCATCTCTGATAACTACAGCAGTCTCGGGTGTAAGATTCAATAATCTCTCTATCGCTTCGCTAGTTCTCCCTTTTGCAAGGAACTCTAAATATTTACCAACTAGAACGAGAGTAAGGATCATTGCCGCAGATTCAAAATAGAGAGTATGTCGTAAAGACATAATACGTGCAGAATCTTGAATATAAAGAGGAACAATCAGACTCATAATATTGATTATTCCATAGACAAACGCTGCCATAGCACCAAGAGCAATAAGAGAGTCCATAGTTGGTTTTCTCTTGAGGAGAGTTCTAAAACCTGAATACACGGTGGCTCTATTAATGTAGATAACGCACAAAGCAAGAATCATCTGAAGTGAAGCAAAATAAAAAGTTCCAACATCACCCTTAAATAGGGTAAAAAATGGAAGGTGGAGCATATCACTCATAGCAATATACATGAGAGGCAGAGAATAAGAAATAGAAAGGATTAATTGTTTTGTTTTCTTCTTTTTCTCTTTTTCGTACTCTTTTTGATATGAATTCTCCTTGTTTGAAGAACCTTCAACCACAGCTTTATACCCTGCTGAATCTACTTTAGAAATTATCATATCATCATCAATCTGTGTGATAGACTCATCATATGAAAATGAAAGTAAATTTTTTAATAAATTAACCTGTATATTTTTTATCCCAGGAATGTCTTTCACACTCTGTTCTACATGTACTGTACAACTTGAGCAGTTCATCCCATCGATATGATATTCTTTTTGTTTCACAACATCCTCCACCACCCCAGTGGGGGTGGTATTACTACAATACTCACCAACACATAGGGTGGTCAAGTGGTTGTTATTGGAACATCAGGTGATAATCTGCTTTAATTGATCTATAATGTTGTTTTTTTTCTAGCAAATCATGAAGTGCAGGAGGAACTTCTATCTCTTTTTTAATGATTGGTTCAACGATGGTTTCAAATTTTGCAGGATGAGCTGTTGCATATACAATTGTCGGGTTCAATTTGTGTATATCATTTCTTACTTTCTCACCGGTAGCAGTATGTGGGCATACAATGTATGAATATTTTTCGTACACTGCTTTGATACTCTCAATAATTTCATTGTCACTTACACTATATGCACTGACATTCGAAATAAATGATTGATGAGATGAGTACAGAGCAAAGAACCGCTCCATATTACTAGGATCGCCGACATCCATGGCATTAGCCAAAGTTGCGACTGAAGGTCTTCCTTGATAGTTCCCTTCGTTGATATAATCAACAATTGTCGTATTGTTATTCACAGATAGAATAATTTCTTTGATCGGGGCACCCATCTCTTTCGCATAAAACGATGCGCAACTATTTCCGACATTCCCACTAGGGATTATGATGGTAGGTTCCTCCTTGCTCTTTTCTTTCATCTCTAATGAAGAGGAAAAGGCATAGACCATCTGAGGAAGCAATCGCCCGAGGTTGATACTGTTTGCTGATGTGAGATGATAAGATGAGAGAGAAGCATCCATGAAAGCATCTTTTACCATCTTCTGGCAATCATCAAAAGATCCTTCGACAGCAAAGGAAGTGATATTCTCTTGATAGCAGGTGAGTTGCCTTTCCTGACGAGAAGAGACTCTCCCTTTAGGGAAAAGAACTTTCACTTCTATACCCTTCCTTTTGTAGAAAGCAGCCGCTACAGCTCCTCCAGTATCACCACTTGTAGCTACAAGAATGGTAAGATTTGAGTCTCTTCTTCTTAATAATCTCTCCATTGTAATGGCTAAAAAGCGTGCACCAAAATCTTTGAACGCCGCAGTAGGTCCATGAAATAATTCAAGAACTGCCTCTCTCTCACTTAGGTAATGAAGCGGTATTGGAAAATTGAATGCTTCTTTACAGATATCATACAATTCATCTTCTAACACATCTCCTTCGAAAAAAGGAGAGAGAATAAAATGTGCAAGGGATGGATAATCACTAAAATGAGGAGCTTTGCTCATATCGAGTTTAGGGAGACTCTCTGGAATATAGAGCCCTCCATCTGGAGCAAGGCCATTCACAATAGCAACACTTGCTGTAACAGGAGGTGAATTTTTACGGGTACTTATGAAGTTCATCTTGAATCTCTCCTATAATCGTGCACCAAGATAGGCGCTAAGACGTAATAAATCAGCGAACACACCACCTGCCGTAACAGCAGGTCCTGCCCCAGGTCCTTGGATGACAAGAGGCTGAGTGCTATAGCGTTCTGTGGTGAATGCAACAACATTATCTGTTCCTTTAGATCGTGCGAACGGATGGGAAGAATCATAACTTGTGAGAGCTACGTGGCAGGTACCATCGGAAGCAACTTGTCCTACATACCGTAATTTTTTATTCTGCTGTGCAGCTTCTTTGTAAAGGTTGAGGAGATTCTCATCCATGAGCTCCATCTTTTCTAAGAATTCAGCTACACTGACATTCTCCAATTCTTTGGGAACAAGGGAGGTGACTGCAATATCACTCACTTCAACTTTGTACCCCATTTCTCTCGCTAATATGACTGTCTTCCTTGCCACATCCATTCCCGAAAGATCATCTCTTGGGTCTGGTTCAGTATACCCCATCTCCTTTGCCCCTTTCACAAGAGTACTAAACGGAACAGTCCCATCATATTGACTGAAGAGATAGGCTAAAGTCCCACTTACAATTCCCTCAACACTTCTTACTCTATCTCCAGTTTGGATAAGATCTTTGAGCGTTCCAATAACAGGAAGTCCTGCGCCGACTGTAGTTTCATACAGAAAATGTTTTCCAAATCGTCGGCTTGTATCCATTAATTGCTCATATTGTGGATATGGAGCAGTCCCCGCTTTCTTATTTGGGGTGATGATATGAATGCCACGCTCAATCCATCCTACATAATGATTGGGAAGGTCTGCACTTGTAGTGCAGTCAATAAGCACTGAATGAGGAAAGTAAGAGGCACTTACATGTTTTACCATAGAAGGAACATGTATTGGAACAGAATCGTTCTTGAAGTGAACTCTCCAACTATCTAATTCAATGCCATTTTCACTTAATAACATATGAGTTGTATTGGCAATTGCTCTGATTCTTATATCTACTCCGAAATCTTCTTTTAATCGTACCGCCTCATGGGCAATTTGGTCTAATAAGGTAGCACCAATATTTCCAGGACCAAAAACACCTACGCTTAGTGCTTGGTTTGAGAGGAAGAATCCTGCATGAAGTGCTCTGAGTGCTTTTTTAGAATCCTCCTCTAATATAACTGCACTAATATTTCGCTCGCTAGAACCTTGAGCAATTGCTCGCACATTGACATGGGCTTTACCTAAAGCACCGAAGAAAGTGCCACTAATACCAGGCACTCCATTCATATTCTCACCCACTGCAGCAAGAATTGCACAACCATATTCGCTTGTGATGGTGCTAATCCTTTTTTGTTCTATTTCACGAGCAAAGGTAGAAATTGCTGTAGCCTTTGCTAATGAGGCTTGTTCACTAGGAACCGCAAAACAAATAGAGTATTCACTCGAAGCCTGGCTGATAAGAACAACACTGATATCATGCTCATTCATAGCAGCAAAGAGTCTCATTGAAATGCCAGGAACCCCGAGCATTCCAGCTCCTTCAACGTTGATGAGGGCAATATTTCGAATTACGGAGAATCCTTTAACGACATTATTACCGTCTCGTCCTTTTATTTCATCTATCACAGTGCCATCATTATCGATATGGGAAAAACTTCTCAGTTTTAAAACAATCTTTTTATCCATAATAGGGACCATGTTCTGAGGGTGGATTACAGGGGATCCGAAGAAAGAGAGCTCTGTTGCCTCAGCGTATGTAAGGTATTCAATTACTCGTGCTCCAGGCACATCATTTACATCAGCTGTGGTAACAAGCTCTGATGGATTCCAAAACGTTAAGGTATGTGCTTCTAAAGAATTAGCTAACTTTGCTGCACTGAACTCACTACTTCTGTCGCCTTTATGTACTGCTGATTGCTCTATATCACCACAGACTATTATGCTTTGATATGTTGTAAGGAGTTCCTCTTTCTTCATTAAAAGTTCATTATTGTTTACAATAATTGATGAAATATTTTCATCTCGTAATAGCTCATGCAAAAGGAGTGCCGAAAAACGAACGAGAAGGGTATCAATATAAGCAACAGACCCAATAGAGATGTCACCAACAAGCCATATTGCTCTAAGAAGGTCTTCCACAGCATTAAACCCATTTTTCATCTCACTAAGGACAGAGGCTTGATGTGATGGAGAGACTCTCTTCTCAATAAGAGATTTCCATGCATCTGTGTTGCTCTCCATCATAGACCACAGTCGTTCATCATGATTTCTTGCGGCTTCTAATAATTCCCCTAGTTCAAGATGAGGCGGACTCTGTGGAGAGATCACGAAGATGTGATGTGTAGCCTCGCTCTTACTTATAAGGGTTTTGAACTTCACTTCACTTCCAAGTTCTATGATCATCATGCTTTCAATTGCATGGACCTCTATTTGCTTCATATGCTTACTCCTTTGCCCTTAATTGATAGGGTAAATGGCTTTTTTATACTATTTAATTACAATCAATAAATAATTATCGTTTAGCTGATTTCCTTAAAAAAAAAGAACCCATACAGGGCTCTTCTCTCATTAACAGATAAAGACACAAAAGATTACACAATCTTTTGAACCCTGCCACTACGTAGACAACGAGTACACACTTTTATAGTGCGTGGAGTTCCTTCAATGAGTGTTTTTACTGTTACGATATTAGGTCGGAATGTTCTCTTTGTAGTAACACCAATGTGTTGCCCTACTCCGCCTTTCTTTTTTGCTTGACCTTTGCGGGTGACATTGTTACCTGCTACTGTACCTTTTCCACAAATATCACATCTTCGTGCCATGATTATTTCCACCTTATACTTAACATTCACATTTTATGGGGGACTAGTTGTAATGTTTACCATAGCTATGAGCAATGAGCATGGTAAGACTTCACAAAATCCGTGACTCACGAAACCTTATCAGAATATTAGAAGTATGTAAATAGGAAAGGCTTCAACAAGTACTAAATTATTTTTATCTTACTACTTGTTTTACCTTCAAGCTTTATCTAGACTAGATGAGTATGAAAACAACAGTGAACCTTTATGTACTAGCACTTTCCCCTTCCTTGGCAATGAGTGAAGATTTAAATGTGATAATTGATCAACTTTACAAGAGGGATCATGTGGCTGATGCTCTTATTCTACCACCTTCTATTGTGGTTAACATATCTAAGGAGTATATAAATCTCACCACTTACTCAGTACCGTTTTTATCTACGCCGGTTGATTTTTCTCAAAGAGAAACCATTCATGAGATGAGTATATTAACAAGCCATTCTCCTGAATTTCTTACATGGTTTCATTCTTTGAGAAAGCTTTTCTCTCAATCAATAGAGAATCGTCATATCTTCCCTTATCCCGGTTTTTTATTAGGAATGGATTCTACAACAAGGATAAGCCTTCCGATGACTAATTCGGATTGGAGGATCATCTTATATAACATTACTTATAACGAAGAAGATGATAAGGTGGTTTCATTTCAAAGAGAGAAACTTCAAGAAGTTCATCTTAGATAAAATTATAGATTCTTTACTGTAAGAATCTATTGTGAACGTATGTGACTCTTTTATTCCTTTGATAATTCTTGGAATAATTTATAGCTTTCACAGAGTATTTTTTAAAGGCTGTAAGAAATGTTAGAAAATATTAAGATATTTCTTCCATAAAGTGATTATCCACTATATATTGACACACGCGACTATTAAAAACTGAAAAGTGCATTTTCTCTGTTTAAAGGAATTTACTATGGCATCAAACTCTCAGATATTTAAAGATTCTATCCGCGTGAAACAATTTTTATCTGTTGTTCTCATTTTCGGTCTCGCTCATGGGCTCTATAGGGGTGTACAAGACAACTATCTTGCCCAGATCGTCCATATTGATGAGTTCGAAAGAGGGCTCGTTGAATTCTTTAGAGAACTCCCAGGGCTTCTTCTTGTTTTTATCCTTGCGACAATGTACCGCTTCAGTGAAACAAAGGTTTATAAAATAGGGATTGCAATCACCTTAAGTGGCCTCGTAGGTCTATTATTAGCAAGTACAAATGCTGTGATGGTTGTCCTGTTTCTTGTTGTCTATTCTTTAGGGGAACACATCATGATGCCTGTTACAAGTACCATTTCCCTCCACTTAGCAAACCCAGGAAAGAAGGGCGCTGCTTTGGGGATAACGAGTATGATGCAACATGGTGGTAGAATTGGAGGATTTGTAGTTGTCACAATTCTTTTTCTCATCTTTCCACGCCTCGGCATCGCCGAGACTGATGCCAAAGGCTTCAAGATTATATTCCTCATTGCCAGTACTCTTCTTCTTGCTGCGACACTCGTTGTATTAGCAATAAAAGATGAAGGTATTGAAGTAAAAAGAAGTAGGATTTATTTCCATAAAAAATTCAGCAAGTACTATGGTCTAGAAATATTTTATGGCGCAAGAAAACAAGTCTTTCTTACCTTCGCTCCATATGTCCTTATTTTAAATTATGGGGCATCAACTTCTCTTATCTCCTTATTATTAGGGTTGTGTGCAGTTGCAGGAATGCTCTTTAGTCCTCTTGTTGGCCGATTGATAGACCGCCTTGGGTATCGGGTCATTATGATCGCTGACACCTTAATTTTAGTAGTGGTATGCTTATTATATGGTTTCTCTCATCGCCTCTTTACTCATGAAGTTGCTTTTATCGTAGTAAGTATAAACTATGTGTTAGACTCCATCCTCACACTTGGATCGCTCGCAACAAATGTCTATGTGCAAGATATTGCAAAGGACTCAGAAGAGCTCACTTCTATCCTCTCTACGGGAATTAGTGTGAATCACTTGATTAGTATCATCATTGCGTTACTTGGTGGTCTTATATGGCAGAAAGTAGGAATCGAGGTTCTCTTCACTTTGGCAGCTTTATTAGGTGTTGCAAACTCAATCTTCGCAGCAAGCATAAAAGTTCCCAAAAAGAAGATAGCATAACATTTTTTACATGAAACAGGTATTTTCACTCTTCGTTAATGCCTCCTAGATCACGATTAGTGAGGATAACCACTTTTTTATTGCAAATATGACTTAAGGGTTTCATACTATTAGTAGATTTATAATCTAAAAAGGAGTCAATTTATGAAAAAAACGATCATCGTAGTACTACTTATTTTGTCATTGCCAATAGCATTATTTGCCATCTCGTACCAATCCCTTTACACACTGGATGTACCTTACACCTATCAGAATTTATATGTGTCAGGTTCTTTAGGTGGAAATGATGCGCTTAATATTACCATTGATACCTCTCCTACAGTGACATTTGCAGCAAATGCTGGCTTAGATGGGAATTACTATTTCATTAATCATACTGAAGATGCTGAATTAGAACTCTCTTCAGCTGGAACATATGCTGAATTAGGATCCACTGGTATTTTCCTCAACGCCTTAGCAACTGGAGATTATAAGAATTATGGATTTACCCTTTCTTCCTACCCAGCATATTACGAAGGATCAGGAACGGCGAGAGTGTTTTTGAGTCTTCCTTTTAGTGGCGCTGGCGCTACTTTTATTTTTGATCTTAGGCCAAATGTAGGTGTCGGTATTGGAAAAATGAATGATATATCCACTATTAAGAGAATTATTAATATAGCGAATCATTATGGCATCACTCCAACCTCTGAATTAGTGGAAAATGTAGCTAAAATAGAATATGAGAGAGTAGCAAAATTAAATGCCTATTCTAATGATGAGTCTGAATTATGGATTGCATATCGAAAAGAGCTTGCACATGCCTATACCCTCGACGATAAAGTATTAGATCTTATCTACGTTGGAGCTTCTCAAGAATATGTTTTCGAGCAGGCAAGATGGACAAATCTTAAATATGGATGGAGTGCATATGCTCAAATGCGACCAACATTCTTTTTTGAAACGGGGACAACCTCTACATTTAGATTTACTCTTGGTCTTGCCTTAGGAGGCCAATATGCAACTCTATTGTCAGATGAAACCATCTACCTAGGAGTTGATGGTGAAATCGTCCCAACGATTGACTCCCTTGGCACACCATTTTTCAAATTCCTCGCAAATGTAGGTCTTGATGCCCGCTATTTCTTTGCAAATCCAAGAATGTGGGCTGCTTCAACTGTGGATATCGCTATCGACACGAGTGCTGTTACAACGTTTGACTTTGATGTAACCGCTACTTTCAACTATCTGGTAGCACCGAATTTCACAACGTATGGCGGAGTTGAAATACTCAATACTTTTGATAGATTGAGCATCTTAGCAGGTGGTGAGATTCGCTTATTCTAGAGTAAAGAAAAATGAATTTTAGAAGGTTGCTCTATTCTTGATGTAGCAACCTTCTCTTTTCACTCTTTATTCGCTAAATTGCAATATATTAGTTATCTATATAATTACTTAACAGAACCTTTGCCTCTGTAGTTTATTATGAGTATTATATATTGATATGGACTAGATCCAACAAAGGAATTACTCATACTATGGTACATCAAGAATATAAGAAAAAATACTCTGTAATTGAATATTACAAAGCACTACTATTGCTCTACGATGCGATCGGATCATTAAGAAAAAATAAATCATCCCATCTAGTTGATAAAGATTTTATTGAAAGAATCATGCTTCGGGTCACTGAAGTAAATGGATGTGCTATATGTTCATATGCTCACACTTCCATGGCTCTTAAACAAGGATTCAGCCAAGAAGAAATTGATAGTTTCTTGGGAGGTGAGGATACTTTTGTTGAACCTAAGGAAGCTAAAGCTCTTCTATTTGCCCAACACTATGCACACACTAAAGGATATGTAGAGAAAGAAGCATATCAGTCAATTATTGATGAATACGGAGAAGAGAAAAGTGCCATAATCCTTGCAGCAATAAAGGTTATGATGGTAGGAAATATTAGTGGAATTCCTATTAGTGCCCTTTCTAGTCGTATAATGGGGAATCCATACCGAGAGAGTACCTTGCTCTATGAACTAGGTATGATTCTATCTTCAATTATTATCATACCACTTTCTATGATACATGCACTTTTTTATAAAACAAATATACGTTTCTCTGATTGAAAGATAATTAAGAGTTAGCATTCTTTATTCCTCTTTTTGTTTGACTTATCGATACTCTTTCCTTACGATGAAACTCATCGTGAGGAAATGTGTGGATAAAAAAAGAGTCTCGGCTTATATCAAGTTAATAATAGCACCAATCATTTGGGGAGGAGCTCTCAGCGCAGGAAGGATCATTACACAAATTGTTCCTCCATTTACGACAAGTTGTGTAAGGTTCATGATTGCATCTTTTGTTATGATCCCAAGCGTTTTACTCGTTGAAGGAAAGTTTCCCCGTATTACAAGAAAAGAATTCTTCTCAATAGTTCTTCTTAGTGTCACTGGTATGGTAATGTTTAATGTATTGCTATTTAGCGCTCTAAAGAGTATCACAGCAACAAGAAGTTCGATTATGTTAGCATTCACTCCCGTGGTTGTTACTGTTGTAGCTCACCTATTGTATAAAGAACAGGTTCGAAAATTGATGATTGTGGGTATTGTCTTATCGACAGTTGGAGCAATTCTCACTATCACTTCAGGGAATGTTTCCTTAGTTTTCTCCCAAGGGCTCGCTATTGGGGACATCTTGATGATTCTATCTGTCCTTAGTTGGGCGCTCTACTCTATATTAATAAAAAAAGCAATTGAAAGGCTATCTTCACTTGTTGTTCTTTCATATGGATCTGTGATAGGAGTAATATTTCTTCTTCCATTTACTTTTTGGGAAAAAGGTTGGGCAACACTCTCTTTACTCAATATATCTTCTTTCATCAGTCTTCTTTATCTTGGTTTAGCTGCAGCAGGGATTGCATATTTGTGGTACTTCCAAGGAATTAAAGAGGTGGGCTCCTCTAGAAGTAGTGTGTTTTTAAACATTGAACCTGTCGCAGCAATCACCATCGGAGTACTCTTTCTTGGAGAATCTATTACAATTCCTATTGGAATTGGAGCGTTGCTTGTAATGAGTGGATTATTCCTCACTACGTACAATAAAAGCATTAAAAAGGAGCTGGGCTGACAAATTTCATCACTTTCTTTGTAGTAGGATGTATGAAATTAAGCGTTGCTGCATGCAACATTAGTCTCTCATCCGCTTCTCTTTTCCCATATAACCTATCTCCAATTATTGGCATATTAAGACCTTTTTCATGGGCGCTATGGACTCTTAGTTGATGAGTTCTCCCTGTGAGAGGAGTAAATTCTACTCTTGTTGCATGTCTGTCTTTATATGGCTCAACACCAATTCTCAGGAACTGAGTTGTTCCAATTTTACCATTCTTCTCATCATATATTTGATATGGCCTATGCTCGGTATCGAGCCTGAATGGAAGAGTGATTTTCCCATTTACTGTCATTAAAATCCCATCCAAAAGGGCAATATAACTTTTACTTACTTTTCTGTTCATAAACTGAATAGAAAGATCTCGTTGAGCTTCCTTTGTGAGGCCTAAAACTAAAAGCCCAGAAGTGTCCATATCAAGTCGATGTACTGAAGGAGAATCAATGCAATCTATGATCAGTTCTTTTACTCTTTTGACTACACAATCCTGTTTTTCAGGACCAATCCCTGGAACACTTAATAATCCATACGGTTTATTTACAACAATGATCTGTGAATCAATATATAAAATATCGAGTCCGATAAGGTTTGGAATAAGTGGTTGACATCTACTTTCACAAGGTTCATAGAATGCCTTGTGAATATGAACACTATCTTTCCCATAAAAAAACTCTACCATACTTACAACTTTCAATCCTCTTTGAAATGCTTCAGAGAGTAATTTTGGTGCACAACAATCCCCAGTACCAGATGGCATGGTTCGGTTTCCGACAAGATCATTAAGATTCTTTTGAGAACCATCTATACAGGTAAAGGTGTGGAGTGAATGAAGAGTTTGCTGAGTGGAAATACTCAAATTCTTAGCATCGGAAAAATTACCCTCTTTTTGAAATTGTTTGATTGTTTTATCGCTCTCGCTCAGCACTTGATGATAAAGATCCTCGTTGTATGTAGGGCCAACATATCCATTAATCATTGAAGTTCCCATATGCTCACCACTAAAAGCTTTCAGAACAATAATCTCCCCTTTTTTATCGTCTATAGCGACGAGAACACCAAACATCAGACCACCCTTATCCATAAAAAGAGAAGATGTTGCATAGCGTGAAGTAGTTTCCCAATCAAGATATTTATATGTATCGAGATTATAGATAAGCTCTTTTGCATATACTTTAGCAATTGTAGAAGGAAGAACTTCACTCATAATTTAAATTCCTTAACTAATGTAATCATAATTAGGTATTCATCCTTTACATGGTAATCGAATTATTGACCCTCTCATTTATACCATGGATAAGTCTTAATTACAAAGTGTGTTGAGATAAAAATTCAACATTCAGTATTGCTACAGTTTACTGGTACACCTAATACCAATGAGATCATGTACCTCATCTCCAATTGTAACCATTAAAAGTAGTACGGCATTTGCTAATTAAGGTCAATTCTGGTAGAATGCTTCTAATTGGAGTTAGACATTAATGATTATAAAACCACCTTTTCCACTACAAACTTTAAGCACTTTACAAGATGAAATATTACTTGAACGTCTCGAGAAAACTCTTCCCTTAGCTATGGAAGAATGTAACGTTGAAATGTGGATTGTTATTGGTGATGAATACAATGAAGGTCCTGTTGTAAAAGCGCTACTTCCTAGCAGCTTCTTCCACGCAAGAAAGACATCATTGTTTGTATTCGCTCGAAAAAACGGAAAGAATTATCGATATATAGTAAGTAAGCCAGACTTCTCAATTGATAAATTTTACACCCCTGCGCTATTAAAACCGATTGGATTCGATTGGGAAAAATTTTATACAACATTTGCTCCTGAATATGACATAGAAGCAATACGAAAAATGGATGAAGAAGACCTCTGGAATGCTCTTTCTCGAATAGTACGAGAGATTGACCCTACTACCATTGCGCTCGATATCTCATCGAAAACCCCTTTCAGTGATGGATTAAGTAAAACTAATTACGATGCTATTGTATCATCTCTAGGCGATGCATATAAAGGAAAAGTTATTAGTGGGGAGATGGTAGCTACTCGATTTTTAGAGACTAGAATTGATAAAGAATTTGATCTCATGAGGAAAATTGTAGGTGTAACTAGAGAAATAATTAAGAAAGCCTACTCTCTTGAGTTCATTACTCCAGGTGTAACAACTACAGGAGATGTTCGTTTCTTCCTCATGGAAGAAGCTATTAAGGTAGGAATGAACCCTTGGTTTGATGCAACTGTATGGATAAGAAGAGATGGAAAGAGCCACATCGATAATGATCGCGAGGTTATAAGAAAGCGTGATATCCTCCATTGTGATTTTGGAGTGGTATACGGAAAACTCTGCTCTGATGTACAAGAAATGGCGTATATAAAAGATGAGAATGATGAAACTCTAATTTCAGAATTAAAACACATACATGGGATCTGCATGAAATTTCAAGATATAGTGATGGAAAACATTCAAATCGGAAAGACAGGAAATGATGTACTCATCGACTCTTTAAGAATCGCTAAACAACATAGTATAGCAAAACCAATGCTCTACTCTCATCCTATTGGAATATACGGACATGGACCTGGACCCACTATCGGTAGTTTTGGAAATCAAGAATTCGTGAAAGGTAGTGGTGAAAGAATCTTGCATAATAATACAGCGTACGCACTTGAACTTAATGTGATGGAACAAGTTCCCTCATGGAACAATCTAGAAATTATGTGGGGTCAGGAAATTGATATCGCTATAATCGACAACGTACCACAATTCCTTAACGGTAGGCAGGAAGAACTACATATTGTTGGCTAGGTATCTTTTCTCGAGGGCTTTAGCTATTCTCATAAATGCCTCTTGCGCTCTTTCATCATCGTTGAAGACACTAGTAACGATTCTAATGTGCCCTTTTCCTAATTCTCCATAAGCTGCACCATCATTTACTAAAACACGGGCTTCTTCTAATAGATAAGAGACAATCTCACTACTCTGCCCTAATTCTGAAATATCTAACCAAGTAAGAATTCCACTCTCACTTTTTTGTAGATGAACACCTTTTAGTTTGCTGAAAATTGAATAAGCAAGATCTCTTCTTCTCTCATGTCGGAGCGTAAGTGAGTGCAGATAATCTTCCTCTCTTAAAGCTTGTATAGCTCCAATAGAAGTTATTGTAGAGGCAGCTCCTAATACATTCACTGCTGTTGCATAGTAGACATCCATCAACTCATCATTAGCATAAATATATCCAATTCTAAAGCCACTTAATCCAAGGCCCTTAGAGATTGAACAGACGGTGACCGTTCGCTCCCACATCCCAGGAAGGGTAGAAGGAGAAATAAATTCGATCTCATCAAATATATGATCTTCAAACGCTTGATCACACACGAGTATAAGATCATGCTTAACAATGAATCGGCTTAATTGAACAAGGTTTTCTTTTCTAAAAATGGTAGTTGTCGGATTATTCGGATGCGTAAGAATCACCATTTTAGTCTTAGAAGTCACACGCTTTTCAAATTCATCTATATCAAGTGAATAGTTTTGTTTCACATTAAGAGGAACGTGAACGACTTTAGCCTTCAAAAGGGTTGGATTTAAAAAATTACTTGGATAGCTAGGGTCAACGACCATAACTTCATCCCCATAATCAAGAAATGGCATCATTGCAAATAACAGACCTGAATCTGAGCCTGGGGTTACAATTACATTGCGCGAAGAATCAATACTAAGGTTGGTCTGTTTCTCTATTTTCTTAGCTATCTCAATTCGTAATTCTTTCATCCCAATTGGCATACTGTAATGTGATGGTATACCACTATATATAGCCTCTACCATCACCTTCTTTACTGACTCGGGAATAGAGGGGTCTGGGAAAAAAGGATCTGCCCATGCCATAATATCTACACCTTGAGACATAAGGATTCCAGCCCCTTCACCAACATCTGCCTTTGCTACTTCTTCAAACAGACCTCCGCTTAAACTCATAAAATCCTTCGTCATGAGATCCCTGATGTGAGACATAATCAACTCCTGTTACTCTTTACTAGTTTGCTGCAAATAACGATAAATAGTCTGAGAGGAAACTCCAAGAACATGAGCGACCGAATTAACAGCACCTTTGAATTTAAATACACCCCTTGCTTCAAGGTTTCCTATAAGTTCTTTCTTTTCTGAAATAGAAGAATCAATGATAGAGAGTCCGTATTCTAAAGTTACCTTCTCTATGATTTCTTTTACTATATCATCAACAACTCCATCAAATCGTTCAGGAGATTTTTCGCCACCATTTGATTGATTTATCATTAATAAATCTTCGATAGATTCTTGCATCCGTAACAATTGGGTAATATCAATATTGACACATAAGAGCCCAATCACCTCACCCTCATTGCTTTTAATAAAATAGGTACTACTACGTAAAATCTTGTGTCCATTCTTAGTAGTTCCTGTATAATTAGTGACACTCTCTTTAGTTAGATATTCTTTCTTTTGTAAAAGATCGAGAGCATAAGCAGTAATTGAACCACCTACCCCTCGACCAGTGATATGTCCATTTACAATATAGCAAATTGAGTGACTAAGATCACTCACATCGTGAATGAGTACTTCACATGTTTTACCGTTAATTGCTGCTATGTAATCTGCAATGGGAAAATAACGAAGAAGATCGGGGTGCCTTTCCATATTGGATTAACCTTTCACACAAATAGCGTCAATCTCGACGCCAACATCTTTAGGCAATCGTGAAACCTGTACAGCAACACGAGCTGGAGTATGGTCTTTGAAAAATGTAGCATATACCTCATTTACTGCTGCGAAATCGTTCATATCCCTTAAGAAAACTTGACATTTCACAATATCTAAAATGCTAAAACCAGCCTCTTTTACAATTGCTGCAATGTTTTGAAGACTCATCTTTGTTTGTTCCTTGATATCTTCACTTACGAGAGTCATAGTCGAAGCGACAAATGGGATTTGTCCTGAGACATACAAGGTGTCATTCACTTGGTACGCCTGTGCATATGGTCCGATTGCCGCTGGGGCATCTTTTGTAACAATAGTTTTTCTCATTTTCAATTTTCTCCTTTCTATTTGGTATTATGCATAAAAACAACTTGCTAGGTGGTTTGAGGCAATTTCTCTTAAATGTGGTTTCTCTACATGGCATTTTGAGGTTGCAATTGGACAACGGGTAGAAAAAGGACAACCAATAGGGGCATTCATTGCATTTGGAATTTCCCCTTCTAAAATTATCCGTGGATTTTTATTCCTAGGGTTTCCTTTGCTGATTGAACCAATAAGTGATTTTGTATATGGATGGGATGGATTTTTAAAAAGCTCGTCAGCATCTGCTATTTCCATTACTTCTCCTAAATAGAGGACCATAATCCGGTCACTAATGAATTTCACAACCCTTAAATCATGAGAGATGAACATATAGGTTAAATTAAATTTTGTCTTCAACTCTACGAGTAAATTAATAATCTGCGCTTGTACTGATACATCAAGAGCAGAAACGGATTCATCGCACACAAGAAACTTAGGATTAAGTGAGATGCCTCTAGCAATAACAATTCTCTGCCTCTGTCCACCACTGAATTCATGTGGGTAGCGGTTCATCTCATTTTGAGATAATCCAACGATATCGAGCAATGATGCAACTATTTCAGCTTTTTCCTTTCCGTTCAGTTCTTTTCTAAAATTATCAAGTGGTTCCATGATGATGTCTCGTACAGTCATTTTGGGATTCATAGAGCTGTAAGGATCTTGAAAAATATATTGCATATCTTTTCTCAGAGATCTAATTCTATCTCCATCAAATCCCATAATGTTTTCTCCGTTGAAAACAATGTTCCCACTCGTTGGTTCCCAAAGACGAAGAATTGTTTTCCCCAGTGTACTTTTCCCACATCCACTTTCACCAACAACACCAATAGTTTGTCCACGTTTTACATCAAAAGAGACATTATTTACCGCTTTCACAAATACTTGACGTTCTTTTATAAGTGATTTTTTCATTAAGAAATGTTTATTGAGGTTTCTCACTTCCAAGATGTTATCTTTCCCCATGTTTCACCTCATCACTATATAAGAAACATTTTACTTCACTATTTTTCACTTTGTATACCTTTGGTGATAGAGTCTCACAGATATCCATTTTGTAAGAACAACGTGGATGGAAATAACAGCCATTTGGACGTTTTGTAATACTTGGAACTACTCCGTTTATTGTTGGAAGTATCGGATTTTCATGAGCTTCTAGAGTAGGCATCGTTGCAAGAAGACCTTTTGTATATGGATGGTTTGGGGTTTCAAAGATGTCGATAACAGGTCCTTTTTCTATGATTTCTCCACAATACATCACAATTACATCATCTGCAATATCAGCGACTACGTTTAAATCATGAGTTACAAACAGTATAGATGTTTTGAACGTTTTCTTTAATTCTTCAAGCAAATTAAGGATTTGCGCTTCAATTGTAACATCTAGAGCGGTAGTAGGTTCATCAGCAATCATAATCTTTGGTTGGGTTACTAGAGCCATAGCAATCATTACTCGCTGTCTCATCCCACCACTGAGTTCATGTGGAAATTGTATTATCCTTCTCTCTGGAGTAGGAATTCCTACTTGTTTTAAAGTTTCAAGCGCTATTGAATATGCCTCTTTCTTTGTAGCACCTTGATGCTCAATAATACACTCTGTAATCTGGTCTCCAATTCTTAAAATTGGATTTAATGCTGTCATAGGTTCTTGGAAAATCATAGATATTTTTTTCCCTAGAATTGTGTGTTGAACAACAGGTTGAGATAACTTGAGAATATTTTCACCATCAACATAGATCTCTCCACTACTTATATGTCCATTTTCGGCAATAAGTTGCATGATCGCAAGAGAGGTAACACTTTTCCCACTACCTGATTCTCCAACAATAGCTAATGTTTTTTGTTCTTCAAGTACAAAGTTAATATGTTCGACTGCATCAAAGACCCCTTCTTCAGTTCTAAATTTAACACTAAGGTCTTTTACTTCTAAAATGGTTTTACTCATTTACTATTCCTTATTACTATTGCTTAGAATCGAAAGCATCTCTTAACCCATCCCCAACGAAGTAGATAGCTAACACCAATAAAAGATTTACTATCCCAGGAGGAATCCAAATCCAAGGCATATCACGAAGCACAAGTAACTTTTGTGCATCCATCAACATATTGCCCCAGCTTGGTGTTGGTTGTTGTACTCCGACACCAAGGAATGATAAAGAAGCTTCCATCAAAATAGCTTGTGCAGTACCTATCGTAATTTGCACCATGATAGGAGCTAAAATATTTGGAAGAATATGCTTGAGAATAATTTTAATATTCTTTGATCCAACAGCATGAGAAGCAAGCACAAAATCAAGCTCTTTCACCCTTAGAACCTCTGCTCTTACAAGTCGAGCAGTACTAGTCCAACTTACAAATCCTATAGCGAGAATTACTATCCAAATTGACGGATCCATTATTGTTGAAATAGAGATTAAAAGGAATAAAACAGGAAAGGAGATGACAATATCAACAATTCTCATGAATACAGCATCAATTATTTTTCCAAAGTATCCAGTAATCAGACCTACAAACGTCCCAATCAATGTAGATATCGAAACTGCTAATAGAGCAACCATCATCGTAACCCTTGCTCCAAATACCAAACGCGAAAAAACATCTCTTCCAAGACTATCAGTTCCTAATAAATGATCACTTGAAGGTGAAGCGTATTTATTATACACATTCTGTCCATCAACGAAGAAAAATTCAGATGGTTCATGTGGTGCTATAAATGGAGCAAAGATTGCTACTATTACAAAAAACAATGTAATAAAAGCTCCTATCACAGCAAGCTTATTGCGTTTGAATCTTCTTATTGCAAAATCATAAAAGCTATTTTTTTTAATCACAGGCATCCTCTCTTTAGCTTCTAATTCTTGGATCGACGAGTGCATACAAAATGTCACTCGTAAGATTACCTAGCAACACAAGCGTTGCTGTTATAAGGTTTAAAGCCATAATTATCCCATACTCTCTATCTTGGATTGCTTTAATCCCTAATTGGCCCATACCTGGCCAATTAAAAATACTTTCAGTTATATATGCTCCACTAAATAAAAAAGGAATCGAGAGACCAAATATGGTAACTACTGGAATAAGCGCATTCCGAAAAGCATGTTTATAAAGAATTACTCTATTCTTTAATCCCTTTGCTCTTGCAGTTCTTATATAATCTTCCTTCAATACATCAAGCATATTTGATCGTGTAAAACGAGAAACAGAGGCGATATTTCCTAAAGATAGTACTATTGCAGGTAATATGAGGTGATGTAGAATATCCGTATAATAGGCAAAACCAACATAGCCAGCCCTCATATTTACCATTCCTCCGGATGGGAATATACCGAGTATAAGGGCAAAGAAATATATCACTAATAATCCAAAAAAGAATGAAGGTATTGCCACTCCTACGAGAGATAAAAAGGTTAATGAATAATCGAGTTTCGTATTCTTCTTTACAGCAGCTATAACCCCTACAGGAATTCCTATGACGAATGATAAGACAAAAGCGCTTAATGTAAGAATGATGGTATTGGGAAGACGTTCTAAAATAAGTGCGCTTATCGAATGATTTCCACTATATGTATACCCAAAGTTTCCTTTGACAACTTCTCCCAACCATTTCACATATTGTATATGAATAGGGTCGTTTAAACCTAGAGCATCCCTTGACGCCTCTAAATCTTCCATGCTTATCGATGGGTTAACAAAATTTGCTAGTGGATCTCCTGGTGAGAGTTTCATGATTCCAAAAGAGAGAATTGTAATACCAATTATGACTGGAATTGAAAGCAACAATCGTTTTGTAATATATTTAAGCATTGCATTTACCCCTAATTTCGGATTAGAAAGAGTTCAGTTTGTCGTCTACTAAGGAACCTAGCTCCATCTTTTGTAATAAGCACATTATCTTCACTGATAATAGCAGGTCCTGATTCATAGAGAATAGTAGGTTCAATCGCAAAAACCATCCCTTCTTCAATAATTCCTAATGCATCTGGATTATATCGTTCTGTATTAGGCGCCAATATGGTTCCTCCATCATGTACTGCTCTACCTACTTGATGACCGACAGCGTGGAAAATGTTTTGATACCCATTGTCGAGAATATGTTGCCTTGCTGCGTAATCGACATCCATTCCAATTGCACCAGGAACTAATACTGACACAGCTTTGTTAATTGCTTCATATACCGTTTTGAAAGCACGCTGCATCTCAGGAGAGGCTTCAGTTTCTCCTTTTCTTAAAACATAACAAGTTCTTGCAATATCACTTGTATACCCCATATAAGAAACAGAGAAATCAAAGATGAGATAATCTCCTTCGCGTAATTGAGAGTCGCCTGGAGGACGATGTGCAATCTGATGGCGCATGACAATTGGAGGAGTGAGAGTACCACTTATCCCATTTACCACATGATGATTGATCATGCCTTCAACGAAAAGGTTCCCAATTTCAATCTCACTCATTCCTTTCTTCACCCGTTTGAATACGTCCTCATATATTTCTAATGTAATATCGATTGCCTTTTGTATATATTCAACCTCTTGTGGTGTTTTTATGCTTCTTATTTTTTGCAAAAAAGAGTCACTGGATTCGATACATTCATTATAAGGAGAACCTAACATTTTCAGAAGTTTCCTATAACTCCCTACAGTGAGACCGTCAGCAAGCGGATTGTTTTTCGAGTAATTCAGTGCAATTCTTTTAGGATTGATTTGAGTAATTATCTCTTTGACTTTTTTCTCCAAACCGCTATGAGAATAAGAAAGTACACTATCAAAAAGATTGCTTTCAAGAACATCTTGAGCGTCGATACTATTTGTGATTCCAATTGTTTTAGATGGTGTGATGAATATAATTGCGTCCCCTACAATCGACAAACCAAAAAGGAGGGGCATAGAAGGATCACTTCCTTCTTTTGTCTTAATTATATAACAATCGATTCCGAGTTCTATTAGATACTGTTGAGTTTGACTTATTTTCTGTTTATGCAATCTGTATGTTTCATTCATCTATACGCCTCCTTCTAAATTGCTCAGCATATGCGTGAAAAGAGCTGCACCTTGTAAAACCGAATTTCTATCAATTCTCTCATTAACTTGATGCACTAATGTTAATATTTTATGGAAATCTATAATCTTATTAATTGGTGAAAATCCGTACACATCACAACCTAATTGTCCTAAAAATCTTCCATCTGTCCGGCCTAATGCAAATACAGGCAATAAAGTTCCTCCCTCAAAAAATTCATGGAAATAGGTGTTTGCGGCTTCGTATAACGTAGTGTCCATACTTGAAATAAATCCTGGAAGAAAATCAATTATTTCGTATGTAGCAGCTATTCCTTCAAATAAAGATCGAAGTATGCTTGTAGCATCTTCAAGAGTTTTATCTGGAAGAAGTTGTATTGCGAATTCAAACTCTATTGAATAAGGAAGAATATTTATTTGATTGCCAATATCGTAAGAATTGAGAATGAATGCATTATGAGAATTGTAATATTTGAATGCTGAAAGGAATTTGTCATGTATCGGTTCTTTTACTAAATCATTAAAACATCGTGAAACGGGATTATCTTCTTGATTCATCTCATACGAGTTCATTCTATCAATTAGCGTGGCAAAAACATCAACAGCCTTGTTGTATGATTTGAAAGAAGATGGGCCTGAGTCCCCATTTATCTTAACCTTTACATCACACCGCCCTTTCTCTCCCATCGTTATAAGATGATAACCCTTATTTCCATTTTCAATATAAAATCCCCCACCTTCATTTATAACCATTCCATTCCTAAATTCATCTTTATATAAATCGACAATATAACGCATTCCATAATTACTTCCTTTTTCCTCATCGCTAGTCGCAACGAAATAGAGAGGACAATCTAGAGAAGATTCCTCAACTGAAAGGAAAGCGATGAGTTGCATGAGTGTAAGTTGTTTTGTATCAACAGTACCCCTTCCATAAATTATATTTTCTACTTCAACTGCATCAAACGGAGGATATTCCCAATCCTGATCTTGAACGGAAACGACATCAAGATGACTTATAAGAATGACAGGAGGTTTTAGGTTTTGAGGACCTTTACGAGCAATAATATTATCTCTTTTCTTAGCTTTCCTCACAATTGTATAGTCAATATGATGCTCTTTGAATATTTCACCGATGTAGGAACACAATAAGTGCTCATCTCCAGGTGGGTTTGTAGTATTTATTCGAATCATATCTTTGAATATTGAGATAATTTTCTCATTACTGTATATCATCATTTAGTCCTGCTAATATAATAGAGTTCATGCTGTCTATTGCTCAAAATTCGTGCCTTTCCATCAGTAACAACAATATCCTCTTCAACTATAAAGGAAGGTTTACCTGGAACCTGTATCACTGTTGGTTCAATAGCGTAGACTTCATTTTTTCTAACCTCTCGTAAAACTGCAGAACGATTTTCATCGTAGAAACTTAAAACGGTCCCTCCATCGTGAACTTGCCGCCCTAATTGATGCCCAGATGCATGAGGGATTGTAGGATAACCGGCGTTCTCTATAATAGTTCTCCCTAACTTGTCTATTTCCCATCCTTTCATGCCAGCACTGATAGTATCAATTATAGCATCAACAGCCTTAATCGTTGTATTAAACGCTCTGAGAGTCTCATCGTCAGCTTGGGATTCACCTTTCTTTAAGGCATAGAAACTTCGGGCGATATCAGAACAATAGCCATTATATTTTACTGAGAAGTCGATTATCACAATATCCCCTTCTTGTAAAATGTTATTACTGTTAGGCTTTCTGTGTGCAAGCCCGCATCGAGTGATACAAATAAGAGGATAGGAATAGGGCTCGTCAAAAGCATTAATAACTGCTTCTTCTTTCATAAGGGGAATAAACAAATCCCCAATTTCAGTTTCACTCATTCCAATAGCAATTTGTTCTCTGACTTTATCATAGATATTGCATGTTTTTTTTACTGCTATCTCTATTTGTTCAATTTCAAAATTACTTTTTATTGCCCTAAGATCTCGTATGAATACATCTGAAGAACACTCAATCCTCGTCAATTCGTCTTTCCCAATCATATTTTCTAACATATGATATTGCCCTACAGTGAGGCCATCAATTAGATAGTCTTCTTCACTTATATTAAGCGCAAGTTTTTTTATATCTAAGGATGAAAAGAGTGTCGTGAAATATTCTTCAAAATTTCCTTCTATTGTAATTACATCAAAAATACCAAATTCTTCATACATTGGAGCATCAGTTTGTCCAGTTATAACATAATGAAGTCCATCAGCACGGAAAAAGAATGCTGTTTGAGCAACAACATGTACAGGGAGTAGAAGAGGAAGAACAATATCACTATCTTCACGAGAAAGAATGATATATGTATCTATCCCTTCATGTTGTAAATAGGATGTAAGTTGTACAATTTTCTCACTCATCATAGATTTTCTCCTTGTATGTATGTGGTGACCAATTCACTTAACACTTGATAGCAAAAGTTGACACTCTGAAGACTAATTCGCTCATCAACACCATGGATCAATGGGAGAATATGAGTAAATGGTTCACCTTTAGAAAGTGGTGCAAACCCAAATATTTCACAACCTAGTGGATGTAAAAATTTGCCATCATTAGACCCAGGTGTAATAAATGGGAGTAAAGAAGCAATATCTTTGTCAGCTTTCTGGAGTGAATTGCGCATGAGATCGACCATATATTGGCTACTCTCTGTTTCATACCCTTTGGAAAATGATAAATATTCAACTATTACAGGCAAATCAAAAAGAACTTCTTCAATTTTATTTTCAAATTGTTCTTGAGAAATATGGGGTAAGAGTCGGCAATCAAAATCAACGGTGGCTCTAAAATGCTTCTCAACCTTGCTATTTCTCGCTCCTCCATGAAGTATTGTAGCAGTAATTACATTTGAACACATTGTATCAATCAGTTGCTTTGTTTTCTTATCAGTTATACCAATAAACTGTTGGGCGAGAGCAGCACTAGTAGGTGATATCACATCATCAATATTGAGATTTTGAAGAAGATTAATAACTTCTACTAAAGTTCCATCATGTGAAAGGTCAGGGAAATATGGGTTGAAATTGATGGATTCTTTTACCTTTACTCGAATTCTAGCTACTGATTTTTGTCCATTTTCATAAAGATAATGGCATTGTCCTCTCTCATCAAATAAGGCAAAACCTCCACCTTCATTAAGTACTTTCTTATTTCGTAATTTTTCTTTTATACCATCCTCTTTCAGAAGGAGAGAGAGTCCAAAAGAAGAACCTTTTTCTTCATCTGCACTAAAGACAAAGGTTATTCCTTTTTGTAAAGTATGAGAGATGGGGTTCAGTTGTAAAATAAGATTTAGAGCACATGCAGTGAAATATTTCATATCAAGAGCACCGCGTCCAAAGAGCACTCCATCAACAATTTCTGCAGCAAATGGATCGTGTGTCCAATCTTCTTTTTGTGCAACAACGACATCTAGATGGCTAAGAATGATCAAGTTATCCTGAGTTTCTGGCCCGATATCAACAACAATATTACCTCGCGTTTCATTATATACATATGTTTTGAATTCCACGCCATGAGAACTCATGAGATTTTTTATATATTCTACCACAATAATCTCATTCCCTGGAGGGTTTTGGGTGTCAAGGCGGATGAGATCTTGTAGAATAGCGACGGTATCATTCATAATGAGAAGCTCCTGTGTGAGAAGAAGCTGCATGGTACAAACACAATGCACCATACAGCTTTATTTTTCATTTATTAATTAAGAGTCCACAGATGTGAATTTAAGGTATAACCACGAGTGTCAGGAGAAAGTCCACCAATATTGTTACCAGCTACGATTGTTTCATTCTTGCCAGCATATGTAAACCAAGGAAGATCTTCAGTAATTTGCACCGAAATTTTATTTAATAAGGAGTTTCGTGCGGCTTGGTCGGTTGTAATAGCTTGTTCTGCAAACCATTTTTGGACATCAGCATTATCGTAATGATAGAAATTCCAGAATGGATCATCAACAAAATATTGAGCATATTCGTTAGGATCAGATTCTTGAGCAAAACCTAAGAGGTATGCATCAAATGCAGCGTCTGTTGCTGAAGAAGTTTTATCGAAATTAGGTGAATTGGCTAAATTCCCATCTTTATCACTTTTCCTGAGTAGCACGTCGATAAGAGCTCCAAAGTCAACGAGTTTTAAATTCAAATCAACTCCAGCCATCTTCCATTGTTCTTTGAGAATTGCAGCTTGAGGAGCACTACTTTCAGCATAGAAAAGTTCTACTTTTAATGGGCTACCATTTTTTTCGTAAATCTTGGTTGATCCATTCATCTTATACCCTACACTTTCAATCATGCTCTTTGCTTTTGAAATATTGTATGTATAAGGATTATCATTTTCTGCGTCTGCAGGAGACCCTTTTGGGAAAATTGAGTCATGAGGATATCCAGTAACTCCATAGGCTCCACTTACCAGTGCGTCTTTGTTTGTTGCATACGCAAGAGCCTGTCGAATTGTTTTATTATAAACTGGTCTGTCACCTTTTGTATCAATTGCTCTTCCAGGTCCTGTTAAGAATCCAACATAATCAACACTTAACATAGGATATGTATATAGGGTAAAATTGGGGTTATCTTTAAAAGTATTGTATCCTTCTTCTTCCACTTCGAGCATATCAATTTCACCACTTTGCAATTGGGTAGTAAGCGCAACAAGTTCACCAAATTTGACAATAACTGAATCAACTTTAGGTTCACCTTTATAATAATTTGCATTCTTTTCTAAGGTAATAGAATTTCCAACTTTCCACTCTTTAAATTTGAATGGACCTGTCCCAATAGGAGCTGTGTTAAATGGTGCTTTTTCTAATTCTGCTATGTTAATATTTTTGATGTGATGTTCTGGGAGAATTGGAAAATAGAGACCAGGAAGGAATGTAGCACTTGGGCTTTTAATCTTAATAGTAACAGTCATTTTATCAAAACTTAAAGTTATCCCACTAAATGGTCCATTAGGATTCTCTTTATAGGCTTCAACACCAACAATCTGGCCGACACGGTCAACTCCACCAGTATAATCAGGATGAGCAAGCATTTTAAAGGTCGCAACTACATCGTCTCCATCAAAGGCTTCTCCGTCATGCCATTTAACATTCTTTGCTAAGTTGAAAGTATAGGTTACTTGATCTGCAGCAATTGAGAAAGTCGAGGCAAGTCCACCAACAATAATACCATTTTCATCAGGTTGAACAAAATTGTCAAAAATCATATTAGTGACAATTGAATCCTGACGAGATGGGAAATAGAGTGGATTTAATGTTCTTGGGGCGCTGTTACTACCGATAATGATAGGACCATTACTTTGAGTAACTTGTGGAGCACTTTCATTACTACCACCAGCAAATACGGTGGTGCAAGCGAAAAGTACAATCAATAGAAGCAAGAAAACATTGCGTTTTTTCATAATACATTTTCCTCCATTAGAAAATTTCTATCTATTGCATTAGATTTCACAATACTGTAAAAACCTAACAATTAAGCTAAATAATATTTTCAGTTACCCATTTCTCGATACGATCTAAAGCTTCTGCTAATATTTCACGACTTGTTGCATAACAAATTCGTATATTTCCTTCAGCTCCAGGCCCAAAGAATTTTGAAATACCTGGCACTACTGCTACTTTTGCTTCTTTTCTTACGCGATCACTAAATTCTATAGAGCTTAAACCTGTTTCTGTTATATCAACAAAAAACATGTAAGTAGCTTGTGGAATTCGACATTTCAATCCTTTTATAGCATTGATTCGTTTAAATCCATAATTTCGATTACTTTCAAGATGAACGAGAAAAGCTTCTAGCCAGCCTCTTGCACTATCAAGAGCTGCCATTGCACCAATCTGTGAAAGACTCGCTATTCCTCCGGCTGTAGTCATTACATGAGACTTTTCAAGAAGTATGTTGAAAATAGCTTCATCATGAGCATACAAAACTCCAGCTCGTAACCCGGCTACTCCAAAACTCTTTGAGAAACCAAAAACACTCAAGGTTTTTCTATTACGTTCCTTTCCAAGAGTTAAAATACTTACAAACGGTTTCTCACCATAGACGATATCTGACCAAATCTCATCGTTCATAATCCAGAGATCGTATTTATTGGCGATTGACAAAATGACATCAAGATCCTCTTTAGAATAAACAAGACCAAGTGGATTATGAGGATTGCATAAACAAATCATCTTAGTTTTAGATGTGACATATAACTCTAAACTAGAAAGATCAATAGAATCATTCACAACTTTTGCAGGGAAAAGTGTCACTGAGGCTCCACAAGCAAGTGTAGACTCTCTAAAAAGATAGTCTACAGGGTCAAAAACTATCACTTCATCCCCTGATTTCAACACACTTTCGGCAATTACATACATACCTCTTGCTGCACTATCAATCGGAAGAACTAAAGAAGGATCTACATCTTCGTGTTTATATGTATTGATATATCTAGCAACAGATTGTTTAAAGGATTCAAGGCCAGTATGTGGGGTATAGGAAAGATATCCATCCTTGAGATAATCAACTATGGCATCAGTAATTTCGTGTGCTACAGGGAAATCTGGATCTGCTGCAGTCAGAGGTATTACACCTTCTTCCACTTCTGCCCATCTACCATTGTAGGCTTTTTTCTTAAGAGCGTTTTTATTAACACTTTCATCACTAAATAGTGGGGTATCAACCATGCCATCCAACCTTATAATTTATGTATTCAATATTGTGCATAAATATACAAGATAGAACCGCTGGTGTCAATTAATTATTATAATTTATACTTTTGTATAATTTT
Source organism: Sphaerochaetaceae bacterium (assembly GCA_963663665.2). Lineage (GTDB taxonomy): Bacteria > Spirochaetota > Spirochaetia > Sphaerochaetales > Sphaerochaetaceae > SABI01. Next base: position 203,441 of record CAXXKP010000009.1, read on the forward strand.
TTCTCATATTCTAAGGTATAAATCATCATGAAATATTTATAAATTAACAAGATATCTCATTATATAAAAAAGAAATAATTACATATTGATGCAAAATTATTAAAAAGAATATGAGAGAAAGCTAAGAAACCGAAAATTTCGAACGTATTTTTAAATTACACATTTTTTTACATTGATAAAAAAAGTTTTCATTTAAAGGAACTAGTACAACTGATAATTTCAAAATACTTCTACAAGAATTCTAAAAAGACTTAAGGAAAATCAATTCATCTTCCGTTTGCTAAAAATAATTACCCCCAATGTGTTGACGAAAACTCAGACTAATAATATTCTCAGTCTCAAAGGTGTAATAGAGTGAAAATACAAAATAGAATTCCCCATCTGCTAACTCAGATGGGGCTATCTTTATATGCAGGTCTTGATAAAAGTATTTATATCCTCTTTATTGTAAGAATTATTAATCGATTTGGGGATTTTGTTCAGATACTTCTCGTATTAATCCTTACAGGGAAATTGGGGATGAATGCACATGAGGCTGGAATATTCATCTCAATTACCCTCATTGCAACAATGGGGGGACAACTTATATCTGGCGTTGTGGCTGATAAAATGGCACGGAAATATGTTCTCGTTTTTTGTCAACTCATGGTAAGTTTTTGGTATCTGATGTGTGCTCTTTTTATTGGCAAAGAGAATGCTTCTTTAATCCCTTTCTTCATTCTAGTAGGATCTCCTTTTCGGGGAGCAACAGGACCAATTACAAATGCGATGGTAGCAGATTTTACAAACGAATCTGAACGTGGTAGGTCTTTTTCATTACTCTATCTAGGTACAAATATTGGAGTTGCTTTAGGGCCGATGGCGGCAGCATTCCTCTATGGATATTCTCTCGTTCTTCTTTTTGCAGGCTCCTCGATCCTATTACTCATCTCAACTATACTCTTAATTGTAAAACTACCTCTTATTCCTAGTCATGTGTTTAGATCATCGGACGATAAAATTCCAGAGGGATTCATCCATTTACTCATTAAAAATAAATTATTAATAATATTCTTACTATTTTCTTCATTATATTCATTTATTTATATGCAAAATTCTTTCGCCCTACCAATACAATTCACCAAGCTATTTAATTCGACACTAGGAGCAAAACGGTTTGGAATATTGATGAGCATAAATGCGATTACTGTTCTTGCAACTACTCCATTAATTACGAGAATTACTTCTTCTAATAGGCATCTCATTAATATGGTTATTGCCATGGTTTTTTTCGTATTAGGATATGGTCTTTATGCCGTATATCAAAATTACACAATTTTTCTCATAGCAACATTTGTATGGACTATAGGAGAGATCCTTATGGCAACAAATTCAAATGTGTTTCTTAATGCCTTTGCTCCTCTTAGATATAGAACTCGCTTTAATGCATTAAGCCATACAGCAGGAAGCTTAGGTCGAGCTCTTGGCCCAACCATCGGGGGATTCATATTAGTATCTCATTCTTTTTCTCTTCTCTGGGGTATCATGGCAAGCATATGTATAATTATTGGCTTTGGATATCTACTAATGGATAGGTACCTAGAAAGATAAGTGCTTTCATACATTCTTAAGCATACCAGACAAGACTTCATAATCTCAGAAACGATAGACTCTATTTGATTGTTTAAAGAAAGAATAATAATAACAATATCTTGATAATCTTTACAAAGAGGTACGAAGATGTTACGCTCATTTGCGGAGGGTGAACGCCATGCGGATACTCGATTATCTTTCTGAATCATCGGTATTGTTCCTTGATAGTACGAACAAGCAAGAAATACTTACGATGATGGCAGCAAAAGCTGCGAATCTCGACAATAATGTAGATGCAAGAACATTTCTAAAAGCAATTTTCGAACGAGAAACCATTATGAGTACCGGTATTGGGTTGCAGGTGGCGATTCCTCATGCAAAGCTATCTACGATACAAGAATTTTTCGTAATAGTGGCTATCTTAAAAAACGATACCGAGTGGGATGCTCTTGACAAGAAGCCGGTAAGACTTGTCTTCATGATTGGAGGACCTGATAATAATCAGTCGAATTATCTGAAGATTCTTTCGAAGATCACCTTGGTAATCAAGAATCCTGATCGTAGGAAAGCCTTGAAGGCTGCCACGGATGCACAGGCTGTGCTAGCAGCATTTGCTGAACTGTAAGCCAAACGGAAATAAGTATGGAATTCCACGTATTCTTATATCTCGCTGCCATATTTGGTGCTGGATATGTTATTAAATATATTACCTCGGCTTTAAAAATTCCTGAAGTTACTGGATATGTACTCCTTGGAGTGATTCTGGGCAATTCGGTTGTTCACCTGCTCTCCACTCCCATCTTAGATTCATTGAGTCCAGTTTCCAGCATTGCTCTAGGATTGATTTCCTTCATGATTGGTATTGAATTGAAACTCGATGTCATTAAAAAGCTTGGTAAGAGCATCCTATTTATTGTCACTTTTGAAAGTATGGGTGCTTTTGCTGTGGTTTCTCTTGGGTTGTTCTTTATCTTCAAGGTTAATTTGAACACATCATTGCTTCTAGGAGCTGTTGCATCTGCCACCGCACCTGCTGCGACGGTAGCAGTCATCAAGCAATACAGAGCCAAGGGAGAATTGACTTCAACCATTCTAGCAGTTGTAGGCATTGACGATGCAGCAGCCTTAATCATTTATGTGTTTATTGAAAGCTTTGTTGGTTCTAATCTTCTCGGTAGTTCTGTTTCAATTTTTTCAATGTTTGCCTCCGCCTTTCTTTCTATTTTCATGGCTTTGGGTATAGGAGTAGGTTGTGCATTCTTATATGGTTTAATTTTACGTAAAACTCGTAATAACGATTGGATTATGTTGCTTCTAGCCGCATTCCTATTTGCTCTACTTGGGGTATGCGAATTACTTGGTATCTCTGAGCTATTGTCAATCATGGCATTCGGAATGACGATTGTAAATACTTCTCCAACCTTAAGCAAGAAAAGTGAGGGAATCATTTCTAATTTCTCACCCATTTTTCTCGTGGCGTTCTTTGTACTTGGAGGAGCTCACCTCGACCTTAGTTCTATCCGAACGATTGGATTGCTAGGTCTATTCTACTTTGCCATGCGTAGCATTGGGAAAATGGGTGGAGCCACGCTGGGGGCAATCCTTGGGAAAGCTCCAAAGAAAATTCGTTCACTTATTGGATTTTCGCTCTTACCACAAGTTGGTGTGGCACTTGCCCTTGCTCTCGCTATCAATAAAAAGTTCGGCTCAGGTCAATATGGAGATGTGGGCTTGCAGCTTGCTAGCACCATAATCAACGTACTACTTTTTACGACTATTATCACCGAGATTGTCGGCCCATTGCTAACACGCTACGCTTTACATAAGGCAGGCGAGACAAACACGGGTACAGACCACCAATAGGAGGAGGATGCCATGAATCTACTGATTATCGTATTATCAGAATTGGACTATAAAGAGGATGTGTTTTTGGCACTCCAGAGTGTTGGTATCACCAAAGCATCTGTATTTGATGCTATGAGTTTGGATCGAAGCCTTGAAAGCGAATTTAGTCTGTTCACTGGATTCTTGAAGAGCAAAGGGGAAAATGAAGGGGAACAATTGGTTATTCTCGCACCCATTGAGACACCAGCCCTTGCCAAGGAACTTTTAACCAATCTAGAAGCTGCAGGCATTCCTCTTAGAAAAGAGGAGATTCTTAACCTCATCGTTTTTCCGGTGGCTTTTAGTTTCGATCAACCTAATGGCTCAAATGAGTAAATCATCAGTGTGTAGTCCTATGTTATTAGGATTACCTGAACTCACATTGATTGTAGCATTCAGGTAGCTATATTGTTTCATTATTAGCTTGGTTAAAAAGAAGCAAGGACAGCATAATTTACATGTAATTAGACGGATCGATACCTATAAAAGTATCGATCCATTTCTTTAGCTCTATATGGTTAAGAAAGCAATCAACCTACATAGCTCATTAGTATTTTAAATTTTTTCTTCATCAATAACATCAATAAATAGTTCGCCATCCTCCTCACTTATTCCTATGATGGTGAACCCAAAACGATGATCATGATAAATTTTATGTATTGCAGCTTCATTGATTCTTTCCCCTGGGATAATGAGAGGATATCCAGGTGGATAGATACAAACCATACTTGCACTCAATGCATGTTCAGCTTCAGATATCTGGAGAACCTTCTTTGAAGTATAAAACGCATCTCTAGGAGTAAGCTCAAAGATAGGGAGTTCTCTGTGGTCAACATATTCATCCTTTATAAGAATCTGACCAATCCCATCTTTTGCCATCTTCTCAAGTGTTGAAGAAAAATAAATGAGGTTTTCCCTCGTCTGTTCAAGATCTGCGGCATCAGCGAGAGAGAGAGTAAGCAGGAGGTGTTTTTCTCCAGCAAGTTCTATTTCAATTCCGTGTTCTTGAGATAATTTCTCTTTAATTTGGATCAGGTTCCTTTCATCTGGGCCAGCACTTCTAAAAATGATTTTGCATTGGTCAAATCCAATAAATCCACCAGCATCCAGTACCCCTTCAGAAGGTTCAACTACTCTAAAATTCTCGGTATTGAGCATCGGTCTTATAGTCTCTATCATTTCAAGAAGACGAGAATACGTGTTCATTCCAATTTCATTTGTCTCTGTTAAGGCAGCATCAATGCTCATTAAAAATAAGGCACTTGGAGATGTGCTTTGTAACATAGCAAGCATATGGTCAACTCGTTCATCATCTCGCTCATTTCTAGAAGCAGAATGGAGGAGTGCCGTTTGGTATAATCCTCCAAGTGTTTTATGCATAGACTGAACAACATAATCTGCGCCACATGCTAAAGCTGGTGTGGGAAAATCTGGATGAAATGAAAAATGAGTCCCATGAGCCTCATCAACAAATAAAGAAGTATGATATTTGTGGCATAATTCACTAAGAGGGGGAATATCTAGACTAATTCCATAGTAATTGGGGCTTGTCACAAGGACAAGTTTAATATCGTGGGCTTGTAAGAGTTCCTCGACTTTATCGAGATCTACTGACCCATAAGCATATTCTGGTAAGTTAGGTACTGGCTCTAGATAAATTGGGACTGCTCCACTAAAGACCAAGCCCATAAGAACTGCCTTGTGGCATTCTCTGTGTACAAGTACCTTTTGCCCCGGCTCTACGAGGCCTCCCAGTACTGCATGAATTCCTGCCGATGAGCCATTAACAAGGAACCATGATTTAGCCGCTCCCATAATTGAAGCGGCTCGATTTTGAGCTGTCTTTAATTCTTTTTTTGGATAGGCGAGCACATCACTTTTACTTACTTCAGTAATATCATACTTGAAGACATCAGTTCCCCAAATCTTTTTCAGTAGTGAAGGAGAGCCCTTTCCTTGTTTATGGCCTGGCATACAATAGAAGGTTTTTCTTTCTTGAACATACTCACTAAGCTCAGAGGCAAATGGATTTTTTCTGTTCTCTTCATCCTGCATAGAGAAACCTCCTGTTTGTTTCCAAAAAAAGGTTTGGAAAGCGTTACAATCAATTTATGTCTTTCAAATGAATTGAAAGACATTCATCTCCACAAAAAATGGGCTGTAACACTTTGCCCTATAACTCATCTTTTTACAAGTTTTTTTATTGGACATTGAGGCAATTTTTCCAAGAAGATTCTGAGTAATCTTAAGGAGCTCATATTTATGATATATATCACACTCATTAATAACACTTTTCGTATCTTAAGCTAAGAAAATATGTATGTATTCACAAGATATTTATGTAGAATCTCATGAAGTATTTCAATAGCTAAATATCTCTCTTAGCTTTTAGTGATGTATGCATTTTCCGCAATGAGAGGAGATAAAGGACTACTCCACTAATTATAAGGATAAAAGTGATAGCGTCTTCCTTCTTGAAAGGTTCTAAAAATATAAAAACCCCAAGGAAAAAAGCCATAATTGGTGTAATGAATTGTAAAAAACCTACACTCTTTGCTGGCATCGATATCGTACCACTTATATAAAGTGAGAGAGGAATAAAGGTCATGATTCCACCTCCTATGAGAAGCAGATCTGTAAAGAGGCCGGCGTTAAGGAAGGACGCTGTACCTCTCAATGCAAAGGTGACCATCAGTATGAGAACTAGAGGGAATAGAAGTATTGTATCCATAAAAAGAGCCTCTATTCCACCTAGGTTGATGATTTTCTTACAAATTGTGTACAAACTAAATGTGAAAGCAATCGCAAGGGAGAGATATGGAACTTTCCCTACTTGAACAGTCGCATATATCACGCCTGTGATACAGATTAACAGGGCTACTACTTGGATTTTGCTCATTTTCTCTTTAAAGAACACCAATCCGAAAAATACTATCAACAATGGTGAAATGAAGTAACCCATACTCGCTTGAAGCAAATGATTAGATATAACTGCATAGAGATATACTAACCAATTCAGAGCTAATAGAGTTGAACTCAGGAGTAAGAGCAAAAGATTGTGATCTTTTATAATCAACTTAATGAGAGTGATTGGATTTTTTTTTATGATGATAAAATAGGCAATACAAATGAGGGCCGACCAAAAAACTCTATGAAGTAATGTCTCTAATGATGAAACATGGGTCAACATTTTCCAATACAGAGGGAGAAGGCCCCAAATGAGGTATCCCACACTAATTTCTACTATCCCCTTAGTCTGCCTATTCATCTTAATCACCATATAAGAGGCTCCTTTACTATTATCGTATGCTTTATCCATTACTATATGGGAAATAGGTATCAAGTCAATGACCACGCAATTGATATGCACATATGCATCCTACATGTTTTTCTGATGTTTGTGTTACATTGATACTATTTATATTCGTCTAGAGATAAACAAGATTGCGATTATACTCCCTATTGCTGTAATCAGCCAAAACCCTGAAATATCTACATATGAAAGTATCACGATCGATGAAAGGGAAGAGAGAAGCCCCCCAGCTTGCACAGAGAAAGAACTAAGGCTGAGCACCGAAGAACGTAGAGAGTTATCTACCCTCTGATTTAACAATGTTCCGCCTGTAATTGAGAGAGCACCTAAGACAACATAGATTAATAAAAAAAGAAGAAGGAATACACCAAGACGTGTGCTTCTCGATAATAAAGCGACAAGAAATAAATCTGCTATAAATAAGAGAATATAAAGCTTTTTTGCGCTGATAATTCGTAACAAGAACTTGCCTATTGTAGATCCTAAAATAGTCATCAAGAATAAAGAACTCACAACCATTCCTAAAATCCAGAGTTGAGAATCACTCGCTAGAAGCTCCTTTATATAGGGTTGCCAGAAAGTTTCAAGAGAAAACAGTAGAACACCTTGAACGACTACACTGGTAATATAGGCGAAGATTCTTGGCTGACTTCTCAATCCTTTAAAGACAAGGGAAACTTGAGATGAGAAATTTCTAGGATTCTCCATTCTTACTTCTTTTGCTATGAGGAGAGGAGTCAAAATGATGTTTATTCCAACTAAGAGGAGCCTACCCTCCAAAACTATATGAGTCAAACGTGGTCCCGTCGAGCCAAGAGAAAGTAGGTACCCTCCTAAGAGAGCCCCAAGTGCTAAGGAGAGACTAGAACTCACCTCTAAGGCAAATACGGTATCTTCTATTTTCCCACCATTACTTTGTCCTTCTTCTATAAGGAGAGCATCAAGGCTCCCACTTGTAAAAGCACGACCCATCCCATTAATAGCAAACCCAATACAGAGCAAAGGAAAAGAAGTAAAAAGCAGAAGAGATGTACCAATAAAAACAAATATCATTCCAATCTCAAAACCCATTTGTCTTCCTTTCGCATCACAGAAGATTCCACTAGGTACCTCAAATAAAATAGTTGATAAAGACATACACATGATTGCTATCCCCAGATAGGGTAAAGGGAATCCTTTACTTACAACGATCAGACTCATAGCAGGAAGAACAAGTCCTAACGATAGATAGGAGATACTGATAACAAGTAATTTTGAATAGTAAGAGAATTTGCTATTCACGATAGGTCACTAAGGAGTACACAAAAGGGGCAGTTCCTTCCTCTTTATGTTGATGGGAATCAAGAAAATCTCTGATAATTTGGTACAGGAGGTCAGCATCTTCTTTTTTCAAGTGAATAACCCCAGTTAGCTGATCGGCACAAAAATGATCATCTTCATCCTTAAACTGTCTCTCCCGTTCAAAGAAACCATCTTGAACTTGTTTAAGAAGATTTTGTGCGACTGTCTCTCTTTGTACATCAATACTACTCCCTATACTCACTGTACCTTCAAACCGTTTATAATAAGTCGCTGTAATGCCATTAATGAGTTGCTGATGATCAATTTCAATGAGATTTATCTTCATTAATCTTATTATATGATTCTTTACACTTGAACTTGTCACTTCAAATTGATCAGCAATCATTTTTACCGTCATTGGCCCCTTGATTGATAAGATAAATAAAATTCTTTGTCTCACTGGATGCATAAAGATCTTGAGTTCTTCATCTGTTATTAATCTAATAGTTTTCATAATAATTATTTTAACATAACATTTTTTGTTACGCAATAATAGAAAGCTTATTTCCCATTACATTAAATTCTATCATCTTCCTAGGTAATCAAAATAGAGCACATTAATTTTTTGTCTATAATTCTACGCAATCCTTTCAATGCACTAATCAATTCATCAATATCAGGTATGAATAGAGAAAGTTTTTAATATCACTATTTAAAAAATTCCTTTATGCGGATCTTTAAAATTTTCCTAGAGAAAAAAACAGCTTTGAAGAAAAAGAGAGAGATAAATGACATGTGAAAGAGGAGAAAATCCCTTACACCTATTAGGATAAACAATGAGAATAAAAGATTACAAATCGAACAGTGTCCTCTTTAGAGAGAACAAGCTGCAAAGATAATATCAAAGAGCCTTATAAGAAAAAGGGAATATTCTATACCGATTCTAATAGGGCTGGTATTGTAGTATTCCGTAAACCTCACGAACCTTTTCAGTTATGGTAAGTTGAATATCTGACAATGTATGGCTTACTTTTTCTATTTCTTTTCGTATGTGGGCAATTGGTTCATTCAGGTTATCAGTAGCTATTTGAGAAATAGTTTTTAGATAAGCACCTTTTAACTCACCAATTTTTTTTTCAGCAATTTTATACTCACCTTTTAATGCACTAATTAATTCAGCGATATCTGATACAAATTCTCTTCGGTCAGCAAAAAGTGCTGCCATGAACTGTTCTTTGAGTTCACCCATTAATTCACTGACAGGAAGGATCGAATTGACTCTGTAGGCATTTGAGCCAACAAAGACAAACCCATGTTTAAGATTCCCTTTACGAGCATTGTTAAGGGCAAGAGAGATACAATAGTTAGCCTCATCTGCATGACATCCTGCTAAGCATTGCCATGGGCAGTTGAATTCACGTCTTTTTTCTGTTGTATCGGAAAGAAATTTATTGATGATTGCTCTTCCTGGCATTCCAACAGGACTCTTAATTATTCCAATATCTTCCTTCTTACAAGCTACTATTGCCTCTTTAAAACGGATATCAGCATCACACTCATCGGTTGCAGCAAATCGTGTCCCCATCTGAACTCCATGGGCACCAAGTTTCATGACCTTATAAATATCTTCTCCAGTAAAGATTCCGCCTGCAGCAATCACTGGAATTTTTCGACCAAATTCGTTTTCATAAACCTTAAGAGTTTCAACAACCTGAGGGATAACTGTCTCAAGGGAATAAGCCTCATCTTCCAATTCACTCTCCTTAAAACCTAGATGCCCTCCAGCTTTCGGGCCTTCAACCACAACAGCATCAGGGACATCATGATAAATTCTTTTCCACATGCTGAATATTAGGGATGTGGCTCGTGCAGAACTTACTATTGGGATAATCTGCACATCGGCTTCCCTCATTTGAGCTACTGGTAAATTCTTGATTGGAAGACCAGCGCCAAGAAAAACCATATCAACTCTCTCTTCGATAGCTGTGTTGAGAAGTTCATTAAAGTCTTCCAAAGCTACCATGATATTCACGCCAATAATTCCAGAGGTTTTTGCTCTTGCTTTTCGGATTTCATTACGGAAACCTCTAATATTTGCTGAGCGACCATCTTTAAAGTAATCCGGTTCAATCAAGCCTATTCCATTAGCTGCGATGACCCCCACTCCTCCATTCTCTGCTACTGCAGAGGATAGTGATGAGAGAGAAATGCCAACACCCATGCCACCTTGAATAATAGGCATTCGGGTTGTTTTACTTCTGATTGTGAGTTTTGGCATCTCAAATGAAGGATGCTGTATTTTAAGGGATTTCACGAGCCCCTGAAATTTACTAAATGTCCATTCTTTCATTGTGCTTTCCTTTTAATTTATTTTGACAATTAAAACCAATTGTGTAATTATAAATGAAAATAGATATATAATATAGGTCAGAGGAAACTAATTGAGGATATTCTCTCATTATTTTCAAGGTATATCCCTATTCATGAAAAATTACCCAATGCATGTGGTAATTATTTGTATTATATAGATTTGATAAATGTATGCTAAAGAGGATCCAAACAAACACTCCACAGTCAGCCACTAAAATAAAGTATCCCTCATTTATTTATGCCTTTCTGCCCACAAGTTTTTCCCAAGACCCTTTTGTTGTATTCCAAGGATAATTTGAACTGTCTAAGAATTTAAAAGCCACCCTAGACGGATGGTTAATTGTTGTATTATAAAGTTTTAAAATTATACGCCAAAGAGGATTCGAACCTCTGACCCACAGCTTAGAAGGCTGTTGCTCTATCCAACTGAGCTATTGGCGCAGGCTATGGTAGTCGGGGCGAGAGGACTCGAACCTCCGATTTCTTGCTCCCAAAGCAAGCGCCTTAGCCACTAGGCAACGCCCCGATTCATGCGTAACGAAAGTGAGTATACTTTCTTTTTTGGATAAGAGTCAATACAACTTTTACGAATAATAGTGTACAGTGATATTCACAAGGGGTTAACATGATAAGTATCAAAGAAAAAGCTCAAATAATTTTTACAATATTAGATAAAAAAAGCCCAGAAAAAATTGAGTTCTTAGAGTATTCTTCCCCTTTTGAACTCTTAATTAGCGTCATTCTCTCTGCCCAGACAACTGATTTAAGTGTAAATAAAGTTACTCCAATTCTTTTCAAGAAATACCCGACTCCACTATCCCTTTCAGCTGCTCCGATTGATGATGTCGAGCACATCATCCACAGTACAGGATTTTATAGAAACAAAGCTCGCAATATTGTTGAAGCGAGTAAAGTACTTGTAGAAATGTTTAATAGTAAGGTTCCTCTTGATATGGAGTCTCTCCTCACCATTCCTGGAATTGGAAGAAAGAGTGCAAATGTACTTTGTGGAAGATTCAATAAATCAGGAGCAATTATTGTAGATACGCATTTTATGCGAGTAGTGAACAGAATTGGACTTGTGGCAACAAAAGATCCATATCGGATTGAAATGGAGATCAAAGTATTGCTTGAAGAATCAATACAATACAGATTTTCTATGATTGTGAATCTACATGGAAGGAGGGTCTGCTCATCTCGCACACCCTCCTGTTCTACTTGTTCAATTTCAAAATTCTGTGATTATTTAATGATCACAGGCATTAACCCCACCAGTTAAAGTTCCATCAAGGTACTCTTTCACGATGGTGTTAATATCTTTTGGAGTAGCTCCTAATACAACAGAAACTCCATAACTTTCAAATAGGGATTGAGCTTGACCACCCATACCACCAGTTATAATTACGGTAACTTTTTCGTCACTAAGAAAACGTGGAAGAACTCCTGGCTCATGCTTTGGTGGAATTACTTCATATTGTTTTTCAATTTTGTTAGTCTTTTCATCTACTTCAACAAATGTAAAACTCGTTGCATGTCCAAAGTGGCTATCTAATTTACCACCGCTTGTAGGGATTGCTATTTTCATACTTTTTTACTCCTTGAGTTAATAATTTTATCACAAATATCGTCATATGATTTTTCAATTGGGGAATTATCAAAACGTTGAACATACGGAATCCCAACATCCCCTGATATCCCCACATTTGCATCAAGTGGAATCGATCCTAATAAAGGGACATGATAATACTTAGAAAGTTTCTCTCCTCCCCCACTTCTAAAAATGTGTGTTGTGGTATGGCAAGTTGGACAAACAAATCCACTCATATTCTCAACCAAGCCAACAATTGAAAGATCGAGTCGATGACAGAAATTAATGCTTCTACTCACATCGGCTGTTGAAACCTGTTGGGGAGTTGTTACTAACAAAGCCTCTCCTTTACCTTTAAGTTGTTGTGCGGTACTAAGTGGTTCGTCTCCAGTCCCTGGAGGATTATCGACAATAAGGTAATCTATATCTCCCCAGTCAACATCATTAAGGAACTGCTCAATCATTTGATTTTTTAAAGGGCCTCTCCATACAACAGGATCATCTGGTTTCTCTAACATAAAACCAAGACTCATCACTTTGAGGTTGTATACATCGGGGAGAATAATTGGGATAATACCATTCTCACCTTTTAGGACTTCTACTTTTGGAAGATTGAGCATAACTGGAATACTTGGTCCGTGGATGTCAACATCAACGAGTCCAACTTTATATCCCTTTTTAGCGAGCGTCACTGCTATATTCAGACTCACTGTACTTTTGCCGACTCCTCCTTTGCCACTCACCACCATGATTGTTCGTCTTTCACCAGGGGTCTGCTTCAATTCTTGATCATTTAGCCCAGTAATAAAGGTAGTTTTTTCTAATAAAATGCTATAAGACTGAACCGCTTCCTTTAGCGCCGAAAAAGCAACTGTAGTCGCCTCACTTATAGCACCTTCTTCAAAGATCTCTTTTTCTGATAAATTTAAGAGATTTTCTACACTCTTGGATTCACAGAAAGAAGCAAGGGAATCAAGTTTCTTGACGCATTCCTCGTCTCTATCTGTAACAAAGGAAATTTCCTTAATTATCTCTTTCTCCCCTTTTACAAAGAACTCGTAAAAGTATTCTTCGCTATCACTCATACGAACTTTTGCATCGTACGTGTGCATCGCTTTGTAATGGTTACTCACATTATTCTCCTCATCTATATCGATTCATTATAATTTATCGAAGGGCGGGTGTTGCTTAATACATTCTATTCCTCGGTAACAGATCTTTTTTACAAAAAAGCATATCCAATCACTTCTTCATATACAATAGTACCTAAAATATTTATAGTCGGCTCGTGTTTATATAAAATTATTTCAATAGTTATCAGTTCTCTTTTGTATCCGTAATTGATGTAAACTAGAGAAAGTTAATTTCATCTTCCATCAATTATTCCAATGAGTTGCAACATCAGCCTCATGAATTAGTGTCACATCCTTTGCTTTAAATTTAGTAAAGGCCTCTTGGACAGTAGAAGCTTCAACTTTATATGCTGAAATCTTACCCATTATCAATACTTCAAGAGCTTTAGGGCCAACATGTCCTGAAAGAAGCACAGAGACATCAAGGTCTGCCAATACTTTAGAGGACTCTATTCCAGAACCTTGAACTGCATTGAGATTTTGTTCATTGTTAAACTCCTTCACTATTTCGCCACTATCACTATCAATAATGATAAAGTATGAAGCTCTTCCAAACCTCTCATCGAATGGAGCTTCCAATGATGGACCTTTTGCTGTTACTGCAATATTCATACTATTCTACCTTCCTTCCTTTTTTTGATTCTTTATCTAACTGCTCCATGATAGCTCGTCTATTAGCTACCCCTCGGCAAATTGAATCTGGATACGTATGATATCCCTCACGTAATTTCAAGCTTCGCCTCTGTAGTCGTGAGGCTCGCCCTAAATTATCTCGTTGCCTCATTCCTCTATTAAGAAGGAAATCATAATTAACGAGGTCCTCAAGTCTTGTTTCATCTAGGTAACAAAAACCTCTACCTCGCCCTATTCCTCTTCCCATTCCTCGTCTCGTTATTTGATATATATTCATTCATCTCTCCTTCGACTTTTTCCTCTACAGCCTTGTAGTGAAAATCGGTGACTACAGTGTCGAGGCGTAAGACATCCTGGCATTGAAAAGTAGCGAGCATGCAACTTTGATTGTTGCCACCCTTGCAACACCTCATCCACATTACCTGCTATGTAAGAGTAAAGATCGATGTGTTTTAATAATAGCAACTGTTCATATTCATTACTAATTGCTCCACAGATAAGGACCTGTACATTCATCTGTGTTAAGGTCTCAATCGTCTCCTCTGCCTTACCGTTACAGGCAAAGTCCCCTACATAGTGGAGATCTTTTCCGTATCCAATTGTCTCATAGAGAACTAGAGTTGTTGCAGAATCAAAAAGTGGAGCGATTCTTTGCTGTAATTGGGTCAAAGCTATTTTCATACTGACAATCAATACATTAAGTGTGCCAAGTGAGTTTAAAGCCCTGATATGTAGTTTATTGATTTGATTGTCGCATTAATGCAACAATAGTGTCGCATTCGAAATGAGAAGCCGCAAAATTGCGACAGATATTAAGGAAGTTCTATCTGATATTTTGCAATTTTTCTGTATAATGTAGCCCTATGCATTTCAAGTTGTTTCGCACTTGCTGAGACCCTATACCCATTTTGAAGAAGAACAGAAGAAATCATCTCTTTCTCTGCTAGATCCATGAGAGGAGTAGATTTTGCCTCTTTTTGAGCACATAACTCTCTCATATGAGGGGGAAGATCTTCTACTCCAATCTCACTTGAAGAAGACAGAACCACTGCTCGTTCAACGACATTTTCAAGTTCCCTAATATTTCCTGGCCAGTCATATGAAAGAAATATCTGATAAACTGCCTCGTTAAACCTATCTACTCTTTTATTATTTACTACTGAAAACCGATCTAAGAACTGATGAGATAAAAGGAGGATATCCTCTTTTCTTTTCCTAAGCGGAGGGATCTCTACGTTGATCACATTTATTCTGTAATAGAGATCCTGACGAAAAGAGCCCTCTTTTACGAGTTTTCCAAGATCACTATGCGTTGCACAGATGATTCTTGCGTTCATTTTCTTGGTGGTTACAGCCCCCAATCGTTCATAGGTCCGTTCTTGAAGCACTCTTAGTAGTTTAACTTGCATAAGTGGAGTAAGTTCACCTATTTCGTCTATAAATAGAGTCCCATTGCTTGCTAACTCTATTCTCCCTTTCTTATCTTGATATGCACCAGTAAAGGCGCCTTTTTCATATCCAAAAAGTTCGCTCTCTAATAAAGACTCAGGAATTGCAGCACAATTCACTGCTATAAAGGGTTCGTTTTTTACATTACTGAGATGATGGATCGATTTAGCGAGGACCTCTTTCCCACTCCCGGATTCTCCGGTAATGAGAACTGTTGTGTTTGAATGGGCAACTGATGGAACAATATCGAGGACTCTCTTCATCACTTCACTCTTTGTTACCATTGTTCCAGTTCTTTTTAATGCGCCTAAGTTTCTCAAGTGTTCAATTGCTGATATATTCCTGAAGGTCTCAACCCCGCCTATCCTTTCATTTTTATCATTTAATAAAAGTGCTGAAGATACACTCACATTCACTTTCTGTCCAAATAGATTTACAATATATCCTCGCTGTTCCTTCACAGAATTTCCAGTTTCAAAAGTATGTTTTAGTGGGCAATGAGATTCGCACATATTTGATTTAAAAACTTCTCGACAAGAAAGACCTATTGCGTCTTCCCTTTTTATCCCTGTGATAATTTCAGAAGCACTATTAAAATAGGTTATTTCCCAATCAGGACTGACTGTGAATACCCCATCACTAATACTTTCTAAAATAATCTCACTTGTTAATGTATCCACACACTACCTCGACAAGATATAAGTATATCACACTTAGATAAAATAAGTAGGATATGCTGTTTTCAAGGTTTCATGGTCACTCATAAGGTGCTCAATGTAGAAAGTGTGATGCATGATAGCTTTTTTTATATTTTTTTCTTCGATGGCTGCTACCAACCCTTTCAAATCATCGATAAGTCGATTTAACGGAATAACACGTACATCGACCATTGATTGACGCAAAATGTGAAAATAGAAGAATTGAAGAGTTATGAAAACCTTACCTTTTCCGCATGCTGAGAAAAGAAGTGAATGAAAATCATAATTGAGTTGAAAGAAGGAAAGAGCGTCTTCCCTCTCAAAAGTTTCTTTTAATTCATCAATAATTCTATGTACCTGAACAATAAATGCATGTTGAGATATAAGACAATAATTCTCAATCATCGCCTTTTCGATTGCCTGCAAAGCAAACATCCCCTGCTCAATGAAATTAATATCGATACGCGAGACTGAAGTGCTCTTTTGCGGTTGGATATCGAGAAAATATTCTCGGTTTAATCTAAGGATAGCCTCTCTAACGGGAGTGCGACTCACATCTAGTTTCGTAGCTATTGCCCCTTCATCAATATTCACACCAGGAGGGAGAATCAGAGTTGTAATATTAAACAAAAGATTTTTAAAACAATAATCTTTTGCAGACTCTTGTGGCAAACGAGGGTATATAACTTCTATTGGCATGTAGGTGAGCTCCTTTGCCTAAAGGCTAATTTAATGGAATTCGCAATTATATTACCATACTGCACTTGAGGTTTCAAGCAGACAGATGACCGAAAGCATACCTATATGACCGGCCTCTTACATAAATAGAATGAATTAAAATAATATTGAGTAGATCCATTCCTCACATTTTGTACTTTAAGAATTTCAAAACTAATTTACTTATTAACTATATATAGATGTTAAAAAAGTATGAATGTCATTCATGTCACTGCTACAAGATATTGTCATGATACACTTCCCTTGTTATTGTAATGAGTATGGATAATAAAATTCACATTTTAGTTGTAGAGGATGATAATGACATTCAAGAATTGATGTGCCATCATCTCGAAAAAGAAGGATTCCATACTATACGTGTAAGCGATGGAGATAGTGCACTTCTTTATGTAAAATCACACCATATTGATGTGATTCTGCTTGACTTAAACTTACCCAAAGTGAGTGGGCTTGAGGTACTCAAGACTATTCGGTATTCCTATCAATTAAATACTCGAATTATTATTGTCTCTGCTAGAACAGATGAGATAGATATCATCACTGCTTTAGAACTCGGAGCAGATAACTATCTACCTAAACCATTCAGTCATAAAGTACTTGTTGCTAATGTGAAGGCACTATTACGGAGAACTGAAAAGAGTAGTGAAACAGCTCAAGTACAAGAAGAGGAGTCGATCGTAGCAGGAAAACTTTCTATTAACCTCCTTAGGTATGAGGTTTTGTATGATGAGAAGATAATTCCATTGAGTGCCACTGAATTTTCTCTCCTCGCCTTCCTCGCTTCCTATCCAGGGAGAGTATTTACTCGTAACCAGATAATCACAAAATTGAAAGGTGATGATTACCCTGTCACACTCAGATCAATAGATGTCCAAATAGCCTCATTAAGACGCAAACTCAAAGATGCAGGGGATCTTATCCAGACTGTATGGGGTATTGGCTATTCATTTCAGGATAGTGTGTGATGCAAATTAGATCTTTTCGTAATCAAACTATCTTACTTGTTTCCTTCATAGTAATAATTACCTTATTATCAAGCATTATTATCAGTCAATACACCCACCTTGAGAGTTTAAAGGCACAGACCTATCAAACTCTTACCTCACACAATGAATATGTGAGAACAATCCTAGAGAATTCTCAAGAAGAGAGCTATGTAATACTCGACACCTACTCATCTTTACACTCGATCAGAATCACACTAATCAATCTAGATGGAATAGTACTTTACGATAGTGATTATGATGCTCAAGAACTTGAAAACCACCTGTATCGAAAGGAAGTTCAAACTTCTTTGTTAAAAGGGATTGGAATGAGTGAGAGACGAAGTGATACTCAGGGTCTGTTAGTCCTCTATCTTTCTACCTATGAATCGACCTCCACGTATCCAATTGTGAGAACCTCAACTCCGTTGAACCAGCTACAAGAGTATAGGGCGTTATTCAATAGAATCCTCTATGGGTATCTTATCATATTGTTTCTCATAGTGGGTGCGCTCACAATTGTGAGTATTCGAAAAATAACAAAACCTCTTCAACAGGTTAATACACTTGCACACCAATACTCTTTAGGAAATCTGAAAGCAAAAATGAGTGTTCTAGGACCTACAGAACTTACAGATCTTGCTTTCACATTGACCCATATGGCAACAAAACTGAGAGGTACCATAGAAGAGCTCAATGATTCACGACTCATGATTGAAACAATGATCAACTCTGTTTCACAAGGACTCCTTCTCCTTGATGATAGAATGGATATCCAAATTGCGAATACTGCATCGTATCAATTGATCCCATCTAAAGAGAGAATCGAAGGTCATCCAATTGCCCAAATAGTTAATAGTATCAAAGTCCTTGAAACAATTCGCTCATGCCAACAAAGCAATACTCATAAAGAGATAGTAATTGAACAATTTGCTCACCTCTATGGAGAAACTGCACGAATAGTTGGCAAAGAGAAAACACGTACACTAAAATTCTCTATTGATCCAATTCATCACGAGAGCACATCAATGGCGCTTGTTATTACTATCACTGATATGAGTGAAATAGTAAAACTTGAACAAATGAGAAAGGATTTTGTGGCTAATGTCTCTCATGAACTGAAGACTCCTATAACAGCAATTGCAGGTTTCTCCCAAACGTTGTTAGATGACCAAGAACATCTCAGTGCAACCCAACAAAGGTTCCTCTCAATCATTCATCGTCAGGGACAAAACATGTTAAGTATCGTACAAGATCTTCTTCTCCTCTCATCTTTAGAACAAGAGCATTCAAACCTTAACCAATCCTGGGTCGATATTCAGAATGTAATTGAGCAAAGTATTGCCTCGTGTAAGTTCAGGTCTGAAGAAAAAGAGATTGCAATAGAATGTTTGATTGAAAATGAAGATAACCTTCCTGTGTTTATTCATCCAATCCTCATAGGGCAGGCTGTGACGAATCTTCTGACGAATGCGATTGCCTACTCGCCACAAAAGAGCAGTATTAAAGTAGAGACGAAAGTTACTGAGAGTAAACTTTCGATTAAAGTTATAGACCAGGGGTGTGGAATTCCTCTTGATGAACAAGAAAGAATCTTTGAGCGATTTTATCGTGTAGATACCGCTCGATCTCGTTCTCAGGGAGGAACAGGGCTTGGCTTATCAATAGTTAAACATATCGCTCATTCACATAGAGGGAAGATCGAAGTTCAAAGTATCATCGATAAAGGTTCCACCTTCACGCTCACAATTGATCGTAAAGGAGAAGAATTCAGTCATTTTGAGCAATCGAGAGATAGAATAATGGAATAGGAAACGAGATACCTGTATTTCACGTATCAAAAACCTCTTTCCATGTAAATTCATTTTTTTTATTACTCGGATTATTGTAGTACAGAGAGGACTCCCACCGTGCCGACCACCTAAGTATGCTTTATCAACTTTCTAGTCGAATTTTGCATTAAAATCATCAAGTGAGTACTAAGATGATTCTCCCCTCTGGGTTTTATAAATGAGCTAGATTTCATCTCAACTTAAGCAGATAAGATTATGTTAGTAAGAATGAGTTACCTTCTTGTTCCATCAGTTTCTTCTTTCACAGAAAAAGAAATATCACGGTTATTGTGAGAAAACTCGACACTCTTATAATCAACCCTTTTCAAAGAAGAAAATATTCTTTAATTATTAAATCCACCTCTACAGGAATAGAGATGGATTAACACTCTTATATAAAAGCAGGAATCTGCGTTTATTTGGGAAGATGCCTTTTATTGAGTTGGGGTCTTTCACCTTTAGCCATGTAGATGATCCAACGGCAGACAGTCGTCACATGGTCTCCAATTCTTTCTAATTCCTTTACTACATAAAAGAGATTAAGAAGTCTCTCCATTTGGATAGGATTTTCTACTTTTGTTTTAAAAATTAATGAGTTGATTTCATCGCGAGCTTCGTCAAGTTGATCATCCATCTGTGCAACTTCAATCGCCTTTTGTGAGGCAACATCAACAAAAGCCTCTACTGCTTTTCGTATCATTGTTGCTGCGATAAGTGCCATATCGCTAATCCTTTGTATAAAAGGTTCCTCAATCTGATGTTTTTCAGAGGTTACCATTTTAGCTAGATGAGCTGCATGATCGCCCATTCTTTCAAGGTTAGAGACCATCTTAATTCCCGCAATGATATGTCGCATATAATGTCCATAAGGGGCTTCTGATACAAGAAGACGAACACCATCGTTTTCAATCATCTCCTGCAGTTGATCAATAAAATAGTCGCTTTCAATCACATCTTTTGCTAATGTCAAATCATGTTCTTCAAATGCAGAACGAGCTTTATACACGGCTTCTTCAACCCGTGTAACCATCTGGAGTATCATCTCTTGAAAAAATTTCATTTTATCGTCGAGGGAATTATTTTCATTCATACTATTGTTCCTTTTCATTGTATTATATGGTATCAACCAAATTTTCCACTAATGTAATCTTCGGTCCTCTTGTCTCTCGGATTTAAAAAGACCTCTTCAGTATTCCCATATTCTACGAGGAAACCACAACGTGATTGATCAATAAGGAAAAATGCAGTCTTATCCGATATTCGTGAAGCCTGTTGCATATTATGGGTTACAACCACAATAGTGTATTGCTTCTTTAAATCGATTATGAGCTCTTCAATTCTGCTAGTTGAAATAGGATCCAAAGCACTTGTAGGTTCATCCATCAATAACACTTCAGGATCTATTGCCAATGAGCGAGCGATACACAACCTTTGCTGTTGTCCTCCTGATAGACTCATTGCTGATTTATTCAAACGATCTTTTACCTCATCCCAGAGAGCAGATTTCTGTAAACTTTCTTCAACAATGTCATTCAATGTCGCTTTTGGAACTTTACCATGCAACCGAGGCCCATAGGCAATATTATCATATATGCTCATAGGGAAAGGATTTGGTCTTTGAAAGACCATACCAACTTTTTTTCTCAATTCCATAGGATCAAAGTCTTGGTAGATATCTTTGCCTTCAAAGAGAACATCTCCTTTGATCCGAGAACCGTCAATGAGATCGTTCATCCTATTAAGAACTCGTAAAAAAGTAGATTTACCGCACCCTGAGGGGCCAATAAATGCAGTGATTGAACGCGAGGCGATGTCAATATTCACATTCTTAAGAGCTTTTACATCTCCATACCAAAAATCAAAATCTGAAACCTTGAATAAAGGATTATCTATTTTAAAATCTTTATTACTTTCCATTTCTCACTAGCCTCCTAGCAGAATACCTTGCTATGGTATTTATCATTAAAACTAACACTACCAGTACCAAAGCCGAGGCAAATGCTCTGTCTAAGCTTTGTCCTTCAGTGATTGTAAGGAATATGTGCATTGCGAGGACTCTAGCAGAATCCAACAGCCCTGTTGCTCCTTCAGGGCGAGAACCAATTGTGTATATGAGTGCAGCAGTCTCACCGATAGCGCGACCTATTGATAGAATAATTCCCGTTGTAATACCTGGGGAAGCTGCTGGAATGATAACTTTCCAAATTGTTTCTACTTTAGTCGCACCTAATGCGATACTTGCCTCAACCAGATTTCGCGGGACTAAACGTATCGCCTCCTCGCTTGTTCTGATAATGGTTGGAAGAATCATGATTGAAATTGTCATGGCTCCGGATATGAGAGAAAAACTCCAACCCATTAATTGTACAAACACCAACAATCCGAATAAACCGAATATGATTGAAGGAATACCCGCAAGGACGTCGACACCTGAACGAATTATAGATAAAAGACGTTTGTTATGAGGATATTCTACTAAAAACGCTGCAGCTCCTACGCCTAAAGGTCCAGCGATGAGAATTGTAATGAAAACCATTAATAGCGTGTTCCATATTATTGATGAAATTCCACCATATTTACCCGATTCAACTGGTTTTTCAATCAAATAACTGAGCCTTAGATTGCGAGAACGCTCTATTGTCTGTAGTTTGAGCATCTGTAAACCAAGCAATTCTGCATTCTTGTAACTCGTTAAACCAACAGAACCTCGCTCTGATTTTATCGTATCTATTCTTGAGTCCTTAACAATTACCACTGGAAGGTCCTGACCACCGATTTCTTTCCAAGAGATGATCGTGCCGGAAAGTAATGGTTCAATCAGATCAGTAGAGATTGAAGATAGACGAATATTATTTATAAGTTCTGTAACTGACTCGTGTACTGCAAGTACGATATCTTCTATAGAGACTATTGTAATACCTTTGACACCTTCTAAGTTGGTATCTGTACTCACTAAAGCAAAAGCTCCACGGTTAGTAGCCACTTGACGAAGTATAGTATCTCGAGAGGCTAGTACTGCCTCACTGCGTTTTAGAGCATTATTATCTAATCCTAAGTATTCTAAGGCGACTGTCTCCATCCCATTCTCTATATACAAGTGGACATCAGAGTCTACTCCGCTCACCTTTCTCAAGGAAAAAACCTTCCCACCGTAAAAATCTCTTAAAGCTGGAAACGAGATTTTTTGTAGAAGATTTTGTTTGTTAGCAACAAGCATGACGGGAATGTTATCAGAAGAGAGATCTGGAACAACAAGGCTCTCTTGGTGTTTACTAGAATAAAGACCTCGTACCACAATGTATCCTATAATGAGAACGAGAATTATCACAGCAAGAAATGCCAAACCTTTAATGAGTGTGACAGCCATACGGTCAATGATTCGACGATTTGTATCGAAATTTTTATAGGTCATGATCGCACTCCTTCCCGTGTTTTTTTTGTAAAAGTCACGATCATAATATTTAGGACAAGGACAAAAAGGAAAAGAATCATTGCAGTAGCAAAGAGACTTTCCATATGCGTTCCTTCGGCATAGCTCATATCAGTGATAATATTCATAGTTAAAGTCCGTCCCATCGCTGTCGGGGATGAAGGGAAAAGTGGCGCATTTCCACCTACTAGAAGGACAGCTGTAGTCTCTCCAACAGCCCGTCCAATTCCTAATACCAAAGAGGTGACAATACCCGACTTAGCGGCTGGGACTATTACTCTGGAGATAGTCTGCCAACGTGTCGCTCCCATGGCAACGGATGCCTCTCTCAAATCTCGTGGGACTGATCTTAGGGAAACCTCGCTCACATTGATGATAGTAGGTAAGATCATGATCGCTAAGATAATGGATGCCGACAATATCGAATACCCATTACCTCCAAAAGTATTTCTTACAAAGGGTACAATTACCGCTATACCAAAAAGACCAAATAGAATTGATGGGATTCCCGCCAAAAGTTCTATAGATTGTCGCAAAAACGCGGCCGGTCTTCCCTTAGCAAACTCAGAAAGATAGACTGCAGTAGCTATGGCCACTGGTGTCGCCATAAGAAGAGAGAGAAAGGTAACATAGAAGGAAGTGAGGATGAAAGAGAGGATACCATAAGTAGGTGGGCTTCCAGATGGTTTCCAATTGGAAGAAAAAAGAAATTTTGTAAGAGGAACTTCAAGAAAGAATGGAAATCCTCTACTGAATATAAACAACGTTATAAGGCCAACTGAGATAACAGATATTAAAGCAGTAAGCAGTAGTATTTGTGATACTACTGCTTGAGTGCCTTTCCGAAACATCAACCGTTTGTCACGAGGAACTTCGTGGATAGCAGATCCGGTTTTTCTCATGTGAGGGAACTCCTTGGTACAATATTATGGAAGAGGAATAAATTCATTATCGGCAACTATAGCTTGACCTTTTGCAGAAAGAAGGTAATTTACAAAGTCAAGTTCTACAGAATCTGTAAGCTTTCCTTTGCTAACCATGTAGAGACTTCGAGATATTGGATATGAACCATTTACTACATTTGCACTATTGGGTTCTACACCACCAATGGTTAAAACATGTCCACCAGCTTCTGTGATTATGTGATTAAATGCCATACCTACATAACCGATTGAGTTTGGGGTTGAAGCAATTTTAGTTGCAAGCTCTCCATTCTCTCTGGCTACAATAGCTTCTGCTTTATAAGATTTCTTGAATTTATCTAATACGATTTCTTTAAATGAAGCATAAGTTCCAGAAGTTTCATCACGGACAATTACTTCAATTTTAACATTAGGTCCACCCACTGCACTCCAATTAGTAATTTCGCCAGAGAATATTCCAGCAAGCTGTTCTATTGAGAGGTTCGCTATAGGAACATTAGCATTTACAGCCACTGAAAGACCATCCAATGCTATTGGAATAAGAATCAATCCTGCTTCCGTCTCAGCACTTTTTAGTTCACGTGAAGAACCTGCAAGTGAAAGAGTTCCTTCCTGTAATTGTTTGATCCCGGTTGAGGACCCTAAGGTTTCGTATGAAATCTTTAGAGATGGTTTATCTGCTAAAAATTTGGGAAGAGCAGCATTGGCGATTGGTGCAACCGTTGAAGAGCCACCAAATGTGTACGTTGTGACTGTTGCAGCGCTTTCAGAGTTACCTGCTGCACTGATTGTAGCAAGCAGAAAAATACCTACGAGCAAGACCATACTGATTCTGTTTTTTGTCATGTCTAAAATCCTCCTATTGGATGTTATGACTGAAGAATACTGATCTTATATGAGGAATCAATGAGCTAAATATGAAAAATCTGTTAATAGAAGAAAATTGTTATAACAAGAAATGAAAATCCAAGGTTTTTAGAAGGAGCTCATCTTATTGCTGTATGGGGGCGAATAATTGGTGTACAAAGATTTTTTACGTATGGGATGAAATGAAGTTTTGTGATAGGATAATTAACGCCTTCATTTTTTGAAGAAATCGTTTGTTGATCCATTCATATGGGCAAATTACGAGATTTTAGGAGATTTGGATGATATTTTGTAAAATAGAAAATCCTTCTGGTATATCATACGACATGATGAAAAAGAGCTTTCACAAAGGATTAAAAAATTTAGGAAATCGACAGCGCGTGCTCCTCGTTCCACCTGATATCACTCGTCTTCATGGTCTTGGAGGTTTATTAGCTGTATGGGCAGTTGAATACTATAAAGATAAAGTAAAAGCAATCCTACCAGCCTTAGGGACACATGTACCAATGACAAGTGATGAAATTGACGTTATGTATCCTGGCATAGATCACTCGTTATTTGTCAACCATGACTGGCGAAATGATGTTATCACTTTGGGGACAGTTCCTTCCTCTTTTATAGAAGAGGTAAGTGAAGGAAAACTCTCTTATTCATGGAAGGCTCAAGTAAACAGGCTCCTTGTAAGTGGTGGTTTTGATTTAATTCTTTCACTCGGCCAAGTGGTTCCTCATGAAGTGATTGGTATGGCTAACCATTCAAAAAACATCTTTGTTGGAACAGGTGGAACTGAAGGAATTAACAAGAGTCACTATCTAGGTGCTGTATATGGGATGGAAAGGATTATGGGGAGAGCAGACTCTCCTGTGAGAGCAGTATTAGATTATGCACATACCCATTTTGCATCTACCCTACCTATCGTATTTGCACTCACCGTTGTAAAAAGAAATGATAGTGGTGAAATGATTCCTGCAGGCCTCTTTGTAGGGGATGATAGAGAATGCTTTGATGAAGCATCAAAACTCTCTTTGAGTGTAAATTTCATTATGGTCGATACTCCTTTAAAGAAAGTAGTTGTATATCTAGACCCTCATGAGTTTAGGACTACTTGGTTAGGAAATAAGGCAATATATAGGACTCGAATGGCAATAGCTGATGGCGGTGAACTCATCATTATAGCTCCGGGGGTGCGGTCCTTTGGAGAAGATAAGGAGATTGACCGCTTAATTAGAAAATATGGATATAAGGGAACTGATTACGTACTTAATGCAGTATCCAGGAATGATGAATTAAAAGAAAACCTATCGGCTGCAGCACATCTTATTCATGGTTCAAGCGATAATAGATTCTCAATCACCTATTGTCCCTCAGGGATAAAAGAAAAAGATATTATCTCAGTTGGATATACGTATGGTAATTTTGAAGAGCTTGAGAAGAAATACCTCACTGAAGGAGTCAAAGATGGATTTAATACGACCTCAAGTGGAGAAGAATATTATTATATTAGTAATCCTGCAATAGGACTATGGGCTCACAAGAGTAGATTCCAATAGCCCAAGATGGTATAAAAAATAGATACTAATTTCGGTTTCAAATAATAGGAGAAGGTAATTATGGAAAAGAAAGCTGATATCGGTCTCATTGGGCTTGCAGTTATGGGGCAAAACCTCGTTCTTAATATGAATGATCATGGTTATAGTGTTGCTGTATATAATAGAACAGTCTCAAAAGTTGATGAATTCATGGAAGATGCTGCTAAAGGAAGAGCGACTATCTATCCCACTCATTCAATGGAAGAATTCATCTCCATGTTAAAACGACCAAGAAAAGTGATGTTGATGGTAAAAGCTGGAGAAGTTGTTGATATTTTCATAGAACAAGTCCTCCCATTCCTAGAAAAGGGGGACCTTATTATAGATGGAGGGAACTCCCACTTTCCTGATACAACTCGCAGAACAAAGGCTTTGAAAGAGAAAGGAATAATCTATATTGGTACCGGTGTGAGTGGAGGAGAAGAAGGTGCTAGAAGAGGACCTTCTATCATGCCTGGTGGGAACAAAGATGGATGGCCTCTCATAAAGAATATTTTCCAAGATATTAGTGCTAAAGTAGAGGATGGCACTCCTTGTTGCAATTGGGTTGGTGATGATGGCGCTGGTCATTATGTGAAGATGGTTCATAATGGAATTGAATATGGTGATATGCAGATGATCTGTGAAGCCTACGATTTCCTCTATACAGGTCTCGGTCTAAGCTATGAAGAGATGTATAACATCTTCACACAATGGAATGAAACAGAACTTGACAGTTACCTCATTGAAATTACACGAGACATAATGAAAGTCAAAGATAGTGACGGCTCGCCTCTGGTTGATAAAATACTCGATAAAGCTGGTCAAAAAGGGACTGGTAAGTGGACAGGAATTAACTCCCTTGAACTTGGAGTTCCTGTTACTCTCATTGTGGAAGCAGTGTATGCACGAAGCCTCTCTGCGCTCAAGAGCGAGAGAGTTGAAGCAAGCAACATCATCACAGGACCTATGAGAGTGATAGAAGGTGAAAGAGCCGAGATTATAGAAGATGTGAGAAAGGCACTTTTAGCTTCTAAGATTGTCTCATATGCTCAAGGGTATATGTTGATGAGAGAAGCTGCTAAAGAGAATGGTTGGTCTCTCAACTATGGTGGAATCGCCCTCATGTGGAGAGGTGGTTGTATTATTAGGAGTGCATTCTTAGGGAAGATCAAAGAAGCTTTTGACAACAATCCAAAACTTAACAATCTCCTTGTTGATGCATACTTCAATAGGATGATGAATTCATGCCAACCTTCTTGGAGACGAACCTTGAATAGAGCAATCAGTGCAGGAATTCCAATGCCTGCTATGAGTAGCGCACTCTCCTTCTTTGATGGGTATAGAAGTGAACGACTTCCTGCAAACCTCCTTCAAGCTCAAAGAGACTATTTCGGTGCGCACACCTATGAAAGAGTAGATGAAAAAGAAGGTCAATTCTTCCACACTAACTGGACGGGAACTGGTGGGAATGTAAGTAGTTCAACCTACGACGTGTAATAAAAAAATTGTTTACATAAGGAAGGATGGTTGACCTATCCTTCCTTATTTTTATAGTTCAATTTGAACTGCAATAAAAGGGATTTAACAACTATCGTGTATGCCTTCTCTTCCAAGCAATCTTTAAGGCATAGTTTCTTGGAAATGAGAGGCAACACTTCTCAAAGGATAAGGATGAGATCTCCATTATCCTTTGAAAAGATTTTTATCTCGATTCCTCAAATTCTACGACACAAGTTTCATGGGTATCGTCACCCAATTTTCTCTACAAAAATTATGTATTATATATTAAAATCTTCTTATTGGTCGTACAGAGCGAATCTGTTCTGGTACTCTTTCTGCTGCAAATAATGATACAGAACTTCCAGATGCACTCATTATATATGAATGTGTCGAATCCGTCTCAGTGGAGCTCCAATAATATACAGAATCCATATTTGCATAATAAGAATGGTGATAATAATAAGCCAGCTTAAATAATGCATCTCCGCCTGGTAAGAACCAATCACTGTAGGTGACTCCGTTTACGGTATTTGAGTAATCAGCGCATAATTTAGCAGCATAGGTGCCACTGCCCAATGTAGCAACAATGAGGTTCGTGTTTTCTAATCCTGCTCCATAGGATTGACTAGTAGCCCCAGTTGTGACTCCATAACCACCCCAAGGAGCTGTTGGATCTGTTGTCCCACCATACCATCCACGTGGAGCTGCTGATAAATAGCGCCAGCCACTGCTAGAGTAGCCTTTATCGTAGAAAATAAACCCACCAGCAGGACCAATGTCCCCAACCTCATATTCTCTCCATTTCGCATAGAGCGTATCATCACTTGATTGATCCCAAGCACGGGAACTTGCCATAGTAGAGGTATAATACTGTGTTCCTCCTCCACTCGTGCTCGTATAGTAGCAGTTGAATGTGTACCCTGTTTTGCTAGGAGTATATGCTACCGGCATAGGGGACCCATAAGATGCAGTTACCTGTGTGGAACCTGAAAAACCGCTTTGTCTGTCTAGGGAAACAGTTGATGTCACCCCTGTTCAATACGCATATAGAGTGGTATTGGATGATTTGTTCCAATCATGTTCACTTGTCATTGTTGATGAATAATACTGAGTACCGCCACCATCGACTTCATCATAATACCCACCAAAGCTGTAATTAGTTCGTGTAGGAGCCGTCGCAGTAGGCATCACCTCATCATATGTTGCTACTATTGATACAGATCCTCCTGACCCACTTTGCTTATCAAAAGTTACGGTATATTCTTTTCCTGACCAAGCCACATACAGGGTTGTATCTTCAGTAACTCTATCGCTAGAGAAAATCCAAGGACTGGTTAAAGTTGATTCTTTAAACCATCCATCAAAGCTGTAGCCATCTCTTGTTGGGGAAGTGGGCGCACTAATTGTAGTATTGTAATTGACCTCAGTTATATCACTAACACTACTTCATATTTTCTAAGAGAGGACTTAATTCAAAATTACTAATCCATGACAGAAAATATTGAAAACTTTTTTACGTAATCTCATCCCTAAAATTTCGAAGGATGAATAATTTTATTTAAGCAGAAGGTGAAAAGGTACAACAATTTCTTCATTTTTTTTGAAAGATGTATTAATTATTAGCTTAATATTTATCATATTTCAACAAAAATAAAATATTAATTGTTAATTTCCCACACTAATTGAAACTTGATAATTGTCTGAAGTTTTAAAATATAGAGATATTTTTTTTAAAATAGGAAAATTTCTGTTCTTAGAATTACACTGTAGATAAGAGAATCCTCGTAATATAAAAGAGGTAAAACTAATGCATTACTGTCTGCCCTTTACATATTGTTCTATTACACAGAAATCATTTCGCTACTCTTATAAAACTTTTTCAAAACCTTTCTCCGATAGACTCAAGCTTTATCGTATTAGGAAATTACAAGCAAGATCTTTTAATCTGTGAATTATTGCCTCACATCCTCATTCATTAACACGGCAGTATATGTTTTTTCTATCAATTTCTCTTATCATTTTCATTTACTAATTCTTTTTATAGCCTATAATAAAAAAATAGTTTTAATTGAGGACAAAAATATATTGACTTAAATATAATTATGCCCTAAACATAACGCGTAAATCATTATGATTCTGGATTGAATTAGCATCTGGTAAAAGAATAATTGGGTGTGAGGAGGAATAGGAAAAGATTTGAAAGGGTATGATGTAAAAGTAGAGAATGTTTCAAGAGCATACGGGGCCTTCAAGGCTCTTGATAACGTAAGTATCGATATTAAGAAAGGGGAATTCTTCTCCCTTCTCGGCCCATCAGGATGTGGAAAGACCACATTGTTGCGTATCATAGCTGGTTTTGATTCACCTGATCAGGGTGTGGTCTTATTGGACGAAAAAGATATTCTTCCCCTTCCTCCTGAAAAAAGGCACGTGAATACTGTATTCCAAAGCTATGCATTATTTCCCCATCTCAGTGTATATGAGAATATTGCTTTTCCTCTTCGTCTTAAAAACCTGGATAAAACCCATATTGATCAGAAAGTGAAAGAATATGTGCACCTTGTCCAACTAGATGGTCATGAAGATAAGAAACCGAACATGCTCAGTGGTGGGCAGAAACAACGAGTTGCAATTGCAAGAGCACTCATAAATGAGCCTTCTGTATTACTCTTGGATGAACCTCTTTCTGCATTAGATGCAAAACTGAGACAAAACTTATTAGTTGAGCTAGACCATTTACACGATCAAATCGGTATCACATTTATCTATGTTACTCACGACCAAAGTGAAGCTCTTTCAGTTAGCGACCGTATAGCTGTCATGAACCAAGGAAAAGTCTTACAGATAGGAACTCCCTATGAGATTTATGAGTCTCCAGCAACAGATTTTGTAGCTCGCTTTATAGGTGAAACGAACCTCTTTCCCGCAACTGTTGTTAGTTGTGAACCATATGAAGATAATTATATGACAACTCTTGATATTGCAGCTCTTGGGGCAAAAATCAAAGTAACAGATTATGATAATTTAGCTCCTGGGCAACTTGTTTCTTTCACAGTAAGGCCAGAAAAGCTAAAAATTACAGGTGACGAACCAAGTAAGGTAGGAAAAGATATTAACTTATTCACAGGTGTAGTTGAAGAGCCTATCTATAGTGGTTTTCAATCAAAATACTACGTATCTTTGCCAAATAACACCGTAATCAAAGTAATTCAGCAACATGCAAATTATATGGATGAAGGACCAGATATTATATGGAAGGATTCTGTATATGTTTCTTGGAGTGCTGAAGATGGATATATCGTGGAGGTCGTAGACTCATGATGAATGCCATTCAAAAAAGAGAAAAAAGACTTGGTGTAACCTATTCATTTCCGATGGGAATCTGGCTTACACTCTTCTTCTTAGCTCCTTTATTCATTATAATTCTTTACTCGTTTCTAAAAAAGGGTCTCTATGGTGGTGTTGAATGGGAATTTTCCTTAACAGCCTACAAGCAGATGTTCAACCCCAATTTTATGCGAGTCCTTGTAAGAACCCTCCTTGTATCGGTAGTAGCGACTATTTTCACGATGATCCTCGCTCTTCCCTGTGGATATGCAATGGCAAGAAGTAAGAATCAGACACTTCTCCTCGCTCTCATTATCATTCCGTTTTGGACAAATTCCTTGATTCGAATCTATGCTTGGATCGCAATTCTTTCCTCCGAAGGGTTCCTTAATGAGGCTCTTAAGTTTTTCCATATTATCAGTGAATCCCTCCCTTTGATGTATAATCAAACTGCGGTGATCACTGTATTAGTGTACATGTATATTCCTTTTGCAATTCTTCCTCTTTTTACGACAATAGATAAGTTTAATTTTCAACTCTTAGAGGCAGCTCGTGATTTAGGAGCATCTAAACCATATGCTATATTCAAAGTTTTACTCCCTAATATTCGTAGTGGTATCATCACTGCGTTCATCTTTACGTTCATCCCAATCTTTGGAGCTTACACTGTTCCTTTATTAGTTGGTGGGAAAGATAGCTATATGATAGGAAATATCATTGTAGACCAAGTGACAAAAACACGTAACTGGCCTCTTGCATCTGCTTTTTCTCTGATTATCACTCTCCTGAGTACGTTAGGGGTTATGTGGATGATGGTAAGTAGTGCAAAAGAAAAAACAAGAAATAGTACAAAAATAAATAGTAAAATAGTAGATGGAGGTGTAGTTTGAAAACATTACAACCAACAACCCTTATTCCTCCACCCGCTAAAATTCAGAATAGAATGCCCAAATTTCAAGTATTCCATGATCATCGTCGTTTTGGTTTCTCAAATATTGCCCTTGTTCTTGTTATCCTTTTTCTCTTCATGCCATTATTCGTAGTAGTGACCTACTCCTTCAATGCTTCGAAAGGAATGAGTTGGAGTGGTTTCTCGCTTAAGTGGTATAGTAAACTTATTTTTGACTCTCCTGAGTTATGGAGAGCATTTGGTAACAGTATTATCATCGCTCTAACAAGTTCTGCGGTAGCTACAGTCCTCGCTTCCTTAGCAGCTGTTGGGATTAAATGGTATTCTTTTAAGGGAAGAACGTATATTCAAACACTCAGTTTCCTTCCAATGGTCTTACCTGAAGTTATTATCGGTATTTCAATGCTTATTTTTTTTACTGCTATAAAAATTCACTTGGGGATGTTTACGATTTTTGTAGCACATACAACATTTAATCTTCCATTCGTGTTTCTCCTCGTCTCAGCTCGTCTTGATGAGTTTGATGTATCTATCTTGGAAGCAGCAAGAGATTTAGGAGCTAATGAGAGAGAGACTCTATTCAAAGTAATAGTCCCTTCTATTATCCCGGGAGTTATGAGTGGATTATTGATGAGTATTACAATGAGCTTAGAAGACTTTGTAATCACATTCTTCGTATCAGGACCGGGGTCTACTACCCTTCCACTCTATGTCTATTCTATGATTCGTTATGGTATCTCACCTGTTATTAATGCCCTCTCGTTCGTTCTCATTCTTTCAATCATGCTTCTAGCCTTTGCGCTAAGGAGATTCTTAAAAGCAATCGCAGCATCTAGTTAAGCGCGTCCCAGGGTATGGCCGGTATGGTTGTCCTGGGCGTTTAAATCCCCTCTTTTGGAGGAGCATATGAAAAAATTTCATATAATTAAGGGATTCATCACCCTTACACTCATCGTCACTATTGTGTTGTTAGCTGTTGGATGTAATAAGACATCAACAGGTAAATCGAATGAAAAAACTCTCTATTTATACAACTGGACATACTACACTCCAGAGAGTGTAATTGAAAAGTTTGAAAAAGAGTTCGGTGTTAAAGTTGTCCTTGACTATTTTGGATCGAATGAAGATATGTTCGCAAAACTCAAGGCGGGTGGTAGCGGGTATGATATTGTGTTTCCCTCACAAGACTATGCCTCCATTATGATTAATGAAGAAATGCTCATCGAGTTGGATAAGACAAAACTACCTAATACTCAATACATCTCTCCCTTAGTACGAGAGAAAGCAACGTATGACCCTGAAATGAACTATTCAGTACCATATTTTATGGGAGCCAGTGGTATTGCTGTAAATAAGACAAAAGTGAAAGAGTATCCAAAAGATTGGTCTATCTTTGCTATGACAAGTCTAAAAAACAGGATGTGCATGCTTGATGATATGAGAGAGGTAATGGGTGATGCCCTTGCCTATCTAGGATACTCGGTAAATAGTGTAGATCCAACTGAACTGAAAGAAGCACAAAATCTTATTAATAATGAGTGGAAGCCTAACCTTGTTAAATTTGACGCTGAAGGATTTGCCAAAAGTTTCGCAAGCGGAGAATTCTATGTTGTGCATGGATATGCTGAGGCAATCTTTGAAGAACTTGAAGAAGAGAGATGGAAAGATGTCGACTTTTTCTTGCCAACAGAAGGTGGCCCTATGTACCTCGATTCTATGGTTATCCCCAAAGGGGCAAAACATATTGAACTTGCACATGAATTTATTAACTTCATTCATAGACCAGAAATATATGCAGAGTTCTTAGATCGATTCCACTTCCCTTCCTCTGTCCATACAGAAGCAATGAAGTACACAACCGTTACTCCTTTCTACAGTGAAAAGGACTTGGTTAACTATGAGCTAAAGAACGACCTCGGGGAAAACCTGGTTCTGTATGATGAGATATGGCAGACTATTCGCTATAACGATTAGATATAAAAAGTAATAGCTTACTCCAGATAGAGGGACGATTCCCTCTATTTTTTTTCTAATTATATACCTGTCCAAGTATCTTGTTACATTTTACCATAAACTTATAACATTATAATTGACTTTACTAATAAGACTTTCTATGATGAGTAAACAGGAGAAAAAAACACATGAAAAAATTTCTGATTCTCGTACTGATCGCAACTGTAGTACTATTTGCATTTAGTAGTTGTGATACTGCAGGATTAATTAAAAGAACTATTGTTGTAGAAAATGATAGTGAAATTGATCTCACATCAGTTACAATAACAATTAAACATATGGCGGAAAATAATCGGATGGTAGCTGAAGAATCTGTATTCATTGAAGCTGGCTCTCGTATGAATTTTGTCCAATATATTCAAGAAACTAATGATCCTAACGTCTATTGTGAAGCACGAATAAATAGTTATACTGATGGTAACTCTTATTATGATACTATCTATTTTACCTTCGATCGTGATAGTAAAGAAGATGTTGTTCTCACTGTAACTCTTGAAGAGTCTGACATTGCCATTAGTGGTGATGGTGGCGGGTTTGAAGTGATGACTCCTTGATTGAAAATCATATAATACAAAGATCCTATATCGCCACATTCTAATAGATGTGGTGTTTTTTATTCTATCAATCAACCTATAATTAATTTTTTATTTCTGTAGCAAAAAAACTTACTACAATTAATTTGCGTAATAATTTCATCTTATTACATTTTTTTCCAAAGATTCTTGACAATAATACCTCTATAAATGCTATACTTTGTACTTAGAGGAGATAACAAGAGATGAAAAAAGCATTAATTGCGGTAGTATTAGCATCGATAGTCATTCTTACATTTGTAGGATGTAGTGATAGCAATATTATTGAAAGAACTATTGTGGTACAAAATAGTAGTGGTAGAGGAATAACCTATTTAGATTTTTCTGTAGGTAGTTACTTCGAATCAGGTAGTAGAATTGCAGTCAGCTATCCTCCAGTTATTTTAGCAGATACTGAGAGTATTGAACTTTCCCAGGTTTTTGATAAAACAGTAAGTACAGTAGGATATGGAACCTTATACGTTGGAAGCGACACAAGTAGCGGTGATATTGCAAGAACCCATAGATTCACTTTTGAAGTCGATAATGAAGAAAATGTGGTCATTACTATCACATATGAAAGTCCTGATTTAGTCTTAGCGGGTACCGGTGGTGGATATGAGGCAGCAGACCTTGAATAATCAGCACATTTCTTATTGTTAAATAGATGGAGCACCATCTCATGAGGAGATGGTGTTTTCTATTTTTATCATAGTTTTTGAATGAGTCTCACAGCAAAAAGATTAATCGAGGAATCTATTACTTCAAGGTATCTATGGCTAATTTAATAAGCTGACTTGTTGCTCTATTTGAAATATCTTCTTCAATAAAACTTATCCCTTCTGCATCTAAACCAGCAGCCCAGTTCATTGAATAGACAAGACCTGCAAATTCAATATGAGCTTCATTTGCTAAAATAGTCTCTGTTGCAGCCGTCATTCCTACATAATCAGCGCCCCATCTTCTATACATTGTGATCTCAGGTGGAGTTTCTAGTCTTGGCCCATCTGTACAGATATATGTTCCTTTAAGACTTAATGTAAGATTCAACTCCTTTGCTTTATTTGCAATGAGGACTCTCAATCTTCTACTATAGGGGAATATCATAGGAGTATGTTCAAAATGGGCTCCCTTTTCATCATAAAAAGTATTTGCCCTATTATTCGTTGAATCTATGAACTGATCGATAAGACCAAGGTTTCCAGGAAGCACCATACTGGTAATCGAGCCCACTCCATAAAGAGCAATAATTTGCGTTACACCTAATTGCTTAAGTGCTGCTATATTGGCTCTATAGTTAATGAGATGAGGAGGGATCGTGTGTCCTTTCTCGTGTCTAAGAAGAAAGTAGATGATATTTTCGTGGTATTCTTTCTTATAAAGATTTACAGTGCCATACTTTGTCTCTACTGTTACAGATTCACTCTCTTCATTCACTAGGTTTTGGAAGCCACTGCCTCCAATAATTGCTGATGTCATGTTATATCCTTATTATCAAAAATATGTGTTGATCTCTTTCGGGAGTATAAGTCCTTTTGGAGTAATGATTCCACTTATAAGATGAGGTGGGATGATATCGAACGCTGGATAAGTCCCGTGAACACTTTTACTTGTTATTGGTTGCCCTTGAAATAAAAGTAGCTCTTTTGGATCACGCTCTTCCATGATAATATCTTTAAAACTTGTTTTACTTTTATCTGGGGAGATTGCAAATAGATGAAAAGGGATCTTATAATAGTCACACAGAATTGCATTGTTTAAAGAACCAACTTTATTCACTGCATATCCATCAAGAGTAAGGATATCGAGAGCACTCATATAACGAGTTATTCTTCCTTCCTGAATATAGTGGGAGGCCATAGCATCACTCATCAATGTTGTTTCTATCCCCATCTCGACTAAAGAAGGAGCTGTTAAATGTGCCCCTTGAAGGTATGGGCGAGTTTCAGGAACCCATGCATGAATCTTTTTTCCCATTAATTGTGCTTTTTTAAGAGATAATACAAGAGTATGTTCTCCAAAGCATGTAGTAAAGATTCCATCTCCATCATTAATTAACGACGCTCCAATATCGCTCATAGAGTCATATAGAGAATCAAACTCTTCTTCTATTTTTGAAATAATAGAGTGAACTTCTTCATATATGGTATTCTTTGAAATGAACTCAGAGTGTTCTTCTAATTCATTAATGACTCTTTCGACTACCCGTTTAGCTGTAGTATTTGTCTTTCTTGCATCAGTAATACGATGAGCATTTCGATTAAATTCATCAATTGAGAAAGGAAGTTTATTTTGCTCCATCTGTCGTGCAATAAAAAGCATTCCAGTCAAAGCGACCTGTAATACTCCCCCACCTTGAGTCACCATAGAAGCGAGTGCCTTAGCAATCTCTTCTACCGTTGCACAGGAGACATATTCATCCTTAAAAGGATATACCTTCCTATTGTGGATAGAGAGAATTGTATCTTCAAGGTGTGCTATTACTTCTTTTTGCAAAACATGAGGAAGAAGATTATTAATATCCATATTTTGAATTAATCCCAAAAGCCTAAGTGATCTTTAACAATTCGATTACTTAACTCTTTATCATCAATGGGTCCTACAACAATAATATCTTTTTGACCTTTATTTATCACATCCCGTGAGGGGAGCGAAAATGTAGGATTCTCTTCATTACTTCCAGTGAGTGATAATAAATCTTCTTCACTTAACGCAAATACGAGACGCCCGACATTTGCCCAGTAAAGCGCTCCCGTGCACATAGCACAGGGTTCAATTGTAGTATAGAGGGTACACTCTTTAAGAAAATCTCTCTCATACTTCTTTGAAGCTCTCATAAGTAACATCGTTTCAGCATGACCACAATCGTTGTGTTCACTTACAACCTCATTCTCTTGTTCTAGAAGGATATTACCATCTTTATCTGCTAACAAAGCCCCAAAAGGATGATTCCCTCCAGCTCGAGATTCAGTTGCCACTCGAGCTGCTTCATACATCAGCTCAATATCCCTCTTCGTCACTTTTCCTTCAACAGTTGCCATCTCTAAGTTCCTTATTCTCAAAATATAACGTTATCGTATCATAACGGTAAGAGTTGTACGTAAATAATCTTAAAATAATCGATAAAACTTTAGTGAATAGTTAGAGTCTCAATTACACCCTTTGACCACACTTATAATAAGTATATCAGGAGGATTTACCAAGAAATTTAATGAATCAAATCAAATTTGACTTATAATTTTCATTTACATGAATATTTTTTTCATAGTATACTACAGGAGAAATAAGGGAATAAAAATATGGAGAAACCAAAAGGATCCTGTCTCTATCTTATAAGCCAGATGTATCAGAATCTAAGTGCTTCCCACCAGTTAATCGCTGATTATCTCCTCGTAAACCCAGAGAAAGCAGTAGAACTGACCATTGACAAACTAGCAGAACTCGTCGGTACGAGTGAATCAACTTTAGTTCGGTTTGTGAGAAAGATTGGGTACAGTGGATATCAACATTTTCGCCTTACCTTAGCAACAGAGATTATTCCTGTTGTAAAGAGGGTCTATGAGAATGAGATCCATGAAGATGACCATGTTATTCCACTTGTATTTAATGGGGCTCACTCTACCCTTCAAGCAACTCAGGACTTGATACAGGAAGAAGAGATTTTTGAGGTTGCCAGACGTATTACAAAAGCTTCTCATATTCTCTTATTCGGCTTAGGTGGATCGTATATTGTGGCTCTCGATGGATTTCATAAATTTATTCGCCTTGGATTGAACTTACATATAGTTGAAGACTTTCATATGCAGCTTATGGTTGCATCTCAAGCAAAAGAAGATGATGTAGCTATTATCTATAGCCATACAGGGGTTAATGTCGATGCGTTAAGCATCTTAGAAGAATTAAAAAAACAGAAAACGTGTATTATTTCAATTACAAGTAATCACCACTCTCAACTTGCTACAGAGAGTGATATTTCGCTGCCTATACATGTCAGGAACAATGGAGTAATTAGCGAGGCTTTCTCGGCTCGTATTGCTCAAATGGCTATTAATGATGTGTTATATCTCTCAATATTACAACAAAAAAAAGAGGCAGTTAATCAATTGGAAAAAATGCAATCTGTGATATCGAAAAGAAGATTATAAAAACGATTCTGTCTTTCATCAATGAGTAGACTTAGATAGGAAACATGTATTATAGGAGGAGTGGATGAACACTTTAAGGGAACTTTTAAAAGATAAAAAATTATCATCGTATGACTTTATGGCTCTTGGAGCAATCGTAACAAGACTTGACCCAGGAATAATTCCGTTTGAGTATGCTAATCATTATGATTTGCATGTCTCAGGAGGAGAATTTAATGTTGCAGCAAACTTAGCAAGAGCCTTCGGATTAAAAACTGCAATCATTTCTGCTATGGTTGATTATCCCATTGGGAAAAAAGTAGAAGCAGAAGTAAGAAAGATGGGAGTAGATTCTTTCTATAAAAGATTTAGACACAATGGAGTTCATGGTCCTAACATTGCTCAGGTATGGAGTGATCAAGGTAAAGGAGTAAGGGCTCCAGTTGTATTTTATAATAGGTCAAATGAAGCCGCAGCCCTTCTAGGCCCACACAGTTTTGATTGGGATACCGTATTTGCTTCTGATGTAAAATGGGTTCATAGCGGTGGTATTTTTAGTGCTCTTTCAGATACAACACCTGAGTTGGTCATTGAGGCTTTCAAACAAGCTAAGAAGCGAGGTGCCATTACATCTTTAGATTTGAATTATAGAGCAAAACTATGGGCTGCTAATGCTAAAGAAGGAGAGAATCCTGTACAAAAAGCACAAGAGGTTTTAAGCAGAATTGTTGAACATGTCGATGTATTAGTAGGTAATGAAGAAGATTTACAGATGGGTCTCGGTTTAGAAGGACCAAAAGTTGAGAAGCATGGAAAGCTTGACCCTACACTCTTCTTTTCGATGATGGAAACAGTGAAAAACAGATTTCCTCATATTAAAGCAGTTGCAACTACGATGAGAGAGGTAATCTCAACAAATCGTCATGACTGGAGTGCAGTTCTCTATATTGATGGAAAAAGCTATATTGCTCCAACATGTTCACTTGATGTATATGACCGAGTTGGTGGAGGCGATGGTTTCGCAGCAGGGATGATCTATGGTCTCATCAAGGGATTGGATCCTCAAAAAGCTTTGAATATGGGATGGGCGCATGGAGCACTCCTTACAACATTCCCTGGAGACACAACAATGGCAACACTTGAACAAGTAGAGGCTTTTGCTTCTGGTGGTTCTGCAAGGATTCAGAGGTGAATGAGTAAAAGCATGTGTGATGGATTCATATAAAAATCTCGAATACAAGGAGACTCTAATTACCACAATAGAGGAAACACGAGTTGTCCATATACAGAGAAAAGCAAGTACAGAATGTCTCTCTATCATACAAGGATCTAATAACTAAAAAAAAGATTGATGTAATACAGGGTATGAATGTAAAGGCTTCTCTTGAAGATAGGCAAAAGTGGTTTGACACTCTCTATGAAAAGACGCAAAATATATTTAAAGTTGTTTTATTGCCATAGGAGAAAATGAGAATGGAAAAAGTACGTTTTGCATTAATAGGATATGGTAAAGTCGCGCACTTACACGCAAAAGCGATAAACCAGGCTAATGGTGCTCAGGTTGTTGCTGTTTGTGGAAGAAATAAAGAACGACGTGATTCCTTTGCTTCTCTGTATAACATTTCTTCTAGAGAGAATATCCAAGACGCAGTTACATGGGATCATGTAGATGCAGTAATTATTTCAACTCCTCATCCATTACATCATCAACATACACTTGAAGCATTTGCTGCAGATGTTCACGTCCTTGTTGAAAAGCCTATGGCAATGAATACTCGTGAAGCAACAGAAATGATAATTGCGGCAGAGAGGGCACAAAAAGTTCTCTCTGTGGTTTCTCAACGTAGATGGTATCCATCGTGTATGAGAATCAGAGAGGCAATTGACAGTGGGAAACTTGGTAAGGTTGCCCTTGGGCAAGTCACTATACTTGGTTGGAGAGATGAAGCCTATTATAATAGCGATTCTTGGAGAGGGAAATGGGATAGTGAAGGGGGTGGCATTTTAATTAACCAGGCACCTCACCAACTTGATCTTCTCCACTGGTTCTTAGGTCCAGTAGAGCGAATCTATGGCGAGTGGGATAATATGAACCACCCATATATCGAAGTTGAAGATAGTGCTGTCGCTACGATTAGATTTAAGAATGGTGCTATTGCTTCTTTATTATTAAGCAATTCTCAAAAACCTGGAATCTATGCAAAAGTTCATATCCATGGTACAAGTGGTGCCTCTGTTGGAGTTCAAACAGATGGAGGAGCTATGTTTGTTCCAGGTCTCAGTAAGATAGGTGAAGCTCCGGTAAATGATATATGGACGATTGAAGGAGAAGAAAAATTGCTTACTCATTTTAGAGAACAAGATATTGCGTTCTTCAATTCGATCGATGCTGATTCCTATTTCTTCACTCTTCAAATTGAGGACATGGTAAGAGCAATAGTTACCAACTCGACACCACTGGTGACAGGGGAAGATGGGAGAGAGACTGTTAAGATTATTGAAGGAATATATGCAAGTGGTAGATCATACGAGTGTGTATCTTTTTCTTGACCATATCATCAGATATAAAGTATTGTTTACCAATATGAGTGGTAAAAAAAAGAGTGTAATTCTTATCTATATATTTCTAATTTTGAGCTTCTTCCTTACTACAAGTGGGTGTAATTCTACAAGACCTGTCATAATTGATGGCGCTATGGCTAAAGAGTTAGAAAATCGCATCAATACAATGGCGTTCGATGAGGCTTCGATTTTCAGAGGAAATAGTGTTTCAAATATACGTAATGGTGGAAATCTCATTATTCAAGATGCCAACCTTTATGTAGTCCAAGAGATGGAGTTCGACACAGAAATTTCCTATTACCTTCAGAAAATTCCTTTTACAGCTATTGGATCTTTATCTCAGAGGAATGATATCCTCGCAAACTTAGATGGTACTATCATAGCTACGGTACGGAATGATTTATACTATATAGATAATTTCACTAATTTAGCGATGGAATTGAATCTTTCATCTTTAGAAGCGAAACAAATATACAGCGAAGAAGTTTCCTCTTTCAGAATCTTTGATGATGTGGGATATATAAGTTCAAGTGTTTCAAACAATATCTACTCCATCACTCTCGATGAACACCTTTCCCCTACTCTCTTGATTGAGAATGGCGGAAAAATACTGCAAATTGGGCAAGAGCTGATTTATACTCTTGAAGAGGGGAAAAACGATACTGTTATCAACGGATATAATCGAGTCAGTGGAGTAAAAGAGTTCACTCTTGAAGGTGGTCCTTTTAAAGAGGCTGAAATTGCAGGAGCTTTTGTCTATTTTAAAGACGATGATACTCTTAAAAGATTAATACTAGATAATAGCTGTGAGTGTCGTGATGCAAGTGTTATCCCTTGTGCTGAATATGCCATTTATGGCGACAAAATGGTGATTGCTAGTACAGATACAGGAATGTATTTATCAAAACTTGATGGGTCTCACATAGTTCTCATTAGTGAAGATAAAGTTCATGATATTCAGCTCTTTGATGATTACATCTTCTATAAAAATGAATTTGATTATAATGAATGGTATACGATCCAATTCTCAACTGAAATGCGCTCTGCACTTCTTGGGGAAACTATCAGTGATGGCGGTGAGAAATTTAGTGAAGCAAACCCATTTATACAAGACTCCTATAGACAATATTATGAAGGATTCATAGATTCGGCGAAAAAACATGTTAGCAGTAGTAATACAACTCAAACACGATTAGGAACTCACCTTCTCTTTGTCGATGTGAGAGATGAAATCTATCACTATTATACCCTTATGGAAGAACCTTTCAGTGCGGAGGAGTGTGATGGGATTGTCATTATTACAAATAGTGATACAATTCTTGGTCAATATACTGATGGTGACCTAGCCTTTAGAAAAGATACGATTCTCACATTGTTTGCACCGGGTAACGACAAAGCTTTAATGAGTCTCACCAGTGAAGGATATCCCCCTATAGATGTTAAACATGGTAAAGGGGATAGATATGGTCTGGCAACAAACTGGGGGCAACAAGCTCTAGTAATCCTTAACAAAGTGAAATGATTAGCGTAGAACCTTTTTAATAAGAGCACTCTTACCTGCAGTATAGGGATGATAACGTGCTGAGATATCGAAAAGTTTCCCTTTTTTCATCACCGTCTTTG
The DNA here is from genome assembly GCA_963663665.2 of Sphaerochaetaceae bacterium. GTDB lineage: Bacteria > Spirochaetota > Spirochaetia > Sphaerochaetales > Sphaerochaetaceae > SABI01. The sequence goes on from CAXXKP010000009.1 coordinate 246,337, forward strand.
CATGGGTGAAAGTATCAAAGCTATATTTTCCGTGATACATGCCCATTCCACTGTAGCCAACCCCTCCAAATGGGGAATTCATATTTGCGAGATGAATAATTGTATCATTAATACACCCACCCCCATATTGAACTTGGCTCGTTATAAACTCTATGACGCTTTTGTCCTTGCTAAAGAGGTAGAGAGCTAGAGGACGAGGACGGCTTCTTATCTTTGATACAGCCTCTTCTATTGAATCAATTTCAATAATTGGCAGAATTGGTCCAAAGATTTCTTCTTCCATCACCAAGTCCCCTTCCATTGGAGAGACAAGGGTTGGTTCTATGAATGGATATTCACTCTTTCCTCCCCAAATGATTGAGGTTCCATCTAGTAGCTCAACAAGGTGGTCAAATCGTTTCTGGTTTATTACTTTAGGATAATTCAAGTTGTTGATAGGAGCATCTCCTAGGAATTCATGAATAAAGAATTTCATCTTTTCTATAAGCACTTCTTTCACTGAAGATTCTACTAAAATATAATCTGGGGCGATACAGGTTTGTCCACAATTAATCAGTTTCCCAAATATAATTCTTTTTGCTGCAAGGGTAATATCAGCACTTTTATCGACAATCACGGGACTTTTGCCGCCAAGTTCTAATGCAATGGGTGTAAGATGGTGAGAAGCGGCTTCCATAACAACTTTTCCAACTGTGGTACTTCCTGTGAAGAAGATATAATCAAATTGTTCATCAAGTAGCTCTTGATTTTCTTTTCGTCCTCCTTCCACTACATGGATATATTCACTAGGGAATAGATCTGAGAGGAGTTTCTTCATAGCACTGCTCGTAGAGGGGCTATAGGCAGATGGTTTGACTATTACCGTATTCCCTCCTGATATTGCCCCTATAAGCGGTGAGAGAGTGAGTAATACAGGATAGTTCCATGGGCTCATGATAAGAGTAACACCATATGGCTCTTTATGAACTCTCACTCGTGCTGGCATTTGTCCCATTGAGGGGGATACGTTCTTTGGTTTTGTCCACTTCTTAAGTCTTTTAATGTGATATCTCAACTCTTCAAGAATGAGGCCGATCTCGGTCATGATTGCTTCATGATTACTTTTATGAAGGTCTTCATAAAGAGCTGTTTGCAAAAAGGAAGAATGCTTTTCTACTGCAATTCTTAGTTTTTTCAATGCATTGATTCGGTAAGCTACATCAATAGTTTTACCACTTAAAAAGAACTCTCTTTGTTTTTCTACAATAGTATGTGTATTCATAGAGATAAGAATACTACAAGAATGACCCCTCGTTAAGTATAAAATGACTTCTGGTTGTCATTATTAATCCTTCTTCAACCATCTTTGCTATTTCTCGAGATAAAGCGCTTCTATTGACACAGAGGAAATCAGCGAGTTCATCGCGATTGAAGGGGATATCGAACTCATTCCTTCCTTCTCGTTTAGATTGAAGATAGAGGAAAGCAAGAAGTTTCTCTCTCATAGTTCTCTGGGAAAGAATTGCTAACTTTTGATTCATTAAAAGGTTTCTTTTTGCTAATACATTCATCATATTCTCTATCACAAGAGAATGAAATGAACAGGCTCTCGTACAGGGAGCAACTAGGAGAGAAAACTTCAGAAACATGATAGTAGTATCAATCGTTGCAATTACTGAAGCTGGAGAAGTAGCAGAATTCTGAGTTGTGGCAATCTGCCCAAAGAGTTCCCCATCTCTAAGGTTTGCAGTAATGCTCCTATTACCAAAGATGTCTTCCGTAATGATATGGACAGATCCATTGAGCACTACACCGAACTCATCTGATGAATCTTCTGCATGGATGATAAATTCATTTGCTTCATAATTTTTTACGCGAGCATGAAGGCAATGAAGAAGTTGTGGCATGTCTTCTTCAAAGACATTAGAAAAAAGTTCAGTAGATAATAACATTTGGTAATAAGGTTGAATTTCTTTAATATGTTGCATAAGCAACTGTTATTATACCTAAAAGAAAGAACAAATTCTATAGACAAAAGCAAGAAATTCACTTAGGATTACCAACACATACGGGGCGCGTAACTCAGCGGGAGAGTGCTACCTTCACACGGTAGAAGTCGTTGGTTCAAACCCAATCGCGCCCAATATTAAGTGCTTATAATATAACAAATTATAAGCACTTTTTTCTTTTTTAATTAGTATATTTTTAAGTGTGATAGCATTTGTGATAGCAAAAATAGTTTTTTTGTAGTATCCTTCTACATGGAGGAAAGGTCATGGAAGGAAGAGGTTTTCATATTACAGAACGTACAGTTCGTGGTAAAAAATCATTTTATGTTCAATTTATTAACTCAGAAAATAAAAGGACTTCATTACTCTCTGTAAATAAAATTGCATCACAATTAACGGGAAAAACTGAGTTTATTAAAAAGAAATCAACTGCTATAAGGGCCTGTACTTCAGCACTGGAAAGAGGAATTATAAATACTAACAAAAATGGAGATACTGTAGAAAAATACATTCTAGAATATTGGGATTATGATGGGGAAAGAGTAACAAGGAAAAATAAGCTCAGCCCCAATTCAATAGGCAGGGCTCATTGTTTGTATTCATTAAATTATTTTAAAACTCATGTTCTTGAATTCTTACCCCGAAAACTTCTAATCTCAGATATTACTAATACTCATGTTAGAGACGTGTTTAACAAAGTAGCAGGAAAAAATCTTGCTAATGGAACCATAGCAAAGATTATGAATTCTTTCACTACCCCGCTTCGGCAAGCTTATAGAGAAGGAATAATATTAAGAGATCCCACACTTAATCTTGAATCAATAAATACAGCAGGGGTAGAACGTGGAATACTAACACAATCAGAATTTAAAATAATGCTAGAGGATTTGCAGCAAAAAGCAACTGATCATGTTATTTTGCCGGTTGTCCTCGCTGCTGTTACGGGAATGAGACTGGGAGAAATAAGAGGATTACAAATTAATGATATAGAAATTATTAATGACCAGGATTCAATAATTAACATAAACAAAGCATGGAGTGAGTATGATGGGCTTAAAACTCCAAAGGGGAAAAAATCCAGAAAGACTGTTTGCCCAACAAAACTTGCTAGATCACTAATTGAATTAGGCCAAAAGAATCCATCACCAACAAATGATTTTATATTCTGGTCTCTTAATAAGAAAACAAATACTCCAATCTCTTCTTCATACATACGAGATAACTATTATAATTCCCTTGCTAATGCTTTTGAACAGATCAACAAATGTATTGGAGAAATGGTTAAACTTGAAAATGATGAAGAAATACGCAAAGGAGAATTGATACGCCGAGAACGCAATGTTAACTTTCATTCTCTAAGGCACTTTTTTATCACCCGTGCTGGCTCTCTTATGGGAGGAGATGCGAACCTTCTACGGTTAGCCGTGGGACACGAGACTCAAGCTATGACAGATAGATACACACACTCAGATTACGATTCTCTTAAAAAGATTGCCGATGCTTCACGTATGATTTATGAGGAGAATTAATTTATAGGTATAAAACATACACACTTTAAAACTAATTAGGAATTGAGAGAATCAAATTAAAAATGTAAAATTCTATTTATGAAACCAGTAAGATTGTGGGCAACAACTACCCCAGATATATACAAACAGTTACTACTCTATTTAGCATCAACTGTAAATGAGAGAAATGGATCAAAGATTAAGCTTGGAGAATTTATAGAGATTGCTGTAATTGAAAAACTGGAAAGAGAAAGAAGGCGTCAAGAAAAGCAATAAGCCTGAAACTACAAAATCACATCTCTTATAGATTCAACATAAGCGCTCAATCCATCAGCATAATCCTGCCAGTCGTAAAGTAAAAATTCAAATTGAACACTATTGTGAAGAATATCTGCATCAGTCATTGGCTCTTCAATGAGATTCGTGGGAACTCTTGGAGGCTCGAACGTATCGAATGTAGGGAATACAAATTTAGGAGTCTCAATTACCTTTGTTTGACACCCTACGAGCATTAGCACGCTTATACTGATCAGCAGCAAGCTTCTTAACTTCATCACTAAGTTCCTCTTTTTTCTCATCCGGAATTTCCCCAATCTCAACTTCAACCTCCTTTTTATCCTGGTAATTATCTTCCTTCTTTTGAACAAGATCATCTTTTATCTCATCTGCCTGTTTCTGAATAGTTGTTATAACTTTTAATTGATCCCGCTCTTTCTCTATCTCTTCTCTGGCCTTCTTTTCTTTGGAAGTTTTCCTCTTCTCAATCCTTAGCATTGAAATTAGAATCACAAAGATTACCCCAATGAATGTAATTATATATCCCATCTTATTTATCCTTTAGCTTCCCAGCAATCTTGATTCCTTTATCTGTTGCAACATACGCAGTAGAGAGTGTCCCTGCAACTGTGATCACTTGAGATAGAGGAATATCTAGGTTTGGTAGCATCGCTTGTAATACGAATGAGCTAACCACCATAAAACACCAAAACACCACTACCCAGAGAGTTTTATGTTTAACTTTCCCATCTTCAGTTGTATATGCCATTTTATCCTCCTAATATTTTTATCCAGTTATTTGCAGCAGCACCAAGAATTCCACCAAGTGTGATAAACGCGACAAGCCCTTTCCATCCTGAAAAGAACCCTTTTCGGACCTTCTCTTTCTTTTTTGCAACATCAGCTATGTAAGGGCACTGAGCAAGATGGCCTGAAGTTTTGTATTGCTCAAGATCCTCCTTCACAAGCATGACCGTTCGATGAGTTTCATCAATTCTATGACTCATACCGTTATGTATAGTCTTGTTTATGGATTTGATCTCTGCACTTTGAGTTGCTTGGTTTTCACTTATCTCGATGACTTTCACAAGTAGCTGCTCTAGCATACCTCTCTGTGTTTGTTGTTGTGCCACTAATCCACCTCCATCACAAAGAGATCCTCTTTGATTTGATAATCCAATTCAATATTTACTGTTATGTAGAAACATATCCTTCCATCAAGTTTCTGTGAGTAGCATAATAGTTTTTGAGTACTTTCCCACTCTCTTCTAATTGATTCATATTCGCCTTCCATTGCCCTGAAGGAAGGAATATAAATATCGCCTGTGCTTTTTCTCATATATGTACTATTGTTATATCCTGATAGGGCATCTCTATTAATGTAATAATCTAAAACCTCATTACCCTTATCATCATAGGCATAGATGGTATCTCCATCGTTATCAAGGCAGAAGTTGAGAACATCGAATTCGTAGTTCTTATTAAGAGCAATCTCAACATTAGAGTTCATCGTTATGTAAAACTTCGCTATCTCATACGATTGGCCAACGTAATCAAGCTGTACGACACTCAATCTTGGACTATCAAATGTATTGAATATGTCTTCTGCAATAGAAGGAATCTGAATACTTATATTATCTAGAGTATCTATTATTTTTTGTGTATCTATTTTACTTATCAATTCTTCTATCATACAATCTCCTATGTAAATGCTATTGCAGACTTCACACTAACCATTCTTTTAATCAAAGCAGATGTTATCTGAGTTCCTCTAAGCCCTGTTGTGGTGAGCCAACTATCTGTGAGTGTTAGAGAAAGAGAGGTGTTTAGATGCCACCGATAAGCATAATCGAGTGAACGTCCATAGATATATTTGCCTTGAACCGTAGAGTTGTACTGAGTATCTGCTCCAACATTGTAAACGTACAATCGTTCCGTTGTTCTGCTCCTCTCTCCCTCATAAGTATAAGCACGGAACGCAAACAAGAAAGAATCTGTACCATTATATTCGGCCCTCACTGTTCCTGATGATGGCATTTGATTATTCCTCACCCTGTACACAGAAGAAGAACTCTTACCAATATTTATCGAGTGAATCTGCACCCAAGATTGACTAGCTATTGAGTATCTCCAAAATTCACACGTCACTGCAGGGTGTTTTACCCATATAGAAGAAGCTGTACTAGTTTCTACTTCCCACCATATTGAATTACCAAAAGCATAAGACCAAGGGGATGTTGACGTTTCTCCCGATACTGAGTAAGCAATTCCACTACCTATGAATGATTGGTTGATTAGATTCCCTTGACTTGCCATTAATTAAATACCGCCCCCCAAACATTACTTCCTGTTATGTTCGCAAAACCACCGATATTACCACCTCCATAGATATCACCAGCAATATTAATGTTTCTGATTTTTTTTGCTGAAGACCCTATATCCGTACCGTCAGTAGTTGTGCTTGAGGTAGCATTTACAAAAGGAATAAGACTTTTTGATTTAACAGAATCTATATCTGACAGAATATTGAAACTTCCAGAAATGTTATAAAACCCTAGTGACGTCCCTTCGGCAGTAGCAAGGTGCATTTCAAGTGTTGGTGCGTTACTAAAAACTATAGAAAGAAAGTTGGGTGTTTTATAAAAAGAAGTTACTGTTTGTAAGTTCCCATTAACGTAAAAAGAACCTGTTATATTAGTAAGTGCATTATTCGGGTAAGATGATAATTGTGTTAGGAGCGAGTCTAAACCAACAAAATCTATGTGAGAACTTGAATTAAAAGTTACAGGAGAAGAAAAGGATACCGCTGTTGAGTAGAATGTGCCTTTCTTATAGATTTCCACCAAATTATACTCTGGATTGTCATATTGGAATTTACCAGTGAAATCATATGTTGCACTCATTTGGATTCTTGAGTTCATCACTAATGTTTCAGAACTATCACCAACAAACCTTACTACAACAACATCTGTCTCTTGTATTGTAAATGCTTTTGACCAAGCATCTGCTGTACTCCCACTATCGTAAAGTTTAAGCCATACCCTTGTGGAATTTATAAGTATTTCAAGTGTAGGGTTATTGCCATATGATTTAGAAAAAGAATCAATATAGATAGTAGCTGTTCCAGAAAATTTAGAAGTATGAGTCATTAAATCAACTGATGCACCTGATGCCAAATACATACTACAGTTATTTACTAAACAGCAATGAACAATTCCTCCATTTGCAATATTAGACCAAATATTAGAGGGAGTATTTGATGGTGTTCCTGCCAATGCTGTGTATAGCTCATCAGTACTCCACCTTGTCTTTGCAGGGATAGTTATTGGAGCTCCTGTCTTTGCTTCAACTGTTTCAAAAGAATCGTGTATCAATGAACCTTCAAAAGTTCCACCATAAACACGTAAATTATAAAAAACAGCGTTGACCGCTTTCATCATTTTTGTGACCGAATCTAGTAAATAACCATCCGTTGGGATACCACTAGAATCTTCTTCATAATCTGGTGACTCTACCCTATTTACAGTCAATTTATCAACAAACGCTTTCAAAACTGCTATACTCTCAAAAACCTGTGTGATACCTAACGCAGCTGCCCACCTATTAATATCATTTACATCACCACTGTTTAAAATCTCCATGAATTTTGATATTTGAAATGATTGTGTTGTTTGAGAATTAAGAACCTCAGCATTATAAATAATTGAGTCTCTATTGAACCTTCCTATTATATATGCATTTGAATCGAGGATAGCAAAGGTGTTGTAATCCTTATACACAATATTTGAGTCATCAACAAACATTTTTGCAAATCGTACAGATGCAATCCAGTTAGGATTGAAAAGAATATATCCCTGCCCACTACCTGTGAGAGTCAGAGAGTATTCAGGCACAGTATAACGAGATCCATCAATATAGATATAGCCAACCGATGCTTGGAGCATTCCGTTCGCATCATAACCTTTCAAAGAGAGAGTTGATCCTGAAACTATAAGACCTAGGAAGCCAGGAGTACCAGGAGGACCACTTGCTCCATCTTCCCCTGGTATCCCTGGAGGCCCTTGGACACCATCTAGGACGTCAATTAATGTAATCTGACCAATTGCTATTGCCATGAGGGCTCCTTAGCTTACTGTGCAAATGAAAGTGGATCGTGCTGTAACGTCAGAAGAACCCACAGCCTTAGTTTTTCCTGTGCCAAAAGATGTAGAAGTGCCTGCTGAATCTACCTTTGCCCAAGTGTAAGTATAAGTACTTCCTGCAGCGTCTATTTCTACTCCGTTCTGATATAGGTGTGCTGTAAGATCTGTTGAAATAACCCCATTCTTAAATATCTCGCCACTTGATGACTTTATTACTACTTGAATAGGATCGTTGAAATCGAGAACCGTTACAGGATCAGAGGTGTATGTATCAGCGACCACACTATCAGAGATGATTACTCGATATTGTTGCATTGAATCTACTGATGCTTGAGTAACTGTATAAGAGATTGATGTCGCACCAGAGATATTAGTCCACGTTGCTCCTATGAGTTTCTGCCATACATACGAAAGACTGGTAGTATCCTGCGTAGCACCACGATATAGCTTCGCTGAAAGAACTATCGAAGCAGGGAGCCCATTCTTAAAGGCAAATCCAGGATTCGCAGTAACCTCTGCAAGAGCAATGTTATTGCCGTCTGTCACTTTGTTGAATGTGACAGAGTTTTTATAAGTTAAATCTAATCCAGTAGTAGGATCATGATAGACAATTGTACAGATGTACTCGATAGAGAATACTGTGCTACTGAAAGGCTGAGAAGATACTGTGAGTGCTTTAGGGAAGGACGCTCCCATTGTCTCCCCTGCTGATAAGTTGTTCTCTCCTGTTTGTGTGTTGCTCTTTCTTTTCCAGACAACAGAGGTAATATTTGTTCCTGCTGTCATCAAATCTGTAGCACTTCCTGCCTTAAATAGACTTGGAGTGAGAACAAGGTTTGCTGTTGGAAAGTTTGGTGTGTACACCTCATTGTTGCCATCGTATTTAATGCTTTTAGTGTGATTTGATGAAACATACCCCGTGAGAGTAACTGCATCGTTAAAGTCCATGATCGTAATTTGACCGATTGAAACTGCCATTTCTAGCTCCTTTTTGTTAAGAGGTCACAGAAGAAATTACTTCTTCCTACAACGTCCTCTTGTGTGATTGTTATAACCTTTCCACCAATTGAATAATGTGCTGAATTCCACAATTCATCTTGATATGAATTATTGGATGTTCGATACCATCTAAAATCTTCATCACTGAATAGATCCGTAATCTCTTCTCCACCCTGCCATACTTTGACTTCGAGTGTTGTAGAGAAGCCTTGCCCCATTCGAAATATTGTTCCTTGATTTGATATGACTTGTATTTGATACGCATCTTCTCCAGGAGAACCGTTTTCCCCCCGAGGTCCTTCGGGCCCAGGAATTGTCGGTTTTGATGGGATAATTACCACTGGAGCGTTACCTGTAGGGATAAATACTTCTTTAGCTGTACAAACCACTGAAGTCATCAAACCTTGAAGTGTTCGAGATCTGTTTTGATGTGTATATGAATCTACTCTACATCGTACTACATCTTCTCCTGGCATTTGGACGTGTACAATGGCTCCTCTCTGGAGCCAAGGAAGAAAAGAGGTCGCAAAGCTAAAACGTCGTACTCTATTCTTCTGATTCTCTACAATATCATAGAGGGTGTTATAGACTTGATCTGCATTTATTGCATATTTTCCATCAATTGATTTATCGACGAAATCTACTTCATTCGTGATACTTGAATCAATATATTCCACAATCTCTTTTGATTTGTTTCTAAAAGGAATACCTCTAATCTGAAGTCTCTTGATTGAACAAGATTCCTCCCCTGTATTATGTAATATTATTTCGCTGGATCCTGGGTTTTGCCTTGTATCTGATGTGGAGCCATTGAAGGATACTATCTCAAGAGAGCCTCCTTCAAATAAGATATCTACATCACCTGAGATCCCAATTGTCGGAATCTCCACAGTAACTGCATAAGGGTATTCTTCTCCTGTCTCTGGATCTATATATTCCAATCTTGCTAAGTCTGCAGCATTTGGCCCTGGCCAATACTCTCCAGGTGCCAACTCAATTAAGATTTCGCTTGTTACCTCTTCATAATTTTCTGTGTTTTTATAAATAACTCTAAGAGATAGTTGTTCATAATAGATGAATTCACAAGAAGCTCTATTGCAACGTACAGGAAGATATTCTTCTTCTACAGATCCTTTAATCCAACTCCCCATATCTGGAATATCTTGATGAGGGTCTCCTTGAAAAATCCATTCAATTTCTCTTAGTTGAGGATTTCCATCACTATCAAATTGAGGGATGAATCTTAATTGACCCTGATGGTTGAAATACATATCAGCCCCAAAGGTGGACTGTAGCTTTTTGAGCTCTTCCCACACGGTTGATTCACCCACTGCCACAATATTTTTAGTATAATCTATGTCAGAGACTTCTAATTCAACTCCCATTTTAGTAGCTAAGTAATGAATAATAGATGCGGGGCTTGTGGTATTAGATATCTCATAATTGGCTAATACAGCAGAGGAAAGCTTGCGTTTTGTTCCTTTACGTTGAGTAGCATCTACAAGATCCACGGATATATAATCGTCGGTAGAGTATCCTCGGTGTCTGTAAAAACCTGAATCAGATACATACCCAGTGAAAATAGTGTACCAGAACTCTCGATTTGTACTTACTTGGACAACACATGGTTTATTGGCCAAAAAACCTACTGTTATTGAGTTTCGATTCTTTAGCTTCATGTTCCACTTCTGATAATCCTCATCCGCTGAACAAGATATCTGAGTTGGTGTGAATTCGTAAGGGACTCCTGAACTTTCTATAATAACTCGGAGATATCTTGAAGGATTTTCTTCATCTTTAAAAATGTCTCTATCTGTTTCACTGAATGGTACAAAATATGACATATTACCCCTTTATAAATTCCACTGTCCCACCAACTCCGATATACTCTTGTATAGCTCTCACAACAAAACCTCCGACTTGTTCGAGGCCCCCCTCGCCAATTATTGGGGCGTTGTAGTACTGATAGACGTTTATATCGAGCTGCTGGACGCTTGTATTACTTCCAGTAGTCCCTCCTGTGTACGTAGAAGAATCAGAGGATCCTGAAGATGCAAGATCTTCCAAGCTGATTGCTGTTAAAGCATCCTGACTAGTACTAATTGACGACACTTTCTTGATGTTTACTCCGGGAATCCAATTAATAGCCGAGATAACACCATTAATAATGCCAATAAAGAAATTCCCAACTTTTGCAAATAAGTCCATCATGAAATTACCCACGGGAACAATGGCTTTGTTGTAGAACCACACGAAACCCTCGGCTAACCAAGAAACAACCTCTCCTAATACTCTAAACACAGGGGCTATAACCTTACCTAACGTCTGTCCAAGAACCTTTAAGATCCCCACCATTGGCGCTAAGGCATCATCGATAATTGGCCCTAATATATTCATGACCCCAGTAAGGATAGTCGTTGACCATCCTACAATAGCTTTGAAGGACGAAAGAGCCTCAATCGAGTCTTTTATCCCCCCAATAAAACCTTTTATCCCTTCCCAAATTGATTTAAAAAACTCTATAAATCCTCCACCCGATTCTTCGGGAGGATCTGGCTTAGTTTCACCCCCTGTACCCATGATACCTTTGACTTCAGCATCAACATCTATTTTCCCATCACTTTTAAAAGCATTCATCATAGCGTCCCATGCATCAGTTATTTTCTTTATAAGTACAGGATCTTTAAACCCAGCAAGAAGTCCTTCTAAGAACATCTGGCCTAAATACTCACCCTCTGTAGAAGGCGAATGAATACCCATGACATCCTTTGTTGCATTTAGGACGTCTTCTCCTAGCTTTATTCCGATCGATCCCGCATCAATGGTCCCGATAGCCAGTCCGGCAAGTATATCTTCTCCTATTTTAATAAATTCTTTTGAAGGAGAATTACTATCAAGTCCGCCCCTCACTGCTTCGAGAAGATCTCTTGCTTTTGTAGCTCCTAATTCTTCTATATCCTCTAATCCATATCCAAGACCAGCCAATATCTCTTGTCCCGTTTGATTACCCCATATTTCGACAAGTTTTAATCGAGCAGAATTGAAAACTCCCCATTTAGAGAAAAGACCTTCTGGAGATGCTATAATATTTTCTATTTCAATTTTATCTTCATCAGTACCGTTATATGTTCTAACCGCGTTTGATACAGCATCGGCTATAGAAGATCCTATCTCGAAATTAAGGGCAACTGAGAACGCGAGAGAGCCAGCCGTTAAACTCTTGGTTAATCCACCGGCTATAAGAGCTGCTGTTAGAGCTCCCACAACATCAGCTGCTAATGCTGCCCAATCACCTTCTTCCATAGCTTTAACTACGGCTATACCTATCGAAGCAAGAGCTATTAATCCTGGAAGAACCCCTTCCGTTGTAAATCCAGCTGTTGATAACATCTGTTGCAGGGATGACCATAACACTTTTCCTGTCATGCTAGCGAGTTTTATAGTAGCCCCGATCGCTATCACGAACTGTGCAGCTCCTACAGCAAGAGACCAAAAGTCTGACCAATCTCCTGTGCTGGCTCCTTTTTTAATAGCAATTAATGTATCCCCTGCAAAATTTATGGCAATATCGATTGTTGATTTCATCGCATCCAACAGACCTAAATCATCAAGAAATCCCGTAAATGTATCCCATGTGTCTTGAAACTTTTCTTGAATAGCCTCGGCTGTAATTCCAATTACAGTTCCTATGAAGGTGAATACAGCACCAATCTTTGGGATCATGTTTACAGACCACGCAACGAATTTAACAAAAGCACTAACCATTGAATTAAAAGGTCCACCTTCTTTCACTACATCCGTTATCCATGTTCCTAGATTTGTGAATGATGTCTTAAGACTATCAAAAGCATCTGAATCTCTGAATCTCTGAATTCCGCCAATAAGACCTTCAGTTATAGTCTTAGCTGCAGGAAGCATGCTCTGGCCGATCTCATCCATTGCCAATGCGATGTTGTCTTTGTATGTGGAAACAAGACCCGAGAAGGTGCTAGCTTGCTTTTCGAGCATACCAGCAAATTGCCCAGTTCCGGTGGTCATAGCTTGCAAAGCTTCATCTACTTCAGTGAACCCTACTCTTCCACCACTTACCATCTTGAAAAGCTCATCCGTAGAGACTCTAAGATTATCAGCCAACCCTTGGAGAATTGGAATCCCCGCTTCAGTCATCATGTTGAGTTCTTCAAGAGAAGCCTTTCCTTTTGCTCTGATTTTCCCATATGCTCTTACCACAGACTCAAGTTTATCCTCTTGTCCCTGTGATACATTACCAAGCATTCTCATCTTGTCTAAAACATCATCTGCACTCACCCCAAAGGCCATGAGATTCTGCGCACCTGTTGCGATTGTTTCAAATTGTAAAGGAGTAGCTGCAGAGAACTCTCTAAGATCTGAAAGAACTTCTCTAGCTTTTTCTGCATTCCCTATGAGAACATTAAACGAGGTGTCAATCTGTTCCATTTTTGCTGCTTCTTCAAGGGAAGACCGGGCTATTTTTATAGTACTTACTATTCCGGCCACTGAAGTTGCAACCGCAGTCAATACACCAGCCCTAATGAGTTTAGATACCTTCTCTGATGTATTTCCAAGAGACGTGAGGGATTTGGAGGCTGTTGCTGCCTCTTTGGACACAAACTCTTTACCGTCTATGATAACACTTACTTTGTTTTGTGCCATTTTTCCTCCATCTCTCGATTCTTCATCTCATTCCATTTACCACGAATAATGTCGTAAATATCCATATCCCTTGTCGGCTGTTCGCCAAGATCACCCGGGTACTTGAACCTTGCATAAGATCCATTGGAATCCATGAGCCTCAAACAGTCTTGAACCCATGGACCCCATATCTCTACTAATTCTGCAGGCTCTCTTCCGTCGGGGAGTCGATCCCCCCATTCGAAGGTTGATCCGTGGTAGATCCACTCTGTTGTGTCCCTAATTTCCTGGGTGATCTCTTGGCTAAAGGGCGGTTAAATGTCTCTACAATCTTTAGACACTCTCCTGCTATCTCTGGATAATCAAGGATATCTTCGGTTAGAGCTTTTACATCATTTGATCGAGCTGCATCACAAAAGTTATGAGCATTAATTCCCTCTCGTAATCTCACTTTGATATAGTTAGCTGAAGGAACATATTGACTATCCATCATTGCGGCAAGCTCATCATCTGTAAGCTTGTCCATAACCTCGGTCATCACTTGTTCTTCTTCTTTTCCTGAAGAATCTATACCCAGTTTCTTGATAACACTTGCTAGTGCTCTCTTATCGATTCCCTGTTGGAGTTTACGCTGTTCTTCATTGATTGCATCTTTACCCGATACACTATATTTCTTTGGTTGGATCCAGTACCCAGGAAAGGTCTTGAGCTCAACCTCTTCTCCGACAACTGTTCGTCGTGCTTCTTCTTTCCATCCCATGCTCTACCTCCTAGTAGCCTGTAGCATCACTGGTTACGAGGTACACAGATACCATCGCATCATAGCTATTTTTATCGATTGCTTCGAAGGACAAGGACTGCTCGATAGCCACTCCACCTTCTGCTTTGCTTTCATCTGTATAAATCACAGTAGGCATATCTATAATAGCGATCTCTTTTTCTCCCCCTTCGAAGAAGAGTTGGAGAGATCCAATATCATTTGTTATTACTTTTGCTCTCTCTGCTTCTGTGATAGTTGTTGCTCGAAGAGTAACTCCTCCAGTTGCAGAGAATACGCCTTTAGCGTGTGATTGCTTATACAAGGATCCTTGGCCAAACCCTTCATCGCCATCATGGTTATTGCTCACATCGGCGCTGACACTTTTTGTGTAGACGTGTTCAATGCCTGAGACAATCGTTTTCCCGTTTGCAAACTTCATAGCATCCGCATTTTCAAGAGCGACCTCGGAAGCTGTTTGACCGCCTTCACCTTTGGTAAAAATGGCATTAAAAGAAACTGATGCATGTCCTTTAAGATCTGCAGCAATTGAGAACCCATCAATGACTCCACCACTTCCTAGATCATTAGATCCTGAACCATCAAATTGCATAGAATAGGTTGGAAGTTCAGTGTTAGTAAGATCCGATGTAAACTTATGAAGGTATTTACCACTGCCGGTCTCACCAAAGAAGATGATTGCATATCGCCCTTTTGCTTGACTTGCCACTATTGCTACAGGATTTGCAACTTCAAGAGAATCAGCTCCGAATAACTTCTCGACTGAGTACCCCGTGTACCCTCCAATAGTTGTCAATAAGCTAGCAAGAGTTCCAGATAATGCAAGTGTTCCTGCTGTTCCGAAGTTAGCATCAGCTTCTTCTGATCCCAGGACTCCAGTGGCAAGAGTTAAGTTAGATCCCGATACAGAAGCCTTGGCGGAAACCCCATCTCCTGTATATTTCAAGATGATGGCTCCTCCAATTTCTACAGGAGAAGCGACATCGCCTCCAAGAGCTCCTGCAAAACCCATCCCTACAGCTCCACAGGCTCGTAATGCATTGGGTATCTCTGCATTTACATCGATAGAATCGACAAACATCCCGCTTTTTGCGTTGCGTCCGGTAATCACCTCATTATCTGATTTACTTGGCTTTCGTTGTAATAGTGAAAGTCCTGAAATGGGAAAGCGCTTTGTTCGGGCAACTGCGGTTCCCAAAGTGCTTTCAGGTCCACCAATAGTTACGGCAGTGAATTGTTTTTTGTACATTTGTTACCCCCTGTACATCTCTCTCATAACTTTAATAGCTATGAGCGCATATTTTTCTAACCCGGTTCCCCCAGGAAAGTATTCAATATTTTCAACACTAACATCCTCAACTTGACCATTAAACGTGTCATTATCCCATATACAACCAGTGAGAGCATCCGCATATCGCATGCAATGCCTACTCACAACCTCACTGTCACATCCATCAACAACAAGGAGCATATCAATGTGATATTCACCAGTAATCACGCCATAACCTTCTACGTTAGGGGTAATCATAGCTGGATCTATGAGAAGATACGGCTTCGCTCTCCCCAATTTTGTATAGTCCTGACCAACATCAATAGAGTTCAAAGAGGGAAGTTCTTCCCCTGTCTCAGCTCTGATGTCATCCAGAAAGGACTCTAAATTCACGGCTAAAAAGGTCTTAACAATATCTAGTGTTGTTTCTGTCCATCTCATAACTTCTTACTCCTGATAGTCTTCTTTATTTCGTTTTTCATAACTTCATTCATCTGCCCTGAGTTTACAAATCGTCTAAGGCTGGAGTAGAAAAAAGGTCTCGGAGTGATATCTATATATTTTGAGAAGATAACTTCTCCATTATCTGCTGTAAATTTAAGGACAGACCCATTTACGGGAGTGATATGTGCCCCTTTATATTCATATATTGCAGCGAGGTTAGGAGCTTTCAATCTATAAAACCCGTTTCGTATCTTTTGGTATTTCATCCGCTTTTCAAATTTACCTGTTCGTCTACCAAAGTTAGCTCGAAATCCTTTCTGAACCTCCTGCTTTGCAGAATATGAAAGTCCTGCTAGCACACGATTCAACATATCAGGACTGTCTTTAGCTAGTTTATTAAGTTTTTCAGCTACTTCTTTTTCAAATAGGACTCGAATTCCATTAGATTTTCTTCCCCCACGTAAACTACTATTAGTCATTTGACCTTGAATCTCCTATAAATCTCAAATTCCCGCTTTATGGGGGAGGAGAATTGGTTCGTGTAAAAATCTATTACACAAGCCCAATCCTAAGATCAGCAAATGTTCCATACACATCAGGGCTTAATCGAGGCTCATATGCGATATTTACCCCATCAGGAGTTGTTCTTGAAGTAACACCATAACTGTTATCATTTTGTCTATTCCAGGCTACATTAATCGCTTCTAAACAAGCCTTTTGAATGTCTGCAGGCATATTCTCAATGGTCCACCCAGCAGTATAAGTAACCCTAATGTTGTAAAATCCTATAGGCCAGTGATAATTGTACCTAGTGATGATTCCAGATTTTGAGTCTATGTAATACTCTAACTCGTCTAAGGGATCTATGATAAAAGAGTGATCATTATCAATAATAATGGAATCAACATCTGAAATAGGAGTAACAGGTAGATATATCCGAGGTCCTCCATTTCCACACATATCTAATACCCTTTCTTTAGATATAATCTCTCGTTGTGCGATTGTTTCAGCTTTGCTTGATATCCAATTAATGAGACTAACTACTTTATCTTTCTGTGCTTCTTGGAATTTGCCAGAGTAATCTCTGACAAACTCCCAGGAAACTAATGCATTGCTGTTTAATTCCATATAATTTCCAATGTGGGGCTTTCGCCCCACTCACTTCTTACGCTGTTGGCATCAAGTGTGGATGACCCTTAATTGCGTAGGCTCCTAAAAGAACGTTTGCATCCAAAGTTCCAGCCACAGTAAAACCAAATTTCACGTACCTTTTATGCCCTATGTAAGCAATGACTCTCTCGCTATTTGCAGCAAGTGTATCGTTCACGATGGAAAGGTCTCCGTCATAATGAGCAGCGTCAACTGCTGTGTAATCAGTTCCATTATCACTTTCTGTTAACACAGGAGTTACCGTCTTAGCAGCTGCATAGGCTCCGGCTCCAATGACTGCGAGAATAGTAAGACTGTCAAACCCTTTCCGATCAATCGCATTACCGGCTATTGTCGCCTTAGCAACAGCAGGTGCTGCCGCTTCAACGATGTTTATTTTTGATTTCAATTCTCTCATGTATTACCTCTTTTCTAGATTTCTAAGAGCCCCCTTTATGCGGAGGCTAAGATTCCTACGACGGCCTTAAAATTCTTGATTCCAGCGCCAGTGCGTTTAGTGGTGTAGAATTTCACAAAGCCCTTGTGTGTGATTGCGTCCCTGGTCATTGTCATGCCTTTTCGGTCACGAATGGCATACGCTTTCTTAAAATCTCCAATAAGAGCAAAAGGAAGGCCATCAGTGTTTGTGATCTCTGGCATGAAATCATTAATCTCAACAGGAATGCCATTGAATCTTGCTGGTTGCCCTACCTGTACACTATCAATCCAAAGAGGACGACCGGTTGTATCTGTGAGTTTTTCAAGCTCTGCAGCAGTCGTTCCATTGATAACAAGACGAGCTCCTGTGCGATATCTAACGTGTAAGAGGCTTTTAGCTGTGATGAACGTATTTTGAGGTTTGGTTGCAGTAAGTCCTTGTGCTACCCCAGTTTTTACAATTCCCATCTTTCCCCAGACAAGATCAGCTTGTTTTGCACACACTTTAGTCTCGTAGGATAAAATTCCTCGTGGTTTTTTCACTCCATCGCCAGTGATGAAATCTTCTTCATCTTGAGCTCCAAGAGCTTCTGCTATTGATGCGGTGATTTCGGCAGCAAGATCTTCATCTGCATCTTCAAGAGCATCCTCTGTGATTTCGGGTTGTGCATATTGAGTGTGAACAGGAATCTCAATTTGTGCATATTTGGGTCCATCTGTTACTCCTCGTTCCTCGGTCTCACCAACGTGACCCGCAGCCGCTCCTGAGATTCGAACGTTAAGAATGACACTTGATCTGTTCGTGTTTCGAACATCAGCAATCCCTCTCATTGATCCTTCTGTTGCAGCAAGTGTTAAAATCCCTGCTTCAATTTCAGGAGTAATCAAGAAACCACCATCTTCGTTAGAAGAGGATCTCATCGCGTCCTTGAAATTACCACGAGCGATAGCTGCGAAGGATGCAATTGCCTTGATTCTGTCTGAATCACCCTTATTCATCCCAGCAATTCCTTGTTTTTCAACCTTTGCGATAAGCTTATCGAGCTCCTCTCTTTGAGAATCGACTAATGCTTTAAGTTCGGTGTGTTGTTCATTTTGTGATTCTAGAGTCTCAATTCTTCCTTGATAGGTCGCAATTGAAGCCTGTAGAGCCTTGAGTTGTTCTAATAATTTTTCCATTATTTCCCCTCCAGTCCTTTTGTTAATTCGTCTAAAATAGCAAGAGCTTCTGTGAAATCTAGATCATCCTCCCGATGGGGCTCTTCATCATCCCGATGAGTAAAACCTTTAGCTAGAATGGCTTTTGCCCGAACATTGGAAAAGCCTGCATCCCGCAAGGCATCCTCTGCTGTTCGTATCGTAGGCTCACTATCTTGTTCCACAATATCGCTAGGGACATTGTGATATTTCTTTGCATATGTATTTTTAATTGAAGCTGCGGCCTCTTGTTCTGAGAGTTCTGTTGAGAAATTATGTTCAATAGATTCCTCAGCGCTGAACCATGTTTCCGCTTTCATCCAGCCTCTGATCTGATCTTCACTTTGCCCGGTTGCGTTCACATAAAGGTTCACTATTTGCTCAGTGATTTTATCTAAGAGATCCGCTGTCTCCCTCATCTCACTAGCTGTTCCACTTACTCCACCCCAGGGATTATGAATCATCACCATAGCGCCTTGGTACATAATTCTTGTATCTCCTGCGAGCATAATCACACTAGCCATCGATGCAGCAAGGCCCATTACATGAACTGTGAGTTTAGATTTAACCCGTAAAAGCGCGTTATAGATGGCCATGCCATCAAAGACATCTCCACCAGGAGAGTTGATATACAAATTGATCTTTGCCTTGCTTTGAATTGTAGATAAGTCCTTAGTGAAATTACCTGCTTCTACCCCCCACATACCAATGTAGTCATAGATGTAAATATCAGCTGAATCGTCCTTGGCCTGAATTCTGTACCATTTCTTACTCATCTTGTTCTCCTTCTCCCGCAACGCTATGAGTTGTTGGAGTTAAATATTGATCTCCACCTTCATATGGGTCCATATTCTCTCGCTGTCTGATTTCATTAGCACTCAAGAACCCCGATTCTCTTCCGGTTCTGTACGCACTGTATCGTGATAAAATGTCTCCTCTTTCGAGTGAATCCATTAAAAATTCAACATATAATGAATTGTCTTTCAAACACTGTTCTGTAATGGCGGTCTCTACTCGCTTGCACCAAGGAGCCATAGTAAACCTGGCAAACTGGATACCAAGGTTCTCAATATTACTAAAGGTTGCTTTGTCATAGTTTCCAATCATGTACACTGGGACCCTGAACAACCCAGCAATCTGGGAATCACTATATTTGTTTGTATCGAGAAATTGAGAATCTTCATTAGTAAGGGAGAGCTTCTCGACTGTTTTCCCGTCATCAAGGATGGCGACTTTATTTGCCTTACTAGCAGAACCGTACGTATCTTCCCATTGCTTCTTAAATCGATCAAAGGCAGCATCATCTTTAAATTTATTAGGATTCTTTATCACAAGCCCTGGCATTGCCCCATTCTTAAAAAATGAAGCCCCATATCGATTAATCGCCTGGTTCTTTCCAAACGTATCTGCCTGCGCTTGTATAATAGATCTTCCGTTGTGCATCTGAATATACAGCACATCATCTAACGTATATGTTTCACCTTTTATGACAAACCTTAATTCATAATCATCTGTCGTAATTACCGTCACTGAATCAGGATCCTCAATAGGGATTAAGCTATACACCTCTCCCCTCACTTTTACTTTCATAGCAAAAAAACGACCTCGCAATGCAAGATGCCACACCAGCTGTTCAAAGAAATCAAAGGATGTTCCAAGATCATTAGGCTTTTTTAATGTCCTTGAAAACACATGATCCTTCACAACTTCTCTACCAGTATCACTCTTCTTGTATAATTTCGGAGGGAGTGTAGCTAAAGACTCGGCCAAAACATTCACACATGCATAGACTGCATATAATCTTTTGACAGTTTCTTTTGAAACATGTTCTCCAGAAGAAGATTGAAATGCTCCCAAGGATTCTTGAAAAAGCTCATCAATCGATAGGAGATGTATTAATTTTTTAGAGACATAATGTTTAAATCTCATTAAACCACCCTAAGGTTTCCATCATCTTCTATCTCCTCTCCATCTTCCATTGAAATTCCTAGCGCCATAATCGTTGCAACAATTCCATCAATCCGTTTTCCCGTTTTCCTCTCTGGTTTTACCGGCTTGATATTCTCTGAAGAATCTTGCTGGAGTGTCGTACAGGACATGTTCCAGCTCAATACGGGATTTATACCATGATTGATCTTCTTACCTCGTAAAAGTGTTTCAAAATTTTTTGCAAAGGGTGACATCGTTGCATAGCCCTGTCGAACTACTACTAACTCGAGGCCTTCATTCTTGAGTCGAGTGACAACTTGGGATGCTTTCCATGGGTCATATCCAATTTTTATGACATCATAAAGATCACAGGCATCTTTGATATCTTGCTCGATAAAATCATGATCAATAATGTTTCCAGGAGTAGCAGTTATCCACCCTTGCTCTCTCCACAATTCATAGGGAACACGATCTTCTATCGTCTTCTCTTGTATTACGTCAGCGGGCATATAAAATTTAAGGAGAAGTTGATACTGCTTTTCTTCTCCTTTCGGGGGGAACGCTAGAGCAAATGCAGAAAGGTCCACAGAAAAAGAAAGGTCGAAAGCTCCATAAGCTTTTCTTCCTACCAATTCAAGAGGAATGACTTCTCCGCCACAAGCATTCCAGATTTCACTTGTTATCCATACTGTTCTTGCGTTAGTCCACACATTAAAATTCTTTGTCTTTACATCGTTTTGTTTTCGAGGTGAAGCAAGAGCCATTTTAACTCTGGATTCTAGATAGTCATCAAAAACAGAGACTCCAAGATTAGGATTTGCTTTAATCCACACTGCTCGATCTGACCAGTCATCTTCTTTATCGAGAGTATAAATGATACAGAAGTAATCCTCTGGCCCTGAACCATTGAGAGTATTGACCGCAAGAGTTCGCTCTTCTTGATAACATGGCCCATTTTGATTAGTACCAGCTGTAGTGATGATTTCTAATAATGGCTGTGTTCTTGACCCCATTCCACTCTCGAGGATATTAACCATGTCTGCTGTTTTGTGTGCATGGTATTCATCAATAATGCCCATCAACGGGTTAAGGCCATCCTCCGTATCTGAATCAGCCCCAAGAGCCTTAATTACAGAGATATCTCCTTTCTTTCGTATAGTCGATGAGTTATTCAGGATATCTATTCGATCTTTTAAGGATGGCTGCTTTTTAGCCATGGAGGCAACTTCAGACCAACAGATTCTCGCCTGGTCTCTCTTCGTTGCTGCTGTATATATTTCTGAACCTTCTTCGTTATCTAAGAAAAATAGATCTAGAGCCTCTGTTGCAGCAAAGGTTGTTTTCCCGTTCTTCCTAGCAACTTCAATATAAG
The DNA here is from genome assembly GCA_963663665.2 of Sphaerochaetaceae bacterium. GTDB lineage: Bacteria > Spirochaetota > Spirochaetia > Sphaerochaetales > Sphaerochaetaceae > SABI01. Next base: position 268,480 of record CAXXKP010000009.1, read on the forward strand.
CCTTTCGAAATCTTCTATCGCCACTATTCTTACGGACCCACCCATGAATAACCCATTTCAAGAACTGCTGCCAAGGTTCTAATTTGAGATATTGATTATCTCTAGCCCACTTACCCTTTGAGTGCTTCAATAATTGGGCAAATTTAATCGATTTTATAGCTAAATCTTCATCAAATCTATAAGGATAATTCTTTGTTTTTGATCTCTTGAGATCATTCACGTGTCGTTGAACTGCCTGCTTTACAAACGTGCATACAACTATCTTTCCAGATAGAACATCCGAGATATATTTCTTCGCTGTGATTACTTCGTATGGTTTATTTTGCACTTGATTGTAGAATTTCATCCATTGGATCTATTTCACCTTGCGGCTTTTTTACATCGATCTTATTTCGTGATACAGGATTCATTCCAATCAAACCAGAGAGCCTTACAAAGTCCATTCGAGACTTTTCCATCACAATCAACTCTGGCATATTTTGACGATTATATCCTCTAATCTTCATATATTGGCCAATAGTCCGCTTTCGTCTGAATTCATCGTGATAGATCTCATACTCCGCTTCTTTCCATGATCCATAGGTTTGCGCGGCCATTTCAAAAGTCTCAATATCTGCTGAAGTGATCAAACCCATTGAGGTAAATTCCTCGATATGATCTTTCCAAAACTTCTTCGCCCACCGGTTTAACGAAGAAGGAATCTTGATCAATTCGGTGGAAAGAGGAGACGGTTCCGGTTCGTGAACAGGATTCCTATCTGCCCTAAAAGTTCCTTGGATCATCTTGATAGTTTTTGGTTTTCTTGGTCTTCCCCCCATAATTTATGAAATCTCCATTTTGCCAACGCGTGAGAACATCTTCACCCGCGGTTTAACATTCGAAAGTTGTAGAGATTGTACCGCCCCCCCTCCTAGAATACAGAAAACTGTTTCAATTTCTTTATTTTGCATGATTAATGAGCCATAGGAGGGCTTGAGTGTCAGGGGGCTGATGTTTCTCACTCACTTCTGTGTATACTTTCTTCTTTCCGTTGTATTCGGTTGTTGTAACTCTCCTCTCTTTGTATTCATACCCTACAGCCTTCTTGCTGAGAGCTCTCAGCCAATCATCTTTCTTGCCCAGGAGTCGAGACTTATGATAATCAATATCAACACGGTTCTCTTTCATGAAGACCTCAAGCTGTTGTACTGATACACCAATGCGCTCTGCAATCTCACTTGTCTCCTTCTCCTGCATCTCCAGGTCCGCTATGATCTCCGATGTCGATAACACTAAATTCTTCTTGGCCACACTCTTCACCCCTCTTCACATATTCAGCACACTTACCCGTAGCGTTCTCCCATCGCTTGATGATCACATCACAATACTTTGGATCCATCTCCATCATCCGGCAGCTCCGTCCTACCTCTTCACACGCAATCAACGTGGTTCCTGAACCTCCAAACAAATCAAGAACGATATCTCCTACTCGACTACTGTTCATCACTGCTTGAGCAACTAAAGGAACTGGTTTTGTTGTTGGATGATCTTCACTCTTAGATGGACGATCGAACTCCCACACATCAGATTGTGTTCGGTCTTCTAGTGGACAGATCCTTGGCCCTCCTTCCTTCCACCCATACCAGATCAGTTCATATCGTGTATGGTAATCACGTCGAGAGAGAATAAGACTATTCTTGACCCACACGATTGTTGTTGACCATTTGAACCCATTTGTTTTCATCGTAGCCATAAGAGTTGACCATTCACTGGAGGACATCACGACATACACCATGCCACCTGTCACGGTTACTCGTTCCATTTGATTGAATGCGTTATCTAGAAAAGAAAAGAAGTCCTCTCCACTCATATGGTCATTGAGGATTGCCCTCTCTGATTCATTATGTGAGACATTCCCATAGTCAACATTCCACGGTGGATCAGTGAACACCATCTGCGCTTTCTCTTTGCCCATCAATGTATCAACGTCTTTTTGAAGAGTACTATCACCACACATCAGAATATGGTCACCAAGGCGAATCACATCACCAACCCCAGTGACAGGGTCTTCACTTTCTTCTAGAGCCTTGTCTATATCAAACTCATCATCTTTAGAGGTCGATTCACCAAGCTCATCTAATAAGCGATAGACTTCTTCATCATCAAACCCCGTTTCCACATCTTTATCTTTTAATTCAGCTAATAGATGAGCAAGTGCTTCATCATCCCAGGAACCAGTGATCTTATTAAGAGCAAGGTTCAACCCCTTTTCCTGGTCTTTAGACAAATCAACGACTACAACATCGATTTCGGTATACCCAAGGTCGATGAGTACCTTAACCCTCTGATGGCCACCTATAATGGTGTTGTCACGATTGATGATGATAGGATCCACATAATCATATGTTTGTATGCTCCTCTTTATCTTCTCGTATTCTTCATCTCCTGGTTGTAAATCTTTCCTCGGGTTATACCCCGCTCCAACTAAATCTTTTAGATATCTTTTCTCAAAAATCACTTAAAATCACCTCAATGAGTAATTAATTAACACCTCTTTGGTTACATCCCTAGGATTCATCAGACCAAAATGTCAATAAATTACTTTTTCTTTATGAATTTACCTTTCTCGTCTCTTCTGACGTCCTCTGTAGCTGTCTTATGTGAATGGTCCGCTTTCAGCATGGGAATCAATGTATATTTCCTATGATCTGGTTCTATGTCCTTGTTATAGGGTGGATTGTGGTCCACATCGTACAATGGCCACTGCTCTCTCGGTATTCCGGATCTTTGTAATACCTCTTGTCTTACTTTATACCAGTAAGAGTCATATCCTCTCTTACTGCGTGATGGTCGAGTATCTTTCTTCTTTCGAGGGCAATCAGCACAGGTAAGGGAGGAAGTATCGCAAGAACGCCTCTTATAAGCACACCAGACAACAGTGTTCTTATTGGCCATTAAAAAGCTTCTCCTTGTTTAATATCCCACACAGGAATACCAACTTTGATCGCATAATTCCTTTCAAGATCAACTCCTGGACTAGATCCATAACACCATACTTCATCAACAAGGAAAAACAACGCTAAGCAAGCTTTCAATATCTCTTCTCGATGTGTGTCATCGGTGAATGAGAATAAGTGAATCGGGCTTATAGGAAGTCCTTCTCCACTCTCTATGATCTCTTTGCAGATCTTCTCCACCTTAGCTTTGTTGCCTTCAGGATCTGATGCATAGGGATGACTGATGTATATTCTTTTCATGATAAATCTCCTGGGAATTGTCGCATCATGTTATCCCCAACAATGGGAATCAATGAGTCTTTCATGAATACAGGGATACTGTGCTCCATGCATGTTTCAACGATGGGTTCTATCCAGGACCTTTCTGGAATAATCTTATTCTTTCTGTTCCCTGTCTCTGCTCCAATGATCACCCAGTTGATATATCCAAAATCGAGTGAGTTCCCTTCTGTGGGTTCCCAGGAGGCTTGTAGTGGTTCAATAGAGAGAAAACAATTATATTCCCAATGATTGAAATATACATCTCCATGTGTCGTCACCGTTGAACCATACCAAAAGTTAGGAAGTGCTGGTAATAATCCCTCTCTTCTTAACCTGGTGTACCTGTTTGGATTCTTCGTCAAAAACAGATACTGATGCTGTGGAGCTCTTGAGCAGGAAGCAAACACTTCTTGAATCCACATTGTTGGAACCCACTCACCGAACAAGTCCCCCATACTCACTACGAAGATCCTAGAAGGTTTCTTTCGCTTCACTGGTTCATCTAGACGATACGTGTGGAATGTAGGATCAAATCCAGCAGGGTAAGGACCAGCATCTGGACATTCATAGACAAATGGGTTGCTACTACTACCGCTACTACTACCTGTAGAAAATCTATGTGCTATTCGCCTCGCATAACAGTACTCACAACCCCGATTACACCCTGTTACAGGATTGAAGGTCATATCACACCATTCTATTTTTGTTCTCTGCATATGATCACCTCTCCTATTTGATTCTCTTCAGCACTTACATTCTCTAACATCTCCAACAGCACGACTCGGCTCTCTTTCCCATTGACAATCAATGCTATGCTCCCTCTTACCCATCCAACTATCCATTTCTCAGCGCAATACAGCACCACATCAAACGCTTTAACTTCCACCCCAATCCTCCTTGACATACTCATAATCGAATTGATAGCCATTGATGAGCGTCTCAGTTCTGATTGCTCTCCAGATAACAACCTTTGATACATGGTGATTCTCTGCGGCTTCTGTTAAGCTTCTGTAATGAATTGAGTCGTATTCACCTATTGCGATTACTGGAGTTCTCTTACCCATCATGTTTAGTGTTTCCTCTGTCCTTTTCTCTCGATAAGAGATCGATATAACTGGTACACAACATCTTGATCTAGCCTTGCCATATTGCAGAATAAGGAGAAGTGCTCTCCACTCTCAAAGAAGTAAATTGCTTCTTGTTTTGTGGCTGATTCTCTCTTCAGATCTTCTAATGAAACGTCTATAACAGCTCTTGCAAGTTCACTGTATCCATTTCTTACAGCAAGACTATCAGTCATTCTATGTTCTATCTCCAGGCCATCTACCCCATCTACAATTCAACCTCTGCGCATCAAGTTTTCGCCTGAATGATTCGTCAAACAATTCATCAAACTCTGGAGGCGTGATATTTCCTGCAAGAATTGTTTTCTTATTATCAGCATCACGGTTATCTATGATTTCATACAAAATCTGTGCCTCATGTTCAGTCCACGAGGATCGCCCTATTTCATCTATCCCGAGCACATCAACATTAGAATACTTTGCTATTACTTGCCCTTCAGTCGGTAAGTCCTTACGCCCTAGATAGCTTTCATGTATATCTCGGTATATTTTACGTTCGACTACATACAACGCCTCACGCCCCGTTGTGATAGCCCCTCTAAGCATTGCTGCAACAAGATGGGTTTTTCCTAATCCCGTTGACCCTAACAACACCACAGACCGGATCTCATCACGAACAAAGGACACACACTTATCACGAATGAATGTCTTCTCATCTACAAAATCTTGGTTATCATCAATTGTGGAAAACCCTCTAAGGGTACATGCGGAGAACTTTTGTGGAATTCCTGAATTCTTCAATTTCTGAGCATTCATGCTTTCTCTAAGTTGTTCCTTCATGGCAGCATACTCTTCTTCTTTTCGACATTCTGGGCAACCAAGTAAAGGTAATAGCGTCTCAGTACCATCGGGGTGGTGAAGAATAAGTTGGTTATTCACGTATGGACCATGTTTCTCGCAAGTAAGATCAAATGTTTGAGCTAGTTCATAATCTTTGTGAGTCTCAAAGAATTGTTTATAAAATTCATCTCTGCTGGGCATCACGTTTGTCCTCCTGTGCATAATACTTATTCCAACGGTCGGTATTCCCCATATTCCGTTGAGAAGGTTTGCCATGAGGTGTATTGCCTTTAGGTATCTTGTCAGGTAACACTCCTTGCCATCCGTTGGCAATCGATAATCGAATACACTCGATGCGATCAGTCTCATTGGTGAGCTTTGCTAAAACTTTGATTGTCTGTTCGAGAGCGTTCTTGGTCATGGGCTTTTTGATCTCTTCCCTGTGTTGGAAAAAGAGCATAAGCATTTCGAAGTAGTCGGCTGATGGAGATCCTTCTTGGATAATTTCATTCGCCTCCGAAATGGTTAAAAATTTCTTTTTCTTTTTCGATCTCTTCGGTGTCGATTCCCCTGGGGGAATTAAAGGGGGTTCTTCTTTGAATCTAATAGAAGAATCTAATAGAAGATTCTTTTGTTCGGACACATCTGTCCAACGGTTGGACAATTCTGTCCTATGGTTAGACAATTCTGTCTGGGGTTGGACAATTCTGTCCAACGGTTCTTCTTCTACTGATGGCTCTTCTTTTTCTTCGATTGGACGGTCATCAATAAGAGTTTGATAGGTGGATTCACAGATCCTGTATACTGAGAATACCCCACCTTCTCTAAAGGTCGTATGCTCTAATACCCCAGCTCTCTCGAGATTGTCAAATCGCCTAGAGATCGTCTTAGGACTCCCTCCAACGATGGGGATCGCTTCTAATACTCCAGCATAGGAAACCCACATCCATTCTCTTCCTTCCATGAGGACTTTCCTCATCTTTCCAGTAGATTGGAAGTCAATGAACCATCTAAGGATCATCGCTTCATCCATCCCTAGTCTCAACTCTAATAATCTCTGTTGAGAAAACCCTAATATTGTGTATTTCATAATCTCTCACCTTTATCGAATTCAGTCAGTGAATACATACCTAAGATCGAGGTACAGGTATCCTTGTCTTTCCTATATTTCTTTGCAGGGCAGATGTCACATTTGGTATAAAAAAGAAGATTACATACGGAAGTCCCAATAGATCGTATGAATGATTCCATATGTGTGGGTTTGACCATTGTAAGAGCCCACTCTTGGATTCTCTTGATTCCTAGTACCTTCCTATCATTCACTTGGGTAATGATACTGTAAGCCCCAGGAGCGACTCTGTTAGCCTGTTTCCCTGCTCTCTCGAGTTGTTTGAGGATTCTCTCTATCTTGCCCCTGGTTGAAGGAGGCATCATCTCTAGATCTATGGTAATGATCACTCAATCCTCCAGATAGTTCTTGTGCATGAGGTTCATCCACACTGCTCTTGATTTCTTCTGTTCAAAGGCTCTCTGGGCTTCCTGTTTGTAGTAGAGGTTTGACCCTGGTTCATCATGTAGCTCTCTATGACAATCGGGACAGAGTTCTATGACAAGATCATACTTTTCAGATACGCCTCTCTTAGAGCCTCCAAAAATATGATGCCATTGGGTCATTCCCCAACGGCCACATCTTTTGCAGATCCCTTTCTTATTGCGTTTCTTATCTCTCATCTGCCTTGTCCCTTTGGACCATGACCCCAATCCTCTCTTTCTTCATCTGTTAAGGATTGAACGAATACTGTGGATCCTATTGCGATAATAAGGATCCCTATTACGATAGCGAAAATTGCATGAATCATATTAATCTCCTGTTATGAAAATCCTTCCGCCAGTGGTATACTGAGAGTGTCAAAATCAAAATACGCCATAAGGCGGAAGGAATAAAAATGTCTAAAACAACACCCACCACGGAAAAATTGAAGTGCCCTTATTGTGAAAAGGGGTTCACACCTGGTCTCTTCACTGAACCTTTCACTGACAACTATGATGTTAAAAGATGGGTCACCACTATTTCATGCGCCTCATGTGGGGCTGTAATCACGACTACCCTTGTGGACTGTCCTCCTGGTCAAGAATAGGAAAAGCTGTAATAGTTAAGAATGAAAGAGGCTCTCTGTCTTTTTTTCCAAAGACATCAGAATAGGTGTGAAACCTAAAATCTACTAATGAAATATTCAGACCATCTTCCTCAAAACTCTTAATGAGCTTATCTACTGATTCTAGTATTTCTTTGGGTGGTTCAATTTTGATGTCTACTCTTCTCAACTTTAGGTTCTCTAACATGAAGTTCCTCCTCTAACCTTTCTCATATCTATCGATGGTGATAACGATCATCACGAATACGACTCACTCGCTTACCTCCAAATGGATCAGGTCTAGATACCTCGTGGTATGTAATTTCTCCATTTAACGATTTGTCTGATATTGTGAATCCTGCTGATTCTATTGGAAGGTAGGTACTGATTGAGCCATCGTAATTCAACTCGATACGTATCCTCTCTGAACCTACATGAGCATATGCCTTCTTAAGAAATGACTCGAAGTAAGGTTTGATGTCACTGGGGATCTCTATACGCAATTCTGGTAAAGTGCCTTTTAAAGTTCTTAGAGCAAGAATCTTTGTTTCAGGTGCTACCGTCTGTAAATTGTCGAATGACTGTACTGTGATCATGGCGACTCCTTAGTAATAGATCGGTAGTTTCACATCGAGATCGATAAGTTTATTGGCAATGTTATTAGCTGCCTCTACTCTCCACATCCCTCCATCAGTCTCCCAAAGTCCTACATAGGCTCCACTCTCTTTATCTCCCTTTATCCTGGTCAAGAATTGAGATGCTGGTTGATCACATTCAGGGAAGATCCTGTATGGCTTTAACTGGACTCTTGTAGCTACTGTGGCCCCTACTGCTGAGGCTGCACTCATCCCTTTCTTGACTGTCACATTCTGAGTAAGTCCATCATCTGAGATAGTGATCCCTTCATCGATCTGAAGCTTAGAAGCGATAGTGAACAAGTTTTGTGCTGGTTGGTCATAGATGAAAAGTGTTTGAAGAAGGATATTGAACAACTCTGCTTCAATGAATCTATTGAAACTGAATTGTTCTAGTTCGAACTGTGCATGGGCAAACAGTGTTCTCTTCCTGTGATCATCGTCCGGGCTGGATAGGAGTGACACCGAAAGATCTTTATTGATCACAACAAAGGCTCCTTCTAGATCCAGGAAGTTGGGATTGACCTCTATGAAATCTGCAAGTGATGTAAGAGTCGATAAGTTAACAGTATCTTCTCGATATTTTGTGAACTCCAACTCTTTGTAATTCCCTGGGACAAACACCCCGCCTTCATACTCGATCTTTTGTGAATTGATGACGATATCTCTTATCTCTTTTACTGCTGCTCCATCCATTATTTTACCTCCTTGTTAAGTTCATAGACATGAGGAAGTTCTTGTTGTTCTTCCTTTTCTGGTGACATTGCTATTACCCCGTTATTAGAGAGTTCCATGAATATGGCACTATCATCTGATTTGACTGGAGCTAGAGAACTCTTACTCTTGATTGAGAGTGCTGCAAAAGATCTGTCATCGTTAGGGATGATCTCCACTTCTAATGTGAACTTTCTCTTCTTCTTTGCATCAGTAGAAGGATCTGCAATGTTCTGCATGATCTTTTCCCACTCTTTCTTGAATTGTTCATTTACTACACCACTGGAAAGATCAGTGATGCTGCCAACTTCTTTCATCATATTTCACACTCCTTTGAAGATTGCCCTGTTCTGTGGGACGCCGGGCTTGCGCTCGTATCCATATGCAACGCATACGATCCACCGATCACTATAGATATAAGTCGCTGCTACTGTACGCCGTAGCTCGCTTTATTCACCGCTCATACGAGCAAGTGTTGTGGGACAGGCAGGATTCGAACCTGCATAGACTGGCTCTTCATTTCTCAGCGGCCGCTTTGGATGAAGCACTTAGACCTTTCGGCTTTGCCATATCCTTACCGTATTAGCGTTTACCAATTCCGCCACTGTCCCAAAATGCTGGGCTTCCACCAGCTCCACGGAGTCGCACCGCTGAGGAGTGTATGAAACGAGAACAGGCTTTTTAGAAGGAGTGTTGAATTCCTTCTGAAAAGAAAATTCTTCAGTTCATAAACCCCGCTTTTAATTCATCGCAATTCTTTGTCCTGATTTGACTCAAACCAACGATCAAGCTCTTCTTTGTTAAAGAGAACCACTCTTCCATATTTCAGAGAAGGAATTGCCCTCTCCCTTGCCCATACATAAAGTGTGCTTTTTGACACTCCTAGATACTTTGAAGCCTCTGTAGCTCTCATGTATTTATGTTCCATGTTCCCCTCCTAATTAGGTACATTTTGTAAGTCTTCTTTGTGACGTTCGATATACTCACTGATTGCAAGTTCGTAAAGCTTGTTCTGTGTAATACCTTTTTCAACAGCAAATAATTTTGCCATTCGGAAGATTTTCATTGCAATCTCACCAGCAAACTTCTTCTTTTGTTTTGCATTTGCATAATTCATGTGTATATAATAGTGCATTTTCACATCTTGTCAAGTAGATAAATAGAAATCTTGCTTTTTTATTATTAAAGTTCATAATAACAACTAAGAGGAGATTATAAGTATGAATATGAAAGATAAGAGTGGCTTTTGGAAACGCATTGATTCTCTAAGGAAATCAATGAATATTACACAGAAAGAACTTGCCTATAAAATTGGGATAAGTTTAAATACGCTTATAAGCTGGGTTTCAAGAGATACAGTGCCATCCGGTTCCCATTGCTATAAAATTGCAAATGCACTTGATGTAACAGTAGAATATCTCATCACAGGAGATGAAATTGCTCTCCCTGATGATGATTATGTAAAAGAGGAATCTATTATACAAACAGCAAAAGGCATCGTTATTCAAGGAGACGAGGAACCTTCTTTTTTGGTCCCTGTGGTATCACAAAAATTATCTGCAGGTAATGGTGAAGAATTTCTTTCTGATTCTCAATTCATAGGCCATGTTAGAATTCTCGAAAGAATGACTAGAAATGTCGATAAATCCTCACTAATTGCTGCAACCGTAAAAGGTGATTCAATGACCGGGGTACAAATATTTGATGGAGATCTAGTTATCTTTGCTCGTGGACACATCAGTGAGAACGGATTGTATGTTTTATCATTGTATGGAGAAGTTAAAGTCAAACGCCTTGAATTCCGGACTGCAGAACAGAAGATTTATATTCACTCTGAAAATCCCCGATACTCTACTGAAACAGTTACAATGGAAAATGAGAATATTACTATCTTAGGAAAGGTTGTTGGTTGGGTACATAGTCATCCATATTAAAAATTTTAAGAAGAAAGCAAGGTGTTTTATGTTGGATAAACAGGTTTAGAAATGTTATTAGATGAATCCATCGCCACCTGTATTGAGGAGAATAATAAGAGATGGAAAACAATATTGATTACTCGGTTGCAAAAACTTATTGGTCTCGTAAGCGAAGAATTCATATCAATTTAGGGTGGTTCATATTTGTTATCATTTTCTGTATTTTAGGGTTTCTAGGTTTTACTTTATTTAAATATTTTACTAATATGAGAGTTGATAATTGGTATGAAATTATCCCACAACTATTTTTTATTTCTCTAATAGTATATGTACTTAGACTCTCAATACGCCTTTTTCTTCTACAAATGAACATTTGGGCTGATGCTGCTGGAAAATTAGCAGCAATAGGGACATATGAACTTTCTCACAAAAATCTCACAGACCAAGAAAAACTGCACATACTCAAAATCATCCATGAACCACAAAGCAAGATGGACTTGTCTACATTAGAAAATAAATTTGAGATCCTCAAATAGGCTTTAATTCAAGTACAGAAAAATGAGGACGTGTTTGATCGATAACATAGACTGGAGCATCTTAGGGCTGCTAGTGGGATAGTGTGTGGTCATCATTAAAGGCAAGATGTTTTGTGAAAAGTATAGGATGGGCACATAGTCATCCATATTAGGACTCTAATTGCGCAATCCACGGACAAATCAAGTTTCTGCTATTATAGCTTTTATTATATTAAAAACAAGCGAGAAATGTTGGAAATTTGCCCTACTAAAGCCTGTTTCTTTATTTAGGACAGCATTGGCAAAAGCGGATTTTGTTAGTGCATAGTTTTCTGGATCTTCTTGGGCACTCATTTCTGCAATCTTATATACTCTTTTATTATCACTACCATCAATAATACTGAATTTATTCTCTCCACATTTTTTCTTATCTTCACAATAGAACTTTTCTCCCATTCCAATACTATAACCTTTTTCATTAAATTCATTCCCAACAAACAACCGCCTCTGCACACCTTCCACTTCGATTACAGTTTTCAAATCCTCATCAGTATAGTAGTGTTCAATACAAATATTTGGGGTAGCAGTCCGATGATCTGGTATAGGTATAATAAACGAGAAGACGTTATTACCCCAAGATTTAAACTGACAATCTGATTGAGAGAATTTTTTATTTGCTTCGTCAACATCACGATCAGCAATAAAAATTAGTTTTCTTTTATTATCCAACATAGAATATGATTTACACATTGTGTACAACTGGCTCCAACCCATATTAACCGCATTACTGTTTTGTATATGAGTAGACTCATGTTCAAAAAACTTAAATTTTAAGTCTTTATAGTCTTCTGAGAGTTTAGGATCTTCCTTAAATTGGGATAATGCAGCTTTCATATGCTTCCAATCAGTTTGCCCTTCGGTAATTATTATTGGCTCTTTACTTTCCCTCAATAACTGTCTTAACTTATTATATGATTCAAGAATTCTATCGTTCTCGGATATCATCATCTGGTATACTTCGACAAACAATTCATTGGAGATCGGATCCGCGACAAGCCCAGTCCCCAAATCGATAATTGTAGTTCTATCAGGGTATTTATCAGCCAATCCCAACTGAAAAAATGCAGAATGAGAACTTGTTATAAACTGCACATTCGGAAACAGTGCAAACATATCAGGCAGAACTTCTTTCTGTAACTTGATATGTAAATTCTTTTCAATTTCATCGATAACTACAATACCGCTTATTTCGGGAAGAGAAATATCCACCTTGTTTCTATCAGCTTGCCTGATTAATTCACAAAATAATGTTAAAAGAGATGATTCTCCTGCAGACAAATTAAAAATCGAAGGAATTATCATATGTTGCGTTTTGTTATCGACTATTTGAATTCGAATTGCACCCGAATTCCTCTTTGCAATACCAAACCTAAGTTCCTCATATCCCTTTCCAGATAACGCTTTCGATAGAATTTTGTTCACATTCTGGAAGGTCTGGCTTTTATTTCCCAATGCTCGTGAAATTATAGAATTGATTAACGAACTCAATTTGTCAGTTCTAATTGTGGTAGACAGATTGAGAGAATTGATAATATTCGATAGATCAGATAAACCAACATTTAGATATTGGTTGTCAAGAACCAGATCTAAAAGCCATTCACTCACTTTTAATAAATTATCTGTGACTTCAACTGGATTCAACATTCTCCCAGCAAATCGCGCGCTATGATCAGCACTCAGCGTTATCTTGTACAGATCATTAAGATATCCTGGAGAATCATATCTATAAGAAGGGAAGTAAGTTATTATATTATCACTAAATAATTTCCGCGCCACATCTTCTGAGACATTGCTGCTAATTGCTTTACCAAAAGAATTAACATTTAATGAAGTAGTCTTAGAAACAAAACTACTATATGGAATTTTATTCTCAAGAGTTATAAAATCATCATACTTTTGGTTTACCAACTCTCCTCTAAAGTCAATATAATCTATAGCAAAGTCACCCATAAACCTTAAATACACTATTGAAGGGCTCCTTGAATTCAAACTTTGAGAGCTTGAAGAAATTCTATAAAAGGAGTTTTCCCTTCCTGAGAACTCCAAGGAGAATCCTTTTTTTGCGAGCTCATAGAAAGCGTCTGCTATATATGACAGAATCGTAGTTTTCCCTTTCCCATTAATCCCCATAAGCACTGTCATTCCTGACTCTTCAAAATCTTGCCTAAAATCCTCAAACGGTGCTCGGTTAACAATAATTATTGTTTTTAAATAAATTTTCATATTCAAATCTTCATTTCAATTAAGGTAGCATCTTTGATCTTTCCACTCACAACCTGAAGAATAAGACCATCTACCCGAAGAGGACCTTTTTTTGCAATTCCCTTCTCATATGTTTTAATTTTTGGAAATGAAACCTTTGTATATGCTTTGATGTAATCAATTTTAGATATTCCAATTTCTTTGAAAACCATATCTCGAAATTCATTAATCATCGTGAGAGAGGCAAGAAAGACAGAAACGAGACTTAGCTCATCTAGTTTCTTCTGTGCTGGGATTAATCGTGCAGGTCTTACCATGATTTCTCGGTTCTCGTTTTTGTTATCTACCAACTCGTTGAATTCGCTAATTGACTTTCCAATTATACCAAATGAGTTTTTTGCCATCTAGGATCTCCTTTTAATCCTTTATAGGATATCACACTAACTTTAATTATCAATATTTATTGCCAAATATATCTAGCCTATTCATATCAAAGGCTTGTAATTCAAGCGCAGTATGCTAAGATATAAATCGTATTTATATCATTTATAGGAAAAGAGTTGAATGTAGTCGTTAAAATCAAAAGCAAGGAGAGCTATATGAAAAATGATTATTCGAGGAAAATAGAAATGATTTGCCCTGTGTGTGGTAGCAAAACATTTGAATCTGATAATGAAATCCAAGATGATGATGTAACATGTCTTTGCTGTAAAAAGACATTCACAAGAGATGAATTATCTAATGCTAATAAAAATAATATTGATCAAAATCTTAGCAAAATTAAGGAAGAGGTTCTTCAAGATACAAAAAAAGAAATGCAAGATATGTTAAAAAAAGCCTTTGGTAATAATAAAAACATTAAAATAAAGTAGGTTAACAATGGTAGTTAGTGACTATATTTCTATTGGAGCTATTTGCGTTTCTATTCTAGCAATCATAGTATCTATTATTCTTTATAAGAACCAAAAAAGATATACAGAGAATCAAGATAAACTAAATGAAATACTATTGGATAAAGAAAGAAAACAAATTGAATTATCTAAAACAGCATCTATATCTGCAAATGTTATCAAAGACTTTAAAAATTATAAAATTAGAATTTTTAATAAGGGAGCCAGTACAGCAAACAATGTTGATATCTCATATCCGGAAGACCATAATTGGATTATAATCAATGATGTTTTACCGATTGAATTTCTAGAATCAGGAAAATCCATTGATCTACCACTAGCTATCGCAGGAAGTGCTCAAAGAAAATTAAAAGTTATTCTTACCTGGGAAGATGTTACTGGGGAAAAAAAGACTGAAGTTATCTTAACACTTTAAAAAAAACTCCTTAACTATTTCCTCAAAAAAAATAAAAAATAACAAACTCTCACTACTCCAATTAGCTATTACCCTTTGCCCTATTATGTGTTTTACATAGCATCTGGCAATTACTTATATCTGTAGCACCGCCATTACTCCATGCTGCAACATGATCAGCATCCATTTCTTTTAGTGGCCATATTCTATTCTTATTAGAATCATGACCAATCGCACACAATGGACAATTTGACTTTTCTTCTTTTTCGGCATCCTTTGTTTGAGTCATGTAAACAATCTTCTTTGTAGCATCGTCAAAAACACGAATATTAAGCAATTTATAGTCTTGCAAGCCTCCAAGTACATATTCAAAAATACCTCTACGATTCTTTACATATGGATCACTATAAAGGGCTTTTACTTGATCAGATACTTTTCTGGAGTCGTAGGCTCTCCTGTGGTATTCTTCATAAAGTCTTCCCCATTCTAACCCTCGCATTTCGTTTTCTATATCGATAAAAACACTTGAAACCCAGTCAAGAACAGTATTGAAGTAAGTTTTTAATTCAGCAATATTATCATTATAGCGGTGAGAACTCATATAGTCGCCAATATTTCCTTTACTCACCCAGTCAAGAGCACAACGCAAAAAATCTTGTCGATTAACACTTCCAGAAACATACGCACTCCATTTTTGTATATTTGCATTCTGACTATTACTAAACTCTTCTTTGCCCAAAGTAACAAAAGGACCAGAAAAAACAGCGTTAAGTAGTTCTTGATCATTAAGAGGTACACCAGCAATATTAATTGTTCTAAACCATTCTTTAATCTCGGTTTCAGTTCCTTCGCATTCGTAAATTAGTAATTTTGTGTTTAATATTTTTTCTTGTTTATCGGAGGCTAAACCACTGAAATATTGCTCTATACCATTTTCATCTTTAATTGCAAATTTATTTGTGACATACCGACCGAAACTAGTTATTCGCTGTTGCCCATCTAAAACTTCTAAACTACTCTCACTGACTTTATTAAAATAGAGGAGCCCTAGTGGATATCCCTTAAGGAGGGATTCAATAACAGCAACATCTTTCTTCCCATCTGCATAGATATAGTTCCGTTGGTATTCTGGCTGAATTGTTAGTTTACCCGATAAACCAAACAATCCTCTCCCTTCAAGTTCGTTATATACAAACCCCGCGCAAATATCTTTTACTGTAATATCAATTCTAAGTACAGTTTCCATTTAATTTACCTTCTTATGCTTAATAAAAATTCTTTTAAAAGTTTCCTTACCGTTTAAATATGACCCTCGCCCATAGACACCGTTTTCGTCTTGAGAAACACCCCTGTTTGATCCAACTAATTCAAATTGTTCTGGTGAATATTTATCAAGAAAACTAATAGGGACTCCCATTACACCCTCATAATCAAGAGGAATTGCATCCGTGTGAGAAATCTCTATGGCGTCATAATTATCATATTTTTGATACCTTTTCCCTTTCAATTTCCTGTTAAATTTAAGGTTATCGGCCATAGTCATTAATGGTAAAGGTTTATGTCTCCGTCCATGATCAATATTAGTAAACCAACATACATTTCGAAACTTAACCAATCCGGTATTTGCATTATAAACTCCTTCACCATATTCTTTTGCATAAGGTGTAGAAAAATATGCATTCCCAGCATTAAATCCATTACCAAGCCATATTCTATTCTCTTTGATTAGTGGAAAGACTTCTTTATATGTAATAGCATTAATATTACCGATAATGACAAATTGTTTTTCTGCTTCCATTACCCAAGTTAAAAACTCACGAAACAACGAAAATGGAGGATTGGTAATCACAATATCAGCTTCATCTCGTAGCATTTTTATTTCAGCACTTCTAAAATCACCATCACCCTCTAAATAATGCCACTCCAAATCATTAACGTTTATTTCCCCATCACCTGTGGTGTCATGATCTAAAGTAAAGATTTTCCCATTCTTCTTTGTTTTTATATCATCATATTGAGGGTCACGTGTTTCAAACAAAGTTGGTTGATAATCAGCTTTATACTTTTTACTTTCTACTGCGTAGCTTGTACTGATTATTTTTTTCAGACCAAACCTTGTGAAATTTTGAGCAAAATATTTAGTAAAATTGCTCCACTCAGGATCATCACAAGGTAGAAGAATTGTTTTCCCTCGAAATACATCTGGATTATACTCAAGATATGCATTCATTTCCTTTTCTATATCGTAGTACTGTGTGTAAAATTCATCGTTTTTCGCATTCTTAGCATTTGAGAGATTGCTGTTTGCCATTTAGTTAAACCTTTCTAGATTGTATTTAATATGAATATAATTCATTCTATTTTTCAATTATTATATACTCAAATTTTATGTATCACAATGGATTATATTAATTATAAAAGCCTTGAGAAACCCAAATATTATTATTTCCTCTCATTCCTCAAATGATTTTTACGATTTTTATTTGATTATAAAACCTTTATCTTGTAAACTAAATTTATTATGAACAATAAGGTAAAAAATATCATCCCAAAGTTTGATCTTTATAGATATCAACTATTACCAGAGGATCGATATCTTCAAGGAGAATTTTTTGAAGAGGTTTCTTCTCTAGAAGAACTCATTAAACAGAAAAACGCAATCTTACATACAATTTTAAAAAATATAAAATCGTTCAAAGATACTCGAGGGCACACAATACTGCTCAATCTCAAATATGACACAGGCCCTTTCTTACTCTTTCGAGTTGCTGTTAGTCGTTCCATTACAATTGAAACCCAGGACTTTAATCAAAAAGAAATTGATAATTGGCCTTCCTTTTACATTGCATTCTGGAACGACCCAATCAAACAACTCATATACATCCAGAGAAGAACTGATGCATTTCATAAAACGGAAATCGTTACAAAAATACTTGAAACAGAAATTACAAAATATCTTAATAAAAAGCAATTAATTATATTTATAAGGCCTCTTTTTAAAAAAGAAAAATTTTGGAGAATAGTTACTCAATTCAAAGGTAAGATACGAAATATAAGATTTAATTTATTAACACCTAATATGTCTAACATCTCAGGCGGTTTAAGCGAAGATTTAAAATTATTTGCGAAACAAACCAATACAAGTACAACAACCTTATCAATGTCTTCTGATTATAATAGCTCCTTACACCTAGACGAAAATGATAGGAACCTCAATGGAATAGTTAATTACGCAAGCAATGGAGGTGGAGATATTTCATTTAAGATTTTTGGCTATGAAAATCGAATTCATACGACAGATACAAAAAGATCTATCAAAATGGACAATATAACTATCCAGGGAAATGACCCTGAAAAAATAATTAATATTCTAAAGGAGCTAACAAATGATGAAGGTATTTAAAGATATAATAACCTCATTTTTAATTTCGTTTCCTTTTGTATACATCCAAAATTATTTTGAAACTACTTTTATAACAGATTTTTTAAAAAACAACCTTATTGTGATCTTAATAGCTCTACTTGCTATTAACTCAACAACCCAAAGTCTAATTTTAACAAAAATACGGGAACTTATAGACAAGCTTCCTGAAGAAGATCGTTCAAAACAATTTCATAATACTCGAAAACAAATGAACAATTCAATTATCGAACATATAGTTCTCATCTGTGTTTCTATGGTTATTTTTATTTTAGTAGATTCTCCAAAATTTCAAAAAACAGGACCCTTCTTTCTCCTCTTACAATCGGGAGTAATCTCTTGTTTCATTTATTCTTTACTAAATTTATACGATAATGTGAAAGGTGTTTTTATTATATTAGATTTTGATCCTAAAAGTAAAAAGAATTATTAGTAATGCAATAAATCTAAAAATTTAAAGATGTGATAGCAAATGTGATAGCATTTTAAAAGTTTCTCAATGTTTGCATTGCTAATATTACACAATAGGCCCCTCTAAAATGCACTTAAAACACACTATAAGCATATATAATATAAGGAAATATATTCACACGGTAGAAGTCGTTGGTTCAAACCCAATCGCGCCCATCAGGCAACTAGTTTCAATAAAAGAAGTTAGTTGCTTTTTCTTTTAGCTGTGAAGCAGTGAATTCACCCCGTGGGTTATTTTTATTCATCCGACAACATAACTCAACTGCAATATGGGAAATGACACTATTATTCATACTGGATATAATAGATCATGTTCAACTTTCTTCGATCCATACTCAATGCAATATGTAATACTATTTTCAGAAAAAGAAAGAATCTCATTTTCACCATGCTTCTGCTTAAGAAGGAGAATGAGATTTACAAACGACATCTCAAACTTCAGAAGAAGAGATTGCATTTCAGAAAGAGTGATAAATTAACTTTCTCAATGATAAGAGCTTTATCTGCAAGAATGATGAATCATCTAACAGTAGTGGAACCTGAAACTCTTCTTGTTTGGCAACGCCGATTCATAAAGAATTTCTGGAGTTATAAGCATAATACTCCAGGAAGAAAACCTATTTCTAGAGATGTAAAAAATCTAATCATTGAAATGAAACAGGAAATTATCTCCGGGGTTGTAAAAAGATAGCTAATGAATTGAAGAAAATTAACATCGATATTCATTACACAACTGTAAACAAAATCATTCAGACATTCCACAAGCAAGGATTACTTCAACCGAATGGTTCATGGAAAAAGTTTCTCAAGATGCACTGGGATTCATTATTCGCCATGGATCTAATGACTATTGATACTCTATTTAGTAAATGACTCTACCTATTCATAATTCTTGAACTGAAATCCAGAAAAATCATCAAATGGAATCTCACAGAATATCCTAGCAGAGAGTTTGTCAGACAGCATATTATTGATGTTACATATGATGATGAGGAAGCTAAAACTCTCATCTATGATAATGCTCCACAGTTCACTTCTATCAATTATTCCGATTATGAAATTACTGGAGTAAATATATCAATTGCATCACAGAATATGAACTAATTTGTTGAACGATTAATTGGAACTATTAGAAAAGATGCTTTAGATCATTTTCTGTTATTTTCTGAAAAGCAAGTTCGACAAATCATCAAGAAGTATGTGGTGTATTATATGCATCAAGGTATTGATAAGATTCCTGATGCTGAGATCCAAGAAAGTTCCGGGGTTATCGGAAAAGAACAGATTTTATCAGGTCTCCATCATCATTATTATCGCTCAATTGCATAAAGATGGAAAAAACTAATGCACGTGCTTGTTCTTGTACGATTTGGTGTATTTTCTACTCATAGCCTTCCTCCTGCGTGCAGGGGAAAAATGATTCTTCAAGTTTTATTCAAATAGGGAATTGGTTTACGCTTACCGTAGAAATCTTACCGGCTTTAGAAGAAGATAATAAAAAATAGCTATTTTTATAAGCTGTCGAACTTCTTTGGAGAAGCTTCCAGTGGCAAACTCTTTTTTCCAATTAGAGACCATACTTGCAACGGTTCCATACTTTGCTACAATCTCATTTACTGGCATTTGTTCTTTAAGTGCTTCAATTGCTACATCTTTCTTGAAAGACTCTGTAAAAGTTATTCTGTTCCTTCCCAATTTGTTTGCTCCTTATTATAAGATAGCAAACATTCCTTATTTTTTTTAAGAGACCGTCCAACTTTCAGTCTTAGTATACCTTTGATTTTTTTATAACATTACACATGTAATCTCATAATCTACATAGTGAAGTCAATTTTATTCATTCTGGGAAGTGGCTTCACCCAGCCTCACGAGACATATCCTTAATCCATACTTAAGATTAAAAGTTTATGAAATTTAACCTTAAAGTATTGTATTGCTATTTTTCTTTCGCCCCCAAATCATTTTTAATCACACTGATACCCTTCGCTACTGCTGCAAAGGCACCAAATAAACCTGCAACATCGGATGGAATAATTAATGAGTTATTCGATTTTCCAAGAGCCTCTGCTATACCCTGTTGAGCCTTTAGGCTTTCAAGAGCAATAATTGCATCACCATTTTTTGCTAGAGCGCTGTTAATAGCAGCATAACCTTTTGCTACGCCTTCCTGCTCTCTAGATGCACGTAAAAAATCTGCCTCTGCTTTAAGTTTCTGCTCTTCAAATTCCCCTTCAGCGCGTAAGACAATAGCTTGTTTATCAGCCTCAGCAGCCCTCAGTTTAGCTTCTTTTTCTCCATCAGCTTTTAATATTAACGACTTTTTTTCAGCCTCTGCCTCAAGAACCTTCTTATCAGCTTCTGCCTGAGCAGCAACAACATCAGCTCTCCTAATCAATTCCTTTTGACGGGCTTCAGAAAGTTTTTCTGCTATCTCACTATCAAATCTAATATCCTCTATTTCAACACGAATGATTTTTATACCCCATGCAGTTGCAGCTTCCTGTAATGATTCTCTTAGATTTTCTCCTAATTCCTCACGAGCTCTTATAATGGAGTCTCCATCCTGTTTCCCCACTTCTTGGCGTAATATCGTCTGGATAAGAGATAGAATAGTTTCTGCGAATTCAGCAACATCATAAACAGCTTTCATTGCATCTACTATTCTAAAATAACAAACAGCATCAACATAAACTTCACTATTGTCCTTGCATAAGAATTTTCCTTCAGGAGGATCCATCCTATGTTCAGCAACTGAAATATTTCCCTTTCCATCAAACAGATTTTTTTCCTCTCCGTTGACAATAGTAGTAAGGCCTATATGATTTTTCTTTACTGAATCAATACCTGGAATTATTGTGTTTAGGCCGGGCATTAAGACTTTATGCCGTCTACCCATACGTTCGACGATACGAACATGACCATCAGGTACTACTTTTATACCTTTTAAAATTGCATACAAAGCAATAAATACCAGAACACCTAAGAAAATCAACATTTAAAATACCTCCCTGACTATCGCTTTCTCATTTATCATTTCAATGATTTCTACAGGAAGACCATTGACCGGCATACCTTCTTTCATGCCTGCAGGTAGGATTTCTCCATCATTGAGTATTATTTTAAGTATCTTTCTACGTGATTGGGCTAAAGGGACGGTCTCAACACTGATATCTTTTTTATACTTATAAAAGTCTGATACACCATCTTCTTTGAGTTCAATAACCTTTAATATTCCACGTTTCCCGATATAGTATGCTCCATTTCGTTCAGCTGGTATATTCTTTTTTCCCAACTTTTTAAAAAGCTTTTTTTGTAAATAAAATGAAATGATCAGTAAACCAGGAATTAACCACAATATAAGTATCGGGTTAGGATTTATGAATTGTAATAATCCTATTATAAAAATAGCAAACCCAATGGGAGCCAAAGCTTCCGTCTGTGTCAACATAAGATCTGCGACAATCAGCACTATGCCAACAGTTAAAAAAATCCAAGGATCAATGCTTGCAATGAAATTTGCGAAAGGTGCAACATTCATCTTGAGAATACTCCTAAGAAAATACACGTTTTATGTCATGTTTAATCTTTATATAAACCCACTATCATTTCAATAATCATAGACAATCCTTTGTATGTCAAGTCTTTTTTTATTTGTTATAAATTTACCGTTCAGTAAAATGAACTGTCCATCTAAAAGAGAAAAAAGAAATACACTAAAATTCAAAAAAGATTGGATTTAAGCAAACATAATTCTCTTAAATAAGGTGAATTTTAAAATATAGAAAATGGATAAGCAATTTAGGTAGATGTACTGGGATATACTATAATAAATCCTACAACTACTCACAAAATATTGCAATTAGAATATATACTAATTATTTTATATATAGTATTTTACATATTCTTATGGATATATCGTACAGTTAACATCCATTTGC
This sequence comes from Sphaerochaetaceae bacterium, assembly GCA_963663665.2. Taxonomy (GTDB): domain Bacteria; phylum Spirochaetota; class Spirochaetia; order Sphaerochaetales; family Sphaerochaetaceae; genus SABI01. The sequence goes on from CAXXKP010000009.1 coordinate 290,953, forward strand.
TTGATAGGTAATAAATACACCTTTACACGGTAGAAGTCGTTGGTTCAAACCCAACCGCGACCAGAGGGCTATTAACTACAATATAAAGAGTAAGTTCCCCTATTATTATTCAAAAATTATAATTTCAATTTTTTGTCCACATTTTTGTCCATAAAGATCAATTGTTTTGCTACACTTTTTTATGTTAGTTAACATAAATTTATGGGAGTATGTAAAATAATGAGAGATGCATTCATTTTGTGTAAGATGGTTAGTGTTTTTTTCCTGGGTACATAATAAACGATTATATGCACGTTTCTTCGATCCAAAAACAGGGAAAGAATCGACACAGAAGTCAGTTGAGAAACTGGCAAAGGAATTAAAAATTCAAGTTACTTTAAAAGTCATGAAGGAGAGTGAAGCTCAACGGACCTGTGCTTTAGCTATTGATGCCGGTCTGATCTTTAAAAAGAAGAGCACTATATTGTATCGAGATTACATCAAGGAGTTTTGGGACTTTGATTGGAACCAGATTAGATGGAAACACACAGACTGATGCAGTGATTCCTGTTTCTTTGGAAACCTGCTTAACACTATGGTCGCCTCAATCTACTACTCTACGAACAATTGAGTTTTAAAATCTTTAGAATATTTCATGTAGTTTCGCTTTCCTCCTAGCGAAAACTGTTGTGACAGATAGTGGATATACGACATAATAAATTAAAAATGGAGAAAACAAAATTGGAAAATATTTTAACTGAATTGGCAAAAAGTATTAATATTATTATCGGTGCACTTTGTACGATTATGGGTGGAGTAATACAAAATAAGTATAATGAAAATTACAAAAAAAAGAGATTATACTCAGAAAAATTAGAAAGAATATATTTTTTATGCCAAGCTGTTTTTGACGGTCATAAAAATGAAATACGAAAAGCTCTTATGTATTTACCTACAAATAAAGAAATGTTTTTAAAAAATCGAAATCATCCAGGAAAAGAATCTAGTGAATTAAAAATGTTGATTAAGAGTTATATACCTGAGAATAAAAATCTTCTTATAAAATATGATGAAGGACATCAGCGTCTTAAACAAGATTTTTATAGTATTGAACAAGAAATATTAGAGAATGAACATTTTGATAAATATCGATTAGAAGAATATAATAAGAATTGGATAGAATATATAAAAATATTAGGAATAGCCTCGGATCAAATAAAGGATACAGTCGCATTGAAATTAAATAAAATGATTAAATAGATCATATTTTAATATGCTAAAACCTCACCAAAGACTATGAATGCAAATCTGGCATGAATAATAGTGTACATTTTCCATATTGCAGTTGAGTTATGTTGTCGAATTAATTAAAATAACCCATGGGATGAATTTTTTAATCTCTAGCGCTACTGGCTCTAGTTCAGATCGTAAACGTCATCTCATAGCTTATATTTGATTCTTCTTAAATTCACTAAGCTTCTTTCCAGGAGACTTACGATGAATAAGCAGTATAGTAAAGAAGAAAAGAATGAGTTAATTGCTGAATATCAGCAGTGGATGTGTTTTGTCAATCATAAAGTAAATTTTGGAGGTGAAGATATTTTCTTGGACTCCAAAAGGAGAAGAGAATGTATTCATATTGTGAATGTTTCAACATTCAAATTGTAAACATCCTAGTAGTCAAATTTCACTATAATAGAGCTTTAAGCCCATTTCTATTTATTTAAACTTTTTTTACCCACAACTTTTTCCTAAGACCCTTAAGAACCAGATGTAGTACTGATTTAGATCAAGTAGTTATAGTAATGGAGTCTCCTGATGACGGCGATGTTGGACATACATGGAACAATGGCGACTTACACCAAAAGGCTCCAAAAAAAATCATATTTAGTCTTGAGTAGATAATCAATCAAAAATATCTTATCGGTCGAACATATAAATCCCAATCTCTAGACAAAACATATTGTGTTCCTTTCTCAAAATTCTGATACCATACATTAATTCCATCATATTCAGAAGAAGCCCAATAATACGAATCGGAAAACCCTCCTAGACCTTTGGTATGTAGATTCTGATACATTAGATTCAGTTCATCTCTAGATGGGAGAGACCAGTCATCGTATCCACCTTGAACAAGTTCGCTGCAATATGTTGCTGCAAGCAAAGCCTTGTCTTGTTTAGGTCCTTCCTTTTTTTGCCTTTCCATTATTTTTAGAGTATTTGACCTTCCACCACCAATGCCTTCGGTTGTATTAAGAAAGAAGAAGTCAAAATCCCCTTCCATTATCTTGTCTTTTCCTTCAGCACTAGCTGGAGCTGCCTCAAGATATCGCCATCCTTCACTGTATGAACCCTTGTCATAGAAGATGATACCTCCTGCCGGGCCAGTGTCCCCAATAGAATAACTATCCTTTACCTTCTTAGCTGGAATAACCAGTCCATCAGAGTACGTCATACTCTCAATGTCGCTTATCGGAATCTCTATTGTTGATCCATCGATTTTTGTGATGATTAGATTTTGCGAAGGTAGTAATACAAAGGATGTTAACAATATACAAATTAGTAACAGAATTCTTTTCATAGGACGCTCCTTTTTTCTTTCCTTTGGATCTTTCATTACTATAGTTTTTAATTGCTATATCATAGAAAGAAATTGATTAAAAAAAATGACTATCTTCTACCAGTATCTGGTTTTAAGATTCTTAAAGCACCTACCCCTCCATAGAAAAAGAGTACGCCTGTTTTCAGCTATTGTAAATATAAAAAAATTCGAACATATTCTCCATGAATGTCGAAAACAATATTCGTTCTGAAATATTTGAGTAGATGTAATAAATTTAAGAGAATCGTAATACACAATACCGCTCTTTATGAACGATCAGTGGAACCCCTATCTATGGAGTATTCTCATAGACCTTGGCAACTCTGCCAACCAGACCTGATTCGAGTCTGACTTTAATTCCATGGGGATGATTGGGGGATTTGGTAAGGATATCCTTTACCACTCCCTCTGTTAGATTGCCAGTACGTTGATCTTCTTTGAGAATAATCGATACCTTCAAACCTGGCTTAATGTTCTTACGCAGATTTCCTTCCATGTTAGCCTCTTGCTTGGTAGTATAGCTTTTTTCTTGGAGTAGGAGAACCACATATCCCTTGTGCTAAAGGTGACAGGAGCTGTCTTAGATGACATTAATTGGTACAATATTGTAAGGAAAGCAGGAGAGAAACCTACTTAAAAAAAAGTACATCATAATCCTTTTCACGGAAGGACATATGGTTTTACACTCAATTTTCGTTTGATTCATCTAATAAAAATATTTTGTTCTTTATTCCTTCTTTATTTCTGTAATCATGCAAATAAAAATCTATATATGGAAATTTGATGGTTGCTTTTTTATTAAATGCTCAATATTATCATTAAGTAAATATGAATGTAAGAACCATCACCTATAATCGACATCTCAGAATACTTGATCTCCTTAAAGAGAAAGGAGAAGTAAAAGTAGAGTTCCTTGCAGATGACCTTGGCGTTTCTGCTGTGACAATACGTCGCGACTTGGATCAACTCGACCAGAGAGGATTTCTTGTTCGCCGACATGGAGGAGCAATCCCCCTTCGGGAAAAATCTGGCGGAGTACCTGAACGAGGATTTATTGAAAAAGATTCTACGTATGTTTTGGAAAAGAAACGTATTGCAGAGAAAGCGGCAGAACTCATTTCTGATAGTGAAATATTATTTATGAATTCTGGTTCGACAGTACTGTTTTTCCTTCGAGCCTTGAGAAACAAAAAAGTAAGAATTATTACAAACAACGCTGCTGCAATTGGATGTGAAAAAGATTCAGAAGTCGAACTCATGTTCCTTGGTGGTGAATATAGGGAACAATCCAAGAGTTTTGTGGGAGAAATACCCCTTTCGATAATCAAGGATATCAACAGCTCTCACACAATCCTTGGAACCAATGGCTTAGACTTGGAGCGAGGTTTGACAACCAGCGTATTCCAAGAGAGCAGTATCAACCAAGCAATGGTAGAGAACACTAACGGCAAAGTAATAGTACTCGCAGATTCATCGAAGTTACAACGGATTTCAAACTTCTTGAGTATCAAATTGGATAAAATTGACATTCTGGTCACTGATGATAAATGCCCGGAAGATTTTCGCCTTGCGTTAATCGAGCGAGACATACAAGTCATTATTGCTTGAAAATATTTCATCCTCATCAATGCATCAACCAAAGGGTTTTGCTATATAGGATTTTCAATTCCATTTGATAACACACTCGATGAAAAACCCTGTTTAACCAATATTCTTATGTTCACCCAGTTATTTCGTCCTTCCTTACATATAATATGTATTAGATAATCATATAAATAATACTTGTTTTTTGATTTTTTTGATTCTATAATGGGGTCAATAGTACGAAATACAATCATATTTCTACATCTATTATGTTTGTATTGAGCGTTATTTCTATTTTTTTGGAAATATAATAGTATCATTTATACAACTTTTTTGATTGAAGGAGAGAATTTTATGGCAAAATATGATTTTATGAGTTTTGGTGAAGCAAATGTGCGTTTTGCACCTCTAGGCCATGATAGGCTCGCACAAGCAGAGGAATTACAGCTCGGCATCGCAGCAGCAGAACTCAATTGTTGCGTAAACATCTCCAATTTAAGCACAAAATTACTTCAACCTACGTTAAAAACTGCATATATCACCAAGCTTGTAGATTTCTGGACTGGCAAGTACATCATAGAACACGCTAGAGCCCAAGGTGTCGATATGTCGAATGTACTTGTTGAAGAATACGACAAAATAGGAAGAACTCGAAATGGACTAGCTTTTATTGAGGTAGGAATTGGACCTAGACCAAGTAAACAGCTCTATGACCGAGGACATTCAGCGTTGAGCAAAATCCAACCAGGAGATATAGAGTGGAAGAAAATTCTCGATACACGCTGGTTTCATACAACTGGAATTGTCACAGCATTAGGAGAATATACTGCATCAGAAGTTGTGAAAGCTCTTAAAATAGCGAAGGAAAACGGAGCAACAACGAGTTACGATCTCAACTATCGCCACACACTGTGGAGCAAAGATGATGCCCGGCAAGCAGCAGCTTTAATTATGCCTTATGTTGATGTAATCCTTGGAAATGAAGAAGACTTTGAAACTATGCTTGGAATTGGTGCAGAAAATACAGATGAAAACTACTCCAGCATAAACCCAGAAAATTACAAAATTGTAGCTACAAAAGTGATGCAAGTATATCCTCACATTAAAGCTGTCGGAACTTCTTTAAGGGAAGTAAAAACAGCTCTACTGAATAACTGGCAAACCGCTCTCATGACAGAGAATGGTTTTTTCGTCTCTCCCAAATATGAGAATATTGAAATCTATGATAGAACTGGTGGAGGCGACAGCTTCGCATCTGCACTCATCTGGGGAATGTTAGAAGGCAAGAAAGAACAAGAAGTCATTGACTTTGCAGCTGCATACTCAGCTCTTTGTCACACTGTGAGAAATGACTGGAATATCATCACAACTGATGAAGCATATGATTTAATGAAAGGTGGAAGTGCAAGGGTCAAACGATGATCACTTTTTACGCAAGATAAACATATTAGTGAATCTTGAACCTCGTAATATCGAAAATACTCTACCTTTTTAGATATGGTAGAGTATTTTTATATATATTAAGAAAAATCAGGTGTAAAACCATTTGAGATAAATTTTTCATGTAGTATTTGGTGAAAAAACACCTTAAAAAAAAGTGTTAATACAATAATTATCGGTCAAATAGATAAAATCAATCATTTTATAACTTGCGATTTGAACATAACGGGTGTATTATCAGATATGACATTCTTATTCGTTCATTAGGAGGACAAATGTGAAAAGAAGAAAACTCTTAATAGTGTTACTGATTTTATCAGTTGTACTGCTCAATATTTGGGCAGCAGGCACAAAGGAACAACCTGCCGTAGGCGCAGAAGTTTCCACGACAGGTTTTGACTGGAAACAGTTTTCCGGACAAACTATAGTTGTGTGTTTCCCCAACCATGTTCAGTACAATGCTGCCATGCCACTCATCCCTGAATTCGAAGCATTGACGGGAATGAAAGTAGAAGTGGACTTGTTACAGTATGTAAAGATGCATGACAAGGAAATTCTTGAAATGAGCAAGCCAGGCACTGGCGATTATGACTTAGTTACTATCATTAATGCATGGAAGGCTGAATTAGCTGCTTCTGACCTTGTACAACCATTAGATCCATTCTTTGCAGATACAAGCCTTGTGCCACCGGATTATGATTTCAATGACCTCATTCCGAAGTATGTAGAAGGTGCTGGTGCTGTTGGTGGTACAAAGATTTACCTCGGTGGACCGGGATCCCAATTATATGCACTACCATTCGGTACTGAAACCAGTATGCTGATTTATCGAAAGGATATTTTCGATAAGTACAAACTAGCTGTTCCAACAACCTACGAAGAATTAGCAGCTACTGCTAAATTCATTACAGAGAAAGAGAAAGCTAATGGTATTTATGGTATCACCATGCGAGGACAAGCTGGACACCAAGCTGCACATGCCTTCTTGTTACATGGATCTCCATTAGGGGCTCAATGGTTCGACGAAAATTGGGAACCACAATTTACCAGCCCTGAGGTTTTGGCTACTTTAAAATTCATGCAGGATATGCAAGCATACGGACCTCCAGGAATGAGCAGTTTCGACCAAGACGGAGAATTCCAATCCTTCCTACAAGGCAATGCTGCCATGTATGTTGATGCTTCAATCTTTGCTCCTTTAGCAAGAGATCCCCAAAAGTCTAAAGTATACGACAAGCTTGGATATGCATTACATCCAACCGGACCTGCAGGAAGATCAACAGAAATGGGAGGTTTTGCTATTGGTATCCCTAAGAACTCAGCTAATCCAAAAGCTTCCTTCCTATTCATGATGTGGCTCACCAGCAAGGAAACTTCTAAGAAATTGATGCTCAATGGAGGAGCTCCTTTCAGAATATCTACACTGAACGACCCAGAACTTCAGGCTAAATATCCAGAGTATGCCATCCTCTCTGAAACTGTTCCAAGTATCAACCCAGATTGGCGTCCAATTATTCCACAATTCAATGAAGTGGAGAATATTTTCGGCATAGCTGTAAACCAAGTATTAAGTGGACAAAAAACACCAGAAGCTGCAATGCAGGGAATCATGGACACAGAACGTGCTCTCATGGTTAAATACGGTTATATAAAGTAAATAACGTTTTAAACAAGGCCGTTTCTGATAGTTACGGCCTTGTATCTAATTCCTTATGACAATTAATTCTTGGGGGGGTATTATTCATGCAGACTATTAAAGAACTACAGAGGAAAAGTACTTTTCTCTTTCTACTACCTGCTATTATCATTGTTATCATTGCACTTGTGTACCCCATTTTTTCATCGTTACGATTGAGTTTCTATGACTGGAACCTACGGGATTTCTCAAAAGCTCCTGTTTTCATTGGATTCCAGAATTTTATTGAGCTTTTTAAAAGCGAAAATTTTATAACAAGTATCAGCGTTACTTTAATCTTCACAGTTAGCGTTGTAATTCTTGAGATGATTATTGGAACTATTTTTGCACTACTTTTGGAACAAGGTATTGCAGGACTGAGGTTCTTCAGGACAGTATTTGTCCTTCCTATCATGATTGCTCCGGTAGTTGTCGGTATTGTTTGGAAGTTTCTCTATAATACATCCTACGGTACCATTAACTATCTGCTAGGATTGATAGGAATTAAGCAAATTGCTTGGCTTGCAGACCCAACCCTTGCTCTTGGTGCTGTAATTATTTCTGATGTGTGGCAGTGGACGCCATTTGTATTCATCATGGTGCTAGCCGGTCTCCAAGGTATTCCTAAAGATTTACTTGAAGCAGGTAGAGTAGATGGCGCTTCATATCTCCAGAATTTGGCCTACATCAAACTTCCTTCCATCGCGAAGGTTCTAGGTATTACAGCTATTCTTAGACTTATCGATGCACTGCGTAGCTTGGAAGTTATTTTCAACCTAACTTATGGTGGACCTGGAGTATCGACAGAAGTTCTATCCTTACATCTCTATAAAACTGCATTCTCTGATTCACGCCTTGGCTTGTCATCGGCAATAGCAGTGGTCCTGCTTGTGATTATCTTCCTTCTTTCCATACCAATCATGTGGAATGATATCAAACCAAAAAAGAAGGGGACACGATGATGAAAATAAAAGCACGAACTATACTAATCAACGTTTTGAAATATCTATTCATTATCCTCATAGCTATTCTTCTTTTATTCCCGATTTATATGATGATAACAACATCCTTGAAAATGGAGGTAGATGCTTTTAGCATTCCACCTAAATGGATATTTAAACCAACCTTTACAAACTATGTGGCGGTACTGACAAAAGCAGGGTTCATGCGTTATTTCATCAACTCTCTTGCTGTAGCACTCTTCTCTACCTTGCTCAGCACAGGTATTGCAGCACTTGCTGCCTTTCCACTTGCTCGCTATCATTTCCCTGGTAAACGAGGGGTTGTTGCATCCACATTGTTCTTACGTATGATTCCCCCAGTAATACTGGTAGTTCCGGTTTATGTGTTTTTCAACAAGATCCATCTTACCAATGGAATCATTTCTTTAATTATCATTTATACAGCTCTCAATCTAGCTTTCAATATCTGGATTCTCCGTGCATTTATTATGGAGATCCCGAATGAACTCGATGAATCGGCATATATTGATGGCTGTTCACCGTTTAAGGTGTTCCTACAAATAATTACACCATTGCTGGCCCCTGGGATGGCCGTCACGAGTATTTTTTCCTTCCGCCTGGCATGGAATGAGTTCATCCTAGGCTTAGTGTTGACAAATCGCGTGACACGAACCCTTCCAGTTGCTGTATCTCTGTACATCACGGATACAGGGACTGAATGGGGCAAAATAACAGCAATCGCAACCATAATAGCAATTCCAGCATTCATTTTTACATTTACTGCCGCTCGAAACTTGATAACAGGTCTCACAGCTGGTGCAGTGAAAGGTTAATCGATATACAAAGACAGGGGGACATAATGTCAAAAATTGATACAATTACAAGAGAATCTTGGATATTAAACACCTTTCCAGAATGGGGCTCTTGGCTTACAGAGGAAATTGAACAAGAACAAGTCGCACCAGGAACATTCAGTATGTGGTGGCTAGGATGTACAGGTATTTGGCTTAAAAGCCCAGGTGGAGCAAATATATCGATTGATTTTTGGGTTGGTACTGGCAAGAAGACAATGAAGAACCCGAACATGACTCCTGGCCATCAAATGCAGCGCATGGCTGGTGTTGGAAAGTTGCAGCTTAACCGCCGTGCATCGATTTTCCCACTAGACCCCTTCAGTATCAGGGAACTTGATGCTGTCATGGCAACACATAATCATGGAGATCATATTGATGCGAACGTTGCAGCAGCTGTCATGCAGAATTGTTCCTCTGATGTGCCGTTTATAGGTCCTGAAGCTTGTGTAGATTTATGGATAAGTTGGGGTGTCCCAAAAGAGCGATGTCAAATCGTTAAACCTGGAGATACACTCAAGATCAAGGATCTTGAAATTATCGTATTGGAATCATTCGATCGTACCGCTCTCGTAACAGCTCCGAAAGAAATCAAGTTAAAAGGGAAAATGCCACAAGATATGGATCACATAGCAGTAAACTACCTAATCAAGACCCCAGGTGGTAATTTGTATCATTCTGGCGACTCTCACTATGCTAACTACTACGCAAAACATGGAAATGAGCATCAAATTGATGTAGCACTTGGTTCATATGGAGAGAATCCAAGAGGTGTAACTGACAAGATGACATCGAGTGATATTCTGCGAATGGCTGAAAGCTTAAGAACAAAAGTCATAATTCCTTTTCATCATGATATCTGGACAAACTTCCAAGCTGACCCTGCAGAAATACTTGCACTTTGGAACATGAGGAGGTATCGCCTACGATACGAATTCAAACCATTCATCTGGCAGGTGGGAGGAAAATTCACCTATCCAAATGATAAGGATCTATTGGAGTACCATTATGATAGAGGCTTTGATGATGTATTCTCTATTGAAGATGACCTTCCCTTCCCTTCCTTCCTATAATTCGTTCCCAAGTGGGAGTAATGAAGAGCCCGATGTATAGGGCAATGAATTTTGACAACAAGGACTTGCTGTATGACTATCACGAAAAGACATCTGACTGATATGAATCGTTGCTATGCGGTTAATAGCATCACGATACACGGAAAAGAACACCTACTCTTTGCAACTGAAGGAGAGGGACCGTGCATCGCCTATAGTGGAAAAGAGTATGAAAACTCTAAAACTGTCTGGGAAGGACCGGGAGGAACCATGTCAATAGTGCATGTCCCTGGAACTGATGGTGAATTTCTTGCAGTTCAAAAGTTCCTGAAATTGTATCAGTGGGAAGAAGCAATGATTGTATGGGTAAAACCTCAACCGGATGGTAGTTTTGCTTCAAAGGAGATACTTCATCTCCCCTATATCCATCGCTTTGATATCCTTACCGTCGGAAATAAGAACTATTTTATCGGTTGTACGCTAGCAGAACATAAAGAGACAAGGGAGGACTGGTCTCATCCGGGTAAAATCTATGTTGCAGAACTCCCTCCAGATTGGGATCAACCTATTTCTCCTACAATACTGAAAGACGATCTTTTCAAGAATCATGGTTATACCCATGTAGAGATGTATGGCAAATCCTCTGGAATTGTGACCAGTGAAGAAGGGGCGTTCATAGTCACTCCCCCATCAGACGAACATGAACAATGGAGTGTAGAACAGATTATGGATTGGCCTATCAGTGATATTGCTGCTGTTGATATTGATGGTGATGGAGAGCTTGAGTTCGCGACGATAGAACCTTGGCATGGAGGTTATTTCCGAATTTACAAAAAGATAGATGGTATTTTCACGAAGATATTTGAACATCCTGAGGTTGCTGATTTTTATCATGTTTCTATCGGTGCATTCCTACGAGGAAAACCTGTGTTCATAGGTGGTTGCCGAAGGGGAACAATGCAACTTTTCTATGTTCATGCCATTTCCACTTCACCTCTTATACTTGCTCCAGTTGAAATTGAAAGCGGAGTCGGTCCAAGCAATGTGTGCGTTGTGAACGAGATAGATCGCGATATCATTGTCTCTGCCAACAGAGAGAAAGGAGAAGCTGCCCTGTATATTGTCACTGACTAATCTAAAGATAAAACTGATCATTTCATCACTATTTCAATGAATCGCTAATAAGGGTGAATTACTTTTACTCATTTACAGGGAATCCAGAATTCTACTGAAAATCTATAAATTCCTCATTGGTTTGTATGATTCATCTCTTTATTATTTAAAGTTAAATCTTGCATGATTCTGTCACACTGGGCTTATCATGAGTCAACCGATGAAGTGTTGGTTAGCGTACTTTTAAATATAGGAAAAGCAAGATATAAACCAACTATACCAAAGCACTATATCCTGCATGGAAAAAAGACACACTATATAAAGCACAACATTATAAAATTCAGGAGAAAAGAAGGAATAATAGCTAAAAATTCACACCTATAATATAACTTTTTGATTAGTCTTCTATGATGTTTCTCTTTATATTGCTAGTTGAATCTCATAAATAATATACGATAATAATTACGAAATTACATGTAGGGAATGGCTCCAATATAATACTCGCAATAATACTCATCCGAGTTTACAATGTAATGAGTAGGCATGAGTAGAGGAGTCGATAATATTGAAAAATAAATTTGATTATCTTATTTACAAGAAGGTTTTTAAGTACATTAAAAAATTCTTTAGATTAGTATCAGATGAATTTTCATTTAACCCAATTCAAGAAGGCAAAAAAGACTTAGAATACTTTAAGAGCAAAGCATTCTATACACTAAGTATATTTTTTATTGTATTCGCTTTCTTGCCGATATCTTATGGCGTGTTTTTGCTTTTTAAGGAAGCGTTAATCATTCCTGGGATTATAGAATTCCTTATTTATCTTATTGTTTTAATTTTAATGATGAACAATCGGATTAATATAATCTATAAAAGATATATTTTTGTTTTATGTGTCTACCTCATGGGCTTAATGTTACTCTTTGTCACCGGGCCAAAGGGAGCCGGTCTAGTTGTAATAGTTTCAGCTTTTGGGCTAGCTGCTTTTTTAATGAAAAAAAGACACAATATAGTTTTCATTCTTATTAGTCTGTTAGTTTTTATAGGAATTTCAATACTACTACATAATGGACTTCTAAAGAATATGTTGATATCTCAATATAAACAAACCTGGTTTATAGTTGCTATTTCAACTCAAACTATGGGCACCCTGTTTGTGCTAATCATTAATAATCTTTTCAGTAATATTGAGCATCAAATAGAAGAAATTGAAAAAAGAACAAATATCATTAAGGAAAGTGAAGAAAAATATAAACTTTTGTTTGAAAATTCTGGTGTTTTAGTTGGATACTATTCACCCAAAGGAAAAATCATATCTTACAATAAAAAAGAAGCTGAGAGCATGGGGGGGCTTCCTAAAGATTTTATAGATAAATCTATATATGATATATTACCTGAATCCTATGCAGATAAATGTATGAATCAAATCACTAACGCAATCTTGGACAATACTTCAAAGGAATATGAGGATCTTGTACCTTTTATAACTGGAGAAAAATGGCTTTCCAGTACATTCAATAAGATTGTTAACATAAAAGGTGATGTAGTAGGTGTGCAAATTGTTTCGATTGATATCACTGCCAAGAAACAAGTACAAGAAAAACTTATTCACGCAAGTATCCATGATGAGTTCACAGGGCTATATAATCGGAAGTATTTTGAAGAAGCAAAAAGTACAATTGATAATCAGGATGTTGTAACATACGCGATTATTATTGCTGATGTAAACGGATTAAATCTAATTAATGATGCTTTCGGGTTTGCGGAAGGCGATCATTTGCTCATAGAAACTGTAAAAATCCTTCAGAGTTGCTGTTGTAATAAGGAATTATTAGCGCGAACTGGGGGAGATGATTTTAGCATATTTATGCCCGCGGTTGAAAATGAAGTTAAAAATCTCATTCAACAAATCAAGGATCGTTGTCAGGCCTATAACCAAATAGTAGAAAATAAAGAGCTATGTATAAGTTTATCAATTGGATATGGGTTGACAAATGGAAATAAAGGCCTTGATGAAGCACAAAAAGAGGCAATAAACAGTTTGAATAATCACAAAATTCTTGAAGGAAAGAGTCACCAAAATTCGATAATTTCTTCAATGATTGCTAGTATGTATGAAAAAAGTCAGGAGACAAAGGATCACGCTGATAGAATTGCATTCTATAGTCAGATGCTTGGAGAAAAAATAGGTCTTTCACAAAATGATATGGATCAATTATATTTGTTCTCTATGTTGCATGATATAGGGAAAATAGGAATTGACGATAGCATTTTAAACAAACCGGGCACACTGACTAATGAAGAATGGGAAGAGATGAAAAAACATCCTGAGATAGGTTATAGAATTGCTATGTCTACTATCGAACTTAAATCCAGTGCGAAATTCATACTTACCCATCATGAGCGATGGGATGGAAAAGGGTATCCACAAGGACTTTTAGGCGAGAAGATACCCATTCTTTCTAGAATTCTCGCAATTGCAGACGCTTATGATGCCATGACGGAAGACCGTGTTTACAGAAAGGCTATAACAAGTGAGAAGGCACTTGCAGAAATTAATGAAAATTCAGGAACACAGTTTGATCCACAACTCGCTAAATTATTTATAGAAATTATCTCAAAGACCATAGTGGACAACAATCTCTAAGGCACTTAACCATCACGTCTTTCTAGGAAATAGAAGTCCTTTTTTAGTCCATTCTTGGTCTTATTTTGATGTATTCTGCTCTTGCTCTTCATGCTTAATTTTATATTAAATAAGTTAATATTTGACTCCTCTAAAAATAGAAGACTCTATATACACCTACTGCTACACTGTTTCTCGTGCTATATGCACACATAATTTTGGTATTTCATATTATTGGAGAAAAAAACAAAGAATATATAACTTTATACCCACTGTCACTTTTCTTTCCATATTATTCGGTACTTTTCAAAACAATGTATTGATGAGTCATTTAAAAATCATATGGGCTTCCGCTCACTTCGTTTGATGATACATAAAGAGTAACAACAGGTCAAAGGAAGTTAAAAACAAATTCATACAATAAAAACCAATCTTATGCTATGATTAGTTCCATGAACAATTTAGATGCATCTGTGAGGCATTTGATACATTATCAGTATTAAAGCTATACGATTTAACTTGTTGAGAATTTGATTGGGTTAGATTTTTATGATAATGAATGCTTTTATTTCGATTCGATTAATAATTAGTCAATGCATGTAATTGAAGGCTACTTTTCTTTTCTCTATTTTATGTATTGGAGCAATTTCCTTCTTTAGTTGCCACAACAAGTTTTTTCCTTGGGAATGGTCTTGGGCATATGTTTAAAACAAGATAGAATAAATAGGCAACACAATCCTCATAGTAATCGAAACAAAAACATTGATTAAGTATTTCGTTTAGCAGATATACATAGTAACAAAACTATTTGCAAAGATGAATCATACAAGTAAAAAGGGGGCAATATGAATGCATTACCTGAAGAATTCTATGAGGGTCTTCTCAATAATCTACATGAAGGACTATATACTGTAGATAAGAGTATGCGCATAACTTATTGGAATAAGGCAGCTGAAAAGATAACAGGATTCAGTAGTCAAGAAGTCTTGGGTCATCGTTGTTCTGACAATATCCTAAGACATATTGATGCGAATGGGGTCAATCTCTGCGAATCGGGGTGTCCTTTATACACAACGTTATGTGACAAGATAAAAAGGGAAACCGAATTATTCTTACACCATAAGAAAGGATATAGAGTACCTGTATCGGTTCGAACTTCTTTTATTACAGACCCTCAGGGAGAAATCACCCATGGGATTGAACTTTTTACTGATATTCGTGATAAAGAACTCGCTGAATTACGAATAAAAGAACTCGAGAAAATGGCATTACTTGATACACTAACACAACTAGCGAATAGAGAATTCTTAACTAGAGAATTTGCAAATAGATTTTCAGAATATCAAATATTTGGGATGTCATTCGGTGTCTTATTTATTGATATTGATCATTTTAAAGTAATTAATGACACTTACGGACATAACACTGGTGATAAAATTTTGAAAATAGTTTCAAATACACTCATAGAAAATACAAGGCCGTTTGACATCTTTGGGAGATGGGGTGGTGATGAATTCATTGGAATTATTCGAAATATTGATAGCTTTTTTCTCAAAGATTTTTCTGAAAAAATAAGAATGTTAATCGAATCAGCATTTATGTTCGAGCATGGTAAACGATTAAGTTGTACAATCTCAATTGGTGGAACTATGGCTTTACCGAATGAAACAGTGGAGAGTCTTATCGATCGAGCTGATTCTTTAATGTATAAGAGTAAGGAAAATGGCAGAAATAGAGTTACTATTGGGTGAAAAGAGAAACGATTACCTTGAAGAACTATGAGAATATATGATTGAAGATGGGATATTATATTGGATTCTGATTATATTACTTTCTTCAAGTTTTATAATATTAATAGGATTCTAGAGATAAGGTAAATGAAAGGTTTAAAATGCATACATTTTTTCTCTCAATATTTAACAGCAAGCTTTTCTAAGTATAAAATTTCATAGAAAAGGTTAGCGAATAATAGTTCTTAACGTTACATCTAATTCTTCTTAGAAGATATTTATAGTGGCTGATTTAATGTCTCTTAGGGTTGCATTACTGATGCAATACTACGAGAGTATGTCCAATACCTTGACAGTATCCGTAAGGGGTATAGTCTCATGCTCCAAATGAGCATCGAAATACAAGCCATCACCTTTACGGAGGTGATACTCTTCCGTACCAAGCTTTAGAATCATCTCACCTTCAAGAATGTAGAGAAACTCCTCGCCTTCATGGATAGTCGTATGTAGTTTGTGTTCCTTCTTGTGAGTTTCAAACAAAAAGGGTTGCATTACCTTGTTTTCTTGGGCAGAGGCAAACGGATAGATTGAGTACCCTTTGGAAGTCTTAATCATCCTAGTTTGAATCTCTTCATAGGTATCATGTGTAATATCTTTATGATTTTCCTCATCAAGGAGATAAGATATCTTTATCTGTAGGGATTGAGCTATTCTTGAAAGAACACCAATTGAAGGCATCACTTTCCCTTTTTCAATCTTGGAAAGATGGCTCTTCGTAAATCCACAAAAATCAGCGATCTCTTGTTGGGTTCTCTTTTGTTGTAACCTGATTTTCTTTATATGTAAACCAATACCTATTGCATTCATTAACGGTTCCCAATTCCCCTGTTATTCAAAGACGCTTTTAATACTCTTTGGCCAAATAACTATAAATTTTTGCAGCTGTAATAATTTTCTCAATTTCAACATACTCATCAACAACATGCGCCATATCAGCTCTGCCTGGCCCAATTCCTATCGTAGGAATGTTTCTATTTCCAGCACATTCACTACCATCGGTACAGAATTGATAGGTACGTATGATTGGTTCAATAAGTAAATTATTATATACCTTTCTCGCTAGCTGTACAAGTTCGCTTTCCTTATCAAGAGTCCAACCTAAATAGAAGCGCTCAGACTTCAAAGTCTTACCTGTATAGGTATGTAATTCTTCAACTGCAAAAGAGGCCTTTGCCGAAAAATTTGGAATCTTTTCTCCTAATGATTTGATAACAGCGCTAATAGGCGCTAGTACACTTTCTCTGGTCTCGTCCTCGACAAGCCTTCTATCAAGGGTCACTCGACAACGATTTGGAATGATGGAAGTTCCGGGATATGGAAAAGAGATAATATCTGTGGCAACAAGTATTCCATTTCCCAAAATTTCAGACACTTTTACCGGTAACTTTCTCACTTCACTAAGTAACAATACCATGTGGTCAATAGCATTCACTCCATTTTCTGGATGTGCTGAGTGAGCATTAACCCCAATAGTTTCTAGAACAATTTCGGCCCTACCCTTCTGCCCAATTGCAATTTCTAAATTGTTGGGTTCGCCAAGGATAACCACATCGGGATGTATCTGTTCAAGCACTTTCCCAAATCCAACACCCTCATAAATTTCTTCATGCACTACAGCGACCACATATATATCTGCTATATTCTGATTACCAATACATTCAGCTGCACCGTAGACCATTGCAGCCATAGCCGCCTTCATGTCTGATGAACCTCGCCCATATAAGCGACCATTTTGAATAACACCACCGAAAGGAGCTACACTCCATTTCTCTGGTGTTGGGACATCTACTATATCCATGTGTCCTTCAAATAGGATCGATCGTATTCCATCCCCAACAATTTTACCAATTACGTTCCCATAGGAGTCAATGTTCACCTCATCATAACCTAGATTGATCATTTCCTGAACTATACGTTCTGCTACTAATTGTTCATTTCCAGAAAGACTTTTCATGCGTATAAGATCTTGGCAGAATTCGATTAATTTATCCTTGTTCACGCAGTAACTCCTAAATCCAAAGTTTTTGTGTAGTTGTTAATACACGTGGGCCATTTGCGGTTACAAGTAGATTCTGCTCATAGTTAACGGTTCCCAAACCAGGTTTGTAAAGGCACTTTTCTACAGCTAGGTACATGTGCTCCTTCACTGTCATTGTTTCCTCTTTCACAAACCAAGGCCTTTCCCAAGTCATACCTACGCCATGGCCCCAGTGTGGGGGAAATGCTGCATAAATCTTATTTGGATCATTTTGTTCAGATTCAAGCGATATTCCTCTCTCTGTAAGGTAAAGATCTCCTTCGTTCACAATATCTTTGATTCTTGCACCTGGTTGAATTTTGCTTATAACATGTTCACAGGAAAAAGTTACCTCTTCAATCATACGTCGCTGTATAGGGTTGGCTTTTCCACCCACGACAGTGGTTCTTCCAAAGTCACAGATATATCCTTCGTACAATATGATCAAATCGACCTTGAAAATATCGCCCTTCTCCATTTTTCGATGACAATCGTATCCAGGAAAGTCAATACTATGAACAGGAGTGCTATCAGCACCACCATTAGTCACAACAAAATAGAGTACTGCCCCATTGGAAAATATATAATCCATGGCAGGCCCTATTACCTGACTCTCCTTCTTGCCAACAGTCACACCACTCATAATTATACGTACGGCTTCACTACCTATGCGACAAGCTTCAATTATGGACTCTTGTTCCCGAGGTGTCTTGATGATTTGCATCTCACTAATAATGTCGTCGCAAGGAACCAAGACGAGGTTTGGCATATTTTCTCTCATGTGACGGCCAATCGTTTCATGCAGAGTATCTTCATAGATGATGCCTGCTGCTCCATTATCCATGCGTAATTCATGAGCAGTCTCTGCTAACAACTTATGAAAATCAGTGCTATATCTAACATCCTGTATTGCTACGAGGTCCTTGCGATACTCAAGAGTTGTTACGAGGAGAACAGGCTCTCCAATTGAAGGGATAAGAAGCATGGAGTGTGACCGACCACTCCATAAAGGCAAATTATCCGGGAGATAGCAACGTTGCTGATAATGGTTCGCAAAGAAATCACCACCTGCGAAACGGTCAAAAGTACCACCACCTCGAGAACAGACAAATACGCCTGATAATCCACGTTTTTGTGCCTCAACTTGACATCCCTTACGCCTCTTAGCAAAATCTTCAAATGGTACATTATATGCAAACATAACTTGCTATCTCCTTTGGATAGATTCTCACAATCCGTTTTATTTATTTTTTCTGAAAGTCGGCAATCTCTGCTTCCAAATCTACGAGGATTTTTTTAGCACGTTCCCCATTATTATCTTTGAAGAATTCACGTACTGGAAGCGCTGCCTTGATGAACTCTTGTCTTGCTTCGTCAGAAAGTTCAACCACCGTCAGATTCTCTGCTAGAATCTTTTCAGCTGCAGCATTTGCCTTATTTTGAAGCTCATAGGCATATTCATGCATCTCAGCTATAGTTTCGGTGAGGATCTTCTGCAAATCTTGAGGAAGGTTATTGAAGGCTTTATCATTCATAAAAACACCTTCTAAATACATAATATGGTTTGATTTGATCAGGTAATCCTGTACTTCATACCATTTCATATCAACTAAAGCGCCTAAAGGATTTTCTACACCCGAAACCATATTGAGTTGTAATGCACTATAGACGTCCGTATAACCAACAGGAGTAGGATTAGCGCCATAAGCTGTATAGTTTTTGATTATTAAAGGTGTATCCATTGTTCTAAATGGCATCCCTTTAAAATCTGCTGGAGATTCAATCTTGCTATTGCTCAACCAATCACTTGCACCAAGAGGCCATAAATCAATCAGCTTCAAATTCTTTTCAGCATAGATAAGGGGAAGATCCTGAGTTACTACCTTACTTGTTGCAAGGAAATCGTAGGCTTTTCGCACATCGGAAGGGAGAAGGAAATGTAGTGCAAACACCTGTCCTTCAGGAACAATTGTCGCTACATTCCCAGGACTTACAATTGCCATCTGAGTTGCTCCTGTGAGTAGGTGTTCAATCAAATCAACACCAACTCCCAGCTGACCAACTTGGAAGATCTCAAATTTTAATCTGCCATTGCTTTTCTCTTCCGCTCTTCGTGCTAGTTCTTTAGCATAGAGATCTGGAACAGTATCTGCATACTCTTCATGTGTTACCTTTATGGTATACACTTTTTCTGTTTCCTTTGAGCTCGTTGTTGCTTGTTCCGATTTCCCAGAACAAGAGGTCATCAGGATAATTACCAACAACAGTCCAATAATTAGATTCTTTTTCTTCACGATATAACTCCTTTTTATGTAATTCACCATTTTTACGAAAATAGTCAATTTAGTGCATCATATTCACTATAAATAGAGAAATTTGGGGGAAAGCAGAAATGAGAACACAAGTAACAAGTAACATTGCTATATAAGGTCCTTCATTCCTTATGACTTCTAGAAATGGTTTGTCAAAGATAGCACTGGCTGTAAATATACTCGTACCAAAAGGGGGTGTCCCAGACCCAATAGCCACTTGTAAAGTGATAAGGATTCCAAGTTGAACCAGATCGATACCTGCTGCCAGAGCGATTGGGGCAAAAATTGGAGTTAGTATGAGAATTACAACAACAGCTTCCACAAACATGCAACTGACAAAAAAGAAAAGGTTCACGATCAGTAGTATCAAAAATACCGAAGGATTATCACCAAGAAGTCCTTGGGTTAATAACTGCGGAACACGTGCATAGGATATTACCCAAGAGAAGGCGCCCCCCACAGCAACAAGAATAAATACAACCGTGGTTATAATTCCTGTAGAAAGAGCAATCTTATAAATCTCTCTAATCTTTATGCTCTTATAAATGAAGACCTCTACTATGAGTGCATAGAGAACCGAAACAGCTGCAGCTTCTGTAGGGCTAAAGAGGCCTGTATAGATACCTCCCATAATTATAAGGGGAAAACCAAAAGCAAACAGACTGTTCTTTGTTGCCTTCCATCGTTGGGCAAACGAAGCCTTATCCAAACGGGGAATCTTTTTTACTTTGGCATATATCGCAGAATAAATACCGAACATTATCAGAATTACTACAGCTGGGCCAAGTCCTGCAATAAAGAGTTTACCTATTGAGGCTCCACTTGCCACTCCATAGACAACCATACCAAGACTTGGCGGTATCAGGTAAGCAAGATTACTGGAATTGATAATCAATGCCATGATTTCACTATCTTCATATCCACGTTCTAGAAGTTTTTTTCGAACAGGGCGTCCTACAGCTACAACAGTCGCTTGTGTCGATCCAGAAATCGAACCAAACAGTGCACAAGTCAAGGATGTTGTAGTCGCCATTCCACCAGAAAGATGACCAACAAAACTCTCTACAAAATCAAGCAACCGATTTGAGGTATGCCCGGTGCACATGATATCTGCAGCCAACATAAACATGGGTATTGCCATCAGAACAGGGCTCTGCACCCCTAAAACCATTTGCTGAACTACTGTAAACACTTCAACCCCTGGCATAAAGGCAATCATGTAATATAGAGTTGCGAATAGCATGGTCATCATCATAGGGAACCCAAGTAATAACAATAGGAGCATTACGCCCAATAAACTAAATATCATTGTGTCTCTCCAATGCCTGCTTTTCAGTTCCTATGTAGATTTCAGGCTCTTTAATATTGATGATAATATTCAAAAAATACTGGATAGCACCCAAACCAAACCCAATAGGGACAACTACAACCCGAATCCAAGCTGGCATTTCTAAGGCGGATGTTACACGACCTAACATTCGTGTATATGCGATATACTGAAAGGATAGGTAACAGACATATACATAGGTCGCACAGGTAACTAATGAAGTGAATATAATAATCACTTTTTGGACCTTTTTAGGGACCGCATCAAAAAGTGCAGACATCCTGATATGACGTCCTTTTTTTGCGGCATAACCTATACCGCTGAACGTCGCAAGAATTATTAGAGTAGCCCCTAGTTCATCTGCAGCAGGAATACTACTATTAAACACTTTTCGAGCAATAACATTTGAAATTAGGATAATTGCCATAAAAATAACACTGAATCCAAGTAGCCATTCAGTGAAAATAGTTACATAATCATCAATCTTTCTAATTATACCCATCACCCCTCCTTTGAAGATTCTTAATCAACTCTGTCAACTATACATCGATTGAATTGAATCTGTCAAATATTTTTTTTAATAGTTTATTTCGATTCTAATTTACACAACTTTTTACCAGCTATATCAGCTTTATAAAAAATACTTTATTACTTCCTTTATATTGCTTTAATTAATTCTATAAAAAAATTTCTTTCTCAACACTGGCAAAGAGATATTGATAAGTTATTTAATTTACCTATTTTAAAAAAATAAAATTAATCAATATAGACATAGTAATATTTATGCTTTTGATTCGATAAAGGTGATTAGCATTACTTATTTTATTCCATTTTTACATCATTACAAAAATTGACGTATTAGTCATTCTTCAATAAAGTATGAGTCATTCCTTGTATACTAAGATCTTTTTCTCCTGATGTACAAAGGATTGTTACATATAATAGGCTCATGTATCTTATAGGTGAGTAATATCTCCAATAAAAATTTATAGTGTTCTCATTTGAAAGAAGAAAATTTTCATGCAGAACACAGTTTCTCCAAAGAATCAAATCTTCACAGTAACAATTTTTTCTCAATGAAATCTCACCTAGGAGAGTTCTGAGTGCACTAAGTCTGCAGCCATCCTTGCTGTCATAATACAGGTAGGTAATCCAGCAGGACTGGCAGTCCACTGCCCTGCACGATATACATCAGGAATAGGAGTGATAACAGCTTTTTTCATATTAAGCATCCCAGCTGAAATGGGCACCTCCTGCTCAAAGGACCAACCCACAATTGCTCCTTCAGAGCTACCCACACTCCTTAAGATGCTTAAAGGGCTTGCTGTAAAGGAAAATAGGATATTATCTTTTATATCTGGATATACTGAATTTCTGAGAGCATCTATCATAAAATCACTGATATGCTTCTCAAAATCATCGTACCATCCATCCTCCTCAATCCTCCTTGTCAGTTCATAATCGAAGAGAAAACTGACAATTAAACCTGTCTTACCGTCAGGGGCGGCACAAGAATCGTTGAGGACAGGAATAGAAATCTCATAGGTATTGAGCCGACAATAGGCATCCAACCACGTATAAAATTCTTCTCGATCAAGTTTTTCCCAATTATCGAGAATCGCAGATAATTTTGAACAGTGCAATTCCCCAAGCCCCTCTGATGACGGTGTATAAAAGAAATGACCATTTGATATCCCCCTAAAATACTCAGGAGGAAGATCTACTGCCATAAAAAGAGTGAATACTGACTCGGCACCACGGCTTGCAAGAATACGCCCTTGCTCCTTGAGGATATTGGTCTTTATTGGAATAGGAAATTCATCAGGAGAGATCATCCTATAAAGGAGCTTTATATCAGCACACCAAATGAGTTTATCATAGGTATATGTATTGCCCTCGTCATCGGTGAGGACCTTATTTCGAGCATCTAAGTCTACCACATTGACATTAGTCCTTACCTCAGAACCAATCTCAGAAAGACGTTTGCTTAAGGCTTTAGGAATACTTCCCACTCCCCCTTTGGGATAAAAATAATCGGGATAAAGGGAGAAGTAACTCATGGCAAAGAAAGCCGGAGTCTTTTTAAAGAAGTGTTGAGAGATTATGTCCCTCAGAGAGTTATTCTTGACTAACTTACCCAAAAAATTCTCCATAGGCATTTGCATTCGCATGATAGCAGCACCTGTAGCCAAGAACCTGATAATCCAAATAATGAAAGTACTAAAGTAGTAACGGATATCACGTTTAGAATCCTTAAAGAAAGGACTATCGCTACCGAAGAGCACCTGCATATAGACATCAAACTTTGCAATAACCTTGATAATCTTCTCTACATCATCACTACTTTGGGGATAGAGCTCCTTAAGGAGTCGCTCATAAGCAGATAGGCTCTCCTTGCTATCTGCACTGATTATCTTATCCTCCACACCAAGGGAGACTTTACTATCCAATAGGGGCAAATCAATCTCAAGTTCTTTGAGCATAGGCTTGAGCATACCAGCATTCTCAACAGCCCGGATGCCCCCATCAAAAAGGAACCCTTCTCGAACAAAAGAATTCACCAAGCCACCACAAGAGTTAAGCTTTTCTAACACCAGCACTGAATGTCCTCGCATAGCGAGTGAAGTCGCAGCTGTAAGACCAGATATTCCTGCTCCAACGATGATAATACCATTGTGTTTGGTCACTCTTAGCACCTCCAACGCAGTAAAGAAAAAGATTTGAGAATAGTATAACATGAATTAACAGCACCCTGTCAAAATACACTAAAGAACCAAGCTTGTGTTTTCATAAGAAACAGTAGGAGTTACTCCTGCCATATAATTTCACGTCCTTCAAATTACTTCTCTAAGAAATATCAGAGATTGAAAAAAATAAAACATGGAATAGATATCTGACACTCTGCTAACACAAGAATGAAAATTCCTATAACATCACGTATATCTGAGGTTTTTTATTAGTTCTGCTTTTCTTTCTTTAGTGCAATCTCTGTTACGAAGACTTTGTTTATCTTACAAATCTCAGTTCTTATTAATAATCTGGATTCGGAAAAATTCATCATAACTCTTCCAATACATTCAAATGGTGGCCCGTGGTTTCCTTATTCAGCTATAAGGATATCTTTTGTTATTGCCACAAGAAATTCTTTTCTCCAAAAATCCAAAACATGATAATCATTCACAAATGATACGACATCTTGTTTTAAGTGAGTATAATCTCTTAAAACGATTGTAAAGGAGCTCCTTGACTCTATCCAACGTCAATTGATCCCCTTTTATCCAATGACCTGTTTGAATCATTCTTTCTTCTAAGTGGGTAATATTAGAAAATGTTTTTTCACCTAGATACCATACATAATCATAGAAATCCCTCCCCTTCTCTCTAGCTTTCAAATTTCTACCTAAAAGCGCTTGTAATTTACCCGCGAATAATGATGGTTTATCATAAAGGAGAACAGAAAAAGGCAGAATTTTTGTTCATAGGAAGCTCCACTTGGGGGATTTGTATCAATTTATATTTTTATCTTTAATAATTCATCAGTAGGAACTCCAGATACAGGTGTAGAAGAATTAAAGATTTTCACTAGATGGGCAAGTGTATTGTCCTTTAAAACCGCTGATTGAATTGCTTAATCAGAGAGTTTTACCGTATGACTCGTATCGATTTCTGGCCCATACTATGAAAGTCCTTTTTCAATTGCAGAAAGATAGTCTGCTAAAGAAAAGATAACATCTTTAGATTTTAAAGAAAAATTCATATCTTCTGAGAAACGATCTATTCCATGAAACATTCAAAGTGCTATCTCACCATAAAACGCTGCATGAATAAAAAAAATCGGCAGTAGTCAATATATAGAGTGTTATCTCTTGTAGAACTTTCTTCAGAGCATTTCATGCGGTAGAGGGGAATGAGCACTTTTAGAAGGTTCCAATCTGATTCTTCAATAACTTCTCTTTTAAATCGGAGATCCTCAAATAAGATACTGTCTATTGTTTTGGAACCTTTAATTCTCCTAATTTTGTAAGGAGTATGCAAATAACATTCTCTTTCGTCGCGAGACGAAATCCTAGGCTATTAATAGCATGTACTCTTTCTGGGATTATTTGATAATACGTCAATACCGTTTCAAAAAAGATATAAGTAGGAGAATATATCAGACTGGCAATTGGAAGATGTGGTTGAGTAGAAGAGGTTGCATATACTCCTCAGATAATTTGAATAATATCTTTATTCTTAATCATTTGAGCGAGTTTTTATTTTTTTAAGAATAATTTTTTAACTCATACATAATCAAATCACGAGTTTTAAGATATTACATCCTCTAAGTACGATAATATCATACTTATTGGAGATAATAACATAAGAAGATTCTTTATTTTATGTAATCAGAAATAGATCAAAAGGTTCATCTTTATTACATTGGATAGACTAAAATACCATGGCTACTCTTAGTTACTATAAATATCTTTTAGTACAATATATTCAAGAAAGACACTCAAAATAGTCGTTAATCCAAGACAAAAGCAAATTCCCTTGCACTCCAATAGATAACTCTAAAAGGTGTGTATTACCGATAAAAGTATAGTGCTGTTTTTCAATTATTGGAGATACTTGTTTACCAATCTTTCATGATCTCTTTATCTTGATAAGATAAAGAAATCACCTTTTGTTTGTGAGGTAAGTGGGGATCACCATTACTTTAGTTGAAAGTATTCTTCTAAGTTTTCCAAGTACACGAGTCCTTTTTCCTGTAAACGAGGACGCATATTATACACGTCAAGACCAAGTAACCCTTTTGCAAACTTTTCTCTTTTTTCTGTCTCTTTCTTTTCACGGTCAAGCCCTTTAAGAAGCACCACCTCCGCATCAAGACGGCTGACTATAACAACCCCATCATCATCTGCTACTACGACGTCACCAGGATAGACAATTTGCCCTGCACAAACGATGGGGATATTGACAGCACCAACCGTCTCCTTTACCGTTCCTTGAGCACTTACCGCTTTTGACCATACTGGAAAACCCATTTTCTCAAGGCTTGATGTATCCCGAACTCCAGCATCTATAACAAGTCCTTTTACCCCTCGAGCCATCGCAGATTCAGCAAGAAGATCCCCAAAAAAACCACTATCAGAGTCTGCAGTACAGGCTACGATTAAGATATCACCTGGTTTGCAAAGCTCCATTGCTACATGGATCATCCAATTATCTCCAGGATGTAGAAGGACTGTCACAGCACTCCCTGCGATTTGTGCATGAGGATAGATTGGCCTGATATATGGCTTCAAATATCCAATTCTCCCCTGTGCTTCATGCACGGTGGCAACTCCCAGATTTCCAAGAGCTTCTACGGTCACAAGGTTGGCACGTTCAATATTTCTTATAGCTACTGTTTTCATAATTAATCCTCTTCTGGTAATAATAGTTCACCACGACTTAGAGCACGAGCAGTTCTAATAACTCCTGCACTCTTTACCACGGGCAATTCAGTACCGTTTTCAAGTTCAAGACTCACTGAAATGTTCCCTACGGGATGTTCAACGAGGTAAGAATTTCCATCTTCTTCAGGGATTGTAGCAATGGAATACGCAACGGTTCCAGGAACAAGGCATCCGGTTGCTATAGTTACAGCGGCTAAGACTCCAACTGTTGCATGAACTCTATGGGGGATAAAACTTCTTGTCGAGATGAGTCCTCTGTTGCGCGGAGGGGCAATAAGAGTCATCTTGGGCACAACTTTACTGCTTACATCGCCAAGATTCATCATTTTACCAGCAATCAATCTAATTTTTTCAAGCTTTTCTTTTAGAATTAAATCATCAGAAAGCTCACTTGGAGACTCATACCCACTCTTTTCCAAATCTTTGGCACGTATAAGAACTACCGGCATTCCGTTATCAAGACAGGTGACAGGAACATCCCCAATGATATCCATCTTGTTTCCTGTAGGGAACAAAGCTCCACATGTAGAACCTGTTATACCTTCATATAAACAATCAATTGCAGCTGATGTACCAGGGACCCCATCAATAGAAGTAGTACCAGCATACGTAATAGAGCCATGAGGAGTTCGAACTCTCACCCTGCACAGCGATGCACTATTTTTCATGAAAATACGGTATTCTGTAATCTCACCCTGAATAGGTAACATACCCGTTTCAAGTGCGAAAGGAAGAACTCCTGCGAGAATATTACCACAATTTTGAGTTCTATCTGTTTTGTCTTCTCCTAGAAGGACTTGGACAAATTCATATTCAAGATCGGCATCATCCCGTGTAGAAAGGGATATGATACCAACCTTACTTGTAAGGGGGTCTGCACCACCCAATCCGTCAATTTGCCTTTCATCTGAAGGACCTCGCCCACACATGGCAGAGATTAGAACACGATCTTTCTCTTCGGTATTGCTCGGGAGATCTTTAGCATTAAAATAGAGTCCTTTCGAACTTCCTCCCCTGATTTGCATATAGGGTATTGCTTTTTGCATTATATATTTCCTTATTTATAACAAGAGCTGATAGTTTTCTTGGAAGACCTTACGTACGTTCATAATATGAGTGATCATTAATGATTCAGCTTCTAGGCATGAGTTGCTTTTGACTGCTTTAAAAATCTCTTCGTGTTCTTTGAAAGACTGATCAGATCTTTTAGGAATTAAGATGGTCTTGGTATTGTATTTTTTCATCTGGTTTTTAAGATTCATGAGAAGTTTTGTTGCTGTTTTGTTAGGACATGCATCATATATTATTTGGTGAAATTTCTGGTTATGATGTGAGTACAATACTAGTTCCTGTTGATTTTTCAGCTCTCTCATCTTATCCAGAATATATTTCATATTCTGAATATCAGTCTCACTCAATACTGCACAAGCAAGTCGGATGATAAATCCTTCTAATACGCTTCGTAATTCTAAAAACTCAAGCACCTCATCCAATGAATAGGAGCGAACTTTCGCTCCTTTATTCCATTCAATAGAGACAAGGGTATCGCGTTCTAACATTAAGAGTGCCTTCTTGATTGTATTTCTGCTTACTTTATACTGATTAGCCAGCTCCACTTCCCGGAGATTTTCACTAGGAGACAAGGAGCCTGTTTCAATCTTATTTTTGAGACTTTCATACACTTCAACCGATGGACCATTATCTTTCATATCTTTTCCGTTATTCCTTGGGTTTATACATACTACATGTACTTATATACTATACTATACTACAAAGAGTACACCGTTCGAGGGTATACTGATTGGAATCCTTCAGCATATTTAGAATCTATTCCTCCAGCTTGGCCTCCAGAATTTCTCCTGAAATGGTTTGCCCTGTTTTGGGCCAAATTAGTATAGTATGACCATAGATGCTCCTGTCCTTGTATGCACTCAATTGCAGCCCTCTTCTGTTCCCAAACCTCTGAGATATCGAGAAATACATCTGGTTTCCACTGCATTTGTTCACTCTGGTGAGGTTCAAATAGATATACCTGAGGTGCTCCAAGAACTTTCTCTCCTGGATTATGCCCCCAAGCTTGAGCAATCATTCTACACTCAAGAAGAACCTCAGTAGTGTAAGAATGGTCAGTGTTGTAGGGGTCATAGAATGAGTGACTCATCATAAAATCAGGTTGTACTCTTCTAATTACATCTACGAGGCGGTATTTTGCTTCCCGATCCATCTCAAGAGGGTAGTCTCCTAGATCAAAAAATTGAATATCGTGAACATTCAGTGCTGTTGCGGCAGATTCAGCTTCTTTTCTTCGCTCACTTTTCACCTTTTCTAAAGTCATATCACCTTTTTTCCAATACTTGGCACTTTCTCCTCGCTCTCCGTAACTGAGACAGACAATAGTGACATCATATCCTGCCTTTTGGTGCAAAGCAATTGCTCCTCCAGCTCTCCATACAAAATCCGCTGCATGAGCGCTCATAACGAGCGCACTTTTATTGTTACTCATATCATTCCTCTTTATTATGTTATACTTCAATCCCAATACAGGCACGTGGGATTATCAACCAACAGCAATTTCTGTTGTTTGATATCGGGACAGATTCTTGCTATTCTATCTACAAGTATTCCATCATCGGGCGCCTCTTTTTTCATGTTAGGATGTGGCCAGTCTGTTCCCCAGAGAACTCTGTTGGGAATCATTCTTATTAATTCTGAGGCTACTTCATCCATATCAAGATATGGTGGTCCTTGGAGGCTAAATCGTTCAGGACAACTTACTTTTATCCAAAACCGGTCATCTTGCAGCAATGTTGCTAGTTCCTCAAACTCTTTACTTGAAACTCCTTTGTCAGAGGGGATACAACCCATATGGTCTATCACCACAGGGACAGGAACCTGCTCTAGAAAACCCCTAATCTCTAGAAGGTCTGCTGGTTCGAAATAGACTACCAGATGCCAAGGAAGTTCTTTAATCATGTTAAGAATCTTTACTCTTGCTTCAATCGGCTGTCTTGCCTTCAGACGCTTCACAAAGTTAAACCTAACCCCTCTAACCCCTATTTCATTCATTTCATGGAGCGTACTTTCACTGATACCTGCGTCAACAATAGCAATTCCTCGATAGGACTCACCTGCGGTTTGTAATGCGTCAATCATGGCTCTGTTATCAGTTCCATGGCAACTTGCCTGAACAATAACAGCACGATCGACACCAAGATGCTTGTGCCTTTGGAAAAGAGTCTCCTTTGAAGCATCAACAGGTACATAACTGCTAGTCGATGAATAAGGGAATTTATCTCCAGGCCCAAAGACATGGCAATGGGAATCACAGGCACCGTGTAAAAGGGTAAATTCTGGTTTGCTGGGATTCGGATGAAAAGGTATATATCCTGATGTTACCATATTAGCCTCCTTATTTTGTGTAATCTATAAGATTTTCATTAAGTTTGATGATATTCTTACCTTACATTCTGGTGGATGGTATGTTACACACCCGTTTGTTTTACTATTACTTTCTTCCTTTTCATTCCAAAGAAAATTAATCCTATAAGAATTCCATACCCAATTATATCAGTAAGCACGCTGTGACCAATGAGCAACACAGCACCAACAATGATTACTATACGAGCCCATAAGGGGAGTTTCCCCCTGAAATAATTCATAGTAGCAACTGATATCATCCATACACCGACAGCAGAAGTCAGAGCAGAATAAATAATCTGTAACAACGAACCATTCATGAGAAGTGCTGGATTCATGACGAAGAAGAACGGAACTATAAAAGCAGGTATTGCCATTTTAAATGCTGTCCATCCAGTTTTATCAAAATCACTTTTTGCTATTGATGCCGCTGCATAGGATGCAAGTGCAACCGGCGGAGTTATTGCAGCCAAGACTCCAAAATAAAAGAAAAAGAAGTGGGCACCAACAACATTCACACCAAGTGAAACAAGCGCTGGGCCAACGAGCGCAGCAAGGAGAACATAGACAACAGTGGTAGGCATTCCCATTCCCATGATAATCGAAGCGATCATCACCAAAATCAGTAGGACATACACATGTCCTTGTGAAACCTCAACCATGAAACTCGCAAGCTGAGCACCTAAACCTGTTAACTGGATTACTCCAACTACAATGCCGGCTCCAGCTGTTACAGCACAGAGTTTTGCGACAGACTGAGAACCTTCATAGAGAGCCTCGAAAAGGGGACGAATTCCAACTTTCCTCCCTATAACAAGAAGCGCTGCTGCAATAATTCCAGTAAAGGCTGCAAGTGTGGGAGAAAATCCTGCAATAAGCATCCCATATACCAACAGGATTAAAACAAGAAACACCCAACCCTGTTTTATCACTTTCCAGAAGGAGGGTATTTTGTCCTTAGGTAACCCCATGATACCCCTAGATCTCGCATAAATATCAATTGCCGCTCCCGCACTGAAGAAATATAGAAATGCGGGAATAACAGCAGCTTTGACAACCTGGATATATGCAATACCAAGGTAATCAGCCATGAGAAATGCTGCAGCCCCCATTATTGGTGGCATAATCTGCCCTCCAGTAGAGGCTACTGCCTCCACTGAAGCGGCAAAGTGAGGTTCATATCCGGAACCTTTCATTGCCGGAATAGTAACACTTCCCGTTGTAGCCACATTGGCAGCAGCACTTCCTGAAATACTACCGACCAATCCGCTTGCAACAACTGCTACCTTGCCCAATCCTCCAGTATATCTACCTGCAAAAGATGTAGAAAATCTAACCAAGAAATCAGCAGCTCCGCTCACTTGTAACAAAGCTCCAAACACGATGAATAGAATAACGTACCGCACCATAATCTGGAGAGGGATCCCATATATTCCAGAATAGCTCATGGCAAGCTGTAGGGAAATTCGATTCATCGAATATCCCCTATGAAACAGTGCTCCAGGCATCAGTCTTCCAAAAAGAGCATACGCAAGTGCAACTAGGGCCACAATAGTTAGTGGCCAGCCCACAGCTCTTCTTACAGCATCAAAGACCAACACAACAGCAACAATTGCAACCACTGTGTCCATGGGCGTAAAAGCCCCCTGCCTATATATGATGCTATAATAGTTTAGAGTGATATACAGACCTACCCCTATTGCAGCTAAGACAAATAATGAATCTACAATTAATAGAGCGATTGAACCTATCTTTCCTATCTCTTTTTTTGTCTTGATGAATGGTGTATGATAATATAAACCAATCATTACAAGCATCAACGTAATCGGTAGTTGCTGTTCAATCGGCAAGAGATATAAGGGTTGCACTAATGTTATAAAGAATAGTGTTAACACCCAAGATACCTTTGCGACTGTTTCACGAAAACTTGTCATTACCATTCCCCTACTTCTTTTGTATAGCGAATTACGCCAGGATGAATTGAGAGGCCAATTTCTTTTGCAGCTTCTTGAGAGAACAAACGAGTTCCAGAAGAAGATGGGTGGGCAGCGACAAGAGTCGGAATATTTTCAAAGACCTGTTTCACCATGTCATAGACAATTTCTTCAGAGAGAGAAGGACTAATATACACTACAGAACGAATAATAATTGAATCACCATCCATTGCCATATCATATGTAGCTGCAGGAATCTTATCTGTTGCATAAG
This sequence comes from Sphaerochaetaceae bacterium, assembly GCA_963663665.2. GTDB lineage: Bacteria > Spirochaetota > Spirochaetia > Sphaerochaetales > Sphaerochaetaceae > SABI01. The sequence continues at coordinate 323,349 of CAXXKP010000009.1, forward strand.
GATAACTACTCAAGTCACGGATCTTTTTCGTATTAAAGGTTAATACCTGTACGTTAGCTCTTACAGCAAGTGAAGTAACAGCTGGGAATGGTTGTCCGCCAACCATGAGCGCTGCATCAATAAATCCATCATTCATCGCATCAGCAGATTCTTGCCAACCCATGAATACTGGTTCGTAATCACCCTTTTCTAATCCTTCAGAAGCAAGAATTAGTTCACCGAAAACATTCGCGGAGGATCCTGGGGCCCCGAGTGAGACTTTCTTACCTTTGAGCTGAGATACATTTGTAATTCCAGAGTCACCCATAGCAACAATAATCGCATTGCTGTTATTGAGAATCCAGCCTCCTTGTGCACTTATCGCTTTAGTAAAAGGTGCTTGACCGAGGATAGCAGAATAGGCGACATTCTCATTTGACATTCCCATCTCTAACTCACCACTGCCAATCATGTTGAGATTAGCAACACTACCGCCTGTTTCCTGAGAACTAAACCGAGTTCCTTCCAATGTTTTATTCCAAATATCAGCCAAGGCAACACCGATTGGATAATAGGCTCCTGCTGCAGATGCAGTTCCAATTGAAATAAATGCAGGACGTGCCTGTTCAACTGATTCAGTCTCTCCTTGTGCGAAGGTAAAAGAGAGAGAGACGATCGAAACCAATACTACTAGCAAAACTTTTTTCTTTAGATTCATAGTATACTCCTTTTGTTGTTTGCCTCATGGTAAAATGGATTTATCCATATGTCAACATAATTGTTGAACAATCTTGTTCTACTATAATGATAATAAAAGGATATATCTGACAAAAAAAAAGAAAAGAAGAACGGTATAGGGACTACTTGTATAATGAGTTTAATACATCGTCTTTATACTAGATAAATGCAAGAGAACACTGCATAATTTTAGAAGAAGTCACAATTGATGCCTAAATCTTCTACAAAGCAATATTTTACTGTGAGCGTGTTATGCAGATTTCTTTATTTCCTTTCGTGCCTTACTATATTCAATTAACCTAGCAATGAGGCTAATAATACCCATTATCCAGCCGATGGGATAAGGCAGGATGAATAGGCTCCACCATAAAGATCGCCCAGAGTTACCACCGATTCCGCCTAATACACTTAATACCCACATTACACCAACGCCAACTGTTATCAGGATAAAGACCCACAGCCAGTAAAGAACGCGTCGTTTCGTTTTACTAATATATGTTCCAATAAGAACTAACCCACTACCTATGAGAATGATTGCGGAACCCTCTAAAGGATCTATAGCTCCAATTACCATAGCTATACTACCAATAATGACAAAAATACGTGACCAGATAGTTCGTGCGTTCATAATATATTCCTTTCATCCTTTACAACCCTAATTCTCAATTACTCAGTTGTATTGCTGTCTCTTAGGAACACGAATCAAGGTATTTGTGAGAGTATTATATCAATACTTCCCTATTAATCTCTTATGGTACTATGTAGGGTGTTTTTGTCACTCACATATAGATAAGGATATCTCTCTACATAGTTCGTTTTTGTGTATTTCAAGATATAGTATTACCTATCTCTTTTTCTCTGTGTTATGTATTCTATAACAAGGTTCTTAGCCACGTCAACGAATGCTTATACATAATCATAATGAATCTCCCTTTTGCCAAGGAAAATTCTCACAGTTGAATCGCTGATTTTAGTGCAAGTTGTGACAAATGCGTACGAATCTATCCCGATGAAGCAATTTATTCTGTGAAACCAATCATCTCAGATGGAGGACCAAAATATATTAACCACGTCAAATGTGCTGTTCCCTTCTCTCACACGATGGGTTGCTCTGTATACATAAAATAATGTGTCTTTTTTAAAGGGAACTTTGAGAAGATAAAGAGCGCATTCTTCAATGATGCTTTACACCAGAAGAATGCTTTTTTTACTTTCCAGTAGGATTATCTGAATTGACAGGTTTAAATTCTACAAGAACAAGTGATCCATTCCACATTTTTTTCTCAAGAAAGATCACATCAGCTACAATTGTCTCCCCTATGGAATTTCGGAGTATGTTTGCCATTTCACCTATGACTTCGTAGGATTTCCTGCTTTTAGAATTCCAGTTCTCTGTGAGCATAATAGTGCCTACTGCATTGACTTCAACCTTGGCTGTTATCTGTACTAAAGATACAGGTTGGGTCTCTTCCAAAGAGAGAGATCCTTCTGATGGCAATAGAGGTGTTTCCTGTGTTCCTACAGTAGCGACTGGAGTTATGCATGAAACACATACTCTAAAAAAGATACCTATGAGAATGAATAAAACAATTTTTTTGTACACATGATACTCCTACTATTTATTCTTTTGGGCTCGGATTATATACATCTATAGGTGTAATTGAATCATTGAACCAGTATTGAAGGAGTTCAAACCACGATTCGACAATCCCATCACCATCACTAGTACAAAAATCGAGAGCTCCATAGTTCACATTTGGTATGGATGTTGCCCAGTCAATATACTCATCATGAGATACTCCATTATACCAGTGCTGATATCTCCAGTACGGGTAGTCCCCATAGGCTTCATCTCCATCTGGAAAAAATATTGCAAGTCCATTTTTTCCAGAATAATAACCTGTACCGTAATAAGAGTCATATGATGAGTTACCAAATGAGTATAACACGGCATCATCTACAGCGTCCATAAGAGTATCAGCTGCGGCAGCTACCGATGAATCGGTAATGTTTTCTTTTACCTGTTCAGCGAGCTCATAGAGGTCGAACCCAGCATACGCATACCATTCATCTACATCTGATTCGTCAAAGTATGCCATGAGATTTCCATATCCGACAGCTCCTCTAATGTTTTCTACTTGTGCTTGGTATGATTTTATGGAAGAAGCGAACCCATCAACGGCTGTTTTCACACTAGCAATCTTTGTGAGGTCTACTGCCGTTTGAGTCTCCCAAGAACCGAGGCTCCATGCATCTCCATATTCTTGAGCAACTACAGTGGCAAATTCCTGAGCAGTGAGACTATCAATATCATAGTAAGAATGTCCATTACTATCAGTTCCACTCTGGCCGCTTAATCGACTAAAAATGGCATCATATTCCCATCCGTCCCCCTGCTCACTAGCAGGAGAGAAAGAGATTGCATCTGCCCCAAAGTCGTCGGTCCCTGGTCGATATTCATAGGCAACTTCCAAAAATCCCATCAGACACGCATCCATACCTAGAAAGTCTACACTGTGTGTAGAATCGAGATAATCTTTGATCTCCCCAATATACAGGGCATCATCGCCATTCGTATCATCCCAGCAGATTGCTTTTGTGAGAATATCCTCATCTTTTATCGATCTTACACCACCTCCATGGTTCCAGAGTATTAGAGCATAGTTCTTTGCTGGGTAATGTATCTTTGTATAATCGATGAAATCTGCAAGTTCTTGGGCAGATCCCATATTAGGTTCACTGATTGTTGCAATCTGGGTGCTTGTGGATGCGAGGGTTGTTGTATTGCTCGCTACTGTACTTTGAGGGAGAATCTTGTATATCCCATGTGTAAAGGAAGATGAATCGTACGATGAGTTCTGGTCGTACTGGACTATGATATTAAGTTTATCGGTGATGTCACTATCGCTCTGGCTAGCAAGATATAATCCATGTTCCATTTCATGAAAGTCAACGACCGCAGCAGGGTTTAAGTTATTATCCCCATCTAACCAGACCATTACTGTCCATTTGGTACCATCTGTTGTAAAGGATTCAACTGAAGATTTAACGGAAATAATGCCATCATATACAGCTTCAATCGAAACCTTGTAATCTGTTCCCCTCGCAAGTCCGCCTATAATATATCCATCATACATTTCAGTAGCATCGATTGCAGTTGAATTGTGTTTTGTAAAGGAGAGTCCTCCATCGGTTGATAGATAAACATTAAATGCAAGATTGGTAGGAGATTCATCTTCAGTTACACTAAGACAAATAGAATTTTCTGTAGCACTACTTGTTGTGAAAGATGGTTTTTTGGGACCAATATATGCACCGGTTCCATCTACTGTATAGGAAGGAGATGGTTGACTTGGATATAGCACAACTTTCTTGATCTTATCGATACTGGTAATGCTTGTAGGGGGAAAACTGGCGAAGTCGCTAATTGAAACAAACGTATCACTGTAGGTACCGGACACGAACCGGAGAGACGAAATTGAATCAGTATAATTAAATGTAAAGGGGCTATATTCCCATGAAGAACCTAAATCTGATTCCTTAATGGTGCCAACTTTTACATCGTTAATATAGACATCAACTGAACTAGACCCAATAGTTGTGAAGTAATCTTGATTGACATCAACAGCTAGGGTTGGGTATGTAAGTTCTCCATCATTTCCAGAATCTCCCCCTGATAGGAGATCACACGAAATGAATCCAGTTAATGCAATGAGGATTATTAGAACCACTGTAATCATTTTATTTTTCATCATGAGTTTGCCTCTTTTAATCCTATATACCGTAAATAGGAGTATGTGTTAGAGATTATCATACGCCTCTACTGTAGTAAAGCTTGTGTCACTTGGAAGAAAATTCCCCGTTCACAATATTATGAAAGATTCTATATAAATAAAGTATTCTTCCCAGGCACCCACTATTGAGGACTAATTCACACATTTCAACATAAAAGCTTTATGGCGTAGATAACCATGAAGAAATCCAGCAAAAATTTCTGCTTCAATATCTACTAACTAAATAAAAACACCACTTCACAATTTTTAAGTCTTTTCTCCCGTATTCCTATCGTAGGTCTACTGCTTTGAGTCATCTTAGTCCCTATTTCCGATCTATTCTATCTACATATAACACACTCAAATCAACAAAAGGTATTCTTGTAATGAATGCAACCTGATCTTCTTTCACCCCATAGCTTGGATAGATTGGCTTCGAACCCCATCTTGACCAGAGATCCCTGAGGAGGATTTCTCCCCACACCCCTCACCATTTTGCCCTGTTTGTCGCCAGAACCAGACGAAAAGGTGAGGAGAGAATTTCCAATCCCCTGCTCTATCCATTAAAAAGCTAAAGTTCCATGCATAGTCATCACGATTATGGGCTAAGACATTAAACACTTTAAGACGTTATATTTTCTCAACCTCTCGAATATCACGAGAAAAAGAGAATGTGAAGGGAAGCAAGTCCTTGTTGTGTGAGGTCAAACTGCAACCGGCGCTCACGTAGGTTTCCTACTGTGTGTTATTGCGCTTCAAATGGATGTATAAGTGATATCAGAGTATTACTATTTGTCAATTTTTATGATTTATAACCATTATATTAGTATTTACATAAATAAGCGATCTTAGAAAGATAAGCCTCTATACTCTCGAGAGGCAATAACGTATGATTGAACCTCGACAAATTATCAAACTAAATACGCATTATATAAAGGATTAAGCATAGATGTCATTCATTTCTTTGGGAATCTCAGAAGCTCTCTTATCTACTCTAGAAAAAGAGAAGATCACGACGCCTTATCCTATTCAAACAAAAGCAATTCCAGCAATCCTAGCAAACAAAGATATTCTTGGTATTGCAAAAACAGGTTCGGGTAAGACTCTAGGCTATGTATTGCCCATTCTTATGAAATTAGAGCATAGAAATCTACTTAGGAATAGACATATCAGTGTGTTGATTCTCGTTCCCACAAGGGAGCTTGCTGCTCAAGTTAATTCTGTATTTTTAAAGTTTATTCAGAAATCTTCATTAGATATAAAAACCTTAGCGGTCTTTGGTGGACCCTCTATTAATCCTCAAATGATGGCCCTTAGAAATGTTAACATCCTCATTGCTACTCCCGGACGATTATTAGAACTTGTCTCTGTGAATGCCGTTCATTTTTCTGCTCTAGAAATTTTAGTTCTTGATGAAGCAGACAACATGTTAACTGCTGGTTTTGAGAAAGAAATAGACCAAATTTTCGCCCAACTACCATTACGCCGACAGAATCTTCTTTTTTCGGCAACCTTGAATGAAAAAATTCATTCTCTTGAAAAAGTTCTCCTATGCGAACCCGTAGTAATGAGAATCGAAGAAGAACAAGAATCAAATGATCTCATAAACCAGAGCGCTTATTTTATTCCAGAGGAGAAAAAAGGCCCTCTATTGCGATATCTCATCAAGAGTCATGATATGAAACAAGTCCTCGTCTTTACTTCGTCAATTGCAAGAGCTGACAGAGTCGCAGATAAATTACGAAAAAACGGTATTGAAGCTAAATCTATTCATAGTAAGAAAACCCAAGGAGCAAGGACAGATCTACTAAGAACTTTTAAGAATGGTACATTAAGAGTCTTAGTCACTACAGACCTACTATCTAGAGGAATTGATATTGAATCTCTTCCTTTTGTGGTAAACTATGAATTGCCACGCTCACCAAAAAATTTTATCCATAGGATTGGGAGAACCGGTCGTGCTGAAAATATTGGTGAAGCCATCACACTTATATGTCCTTCACAAGAAGCTCATTTCAGGGTAATTGAAAAAAAAATGAAGAAAAGAGTTGATCGAGTTGCTTGTGAGAATATTGATTTATCTGGGTTTTAATAGAAGTTGCCTTGAACCTAGAGATGGCTCATAGGCATCTATGCATAAGGAGAATGGTATACTGTTGAACAATACTCGTGAACAAAACTATTTTTACGTTATTAATTATCCCGTTAAAGAGAGAGAGTTATGTCTTTTAGAGATGAAAAGCCTCTTTAATATAATTATAACTAAGAAATACTTTTTTTCTTCTAGAAACATTGATCCATCAAGAAGTCCTTTTATTAAATTAAGAATTTCTATTCTTTACACTGCATCCTCTTTGGAGGAATTAGTACAAATTCTTATTGATGAGAAGGCAACCTATAATAACTTCAAATTTACAAGATTCAAAATTGAGGAAGAGAAACTTGATTATGAAACTTGGATAAAGAGTGTTACAGAGTTAGGGAAAGTAATTCAAGGGGATGTCGATATGAAGAATCCCTCTATCCAATTTGGCATTACTCTCGTTGATAACATATGGGTTTTAGGGATATACGAAAAGAATACGAATCCATGGGAAAAGCATAACTTTAAACCTCACACCAATAGTAATTCATTAGAAACACGTACAGCGCGAGCAGTTGTTAATATTGCTGTAGGACAACAGGTGAATCCGAGAATGGTAGATCCTTGTTGTGGAGTAGGGACTGTAGTGCTTGAAGCATTATCCTTGGCAATTCCCGTTAACGGTTATGAGATTAACTGGATTGTTGCAAGACAAGCAAAAAGAAATATTGCGTTCTTCGGATATGATAATTGCATTATAAAAGGTGATATGCATGAGATAACTGAAGAATATGATGTAGCTATACTTGATATACCTTATGGCTTATTCACTTCTGCTACCCATCAACAACAGAAGGATATCATTAATTCCTCTAGGCGCATCACCAAAAAACTCGTGATCATTACGTGTATCGATATGGATGAGGATATTACCTCGGCAGGCTTCTCTATTGTAGAAAAATGTACCGTTAATAAAGGGATGTTTGTCCGTTTTGTAAGGGTGTGTTATTAATAATTTTCTCATAAAAGGAATTACCAAATGCGGATTAAATCTGAAACACAAGAACAACCAAACAATCCTCTCCACGGAGTGACGCTTGAACAAATTTTACGCTATCTCGTGAGAGTTTATGGATGGAGGAACTTGTATGATAAAATAGAACTTCGTTGTTTCTATAACGATCCAGGGATAAAATCAAGTTTGAAATTCTTAAGGCAAACTCCATGGGCTCGTGAACAGATAGAAGAGATATACCTGAATTTACTTGATGAGATAGATACTACAAGTAAAGATGAGAATAAATCCTAAGGGAGCAAGAAAAGATCCAATATAACATGAGATCTACTTTAAAAAGGTTTTCATGTAAAAGGGAGGTATTAATGGATAAACATGAATGGCGAAAACAAGAAAAAGATCTCTACCTCCCTAAATGCATTCCAAGTTTCATTACAGTCCCTCCGTGTAATTATTTTTCTATTAAAGGATCGGGAAACCCGAACGATCCTTATTTTGCAGAGTATATAGAGGTGCTCTTTTCACTCTCCTATGCCCTTAAGATGAGCCTTAAAAAAGATCCTGCTATGAATCAAAAGCTTACTGGGGAGACAAATTATGATTACACCGTTTATCCTTTAGAAGGTGTTTGGGATATTCTAGATGAAACAAAGAGACTAAATTCACCAGTTCTCGATAAAAACACCTTTGTTTTTGACCTCATGATCAGGCAACCCGATTTTGTAACCCAAGAGTTTGCTAATATGATCATAAAACAAGTATCTGAGAAAAAACCCCATCCTCTCCTGTCAAAAGTGCAATTTTCTCAATGGGAAAAGGGCCTTTGTATTCACATGCTCCATGTTGGAGCCTATGACAATGAAGCAATCAGTTTTAGAGAGATGGAGAATTTTGCTCACCAGAACAATGTGCATAGAATTCATAAAGCTCATCGGGAAATTTATCTTACAGATGCGAGAAGAACCCTCATTGAGAAACAGAAAACTGTATTGAGATTCCAGGTTATTGAGTAAATTCTGATATATTTCTCCAGTCGAGAAACTTTCTATCCTCCTATTTTCCATCTCATATCTATACTGATTAATCAAGAAACCTAATCAACCCTTTGGTCTCATTATACACTAGTGATAATTAACTAGTCTTTACATACTATACGTATTGATTGCTCTTAGTTAATACAACCTATTTCTTAATATTCTTACTGCGTTATAATTTAAAAACATCTATAGGAAATGCTTATAGGAGGATGTTATTATGGAAAAATTAAGAATATTTGGCGACTCAATCATGAAAAGGGTTGTGTATAATAAAGAAGAAAACCGATATAAGATGCTTCCTGTTGAAGCAGTAAATACTCTTAGCTCAAAATTAGGGTTGGAAATAATCAACAGTACAATCTTTGGATGCACTATTGGAAAGGGAATGCAATTACTCCAGCGTGCATTACAGAAAAATCTCTCTTGTGACTATGTCTTATTGGAGTTTGGAGGAAACGATTGTGATTTTCTATGGGATGAAGTTTCTTTGCAACCTACACAGCCTCATCAACCCAAAACCCCCTTATCTCAGTTTAGTGCGACACTCAAAGAGATGATCTCCTTATTAACAGCTCACCATATTGAACCATTACTTACTACCCTCCCACCTATCGACTCTGAGCGTTATTTAACACATATTTGTCGAAGCGGACTCAGTAGAAAAAATATTCTCACTTGGTTGACTGATATAAAAGCAATTGAACGTTTTCAAGAACTCTATTCACTCCAAATAGCTAAAATTGCAATAGAAACCAATACACGTCTCATAGATATTCGTAGTGGTTTTTTGAAACGAAAAGATTGTGGGTCTTTGATATGTGAAGATGGAATTCATCCTAATGAAAAAGGACATGCTTTAATACTTGAATTATTAGAAGATTATCGACAAAGTTATTCTGCTACCTCATAAATTGATTAACTCTACTCACTTTCCAGAGGTTGTTCTATTTGTGTTGCGTTGTGATTACATATGTGGCAGTAGACTCACCTGAGGTCACCACATTGTTTCCCACTGTGATTGCTTTATCCGTCGTTGTTGCATTAATAGTAATAGAACTTATGTATTCGGTCCCCTCAATTGTCGCACTAGAGCCTTCTATTGTATCTCCTGAAGTGTTAGCATTAAAAAGCAACTGTCGTATATATCCTCTTATCTACTAAGAATGTAGGAGAAGCAGCCAGAACCCTCATAATCTTCTTCTGTGATTGCAGATGAAATACGATCAACTCGTACAGCAAAAGCCTTCACTGTAGTATTTTTATTTGCACAGGGAATGATCACTTCATATGATGAACGCAGAGATATCACAGGATTATCAAATGTGGAGGCAACTTTTCCTAAGGTGTGATTATTCTTCGGTAAAATTACTCAAATCTGATTCGCACAAATAAGTCAAAAGTTGCTCTTATAATATTAATTATCCTCATTTTTTAACTTTTTTATTTATGTATTTAACCTTTCAATGTATAGTAAGACATGCGGCGGAAATTACAAAAAAAAGAAAGACCCTTAAAAAAATGGTCTACATTAGCTCTTTTCATTGTGATGCTCGCCATTTTGGTAGTTCTCATTCCATACCTTGTGTGGCTCTCACGCCCCGCACTAGACGTCTATACTGTAGTATACGATAAAACAGTTCCCGAATCATCTCGGCGTCAACATGTGGGCATCATGTGGTTCCTCAAGCAGGCAAAAATCCCCACAGCAAGAGGAGAAACTTTTAATTACAAAAAGGACTATTATGGTTTTTTCCCTGATGCTGTAGAAGAGGAGAGAATTCAGCCTATTCCATTCCTACACCAGCATATAGACATGGTCTATATCGCAGATACGTACGGCGTGTATAAAGGGACTGCAGGGATGGAAGAACCTTCCATCGGAACTTCAAATATAATTTATGCTGGTATGAATCAGCATGATATCAACGTACTCCAAGAATATCTTAATCGTGACCATCCAAACACATTGATTGCTGAATATAACACATTCGGTACACCTACTCCTTATTATATACAAGCTCAATTGTACAAGATGCTACGTGTGCGCTGGACTGGGTGGATAGGTCAATACATGCCTGATCTAACTGTAGGAAAAACTATTCCGCAATGGGCAGTGGATCGATATGAACGCAACACCGGTGAAACTTGGTCATATACAGGCCCTGGATTTTTCTTTAATGATGAAGAAAATGAAGTCTTTGTCCTTGAGCTTGGCAAAGATATAGGAGATAGAGGAAACCAACTCAATTTTACAGAAGAAGGTACTGCACTATTCGATCTTTCCGGGAAGCGTTATTACAACCATACTTTTGATATTGTTGAACCCTTGAGTGGCGTAGAAGTTCTTGCAACCTATAACCTTGATGTTACGGAAACAGGCGCACAGAAATTAAAGGAAGCCGGACTCCCATCTAGTTTTCCTGCAATAACGAGAACTACTTCAGCCTTCCATAGCACGTACTATTTTGCTGGTAACTTTGCAGATATTCCCTATACCCCTAATTTCCATTTTCTTGCTGGAGTACCACAGATTATGTCTAGAGCTACTACTGATTCTCTAGAAAGTGAAAATGTATTCTACTGGAACACGTATATACCAATGATGCAAGCAATCTATAAAGAAGCACAGGAGAGAAAAAAAACACCAATCCCCGAGCCATCAGTGGAAATAGCTACGATTGAGGGAACTCAAATGGTCTCTCGGACTAAAGGGAACATGTTACAGGTATATAAGGATAATGCGTGGAATGACCTTTTCATCCATGGGGTGAATATTGGAACTGCTATGCCAGGGAAATGGTTCACTGAATTTCCTCAGGACATTACAGAATATTACCGTTGGCTTACTCAAATTGGAGAAATGAAAGTCAATACAATTCGTATTTATACACTTCTCAACCCAGAGTTCTATAGCGCATTTGCTTTGTACAACAAGCTTCACCCCAATCAGCAACTATGGCTCTTGCAAGAGATATGGCCTGAAGAAGAACCTCCTGATGGAGACTATCTGAGTGAAAAATACCGCTTAGAATTTGAGCAGGAAATCCGCCATGTAATTGACGCAGTACATGGTAAAGCCTCCATCGCGGAGCGTCAAGGTCGTGCTTATGGTGAATATCACGCAAACATTGCCCCATATATTTTAGGGTATTTAGTAGGACGAGAACTGGAACCTCAAGAAGTCGAAGCTACAAACACTCTTAATCCAGAGTTTTCCTTTACAGGAGAATATCTACAAGTGATACCAAGTGCTTCTCCTACTGAAGCATGGCTTGCCGAAGGTGCAGATTATGTGCTTTCATATCAGGAAGAAACCTATGGATGGCAACACCCTGTAGCGATTGTAAACTGGCCGACCCTTGATGCCTTGGTGCATGAGTCGGAACGAGATGAATTCGGAAAGAAAATCAAAGAATACAATGACCGAACCTCTGTAAACATCAATTCGATTGAATTCGGCCCTAAGATGAAAGGTGGGCTTTTTGGTGCCTATCATATCTACCCTAATTACCCTGACTTCATGAATAACGACCCAGATTACGACGAGTATTTCGATGATGAAGGTCGTTTCCGTTATGGAGGCTATTTACAGCAGTTTAAAGAAATTCACACACAATATCCTGCTATCGTTGCAGAATTTGGACTTGCCACAGGAATGGGAAATGCCCACTATAGCCCCGACGGATATCACCATGGTTCCATGACCGAACAAGTTCAAGGTGAAGGAATCATCCGTATGTACGAAGCCATGGAGAAAGAAGGGTACGCTGGTGGTATCATCTTTGAGTGGATGGATGAATGGGCAAAGAAAACCTGGGTGACAGAACCGTTTATGATTCCCTACGATCGTCATATACTCTGGCATAATGTAATCGACCCGGAACAGAACTATGGTATTCTTGCGTTAGAATCAGTAAAGCCACTCAAGGTAGGAGCTCTCATGACGGGAGATGGGAATATTGATTTTGTGGAACTCAGGCTAGATGCATCCTATCTGTATATCGACATTACCCTTACCCACCCAATAGACTTCACTAAGGAGCAATTGCTCATTGGATTGGATACGTATGAACGTGAAAGAGGTGAGGTATACTACCGAAGCGACTTACCATATCAAGCTCCATCAGGAATGGAATATCTAGCGGTCCTTGATGGCTCTACAACATCTAGGTTATTAGTTATTCCACCCTATAATAGTACATCGTATCGATTCTCTTCATACCAAGGGTTGAATGAGAGTGGGGCATTTGAATCTATGGCAAAACTAATAAACAAAAAGCGAGCTCTAGGTGATGGTACCATAATACCTGCCCACTTTGAAGATTCAAGTTCTTTACGATATGGCCCTCTCAAAGGCTCAACAAACAATTGGAATATCCAAGGAACTACACTCTCTGTTCGTATCCCATGGGGACGAATCAATGTATCGGATCCTTCCCAAGGTATAGTATTAGACGATAACCGCCTCTATTACAGCGATCCACTTAGAGATGTATTGGATACTAAACTGTCAGACGGAATAGCGGTTTCCTTAGCCCTTATACAGAATGAATCAGGAGAGCTTCTAGGAACGCTTCCCTCCTCTACATCAGAAACATTAATGTTACCTTGGAAGAGATGGGATCAACCAGTTTTTCAGGAGCGACTGAAGGATAGTTATCCTATCTTACGCGATTATTTCGTACGCAAGACACTTGGACAGGAGTAAACAATGGATACTTTGGGCCCGGTTTTAATAAGAGAAGGCTTCTGGTGGGTTGGCGACAAGGCTAATGCATCCCAACTGCAATGTAATCCATACCTTCTGATTGAAGGTGATTCGGCTATACTCTTTGATCCAGGATCTGTTTTAGATGCCCCAATTGTGCTTAAAAATGTTCAAATGATCGTTCCTCTGGAAAATCTAGAGGCGATTGTATTGAGTCATGAGAACCCTGATTTGTGTTCAGCGGTTCCATATTTTGAAGAAAATGGATTTAAGGGTATTCTTTGCTGTCACGAGCATGTTGCATGGATAATCAGATATTATGGAATAACCTCTGAATTTTACTTGGTTAATATGAATAAATTCCATTATCAAATGAAAAACGGTTCAAATATTAATTTTCTCTCTGCTCCATACCTTCCTTCAGCCGGAACGATGATGACGTATCTGCCAAAACAAAAAATCTTGGTATCGGGTAATTTATTTTGTGCTCTTCCTAAAACATGGAACCTCTATGCACAAGGTGATTACGAAAACCTCATGAAAACCTACCATGAGTCATATATGCCTTCTCATGAAATATTAGCTCCCGTAATGAACCAGCTTCTAAATTACGAGATAACCATGATATGTCCTCAACATGGCTCAATCATTAATAAAAATGTAATCAAATTTATTGAAATTCTAAGAGAACTCCCTTGTGGAATCTTCCTAGATTCTGTACAGAAAAAAATTATTACAGATGCAGGAATTGTTAACCTATGCAATGAAATACTCAAAAGATACTTCGCTTTATTTGGAAATAAAGAAATCCATGAAGTTTTTTCCAATTCCGATTTCGTAATTGACTATAAAAAGAAGATTATTAAAAAAGTAAAGATTCCATATGAAAAAATATGGGAGGAGATTTTTCTCCTCATCGCAGAAAAGAAAGGGATGTCTTGGATAACTATCATAAGCCCCTTGGTGGAGAACCTTTGTAAACAATATGATATGAAACTCCCCATGGTTTTTGAATCTATTATTTTCAACGCTCAAAAAGATTCACAGCAGATGTCTGAACAGTATCAGAACCTAGAGAATCTCAAACTTCAGCTAGAGATAAATCTCAAGAAAATGGAAGAACAGGTTGTTCGGTGTCCTATAACTGGTCTATATAATCAAGAGTTTTTTGAATATTTTATTATACAGGAAATAGAATCATTTACAAAAACCGGAAATCAATTCTCAATTCTGCTTTTAAGCATAGACAATCTCTCTGATATCAATTTAGATTATGGAAGCGACGAGGGAAACGTCACTATGAAAAATCTAACCTACAACCTTCGCCAATCATCAGGAGCCACATCTTCTCAAAATTTCCGCTTGGAGGGAGGAGTTTTCGCTGTTTTTTATCAGGGGATTAATCGAGAACAATCCATTAAATATTCGAATGAACTTCGAAATACTATTTTTGAATCAGATCATTTTATAACCAAGGTAACTGCATCTATGGGGCTTTTCCATTCCAGCGAACTCCCGAAAAATCGGATGCTCAGTAATGAAGAAATACGACAGATTTCATTACAAACAGCTCGTTTTAGATTAAAAATTGCAAAAAGAAGTGGGAGAAATACTCTTGTGAGTGATTCTGCTCAACAGCTCAATGCCAAGGCCACATATACCATACTCCTTGTTGATGAACCAGGATTACAACGAGATATTATTCAAAAGGCTATTGAGAAGGAGCGGTACAATGTTATTGTTGCTTCCGATGGGTTACAAGCCCGCGATCTCGTAGAGCAAGAGAATCCTGATGTAATCGTAAGTGAACTATTTGTTCAAAAACTTAGTGCTTTCACGTTACGCAAGGAGCTCTTAACTTCTCCAGGCAGGAGAAAGACTCCTTTTATTGTCATGTCTTCCAACAAGACCGAGGTAACAGTCGAACACGCCATCGGCTTAGGGATTACCTACTTTTTTTCACGCCCAGTACTGCTTTGTGAACTTCTTGGTGTTATCGATAATTTAACGACCCGATTACAATCATCTGAGGGCTTTTCACGATGAATAGCCAATTTGCTATCACCCTTACATTCATCATCCTCATTCTTGACGGGATTATGATAGGAGCTACCTATATTAGTAGGTTTATCACATTGAGAAGAAAGCAAAATATGGCAAAAATTGAAGAAGATATTATTGATCAATTCTCTAATGAAGAGATCGATTTTACATTATACAAGCCAAAGAACATCCTCCTTGTATATGCTAATTTATGCGATAACTTACAGCTACCAGAAGCACAACGCCAGGTTCTCATGCAATATCTCTTTGAAACTCCTTTGTGTGCAAAATACATTAAAAATCTTTCATCACGATTCTATATTAAGCGAGCCGAGGCTGCTCATCATCTTAAATATCTTGAAATAAAGGAGATTCAAGAGGCGTTGCTCCTAGCATTGAAAAAAGAACGCCATCCCGTTGTCATCCTTCAACTCGCCCACACACTTGCAACTCAACGAGTCATAAAAGCTATAAGACTAATTGTAATGAAACTAAACTCACAGAATCCTTGGTTTGCTCGACGATTGCGATCTGTACTTTATACATATAAAGAAGATTTCTTCAAATATATAAAAAATCATACTGATAGCAAACGATACTCTACACAATTACTCCTGTGCGAATTTGCAGCTGAATACCCAGCAGAAGAATTTCGCATTTGTGTCAAGGAACTAGCCTTGAATGATCGCAAACAGCGTGTTCAGAGCCTAGCCCTTATTACATTATTGAGGTATTTCCCTGAAGAACTCATGAAGGAACCTTTTATATCGACTACAAGCCGTAGAATCCTCTCATATGTAATCCAAGCTTACAGTACCGAATTGGAACCTGAGCATGTCGAAGCAATTATGACGTATGCTAATTGTACCTCGCTACATGAAAGAATTATCCAATCTCTCTCTGAAATGTCTTCAAAAGACCCAAAGATCTTATCAGAAATACTCAGTCGATTTGAACAATCTAGTTCTGACCAAGAACGAAGCATCTATGCTAAGGTCCTAGCAAATCGAGTCGAGTACTATCTCACAAGAATTAATAGTCCGTTAGAATTAAAGGTTGTGAATTTAATTGAGGAATTAGTGAAGGCGAATAGGACTAGTGCAATTCTGTTTTTCCTCAACAGAAATCAAGATCCTGAAATTGAGAATAAGATATTTAAAATCCTTAGAAAACTCTCCACTAGGAGCAAAAACCTTAAGGCTGATATGAAAACATACCTAGAGCCAGAGATTCTCAAAAGGCATAGTTTTCTCGGGATGGTAAAAGTAAAAAAGGCACAATTGCCCCATAATGAACCTCCACAACGCCTTTATTTGATCTTACTTTTCGTTGCGATTATGGTCTCCTTCCCACTTTTTATTTTAGTCAAAGAATTCCCTTCTATGGTTAGTATGCAATGGAAAGAAATCGGAAAACTCTATGTCGTCCGTTTCAATTATCTGCTTGTATTCTATTCTAGCGCAATTAACTTAGGATACCTTGTAATACTTGGTCTATCTTTTCGGGGATCTCGTATCCAAGCTAGGCTATGGAAGCTGAAAGATAAACATTTTCTCTATACAAGAAGGCTTCTTCCGTCAATCTCGATTATTGCCCCGGCATATAATGAATCAACCAATATCATCGAAAGTACAAATTCCCTTTTAAATCAGCGATACCCACATTTCGAACTTATTGTAGTAAATGATGGATCAAAAGACCAAACACTCAACACATTGATAGACTACTATAAATTAGAAAAGCGAGACATGATTTTCAGAACACGTTTAAGAACCCGACCTTTACGTGGTATCTATGTTAATAAGAATATACCTAACCTGATAGTCGTAGATAAAATGAATGGAGGGAAAGCCGACTCTTTGAATATGGGCTTGAATATTTCTTCAAAAGAATTCTTTTGTGGAATTGATGCTGACTGTCTATTAGAACCTGAAGCCCTATTGCGTGCAGTTGCAGTAATGATAGATTCTCGAGAAGAAAGCATTGCTGCTGGAGGAAATATCTGTGCGGTTAATGGATGTACAGTTGAACGTGGCGCTTTAGAGGAAATCGCCCTTCCTAAGAAATTTATTGCCCGCCTACAGTCTCTGGAATATCTTCGGGCATTCATGTCTGGCAGAGTTGGCTGGGCCTATATAAACACTCTATTGATTATTTCAGGTGCATTTGGAATTTTTAATTGTGAGCGCACTATTAAAACTGGTGGCTATCTTACAAAAAGCGGAAAATATCACAAGGACACAGTTGGTGAGGATATGGAATTAGTTGTAAGACTCTCAAGACAAATGCATGAGCAAAAAGTTCCATATACAGTCAATTATGCATTTAATGCGAATTGTTGGACTGAAGTACCTGAAACTTGGAAGATTCTTCATCGTCAAAGAGACCGTTGGCACAGAGGTTTGATCGATATTATGTTATACCATCGCAAGCTCATCGGGAATCTACGTTATGGACGTTTAGGGATGATTGGCATGCTCTATTATTTTATTTTTGAAACAATCGGTCCATTTATTGAAATTCAAGGTTTATTGATGGTGTTCATAGCAGCTATTGTAGGGTTGCTTAATGCATCTATTGCATTATTATTATTTACTACCACGATTCTATTGGGAATCTTAGTCTCTATCTCCTCTGTTTTCATTTCTGAGTTTGACGTAGAAATGTATTCGACAAAGGATATCATACGGCTCTTGAGAATGGCGATTATAGAAAACTTCGGTATTCGACAGCTTGTAAGCCTATGGAGAGTCACTGGATACTTCAGCGCAATGAGGAAATCTCGTGGATGGGGAGTTCAAGTACGGAAAGGTTTTTCTACTAAACCAGCTCCTCCTTCAGTCAAAATTAATCATCCCAAGAAGTAAAATTAAAAGAACGAATCACCATATGAGCACCTTCGCTGTTAGGTGCATTTCCTCGGAATAGCCAAAGATTAATCCTAAAACGAGCATTCCCTTCAGTCGGAGGTGTTCCTGTAAAGGTCCATTCATGCATTAGATTTGCTCTTCCTTCAGAACTATCTGGGTCAACATCTCCATGATAACTAGCAAAATGGAGAGTATCAGGAGTCCACACAATGCGATGTGTGGAATAAGTACCGCTCATATTTGTTTCAAAATTATCCCGACGATCAGGGCTAGAATTGGGTTGAACCACATAATTTCCTTTCGCTGCTCTCGGTATTCCCCAAGAAGCAAATTCAATATCAATTTCGCGATTTGCTTCAATCGGTCGACTATCCCAAGTAAAGAATCCAGCAACAATATTAGGATCATAATTTGTAATATCACTATTAATAGAGAAAGTATATGTACCGTATCCTAAAGGACGACGAATAAAGACTTCAGTGGAATACCAACGACCATCTCTTTGTGCAATGGTGAGATGAAGACCTTCCTCGTCGACCCATACCGATTCAGGAGATCCTGACCAATAGTTTGGTCCAGGAGCAACAGGTAAGTCCGAAGATTTAACACGCCATAATTCTCCTTCAAAATCGAATTCCCGCGGGTAGACTGAAGGAAAGGCAGTTATCGTTGTAGTCGCACAGGCAATGGAGATACATACAATACCAGATAGTATAGAACCAAGCACAAACCGGGAAAAGGCTATTTTCATGGTCAAACCCCTCCATAGTAACGATATGATACATGACAACGGTATTGTCATCAAGCACAGAAATCATTTGCATATATACATTGTAATGAGGTGTCTTTTCTCATACATATGGCAGAAATAGTGTATAATAAGATTTGATTGCTATAAATCGATAAAATAATATCTTATTAGTGTTGCATTTCACTCATTCCATGTTATTCTAATAAAGAAGCAATGTTTTGCCCTACATTAGATCTTCCGCTTCAGGTCTACATATCTGCACAATCGTGTACCCAAGACCGTTCAGAAAAGTTCTGCTACGACCAATACACAAGGTATAGGAATAGTAAGTTCTAAAAGAAGGAGTCACTCATGGGAAATACCACTAAAAAGGGGAATACTCTCCTCGAAAAAAAAGAACAACATGAAGATATGAGCTTTGATGATGTAAGCCCTATCATTGATAAGATTGTAGAATCTTACAAAGGAATGGAGGGTGCTCTCATACCAGTTCTTCAGTCAACACAGAACTTGCTAGGATACCTGCCAGAAGTAGCTCTACGCTATATCGGTAAAAAATTGAAAATATCCTATAGCGAGATTGCAGGGGTCGTAACCTTTTACTCGTTCTTCACCATCCACCCCAGAGGAAAACATCTGATTCGTGTTTGTCTTGGAACAGCTTGCTATGTTCGTGGAGGGAAACAAGTACTTGAAACCTTTGAAAGAGAATTGGGAATTAGGGTTGGAGAAACGACTGTTGACAGAATGTTTTCTCTAGAAGTCGGCAGATGCTTCGGAGCATGTGGTCTAGCACCCGTTGTCATGATAGATGAAGATGTTCATCAACGGGTAAAACCTAGTGCAATACGATCTCTTATTCAGGAGTATCAAAATAAAGAATTGAATCTAGAAGATGAAAACGCACAATTACTCGTAAGGGAGGAAGCATGAATACCAATACTAAATTAAATTCTTTGCAAGAACTCGAGGCATTTCAAAAAAAATTACACAACTCCATGAAAGGGAAAAAAGATATACGAATTATCCGAATATGCAGTGGCGGAGGATGTATCGCCTCAGGATCTCAGGAACTTGCTGAAAAACTGACAGGGTTATTGGGAAAAGAATCAAGTGGAAAACCTATAGAGATAAAAAAAACAGGGTGTATGGGACCTTGCTCAAAAGGAACTGTACTTTGGCTAGAACCATGGAAAATCCTTCTAGAAAGCTGTAACAAAGCTCACGCTACAGAAATTCTCAGATTGATTCAATTACTTGAATCAAAAAAATCACTATCACCACAAGAGATAGCTTCATTTCCTTTCTCAATAGTTCATCAAGGAGAATCTCTCTTTATTGCACGACAGAAAAAGATTGTTCTTAAAAACTGTGGAGTGATCGACCCTCTCTCTATACAAGAAGCTATAGGAGCCGAGGTGTATCTTTCCTTTGCTCGTCTGCTTACTCACAAAACTCCTGCTGAAAAAATTCTTGAAGAATTGAATATTTCAACTCTCAGGGGTAGAGGGGGAGCAGGATTCCCTACATGGAAAAAATGGGAATTTACACGCAATGCCCCAGGAAAGGTTAAATATGTATTATGTAATGCCGATGAAGGCGATCCCGGTGCCTTTATGGATAGGAGTCTCTTAGAAGGAGATCCTCATAGCATCATAGAAGGAATGCTCTGCGCAGCTTATACAATCGGAGCTTCTCAAGGATACGTCTATGTGAGAGCCGAATATCCTCTAGCCATCGCACGACTCCAGAAGGCACTTGAACAAGCTCGAGAACTTGGTCTTTTAGGCAAGAATATCCTCTCTACTGATTTCAGTTTTGATCTAGAGATCAGAAAAGGATCTGGTGCTTTTGTCTGTGGAGAAGAGACGGCATTGATACACTCAATTGAAGGAGGAAGAGGAGAACCGAGACCACGACCACCATTTCCTGCCATTAAGGGGCTCTGGAATAAACCCACAGTTCTTAACAATGTTGAAACCTATGTAAATGTTTCAAGAATCATCGAGATGGGGGGAGAAGCTTTTGCTACAATCGGAATTCCTGAAAGCAGAGGGACAAAAGTCTTTGCCCTTGCCGGAGCAATACAAAATACAGGACTCGTGGAAGTTCCCATTGGAACTCCACTTGGAGATCTTATCTATGATATCGGCGGAGGAATAAAAGGTGGACGGCCATTCAAAGCAGCGCAAATAGGAGGTCCATCAGGAGGTTGCATCCCAAAAGAACATCTTAATGTTCCACTTGATTATGAATCGCTCAAAAAACTTGGAGCTATCATGGGCTCGGGTGGAATGGTTGTTATGGATGACACCTCCTGTATGGTAGATGTAGCAAGATACTTCCTTGAATTCGTACAAGACGAGTCTTGTGGTAAATGTACACCTTGTAGAGTTGGCACTAAACGTATGCTTGAAATCTTAGAACGCATATGCAATGGAGAAGGCAGGAATGGTGATATTGAAAGACTCATCAAGTTAGGAGAACAAATAGAAGATACTGCACTGTGCGGATTAGGGCAGACAGCTCCAAATCCCGTTCTTTCAACTATTAGACACTTTAGAGAAGAGTATGAAGCTCATATCAGGGATCATCATTGTACTGCTGGAGTCTGTACAGGTCTCGTGAGAGCATCTTGCCAGAGTTCTTGTCCAGCCCATGTTGATATCCCTGGTTTCGTTGCCCTTGTTGGTGAAGGAAGATATGCCGAAGCCTTAAGACTCCATAGAGAAAAGAACCCGTTTGCAGCAGTTTGTGCACGAGTATGTTTCCATACCTGTGAGGAGAACTGTCAAAGAGCTTCGATAGATGACCCTGTTGCAATTCGAGCAATTAAACGATTTCTTGTCGACCAAGAAGTAACTATACAGCTACCTGAAATACGGGAGAATGAGAAAAATGCTTCAAGAAAAATTGCTATTATTGGAGCAGGACCTGCAGGATTATCTTGTGCCTATTTCTTAGCTCGCCTGGGCTATCGCCCTACTATTTTCGAAAAATCGATTAGACCAGGGGGAATGCTCACTCAAACAATCCCTGCATACAGACTTCCACGAGAAACTCTCGCAAGAGAAATCCGCATGATTGAACATATGGGCGTGGATATCATCATGGGAAAAAGTTTAGGTGTTGATTTCACCTTCACATCTCTCAAAGAGGAAGGTTTTGATGCAATATTCACTAGTATTGGGGCTCCCGACTCCCTTTCAATGGGACTACCTGGAGAAAGTTGTATAGGCGTTGTCCAAGCTATCCCGTTCTTACAAGAATATAATATCAGAGGTTCGGTGAGAACAGGCAAACATGTTATTGTAATAGGCGGAGGAAATGCTGCCATTGATGCTGCAAGGACAGCACTCAGACTCGGAGCAGAACAAGTCCAGATCATCTATAGAAGAAGTCGAGAAGAGATGCCAGCGTATGAAGAAGAGGTTGAAGAAGCAGTCCATGAAGGAATTAAAATAGATTGCCTCACTCAACCAATTGAAATCATCTCAAACGTTGAGGGTCGAGTTAGCGGTCTTAGGTGTATGGGAATGAGATTAGGAAGTTTCGATGAATCAGGAAGAAGAAGCCCTGTAGCAGAATCAGAAGAGACTTTCCTCTTAGAAACAGATCATATCATCATGGCAATTGGACAAAGAATCGATGCTCAAACATTACGAAATCATGAATCGCCTTATGCTATTAATCTTAATTTGAACTCAAGAGGATTTATCTTAGCCGACCCAGTTACAGGAATCACCTCAGATTCTATGATATTTGCAGGTGGAGATTGTGTAGAAGGACCTTCCTCTGTAGTGAAGGCAATTGCGTCAGGAGAGAGAGGTGCAGTAGGCATTGATCTATTACTAACTGGAAAAGATCATGCTTTCTGGCGAACCGAAAAGGAAATAGAGACTACATATAATCCAGATGCAGACTCTTCTACAGATGGTCGCGAACCTATTAAGACTATAGCCATTGAACGCAGACGAGAAAATTTTGAGGAAGTAGAACTATCTTGGACAGAATCTATCGCACAAAGACAAGCCAAACGTTGTCTCAGATGCGATTATGGGAAACAAGTAAAGCCCCCTATACCTATCCATTCGGACGGAGTGATAAAGCATCAGAAGGAGGAGAATTCCTATGTATGAAATAACTATTGATAATCAGAATCTTACAGTTGATGATAATTTAACAATCCTCCAAGCTGCACATCTTGCAGGGATCACCATTCCTACCCTCTGCTTTCTAGAATGTCATGAAGGAATTGGAGCCTGCAGAGTCTGTGTAGTCGAAGTGGAAGGGGCTCCCCATCTTATGGCATCCTGTACAACACCAGTGAGAGATGGTATGAATATTCTCACACATTCAAAGCGAGTTAGAGACGCAAGAAAGACGGTGGTGAGCCTTTTGTTGAGTGAGCATCAAGGCGATTGTCAGACCTGCGAACGTAATGATGATTGTGAATTGAAGAATCTTGCAAAAAAACTTGGAATCGATTCACAAGAGTTTACTCAAGATGCCAGAAGTGCAGAATTAGATACCTCAACTGTAGCTCTCATTAGAGATCCTGGCAAATGTATCAAATGCAGAAGGTGTGTAACAGTTTGTAATGATGTTCAAGGGGTTCATGCTCTTTTCCCTCAATACAGAGGATATGCATCAACGATTGGGCCAGCTTTCTCCCTCCCATTGGATTCGGTAGCATGCGTTCAATGTGGTCAGTGCGCTGCCGTTTGTCCTGTAGGAGCGATAGTAGAAAAGTCACAAATCCAGCAGGTGTGGGAAGTACTCGAAGACCCAGAACTTCACGTTGTTGTACAAACAGCCCCAGCAATCCGCGCTGCACTGGGAGAACTCTTTGACTTACCACCAGGGACTTTGGTAACAGGAGCGATGGTAACTGCCCTCAGACGATTAGGATTTGATAAAGTGTTCGATACAAATTTCACTGCAGACCTTACGATCATGGAGGAAGGAACAGAACTTCTTATGCGACTAAAAAAGCGGTATGAACTGCACGAAAAGACTTCTCTCCCACAACTTTCTAGCTGCTCACCAGGATGGGTTAAGTTTGCTGAGTATTATTACCCACAGTTTATTCCCAATCTTTCTACAGCAAAATCACCTCAACAGATGTTTGGTGCGATTGCAAAAACCTATTATGCAACAAAAGCAGAGATAGACCCTTCTAAGATACGAGTTGTCTCCGTGATGCCATGTACTGCAAAAAAATTTGAAGCCTCCAGAAAAGAGATGAATGACAGCGGTTTTCAGGATGTAGATTTTGTCCTCACCACTAGAGAACTCGGTAGAATGATCAAGATGGCAGGTCTTGATCTTAAGGAACTACCAGATAGTGATATGGATGCACCACTTGGGATCTCGACGGGAGCTGCAGACATTTTCGCTAATACAGGCGGAGTCATGGAAGCAGCACTGAGGACAGTATATGCTGTTGTCACTGGCAGAATTCTCCCGATGGAAGACCTCCATATTCATGCAATCGGAGGATTAGAAGGCATCAAAAAAACATCAGTTCATATTGAAGGAACTGTAAAAGAGTGGGACTTCCTCGAAGGTGTAGATGTACATGTAGCAGTTGCTCATGGACTCAGCAATGCAGCTAAGATCTTAGACAGCATCGAAGAAGGAACGGAAGAACTTCATTTCGTCGAACTCATGGCTTGCCCTGGAGGGTGTATAGGAGGTGGAGGACAACCAAGATTCACGACCAATGCTATTCGAGAAGCTCGTATGAAGGCAATTTTCAAAGAAGATGAAGGGAAAACGATGCGGCAATCCCATGAGAACCCTGAGGTTGAACAATTATATAAAGAATTCCTAAAACAACCTTTGGGAAAGATATCACATCACCTTCTCCACACAACATATGTTGACCGCAATCCATTTTAATCATCCGACATCAGCTCAGTTGTCCCAATAGACCTGGGCTGATTTTTATTCACTCACATATCTCACCTCTCGTAATATGAAGAGATACTATTTTTCTCATCTAAAAAATACATTTTTATTTTCAACAACTTGATCTCACTGCAAATGCAAGAAATATTTTTTTTCTTACAACTATCTTTGGATTTAGCTTCTAACTTTTTAGAAAAATTCTCTAAGAAAATCTCTTGACATTATACACATATGTGCATTACTATAAGGTAAGAATAAGGATAGATTATGTCACGACCAAAAAAAGAACGAATTGTTTACCAGCCTCCATTATACGCAGATTTTAAACCTCAAGGTATACACAGACGGGATTTAGAACCCCTTTGTCTAGCTCTGGACGAGTTTGAAGCTATTAGATTAGCTGATTATCAAGGTATGGAGCACACAGAAGCTGCTTTGGAGATGGAAATATCGCGTTCGACTTTTACCAGATTGATTGAAGGAGCTAGAAAAAAAATGGCTCAATTCCTTGTTGAAGGGAAACATCTTCATATAGAAGGTGGAAACATCCATTTCAATGGGAATGTGATTCGTTGTCAAGATTGTGGACATATGTTCAAAATTGGGTTTGAATCAAAACTCAATACATGTCCATCTTGCGGATCAGAGAATCTGATAGATTTGGCCGGGGGATTCGGCCACGGAAAATGTTGCCGTGAACATGGTCATCGAGACAGGAGGTAGTAATATGCCAAGAGGTGATGGTAGTGGTCCAGCTGGTATGGGTCCAATGACAGGCAGAGCAGCAGGCTTCTGCAATGGTGCTAATAGTGCAGGATATTTAAACGTTGGTGGATACACTCGTGGAATGCATAGTGGTTTTGGAAGAGGATTCCATAGTGTTTCACGTGGTGCAGGTCTTGGAAGAGGATTGAATTCTGCGTATACAGCCCCAGTTTATTCAAAGGAGACCGAAAAAAGATCTCTTGAGAATGAGGTTGGGTATCTGAAAAATCAGCTCAAGACACTCGAAGATCGTCTTGCTGCGATGCAGGAAGATAAGTAACTCAATCTAGGGCGATTACTAATAATCGCCCTGATTCATTGTATTGGAGAACAATATGTCAGTAGGTAGTGGAAACAATTCTTCTAGTGGAGGTCGTGGACGAAATAATGGTGGAGGATTTGGTAATGGTGGAAACTGTGTATGTGCAGCATGTGGTCATACAATTCCTCACCAAAGAGGTGTCAAATGCACCGATTTAAAATGCCCTATATGCGGCAAGACTATGGTGAGGGATGAACTTCTCCAAAAGAAAAAATAACTATCCCACCTTACATGTTCAAAAAAAAGAACCTAGATACCCAGATGTTTGAATCCTTAAGAATAGACTCGACTTTAAGCTAGCGTATCTAAATAGGTTTGAATCACATAACAGGAACAAAGAAATGAAAATAGCAATTGCCAGTGGAAAAGGCGGAACAGGAAAGACTACCCTATCCACAAACTTAGCATCATACATAGCAGAAAAAGAGATATGTGTATTATCAGATTTGGATGTTGAAGAACCAAATTCAGGTCTTTTCATCAAGGCTGATCTTATACTTTCAGAAGATAAATTCAAAATGATTCCCGAATGGAATAGTAGTACGTGTGAACTCTCTGGCAATTGTCAGGCTGTATGCAACTTTAATGCAATCCTTAAAATGGGTAAGACTGTCATGGTTTTCCCTGAACTTTGTCATGGATGCTATGCTTGTTCCGAACTTTGTCCAACGAATTCTCTTCCTATGAAAGAGAAAAAAATGGGTGAATTAAAATTATATAGAGCAGGGAATCTTAATTTTATTGAGAGCAGACTCACAATTGGTGAAGAACAAGCTGTTCCTTTAATCAAACAAACACTTGATTTTGTTGAAAAAAGATTTCCAGAAAATACGATTAAAATATTTGATTCTCCTCCAGGAACCTCATGTCCTGTAATTGAAGCTACTCGTGATGCTGATCTCATAATATTGATAACAGAACCGACCCCATTTGGATTACACGATCTGAGCCTTGCGGTCGAGACTGTAAGAAAGTTAAATAAACCTTTCGTCGTAGTAATAAACAGGCATGGAATTGGAAATAATAGTGTTGAACAATACTGCATGGATGAACATATAGCAATAATTGCTTCTATCCCAAATGATAGATTAATTGCAGAAACCTACTCAAAAGGAGAACTTTTATATCCTACAATTCCTTCAGTAAAAAAAGCAGTGAAATCAATAAGCGACTATATTAAAAATTTTCACACTCAAATTAAGGGACAAGTACAATGAAAGAGATAGTGGTAATTTCAGGGAAAGGGGGAACTGGCAAGACTTCAATTACAGCATCGTTTGCCTATCTTGGTGGCGAAGATATAA
The DNA here is from genome assembly GCA_963663665.2 of Sphaerochaetaceae bacterium. GTDB lineage: Bacteria > Spirochaetota > Spirochaetia > Sphaerochaetales > Sphaerochaetaceae > SABI01. The sequence continues at coordinate 350,650 of CAXXKP010000009.1, forward strand.
TTGTAGCTGATTGTGATGTAGATGCAGCTGATATGCATTTACTGATGGCTCCAGATTTTGCTCATCCCCAAGACTTCTATAGCGGAGAACTCTGTGTGATTAATCAAGATTTGTGCATAGGATGCGGGAAATGTAAAAAAGTGTGCAAGTTTGATGCTATTTCAATAATAGAGGGCAAGTACATTGTTGACCCAATCGGATGTGAAGGCTGTGGATACTGTGCTCGTATCTGTCCAAGCCAGGCAATTACAACAGTAGAACCAAAAGTGGGTAATGTGTATAGCTCTCATATTCGCACAGGATCAACAATGGTTCATGCCAGATTAGATATTGGTGCTGACAACTCGGGAAAACTTGTTGCTCGGGTAAAAAATAAAGCGAAGGACTTAGCAGAAGAACAACACAAAAAGAGTGTACTAGCTGATGGTTCCCCAGGTATTGGGTGTCCAGTAGTCTCTTCTCTTTCTGGTGCTTCTTTTGTTGTTCTTGTTACTGAACCTACCGTATCAGGGGTACATGATCTTAAAAGAGTATATGAACTCGTAAAGAAATTTTCTATTAAAGCAGGCTGTATTATAAACAAAGCGGATTTAAATAAAGAGATGGTAGAAAACATTAAGAAATTTCTTAAAGCGGAAGATATAGAACTGCTCAGTGAAATCCCGTATGACGAGAAGTTCACAGCAGCAATGACTAATGGGAAAACTGTTGTTGAATACGATGAACGATTAGGTAAAATCATCAGCGAAAGCTGGGAAAAAATAAAAGATATTGTAGAAATACAAAGGAGTTAACATGAAAATAGTATTTACTGCCAAAGGGACGAGTATGGATTCTCCAATGGATTCAAGGTTTGGAAGAACAGAATTTTTTGTAATTTACGATGAAGAAACAAAGAATGTGGAATCCTATGATAACAGAGCAATCGAAGGGGAAGCTCATGGAGCTGGACCAAAAACAGCACAAAAATTAGCTGAATATGGGGCTCAAGTTCTTATAACAGGAAATGGCCCTGGGGGAAATGCAGCAGCTGTACTGAAAACAACAGGAATAGAAGTGTATATTGGTGCTGGAGATTTGACGGTACAAACTGCATATGATGCCTATAAAAATGGCACACTAAAAAAAGCGTAGGAAAAATCTTAATTTATGGAAAAGTTTATCACCGCTTATGCTACGGACGATGGCCTGTCTTTTATAAACAGACATTTTGGAGATGCAAATTTCTATGATATTTACGAAATATCGACTAAGGAAGCAAAACTCCTCAAAAGAATAGAAAACAATACAGAAGAAGACTCTGATGAAGAGATACATGGAAATCCTATTAAGGCTCAAAGTATTACAAGCATTTTACTAGAAGAAGGAGTATTGATGGTAGTTTCCCGTGTCTTTGGTCCAAATCTTAAAAGGATCAAAAAGAAGTTTCTCTGTGTCATACAAAAAGAGGGCAATATAGAAGAGAGCCTGGAAAATATGAAAGATAATTTTCCTCTACTTCTTGAAGAATGGTCAAAGATGGAAGAGCGAAATTTCATCAAATTATAGAGGAGATTGTACGTAATGAATTCATATGAAATAGCTGTTATCGGCGGTGGCCCCGCTGGAATAACCCTTGCAAAAATATTAGGTAAAACATTTAAAACCGCAATAATCAGACCAGAAGATAATAGTATGATTTATTGTGCGATGCCGTATGCTATAGAAGGTTTAGTCAATATTGAAAAAACGTTTAAGAGTGATAGCCTTATCACTGACGCTGGTGCAGAACTTGTGAGGAATACCGTCAAAGAAATTGATTTCAAAAACAAGGTTCTTCTTTTTCATGATGGGACCCAAATATCATTTGAAAAATTGATAATTGCCACTGGCGCAGTACCTTTGATTCCACCAATTCCTGGGAGTACTCTTAAGGGAGTCGGAGTTTTCAAGACACAAGATGATCTTGTTTGGATTGAAGAACTTGTCGCGAAAGGGTTGAAGAAAGTCGTTGTAGTAGGTGCTGGTGCGATTGGTATTGAACTAGCACAGGCTTTTAGTTATAAAAAAATTGCTGTAGATTTGATTGATATGGGTGAATCAGTTCTCCCAAATCTTGTAGACTCTGATATGTCAGTGGGACTTTCTATGGAACTCGAAAAAGAATCAATACAGCTCCATCTCAAATCAAAAGTAGTTGAACTTAAGGGCAATAGCCATGTAGAAACGGTTGTTCTCGATAATGGGAACACAATTGAATTTGAACCTGTACAAGGAGATCAATATACAGGGATCGTGATATTCGCAGCAGGAATGCGCCCCGAGATATCGCTTGTAAAAAATAGTCCTCTAGAACTTGGAAGAGATGGTATTATCATAAATGATAAGATGGAGACTAATGTAAAAGATATCTATGCTGTAGGAGATTGTGTTCAATTCACCAGTGGTATCACTGGGAAGAATATCTCAGGTAAATTAGCTACAAATGCTGTTCCTATGGCAAAGATTTTAGGATTTAATCTCAAGGGTCAAGAAAGACGCTATTCGGGCTTCTTCAATGGTGCTGCAACAAAGGTTGGAAAGTTCTTTGTTGGTGGAACAGGCCTTTGTGAGGCAGCAGCAAAAAGCTTAGGTTATGATACTGTCTGTGGATATAGCGAAGTAACAACTAAATTCCCAATCATGCCTGAAGCCAAGAAAAAAACGATGAAGATAATAGCAGATAAGTCTTCACATAGAATTTTGGGAGCTCAAATTGTCAGTGGGGAACCTGTCGTTGGCCGTATTGATCTTCTTACCTTTGCAATACAGAAAGAGAGCACTGTGGAAGAACTTAATGCGTTAAGTTATGCGTCTCAACCTCATCAATCTTTTTATCCGGCAGCAAATATTGTAGTTCTTGCCACTGAGGATATTAGAAAAAAAATGGGTTGGTAGAGATGAAAATATGCAAGTGGTTCCAAGTATGTCCGATGAAAATGTTTTATGAACGAGGACAATTAGATAAAAAGTTCATAGATTTTTACTGTAAAGACAATTGGAACACTTGTATTCGATATGAGAAGGAAGAAAAAGGAATATACCATCCTGATAATATGAGACCTGATGGTATCATTGATGAACATCTATTTTGAATTATATTTTCCTATAATTCACTCTCATATATTTTCAACTAAGAATAAATCTCTTGTAATACTATTTCTATAAAAAGCGAAAATGACAATTGGTTTTCCAAAGCTTAATACCCTTAGTTTTCGCTGATATAGACGACAGGATACGATAACATACTCTAATACCTAACCACCTCTGTAGAATAATCAAGGAGCAAGTCAACTACTCTTATTTGTTTCTCCAAACATATTTCTTATACGTGCACGTGAGTATCTATCTCTTTGAGAATCTAAGGATAATAATGCATACACTTATTGAGACGAAAGAGTATGATAACTATTTTTTTTCAAAGGGGCCACTCACTCTTTCTTCAATAAACAAATATTCTCCTCGTTTGATAATTTATGAGTGAGCTCATGTCAAGAATTTATATAATGTGAGAATATCAAAAATATTAATTTTAATGCCTGTAAATATTATCTATATAATAAATTATGAATTCTCATGATTCTTTTAAATATTTTCATTGACAAATCACCAAACTCAATTTATTATTCTGAATAAATACTGAAAACGTTTTAATTGATTTTACATTTATTTTCACTAAGGATAAAACATGAACAAAAAAATAACTTTCCTTGGGGCTGGAAGCACCATATTTCTCAAGAACGTTCTGGGAGACATTCTACTTTCTCCCAATATGCATAATTGCACTGTGGCATTATATGATATCGACAAGACCCGCTTACAAGATTCCTACCTTATTGCTCAAGCATTGAGTAGCACACTCGCAGGAAACAAAGTAACAATTTTACGTTATAACGGGCCAAAGGAACGTAAAGAAGCTCTTAAAGGAGCTGATTTTATAATAAATACGGTTCAAATAGGAGGATATAATCCTTCCACCATCGCAGACTTTGAAATCCCTAAAAAATATGGCCTTAGGCAAACAATAGGAGACACCATTGGGATAGGGGGAATTTTCCGAGGCTTGCGTACCGCACCTTTCCTCCTCGAAATCGGCAGAGAAATAGATGAAGTATGCCCAACAGCTCTTCTCCTGAACTACACAAATCCGATGGCTATTGTCACAGGTATCCTACAGAGAGTTTCGACTGTCCAATCCATTGGTCTTTGCCATTCGGTTCAAGTATGTGCTCCACACCTATTAGAAGAGCTTGGCATGGAAGCGTCCGACCTTAACTGGGAAATTGCTGGAATCAATCATATGGCTTGGCTTCTTAAGGTACGTGATGGAGAAACAGATCTTTATCCAGAAATCCGCCAACGCGCTGACAAAAAGAATCAAGAATCCATACGGACCTCTACCCCCCATGACGATATGGTACGTCTTGAAATGATGAAACACTTTGGTTACTACACCACCGAATCATCGGAACATAATGCAGAATACACACCTTATTGGATCCACCCCAGCCGCCCTGAACTCATATCTTCCTATGGGATTCCTTTAGATGAATACCCAAGGCGTTGTGAGACACAAATCAGAGATTGGGCAGAACAACGCGAAAAAATCCTAACACATAAAACCCTTGAGCACACTGGTTCAAAAGAATATGCAGGCTCTATAATCCAAGCCCGGGTCACGGGAAAACATGTGGTTATTCATGGGAATATACGTAATGATGGATTCATCACTAATCTACCACAGGAAGCAATAGTTGAAATCCCTTGCCTTATAGACCAGTATGGTATTCATGGAATACATGTTGGTTCATTACCTTTACAATGTGCCGCTCTTAATAGAACAAACATTAATACACAGCTACTTACAATCGAAGCGGCTATTACCAACCGAATGGAATATGTATACCAAGCAGCGCTCTTAGACCCTCATACTTCTGCAGTCCTTCCTATCGATTCTATTATACGCCTATGTGATGAGCTCATGGAAGCACATGCTCAATGGCTTCCTGAATATACAAGATAACACAGATGATGTTATCACCAAAAACGGAGGATCCTATGAAAAGGAAAAACACATTCACCCGATTCCTGGTTGTCACAGCCATGATCTGCATCGCAGCAACGAGTTTCTTATGGTCAAATGGTCAAAAAGACAATGAAAAGGTAAAACTTACTGTTATGGTCAACTTTCAACAAACAGAAGCTGTCACGGCAGCATTGGAAGCATCAATAAAGGATTTCAAAGCTGAATATCCTAACATTGAAATAGAATTCATACCTGGAACCGTTGAATATGAAGCAATGATGAAATCAAAGATGGCAGCAAATGATCTTCCTGATCTATGGTCTACACACGGATGGTCTGTCATGCGCTACAGCGAATATCTTGCTCCATTGAACGACCAGCCTTGGGTAAAAGATTTACACCCTGCCATCAAGCCTGTTATTACTTCTAAAGAGGGTAATATCTTTGTATTACCCATGGATGTAGATGTAGCTGGAATCGCATATAATAAGGATGTGATTGCCAAAGCTGGTATCGATGTTAGCAAGATAATCACGTGGAGTGACCTTTATGCAGCCATGGACAAAGTAAAATCTATTGGAGTAACTCCAGTTCATATGGGTGGTAAAGATTTCTGGACAATCGGTGGCTTTTTCGATTGGACAGCTCCAGCTCTCTATATTACTGATAAAAACAACTACAGTGGAGATGCTCTCAAAGCAGGATCATTTGACACTGCAAAGTGGGAAATCATTGCAAAAATGTTCAAAGATCTTCAACAAAGAGGTTACCTCAATGTCGACAATCTCACCTCGACCTATTCAGACTCAGCTCGAGCTCTTGCAACAGGAACAGCAGCCTTTGAATTCCTAGGCAACTATGTACTAGCCGAAGCATGGACATTCAATCCCGACGCTAATATTGGTTTTTTCCCTATTCCAGCGTACTACCCTGGAGACGAACCTACCCTTATCTCAGGAGAAAGAACCACCCTTGGTATTTGGAAAGACACAAAACACCCTGAAGAAGCTCGGCTTTTCCTCAACTTCCTCGCACGTCCAGACCAGATGGCCCGTATCGCTACAGCAAATGCAATTCCTGCTGGACTGCTCACTGCGACAAGCGACACAGGTAAACTGAAAGCCGATTTTGATCAATGGGTCAATATCCGTGCTTTCCCTTACTTCGACCGCGAATTCCTTCCAAGTGGAATGTGGGACACTATGTGTTCAACTGGGTCAGGCATCCTCTCTGGAGACATGACCTCACGTGATGCAGCTAACAAAATGCTAGAAGATTTCACTAATTTATATCAATAGTAGTCTATAATAATACAGTCCTTCTTTTAGCTACACCCTGCAAGTGTGGCTGAAGAAGGGCTCATCTCTGATAGAGAGGTAGCCAAATGAACGCCACAGAAAAACTAAGAAAAGTGTCAATTCGAACGAGAATCGCCCAGAATCCCCATCTTACTAATATCATGTACGTTCCTGCACTTCTCTTTTTCATCCTATTCGTCATGTACCCGTTTATTGAAGGCATGCGCATCGCATTTACTGATTGGAATGGATTCTCTCAGATATATAATTACGTGGGACTGAAAAACTTCTCCCGCCTTTTTAGTGATATTAATCTTCACAAAGCCTTGCAAAACACTTTGATTTATGGTTTTGGAAGCACATTCTTCCAACAGGTTCTAGGTCTTGCTTATGCACTGTTGTTAAATTCCCATTTTAGAGGTCGAAATTTTGCACGCACACTCATTTACCTGCCTGTTCTTATCGCACCAGTGATTATGGGAAATATGTGGTATTTCATTTTCCAATACAGCAACGGAGCCTTAAACGACATCCTCCTTTCACTAGCTAATTCTCCCTTGGATTGGCTAGCGAAAGGGAATAGAGTCATCGTAATCATTGTAGCGGTAAATACCCTGCAATTCTGTGGTATCTCTATGGTTATCTATCTTGCAGGACTCCAAACCATACCAGATATGTACTATGAAGCTTCAAATATCGATGGAGCCTCTTCATTCAAACAATTCATACATATAACCTTTCCATTGTTGCGCCCAGCTATCATCACAAGTGTAACTCTTAACCTTATAGGAGGGCTAAAACTCTTTGATGCAATCAAAGCTCTATCAAACGGTGGTCCTGGATACTCAAGCCATTCAGCCTCCACACTTATAGAATACACCTACTTCCGCAATCAAAATGCAGGGTACGCATCGGCTATAGGATTGTTACTCTTCCTACTCATCATGGCAGTTAGTCTCATCTTCCAAGGTTTGGCAAACCATAAGGAGATTTCAAGATGAGTATGACAAAATCTAACAAAAACTGGGTAAAAAGTATTGTTGCTATTGTAATAGGAATTATCCACTTCATTCCTCTGTACATTACCATTACAGTTGCAGGGAAACCTAAAACCGATCTCTCTTCTCGCTGGCTACCACCAGTTACCATCTATCTGGAAAACTTCATAACAGCGATTCAACGAGCAAAAATATTTACCGCAATGAAGAACTCTCTCATAATTACTCTCGTATCGCTCTTACTCATCATTGGTTTGGGAACCATGGCGGCATATCCACTGGCAAGGAACCGTAGCAAATTAAACAATTTGGTGCTTCTCTTCGTCTTGGCTGTCATGATGATACCTCCATTAAGTATGTTGGTACCGTTAGTCACCATCATGACACGTGTAGGAGGTATTAGTACCTATTGGGGAATTGTTGTTGTTCTCGTTACCTTCCAACTTCCTATCAGCATTTTTCTCTATGCTAGTTTTATTAAGACGATTCCGATTGAACTAGATGAGGCTGCATTAATTGATGCATGTAGTCCTTTCATGATCTTCTATAGGATCATCCTCCCACTTTTAAAACCAGTGACTGCAACGGTAATCATTCTTACCGGAGTGAATATTTGGAATGATTTCCAATTCTCGCTGTTTTTATTGCAGTCCCAATCAAGTCGTGTTGTTACTCTTGCAGTCTCCACTTTTTTTTCACAGTCATCATCGAATTTTGGAGCTGCGGCAGCTGCGGCGATCATCGCTGTGTTGCCAATTTCACTGATGTTCCTCTTTCTGCAACGTTATTTCATTCAAGGAATGGTCGACAGTGCGGTAAAAGGATGAATGTCGTGTATACTAGATTCCAAGATGCTTACTGTGGTATACAATGATGAATATTCACAAAATCACTAGAGGAAATAAAATGAAACCAAAATTGGAAGATGTGGCCAAACATGCTGGAGTTTCTCTTGCAACTGTATCTAGGGTACTTAACAATCACCCTGTCCGTGAAGAAACCCGAGAAAAGGTCCAACTTGCTATTTCGGAGCTAAATTACCGTCCCAACCTCGCTGCACGAAGCCTCACCCAAAAGCGCTCACAAACCATAGGAATCGTTGCATCATCACTGGTGAACCCCTACCATGCAACACTCGTGCATGAGATGGAATCCACACTTCGTGCTGCAGGATACCTCAGTATCATCTGTAGCAGTGACGACAGCCCAGAAACCGAGTCAGCTATCATCCATAGCATGATGGATTCTCAAGTAGACGGTATTATCGTTGCTGAAGCTACCCCTCTCAATACAAACAACGGCTTCTATCGAGAAATTGACACTATTATTCCAATCATCCTGATCAATGGGAATCCAGATACAAGTGCCACCAGTCAAGTGATGGTGGACCAGCAAATGGGTATGCGCTCTGCAATGGAATATCTATTTTCTTTAGGACACAATCGAATCGCAATGCTCAGGGGGCGCTATTCCCCTTCATACGATATTAAAGAACAAACCTACCGCCAAATGATGGTCCAGAAAGAATATGAAATCCCCTCATCCTTTATCCTTAATGTGAAGGAAGCTAATCAGATATCTGCAATCAGCGAGGCTGAACAAGGAATCACTTCCTTATTAACCGCTAGCGGTCAAAAGCCTACCGCAATCTTCGCTTCTAATGAATTTCTCGCTACTGGTGCCATCAAAGCCATCCTAAAAGCTGGATTACGTGTTCCTGAGGATATATCCATCCTCGCACAAGACAACTCATTTATCTCAAGTATCACTAATCCCACTATTACTAGCATTAATATGAAAATACCACTCATCGGTAAAGCCTCGGCTGAAATGCTCTTACAACTGCTTGAATCTAACGAACATGAAATCAGACGCCTTACCTTCTACCCTGAACTCATCATCCGAGAATCAACTGCTGTGGCTGCAAACTGAATCCAGGGAAATTTTCCTGAGAGTACCTATTGAGCCTCATATCTCATCTTCATAGATAGTATATAATTCATGATTATTAATTGAGAAGATTATAGAAAATTACACGAAATTAATGAGAATAATGATACTTCATTAGATAGTTAAGTATATTGATTATCAAGTAAAAGCCTCCTAAACAGGAAGCCTTTTCGAATTCACGAAGATCTAAGGTGAATTAAAAAATTGCACAAATTGATGGTATACTACTCAAGTACGCTTGAGTAATATGAGCCTTCTGTTAATTCCCAAATATTGAGAAACCTCTGTTTTATCATGTTCTCAACATGGTGTAGGAAAATTGAGTATAAATTTAAGATTTTCAGGACTACAATAACCTTTCAAGGTAGTTTTTTGCATCGAGAATATCTTTAATTTGTTGGTCACCAGAAATCTCCCGTTCGATAGTAATAGTACCCTTATATCCGATTTCTTTTAATTTAGCGATGAATCGAGGATAGTCAACCTTGCCTTTCCCTAAAGGAACTTCATCTCCTAAATGGTGCCCATCAGTTGGATATTTTCCATCCTTACCGTGAACACCTTTTACATATTCACCAAACACGTCAAGAGAATCAATAGGATTCCCCTTCCCATACATTAACAAATTTGCTGGATCTAAATTTACACCAACATTTTCTCCTCCCAAATCCTGCAGTACACGTTTCAAAGTAACGGGAGTTTCTTGACCAGTCTCAAACAAAAAATCTTGTCCATTTTCCTTACACTTCTCAACGATCACTTTTAAAACGGTTACAACTTCAGCATAAGTGGCATCATTGGGATTCTCAGGTAAGAATCCTACGTGGGTGACAATATCATGAACATGAATCTTCTTGGCAAAGGTACAACCAGACATAAGGATTTCCAATCGTTGAAATCTAAATGCAGAAGGAACTAAACCTAACGTAAGTGGACCTTCATAAAAATCCCAAACTTTAGGTCCATTCCAACCACACCAAAATGCAGTTATTTCTATATTATATTTTAATGCTGCTTCATTGATCTTCTCAACCATCTCATCAGTGAAGGCCTCTTGATCCCAACAAACCAATTGACAGTTATCCATTCCCATCTCTTGGACTTCTGAAAATTTCTTCCCTATATCAGTTAAGGCATCCATAAGTACAATTACACCTACTTTCATATTCTTATTCTCCTCATTGTATTAACCTTTTACCGCGCCAGCGGTAACTCCGCTAATGATTTTTCTTTGCAATAAGGCAAAGAACAAAAGACTTGGAATCATGGACATCACAATTCCAGGAAGGGCATGTTCCCAGTCCGATGATTGAGCTGAAAATTTCATATACAATGCATTTTGAATATTCATTGCTACGCTTTTCCCACCAACTATTAATTGGTTGGTAATGATATCGTTCCAGGTTGCTAAGGCATCCAAAATCACCACAGTAATCAAAATAGGTTGCAACAATGGTAGAACAATCTGGAAATAAGTCCTTAATTTTCCTGCTCCATCGACGCAAGCTGACTCTTCAAGTTCTATTGGTACGGTTTTCACAAATCCATGGATCATAAATACCGCTAATGGGACACATAGGCCAATGGAAACCAAAATATATCCAATTTTTGTACCAGTCAAACCGATTTGAGAAACGAGTCTTGTAAGAGAAATCATATATGACTGAAAAGGAACCATCATAGGCATGATGATTAAAATAAAACTGAGCTTGCTCAACTTACTTTTTGTTCGAGAAAGTTTATAGGCAGCCATTGGTGCAACGATAAGAATGACCAGCACAGTAGTAACTGTATACAGGACTGTATTTCCCATCAAATGTGTAAACTCGAATTTCTTCCAGGTTTCAAAATATTTATCCAATGACCAACTTTGAGGTAACGCCAAGAACCGCTGCAACATGTCATTATAAGGCTTGAATGAATTGATAAAAATAAGAATCAAAGGTACCAACCAAAAGAAAGAAGCAAGTAAAATCAAGGTAGTTCCTATAGATAATTTGGAATGTTTTGTCATCATGCTTCAATCTCCTTGCTTTTGGTAATTCGCATCTGAATAAGTGTTACAGCCAAAACAAACATGACAAAAATCAAAGATTTTGCAGTTGCCATTCCATAATTGCTTTTTGAAAAAGCCTCTTTATAGATGTTATAGGCTACCGTAACGGTCGTATTGGCTGGACCACCTTTCGTGAAAACAAGGATGATGTCAAACAACTTGAAGGAAAAGGTAAGGGAAGTAAGTAAACAGATGCTGATTGCAGGCATAATCATAGGTATGGTAATGTGTCGAAATCTTTGAACTGTATTAGCTCCATCAATAGTTGCAGCTTCAACCAGTTCTTTGGGAACTGCCATGAGCCCTGCAATATAATTCACCATATAAAAACCAAGAGTCTGCCACACTGACATAACTACAACAACTATGAAAGCAAGGTTTGGTGCCCCCAACCAACTAAGGCTGAACATTTCATACCCTGTCAACTCATAGAGAGCATCAAAGCCTGGTCCAAGGATGAACTTCCAGATGAGACCGATAGCCGTTAGGCTAATAATATAAGGAATATAATAAAAAGCTCTACCCAAATTTGAGGAGTTAATATTTTTCTGAAGTGCTAGTGCAACTAATAAGGAAGCAATGTTAACGATAATGACATAAAAGAACGAAAACTTCAGAGTAAACAACGCTGATTGCCAAAAAAGAAAATCCCCTGAAAATATTTTTATAAAATTTGTGAATCCTATAAATTTCATAGATTTTCCTATTCCATTCCAATCGAAAAAAGAATAGAGAAGGTTCATGATAAAAGGAATATCAGTGGCAAATAAGACAAATGCCAAAGCAGGAAAGACAAATGCACCGAAAATAAGAGTATCTGCTATTTGTTTCTTTTTCATAGTTATTTAACCTAAGGCTGTTCCTTTTTTTGAAGGAACAGCCATATTTTGTAACTTATTAGTTCGATTCATCCCAAAAATCTTGGAGCTTTTGAGTCACTTCTTTCGCTGACATCGCACCAATCATATAAGCTTGTAGATTTCCTCCAAGGAAATCAAAATATCCAAGCGGAGCAATGGTGTGAATCCAGCTATTGGTTAAGCCTTTCGTAAGATAGGTACTAGCATCATTTGCAAGATACCCTTTGATAGATTTATCAGTCTTACAACCAGGTACAGCACCAACACCTTCGCTCATCCAATACTGTCCCATATCAGAAGATAGAATATACTCTGCATATTCTTTAGCAAGCTCAAGATTCTTTGAATCTTTGTTTACAATATACGTCCAGTTACAAGATGACAAGAGTGTAGCATCATTTGAGTCATTCCCCACAGGGAAAGGAAGGAAGGCAAGATTTGCATTAGGGTTGAAAGAATCTAATGCCGACTGTGCCCAGTCACCCATATGAATAATTGCTGCTTGATTATTTGCAATCTTATTTTCAGAAGTTTCCCAATCAACTTCGAGAGGCTTATTAATACCATATTTCATAGTAAGATCTAGGAATCTGAACAAGTTCTGGAAATTTTTCATATCAGCAAATTTCAACTGCCCGTTATTTATTTTCTCTACAACTCCAGGAGCATCTAAAGACTTATCCATCATAAAATGTGTAGCAACTTGTGCAAGTACCCAAGTTTCTTTTGAGGCGAGAGCAAATGCTGGAATACCTTTCTGTTCTAATTTAATACAAGCTTGTTCAAGTTCATCAAGCGTAGATGGAAGTGTTGTGATTCCAGCTTGTGTAAACAAATCCTTGTTATAAATCAAACCCATGTTTTCGAACGTCCAAGGTAATGACATGACATTTCCTTGAGCATCCATTCCAGTCTTAAGTGCTGATTCCTTGAATTTTGCAAGGGTAGATGAGTCGTTAGACCAATCATATGCATATTCATAGTAGTTTCTTGCCTGTGTTCCTGATTCTACATCGAAAACGTCAGGAACATCATTTGAATTAACCCTTGACTGAAGAAGTGCTTGAGCATCATTGGCTGCATGTTGGACTTCAATCCGCACTCCAGGATGAGTAGCTTCAAAATCCTTAACCATGTCTGCATATTCTTCTAGACCATACGCATGAGCATCAAAGACTTGAAGAACTATCTCTCCAGAGGCTTTGCCAGTGTTCTCTTGTTGACCTGATGCCCACGATACACTGGCAATCACACATACCAGAACCGCAACCATTAACAACCTTTTTTTCATATTTCCCCCTTTCAACCACTCTTTTCAAGAAGTTGATTGTCTCTTATTCCCCAATGAGTCTTTGCTCTTCAAATACGAGCCTAACTGCCTCGACTCCATCCTCCAAAGTAGCTTGTTCAATGGGTTTATTATCAAGCAAACATTCTACAAAGTATTTTATTTCAGTATAATACGGTCCAATGTTTGCAATATTTATATCTGTAGTTCCAGTATGCGTATATTCAGGTTCAATAGTTATGGGAACAATAGCTCCTTCTCTGTCATGAAAAAGTAGAGAAGAGGTCGCATTACTGTTAAAAATAAGAGTTCCTTGATCAAAGGCAGCCTGAAAATAGGCTTCAAAATCTCTTGAAGGGGACATATCCCAAAGTCCTTCTGCAATGGCAGGAATCGACCCGTACTGGAATTTTGTCTTAACATGGTGTACTAACCCGTTATCTCTTCTATCAACTTCCACTTCCATCGTATCAGGTTTCCCCAGCAGGTAATGAAGAAAATCGACATCATGTACATGAAGGTCCAACATAACAGAACCACTCTTTTTTACATCATGAAACCAATCTTCAAAGCCCCAAAGAACGTCACCACCTTTTCGGCCCATTTCTATTGCGTTCAATTTTCCATATTTCTTTGACTCAAAGACGTTTTTTAGATACTTATATTCTTCAAAAAACCGCAACACATGTCCAATCATGACTTTAGCCCCTGTGCGATTCTGGGCTTCAAGAAGTAGTTTACAATCTTCCTCGGTAATACAGACTGGTTTCTCGATCAACACGTCTAGCCCTTTATCCATTGCTTTCACAGCGTGACTAGTATGTAAATAGCTTGGCAGACAAATATGAACAACATCAACTTGTGCTTGATCTATCAAATCAAAACCTTGTGTATATTCTTCTGAATTGGGCCATAATTCTTTTGCTTTCTTTAAAAAATCCTCTCGGCAGTCAGCTAGAGCAACAACCTCAATATCAAATTCTTTAGATATCGCCTTCAGAGCTTTATTATGGGTATCCCCAATTCCGCCACACCCTATTAAACCAATTTTCAACAATCCAAGCTCCTTTAATTAATTAGTCCACTGCCTTAATTAATTAAGTAAATTATATTCTCGTTGTTATTAGCTGTCAATGTTTTTTTTAAAAAATAATTTATTACATGTAACTGCTAACAATAAATATAATTAGCATATCTGATGTTGATATTTTACATCATATACTTGTATTTTGGAGAATTCTCAACCAATGAATATTTCGTTTTTGAACGTATCAGAGAAATCATAATAAGTATCAAAAAAATATCGCATTGAGCCTTTTAGATAGGAATTTGAATCTAAATTCGTATATCGGATAATCGTATGATCTGTCATCTGGCTAAAGCCTTGGGAATGCAAAGCCTCCTGAACTTTAGAGAGGAAATATTTCCCTAAGTGCTGGGATTTACCACCCAAAACAATAAGTCTGGGGTTAACACTCACGATGACATTCCTTAAGGCTTGTGCAAAATCAAGAGCAAGGGAAGTCACTACCTGCTGGGCAATCGTATCCCCAGCTTTGATGGCAGAACCTAAAGCCTCATACGTCAAATTTTCGGGAAGAATTTTCAAAGACTCTGGAGCAAACGATTTGTATCGATTTAATAAATTCCCCTCTCCTATCTCATTCTCTAAACATCCATGGTTTCCACAAGCACATTTGACCCCATTAGGATTAATTGAATAATGACCAAATTGGGTAAACGAGCCATTTGCCTTACCAAGCATTTTCCCTTGAATAAACAGTGTGGCACCAATGCCAAGGTTGAAGTTGATGAAAGCATAGTTCATCTCATTGATTTTAGTATACACTTTCTCAGCATATGCATAGCAAGCCGTATCCTGCAAAACAGCTAAAGGGTATTCCTTACAAGCAAGGTGCACTTGTGAATATAGATGACGGGCATCAGTATCATGAATGCCCAAAGTAGTTGAATAGAGGACGTTATGCATGGAATCAATCATACCTGGCAATACGAGACAGCAACCAAGAATTTTTCCCAGATATGCTTTTCTTTTACAAACAGTTTTAATGAACTTCACTGTCAAAGGAATGAATTGGTCTTTGTTTGTAATCTTCTCTGTAGAAGAAAATGCTGTGTTTCCAACGATATCGATGATATTGAATTCTATGGTATTTCTGTTCCAACTAATTACCGAAATAAAATGGCTTTTCTCTTTAACAACTAGGGTATTCGGCTTTCTTCCAACATTATTGGTTATTTGCTTCCCTGTATCATCAATAAATTCCCTCCGCATAAGTTCTTCCACAAGAGAAGAGATAGTCGTCTTACTCAAGGATAATCTTTTTGCAATTTCCACACGAGAAATTCCCGATTCATTCCAAATGAGAGAAAAAACGGCTTTCATGTTCTTTGATTTTATTACTTGTTGGTTCAACAGTTCCAATGCAGTTCTCCCCGAAAAATATTCCTACTTGCCACGAGCACCATCTGCTCAACTTGACTAAAGATTTTTGATTATAGCACATTTTATCTTTGTTTTTTTATTTATATAAAATAGTCTCCTTTTTCTGGTTATCTTCATATAGATACTACTATTGGATAAATAGCTTTGCTACCTATCACTGTTGCTCTCACTTATTATGTTCTAAATGTGTAAATTGAAAATATTTGCATTCTTTGATTTATTCTCTTTTTTTCTTATTTCAAAGAGATCTGATAGAGATCGATTAATCTCTTACTTGATATTATTATCGCTGGCATTCAATCTTTTATTATTCATTACTTCCCATAAATTTAGTAACTAATTTTGATTTAGCATGTTAAAATATATTAGTTTACATACTAAAATATTACTTGTATAAATGGGTATTTTTCTCATATTCTAAGGGTCTACAATCGAAGGAGATGATATGTTCAAAAAAATTGAAATGTGTTTGGTTATCCTCATGCTTGCTACTATAGCCTTATTTGCTGATGGAACCGACGCTACAACTACAGAAAAGAAACCATTGATTGATATATCGGCATTCAATAATTATATTCAAGGTCCTGATGGTTATCAACTGCTTTCCACAACTCATGATGTCCTAGGCTATAGTTCCGTCCTATTAGGGTTGGCGGCAGGATTGAGTTCTCCCCTATTATTAGATTTGGATGAGGATATCCATGGATTCATTGGCGGAGCAGCCACTACTGCAGCGATGTTAAATATAGGGGTGGGGTTCCTTAATTATGGGAATCGTCTCACGACTTCAAAAGGATTGTTCACCAAAGACAATATCCATATTGTGATGGGAATCACAGGAGGAATTTTAATGCTGGTGGCAAGTGTGACTGCAGAATCTGACTTCCACCCTATCATCGCAGGTCTTGGTACCGGCTTGATGGGTGCTTCAATAGTATTTCAATTATTCTAAGGGAGAATTATGTAATGAAAAGAATTTTTATGCTTCTTACGATCCTGTTAATTTCGTTTACAGTTTTTGCAGCTTCTGTGACAGTAGTATACCTCGATAGAAGTGAGACAAACTTGGAAGCAAGTAGCTTCATTAAGAAGCAAGCAAAAAGCAATAGGCTCTCCTATAAATTCTCCTTTGTCTCCAAATTAAGTGGATTAAAAGGGGACGAAAAGGTAGTCGTGATTCTCAATTCAGGCATGAGGGAAGGAACGGATCCTAGGATTTCAACATATCTTAATTCCGTTCAAAATAAAGATGCTGTAATTTTAGTGAATTTATATTCTATAGGAAATAATATCTTAATGAATTCTGTAACATCAGCAAATTCAGTGAACAATGTAGATGAAATTTCAGCGGCATCACAATGGCAAGATAGGAATAAAGCTGTTCAAACGATGCATAAACAATGGACAGCTGAATTATTCAGATTGATACAAATTAAGCAGGCATTATGATGATTATATTACTTATTTTACTTTATGGAATAATTCCAGGAATTCAATTCACTCTGTTCATGATGGATCTTCCTTTTTTTGGAATCATAGATTCGGTAAATTATTTCTTAGCAATCTTTACCTATTATTTCATCCTCAATCATATTCTTATCACTATAAAACTACCTTTTTTCCAGAAACTCTTTCCGTATGATCGTATGGTCAAGTTTCATGTAGTAAGTGGGACACTCATCATTACGAGTATCTATTGGCATGCGCTTTATAAGCTAATAATTGGGAAAGAAATAGAATTCCTTTCTTGGACGATACTTGTTTTGTTCTCATTGTTGTACTTTACTGCTATTCTTTGGATTGAGGCTCCAGGAACTCGGCATCTTCGACGCAAAATATTGAAGCGGATCGGAAAAAAACATTTTGCACCATATGATCTATTGAAATCATTTCATGGCTATGCATTTCTAGCACTTGGATTTCTAGGATACCTGCATATTCGTGATGCTGGTGTAACAGATAGTAGCTATGCTTTTGCTTCATTATATCCTCTAATCCATCTAGTGATCATAGGTATTTTGGTTTTATATTCCCGTTTAAGAAAATTCCGACTTCCTCGCTTAAGACTAGTAAAAAATCAACAAGTTAATGATGTAAATATCCTAACATTTACGCCCGAAGGAACAAAGAAAATTGCATATAGAGCAGGACAATTCGGATATATAAGATGGAAAACCCCAGGATTACCTGCAGAAGAACATCCTTTTTCATTTCTTTCGTGCCCTACGAACCCTGAAATTTCATTGGGAATCAAAGTACTAGGTGATTTCACAGAAACCAGTGCGAAAGTAGAAGTAGGAAGCATTGCACGTATTAATGGAGGATTTGGTAATTTCATTCCAAATTTCAATGAAGAAAAAGTTTGTCTCATTGGTTCTGGAATTGGAATTGTTCCAATTCTCAGCTTGTTGAAAGATATGCAAAATCATAAACTTGAGAAAAAGGTGTTATGTTTCCTTGCAGTGAATACTCGAGAAGATTTGCTTATAGAAGAAGAGATAAAGAAAATAGCTGCAATGACACCCAACTTGGAATTGCGGATTCTAATTTTTCAAGAAGATGGTATTCTTTATTCCTCTGATTTCTTTAAAGAATCGATCGATAACCCGAAGGAATATTCCTATTATTTGTGTTCATCCATGCCTGTGAGAACAATTGTACTTACGGCATTACATCAAATTGAAGTTTCTCATCACCAATTTCACTTTGAGGCATTTTCTTACTGATTCTGTAGAATTGTGCACTACGTTTTCAGCAGATCAAGTAAAATCTGAGATAAAAAGTAATAGAGAATATTCTTTTACCTACATTTCACTGTGCAGTATCTTATTCATGATGTACTATTGAAAAACCGGAGGTTCTTCAATGCAGGATTCACGAAAAGCAATAATTTCTTGGTCAATGTATGATTGGGCGAACAGTGCCTTTGCAACGACAGTTATGGCAGGATTCTTTCCTATATTCTTCAGTTCCTATTGGTCGATAGAACATACGGCACAACAAAGCACGTTTTATCTTGGCTTAGCCAACTCCCTTGAAGCTGTCTTGGTGGCAATACTTGCTCCGATTCTCGGGGCAATTGCTGATAAAGGTAGCTATAAAAAACGTTTTCTTATCTTCTTCACATTTATTGGTTGTGTTATGACGATGGGCCTCTGGTTTGTGCAAGCAGGTATGTGGCCCCTTGCTGTGATCTATTATATTATTGCTACAGTTGGTTTCTCTGGGTCCATCATTTTCTACGATTCTTTACTCCCTGCTGTTGCCTCTGAAAAGAAAGTTGATTTTGTCTCTTCTTTGGGCTATGGAATGGGGTATATTGGTGGAGGACTCCTCTTCCTCATCAACGTTCTAATGTATCTCAATCCACAAATGTTTGGTTTTGTTGACGAAGTTGCAGCTGTAAAAGCTTCTTTTGTTTCCGTAGGGATTTGGTGGGGTCTTTTCACTATACCACTCGTCATTTTTGTAAAAGAGCCTCAAAACGCTGTCAAAAGTCACTCAGGAAAAGTAATCAAAGAAGGGCTCATACAACTTGCTCACACCTTTAAGGCTGTGAAAGATTTAAAGGTCGTAGGCATTTTCCTTCTTGCTTATTGGTTCTATATAGACGGAGTTGATACTATCATTCGCATGGCTGTAGATTATGGGACCGCTATAGGATTCCCTGCTTCATCTCTAATCGTAGCGCTTTTAATAACCCAATTTGTAGCATTCCCCTCAGCAATTGCATATAATCTTCTAGGAAAACGATGGGGTGTAAAAAAAGCTCTTCTTGTTGCAATTGTAGCCTATGGGCTTATTGCGATTCTTGGATATTTCATGTCTGAGACATGGCATTTTTATGCTTTAGCAATTATGATTGGACTCTTCCAAGGAGGGATTCAGGCTCTCAGCAGAAGTTATTATACTCGTCTCATTCCTACTGAATTCGCTGCAGAGTTTTTTGGATTCTATAATATGCTTGGGAAATTTGCAGCTATCATTGGACCAGTTCTTATTGGCGTTGTGACTATCACCACAGGAAGTAACCGTCTTGGTATCCTTTCTATAATAATATTGTTCATCATTGGAGGATTTCTTCTCACAAAGGTGGATGAGAAAGAGGGTGAAGAAGCCTTGGAATCATTCAGGACTAGTATGACAGCAAAAGCACTAAAAGATGCAAACAAGGAAATTTGATTTTTAATGAATAGATATAGAGAAGAGGATATACAGTAGTAATTAAGTATACCTGGTTTCATCATCTCCTATATACGAAGAAATCTTTAATATCACAATTTTATTAATCGGGTCAATTCATTGTAGCGTTCAATTCAACACGGTATTATACTATGTTAAGGATGTATATATGGAAAAGAAAGACCAGATTGAAAATTGTTTTGATGTAATTGCAGAAGTTGCGAATACCCTATGCCAAGCTTTTGTTGGAGATGGTGATATTATGAACCTCTATCTTGGTCAAATCTCAACCCCTCTCCAACTTGCATTATTCAAACCGTTTTGTTTTGAAACTGCAGTTTTGATGGTCGCTTTATTAGGAGATAGGCATCCCACTGTGAAAAAGAATCTTCTTGAACAAACACAACTTGATGCACAAGAGATTGGTATTCTTGAAGAATCTTGTGTCCAAGAAAGGCTTGATTACTATTCTCGTAATAATGATCAATTAGTTTGCTATAGTTCGCTTTGTTTGGATATGGGAATCTCAATAGCTAATAAGTATGATCTATCGTCCGAGGATAGAAATAAAAGGCTCCAATCAAATGTAACCTGGAAGGTTGCTTTGTATGATGCTATAGAGCAGATAAAACAGACAGAAGAGAACCTTTAGATTGTGGTTATTAAATTCAATCATCCGCTTTTTCCATTAAATACCCAATATCTGTATAAAACAGCTTTACATAGTATGGTATACTCGAAGAATAAGATTATTCTTGCCTTAGGGAGAAGATGATGAAAATACTCGCATCTGCAGATATTCATATTGGACGTATTCCAAGTGTTGAACAGTATAAAGGCCTCACAAGTCACTCTAGTTGGGACGCGGTTGTCAATAAAGCAATAGAACTTAAGGTTGATGTATTAGTTCTTGCAGGAGATGTCATTGAACAAACAAATGCTTGGTTTGAAGCTTATGGGCCATTTATCACTGGTCTTAAAAAACTGGGTGAATGTGGAATTAAAGTCATCGGTGTTGGTGGCAATCATGACCACAAAGCCTTCCCTAGCCTAGCAGCCTCAAATGAATTTATCACTATTCTCGGGTTAGGAGAAAAATGGGAGAGCATAGATTATAAAGGAGTTAGATTCATTGGCTACTCCTTTGCTTCCTCTCGAATCGAGATAAATCCTTTTAATACTTTTGATGAGAATTTGATAAAAACTCATAATTTACTAGTAGGAATTCTCCATTGTGATGTGGGTTCAAAAGTGAGTAATTATGCTCCTGTCACAATTGATGATTTTGATAAAAGTAGAGTCCCTCTTTGGGTCTTAGGGCATATTCATTCTGCTCAGAAATTTTACAAAAAAGCCCTCTATTGTGGTTCCCCCTACCCTCTAGATAGTGGAGAGAGAGGAGAACATGGAGCTTTTTTATTAGAGACAGCAGAAGATGGTTTGTGGCAAGAAGCCACCTTCGTCCCTCTTTCACCCTATAGATTTGAACAAGTGAATATCAACCTTGAAGGTGCTATTAGTGAAGAAGATGTAAAGAATAAATTAGTAGAAACAGTAACTTCATATGCTCAAAAAACTAGTTTTCTCGGCGATATTTTTTGCTCTATTACTTTGACAGGAAATATCGATAGAACCCTTAACATCTCTTCCATCTTCACTCCTGAAGGATTAGAGAATTTCTATGTTGAAATCAATGGTTGCAAAATCCATATTCTTCCTGATTATATTGATAACACATTCTTAGATGTTAATCTTGAAGAACTTTCCCTTGATCATGGGACTATATCTTTATTAGCACAGAAACTCCTTAACGAAAAAGAAATAGAGAGTATGGTAGAAGAATATAAAAGGATTGAAAAATCGAGTAGTGCTATATCTACGTATCGAGCACTTCAAGATGTAGGTCTTAAAAAAACTGATGAAGAGTATCGTGAAATTGTCTTACAAGCTGGAAAAAAACTCCTTTTTTCAATGATTAATAGGGATATACAATGAACAAACGAGCATGGTTAAAAAATATTACAATAAAACAGAGTCCAGGGTTCACTTTGGGCGAATTCCCACCTCTTGGAAAACTTGGCTCTTCGCTGAATGTGATTTGGGGACCAAATGCAGTGGGTAAATCGACTTTATCACGAGCAATGCGCTCCTTAATCTGGGAAACAGTTCAAAGCAAAGAAATTATTGCAGAGGGAGAACTAGAAACTCCTGATTCAATGTGGTCTCTATCAATTTCTCGTGGAGACTTGGAACAAATTAGAATTCATGATAACCAACATATACCACTCATTGGACGTAATGATGAACTGAGTGAAAGCTATTGGTTTACTCTTCATGAAATGCTTCAAGAAGTAAATCCACATACACGAACATTTCTTGATGAAGTGAGAAAACAGATGCAAGGTGGCATCGACATCATTCAGGCATCACAAGTAGCAGGAGGATTTGAAGGATTCTCTAGAGGAACACTAAAAGAAGCAAAAGAGGTGAAAGATACATCTCAAAAAGTTGATGATGTTATGAGAGAGCAAGCTCGTCATCAAAATATTCAAGAAGAAATTAAAGATCTAGAAAAAGAGGTTAATGAATATAGAGTGATTCTAGATCAGCAAGAAGATATAAAAAAAGCATTGTCCTTGATTACCCTACTAGAGGGAAATACAAAGATTGAAGGAAAGCTAGCTCAGTACCACCCATCTATACAATACATCAACCGCTCTTCTTATGAGCAATATGAACATAAACAGAAGAATGTCGATGATATGAGTGATAGGATAAAAAATACTACTATTACGATAGATCAATATAAAACGAATCTATCTCATCTATCTATATCCGAAAAAGACTTATCTGGGACTCTTTTAACTCAAACAGTGGATGAGCTTTTTGAGACGTATGAAAAAGATATCCATGAAAAAGAAACGAGGGAAAGTGAAGAAAGAGATGCAACATCTGCTCTAGATGAGTGGGAAAAGCAACATAGATTTCTTAATCCCGAGGGAATTGAAATAGGCGAGCTATCTCATTTTTTACAAACGCTTAAAGACCTTGCATCAGAATGCGAACCAATTAGATGTTCATTAGATGCAACGAAACGTTTCCTCTCTTTACTCGGAAAGAAACAGGAGATTCCGTATAATGAGAAAGATCTCACAAAACTCTCATTTTCTCTATCATCATATATCGACACTTGGGGAAGCCTTGAAAAGACACCTGAATTTATCACTAAAAGTTCAAAAATTAGTACAATTATTTCTTTGAGCATCATCGTTGTCGCCTCCATACTTGGATTTCTAGTACATACAAGTTTTTCTTATATAGGTGGAGTAATTCTTTTTCTTCTTCTTCTTATCACAAGACCACGAGATAAAAAAAATAGTGAATTTTCTAGGTTTCAAGAGGAGCTAGTACACAAACGGGAAGCGATAGCTACTCTCTTAAATGTACTTAATATCGAGCAGCCTTCCTCATGGGAGATTGATAAAGTAAAGAACCTACTTTCTTCCATAGAGGCAGAAATTCTACTTATAAAAAACATCGTAGAGCAAAACCAAAGAATAGATAATGGAGAAAGAGAATTAGAAAAAGCACAAAGATCATTACAGGAGTGGACTCAATCGTGGAAATCTGCAGTCGACAGTATTGGCCTATCATCTATTGAGAGTAGACTTGAAGGAGCTCAGTTCTTCCACTTTAGTGATCGTCTTCAGACCTGGAGTAATCTAAAGATCCAAAAAGAGAAATGTAGTGCTAGAGTAGTTGAAGCGAAAATAAAGGAACAAGAAAGCCTTTTTGCTCTACAAAAAGAACTCAATACAAAAGAGAGTCAATATCCAAAGCTAATGGCAATCAAAAATGATCTAAAACAGCGTTTTCTTGAAGCAAAAAATACTCAAAAGGCAATTAGTGAAAAAGAATCTCAATTAGTGCATTTTCAAGAAGAATACAAAACATTATATGCAGACCTTATCTCTTTTTGGGAATCAACACGTCTCACCTTCGGTGATACTGTTACGCTTCAAAATTTAAGTGATCAAGTAGAGAATTGGGAACAAGATACGAGAGCGTATACATTCAATAAAAATTCCTACACTAAGACATCTAGTGAAAACCCTATAGCCTATGAAAAATCAAAAGACATGAGCATTGAAGAATTGCAGCGGGAGTTGCAATCGATCGAAGAGAAATTAGAGAATATTAATACAAAGAGGGAAGCACTTGGAGGACTTAAAAATACCTATGAAAGGCTAACTCATTCCTCTGATCTTAGTGAAGCTGAATTAGCAAAGTCGAAAGCTATAAAGGCTCTAGAAGAAGTGAGAGAGAGAGAAGTCATGGGTAATATGATCGATTTTATTGCCAAAAATGTGCAAAAAGAGAGTGAAAGGAAATTTCATCCGATAGTTCTCACGCGTGCGAGTGAATGGCTAGGTAAAATCACACTCTTCCGTTATACCATTGGAGCACAAAAAGACTCCTTTTTTGTAACAGATACTATAATAAACAAGAACTACACTGTAAATGAATTATCGAGTGCAACAAGAGTCCAACTATTGCTTTCAATTCGTCTAGCCTTTATCACCCTACAAGAAGAAATGAGTGGCGTCCACCTCCCCATTTTCTTTGATGAGATACTTGCTAACAGTGATGATGACAGAGCACAAGCAATCATACAAGGTATTGCTGAAATTGCTAAAGAGAGACAAGTATTCTACTTCACAGCACAAAGAGATGAGGTAGAGAAGCTAAGAGCGATAGGTTCTAAAGACATCACAATAATCCCGCTTGAAGATATAACAAGAGAATACCATTTAACAAACTCTTCTATCATCCCATTTAAGTATAAGAAAAAATCCATCCCACCTCTTGTAGAGAATTACTTTGAATATGGGAAAACTCTTAATGTATTAACTCCGTCTTTATGGGATCCTATTGAATCTCTTCACTCTTGGTACCTCTATAACAACAGTGATGAACTTTATCGCTATCTATCGAGAGGATTAGCTACTATAGGACAAATTATCGCCTCGGGTGAAACCAGTATAGAAAAAAGAGTCTCTCTATTAAAAGAAGCCCAAAGAATAACCAAGATAGGAAGAAGCCGATTACTCCATATTGAAGATCTTTCAGACCCCTCATTAGATATTAATCGAAAAGCAAGAAGCTATGACCAAATGAGAGAGACAATTGGGATTGAGGGCATATCTGGGAGGGAGTTGCTCGATGCCATACAAGAAAAACGGATTCAACGAGTACAAGCAACAACCTTCGACAATCTCTCTGACTGGCTCCTCAGTCATGAATTTATTGCAGAGGAGTCTCCTCTTGATACTGAAGACATTATCAATGAGCTCTTTCCCATAATGGATAGAACTACAGTTGATCCAGTTGAACAAGAAATTGTTGAGCGCTGGCTTCATATTGTCCTCTTATCTTAGTTTTATCCTTGCTCCTCTTTCTTTTGTAGGCTATGCTTGATGCTACAAACGATAAGGATATTATGAATGAAACCATCTATACATATAGGCTCAGAAGTAGGGAAACTAAAAGGTGTTCTCCTTCATCGTCCTGGAAGTGAACTTGAATCCCTCACCCCTCAGTTCTTAGAGGCAATGCTGTTTGAAGATATCCCATTCCTTGAACAAATGCAGATTGAACATGATTTATTTGCATCAACATTGCGAGATAAAGGAGCACAAGTTTTCTACCTTGCATCTTTATTAGAGGAAGTTTTCCATGATAAAGCAGTTCACTCTAGCATAGTAAAATATCTTGTTGATTCATCCCCGCTGTTTTCTCCATCACTCAAGAGTATCATCAGTGATTACTTAACTACCTCGAGTCCAATAGAATTAGTTAAGTATTGCATTGGAGGAGTATTGAAGAGTGAGATCGGAGAGAAAGTAAAGGAAAAAACTCTTTCATATTACATTAAAGATTCATATCCTTATTATATCTCTCCCCTTCCAAATCTCTATTTTACACGAGACCCTGCGACAATAGTAAAGAACGGAATTCATATTAATGTGATGAAAACTGAGTATAGAAGAAGAGAAAGTTATCTACTACATCTACTAGCTCAACATCACCCACTCTTTTCGGCGACTCCTACACATGCCGATTACACAAGAGGTAGTAGTATTGAAGGTGGCGATATCCTCATTCTTAACGAGTCTTGTGCTGTCGTCGGCAGTAGCGCAAGAACTGATGTATGGGCAATTGAATCATTTGCACGGAAGATGATGAGTCCTGTGGAATCAGGTGGAGAAGGTTTGAAGGAAATATTGGTAATACAAATTCCACCTACTCGAGCTTATATGCACCTTGATACTGTCTTTACGATGCTCGATGTTGACAAATTCTCTCTCTTTGGGAATATCGAACCATCTCTTAAAGTTTTTTCTATGACACTCAAAGGAAACGGAACGCTTGCAATACAAGAACAGAGAAACTTGAAAGGGGCTCTTAGTAGAGTATTACAGGTTCCTTCAGTAGACATCATCCATAGCGGTGGCAATGATCCTATCGCGAGTGCTCGAGAACAGTGGAACGATAGTAATAATACCTTCGCTGTGGCTCCGGGAGTGGTCATCACTTATAGAAGAAATGTGGTATCAAATGATAATCTCATGAAGCATGGCATTGAAGTTATTCCCATCAAGGGTTCAGAACTTGTAAGGGGGCGAGGTGGCCCAAGATGTATGAGTATGCCTCTCCTTAGAGAAAGTATAGAAAATTAATAGAAAAAGGGAACATATGAAAACACGAATTGTACAAGCAGAAGGTCATTTAATTGACTCAGGAATTCTCTCTAATATTCTTAACACGATACTGGTAAAAGGAGGAGACTATAGAATTATCTCTTTCCAAGTTGGAAAGACTCCAGAAGAGACTTCCAAACTTACCATAGAATTGATAGCTGAAAATGAAACACTATTAGACTTGATTATTCCCTCAATAAAGCTTTTTGGAATCTTTGAAAAATTTGTCCCTTCAGCATCACTCATCGTAGTAGATAAAGACAAACATGCCCCTGAAGAATTCTATTCAACAAGTAATCATAGAACCGAAGTATTCTATGAAGGTAAATGGTATCAAGTATCCGCACAACGGATGGATGGTGCATTAGTGTATGAAAAGGAAATGGATAAGTTTGTCTGTTATAAACTAAGGGATTTGAAAAAAGATATGCATGTCGTATGTGGTAGTGATGCCATTCGAATATTCCCATCAGATATGGAACGTGATGAAAAATCTCATGGGGATTTTGCCTTCATGACAAACACCGTATCCTCAGAACGATCGGTTGATACCGCGGTAGAATCATTAGCAAAAGAGTTAAAGAGTGTAAAAGCTCGTGGTGGCAAAACTGTCGTTGTTGCAGGACCTGTCGTTGTTCATACAGGTGGTGCAGATGCGCTGGCAAAGTTAGTGAAAAAGGGATATGTAAATGGCTTCCTTGGAGGGAATGCAATCGCAGTACATGATATTGAACTCAGATTCTTTGGGACAAGTCTAGGTGTTGATTTAAAAACAGGAATCGCTGTAGAGCATGGTCACTCTCATCATATGAGAAGCATTAATAAGATTTATGGGTGTGGATCAATACAAAATGCAGTAGACACAGGGATTCTTAAAGAAGGATTGATGTATGAAATAATCACATCACGAATCCCCTACTCTCTTGCTGGTTCTATTAGAGATGATGGGCCTTTACCAGAAACAGTAACTGATATGATAGATGCTCAAAAAGAATATGCACACATCATAGAAGATGCGGATGTTATTATTATGCTTTCCTCAATGCTTCATTCCATTGGCGTAGGCAATATGACTCCTTCATGGGTTAAGACTATCTGCATAGATATCAATCCTGCTGTTGTAACAAAACTTAGCGACAGAGGAAGTAGCCAAGCAATAGGAATTGTAAGTGATGTAGGCTTCTTCTTACGAGCTCTGGCTGAAGCCTTAGAGGATTGAATTCTGTTGAGTAGAAAAACTAATTCCTTAAATTAAAAAAAATCACGTAGAAAATTTAAATTCTTTATAGTGCTCAATAAATACACGGGCAATAGTTGGGTCAAATTGTGTCCCGCTACACAACCTTATCTCCTCAATGGCTGCTTCATCACTTACCGTCCGCTTGTAAGGACGGGAACTCGTCATAGCATCAAATGAGTCAGCGACATTAATGATTCTCGCTTGAATTGAAATTGCGTTTTCTTTTATCCCTCTAGGATACCCTTTACCATCCCATCTTTCATGATGTTCTAGTATAGCAGAGGAAATATCGATAAAATCACTGCTTGTTGAAAGAATTCTATACCCTATTTCTGGATGTTTTTTCATTTTTTCCCATTCACTTTGACTTAAACTATCTTGTTTATTAAGGATATATTCAGTAACCCCGATCTTTCCAATATCATGCATAAGACCTGCAATCCGCATCCTGCTGATCTCTCTTGAAGAGAAATCCATCTTCGTCGCAATGAATTCACACAATTTACTGACTCTTTTTGAATGTTCGGATTCCCTACTACTTTTTGCAAAGAGGGAATTCATCGTTAATCCAATTGCATTATATTTATTGCTCGAACTCTCATACAGTTTATTCCGATACATCATATCTTCTGCAATCTTAAACACTGAGGTAAAATCTTCATCGATTTGAACTCTGGTATGATACCCGAAGGAAAGAGAGACTCGAATCGAAGCAATTTCTACATCACTCATCATTTTATCTATCTCAGAGACTATATTTTTTGTTTTCTCCTCATCTGTATTTGGAAGAATAATAATAAATTCATCTCCACCATATCGAGCTACAGTAGTGTGATAGCCAAAGTATTTTATTAAAATATTCGAGGCTGCAACAAGAACATTATCGCCTTGAGTATGGCCAAATGAATCATTAATGAGTTTCAATCCATTCGTATCGGCAATGATAAGTGATATTGGTAGATATTTCTCATCATCTAATCGTATGAGCTCTTTCTCAAAAGCACCACGATTTAACAATCCAGTCAGAAAATCATGGTTATGCTGGTAATCTAAAGATTCTTCCATAAAAGCTCTTTCAGTTGCACTGGAGATAATACTCGAGATTGACATAAGAATATCTATATCCTCAGAAGGCCAGGATCGAGAGGAAACACAATCATCGAATCCTATAAATCCAAAATAGAGGCCATCCACGAAAAGAGGCACAGCAATGATTGATTTGACATTCTGCGAAATGAGAATCTGCTTTATGTTTTCATCAGGAATCTCGTCAATATTTGAATAGACGATATTTTCATGTGCGAGCATACGAACATTCCACCAATCCTTTGCATATTCTGCAGGAATATCTCTCATCATATCTTTTACAGAAATAATCCCTTCATTACACCATTCATGAGTATTTTCTAAATTATCATTTTCTTTATTCTTAAAAACATATACTCTTGAGACTCCGAGAGACTTACCAATTAAGGCTATAGCCTCATCTTTAAAGATTTCAATATTCTTAAATGTAGTTGCTTTTTCAGATATCTGCGCAATAAGGTGTTCATATTCCAACTTTTTTCTGATTGCACTCTCTGTTTTCTTTCTCTCAGTAATATCAGTAAATATACATGAAAATTTATTCATAGAAGGTTGATAGGTGGTCACTTCAAACCATTTATCAAAATCTGCTGAGTAATTCTCAAATATCTTCGGCACACCAGTAGTTGCAACCTTTCCGTATATTTGGATCCAATAATCTTCAATGTTTGGTAATATTTCTTTTACTCTTTTCCCGATAATCTCACTACCTTTTAAACCTGTCATTTCTTCAAAAGCAGGGTTAACAGCTATATACATATAATCTATCGGGTTTCCATTTTCATCAAGGATGATTTCATGATGGGCAAATCCATTAAACATCTTATTGAAAATATTATGATAGTCATTTTCTGCTTGCCGGTAATTTGTAATGTCAATAAAGGAAGTCACAATTTCATCATTTCCAACTCGCAGTGGAGAAGATTTCATGAGCAACCACACTGGGTCTTGCCCTGGAATAAGAAGCCCCATCTCAATATTTTTAACATCTTTCTTATCATTTACATCTCGCATCATAGGGTACTCATCTGGTGGCAAGAGACTTCCATCAGGTCTAATTGTTTTATAAATAGAACTGAGTTGTTTCCCCATAAAACTTTCTACATCATTAACATTCAGAATCTCCCTAGCACGTTCATTGTATTCACGAATCAGTCCTTTTGCATCGGTGATTATAATTCCATTTGGGAGAGTATTAAACAATACACGATATTTCTCCTCACTTTCCCTTAATATAGCATCTCGCTCTTTTTGACGACGAGTTGCTTCGATCAATGCTTTTTTTTGAAATACCAACTCTCCAAATAGTTGGGTTGAAAGAATTAAGAACTGAATAGTTTGGCTTACTTTTTCAGGAGTCAGCACCGGGACTTCCTCAACAGCTTCGAGGTAAGCTTCTTCATCGAATCCGTATTTTCTTGCTTGCTCTTTAAAATAGCGCAAATCTGGTTGTTCATAGAAAAATTGACCCGTAAAAAGATCACCTACATGATTATCTTCAATAATTATTGGAATCGCAATTTCAACCAGCCCATTCAAACAGAGGACCTCTTGGTAAGTTCTTAGTTTTTTAACTGAAAGAGCAAGTAGCTTAGAACTCTCTCTGCAGCGAGATGCACAGGCAGCATTACATCTATGGAAGTTGCTGCAGATCTTCCTCATACTAGACTTTGCGACAACAGCTCCTTCAGAATTTGTGATTGCAAAAACAAATCCTGTGAACTGATGCAATCCATCAATAATACCGTTCACTTTAGATAAATCTATATAATCTTTATATATTGATGAAAGTGGTGCTAGTTTTGGTTCACTCCAATCATAAAAGTTCTGCACTGATCCCTGATTATCTATCACATAACCTCCGACTAAGTAAAATATATTGTATCTTATCGAAACACAAAACTTATGTCACTATTTAAAGAATAATCTGTTTTATCATAGCACATTTTATCCCTTGCTGGATAAATAAATATAGGAATGATGACATAGCTAATATACCTAATGTCATTTTTTAAATTGGATTCATTATTAGAATTATTTTATTGAGTTGCCAATCTATACGGAGTATTGTTATCTTAAAGGTATGAGACTCTGCGTCGAAACCGATCGACCAGTGTTAATTCAAGACTGGAGGCAATGAGATGAGTAAACAGGTTTTTCATGACCCTGATCCAATAGAAACCAAAGATTGGCTAGATTCAATTGAAGGCGTTATTAAAAACGAAGGTGAGGATAAAACAGACTTTCTTCTCACAGAACTCACACGAACAGCAAGAAATAAGGGTGTAAAAACCTCACCTGGAGTTATTAGTCCATATGTAAATACAATCATTCAAGATAAGACAGCAATAATCCCTAGAGATGATTCTTTAATAGCAAGGAATGTTTCCGCATATGTACGATGGAATGCCATGGCAATAGTTGCAAAAGCTAATGAAGACCATAGTGGACTCGGAGGACATATAGCAAGCTTCTCTTCTTCCTCTGCAATTTATGAAGTTGGATTCAACTGGTTCTTCAAAGGCCCAGAATCATCAAATGGTTCTGATTTAATATTTTTCCAAGGACATTCAGCTCCTGGAATGTATGCCCGAGCATTTGTGGAAGGAAGGCTAACAGAAGATCAGCTCTTACATTTTAGAAAAGAAGTTGGAGGTAAAGGATTATCATCATACCCACATCCCTATCTTATGCCTGATTTCTGGCAATTTCCTACAGTCTCTATGGGACTTGGACCCTCTATGGCAATTTATCAAGCAAGATTTATGAAATACCTAGAATCGAGAGAACTCAAGAAAATAGGAAATAGGAAAGTGTGGATATTCATGGGAGATGGTGAAAGTGATGAACCAGAATCTTTAAGCGCTCTTTCGCTTGCTTCTCGTGAACATTTAGACAACCTCGTCTGTGTTGTTAACTGTAACCTGCAGCGTCTCGATGGACCAGTTAGAGGTAATGGAAAAATTATTCAAGAATTAGAAGGAAAATTTAGAGGAGCTGGTTGGAATGTTATAAAAGTTATTTGGGGAACTGAGTGGGATTCAATTTTAGAACGTGATACAAAAGGCGTCCTGTTGAGAAAACTCTCCGCTATGGTTGATGGTGAATTCCAGACAATACAGTCTAAAGGCCCCTCCTACTTAAGAGAAAAAATATTTGGTGATGATGAATATCTTAAGAGTCTTGTTGCAGATAAGAGTGATACTGAGCTTTGGCAACTTACTCGAGGCGGACATGACCCAAGAAAGATTTATGCTGCATTCCAAGAGGCAACTAATCATAAGGGAGAACCTACTGTGATACTCTTTAAAACAGTAAAAGGGTATGGAATGGGAAAATCTGCTGAAGCCACCATGGGAACACACAATCAGAAGACCATGGATAAAGAATCTCTCATCGCATTTAGAGATCATTACCATGTTCCTCTTGAAGATGATCAATTAGAAGCCCTTCCCTTTATTAAACCAGATCCATCTAGTCCAGAAGGTGAATTCCTTACTCGGCAAAGACGAGTGATGGGTGGTCCTGTACCTTATAGAAACCCAATAGGAGAAACTCTCATTGTTCCCACAATAGAGGATTTCTCTGAAATGCTGCAAAGTTCTAACGATAGAGAATTATCAACAACGATGGCATTTGTAAGGATGCTCACAAAGCTTGTGAAAGATAAGAAGATAGGGTCGCGTATAGTCCCTATCGTTCCAGATGAGGCAAGAACTTTCGGAATGGAAGGACTCTTTAGACAAATAGGAATATATGCACCAACTGGACAACTTTATGAACCTCAAGATGCAGACTCTCTCATGTGGTACAGAGAGGATGTCAAAGGACAAATTCTTGAAGAGGGAATCACAGAAGCGGGGGCTATCTCATCATGGATTGCAGCTGCGACAAGTTATGCAAATCATAATCTTACAATGATTCCTTTTTACACATTCTACTCTATGTTTGGATTCCAACGTGTTGATGATTTTATATGGGCCGCAGGAGATAGTAGAGCAAAAGGATTCCTCATGGGGGCTACAGCTGGAAGAACGACCCTAAATGGAGAAGGGTTGCAGCATGAGGATGGACATGGGCTTCTTATTGCATCAACTCATCCTACATGTCTAGCTTACGACCCAACATACTCATATGAACTCGCGGTTATTATTCAAGATGGACTCAAGAGGATGTATGAAGATAATGAAAACGTATTCTATTATATTACATTAATGAATGAGAACTATACTCACCCTGAAATGCCTACAAATGCACAGGAAGGAATCATTAAAGGTGCTTATATCTTAAAAGAAGCGGATAAAAAAAGAAAAGTCAAAGTCAACTTATTAGGTAGTGGAACTATCTT
Organism: Sphaerochaetaceae bacterium; assembly: GCA_963663665.2. Classification (GTDB taxonomy): domain Bacteria; phylum Spirochaetota; class Spirochaetia; order Sphaerochaetales; family Sphaerochaetaceae; genus SABI01. The sequence goes on from CAXXKP010000009.1 coordinate 384,228, forward strand.
TAGAGAAGTACAAGCGGCAGCTGACTTATTGGCAAAAGATTTCGATGTAGACTCTACTATCATTAGTGTTCTTGGTATTAATCAACTACATCGTGATGGAGTTGAGGCTGAACGGTATAATCTCACTCATCCAGAGTTAGAAAAGAAAATTCCATATCTGACAACACTGATGGAAGAACATAAAAACCCTACCGTCATAAGTACCGATTATATTAAAGCGTATAGTGAACAGATAAGGCGATTAATCCCAACTCAAAATGTTGCGATCCTTGGTACCGATGGGTTTGGCCGAAGTGATTCGAGAGAAAATTTGAGAAAGTTCTTTGAAGTTGACCGATACTATATTGTTTTGTCTGCTCTTAAAGGGCTAGCTGATGAAGGGACTATTCCTTATAAAAAAGTACGTGAAGCGATTGATCGTTATCACATCAATATTGACAAACCAAATCCTATGTTAAGTTAGGGGGGGGATATATATGGCAGTTAAACAGATTCTTATTCCAAATATTGGAGACTTCTCTGACGTTGCAATCATTGATGTGTATGTAAAAGTTGGAGATGAAATCGAAGCGGAAGATTCTCTTGTATCATTAGAAAGTGAGAAAGCGGTTACAGATATCCCCTCTCCGTTCAGTGGAACTATAAAGGAAATCTATGTAAAAGAAGGAGATCTCGTCTCGAAAGATTCTCTTGTTGCAGATATTGAAGTTGCCTCTTCTAATCAAGAGACTAAAACAGTTTCTCCAAAAGAAGATGTGACAAAAAAAGAAGTAGAAGAACCTAAGGAACAGATTATTTCAAAAGAAGAACAAAAAGAAGAGAGTGATATGAAAAAGAAAAACCAAGAAGCTGTTCTTATTAATGAACAACCTCTTGGATCTACTTATCATGCAACACCTTCTCTTCGACAGTACGCACGAGAACTTGGCGTTCCACTTGAAACAATGAAGGGCACTGGACCTCATGGAAGGATATTACATGAGGATGTCCAATCATTTGTGAAAGCAGCGATACAAAATCGAGGAGAAGAACTTCAACCTCTCAGCCCTATAAAACTTGAAGACTTTAGTATATATGGGGAAATTGAAAGAAGCGGACTCACCCGTATTCAAAAGATTTCTGGTCCCCATTTACAAAAAAGCTGGCAGAGGATTCCTCATGTAACTCAAGCAGATAAAGCAGATATCACAGACCTTGAAATTTTTAGGAAAACGGTAAAAGAGGAGCTAAAGCGAGATCTCTCTAAGGTGAGTATTTCTATTCTTCCTTTCATTATCAAAGCAGTAGTGGTGGCACTTAAGAAATTCCCTGCGTTTAATTCTTCTTTTGATGAGGCAACGCAGGAATTGATTCTTAAGAAGTATTACCATATTGGTATTGCTGTTGACACCCCAGATGGGTTAGTTGTTCCGGTTGTAAAAGATGCTGATAAGAAAAGTGTCATTCAAATAGCAGAGGAACTTGAGCAATTAAGTGTAAAAGCAAGAGAGAGAAAACTAAAAAGTGAAGATCTCTTGGGTGCATCCTTCAGTATCTCTAGCCTAGGTGGGATTGGAGGAACTTTCTTTACTCCTATCATCAATCCGCCACAAGTTGCAATTCTTGGCGTGTCGAGAGCTGAAAAACAGCCGGTATGGAATGGGGAAAGTTTTGTTCCAAGAGATCTACTGCCCTTCTCTCTATCCTATGACCATAGAGTCATAGATGGTGCAAGTGGCGTGAGATTTACTTCATATCTTGCATCTATCCTAAGTGACATGAAGAGGGCTCTTTTATGAAAGAAGAAAAACGAGAATTAATTGTTATTGGTGGGGGTCCAGGCGGATACACGGCGGCTTTTAGAGCTGCAGATCTTGGAAAAAAAGTAACGATTATTGAACGCTACCCTACCCTTGGAGGAGTGTGCCTAAATGTTGGATGTATTCCATCAAAAACACTTTTACATCTTGCTGAGGTAATTGAAGAGGCTAAAAAAAGTTCAGAACTAGGAATTTCTTTTGGAGACCCAAAAATTGATATCAAGGCTATTAAGAAGCATAAAGAAGGTGTAATAACAAAACTTACATCAGGTCTTGATGCTCTTTGTAAAGCAAGAAAGATTGAAAGAATTATTGGTACTGCATCATTCGTATCAAATAGTCAAATCCAAGTTAAAACGGAGACTGAAGAAACAATCTATACATTTGAGGATGTAATCATTGCTACAGGTTCGAGGCCTGTTCAGATACCTGGAATTGATTATAGCGATGAAAGAATTTGGGATTCAACAAAGGCTTTAGAACTCTCAGAAATCCCAAAAAAACTACTCATCATTGGAGGTGGTATTATAGGACTCGAGATGGCGAGTATTTATCACTCTCTTGGTTCAAGTATCACTATTGTTGAAATGACTGATTCTCTGATTCCTCCTGCTGACAGAGATATCAAACAACCTCTGATTAAAAAGATAAAAGGACAATACGAGGCTGTTTATACTTCAACAAAAGTAGTAAAAGTGGAAAACACAAAAGAAAAGCTTATTATTACTCTTGAAGGGAAAAAAGTACCTGAGAAGGTAGAAGCGGATGCGGTACTAGTAGCAGTAGGAAGAAGATCAAATTATGACCTATTAAGTCTAGAGAATACTTCAATACAAATTTCACAAAGAAAATATATTGAAACAGATAAAAAACAGAAGACAAATATACCTAATATCTATGCTATAGGAGATATCACAGGAGACCCTATGTTAGCTCACCGGGCTGTACACCAAGGTAGAGTTGCCGCAGAGGTAATTTCTGGTCTACCTTCTGCTTTTACTCCAATAGGGATCCCTTCTGTTGCCTATACAAGTCCTGAAATTGCATGGGTTGGTTTAACAGAAACTGAAGCTAAAGAGAGAAATATTGAGTACAAGAAAGGCTCATTCCCATGGATAGCAAGCGGAAGAGCAATAAGCTCTGTCGTTACAGATGGAGTGAGCAAAGTCTTATTTGAAAAAGAATCAGGAAGAATTATAGGGGCCGCTATATGTGGAAAGAATGCAGGGGAACTCATAAGTGAGGCAGCCTTAGCACTAGAGATGGGAGCTGTAGCAGAAGACATAGCACTCACAATCCACCCTCATCCGACACTCTCTGAAACATTCTCAATTGCTACAGAGCTAGCAATAGGAAATGCAACTGATACGTTAAATAGATGAGGAATAAACAAGAAAGTACTGTGTAGCCAAAGGCTTTCTTGTAAAATAAAAAAAATAGGGTTCATGGGAAAAAGCTGTGGGATTGCCTCCAAAGAGAGAGAGCATCAAGTCGTTGTTGGTGAGAAGTATCGAGAGAACGCTTTTTGATGTATTTCCTACTTCTATCCCATAGTTTTAAGAAGAAGTATTCTTGGTCTCTGTATCCGTATGCAGCTCTCCTTGTTGTTTTTATCATATTGTTAATACCTTCAAGAGGTCCATTAGAAATAGGGAACTTTACACGAGAGGTAATACCATCCATTCTTGAATAGAGCATTTTGTTGAAAGATTTCAGCATAGGGATCTTATTAGCATACGTCTCAGAGAGAGCAAACCATTGCTCCATTCCATTTCTTAAATCCTGTACATCAGTACTTGCCAGTCCTGACTTGAGTTGATCAGAGAGAAAGTATGCAATGTTAAGTGCACTATTAACCCCAAGGACTTCATCTAGACGTTGAACATTTCGTGTTGACCATTTACGCAATTCTGGGGGAATGGAGAGGCCCTTACGTTCATAAGAATCCCAAAGCTTTCTATTATGAGCTTTAGCAACTTGATCTTTTCTTTTGAGAGCATCTCTACTACTGACAATAAGAAATCGACTTCCCTTCATCGTAGTGTATGCCTCATGAGCTTCTTTAAGATCAAGATTCCGCTCAGCAATTTCAGTAAGAAGAGATTCTTTCTTATCATTCCCCATGTTCCTTAGGACCTTCTTTAGACGAGAGATACACGTATGCTCATGAGCAATCTTCTCTTGAAGTCTTCTTTGTTCTTGGCGCCTTAATTCAGTGAGAATGCGATCATTAAAATTTTTTGTGATGTGAAACGCATCATAAACCACTGCTATGTGAGGATACCGAGAAGCAACAGCTTTGTGGTACTGAGCATTCATATCCATAGATATAGAGTGTACATGAGTCATCCAATCATGACCAACTTTCTCAAAAAAGTTGAGTAACTGTCTTTCTGAGTTTCCTTCTTCAAGAAACAGAATTTCTCCAGTTCTCCAGTCTAAAACTACTGTAGCATATTGATGTCCCTTATGAAGAGAAAACTCATCAACACAGAGATAAGGCGAATAATGAGTTGGCCTCATATCTCCATATGTATCTTTAAGTCTTCGTTTATCAATATCTTTAACGAGCTTCCAATTGGTGTGTAGACAATGAGCTACTCCTCTGATGGTCGCATCAGAGTGCCTCAGCAATCCTAAAACTACATTATAGAAAGTGGCTGTAATAAGGTGTCCAGGTTCTTTGAAGGGAATCTCTTGTGTGACAGTTCTTGCACATGTACTACATACATGCTGCTCATACTGTACACGCAATTTTACTTTAAACCCGCCAATTGTGAGGTGGTGCAAATGTATATACAGATATTGGTTGAATTGAAGCTTTTGTTGGCAATAGGGGCAACATTCAGGAACCTGGGTCGTTACTTTGCCGTGAATGGTTTCTATAAAAAGAATATCTTTTCCTCTTGCAAAAGATGTTCGAGTTGCTGGTTTTGTTATCTTGAAGTCTGGTATTTCTAGTGTTGTCCCACTATACTGGTTCATGGGCATCCTCTCTTGTTAGTTTTGGTTTCGTTAACTTTATTCTAACTGAAGGATTGCCCTTTTTCTTTATATTTTTCTTTCTTATCTAGTTCTTAACACCACAGCTTTTTCCGAAGACCCAAAAATAGCCCCACAGAGTATGCAGGGCTGAGTCTTTCGACTTCGGCACATGGCCTTATTGTGATAAGATTTGATTATTTTATTCTATTACTCTTTAACATATTTGTCAAATAACTTTATCAATAAATGTTTTACATATAATGCGTGCTATGATAAAATTATAACATTAATTGAGAATATGAGAGAGGCTTACAGTGGCTAAAATTTTAGGGTTAGATTTAGGAACAAATTCTATTGGATGGGCAATTATTGAATCTCAAAAACTAGAAAATAAAATTTCTGATGCTGGTGTGATTGTTTTTCAAGAAGGCGTAAATCGCGTTAAAGGAGTTGAATCTTCAAAAGCTGCCGAAAGAACTGAATACAGAAGATCTAGACGTATAAAATTTAGAAGAAGATTAAGAAAATATCAAACCCTAAAAGTTCTCATTGAACATAATATGTGTCCACTCACAATAGACGATTTAAACAAATGGGTAAGATATTCGAAAGGTCAAAAAAGGAGCTATCCTTCTAATAAAGAATTCCTATCCTGGATAAGAACTGATGAATTATCAGCATATAATCCTTATGCTCTTAGAGACCAAGCAGCAACTCATACAATAAGCAAATATGAATTGGGACGTGCTTTCTATCATATTGCACAGAGGAGAGGGTTCTTGAGTAATCGTAAAGATCTCACAAAATCCTCAGAAGGAATAGTAAAAACTCAAATCGATGAGATAACCAAAGCAAAAGGGGATCTTACTCTTGGTCAATATTTTAATACTCTTTATCAAAAAGGAGAAAAAATAAGAGGTCATTATACTTCTAGAACTCATCATTACGTTCAAGAATTTGAGAAAATTTGTCAAGTTCAAGAAATTGACGAAGCTCTTCATAAACAACTATATTCTGCTATCTTTTATCAAAGACCTTTACGATCACAGAAGCAACTCGTAGGGAACTGCATTTTTGAAACAAATAAACCACGATGTCCTATCTCTCACTTTATTTTCGAAGAATTTAGGATGTTATCATTCATCAATTCAATCAAATATAAGAAGGATGGAGATTCTCATTTTGAATTTCTTTCCCAGGATCAAAGAGATCTTATAATTCCCAAATTCATGAGAATAAGTAAAGCTAGCTTTCAATTTTCCGATATATCAAAAGCTCTTACTCCTAAAGGGAAAGATTATATTTTTAATTTTAAAGACAAAGATACCGTAAAAGGATGCCCTGTAAGCGCCCGCTTAGCAGATGTTTTTGGCGATAGTTGGAGAGAAACAACCATCCAACATACAGGGTGTGATGGGAAAATAAAGAATTATGACATTAATGATATTTGGCATGTTCTTTTCGATTTTGATAATAACGACTTGTTAAAGGAATTTGGTAAACAAAGGTTGCATTTGGATGATACCCAATTAGCTTCATTTTTAAAAACACCTATCCAGCAAGGGTATGCGTCATTGAGTCTCAAAGCGATTAAAAAGATATTACCATTCCTTAGGAAGGGTGAAATATACACTCATGCAGTTTTCTTAGCTAATATTCCATTCATTGTTGAACATAAAACTTGGAACCAATCTCAGCAGACAATCATCAAAGATATTAAAAAGATCATAAACGGATATAATGACGAAAAAACTGATGCCGCAATAACAAATAATATTCTTCGATATATTCACGAAGAAGAAAAGAAGTACCGTAGTATAGAAAAAGAAGAAATTCTTGAGCTTATAGGTGCCAATATTACAGATTATCTTGGTAGTAATCATTGGGATAAAATTGAGGAATCAGAAAAGAATCGTTATATAGAAAAAATATGGAAGAATGTAGAATTTGTTCTTAACACTAGAATGAGGTACTATCAGATTCCAAGACTAGATGAGTCGATTGAGTCTTTCTTGAGATTACATTATGACTCAATCTCAGAAAAAAAGAATACTATCTTTCATCCATCTGATATAAGTTTCTTTGAAAAAATACCAGTTGAACAAAAAGACAAGAGGTATTTAGGTTCTCCAGCAATACCCGCAATTAAAAACCCTATGGCTATGAGAACAATGTATCAATTAAGAAAACTTATTAACCATATGCTTCAAGAGGATATGATCGATGAAAATACAGAAATCCATATAGAACTAGCTAATGATTTAAATGATAGAAATAAGCGAGAGGCAATCCATCGTTATCAGAAAGAAAAAGAAAAACAAAGATCCGATTATGCAAAAGAGATAGCTTCCTTCTATAGTGATCATTTTAATCTGAATGTGATACCTACAGAAACAGAAATTCTGAAGTATCAACTGTGGGAAGAGCAGCATCATATGTGCTTATATACGGGTGAACAAATTGGCCTATCTCAATTTTTGGGGGATAACCCAACCTATGATTTAGAACATACTATTGCAAGAAGCTACTCTTATGACAACTCACAAGAAAACCTTACTCTATGTAGTGCTCACTATAATAGAACTGAAAAAAAACAATTTCTTCCTACAGAGCTAAATAATTATTCTAGTATTCTACAACGTGTAGATGAAGCTTTTATGAAACCTCTTAGTCAAATCGAACTAATTATAAGTAAGAAAAAAACAGGATCAATTAACGAGGATAAGGAAGCAAAAGACAAGAGAATTCAAGAGAAAGAGTATTTTTACTTAAAAAAAAGGTATCTCTTTGAAAAATATAGACGATTCACTATGGAAGATATTCCATCGGGCTTCAAGAACAGCCAGCTTAACGATACTCGTATCATAACAAAATATGCAGCTCAATATCTAAAAACCTCTTTTGATAAAGTATTCCCCATCAAAGGATCTCTTACAGCAGAGTTTAGAAAATTATGGGGGATACAAAATAGGTATGAAAAGAAAGAAAGAATCTCACATTTACATCATACGATTGACGCAATAGTCCTTTGTGGGATAACTAGAGACAAATATCAACAGTTAGCAACAGCAATTAAAGATGATAGTACTAAAGGACTTCGAGATTTTCCTAAACCATGGGAATCCATTGCCTCTGATATTGAGGATACTATAGAGAATATTCTGGTGGTTCATCATACCCCTGATAGGGCTCTACAACCAACAAAAAGGAAATTACGAAACCATGGAAAAGTGAAATATATTGATCAAGAAAAAAAAACAAAGCCAATATATGTTAAAGGAGATAGTGTACGAGGCCAACTTCATGAAGATACTCGATATGGTGCTATTATCGTACCACCACATGATGAGAATAGAGGGAATATTAGGTATGTAATAAGAAAACCACTCTCTGCCATAAATACAGAAAAGGATGCCAGTAATATAGTTGATGCTAAAATCCGATCTCTCGTTGAAAAATCTATCAAAAATGAGACATTCAAAGAGGCTCAATCAAATGGATTATTATTTCCTACCAAAGATCCAGATAAAACTCCTACAATAATCAAGAGCGTAAGAATGTACGCATCAGCAGTAAATAACCCCGTTTTGTTGAAACCAAATTCATCTGAATCAAAGCATGCGCATAAAAAAATGGTCTATGTAGTCAATAAATCCAACTATTTAGTAGCTTTATATGAAGCTATTGATTCTAGTGGTAAAATTATAAAAGATTTTGAGTTGGTGTCTTTATTATCAGCAATAAAAAATAAGGAACAACCATATCCTATGTTCAAACTAAAAAAGAACATTACATTACCCCTCAAACAAGTATTAAGGACTGGCGATATTGTATTACTCAAACAAAGCCAAGATGAAGATGTTTGGCAATCTCCAAGAATTCTCGGAACTAGGCTTTTCCAAATAACTGGATTAGCTTCTAGTAGTAACGGTTGCCAAATCAAATTAGTACAGCATACTGAATCAAGAATTTCAAAAGAGTTGAAAGCTACAAATGGTAAATTTGTAATTGAATCAGAACTACAGAACCCAACAGTCCGAATGCTATATTCTAGTCAAATTTATGCTCTGATAAAAGGAATCGATTTTACTATATCTCCAACTGGAGTTATTAAACCAATCATACAAGAAGAATCAGATGCTTAAAAAGACTCTTCTTGTAACTCAAATTGGTTATATTTCATCTCGATACAAGCAACTTATATTCAAGCCAAATGAAAGTGAAGAAATTATTTCAATCCCATTTGAGGATATTGGAATAATAATCATAGAGAATTTTCAAGTCACCATTACATCTGCAACAATGGCGAATTGCTCAATGTATGGAATCTCAGTAGTCTTTTGTGATGAAAAACATATGCCATCATCTATTACATTGAATTTAGATGGAAATAATAGACAGACAAAAATTGTCAATTCTCAATTGGATGCAAAAAAACCACTAAAAAAACAGTTATGGAAAAAGATTATTGAGCAGAAAATTATGAATCAGGCTCTACTTCTGAAGAAATATGATAAGAAATGGAAGATCCTTTATAATTATTCCAAGGAAGTCTTAAGTGATGATTCGACAAACAGAGAAGGTGTTGCTGCACAGAAATACTGGTCTCAAATAATGCCAACAATAAATTTTAAGCGAGACTATGAAGGAAGTTATCCAAATAATTTCCTTAACTATGGGTATGCTATTCTTAGAGCCGCGACTGCAAGATCTTTAACAAGTTCGGGTCTACTTCCTATAATAGGATTACATCATAAGAATCAATATAATCCTTTTTGCTTAGCAGACGATGTAATGGAACCATATAGACCGTTCATCGATGAAGTCGTGATCGAAATAATCATAAAAAATAAAGGGGAGACAGAATTGACAAAAACCATTAAGGCTGAGATTTGTAAGAGCTTAACCTGCGACACTACATTTGGTGAGTATCGAAGGCCTATGCTAATGTCCATTCAAGAATCAACCGCATCTTTAGCAAATTGTTTTCTTGATAATACATCTATAATAAAATACCCACAGATAATTTTATGAGCTCTCAGCTTATATTTAATGCATATAGAGCTATGTGGCTATTTTGTTTCTTTGATTTACCTGTTGTAAAAAAGATAGATCAAAAACGCGCTCAGAAATTTAGGAAAGATTTAATAGAAGATGGGTTTAGAATGCATCAATTCTCTGTATATTCACGGCATTGTGGAAGCAAGGAATCTATGCTTATGCATCAAAAACGAGTTTTCCTTATGATTCCACCGTATGGTAAAGTAAGTCTCCTCGCTGTTACAGAAAAACAATATGGTGATATAATTAATTTTTGGGGAAAAGAAATAACACCACCAAATAGGAAACCCCAACAGTTGGAACTCTTATGAGAATTAAAAAATTGAAAAAAACCAAGAATCTTAACCAAAAATCTCTCATTTCAGGCAACCAATTTTGGAAGATAAGTTGTTTATATACAACAAATCAAAACAAGGAATAGTTTACCATGTTCAGTATTCAAATCAAACCACAACTCAATAGTTGTGCATACAACAGTATCTTTAGTTTACCATGTTCAGTATTCAAATCAAACCACAACACTCACCGGGTACATACGGAATTCCAGGAGAGTTTACCATGTTCAGTATTCAAATCAAACCACAACTTGCCATGCCTACTTGCTTCATACAAGCATAGTTTACCATGTTCAGTATTCAAATCAAACCACAACTATTACCTTCTGATTCCTTCATAGCCTTTTAGTTTACCATGTTCAGTATTCAAATCAAACCACAACACAGGCTCTAATACTTCCATCATTCCTGCGAGTTTACCATGTTCAGTATTCAAATCAAACCACAACCTGCAATACCATCAAGAACACGCATGAAAAGTTTACCATGTTCAGTATTCAAATCAAACCACAACTTATATTTCTAATTGCTTTATCTAACATGAAGTTTACCATGTTCAGTATTCAAATCAAACCACAACGTGTGTCGTGATCTCTTGGATAGTCCATGCAGTTTACCATGTTCAGTATTCAAATCAAACCACAACTTTGGTATGCCTGCGCTAAGTGCTTGATATAGTTTACCATGTTCAGTATTCAAATCAAACCACAACACTCACCGGGTACATACGGAATTCCAGGAGAGTTTACCATGTTCAGTATTCAAATCAAACCACAACTTGCCATGCCTACTTGCTTCATACAAGCATAGTTTACCATGTTCAGTATTCAAATCAAACCACAACTATTACCTTCTGATTCCTTCATAGCCTTTTAGTTTACCATGTTCAGTATTCAAATCAAACCACAACACAGGCTCTAATACTTCCATCATTCCTGCGAGTTTACCATGTTCAGTATTCAAATCAAACCACAACCTGCAATACCATCAAGAACACGCATGAAAAGTTTACCATGTTCAGTATTCAAATCAAACCACAACTTATATTTCTAATTGCTTTATCTAACATGAAGTTTACCATGTTCAGTATTCAAATCAAACCACAACTACTTCACACCACTATCTTGATAAGGTGATAGTTTACCATGTTCAGTATTCAAATCAAACCACAACGTGTGTCGTGATCTCTTGGATAGTCCATGCAGTTTACCATGTTCAGTATTCAAATCAAACCACAACTTTGGTATGCCTGCGCTAAGTGCTTGATATAGTTTACCATGTTCAGTATTCAAATCAAACCACAACGTATCAGAGGATGGAAGATGGTTTGATCTTAGTTTACCATGTTCAGTATTCAAATCAAACCACAACCGAGACGAGCTACCACAGAGCGCAGGATTCAGTTTACCATGTTCAGTATTCAAATCAAACCACAACGGGCTTTTAATAAGCTTGCCATTATTCCTTAGTTTACCATGTTCAGTATTCAAATCAAACCACAACCTCTTGCATGTTCAGATGACACAAAATACAAGTTTACCATGTTCAGTATTCAAATCAAACCACAACCGTACACCGTATAAGTATTTGGAACTTTTTAGTTTACCATGTTCAGTATTCAAATCAAACCACAACCCTCAACATGCATTTAAACCCCTTTAAATGAGTTTACCATGTTCAGTATTCAAATCAAACCACAACCTACTATCAGAAGAGTATCAGCAAATCTTAAGTTTACCATGTTCAGTATTCAAATCAAACCACAACGAGTAACACAAACATGTTTTTTGCTTGTTAAGTTTACCATGTTCAGTATTCAAATCAAACCACAACTCTGTTCAAGTACCGGATGAAGATGCTGCAAGTTTACCATGTTCAGTATTCAAATCAAACCACAACGTGATACTGATAACAACCTAATGGATATATAGTTTACCATGTTCAGTATTCAAATCAAACCACAACCCAAGTGGTGGGGATTTCTCCCCACCAATAAGTTTACCATGTTCAGTATTCAAATCAAACCACAACCCAAGTGGTGGGGATTTCTCCCCACCAATAAGTTTACCATGTTCAGTATTCAAATCAAACCACAACTTGCTGATGCTTTTAACAAGTTGCGTATCTAGTTTACCATGTTCAGTATTCAAATCAAACCACAACTTTGTAGTGCATTGCAATTTAAGTACATCGAGTTTACCATGTTCAGTATTCAAATCAAACCACAACCCAAAAACGATACTAAGTGAAATACCGGCTAGTTTACCATGTTCAGTATTCAAATCAAACCACAACGTGAGCGGAGTTATTACACCTAACCAATTCAGTTTACCATGTTCAGTATTCAAATCAAACCACAACTCAGATGAAGGCAGACAGGTTCTATCTGAAGTTTACCATGTTCAGTATTCAAATCAAACCACAACCTATCAGGACATGGAATTGATTCTAGCGAGAGTTTACCATGTTCAGTATTCAAATCAAACCACAACGATTCTGCTATCTTTAATTGGAAGTTTCTTAGTTTACCATGTTCAGTATTCAAATCAAACCACAACACTATGAGTTCATGAAAGAGGCTAAGGTTTAGTTTACCATGTTCAGTATTCAAATCAAACCACAGCTATCTAGCGTTATGAAGGGTATTGTATCTGAGTTTACCATGTTCAGTATTCAAATCAAACCACAACGTTCAGGCGTTTTTACAGAACTTAAAAGAAAGTTTACCATGTTCAGTATTCAAATCAAACCACAACAAAAGTGATATTGTGAAATATTTAACAAAGAGTTTACCATCTTCAGTATTCAGATCAAATCATAACTAAGCCATCTACAAGAAGGTCAAGAAAAGTAAAATCTACACATTAAAACCACTCAAGATGTATTACCTCACATATACCACAAAAAATATTTTTTCAACATCATATTATACCTTAAGAATGAAAGAATTTCGAATAAATTGTCGATTGATATTTTTACAAATCCTCTGTAAGTGCTAATAAACTCTTAATTGATTGAGCATATTCTTTCGGGCTCATACCACAAATTTTTGAGAACTGTTTTGAAAAATGATGGATTGAGCTATAACCTAACTCATAGGCTATCGTGGTTATATTCCCCTTACCTTCTCTTATAAACTGCTTGGCTCTCTCCATTTTCAGTCTTGAATACCATCTCATCACACTGTGGTTCGTCTCATGCTTAAAAATTTGTTGTGCTAATGTTTGACTCATTGAAGCATAAGTACAGACATCCTCTAATGAAATGTTATTTTGTAAATTTTGTAAAAGAAACGTGTTAGCAATTTCAAATCGACTCTTTCTCTCGGTGCTTTGAATAGGATTAAGTGTAGAGGAGATTTTATTACCATTTTCAGTTTGTCTTAATAATTCAATTAAGAAAGCTTCAAAATAGTTCTTTATTAACTGCTGACCTCCTAATGGAGGAGAATTCGAAATTGTTAGATTCTTATAATAAGGATCTGCAAAATCTGTCGTGTACACATCCTTTGCCTCATTAATTATAATAGATAATAACGTTTTGGTTCGTCCTGTGATTGGAAGTATCATATTTCTAAAAGAATTCATCTTCAAAGAATTAGTATCAAACGAAATTACTACTAAACATGGAGAAATTAGGCCATCACACTCAACAGAATGGAATTCGTTCGGTTTATGGAATATAATTTGACCTTGTCTTAGTTGATGTCGTGCGGTATCTGTCTCAACAAACACCACTCCTTTGTCAACGTAGAGAAGTTCCCAGAAATCATGTCGTTCTCCTTTAAAATAGAACTTCTTTGAATATTCAAAATAATGAAAAGTGACAAAATAGTTGACTTTAATTTCATTCTTCATAGGAGTTAATAGAAATCCGTTTTTAAATTTTTGCATGTAATAATTCTATCACAAAATGTTATAAATAACAAATACTGTGTTCTTTTATATAAATACGGATGAAATATTCAGGTCTATACTCTCATTGTGCACACACAGAATGATTTTATATTAAAGGAGAACAAGTATGAAAAAGAGGAAATTAGTTACCCTTATCATGATTGCATTGATTGCTGTATCAGTCTTTGCTAGTGGTGCGAATGAAACTACTTCTGACAAAACAGTAACCTATTGGTCCATGTGGAATGAAGCAGAGCCACAAGGACAGGTACTTGCTGAAGCAGCAGAAGCATTTAAAGCAGAAACAGGAATTTTTGTAGATATTGTTTTCAACGGTAGAGAAATCCGAAAAACACTACAACCTGCACTTGAAGCTGGAGAAAAGATTGACATGTTTGATGAAGATATTACTCGCGTAAATAAAACGTGGGGTAAATTCCTTCTCCCTTTGGAAGAGTATGTTAAACAATCTTATCCAACTACAAATGGTAAAAGCTTTAGTGATTCTGTTAGCAAGGCTTTACTCGATTTAGCAAGACAAGAAGGGGATGGAACTCTCAAAGTTGTTCCTTACCAACCATTTGCATTTGTTGTAATGTACAACCAAGATCTCTTCGATAAAGCAGGAATTACTTCAACTCCAAAAACTTGGGCTGAATTTGAAGAGGTAGCTGCTAAGCTCGTAAAAGAGGGAATTACTCCTATCACAGTTGATGATGCATATATGGCAGCATTCTTTGGATATAACATGTCTCGTCTTATTGGGGTCGAAGCTACAGTTGCAATGGCAAATAGCAATGATTTTAGCGATCCTGCTGTAAGAGAATTTGGCCGTATCTGGTCAGACGCTGCTGAAAAAGGTTGGATAAGCAAGAAAGCTGCATCGAACATCTACCCATCAGGACAAATTGAAGAAATTGCAGCTGGTAAAGTCGCGATGTACTTAAATGGAACTTGGTTACCAAACGAAATTAAAGGCAATGCTCCTAACCTAAACTGGGGAAGTTTTGCATGGCCAGCAATGAGCCCTAATGGCGCTGGAATTGAAGCAAATAACTATGGTGCACAATGTTTCGGAATCAATAAAGATTCAGCAGTTGCGGATGAGGCATTTCAATTTGCAGTGTATATGACAACAGGGAAATGGGATAGTGAACTTGCAAAACAAAGCCTAGGCGTCCCAATGGGTAGTACAAGCGACTGGCCAAAACAAACAGCTGGTGCTAAAATAATTATCGATAACACAACAAAGTGGATGACATGGGCAGTTGGCATGGAAAATAGTGCTGATGTTAACTCAAAGATTAAAGAAAACTTTGCAAAACTTATTACAGGCTCATTAGATGCTGATAGCTTCTATGCTACAATGAATAAATAAGCAACTTAGTGAAAGCCCTTGTGCTATAGGACAAGGGCTTTTTATCAATTAAGGTACTTTCATGAAAAAAAATCGATCAATGATTATTCTTTTTCTTACTCCTGCAATCATTTGTTATCTGACGGTTTTTCTATATCCGTCGATTAGAACAACAATTATGAGCTTCTTTGCAGTAGAAGGAGTGACAGACTCAATCACTACTTGGCACTTTAATGGATTTGGTAACTATATCAAACTATTCCACACCCCGATTTTTATCAAATCTATGGTAAATATCATGAAGATTTGGATTGTGGGTGGCTTTGGAGTCATGGTAGTAGCACTATTTTTTGCTGTTGCCCTTACTACTGGAATGAAAGCTGTTAAGTTTTTTAGATCAGTAATATATCTACCAAATGTTGTCTCTGCAATCGCTATGGGAACAATGTGGATAAATTATGTGTATAACTCTGATTATGGTTTTCTCCATAATTTTCTTAAGACAATAGGTCTTGAAAAACTTTCTCAAACATTATGGACAGGGCCTGATAATCTTTTCTGGTCTATGCTTGTGGCTTACAGTTTTGGGATGGTTGGTTATCACATGCTCATTTTCATGGCAAGTATTGAGCAAATACCTAAAGATTACAAAGAAGCAGCGCTTATCGAAGGGGCCAATGTATTTCAAAGATTTTTCTTTGTTACTCTTCCCTTTTTAAAAGGATGCTTTAGAACCAATATTGTAATGTGGACAGTATTCACAGTTGGGTTCTTTGTGTGGGGCCAATTATTTAGTCCCGTCAATTTATCGAATGCAACCGTAGCACCAATGAATTATATGTATGAAATTGTCTTTGGTTCCTCTTCGAATGCAGCAACAATTCGTGATAGCGGTGCTGGCGCTGCGGTAGGGGTAATAATGATGATTATTGTTATTAGTGCATTTGGTTTAACAAATTTAATCGTTAAAAATGACAATGTACAATTATAAGAGGTATAAGATGTCTAAAAAAAATTACTCCTTAGATAGGAACCTTCAAGCTAGACTCATCCCTTCGTATATTGTAATCATCGCATGGGTGGTTTTTACATTCATTTTAATTGGATGGGTGTTCTTTGCTTCATTCTCATCCTCTCAAGAAATATTTAGTGATCATATGTTTGAATTCAAGACAGGTTTTCACTTAGAAAATTATGTAAAAGCATGGAATACTCAAAAAGTATCGGTATTCTTTATGAACTCGCTCTTTTATACAGCAGTATCATGTACTCTCATTATACTGATTTCAGCTCCTGCTTCGTATGTATTGAGTAGGTTTAAATTTAAAGGTAATGGCTTAGTACAAAATTTAATCGCCTCCGCTCTTGGAATTCCTGCAATTATGATAATTATGCCACTGTTCGGTTTAGTAAGTCGCTTAAAACTTACCAATAATCGATGGTTACTCATATTCTTATACATTTCAATGAACATCCCATTTGCAACCTTCTTCCTATTCTCATTCTTTAAGAGTCTAAGTACGACATATGAAGAGGCAGCTGCTATCGATGGATGTTCTCCAATGGGTAGTTTTTGGCGAATCATGTTTCCACTCGTCCAACCCGGAATCATAACAGTCACTATCTTCAATTTCATAACAATTTGGAATGAATATTTTATGTCGATGATCTTTGCTAACCGACCAAAAGTTAGGCCAGTTGCAGTAGGTCTATTTAATATGATCCAAGCGATGCGTTACACCGGAGACTGGGGAGGCATGTTTGCCTCTGTTGTTATTGTATTTCTACCCACTTTCCTCCTTTATATCTTTTTATCAGATAAGATTATTCGAGGAGTAACCGCTGGAGCAATAAAAGGATAACGCATGTTATGAGGCATATTCATCTCTTTAAACAAAAAGATACCATTAATCTCATGAAGAGTAATAAGTAAAATGTTAACACAAAAAATAAGCTTATAAGAGCGAGGGAATAATGGATATAAGCACAAAGACGATAGAAAACGTAATTTCGCATTTCAGGATAGCAGGAGAGCTTATTCATATACAAGCAAATAAGGAAGGGCATATTAATAGTACTTTTATATCTACTTTTAATAATCATGGTACGATATATAAATATACCCACCAGGGAATTAACACAAATGTATTTAAGCATCCCTTTGAAGTGATGGAAAATATCGATGCTGTAACGTCTCATATTCGGCAAAAGCTTCTTGAAGCAAATGTAGATGTTAATCAACGATGTCTACAAGTTGTACCTACACATGACAATTCACTCCTTTATGAAGATTCGGCTGGTGGATACTGGAGAACATATCATTATATTGACAATGTAAAAACGTATGCCACTATTAAAGATGAAGAGCAAGCTAGACTTTTAGGAGAAGCAATTGGCCAATTCCAATTACAACTAAGCGACTTTAATGGGACAACTCTTCACTCAACCATCCCTCATTTCCATGATATGGCTCTCCGTTATGAACAATTAGAAAATGCAATTAAAAATAATCACGATAATCGAATAATACATGTTGGTGAAGAACTTTCTTTTCTTCAAGCAAACAAACAAAGAGGCCAAATTCTCAATGATAAATGAAAACTGGAATACTTCCAACTAGAGTTACTCATAACGACACTAAAATGAATAATGTACTATTCTCGAATGATGGAAAAAAGGCTCTTTGTGTAATTGATTTAGACACTGTGATGCCAGGAACAGTTTTATTTGACACAGGTGATATGATTAGAACAGCTACAAATACAGCTACTGAAGATGAAACAAATCTTGATAAAGTAACGTGTAATACTAAACTGCATAAAGCCTTAATACAAGGATATCTTTCGTATGCGAATTTCTTAACAAAAGAAGAAAGAGAATTAGTAGTAGAATCGGGAAGAACCATTACACAAATTATGGCTGTAAGATTCCTCACTGATTACCTCAATGGCGATATATATTATCACATTGAACGAAATCCTCACAACCTTGATAGAGCTAGAACTCAAATCAAACTTATGCAAGATATGGATAAGAAGTGGGATGAGCTTTCTGACATCAATTAAAGGCATTATCATCTAAGGATAGATGGAGTTACCAACATGAGTGTACACATTGAAAAAGTTACGATTAAAGCAGCCCTACCAAAAGGAGAAAATCCACTCCCCTTTTTTAGAAATTCAACTCATGATCTCTTAGTAACAGTGAAAGACAATGTTCCTTTGGAATATCAGAAGCTCCTAGGTCTAGAATGTGGTTTCAGAATCCTTCCATACTCAATGCAAGATCGTTATGATACGGCAAGAACACAACAAGAAGTAGATGCAGCAATCTTAGAGAATGAGTACCTAAAAGCTACATTTCTAACATCACTCGGTGGAAGATTAATTAGCTTATATGATAAAAAGAAGAAAAAAGAGTTACTGTATAATAATAAAAGTATACAAGTAGCCAATCTTGCAATACGAGATGCATGGTTTGCCGGTGGTATCGAATGGAACATCGGACAGTATGGACATGGGTTTTCAACCTCATCATCAGTATTCGCATCAATTCAGAGCGATGAAGAAGGTGAAGAGTTTTTACGCATATATGATTATGAACGATGTAAAGAGCTCTGGTGGCACATCGACTTTCACCTTCCCCATAATTCTCCTTTCCTCTATTCGTATGTAGAAATTCATAATCTAAACAAGGAAAAAACCTCTCTCTATTACTGGACGAATACCGCAGTGAAGGTAAATGATAAGACAAGAATATTTGCAAGTAGTGATGAAGCCCTTTATTTAGATCCTTATACCACTTTAGGAAGAAAAGAATATGGGTATATGAAATCCCCTAGGATGGATATTCATCCAAATATCGACACTTCATATCCAAATCAATTTCCTAACTCAAATGAATACTTTTTCATCTGTGATAAAGACGAAATGCCATGGGAAGTATCTATTGGAGAAGATGGAAATGGTTTCTGTGAATGCTCCACTTCTACATTAGGGTATAGAAAAATGTTTTGTTGGGGAAACCATGCAGGAGGGAAAAGATGGCAACGCTATTTAAGCCCTGAGACAGAGGATGAGTACATTGAATTGCAAGCAGGATTATCACCAAGTCAGCTTCATGGTCTATTTCTTGATGGGAACAGTTCGATATCGTGGACTCAAGCATTTGGATCGATATCAGTGGATCCAAAAAAAGCACATAATGAAAATTTTTGTGAAGCAAAAGAAGAAATATCACATCGCTTATCACACATAATTACTATTTCTTCAATAATGAGAATGAATGAAAAATGTAAGAATATGAGCAAGATTCCTCCAAAAAGAATGATTCAAAAAGCAAGTGGATGGGGTTATATTCAACAATTAGTAGAAGGCATCACACTCCCACCAGCTTTCTTATTTAAAGAGGATTCTATTGGAGAACAAGAAAAACCATATATCGAGTTCATACACACAAAAAAATTCCCTTTTAAAAGTACTGGGGCTATCCCTTTTGTTCACCCAGCCTGTTCTGATTTTTGGAAAAACTTATTTATACAAGCAATAGAAAATACAAAAACGAGTGAGCAGGACAAAATACGTATAACTTATTACCTCGGTATCATTTATATGGAACAGGACAGTATAACTCTTGCTCAAACCCTGTGGATTGAAGTGATGAATAGTATGCCTGATGCCTGGACAGCTCGAAATCTTGCAATCTTATCATTGCGATGGAATTATAGAGAAGGAGCTCTTTATTATTATAAACTAGCATCAACCCTACCTGGATTCTTTGAAGATGCTGCAATTGCTGAAGAATACCTTACACTATTATTGAGTGATAAGAAAATAAAAGAAACGCAATCTTTATTTGATTGTCTTCCGTCTAACTGGCTCTCAATATCTGAGAAGCTAAGAATGTTAAGAGCTCAATTAGCTGCATTAGAAAAAAATTCTACATTGATAAAAGAGCTTATATTTGATACAGAACTCGCTCATATTAAGGAAGGAGAAACCCCTCTTAATGAGCTTTGGGTCACATATAATGCAATAAACTATGCAAATACACATGGTATTCCACTTACAAAAGAGATCGAAGAAAAGGTGAAAGAGCTCTACCCTATTCCTGTTTATTTAGATTTTAATATGTTTACCTAGGTTGCTACTCATCACAAAACAGTCATATTCTCCTAACTAATCTCTATTTAGGTATAATTACCTAGACAGTTAGGTAATATCTCCTCATCCCTGTATGAATATGTAAATCTTATAATATAAAAGCCTCTAGTGGATTCTTTTTGCATAGATACATTCGTACCTATGTTTGAGACTCCTTCATATATATATGAGGAATAGAGCCTACAAACAAACCTACTTCACCTCCTCTTAGAATACTGAGTAAAGGAGAAGGCACATGCGAAAAAGTATAAAATATATTGCAGTTATTCTCATTCTTATATTGTTTTTGGGTTCTTCATGTAAAGAGCCAGAACTTATATTTACTATTACATATAACTTAGGGGGAGGCGTAAATAGTGCCTTAAATGTTACAACATACACAGAAAGTAGCGCTACTATCATTCTCGCAGATCCCTCTCGGTATGGATATACCTTTCAAGGATGGTTCGATAATCCTACCTTTACTGAACCAGAAGTGCTCAACATCCCATCAGGGTCCACCGGTAACATCACACTATATGCTTCGTGGGGAGCTAATACGTATGAAGTAACTTTTAATGCCCAGGGAGGAGATGATTTATCAAATGCTTCAAAAGATGTTATTTTCGCCTCCACGTATGGGGAATTAGCAACAGTAACCTTTAGTGATGATGGATATGAGTTCGGTGGATGGTTTACCCAATCGAATGGACAGGGAGATAGAATCACCGAGACGAGTGTTGTTGGTATAGGAGAAGATCATACTTTATATGCATATAAAGCTCCAATAGAATATACCATCACATACCACCTTGGTGGTGGAGTTAACAGTGAAATAAATCCAGACGTATATACGATAGAATCTGCAACTATCAATCTAGAAGATCCTACGAAGGAAGGATATTCCTTCATAGGATGGCATGATAATGAAGAATTAACTGGAAGTATCATTGAACAAATTCCTACTTCTTCAACAGGGAATCTAGACTTATATGTGGACTGGGATCCGAATACATATACAATAACTTTTGAATCCAACGGAGGGACTGCTGCAGTACCATTACAAAAAGATGTCGTATTTAACGAGGAATATGGTGAACTCGCAACTACTACTATGGAAGGATATGATTTTCTTGGATGGTATTCTGCAGACGGTATCACAGGAGAACTTGTCGAAACTGATACTGTTATGAATACTGATCATAATCATACTCTCTATGCAAGATGGGAAGCGTGTTCCTATACTCTGACATTTAATTCCACAGGAGGAACTGATCCTGATCCATCAGATAAAGATGTCGTATTTAATGAAGAATATGGAGAACTCGCAACAACTACCAAGGAAGGATATACCTTTGATGGATGGTACTCTGAGATTGTTGGAGGAACCGAAATAGAATCAGATACAATAGTGTCCATTGCATCCGATGATACTGTATACGCACACTGGATTTTAGTTACTTACACAATCACGTATAACCTCGCTGACGGAGTAAATGATGAAGATAATCCAGCTACCTACACAATAGAAACAGCTACTATTACCTTAGAAGAGCCAACAAAAACAGGCTATACCTTTAGCGATTGGTATGACAATGCGGAGTTCAGTGGAACTGCAATTACTGAAATCACTGTAGGATCTACTGGTAATAAAACTCTGTATGCTAAGTGGACTCCAATTGAGTATGACATCACCTATGAACTAGATAGTGGAACAAATGATGCATCTAACCCAGCTACTTACACTATAGAAACAGCAACTATTACCTTAGAGGTACCAACAAAAGATGGTTATACTTTTGTTGGATGGTTTGATAATGCTGAGTTCAGTGGAACTTCTATTACTCAAATTACTGTGGGTTCTACTGGAGATAGAACGCTATATGCAAAGTGGACTCCAACTATCTACTCTATCACCTATGAGTTAAATGCCGGAGTAAATGATGAAGATAATCCAGCTACCTACACTATAGAGACAGCAACTATTACCTTAGAAGAAGCAACTCGTACTGGGTACACCTTTAGTGGGTGGTTTGACAATGCAGAGTTCAGTGGAACTGCAATTACTGAAATCACTGTAGGTTCTACTGGTAATAAAACTCTGTATGCTAAGTGGACACCAATTGAGTATGACATCACCTATGAACTAGATAGTGGAACAAATGATGCATCTAACCCAGCTACCTACACTATAGAAACAGCGACTATTACCTTAGAGGAACCAACAAAGGTGGGTTATACGTTTAATGGTTGGTTTGATAATGCTGAGTTCAGTGGAACTGCTATTACTCAAATTACTGTAGGGTCTACTGGAGATAGAACGCTATATGCAAAGTGGACTCCAACTATCTACTCTATCACCTATGAGTTAAATGCCGGAGTAAATGATGAAGATAATCCAGCTACCTACACAATAGAGACAGCGACTATTACTTTAGAAGAGCCAACAAAAACAGGCTATACCTTTAGCGATTGGTATGACAATGCAGAGTTCAGTGGAACTGCTATTACTCAAATTACTGTAGGATCTACTGGTGATAAAACTCTGTATGCTAAGTGGACTCCAATTGAGTATGACATCACCTATGAACTAGATAGTGGAACAAATGATGCATCTAACCCAGCTACCTACACTATAGAAACAGCGACTATTACCTTAGAGGAACCAACAAAGGTGGGGTATACGTTTAATGGTTGGTTTGATAATGCTGAGTTCAGTGGAACTGCTGTTACTCAAATTACTGTAGGTTCTACTGGAGATAGAACGCTATATGCAAAGTGGACTCCAACTATCTACTCTATCACCTATGAGTTAAATGCCGGAGTAAATGATGAAGATAATCCAGCTACCTACACTATAGAGACAGCAACTATTACCTTAGAAGAAGCAACTCGTACTGGGTACACCTTTAGTGGGTGGTTTGACAATGCAGAGTTTAGTGGAACTGCTAGTTACTGAAATTACTGTAGGATCTACTGGAAATAAAACTCTGTATGCTAAGTGGACCATCATAACCTATACAATCACATATACATTGAATGGAGGAGTAAATAGCGAAGATAACCCAACAGAATTTTCAGTTTTAAGTGACTTCGACTTAGAAAATGCTACACGAGATTATTATGACTTTAATGGTTGGTTTGATAATGCTGAGTTCAGTGGAACTGCTATTACTCAAATTACTGTAGGTTCTACTGGTGATAGAACGCTATATGCAAAGTGGACTCCAACTATCTACTCTATTACCTACGACTTAGATGGTGGGACTAACCATGTATCGAACCCAGCCTCCTACACTGTTGAATCAAGTGAGATAGAATTTGCAGATCCAACAAGAGTGGGTTATTACTTTGCTGGCTGGTTTGATGAATCTTCCTTTGAAACAATGAGAACTACCATCCCAAGTGGCTCGCACGTACCTTACACGGTGTATGCAAAGTGGAATCTAGCATATTCCCTTAGAGATATTGGACCTGAAGGGGGAACTATCTTCTATAACAGAACAGATTATGATTACAGAACTGATAATTGGCACTATTTAGAATGTGGTGGGTTTGATGTAGGAGATTTTGCATGGATGGAGACTATAGCCTCCCCATCGTATATAGATGTGGTAGGAACTTCTACAGCTATAGGAACAGGTAGAGAAAATAGCGACCTCATCCTTGTTGCAGCCTTCATTGCAACCAATAGGAATTCGGCTGCAAATGGATGTGATGATTATCCTGAACAAGATAGTGGTGTCTGGTTCCTTCCATCAAAAGATGAACTAGATAAACTCTATAAAAATCTCAAACTTGAAGGTGTCGGAAATTTCAGTGCTACTAATTACTGGAGTTCTTCTCAGAGCTCAGAGACTGAAGCCTGGAGTATTAATTTCTCTACAGGAATATCTTCCATGAGTGGTAAAGGATCTACATATAGAGTTCGTCCTATTAGGAGGTTTTAAGGATATATTATAAGAAAAAAATATATGTACCACTACACTTCCTTCATCTGGTATACTATCTAAACTATTATATCGATGGAGGACTTATTATGTTCCACTCCTCGTTCCATAATAGAGATCGCTTAACAGTTGCTCGTAGATTTTGTATCCTCAGTATTGCGTTTCTCTTAATAGGTCAAACTCTTGCATCTTCACCACTTGTTACCTCTAAATATAGTTCAACAACGAGCCTTCCTTTCATGATAAATATTCTCGCCCTAGGGATACTTTTTGGATTGTTGATGTATACCCTACTCCTTGCAATTTTCACAAAAGAAAGAATGTTTATTTATTTTGCTATTATTATGATCTTACTTACAATTCTTCAGACCTTCGCTACATATGAAACCTTCATATTCCAGCTAACATACAATAGAGTGACTCTTATCACACATCTATTATTCATTACTTTCCTCCTCTTTTTTGAAGATTTGTTCGCATTATCTAATCACGAAAAAAAACTATCTAAAATCAATAAGATTAGTATCTATGTGATAGCGTTGTTTACTCTCTTCTTTTTAATAATGAAAACACTTATTCTCGAGTCCTCCCATTTTAGTTCGCTCCTTAATTTCATCAGGGAATTATTTGTATTTTATACAAATATTCTTTTTATCTACACTATTATCAAAGCAATGAAATGGATGAAGAAAGAAGCAATTCTGTTGCTAATTGCATTTATTCCTCCTGCATTGCTTACTTCGATCAACGCTATGAATATATTCCCGTTCATGCACAACGCAGAAAAAGTTGTTCAGTTTATGATGCAATATAATCAACCAATTGGGCTCTCTCTCCAAGCTATATTGTTTTCATTAGCGATAGGTAATCGTTACAATACTGTCCGGCTAGAGAGACAGGAATCTATCTTAGAAAATAATCGAATTGCACAACTTGATACCGAAAAGACTAATTTTTTTATGGATATGAATCATGAACTGAGAAATCCAATTACGATAATTTTAGGAACGACACAACAACTTAGGAAAGGGAAATTTGGAGATTCTATATCACATAATGATCATCTATTGCAAACGATTGAACGTAATAGCATCAGACTTCTGAAACAAACTTCGCATATACTTCGACTTGGAAAGCCACAAAGTCAAGTTTCCTTAGATAGATTTTTAGTAGCTACTTTTCTTAGTTCGATAGTTAATGAATTAATGGCTATCTCACTTGAAAAGAATATTACTCTTACATGTATAATCGATAAGACCGTAGATGATGTTGTTTTAAGTATGGCTCTTGTTGATTTTGAGACCGTAGTAAATAATCTTATTTCTAATGCATTAAAATTCTCTCCATCGGGAGCTTCTATATGTGTTGAGGCGACAATTAAAGCAAGTGGAGATCTTACAATTATTGTGAGGGATACTGGAATTGGAATTAGCGATGAAAGACAGAAATTAATATTTGACCGATATAATAGCAGACAAGGAGATCACTTATATCTACAAACCGGGTTAGGCCTCACTTTAGTAAAAAGTATCATGGAAGGATATCTTGGGGACGTAGCTTTACAAAGTACTGAGGGAATTGGTAGCTCCTTTACACTGACCTTCCCCTCTCATATGATCTCACATCATTTTTCCCATGACAATGTAATTAGGAACAAAGAGAGTATAATAACTAATATCTATAAACATGAACTGATGTTTGATGAGCATAATCGCACTTTAATAGATGCAACATATCCCGAAGATACTGAACATACCATTATGGTTGTAGAAGATAATGATGATATGCGTACTTACATCACATCAGTTTTAATGGAGAAATATAACGTTATTTCTGTCTCTTCAGCTACACAAGCACTCGAAGAATTAAAAAAAATGGATGTACATATTATTGTAAGTGATATCATGATGGAAGAAATGGATGGTCATGCCTTTTTACAGGCTTTAAAGCAACTTCCATTAGAAGAACCGATTCCTCTCATATTCCTTACAGCCCGTGATTGTGAAGAAGAAAAAATAAAAAGTCTGAAAGAAGGAGCAATTCGTTATCTGACAAAGCCTTTTAGTCCTGAGATGCTGTTAGCAATAATAGAAAATTCAATACAACATGATACATTACTTATACATTCAAAAATGCAGAAAATTAAGAAAGAAGTAGATACTATACTTGAAAGGGATAATTCTTCACGGGGTAAAAATAAAACATATTCAGATAGTGATTTGCTAAACCAATTTATATCTTTCACTGGCTTTTCGAAAAGGGAACAGCAGGTATTTTCTCTTATAATTGAGGGGAAAAGTGATAAAGAAATTGCAATCTTATTAGATTTATCGGTAAAAACTATTGCTAACCACAATCAGAGGATTTACCATAAGGCTAATGTAAATAGCAGATATGAACTGCTATCAAAAGTATATGCATTGAGGTGAATATGAGAAAAACAATGATAATGCCTATAGTGTTTTCAATTGTCTTTGTATGTGCGATTGGATTATATAGCTTGATTTTTTTTCTACTCCACATTCCTATCTTTGTGAAGGTAATTATTGCCTTCGTCATTATAGGAATTGCTATTGTTATGGTCTATCTCTTAGTACAAAGGAATAAAGAATTAAAAGAGGAGGAAGAGAATGATTTTAGTAAATACTGATTTTATTACCGGCAAAGAACTTGTTACTATTTCTATAGTGAAAGGATCTACTATCAGGGCTAAACACCTTGGAAATGATATTCTAGCTGGTTTAAAAACAATCGTTGGCGGAGAGCTTACTCAGTATAGCCAAATGATTGATGAAGCAAGAGCAATTGCAACACAGAGAATGGTTAAAGAGGCTGAAGAGCTTAAAGCTGATGCTGTGATAAATATTAGATATGCGACAAGCAATGTAGCTCAAGGTGCTGCTGAGGTCTTAGTCTACGGCACAGCAGTATTGTTTAAATAAATAAGGTAGCACTCCAATTGAGCTATTTATTGGAGTGCTAATTTTACATTTTATTATCTTCTATCCTCATCATACCAGTATTCTTTAGGGACAGGATTACTTCCTTCCCATATAATTTGTCTGAAGAGAACAGGGTCGGTATTTCCTTCAGTATTGATAAGAAGTATTTGAGAATTTTCATCCATCTGCAAGAAATCTCTTAACTCTTGTGCTCCTTGCTCTTTCAAAATGGAGATTAGAGCCCCAAGTGTAACCGCTCCACTTTCTCCACTGATTATAAAAGGATCTCCTTTTAAAGGAGTTGCATAGACTCGCATCCCTTTTGCTGCAGTATAATCAGGAACACTTACAAAAGCATCAACGGTTTCTTTCAGTACATTCCAGGCAATCTCGCTAGGCGAACCACAAGCAAGTCCTGCCATAATAGTATCTAAATCTCCGCCTACTTGAGTAATATTCATATTATCTGTTTTTGCGCTTTCATATAAACATGCAGCATTTTCAGGCTCTACAACGATACACATAGGAGCATTTTCTTTACACAGGCTATGATAATATCCAATAACAGAAGCCGCAAGTGCCCCCACTCCTGCTTGCACGAATACATGAGTTGGTCTCGCGATCCCTTGAGCACTAAACTGTTCTTGAATCTCAGCCATCATCGTAGAATATCCTTGCATAATCCATGTAGGAATCTTTGAATATCCTTCCCAACTTGTATCGCTAATAATTTGCCAACCATTCTTTTCTGCATCGACTACAATCTGTCTCACAGCATCATCGTAGTTACCTTCAATCACCTTAACTATTGCCCCATAGGAGCGAATCGCATCAATACGGCGTTTACTTGTTTCACTATGTACATAAATTACACAAGGATGCCCAAGTTTTTGAGCAGCCCAAGCAATACCTCGACCATGATTCCCATCAGTTGCACTTGCAAAAGTTAACTCACCCAATTGTTCTTTCACTTCACGCGAGATTAAGTAATTGTAACTCATTTTATCGTCACTAATTCCTAATCGCTCTTGAATAAAACGATAGAGGGCAAAAGAGCCTCCAAGAACTTTAAAACTATTCAATTCGAGTCTAGAAGCCTCATCTTTTACCCATATTCCACCAACACCAAACATCTGAGCTAAATGTGGGAGAGAAACAAGAGGGCTCATGTGGTAGCCTGGAATCTGCCTATGAAAACGTCGGGCAATACGAGATACCTCCATAGGGAACATCTTCTCAGCAAGAGAGACATCCTTTTGTTGATGAGGGGTAATTATCCACTTAAAATCTGGTGATGGTTTCTCCATTTGTAGCCTCCTAAGACCTGATATTTTTTTATCATATCATGAATATAGTTTAATAATTTTGTTGATATGATCAATTTTCTATAATAATTATAAGGAATAAATCGGTAATAGGCAATGGTGATTGTTGCTGTTTGTTGCAGATTTTATATAGAATGATTATTAACTGTATTTCCAGGACAGTAGTAACCCCCATATTCGCTCTTGATTTGTCATAACCTGAAGAGTATGATGTATGTATGAGTGAATGTTCCATTACGAATGAGTTCTTTTGCAGGTATAGTCTCTTTGGTGGTTTAACTGATGCTGAGCTTGATATTGTGAGACCTTATATCAAGGAGCTACTCTTCAAGCAGGGAGATCACATATTGGTTCAAGGTCAATTTAATTCTAGAGTCTACTTTATTGTAAAAGGATCTGTTTCCATAGAAAAATATCCTGAGCATCATGAAAACGAAAATAGGAAAATTGTGACATTAACAGATGGTGATGCATTTGGAGAAATGGAGCTTATTGACGTTCAACCTTGTGCTGCAAGTGCAATTGCCCTTACTGACTCATCAATCGTTTCACTCGATAATAAAGATTTCTATCTTTTATCGAAAAGTAATTTAAAGATATTTACTATGATGATGCTCAACCTCGCCCGTGATATCTCTCGAAGGCTCAGAAGAACAGATGAATTGCTTGCAGAAGCTACGATGAATTCAAGGAGCACATATATTCTTTAGTCGCTCAAAACCTCACAAACCGTATACACATTTTTAACAACTAAAGTAAACTCATCTCTTGCCTAACAGTAATAAGAGGGCTACCATAATAATCAGGAATTATTACATTCATTATGGAGGTGAAATGTATGAAAAACAGATTCATACGCATCATTGCTACCACCTTGCTTATCCTCTTAACGGTTACATCAATGGTTGGAGCAACAGGAACTCGGGAATATCATGGTCAAACACACATTGTTGTTTTAGGGACGACAGATATTCACTCGAACGTATGGGGATTTAGTTATGAAAATAACAAAGAGACCACCAATGATGGTATGGCGAGATTAGCCACCTATATTGAGAAGGTTCGTAGTGAAGAACCGTATGTGATCCTTGTCGACAATGGTGATACTATTCAAGGTAACATCATGACTGATGATATCTATAACAAAAAAGATGGTCCTCATCCTGTTATCAGCGCAATGAACTATCTACAATACGATAGTATGACACTTGGGAACCATGAATACAACTTCGGAGAAAACTTGATAACTCGACTTCAAGGTCTTGCTGAGTTCCCTCTTGTTGCAGCAAACGTGGCTCGTCTTGATGGAACAATGACTGCAGTTCCATACACAATTGTCAATCGTGGAGGACTTAAGATTGGGATTATTGGCATTACAAATCCCAATGCACCTCGTTGGGATGGTGAAAAAGTAGACAGTTTCACCTATGCACCAGTTGGCCCTGCTACTGCTAAAGTTGTAGATATTATTAAAAATAAAGTTGATGTAATAATAGTCACTGCTCATGTAGGTCTTTATCCAGAATATGATGAGGATATGGGAAGTGATGGTGGAATGAAAATTCTTGAACTTAATCCAGATATTGACATGTTGATGCTCGGACATGCTCATACAACAATACAAGAGAAAATGGGTAATACTCTTGTAGGGTCTGCAAGAAACGCAGGAAGAGAGATTGTTAGATTTGATATAACACTCGATAGCAATAAGAAAATAATTGATTCAAAAGTCGAAGTTATTGATATGGCTGATTATGAACCAAGTGAAGCTTTGCGGGCAATCCCTGTAGTTGCTGAGGCTCATCAAGCAACTAGAGATTTCATTACAGGTGGAGCAATCGGAGCTGATGGTGCTCCAAGTGGTGGAATATTTGGTCAGGCATCAAGAGATTTCCAACCAGCAAATGAAATTTTGGGTATTCCAGAAGGTAAACTGAGAGATACAGCTGTTATGGATCTTATAAACAACGTACAACTCATGAACTCAGGCGCTGATGTTTCAGCCGCAGCACTTTTTAGTGATACGAGTAATATCCCAGAAGGGGATATCAACTATGGAACAATATTTGGAATCTATAAGTACGATAATACCCTCTATAGAGTACCTGTTACCGGCAAAGAATTAAAAGACTATATGGAATGGTCTGCACTTTGTTACAATCAATGGGTACCTGGAGATATCTCAATCAGTTTCAATCCAGAAAAACCAGGATATTTGTATGACATGTTTGCAGGAGTTGATTATGAGATAGATTTATCTCAACCAGCAGGTTCTAGAATTAAGAACGTGATGTTCAAAGGGAAACCACTTCAAGACAACCAAGAACTCACACTCGCTGTGAATAACTATCGTTACTCTTCTGCGTTGAAAGCACAAAAATTAGTAGCAGGTAAGAGAGAATGGGAATCACCAAATTCAATTAGAGATATGCTTGTTGAGTACATCAAAGAACATAAAGTAATTTCTCCTTCAGTTGATAATAACTGGAAAATTACTGGCGTTAACCTTAATTCACCTTACAGGGACGAAGTAATTAAGATGGTTAATGAGGGGAAAATTGATAAACCATATGCCGCTTCTTTGAACATAACAAAGTTGAAAGCAGAAGGAATTATTAAGTAAAAGGATCTATTAAAATAGTATGGGGTGATTTTCACCCCATATTTTTTTTCGTTCTTCCAGATTGGTTCCTAACTACTTTTTCATAATTCTCATTATTGTATTAGAAATCAAAGACTCCAAAAGTAATACTTACCCCAGGAGAAATGCTCCAAGGACTATCTGATAAAGAGGTAAAATCTTGAGTAAACTCAGTTCCATCCTTCCCATAGGTAATCCCACTTGAAAGAGAAACCTTGAAGTTCTTAATTCCATTGTAGGTAATACTTGGCTGAACAATACCAGAGAAGTCTGTCATGTTTCCTAATAGGAGTACAGATACGCTCAAATTCTTTGTGAAAGTAAACGAGATATTTGAAGCAACATAATGCATCCCAGGATTAAGGATATCTTTTATTGTAATAGATTCACTAAATAATAATGTAGGGACACCATCATAGAAATCAGTATTAGCATACCCTTCTCCATTGTAGAAGTATTGAGCAAGTATTGAGAGAGAAAAATCGCTCTCTGGTGCACTATAAGTGAAGTTTCCACCTATTGTCCCCAAGAAGAAAAACTTGTCATCGTAGGTGATTGTCCCAAATGGAGCGCTGGTTCCAGTAATGAATGTTTTATTCGACCCATACTGCAAGACTGCTTCCCCAAAGAGGCCAATTTCCCCAATACCAGATGAGAAAGTTACCATAGCAGCTGGGGGATTATCGTAACGGTAATAGGCGCCAAATCCAAGTTCTGTCTTACTAAACACCTTCTCGTATTTCACTGCATATGCAATATCTGAAGCATCTGTCAATGATGGAGGAAGAATTATATAGGCATAGAGATTATCAATACCTATTGGAGCATTCATCTTAATAGCGACAGGCCCTTCAACATCACCCGTTGCATTCAATGGATCAATGTCGCTTAAATTCAATAAGTCTGCAGGACTAAAGAAATACCCTACTCCCCAATTAATCGTTTGTTTACCTACTCTGAAAAAAAGTACGTCGTTATAGGTAATATCTGCGAAAATCTCTTTAAGAGAGAAATCGGCATTGTTTGTGGTGTTCCCTACTATTGGATACGAAATAGATAGAGTTGTATAAAAACGTGTATCCTCGCTCATCCTTGCATCTAAAAAGAGAGAAGAATCTAAGGAGCCTGAGAATGTAGCACTGATATCGTCAGTAGTTGGGTACCATGTAAATCCAGGTTTTGCTGTAAAGGAGAAATCTCCTCCAATACGGAGCCCACTTTCATCTTGTGTTAATAACAACGTGTCTAAACTCTTTTCAGTCTCTTGAACCTGAACAATAAAGGGATCTTCTGAAGAAGAAGCAAACGGATCATCACTCTGCCCAAACATATCGTCTAATGAAGTATCTGCTGAAGTATCACCGAAAAGACTATCTTCTAATGAATCAGAGAAAATAGGTGTAAAAATTACTGAGATGAGAAGCAAAATTGAGAATATTCGTTTCATATTAGATGCCTCCTATCTAGTTATTCACTCTTTCTACATATGATTTTGTAAAAATTGAGTCGGGTATTTCTTTTACAGAGATATCACTTAACGTAATGGTCGTCTTTTTTCCTTCTACGAGGTTATCAATAAAAATCATTTTGTTAGGAATAAAAGAAGATCCTGCTTGAGTGTAGGAAGGATAATAAGAGGTTCTCAATAGTCTGTCACTTGCACTATAGTCTTCTGATTTAAGAACCAAAATACTGTTTTGTGTGACATAGAGCACCTGTTTAGGGTAGGTTACCTCATTATTCTTTGCCTTGAGCTCAACCCGATATACATCAAATTTACCTAGCTTCTCTTCACTTAATGCGACAACAGTATAGTCATCAGTAAGTGAACTCTGATTAAAATCTGAATTATTCGCATCCGAGCTATTGAATTGTTCCTTCATTGAAGTGTGACTGAATTTTCTACTTTGTGGATCATAGAACCAAAGATTATCATCAATCATCAAGTACCCTTGTCCCTGTTTGGTTGCAGGTTCTTGAATGAGAAGGAGAAATTTATCATCATCATCGGATCGGAACTGAAGGACTTTTGATTTCTCTATCCCATCGGTTGGGTCCTCGCTGATCAACGTCATGAGTGCAGATAAGTCAGTACCCTTGAAATTCGTATTCGTATCAATACGTGCTAGTAATTCACCACCATCACTTAAAGAGATAGCAAAGAGTGGGGTGAATGCTAGTAATATCATTAACATTAAAACTATTTTTTTCATATATTTATTCCTAATTATGCCCTAAGAGCATCTGCTGGTGATAATGCGGCAGCCTTTCGAGCAGGTCGAGCTACTGCTATGATTGTTATAATGGTTACTATGCCAAGAACCATCAATACTGAAAGAGGTTGAATCACAACCGAAATATGGCCTTTATCCATGATAAAAGCAAAACTTGACTCTGGTGAGAACGAGATAAAAGAAAGAACAATAGAGACAACAAATGCTGCTATAAGACCAAAGAAAGCTCCTCTTAGAACGAGGATGACTCCTTCTAATATAAACTGTTTTGCAACATCTTTTTTCAGCATTCCTACTGCCCTCATAGTTCCTATTTCTTTTACTCGCTCAATCATAATCATATGGAATGTATTAATAAGTCCTACCATAGTTATGACGAGCATGATAAGGAATACACCTAGCGCTATTCCGTTAAGAATTGCCAGTATTTGAGTAACAGCTTCCATAAAATCTAAAAGTGATGTTACTTCAAATCGAGTTTGTTTCCAAGGCTCATCATCTACAGCAGATGAAAACATCGCCATCATTTGATCCTGTGGGTTTTGTTCCTTATCCTTTTCTTTGAGAGCAAACCCGAGGTCTTTAATTTTTTGTTGCAAAATAGATGCGACAATCGGGATATCATCTAAATCATACAAAAACAGATTCAAGTTTTGGTATTCATCCTTACTTAAACCAATGAGTGAATTCACATAATCAAGATTAGCATAAGAGTAGGAAAACCCAAACATTGTCATATCTTCAGTTGTAGCAACGACGATAAAAGAACCTACATTTGCTTGTCCCGTGACTGTTTCAAAACTCACTAACAATTCTTCTCCTACAACAAGTCCAAGCTGTGTCGCTACTTTGTCAGGAATAATAATTGCATTCTCTTTCACTATATCTTCAACAGTACCATTCACAATTTTTAATGAAGTAAGGAGTTCTTTCTCCTGAGAGAAATTCACACCTTGTACAGATTCAGTCGAAACATTTGATCTAAAAATAAATCTTCCATCAATTGCACTTCTTTTCTGGTATTCACTCACATAATTGTTCACACTAGGAAGGATTTGATCAATAACTTCTGGGTTTTCAATACGTGAGGCGACCTTCTTACTATCAAGTAAAACATTTCCAGTGATATAAACATGCCCACCTAGAATCGACTCAAAGTTTCTCATGGTGTTTTGTACAAGTCCTTGTGATAACCCATTTACGAGAACAATCATCATAACCCCAAAGGCAATTGCGAGACCGAGTAAGTTACTTCGTCTTTTTTGTCTACTCACATTTCTATATGCGATCTTTATTAGATTATTCATATTTTTCACCTACCCTTTATTCATCGCTTCTAATGGAGAAACCTTAAGAGCGACACTCACGGGATATAAGGAAGAAATAATTCCGACGAGAGTTACTGCTATAACTGATGAGAAGATCGCGCTAATGGATACATCTGGTCTAAACACATCACCTCCTAAAAGAACTCGAAGGAATAGGTTCGTTGCTTCAATACCAATGATTCTGAATATATAGATTACAATCACCCCTAGAAGCACTCCTAGAAGACCAAAAGTGAGAGAAATTATCATCGTCTCTAGAGTTATCATCTGTCGTACAAAACTCTTTTTTGCACCAATAGCACGCATCGTTCCAATTTCTCCAAATCTCTCAGAAACTGAAATCACAAGAGTGTTCATAATAATGATCACAGCTACTATAGCAATTACAAAGATAAGGACATTAAATACAATGCTAAGTGCATTCGCTGCTTGGGCACTCATACCAGCCCCTTTGATCCACTCATAAGCAGTCGCGTCTATCCCTTCTTTTTCAAACCGCTGATTCAGCGATTTTATCATTCTTGAAGTGTCATTCGCATTATTAAGTTTAACAAGCAAATAGTTCCATGCATTTTGGTCTACTTCTAAAGCGATATCCCGCTGACTAGTATCGCCTAATAATGAGAGATATTCATCTTCACTGCTTATAGTATTGTCTACGATTCCAGTATTAATGATAAAATCATCAACTCCACCCGAAGCAAACAAATCATCCTCTGAAGATCCAAATAAATCATCTTCTGAAACATTTCCTAAAACATCTTGTTCAGCATCACTCAGGTTCAGTGCAACAGCAGTATTTGCTACCATCCCATTCATGATCCTCAAAGTATTTTCATCAATGAAACAGATAAGTTGCATGTCAAAGGAAGTATCTCCATAGTCATGAATACCTTTTACAGGGACTTCCCGTATCTTGGCACCACTCACGGTGTTTATAGTAGTTAACGTGACCATATCTCCTATCTCAATATCTTTACCTTGAGTAGAAGCAAATTGGCGAGCTACTTCTTTAGAAAGGACTATGCCAGCTGAACCATCTTCATCTAGAAAGGAACCTTTAATAATATTTATGCCTGTGGAAAACATATTTCTATAGCTTTGCGGATTTACACCAAAAAGTACCATCACAGCTTCTCCAAGTTCTCCAGATTTAGCACGAGAAATACCATTAAGTTGGCCTGTTGTATCTTTTACTTCGCTGTAAGAAGAGACAATCTCGTTTACTTTTTGAAACTCTGGAATGCTTCTCGGCCCTTTAGACATCGCATCTGATGAAAATATTAGAGAGACTTCCTCGACATCACTATTTACAATAAAAATATTCCCAGTATAATTTTCTGTAAAATTTTTCTTCATCCCAGTATTAATGGTATCCCATGAAAGAGTTCCCAATCACAAGAATTGCAATACCTAACATCATAAGGAACCCAATGATTAGAGTTTTCGTGAGATGAAGACGTAAATTACGAATCGCTATTCGTAGTAATACACTTGACATCTACTCACTCCTTTTCTTTCGTCTGTTCTCAATAACAAGACCATCTTTCAATCTAATCACATGATCTGCAATATCAACAATCGTTTGGTCGTGTGTACTAAAG
The DNA here is from genome assembly GCA_963663665.2 of Sphaerochaetaceae bacterium. GTDB lineage: Bacteria > Spirochaetota > Spirochaetia > Sphaerochaetales > Sphaerochaetaceae > SABI01. The sequence continues at coordinate 420,826 of CAXXKP010000009.1, forward strand.
ATAAAGGTCGTTCCGACATCGCTATTCATCTTCTTCATCAACTCGATGATAGCTTCTCCTGTTGCTGAATCTAGATTTGCAGTTGGTTCGTCAGCTAATACAATAAGAGGTTTTGTCACGAGTGCTCTAGCTATTGCAACTCTCTGTCGTTGGCCACCGCTGAGTTCCATTGGTTTATGAGTTCTCCACTTTTCAAGTCCGACTTCTTCAATAAGATAATCAATCCACTCTTTACGCTCAGCTGGAGCTCCTTTGGTTTTTTTATCAAGGAGGAGCGGAAACTCAATATTCTCATAGACATTTAATACAGGAATCAAGTTGAAGCTCTGGAAAATAAATCCTAACGTTTTATGTCGAAGACGAGTTATCTCGTCATCCTTCAACCCACTAGTCGATTTCCCATTAATTTCAACTATTCCTTTAGTAGGCGTATCAATACACCCAATCATGTTAAGAATTGTTGATTTACCACTTCCAGAAGGTCCCGCAATACTGATGAAGTCCCCTTTTGTGATATTAGCGCTTACCCCATTAACTGCATGAACCTCAGTTTTACCAAGGGGATACACTTTATAGACATCCTTTAATGCTATAATTGTTGATGAACCTGTTGACATATATTTCCTCTCTTAGTGAATAGTAAAGAATAGCACTTCTTATTCGTATTCCATTACCTTCTAGTTAAAATCACAGGAAGCAATTAGTCTAGTGATGAGACAATAATAATGCGTTTTCTTTTTTCCCTATTACTAACATAGTAATATAAATAGGCTATCGATAACAATGTATTGAAAAAAAATTAAATTTTTATAAAAAAAGCAATGTATTTTATAGGTTGAAAGGAGTGACCATCAAAGATAACCCACTTATCTATCTTCCTTATGGATGAGGAAATGATGGCCACTACCAGAATTTATTAATTTATTGGGGTAAAGGTGTCGCAGCAAAATAGAGTGCATTATTCTCACTATCAGTAAGTGTCAGTGTAATAACCCCCTCGCTCGTGCTCGTAATCCTTAATGTATAGGCACTCCCATCAATGAGAGCCTCTACAACTTCTTCATCACTCATATCGACCATCCCCATAAGTTGGTCACCTTCTTGCTCCTCATCTTCATACACTTCTAAAGAGAATAGAAGATTTGCTGGATCCCCAAAGGGTGTGGCAGAGAATGTTAGATACTCACTATCATCAGGAGTGAGTTCTTTAACCCACTGAAAAGAAGTAAGTGTCTCGCTGTTATGAGAAAGATCTAATGTTTCCCCTATTTCGTTTTCACATCCCGTGCAACTGATCATCATAGCTGAAATGATAATCACGATTAGAATCACCTGTTTACTCATGTTGCCCTCCAAGTTGTTTATTCCAAATCAGGTATATTATTAGTCTTATGTATATACTGCTTATTTGTCAATGATTATTTTTATATTTATTTATAATATAATATTTTATTTATTTTTTTTGCACATATTATCACGATAAGCAAGGCTAAATAGCTTACCGATAGATGAGACTCAAAATACCATAAGGAATTGGTTGATTATTACTAATTTGAGATAAGCGGGTACCTAATTATATCATAGCAATGATAAGAAACCCACAATAAAGTATTTATTTTCTTATTTTTCAAATACATAGGAAGCATATTGTTACATTGATTAATTCATAATAAATATGATATCCATTACATTTATAATACTTTTATTAATATAAAGGAGTGTATATGAGTAACTATAAAAGCGGAACTAAATGTATCCAATCGGGATATACCCCTGAAAACGGAGAACTACGAAATCTTCCAATCTATCAAGGGACTACCTTTAAATTTGAAAGTGGTGATCACCTTGCTGCTCTTTTCAACCTAGAAGCTGCAGGTCATATGTATACAAGAATATCGAACCCTACAGTGGCATATGTAGAAGATAAAATTAATGACCTTGAAGGTGGAGTTGGTGCAATGTGTACCTCTAGTGGACAAGCTGCTACTCTCCTTGCTGTATTAAATATTACAAGTAGCGGGCAGAATATTGTCTGCTTATCAAGTGTCTATGGCGGTACTATAAATCTCTTTTCAGTTACCTTCAAGAAGATGGGAATTGAAGCTAGGTTTATTCATGCATCTATGAGTAACGAAGAGATTAATTCATATTTTGATGAAAATACCCGACTTGTGTTTGCTGAAACTATTGCAAATCCATCACTCGATGTTCTAGACATTTCTCGCTTTAGCAAGATTGCACATAGCCATGAAGTTCCTTTATTCATCGACAATACATTCGCAACACCTATACTTTGTCGCCCTTTAGAATATGGAGCAGATATCATCATCCATTCAAGTAGCAAATATATGGATGGTCATGCAACCGTCATCGGTGGTGTCATTATTGACGGGGGAACTTTTGATTGGTCAAAAAGTGGAAAATATCCAGACCTTACAGAGAGTGACCCCTCTTATCATGGTGTAAAGTATGTGGAACAATTCGGAAATGCTGCATTTATTGTAAAAGCACGAGTACAATTAATGAGAGACCTTGGTTCAAGTCCTCAACCAATTGCAGCCTTCCTTCTTAATCAGGGTCTTGAAACATTAGCTCTCCGTATTGCTCGACATAGTGAAAATGCTTTGCAAGTTGCACAATTCCTTGAGAGACATGAAAAAATAAGTTGGGTAAATTATCCTGGTCTCTCTTCTGATAAGAACTATACTCTTGCTCAAAAATATCTTGATAAAGGTTATTCGAGTGGAGTCGTATCTTTCGGGGTAAAGGGAGGAAGAGAAGCTGCTATGAAATGTATGGATGCCCTTCAACTTGCAGCTATTGTTGTTCACGTAGCAGACTTACGAACAAGTGTTTTACATCCTGCGAGCACAACACATAGACAATTAAATCAGCAACAACTTAAAGATGCTGGGATCAGTGAAGAGTTTATCCGTTTCTCTGTAGGAATTGAGGATATTAGTGATATCATTGCGGACCTGAGTCAAGCTCTAGAGACACTCTAAACTAAAACAATTATTTGCAATAATTACGCTAAGACGAGGGGGATTATTCCCCCTCATCTTATTCTCTATAGGATCTCAAAACAAAATTTATAGATTATTTGTATTTACTTCTCCTTTATTCATAATTATATTAATTACAATAATAAAAGGATTATGAATATGAAAATTCCATATAAAATGATTGCTATTATAGCGCTATTCACTCTTCTCACTTCAAACCTTTTTTCAGCATCATTTGAAAAGGTAGAGGCGAAAACAACAAGTAAAGATAAGATTAATTTCCCGATAGATGCCCTATCTTCACAATCTACTATTTTTGCCCTCGTATTGAGTGATTCGAGAGAAGGAGGTGAAGCACAGCAGAAAGAGTTGCTTGATTGGCATAGAGCACTCTTACAACATCCTTCTTTTCCGAAGAGTGTAAATATTTATCATTTCCCGGTAATACAAGATCCTCCAGGGTTTGTAAAAGGGTTTATCAGGAAAGGTCTTGGTGAAACATACAAAGGAGTAGTAGATGATGATAAAGTCGCAATTTTATTTGTAGATGATACCCCGAAATTTGCATCTCATGCAGGACTTCCTTTCAATGATTCCTCTACGGTAGTTGTTGTCGATACCCATGGAAATGTGAAGGGTTTTGCTACAGGAGAAGTAACGAATGATAAAATCGAATCAATAATTGCTCTTCTTTAATGAAATACTTCTAGCACATCTGTTGTATATCTAAGAGTTCTTTTTGGGCACGCATCTATACAATGACCACAGCCAACACATAGAGAGTTGATTACATCCGCTCCTATTTTTGCTTTAGAAGAAATATCAATATTCATAGGGCATATATTATTGCATCTATTGCAGCCAATACAGCTAGTTTCAGTTGTGAGAATCCTCTGCTTTGTTACTTTACTGAGTAAAGAAAGAGTAGAACCAACAGGGCATACATAGCAATAACCACGAGGACTTATAACTACCCAGCAGATCATCATAAAGAAAAGCTCAAAAACGAGATATTTAACCACCTCAAACGAGGCAATCACTTCACTATGAGTGGAAATCGGAATTCTAAGAACGACTAAGACCCAATACATCATGAACAAGAGAGCTATTACCAGATAGCCTACCCTAACATATTTATGGATACTATCACCTCGCCCCTTTTTTTAGAGGAGCCAGTTAAAGAGAATATTTCTCCTGCAAACCCATTGAACATACACAAAAAAGAGCATTGCCATCGCCTTCCCATAATGATAGTTCCTATAATGATTACTAACGTTATCCCTATGAAGAACAAAAGAGAGTAAAAAATTCCTTTCTGTGAAAATGTAACAATACTCTCCCTATAATATTCACTATCACTACTAAGAAGCTGAAGAGGCATAGAGGACCATGGTAGTGGCATACTAAAAAAGTAGAGTTCCTGATTTTGGAGTATATAAGGAAGAATTACATGAATGATGAGAGCACTTATGGTAAGTGCAATCAGATTTCTCTTTCTCATTTGGGAATGCTGTTGACTCTTTAAGATCGAAATAGTCAACAATGAAGTGATAATAATAAAGATTACTTTAAATCCATTCTCATAAAAGTGCCACAATGATGTGAGGATTCGTTGTAAATGAGGATCTGCTTTTGGAGCAACTGCATAATTGAGAGAAGCAAATAATAGACAAAAGAAAATATATACATACATTAATATTTTCAATAACGAGAAGTTATTTTTATTCTTTCTTGTGTCTCTCATAATTACTCCGAATATAGATAATGATTCTAATCTAACGCTAGAAACAAATGATTTGTGAGTATATCATACTAAGAAGAGGTATCTCAGAAAGAATGGAAATTAATATAGATAAAATTAATACAACACTCGAAAATTTTGTCCATGACAGAGATTGGACTCAATATCATACTCCAAAGAACTTAGCAATAGCATTGAGTGTGGAAGCTAGTGAACTCCTTGAACACTTCCAGTGGAGGGAGAATGAATCGAATAATTGTGTAAAAGAGAATAAAAATTTAATGGCTAAAATTGAAGAAGAGATTGCTGATGTTGCGATCTATCTTGCAAGGCTATCTTCTGTTTTAGATATTGATTTGAACAATGTTATAAACAAGAAACTACTTCTTAACGAAGAGAAATATCCTGTCTCATTAAGCAAGGGAGAATTCGTTAAATATAGCGACCGATGACAAAGATCGAAATTTTTCTTTAATCTGTAAATACAACTAATATACGGTTTAAAACTTCTTCCCCCTTACCATAGTATAAAGAAGGAAGTTTGCACTATGCATCTATTTCTATCTTGATATCTCGCATTTTAATGTAAGATGTTTAGAAAAATTTGCTCAATTCATACAGATGTCAAGTGTGCCACTATGTCAGATGTATATGTAATAATTATTTATAATTATTCGTAACTAAATAAATTCCCATTTGTTTTCGACACGTATCAAATTAATTGCATATAAGAGGAAAAGAGATAATATTACTATCTATTGTTACATATAATCACCTTTCTCTTCTATAAACATCTACCATATAGATTTTACTTATAAATTCAGGATATTAACCTCTGACAGACGATTTATCATCCTAAAGAGTAATTTTTTTGCATATCATAGTAATTTTACAAACATCTACGATTTTATAAAATGCACAAATTATCAGATAAAATATTTGTAATAAGTGCAGATTCTATGTAGGTAGTTAGTATCTGTTGATAACGTAATAGTGAATAATTATTCAATACGAAGGAAATTCGTCAATTAAGTTTTTTACCCGCTATACACTATGGAATCTATTAAAAAGTTCTTTCAAGAAGGATTAAGGAAATATACTATTAGAATCATCTTCTATCATTGATGATGTATTTTTTGTAACATGTTATGGTAGAAGTTCATATAATCCGTCATATTTAGTACACATGACAACTCTATTGATATGTCAGAGTGATGATATACCTACTTTCTCAATTTTTAGCATATCTTTTAAAAAGTCTCACGCTATTCTATCCTTATAATTTATTATAATTAATAATTTTATACTATTTTTGCCAATTATTTTACTCTTGTAGTACTCAAGCCATCTGACACGTATTCAAAGATGGAATTTTCTTTATATTTCCACACATGTCAGATTCAACCAAGCTCTAGTAAGTAATTATTTGCTTTTTTGAGGTATTTTTTTGAACATGTGCAATTTAGTCCCGTCACAGAGAAATAGGATCACTATTCAAAAAACAATTATGTGTGCTCTAACCAAATCATGAGAGTTTTCATCATAATCTTTGCTCTGAAAACTTAACTTGAATCGATAGAGTCGGAGATATAATTACTATTCACGAATAGATTTTATACTGGATGACTTTTGTTATTTATGCTGCAATATTTGTAGTATGTTGTGGTAGAAGTTATAAGATATATTCAAATTTATTACAGATGTCATTATATAGGCTATGACAGGACAATAAATTCTGCTTTTGGGATAAGTTTGCCATATCTTTTGATTCAATATTTTTGTAATAAGTCGTATAGGTAAGATTAAAATAGGTTTCTTCAGATATATGATATTATTGAACACATCCTAACTCATAGCATCTGACATCTATATCTAAATATTCCATCTTAATTAAAAAGCATATTTACTACACATGACAGATTAGACACCCTACTATTGGGTAAATATTTGCCTAAGAGGGGTAAATTATTTAACATGGGATCTTTTTCCCATATTACACCTCTAGAACTATTTTTGACCATGAGCTATTGCCTGTCTAAATAAGGAAAACTAGATATATGATACAGAATTGTTTATAAACTTACATCACAAGAATTCAAGTTACTTTCACTTTAATACTATTTAGTATAGTAACAATAATCTGATTTCACTTCTTTTCAAAAAACTCAAATTCAGAATCGTTATTATCTTCCTCTAGATTTTGTCATAGCTGACGAGATTGAAAGAGGCCGATGGGTTTCATCTAGGACCTCTTTCTCTCTATTTATCATTTTCGCTCACGAGAAAATTACATGTGTGCTATGATGGCATCCCCAAAGGCACTCGTAGAGACTTCTGTCGAGCCTTCCATAAGGCGAGCGAAATCGTATGTAACCTGCTTGTCTTGGATAGCACCGGTAACACCTTTGTCAATCAACCTTGCAGCTTCATCCCAACCCATGTACTCAAGCATCATTACTCCTGAGAGAATTACAGAGCTCGGGTTCACTTTATCAAGATTTGCATACTTTGGTGCAGTTCCGTGAGTTGCTTCAAATACTGCATTGCCTGTCATATAATTTATGTTAGCGCCTGGTGCTATTCCAATTCCTCCTACCTGAGCAGCAAGAGCATCAGAAATATAATCACCATTCAAATTCATCGTCGCAATTACATCATATTCTTTTGGGCGAGTAAGGATTTGCTGGAGGAAAGCATCTGCGATTACATCCTTAATGAGAACTTTTCCTTCAGGAATAACACCATCAGGGATATCATCCCAAGTTACTGTATAATCTCCGAATTCTTCTTTAGCAACTTCATAACCCCACTCTCTAAAAGCACCCTCTGTATATTTCATAATGTTTCCCTTATGAACAATGGTTACAGATGGACGTTTATGTTCAATTGCGTATTTGATTGCAGCTCTGATAAGTCGTTTTGATCCAGACGTACTACAAGGTTTTATCCCAAGCCCACTATCAGTTTTAATCTGCCAACCATACTCATTTGCAAGATGAGAAAGAAGATCTTTAGTCTTTTGCTCACCCTCTTTGAGTTCATAACCAGCATATACATCTTCTGTATTCTCTCTGAAAACTACCATATCAATATCTTCAGGTCGCTTTACAGGGGAAGGTATACCCAAATAATATTTCACTGGTCTTAAACAAACATATAGATCCAGTTTTTGTCTAATAGTCACATTGAGCGATCTAAAACCACCACCTATTGGTGTTGTTAATGGCCCTTTGATACCGATAAGATATTCTCTTAGAGCGTCTTCACTCTCTTGGGGGAGCCATTGCCCAGTAGCTTTAAAAGCCTTTTCGCCAGCAAGGATCTCTTTCCATACAATTTTCTTTTCACCATGATATGCTTTCTCAATAGCGCTATCGAAAACTCGTACTGCAGCCTTCCAGATATCACTACCGATACCATCGCCTTCAATAAACGGAATCGTCGGAAATGAAGGGACTTGTAGCCCCTCTTTTGTCATGATTACTTTTTGTTCCATAGTGGTGTTACTTCCTCTTACGTTTGAATTTGTTCTACTAAGTTATTATAATTGTAGCGAAAAAAAAGAGATGTGTTAATCCCCTCTTGTCATCTTGTTTTACGATACACAACACATTATTGTATAAAATCTGCAAATCATGTGTGCCTTTATCCTTGATAGAGAGATTAGAATCTGTATTGCACACCGCTAAGATAATGCCCTACTTGGGTTATCGGAATTTTCTCGTGAAAAAGTTGAACACAACGCGTGTGGCACTAATGCATTGTAAAGAGAAATTTGAGAGGAATTAGAAGTCCTAATTGAGGCAAAAAACCTGTGCACACAATCTAGATAGAGTTACCCACAAGCAGATATCATCCTCATGGCATATATGTGTCCGAATAAACAAATAATCACTCACTCACAGATCTACTGTACCATTGAATACATCTTTTTATGCAGACTATCTGAGTAGTCATTTGCTCCAGTGAATATCAAAATTATTACAAAATTATTTCCTTGAGTAACAACTCATTGCCACAAATAAGTTGTGAGGGTTGTTACGTTTTTCAATTTATTATAGAATAAGAAATAGAAAAAAAGTACTATTTTATTATAGAAGGAGCAAGTATGCAAAAAGACTACAGAGAAATCCTAAAATCAAAAATGAGTGAAGAAAGTTATCAAAAAATTGAAGCTTTAAAGAACCCAAAAATTGTAGATTTTGTTGGATTTTTCGCAGAGCACTGCGACCCAGCATCAATTTATGTATGTGATGATAGTGAAAAGGACGTCCAGTATGTTCGAGACCAAGCTCTCGCAAAAGGGGAGGAACATCCGTTAGCTAACTCTAAACAAACTATCCACTGGGACGGTTATGGAGACCAAGCTCGAGACAAGAAAAACACAAGATTCATGGTATACAAAGAGAACCTTGAAAGCATGGCTAGTATGAACTCAATCGAGTATGAAGAAGGCTTAGCTGAAATCATGGATATCTCAAAAGGTAACATGAGTGGAAAAGATGCAGTTGTTCAATTCTTTAGTGAAGGGCCAACAGAATCACCTTTTACAATACCTTGTATACAGTTTACAGATAGCTGGTACGTTGCACACTCAGAGTTTATCCTCTACAGATCAGCATATAATCACTTCCTAAAAATGAAAGAAAACGAAAAAGAGAATTTCTTCCGCTTTATCCACAGTGCAGGTGAATTAGATGAAAGAGGTTGTTCTGTCAATCTTGACAAAAGAAGAATCTACATGGATACCCAAAATAACATTGTATATTCAATGAATGATCAATATGCCGGTAACTCAGTTGGCCTCAAGAAACATAGCATGCGTCTTGCTATCAACAAAAGTGGTAAAGAAGGCTGGTTATGTGAACATATGTTCGTCATGGCAGCTGTAGATAACGACAAGAAGAGAAAAACCTACTTTGCAGGAGCATATCCTTCAGCATGTGGCAAAACCTCAACTGCTATGATTCCAGGCGAACAAATCGTTGGCGATGACATCGCTTATTTCAGAAATCTCAATGGAGAGTTCAGAGCTGTTAACGTTGAATTCGGAATGTTCGGAATCATTAAAGATGTTAATGAAAAAGATGACCCAGTTATCTATGAAAATCTTTTAAAGAACCAAGAAGTCATCTTCTCAAACATTCTTCGAGGCAAAGATATGAAACCATACTGGTTAGGTATGGGAATTGATGCACCCGATGAAGGTATGAATCACTTTGGTGAATGGAAAAAAGGTGTAAAAGATTCGACTGACAAAGAAGTTGGTATTGCTCACGGAAATGCTCGTTACACGATGCGCTTAGACTACCTCGATAACATTGATAAAGCTGGATTTGAAGCTAAAGACGGTGTTAAAATTGAAGGTATTTTGTACGGTGGCCGTGATAGCGACATCACAGTTCCTGTTGAAGAGAGTCCTAACTGGAAAGACGGTGTTTTACTCAAGGCTGCTACTTTAGAATCAGAAACTACGAGTGCAACTCTCGGCGCAGAAGGGGTAAGAACTCCTTCTCCAATGGCAAACATGGACTTTGTTTCCTACCCTCTTGGTCAATATACGATGAATAACATCGCTTTCGGTGAAGGTGTTAAAGATACTCCAAAAGTATTTAGTAACAACTACTTCATGAGAGGCAAAGATGGAAAATTCATGACAAGTAAACTTGCTAAGAAAGTATGGTTACATTGGGCTGAAGGTAGAATCCACGGTGAATATGATTCATTAGATACTCCTACCGGTAAAATCCCACTATATGCTGATCTTAAAGTTCTCTTTAAGAAACACCTTGGTGAAGATTTTAGTCAAGAAGATTATGATTATCTATTCACATTCCGTTGTACAAAATGGATTGAGAAATTAGAAAGAACGAAGAAATTCTTTGCTAAAATGGATAAGAACACACCTCAAGATATCTTTGATTATTGGGATGCTGCTATTGCTAAGATTGGCAAAGCTCGAGAAACCTACGGAGATGAAATTCTTCCAGGTGCATTCAAAGGTTAATCTTTGTTATTGTTAGACAATTAAATTGTATAGGCTGCCATGTGGGCAGCCTATTTTCTTGTTTATTTTATTTCTTGAAGAATTGCTTTTACAAAAGGTTCAATCGCTTCGAGTCTCTCCTGATGAAGTTCTTTCTCTCCTTTCAAAATTTTTGAAAGAATAAATCTAGTAATATTTTTATGCTTATCAAGTTCAATAAGACCACCAAACCAACCTTTCTGAAGGGCATGATTCAATAATGATGGATCATAGTTCTTTTCATAAAAAGTCTGTTGCATATCTTCACCCGTGCCACACATAAAAAGGGCGAAAGGTCGATTCAACAATTCTTTTTTTCTCAACTTACAAAACTTTTTCACAGATGAAGGAATACGTGAGGCATAGATTGCTGAACCTACAATTATAAGATCATACTGCTCTAAGGCTTCTTTATATCCATCCTTTGCTTTGATAACCACAGTCGATCCATCTAATAAAGATGCGACTTTTTTTGCACATGAATGAGTATATCCCTCTCTAGATTCATAAACAATTAATGTTTTCACTCTCTCTTTCTCCTTCTTGCATATATAGTTTTTGGTGTGACAGAATTGCATAATTTGTCACCCTTGGAAACCGTCATGGTATGAAGAAATAAAACAAACTATTTCTTTTGCATTTTCTCGGTAATTGAATAGACAAATGGACCAATTTCTTCAAGCCTCTCAGTGTGAATAACCTTATCACCTTTAAAAAACAGGGAAAGGAAAAATGAAACTATTCGACTTTTATGAGGAAGAGCCATGACTCCTCCAAACCAACCTAACTCAAGAGCATGGTTCAGCAATGCCTTTGAATAGCCACGTTTATAGTAAATATCTTTAAACTTAGGACCAGCTAGCGCACACATATAAAAAGCCAAAGGTGTCTCTATTAGGTCCCTCTCCCTTTCACGACAGAATTTACGTATGCTAGATGGAATATTCTCAGCATAAACGGCTGAACCAATGATAACCAAGTCATAATCTTGGATGCTTGGGATTTCACTATCAGAAACTTTCACAATATTGGTTGTCCCATCTAAGAGCTCTGCAATCATTTGAGCACAGGTCAACGTATACCCATTCTTTGTTTCGTAGATAATAAGCGTCTTCATCATTAGATTCCTTATTAATAGTATAATATATAATAAGAAAATCATCCATGTATCAAAGAAATCACAATGAATGATTCTACATAATACTGATTAAAGGAGTGCGATGAAGCATCTCTGTCACCTGAATTTTGCCGTTTATAAAAATGCCTCTTGTACCTCCTATCGTTGTGTTATACGATAATTCTGAGGAGTAAAGAAGAAATGTCTAGATTTATAAAGAGTCAGAAAGGAAAAAAAGAAAGAACTCCTGGTGATTTAATCTTCATAGGAAGACAAAAAGTAGATAGCCCTTCTATCCACCTCATTAGTTTTAATGAACACATACTTGAAGAAAAAAAGATTCATACACCCCATGACATGAAAGGCGCAACAGAAAAGGAAAGGGTTTCTTGGTTTGATGTCACTGGGGTTCATGATGCTACCTTCATCGCAGATATAGGACAGCTTTTTACTATTCACCCTCTTACTCTAGAAGATATCATGGACACCGGGGGAAGAAGTAAAGTTGCTGTTTTTGACGAGTATATCAGTGTAACACTAAAAATGATGAGAATTGAAGAGAGTGATAATAAAGTTCATTCAGAACAGCTTACTTGTATTATTATGGAGAATACAATCATTACATTCCAAGAGAGAAAAGGAGATGTCTTTGAGGGTGTACGAAATAGAATTCGAAACCAAAAAGGAAGAATTAGGTCCTCACAAAGTGGTTATTTAGCATATTCACTTTTTGATGCAATATTCAATAATTATTTGTTGCTTATTGAGTTTCTTGGAAACGAAATTGAAAAAAACGAAGAACTCGTCATTGCTCAACCTAATGAATCACTATTAACAAATATTAATAGAGCTCGGAGTGAATTAAACTTCCTCCAATCTCACATCAGACCATCAAGAGATGCTATTCGGGATCTCGTTAGAATGGAGAGTTCTTTCTTTAGTGCCTCAGCGATACCCTACGTTAGAGATTTACTCGATATTGGGACCCAAGCAGTTGAGGCTTTAGAAAATTATAGAGAAATGGTAAAAGACCAGAGTGATTCATTAAGTGCGAGCAGTACAAATAAGCTTAATGAGATTATGCGGTTCCTCACAGTCTTCAGTGTTATCTTCATCCCACTAAGTTTTCTCGTAGGCTTGTATGGAACTAATTTTTCATATATTCCAGAATTAAATTACCATTATTCATATTTCATATTCTTAGGTGTTCTCGCAGTCGTTACGTTGATTATGGTATATATTTTTAAAAAAAAGAAATGGCTATAAAAAGGAGTCTATATGCTTTCATTAGCAGCTAATACTGTCACAATCCCATCGTCCTTTACGGAATTTCTCAATAATCAACTATTTCCAAACATATTAGTTATTAGTCTTTATATTGTTGTGGGATCTATTTTATTAAAGATCATCTTAAAACTATTAGACAAAAGTGTAATTCAAAAACTTAACCCTCAAACAAAAATGCTTCTAAGAAAAACAATTAAATTCGTAGGGATATTTATCATAACTGTCATGGTTCTAGATACTCTTCAAGTACCTCTTTCGGCTCTCCTCGGTACTGCTGGGATCGTAACAGTGGCAATTGGAATTGCATCCCAAAACAGCATTGGAAATCTGATAAGCGGAATTTTTTTACTTACTGAGCAATCATTCCAAGTTGGAGATATTATTGAAATGGACTCTTACATTGGGACAGTCACCTCGGTTGACCTATTATCTGTTAAAATTAAGACTTTTGATGGTCTTCATCTAAGAATTCCTAACGAAACCCTCATTAAAAGTGAGATAATCACCATTACAAAGCATCCCATAAGAAGAGTTCCTCTGAGTATAGGAATTTCCTATTATGATGATATTGAACATGTTCAGGAAATATTGTTTAAAGTAGCTGATAATGACCCTCTCGCTCTCAAAGATCCTGCCCCATTCTTTATGGTTAGTGGGTATGGTGAAAGTAGTATCAATCTCTTTTTTGCAGTATGGGGGAAAACGAGTGATTTTGCCCTCTTGAAAACCTCATTATTGATCGAAATCAAGAAACAATTTGACTTACAAGGTATTGAAATACCATTCCCACATCTCACCATAAGACCAGGTGTGCATATAGAGAACACGCCTTTCATTCCTAAAGAGAATGACGTCAAAAAAATGAGCTAAAGATCTTCTATATTAATTTCACGCCTCTGTATTCTTGGTTGATAGAATATTTGTGGTCGATACGGATAGTGTGAATCTGGTCTCGTGAATTCAATATCATCAACAATCATGAGGTGGGTAGCAAGTATTGAAATGATTAGCCCTGTAGATTCTATAAGGTCTACTACGTGAGGCATCTCATGGAGACGGGTAAGAGACCTATCTTGGTAGGAGCCTTCAAAAAATAGGAGAGATGGAACAACATCTATTGAATAGATGTTAATTTCTTCATCAAGTTCTTTAATAAGAGGGAAATAGGTAGCAACAAAGGATTCGACATTCACAGTCTCTTTGAGTGTGACAATCTCAAGTGCACTTTGGAGTAAAGTAACTTTTTTCTCATCATTATAGAGATAGTTAGTAAGATAGAGAGTTGAATTTTCTTTATCATAACTGACAAGGTCTACAATTCCTAATAAATCGGTATTCTCACAATTTTGGATTGGTACAAGATAATCTAGGGCAATACCGAGAGAGCCAAGATCTCTTTTATTATAAAGAGCAATAGAGACTCTCTGCTGTTCTTCTAAGCCAAACAATGTAGGATTGAGTGATGTCCCATCATGAAAGGGATTACCATACACCGTTCCTTTGAGGTGTTTTTTCTTGTGTTGCAGCTCTTCTATGAAATGATGTTTCGTGAGAAGTCTTTTAGCAACAACCTCCCCATAGAACAAATCACTGTCAAGAGCCTTACCTCTCTTATTGACGATATCAGACGAAAAGATAATTTCATTCTTCTCAATGAGAGCATCTATAATGGTATTTGATTCTTTCACACTATAACGTGTTATCATAATTTTTCACTCCTATTCTTTCTTATTATACTATGGATGAGAAGCGAATGGATAGAAGAAGAAAACTTAGCTTTCTGCTTGAATCTACTTAAAAGAATGTTTTAGATATGGTAGGCTATCTTGAGCGATAAATAAACAAGGACATATTGATGACGAAACCTACCATTAAAGCGATTGCGATTGACCTTGATGGAACACTACTTACAAGCAATAAGATTATTACCCCTTACACACTCTCTGTATTAAATCGTGCTATGGAGAAGGGAATTCACATTATCATTGCAACTGGGCGATCTCTAGCAACCTGTGATAGATATATCAAGCAAGTAGGAAGCCCTACTCCTCTCATCTGTTATAACGGATCATGTATATATGACCCCATTCAGGAGAAGGATCTCTACCACACGACGATTGAGGAATCAGTCAGTGAGAAGATAGTTTCACTTATTGATTTTACTCCAGCAGCGTTTCATGCCTTTCGAGAACACAAAGTGCACTATAGGGAACTTGGCAGACATGCAGACTTCTTAGAACCACTTACAAGTTCTATAGGGGTTGTTACAGAAGATTTTACAACTCTTTCTCCTTATGCGTTCACAAAAGCCATGTTCATTGGCGAACTTGCTGACACAGAAAAAATTAGACTAGAATTGCTCAAGAGCTGCAAAGATAGTATCCATCTCGTCTATTCACATCCAACCTATTTTGAGATGATGAGCTCTGGAGCCACAAAAGGAGCTGCATTAAAAAGAGTACTACACCAATTAGATATCACGACTGATGAAACAATGGCTTTAGGAGATGCCTCAAATGATGTTGAGATGTTATCTCTTGTCACTCACAGTGTGGCAATGGGAAACTGTGTGAAGGAAGTCGCTGATGTAGCCTTGTATCAAACCACAAGCTGTGATGACGATGGAGTTGCTAAAGCAATTTTGAAATGGGCATTGAATTAAGAAGAAGAATATCTTTTACGTGGGATTGAGCATGCTTAGCAACGACCTCACACTTTGTAATCAATAAAAAGAATATGGATCTATTTACCTCACTTAAAGCTTCATAATTACCTTGCCCTTTAGATATCACCATGTCGCTTGAGTAAAAGAGCTCTAAGAATTCTTTGGAAGCCAATGAGAGAACAGTTCCAGGCGTTGGTACTCCAGAGGTTATAATATGAGCAATTTTATCAAGTCCTATATCATATGCATCCTCAATTAAAGCATCGTTAAGAATTGGTTTATCTCGTAAGGCTACAGTGATTGAGAGTTTCGGATACAGGTGATGAATGGTTTGTAATAACAGTTTATCAAAAACTATTTCTCCAGCATTATCTGCTAAAAATAGGAGATTTTTTGATGTTTCAATCGATTGAACAAATTCATCAAACGCAAATAGAGAAGAAGCTTCTCTTTGTATTCTCTTTTCGCTCTGAGCAATAATCGCTCTAATCTCCCCTTCTACATCAATTTCTTTTCTACTCACACCATAATCTATGATATTCCCTGAACAAGAAAGTTCTATGGCAAGAGACAGTGGATTGGAACTCTCTTTAACCATATTCTCGATAATCGGGTAGAGCTCGAGTGCCTTCATATTACACTCTCTCTTAATTTCCTTATAGGGATCATCTGTCTTTAAGTAAGAGCACAGTTTTTGCTGTACGAGTAAAGTTCTTTCTGGAGGTGATGAGCTCAATGGATATTCTTTTAGTGAAGATCCAACACAGTCCATGATCTCTTTCGCATCCTCATCACTTATGTGAAAAAGAGCAGCAGAGCTTTCAATATGCTCAAATAAACAAGGTATACAGTGTAAATAGGTTCTCATAGCAAGGAGTATATCAAAAAGGAAGGTTTTAGTCTCTTGCCGAGGCAAATATTAGATATTATCATAAGAAGTATGGATAAACAAAAAGTAGTGATAGCACATGGCTTTGAAAAAGAAGAAATTCTTCGATTAATGAGAGCGGTAAAAAAAGAGTTTACAAAAGAGGTTGATATAGCTTTTGCAATGACAACAGAAAATTCTTTAAAAAGGAATTTAGGTGAGGTTGTTCTCGACATTAGTGGAGATCATAAGTACCTAAAGGAAAACCCACCAAAGATTGAAAAAGGTTAACAACAAACTTTGGGCTATCTCTTATAGATAGCCCATGGTGTATAACAAATGGTGTGTCTCTTAGAATTTAGCTTTAAGAGTTATTCCTACATAGGTAGAATCTAACCAGTCAACTGATGCAAAACCATTCTCAACAATATTTGTAAGATTATTTACTATCAACTTTCCTTCTGCACCTATGGTAAATACTGGGGTTATATTGAAATCGAACCCTGCGCGAGCACTATAGGAAACATTAGCTGCAAGCGCAACAGCACCACCTGAAATTGTTACAGTATATGCAGGTCCTATTGCAAGAAATGGTTCAAAAAAACCAAGCGGAGCTCGAAAAGAAACATCGGTGGTAGCAACAATCACATAATCACCAGAAGCCTGAGAAAATGGTTTATCGAGGATAGTATCTAATCCAAGGCCAAACCAAGGTCTAATATGTGCTTCCATTCTCACACCAGGTGTATAAGGGGTAAAATCAGTATCAATTAGATTTTGTATTTTGTAATAATTGAGAACTCCTACATCAAATACACTTGGGGTTGCTGCAGAAAGAGAACCCACAACAAGCAGAATCATCAAGATTGTTATAAACCATTTTTTCGTCTTCATATAAGCCTCCACGCTTTTTTTATTTATACTTCTATAGTACACGATGCTCTGTATTAGTAAAACATTTTTTTACTGCCATTCGTTACAAATTGGTTTATTTGAGTAAATTTTAATACGATTTCACAAAATTTATGCTAGAATAATCTGCAGAATCCCATATTTTTATAGATTTAGCTGACATTATTCTTCTTTATATGAAAAGATTGAATCAGATGTTTTATCGTCATGAAAGGATGGTATAATAGCATCCTTTTTCCACTATAACGCATAATAGTTCGAATACCTTCTCTATTCATTTCATCATAACAATGAATCTGGCAGGAGGAACAAAAGGTGCTTATATCGAGGATTGGGCATTCATCCATTCTTTGTATTGCATAGGTATAAAGGCTATCACATTCTGGACAAAGTGGAGGAGTATTGTGGTTGCCACTACAATAGAGTGAAATCATCGTGTAGAGTGCCTTCTCTCTGTGTTTTCTTTCCTTGGTGCTTAACATATGCACTATCGTATCACAATCTCTCTCTTCAAAAATCTAAAAAAAGTGTTAAATGGATAAATTTTTAGTATCTCCTCGATTGGGTTCACATAAAATCTTGAAAATAAAGCTTGAGCTCTTAAGTACAATTGCGTACAGTTTATGGTATGAAGAACATTAAAAGATTTCTTTATCCAATTTTGGCGATTCTCATATTTCTTACCCCTTTAGAAGCGAACACATCTGATTTTGATGGCTATGGAACAATTGCCACTGAACATTTGGAAATTATCTATGAACCTGTATATAAAGATGCAGCAATGGAAGTTGCATCTTTTGGAGATAGTGTCTATGAGTCTTTAAAAGAGGCTCTTCAATACAAAGGTGATAAAAAAGTTCCTGTTGTCATCACAGGAAGAACGGCATGGGCAAACGGCTATTTTGCGCCATTCCCCTCTCGAATCACACTCTTTGTCACGAGCGATGATTCCCTTTTTTTGGGCCATCGAAGTTCCTCTTGGCTCTATTCACTTTTTACTCATGAACTCACCCACTACCTTCATCTTACAAACCCAATAGGACCTGCCTCTTTTCTGACTCCAATTTTTGGTCCTGAAGTTCCTGCAATGAACACTATATTAATGAGTGGATGGTGGATTGAAGGAATTACAACTAATACCGAAAGTATATTTGCCTCTGGAGGAAGAGGTGATAATGAACGCTTTAAGATGTTGATTAAAGCATCATTATTAAAAGATGAAAAGATCTGGTCATTGGCAAAAGGTTCCTACTCTTCATTACTCCCTCCTTCAGGGAGAATTTATCTTACTGGGTATGTAATGGTTGATTATATTATTCGTAATTACGGCATTTCTGCTTTTAATGAGATTAATAAATACTACACACAATTCCCCTTTTTCGGGCTTTCACCAGCCATAAAGAGAGTAACTACTGAAAGTGCTTCTTCTCTATATGAAAAAGCTCTACAGGAATTTAAACTGAGTATTGATGAACAAATAGGAAAAGAAGGAGTTCGTATAAGCCAAGAAGAAATTGCTTCTTATGACTTGATTGATTGCATTGAAGGAATTCTTTATACAACTAAATATACTCTTGATGATGGAGTTAGTCTCACTACTTTTGACTCCAATGATGAAGAACAATACATTGCATCTACGATTCCAACAGAAAAAAATAATGGTGTGAGTATTACCAAAGATCATAAAAAGGCTTACATAATTTTTCAAAGTGGAGATTATTTTCACCCATCATCCTTAACGTTAGCCCCAGTTAGTTATAGTGATATATATGAATTTGATCTTACTACGCAAAAATATACGCAGCTGACTCATCAAGAAAAATATTACCAAGTACAAGTAGATGAGGACCATAACAGACTCATTGCATTAGAATCAATAGAAGATAGATATCGTCTTGTTGCGATTGACCTAGAAAACAAAAATAAAGAGATTCTCTTTGACTCTTCCCATTCTTCAATCTACTTCCCCTCCATTCATCCATCAGGACAGATTTCTGCAATTGTCATACAATCAGGAAATTCTTCATTAGTAGTATATAATGGAGAGAGCTGGAATACTTTAGTAGGTCCAACACGTGCTGAACTGAGAAATCCTCGCTTTATGGATGAAAATACAATCTCATTTGTGAGTGATTTTGATAAACCTTATTCTTTATATAGCGTACCTACCGATTCAAAAGAAGTATTCTTACGCTACAGGGATTCTATAGGAATCGTAGATGGAATCATTCAACCGGAAAAACTCTATTATAGTGGGTACCGCTCAACAGGAGAGAGTGTGTTCAAAGTAGAATCCTCTTATCTACTTCATGAAAGGAGAAACTTCCCTCCACAAGTTCCAGAAGAAACAGAGTGGACTCCGTTACCTGAATATGAGGAGAATGAGTTTGTTGATTATCCTCGATTCGACCTATGGCTTCCTCTCCCCTATATGGAAGAAAATGCTATTCTCCCTGGAGCATGGACTATGTGGACAAGTGTTCTTCAGAGACACCTTTTACAGGGACAAGGGGGATGGAATATTCAAGAAGGAATCCCACGAGCCTCATTCACCTACCAATTCACACCAGGACCATTTACTTTTTCATTAAAAGGAGAACTAAATGCTCCCTATATTGAACCTTACAAGATGCAATCAGTTGATGTGGGAATCTCACTCCCCTTACGTTACGTGTATAAACCTAGTGGGACGCACTTCACACAGAGCACCTTCCTCGCTGGATTAATCAACTCTCCAGTACAAAAGAGTATCTACCTTGTTGGACAGATTGGTCATTCATATAATGCTCCACGAGCTCCTCTCGACACCTTCGGGACATATTCCTATTCACTTAGTTATGCACTCCAAGATTCTATTCTTCTTTCAAATGGAACAATGAAATTCATCTCCATATTTCGAGGCTCAATTTCGATTCCATCTTTTCTTGAACATCAGAACATCTCAATTCAAATAGGAAATGTCTTATCACATGGTTCCTTATTCGAAGATTTCCTAAATCCACAAACGATTCTTCCACCATTATATCTCACTGGGTTTGGAAAGAATGGATATAACAAAACAAAAATCTCTCTCTACTATGATATCCCTATAGCTCCTTTAGATATTCCATTTCTCTATGGTGGTTTTAATGAAATTAATCTTTCCTTTCACACAGCTGGATATATGTACGTAGGAGAAGATGGACTCTTCTTAGATAATACATACCTATTTGGAGCAAAAGTTTCGCTTAATTACACGTTATCAGCAGGAGCAAATATTTCTCCATTCATTGGTTTCGAATTCGAGGCAACTTCTAAAGAATATGCATTCCAGATCGGCATAACAAGTGATATTCTCTATATAGGAAACGATAGTATTGAGCCATTACGATAATAAAGGGTAAAAACATGAAAAAAAACCTACGTGGTAAAATTAAAATCAAGGATACGGAGTATACCTATTACCCAATTAATGCTTATGGAATAGCACATATAAAAAAACTCCCGTATGTAAAGCGGATTCTCCTTGAAAACTTGATAAGGAATCAAAACAGAAGTCATGCAACTGAGAATCTCATTAATTCTTTTGCACAGCAAAAGGATACTGGAGAAATTCCTTTTTACCCATACAGAATTTTAATGCAGGATTTTACAGGAGTCCCTGCTGTTGTAGACCTTGCGTCGGTGCGTGATGTTGTTGAAACTAAATATCACAGGGGGGCCATCGTTGACCCTCAAATTCCTGTTGATATCGTAATAGATCATTCCGTAGAAATTATGTGTTCTGCCTCACCGGAATCTTTTACTTGTAATACACAAAAGGAGTATTCCCAAAATCATGAAAGATATCAGTTTCTCAAATGGGCATCTTCATCTTTTTCGAACATGAATATCGTACCACCTGATTCAGGTATTTGCCATCAGGTTAACCTTGAATACTTATCTCGTGTGGTAAGTGAAAAGGATAATACTCTCTTCCCAGATACACTTATCGGAACTGATAGTCATACGACAATGATTAATGGATTAGGAGTATTGGGCTGGGGAGTTGGGGGTATCGAGGCAGAATCTTCGATGCTAGGCCTTGAATATACTCTTTCTGATATTCACGTTGTAGGAGTGAATCTCTGTGGAGAAGTTGATAGCTCATGCACCTCAACCGATATTGTTCTTTGTATCACTGAATTTTTGAGAAAAGAGAAGGTAGTTGGCTCTTTCGTTGAATTTTTTGGAAAAGGATATTCTTCACTTTCGGTAGTAGACAGAGCAACCATTGCAAATATGTCGCCTGAGTATGGCTCGACTGGGGGATATTTCCCTGTTGATGAAAAGACCATTGAATACCTGCAACATACAAATAGAGAGGGGTTAGCAGAGATTGTCTCAGCTTACTGTAAGGTAAACCATATATATTATCAAAAAGACCAAGTGGCAACCTATGATAGAGTAGTAACATTTGACCTTTCGAGGGTTAAAAGAAGTATTGCAGGCCCTACTCGTCCTCAAGATAGAATCTCACTAGAAAACGTAAAAGAAAAAATCAGCCCATACTTCGAGAGTAATAAAGAAGGTAGAGGTAGCCTCGCTCACGGAGCTATTGCAATTGCCGCAATAACTAGCTGTACTAATACCAGTAATCCTCAGGTTATTATCGGTGCTGCTCTCCTTGCAAAGAAAGCTGTAAAAAAAGGGCTGTCAGTTCCCTCTTGGGTGAAAACAAGTTTTGCCCCCGGTTCTAAAGTAGTTACCGAGTATCTTACACTAAGTGGACTCATCACCCCTTTGCAAGAACTTGGATTTTATGTTGATGCATATGGATGCACAACGTGTATAGGAAATAGTGGTCCTTTAAAAAAAGAAGCTGATGATGCGTACAATGAAGGCATTCACTTAGCAGCTGTCCTTTCTGGAAATAGAAATTTTACTGGACGAATTCATCAGAAGGTTAAGGGAGCATTTCTTGCATCACCCCTTCTCGTTGTTGCATATGCGCTTATTGGAAATATTACAAAAGATATTTTCAAAGAGCCTCTTGGTAAGGATAAAGATAATAAGTTTGTATATCTGGATGATATCTGGCCATCAAAGGCAGAAATCGAGGCGATTGAACAAGCATATATCACGAAAGAACTTTATCAGAGAGTCTATGAAGGAATCTATCTTGGGGATAAAAAATGGAATACTTTGGAAATGGAAAAAACACTACTGTATACTTGGAATGAGAAATCGACCTATATTAGAAAAGCTCCATTCTTTGATACTATCGGTGAAAAGGAACAGACGATAAAACCAATATATTCAGCTCGCATTCTTGCTCTCTTTAAAGATAGCATCACGACCGATCACATATCTCCAGCAGGCGCAATCAATTCTTCTTACCCTGCCGCCTCATATTTGTTTGATAATGGAGTTAAGGAAGAAAATTTTAACTCCTATGGCTCAAGGCGGGGAAATGCAGAGGTGATGATGAGAGGCACTTTTGCAAACACTAGGATTCACAATGAACTGAATGATGAAAAAGAGGGAGGCTATACCACAAAATATCCCGAAAATCAGGTAGGATATTTCTACGATATTTCAAATCAATATAAAAAAGAAAATACTCCTCTTATTATAATCGCTGGCAAAGAATATGGGACAGGATCAAGTAGAGATTGGGCAGCAAAAGGGACCTTTCTCTTAGGGGTAAAATGTGTTATTGCGCAATCATTTGAACGAATTCACAGAAGTAACCTTATTGGAATGGGTATTCTTCCACTTGAATTCCTCAATGGACAGAATGCATCTACAATCGGGATATGTGGAGATGAGCTCTTCGATGTCTACATCGATAACAATCTCAAAGTGAAACAATCTATAGAAGTCACCATGACTCGAAGTGATAATTCTTCAGAGTGTTTCACCGTACTATGTAGAATCGACAATCAAGCTGAACTCTCCTATGTGAAACAGCAAGGGATCCTCGTATATGCAACGAATCAATTACTTACAACTTTATAGTGAATAAGCCCCTCAATGAGCCCTTTAGCATGAGAATCTTTAGCTAGGTAGATATGCCGCTTCTTAGCTATCCTATCAAGAGATTGTTCTCTGTTTGCGACAACAATTCCTTTGAAAGGTTTAATAAGCATATCTGCATCATTTCCAGAATCTCCTGCACTGATAACAGTAGATGGATCAAGTTTCCATTTCCAAGCAATATATTTCAACGCCAATCCTTTGTTTGCTCTATATGGAAGAATGTCGAGGAATGAATCGTGAGAATAGATAGCATTATGAGGACATTTTGCTTCTAATAAACGATTTTTAACCTCACTCTTTATCTTAAGAATATCTGCACCTACCTCAATATCATAACTCACTTTATACTCTCTTATTCCGCCATCTTCGGCTTGGAGAGTGAGGAACTCTACATTTCTTAAGGTTTCAATGATTCTATCCTTATACCATCTCCTTCGAATATGAGCTGCCCATCCTTTGTCAGGAAGCAATGATTGACCATAATAAATTTCTGACCCCACACTTGTGATGTAGATATCGACGTCAAAAATTGAATGTGCTTCTAGAATCCTTTTAGCAGATTCAATACTTCTCCCTGTAGCTACTCCAAACCCTAGTGATTCAGAGTTTTTCTGTAACAGTGAAGTGAAATCATTAATTGCTTCATCATTTCCCGTAATTGTATTGTCTATATCGCTCATCAAAAGGTAGTTAATACTCTTCATTCTTTCAGCGAGGCTTTTAGTATTCTTCTCACTTTTTGCTTTAATTCTCTCTTTAGTTCCAATTACTTGTGTAAGTGTTTTAAAATATAAATCTACATGACGTTTCCAAGTATATACCTCACGTATTTTTTCTACCCCATTTTTTGATAGTTCATCCCATACACTCTTATCAGTGAGAATTTTTTTTATTGCATCATGAATTTGTGCATCAGAATCTATATCAACAAGGATCCCACTATGACAATTCTTGTATATGTCTTGAACACCACCCTTATCTGTTCCAATAAAGGGAAGGCCCACACTGCTTGCTTCTATAAAAGTAAGCCCAAAGTTTTCTAAAGCAGCCGCAGAAATGAACAAGCCTCTTTTTAATGCAGCGATTCTATACATTTCTGGTACATCAGTTTGAGGGTTATGATGCTTTGGTATAGCCATCTTTCCATATAGATCATAACGATCCATGAGAAGGAGCATATCGGTGAGGACATTTTTTTCTCCCTCTTCCATCGAGTTAATATCTTCTCGAATCCCTGCAAAAATCGCAAGGTTTGCTATGGCTTGAAGATCTTTGTTTGTGCCATATATTTGAATCAATTTATCAATATTCTTTCTTGCCTCAGGACGACATAAAGCAAGAATAATTGGTTTATCTGGGTTTGTCAGGAATCTATTTATCTCACTTACCATATTATATTGGGCTAATTTCTGCTCTTCAGATATTTCGCCAGAAGCTATTTCATAGTAATAGTAGGGAAAGAATATATCGAGTTCCACTCCCGGTGGGATAACGGTAAACTTTTTTTCATCTCGCATCTTATAGGCACTGTATAGCTCATCTTTTTCATAGTAAGTACTTGTGATTACACAATCTGCGAGACGAAGGTTTCTCTCTTCTTGCTGAATTCGTGTATGAATTTTGTAATAGTCTTCAATCTTTTCTTCACTTACTCCTTGAGCACGCAAATACTCTAGCTTATTTCTTCCAAGTGAATGCCCAGTAAACACGAGTGGTATATTAAAATAAGTTGCTATCTCACTCGCAATATATCCGCCATCTGCATAATGGCCATGAATCACATCAGGAATTTTCTTTTGTGTAACAAAATATTCAATGAGAGCATCAACAGCTTCATCAAGATAGGGCCAAAGCTTCTCTTTTCTGATGTATTGACTACCACCACAGCCAATTCTCACTAATTTTACTCTATCTCCAATCTCTTCTATTTTAGCATTATAATCTTGTGACAACCTTTTATCATCGATTCTCCTCGTGAAGATTTCGACGGTGGCATCCTCTCTCCTAGAAATCTCTTTTGCAAGATCTATGACATAGCGAGTTTGTCCGCCAGTGTCAGCATCTCTTCCCATTTCGATATTATCTATTCTCATGAGGCCATGAATATTAACCATAGCTATATACATACTTAAACTCCTTTAAGTTCTTATACTATCATCACATATTAGGCAATAAGTGTCAAATTAGTGTTAATGAGTGTTAATTTTGTGGCAATAATAAGACTGATTTTGGTGAATGTCGCCCTATATAAAGAGAGGGACAAGACGCGAAAATTTCTTTAAAAAAAGAGGATCCATGCGTTCCTAAAACAACTAAGCTACTCTCTTCGTGATGTATAAAGTTTGCAATCTCTACATGTATCGAGCCATGTAAGATTAAAGATGATACATCACTCACTCCAATAGATCTCACTTTTTGTTCCATCACTGAAAGTCGTTGTTTTGAAATAGTGATAAGATCTTCAAGCTTCTCTTTTCTCTTTTCATCAAGGTGGCTCTCATCTACCACATGGATGAGAGTAATCCTCTTACTCAATCCTCCGCTCATATGAAGAAGAAATGATTCAAATACCGAACTAAAGGAGGATGAAAAATCAACACATAATACAACATGATTCAATAATCCCTTATGACTTATACACAACAAGCCTTCTTCATTCAAAAAAATTCGTACGATAAGGAGCGGAGTAACTGTGTGACGCATAATCTCTTGAGCAACACCTCCTAAAAAGGCTCCTTTTATCAAAGACTGCCCCATTGAACCAACAACAACAAGATGAATATTCTTGTCTCGAGCAATCTGACGAATTACACTAGCAGTATTTCCCGGCAATACTACTACCTCCACCTTAAAACCAAGGGAAATGAGGATATCTCGCTGTCTTTCAAGCATCTCTTGTTGAATTGAAATAATGTATGGAAATACTTCACTTGCAATCTCTTGGTAGTCTGGACACTGGAGTAATACAATAGAAGTAATTTGAAGGGAATTAAGTAGGGATAGATGTTCTACCATACACAGTGAGGCATCAGATAAATCAGTTGCAACAATTGCTCGTTCATTCATCAGAACCTCCCTTATAATACAAAAAGGGTTCTTCTTTAGTATAATGTACATATATGAAAAATTCAAAGTAGTTTCTCGTATATCTTCCTCAGGTTGTAAACACTAAAGGGGTATGATATCCTTTTCATCTAAACATTCAAGGAGCATAAAACAACATGTCTTCACCATTCTTCAAGACAATAAAGTATGTAATATTACTTCTCATCCTTGGTTCGATTGCATATCTTTTTGTATTCCTCTCAAAGACTCCATCAATGATGGAAACGGAGAGTATCATCCCTGTAGTGATAGAAAAAGTAGAAAGAGGAAATCTATCCTTATCTCTTTCAACATATTCATATATTGAATCAAGATCAGTTATTCCAATATTACCTTTAGTAAGTGGACAGGTATTACAGCATTATGTAGAAATAGGGGACTCAGTCGAAAAAGGAGACCCCATCTCATCCTTAGATGATGAAATCTATGTACTAAATGAAAAAACTGCAAAAGCTTCATATGAGTTGGCTTTTTCGTCCTTTGAAAGGACGAGGAACCTCTGGGAATCAGACTCAATCTCGAAACAGGTGTATGACGAAGTGAAAGGGAAATATGAAATTGCAAAAAGCCAATATGAATTAGCCCAAACTCAAAGAGGATATACAGTAGTAAAAAGTCCTATTAAAGGGACTATTATTGCAAGCAATGTCCATGAAGGATCCTTTGCTCAAGTCGGGACTCCTATTGCAGTAGTGAGTGATTTAGACGATATCATTATCAAAATAACTTTACCATCTAAGTATTATCAAACAATAAAGGAAAATGAAGATACAATAAAAGTTTATATTGAAAATGTGGAGGAGAATGGCAAAAAAAATGATATACCTTTCATAATTGAAAGTGTATCTCCTTTAATACAGCCAAAAGATGCCTCTTTCACAATTATATGTTCACCCCAAAATAATGATTCAATTAATGTAATAGTAGGTTCCTATGTGGCAATCCGTGTCATCTATAGGGAGTACAAAGATGTACTCCTTTTCCCACAGGAGTCTGTTGCTATGGATTCTACAATCTACACATATGATGAAGAAAGTAAGCGTGTAACACTTCATTCAATTAAAAAAGAGATTGAGAATGATCAATATTTCATTCTTGATGAGTCTTTTAAAGATTCTTGGGTTGTCATTGAAGGGGCTTATCTTTTGCATGATTCAGATATAGTGAATGCTCAGGTGAAAGATGAATATCTCTAAAATTTCAGTAACCCATCCATCTCGTGTGGCAATGCTTCTCATTGTTCTCCTTGTTTTTGGCATCATTTCATCCTTTGACATGAACATCGAATTTATGAGTGATATCTCCCTACCAACAATTGAGGTTATAACTTACTACCCTGGGTCTGGGGCAGCAGAGATTGAACGAGATATCACCAATATATTGGAAAAAGAATTTATTACCCTTCCCAATTTCTCTTCTATTAGTAGCTCTAGTACAAATTTTGTTAGCTGGGTGACCATTACGTTCACTGATGGGATAGATCCTTATGACATGTTAGAAGAGGTCCGTTATCGTATCCGCAATCTTACAGAGGCACTTCCTAATAATCTTACAAGAGACCCTGTTGCAGTAGTAGGAGATGCCTCTATGATTCCTGCATTTTCATTTAGCCTCTCTGGTGTTACTGATAGCTATCAATTAACCACTTTTGCTCATGAAACTCTCATACCAAGTATCACAAAGATTAAAGGAGTTGCTGAAGTTGAAGTTATTGGAGGGAAGGAGAAAGAAGTAAGAGTGAGATTAAAGACTGAAGATCTATATAGTCAGAAAATTTCTGCTATTGAGGTCATGCAGGCTTTACAAAACTCTAACATACTTCTTCCATTACAGACTGCTACCTTTCAAGGAAAGGAGGCAGTACTACAATTTGATGGGAGAGTCAATGATATTGAAGCACTTAGAGAAGTCGCTGTTGGAATAAACGATTTCGGTTCTGTTGTCACCTTAGGTGATGTTGCAACCGTTACACTTGCAGAAAAGAGGAGTGATGTTTATGTAGATGGAACACAAGATTCGGCACTTCTCATAAATGTGACAAAGAGAAAAGATGGCAACACGATACAGATTGCTAATGAGATTAGATCCCTTTTAGAGGGAAATTTGTTTGCACCCCCCTCCCCCTATTCATATCAAATTATAAGAGATGATTCCTCAACTGTTTTAGCATCACTGTTTACAGTAATTCGTAGTGGCTTGTTCGGAATCATTATGGCTATATTTGTTATCCTATTCTTTTTAGCCGATATCAGAGCAACTTTCACTATTGCACTCTCTGTCCCGCTAAGTATTCTATTTACTCTTATAGGAATGAGACTCTTAAATATCAGCATTAATATCATGAGTTTATCAGGGATGGTCATAGCTCTTGGAATGGTAGTAGATGCCTCTATTGTTATGTTAGAACACATTATTAAAGAATATGATGAGAAAAGGGGAGAGAATATTGATACAATTATAATCAATGCCTCGAAGGTGATTACTGCCCCTATTCTAGCTAGTACAACAACAACTATTGCTGTTTTTGTTCCTCTTTCGTTATTGACAGGAATCATCGGCTCCATCCTACGAGATGTATCGCTTACGTTAATCCTTTCACTGACAGCATCTTTTCTCGTAGCAGTCATCGTGGTTCCTTTCATCCTCCATTTTGTTCTTAGAAGGGAAAATAGAATCCTTCATGCTCTCTCATTTTTTCAATCAATCATGCGCATTCTCACATCTTTCTACCAGAGAGGACTCAAATGGGCTCTTCAACACCGCCTCTTTATTTTTATAATTGCTCTTTGTGCACTTACTGCATCAATTCTTGCTATCAGTTTACTCGGGATAACATTTATTCCTAGTACTGATACAGGTGAATTTTATATCGATATTACCTACGAGGAGGGAGTTGGTGTTGATGAGACCCGAGCAAGAAGTCTTGAGGCTCTCAATATAGTAAGAAATGAAGTGAAAGAGAGTACTTCCATCACCCTCATTTCAGGAAGTAATTCAGGATATGGTTTTAATAGTCCAAATCAAGCAAACATGCGAGTTCTATTGACCCCAGTAGATGCGAGAGAGAGATCTATTTCTACAATTATCACGAGAGTTCAAGATTTATTAAATGAGAATCTAATATCTGCTAAAGTGAAGGTGACCAACGGAGGTTTTGATAAACTCGTAGGATTTGTCTCTGATGGAGGAGGATATGCGCTTACTCTCGAAGGAGAGGATCTCCTCCTCTTGTATAGCACAGCTGTTAATATTGAACAGGTCCTCAGTAAAGAAAAAAGTGTATTAAGTACGTCTATTAATACGACCTATGACTCTAGAACACTTGATTTATTAGTTAAACAACATCTTATGGCCTCTTTAGGAATTAGTAGCATGGAAAGCGGTATTACAAGCACTCTACTTTTTAGTGAAATGGAAGTTGGTGAGCTAAAAGGGATTGGAGATGTAGTATACCCAATCTTCATCGATTCTGATATTGGGCAGGTTCCTTTCACATCATCAACTCTTATCAATGCAAAGATTATTACTCAAGATGGTAGAGAAATTTCATTTGCATCATTTAGTGATGTGGCAGAGGAAAAATCTGTGAATAGGATTAATCATAAAGAGAGAATGAATACTATCACAGTTAGTGCGACCTTAGCTTCTGAAGATACAAAGGAGGTAAACAGTGCAATGAACGAATACCTGTTGAATAACCCTTTACCTCATGGAATCAATCCTAGTAGTGGGGGACTCATTGAATTAATAAAAGATTCAATTAAGCCAATGATAACGGCTCTCCTTGTTGCTATCTTTTTGGTATATACAGTGATGGTAATACAGTTCGAGTATTTCAAACAACCACTAATCGTGATGGCTTCTATTCCATTCACCCTCATCGGTGTAATTCTTGGTCTTCTAATTTTCAATTCATCCATATCATTGCTCTCTTTTATGGCTATTATTGCCTTATCTGGAATGGTCGTAAATAATGGGATTCTTCTCATAGAGTCAATAAATATTAAGATGAGAGAATATGAAAAAGAACAAAGCCTTGAGAAAGAGAGAGAAAGAATCATACGTGCCATTAGTGTTGCAAGTGCAGAAAGATTAAGACCTATTTTGATGACGACACTCACAACTATGCTTGGGGTTATCCCAATGGCTTTAGCAAAAGGGGAAGCTTCAAGTTTATATGCACCTTTAGGACAAGCTATTGTTGGTGGGCTGATTAGTTCGACCCTACTCACCCTTTTCATTATCCCTATACTTTATGAGATGAATGAAATGAATAATCTAAAGAAACATGTTGGAAAGAGGAAAAAGATATGAAAAAGAAGCTTGTAATAGTTATAGGAATTACTGTTCTCCTCCTGATAAGCAGCTGCTCAGTTGTATTTAGAGGTGGTGTTGGGGGGCTCATTAAGGATAATAATAATCAAGGAATAGATGGAGTTAGGGTATGGGCTTATCTTGATGAAAGTGCTCGTGATAGTGATTATACTACATATTTAAGTGATCCAACTGAAGTTGAACAGAGTTCTATGATTAAAGGCTCCACGACTACAGATGCAAATGGGAATTTTACTATCAGTGCTCTGATATGGAATTCAACGAGCCCTGTTTTTGGAAAAACAGCAGATGTAAAAGAAATATATTTCCTGTTCTATCATGAACTTTACGGATTGCAGAAAAACCATTTCGCTGTAAGAATCTACTCAGATGCAACCAATAGTAGTGCTGTCAATGAATCCTTCAGCAAAATAAAAGAGAGAAGTACGGTAACTATTAGGATTGAAGACGTTGCGAATAAGAGCCTATTGAATGAAATCGTAGAGGCTACCGTAAACGTGACATCAAATGGGGAGGAAATTATTTCAACAATCACAGGAACTGGCTCGGTGGAAATAACAAAAGAAATTGATGCGACAGCTGTTATTACTATTGCTTTACTCAAAGAACTCTCTCCTTGGACCCAGTGTGATGTAGATGGAAATAGTATTGCACTCTCCCCTCTTTCTTTCAGTTCAACATCTGTAACCACGACCCTCTACATGAAAAGTAGCAATCTTACTATTCCGACCCTCAATGGCACACTAAGGATCACACCAGATGTGATAGTAGATTCTCATAGCGGAGATGAAGAAGATGATGACAAAATCCTTCTGCTTTGTGATATTGATAGCAGTGGTAAATTAATTCCATTCAATACTTCTTCTAGCAGAGTTGTTACAGCGCCCGAAGGTACAGGAGCTAATGGAGAGATTATTTATCATGGTAAATTTTCTCTTCTCGGGGCTAATATTGAGTTTACAGATACATCGTATAGTGGTACCTATGCAACAAAACCATTAGCAATCGTGGTAGATGAAAATGATAATGGAGAACCAGATCTTGACGAGAAATTCTATGAAATTACTATTAAGAGTAATGAAAGTACTCGTAATGTCGGCATACTGAGTAGTCCAACTACAATAGATGCAACTCATCTGTAGAACAAGGTGATTATGAAGAAAATAGTTGCATTCAGTGTAATTCTCATGATTTCAATCTCTCTATTTTCAGCACCTTTTATTCTTACAAAGGATGCCCTTGTCAGTGCAATCATGCTTAACAATAGTGATATTATAACCCTTCAACAGAAGGCTATTCAAAGTGACCTCGATGAGAAAAAAGCAAGAGCCAGTCGCTATGGAACGCTTGAAGCCACTATGGGGTATCAATATATGGCTGAGCCTCTTATAGGCCCGATCATCACGAACACAGACACAATTGCTTCTCAAATCACACTCCCAGCAGGTGTATCTATAGGGGAAAATCAATTTATTACACTCTATGAAGGGATGGAGAATTATCAGTTCTCTAGTGAATTGTCTTATACATTGCCTCTTTTCACATGGGGAAAGATTTCTTCTTCTATTGAGCTCTATTCTAGTTTAAAAAATGTGTATCACGAACAATTAAGAGAAAAGAGCGAAGAGATAATAAGCGAAGCCTCCTCACTGATCTCCACAATTTATCATCTAAATACAATTATCGCACTGCTACAAGAGGAGCGAAAAATTGCAGATCAAATTCTTGTTATCGCACACAACTCCTTTAATGCTGGCATGAGTACATCCCTGAGTTACAAAGAGAGTGAATTACAATTTTTCGAATTGGATGAATCAATTATCACCACAATTTATCAGAAGGAAGAGGCCTTAAGTGCTCTTAAGATGCTAAGTGGGATGGAGTCCCTTGATGAAGCTATCCTACGTGATGAGATTACTCTTGAAGAAATAGCTATCTTTGTATCACAGCCTACAAAGAATTTCATAGAGAATGCTCTTAAAAATGATAATGCTATTATTGGGGCACTCGAGAATGCAGAGTCAGCTTCAATTGCTGCATATAAAGTCGCACAAGGAAGTCTCTATGGGAAGCCGGATCTAGCACTCCACGTATCTGTTGGCTATGGAGGTTCTCGCCTTCCATTTATCGAAACAGATTGGTTTGGTCAAGATGATTACACCTTTAATGTGAGTATTGGGATGAAAAGTGTTCTTTTCGATGGGAAAAAAGCATTTACAGAGGCAAATAAAGCACT
Organism: Sphaerochaetaceae bacterium; assembly: GCA_963663665.2. Taxonomy (GTDB): domain Bacteria; phylum Spirochaetota; class Spirochaetia; order Sphaerochaetales; family Sphaerochaetaceae; genus SABI01. Next base: position 454,122 of record CAXXKP010000009.1, read on the forward strand.
AAGTGAGATAAAAATTCAAAAAGCTAAGTCTATTGATACTAAAAGAAAAATTAGCCTTCAAATAGAACAGTATATTGATGAAATCCATAGTGATCTCCGTCTTCTATCTCTCTTAAACCAGAAAAGTTCCATCCTAGAGGAGAAAACGCTTCTTATTGAAAGAGAAATAAAAGAAGGCTTTTCAGATAATGTTAAGCTTATGACTCATCAAATTGCTCTCATCACAGAACGTATCCGAGTTGAACAACTTATTTTAAAAATTAAAATTGCGTATATAAGCCTTCGCCATATTGCAAACATCTAATTTTTTGATATACCCAAATTTATTTGACAGCTGTCATATCTAGAAGTATGATTCATGTATCATATTGAGAAATACAAGTTTTTGGATAAGACTATTAAGAATATGCTGAGCCTACTTTATTAGAACAGAGGTGCCATATCCACTACGGTTACCTAGCTAATTTGGTATATGGGGAAAATGTTACTTTAGCTGTTAGGATTCCTATTGAAAATGTTGATTTGAGTTATATTTTCGGAGTAAAAGATTAGATTATATTGATGTAAAATTGGAGAATTACATGAAAAAGAAAATGGCTTTATTGCTGATTACAATTATGTTTGTTTTAAGTGGGTGCATGTCGATTTTTACCGCTTTAGCGATTGAAGAACCCGTTAACAGTGAGAGTTCAATGCTTGTGGTTGAGATTGGTAGTGATGGGGAATATCTTATGAATAACAACTATACGGGTTGGGCCCCACTCATCGAGGATGTGAATGGAAATGTCATTGTGATGCAGATGATTAATGGTATCGCAGATGCTAAAACGATTTATGTAGCTCCGAATATCGCTCCTGGAGTATATAAAATGGTAGGTATTCGTCATGTATATACTGACTATGGGTTAGTGAATTCATCAGACAGCCCTATATATGAACCATATGTTAAAACTTCCTACCAAATACAGCAAGATTTCCCACTCAATGTAAGTGTGAATATTACTGTACCTTCAAAAGAAATGGTATCTCTTGGATATTATGATGTTTCTTATGATTGGAATGGCGGAGGGTTTGCATCTAAAGATGATAGGTGGAAAGTAATTCCATCTTCAGTGAAGATAACAAGTGACCCTACAAGTAAAAGCCTTCTGAAAGCTATTAAAGGGTCTCTTAACTCAACTACATGGAAACTGTGGAATGAGAGAAATCCTTTATAAAAGAAATGCATATAACATACAACAAAGGGTGAGGTTAAAACTCACCCTTATTGTAACCAATATACGTTCTACACAAAATGCTTAATTAATAATCGATTTCAAGGTGACACTAAGTTCATATGCTTTCCTGATTGTAGAAAGAAGGGTAAATGCTTCCCTATACCTTCCAATCTCTGATACTTCAATATCTTCGTCACTTGATAAGCCTACGCTAGAGTTTATTTTTTCTATTTCAACTTGCTCAACAGCCAGATGATAACGTGTAGTATTGATCTTAATCTGTTCAAGTGTTGTATTAATCGAGGATTGGAGATTTCTGAGTTTCTCTTCAATGCTCCTTCTACTCTCTTGTAATGATATTTGAGCTTGTACTAATTGCTCTTTAGCGAGAGCTTCTGTCGACTTTGAGAGATTCCTAGAAAGATCACTCGCAATTAAGGAAACAGACACACTGATATTGTTCTCAGTGCTTGAAGAAAAGAGGTCGCTGAAAGAATCTGTGAATGTTGCACCTGATGTTGATGTCACATATGGAGAATAATTAAGAGAAACATTAATAATTGGAGCATCAGCTGGATTTCCTAGATCAAGCTGGAATTGAGCATCTCGAAGATTACTTAATGCAGTTTGATAATCGCCATCACTCTCTAATGCTTTTTGTAATATTTCCTCACTATCAACAATCTTTGATCCACTATACATAGAAATAAAAGCAATATCATTATAGGAAATCTTTGGTAATAGGAAGTTGTCCCCAACCTCTTCTAATCCAAAATCTATGAGGGAATTAGCAATAGATGAAATCTGATTCTCCAATTCAGATAGTTGAACCAGTTGTCCTTGGAAAGCATTCTGTTGTACAAGCAGTTGATTCTCGCTTAAAAGGCCAATAGAAAGATCATCTTTTGCTCTTTCGAGTTCAGCTTCACGTAAAATCACATCCCTCATGAGTAACCATCTACTCTCTTTCAAACCTTGATACGTATGGAGGAGAGATAGCGATGATAGAACTAAATCTTTACTAGTGCTCTCTAATAAATTATCGGCACTTATCTTTTTCTCGGTCTGCCTATCTAAAATTGTTGATGCATAAGAAAAGTCCAATACCTTATTGTTGATGAACAATGGTTGCGATAAATTCAATGAAGCAGACGGGTTTTGTTTCCATCCATAGGTATTTGTAATGCTTTCCTTACTATAAGTAGCACTATTAGAAAGGGTAAGATCAATTGTTCCCGCAGTAGGAAGCTGCTGCTTGATACCTCCCGAGATACCAAATGAATGCGAGGTTATTGTTATCGTGGTAGGAGGGGGTGTCGTTACCGAAGATGTGTTATCCATAAATGAATAGAGCGGAGTCTGTGGAGTGTTTACTAGAGAAAATTTGGGTAAAGCCTCTTTTTTTAGTTTATTGAGTTGAATTTCTTGAATTGTTGCTACAGATTCTAGAGATTTTAGTGCTAGAGAACCTGATTTCACACTCGTTTCTATCGATTCTAAATTGACATTATATTCAGCTTCCCAAGAAGAGATAAACTCTTGTAGCACTTCTTTATTCAATAGTGATTGATTATTCAGATCAAGAGGAACCGATTCATTCACATTCGGATAGGAAGAAGCTGATAAAGAAAATTGAGTGAAAAGAAATATAATTATAATAATGTACTTGACCATGCTGTATTTTATTTTTGTCATACTGCACTCCCTTTAGATTGTTTGCTCTTCTTGTCATATAAAAGACCAAAGAAAAGTGGAATGATGAAAAGTGCACTCATTGTAGAGAAAATAAGACCAAACATAATGGTACTTGCCATAGGTCCCCAGACAACACTCGTTCCTCCTATTCCTATTGCGGTAGGAAGTAATCCTCCAATGGTTGTAAGACTGGTAAGGAGGATTGGCCTAATTCTCTTACTAGTAGCTTCGAATATCGCATCTCTTACCATTTTGCCTTCTAATCGTAATTCATTGATAAAGCTTATCAAGACAATTGCATCGTTTACGGCAATCCCAGCTAAGGCAACACCTGCATAGATGACAGTTGTAGAAAATGGTGTTCCTGAGAAAAATAAGTAGAGAATGACACCAACGAAGGCAAACGGGATTGAAAGAAGAATAAGAAGAGGCTGAGAATAGCTATTAAACTGTGCTCCTAAGATTAAGTAAATCAAGAAAATTCCTAGGAGAAAGACTCTTAAGATATCTAACAATAGAGTAGCAAATTCAGCAAAATCACCTCCAGCCGAGAAAGTAATATCTTGATATTTGTTTTGTAGTGTGGCATTCCAATAACTTACTACCATCTCATCTATCAAGCTTGTTTGAACGCCTTCTACGATGTCGGCCGTTACTTGTATTTCCCTTGTTCCTTCTACTCGTTTAATTGAACCAAATGAAGAAGCAAGCTCAATGGAGGCTACAGAACTAAACGGAATTAGACGGCCATCATTGGTTGGGATTAAAGATTGTTCAAGGTCTGCATATTTAGCATTTCCATTGTAATTTGTTTTTATGACGATTGGAACTTCATTATTATTTTCAAAGTAGGTACCAATAGTGATTCCTTCAAATCGACTTCTTACAAAACTCCCAAGTGTTGAGACACTGACTCCGAGAGCACTTGCTCGCTCTTTATTAAGTCTAATTCTTAACTCTGGAGAACCTTTTTGATAATCGCTCTCTACAGTATTGAGTGTTTCAATAGAATTCAGATAATTTTTCAAATCCTCAGATGCAGAGATAAGCTCTTCATAATTATTTCCGCTAAGTGTATATGCTATTGGGCTTGAGGAAGGTGGCCCATTTTGAGCCTTCCGATAGAATACTTGATCAGCTCCAGCAATATAGTAAGTATCTTTCTTAATCTCCTCAATAATTGCATCAATGCTTCTTGTTCTTCCCTGATCAGCTTCATACAGATCAACAGTAATTTTCGCAAGATTTGAAGCACTTCCTGTAGTTGAGCCTGAAGAGGATCCAACAGTACTACTTATAGAGACTATTTCGCCACCCCCTAACTTAGAGAGGAGAACATCTTCAAATTGCCGAACAACCTTATCTGTTGTAGCGATAGAAGACCCAATTGGAGTTGCTATATCTATGGTAAAGTAACTAAAATCCTCTGCACTGAATAGGTTAATATTTAAGGTAGAGATGAGAGAAAAGGAACCTACAATGATAATGACAGCAAAAACAAGTACCGTTTTCTTAAACCGATAAAGTTTTTTCAAAAGTTTCCCGTATCCTGATTGGACTCTATTAAACCATTGACCTGGTTGCCTCTTTCTCTTTTTCATCCTTGCTTCACGTCTCTTACCCCATTCTGCAAAATGGCTAGGAAGGATAATAAGAGCTTCTGCAGTACTTACGATTAGGGCTATAGTAACAGTAAGAGGAATCACTCTAAGGAACTTCCCAATAGTTCCTGGGATGATCATGAGTGGAAGGAATGCCGCAACTGTTGTCCCAGTCGCTGCAATAACAGGCCATACTACCTGATCCGTTCCTATGATAGCAGCTTGATGTCTATCATAACCTTCAAGACGAAGTCGATAAGAATTTTCAATAACAACTATTGCATGATCAACAATAAGACCAAGGACAAGCACTAACCCAAAAAGGGTGTTTGTATTGATTGTTTCCCCGAGTAAATCAAGAATTATAAAGGTAAGAGCAAAAGCTACAGGTATTCCAAGAGCCGTCATGATAGCATTTCTTACCCCAATGAATAACCATAAGATGAATACAAGAATGACAAGTCCTAACAATGCATTAGTAGTGAGAACTGAAAGAGAGGAAGCTATTTGAACAGTTGAGTCATTAAATAACGTAATCTCTGCTCCTCTCGTAAAATCTTGTTTTGCTTGTTCCACTATTTTCTTTGTTCCCGATACTACAGAAACACTACTTCCTCTAGGAACTTTTGTAACAGAGAGAGAAACTGAGGTTTCTCCATTAAAACGAGAGATAGAGGAATCTGAATCAAATCCATTTACAACAGAAGCAACATCACTCACCCGTATAATCCCATTTCCTGTAGCCGACCTTCGCACAATCACGTTAGAGAAATCATCAACAGTATCTATAGAACCCAAGGTCCTTAATAGATATTCTCTACTACCTGTATTAAGAGTCCCACCGGGTATTACACTATTTTCTTCTTGAATCGCACGAGTAACTTCATTTACAGACAATCCGAGTGATGCAAGACGAGAGGGATCTAGATTAATGAGAATTTGTCTCTCGGGTAGTCCAACAATATCGACATCAGCTACATCTTGGACACGTAATATAGCATCTCGCAGAGTATTAGCTTGTTCTTGCAACTGAGCATATGGGATATTTCCACTCACTATGACTTCAATTACAGGAAGAAAATCGGCGGATGAAAAATCATCAAGAATCGGGGTAAGTGTCCCATCAGGAAGTTTCACCTGATTAAACCGGGTTTGAGCATCTTGATAGAGCGTTTGAAATTCCTGGTTTGAAATACCATCATCAAATTCAACTCTTACCACAGAAAGACCTTCACTTGTTGTAGAAGATATCTTCTTAAGTTTGTTCATACCTGTAAAAGCATTCTCTACTGGAACCGTCACAGAAGACTCAAGGTCCTCTGCACTTGCTCCTGGATAGGGAACTATTACATTCACCCAGTAAAAAGGAACCTCAGCAAACTGCTCTTGAGGAAGTCTTATAAGTGAGAAAACTCCAAGGGCTAAAATCGTTATCATCAAAATGTTCACGAGGACAGGTTTTGTAACAGAGAACCTTCCCACGCTAAACACTTTTGTTTGTATCGTATTATTATCATTGTTCATACATCATTCTCCATGAGGTGACTCATCGCGTATTAATTTCCTGCGACCACAGTATCTCCATCTTTCACACTATTGAGCCCACTTATGAGCACCCTCTCGTTTTCTAATACTTCATTATTGTCAGCGACTTCTATGGCGGTGTTATCACCATAAGTGTCAATTATAGTGACTTCTATGAGCTTAGCTTGATCTGAATCAACACGATATACATACGTTTTATTATTGCGGTATACCATTGCCGCATTGGGAACTATAAGGTAATGAGGAGCATCTTTGTTTATTATGGAGACTTCTGCAGATACCCCAGCTCGTATCACAGAGGTGTCTGGATTATCAAAATCTACAAGGACAGTCCAAGAACCTGTACTTGCATCACTATCAGCGCTAATAGCTTTTACAACGCCATTCACTTTATATGTTTTTTGCGGAGTAGCAATAGTGATGATAGCCTCATATCCTTCTTTAATCAAAAAGACCTGTGTCTGTCCGACAGAGAGAGTAATTCGGAGTTTTTCTACGTCAACAATACGCCCAATAACCTGCCCTACTCTTACAGAATCACCAAGGATTAAGGATGCGTCCTTTTCAGCTACACGTCCTCTAATTGGAGAAGTGATACGAACATCACTTAGACTATCCTTTGCTCTACTTAATTGAGATTCAAGACCACTAAGAGTTGATTTGCTCAGATTTAGCTGACTTAAAGAGATTGCACCTCTCGCATATAATTTCTCATTTGCTTCTAATTGTTTTCTACTATTATCAACCTGTTTTTCAATCTGGTCATAATTTAAAGTAGCAACAGTATTATTAAGAGAGATAAGAGCATCCCCTTTATTTAAGGATTGGCCAAGTTCAAAATCTATTGATTCGATAGTACCAGCTGTGTTTGATTTTATTACAGCCTCTTTTTGTCCACTCACAGTCCCACTCGCATAGAGTTCGTTACGTAATGCTTTTCTTTCTATTATAACTGAAGACGACACAATTTGGCTGTAATCAGTTGTTCCACTCACTGCTTCTACATTTTGAGAATAAGAGGCTATTTGGTCTGCCTCTTGTGGAACTTCATCACTTTTTTGATTAAAGCAAGAGACAAATACTCCTAACATTAGAAGTAATAATAGAGATAAGGTGATCTTTTTCTTCATCTTTCTATTCCTTATTCAATAGTAAAATCATTTCATTTTTAATATTATATAAAATATTTATATAGTCTTATATGACCTTTAATATAGAGAATTTTCACAGTAGGGGCAACTTTAATACGAGAAATAACTACTCATATATCACACATGTAAAATTTAGCCTATTTGGGACAGAAAAAAAATCTGACATATCTTTTATCTATGAAACATGAGAAGAATCTATAATAAGAATCCCATCATCATTCACTACGATTATGAGGCCTTGTAAACTATAGTTACTCCTGGCATTGAGATAGTATTGATAATTGAGGTTATCTAGATGAAAAGATCTTTTCCCTCTTGATTACTATACACTTGTATAGTAATATTTGATTATGAGCACACTACGAATAGGAACATCAGGATATAGTTACACAGAATGGATAGGACCTGTATATCCTCAAGGAACGAACCAAGATCAATTTCTGTCAATCTATGCAACTCTATTCTCATCTGTTGAACTCAATTTCAGTTATTACAAAATGCCAGAAAGAGGACAGATGGAAAAAATGGTGTCGCTTACTCCTCCCACTTTTGGCTTCTCAATTAAAGCTCATGAATCCCTCACCCACACAATTGACCTCAATTCATGGAAAGAGAATGCTTACATATTTCGTTCAGGAATAGAGCCCCTTGTGAGCGAAAATAGACTTGAAGCAATTCTCTTTCAATTTCCCTACTCTTTCCACTATGAAAACAATCAAAGACGTTACCTAGATGCCCTCATGAGAGATTTTTCATCTTTCCCATTAGCTGTTGAGTTTCGAAATAGTACATGGTATAACTCACGGACAATTGATGCTCTCAGTGCAAGGAATATAGCACTAGCTTCATTAGACCTCCCACAAATAAAAGGAACTCCTCCAATGATGGATGTGCATACATCATCATTAGCCTATATTCGCCTTCATGGAAGAAATGGAGAATCATGGTGGGGTTCAGATGCCGCTACAAGATATGATTACCTTTACAGTGGTAAAGAACTTGAGGCAATTCGATCCCGTATCCAAATCATGAGCGAGAAAAGTGAGAAGGTTTTAATCTATTTTAATAACCATCGTCGTGGACAAGCAGTAACAGGAGCAAAGGAATTAATCCAACTACTCTCTAAAAAAAGTAGGGTATAGCCTATGATAGAGTTAGGAGCAAGTATAATTCACATAAATGTTATTGAATTCTATGCAGCCATTGCAGTCGCCAAAGAAAGAAGTTTGAGAGAAAAGGCCTTCGTTATTGCACAAGATGAAACTCACAAAGCAACAATCCTAAGTTCTTCTGCCCATGCCCGTAAAGAAGGCATTGATAAAGGAATGAGTGTTGCATCTGCTAGGCGCCTTGTTCCCAACCTGTTAGTGATAGCACCTTATGAGAAAGAATATAGAGCAGTACAGAGATCGATGTATGAGATAGCATGTGAGTATACTCCATCTATTCAAAATGGGTGTAATGGGCACCTCTATCTTGATATGAATGGGACATATCGCCTTTTTGGGCCTGCTGTAGATAGTGCTTCACACCTATCGCGAACCATCCAAGAAAAACTCTCTATACATCCAGCAATTGCAGTAGCCTCAAATCGACTCGTTGCAAAAATAGCTACTCGGACAATACGCCCTTTTGGAATTACCCATGTCCCTCAAGGAGAAGAAAGAATATTTCTTTCTTCTCAAGATATTTCTTTTTTACCAGGATTATCTGTATCTACAAAGAACCTCCTAAAAAGTGCTGGAATGAAAGAAATTGGAAGTATTGCATTGTTAGAGGATGAGATGTCTATTGCATTGTTAGGAAAGGATGGAATAATTCTCCGTAACAGAGCTCTAGGAAAAGATAACAATGAATTTGACTCTCCACGCCTGCAAGAAAAAGGTATTGAAGCACATGTGGATTTTGCACATAGCACTCACAAGGTTACCACTATCAAGGCAGGTTTCATCCAGGCAATGGTCGAAATTGGGGTTAAATTACGAGCTACTTCAATGAGTTGCACAAGGCTTTATGCGACTATTCACTGGATAGATACAAAAATTTCATCTTCTTCCGTCACCACAAAAAAAAATCTAGTGCGGGACTCAGATTTTATTACATTAATAGACCCTTTACTAGAGAAAGGACTTAATCGAAGAGTCGAAGTAATTGCCATCACTCTCAAAGCAACAGCGCTCTCTTCTCATATTGAAGAGGGTTCTTTGTTTGAAGAAGATTCAATTGAAAAAATGAAACAGATTCAACACACAGTTGATGCAGTGAGAAAACGATTTAGCAATAGCACAATAATCACAGCAAGTGGGTTATACAGTGACTAGCCGACTCGCCCTTTATAGCCATTACTCGCTTCTTTATGGGGTTCATTCTTTTGAAAAATGGGTTGAAGTATGCAAAAAAGAGGGTGTCGATACTATTGCAATATCTGACCGTAATTCTATCAACGGGATGCATCATATGAGAAATATTGCAATAGAAGAGGGAATACACTTTATTATCTCAGCAACTATTACAACTACCGATGGGTTGATATGGCTCTTTGTAAAATCTCTTGAAGGGTTCTCTCGATTAACCTACCTTCTTAGTTCAACACATAAAATAGATATTATTGAAGAGCTTATAGGAAATAGTCGTGGCCTGATTGTCGCCTCCTATTCTTATAAGATTCTCTCTCAACTAAACAATCATTACATTGATCTCTATGCAGCAATTACCCCACACAACTTTGAGTCAGTCACTCATATGAAAAAACTTAAAATACCCCCTATCGCTATCGAAGATGTCCTCTTTATTGAGAAAGAAGATATTGAAGTACACAGAGTTCTCAGAGCTATTGCCCTAAAAAAAACAGTCGGTTCATTAGTTAATGAAGAGTGTGCTCCTCCCCATTTCTTCAATTCAAAAGAAGAATATCAACGGATTTTCTCTCCTTGGCCAGAGGCCTTAAAAGGAGCCGAGAAAGTAGCTACGCTATGCAAAGATCTACCCCTTTTCACTTCATTTATTTTTCCTAGCTACCCGTCGATTAATAAAAGTAACGAGACAGAACTACGAGAACGAGTTATTGAAGGTGCACACTCCCGTTACGGAGAAATCTCTGATGGGATTATGGATCGTATTGAATATGAGCTTACTATCATCAATAAAAAAGGATTTGCTCCCTATTTTCTTATTCTTGATGATATTGTTTCAATGGCATCAAATAGTTGTGGAAGAGGTTCTGGGGCGGCCTCTATTGTTTCATATGCCCTTTGTATCACCCAAGTAGATCCTATCGCCCACAATCTTTATTTTGAACGATTCTTAACGATAGACAGAGATGATATGCCAGATATTGATGTTGATTTCGCATGGGATGAGAGAGATGATATCATCAAAAGAGTAATGGAAAGGTTTGGTAAAGAACACTGTGCAAGAGTTGCGAATCATAATACATTTCGCTACCCTTCTGCCTTGCGAGAAACAGCCAAGGCTTATGCAATACGTGATGGTGAAATTACTAATATCCTTAGCTCACATGATTCAATTCTCCCTAAAAACTCTCAATGGGAAACAATCCTACACATAGCAAAAAGGATCACTACAATGCCTCATCTTATTTCGATGCACTGTGGGGGTATAGTCATTACTCCAAAAGAAGTCTCTACTTATGCTCCTGTGAGTCTAAGTAGGGAAGGATACCCATTACTTGGCTGGGAAAAAGAAGGAGTAGAAGATGCCCTACTTGTAAAAATTGACTTACTTGGTAACAGATCTCTTGCTGTCATTAGAGATACTCTAAAAGCTCTAGAAGATATTGGCATCTATATAAACAAAGCACTCTTCAATCCAATACATGATAAAAAAACAATTAAAATGTTACAACATGGAGACTCGATGGGAGTTTTCTATATTGAATCCCCTGCAATGAGACAACTACAAAAAAAAACTCAAAAAGGAGACTATGAACATATAGTAATCCATTCATCTCTCATACGCCCAGCTGCAAATAAGTACATTGGGGAATATGTGAAAAGAATCCATGGAGAACCATGGAAATCGATACATCCAGATGTTGAAAATGTGTTATCAGAAACCTATGGGATTATGTGTTATCAGGAGGATGTATCTAAAGTCGCAATCGTATTGGCTGGATTTAATGATTATGATGCTGACCAACTGAGGAAAGTCATTGCGAAAAAAAACAAAGTAAAAAGACTCAATGCATATGAAGAACAATTTCGTAAAGGCTGCACTGAACGCAATATTGCACCCTCCGTTCAAGATGAAGTATGGCAGATGATGTTATCTTTTGATGGATACTCCTTTTGCAAACCACATTCAGCTTCCTATGCGATGGTCTCTTTCCAATCAGCATATCTAAGGGCTCACTACCCTTCTTACTTTATGGCAGCTGTGTTGTCTAATCAAGGAGGCTATTATCATAGTGCAGCCTATGTAAGTGAATGCAGAAGAATGGGCCTCATTACCTTTGGACCTGATATTAGAGAAAGTAATTGGGAGTATATAGGAGACAAACAGCGAGTCATAATTGGCTTCATGGCAATTAAAGGGCTTCAAAGAGAGGCTGTTTTCTCTATTATTAAGGAGAGAAAGAGCCGTCAATTCTCTTCGTTAAAAGATTTTTCTTATCGAGTTTATCTTACTAAAAATGATATTATCTCTTTAGTTTCGGCTGGTGCCTTTGACTCGATCAGCGAGAATCTCAATAGAAGTAACCAGCTTAAAACTCTCCTCATACATCATCATACGATGCACATAGAGAGCCAAGCGCAACTATTTGAAAAAAAAGCATTGCCACTTCCTCTCAAACAACATCATAGAGAATCTTCAATGGAAGAATTACAGAGAGAAGCTGATGTACTCTCTTTTTTAAGAAACCACCATATTCTCTACCTCTATGCAGATAAATTAGTAAAAATCAGGAGAATCAGGGGTTATGAAATAGCTTCTCATGTCGAAAAGAAGGTTACTCTCGTTGGATGGCCTATAACACGACGTACAATTGTCACAAAACAAGATCTCCTTATGGATTTTATCTCGTTTGAAGATGAGTCGACTCTATATGATGTGGTACTGTTCCCACAAGTTCACAAAAAATATCACTCACTGCTAGGGGTAATTCGTCCACTTATCATAAGGGGTATTGTACACAAAGAATGGGATGCTTTAATCGTAGAGGTAACTTCAATGCAACTACTATAAAAAATAGCAAAACTTTTTAATTTTTTTTGAATCATTTCAATTTTTATCTTTGAATAGAGGAGAAAACAAGCTATAGTAATGAGGAATATCAGTAGAATGATAAATGAATGGGAAATGGTTTGCATCGAGTAAATGGTTGAATTAAGAGTTGATAGTAGCCTCTTGTTGATATACTATTATTCTTATAAAGATTGATAATTTAAAGCTAAAGAGGCGACAATAAGAGAAAAGAGACTCAAAGTGTTGGTTCAAATATGCAAATTAAGTACCTGCAAATCTACTCACACTTTATTGTAAGATTATGTCAAATAGTGAGAAAACTGCGTTATATAACAGAACACATCACAGGAGGCAATAGTGAAAATTCAAAAACAACAGGCAATGAGGAACGTTCTCATTGGTCTTATCCCTCTCGTGCTCGCAGCAATCTATTTTTATGGATGGCGATTTCTTGCTCTCTATGCAGTGATAGGAGCAACGGGACTCGTGAGCGAATGGCTTATGTCCAAAAAATATGGATATAAAATCACTGAGTCACTTTTTGTGAGTAGTACGCTCTTTGCATTATCTCTACCGCCAACAGTCCCCATTTGGATAGGAGGTGTCGGTATTGCTTTTGGAATTATCTTTGGAAAAATGGTTTTTGGTGGTTTTGGAAAAAATATATTTAATCCAGCAATAACTGCTCGTGCCTTTGTATATATAAGCTTTGGTGTTCCTCTCACAGCCCGATTTGTTGCCCCTCAGACAACTATTTCTTTGTTTCCTGCAGGATTCGGTGCGTGGACAAGTGGAGCTGACAGCGTAGCAGCAGCTACGCCTTTAATAACAAAAAGTGCCTCCCACCTCGCCCTCTTACTTGGAAACATTCCTGGAAGTTTTGGTGAGACAAGTGCCATATTAATTCTCTTAGGGGGGATCTATATCATATTTAAAAAAGCTGCTAACTGGAAATTAGTGGTTTCTTCAATAGGTGGGTTCCTTTTATTCCAGACAATTTTATGGCTTACAGGAACGCATTCAGCGACTGATCCCCTCTATTCATTGTTAAGTGGCTCCTTCTTATTTGCAGCATTCTTTATGATAACAGACCCAGTAAGTGCCTCTCAATCTACGGATTTAGGAAGGATTATCTATGGATCAATGTTTGGGATATTAACAGTATTAATTAGAACCTTTAGTAACTGGTCAGAAGGTGTGACCTTCGCAATCCTGCTTGTGAATATGTTTGCTCCTTTACTCGACTATCTCATAAAACAAGGCAAAGTGAAGAAAAAAGTCCCAAAGGAGGTTAAAGCATGAACAAAGATGGTTTTTATGCACTAAGAGTCCACCCAATCATCTTTATGGCTCTCATCACTATCATATGTATCGTCATAACGAGTGCTCTCTTCCTTTTTACAAGTGACAGAGTAAAAAGTAATGAACTCTTCTTTTTGAGAAGAAGTGTATTAGATGCAGCCTCAGTTACTCATGATGGGACACTCTCCTCAGTAGAAGAGGCATATACCTCTTATGTAACACAAAAGGGTGACAAGTACATTATTAGTGATGGGGATAGTAAGAAAGCTGTTATTCAAAAAACAGGGCCAGGACTTTGGGGACCAATTACTGTAATGGTAGGCTTCACAGATCCCTCTACATTATCAGGCGTTTCCATCGTGAGTCAAAACGAGACTCCTGGCCTTGGAGCTCGTATAGAGGAACCTTGGTTCACATCCCAGTTCAAGGGGAAAAGTGGTCCTTTCCGTTTAGTTGAAGAGGGGACAAGTGCAGGTGATAATGAAATTGATGGTATTACAGGTGCAACTCGTACAAGTGAATCATTCAGAAATATTATCAATTCAGTCGTAAAAGATGGTTCAACAATCTACAAGGATCTATAATATGGCAAAAGGACAATATAAAAAAACTTTTTTAACACCTCTAGGGAAAGATAACCCAGTATTTGTTCAGGTTCTAGGAATCTGTAGTACTCTTGCTGTGACAAATAAACTCGGCAATACAATGGTGATGTCACTCGGGGTAATTTTTACTCTTGCACTTTCGAGTTGGACACTATCTCTTATACGGAAATGGATCCCTTCCCGAATTCGAATGATGGTAGAGACTATGGTTATTGCTACCTACGTTATTATTGTTGACATTGCCCTCAAGGCATATTACCCAGAGATGTGGAAATCCTTGGGGCCATATGTTGGACTTATCATAACAAACTGTATAGTTATGGGAAGAATTGAGGCTTTTGCTCTTCAAAACAAACCAATGCTTTCGCTAGTTGATGGAATTGCAAGTGGAATTGGATACGCTTATGTACTCCTCATTATTGCCTTCTTTAGAGAGCTTTTAGGAACAGGATCAATATGGGGTATTCAAGTTCTTGGTTCATGGTGGACCTCTTGGGCAATTATGATAATGCCACCAGGAGGATTCTTTATGCTAGCTATATTCCTCTGGGTCGCCAGAGAAGTATTCATGAAGGAGGGTCAACATGAATGAGATGCTATTCCCTTTAGCAGTATTCTTTGCTGCAGCATTCACTAACAATATATTACTTACAAACTATCTTGGAATGTGTTCATTCTTATCTGTTTCTAAAGAGATTGAAACTTCAGCTGGTCTTGGAATTGCAGTAACCTTTGTTCTCGCAATTACAACAGCTCTTAACTGGGTTGTGTACCACCTTATTCTCGTACCTTTTCAACTAGAATACTTGCGATTTATAGTTTTTATCATAGTGATCGCAGCTTTTGTTCAACTCATCGAAATGATTATAGAAAGATATAGCGAAGGACTATATTTCGCACTAGGAATTTTCTTACCACTTATTACTGTTAACTGTGCGATTTTAGGAGCCTCTTTGTTCATGGTAATTAGAGACTATTCGTTTATGACCACGTTCTTCTTTGGAATTGGCAGTGGTATCGGTTGGTTTATTGCTATCATGGCGATGGCTGGGATACGACAAAAACTCAAAACAGCAAAAGTGCCACTCGGCCTTGAAGGCCCTGGAATTGCATTAATTATTGCAGGTTTCATGGCGATGGCTTTTATGGGTTTCAGTGGCATGATAACGATAAGTTAGGAGGTCGTGATGTTAATAACCTTAAGTATCAGCGTATTGGTCATCACCCTCATCTCAATGGTTCTTGCATTATTAATGGTAATCGCAGATGCCACCGTTGGGAATTATGGTGAAGTACATATCAACATAAATGGAAAAAAAGATTTAACTGTCCGCGGAGGTCAGCCTCTTCTAAAAGCTCTCAATGGAGAAGGAGTTTTCATTCCTAGCGCCTGCGGAGGGAGAGGATCTTGTGGACTGTGTAAAGTAAGCGTAACCGAAGGGGGTGGAGCATATCTTCCAACAGAATTACCTTGGATTAGTGACGAAGAGAAAGCTAAGAATATTCGACTTTCCTGTCAATTCAAAGTAAAGAATGATGTTTCAATTCAAATCCCTGAAGAGCTATTCTCAGTAAGACAATTCGATACAAAAGTTGAAAGTATCGTAGACCTTACTCACGATATCAAACAAGTAAAATTGAAGTTACTCGACCCAACAACAATAGATTGTAAAGCTGGCCAATTTATCCAATTCCAAGTACCAGAATATGAACTCACAGATGAACCAGTTTACAGAGCATATTCAATGGCATCTGTACCAAGTGACAACACCCATGTTGAACTAGAAATTAGATTAGTTCCTAATGGAATTTGCACAACCTATGTCCACAAACACCTAAAAGAGGGTGATAGCGTTACGATAAATGGCCCTTATGGAGAATTCTTCCTAAGAGAGAGTGAAAGACCAATTATTTGTATAGCTGGTGGTTCGGGTATGGCTCCCATCAAATCAATTCTCCTAGACATGCTCGATAAAAAAAGTACAAGAAAAGCTCGCTACTTCTTTGGAGCTCGTACAAAAAAAGACCTATTCTTACTTGATGAAATGAAAGAGATTGAAAAGGCTATGCCTTCCTTTACCTTTACACCAGCATTAAGTGAGCCACTTGAAGAAGACGAATGGGATGGAGAAGTTGGGCTTATCACAGATGTTGTACGAAATCTAAGTGAAAATGCGAGTGAGAGTGAGGCATATCTATGTGGTTCTCCAGGAATGATTGATGCCTGTATCAAAGTCCTAAAAGAGCTTGGAATGCCAGAAGAGCGAATCTATTACGATAAATTCGCATAAGAAAGAGAGGAATATACCATGAAGCAGACACCTGAATTTAATGCAATACAACAGCAGATGAAGCCTGGAGTTATTACCTTAGAAGGTTTCCTTGGAACAGATACTCGAAATCTTGTCGACATCATTGCTAAAGATGATGCTAGTGTTCACCACCTTAATGTCACTCATGAAGATATAGCATCTAGAATGCAATATTTTAGAGATAGTGGTTTAGATGGATTAGGCGAATTTATAAATATTGATGATCACTATGAAGTACGAGTTGACTCTGTAAGAGGGAAACTTCCATCTCCTTTCGGAGGAAAAGGGATGTACGAAAAGGTAAATACCACTGTGAAGAACTTATTAAACAATAAAGAAGTAACCTACACCGACCTACACATTCATTTTGTAAGAGATCATGGGTTCTATGAAGGAGAAGGCTCTGTATATCGAATCGAACCATCTCTACTTGTTGAAACATTAGAAGTAAAGTCTATTACAGATTAATTACACTTATCAGATATCTAATTGCAGTACTTGCTTCACGAATGTTGTAGCAAGTGCTGTATCAAACTGAGTTCCACTACACCGAATTAACTCTTTTGCGGCCTCTTCCTCGCTCATCATTTCTTTATAAGGTCTCCATGCTGTCATTGCATCAAAGGCATCAACAATTGCAATAATACGGGATTGAAGTGGAATCTCTTCTCCTTTCAGCCCTTGAGGGTACCCTTTACCATCAATTCGTTCATGATGGGATAACACATATCCACTCAATTCCCCAAATTCAGTTACGCTTAACAAAATTCTGTACCCTTTTTGAGGATGTTTTTTCATCTCTTTCCATTCGCTCTCATTTAAAGGACCTTCTTTGTTAAGAATAGATTGATCGATATTTATCTTGCCGATATCATGTAAGAGCCCAACGGTTTTCATCTGGGCAATCTCTTTAAAGTTCATCCCTATTGCTTGTGAAAGTCGTGCTCCTAAAACCGAAACCCTTCTCGAGTGTAATTCTTCTCGAGGATTTTTCTCATGAAGAGTATGAATAATAGTATATAAAGCCTTACTGCGAGTACTTGGGCTCTCATGAAGTTTGTTCTGATTAAGGTCATCCTCTGCCTTCTTCAAGAGCTCATCAATACCAACCGCATTATCTTGTGCAACAACAACTCCAAAGGAAAGAGAGACAACAACTTTGTGTTGGGGTAATCCTTGGATTCTCTGTTGGATTCGTTGAATCAACAATGAGGTAGACTCTTCATTTCCACCATTCATAATCAGAGCAAACTCATCACCTCCGATACGTGCAACATAGTCATCTAGTCCTTTTTCGATCTTTAAAATGTTAGCAATCTGAAGTAGAAGTGCATCACCAGCTTCTCTATTGAAGGCATCGTTTATCATTTTGAATCCATTCACATCTGCTATTGCTATTGCAAAAGGGAATTTATGTTGTTTCTTTAATCGATGGAGCATACTCATAAAATCTGTATGGTTTGGAAGTCCTGTGAGGTGATCATGTACATATGCATAAAATATTTTCTCTTCAGTCTCTTTCCTATTATGGATATCGACAACCATACAGAGGTGATGGGGATGTACAGTTTTTTCACTAAAAAGAGAGGAAACTGAGATATTAGTCCACTTCAAATTTCCATTCTTATGAATAAATCGCTTATCCATTGAGAAGCTAGATATCTCTCCTTTTACCAATTGGCTCATTAATTCTTTATCTTTTGTGATATCATCAGGATGAGTGATCCTCATCCAGTCTACTTTTTGTATTTCATCTTCGGTGAGGCCTACAATTTTTTGGAATTTCAGGTTTGAGTCGATGATAACACCTGTTTTACTATCGGTCAGGGTAATACCAATAGGCGCTTGCTCAAACATGATTTTAAATTGATGTTCACTCTCTTCCAATTGCTTTAACACATTCCTTTGTTTGAGCGATCTAAGGATGAGCATGATTAATAAATATTCAACTATAGGATAAACAACTACGATTGGAATGGTGCTGTTAGGAAGTACCAGTACTCGAGATTCTTCTGGTAAAAGGAATATATCTAAAAAAACGACTATATGCGTAATGAATCCTACAATAAGAAACTCGATACCACGAATTTGTTTTCCCTTGAAGACGTATGGGAAACGGATCTTTTTAAACAAAAACCCAATTGATGTACTCGTAATAAGAATGGCAAGACCTGCTATCATCCCTGGTCCACCTAGAAAAATTCGGTATGAACCCATAACTACCATCGCAATTAAAGTTGAAATATAAGGAAAGAACATTGCGCTGATACTGAGCAATATTGATCTAGAATCCAATATGACTCCAGGAGCGTATATGAAAGGATTTTCCATAACAAAAAGGCCCACAATACTTATAACACATCCTACCCACACCTCGTTTAGTCTCGATTTTATAAGACTTTCAAACGAAAAACTTGTATAAAAAATCACAATGGGAACAAGAAGTGCACTATTATAAATCAGGTGGATAAATATATGATTCACGAATCCTCTCTTTTTATGCGTATCCTAACAGTATTTTCACTCTATTACGCCCTTGATTTTTTGCTTCGTATAGGGCTTTATCAGCTCGGCATACAATGCTGGTAGTCTCATTGTCGAGAATAAGCATATCCGTGATACCCATACTAATAGTAATATAGAGTTCAGATTCGCCAGCTCTGAAAAGATGTTTTTCAACTTTCTCTCTTACTTTGTCTGCCCATTGTAATACAAGTGTACTCGTCCTGTATCCTACAAGTGAAATGACAAATTCATCACCCCCAAACCGAGCAATATAATCATCCTTTCCCAAAGAAAAAGAGAGGATTGATGATAATTCTTTCAAAACCTGATCTCCAACATAGTGACCGAAGGTATCATTTATATTTTTAAAGTTGTCTATATCGATTACAATAACTGCACAGGGGATTTTATCTTTTGCATAGAGGTCTATATTTTCATCAAGTTTTTCAAAAAAATAGCGTCTGTTTCCAACGAGTGTAAGAGGATCTTTATACGAAAGTTCCTTGAGTATTTGCTGAAGTCTCTTTCTCTCAGTAATATTAATCAATAGAGCAACCACTGCCCGTTGTCCTGAATACCGAGAAGGAAGAGGAACAAGTCGCGCTTCAAACCACTGTACACCACCAGGTCCATTTTTCGGGACATCTTTTACACTTTCAGTTTCTAATTGATATTCAAAAGAGTGCATCGTATTTATTTTAAATGAAAGTCTTACTTTCTCCATGAAAAAATCAGCAAATTCCCGTTCCATAAAATTATAGATATTTTTTCCTTTTAAAGAATGCACATCATCATAGAGAGTTCTTTCTGCTCCACCAAATACATCAAGGTAAGTCCCATCTTCCCCAATCACGAAAAATGGGTCGGCAATAGTCTTTAGTAGATTTTTATAGAGTTCTAATTCTGATGTTTTATCCATAACAAGTCTCCTCATCCCTGTATTAGTGTATCTAATGGAAGAGATTCTAGTGCCTGTAAAACCCTTGTGTCATACTTAGTTCCCTTCGCTTCGTTAAGCATTTGAAAAACTGAATTAACTGCCTCACTATTCTTTTCAGGATATGTCTGAAAGGCCATATCAAATTTATTTGCAACATGAATTATCCTGGACGGGAGTGGAATCTGGTATAAAGTTAATCCTCGAGGATACCCTTTACCGTCAGGACGCTCATGATGAGAAAGAACCCACTCAGCGATATTCCCAAAGTGTTGAACTGATTTTAAAATATGAAAACCGAGTTCGCTATGGCGTTGAAATGAGACTATTTGATCTTTCGTGAAATCAGTCCTATAATCAAGGAGTGTTTCATCTAAAGCAATTTTACCAATATCGTGGAGCTTTCCTGCAAGATATATCTCATCAACATCGTGTTTATCAAGAGAGAGTTTTTTGGCAATGAGCTGACTGAGAATCGCAACTCGTTCACTATGGAGTTCAATATCTTTATGTTTTTCAAAAAGAGTGGTGATGAGGAGTGTGATAATTCCTTGCTTATAGAGAGGACTTTCTACGAGTTTTGATCTATAGAGATGAGCCTCTGCAATTGAATAGATATTTTTATAAGAATCGAGCTCGCTTTCCATCACCGCACAACCAAAAGAGAGCGACAGTGCGGTATTCTCTATATGTATAGAGTCACTCTTTGTTTTAATTGACTGAATCAACGTAAGTGCTTCCTCTTTGTTTGTGCGAGGAAGTAACATAAGAAACTCATCTCCCCCCTCTCGCGCTACGAAAGCATCCCCTTTAGCAAAACTTTTTAAGAGCTCTCCAGTCTTTCTCAATAAGGTATCACCAACAGAGTGGCCGAACACATCATTTGTAAGTTTTAATCCATTTACATCACAGGTAACAATCGTAATAGGGAATAATCCGTGTGAAAGGAATTTTTCCAATTGCTCATTCACATAGCGACGATTATATACATTTGTGAGTTGATCATGATAATTAGAATATAGTAAATCATCCTCTGCTTTCTTTTTTTTAGAGATATCCCGCGAAACCCCAATGACCTCAATGAAACCCTCATCATTTAGTCTGAAATTAATTGTACTCTCAATCCATACAAGTGATTCATCTTTAGAATAATGCCTAAGTTGAAGGATTTGCTGTTTACTAATAGTTCTTGTTGTTTTAAATTCATTCAGCCATAATTTCATAGATTCTCGTACTATCGAGATATCGTCTGTATAAATAGTTTTACTATAATCTTCATCTAGAAGATCTTCAGGAAGCCATCCAAGGATATTTTTTATTGCAGGAGATATATAGATGAATTTATGAACATGAGTGTTATAAGCCCAAATCACATCAGAGGCATATTCACTCAGGAATTTATATTGTGTTTCACTTTGCTTTAAAGCTTCTTCCCGCTCCTTCCTATCATTAATATCAATTTGCAAAACAAGATGGCCGGTAATCCTTCCTTTAGAATCTTTCAATGTGGTAATATCGGCATAAAACCATGATAGAGTACCATCTTTAAGCCTCGACTTATACTCACCTCTTACCTGATCTTTAAATAAACTCTGTATAAGAATATCTCTGCCGACTTCAATATCACGGTGAAATAATTGGAAGGCACTTCTCCCTATTAGATCTTCACTTTTCTCATGTAATTGATTTGCATATGCTTGATTAGCACTCACAATTCTTTCGTGGTACAATGATTGTTCGATTAATTTTGGAGATTCAGACAATTCTTTAGAAAAAAAAGGTTCATCATATATTAGTTGAATAACACCTATGAGAGTAGTATGGATGAAAAAATTCTGGAGGTCGACTTGCTGCTGCAGTTTTCTCTCTTTCTTCTTGATTTCTGTTAAATCGACTCCTGCAGCTAGAATATGATTATGAGTACGGTATGCCTTCCAAGAAATCTCTTTATAGTGGCCATCATTCGTTCTAATTCTATTTATAGTGGTACATGTAGCCTCATTTTCCCGAATGGAATTAATGCAGTTTATAAGGACTTCTTTATCTTCTTCATAAATAAAGTCGAACATTGATTTGTTTTGTAAAAATTCGGGAGTATAATCAAAAAGAATCTGCCATTCTTTATTTACCCGTACAATAATACCCTCAAGTGATAATACTATTATAGGAGATGGAGTGAGATCAAAAAGATGTTCATGAAGTTGATTTTGATTCATCTCCTTTGAAATATTTATGAAACTAAAAGCAACTTCTTTCTTTTTTAGTTGATAAGCAACTATATGTATATAATCGTTTTTATTATTTACTAATTGAATCGTTTCGTCCGATGGGATATGAAGCCCTACTCGTCCTAAAAATGAGATCCAATTAAACCCTTCTGTTGTGACTCTAGGGGAAATCTCAAGAGCTCTTTTCCCAATAATATCTTCTCTATTAAGTTTTATGACCTTGGCATAGGAATCATTCACATTGACATAAGTATAATCTATAGGTACACCACTCTCGTTCGTTATAATTCTAACTTGCGCAATACAATAGGGAGAATTATCTGTTACTTGATCTGTCCATTTTGATTCCATAATTACCACTTATGACAGACATATTACCATACATGAACTTAATATACTATATGTTTAGCAGACCCTTTCTTTCCTAAATTGCTGAGTAAACAGTTCTATGCTTTTATGTATTAGAGTAGTATTTTTCTCTATATATTCTTTCTTTTTAAGGCTGAGAGGTAAGGAAGCGATTAACGAATCTACTGAGACAATTCCACTAAAGAATGAAAGGGCTGTGAGCATTACAACTGAGCTCGCTGATGGTAGATTCTCCTCTTGAGCAATCTTTGTTGCATCTACATAGAAGACTTTTACCCCATCAATCGAAATTTTCTCATCAATAAGAGAACTATTTACAATAATAGTACCACCCTTTTCAACCATAGGGGAAAAATGGTGAAGAGAAGGGGTATTCATTGCTAAAAGATAGTCTATAGACTCTACTAAAGGAGAACCAATTGACTCGTTACTAAACATCACAGTCACACTTGCTCGCCCACCTCTCATCTCGGGGCCATAGGAAGGAAGCCACGAGACTTCTAAATTATGGGAAAGCCCTGCATGAGCGAGCAATGTTCCTGCAGAGAGAATGCCTTGTCCTCCAAAACCTGTGATTGAAATGGCAACTTGCGAATCGATTTCTATTGGTTTAAACTCTTTCATATTCTGCTTTGGAGCAATGAGGTTTACAAGAGAAACATCATCCATAAAAGGGAATGAAGATCCTTTAAACGGCATTCTTTCATCTCTTCGATCAGCAAAAACCCTAACAGGATAGTACTCTTTCATGACAGCATCAATATAATCTCTTGATTGTATTGAACTCATTTTCCAATTCGTTGGACACGGCGAAAGGATTTCAATAAAAGAGAAACCCTTCTTTTCAACTTGATTTCTAAGACCCGTTTCAATCGCTTTCTTTGTATTTAGTAGCTCTTTTGTACTTGAAATAGCACAACGTTGAACGTACACAGGGGCACCTAAGGTCGCTATCACTTCAGCCATACGTAATGGCTCACCGTCTCTTTCTCTGTCTCGCCCGAAAGGAGTTGTAAGAGTTTTCTCATCAAGGAGAGTTGTTGGAGCCATTTGCCCTCCAGTCATTCCGTAGGTGGCATTATTTATGAAAAACACTGTAATTTGCTCATTTCTGTTTGCACTATGCATGATTTCAGTCATTCCAATTCCAGCTAGATCTCCATCACCTTGATAACTTATTACAATAGAATCTTTTAATGATCTTTTAACACCAGTAGCTACAGCAGGAGCTCTTCCATGAGAACATTGAATATTTCCAGTGTCATAATAATAGTAGCTAAATACAGAACACCCAACTGGAGAGAGGAATATGACCTTGTCTTGAATACCCATCTCTTCTATAGCTGCTGCAATCATCTTTTGAATGGTACCATGGCCACAGCCAGGGCAGTAGTGGGTATTTTCGATATCACCATCCTTACGGGTATAGGTTTTATAAATAACATCACTTGTCTTAAATTTTGGCATATACTGGTTCATCTCGACTTCTCCTATGATTGCGTAGAGAGTGTTTGCTGATTTGTAAAATCAACAATTTCAGCTACGGAGGGAACTTCACCTCCCATCCGTAAAAAAGGGATAATCTGTGTAAGATTCTTAGCACTAAGGATAACATCTTCCATCATCTGCCCATTACTGAGCTCTACGACAATAAGAGGAATCTGTTTTGAAGCAAGATAAAGAATTTTTTCTTCAGGAAATGGGAAAAGAGTCTTGAGCCTAAGCATTCCTGCCTTGATTCCGAGTTTTCGTAATTTCTGAACAGCAGAGTGGCAGATTCTAGAAACAATTCCATAGGTAACGAAAATAACTGAAGCATCTTCTGTCTTTACTTCTTCATAATCAACAATTTCTTGTTCAACCTGGCGATATACATCTTGAAGTAGTTGATTATGTTCACTCATCATAGCTGGACTCATATAGATAGAACTTATAAGATTCTTTCTGCTTGCTTTGTCTGCATATAAAGCCCAATCTTTTCTTTCACTATGCTCAACTTCTCCATCAATTTCCACTTTTTCCATTATTTGTCCAATATAAGCATCACCCAAAATAATAACACTCATTCGGTAGGTATCTGCTAAAGAGAAAGCTTTTTTTGTAAAGTCATACATCTCTTGTGCACTTGAAGGAGCTAAGACAATATTCTTGTAATTTCCATGCCCTCCCCCTTTGACGACCATATTATAATCACTCTGCTCTGGCCATATATTACCAAGTCCAGGGCCTGCCCGTTGCATATCTATGAGGACACACGGTAATCGAGCACCTGCAAGATAAGATAACCCCTCACTCATGAGAGCTATTCCTGGCCCACTACTTGCGCTCATAACTCGGGCCCCTGTGCTAGCTGCGCCATAAATCATATTAACAACACTCACTTCACTTTCGCCTTGTAGAAAAACTCTTCCACTTTCAGTGAAATAAAGCGATGCAGCATGGGCAATTTCACTTGCAGGAGTGATAGGGTAACCAAAGAAATGGGTACACCCGCCAATGAGAGCCCCAAGAACTGCAGCCTCGTTACCTTTAATTAATCTTTTAGACATCAAATGACCTCTTTCATTACTAAGACTGTCAATGCTCGTGGCTCAGGACATGCTAGAACACATAATCCACATCCGATACAACTAGCCGCTTCTACCCGCCTGATAGCAACATACCCAGAGGCATTTATTGTATCCCCTTTTTCGAGACATCCTTTTGGGCAATGAGAAGCACACACATAACACCCTTTACATCGATCTATATTCACATTAACTTCATGTTTCATGTTTCTTACCTTTATGTTCAAGAGACGTATCTTAATCGATTATTAAGAAGAATCACTTTTATATTTTATATTGACACTTTCTTACATTAGTGTCAAGTTTAATAAGGTGGTATTAAGAGTCGCTCTTATTTGTAAATTAAAATACTTAATTACAATAAAAAGAGTTATAAAGATATCTTTATCTTGACTTTTTTTCTAAATGAGCGAATATTAAGTATTATTATTACAAAAGGAGATATTGATGTATCAAACAATTCCCCAATTACTAAAAGAGATTAGTGCTCAATACCCCACTAACGATATTCAAATGTACAAAGATGACACTGGAAATTTCTTATCAGTTTCTTATAAGGATTTTTATACACAAGTGAATCATCTCGCTATGGCTCTACATACCTTACATGTTAAGCGTGGTGATAATATTGGACTTATTAGCGATAACCGCAAAGAGTGGCTATTATCTGACAATGCAATACTTGCCCTTGGAGCTGTCGACGTCCCTCGAGGAAGAGACGCGATGCCCCATGAGTTAGAATTCATTCTAGATGTAAGTGAGTGCAAGCTCACCTTTGTTGAAAATGAGGATCAACTTAATAAGATTCTTACAATAATCGACAAGATTCCTTCGCTAAAGACACTTGTGGTAATGGATTCATCACACCACACATCTCCTCTAGAAGGAAAAGTCCCAGAAGGTATTACCATCCTATCATTCAATTCGCTACTTGAGAACGGAGCATTAGAATTAGCTAAAAACCCAGATTTTGTAGAGAAAGAGATTGCATTAGGAAAAAGTAGCGATCTTGCCACTATCATTTTCACAAGTGGCACTACAGGGGAGCCAAAAGGAGTAATGCTAAGTCACAGAAACTTCCTTTTTCAATTAGAACAACTCCCAAAAGTTATTAGCTTCCAGAAAGGAGAAAGATGGCTGAGCGTTCTTCCCGTATGGCACTCTTTTGAAAGGATCTTACAATATGTGATCATAGATCAAGCATCTACTGTGGTATATTCAAAACCTATCGGGAAGATTATGCTTGTCGATTTACAGCGAGTAAATCCACAATGGATGGGTTCAGTTCCAAGGATTTGGGAAGCTGTGAAAGCAGGTGTGTACCAAAACGTTAAAACAAAAAGTCCAGTGGCACGTGGTTTGTTCCATTTCTTTGTTTTCATCGGAGCACATCATACTAATGCAATAAACCTTGTAAAGAACACAAAACCACAATTTAAAAAACGGTTTTACCCGCTCGATCTTATTTTAGGATCTCTCTTATTGATTATACTC
The DNA here is from genome assembly GCA_963663665.2 of Sphaerochaetaceae bacterium. Classification (GTDB taxonomy): domain Bacteria; phylum Spirochaetota; class Spirochaetia; order Sphaerochaetales; family Sphaerochaetaceae; genus SABI01. The sequence continues at coordinate 480,855 of CAXXKP010000009.1, forward strand.
ACACCTTTCAAACTTTTGGGGGATGTACTTGTCTTTAATGGTATCAAAAAGAAATTTGGAAATAACTTCAAAGCTGGAGTAAGTGGTGGTGGCTCACTACCAGCACCAATCGATAAATTCTTCAAAGCAATTGGAGTCACTCTCCTTGATGGGTATGGACTTACCGAGACAGCACCTGTTATTGGACTAAGAAAAATGAATCGCCAAGTTCCTGAAACAGTTGCTCCACTACCAGAAACCTCTATAAAAATTGTGAAGGAAGATGGCTCTTTAGCCGCCCCTGGTGAAAAAGGGGTTATTTGGGCAAAAGGTGAGCAGGTCATGCTAGGTTACTATAAAAGAGATGATCTCACTCAAGCTATTATGGATAAAGATGGGTATATCAACACTGGAGATATCGGTATGTGGACCCACAAGGGAGAATATGCTATCAAGGGGAGAGCGAAAGATACCATTGTTCTCAGTGGTGGCGAAAATATCGAGCCACTTCCAATAGAAGCAAAATTGAGAGAATCTGAATTTATAGAACAGGTCATGGTTGTTGGACAAGACAAAAAATATCTGGGAGCTTTAATTGTTATTGATAGCAAACAGATTGAACTCTATGTGAAAGAAAATAATATTCCCTACATGAGTCGAGGGGATCTCCTTGGCCTGATTGAAGTTAATAATCTTATTCAAAGTGAGATTAATGAACTGGTAAGCGGAAAAACAGGCTTTAAAGGGTATGAACATATCGCCCGTTTTACGATCACTGATCATCCTTTCAAGGTAGGAGAGCAACTTTCTGCTAAGCAAGAAATCATGAGGCACAAGGTTGGTGAACAGTATAAGAAGGAGATCGAAGCTCTTTTCATATAAATTTGACTTATATTATCCATCAAATAGGCTTTTGTTGCATTTGCAACAGAAGCCTTATTTATTTTTATATATAGTTGTAATTAAAGATAACGATCTTAGAATTAATTCTTTGATAGAGGAGATCAGATAATGAGTGCAGAAATTAGGAATAGTGATAGAAGAAGCGAATTACTTAAAGACATGATAAAGAGACTTCATGATGGGGAGCAATTTGAGGCAGTAAAGAAAGAATTTAGCAAAGTATTCGATGGTATAGGAGCTGATGAAATAGCAGATGCTGAAAGGAAGCTGATCGATGCAGGAGAAGTGAGTGTCGAGGAGGTACAACGATTATGTGATGTCCACTCGGCTCTTGTTCATGGCTCCGTTGCTCAAATCCATGGAGAGAAAAAAGTTGATGAGATATTAGGACACCCAGCATGGTTATTAAAAAAAGAGAATCAAAAAATTGAGAAATTAGTAAACTCCATCACGACTAATATCGAGAAACTCTCACAAGGAGATGTAACAGCTCTCCCAATAATCACCTCCGATTTACGTGAACTTAAAAAGATCGACTCCCACTATGCGAAAAAGGAGAACCTTTGGTTTCCTTTGATGGAGCGTTATGGTATCACCGCACCACCTAAAGTGATGTGGGGTGTGGATGATGAAATTAGAGGCATGATAAAAGAAGCTACGTCTATATTTGATGAGATGCTAAATTCACCAAAACCAGATTCCCATAAACGAGAATTATTTGCTTCACAAATAAAATCAGCAAACGAAAAAATTCTTGAAATGATTAATAAAGAGAATGAGATACTGATTCCTATGGTGAGTGAGGTCTTCAATTCAAAGGACTGGAAAATTATACATGAAGGTTTAGATGAATTTAATCACTTTTATGTAGAGAATGTTCCTTCCTGGAATGACGTAGGAAGTAAAAAAGAGCCCTCTATTACATCGCTCTCTCAGGATTTCATTCAACTCCCAAGTGGCCATTTTACTCCAGAGGTCCTTACTAAGGTTCTAAATACCCTTCCTATTGATATCACATTTGTTGATAAAAATGATGAAGTAGCTTATTTTTCTCAATCAAATGAAAGAATATTTCCACGTACTACAGCAATCATTGGACGAGAGGTGACCAATTGCCATCCACCAGCCTCTGTACATGTTGTAACAAAAATACTCGATGAGTTTAAAAGTAAGAAAAGAGATCTAGCAGAGTTCTATATTCACTTAGGTTCGACCTATGTTCACATTCGCTATTATGCGGTAAGAGATGATAATGGCGAATATTTAGGCACCCTTGAAGTAACCCAGAATATTGCTCCTATCCAAACAATTAGTGGAGATAAAAGACTCTTAGACGACTAAGGAAAGGCTCATCGAAATAGAAGCGATTTATTTCCAAAGAGAATTAGCTATTCTCTTTGGAACCTTTTATTCTACTCATCGAACCATTCAAATCCATACTTTTCTTCCATATCTTTAACAAAACGAGGCAAGGTTCTCACAGGATACACTTCCATTTGAGTCTCTGTTTCTAACATTGGCTCCACTATCCTCCAAGATTCACTGATTTCTCTCATTGAAGGGAATAAGCTCTTATCGCCTTGAAAAATCTTCTTCACGATCTGCTCATATGCTTCAGGAGTATTTGCTCCAAAAGTCTCAGCTTGGTTGAATCTAAATCTGACAGGTTTTGATTTCCAGCTAGTGTGAGGCTCTTTTAAATTCATTTTAATGTCTATCGTGAGTTCTGGATGAATCTTGATAATTACTCCATTTTCTCCAATGTGTGTATCATTCATCACTTTCTTCGTTGTATTCTTGAATTTAACATAAATAAGAGATTTTGCCTCTTCTTGCATTTTTCCCGTTCTAATATAGATTGGAATTCCTGCAAAATAATAGGTATTCACTTGCAAGGTAAGTGCTGCATAGGTAGGGGTTTGTACCACATGCCCACTATTTACTCCTAGAGATTCATAGCGACCTGTATGAAAGTCTGTGATAGGAGTTATTGCCCTTAAGACTTTTACTTTCTCAATAGAAATATCTTCAGGAGAAAGTGTTGCTGGATCATTCATCGTAAGGTAGGTAATAATCTGCATGATGTGATTTTGTATGGTATCTCGAACTACCCCAATTTTCTCATAAAAACCGAGTCTCTGATCTACCCCGTGTGTTTCATCGAAAATTATTTGAATACTTTCGATACTTCTGTTATCCCAAATACTTCTTATAATGTCATTATGGAATCTCAAAAGTAGTAGGTTCTGCATAAATTCCTTACCAAGATAATGGTCGATCCGATAAATTTCCTTGTCACTAAATGCAGTAAGGAGAATATCGTTGTATCGTTTGGCAGAGAGTGAATCAAATCCGAAGGGTTTCTCAACTACTATTTTCTTGTTAATACTACATAATTTCACTAAAGCAGCATCAACAATCTGGATTTGTTTTATTGCATCTTCATATAATGAGGGTTGAAGTGCCATATAGTAAATAAGTTCAATATCTTTACAACCTTCCACAATCTTGGAGATATAAGAATAAAGAGCATCAGTAGCTTCTTTCTCATCTTCCATATCGTAGTGGAGATAATCAAGTCTCTCTATAAATCTCTCATCAGCACCAGAACTCACACTATCCTTGATAAATTCCTCTTTAGAACCATAACGGCGACCAAGTGCCACTATAGTAAAATCAAAATCCTCACTCATCAGTCTCTCATAGGCTGGGTAGAGTTTTTTCTTTGCAAGGTCCCCTGTTCCCCCAAATTGGACAACAATCTGTTTCATCTTAGTTCCCTTTATTGTATAAATCTGTTACGAGTGTAACATGAAAACCATTCTTTAAAAAATACCTGCTTGGTAAAGTTGAAACATCCTCTTCATCTCTCATCAAACCTTCAAAAGCAGCTCTTTTTCCTTCTCCGAAAAGCAAAAGATAGATATCACTTAGTCTGCAATATTTCTCAAGAGCATAGTATGAAATACTGACTCTTCTTGGAGGCGGTTTTACAGAGTTTTCCACAAGTATAATATCTTCAGAGTTATTCATTGGACGAGAATACGGAAACAACGAAGCAAAGTGTCCATCTTCTCCGACTCCAGCAAAAAGAATATCTAACTTTCCATGCTCTATAAATGGTTCCCCTATAGAGGGAATGATGAGTTGATCTTTCTGGAATATTCCATTTTGTATTGCATCTCCTAAACCATACGAATATAACATCTCGTAATTGGTATCTTCCCCAAGCCGCTCATCAATAAGATAGAGTTTCACTCTGCTAAGCGTTTTGGGTGTAAGATTAAGTACTCCTTCAACAACACTTTTCCCTCCCCTTCCCCCAGGGATACCTATTTGAATTGGTAAAGGATGGTCGATGCCAATTTCTTCAATGATTTCCGTTACATGATGTGCAAAGTCCTCTGCTGATTTAACCTGTAATATATTCATATTGGAAATATAACGCAATCTTACATAATGGGAAACGGTTGACTAGATGATATCGAGTTTTCTTGCCTCTTTTGCAATAACATCCACTGCATAGGATATCTCGTCATTCGTATGAACAGCCATGCAGCTTGTTCTTAGCAATGAACGAGATGGTGGCACTGCAGGAGAGACGACTGGATTCACATACACCCCTTTTTCAAAGGCATTTTTCCATAATAGGAATGTTTTATCATTATCACCAATGACTAAAGGTACAATCGCAGTTTCACTCGTGCCTACATTAAAACCATAAGATACAAACCCCTCTCTTAAAAGATTTGCATTCTGCTGTAATTTTTGAACAAGGTGATTATCTTCTTCAATGATATCAAGTGCCTTGATGGTAGAAGCTATATTTGCAGGAGGCATTGAAGCACTAAAAATTAGGGGGCGAGCAACGTGTTTAATATAATCAATTACTTGTTCGTCACCTGCTACAAATCCGCCAATAGAACCAAAAGATTTACTAAAAGTGCACATCACAACATCGGCTAGGTCAAACTGACTGCCAAAATGTTCTCCTGTCCCTCTTCCACTATCTCCAATGACACCAAGAGCGTGAGCTTCATCTAGGTAAAGTCCAGCATTGTACGTATCACATAAATTTCTAATAGCTAAAAGGGGTGCAATATCCCCTTCCATTGAAAAGACTCCATCAATAACAACTAATTTATTCTCTTCTAATGGAATTTTCTTCAATACCTTCTCTAAATCCACCATATCATTATGTTTATAGCGGTGAAGGTTTAATGAATTATATATTCCTTGTGCGAGAAAAATTCCATCCATAATAGAGGCGTGATCATATTTATCTACAATGACATGATCCCCTTTTTGAAGAAGTGCGGAAATAGAGCCAAGGTTCGTTTGGTACCCTGTCGTAAAACAGAGGGCAGCTTCTTTGTGAACAAAGGATGCCAGACGATGTTCTAACTGCTCGTGCATATCTAGTGTTCCATTCATGAATCGAGATCCACTACAACTAGTTCCATACCGTGAGGCTGCTTCAAGAGCTGCTTGTGCCATCCTAGGATCATTTGCAAGTCCTAAATAGTTATTGCTGCCAAGCATTAACATTTCATTACCATTGATATAGACTTTTGAACCTATACTTTTGCTAATTGGATTGAAAAAAGGGTAGAGACCTGCTTTTCTCGCATCATTTGCTAAGGTGAATTGGGAACATTTATTGAAAAGAGAAGCTCTGTTCGGTTGACTCATATATTACTTTCCTTTATTCGAAGAAGGATGAAAAAATTCTTACTTTATTATGACAATTATTAATTATCTGTTCAAGTAAGACATGATGCCCATATAGATAATTTCTTATCAAATGAGAGAGGATATGCTCTAGAGGTACTTACTGCTTGAAGAATTGGAATGTTTAATAATAAACCTCGTACCATCTGAAGAGATTGATACGCTTTTTTCCCATTTGTAATAATCTTATTGATATGAGGGTAAACATAAAAAAAAGATTCAAAATCGTTCACCTTCTCTTCTTGAATAGTAGAATCCTTACTCATTTCTCGGGAGCATTCTTGTAATACGTCCCAAATTACAATGCGATGCGCAATGATTGCATCAATCTTATCTTGATAGCTTGAAAATTCGACTTGAGTGATAGCCGAAATTATTGGCCAGAAGTCATTACTAGGATGACCATAATACTCTCTTTTATGTAGGCTTGTAACACTAGGCATAGAACCAAGAATAAGAGTAGTCGCAGTGGCATCACCGATAGGTGGGAATCCTTTAATTCTCATACTAAAGAAATCTATCAACAACAAAAGATGGTGTCAATGGAAAAAAGACTTGCCCTTTAGCTATGAATTAGTATTCAATGAAGGAAAGAATAATACCAATGAAAAGGGAGTTATACCATGAAAAGATTTATGGATGCTGATTTTCTTCTTGATACTGATGTTGCAAAAAAACTCTACCATGAGAGTGCAAAAGATGAACCTATCATTGACTACCACTGCCACCTTATTCCATCAGAAATTGCACAGAATAAGAAATTTGACAACCTAAGTGAAATTTGGTTAGGTGGTGATCACTATAAATGGCGAGCAATGCGAAGTGTGGGAATTGATGAAAAATTAATAACTGGAGATAGCGACCCATATGACAAATTTCTTGCCTGGGCAAAAACTATGCCACAACTATTAGGCAACCCATTGTATCATTGGTCACACTTAGAGTTACAACGATATTTTGATATTTATGAACCATTCAATGAAAAAAGTGCACCTACAATTTGGCAAATTACAAAAGAAAAACTTCAAAGTGACGATCTATCGGTCAAAGGAATATTCTCTTCTTTTCATGTTGCTGCAGTTGGAACAACTGATGACCCTGCCTCCTCGATGGAAACTCACATATCAATCAGAGATGGGAATGCTGATATCGGGTTAATTGATACAAAAGTTCTTCCTTCTTTTAGACCAGATAAGTCAATCCTTATTGAAAATGCTGAATTTCCTTCATACATAGAAACTCTATCAAAGAGTGCAAATATTACGATAAAGAGTGTGGAAGACCTGCTTTCAGCACTCAAAAGTCGCCTAGAAGTATTTGTAGAAGCTGGATGTAGAGCAACCGACCATGGGCTCCCTATGATTCCCTATGAAATTATGAGTCCTTCTGAAATTGAAAATATTTTCCAAAAAAGAATGAATGGAGAAGCAATCACGAAAAGAGAGGCTGAGGCATTTGGAACGAAAGTCTTACTATTCTTAGCTAAAGAATATGCTAGACATAACATAGTCATGCAACTACATCTTAATGCAATACGAAATCTCAATCCTCCCAAATTTAAGACTCTCGGACCAGATACAGGGTATGATGCAGCACATGATCTCCCTCTAGCTGAAAAATTAAGTCAATTTCTAGGTGTCTTAGAAAGCAATTCCACCCTACCTAAAACAATTCTCTACTCCCTCAATAGTAAGGATTATTATAGCATGGGATCAATTATGGGAGCCTTCCAAGGTGATGGAGTAAAGGGAAAAATTCAGCTGGGTTCAGGCTGGTGGTTCTGTGATCATAAAGAGGGAATATATGAACAGATGAAAATTCTCGCTAATTTAGGCTCTCTTCCTCGATTTATTGGAATGCTCACAGATTCTAGATCATTTCTTTCGTATCCCCGACATGAATACTTCAGAAGAATTCTTGCTAATCTATTGGGCTCATGGGTAGTAAATGGTGAAATTCCAAATGACCCAGTACTTCTTAATACTGTGATGAAGGATATTAGTTTTAGAAATGCTAAAGAATATTTCAATCTTTAATACGTTGAAGAAGACTATACTAGAGGGCATTGATATGCTCTCTTTTTTTATGAATAAAATTTGAATAATTTATCTCACAATGAAGGCTTGGAATATTGTAAGAGAGGGATATGCTGAAGAGATGGAGATACATCTAGCAATACAACAAATCCTTAAGGAGAAAGAGTTCACAATCTCAGAAATTTCGAAGGAAAGCGGGTTAACTCGATCCTACATCTATAAAGTGCTTAATGGGAAACACTCTCCAACTATCTACACATTAAGTCGCTTTGCTGATGCACTTGAGATCTCCCTCTCAGAATTGATTATGGTAGCAGAGGAAGAATTCCCTTATTAACCTTTTTTCTGTGACTTAAAAAACAACTCTTCAGTAGCAAGAGCAATCTTGGTTACAGAGAAATCCTTTCCTATTGGGAAGAGGTAATAGGTATCGTCAAGTGTCGACAAATCGATACAATCTCCTTTACCAAAATATTCGTACTCTATATGGCAGGAATACATTGTCTCAACCGGTTTCTTTAATATGAAAGGTTCATCATCAAAGGTAGCACTCAGTGTAAAACCCTCTAGAGAATGAATAAGATGTGCCTCTCCAAGTCTAATATATCGTTTCGCATTAGGAAGTGCATCGACGATCACATCGAGTTCGATATGATATGTTCCCTTTTCAATCTCATCTTGAACCTGTTTTCGCTCAAACTCATACCAATCAGGAATATGGGAAAATTCGGTATGAAGAGCCGTTTCATCGTCTGCTTTTTCCGATGCAGATAATTCCCCTAGAGTACTCATTTCCCACTCTTTGTGACATGAAGTACACACAAGAGTGCTATCATGAGTTTTCATAGTGTATTCTTTTTTGCAATGTGGACATTGGTAAAGCACTTTATGCAATCCTTCTGCTCTTTTAGGGTAATCGATAATAATATTATTCTCTTTTTGCCAACGATACTCATCATATTCAAAGGCTTCATTCACACGGGCATTTATTTCAGTAACCGAAGCATCTACTAGATCTTGAGGAGTAAAGAGAAGCGTTTGATCAGCAGCTATCCTGTTTCCTCTTGGGTGAAGATTCCAACATGGGCTATTGAGATAATTGCCATGCATGTTAAGCATTACAACAGGAACCCCCAAGAGCTTAATCATCTTTCCAAGAGATGATGGAAGCACCGCATTGGTACCAATTAAAGAATAGCGTGCCTCTGGGTAGAGAGCCAGAATATCACCGTGTTTGGTGAGAACATGCCTGATTTGTCGAATGAGTTGAATATCATTGGTGAATTTCCGTTTACATATCCCTCCTACTTGACGTAAGAGCCACTCTCTCCCAATAAAACCATCAATTGCAACTACATAGTTTGCTCTGTGGGGAAATATTGCGGCAGTAGTAACTTTAAAATCATTGAAAGCATGATGAGTACAGAGTAGAAGGTATGGCGGTTTGACTCCGTCCATTCCAACTTTAGTAATCCTCAACTTGGCTTTAATCACCGCTGGATAGCTTAATAGCCATGTTACAGGTCTTAGGTAATGTCGTTGTCTCACTGGCGTACGTTTCATATCGAAGCGAACAGCTTCTCTAAACTTTTGAAATTCATTCATAACGGAAGTACCAACCCTCTCGAAAAATTTATTCTGTTCTTTTTTTGACATATGTATAATACCATATCAATGTTTATCGATAGATAAAAAAGTTAAGATAATACAAAAATTATTGCAAATTCTTTCTTACTATCACTGGTAAGGTCATATAAACATTATAAATGGAAAGCTACAACAAAACATGATATTCTAGATACTGGATGGTCCATGGGATTCACTTCTCCTGAGAGTATCGCTTCAACTATTACCGAATATATTACTCACTAGATCTCTGCCGGTTTAAAACAATGAAGTCAGAATTATTTTTAAATAAACCAATAATATATCAATCTAGGGAGAAAACATATTGCTTTAAAATCGTATTTAAATTCTCGTGATATTCTCAAATAGGTTTATAGGTCCTTCACCTACTTGACGAAGCTTTATTAATTGAGTATGTTAATAACGTAAAGATTACTTCTGGTGAGTATGGAAGGTTCAATTCCTTCTAAGTAATATAAAACGTACTAATCCGAAAAGGTTATCGTTAAAAGGTGTGATGTTCTATACAATGATTAGGTGATTGTAAGTGAAACCAGTTTAAGTCCCATGCTGGAAACTACAAGTTGATCCGAAAATGTATAAGAACGCACCTTTTTTTATGTTCCAAGATTTTTCTCTTCAAGATATTCCCAACGAAGCAAACACCTCTCTAATTCTTCTTGTGTGTCACTGTATTGCTTTGTTCGATCTTTTATTGTTGAGGAATCACTAAGTGGATTAGAGAAAGAAGATTCTAATTGGCTTATTTCTTTCTCTAAATGACTTATCCTATCAGTAATGGACTCGAGTTCTTTTTTCTCTTTGAATGTTAATCCCTTATATTCTTTCTTCTGCCGATACTCTACCTTTTCTTTAACTTTCTCTTCTTTCTCATTAGACTTCTCTTCTCCTCTTTCTTCCCATTCGCTATAAGAGTAAGGAGATTTTGTAATTTCACTGTTCTCCTCAAAAACAAACAGTGTATCACAGGTAGCATCTAAAAAAGCTCTATCATGAGAAGCAATTAATACACACCCCTCAAAATTAGCGAGGAATTGTTCTAGTTGCCCAATGGTATCAATGTCGAGATCGTTTGTTGGTTCATCAAGGAGTAAAAAGTTGGGTGATTTTGCTAAGATACTAATTAAATAGAGACGCCTTCTTTCGCCTCCACTTAATAAAGAAATTGGTTGACGATGAAGCGCAACTGAAAATCCAAAGAGTTCTAGGAATCTTGCAGCACTCACACTCACACCTTTCTCTATATAAAAAAGAGGTGCAATCTCATTCATAAACTCAATAACAGTGAGTGAAAAGTCGATGAGAGCATCAACTTGGTCATAATACCCAATATGGGTATGAAACCCTGGTGTGATGGAACCTTTATCACTTTCAATTCGATGAGCAATAAGATCTAGAAATGTTGACTTCCCACTACCATTTGGACCTACAAGGCCTATTCTCTCTTGTGGTAAAAAAGAATGTGAAAAATTTGATAAAACTATCTTTCCCTCATAACTTTTAGAAATATTTTCAATATCTAAAATTTTTTTAGAAGTCTTTGAACTCAATGAAGTGAATTCCTTTCTCCCAGATTCTTGAATTACAAGAGACTCTTGAAGTTTTTTGATTCTGTCTATTCGACCACTATCCTTTGTACTTCGTGCTCTAGGACCACGTTGTAGCCATTTGAGCTCAACTCGAAGAATAGATTTAATTCTCTCTTGCTCTGCCATCAAAGAAGCATAACGTTCTTCTTTTCTTACAAGATATGTTGAGTATGATCCTGGGTAGGTATATAGAGAGCCACCATCAAGCTCAAAAATTGTCTGACACACATTTTCAAGAAAATAGCGATCATGAGTAACAATAATTGCAGCTATTGAATTATTCACGAGATATTGTTCAATCCATTTAATCGTATTGATATCAAGATGGTTGGTAATTTCATCTAAAAAGACAAGCTCACTCTTTGTTGCAAAGAGACGGCTAATTGCAACTTTTTTAGCAGAGCCTCCTGAAAGTGTACCCATTATGTCATCAAGGGATGGGCCCTTGAGTTCACTTAAGAACGACTCGTAGCGGTTTGGAATATTCCACGCGTCAGTTTCTTCTATTTTGTGCTGAAGTAAAAGTAATTCCTTTTGATGGGAATGTGAACTGTGCTCGTCGGTGAGCATTGAATTATAACGATTAAGAAGTGAGATATGGGGATGAGATGAAGTATAGAGAAATTCTCTCACACTCATATTCTCGTCGATCTCAATTCTTTGTGAGAGTGTTGAAACAACAATATCTTTTGCGTAACTGATAGAGCCTTCATCACTGACCATAGATCCATCGAGTAGTTTTAAAAGAGTACTCTTTCCACATCCGTTTTGTCCGATGAGACCAATACGCATACCACTTTCTACAGCGAATGTAACATTACTAAAAAGAGGCTGATCTTTAAGTGTCTTTTCTACATTATTGACTGAAACTAATACCATGTGAGCACAGTAGCCTAATGAGCTACTGTGTTTCAAGTCATCTTAATCTTCTTTCAAAAAATCGTAGACATTTTCCTCATCTTCATCGACTCTTTGAGGCTTTTCAACTTGGTGTTTTACATTCTTACGTTTTTTCTCTAATACTTCAGAGATATCCCAATCTGGGTCTCTCTCGTAATCAGGTTTTCGCCTAATTGTATCTCTTAATCCACGTTTCATTATGTATTCCTCCTAGTCACCTAAGTTTGGATCTGAAACAAGCATGTATGATTTATTTAATTAACAAGTTCATAAGGCCATGTGTTTATTCCGCCAAAATCATATACATTTACATACCCCAAAGAAACAAGTTTTCTTGCAGCTTGTGCACTTCTATTACCACTTCGGCAATAGACTAAGATTGTTGCTTCTGTATTTGGCAATAAAGAAGGTTTCTCATTTGTTGTAATATTTTCATTTGGAATTAGGAGGGAACCTTTAATATGGCCACCATTGAACTCTTCCTCTGTTCTCACATCAACAATGATTACAGGATCGTTTGAATCCATCATTTGTTTCGCAAGTTGAGGCGATATCTTTCTATATTGAGCGGTAAGTGCTGTCATGACATTTATTCCTTCTTCATGATCTGTTGACCGGGAACCATTAGCACAGCCTGTAGTAAACACGAGAGCACCAGTAAATAATAGTAACAATATTGCTGTTTTTTTCATGATTTTTCTCCCTTCATGCAATATGTATAACAGCTGAGACATTGTCAAGGTTTCACACAATATTCGCTTTTGTAAAAGAAGCTATATCATCATTGTTACCGATTACTACCAAATCATCAAGTTCTTTTAAAATTACATTGGCATCAATGTTGACGATGGTTTTCTCTTCTCTCGATATTGCAATAACATTTAAGTGGTATTTTGAGCGGAAATTGAGCTCCCCTATTGTCTTTCCATCAAATGCAGAACTCAAAGAGACCTCAGTAATACTAATACCATCCTCTAATTCTAAGAAGTCAAGAGTTCGTAAGGTAGATAGAGATTTAGCAAGCCGTACCCCGCTGTCGACCTCTGGGAAAATAACTTCGGCCCCTATCTTCTCTAAGACCCTTCCATGATCATCACTCATAGCCTTTGCTATCACACGCGGGACCTTGCTCTCTATCACATTAAGAGTAGCAAGGATGTTCGATTCGATATCTTTTCCAATACATACAATCACTGTTCCACAGTGGCTAATCCCAGACTCTTCCAATACCGTCTTATTAATTCCATTCACGATATGTGCGTGAGTGATATAATCTTTAACGGCAGTGAGCTTATCTTCATCGATATCAAGGACAATGACATTTTTCTTTGCCTTGGCGAGCTCAATCGCCAGAGCTGTACCAAATCGACCTAATCCGATTATTCCAAAAGCATTCTTGTCATTTTTAAATTTCATTATATTATCTCCTTACCCGATAAAGACCCTTTCAGGAATATATTTTATCTCAGACTCTCTCAACATAAAACTAGATGCAATCGTAATTGGTCCTACTCTTCCAATGAACATAGCAACCATTAGAGCTACTTTCGAAGTTGACACCAGAGATGTTGTCACACCAGTAGATAATCCAACCGTCGCAAATGCGGATACACTCTCAAAAAACAATTGTATTGTAGTAAATTTACCTTGCTCTCCAATGAGCAAGATTAAAGTAATCACTAAGATTGTCATAATACCAAGCATGCACACTTGATACGCTTTTAGTACACTATCATTACTAATACGGCGAGAGAAGATTGAAACATCTTTTTTCTTTCTAAGCGGGAACAAACTTAATAAGACAGTAGCTATAGTGGTTGTTTTCACACCTCCGCCTGTCGACCCTGGAGAAGCTCCAATAAACATAAGAATGATAAGAATCCATAGCTCCGCTTGGTAAAGGAATGTGATATCAAATGTTGAAAATCCTGCAGTTCTACTTGTAATACTCAAGAAAAATGAATCGATGATACTCTTATCACTCAAAAAATAGAACGAGATAGCGCCCAAAACAATGAGGATAGTGGTCACACTTAAAACCATCTTTGTATGCATTGTTGTATTCTTCCACCGAAACCTAGTCGTGAGAATATCTGATATAACGAAAAACCCCAATCCCCCTATTACTATAAGAGCCATTGTAATAAGTTGAAACCATATATTATTTCTGAAAGGATTAAGTGAAACAAAATTACCCATGAGGTCAAATCCTGCATTGTTAAAGGCACTAATCGCATGAAACGCGCTATGGCCAAGACTTTCTAAAGGAGAATAGTTTTTTAAGAAAATAGGAAAAAGAAGAATAGTCCCAATCAACTGTAATATTAAGGAGGTGAAGATAACAACTCTCAATACCCGTATAGTTCCTTTGAGGGAACCTAGATTATATGATTCGCTTATAAGAGACTGCTGAGATACCCCTACTCTTAATCCAAGGAAAAGGGCTATTGAGATAATCATACCAGCAACACCCATTCCCCCTATCATAATAAGAAGTGCTAAAACAATCCGACCAAAAATAGAAAGAGTTTGAGCGATATCTACTGTGCTAAGACCTGTGACACACACAGCACTTACAGCTGTAAATAATGCATCAATGTAAGAAATAGAAACTCCACTATTATGAGATATAGGCAAAGACAATAAAAGAGAACCCAAGAGAATTGTAGTAAAGAATCCAATAAAAAGATATCTACTTGGACTGATTGGTTTTTTAACCTTAATACTCATATGTTACAGAATGTATCACCTAAGTGACTAATAAATCAATATTAGATGATTTCTTACGAGGCAATAGATAATTGTATTGACAAATGTACTAATGTACTAGTACAATATTCTTCATAAAGGGATTTTATGAACATAGAAAAGATTCAACATATAAATTTCACTCTAGATAACAAGAGCGGAATCCCTTTTTATAAGCAGGTAATTCACCAAGTTGAAATGGGCATAGCTGATGGTAGACTTGCAATTGGAACGAAATTACCAACTGTAAGAGCCCTTGCAGTAGACCTCAAGATCAACCCTAATACAGTAGCTAGAGCTTATAGTGAGATGGAAATACGGGGATTAGTAGAAACCCAGCAAGGTTCAGGCACCTACATCAAGGGAGAAATCAAAGAAATAGATAGAATAAAGAGAGAAAGAATTTTGAGTGAGATAACCCGTTCATACATCTCACATGCATCAAGCTATGGATTTTCATTGAGTGACATTTCAAAACATATTAATGAATTGCTCACCGATATACCTCTTAATAAAGGAGAAAAAACATGAATCTTTTCACAAAGAAATTTGACAGAATAAAGAATGTACAACCATATACGATCAAAAAGGATTTCCACTTTAGTGCAATATCGTTCTTTATATATGCAATGGCTATAGCAGTGGGAGTTTTTCTAGAACTCTTAGGGAACTCTTTCGGAACGCTACAGATGCTTATCTTTTTTGCTTTTATCTTACTAATTATAGCATCTCTTGTTGCAATACTCCCTTCTTGGATGAATGTAGTAAATATGATTGCTCTCTCATGGCTTGTAATGATAGGGATATTTGAAGGAATTTATACAACTCTCACTATATGTAGTTCAGTTGGCCTTATCATAGCGAGTTCAGTACAACTCATATTACAGTGGGATACAGTCGTTATTTTACGATTCGGAAAGTTCAAAAAAGTTCATGGTCCAGGAATTACTGCTATTATTCCCCTTGTCGATCGGGTGGCAGAATCTATCGACACTCGAATTAGGGTAACAGACTTTAGTGCTGAAAAAACGCTTACAACTGATACTGTTCCTGTGCATGTTGATGCTCTTGCATTCTGGATGGTATGGGATGCGAAGAGTGTCGTTCTTGAAGTTGAAAACTATATCGAAGCAGTAATTTTAAGTGCTCAAACTGCACTTAGAGATGCGATTGGAAAACATGAGCTCTCTCACCTATTAAGTGATAGAGAGGAGCTTGGTAAAGAGATACAACTTGCCCTTGATGCAAAAACAACTCCATGGGGTGTAACAATATTGAGTATTGAGATTACAGACATAATTATCCCTAAAGAATTGGAAAATGCGATGAGCAAGAGAGCTCAAGCTGAACGGGAAAAACAATCGAGAATTATCCTCGCCGAAGCAGAAGTCTCGATAGCTGAAAAATTTACTCAAGCTGCTCGTGAATATGATCAACATCCCAATGCGATGCAATTGAGAGCTATGAATATGATTTACGAGGGAATACGGCAGAACAATTCAATGATGTTGATGCCAACTTCGATGGTAGATTCACTTAACATTGGGACGACCCTTTCAAGTATGGCCTTACAGAAAATAGAAGAAATGAAACAAAAGGAAAATATAGGTGATCCAGCTAAGTAGTACGAAACCCATTGTTGTTCTCAATCATAAGGATCTTAAGATATCTACTGAAGGGAGGGTTAATTGAGATTCATAATCTCTCTCGCATTCAAAAACTTAACTCGTTATAAAAGAAGAACTCTGATTACCAGTATTGCCATAGCACTAGGACTGATGATGTTTATCTTGGTTGATTCCTTACTTTTAGGGACTATTGAAGAATCGGTAAGAAACCTCAAATGGTATGAAACCAGTAGTGCACGAATAATGCATAAAGAGTATTGGAATGACAAAATGTTGATGCCGATAGATAAATCAATTCAAGATCCTGATGCAATGATTGCCTCATTAGCTCAAGAAGGAATTACAGCTACAAAAAGAACCACTTTCACAGCTGAGATGATCCTTAACAATATTGATTTTAAGGAAGAAGGGAATTTGAGCGTAATTGTTAATGCAATAGACCCTCTAACTGATAACGATGTTTTTCGTATTGAAAATACACTTATTGCTGGAAGATTAATCTCACCAAACGAAAATACTGTTAATATAGGTAGTTGGTTTGCTGAAGATATCGGAGCAAAAATTGGTTCCTACATTACCTTAGTGACTAGAGGCAATGGAGGATTCTATGAGGCTATGGATCTAGAAATCGTTGGAATCATCAACTGTCCTAATCCCAATGTGAATAGGACGCTATTGATGATGCCTATCGATACAGCAAGTGATTACCTAGCTATGGGCGATACTTCTACAGAAATAGATATTCTCTTATCAGACTTATCAGATGTCGATAAAGGGATTTCTCATATTAAGGAGTATTTAAATTTAGAAGATACTGATTATACAATTAAAGATTGGAAAGACCTTGCTCCCGACTTTATAGCCGTCTCTGGTGCTGACAAAGGCGGAAGCGTAATAATTCTTTTCTTAGTTTTCATCATTGCCGCAGTTGGGATATCAAATACAATGCTGATGGCTATGTACGAACGAATCAGAGAACTAGGAATGATGAGAGCTCTTGGCATGAATGATTCAACTATTCAGCTCTTATTTATAGTAGAAGCTGGAGGGATTGGATTAGTTGGGGCACTCATTGGAACTCTACTGGGAGTATTGGCAAATTATTTCCTCGTTACATACGGTATAGATATTGGGTTCATGTTTCGGGATCTGGACATGGGATACAGGATATCATCAATTATGAGGGGCGCATGGAGTTTGAAGCCGATCATCCTATCCCTATTCAGTGGAGTATTTCTTTCTATGATGGTTGCCTATATCCCTACTAGACGTGCGCTTAAAATGGACATCCCGAGTGCCCTACATCATCAATAAAGGAGAATAGGATAGATGTGTAAAGAAAATATTTTGGAGTATGAGAAGGATAATAATAGTAAATTCAATAAACGTAGAAACAATACTGCTAAGTGTTGAGCTACACAAAATAAAAGAAATCAAACAAAAGGAGAATTGTACATGATTCAGATACAGAACGTGCAAAGGAATTATAAAAGTGGAGATTCTGTGGTAAAAGCACTTAAAGGTGTCTCGCTAACCATAGAAGATGGAGAATTCCTTTCTATTGCAGGGCCATCGGGATCAGGGAAAACCACACTTCTAAATCTCATAGGTTGTATCGATGCTCTTGATGCTGGAGACATTATAATTAACAAGATTCCAGTATCAGAAATGAACAAGAATGAGAAAACGGAGTTTAGGAGAATGAACCTAGGATTCATATTTCAGACATATAATCTCATCCCTGTATTAAGTGCATATGAGAATGTTTCATTTGTTCTCTCCATACTACACTTGAGCGATGATGAAATTCACAAAAGGACAATGAAAATCCTAAAAGAAGTAGGACTTGAAGGTATGGAAAATCGTAGACCTGATAAACTCAGTGGAGGTCAACAACAACGTATTGCTATTGCACGAGCTCTTGTAAAAGGACCTTCAATTGTCTTGGCTGATGAGCCTACTGCCAATCTTGACTCAAAAACAGGAGAAGAGATTTTGAAATTAATGAAAGAAATGAACAAGAAGTATAATACCACGTTCATCTTTTCTACTCATGATCCGATGGTAATGGAATATGCCAATCGTCTCGTATCTCTCCATGATGGACTCATCGTAAGTGATGAAAGGAGGGAATAAGTGAAATTTATTATATCCCTCGCTATAAAAAATCTTACCCGCTACAAAAGGAGAACTCTTATTACGAGTAGTGCAATAGCATTTGGATTGCTGATGTTTGTCCTTGTTGACTCACTCCTAATGGGTGCCGAAGAAGAATCTGTAAGAAACCTTAAATGGTATGAAACTAGTAGTGCTCGAATCATGAATAAAGAGTACTGGAATGAAAGATTGATGAGGCCACTAGATGTGTCTATCTCTAACCCTGATGAAATCATTGCATCTTTAGCCAAAGAAGGAATCGTTGCAACAAAAAGAACCACCTTCGCAGCAGATATGATCCTTAACAACATTGACTTCAAGGAAGAGGGAAATATGAGTGTTGTCGTGGAGGCCATAAATCCAGAAACAGACAATGATGTATTTCGTTTTGAGAATACTCTCATAGAAGGAAGGTTTGTAGCCCCCGGAGCAGATGAGATAAATATTGGATCCTGGTTTGCTGAAGATATTGGAGCAAAAGTAGGCGCATATATAACTCTCGTAACAAGAGGAAACGGAGGGTTCTATGAAGCAATGGATCTTGAAATAGTAGGTATAGTTAACTGTCCTAACCCGAATGTGAACAGGACACTTCTGATGATGCCAATTGACACTGCGGATGATTATTTAGCGATGGAAGGTGCTGCTACTGAAATAAATATCTTATTAAAAGATTCTGCTGATACCGTTGAAAAGATTGCTCAAATTAAAGATATTCTTAATTTAGACTCAACTAATTACACAATAATGGACTGGAAAGAACTTGCACATGATTATGTTGCAATAGCAGAAGCAAAACGCGGTGGTAGTAGCATGATTCTCTTTTTAGTATTTATTATTGCTGCTGTTGGAATCTCTAACACCATGCTAATGGCTATGTACGAGCGAATCAGAGAACTCGGAATGATGAGAGCTTTGGGAATGAAAGACTCATCAATACAACTTTTATTCTTATTTGAAGCTGGAGGAATTGGTCTTCTTGGAGCAATCATAGGAACACTCCTTGGAATATTAGCTAATTTTTTCCTTGTAAAATATGGGATAAACCTTGGGTTTATGCTTCGAGATATGGATATTGGGTATCGAATCGCCTCTGTTATGCGAGGTGTATGGAGTGTAAAAACAATCATTGTATCTCTCTTTAGTGGCCTTTTACTCTCTATGATTGTGGCATACTTCCCAACCCGCAGAGCGCTTAAGATGGATATCCCAAGTGCCTTGCACCACCAATAAAGGAGAATAGATATATGAGTATGAGTATATTTCAAGTAGCGAAACGCAACGTAAATAGAAATTTAAGGAGATCAATTCTCTCTGGTGTTGCGATTATGATCTCAAGCATGGCCATTGTCCTCTTGTTCGCTTTTCTAGGTGGAATGACACAAGATATGAAAAATAACCTTACGACCTATTACACAGGTGATGTGAGGGTTCGTAACGCATCCTTTGGGGAGTTCGAACGTTATAACCCAATTCACCTAACAGTAAATGAGCAAGAGATTGCATCCGTATTACGTGAGGTTGAAGGAGTTACTACGTATGTACCAAGAATAAACATCCCTTCTTCTTTTTATATTAACGGTGGCATGCAACCATCGATAGGAATCGGAGCCGATTTCGAGAAGGAGTCGAATTTTCAAAATCTCGACCTTATCTTGAAGGAAGGGAAATTACCATCTTCTGGAGCAAGAGAAATGCTTATTGGAGCACCCTTAGCAAAAGACCTTGGTGTCACTATTGGGGACTCGATAACAGTGATGAGCACAACAGCTGCAAGAGGAACCAATGCAATCACTTTAAAGATTGTAGGACTGGCAGCTTTTCCAGTTGCAGCTCTTAATACACAGTATTATTGGACAGATATTGATACCGCTCGCTATTTTCTAAGAATGTCAGAGAATGATGCTCATGAAATTCTTATTCGAGCTGATGGTAATTTAAAAAAGATTTCAGCAACCATTCGAGAGCGCGTTGAACAAGAAACTCATACTTTAGTAGATGCGGCTGCATTTGATGAGATATCTACAATGTTTGCACTCATGAAAATTGCTGAGGTCGCCTATTACTTTATTGGTGCCATTTTCCTATTCCTCGGTTCTACGGTAATCATCAACACAACCATGATGGTTATTTATGAAAGAATGAGAGAAATCGGAACCCTTTCTGCATTAGGAATGAAAGGGAAAGAACTCATTCAACTCTTTTTTACCGAAGGTCTTATTATATCCTTTATATCTTCCTTAATTGGTGTGGTTGTAGGTTCTGTTATTATCGCCTATTTCTCTCGTGTAGGAGTTGATTTCACAGATGTTATGAGTGGGATTGACATGGAGATATCGAGTATTTTGTATCCTAAGTTCAGTCTATTTACAACAGTAGCCATCTTTTTCTATTCACTCGCTATCACGGCCATTGCAACATTCATCCCATCAAGAAAAGCTTCACGTATCGAAGTAGTTGAAGCTCTTCGATATGTGTAAAAGGAATTAAAATTATGAAAAAAATTGTTATTACTTTGTTTTTATCGATGATCACCATCTCGCTTCTAAGTGCGATAACCCCAGTTGAAATTGTTCAGAAAATGGATGACCTTGAAACCTTTGAAACGAGTTTCAGCAGTGGAGAAATTATCTCAAAAGACCGTTTTGGGGAGAAAAAAAGTACTTTTGAGGCGTATACAAGAGGAGCATACGATTCACTCATTGAATTTACCTCACTATCTGAAAAAGGGCAGAAAGTTCTACGTACTAACAGCGAACTCTACCTCTATTATCCAGATGCGAATGAACTCATCCGCTTAACTGGAGCTGCACTCAGACAATCTCTTTTAGGAAGTGATATCTCCTATGAAGATATGACTGGTGAAAAAGATACCTTAAGAGATTATGATGTATCCTTAGATGGTTCTAAAACCATTTCAGGAAGAGATTGTTATGTATTACATCTTGTTGCAAAAACAAGAAAAGTCGCATATCCAAAACAGACTATCTATGTGGATAAAGAGAATTATGTTGTAATGAGAGGCGAATACTCAACTTCATCAGATCGACTGCTAAAAGAAATTGATGTTCTCTCAACATTCAAAGTACAAGACAGAACTCTTCCTCAAGAGACAAGAATTGTAGATACACTAAAGAAAAACACATCTACAATCATGAAAATTAATTCTATCGAAATCAATGTACCACTAGATGAAAATTTGTTCTCAATAGATTCTCTAACTTGGTAGAGGTTACATATATATGAAAAAGCTATTCATAATAATCTTGTTTGCTACTCTTCTTTTTGTACCATTATTTGCTGAGTTTAATCTTACAACAGAAGTTTCTCTTAATCATAATATTCTGCTCACAGAAGACACAGACCCTCTCTATTTTGAGAGTGGGAATGTTCTCATTAATCTTGACTCAGTTGGATTTAAGAATGTAAAGACAGATATGGGAGTTAATCTAACCTTTAACTCTAATTCTCCGAATCCTTCCTTCTCTCTCGATCATCTCACTATAAAAGCACGATTTCCTTCTTATAGACTCACTTTTGGAAAGACCCGCCTTGACTGGGGTGAAGGGAATCTTTTCAATGCGGGAAATGTTCTGTTCAATAGTACTTCCTATAGTGTTCCCTTATTAAATAATTCTGTAATACTAGAGAGAGAATGGCTAGGTGCAGTCACTATTCCCCTCTCATCTTTTTCCTTCCTAGAGGGAGCAATCATTTTGCCTGATGATGGAGATGTAATGGGTCTAAAAGGGGGTATAAGATATTATAGTAGTGAAGGGAGTGTGAAAATTGATACGGGCATCTCAGCTGGTGGAGGAAATATTACACCTCACTTAAGTATTATGGGTAATATTGGCATTGACGCATCAATTTCTACTTCTTTTGGCTTACCAATGAACTCAGAAGCTCTTCCTGTTTTCAAAGAGAGTTGGAATATCACAGGGACTCTTTTTCATATCTTTTCATTCATGAGCCAAGATACGCTCTCAGTTAGAATAGAAATACTCTATGCACCATATGCTTCAGGTGAGGAACTCCCATTATTTTTATATCCATCTCTTCAATATGGATTTTCGAATGGGATATCCCTTTATGCACAATCAATTGTCTCCCCTATAGATCTAAGTGCATCAATATCTCTTGGAGGGAGTTGGAATATATTTGAGGGGTTAACCATCAATTCTTTCATGCAAACCGCTATTGGAGATGATGATGATGTTTTTACATATGGTAATGTAGCCTTCTCAATTGGCCTTATATCTCTTTTTTAAGCCTAGCTATATAAAGAACTTTAAAATCTTCAAAGGAGATTGCTTTAGAGAACAAGTATCCTTGATAAGCAGCTGCTCCATGATTTGTAATCAAGGAAAGCTGCTCTTTTGTTTCTATTCCTTCAACAAAAGTGTAGATATCTAGTTCATGAGCCATAGTAAGAATCGCCTTCATAATCTTACCTTCACTCTTAGTTGGGTAGTTCTTTATAAAGGCTCTGTCTATTTTGATAATATCAATATCTAACATATTAAGGTAACTAAGAGAGGAGAACCCTGTTCCAAAATCATCAATTGCAATATTGATTCCTAGATTATGAAGTTCAGCAAGTATCGAATTTGCTCGAGGGAGATCTTCAAGTAGCATTCTCTCTGTGAGTTCTAGAACGACTCTTCCATGATCAACGTGGTATTTCTCTAGCGTCCCCACGAGGTATGGTATAAGATATTCATTAAATAACATTGGAGGACATATATTCACTGAGAGAAAGAAATCTTCATCTTCAGGTTTAAGTTCAGCAATATATTGAATAGCTGTCTCTATCACATAAAAATCGATAGATTGTTCAAGATGGTGTCGCTCAATAATAGGTATAAACTCATTAGGGTGGATATCACCTAACTCGTTATCGTTCCATCTTACAAGGGCTTCCCCTCCTATGATAGTATCATCTTTTAATCCAACTATAGGTTGGATGAAAACTTCTATTTTATTATTTTTAAGAGCAGAAGGAATCTTATTAAGTATTGAGTAGTACCTTAAAAGTGATTTATTCACTGAATTGTCATAGATAAGAACTCCTTGATGATTAAAATGAAGCTGTGCTGCTAATGCCATTCGAGACTCCAGAATGAGTGTAGCTATCGATTTATCCTTCTCATAAATTGAGAGACCACATTGGTAGGTAAGTATCTTTTTCTTATTTTCTACACCAAATGGAGTTGCAAAAATGTCTGCCAATCTCTCTATTTTATCATGTAGTTCATTTCCATCACTTGATATAGTGATAAGGTAGGTATCTGGAGAGTATTTAAACAGAAGTTCATCAGTTTTCAGAAAAGAAATGAGTACATCTCTGATCAAAGCACCAGATTGATGATGTTGTGCATGAGTATATTGTGCCTCTAATAGATCAAGATTGGTAAGCTTCAAATACATAATAGCACTCAAATTATGAAGCGGAAGCAAATCGGTAATCTTTTTAATCGGATACCTATCTACAGGAGTAATCTCATTTTTATTTTCTAACACATACATATCAAAAGACTCGCGAGAGATATTCTGTGGATCCGATAAAAGTTGTACTAAGTAGAGAAGATCTTTGCGGTTATTAAAAACTGAATTCATCAACATGTGGCAAAGTGTGAAGGAGTGCTTTGAGTGAATCCACACAAAATTATCATAGGAGATAACTTGTTTCTTGTTCTTTTGGCTCAAATTCTTTTTGCCTTCTCGTTCATTCTGTGGAAAATCAAGGAGTTCAATCTCTGCTTTATCCATTAATAGCTCTTCTTCAGTATATCCTGTAAGGAGTTCTGCAGCATAATTAGAATACGTAACAACCCTTGAAGGTTTTCGTATCAAAACTCCATCATGTGATTGATCACTAATTAGTTTA
Organism: Sphaerochaetaceae bacterium; assembly: GCA_963663665.2. Taxonomy (GTDB): domain Bacteria; phylum Spirochaetota; class Spirochaetia; order Sphaerochaetales; family Sphaerochaetaceae; genus SABI01. Next base: position 505,063 of record CAXXKP010000009.1, read on the forward strand.
CTGATTACAATCAATTCTTGGTCATTCTTTCTGAAGTATACAAGAAGACTAATTATTACGCTGCCAAAAAGTATTACAAGAGCAATAATATATCTTAAAGACTCATTTTGAAGTAGAAATGAACTTTGAATAAGTTCTACATTCTCCATGGAGAAACTACTTATAACGGTAAAATAGTGGCTATTCTCCTCATAGTTTTGATACATTCTCTCAAATGGATTTATTGCATTATATTGGTAGAAAACATTATCTACAATTATATTCCCCTTTTTATTTTTGTTAATACTATTCCACACTTGAGGATACATTATTGAATAGTTTGTCATTTTAATATCGTTCTGAATAGATTTAAATTTATTCAGGATTTCTAGAATCCTACCATTCGCATCAACAACCGTAAAGGTAAAGACTTGAGAATGATTCTTTAAAAAATCCTCAATTGGAGGAAGAAGATCTTTGGCTTGTACAATAAAAACGATCACCCCTTTTACTTCTGTTTCATCCATTACTGGACTTGCGAGTAGGATCATTTGCTCATACACGTGAGTTACCGGATTTTCAATAAATGAGACTGGATGAATATACATTCCTGTTTTCTCTAGGTTCTTTACCTCATAGAGAAGCTTTTGGGAGGTGATATTATATTGGTTTAAATCAAAGGCATTAATAGTACTCCCTTGTTGAGGAGTTATAAGGGTTCGATCACCATCAAAGCCAAATAAGCCTATGTATTGTACTTTCGGTTGATTTTCGAGAACAGATTGGAAAAACAATGAGATCATACTTTCATATTCATTCTCATTTGAAAAGAAAAGATCTAAAGAATGACTTGATTTAACGAAGTCAATGATTTGACTATAAAAAGTAAATTCTTTTTGAGTCGAATTCTCTATATAATCTAAATGGATTTGATGTTCTTTTCCAATCTGTTCAAGAATTAATCTCTCTTCAATATTCACAAGGTGATTATAAAAAAGTAAAAAAAGTATCGCTAAAGGGGAAAAGACTAATATTCTGCGAAGAATCGCCTTAAAGCCATTACTCATCGTACTTTGAGCATACTACAAAAATTAGGCAAAAACAACCACAGATGACATATGCCTAAATAAGGAGGAGTAATAAAAATAATCTTTCTATCTTGTTTATAAAAATAGGCATATGATAGAGTGAGAAATCATTTTATAAGGATAATCAGCATGTCACCAATTCTACTATTTGCGCTCTTTTTTTTCTTCTCAGTCTCCTACAATATGTTAGGACCACTTGCTACAAATATTATGAATACAACAGGGATAAGTCTTACTCAAAGCGGATTCTTATTAAGTAGCCAGCAAATAGGGGCTATTGTCTCTATGGCACTTCTTTTTATCTTTCAGAAAAAACTGAAACAATCTTTTATTATGACGGCGGGGTATATTGCTATTATTGTAGCATTCTTAGGAATCACTTTTGACCAGCACACTCTAATATTATTTTCAGGGTATGTAGTATTAGGAGTTGGAGCATTCCTTGTCGATAGTGGGTCAAATAGCTTTATCGCGAGTAATTTTTTTGAAAAAAGAGCTCTCTATATTCCTCTATTACACTTTATGTATAGCGCTGGTGCCATAGTCACCGGGTATATTGTTCTCCCTTTTAAAAATCGTTCTTGGCCTTTTGCATATGGTAGTGTAGCCGCTGTTTTGCTCATCTTGCTGATAGCTCAAAGAATTACTTCTAAGAGAGTGAAAACGGATGCCACAGAAGAGAGAGAACAGGGTCCTATTAAAGAATTGCTAAGTGACCCCGCGTTCATCCTCTATACGCTTGTTATTATGTTTTACATGGGTAGTCAGATAATATGTTCAGCGTGGATTCCTGTATATGTGGAACAAGAACTTAAACAAAGCGCAGCAATTACGGGAACTTCTCTTACCGTTTTTTGGGTTGGAACTGCCCTGTCAAGATTAATTATTGGGCCTATACTTAATAAAGGTGCTAAACCATTTACCATTTCGATCTGGGGAATGGTTCTAGCAGGATTCTCTCTTATTATGGCGACAATGGGTTCTACTCACATTATTAGTGTATTGTTTTTCACATTCCTGTGTGGACTTTTCGCTGGAGCAACCATTCCAATGTATATTGTAGTATGCTCGACATGGTATCCCAATAATACAACATTTATTTCGCTTTCTTACATTTTATCAGGAACGATAGGACGTATGATATTCCCATTTTTAGTCACATTTATTGCAAGTTTCTCGTCTCTTCACCTCTCTCTTGCTTTATCGAGTAGTATGCTTTTTATAAGTGCACTGTTTATTCTCATCGTGAAAAGGAAAACTACTTCTCGCCCTAATTAATAGATTTCATGATATGATTACTTTATGAAAACATATAGAAAAGAGTTAGTATTTCATCTTAATACTAGGCGTGGTCTGGTGAATATCACGCAAAAAGTGCGTGAAGCTATCAAAGAGAGCAAAGTAAAAGATGGGCTTGCCTTGGTAAATACGTAGGAAAACTAGTAACTCCGGCTTCGTCTAAATAGAAGTCTATAACCTGGTCTAGAATTGCCCTTATTTCGAACTTCCATGGGTTAGCAGGATCATTGGTTTTCTCTACATAGACTCCTAGCCTATTCCCCTTTCTATCTTTTCCAGAAAACGCATATTCAATTAGTTTTCTTTGCTTTTCAAATGGAGCAGCAAGCATTTTATCGATTGCTTTTTTGCTAGGATGTTTTAATATATCAACAAGAACACGACCAGCAAATAGACTTTGTTTTTTAATTTGAGCTACATCTGGGACAGTTTCGAGATCTTGTTCCAAAATATATATACTCTCCTGCAAAGACTTTAATTGCTCTCTAAAACTTTTAATCTGCTTTGTTACCTCATCATCGGATAATGCTCCAATCGCGGCTAACTTTACAAGTCTATCTCTCTGTTGAATAACTATTTTTTTCTTATCCTCTAAATGAGTCAAATCATCATGCATTTGATTAATCTTAGAAAAATCAGGAATTGCTTTCTGCATTGCCTTCTCAATTCTCTCTACATCTCCAAATGTTTGTAGAAGAGCAGTTATAACAGCCTCGCCTAGAGCTTTTGCAGGGATAAAGCTATTAACAGTACATTCATTCTTTCGTTGGCGAGGGTGCCTATAATACTGCGTCTTCCCATGATTTGTCTGTCCCATCAAAGCATATCCACAATGCTTACAAAATACCATTCGAGAAAGTAAGTACTGATATTTCATTTCTCCATGGTGGTATGTTTTATTAGCCTGTGCTTGTTTCTTAATGGCGAGGATAGTTTCTCTATCGAGTAATGGGGGAATCTGTATAGAGACGGTTTCATTAATATTTAGTTTTGGAGCCTTAAAGCTGATTTCATATTCTGACCCCGATCTTTTTGTAAGGATTTTCCAAAGATTAGTAAAATTCATCCCTAGAACTTTTGATATCTCAACAAGAGATTCTCCATTAAGATATTCTCTGGCTGCCCACTCGATATTTTTCTTCTTTTCAGAATCTATTCCCCATTGATTTGTCTCTTTATCATATGTTCTTCCATGAGGGATTTTCCCGCCTGTGGGGATCCCCCTTCTCGCTTTTTCTATCCGGTTGGTGATAGACTTCAGACTCTGTTGTCTAGCTTGTAATTCCCCTACTTCTGCGCTCATACCAAGAATAAAATTATGTTCAGGATTATATAAATCATATTCCATGGTACCTACAAAAAACCTAATCCCATGTTTACGAAGTACATTCAATCCTTCTTTAGATTTTAAATTATCCCTTGACCATCTACTAGCATCACAGACGATAACAGCATCAAATTTATCTTTGGATGAATCGTGTAGCAATCGTTCTAGCTTTACTCTCTCTATATCAGGGGTTGCATGTTCCTGTCCAGAATAAACCAAGCAATTATCTGGTATAACTCCATCTAATGATTTCACATATTGTCGTATCTGCGCATTTTGCGTACGTAATGATTCACCTTTGTTAGCTTGCTTCTCTGTTGAGACCCTAATCAATGGAGCAAATCGTAATAGCATAATTATTCCCCTATGATTTTTACTAAAACTCGTTTACTTCTTTTCCCATCAAACTCACCATAGAAGATCTGTTCCCATGGGCCAAAGTCCAAGTTCCCTTGAGTTATTGCAACAACGACCTCTCTGCCCATAACAGAACGTTTTAAGTGAGCATCTGCATTATCTTCGTATCCGTTATGGCGGTATTGGCTATATGGTTTCTCAGGTGCTAATTTTTCTAACCATTGTTCGAAGTCTTGGTGCAATCCCGATTCATCATCGTTGATGAAGACACTAGCAGTAATATGCATCGCATTTACAAGTATTATGCCTTCTTTGATCCCACTCTCGGAAAGGCATTCTTTCACTTGAGGGGTTATGTTGATGTATTTCCTTCTCTCTTTCGTTTCAAATACCAATTCTTTCCGGTACGATTTCATAGTAAATTCTCCTTATATTCTTATGTTCCTACTGAGGTTGACAATCATGCAAGTTTATTTAGATCTATTTTGATGTCATAGATTCTTATACATGATGATATTCTTCACCGTTTGTGCATACCATTTTTTCCCCATCTTAGTTTTACAGTTTATATCATTAAGTTCTTTTGCAATATTCGAATAATTTAATCCATTCTCATGAAGATTAAATATCTTGGATATAATTGCTTGCTCTCTTTTATGGGTTATTAATAATCCGTCTTTTTCGATATATCCAAATGGACAAATGCCTCCAGTTTTCTCTTTGTTTGCCTTCTTATATGAAAGTGCGGCTTTCGTTCTATCGCTGATCTGGTCTCTTTCAAATTCATTGAGTACTGCAAGCATTCTAAATACCATTTTACCTGCCGCTGTGGTTGTATCTATCTTTTCGGAAAGGCTGACGAGATCCGAACCTGCTTTTTCGAGTTTCTCAGCGATCTCTAGAGTATCACGAGTAGAACGGCTCAGTCTCGATAAACTATAAACAATCAAGGTGGCTCCATTCTTCACTACATAATCAAGAGCATTAAGTAATTCAGGTCGGTCTCCCTTTACTCCGGAAATTCCCTCATCTGAATAAATATGGACTAACTCAGCATCATTTATTAAAGCCCATGCTTTAATTCTTGCTTGTTGTGCATCAAGGCTGACTCCATCATTAACTTGCCCTATTGAACTGACCCTTGTATATCCAACTACTTTCACCTCATTCCCCTCTTAAAGTCACATGCTTTAATCTTAGTATAACGGCCTTCAAATAGTAAGTAAATCCTTTCCATTGCAAGAATTGGAATTTAAATGATAGGACGAACATTTAAATATATGAATGGCATAATAGGAAAATATCATTGTTTTTTTCTTGGGATGTAATACTTCTCCTATGGGTAACATAGAAACCGAACTAGAGGTCGAACATCTCCTCATATGAAAATCTTTGTGGAATGGCCTTTATCCATTCTTAATTCTTTCATCATTCACTCTTCTACTCATTTTTTATGCAAATTGTCCTCAAAAACCTCAATTAAACCTAGTTATTTATCTATCCATTCCTATAGGCTTTCCTGTACCTACTTCCATATAGCTATTCATATACCGTATTAACTAAGAAGTTTTTTTCCGTTATTCCTTATATTATAACTATTTAAATTTTCATTTTATTTGTATTTTATAGCCTCCAGTTTTTCTCTCATATTCCTTTTCCATAATGGTGAAAAGATACCCCTTGTATTGTTCTTGAACAATAAACGAATCATGGATAGCTAATATTGGGATATTCTGCTTTGCAAAAGTGTTTATAATTCCAAGCGCTATAGTTGAGTCTAGATTCATAATACGCAAACCGGTTTCTTTTCCGCTACAAAAATAATGGTTTATCTTTTCATGGGATTGTTTAAACGCATTAATGAATGGTCTTGCTCTGGTTATTCCTATGGATTTTAATATATTACGTTGTCGATGATTGTCATATAACCACTTATTTGCAGCTCTTTCCGCTATTATGTCATCCTTGGAATTGAGCATGCATAGAAGTAAATGCTTTAGAAATGGGCGTACTTGAGGCCTTTCATCAACAATCGAATATGGATCACCTTCAAACTGAATACCCTCTTTGGCATAAAGAAGATGAGGGTGAAGACCACTGTAGTCTAATTCCACGATTGGATTCCCATTGATTGTTATTTTGGCACGTTCTTCACCGTTTAATCCCTGATAATTATCTTGACCGCCGGTATGGAGACGTCCATATAGCGTGAATCTTCTATTGAAAATTGCCACAAGTGAACAAAATAAGATATTTCCTTCATAACGAATATCAGCAAGTTTATTGATTTGATTTACGTTCTTAAGGATTTCCCTAATTTGCCGGGTCTTTGCAGTATCATTGTATTCTTTGAGCTTTCCATCGACATCCCGCAATTCGACCAACTCAACAGGATCCCTGATTACTGAATTATGGTTTTTGGGAAAATACTCAAGTAATTTGTTTGTTGCCCAAATACGACTCCTGCGACCTTCCTTTTCGTTTCGGTATCCTTTAACCCAATTTATATAACCTTGCTCATGTAATTGATGAACTAAAACGATTGTAGTTGATCCTGCTTTTACGTATCGACTTTTCTTCCAATCATTAGTATTTAAACTTATTACAATAGGCCTTCTATTCCGATGAAAGATTAAGTTTGCAATGAGTATATTAAAACTCAACCTATTTTCTTTCCTGTCTGCAACCTTGCATGATAGAAAGATAGTATTAATTCTTTCGAGATCACATCTATTTAATTGGAGGCCGTGGTCAAATTTGAAACCTGTATTGAGCCAAGGAGGAGATCCTTTAAAATCGTTCCTTTGCATCTTTGCATTATGCCCGACATTTTGTTTTAAACTATTCATATATCCTTCTTGGTGCTACAACTACTTTCTGTTCTAAACTAAGCACCTAATTTTTTCCCCTACTGTGTTATAGACCATTGCAATGCTCTACTTAAGATAATTACAAAATATGATGAATTAACAGTATTGGGTAAATTCCATCCTAGAACAATCAGATCACTAACAAATAAATACTTACAAGACAATATCTTTACGTCAAGCCTAGCGTGTTCTAGTTGAAAATCCGGCAAGATTAGCCTTATCCTGAAACCTACAAAATCTTATAGCAATGCGAATCGCCAAAAAGGCCCCAATTCTAATTGATTGGACAGCAACTTGCGCTTTCGACTTATTTTGGCTATATATAGATATAGGTGACAAAGCATAAGTGAAACAGATTCACTTATGCATTGTTTCACTTTTCAACTCTTTACCTCATCAATCATAAGACTAACCTGTGATAGAATTAACCGAAATCCAGTCTCAATATTTTCTTGTTTCTCTTCCAATATATCGTTCAAATCATAATCATCAATCAACGGATTTGGTGAATATGTATTTAAAATACTCCTGATTCTTTCTTGTCTTTGCGTAATGATTTTACCCATTGATTTAAGTTCAATTTCACATCGATCTAAAATTGTCGAACTTCGATCTTTCACCAATAAGGCTTGAACTTCCTTATCTTCTACAGATATCTCATTATTCTTAATTCTCATTGATAATTGAATTAGATCCTTTTTCTTAATATCGACCGGCCCTTTCACCCCATCAAGCAAAGCTGTGCGTAAATCGTCTGGGAAACTTGGCTTGGCAATCAAGTATAAGCATGATGGATTAAAATACTCTACAATCTCAGGATGCCCCATGCATGTCAAAAAAACTGTCATACAATTGTACGCCGTCCTGTATCCGTGATCAAAGTTTTCCTCTATCCAAGGCTTGAATTCGCCATGTGGCAAATTTTTCTTTGCTTCATAGACAAGCTTTCCTATTTCAAAAATCTGAAATTTGAATGCCCTACTCCTGTGTCTTAATTCTTTCTTTATCGATTCTAAGTAATCTTCTTTGCCTTGGTTAATTTTAAAACTAGAGTCGAATATTTCCTGTCTACTATCTCGTTCTCTTTTTGCTTCAAATGTAGACGCTAATGCAGGTTCAGTGCTTTTGTATTCTATAATTCTTTGTAGGTTAGTCGCTTGATATGTATATGCATCCATTAGATTACTCTCCTTATTTCTATCACCTCTATCTCTCTTCTGATATTTGATTTTTTCCTTCTTGAACCCGAGATACCAATACATCTTCTCAACCTGAGTTCTTTGAAAGTGAAATCCTTAGCCTCCTCTTCTGATTCTGCCAAAAAATATAACCGCTCTTGATACCAATTCCCCTGAGCCCCTTTGATACGTCTAGTATTTAAAGCTCCTTTGACAACTCGATTTTTAACCTCTACTTCAAATAATCCTGTTGTCATTATCCCCCCCCTTTGTTGTGGCTTTGCATGTTTCTTTAGAGAAAACGAAGCTACGCTTTTTGTCATAAAGCTCCTCAAATTTCTCTACGCGATGTCCCTCTTTTTTCTTTAGTTGCTTCTTGGTATCAGCTATTATTTTCTTTTTAAAACTAGCCATTTAATTGTTCCTCCTACTATATTATACTATTATCGACCCGTTTCACTTAGGGCAAGTTTTGAATGATGGTCTGAAACATATATTCACAGACTTTTTCAGTCATCGATATGTGTTTTTAAGCGTTCGTTTCTGATTTAAAAAATCAATACTATTTCTTCATCGTTATGAGCAACGACATTGTATTTGAGGCTAAATATCTAGTTGTTATTATTATCCTATTATGAAATATAGAAGGGTCAATTTCACTTAGGCCGGAAGCTTTGAAAGTGATGAATCTATTGCTAAAATTTGCCCCCATAGAATAACCGGTATAGTCACATAGATAAAAATATTGTATTTGATTGTGGACTATCATCCGTGGATTCACAAAGTGTGCTATTCTTCAGCAATTTGGTAGATTTTTATTCTTGGAACGAAACACCCATTTGTCACACTTACCCTATTATACCGGGCATGAACTGTTTCACTTAGGTCATTTACGAAAAATAAGTTGAATTTTGGCGTGAAATGAGAATTGACCTCTAGGGCAACCGGATAGCTGAGGAATATAACTTATACAGGACAGTCTCTTTGCATTGGGCTTAGCATATTCTAAGTGTATATCTGATTGAGAAAGAGAAGTTCAGAACCTTATTACTAAGTAAACAGTCTATTATATAGCCTCTTTATCATCATATAAATGTCTTTGGAAATTAATAAACAGCGAACGAATACTTTTGACATCCCCCAACACTTCATTTGCCTCTTGTAATGATTGGTATTTATTCACTAATAAAATAGGCAGTTTGTCTTGGTCGAGTTCCTCCACTCCTGATTCGATATATTTACTCAGTACAAACTGGATAAAATCCCTTTGATCTTCAGAAAGAAACTCGTAAATTCTCTCTTCAGCCCCAGTTACTCTTTCATTTCTAGTTATTGGTTTGAAATCGCTATCAAATACATATTCTAGTACATCGAACAAATCACTATCATCCGCATTTATGAGAGTTTGCAGGGTCTTTAACTCATTATCACCAAACCCAGCTTCATCTAGCTTTTCAAGTAATACTCTTCTTGTCACAGGATTACTCCAGAGGGTTTTCAACTCTGCTTCACTTGTAAAATGATTTGGGATCTCCCCGAATAAGCTCTTTAGGAATTCTTCTGCTGAAATAGGCCTTCCCTCTGCATTCCAGAAAGAAGTAGCTATCATATGCTGTATTTCACGGTCTTTCCCATCAGCTAATCTGACTTTGACTTTCTTGTTACAAATACAGGGACTTTGCCCACAAACCGGACAAGGTTTTGGTTTATCTTTTTCACAAATACAGGGTATGCATCCACAAACTGGACAAGGTTCTTTTGGTAGCTTTTCACATACACAAGGATATTGACCACAAATCTCACAAGGTTCTGGGGCTAATGGTTCGCCATCCCATTCAGGATCTGCAAAATGGTGATATGCGTTTACGTAATCATAGATTGTAAAATACTCTTTACCATCAAATAAACGTGTTCCTCTACCAATTATTTGTTTAAACTCTACCATGGAATTAACTGGTCTTAATAATACAATATTGCGTATATTTCTGGCATCTACTCCGGTAGATAGTTTCTGAGAAGTAGTCAATATAGTTGGAATAAGTTTTTCATTATCTTGGAATTCACGTAAGAATTGTTCTCCGATCTCTCCATCATTAGCTGTAACTCTCACACAGTAATTCGGATCTGAACTATCCTTGTATTGATTGATTAAATCTCTAATAGCAGCAGCATGAATCTGAGTCGCACAAAAGATGATTGTTTTCTCATTTTGGTTTGCTTCATCCAAATATATCTTGACTCGTTCTTTTTCCCTTTCCTTTATCTCTATGATCTTATTAAAATCTGCCTCTTTATAAATTTTTCCGACTTCTATTTCACCTTCTATAATGAAATCATCAGAAACATAGATATAATCGTCTAGGGTGGTTTGTATCCTCTTCACTTTAAAAGGAGTTAGAAATCCATCATTGATACCTTCTCTAAGGGAATACACATATACCGGTTCTCCAAAATAGTTATAGGTATCTATGTTATTAGTTCTTTTAGGTGTAGCTGTTAATCCTAACTGCACAGCAGGTGAGAAATACTCTAAGATCGCTCTCCAGTTACTTTCATCATTTGCCCCACCACGATGACATTCATCAATAACGATGAAATCAAAGTAGTCTGCTGGATATGCACCAAAGTATGGAGCTGGTTTCCCTTGTTTATCCCTACCACTCATGAACGTTTGAAAGATGGTAAAGAAAATACTCCCATTGGTTGGGACTCTCCCTTTCTTTCTTATTGCACTGGGTTTAATTCTTACTAATGCATCGTCAGGGAAAGCTGAAAATGCATTAAAAGCCTGGTCAGCTAATATATTCCGATCTGCTAGGAATAAGACCCTTGGCCGTCTGTTTCCATCCCTTTGCAAAGTCCATCGGGCATGAAAGAGTTTCCAAGCTACCTGAAATGCTATTGCAGTCTTTCCTGTTCCAGTAGCTAAAGTTAATAAAATCCTATCCTGTTTATTTGCAATAGCTTCTAACGTATTATTAACCGCTATTTCTTGATAGTACCGTAATTGCCAAGTACCGCTTTTATCTTCAAATGGGATAGCAGCGAATTTTTCTCTCCACTCACTCTGTTCTGAATATGTTTTATCCCACAACTCATCAGGAGTAAGGTAATTTTTTACTAGCTTTTCTACACCGGTCTTCATGCATATGTAATAAATTTCTTTACCATTGGTAGCATAGGTGGTATCAAGATGCATTTTCTCTGCATACTGTTTTGCTTGACCAACTCCTTCACTAACATCCAATTCATCTTTTTTCGCTTCAATGACAGCGAGTTTCATACCTTGATAGACAAGAACATAATCAGCAGATAGTTTCTTAGCTCGTTTACCACCTACTTGGATACGACCAGCTGTTATTGGATATTCACGTAGAATTTTAGAACCTTCTACCACACCCCATCCACAGTCTTTCAACTTGGGATCAATTAGTTCTGCTCTTGTCTCAGCTTCATTCATAATTTACTCTTCATCTGGATTTTCATTTAGTATACGGCAAAAATCTGTCGCAATATACTTTTTAAATTGAGATTTCACATGCTCTGTTTGGTTCTTAGAATTTTTGCCATTAAACCATATTGATCGCTTACCTGCATTTTTACCAGTTTTATTTTGAACTGATACTTCTATAAACTCTTTGGATGACAATATCCAGATTTTATCGATTCGTTCAGAATAGAATACAAACCAGTAATTCTTTCGATATTCATGGTGAATAGCAGCAAATAATGCACAATCGCCAAATTCGACATATTTAGAACGTGCTTTAATTTGAACTTCAACAAATGAACCATCAGGTTTTTTAATAACTGCATCAATAGCATCATCATCTACCATTGGAAGATAAACATCCAACCCTTCTTTAAGCATTAATCCTATTAGGTAATACTCAATGCGCTTGCCGAAAGCAGATGAATGTCTGAAACTCTTGTCTAATTTTTCTTTATTCAAATATGATATCCTTTGAAGTATCTAATTCACCATTAAAGGCTTTCTGTAATATGCTTTTCTTTAGTTCATCTAGGGCAACTAGTTTCTTTTTGTATAGAGTTTCGAGTTTTTGAGTTTCAGCAGAAAGATAATCAAGCTTTTCAACTATTACTTTTTGTTCTTTCAATGATCTAGGGAATGGAAAGTATAAATTTTTAAAAGTAGCTAAGTTTATATTAGCTTGTGCACTGCCTTTACCAAGAGATTGTAGACTGAGTTTATATTTCTGTAAAAGATATTCAACGTAATGGTTAGTCGTGATCTTATCATTTACAATAGCTCCAATTACGCTATCTGGGAAACAGGCATCAAATGATATAATACCGGTTTCTGCTATATTGGCGGCTATTGTAATGCAAATAGTACCTTTAGGCCAAAGTTTACTTTGAGCTAGACCTAATTCACTATAAGTTTGAGAAAAGGTAGTAATATCATGATTACAGTTCCTAATATCCCCTGTTTGAATAAAGGGGTAATTTCCTCCATATAGAATTTTAGCATTCCTTGGCCGATGTTTTGATTTACCTCGTCCAAAAATCAAAGAGACTTGCTGTAATGTTTTCTCTTCCCACCCATCACCCCTATTCTCAAATACTCCGTTAAGGTAGCTCTCAAACAGCTCTGTGGCGTTCTTTATATTTTGTTCTGCATTAGTCTTTGCTTTGTCTATGGCAGTAAAAGCTTTATCTAATATGGATACTATTTGTATTTGTTCAGAGTGAGAGGGAAGTGGAATTTGAATAGATTTAAATTTACTCATTGAAACACCACCAATAATTCCTTTCATCCTAGTTAAAAACTGTTGTTGAAACAACGAACTAAAATAATAATAATAAACATATTTGCTATCCACGTTATTATTTGCAGAAAAGGCAAATAGCTTATTTCCAAAACAAACCTCTTTATTAGTAAAGCCAATTTTTCTTCCAGCGCTTCCACCTTCTGCACAAATCAATGCAGTGTGCTGAGGCGCAATTTTAAATTTTGTTTTTTCTGCAAATGGGATTTTAATTCCATTGTTGTAATCTATATTACAATCAAAGCTGATATCTTTTGTGGCTATATACGGGATACCTTCTTCTAAATTATAGTAATTTTTTTTCTTTATTTTTGCGTTAATACTATTTCCATTATATACATTTCCTATTTCTGAAAAAGATTTCATCTCCCAAACTTTTTTCATATCAGCCCCTTGATAGCGCCTAATATTGAGGCGCTCTCCTCATCTAAGCCCTTTATTTCTTCTAGAATTTCTTGAGGTTTTCGAAGAGGTGTTTCTTCTGGTTTGTTGGGATTTTTAACAGACAGGTCATAAGTGGTTTGATCTATATTCTCAATTTTCACCAACCATGAGTTTTCACCTTCAGAACATGTTTTCTGTAGGTGGACAAACTCAGCTAAATCTTTTTCATTGAGTGGATTTGTCTTACCCAGATTCCTATCTAAATTGAGCTGGTAAAACCATGTACTTTTTGTTGGTTTACCTTTTTCGAAAAACAGGACAACAGTCTTTACTCCAGCTCCAGCAAAAACCCCTCCGGGTAAATCAAGAACAGTGTGCAGATTACAGTTTTCTAATAACAGCTTTCTAATACTGGTAGAAGCGTTGTCAGTGTTGCTTAAAAAAGTATTCTTTATTACTACTCCGGCCTTACCTCCAGCACGTAGTATTTTAATAAAATGCTGTAGGAACAAAAAGGCTGTTTCGCCTGTCTTAATAGGGAAGTTCTGTTGTACTTCTGATCGTTCTTTACCACCGAAAGGAGGATTTGCCAGCACTACATCATATCTGTCCTTCTCTTGGATATCTGAAATGTTTTCTGCAAGAGTATTGGTGTGAATAATGTTTGGAGCTTCTATCCCGTGCAATATCATATTCATGATACCTATGATATAGGCTAATGATTTCTTCTCTTTTCCATAGAAAGTATTTTTCTGTAGTGTCTCTACATCTGACGTAGTAAGGCTCTTGCTTTTTTTAAGGAAGTTAAATGCTTCACAAAGGAATCCAGCCGATCCTACTGCCCCATCGTAAACTGTCTGGCCTATTTCAGGAGCTACCACTTTTACCATCGTCTTTATAAGCGGTCTTGGTGTATAGTATTCCCCACCATTCCTACCGGCATTTCCCATATTCTGTATCTTACTTTCATAAAGGTGACTCATTTCATGCTTTTCAGTATGAGTCCTAAATCTCAAGGCATCTATATGGTTGATAACTTCTCGGAGATTATATCCACTTTGAATCCTGTTTTTTAGCTCGCTGAAAATCTCACCAATCTTGTACTCTATGGTATCAGGGCTAACTGCTTCTAATTTAAACTTTTTGAGATATGGGAATAACTCTATATTCACAAAATCAGAAAGATCATCACCCGTTAATGCTTTATGATAATCAAGATTCCCCTGTGCGTCTTTAGGTGAAGCCCATACAGTCCATTGGTATTCTTCTGGGTTGATAATATTGGTATATGGTTTCCCAGATAGTTCAGCTATTGTTTGTTTGTCTTTTTCCAAATCATCTAAGTATTTTAAAAATAATATCCAAGAGGTTTGTTCAACATAATCTAGTTCACTGCCACAACCGGCATCTTTATGCAGTATATCATCAATATTTTTAAAAGTTTGTTCGAACATGTATCACCTTATCTTTTATTTTAATGTATTAAGAAAATGATTGAGATTAATCCAATTGGAAAAATACTCAAAGAACCATCTTCAATAAAAGAGTATACCATTATTAAGATTAGTTTTGTTAATAACAAATGGGTTTTAACTACCAATGACCATATTTTTTCATCTTTTCCCACAAAAACCCATCTCATAGCCAAAAACCAGCTAGGGAACAAGCACTTACTCTAACTGTATACGAATACCAGTTTATATAACTACGTTGGGTCTAGCAGGTTTTTACTGGCTATCTGACAAGAATAGAGTTATTCTAGAACTTACGAAAGCCTAGTAATCTTCAGTAGAGAGCTAATTATGGAAATATAAGATGTTATGGATTTGTCCTCTCAGTGTAGCTCATTTCACTTTTTCCCAACTTATCTTAATTCTTAATCTCATTATGAGCATATCCAATCTATATTACCCAGTTGGACCGGATAGAATTGATTGAGTATCAAAATATCCCGCTGCGATATTTTTAGCCACTATCTGATATTCAACCTCAGCCAACATTGCAATTCTAAATTATTCAACTCGACTAAAAGAAGGAATAAGTCCGCTTCAGGAAAACCCATAAATAATTCTAACCTAATATTAGATATGGTGTATACTCAAAGGATACAACTATGATAGGGAGAAAGAAATGGATGATTTAATTCCTTGGTTATCTAAACAACCATTATGGATTCAAGAAATTCTAAAACAAGAGAAAAACCTCAGCGAATCAAGTATTCCGGTTGCAGTTAAATTTTGTCTTGAAGAGGCAAGAAATATACTCAAATCTTCTTTGGGCATCCCCATTCTTAGTTTTTCAGAAAAAACAGCAAGAATAGAATTGGTATCTCTGGAAAATATTTCTGGTATTAGCAAATTATCTTCTTTCTCAAATATAACTTTCAACCCTAATTTAACTCTGATTTACGGACGTAACGGTTCGGGCAAAACGAGTTATGTAAACATTATTAATAACGCAAGAAATCCGATGAGTGTTAAACTTATCAATAATATTTTTGAACGAAATAAAAAAAACCAACAATATTCACTTAAATATAAACTTAATGATTCTGAGAATGTATTTTGTTATCCAGTTACAGAAGATTTTTCAGATGAAAATAACCCTCTAAGAAATATTGATATCTTCAGCGATTCAAAAGAAGAATTGCTAACTGGCCAGAATGATTGCAATTATGTTCCCGCAAGTTTGAAATTTTTAGCAAGTTTATCAGATTTTTACGATAAAGTAAGGCTAGAACTTTTAGAGAAACAAAACATGCTTGTTTCTCCATTAACGCAACTCCCAAATAATTTTTTAATGACAAAACAAGGTAGCCTCTATGAAGAAAACAAAAATAATGTTTCTGATGATTATATTAAAGCTATTAAATGGGATGAAAAAGAAGAATCAAATCTAATCGAAATAGTTAATCGCCTTGATACATCTAAAGTTGCAAAAGCTCTAAAAGAAACAGAAAACAAATTACAAACCCTTACAATATTAATTTCATACTATGATCTAATTATTTCTGTAATCTCTGAAGAATCTCTAAAAAAATTGTCATCTCTTGCAAATTTTACAATTGAAAAAAGAATTATTTCTACCGAAGCTGCTAGAGTAATATCTTTAGAATCTATGCTAACTGGTGTAGGGTCAGAGACTTGGAAAGAATTATGGATCGCAGCTAAACATTATTCTGAAAAAGAAGCATATTCAAATATTTCTTTCCCAAATGTAATGGACAATTCGGTATGCGTATTGTGCCATCAGAAACTTGATAACAATTCAAAACAACGAATGACTCATTTTAATAATTATGTAACTGGAACTATAGAGAATCAATACAATCGAGCTTACCGAAAGTATTTAGAACATAACATCTTCCAGATCACCATAAAACCAAATGAAGTATTAGAAATAATACAATATTTGGAAATAGAAAAAAATGAAATACAAGTGTTTCTCTCTAATCTTGAAGAAATCAATTCATGGACAGAGAAAGAAATTAAAACCCTGACCAACAATTTCAATAATCCATTATTTCATATAATGGATGAGGAATACCGTTTCCTAACCGATTTACAAATAAAACTTCAACTATTGAAGGAACAACAGGAAAAAGATTTAAAACCAGAAAACCAACCCCAATTACAAAAACAAATGATAGAACTTCAAGCAAAAAAGTGGATATTTGAACACAAAGAAGAACTTGTAAAACAACAAACCTATTTATCACAGCATAATCTTTACGCAAAGGCATTATCTTTAACCAGAACAAATGAAACTACAAAAAAAGCTCGAATTTTAGGGCAAGAATTGTTAACGGAAGAATTTACTTTTAATTTCAACTCGGCTCTTAAAGAATTAGGGGCAGAAACTATTCAAGTAGCTCTAAAGACACAAGCACCACATAAAGGAAGAAGTAAATTTTACATAACATTAACAGATTGTGATTCTGATGCAGAAATAAAGAACATATTAAGCAATGGAGAAAAAAGGATTATAACACTAGCTGCAGCAATCGCTGAATCAAAACTTGCAAAACATTCCACCCCATTTATTTTTGATGACCCAATATCATCCCTTGATTTTGATTACGAAAAAAAACTTTCAATATTTTTGAATGGATTATCAAAAAATCGTCAGGTTATTATATTTACTCATCGACTTTCATTCGTGGTTGCTTTAAGTAAAAACATTCCGAGTTCTTCATGTAAAATGATGCTAATCGAAAATATCAAAGGGTTAGGTTCTGGAATAAATAATGAGAATGTAATATTTGGTAATTCAAATGTTTCTAAAGAAACAAACCAACTGCTAATTAAGATTGAAAATTATATAACAATCAAAACACGAGACCCTGAACAGTATATTAGCAATTATACAGATTGGAAAAATTCCTGTTGCTCCACATTTCGTAAACTTATAGAGCTTTCAATAGAAAAGATTTTGCTTAATTCCTCTGTTGAAAGATTCGGCATAATACATTCAAGTAATATAAAGAAACTATACTTAATTACAGAATCAGATTGCCAATTACTCGATAATAATATGACAAAATATTCGTATTTCGAACACTCTCAACCTGATGATGTTCCTGCACCAAACATTTCTTTAGAGGATGTAGAAACCGATTGCAGAAACTTTAAAGACTGGATAAAAAATTTTAATTCTCGATAAACTTAAATAGAATAGGGAACGTGAGCACCAAATCTACTACATCTATGTACCATGCTGTTTTGATTGGAAAAACTTCGAAAAATTATTTGGAATTAACAGGGACAGAAAAAGAATTTTAATGAGCTTTCATTTATATCATTAGATAACAAATTTACAAATAGGAATATTATATAGTCTTAAAGGTTGATGAAAATATTAAACAAGACCTTCTACTAAAATGTAATAGGTGGTACTAGTTTTCCTTAGTAAATTCTCACTAAATCCACCCTTTTCCCTAAGTGATATTTTTTTATTAGTTACATCTCTCACATAATTTTCTACACTTTCATAAGGAATAGTGGAAAGAGTATTTAATTTGGGAATCTTAACAGAAAAGGTATACCGGGTTTGGTCTGGCGGGGGGATACTTTTTCAACTTATAAAGAACTACTTAAAAACATATCTGATAAAACTTTCCATCTCTTCAAACCATAATTGATAAGTATACTGTTGATTCATTAAAGGGGTTGTAAAAAGGATATCGAGGGGGTGTTGAAAATTTCTACATGTATAATATATTAATACCTCATTTTTAAAAGCTTTAACCCCAGGGCTATTTAAATGAATAAGGGAATTCCTTAATTTTTGAAAATGCAGGATTGATGTATTAAATGTTCCACAGGCCGCAATAACATCTTGAAATCTATTCAATTCATATCTTTCTAGTTTTATGGATAACTCCTGAATTGTATTTAAACCTCCCCATGTAGGTTCCTTGTAATAAGGCAATGGTGAAATATGATTAATATTTCCATTAGATATTAATTGTTTTAAAAAGAAAGCCTTTTCTTCATAGGTAATCCCACAATTACACTGAAGTTTATTTTGAATATTTCCTTTTAGATCGTAACTATCCTCTAAATTTGCCATCCAAAACGAACGCCAAAGATGACACCAACTTTGCCATGAGAAATTCACTAATCCTGCTAAAGTATAATAATCATTGTCTTTTAACCCATTAAAAGCTTTATAACTAATAAAATCCATTGAAGGACGTGATGACCTATAATAATTTGTAACTATTTTCTTGTAGTTCATTGATTATTGTAAAGCTTGTACAAAATACTCGCATCGAATCAAACGATTCTTTGAACTTTGTGTCGTTTGGATACAAGCTGTGACAAAATTCTTGTATCTGTCATCTTGATCTTTTTCAGAAAATGCGGTTAATAGTAAGCTAATTTTTTCCAAAGCCTGATTCTTATCGGTTAAATACTGGCCAATTGGTATCAATTTTGGATCTGTCATACTTACATTTGATATCCCCCATTTATTATAAATTAATGCACTAACTAATGAGTATAATAAAAAGCCATTCAGGATTTGTAATTCTAAAACTTCTACAAGTTCATTTTTTATAAAATCCAAAGTTGTACATAATCGAAACTCTACTAATTGTCTGTCTGGGAAGACATTATCATTATCTTTATAAATATTTTCTAATTTGCTGACAGAACGACCTATTAATCCATCTGAGAGAATCAACTGACTAAGTTCTGTTAAAAGGTCGGCATCATTCATTCTAGCTATTTCTCTAGGAGTTAATATTTTATATTTTTCAAATAAGGGAGAATACCTCTCAATCATATCTCTAATAAACCATTTAAACTCTCCTTGATATTTTGCATGCCTTTTCTCTTGCATATTAAGAGGAACAGTATATGAATTAATTCTTCTAAAGATATCAATTACTTCTTCATCAGTAGAACCCATAGCTGTATCAACTGAAACTTCATAAGATAAAAAAATTGTTTTTAGTTCATCATCAAGATCACTAAATCCCATTTTTGCAAATTTTTTACTAACCGTTGAGAGTTTAAATTTATCATCAATAAAATCAATTATTGCTGTAAATCGTTGTTGACCATCAATTACCTCTCTAATAGATTTTTGAGTTTTTAATTCAATCTTTTGTCTTAATGTGATTTTTGGAAAAGGAAACCCATTCAAAATCGTATCGATAAAATAGGATCTTGCATTATTAGGCCATAGTCCTCTCGACCTTTGATAGTCTCTATTAATCTTTAATTGACCTTGCTTATAATACCCTCTTAAGTCTGCTATGGTAATAGTATTTCTAATAATTTTCATATGAATCCTCAGTATTTTAACTATATATTAGCATATATGATATTAAATATCATCTAAAACAAAAACAATAATTTTATGAATAAAATTTTTCCCTGTTTATAATAATCATTTGGTGGTTTAGAATATAGTTCGCAATTTGAAATTGAAAAAGGTCATTGGGTGTTCCATACTGTTTGATACCTACATCAGCAGAAGGAGACAATCCCAATGTGATAAATCAAGTTTTTCAACTATTTTATTAATTAAATGAGAGTATAATTTTTTATTTCGCGTCTCTTAATTTCTTGTCAATGCGGTTCGTACTCCAATTCCATTGTCTAACTTTAGCTGATGAAGAAATTCAATAGAGTATTTCGTTTCATCACCATCAATTTCAGTATGATGATTGCTACACAACAGAATAAGGTTAGGATACCTATTTCTATCTCCTTCTGACAAATTGCTAAGGTGCCGCGGCCCACTATTTTATCTATCACCTACAATATGACAATTCTCTTCAATTAACGTAATACCAGAGGGTGAAAAACTTGAGTCCACGGCTAACTTTTTCTACAAATAGAACATCTCCCAGCATCCTTTTTTGGCAAAGTATTTTAACATCTTTCTGATCAGCACTCATTTTTATCCTTTTATCGAGTAACATCGATTATCAAGATTTAAATTATTTAATGAACTCCATTATCTAGATTCTGAATAATTTCAACTCTTTCCACAACCTTTTTATCTGCCCTGTGTAGGAACTTTACCTTCAATCCACAAATATAAAGTATCTAGTTTCCCTAATTAAATGTGAGAAACATCACTGTAGAAATCAATCTACTATAAATCGTTATTAATCTGCATGGTAAATCGTTTATAGGAAATTCAGTTTCGATTTAATTCCTTTCTCTACATCCTTAATGACTACATTTTTCCTTTGTATTATTATTTTAAGAACTCCACTCTCTATAAAATCGGTAACAAACAATGAATAAAATTCTATTTACATACTTAATAAATAGATCTCGGCACAGATAACCAGCTAGGAAACAAGCATTTACTCTAACTGTATACGAATACTAGTTAAGATAACTACGTTGAGTCTAGCATGTTTTTACTGGCTATCCGTCAAGAATAAAGATGTATAGTAATCGCTTAGCCATTAGCATGCTGTAATCTCACTTTCTATTAAAATATATATAGTGTTACTAGTTTTCCTTAGTAAACGCTATGCACATCACCGCTAGTGTATTCATCAATGATGACGAAAGTGGACTCCACCAAGACTTTGAGAAATGGTTAGAACAATTAGCCCCAGAAAAGCCCTACTCTCGTTATCAACACAATGGTTTTGAAGATAATGGAGATGCTCATCTAAAAAGAACCATCATTGGACGGGAAGTCACAATAGCGATTACAAATGGAGACTTTGATAGTGGCCCATGGGAACAGATCTTCTACTATGAAATGGATGGCAAAAGAGATAAGAGGGTATTGATTAAGATAATAGGAGAATAAAGAACCTTATCGCTGTTAATAGCAAGGAGAAAAAGTTGACTTACGTGTATTACGTGTGATACAGTAAACAGGGGAGGATATTAAGATGAGTGAATCCATTTCCGTGCGACTACCAAAAGAATTAGTCGACCGTATCGATAATTTGGCAAAGAGGACCGGAAGAACAAAGACCTTCTACATTCAGGAAGCGCTTCTAGAAAAAGTAAGTGACCTGGAATTGGTATATTTGGCCCAGAAACGCGAAGAAGATCTCAGGGCAGGACGAAGCAAAACGCATACACTGGATGAGGTCATCGAAGCAAATGGTTTGGCAGATAAAATTTGAAACCAAAGCTGAGAAAGAGCTCTCAGCTTTGGATCACTCTGTAAGAATCAAAATCCTGAAATACTTGAAGAAACTCGAAGGATGCGATGATCCGCGTACCTTTGGTAAACCGTTGACTGCAAACCTATCGGGCTACTGGAGATACAGGGTTGGGAACCATCGAATCATTTCCCTAATAACCGATACAGAACTAATTGTCTTAATATTAGCCATCCGAAAGAGAGATATCGTTTATAAAATTAACCTATAAACTTCCATCTATAATTAAAAATGCTTTGTTACTAGTTTGCCTTGGTAAACGCTATGCACATCACCGTTAGTGTATTCATCAATGATGACGAAAGTGGACTCCACCAAGACTTTGAGAAATGGTTAGAAAAACTAGCTCCTGAAAAACCCTACAATGGACATGAAGATAACAAAGATGCTCAACTGAAAAACCCCTCATGGGAAGAGAAGTTCCATATCAAAGAACTGCTATCAGAATAGTGGAATTCATGAGATGATTGAAATTGAGCGAGAGATGAATATTAATCGGAGTCTATGCATGTAAGACGCCGTAATATTCTTTTTCATGCTTTCGATAATAATGTAAGTTAAAATTTCAAGTCTTTTCGGGAAGGTGAAGATTCCATGTCCGCCATATCGTTTGAATTGTCTCCACTACATATCCGAAGATTATAATGACAACCAAGATCGTCGGGAAATTGTCCCAGAATTTCTGAAAGATGGGATTAATCTCGGCATTTTCTCCAAATTTTTGTACCAACTGTTGGACAAAATCAGGATTCCATATTCCACTGCCGGTGACAATGTAGAGTGAAATAGACAAGGAGACAAGTTTCAAGCATATAGTTAATACGGCAAGACGCTTTGTTTGGACCCCACTATATAATTTTGCGAACTCGATGCTCATAGCTATTACAATGGTAAGGTTGAACAAAAGTAGCATCCGTTTGAAGACTCCGGGAACAAATGGATTTATTAAATAGACGGATTGGTTGATTTGCGCAACTTTAAAGAACCATGGGAATGCATTCAACACAGCGAAAACAATAACAAGAAATATGAGAGCAGCTATTGGTTCACTACGAGGTATAATCGTTGATTTCTTTGGAATATCGGGAAGATCGTCCAACGACCACAATTCCAAACGCGTGGCTTTCCCCAATCGTCGCTGATTCCACTCCACAATGGCAAACGCTAATGTGACCCAAGCAAATGCTTGGGCATAGGCAGCAAATAATGTTGCCAAGACATTGCTAATTACCGACCCTAAGGACTCTGTAGCGTTCAAAGCATAACCAATCGCTAACGAGATCATAATACCAAGACTTACTGCAAACCCTACAATTTTTACAATGAGTATATATAAGTCAAAATATCCTGGACCAATTAGATACCTTTCCACCCCTCTGTACCTATCTGAGAGTTCTGCGGGATCCCCTAATTCCAATAATACCGAGGCAACAGGTTCTGTCTTCTTTGACCGACCTATCATTTCGTCAATTAGTCCGTGCAATTCCAAGGAAACATCTTCCCGTTGGGCGACTGGTAAACGCTTGGTCACCGCATAAACATATCGATCAACCATCGTATCTTGAGAATCATACATATCCATTATTCCCCCTTGAGTAAACCAATCATATGCTTGGTAATTGTCTGCCATTCCTTAGAGAGCATTCCCAACATATCCTGACCTTCGGTCGTCAGAACATAGTATTTACGTGGCTTGGGACCCATAGTTTCCCACATGCTCTCCAACAGTCGTTGTGCTTCGAGTCGTCTGAGCAGAGGATATAAGGTACCAGGTTCTGCTTGGATACCCCTAGACCCCAACTCTTCCATCAAGGAGTACCCATACTGGGGTTTGCGCAACTGGCTCAACACACTCAACACTAAAGTTCCTCGGCGCAGTTCCAGACTCAAGTTCTCAAAGTTTTTTTGGAATACTTCCTGATCTGATTCTTTCATGATCACATCATACTGTGTGACTCTAACTATTGTCAAGACAATAATAAGAGGCGTCCATCATATTGTGTGCGGTAAAATGAAATAAAAAGGAAAGCTCAACATGATTATGCAAGCTATTCGGTAAAAGTGAACGTACTATACGCAGAAAGTTACAACAAAGAAAGATTGTTCGCCTGATACCTCAGAATGTGAGGGTATCTTTGGAAGATTGAAGAGTGAGATGTTCTAGTATCAATCATGGGGCAAAAAGTAACCATAGCGGTCACAAATAGAGGCTTCGACAGTAGCCCATGGGAACAGATATTCTACTACGAAATGGATCATAAAAGAGATAAGAAAGTACTGATTAAGATTATTGGGGAATAAAGAATTTTATCATTGATAGAAACTAGTAGAAAAAGTTGACTTACGTGTATGAGATGTGCTGCAGTAAACACAGGAAGACATAGAGATGAGTAAATCTATTTCCGGGCGGTTACTGAAAGAATTGGTTATCCGTATCGATAATCTAACAAAGCGAACCAGATGAGCGAAGAATTACTACATTCAACAAGTGCTTCTGGAAAAAGCAAGTGTTTTGCAGTTGGTATACTTGGCCCAGAAACACAAGGAAGATATTGGAACAAGACTAAACGAGACAAATTCTAGAGAAGAAGCAATATCTGATCTTTTCTTTGCTGCCATACGCTTATATGTATAAATATTTTACGAACCCAACAACAAAGATTATAAGAAACCCAGCAATAAAAACAACAATCATTTCCAACAAAGTTTTTGAGTATCCCTTCGGATTTATCTGTCCATTTTTATCCATTTTCCGTATTGCTGGATATAAACGCCAGAAAAATGATGAGATTGACAATACGAGGGCTGCAGCAGTAGCAATTTGGGTCTCAATATTCCCCCAGATAATGACTACTATTCCTACAAGAATAAAAATCAACTTTGTTCCTGCGACCCAGCATGCCATATAATGAGTAAAAGCGTGCATGTTCTCATCTTCTTGGGCTTTTCCCCATGCTTTAAATACTCCCAAAGCATTTCCAATTTTCATTCCTGGTGCAAAATAGAGTAATAGAATATTTAGTGTTTCAATTATGATAAATATAAGAATCCCTATTTCCATAATGTTCATGGCTCTTCTCTCCCTTATCTACTACAAATTCTTTCTATACCAAGTTAGTAATTATTCATGTACTACATGACCAACCATCAAGACTGTGATTTTCTCTTTGATTCCCAAAATTACATCATCTTTGGTATATGGTTGAATGTTCACATAGATGAAAAGCTCCATCATCACTATTGAAAAGATGCACTCTCCTAAGGTTGAAGAGCTCGTCTCCTTAACAAGATGTGCTTTTTGGAGAAAATCTATAAAATCTGTCAGTTTTTTTATATATTTCCTATCGATGAAGGTTAGCTCACCAACAACATCTTTCTTTTTCATCGCTTTACTTACTGAAGCTGTTGCTAATTCAATGAGAACCTTTTTAGGAAGCTTTAGAACACTACTCACTTTGTCATTGATGTAATCGAGAAGCATATCAATAACATCACCTTTTAATGAAGGTAAGAATTCATCAGTTGCTGAGCTATTAAAATAATTTTCTGATATTGAAGCGAGAAAAATATCAGCCTTAGTTTCAAAGTAATTAAAAAGTGTCCCTTCAGCGACACCTACTTCCTGTGCGATAAGAAGAGTACTTGTATTGTAATATCCATTCTCTATAAATAATTGCTTTGACACAGAGAGGATCTTTTTTCTCACTTCTTCTTTTTTTTCTCTACTTATCCTAGGCATACAATCCTTCTAATTAATATGAGTACACTCATAATAATTAAGTATTATACAAAGAACCAGAATTTGCAAACAATAAATCTTCCTAACTCTCATTATTCAGTAGTAAGAGAGAAATTGTGCTGATGTTATCTTTACGTAAATCGTATACGTTAAACGCGTTCCCCTCACATATTTGGTATACACATCACCATTAGACTATTCATAATAGAAGACAAAAGTAGACTTCATCTAGAAACCGGGAGCCTAGCTACAATAATTAGCACCTGAAAACTCTCTCCTCGCCACCAATACTGGTTAAAAAGATTAGGCATGTAACAAATATTTATAGGAAAAGGAGAACTAAAAAGATTATTATTATGTCCAATCAAGAAGTCTTTTATCCTCACCCAAGCTCATAATCTCACCGATTTCCTGACTTATCTCGAGAGTTCCTTCATAAGTCCCATGAGAGTCTCTCACTGCCTTATACAAAATCCTAACGCGCTTACCTTTCATCGTTATCACAAACTCAGCTTCATTCTTAGACCCATCTTTAAATGCGTTAAGAATCTTCTCTACAATGTGAACAGATGCTGGAGGGTGACAATTCTTCACTTCTCTTCCTATTACGCCTCTAGAACGGTGAAAAAATCGGTGCTCAGGAGTATTGAAGTAGACTACTTTGTCATCTTTATCAATATAGGTAATATCTACATTAAGATGATTAAAGATTTGAATAATCTGCCCTATAGTTGGATTCCCTGTTATAAGATCTATTGTCTTAGTAGCCTCTTTACTTTTACTACTATCTACTCTATTTTGTTCAAATTGCTCTGAATTCAATCCTAGCAGTTCATTTCTCGGTATTGCCCCAATCATAACTGGGTATAGAATTTGCTCTTCTCTCATAATCATTGATTTCATATCAAAGAAGAGAGAACCAAATGTTTTATTAAGTGATACAAGGTTACTATTCTCATCATGTAATTGAGTTATAAGTTCTTCTATTGTAGCACGAATATCATCATGGATTGCCCACATAAGAGAGACACATGAATGGTTTTTTATATATCGCTCTACTAATGGAAATAATCTATATTCTTTAATCTTGTAATGAGCAATCAAGTCTTTGAGTAACACTACATTCTCAAACAGAGTTTCCCTGATAGAAGAATCTAATCCAACTCTATTCCCTTTTTTCAACTGGTTCGAACATGATAAAAGTAGATCATTGATTCTGTCATTAATACTGAGTAATTCTTCAATAGGAGTAATTGTTCTCTCAAAATCTCTTTTTATCCTATTAATGGAGTTACTAAAGGAGTGAAGCAATCGTGTAACGATGATTTTCACTTTTTCAATATCATCAATTTCCGTCAATACTTCATCAACAAGATTCATTACATCATTAGCATCTAATGTGTCAAAAAACGGACGAGCTTTTTCTAATCTTTCTCTGTTTTCTTTTGGGTTATCTAAGTGAAGCACATAATCTAGTAACAGGGAGTAGGTCTCAATGGGAATCATACATCTCCTTTAGGAGGCACTATGCACATAAAGACTAAGTGAGATGATTCTGTCGCTTTAATCTGATGAATCTTATCTGAAGGGACGTATGAGACAGATCCTGTAGTAATAGGGTAATCAGTTCCATCAAGATGGAGGATACCCTCCCCTTCTAGCACATAGGTTATATGTGGCCACGGGTGAGAGTGGTATGGAGCATACCCACCCTTTGTAAGTGAGAAACGGCGCATCACATAGTCAGCCCAACCCTCTTTAGGACCTATAAGAACTTGTTTTGTAACACCTTTAATAGCATCACCTTCTAAAACCTTTTTCTCAATGTCATCAATATGTGATACAAACATACTATTTTCTCTCCTCATGTTCTACATACAATACTGAATATAGGTGAAAAATCCAACTAGTATCAACTTAAAATTTCCGTGACCTTACCTGCACAATTTAAGAAGTAATATGGATAATGACTTTTAAGATAATGAGCTGCTTTATCACCAGTACAATGAGATACTCCTAAAAGAGGAATTTTTAAAGAGATAAGGCTATCTAAGACTTTTCTCCTTACCTCATCTTGAGCGTCATAGAGATGAATTCCTCCAAGAAGAGCATAAAGTGGCCGAGCGAATCTATCGCTTACACTCGCTAACATCGGAAGGATTCCTGGGTGAGAACATCCTACGATTAAAACGAGCCCTTTAGGAGTATCAAAAACAAGGGAGACCTCATCTTTAAAATGATCAATTGAAACTCCTTCTTCATTCTCTATTTTAAAACGGGGATTAAAATGTTCATTGTGCGTGTGGTTAAAAGAGGTGATAAGAAAAACACCTGGGTGAATCATAAAAGTATCTGAGCAAACTGTTTTCCAGATCACATTGTGTTTATTGAGGTAGTGAACATCAAAATCTACACCAAGGTATCTCTCTTTCCCCTCTTCTATAACAAATTTCTTATCTAAAAACCCTTTTCCTGTATACAATGTAAGATTTTGATATGAGTAACGATCTAATAGTGCTCGCACTCCACCACCATGGTCATAATGCCCGTGTGATATTACAAGAGTATCTATCTTAGAGAGATCTTTTTTCATCATGGTAGCATTCTCTAAAAAAAGATTGCTCTTTCCAGTATCGAAAAGAATTTTGTATCCGTTATATTCAATGAGTGTAGAAAAACCATGTTCACTCTTGTACCCACTTTCATCAAGGGCATTATTATCACTCAGTGTTGAAATTATCATACAAACCACCTTACTACTCTTATACAATAATCATACTCTCTAGCAGTCGGGGAAGCAAGAACAGATGTATTAGGATGGAGGAAGGATTTGTTTTAAAAATGCTTGGGTTCTTTCATGTTCTGGTTGAGTAAACATCTTTTCGGGATTTGACTCTTCTATAATAACCCCATCATCCATAAAGATGACTCTATCAGCTACTTCCTTTGCAAACCACATTTCGTGAGTAACAACAAGCATAGTCATCCCTTTCTTTGCAAGATCAGTCATTACTGTGAGCACCTCTCCAACAAGTTCTGGGTCGAGCGCACTCGTTGGTTCGTCAAAGAGCATGATCTTTGGATCCATTGCAAGAGCTCTAGCAATAGCAACACGCTGTTTTTGTCCACCGCTAATCATACTTGGATACACATCTGGCTTGTCACTAAGGCCTACTTGATCTAACAGATTAAGAGCTTTCTCTTTTGCTTTTTTCTTATCAACTTTTTTCACATGAACAAGACCTTCCATTACATTTCCAAGAACAGTCATGTGCGGAAAAAGATTAAAATGTTGAAATACCATTCCGAGATCTTGCCGAGTTTTGTTGAGAAGAGTTTCATTTTTTGTGATTTTCTTACCTTCAATATAGATTTTTCCATTCTTCGTATATTCAAGAAAATTTACACATCTGAGCAAGGTACTCTTACCACTACCACTTGCTCCTATAATGACAACGACCTCGCCCTTATTTACATCAAGAGATATATTTTTTAGGACATGAAGCTTACCATACCATTTATTAATTTTCTCAATTCGTAAAAAGGGTGCATTTTGAAGTACTTTTCGTTTCTTCTGTGGGGTACTACTTTTTATCGTAATTTCATTAGCTGTTGTCACGGTCACTCACCTGTAATCTCTTTTCGATTGCTCGAATACTAAACGATAAGATGCTCGTCATGACTAAATACCAAAGTCCTACAATAATAAACATCTCCATATACATAAAGGTTGAGGAGCCCATCTGCCTACCTCGAAGCATTAACTCAGGTACTGCAATTGTAGAAGCAAGAGAACTATCTTTTAAGGCTATTATTAATTGATTACCGAGGGATGGAACTGCTCTCTTGAAAGCTTGAGGTAAGATAATCCTTCTCATCGCCTTCCCCTTACTCATGCCAAGTGATCGTGCAGCTTCCATCTGACCGTAATGAATTGATTGAATCGATCCACGAAAAATTTCAGCAATATAAGCAGCGTTGTGAACACCTAATGCTATAACTGCAGAAGGAATTGGATCAATAGTTACAATACTTGTAAGTCCATAATAGACAATAAACAGTTGAACAAGTAAGGGAGTTCCCCTAATAAGGAATATATAGGCTCTAGAGAGGGAAGAGAGTATTTTGTTACTCGATAATCTCCCAAGTGCGACAATAAGCCCTGCCACTAAACCAAACAGAACAGCAAGGGAGGTTATTTGAAGAGTATACCACGCGGCTTCACTAAATAAGAAAAACCGCGAAGGTATGACACTCAAATCCCATGGGATTATTGATAAACTAATCAAGATTACTCCTTAGTGATATCTTCGCCGTTGAACCACTTAGCACTAATTTTTGAGAGTGTTCCATCTGTATGCATATCTGCAAGGATTGTGTTAACTCTCTCTCGTAGTTCATCTGCATCTTCATGGAATGCGATACCCATCTTTTCGCTTCTTATAACACTACCTAAAGAGGTTACTTTGTCTCCACCTTTAAGCTTACTAATTGCATTAAGTCCAACAACTCTGTCTGTAATAACTCCGTCATTACGGCCGTTAATGAGCTCCATGAGAGTTTGGTTATCATCTTCATACAGTTTAGCTTTAACTCCTAGAGTCACTGCATCTTTTTCAAAAGTTGTACCAGTAACAAGACCTACTACCATTGAAGAGTTAATATCTTCCGATGTTTTATACGACCCATCTTTTAAGACAAAAAGTTGTGCACCACTATAGTAATAAGGGATTGAGAAATCGACTCTTTCTTCTCTTTCAGCAGTGATTGCCATACTACCTAAGATTGCGTCATATCGTTTAGCACGAAGACCTTCAATAATTCCGTCCCAACTTGTAGTGACATATTTCATCTCCATACCTAGTCTGCTTGCAATTTCGGTTGCAACATCAACATCAAACCCAATAACATCTCCATCATCGGTAATATAATTGAATGGAGGGTACCCGCCACTTCCTGCAAAGCTAATAGTATTTTCGCTCTCTTGTTGCCCACTGGCAACGATACCTGGTAATACTGCGATAAGTAAAATTCCTACTAAAGCCACAATACGCCATACTCGTTTCGTCATCATAATTTCTACTCCTTTGTATGTGATTAGCCTTATTATAGCATGAATAAAGGGAGGTTTCAACCCGGTTAAAAAAGTTAAAAATATTTAATATATATAATTAACTATAAGTCACTACTATTGTTAGAATTATGGGATATATTTTTCAATAAAAGAGGTCTAGAAAAATGATGAGTAATTTTTTGCTTTTTGAGAGAATTAAAAGGATAATATTGCTTAGGAGAAAAAGAAATCTAAGGTGAATAATTCAAAGAAAAACCCAACCTTTCTTGACGGTACATCATAGTAGAGAGAAAGGGATGCAACTCTTTCCTTTCGAAGGAATTGTGAGCCACCAGAAGTAAGAGGAGTGAACGTAATAAAAGGTCCATACGAATCACTGAAAGGAAGAGAGTGAATCATACCTAGAGAGATCCACATATTAAGATATAGAGGGTCTTTATCTCCAAGATAGTATATAGGTGATAAAAGAGCATAAGAAAAGGAACTCTTTAACAGTATTGTCTGATAAAGATTTGGAGTTATTTCTCCAATAATTGAACTCTCTACCTCAATACGTGGGGAAATACCTGCGATAAAACCTGTTTTGACAAATGTGCCATCAGGTGCTAAATTAAAATTCGACCCACCACTAAAAGTTCCTAAAGTGAACCCTGCCTCGATTGCACTCACTGCCCATATACAGGTTCCTAGAAATATAAGTAGCATCAGTAATCTTTTCATGTCACCTCATTACCACATATAGTGGGTTAACTCGAAGAGCTTCACACCCCAATCCAGATCTTTCGTAGAGAGATCATAATTAAGAATGATTGATCCAATAGTAATTAATTTATCCCCAAAGAAAATCGATAATGGGGAAAATGATAGATTTATAAAGTTGGGAGATACCCCCGGAATGATACTCAGAAAACTAATATCAACAGTTGCCCATAGAACACTATCTCTGATGAACAAAGGGTCTAAAAAGTGCTCTTGTGCAATTAGGTGAGAGAATGAAAGACCACCATGAAGAGATTGCGTTACTGGAAAAAAAAGATTAGAGAAGGAATAACCTCCATAGAGAGATAAAGCCATCTGGCTATTTATGATTGGTGAATAGACAATATCTATTGCAAGGTGTTCATTTTGTGTGATTATATCTGTATTGTATCCACTTAATGAAATTTTGTATCCGCCACTCCAAGATGAACTAAAAAGGGAGGCAATCATAACACATGACATTAAGCAGATAGGTAAAAATCGTTTCATATATACTATCCCCATACCTGCATAAACAAATTAGTCAGATAATAATCAAAAGATCGATACTCTTCTGCCTCTTTAAGATCTATGATCCTTGAATGTTCTACCAAATACTCTATAAAGGTCATTAATGTTGAAGCAATTTCAGGATCATCATATACAAGATTTAATTCTCTACTCACTGTATGAGATCTAAAATTATAGTTTGCGCTTCCAAAAGTTGAATATCTATTATCAGCGACGGCAATCTTTTGATGAAGAAAAGCTTTCTCAGGTGAGTCATATAAGTACACAGTCGCTCCGGCTTCAATGAGTTCTGCCATAGAGTGATAGGAGGCTTTTGTGTATTTCGCTTGAGATGAGTTATCTGACAATATAAAATTAACTTTCACCCCTTTATCTATGATGTATTTGATACGATCAATGAGTGCTGGTGATAAAAAAGTATATCCTTGAACCATCCAGAGTTCTTTTTCTGCAGAGAGCGCAAATGCATCAAATAGGTCTCTA
The DNA here is from genome assembly GCA_963663665.2 of Sphaerochaetaceae bacterium. Taxonomy (GTDB): domain Bacteria; phylum Spirochaetota; class Spirochaetia; order Sphaerochaetales; family Sphaerochaetaceae; genus SABI01. The sequence goes on from CAXXKP010000009.1 coordinate 537,553, forward strand.
ACAGCAAGCCCTTCTTGGTAAAAATGATTAACAACATATGCAGTATGGTTTTTATCTAGTTCATCATTGTTGTCATTATTAATTGGGAAATCATCTATATCTATCTCCTTAGCAGAGTAGCGGTTATAGGTATCGACAAATAAACCACTTAAATGGTGTGCTAGTGAAGGAGAATTTATTACACCCATGATATCAGTATGACCAATGCCTACTGGGTAATTAAGGGAGGTGTGATTAATATTCATCCCACCTACTGCAACAATCTCTTGATCAATTATAAGATACTTCCGATGATCTCGGTCGAGCAAAGAGAATAAGAAAAATACGTTGCTTAAACTCATCGAATTATACTCAACATAATTAAGACCTAGCTCTTTAAGATACATAAATGCAGATTGCACGTAATCCTCGGTTTCTGGAATATTCTGAAAATTTGAAGCTGAATCTACTATTAAGTAAACTTTAACTCCGCTAGCAGCTTTTTTAGCAAGAGCATCCCATACTTCTTTTGTACAGGAATCTGTGACTCCTAGGAAGGTTGAAATAAGAATACTATCTTTTGCATGTTCGATAAGTTGTAAAGATTCTTCTTTCCAATCATTTCCAACGTAATAGAAATCAGGCATTGAAGTTTTAAATGAAGGAAATTGCTTCTCTTCTAAAAAGGATGTCATTGAGACAAAACTTTCTTGTTCTTTGGGCAAATCACCAACAGTAGCACATCCTGTACTACCTAAGAGAAAAAAGAGAGAAAGAAAAATGAGTAGAAAATTTCTACATTGAAGTTTCATGAGACGAAGTATACATAAAATTTTATTATTTACCTATTAGATATTATCAATTTTAAAAATATTATTAAAAAGATGTTGTTCCATGATGTGAGGTATGATAATAATCACTCTCTTCATAAAGAGACAGTAAAGAAGAGTCTATCATTTTCCCTATGATTGGTTCTTCCTTATATAACCGTGCAAGAACTGGATAGGTAGAGGTGAGTCGAGGCCAATCACATGATCCATATCTTATAAACTGAATAAAGTCTGTTTGTATGGATGAGGATACGTGGTAAACGCTATCCATATTGTATTGAAGAAGGAACATTGGTCTTACAATTACAGGAGTAAAGTTTCCAAACACATAAGGTAAATCGGTCGAATGGAATGCATGAAGGTTATTCATTTTAAGAGCAAGAGTTTCAAAATCAAAGCGATACATCCACACATTTGTTTTGCTTGCCAACCTAAGAGCAAACCATATACTCGATAATTTAAAAACTAAGTCCGTATAAAGCATTGGAACAACTCTCTCTTTACCATACAGTCTTTCATAAAGAGAAGAAAGTTCGGCCTTGAAAGAATCACTCTCATTATTAAGCCCTTCACTCACAATTCTCTCTACATTTATGAATCGAGCAAGAGTTTTAATTGCAAGAAAACCCATTTCTGATTCAGTTGTTCCAATAAGGAATGGATAATTCCTGATTTCTCCCTTCAGAGCCTCTTCAATTGGGGAATGCTTGAATAATTCATTATCAATAGTAATTCTAAATGTGGCAGATCCTAAGTTCAAATTTTTCATAAATTCTTTTTGTAAATCCAACAGTTCTTTCCAATCGAGATTTTGGAGTTCTTCAGCTGTTGAGATATTATGCATCTTTAAAAAATATTTACTCTTTTTAGTACAAAGTTCTTTACTTTGCACTTGAGTGGGTCCTCCGCTCACCATTATTGCCTTTGCTGTAATTGACCTAACATGAGGAATTGTGACTAAGGCGCTCACCATCGTCCCACCAGCAGATTGTCCCATGAGAGTGATATTATCAGCATCGCCTCCAAAAAAAGGTATCATAGAACTTACCCAATCCAATGCACAAAGCACATCACGAACTCCATTATTCCCACTGAAGGATTGATTAAGTGAGGAGAAATCGAGAAAACCAAATATCCCTAAGCGGTAATTAATAGTAACAACTATTATATTATGAAGTGTTGCTAAGGATTCTCCATTATAAATGGATTCATTCCCAGATCCATGAGAAAAAGAGCCTCCATGAATATAGAAAAGAACTGGCAAAGGGGCTCCTCCTTGATACGGAGAATAAATATTTAAGGTTAAACAATCCTCATCACACTCACGACGGAGCATGCTTCTCTGGAAACAAAGAGGTCCAAACTTCGTTGCATTGACAATACCTTCATACGAAGCAATCGGCACTGGGGGAGAAAATAAAGAGGAATGCAAACTCTTAGCAAAGGGAACTCCTAAATATTTATACAGAGTTCCATTGAACAATCCCTTAATTAATCCAAGTGGGGTTTCTATTATTGTTCTCGCTCCAATCATGTTGTAATTATATAGCAAATGGATATCTATAAAGCAAGAGTAAAAAAGTGTACTATAAACTCTTTACAACCCACCTCATAATCTAGTATAGTAGCAAAGCAATCAACGGGCGGTTAACTCAGTGGGAGAGTGCCACCTTGACATGGTGGAAGTCGCCAGTTCAACCCTGGCATCGCCCATAGGCAACTAATTTGTAAATAACAATTTAGTTGCCTTTTTTTTATGGTTCTTCACATTTTCTTGTGTGATATGAGGTTCATGGGAAAAAGCTGTGGGATTGCCTCCAAAAAGAGAGAGCATCAAGTCGTTGTTGATGAGAAGTAGCGAGAAAACGCTTTTTGATGTATTTCCTACTTCTATCCCATAGTTTTAAGAAGAAGTATTCTTGGTCTTTGTATCCGTATGCAGCTCTCCTTGTTGTTTTTATCATATTGTTAATACCTTCAAGAGGTCCATTAGAAATAGGGAACTTTACACGAGAGGTAATACCATCCATTCTTGAATAGAGCATTTTGTTGAAAGATTTCAGCATAGGGATCTTATTAACATACGTCTCAGAGAGAGCAAACCATTGCTCCATTCCATTTCTTAAATCCTGTACATCAGTACTTGCCAGTCCTGACTTGAGTTGATCAGAGAGAAAGTATGCAATGTTAAGTGCACTATTAACCCCAAGGATTTCATCTAGACGTTGAACATTTCGTGTTGACCATTTACGCAATTCTGGGGGAATGGAGAGGCCCTTACGTTCATAAGAATCCCAAAGCTTTCTATTATGAGCTTTAGCAACTTGATCTTTTCTTTTGAGAGCATCTCTACTACTGACAATAAGAAATCGACTTCCCTTCATCGTAGAGTATGCCTCATGAGCTTCTTTAAGATCAAGATTCCGCTCAGCAATTTCTTTCTTATCATTCCCCATGTTCCTTAGGTACTTCTTTAGACGAGAGATACACGTATGCTCATGAGCAATCTTCTCTTGAAGTCTTCTTTGTTCTTGGCGCCTTAATTCAGTGAGAATGCGATCATTGAAATTTTTTGTGATGTGAAACGCATCATAAACCACTGCTATGTGAGGATACCGAGAAGCAACAGCTTTGTGGTACTGAGCATTCATATCCATAGATATAGAGTGTACATGAGTCATCCAATCATGACCAACTTTCTCAAAAAAGTTGAGTAACTGTCTTTCTGAGTTTCCTTCTTCAAGAAACAGAATTTCTCCAGTTCTCCAGTCTAAAACTACTGTAGCATATTGATGTCCCTTATGAAGAGAAAACTCATCAACACATAGATAAGGCGAATAATGAGTTGGCCTCATATCTCCATATGTATCTTTAAGTCTTCGTTTATCTATATCTTTAACGAGCTTCCAATTGGTGTGTAGACAATGAGCTACTCCTCTGATGGTCGCATCAGAGTGCCTCAGCAATCCTAAAACTACATTATAGAAAGTGGCTGTAATAAGGTGTCCAGGTTCTTTGAAGGGAATCTCTTGTGTGACAGTTCTTGCACATGTACTACATACATGCTGCTCATACTGTACACGCAATTTTACTTTAAACCCGCCAATTGTGAGGTGGTGCAAATGTATATACAGATATTGGTTGAATTGAAGCTTTTGTTGGCAATAGGGGCAACATTCAGGAACCTGGGTCGTTACTTTGCCGTGAATGGTTTCTATAAAAAGAATATCTTTACCTCTTGCAAAAGATGTTCGAGTTGCTGGTTTTGTTACCTTGAAGTCTGGTATTTCTAGTGTTGTCCCACTATACTGGTTCATGGGCATCCTCTCTTGTTAGTTTTGGTTTCGTTAACTTTATGCTAACTGAAGGATTGCCCTTTTTCTTTATATTTTTCTTTCTTATCTAGTTCTTAACACCACAGCTTTTTCCGAAGACCCTGATATGAACCTAACCCTAGGTTTTCTACTAGCTTCCATAATCTTGAGAAAGAAATACTCAGTGTCTCGAAAACCATAGGTTTTCATGCGGGTGGTTTTGATGAGGTTATTCGTTCCTTCTAATTTCCCTGATGAGATCAGATAATCAGCATATCTGAAAGTATCTAGCAGGTAGACTCAATCGTATCAGCATACGACAAGATCTCATGAACCTTGCTTTGTCGAACAAGATTCAACCAGAGATTCATTCCCTTCTCAAGAGTTTTCCTATCCGATTCTCTGAAGGCAAGCCTCAGCTGTTCACAGAGAATATAGGCAATAGCAAAGGCCACATTCCTAGTATATAGTTCATCAAATTGCTGTTCACTGTCTGCGTTCATTTTTCTCCTGCATGTGTGTTTTGTAAATCTTAAAGTAAATTTAAGTGGTGAAGATTATTTCTTGGACTAAGAAGTAGAAGAGAATGTATTTCCCACCATGGTTTGACTTTTATATTACAATAAATAGTATTATAAAATGACGTGACATGCAGGTTTTCATAAATGGAATGGATAGAAATATTTGTCTACATTCAAAGAAATACCTTCACCCAGTAGCCGACGATCAAAAACCCAGTGCCCTTGTTTAAAAGAACAATCTTGACAAGCTATCGGGATTACATCAGCTCAAGAGAGGATTCTTACATGCGATAAAATTTTTAGAAAAATATAAATCAATCACCTACAGGTAATGTCATACAAAAACAGAATGTCGATAAAAAGTTCTATGGTAAATTTAAAAATTCATCAAACCTGTTCAAATCGAATAAAATCTATCTATATATTTTGTTCACGGCCGATCCCCAATAAGGACCTAATATATATTGGCAAGCAATCGTTGACCCGATTCCCACAATTGCACTTAAACCGACTCCTGTCGTGCTATCAATTTCATCACCTGTACCAACAAATGCAAATGTAACCCCACCAGCTAAGAATCCCATTAGAAGGTCAGTGAATAACAAACCAGGACTAAATTTCTGCTCGGTTCCAACATTTACATATTTTGATTCATATGTCTTTTCCTCGCCACTCTTATATTGTTCAGTCTTGTATTTGGTCTCCATTCCGATTTGGACACGTTCAGTTTTATAACGTGTTTCTGTCTTAGTAATTGACTCTGTACGGTATTTAATAACCTCTTCTTGAACAATTTGAGTTTCATATCGAGTAGAAAGAAAGAGTCTGGCAGCCTGCTTACCAATGTCCTCCCATGATGTTCCAGAGAAAACCCCATCAGGACCAGAGAGAATCGGATTTCCTTCCATATCTGTAATCTGTATTTCCATCCGGTATGCATTGCTTGATAATATTGTGGCTGTCAGAATATAATTTACACCGAATTTATCGCTCATAGCCTTGTAGACAGTAGGCCCCAGATCATTCAGCTGAGACTCTGTTAATACTCCTGCCAAATTCACCCGTAATACAAAATCAACTGTCCTTGTTGGATTCTTTGGATATTTTATATTCCTAGCTTCACTCAGAAAGCCAAGTCTAAAACCTGCAATGGACTGTCCAATCACCTCTTGTGAAGCACCATCAAATCGAAGTATTGCAAAAGTCTTACTTTCTGTAATATATGGATCCAATTCAACTTGCTTCGGTACAGCTTCTTTTACTGTATAAGGCACAGATTTAGTCTCTTGGTATGAGTATTCATATGGAACTTGTTTTGTTTCATAAACAGGCTCATCATAAGATACTTGCATTGTAGAATAAACAGGAACTGTTCCAACCTGAACCTGTTTCCTCTCATATACCTGAAAAGTGGCACAACTTATATTCAACATGAGAATACAAGAAAGCAAGAGAACTAGAATCTTATTTTTCATACCTCTACCTCTAAAATAATTATCAATTATGGATAAAAAAAAAGCAATGAATTAATTCTATAGTTACCACATTTGGAGCAGTAAATATCAACTTAAAAAAGGAAGAGATATAGAAAAATATAAGATCCCATGGGAACTGTAGTATTCTTGGTTTAACAACAAATCAAAAAAAACCCATATACACCATGTGTCGTAGAAAACCTACACTGGAAAAGTACTGTAAGGGAAGTCATTTTGCTTAGACTTAGAGAACTCAACGCTGACCAAAAGCAAAAGAACACTATTATATTTTGCCCATCCTTACGACTCCTCTGAACAAGGTATAAATGAGAATCACAACGGAATCATCAGAAGATTTCTTTCCAAAGGGAGTGGTTTTTCTTTAATCGGAACTAAGACCGAAAGAGAAATCCAGAACTGGATGAATATCTATCCAAGGAAGATTCTCAATGGTTCTACACCTCCAAATACATTCAAAGAAAAATTTGGATTGGAGAATCTTAATATTAAACTGGTGGAGGCCTGTTAATAAAGAAATCTAAGAAAGAATTTTTAAGTGGTCATTTCTCTTTACAGGAGACCATGCAAAAGACTCGCTATTCATACATATTGATTTTTATCTATCTGATAGATAATATTCGATATATAGGAGGAGCATATGCTGGATAAGCAAGAAAAGCCTGGTTCACAGCTACTTAAACTCAAGGCGCTTTCCGATACGACACGGTTGGATATTATCAACCTGCTCTCTTCCAGTCCACTGTGCGCATGCCACATCCTGGAATCTTTCCAGATCACTCAACCTACGCTCAGCTATCATATGAAAATGCTTACAGAATGCGGTCTTGTCTCATCCGAGAAGACAGGGAAATGGACGCATTACACATTGGATTGCACTGAAATGGAAGAACTGTTGGAATATTTAAAACAGCTTATGGTCAATCGAAGTGTTCCGTTGGTCAAAAGTTCAGCTCATTGTGGACAGAGGCATAACAAAGAAGTGTGAAACACAAATGAGGATCAAAACTAAATCCCGCTGAAAGGCGAATTGGGAGGCTATTATGACAAGCTCGCAGAAATCTTCCGGAATCGGATTCTTTGAACGATATCTTACGGTGTGGGTCCTACTGTGCATGGCTGCAGGTGTACTGAACGGTGTGTACCTACCAGCAATTCCTGATTTTTTGTCGCAATTCGAGTATGCGAATGTCTCCATCCCCGTGGCAATCCTCATCTGGCTTATGATCTATCCGATGATGCTCAAGGTCGATTTCCACAGTATTAAGGAGGTCGGCCAGAACCCACGCGGTTTGGTGGTCACCTGGGTCACCAATTGGCTGATTAAACCTTTCACGATGTATGGCATCGCTATTTTCTTCTTCTATGTGGTTTACCAATCGTTCATCCCTAGGGAAATAGCAAGGCAATACCTTGCCGGTGCAGTCCTTCTAGGTGCCGCACCCTGTACTGCGATGGTATTCGTGTGGAGCCACCTCACAAAAGGGAATCCAGCCTATACATTGGTGCAAGTCGCGACGAATGACCTCATCATCCTCGCCGCGTTTGTGCCCATTGTAGGACTGTTGTTGGGGATAAGCGGTATAGCTATTCCTTGGATGACACTGTTTCTCTCCGTCGTTCTTTTTGTGGTAATTCCCCTTGGTGCGGGGTGGTTCTCCCGTGTGATCATCACGAGAAAGCGAGGATTGGATTACTTTGAAAACACATTCATTCCCAAGTTCTCCAATGTCACAATCACTGGTCTGTTGCTCACGCTGATCATCATCTTCTCCTTTCAAGGACAGACCATCGTGGACAACCCACTGGACATCGTTCTCATCGCCATACCGCTCATCATCCAGACCTTCCTTATCTTCTTCGTGGCTTACCTGTGGGCCAAGGCCTGGAAGCTGCCTCATGATATCGCGGCCCCCGCCGGGATGATCGGTGCTTCTAATTTTTTCGAGCTCGCTGTAGCGGTCGCCATCTCGGTATTCGGCCTAAGTTCTGGAGCCACCATTGCGACTGTAGTCGGAGTCTTGGTCGAGGTTCCTGTGATGCTTTCCCTTGTAAAGATAGCTAACAGGACAAAGAAATGGTTTCCCACTAGGATTGCCTAAATGATTAGCTACTGTGAAACAGAACAATCACCAGGTCATCACAAATTACATCAAGCAACGATATAGAGGTAAGGATCTTTCAGCGAGGGTTGCTCCTGTCCACTAGGTCCGACAGACGACAACCAAATCTCTGCAACCCTCGAATATTAGGAGAACGAACTGGAAGCACGTGCTACCGATGAGAACCTTAAAATCGGTGGAGGATTCGATTGTTCCCTCGCTCGCAGACAAGTCGACGATACCGGCAACAGCATAAGTATCGATATAACTCCATAGGTGGTTTCACGCATACATACAAATGCGGTCAAATTGGGGTACACGAATGTCAAATTCATCGAAATTTCAATCGAATCGCACCCCATCACCGACTCGTCCATTGATGCCAACATCTCAACCTGCGTCATCAACCTCTCAATGCGTTTCCCAAGAGTCTTTCGGTTTCAGAGTAGATCAGGATACAAGGCTTGTAGCAAGCCTTTGGAGCATACCCTCTGCAAACGAATGTATTCACTATTTTCTTATTAAAAAACTTCTAAATCATCTATTTTTTTAATTAGGTTGTAAAACTTAATTAAGATAATTTAGGCTCCTTTCTTGCAACCTTTCAAAGAGAAGAATCAATTTCTTGTAATAAACCTAGCGATATATCGTGCCTGCCTCCCATATAGGGAGTGTCGAGCCACTGTTCCAGAATATCAATCGCTTCAAATTCACCTACACATTTACCGCCAAGACACAAGATATTTGACTTATTATGTGCTGCCGTCATCTTACCAGTATACGAAGTTGCACAGAGCGCGGCTCTCACTCCTTTAAATCTATTCGCCACAATAGACATACCTATGCCAGTCGAACATATTAGTATGCCACGATCATAGTCTCCAGCTCCAACCGCCTTAGCGACCTTCATGGCATAATAGGGATACCGAACAATTTCAGTCGAATTAGAACCAATATTTGTTATCTCAATACCTCTTTGTGAAAGGTAATCCAATAGTTTAACTTTGAGATCATAACCACCATGATCATTCCCAATAATAATTTTCATATACACACCTTTTCCTAATCAAATATAGGATAACCGTATTATTATAATCATTAGCTACAGGATAGCCTGAATTACTAATGTAATACTCTTTCTGTAAATATTGCTTTCAATGCTTCTCCATCAAGATCAGTGCAAATCGTAACATTCTCTTCATTTTTTCGAGTATGCTTATAATCAATTACAGTTTGAGCAGTAGTAAATTCTCCTGCAATCTCGATATCAACGTGGTGAACAACCGTTTTATATAAATCAGGATTAATTAAATAACCAATAGAAGGAGTATCGTTACTCTGGTATCCTCTGAATCCAAGAACATTGTTTGTATAGAAATCAAGATAGATAGTATGAGAGATATCATAGATGTACTTTCCTACCGGTGAAATCTTAGAAAACCCTTCAATTTCCTCTTCTTTGAAAAAGAATTTCTTGCATGCATCCAATCCGACGGAAACAATAGGGACACCTGAATCATACACAACTCTCGCTGCATGAGGATCATGGAACAAATTTGCAGACGATACTGGTGTAGCATTACCCGGTGTAAGATAAGTTCCTCCCATAAAAATAACACGTTTAATCTTTTTGATCAGGCTTCTGTTTTTCATAATAAGAAGAGCAATATTGGTCAAGGGACCTAATGCAACGAGCGTTATACTTTTCTCTTTAGACCCTTTGATAAGAGACTCCATATAATCAACTGCATGGAAGTCGACGCAGCTTATAGTAGGATTAGGATTAATAAAGTCACCAATTCCATTCTCACCATGGACATATTTCCCATATACTGGTTTCTTAATCATTGGGGCTTCTGCACCCTGTGCTACAGGTATATGTCTATTATTTGTCATCTCAAGCACATGCAATACATTTCGAGTACAGTCCTTTAATTCTGCATTACCATGTACTGTTGTTATGGCTTTGATTTCAATTTCAGGTGATCTCAAAGCAAGGAGTAAAGCCATAGTGTCATCTACACCAGCATCAGTATCAATAATAATTTGTTCTTTCTTCATGTAATTCTCCTAGTCATGTTTCCCATACTATTGGGGTGAATTTTTGTATTATAAATCCTTATATTTCAAACCTTTATTAGGCTAATAACTTCAATAATGTGTTAACCTAATCCTCTTTTATCCCCAAACGATTCTTTATTGAATGGATATATCTTTTGTAAATCAGAGGAATACACTTCTGATAAAGCAAATGGATTAAAGCGATTTCATGTAATTATCGGGGGGTATCATTAGCTGTGTATAAAGCGACTGAGAACTAAATAGAGACTATGAATTATGTTCTAATTAGGTTTTCTTCTAATAATATTAAACTGTAGCATTTCACTAATTACGTAGCTCTCAGAATAGAAAAATGGGTCACCATCTCGTTTACAGTGTACCTGTTCCAGGAAAAGGAGTGGATTAACAGGATCCTGATGAAGTTTTTTCTGTATTTCCACAGTACCAATGATAGGCTGTATACGGCATATAACATGATCAAGGTTTGAATTAGTATAATTTTCAATAAACTCTAAAAATGACTCAGGCTTCGTTTCCTTATACTTTTTAACCAATCCGTCATAATGTCTGGCATAATCGATTACAAATACTACAGGTTTATTATCTGCAGTACGCAATCTTTCAAGATAGACAATATTTTCACCAACCTGTATACCCAGCTTCTTAGCAATATTCTCGTCAGCTTCCCGTAACTCGATAAACACATCTTGTGTCCCTGGAGTATAACCATGTTTTGATATAATAGTTGTCCAGCTTTCAAGAATATTCATTGATGTGGATAACTGAGTAGTTCCCTTTACAATAAAAGTCCCTACTCCATGCTTCGAATAAATAATGTTATCATTATCCAACACCTTTATTGCTTCACGCACAGTAGCTCTACTTACACCAAATAATTTAGCAAAATCCTGTTCAGAGGGTAGTTTATCCATATGAGCTTTATGTTCATGGATGTACTCTAAAATTGCATCTTTAGTTTGCTGTTGTATAGACATATTTACTATTTTCAAAACTCGATACTCCCACTGAATTTATTTAAATCTGCACAAATCCCAAAGACATGCCAGTATTCATTAGTATTGCCTCATCAAAAGATTATATACATTATCATAGAAACGAATAACTATGGCTACATATAGTAGAAGGATTCTTCATATTCATTATAAACTTCTTGTCATAATAAGACCATATAAAAAAAACTTTTCCCCTATTAAACTATAATGCCGGCTCTCAAATCAACCACAATTTCAATATTCACATAAGATACAAGTCTGCTTCAGCCTTGAAACCTCTTTTCTTACAACCACATTATGTTTCTTTTCGTTTACACCTCCAATTTATCATTATAGACATCTACTCAATCATACATCCATACTGAGGGTTAATGAGCTCCTGAATCATCCATTCTTTCATTTCCTTTCCAATAAATGCAGATTCCATAGCATGAATCGTCATCTTCCTCAGATCGGACAATTGCAGATCAAATATCTTAGTAGCAATCGTCATTTCTTTTGTTAGCGAGGTATTACTCATCAACCTATTATCAGAACAAAGAAAGACTGTAAAATCATTCTTATAAAACAGATTGAAGGGATGTTCCTCATATCTTTTCGTAGCACCAGTACCAATATTTGAAGTCAAACACATCTCTATTGGAACTCTCGTATTCCTAATATAGCTTGCCAACGGTCCTATGCTCTCAATCCTATTTCCATTAAAGCTTACATCATCTATAAGCCTAGTCCCATGTCCAATTCTATCTGCACCGCAGAGGTAAACAGCCTGCCGGATTGATTCAAGCCCATCAGCTTCCCCTGCATGGATTGTGGAGTGCAAATGATGTTGCCGAATATATTGAAAAGCTTTTATGTGTTTCTTAGCAGGATTCCCTTGTTCTTTTCCAGCTATATCAAATCCCACGACTCCATTTTCTCTATATGCCACAGCAAGTTGTGCAATCTTAAAAGAGACATCAGAATCCATATCACGCATTCCACAAAGAATGAGCCCGAAATATATTCCTGTCTTTTCTTTTCCTTCATTAAGACCTTTGAGTACGCTTTCAATAACTTCAGAAAGAGATAATCCCTTTGCCGTATGATGAATAGGCGAGAACCGAATCTCTGCATACACAATATGCTCGTCTGCATAATCCAGCATTGCTTCCAATGCAGCTCGTTCCAGCGATTCTCTAGTCTGCAAGACCCCCATAGTAATTCTGAACGTATCAAGATAGGAAATAAGATTTTTCTGGTGAGCTCCTTTATGGAACCATGTAGCTAGCAAATCAGGATCCGTTTCAGGAAGATTACAGCCACAGATATGAGCAAGCTCTATAATCGTCCCTATACGTAGACCACCTGACAGGTGATCATGAAGCTCTACTTTAGGAATTTTTTTAATAATATCTGGTGCAACCATACTTTACCTTCACCCATAATAATAAAATCTTCTAATGACTTCTGGCGGACAAAGCCCTCTCTAGACAACCTCTACACATACATGTTCTTTCATCTGGTATATCAAGGATAGATTCACTGATTAGAGTTCGCATAATGTTCGCATTATCCCTCACTGCGTTTTTATGTGTCTGAAGATCTGGAACATCCTCTGATAATCCTGCTGCCTTATTTGTAACAATCACAATGGCTGAATAGCAAAGGCCTAGTTCCCTTGCTAGAGCTGCTTCCGGAGCATTAGTCATTCCTACAACATCTGCGCCAAGCGATTTAAAAGCTAAGATCTCCGCTTTTGTCTCATATCGAGGACCATCAAAAGAGATGTACGTACCTTCAGAATGAATAGGATATCCCAATGACTCTGCTTTTGTTAGTATGATGTCTCTTAGCTGATTACAGTATGGTTCAGTCATATCCACAGAGTATTTCCCATACGTATAATGCCTTGTATGAAAGGAGATAAACTGATCTATAAGGACAAGATCCCCTTTATTCATTTGAGGAGAAATTCCACCTGCGGCCACCGTAGCCAAAACCCTCTCTACCCCCATAGCCTGTAGAGCCAAAAGATTGGCATGGTGATTAACCTGATAAGCAAGTATTCCATGTTCTTTCCCATGGCGTGGAAGGAATACGAGTTCTTTTCCTTTGTAGGTTCCCCTAATTAGATCTACTGTTCCAAACTCTGTCTCTACTGAGATCTCTTCTGCTTCTCCGAAAAAACCAATATCATAAAATCCTGTTCCGCCTATTACACCTATCATTCAGAAATTCTCCTTTTTCTATTATTATTAGATATCATGATGCTTATTTAATCCTGCTGGGGAGCTCGTTTTAGATAAACCAAACGAAACTAAAAGTAAGGTAAAGAAGTAGGGTGTCATCATAAGTATTTGACTGGGAATCACCATCCCTTGAAAAACCATCTGTAACGAATCAAAGAAGCCAAAGAAAAGACTCCCAAACACTGCTCCAAATGGATGGAATCTACCGAAGGCATTGATTACTATTGCAATATATCCACGCCCTGCGGTCATTCCTTCAATAAACATATCAAGCTGACCTATTGATAAAGCAGCTCCACCTAATCCTGCTAATGCTCCACCGAGTAATGTACCAATATATTTATATTTGACTACATTGATTCCAATGGTATTTGCTGCTTTTGGATTTTCTCCCACCACTCGTAGCCGTAGTCCTATTTTAGTACGAAACAAAATAATCCACATGAGGAGTGCTAATAATAAACTCAAGTAAAAGAAGATCGTTTGTTCGTTCAGGATTGTTCCCAAAAAGGGGATTTTTTCCAATATGGGTAGGTCAATTTTGTTAAATGCGGCGACTTTATCTGATAAAGTCTGTCTTCCCCAAACTAACATAACCAACAGAGGGGCAATCGCTGAGGCCAAAAGATTGACTGACATACCGCTGATAGTTGGATTAACTTTGTAGGTTACATGTAAAAATACGTGCACTAACGAAAAAAGAGCTCCAAACAACATAGCGAAAAGGATTCCCATCCATGCACTACCGGTTAGATAAGACCCTAATACCCCAAAGACTGCTCCAGCTATCATCATACCTTCACATCCGAGGTCCATAATCCCAGAACGTACCTGAAGTGTTGCGCCTAAAGTAACCAGAATCAACGGTACAGACATTCTAATCGTTGAAGAGATAATGAATATGAAACGAGAAAGATTATCCACGACTTACCACCTTCTCTTTTATTATTTTTAATCCTTGAATTGGAGCAGCTATTATCGAATTCACCATATTGGGTGCTGCAACAAAAACAACGATAAACGCTTGAACAACACTTACAAATTCAATAGGAACAGGAGTCGTTCGCTGCAATGTCAGTGCTCCAGCTTTTAGAATTCCAATGACAAAAGCGGAAAAAAGGACCCCTACCGGGCTATACCCTGCCAAAGCAGCTACCGAAATCCCCGCAAATCCAATCCCGTTTGAAAAATGATCGATAAATCTACCAAATACACCTAGTATGAGAGATGATCCTGCTAGACCGGCCATAGCTCCACTTACAAAGAATGTAAAGTGATAAACCTTATTAACATTAATTCCAGCAACTCTTGCTGCAGATAAATTGTTTCCGACAGCTTTCATCTCATAACCCAGAGCGGTTTTGGACAACAGTAATTGTAATAATACTGCGAAGAAAATAACCACAAAGAGAGCAGTTGTTAATTGCGATCTTGGTGCTATTTTAATGAGTCTAGCAGAATCGAGAACCATAGCTGTCTGAGATATAGGACTGTTGGCAGCTTTAGCGGGGCCAATACTCAGATACGAAGTAAATAAAATAATCAGCTCATTCAACATCAGACTAGTTATTACTTCATGAGCACCAAATTTAATTTTCAACCAAGAAATCAATAAGCCAACAAGGCCTCCGGCAATTGCACCGGCAGCCATCGCAACAGCAACATGTGAGAATCCAGGTAAAAAGGTTACATGAGCTCCTATCAGAGCAGATACCATAGCTCCAATATAAAGTTGTCCTTCTGAACCGAGGTTAATAAGTCTGACACGATATGCCAATCCAAATGCTAACCCCGTAAACATTATAGGTGTCGCCTGCGCGAGAGAAAGGATAAATCCCCTTTTAGTGGTCAGTGAACCCACAATTATAGCCCTGTAGGCTTCAATCGGTGAATAACCACTAACAATTATTATTATAGCTCCACAGGCAAGAGCAAGAATAAGTGCTATAAATGGAATTTTAATTTTCCCGATGAAATCATATATAAGCTGAGTATATGAAATTTTTTTCAAATCAATCATTGGTCTTTCCTTGCATTAAGATTTAAAGCCTCTGACGGGGACATCCCTGTCATCATGAGTCCCATCTGAACCGCAGTAACGTCTTCGGGTCTACATTCATAAACAATCTTGCCTTCGTAGAGAACAAGAATACGGTCACTCAATGCACGGACCTCATCCAGATCTGCAGATACAAGCAGAACACCCTTACCACGATCACGAAAGTCGAGAATTTGTTTGTGGATGAACTCTATAGCACCAACATCAACCCCTCTTGTAGGATGGGCAGCTATCAGAACCTGCAGTTCCTGACTAAAATTCCTTGCTAAGACTACTTTCTGTTGATTACCACCCGAGAGATATCGGATGGGTTGCTCGAGCCCAGAGGTCTTGATATTGTATTTTTCTATGCAGTTTTGAGCAAACGAAACCAAAGCTTTACGGTTGAAGATGCCTCTCTGGCAAATATTCTTTTCTCTATGATACCCTAGAACAAGGTTGTTCTTGACGCTCTGTTCGAGTAACACACCCATTGCTAATCTATCTTCAGGTATATGCCCTATTCCTGCCCGCAACAGCTTATTTGTATTACAGTTCAATTCTGTCCCATTCAGTCTCAGTGTCAGAGAATCGGGAGAACGCAATCCTGTTATAGCTTCCAAAATTTCTGTCTGACCGTTTCCATCGACTCCAGCAATTCCCAAAATCTCACCACTCATGATGGAAAAATTTACGTCGTTAACTTTTCTAATATTCTGCTCAGATACTTGCAGGTTGATTACTTCAAAACTCTTCTCTCCCAAGATTTTTGTTGGACGTCTTTCATTGATTTTGATTTGCCGACCAACCATCATTTTTGATAATTCATGAATGTTTGTGCTCTTTGGATCTACACTGCTATTAATAATATGCCCATCTCTTAATACAGTTATCCTGTCTGCAATATTCAACGTTTCCTTCAACTTGTGAGTAATGATGACAATACTCATCCCTTCATCTCGAAGAGTCCCGTAATACTTTAAATAATCCAACGACTTCTGTAGGAGTCAACACAGCTGTCGGTTCATCCAGAATCAATACATCTACTTTTCTGTATAAAGCTTTTATAATCTCAACCTGCTGTTGCGCTGCTACTGATAAAGTGCCAACCTTTGTATCGGGATCAAGTGAAGAATTTAAAGAGGAAATAATCTCAGAAACCCTTTCCCGTGCTGCATTTTTATCGATAAACAATCCGTCTTTTGTCGGTTCTGCTCCTGTAATAACATTTTCTGTAATAGATAATGCGGGAACCAGCATGAAATGCTGGTGTACCATGCAGATTCTAATATTGATTGCATCAATCGGGCGATTGATCTTGATAAGTTCACCTTTGTAGAAGATTGTCTCCTCTATCTGCTTTATAGAGCCCATAGAGAATATTCATCATAGTTGTCTTTCCTGCACCGTTTTCGCCCATTAATGAGGAGAATTTCCTGCTCTTGCAGATAGAAATCTACATCATTGAGAGCGACTGTGGTTCCAAAAGTTTTTGAGATACCTCTCATTTCAATAATATTCATATTCGGCTTACCTTCAATTATTGCACGTTTACACCAATAATAAAGATCAGGAATCCCAAGGGATGACAAGCATCCCTTGGATTTCTAATTTTTAGTATCTGTTAGTTTTTGACCACTCTTCAATTTCGTTTGGATCATTGACAAGCTTGACCTCTCCAGAGATCACACGTTCTTTCACCTCTTCTACAATAGAAACAATGCTGTTTGGCAATATGGTTTTTAAATTAGCAACATCATAGTAGCAAACACCTTCCGCAAGACCTTTTCTGTCAGATCCAGCCTTCCACGTACCATTGACTAGCGCTTCGATTTCTTGAAAAACGAAGAGATCTGTACGCTTCATTGATGTACAGAGACTTCTGTCGACATCGACCGAAGAGAGGCTACTACCAATAACATATTTATTAACTTCCGCAGCTGCATCAAAAACTCCAAGTCCTGTGCCTCCAGCATTATGTGAAACTACATCAGCTCCTTTATCATATGCTGCCAATGCAATCTCTTTTCCCTTAGATGGATCTCGATATCCTCCAGCAATCGTATAGATAAGTTCTACGGATGGGTTGACATATTTTGCACCAGCTAAAAATCCTGCTGCACCCGCACGTGAAGCTGGAGAATCCATTCCACCGACAAATCCTACGATATTATTACCATTAGACAATGGCATTTCATCGCTCATCGTTACTAGTCCTGCAATACAGCCTGATAGAAATGTTTGTTCCGGATCCCAAGCAGCTACTCCATGGAGATTTGCAAGTGTGTGTCCCTCCATTGCTGTATCTACTATAGAAAATCTTTGTTCAGGATACATTTTCGCAACAGAAGTAATACTATCTGCATAGGTTGCTCCGAGGACAAGAATAAGATCATATATTCCATCTTCGGCATACATGCTCAACTGACTTTCAACTTCTGCAATTTCAGGAGCTTCAACATAACTAATTTCAACTCCCAGTTGATCGCGAGCCATTTCCAATCCGCTAAAGCCTTCATCATTA
>CAXXKP010000010.1:0-560806 GCA_963663665.2 Sphaerochaetaceae bacterium
CCGATGCCCTTTGTGTAGAAGGAATTCATCTACTGCAGTGTGAGTACTATAAGTGGTTGGTCTAACTGAAGGAAACATCCTTTTCAATCGTTTCACATCTATATCTCGTACCACAGATGGGTGAATATGAAGAATCTGAGAGATTTCAGTGAGTGTGAATCCCTTGGCAAGATACTCTGCAGCTAAGGTCATCAGATGTTTTGTGATCCTATGATTTGAAACTTTGAAAGGAATATTCTGGCTCTTGATGCACCCACACTGTTCACACTTTGATCGTTTAAAGCCTCCTCTCAGCACATGAACTCTTCCCATGATCGGTACATGTTGAAGATTGATGTGATGTTTTTGATGTACATACATCTGGCTTTGGCAGACAGGACAGATCCTGGGGACCTCTGTTGTGACTTCCCCTGTTGTAACTGTGATGATTCCATTGCGTGTGTGCACTTTTTTTGGTTCTTCAGTGACACAGAAACTTGTAAGTTGGTGGGCTATGGTGATAGTATCGTTCATGGGACGGGAATGCTCCTTCGGTTTTAGTGTGGTAACCAAAACTTTAGAACATCTTCCGTCCCTTTTCTATATGTTTTTACTTTCCTTTAATTCTCCATCCCACAACTTTCTGTAAAGAGCCATAAAATTCCCAGAGAAAGACTTGACCAACCTTCCTCTCTTCTTGATAGATATAAATATCTAGAGCTATTTAAGGTATTCTGATTATG
Source organism: Sphaerochaetaceae bacterium (assembly GCA_963663665.2). Classification (GTDB taxonomy): domain Bacteria; phylum Spirochaetota; class Spirochaetia; order Sphaerochaetales; family Sphaerochaetaceae; genus SABI01. The sequence goes on from CAXXKP010000010.1 coordinate 723, forward strand.
CACAACACTTTTTGTCTTCATCTAACTTCATTGTATTTCTGTAACACAAAAATTATTCTTGCATTTTAGAAACGACATGTTATAATACACATAAACGAATCGATTCGTTTTTTATATATACTTATAATAATAGGATATAAAATTGAAAAGAAGTTACGATACAATTTCGTCATGATGTTTCAATTATGTATTATTTAACTTTTAGCGTATGCTAAAAAAAGAACAAGGGAGGATTTTTGAGATGAAAGCAAAGAAAGTATTAGTTGTTTTGTGTATCTTGATCATTGCTACAGGAATGATCTTTGCAGCTGGAGCAAAAGAAGAGCAAAAGAAGATTGCTTTAGTACCGCCTGCCATGATTTCACCGTATTATGCATCAGTTATCAGCGGGGCTAAAGAAGCAGTAAATCGATTAGGATATGATTTGGTAACACTCGCTCCAGAGTCAGAATCAGATTATATTGCACAGGTTCAAATAGTTGACGATTTAATTACACAAGAGGTAGATGGTTTAATTCTCTGTGCAATTAATAGTGATGCTATCATTTCAGCAGTAAAAAAAGCTAACCAAGCAAACATTCCAGTAATTATGTTCAACACACAGAATGAACTAGCTGATGGTAATGTTGCTTCATATGTTCGTTATGACCAGTATGAAGGTGGTGCTAAGGTGTGTGATTTTGTTGCTGAACAGTTTGATGGGACAGCAAAAGTAGCTATTATTGAAGGACTACCTTCAGATCATACTACAGAAAGAAAAGGTGGATTCATGGATCGTGCTAAAGCAAAGTATCCTGGAATTCAAGTAGTTGCTTCACAACCTGGTGACTGGGAAAGAGAGAAAGGGATGAATGCTGCTTCAAATATGTTGCAGGCTAATCCAGAGATCGATGTATTCTTTGCACTCTCTGATGAAATGGGTCTTGGTGCTGTAAGAGCAATTGAAGAGGCTGGTTCTGATGCTAAGGTTGTCAGCTTTGATGGTAATCCCAATGCAGTTGAAAGTGTCATTGCTGGAAAAATGTTGAGCACTCTCTCAATTGGTGGTGTAGGTACTGGTGTAAAAACAGTTGAAACAATGGACAAAATTCTCAAGGGAGAAAAAGTCGATAAGATTATTAATGTTGATACCTATATCGTATCTAGTGAAAATGCAGAGGAATTCCTCCCTAAATAAGGAAGAGGAAATATGAGAGTAGTTGGGAGATTTCTAAAGGAAATCTCCCACTCACTTTCAACTATATTCACCACTATGAGGATGTTAGATTGTGAACGATGATGTAGCTTTACAGATGTCAGGGATTAGTAAATATTTTACCGGTGTACAAGCACTGGATAAAGTCGATTTACGTGTGAAAAAAGCAGAAGTACATGCTTTGCTTGGAGAAAATGGTGCTGGGAAATCGACTTTGATGAAAATTCTTTCTGGCGCATATACAATGGATGAAGGAAGCATTGAATTGTTTGGTAATCCTGTTACTATTCATAACCCCAAACAAGCAGAAACATTGGGGATAAGTATTATCTATCAAGAATTAAATCTTATTCCACATCTTACAATCGCTGAAAATATATTTCTTGGTCGTCATAAAATGCATAATAGGGTGCATATTGATTGGAAGGCTATTAACAAAGAGGCAGAGCGTATACTACGTGACTTGGAAGTCGATTTACCTGTTCAATCCAAAGTTGGATCTTTAGGCATTGCTCAGCAACAAATGGTTGAGGTGGCTAAAGCTCTCTCTTTGAATGCCAAAATTATTATCATGGATGAACCGACAGCTCCACTTACCGATACAGAGACTAATCATCTATTTGAAATGGTGAGGCGCCTCAAGAAGAATGGAGTAACGATTATCTATATTTCTCACCGTTTGGAAGAGATTAAAACGCTATGCGACAGAGCAACAATCATGCGAGATGGAAAAACAATCACACAAGTCGAAGTTGCTGATATCACTGTAGATGAAATTATCAAACATATGGTTGGGCGGGAGCTGAAAGACAAATTCCCAAAAGTTGAGAAAACGATTGGAAAAGAAATTTTCAGAGTTGAATCATTAACTTCAGATAAGATTACTGATGTAAGTTTTTATGTTCAAGCCGGAGAAATTCTAGGATTCAGTGGATTAGTAGGGGCGGGAAGAACTGAAACAGCACGAGCTATATTTGGTCTTGATCAGAAAACTTCTGGTAATATTATATTGCATGGAAAGGAAATCTCTATAAAAACTCCTAAAGATGCTATTTTACATGGAATTGGATTTGTTACCGAAGACCGTAAAGGGGAAGGGTTAGTTCTCTCAATGAATGTGAGGGAAAACATTTCTTTAGCTTCGTTAAAAACATTGAGCCAAGGTATTCAATTATTATTGAAAAAAGAACGAAACTTAGCAGATGATTATGTAGATAGATTAAACATTAAGACACCTTCAATAGAACAGTTAATGCGTAATTTATCTGGAGGAAACCAACAAAAAGTGGTATTGGCTAAGTGGCTAGTCTCTGAAAGTGCGGTGCTCATATTCGATGAACCCACACGAGGAATCGATGTAGGTGCAAAAATTGAAGTATATAATATTATCAATAGTTTGGCACAAAATGGATGTGCAATCATTGTGATTAGTTCTGAGATCCAAGAATTACTTGGAATATGTGATCGAATTATTGTAATGGCTCGTGGTAGGAAAACTGGTGAACTGACAATTGAAGAAGCAACTCAAGAAAACATCATGGCACTCGCTACAGGTGCAAAAAAACAAGAAAGAGGAAGGTCATAATGAAGAATATCTCTCAACGAAAATTAGGTCTAAAAAACATTGGAAATGCCAGTAATATTCTTGGAATTCTTTTTGCCCTTATTATTATGAGCACCATATTAGCAATTGCGACTAATAGTTTTTTGAAACCTTCAAATTTACTTAATGTGCTACAGCAAATTTCAATTAACTTTACCCTTGCCTTAGGGATGTCATATATCATTCTTCTTGGTGGTATTGATCTCTCTGTAGGATCTAATGTTGCTTTTAGTGGTTTGGTTATGGCGATTCTCATGAAACACATGATGTTTCCAGTATGGTTAAGTATTTTGATTGGGATTCTGGTTGCTGTTTTTATAGGATTCTTAAATGGATTTTTTATTACATTCTTTAATCTTCCTCCGTTTATTGCAACTTTAGGTATGATGTCTATTGCTAGAGGAATGGCTTATACTATTACTGGAGGACAACCGGTCTATACGTTCCCTAGTTCTTTTACAGCAATTACAGGGAGGTTTTTTGGAATTCCTCTTTTTACTCTCCTGATTATGATTTTTCTATTCATCATTGCAATGTATGTGTTGAAATTCACTCGCTATGGTCGATCTTTCTATGCAATTGGCGGCAATAGGAGTTGTGCAAAACTATCGGGAATTAGTGTAAAGAAAATTGAAGCTTCCGCTTATATGATTAGCGGTTTTTGCTGCGGTGTTGCAGCTATGATTCTTACTTCACGTCTTGATTCAGCAGTTCCTACGAATGCTGAGGGCTCGGAATTGGAAGCTATTGCGGCAGTTGTCATTGGTGGTATTTCGATGAGTGGTGGGGAAGGAAGTATCTCTGGTACCTTGATAGGTGCCCTCATTATTGGTGTTATCGCCAATGGAATGAACTTATTATATGTTCCTCAAGGAGCACAGCGAGTCGTTAAAGGTGCGATTATTTTGATTGCTGTTATTATTGATGTGTTACGTAGAAGAAAAAAAGATTAAAGGATGTATAGATGAAAGAACTTGGTTATCCCTACTGGTGCATTCCTGATTTATATATGAGAGATGAAATAGTGGGGACTGTCCCATCGCATGAGAGTATTAGCTTTGTTAATACTGGAAAAGTTGATGCTATTGTTACGCTGAATCTAATATTCGAACATGATATTGAGCAGAAGGTCATTTCTCCTGTGCGCATTCCTCCTTTTAAATCGATTCATCTACGGATGGATCAATTAGAGAAGTGGGATTATGAAGTGCCAAGGAATGAGCCCTATGCCCTAATTATAGAGAGTACAAAAAAGATCGTAGTTGAATATGCCCGTCTAAATTGGATAGATGGACATATGCAATCATTTGCAATACTTGCATATGGGCAAGATTAATATCGTTAAGGAGACATGTAATGGATATAAAGAGAGTTGCTATTGTTACTGGTGGTACACGTGGTATGGGACAATCGATTAGTTTGAAGTTAGCTAAAGATGGCAATATCGTAATAGCGTTGTATCGTTCTAATGAGAAAAAAGCTATTGAGACAAAAGCCGAGTTAGTGAGGATTTCTCCCCAATCAGATGTTTTCAAGTGCGATGTAACTGATGAAAAACAGGTGTTAAAAGTTGTGAGTGATATTGCAGCAAAATTTGGTCGAATAGATATCCTTGTTAATAATGCCGGTATTTTTGACTTTAAATTCTTAGAAGATATGGATGGGGCCTATTTACAGAGAGTAATGACGGGCAATTTTATGAGCCAGTTCTATATGCTTAAGGCTGTAATTCCTTATATGAAGAAAAATTCATATGGTCGAATTATTAATGCTTCTTCGATTTCTGGTCATTTTAGTGATGTTGGGTTAGTAGCTTATGCTGCAAGTAAGGCAAGTATTGATATGATGACAAAAATTGGCTCTGCTGAATTAGCTCCCTATAATATTACAGTCAACTCATATGCTCCTGGAATTATTCATACAGATATGACTGATGCAATGATTCAAGAGAGAGGTGATATCCAAGTGAAACAAATATCATTAAATCGATTTGGTAATGGTGATGATGTTGCTTCTCTTGTGAGTTATATAGCTTCATTTGAAGCTGGGTACCTCACTGGTGAAATTATTGGTATTGATGGTGGCTTTTTCAAGGTTCAAAACGCATATCGTGCTCATGAGTATGCCGCTTCAAAAGAATAGGAGGATGTGATGAAAAAAATGATGAATGCTTTAGTTTCTTATGCTCCGTATGATTATAGATATGAACAAGTCTCTGTTCCTACAGTAGGAGAGGGTGAAATTCTATTGAAAGTGAAAGGATGTGGTATTTGTGCAGGGGATGTAAAATCTTTTCATGGTGGAATCCGTATTTGGGGAACTTCAGAAGAGAACCGTTATATTGATGCTCCGGTTATTGGTGGACATGAATTCTTTGGAGAAGTTGTTGAACTTGGAGACGGAGTAACTAATTTCAAGATTGGTGATTCAGTAGTTGCCGAGCAGATTGTTCCCTGTGATGAATGTGAATTTTGTAGAGCTGGTAAATACTGGATGTGTGTTGAATCAGCTGTGTATGGTTTTAAGAAACATGCTCAAGGTGGATTCGCTGAATATATTCTCCTAAATAAACATAGTAGAGTCCACAAGTTACCAGATAGTTTTTCTCCTGAACAGTCAGTTATGGTAGAGCCTATTGCTTGTGGTATGCATGCTGTTGAACTTGGACAGATTGCACATTCAGATGTTGTTGTGATAGCAGGTCTTGGTTCTATTGGTACTGCAATGGTGAATATGATAAAATTGCGATTACCAAAAATGATTATTGCTATTGATATTCGTCCCTATCGTCTACAGATGGGAAAGAAGTATGGTGCTGATGTTGTTCTTAATGCACTAGAGAGTGATGTTGTTGAAGAGATTATGAAAGCAACTAATGGGCGAGGTTGTGATGTCTATATTGAAGCTTCAGGTAGTCCAAAGAGTGTAAATCAAGGGTTGGCTTCTTTAAGAAATCATGGAAGATATGTTCAAATGGGTGTGTTTGCTGATGAAGTGAAGGCTGATTGGAATATTATTGGTGATGGGAAAGAACTCAATATTGTTGGCTCTCACCTTTCTGCGTTGACCTATCCATCAGTGATAGAGGGTATTCGTACTGGTATGATTCACACCGATGGGTTAATCAGTCACACATTTGCTTTGAAGGATTGGAAGGCAGCTTTTGAAGAAGCTGAAAAGAATCTTAATGCCATGAAGATTATGTTAGTTCTTTAATAGAAAAGAATGTATGACAAGGATATAGACAGAGAATTCAATAGGGCTCACTGTCTCATATAGTAACTTGTCTCTTTGGTGGAGTTACTGTATTATTTTTGTCAAAGAAAGGAATCTATTGTGGCTGTTATAAAAGATGTTGCTAAGCTTGCTGGAGTCTCTCCAAGCACTGTCTCTAAGTATTTGAATAATCCAAGCTCTTTAAGGGAAATGAATAGAATTGCGATTGAACACGCTATTGAGCAATTAAATTATACTCCTAATCTTTTTGCGCGTCATTTACGAGTACAAAATTCACATATTATTGCTATTGTTGCGCAAGAGATTACCAATCCGTTTCATGCTACTATTTATAATACAATCAGAAAAATTGCTCTTCAACAAAACTATTCAGTCATTCTTTATTCAATAGACAATGTTGATGGAGAGTTGAGTTCTTTACTCGATTCTCTTCCCCTTAACTTTTTTAGTGGAATTATCGTCTGCTATTTCCATGATATGGATAAGTCAATGAATTTTGCTTTATCAAATAAAAATCTTCCTTTTGTAATTATGAGTAATGTTCCTTATTATCAGAATTTTGATAATATTCGAATTGTGTATGGTGATTTTGGTCTGGGAATAGAGAAAATTACAAAATATATTATTGACTTAGGGAAAAAAAATATTGCTTATGTAGGGTGTATGACTAGAGTTCCTGAACTTGAACCAAAATTTCTTGGTTTTATGAAGATTATGGAAAAAGAAGGGCTTACTCCTCATAGTGTTGTTCGGCTACAAAAAGAATATCGAGCTGAAACAGGATACGAATCAGCACGAATAATTATGAGCCATGAACAGATACCTGATGCAATTCTTGTTGACAATGATATTATGGCAATGGGAGTACTTCGCTATTTAGAAGATAATCACATAAGAATACCAGAAGATATCATAGTGACCGGCTTTGATGATATCCCAATGTCAGCTTTTCACTGCCCAGCACTCACTACAGTCCATGTCCCAATTGAAGAGATGAGCATTAAATCATTTGAACTTCTCTATGAACTCATGGAAAAAGGAAATACCCCCACTGAAATACCTGTCTTTATTCCAGAAGTCGTAGCAAGAGAAACTACTACGTAAAGTAAAGAATATGTGAGAAGAGCATGAATTGAAATCTGAGACATACTATTTATTCAAAACATTGTAACTACTAATTCATGACTGTTAAAGTCAATTAGAATTGGTTCTATTCTCTCTTAACTGCAGGATAAAATTCTTTTCAAATATTTCTTGACAGATACAATTTCTCGGTACATGATATATTCATGGGATGAAGGACGTAGGACGTCCTCTCAATATTAATGATGGAGGATAACATTGAATACCGAAGCATTGGCAATTTTATTTAATTTGGAACAAGGTAATTCCCTGAAGAGAGAGAGTGTCTCCTCATCAATTGCAAATATCATTATCGATTATTTGCTAGCAAAGAAGCTTAAACCAGGAGATCAGATACCTACTGAACAAGAATTTATGACGCATCTTGGAGTAGGAAGAAACTCAGTGAGAGAAGCAATTAAAATGTTAACTTTCTTAGGGGTCGTGGAAATACGCAAAGGTGTAGGGTCTTTCATATCTAGTAGTATTCCTTCCTCAGCAATAAACCCTTTAATTCTGGCTTTGGCTTTTGAACAAGGCCTATCAATGGACTTGGTGGAACTAAGAGTACTTATTGACACTGGGGTAGGGAATCTTGTGATAGATAAAATTGATGAAAAGGGGATTGCTTTATTAGAAGCAACTAATGAGAGGATAGAATCATTACTTGAAAATAGTGGTGAATCGTCTCCTCCATTACATGAACTTGATTTTGCTTTTCATGAAACACTTTTTAAATTAGCAGATAATCCATTAGTAGAGAAGATCGGGATGGCAGTTTATAAATTATTCAATTTTGCTATGGAGAAATCTATGGTATCAGATCCAAAACAAGCTTACCTCAATCACAAACTTATAATTGAAGCAATCAAAGAAAAAGATAAATTACGCTTACTAGAGAATACAAGGGAATCCTTAGAGGTATGGAGTAAATTCGTATAGCTGCCAAATAAAAGAAGTATTCATTTGTATGAAAGTAATTACTATAGAGGAGAAATAGAGATGGAAGTAGTAAAATGTTGGGAAGAACCTGGGGTAACAATACCCGCCCCATATCAAAGGCATATTAAAGTGTTTTTTGCACCTGATAAAAATGGTGTCCCTGAAATGACGTATACACATGCGTTGTTATATCCCAAAAGCCAAACCGATTACCATACACATGATAAACCAGAATTGATTCAAATTCTTGCAGGACATGGTATTGCAGTCTGTGATGGGGAAGAAACAATAATTGGACCTGATATGGCGTTGTATGTCAGAGCTGGAGAAATGCATCAGGTCATTAATACTGGAGAGGAAACATTAAAATTAGCAACAGTATTTGTCCCAGGATTTCCTTCACAAGAAAACTTTGACCGCTGTTTAGATGCGGCTAAGCAATAGGGATTTAGGTCCATATTATGCAAGCATCAGATATTGCACTCAATCTACTCGTATTCAGAGACGCACCTTTATCAAAGGCACTCAATCAAGTTGTTGAATCAGGTTGTTTAATTGTAGAACTTGCTTATACCTCAGGATACGCTGTGTTTGATGAATATGAGGCTTTCAGTACACAATCGGCAAAAAAAATTAGAAGATCGTTACAAGAAAGAGGGCTTACAAGCAGATCTGTTGCTGCTCATATGGATCTTGGCTCAACCAATGCGATTGAACGCTTTAGCGCTCGTCTTAGGTTCGCTTCCGAAGTTGGAGCTTCTATCGTAATAACGAATACAAGCACAGAAGATAAAAAAAAAGAATTTGTCAAAAACTTAGAAACATTATCAAATCTTGCACAGCAATTAGGACTTATTATTGCCTTAGAAAACCCAGGTGATGGAGAGAATAACATCTTCCCTAATGGAGAAGCTGGAGCTGCTTTTATACAAGAATTAGGGATACAACATGTAAGACTCAATTATGACTTCTCTAATGCATATTCCTATTCAGCTATGAAGTTAGATCCACTCAAGGATTGTAGCTATGCGATCCCCTTTTGTTCATCTCTCCATATAAAAGAGATGAAGAGATTGGAAGGAGAATCAATGGATGGATGGGATTTTTGTGTAATAGGTGAGGGGGCCCATGATTATGAAGTGCTTCTAAAGGTAGTAAAAGAAAGTGGAAAAGATATTCCAATGAGCTTAGAACTACCCCTCCATATGCAAAGGGGATCTAATTTTCTTATGCATAAAAGAGAAGAAATTAGAAGCGATGAATTTATAATTTCAGCCATAAAACAGTCCGTGAGAAATATTATGAGGATATGGAATGATGTGTGAAACTGATCTATCAGTTTTAAAAGTCACTACGGTTGTTTCAACCGTAAGAATCAAACGAAATAAATAATAACCAATAAGGAGGTTTATTATGGTCGTAAAAACAAAAGGGCTATTACTAGCTATGTTATTAATGAGCATTCTGCTCATAGGATCAGGATTAAATCTGTTTGCACAAGGTGCAACAGAAGTAAGTTCTACAACCCAAAAGCCTATGGTATTACGTCTTGCTCACATTTCAGATGAAGGGCATCCATCTCATAAAGCATCTTTGCTTTTCAAAGAGTTGGTCGAAAAAAACACCAATGGAGTAGTGAAAGTAGAAGTATATTCAAATTCATCTTTAGGTTCAGCACCAGAATATACTGAACAATTACGTCTTGGTGCACTTGAGCTTGGTCTCGTTACTAGCGGACAACTACAAGTGTGGGTTCCTCAATATGGCGCCGTAATGATTCCATTCCTTTTTGAAAGCTATGATCATGCGCATAGAGCACTTGATGGGGAAGCAGGGGATTTACTTGCATCCTATGCAAAAGAAAAAGGATTTGTGATCTTAGGTAACTGGGAATGGGGCTTTAGACAGCTATCTAACCGTTTATTAAAGGTGGAAAAACCAGCTGATGTTGCTCGTTTAAAGATGCGTGTTCCAAATGAGATCCAACTTGAAGCAATGTACAAAGCACTTGGAGCTACAACATCTATTATTAGCTTCCCAGAACTCTATATGGCACTTGCTCAAGGTGTAGTCGATGGACAATGTAATCCACTAGCTACAATTTATTATCAGAAACTATATGAGGTACAGCCATACGTTACAATCCTGAACCATGTCTATAACACTCAAATGTTAGTCGCAAGTGAAAAAGCATGGAATTCAATGACAGATGAAACAAAAGCTATTGTCTTAGAAGCTTCTAAAGAAGCAGGTTTATTAGCACGAGATCTCACCGTTAATTCAGAAACTGAATTAATCAAAACGCTCGAAGCAGCAGGTGTAGAAGTTAATTATCCTGATTTAGGCCCTTTCAGAGACAAAATGGGTCCAGCAATCAAAACTATTTCTGATTTTGCAGGGACTGAGTTTACAGAAAAATTTGTCAACCTTGTGGAAGAAGCTCGTTAATGAAAAACGTGTAAGGAAAAATATCTGCGAAGGCATCTTCGCAGGTATTCTTATAAAGGGAGATAGGTAAGAGTCTATGGATATCTTGTTAGTGTTTGGAGTGTTAATATTATTCATCTTACTAGGAGTTCCCGTTGCTTTTAGTATGGGCCTCGCCACTCTTGTAGCATTTGCTACAGCAGGGAGTTGGAACTCAATCATTGTCATCGCACAAAGAATGTATTCAGGAAGTACCTCTTTTGTCTTACTTGCTATTCCTTTTTATATTCTTTCAGGGTTATTGATGAATGATGGAGGAATGACTAGAAGAATCTTAAGATCAGCAGATATCATGGTCGGGAGAATCCCTGGAGGACTTGGGCATGTGAATGTCTTAGTAAGTATGCTGTTTTCTGGTATGTCAGGCTCTTCAGTTGCTGATGCAAGTGGTATGGGAGTCGTAGAAATGGAGATGATGGAGAAGGGTGGCTATGACAAGAAGTTTAGTGCTGCTATAACCGCTGCCTCATCAACAATTGGACCCATCATACCCCCTAGTATTCCCTTTGTTATCTATGGGGCTCTCACAGGTGTTTCTGTTGGGAAATTATTTATGGCAGGTCTTATTCCAGGTGCTTTCATGGGAATTGCATTAATGGTGACGGTCTATATTATTGCAGTGAGACGTCATTATCCAAGATCTCAGAATCACTATACGATTCAAGAGAAGCTTATTGGATTACTTAATGCTTTGGTTCCATTTGGAAGTTTCATTATAATAATTGGTGGGATCTCATTTGGTCTTTTTACCCCTACTGAAGCAGCTATTGTAGCGTGTGTATATGGTCTTATTATCGGATTATTTGTGTATAAAGATTTAAAATGGTCTCTCCTACCTGAGATATTAACAGAGACTATTCGTAGCTCAATACGTGTGATATTCATTATTGCAGTTGCAGCAGCATATGCATATGCATTAACGATTATGAGAGTTCCGCAAAGACTCACTACTGCTCTTGCAGTAGTTGCCGCTAGACCTTGGCTTTTCCTCCTATCAGTAAATGCTCTGTTACTCCTTCTAGGTTGTTTCATGGAAACAATTAGCATTATGACCTTAGTTGTTCCAATCTTTTTACCAATTATTACGAATATTGGAATTGATCCTATTCATTTTGGAGTAGTGATGACATTGAATTTGATGATAGGACAACTTACTCCACCTATGGGTGTATGTCTTTATAGTGTGGTCGCGATTACAAACCTCACAATAAAAGAAATTCTTAGTGAATTGTGGCCATATTTAGTTGCCTTATTTATTGTCTTGTTGGTAATTACGTATGTTCCTTCGATTGTATTATTTTTGCCAAGTTTTATGGCGTAAGAGAGGTGATAGCATGATGAAATTAATCAAGAAAATAGATGCCATAACATCTAAAGTGTTATTTGCCTTAATTCAATTATGTGTGGTGATGCTACTCTTACTTCTGTGTGCACAAATAATATCTCGATACTTCAGGATCCAATTTCTCTCACCTCAAGATGAGATTATCAACTTATGTTTTGCTTGGTTTGTGTTTATTGGAGTTGCTTTACTGTTTCGTGAAGGAGCCCATTTGAGAGTAGAATTTGTAGATGGTTTTATGAGTCGTCATGAAAAGATACAAATCTATTACAAATTTTTCGTTCATCTTTGCCAAGCTCTATTCATAGGTGTTTTCTTCTCTTCTAGTTTGAATCTGTATCTCGATTCAGGCCAACGTACGAGCCCAATGCTTCATTTTCCACAGCGGCTTTGGTATGGAGCCATAGTATGCTCAGCCATTCTCATGAGCCTCTATTTTGTAGCAAAGTTTATTGTAGATATTGGTAATATCGTTGATAAATATAAAACAAATGAGGTTCAAAGTTGATTGGGGTGACGCCAGCTTATTTCTTATCAAAATATGGAAATGATTTTACCCCAGAAGATGTACTTTATGAAGTTCCAATCATACATAAATTAGGTTTTGATGCATTCCAATTAGAGATAACTAAGAGAGAATATCTTGATCATTGGGATGAGGAGAATCTCCTCAGACTTTGTAAGAAATGTGAAGATCAAAAAGTCTTAGTTTCTCAACTTGTCGCCCACTTTCTCATAGATGATTTAAGTACCATAGAAGGTATTAAAAAGGGTCTAGATGACAAAGAGATAGATCATCTTTTCTTTATAATCAACCATCTACCTCACTGTTTGCAACTCACTATTCCGTTTGGAATTTTCAATCCAAAAGAGGAGATGAGTAGAAAAGATTATGAGAAAGTTCTCGATCAATTATCTCACTCTTTAGAAAATCTCCTTGATAAAGGGAAACAACAGCATGTATTCATTGCCCTTGAATTACAACCAGGTGCGATAATTCAGGGAGTTTCTGGTTTCTTGCAGATGTTAGCTCTTCTTAAAGAGCATCCTTTCCTCACCTATAATTTTGATACAGGACATGCTCACTCCACAAAAGATATTGTTGAACTTATTCCCCTTCGTCTAGGTTCAAGAATTAGCGGAACGCATCTTTGTGATAATGATCAGAAAGAGAATCTTTCACTAACTCCAGGAGAAGGAACTATAGAGTGGGAAAGACTCATCAGAGCACTCAAGAATAATCACTATAAAGGTTCTTATGACTTAGAGATTATGTGCAACATGAATGATGTAGCAGAAAAATATACACGAGGTCTCTCCTATATCAGGAAGTTAGTAAGTGATGAGTTTTACTTTAAAGAGGCTAAGATAATTCCTTGAAAGTACGAATTTCAAGGAATTGTTTGGGTGGTTCAGAATATCAAAGCTGAGCAATGATGTTGTCTACTTTTAAAAGGATGAATTAATCATCAACTAATTCTTGGAATCCACTGCCAGAACCACTAAATTTGTAAAATCCTGGATCTTCGGGATTTTCATCAAAAATAAGTGTAATATCTTCAATATTTGAAGTTGAGAATAAGAATGATATACCACCATAGCTTATTGATCCTCTTGAACCAGTAGGGAGGAATGACCTGAAGTATGGTTCTGCGAATGCTCTTACTGTGACGATTGGGGACTCTTCACCATTATTGATATACGGTATAGCATATTCTTTTGTATCACCTGAATAGATGATAGGAGTTGTCTCTAGTTCTATAAGACGATAATCAATTGTTCCATCTGGGATTTCTATTGAAAGTGAATAGATATCTAGATCACTCTCATTTTTAACAACTAGTGTTTTCATCTGATAGATTGATTGATCACATCCAATCATCGTGAACAATAAGAGTAAGAGTATAGTAGGTATAAGTAATTTTTTCATAATAATTTCCTTCATTAAAATTTTAAATACAATCAACATCAATTGAGTTGATCAGTAACGATGAATACAAGAAATTAAGTAAGGTCTGGTATTATCTGGATACCACTTCCCTCTCCTAAGAGAGTATATTCATCTGGTTCGGTGGCTTCATCAAAGGTGAATGTGATATCCCCATGAAGTGATGTATTAAAAGTGAAATCAAGATATTTACTTGCTTCAATTGTTTGAATTTCACCATCAACAGAATAGGCTTGTACCCGGATTGCACATTGTGAACTTCTTCCACCATTATTAATATAAGGAAGGGCATATTCTTTTTTCTCATGGGAGCCTATGATTGTAGTTAATTGCAAATCACGATTAATGAGTACTTCCTGATCGTAATAGGTCAAGGTAACACCTGAAATGAGCACCTCACTTTCATTTTCAATAAATATTCGCTTTGTTTCATAGATAGATTGTTCACAACTACTAAAGGAAATAAGAACTAGTAGGAGGAACATCGGGAAAAGAATGCTTTTTTTCATTAATTAAATCTCCTGTATTGTCAATATTATTATAGAAGCGGGTATTTGTCTAATAAAAAACATAAAATAAAGGGATTTTTCTACATGAGATTATTAACATGGTAAAAAAGAAGATTAAAGTGTGTAGCTTTCACTTTCTTAGTCTACACTCTGGCTATGGTTATTAAAAGATAACTGATGTAATAGTAGCCTATATTTAATGAATTCTTACCGGGGGAACAGTATCCGCAATAATCATATCAACGAGCCTTTCGCATTAGAATCCGGTTATATCTTTTGAAGAGTCATGCAGCAAAATATGTACATCGGGATAATTGATTCTTTGTGATTCAATGAACTTCCATTACAGTATTTCATCAAATATTGCACTAAAACCTAGAAATTTAGATTGTATAATCTCTTTATCTTTATGAGTTCGATAGGCTCTTTTACTTACCATGTTTTAAATTAAAATATTTCTGGGTTGTCTAAAGAAATGAGATTAATCGATTAGCACTACAAATATAGTAATTGATATTGTTGGTAGTATTAGATACCTCTATGTTTCTATTATCAAGTTCAAACGGGTACCTTGCATAATGAATCTCAAAGGAGTGTTTTGAGTTAAGTTACAACTGATATCAAGGTTTCCAATGCACGAAAACCAAAGATTTAGCATATAAATAAAGATTTCTATCTCTTCTTTACTTTGAAGCGAGCAAGACTTTTTTTCTCAAGAGAAGATAAGTAAGCATCGCTATTGTAGCTAAGAGCCCGATTAAATTAGTGATAATGTGTGGGTAGAGAAGCGTTGCAGCGATAAGGAAACATCCTATTCTTACTATTTTTTCAAGTTTGAATTTGAGCCATCCTTCTATTGATATTGCCATTAACACAACAGCGCTTAATGCTATAATGATAGCATGAAGTGTAGAGGTGAAAGAAGTTCCAAATATTAAAAGTCCTGGATAATAGATAAAGAGAAATGGGATGATAAATCCTGCAATACCTAGTTTAAAGGCTTGGATTCCTGTTTTCATTGAATCGGAATCTGCTATTCCTGAAGCAGCATAAGCTGCAATGGCAACTGGTGGGGTAATAAAAGATATGATTGCAAAGTAGAAAACAAAAAGATGGGCTGCTAGGAGAGATATATTAGCCTGTAAGAGTGCTGGTGCTGCAACTGTTGAAGCAATCACATATGCAGCAGTAGAAGGAAGACCCATACCTAATATGATACACGCTATCATAGCCATGAAAAGCATAAGAAAGATATTACCATTTGAAACATTAAATACAATTTGAGCAAATCGTACTCCAAGGCCAGTCATACTTACGATACCAATTACAATACCTGCAGAAGCACAAGCAATAGAGACTGGAATAGCTGACTTACTTGCGTGAATTGCACTCTCTTTCAACTCTTTCCAAGGAAATCGTTTTTCATGTTTAACAGTTCGAAATATTCCTATCAAAAGTATTGCAATAATTGCAAAGATAGCAGAGTAGGAAGCAGAAAATCCAAACCCTAATAGACAAATAAGCAATACTATAAGAGGGAATGAGTGAAAATATCCTTCTTTAAGAATTCTTTTTGCATTCAGTAACTTGGTATTATCTTCAGCTTGTATTCCTAATCTTCCAGCTTCAAAATAGACAGCAAGCCCTAATGATAAATAGTAAAGAAGAGCCGGAATAAGAGCTGCTAGAATAATTGTAGTATATTCGATCCCTGTCATGTCGGCCATTACAAAGGCAGCTGCTCCCATCACAGGAGGGAGAATTTGCCCACCAGTTGAGGCGACAGCTTCAACTGCACCTGCGTATTCCTTTGAATATCCAACTTTTTTCATCAATGGAATAGTAAAGGTTCCTGTAGTTACAACATTCGCAACGGCACTTCCATTAATAGAACCCATAAGGGCTGATGATAATACAGCTGCCTCAGCAGGTCCTCCTCTCATTTTTCCCGTAAGGGCATATGAAAGATCTATAAAGAATTTACCTGCACCAAATTTATCGAGTAATTCACCAAAAATGATATAGAGAACAACAAAAGAGAGAGCCGCTCCAATAGGAATTCCAAAAATCCCCTCATTTGTCCAACAGATATAACTTGTTATATATGAGAAATCATATCCTCGATGAGCAATAATATTAGGGAAGTATGGACCAAATAGGGCATATAATAAAAATACCATTGCTAAAATAGGAAGCGCAATCCCAATGGTTTCTCTCGAAGTTTCCAAGATAATTAGTACAAGAATAAGACCAAAAAACATATCGGCACCATTAATTCCCCACACACCTTTTGATCGAATTACATCTGGAGTAGTATTGAAAAGGTAGTAAAACATCGTAATTGCGGTAATTAGGGCAATTAGAGTATAAAGCGCTTTTTGTTTTCTTGACGTTGCCCCATTCACTTTATAGAGGTACCACAAAAAAGTGAGTGAAAATAGATGGATTACTCTCGATTGCATCATGCTTATGGATGTATAGAGGGTTACATAGATATGGAAAAGACAAATTAATGTTGAAAGAATAAACATTATCTGCTTTAAAATGTCTTTTTTAGGTGTAAGTATGTGTTGCGCCATAGGGGTTCCTTATCTACTGCTAGAAATCTAGCAGTAGATGTAAGATTAATAAAATTATAGTTCAGGTGGAAGTAATCTGTCTTCAATTACAACGCCTTTTTCTTTGAAATATTTAACTGCTCCAACATGGAGGGGCACTGATATTTCAGATGTCGCTGTGTCAAATAAGACTTGCTTACTTACTGCATTTGAAGCATTTTCCCATTCGCTACGATTTTCCCAAATAGCTTTTACAATATTATAAACTTGGTCATCGCTAAGTCCTGCTTTGGTACTAGTCATCATAATTATTCTGCTAATTGGAACTGTTACAACTGTATCAACATTTGGATATGTTCCTGCAGGAATTTGGTAAGGTGTCCAGAAAGGGAATTTTTCAAAGAATGCTTTATCATCATACGAGATCATTCTAACTTTTGCTGAGTTCGTTAGATCCATTAAAGCTGCACTTTTTACTGGATGAGTGCACATAAACGCTGCAATTTTCCCATCTTTTAAAGCAGAAACTGCTTCACTTTCTGGAATGAATTGAGGTTTAATATCATCATAAGTGAGCCCATAATATTCGAGAATCATTCTTGCAGCCATCTCCCCACCACTACCAGCTGCTCCTACTCCAATAGATTTACCTTTAAAATCTGTTATAGCGTAAATGGAACTACTCTCAAGGGTGAATACTTGGCCATAACTGTAAATGGTGCTAAATAATGAACGTAGGTCTGTGGCTTTTCGACCCTTGAAATCTCCAAGACCATTATACGCGAGCCATGCAATTTCACTTTGGCTAATTCCCATAGCTAGTTTGCCTTGGGTAAGGTTACGAATATTCTCTACTGATGCAGCTGTTGCTTCTCCAGTACAGGCAATACCTTCAACATGTTTTGTAATGGTTTCCGCCATTGCGACACCCATTGGGTACAAAGAACCTGCAGTTCCTGCTGTTCCAATAGATATTCTTAACAGAGGGGTCTCTTTCACTCCTTGTTCATTTGTTCCTTGTGCAAAGAGAGCACCACTTACGACTAACACTACTAATAACATTGTGATTAGTTTTTTCATACTATTTCTCCTTTTTCATTGATTCTTTTTATATTGGCACCAATTGAGTTCATTAACTCGTAAAAGTTTGGGAATGAGACTGCAGCATATTCTGCATTTTCTATCGTTGTTTCTCCTTCTGCAATCAAAGAGGCAACTGTCATCGCCATAACAATTCGGTGATCATGATGTCCATTAATAATTGTTCCATGTAATGTTGATTGATAAATGGTAAGAGAATCTTCGGTTTCTTCGAATCTAGCTCCCATTTTTTCTAATTCCTGCCTAATCGAGGCTGCTCGATCTGTTTCTTTTAATCTGCATGCACCGATTCTCTTCAATACTGTTTTCCCTTTCGCTTTTGTTCCAAGGACAGCGAGGATTGGTACCGCATCTGGGGTTCCACTACAATCAATCTCTATACCAGTTAATTCTTGAGTTCCTTCAACTGTGATACCACCTTTTCCACCATCAATAACTTCTATGTTGCATCCCATATCAGATAAAATAGAGACAAATGCTTTTTCTCCAGCAAAGTCAGAAGTATCTAGACCGTGGAAAGTCACTTTCGAACCTTCTGTAATGGCAGTTGCAATCATTGGATAGCCACTTGTTCCCCAGTCTCCAGGTAGAGTGTATTCAAAAGGTTTGAAAGTTTGTTTTCCTTTTACAATAAATTCTTTATAATTATTGTTAATTATTTCTATCCCTGCTTTTTTTAACATTCCAAGAGTCATATTTACATAAGGGATCTCATGTAAATCCGTTTCATGGATGATTGTATCATTTTCAGCGAGGGCACAGGCACATAAGAAAGGCGTCATCCACTGTGAATTTACTCCAGGAAAGCTTATTTCTCCTCCCTTAATAGGTCCTTTGACTACTAAAGGTGCATTGCCATTGTTACGAGTAGAGAAACAAGATCCACCAAGAGCGTTAATTGCTTCTATCATCGGTCCAGCTGGACGATAACAAATCTGGTAATCTCCAGTAAGAATACTATAGCCATTTATTAAACTACACACTGCAAGAGCAAAATAAAACCCCGTACCTGAGTTTTGTGCATCTAAAATATTAGAAGGAACAGTCAGGTTCCCACCAGTTCCTTCTATTATCCATTTAGCATCATCGTCAGTATTTATTGTAGCACCTAACTGTCTCATCATATTGACTATTGAATAGCTATCCAAATTAGTTAGAGGGTTATGTAGTATTGTCTTCCCTGCTGCAAGAGCACCAAATACGATGCCTCGAGCAGTTCCAGATTTATTTCCAGGGATTGTTGCCTTCCCATGCAACTGTGCTTTATTTCCTATGAATCTCACGTGAAATCCTCCATAATGATTAACGTTTTCTGTTTGTCTTTCTTAGTATAATCGATATTGTTTTGCTGTCAAGGATTATTAAAAATATATAAATATATATAATAGAATGGATTGATGAAATAGTGAGAAAAAATATTTTAAACTATGATTTAAAGATTGTGCTTCATGTATTATAATAATGATAAACGTTTACATTTACTTGTAAAATTCTTAACCCTGTGTATAATACTACTATGAGCACAACTAAGGGTCTGATAAAATATTCAATTAAAGACATTTCTCGAATTAGTGGAGTTTCTATTGCCACTCTGTCTCGTTATTTTAACGGCCAAAAGGTTAATAAGAATAACGAAGAGAAAATTAAAAAGGTAATTAAAGAAACTGGCTATACACCCAATATCGCTGCACGAATGATGAAAGGGGGAGCCTCTGGTGTTATTGGATTGATTGTTCCTGAAATTACTCATCCCTTTTTTAGTATGATAGCTGAAGGAGTAATGGAAGAGGCAAGAAATAATAATCAATTGGTATTATGTAGCTCTTCGTGTGGGTCTGTAGATGTTGAACATGTCATTATTGATCAGTTTTCTCAATCGGTTATTGATGGATTGATTTATATCCCTGTTGCTCAAGCACATTACATTCCTCAAATTGAAAGATTTACTCATATCCCGATGGTGGTTACTGCAAGAGAAAATGTTTTTTCTGATACTACTCATATTTATCATGATAATGAGAAGGGTGGATATCTTGCTACTAAGTATATGCTACAACTTGGAAGAGATGAAGTCGTGTTCATCGCAAGTTTTTGGGGAACCCCTCCTTGCACAAATGGGAATATTTATGAATTTTTGCATACCAAAGATAGCCATATGTTTTCTTCCCTTGAGAGATTTAGAGGGTATATTAAAGCTTTAGAAGAATATGGAATCCCATACAACCCGAGTCTTGTCATTGTCACAGGGTACGCAAATGAATCGGGAAGCAGTTCGGTTTTGCATTTGGTTGAAAATTTTGTCTCTTTTAACGCAATTATTGCTATGACTCAAACAGTTGCAAATGGTGTTGTATACCAATTAAAGAATCAAGGATTTGTGGTCCCTCAAGATGTCTCGATTATTATTTTTGATGTGAGTGAAAGTAAAGCAAATTATACTTTTTCAAATATAGAGCTACATCTCTATGAAATGGGAAGAAAATCAGTGATCGCATTAAATAAACGTATTAGAAAAGAACCCATAGAAGATGTCTGTCTAGATGTCTCGCTTTGTATTAGAGATACTACAGTGAGTTTAGAGAAAGGTAGATAATGAATTCTTTGTCCCTATGAAAATAAAGAAATTCTACGATCTCTTCATTAAAAAATGCTCTTTTATCATGATTTCACTTTTTATATAAATCTTTGTTGATTCTGGAAGTATATTGAACATTGCATAATTGTAGATTGCTTTGATTATTTGGTATCCTGCTGTATGGGTATTTTGGTTAATTACAGCAGAAATATTTCCCTGTATGATGTTTTCAACAATTACATCTGAAGGGTCTACTGCTATAATAGTTGCCTTACCAAATAATCCTTGTTCTTTAATTGCTTGTACTCCACCTTCTGCTGCTCCAGAAGCAAAGAATATCGCATTCACGTGTGAGAGATTCTTTAACATGTTCTTTACTGTCACATAACTAGTTAAATCGTCGTTTGTTGCGATACAGACATCAATCTTATTCACTAAATTGGGATAATATTTTTGTATGGTATCTTCAAACCCTTTCAGTCTGTTAGCATTACCAAGCATAGAAAGAGACGGGAATATCATAGCGATATCTAATTTTTCATTACTTAGTAGGCTGAAAAATCCAGCTACAATGCTTCCTGCTTGGTAGTTGTCAATTCCAATAAAATAGTGAGGGTTCTTTGTTATGATGTTATTTATTAAACAGAAAACAGGGATGCCACTTTCTATTACCTCATCTAGTCGAGCAGTAACTCGAGGATCATTAATAGGAGCTATTGCAAGAGCAAGAATTTCTGTAGAGACTAAATCATCGATATTCTTCAGTTGATCATCGACATTAAAATTACGCCCATATGTAAATATCAGTGAGATTCCAGACTCCTTAATCTCTTCTTCTGCTTCATGTATCCCTCTAAAACTTTCTTGAACAGCATAGTTCTTATAATCTTTTTGGACATGTGAGATAACACCGATGTGCCTTTTCTTATTCTGCATTGCCAATATCTTAGCAGCAGAGTTTGGTTTATAATTGAGTGCGTTTGCGATTTCTAACACTCTTGATTCAACTGCGGGTTTAACTTTTCCTCTTCTGTTTAGTACCCGATCTACAGTACCAGTAGATACTCCAGAAAGTTCGGCGATTGTTTTAATTGTTACTTTCAAAAGAACTCCTTAGAATATGTGTTCGCCCACAATGTTTCCTGAATGCTATTGTACTACAAAATATAAATACGTCAACAATTTTTATGGTTTTAAAAATAAAAATGATGTATTTATTTATTAAATGATATATTTTAAAAAATAATTGATATAATAAATATATGTTATATAAATAGATAGAAGTTTTATAAAGTTTGTAGAAAATCTTAAAATAATTAAACTTGACAAATCAAATATTGTGATGGAAGATAAGATATATGAAAAGTGTGTGCGAACACACTAAGTGTGACATCTTTGCTATTTAATCAAAAAAAGGAGAGTGGAGAAAATGAAAAAAATCGTTATATTAATGATTATTATCATGGTAGTAGCTACAACATTTGTATTTGCAAATGGTGCTGGAGAAAAAAATGGAGGCCCATTACGAGTAGGAGTTATGCCTTCTGCTGTTGGTGCTCCAGTTCAATATGCTCTTGAAAAGGGGTACTTTGCTGATGAAGGTATTGAAGTAAATGTAATTCTTTTCCCTTCTGGGGCTCCTATCAATGAAGCAGTAGCAGCCAAACAGTTGGATGTCGCTTGTAGTGGAGCCGCTACAATATTTTCACTTGCAAGTGGAACTAACAAATTGATTGCAGATGTTGAATCTTCTGGCGGTATGGGCATATGGGTACGTCCAGATTCTCCAATCATGAAGACTAAAGGTCAAATTGCACAAAACCCAGAAATCTATGGAAGTGTAGATGCTCTTAAAGGGAAGAAATTCCTAGCATCTCTTGGTACTGCATCTCAATACAACGTTCTTCGTTATGTTGAACGCTTTGGTTTGAAAGATACAGATATTGAAATTATTCACATGGACTGGGGTGCTGCAGCTCAGGCATTTATTGCTGGTGAAGGTGATGCAATCGCAACATTCGCTCCTTATTCATTCCAAGTAATTGAAAAAGGCGCCGTACTTGCAACAACATTCGAAGATGCTACAGAAACCGCTCTTTACGACATGGTATTTACTCGAAATGAAGTAATTAAAACCCGTAGAGGTGATTTGGTGAAATTCATGAGAGCTTTCCAAAGAGCAGTTGAAGAACTAAATAATGATGAAGTAAGAAGAGAATTCTCAATGCGTTGGTTCGCAGAGAACGGACGAACCTATACTGATGCAACAATGGCTCAAGAATTAATTGACCGTCGCTATGTCACGAAAGATGTGATGTTAAGTGATAGTTATGTATTTGGAAAAGCAATGCCTTCCTATGCTCGATTCAACGTATCTATTGGTAAAATTGAACCAGATAATCTCAAATATGTAGATGATTGTTTCGATGAGACAATAATTGAGGAAGCTCTTGGAATTGATCTTAAGACCCCAAGAGATCTATAAAAGTTTTACACACGAGAGATGGCACTCACCTGTTGACAAGAGAGTGTCATCCTCTATTTTTCTAGGAGATTTCTTGTGATTAAAAAGAAACATTACATGTATACATTGATATCAGTATGTACCTTAGCTGTCGTACTCGCAATTTGGTATATATCAACGGATGTGTTGGGTTTAGCATCCCCGATGACTTTACCAAGTCCAGTCAAACTCATTAAAACGTTTTTTGATAAATTTACTAATCCTAATCCAGATGGTGCAACACTATTACAGCACTTAGCAGCTTCCTTAAAAGTTGCCCTTAGTGGTTATGGTATTGGACTTGCTGTTGGTATTCCCCTAGGAATCATGATGGCCTGGTCAACTAAGTTCGACTGGTTTGCTCGGCCTTTATTCGATATGATAAGACCAATTCCAGGAATCGCTTGGATTCCCGTCATGATCACGTTATTTGGAATTGGGCTGTTTTCAAAAGCGATGGTTATTTTTCTCTCATCGTTTACAGCAAGTCTTATTAGCTCATACTCAGGTATTAAACAAACAAAAGCAGTTCATCTATGGGTAGGGCAAACTTTTGGAGCGACCAATCGACAATTGCTCTTTAAAATTGCGATTCCAAGTTCACTTCCAATGTTGCTTACTGGAATGCGCGTTGCTTTAGCTTCTTCTTGGGGAGCTTTGGTTGCTGCAGAGATGCTTGCTTCTACAAGAGGATTGGGCTTTATGATTCAGCAGTCTAGAGGACTCCTACGACCAGATGTGATAATCACTGGGATGATCACAATTGGTTTGGTTGGTGCAATAATTACCTATTTCTTAACGTTATTAGAAAAATTGTTACTTAAAGGGGGTAGGTGGTAATGAAACATAACAAAACAATAAAATTACCTTCAGCACTTCCATTTCTTGCTGGAAGTATCTCAATTTTAGGATTCATTGGAATCTGGCAAATAAGTGTTTCATTTTCAGAACTTGGAAATATTTTGCCAGGACCAATTACAGTTCTAACTGCTTTTATCAAGTCATTCGTTGTTCCTATCGGCAAATACAACATTATGCAGCATACTCTTTTCAGTCTCGTAAGGGTACTTGTTGCTTATACGGCAGCGCTGTTTCTTGGAGTGCTTCTAGGTATCACTATGGGAAGGATCAGACTTGTAGAAGCGATCTTCCGTCCATTCTATGAGATAATACGGCCTATTCCTCCTATTGCCTGGATCTCTCTTTCAATCCTTTGGTTTGGTCTTGGAGAGATGACTAAATACTTTATTATATTTCTTTCAGCATTTGCGAGTATTACGTATACGGCCTTCTCTGGAGCAAGGGCCGTAGACCCCATTCTTATTGGAGCCGCGAAAATGTTAGGTGCTAATGATCATCAAGTATTTAAAAGCATTGTATTACCAGCATCAGTTCCTTATATATTTGCAGGGATGCAGGTAGCTATTTCATCAAGTTGGGCGACTGTTGTTGCAGCTGAAATGGTTCGTTCTTCTGAAGGTGTTGGTTGGATTATCGTAAGTGGCATGGAAATTAACGATATGAAGCAGATCCTTGTTGGAATTATTGCAATCGGAGTGATGGGATTTATTCTTGAGGTCCTTCTGAGAGAAATAGAGCGAAGATTGTGTGAATGGAATGTGGGGGGAGTATGAGAAATAACACAAATATTATTGTTAGTAAGGGAATTACCAAAACATTCCCAACTCCCAACGGGAACAAAAAGATTATTGATATTATTGACTTAGAAGTAAGAGAGAATGAATTCTTGGTTCTCTTTGGCCCCGGGCAATGTGGGAAAACCACTCTATTGAATATCCTCTCTGGTTTAGAACCACCAACAAAAGGAACCACTTATGTCGATGGAAGACTTGTAAGTGGACCTCACCCGGAAAGTGGAGTTGTGTATCAGAATTTAGCGCTATTTCCTTGGCTCACAACCTATGGGAATGTAGAATATGGTCCAAAAGTGAGAGGGGTTCCAAAAGCTGAACGCCAAAAGAGAGCTCAGTACTACATTGATCTAGTTGGTTTACAAGGTTTTGAACATACGTTTCCTGTTAAACTATCAGGTGGTATGAAACAGAGAGTTGGTATTGCCAGAGCCTATTGTAACGAGCCTAAAGTATTATTTATGGATGAACCTTTCGGCTCCTTAGATGCACAAACTCGTTATCTCATGCAAGAAGAGTTAGAAAAGATATGGGAAAAAGAGAGAAGAACTGTAGTTTTCGTTACCAATAATATTGAAGAAGCAGTCTATCTTGCTGACCGTATTGTGTTATTGAACAACTGCCCAACGAGTATTAAAGAATCGTATGAAATCACTCTTCCTCGTCCAAGAGATTATCTGGATCCTGAATTCCTGCGTTTACGTAAATTAATCACATCTAAGATGGATAATACATTATGAGGTCTAATATGGAAAAAGAAGTTAAAATACGTGTAAACAATTTGACGAAGAAATTTGGTGACCTTCTCGTCTTGGATGATATTTCCTTTGAAGTAGAGAAAGGAGATTTTCTTTGCATAGTGGGTCCTACTGGATGTGGCAAGACAACTTTTTTAAACAGTCTCACCAAATTGTATGATATTACCGCTGGTGAGATTCTTGTAAATGAAGAGCCAGTAAATCTTAAAAAGCACAATATTGCCTATATATTCCAAGAGAATTCAACTATGCCGTGGTTGACAGTTGAGCAGAATGTTGGGTTTGGTCTCGATTTAAAAGGGTTTTCAGAAGCAGAAAAGAGAGAGAGTGTAGATGAGATGTTGGAGATAGTAGGACTTACTGACAGTAGGAAATATTATCCAGCACAGTTATCTGTGAGTATGCTTCAAAGAGTATCAATCGCTCGTGCATTTGCAGTCAAACCCGAGTTGTTACTCATGGATGAGCCGTATGGACAGCTAGATATTTCTCTTAGATTTAAGCTTGAAGATCAATTACTGAAGTTATGGGAAAGAACTAAGACTACCGTGTTATTTATTACTCATAACATAGAAGAGTCAGTTTATCTTGGCGAAAAGATTCTTATATTGACGAATAAGCCAACCAAGGTGAAAAAATTCATTGATCCACATCTGCCTCGTCCAAGAGACATTACTTCACCTGAATTCGTGAAAATACGAGATGAAGTAACCCAACTGATAAAATGGTGGTGATCTGTTTTACACTTCAATAAGAAGGGTGTTTTGAAAATACTTTTTAAAAGGATATCGATATGAAAAAGCCTAATGTTATTTATATTCTCGCTGATGATATGGGGTATGGCGATGTGAGCGCATTAAATGAGAATTGTCCATTTAAAACGCCAAACTTTGACAGTATGTGTGAAGAAGGTATTTGTTTTACTGATGCACATGCGACTTCTGCAGTATGTACTCCTTCACGATACGGCATTCTCACTGGACGCTACAATTGGAGATCTCGATTAAAAGCTGGTGTGATGAGTGGGTATTCTCGCTCTCTCATAGAAGAGGGGCGCATGACAGTCGCAGGTCTCTTCAAACAAAATGGGTACAGCACTGCAGCAATTGGTAAATGGCATTTAGGAATGAATTTTACTACAGATGAGACGTTCGAATTCAAGGAAGATTATGAGGCCTGTGAAGGGGTAGATTATGGTGCTCCTATAGGGTGCTCTCCTAATGTACATGGGTTTGATTATTACTATGGCATTAGTGCTTCACTCGATATGCCTCCATATATCTATATTGAAAATGATCATTTTACGCATCTTCCGGATCACGAAACGGAGGATACTGGAAAGAGATTCTGGAGAAAAGGTCCAACTGCGCCAGATTTTGTACATGAGGAAGTACTTCCTCACCTGACAAACAAGGTGTTAGATACAATCGAAAAGTATAAAGATGATCCATTTTTCATCTATTTTCCTCTACCAGCACCACATACTCCGATTCTTCCATCAAAAGAATTTCTTGGTGCTTCTCATACAAATGAATATGGCGATTTTGTATTAATGTGTGATGATGTTGTTGGTAAAATCACAAACCGTTTAAAAGAATTGGGTCTGTATGAAGATACTCTTGTGATTTTCACTTCTGATAATGGATGTTCTCCTATGGCAAATTTTGAAGAATTGAAAGCTGCGGGTCATAACCCAAGTTATATATTCAGAGGCCATAAAGCTGATATCTATGAAGGCGGGCATAGGATTCCGTTATTGATAAGATGGCCAAAAGAGATTAAAAAAGCAAGAAAGTTTTCACAGCTCGTTTGTTTAAGTGATTTTATGGCAACAATGGCTGATCTCTTAGGAACATCCCTACCAGAAGATGCTGCTGTTGATAGTGTAAGTAATCTTCCCCTATGGTTTGGAAAAACTGAAGGTGAGGTTCGTAAAGATGTTGTCCATCAAAGTGTAGATGGCTCTCTTTCTATCCGTAAAGGGAATTTTAAATTAGAGATGTGTCCAGGTTCTGGAGGATGGTCATATCCAGCCCCAGGAGAAGAGACTCCTGATATGCCAAGATTCCAACTCTATAATCTCGAAAATGATATTAAAGAACAGCACAATGTCATTAGCTGGTATCCTGAAATTGTGGCAGATTTAAAGGCAACCTTGTGCACCTATATCCGTAACGGTCGTAGCACTGAAGGCCCCATCCAGAAAAACAATGGGGTAGAAGTATGGGATACAGTCGCCTGGTTGGAGGAAGAGCTATAAGTTATCAAATTAAGATAGAAAAATTCTCTACTGAATAGGCTATGTAAAGAAAAAATAACTAGGATTAACGATAAAAGAAGGTGTTGTTCAAAATAAGAGCAACACCTTCTTTCTTTTATAGTAATCAGCGATTTTTTTTAAAAACTATTTCCTCTAATATAAAAGAGAAAAGATAATTCCATTTTACTCATGTTACTTTTAGAGCATCCTCCCTGTTATAGTTATTGAATGATAACCAAATCAATACATACGTGAGATGCCGTAAGAGCGATACGTCAAGTAATGAAAGTGATTGTTTCTCTTATAAGAAAGAGCATTTCTTTTAACAGATTTCTTAGAAAACCATTACCATTGTTCGCAAGGGGTGGCAACTATAAGAATGATAATCATCTCAACTGAAATACAACTATTAAGAGTTGTAATTTTGGATGTGATAATTTGATAAAATTTAGTAGCATTTTTTGTTAAAAAAATCACTTTTGTTCTTATTATAACAAGAACAATGAGCGTTCTTGTTCCTGTGATAATATTCTCTGTTCTTCTACAAAATTATAGTGAATTTTTTTTTGAGAATATAAGAAATTTATCTCCATATACAACAATAATTAAAAGTAATAGCTCTTTAATTATTGGTATTGTGACACAGGAATAGCTTTATATTTAAGGCATAAATCCTTAAATCTAGTTGCTAAAATAATTGGTTCATGCTAGCATGTGTTCAGTAATTGAACTGACGTGCCATACGTGTGACTGAACTTTGAGATTAGGTACTGATACCGATTGAGAACATGTTTCTACCTGTGAAAGATTATTTTCTTCTGCAGGGAGATATACATCGAGCTTGTTTCGGCAATCGATGTATAGGTTATGAGCGCTCTGTTTTCAACAGTGTAAAATCGCTGTAATGGCGAAGCTCTGACCAGGCGAAGATTACTATCAAAACAAACGAACCTACTATATTTTAGATCCTAAAGAACGTGTTTATTTATTCCAACTGTTCTAAAAGGAATTCATTTCTCATGAATAGTCACACGACACAAAAAGAATTAGAAATACTCAACTCAATTCATTATAATGATGATGTAACACAGAGGGATCTTTCAGAGAAGACTGGAATGTCTCTTGGTGCAGTAAATTTGTTTATCAAACGAATGGCCGAGAAGGGACTTATCAAAATAGTTCACTTACAACCCAATTCTATCAAATACTTTCTCACACCAAGTGGAATAGCAAATAAAATTGAAAGAACTTATCAGTACATTACAAGAACCTATAGAGAGATTAAAAACTTTCAACAGAGTATATCAAAAATTCTTAGTACTATCATAACTGAAGAGAACAGAGACACTATCCTTTTCTTCTGTGAAGATGATGAACTCCAATTTCTTATTACAGATATCCTAAAAACAGAATTCTTCATTAAAGATAAACAAATCTTCAAAGACACGCAAAAAATCATAGAACACATAGAGAAACTAAAGAAACCACAAATCATCACGTGGAACTCTAACTGTAAAGAAATACTACATTCAAAGAATATAAAATGTATAAATATAATGAGTGAATTTTATTTGAAAAGGGAATAGGATAGCGCTCGAATAGTGTTATATTGAAATAATCAAGATATTTAATCAATGAATCACTAATAGATTCTACACCTGCTAATTATTAGCAAGAAAACCGTGTGATAGTTCTTGATTTTAATGCTTTATCCTTAGTCGTTTTGAAGAATAGGACTAGTGATAGTTATACGGGAATAAGGAAAAAGAGCTCGAGAGCTGCATAAATATGCAGAAGTCGAGGGGTTTTGGGATGTTGTGTTGAATTAGTTGAGACTTGGCGCGAGAGTTCACGAAAGAGGTTAGACACACCGAGATTTCGGCGCTAAGCAGAATTAAGTCGTGGGGAACTTATGAACATAGGGTGGGAGTGGGGAGCAAAGTTTTTGAATTTCTCTCACATTTAATTCTAATTAATTTAACGAAAACACTATAAGGTAAAGAAATGGATATCTGTATAATGAATTCTGGATTCGGTTCTCGTTTGAAGACCTATACGCAACACATGCCAAAGGGGATGGTGCCACTGGATGACGGGACGACCATCCTAAGCCGGCAGTTGCAGATTCTCAGGAAAACGGGTACCCACCGATACATCATCACCACAGGCTATCTTGATGGCATGATCCAAGAATACGTGAATCAACGTTTTTCAGACCTGGATGTGACCTATCTGGTCAATTCGCGGTATGCCTCGACGAACTATATTACCAGTTTGGATTTGCTTAAAAATGTATTTGACGATTCCATCGTATTACTTCATGGGGATTTGGTATTTGAGGAGTCCGTTGCGCGCGATATTGTTAACTCAACTGAAAGCTCAATAGTTGTAGACTCCTCGCTTCCCCTGCCTGCAAAGGATTTCAAGGCACGTGTGCGCAACGGCAAGGTCACCGAGGTCGGAATCGATGTGTTTTGCTCTGATAGCCTTGCCTGCCAACCGATGTATTATCTCACCAGGCGGGACTGGAATCTTTGGCAAAAAGAAATCCATGCATTCTGTGCCAGAGGTGAAGAGTCCGTATATGCGGAAAACGCGTTAAATATGATTTCTGAGGATCTTAGGATTTTTCCGTTGGATATCAAAGGAAGGTTGTGCATGGAAATTGACAATGAGGAAGATCTGATTATTGTCCGCAGATTGCTGGAGAACAGGAAATGAACAAAGTATACGTAGCTATGAGCGCCGATATCATCCACAACGGGCACATCAACCTAATCAAGAAGGCAGCGCAACTCGGGGAGCTGACGGTGGGGGTGCTCACCGATGAGGCTATTGCCTCCTACAAACGGTATCCGCTGATGCACCTCGAGGAGCGAATGGAGATATTGAGGAACCTCAACGGGGTTGTCCACGTCATACCTCAGTTGACATTGGACTACGAGGACAATCTGAGGAAACTGCAACCCGACTATGTGGTGCATGGAGATGATTGGCGTTCGGGCATCCAGTCGAGCATTCGT
Source organism: Sphaerochaetaceae bacterium (assembly GCA_963663665.2). Taxonomy (GTDB): domain Bacteria; phylum Spirochaetota; class Spirochaetia; order Sphaerochaetales; family Sphaerochaetaceae; genus SABI01. Next base: position 31,538 of record CAXXKP010000010.1, read on the forward strand.
GAGAAAGTGATCTCCGTCCTTGATGAATGGGGTGGGCAGTTGATTGAAGTGCCCTATACGGAAGGGGTCAGCATAGAGCGGCTCCGAGGCCGCATTGATGCTGAGGGAGTGCTTCCTGAAAAGCGAAGATCTCGTTTGGCAAATCTGCTCAAGGTCAAGCCGATGGTGCGAGTTCTTGAGGCACACAATGGGCTCTCCAGTCTCATCGTGGAGAATACGCGGGTGGCGAAGGGGGATGAGATCCATAGCTTCGATGCCATGTGGATATCATCACTGTGCGACTCAACGGCAAAGGGGAAGCCTGACATCGAACTGGTAGATATGACCAGCCGTCTGGACACTATCAACCAGATTATGGAAGTAACCACCAAGCCCATCATTCTTGATGGGGACACCGGAGGACAGATTGAACACTTTGTCTTCAATGTGAAGACCTTGGAGCGGATCGGCGTGTCGGCTGTGATTATCGAGGACAAGGTCGGTCTGAAGAAGAATTCATTGTTCGGAACCGAGGTGGACCAGCAACAAGATACAATCGAGAATTTCTGCCGCAAGATTACTGCAGGCAAGCAGGCTCAGAAGACCAGGGACTTTATGATCATCGCACGGATTGAGAGCCTGATACTCGAGCAAGGGATGGAGGATGCGCTAACGAGAGCCCGTGCCTATGTGAACGCAGGTGCCGACGGCATTATGATCCATAGCAGAATGAAGGACCCCGCCGAAATCATTGAATTTTGTGACTTGTTCCGAACTGAATTCCCAAGGATCCCAATTGTAGTCGTCCCTTCTTCGTTTGCATCAATCTATGAATTGGAATTGGTCGAGCACGGAGTACGAATAGTCATCTATGCAAACCACCTCATCCGAAGTGCGTTCCCTGCGATGCAGAAGACAGCTCAGTCGATTCTGGAGAATGGGCGTTGTCTTGAAGCAAGTGACATGTGTCTTCCCATTAAGGATGTCATCAGATTGATCCCCGGTGGGGAGTGATAGGAGCTTATCATGATTTCACCGGAACGATTTATCGACTTTCTTCAAGGGCGTGACATTTCTTTCTTCTCGGGTGTTCCTGATTCCCTTCTCCAGTCCTTCTGCGTCGCGCTTTGCGACAGATTCGGAGTCAAGGGAACACGGCACATGGTTGCAGTCAACGAGGGTAACGCCGTAGCCCTCGGTGCAGGCTATCACCTGGCCACAGGGAAAGTCCCTCTGGTGTATTTGCAGAACTCCGGTCTGGGCAATGCCGTCAACCCTGCGACCAGTCTTACCGACCCGGCGGTCTATGGAATCCCGATCGTGTACCTGGTCGGATGGCGCGGTGAGCCGGGTGTTCACGATGAACCTCAGCATGTGAAGCAAGGTGAGATAACTTGCAGCCTGCTTGAGGTGCTTGGCATACCCTACTTGGTTATCGACAAGAAAACCTCGATGCAGGATATCGAAACCCAGTATGATGCTGAGCTTGCAGGACAGGTTAAACAAGGCCGGAGCGTCGCCTTCGTCACCCGGAAAGGTTCGTTCGAAAGTCCACAAGGATCATTCCCTGCAGTGGATGCCGCCCTGTCCCGTGAGCAGGCTATCAAGCGGATCGCCGATTCCTTGGGCAATGACGACTACATCGTTTCGACCACGGGAAAGATTTCTCGTGAGTTGTTCGAACACCGCAAGGTAACAGATTCAACATTCAAGGGGCACGATTTTCTTACAGTCGGATCGATGGGTCATGCCAGCGCGATCGCCCTCTCCATCAGCATGCAACATCCGCAGAAGCGCATATGGTGCCTGGATGGCGATGGGGCCGCACTCATGCACATGGGAAGCATGGCGACCATAGGAGCTGTCGATCCGCAGAACCTCGTGCATGTGGTGCTGAACAATGCATCACATGAGTCGGTGGGAGGCATGCCGACGGCAGCCCTGTCCGCCGAATTGTGCAAGGTTGCATCGGCGTGTGGGTACCGACGCGTGCTGAAGGTCAGTACCACAGAGGACCTCGAAAAGGTCCTTGGTGACCTGCAAAGCTCCGTTCCGGCACTCACATTCATCGAAGTCATGGTCTCATCAGGTTCGCGGGCCGACCTCATCCGCCCCGACACCACTCCCCAACAAAATAAGGCGTCGTTCATGGAATGCCTGCAAAGGAACACATGATATGGAAAGTTCATTCTTCAACCCAGTGGCAATCTCATTCCTCGAACCGGGCGGTTGGAAAACCAAGGTCTTGGAGGTCTCCGCATCGGGGGCCCCGATGCTTTTCATCTATTCAAGGAGCGCGATGCGGGCAGCGGATCCGGACGGCTCGTTCATAGATGCATTGCGCAACCAGTCAAACGTGAAACTGCTCACAGACATAGAGAGCAATCCTTCCGTACGTCAGTTTGTGCGTATCAGAAAGGAACTTGGCCAGCTTCCGGATACGGTGTTCACCTTGGGTGGGGGAAGCGTTATCGACATGGCGAAGATCCTCAAGGCACTGGAAAGCGGCAGCCTGGAGATGGATGAAGCGGCTGCATTGGAGATGGTTGGGACAAAAGGATATCTGAAGCTGAAAAGCTCACCGATACGGTTGATCACCCTCCCGTCGACCGCCGGGACCGGATCGGAGCTGACCAAGTGGGCGACCATTTGGGACATGCAGGACAAGAAGAAATATTCGGTCGAACGGGAGGATATGTATCCATCCGAAGCGTGGATCGACCCACATTTGAGTGCCGGGATGACGAATGAAATAACCGTTTCCACGGGGTTGGATGCGATGTGCCAGGCGATCGAGGCTTATTGGTCCACGAAGTCGAATCCGATCGTTAGGCGTTTGAGTGCCCGTGCAATCACGGAGGTGATGATGTACCTCGAGCAGGCTGCGGATCATCCCAAGGATATTGAAGCTAGGAGAGGCATGTGCCTGGGTTCGGTCTTCGCCGGCCTTGCATTCTCCCAGACGCGTACGACCGCATGCCATGCGCTCAGCTATCCGTTGACAGCTCGCTTTGGCATTCCGCATGGAATCGCAGTCTCCATGTCCCTCCTGCACATCATGCGCCTCAATTGGGAATTCATTGAAGAGAAGGAACTGTTCCTGTCCGCTTTTTGTTGTCACGACAGGCCAGAGCTGGAAGCCGCATTGGAACGATTGTTGAGTCTGTATGTATATCCGGTTGTGAGAGCATTGGGCCCTATCGAGAACCTGTCTGCAATCATATCGGAAGATATCGGTTCGATGGGGGCAAGGTTGGGGAACAATCCGGTTGATCTCTCAAGCGAACACATCATGAATATCTACAATCAAATGTTTGAAAAATTTGCCTTATAAAAAGGAACGTGTGATATGAACAAGAGGATTTATCTCTCATCCCCAACCATGCATGGTCTGGAGATGAAGTACATACAGGAAGCGTTTGACACCAACTGGGTAGCTCCTCTTGGCAAGAATGTCGATGAGTTTGAGAAGGAGATGGCTGAATACATCGGTGTGAAGCATGCGGCAGCATTGATCAGTGGAACCAGCGCTCTCCACCTTGCTATCAAGCTCTGTGGAGTGAAGCCGGGCGACATAGTCATCTGCAGCGATCTTACCTTCTCTGCGACGGTCAATCCCGTCTCATACGAAGGCGGTATTCAGGTTTTCGTTGACAGCGAATATGATACCTGGAATATGGATCCAAGAGCGTTGGAGAGTGCTCTTACGAAGTATCCACAATCTAAGGCAGTCCTTGTTGCTCATCTCTATGGCACCCCAGCAAAGATGGATGAGATACTAGCTTTGTGTGAGCAATATAACATTCCATTGATCGAGGATGCAGCTGAGAGCCTTGGTGCAACCTACAAGGAAAGGCAGACTGGAACGTTTGGAAAATATAGTGCTCTCTCGTATAACGGCAATAAAATCATCACAACAAGTGGTGGTGGCATGTTTCTTTCGGATGATGAAGAGGCAGTAAAGAAAGTACGATTCTGGGCAACCCAGTCTAGAGATCCCGCTCCCCATTACCAACATAGTGAGATTGGCTACAACTACCGCATGAGCAACATAGTTGCGGGTATCGGTAGAGGCCAGTTTGTCTATCTTAATGAGCATATCCAAAAAAAGAGCCAGATTTATGAAACCTATAAGCAGGCTTTTAGGGATCTGCCTGTTTCTATGAATCCCTATGGTAAAGACAGCGAGCCAAACTTCTGGCTTTCTTGTATGTTGATTGATAAAGATTGTCCAGTTACTCCTACCCAAATACGAGAAGCCTTGGAGAAAGAGGACATAGAGAGCAGACCGATTTGGAAGCCGATGCATATGCAGCCAGTGTTTGAAGGACACGATTTTATATCAATTGATAATGCCAATGATGTAGGAGCAAAGGTTTTTTCAAAGGGATTGTGTTTGCCGAGTGATGTGAAGATAACAAAAGAAGAGCAAGAGAGAGTTATTAATATAGTTAAAGGCTTTTTCAAGTAATATGTATAGGAAGTACTTCAAGAGACCATTTGATTTTGTCTGTTCTCTATTGGCACTAATTGTGCTTTCACCGGTACTTCTTATCACTGCCCTACTAGTAAGGATCAAACTAGGCTCTCCAGTCATTTTCAAACAGAAGCGTCCTGGTCTTCATGAGAAGATATTTACCCTATATAAATTCAGGACCATGACCGACCAAAAAGATAAACAAGGCAACTTACTTCCTGATGAGATACGACTTACCAAGTTTGGAAAAATGCTCAGATCAACCAGTCTTGATGAGCTTCCAGAACTTTGGAATATTTTGGAAGGCGATATGAGTGTGGTAGGTCCGAGGCCACTGTTGACGATATATTTACCCCTCTATTCAGTTGAGCAACGAAAGAGACACAATGTACGTCCAGGTCTTACGGGATTAGCGCAAGTTAATGGAAGGAATGGAGTCAACTGGGAAAAGAAGTTCCAGCTCGATGTTGATTATACCAAGCACATTACTTTCTGGTCAGATATCAAGATCATCTTCCAGACAGCGGGAGATGTGTTTGGGCAAAAAGGTATTTCGAGTGCGACATCAGATACGATGGAAGAGTTTCTAGGAGGCTCATGACTAGAGGTCTATGAAAACATTTGATGCTTCACTTTCAGGTAATAAACCACTAATTAGTATAATCGTTCCAATTTATGGTATTGAAAGATACTTAGGTATCTGTATTGAGAGTATTCTAAAGCAGATATATACAAATCTAGAAATTATTCTTGTTGATGATGGATCACCTGATCGTTGTTCAGAGATTTGTGATTTATATGCTCTGAAAGATAATCGTATCAAAGTAATTCATAAGAGCAACGGAGGTCTTGTTTCCGCAAGGAAAGCAGGATTAGTTGAATCTACTGGTACTTTTATTGGGTATGTAGATGGTGATGACTGGATAGAACCAGATTTTTATGAATCGCTTTATTCTGCAATGAATACTAATAATGCCGATCTAGTGATAGCTGGGCAGAGAAGGGATCTGTTTGAAACAAGCACTCCTATACTGAATAATCTACCTCCTGGTTTGTACGTTGGCAATAAGCTTGAAGTATTGTATTCAAACATGCTTTCATTTGATTCTTTTTACAGATTGGGTGTTACTACCTATGTGTGGAACAAGCTGTTTAGAAGCCCACAAATCAAGCGCTATCAATTTCAAGTTGATGATCGAATTACAATAGGTGAAGATGCCGCCGTAGTGTATCCCTTGATGTTATCCTGTGAACGAATTGTGATTACAGATAATTGTGGATATCACTATAGACAAAGAGAAGATTCGATGCTGAAGAAAAGTCTTCCGTTTTCTCAGGATGTAGTAAAATTACGAGTCTTATTTGAGCATCTCAATAAGTATTTTCATGATGACAGTGATCGTTATAATCTACCAAAGCAAATCTGTGACTTTCTTTTAAGCATTTGTATTATTCGTTCTGGTGGAATAGTAATAAATCAGGAAAATGGTTATTCCCCATATAATAGAGATATTTCTGGCAAGGATATCGTCGTATTCAGTGCTGGCACATTTGGACAACAGCTTATCAATCGAATTAAAGAATATTCATATTGCAATATTATTGCATGGGTGGATGATGACTATTGGGAATACAGAAGGTGCTGTTTGAATGTTGATGAAGTTGAAAGTATTCTTAAGCTAAGTTTTGATTATATAGTAATAGCAACTGTTGATAATGTATTGAGTAAGAGTATTTTCTCACGATTGATGGCAATGAACATTGATCCAAGAAAAATACTTGCTGTTGAATGTTCAGAGAATATTCGGGAAACAGTGTTATCAATGTATTTGGAAAACAAGAAGGTGTAAGGCTAAAATTTTGAAATGAAACCATTTTACCTGACAATTAAAACTGCCTCACTAGGGAAAACTCATCTGTTCTCGATTGGTCAAGCGGGATACATAATTAAGAGTAAAGATGGATGCTTATTAGGTCTGGATTTATATCTTTCAGATTGTGTTGAGCGTGTTGAAGGCCATGTTGGTTTTAAAAGACTACTCCCAAAGTTGATGTATCCATTCGAGCTAGAATTTGACTATCTTATTGCAACCCATCCTCACTATGATCATTTTGATATGGATTCAATTCCTCTGTTAATGTCCAATAAGCGAACAGTCTTATTTGCATCAATCCGATGCAGGGCTGAATTAGAACGTCTGCAAATGCAAAATTCCAATGTTAGTTATGTAATTCCTGGGAACATACATTCAGTTGGAAGCTTTAAACTAGATTTTGTCAATTGCGACCATGGTTCAGGAGCACCTGATGCTGTTGGCGTAGTTGTAACTGTCGATGATAAGCGAATACTCTTTACTGGGGATACGTGTTTACGACTTGATCGAGTTGGAGAATACATAGAGAAAGGTCCATTGGATGTCTTGATAGCCCCCATCAATGGAGCGTACGGAAATCTTAGCGAAAGGGATTGTGCAATCTTAAGCAATAACATTAAGCCGAAGCTTACGATTCCAAGCCACTATGGGATGTTTGCTTCTCATGGGGGAAGTCTCGCTGATTTCATAACAATAATGAATAACGAATATCCATATTTACAATATCGCATCATGTGCCAAGGTGAGCAATATACATTTAATAAGTAGTAGGAGTAGGAGAATACTATGAATAAAGAATTTTTAGGTAAGAAACTGTTAATACTTGGAGGAAATCCTGAAACTTCAGCTTTGGTGAAGCTTGCGAATGATATAGGAATTATGACAATAGTAACAAGTGCAAGACATACTGATGATGCAAAAAAATATGCTTGGAAAAGTTTTGATGTCGATGGTATGGATGTTCCAGGAGTAATTGCACTAGCAAAAGAGGAAGCTGTTGATGGGGTTCTTGTCGGTGTTGCAGATATTCTTGTCCCCTCATATTGCAAAATCTGTAATGCATTGGATTTCCCCTGTTATGCCACACAACATATTGTTGATGTATTTGCATATAAGGATGTATTCAAGGCAACTTGTGAGCATTATGGGATTCATGGAATTCCAGAATTCTATCTTGATGCAGATATGAAAACTGAAGACATTGAAAAAATCAATTTTCCAGTAATGGTGAAGCCTGTAGATAATGGTGGTGGTGTTGGGATGACTGTTTGTTACAGTAAAGAAGACCTGCCCTTTGGTGTCCAAAAAGCATTGGATGCCTCCAAGAAGAAACGTTTTATTGTTGAGAAATACATGCAATGTGAAGATATGGGGATGTACTATACATTTAAAGATGGAATTTGTAGTGCTTCCTGTATCTATGATCGTTATACCACAGATGAGCAACCTGGCTTGAGCCGGGTCTGTTTGGGCGGTATCTATCCTTCAAAACATATTGAACGTTACTTTGAACGCATGCATAACAATGCTTGCCGAATGTTTAAGGATATCGGTATTAAAAATGGTGTTTTAATGTTGTCTGCTTTCTTTGAAGATGGAGAATTCTATGTATATGATACCGGATTCCGTCTTCAGGGGGAGGCTCCCCATCTCTTAATAAAAGCGATTCATGGATTTGACCAAAGTGAAATGCTTATCCGTTTTGCATTGACTGGTTCTGAAGGTGATTTGGATCTGCTCAAGGCTGATGATACCTATCTCAGGGGCAAACATGCTGCTACTTTATGGTTCTTGCTTAGGAAAGGAACAATAGGCAAAATTGAAGGGATTGAAGGACTTGATAATGATTGTAGGGTCATCGCTAATGTGCAACGTCTGTTCGAAGGAGATGTTGTTCCTGAAGAATGGATTGGAAATGAGAAACAAGTATTCACGAGATTGTATCTAGTTTGTGATTCTCAGGAATTGCTAGCAGATGCCCTTTTTGAATATATGGGAAAAATTAAAGTATTTGACTCCGAAGGGAATGACATGTTACTTACGGGTTTCAATGTAACAAAAGCATTGGAGTTGTAAAATGCCAGATAATAGATTGCATGGAAAAGTAATTGTTGTTTCTGGTGGTACTTCTGGAGTTGGAAAAACAATATGTGAAGAATATGCTCGTGAAGGAGCCCGTGTGGTAATTGGCGGTAGGAATGAAGATGCAGCTTTAAAATCTATACGACTAATGAAAACCTTTGGGGGTGAAGGAATATTTGTCCACACAGAACTCGAGGAAGTCAGTGATTGTGAAAAGTTGTTCAATGAAGCTATTAGAAAGTATGGCAAAATTGATGGCTTTTTCAATTATGCTGGTATTACTCCTGTTTCTCCTTTGGATACCTGTGATGAAGATACGTTCAACAAAGTAATGAATATTAACTTCCGAGCTGCTTTTTTTTGTTGCCAACAAGCAATCAAGTATATGAGACAGAATTGCGGAGGCAGTATAGTACTTACTGGTTCTGCTCATGCTTGGGGAGGCCAAAAGGATCGGGCGGCGTATGCATGTTCCAAGGGAGTACTTCTTACCCTGATGGAGCATATTGCTCACAATTATGCTTCAGAAAACATAAGGTGTAATTATCTCACTTTAGGATGGACTCCAACAGAAGGTGAAGTAAACCTTAGGAAAACCCAAGGTGAAACAGAAGCCGAACTTAGGAAAAGAGCAGCCGCTGTTCTACCAATGGGAAGGATGCTTGAAAGAACTGACTATGTTGAGGGTTTGATTTACTTAATGTCTGATGCTTCAGCAATGATGACGGGAAGTACATTTAGGATAACGGCGGGGGAGTATATTTAGGAAATAAGATGAGTAGTATTCCAAAGGATTATCTCAAAGAGGAAATTCGAAATGATTTTCTCGTTACAACAATGAGAAAGAAAGTATGGCAGAAAGAAATTGGATGTTTTGAGCAATTTCAAAGAATTTGTGATAAGTATAATCTAAAATATTTTGCATTTGCAGGTACTCTTTTAGGTGCTGTTCGTCACCAAGGTTTTATCCCGTGGGATGATGATATGGATTTGATGATGCCTAGAAGAGATTATGAGATTTTCCTTAGTGTTGCTAACAATGAACTAAGACAACCATATGTATTACAATGTCATTTACAAGAGGACGACTTTTATTGTGGCTTTTCGAGAATTCGAGATTCAAATACCACAGCACTTATTCCAGGGCAATGGTCACCTAGAACAAATATTAATCATGGGATATTTATTGATATTTTCCCTTTTGACTCATTACCAGACAATTGGATTCTTCGCAATTTTCACGCTATTGTTGGGAAAGCACTAAGCGTGATTTGTAATGGAAAGATGTTTGATTTATCTTTAAAACCAAAAAACTTGAAGCAATGGATAATCAATTTTTGTAGAATGATACTACGAATTATCCCAGTGCGGTTAGCAGTTAAATGGCGTGACAATTGGATAAGCAAATATAATGATAAGAATCAAAAGCAGGTCGGACTCATTAGTATGTTTTATGGGTGTGAAAGATGGGTTTGGGATAAGCAAGATATAATAAATTCGAAATATGTTCCTTTTGAATACGCATCAATTAGCATACCTACAGGATTTGATAATATACTAAAAAAAACTTATGGCGATTGGAAAGTCCCGATTAAAGGTGGGAGTCTGCATGAAGGAATATTCTTTGATCCTGATACTCCTTTTACTTGTTATCTTAAGAATTATTGTCAATAATTATGGCTCAATCAAGAATCTTGTGGGATTCTCTCAGCCGCAAGGTTTCTGACATAGTATTTTCGGCTGACATCGAACAGCTTGAGGAAGAAATTTGCGCTATCGAGATACCCATATACTAAGACAAAGACAAAGACCTCCTCTTGGACAGGAAGCTCTCGATTGTATGTACATTGACAGCTTTATCCAATTACAGAGGAAAAGTGATTGAGCATAGAAAAGAAACAAAATCTTGATTTGACAATAATTAAAAGGGAGTAATGTGGAAAACAAATGTATATCATGCAACAAGACTAATCGTCATGTTGCATTTTTAGTTAATTCCCTTAATGGTTTATTCTGTTTTAGGTTCGAACTAGTTCAAAGGCTAATTAGAGATGGATATAGAGTGAGTATACTCGCCCCATCCAATGGAGTAGCGAAATTTTTTTCTGCTCTAGGATGTAACTTAATTAATATCAATGTAGAAAGGCGAGGAAAGAATCCTCTTCTTGATTTTAAAGTATTCTTGCAATACTTGGTTTTTATGATGAAACATAAACCTAACATTGTTTTAACTTATACAGTTAAGCCTAACATTTTCGGAGGCTTTGCTTGCAGAGTTCTGAATGTTCCACAAATATCTAACGTGACGGGGTTAGGGAATGCCGTGGAAAATCCTGGTTTTTTAGAGAATCTTGTTCTTATTCTATCAAAATTATCATTTACAAAGAATCAGATTATTTTCTTTCAAAATGTAAGTAATCTGAATTATTTTAAAATTAGAAATCTTGTGAAAAATGATCAGGTACGCTTGATTTCCGGTTCTGGTGTAAATTTACTACAATTTTGTTTTAAACCATTTCCTGTTGATAATTCTATCAAATTGATTTTTATTGGACGCATCATAAAAGAAAAGGGAATACTTGAGTTATTTGAAGCTATTTCTAGAATTAGAGAAAGATATTCTATTGTCACATGTGATATTGTAGGATATATACAAGATTCGCAATTGAATTATGCTCTTGAAGCTTTTACATCTACTGGTTCAGGGAATTATCTTGGCTTGAGCAATAATATCCATGGATTGTTGAGTGAGTACCATGCAGTCGTGCTACCTTCATATCATGAAGGAATGTCTAACGTTCTGTTAGAAGCTGCAGCAACTGGTCGTCCTGTACTTACTTCAAATGTACCAGGTTGTCGTGAAACCTTTGATGAAGGAATCTCTGGATTTGGCTTCGAACCCCGTTCTGTAGATTCTCTAGTTCAAGCCATTGAGCGTTTTATTGCATTGCCCCACGAACAGAAAGCTGCAATGGGATTAGCTGGAAGAAAGAAGATGGAACGAGAGTTTGATCGTCAGATTGTTGTTGATGCTTATATGAGAGAAATTGAAAACATACTCGAAGAAAATAATAAGAAGGATAAGAAGAAATGATTGAGCAGTTGCTCGAAGGTAAGAAAAAACTATCATTGATTGGCCTTGGCTACGTAGGCATGCCCATTGCTGTGGCCTTCGCGAAAAAGGTTCCTGTTATTGGTTTCGATATCAGCAAGGAAAAGATAGCTTTGTACCATGCTGGTATCGATCCTACCCGGGAAGTGGGTGATGAGGTGATCAAGGCTACTTTGGTTGAGTTTACTTCTGATGAGATGCGACTCCGCAACGCATCGTTCCATATCATCGCTGTTCCCACTCCCGTGCATTCCGATCATACCCCCGATCTAGCCCCCATCAAGGGAGCTTCCCGCATCCTAGGCAGGAACCTTTCAAGGGGATCCATCGTTGTCTTCGAATCGACCGTCTACCCCGGGGTTACCGAGGATATCTGTGTTCCCATTTTGGAAGAAGAATCGGGGATGGCTTGCGGGGTCGATTTTTTCGTCGGTTACTCACCCGAGAGAATCAATCCGGGCGACAAGGTCCACCGGTTGGAGACCATCACGAAGATCGTATCCGGAATGAACCAAAAGACTCTCGATACGATTGCGAAGGTGTATGAGCTGGTGGTGGAGGCTGGAGTCTACAAAGCCTCATCCATCAAGGTGGCTGAAGCCGCCAAGGTGATTGAGAACAGTCAGCGGGATATCAATATCGCTTTTATGAACGAACTGTCCATCATCTTCAACAAGATGGGTATTGATACCAAGGCTGTACTGGAAGCTGCTGGAACCAAGTGGAACTTTCTTAAGTTTTCGCCAGGGCTGGTAGGGGGGCATTGTATTGGAGTTGACCCCTATTACCTCACCTATAAAGCTGAACAACTTGGATACCATTCCCAGATTATTCTTTCAGGAAGAAGAATTAATGATGACATGGGAAGATATGTTGCAGAGAGTGTAGTCAAGAAACTTATCTCAGTTGGCTCTTCAGTAAAAGATTCTAAAGTGGCTATTTTGGGACTTACCTTTAAAGAGGATTGTCCCGACATACGAAATACCAAAGTAATAGACATCATCAATGAGTTGAAAGAGTACGGAATTATTCCTTTAGTATGTGATCCTGCTGCCGATGCTTCGGAAGTAAAACTCTTCTATGGTATTGAGGTTGTTCTATTTGACTCACTCAAGGATCTTGATGCGGTAATTATAGCTGTATCCCATACTGCGTTTACTAGCCTTTCAATGGAAGATCTCAGTCGATTGTTTAAAACATCTGTCAATCAGGAGAAGGTTATTGTCGATGTTAAATCAATTCTCGACAGGAAAACTTATGAGCAAGCAGGATACTGTTATTGGAGTTTGTAGAAATGGGTTATAAAGAGTTGGTTTTTCCAAAGGATTCACTGTTCTTGATAACTGGGGGAGCTGGTTTCATCGGTTCAAATCTGTGTGAAGCAATATTAGAGATGGGATATAAAGTTCGGTGTCTGGATAATCTGTCCAACGGGTTTCTCAAGAACATCGAGCCCTTTTTGCCGAATCCCAGATTCACCTTCATCAAAGGAGACATCACCGACTATCAAACTTGTCTGCAAGCTACCGAGGTTGTCGACTACGTGCTGCATCAGGCAGCCTGGGGCAGTGTACCCAGAAGCATCGAGATGCCTATGTTTTATGAACATAACAACGTAATGGGTACACTGAACATGATGGAGGCATCCAGACAGAACAAAGTGAAGAAATTTGTCTACGCCACTTCCAGCTCCGTCTATGGTGACGAGCCGAATCTTCCCAAGAAGGAGGGACGAGAAGGGAATCTCCTCTCCCCATATGCGCTCACCAAGAAAACCAATGAGGAGTATGGAAAACTGTATTTCAACCTTTATGGACTAGAGACCTTTGGTCTGCGGTATTTCAATGTATTTGGTAGACGACAGAACCCTGATGGAGACTATGCCGCAGTGATTCCTAAGTGGATTAAGCAATTGCTTCATGATGAGGTTCCTATCATCCATGGTGATGGCAAACAGAGCAGGGACTTTACCTATATAGAGAATGTCATCGAAGCAAACCTGAAAGCTAGTCTTGCATCCAAAGAAGCTGCAGGCCAAGCATACAACATTGCCCATGGGGGACGTGAATACCTTATTGATATTTACTGGACTCTTGCGAAGGCCCTAGGCAAAAACATAGTACCAATTTTTGGACCGGATAGGTTAGGGGATATCAAGCACTCGAATGCGGATATCTCCAAGGCACTGCAGTTGCTAGGATATGAGGGGAAATGGAGTTTTGAAATGGGGATACGAGAGGCGATTGAGTGGTATATCGCTGATGAATCTGTGGCGAGGAGATGAGTCATGTTCAACCTTAGTCTTCAGCACATAGCCATAACGGTATCAAAGAAATGAGGCGAATCGGTCGCGTTCAACTAAACCTCGAAGATAGAATAATTATCTTTTTGTTTATTCTCTATGTAGTTATTAAACCTTTCTATTTCTGGAGTAGTGGTCTCCCCCAACCAGCGGATTTAATATTTGTCGTGCTCATTCTCATGTTATTGCTTAGAATTGATGTGGGGAGAGCTTTTTCATATTTTGTCCGTCAAAAGATAGTTATACTAGCTTTATTATTTGTACTTTGGATATTTACAATTAACTCAGTCTGGACAATAATCCTTAGCAACCCAAGTATGATGTTTCCGACTGCTTATTACTTCTACAATGTAATAGTTTTTATTACAGTATTGATACTAGTACATCGGTATGGACAATTATTCATAAACATATTTTTTTTAGCTGTTGTTCTTTCTGTATCAATTCAGTTTTTCTTGTTTTTTGCGGCAGGAGGATATGCTGGAGGACGAGGTACAGCAAACTTTAATAATCCAAACCAGCTAGGATATTATGGGCTACTGGCATTGGTCTCTGTGTTCTATGTACAAAGTCGTATTCATACACATAGACTCTTGTTTATGTTCGCAACCGTAGCTTCATTCATTCTTGTCCTGATTTCCTTATCTAAAGCAGCAATCGTTTCTGCTCTAGCACTATTACCATTGCATCTTATCTTTCAATTGGGAAATGCTAGAAACAGGGTGTTTATGATGATCCTTGCGGTAATTATTGTAGTCTTGGCGATATTTTTCATTGGATTCGATTTGGTAAGCATTACTGATAGCCCTCTGCTAGATGCAGTAAATCGAAGACTGTTATCGATAGGCCAGGATTCTGATGATAGTCTTGAAGGAAGAGGATACAATCGTATAATTAATCATCCTGAATATTGGATATTTGGAGCAGGAGAAGGTGAAAATTCTCGCTATACAGGGTTGGGAAGAGATATGGAATTTCATTCTACATTAGGAAATATTCAAGTTTCCTATGGGGTGATTGGCACCTTGTTATTTCTATCAATTTTATTATTTGTACTTAAACCAAACAACTATGCAGATTGGTATATTATTTTTGCGTTGTTAGTATATGGGTTAACGCATAATGGAATACGAAATACATTGTTTTGGATGCTTCTTGCATTGATTCATAAAAAAATAATAATAAAAGATTAAAGGACGTGAAAATTATCAATATGAATAGTATCCAAATTATTGAAATGGAAATGCTTCAGGAGCTGGATGCTATTGCATCCAAGAATAGTATTAAATACTATCTTGGGTATGGCAGTGCTTTAGGAGCGTTACGAAGTAATGGATTTATCCCTTGGGATACTGACATAGATATTATCGTTGAATACGATTATTATGATAAATTGTGTCAAATGTTGCACAGAGAACTTAGTTCAAAATTTGGTTTGATTGACTATAGGATAGACCCTTCATATGATTCTTTGAAAGCACGTGTGTATCTAATTGGAGAAAATCATCATCAAACTCATATTGATATTTATCCTTTGATTGGATTACCTTCGGGCAGATATAGACAAATAATAGTAGCAACTCTTTCAAAGGTCATTTATAAGGCATATTATGTTAAATTACTACCTATATCTATCTATGGAAATAATAAAAAGAAAATAGTTATCGTGAAGTTTGTAAGAACTTTGGGTTGGATTATTCCAAGAAAGCTATTAATCAATTGCCATGAAATACTTAGTAAGAAATACCCCAGCACGAAGAGTGAATGGTTACTAAATTCGTGTGGGTGTTACGGAGTTAGGGAGATTATTCCAAAATCAATTTTGGGAGATGGTGAAATGGTTATGTTTGAAAATCTGTTAATACCTGTACCTAAGCTGACTGATGCTTATTTGCGACATTTCTATGGTCCAGACTATCTTGTTCCAAAAAAGAATAATTATCTTTCTTAGATGATTAGAATAACCACATAATGATTTCCCAATTATTTCTGAATTAGATGTACTAAGGTCCGCAATTTAGACTACAGGTATATAATAGTCAAGAGAATCCTATAAATATTGTGTTACCAAAGAACACTATGAGAGAAATCATCTCATGATTTCTTCAATATGAAATTGCAAAGATATCCGGACACAGACTTATCTGTTTATATCATATGATGGTAGCAATTTACACTGAAACTCCACAGAGAGAATTTGTCATGTTATTAGTCAGATATTCGCCAATAAAAAAGGTAATAATTACGTGAATGATAAATCTACAGGAAGTAAATTATTAAGAGGAACTGTAATTATTGTCTATATTGGTATCATTGCTAAGGTTGCATCTTTCTTTACCGAAGCTGTTCTGGCAGCATATCTAGGAACCACATACCAGAGCGATGCCTACTATATGGTTTCCAGTGTTAAAGCAGTTATTTATCCGATGCTGAGTATAGGGATTTGGAATGTTTTCCTCCCGCTGTATAAAGGGCATATCGTTAAGACCGAAATAGAAATTGCAGACATTTTAACCAACAAGACTCTTTCTTTCTTTACTGCAATTTCGTTAGTCGTGGTATTCATCCAGATTGCATTTGCTCCGCTTCTAGTTTCCATTATTGCACCGGGTTTCGTTGGAGAGACGAGGAGTCTCTGCATCAAGTTAGTTCGCATATCTGCACCAATGTACGTGTTCATTATAGCGTCAGCCGTTTATGCGTCAATGCTACAATGTCATAATAAGTTTTTTGGCAGTCAGATTCGTGAAGTAGCCTCGCACATTCCAACTATCATTGCTGCAATTTTTTTCTATAAGACTTACGGTATTGAAGCAATGGCGCTGGCACTTGTCGCTTCAGGATTTCTTCGTTTATTGATTGAACTTCCTTTTGTGGATTGGGGATACAAGTATAAGATAGATTTTAAATTTAGATCACAAGAATTCTCAATAATGCTTAAGAGGCTTCCCTCAGCTTTTTTGTCTGCTGGGGTTGCACAGCTGAACACATTAATTGATAAGGCGATGGCCTCCACGTTGCCGGAGGGGACAATTTCCGGCTTGAATTATGGTCACAAACTGATGAATGTGTTTAGTGGATTCTTGACTTCCGCTATCGCAACAGCGCTTTACCCGCAAATGGTCGAGCTGATCGCACTAGATAATAAGGATGAGCTAAGCAAACTTTTAGTTAAGATAATCAATATTTTTTGCGTGGTGATGCTTCCGTTGACCTTAGCTTGTGTGCTTTTTCGAACTGAACTAGTTTTCGCTGTTTTCCAGCGTGGCGCATTTGACTCAAACAGCTCAGCGTTAACGGCAAGTGTGTTTGCTCTTTACTGTCTTGGTATTTTTTTCATTTCGTGCAATACAGTTATCAGTAACATTTTTTATGGCTTTGGTAACACCAAAACGCCTATGTACATTGGAATTGCGAATCTGGGAATTAACGTTGCGTTGAACTTGGCCTTAATTCACCTCTGGGGAGTCAACGGTTTAGCTTTGGCGACTTCTATAACCGCATTTATAACATTCTTCATTCGCCTTAGGGCTGTAAGAAGTTATATCAATCTAAGGAGTCGCATGATGGTGAAAGTCGGGATTAAAGTCTTGATTGCGTCCATCATTGCTTGTGGAATTCCAAGAGCTATTTTCTGGATTCATCCGATTAATCAGTACTTCACCTTGAGCATATCTGCAGGTATTGGAGTGTTTATATACCTAGTTGTTGTGAAACTGTTGAAGATCCATGAGATTGAATATCTGATCGGTCTGCTGAGACGGTACTTGTAGACAGCATCGCAATTTTCGGTATTTTCAGCATCTGAATTTTCCGGATAGGAAAAGACATGGTTTTCCCACCTTTTGTTAAAAGGTACTTTCAAAACGTAATTGAATTTTCGGGGTTGTTGATTACCGGGTAGCTTCGGAAGATGAGGAAGCGTTTTCATCCAACTGAGATTTTCTTAGGCAGGTTCCCACCAAGCCATCGGGAGATGTTGGAATGGATCGGCTTGGAGCGTTTCTGTTTGAGCTTTCCCTCATGCCTGCTATGGCAATACTGATGCCGAACATGAACGGGCAAACCACGCTTACCCAGGATGACCAACTTGCCATCGAAGTAACCGAAGATGGTATCTTCAAGGCTGATTATTTTGCCTTCGATTCCGGCAAAGCGCATATCGACATTGAAACCTGCTCTGGTCGTATGGACTTGTTACACCGTCGAAGTCACTGAATGACCTAACTATTTAATTTGATAGAAGTTGATCAATGATGTGATAATATCATCTATGGATTTTTTTGGATGCCAATTCATATCTTCTTGGAATAAAGAACTGTCTAATCCATAATCTACGTTAGAATCTCCTTTTTCAATAATGATTTGAGAAGTTTGATTGCTAAGAAATTGAGAAGATAGAGCAACACAACGTTCAGCTATGGTAACTATATTATATGATTGAGTGGAACCTAATGTATATGTTGGTTTCCAAGACGATATCGGAGTCTCTAATAATGATATAAATGCATCGGTTGCATCATCCACATGAAGAAAATCAAAGTTTTGAGTTCCTCCAAAGATATGGATTGGGTCACTTTTCAATGCTTGTTTTATTAACTTTGATATTATTGATACATCAACTAACCCACTGGATCCGCTAATAACTGTTCCTAAACGAATTGAAGTTCCAAATGTATTTGAATATGAATTAATTAACGTAGATAATAATAGTTCAGCACCGAGTTTTGCTTGACCATATATTGTTGACGGATTTGTTGGAGTTTCCTCATCCCATGGTGGATTATCACTATTCCCGTATACACTTCGAGAAGAGATGTTTACAATTCCTTGTATTCCACATTGTACAGTATATGAGAATAACTTAGCAGTAAGCTCAAGACTACGAGCAATTTCATAATTACCATTATGTGGACGAGCGAATCCTAGGTGGAAGAGTAAACTTGTGTTATCAATGAGATATTTCCCATCAAGAATATCCTCGTAAGAAAAGTACTGAGAAACATCTGATTCAAATAATTTTTTAGCCTGAGTTTTATTTCTGCTAATTACAATTACTTCGTAGTTTTCTTTTTTGATAAGTTTTTTAACGAAATTTTGACCAATAAACCCAGTAGATCCTGTTATTAGTACGGTTCTAACTGGGCTTTTTTTTGTCCTATTATCCTCTTGAATATTCTCTTTTTTCTTTTCCCATAGCGAATTGATGTCGAGAAGGTTTTTATCTTTTCCAGAAACGTAATAATCAGTTAAAGAGCGGTAAACCACTCCTGCATTGTCTCTTTTGTATCGGGAATCTTTTCCAATATCGATACCATAAAACTCTTTTATTAAAATCCGAATCTCATCATACCCAAGATAGCCTCTGGCAGATGTCGAACCAGTCATTCTTCCACTCATTTCAGAGCCAACAAATCGACCAACTTGAGTTCTTCTACATTGAAGATTAAATACACCTCTCCAACCTTTATCTGCAATAGCCTCAGCATATTTTCTTGTTAACTCCGTAAAAGCAGGATCGATCCACAATTCTGATTTTTCACATCGACCCAGAACCATTAAACTCCGCGAGGTAAATATTTCACCTATTGAACCATCTGATTTAATGATTGTTTGCCCAGCAAATTGGTTTTCGTCAGGTAAATGGAAAAATAAGGGAACTCCCATTGATATATCTTTGTTATAGGTATCGATTTTATTATAACTCTCTTCACTAAACCCAATGAATTCTTGGAATATGAACCCCTCTGGGTTTCTGCTAAGAAACGTTTCTAGTTGTGTTTCGTTACAAAGAATACGAATCCCTAATGATCCAAACCCTTCACTTGGTTTAGCAATGATAGGGAAGCCACATAGAGACACTAGATTATAAACCTCTGAGAAATTCTCTTTTTGTGGAATTGCAGATTGTGCATAAGGTAAGTCATATTCCTTAGAAAATAGTGAACTTAATCTTTTGTCATTCATAATTTTGATAGCTTTAATAGAACCTCCTGGAATCAGACTTCTAAGGTCTGGATTTTCGTGAGCCAACTCCGCAAGGGCCACTACATCATGGTCTCTGCCAGGAAGAATAGTATTTGGTCTTTCTCGTTTGATAGTTTCATACAGGAAAGTTTTAAAATTAGGAGAATCAATTAAAGGCGATAAATAAACTTTATCACATCGATATATTCTTGGGTTTGCACTACTTGAATTAAGCCCTGTTATTCGAACTTTATCTCGTCGATTTTCGAGATTATCTAGGATATTCTGTGCAAGAAGGCTCCCTGCACTTAATAGTAGTATATGAAATGGTTTAGGCAATTTATACTCCTTAATATTTTTTTAGAATATATTTTATATTAGTTTAATCAGTGATTTGAGTTGAAGAAGAAAATATAGCTTGTGAAAAAGGATAAGGTTCTTCTGGGTCTGTAATAAGGTCAATCAGATATGGGCCTTTAAAATCTTGAATTTCCATAATTACAGATTTTAGTTCCTCGATGGTGATTACCTGTTTCCCTGGGACTCCAAAACTTTCTGCAAATTGGACCCATGAAATATTCGGTAGTGATGTGAGTTGATTTACGACATGTAAAGGAATTTTTTTTAATCGTGCGGATACTCGCCCGTATGATTTGTTATTGCTCACAACAATAATTACTTTACAGTGGTATTTTGCAGCAATAGCGAGTTCCATACCATGCATCTGCATGCATCCATCACCTGTTAAAACCCAAATCTGTTTGTTCTTATCAACAAAAGAAGCTCCAATTGCAGCCCCAATAGCCCAACCCATTGGTGCGTTTTGGGATGCAGAGAAAAATGTATTAACGGTCTTAACTTCCCAGAATGCTCCTCCGTAAATTCTGTGATTCCCTGAGTCAAGGAAGAATGGGGTATCTGGTTTTAAGTGATCGTTCATAAATGAGATAGCTTGACCTAAATAAATTCCATATTTGCCAGATTGGTTTTGTTTTATTACCGTAGGTGGTATTCGTGGGATAAGCATTAGTTCTTCAATCCATTTTTTTCTATTATTATAGTCTTGAGATATTAACGATTCTTTTTTTCCCCAATATATATCAATCCCTTTAATAGCTTCGATTGGGTTTGATTTAATTTCATGTATGTATATTGAACTTTTTCGAATTGATTTGTTGTTATTACTAAACCTAATAATTTTTCTATTAGAGGCATAAAATTCATTACTCCATGCGTATGTATTCCGCTCATTAAGGACAACTCCAAAGATTAGTAAAGTTTCTAATGTAGGATCCAACATTGCTTTAAAGGCTCTAGGACCACCTGCGTACCCAAAGACTCCAAAGAATAGATTGTCATCTATGAATGGTTGAATATTCTTTGCACCAAATGAAACTACAATAGGGATGGAATATTTTTTACTAAAGAGAGCAATTTCTTTAATTTCTTGTGGGTTTTCAATCTCATTACCAACATAAAGGAGTATTTTGCTCTCTGAGCTAGAGGGTATTATTGGTAACCATTCTGGCGATAGGGGAGTGTTGTTACCATCATTATAAGAATTATTTGGTAAAGCGATTCTTTTGGGAACAGATGTCATTGCTACATCGTTTGGCAAATTCCAGTGCACTGGTCGCCTTGGAAAGGTCGAGACTAGATTATTTGTTAAATTAGTTATTTCAATGAAATCAGTGTAGTTGAATATCGTATGTGAATTTGTTATCGCAGCAATAAAGATTTCTTTTGTATTACTTGATATAGGATCTGAACCTTGGAATCCTCCATATCCATAAAGATGACTAGGGATGTCACCTGTTAGAAAAATAACTGGGCTGTTTCCTAAACGAGCCGTAACTGCTGAAGTTATTAGATTACTTGCCCCAGGGCCATTAATAGTTGCAACAATAGATGGACTTCCTGACATTCGAGCTGCGCCATCTGCCATATATCCTGCACCCTGTTCATGAGAGGCTAAGATTATCTCAAATCTACCATCATTTATTGCTTGTACTAAGAAAAAATCAATGTGAGCTCCAGGGACAGTAAAGATTTTCTTGACTCCTAAGTTGAATAGATAATCAAGTATACATTGTGAAATATTGGGTTCTTTTTTTTCAATCTTTTCATTATTAGTAATCATAATTTTAATTAATATATTATACTTAATTCGTGATGGCAATAAAATATTGCCATTAATGTCATTGGGGGGTGAAGACATTTTCTTGGACTTCTTAAGGAGAATGGAATGTATTCACCCCCAAAACGGACAATTTATTTTACAAGGAATAACTTGATAGGGGTTCAAGCTTTTCATAACATGGTAAGATTTTTGCTCTCCCCTCCACAATTGATGCGAAACCAGGACTAACAGTAACAGTATTAGAACGCTCTCGGTTAGGAATAAAAGTGAGCATAACAATTCAAGGTAAAAGCATCCTGACATGCCCTAAGCAACTTATTTCTATACCTAAGAAATAAGCAGAAAAGAAAGAAGTCAAAAAGATTAATGATCTTTATGCAAAACGAAGTGAATATGGTAAAATGGGTGCAACTCTCTCACTCTGGAGCAGATTTGATAAGAGTAAAGTCCACAAGGAGGCTTTATAGTTAAGGGTACTGTAATCGCTGAACAAATTAGACCATTTTATGGTACTGTTTTCCCTGAACATTCATATTATTGTAATATAAAAGTCCCCACTCTCTATTCAGTACTTACTCCATCAGAGGTGAAAGTCGCAGATTTTATTAGAATGGGAATGTCCTCTAAAGACATAGCAACAACTCTAGACATTGCTCAAAAGACTGTTGATAATCACAGAAATTCTCTAAGAGAGAAACTGGGAATAAAAAACAAAGGAATCAACCTTCAAACATATCTCATGAATGGAGCAATCGATAACAACCCACCTCCTAAATTCCTTCTCAAGAAAGAAGAGAAGAAGAAATAGGAATAAATATAATACAATAAATTATAGTTCATTTAATCGATCCCTTTTAGAGCATTGCTTTAGAGCGATCCGAATTATATTGTATAGGTTGACATATATGAAGATGTTCTTTAATATCCTAAATGAAACCGGTTACATTATCCTGTTTTATTATTGATAATATTTATAGATTTATTGATGTAAATAATTATCTACTCGTATCAAAAAATAAAGGGAAACTTATGAATGGAATAGTAAAAAATGAATTAAACAAGTTACTAGAGAGAAACCCCTCTCTTTCATCTATACAAGAATCTATTGAATCAAGTTTTAAACTCCTTTTAGCAACAATACAGAACGGCAATAAAATTCTTATCTGTGGTAATGGAGGGAGTGCCTCTGATGCTGATCACATTGTAGGGGAGTTAATGAAGTCATTTAAAAAGAAGAGACCTTTAGGGGCACAATTAAAAGAATCACTTGAGAATATAGATTTAGAGAAAGGTTCTTACCTTTCAGCACACTTACAAGATACCATACCTGCAATAAATCTTACGCAGCATATTGCCCTCTCAACAGCATTTGCTAATGATGTAGACCCTGATCTCTCTTATGCTCAGCAGGTCTTCGGATATGGAAAGCCAGGAGATCTACTGTGGGCTATATCAACTTCAGGAAATGCGAAGAATGTTCTTTATGCATCAGTTGTAGCAAAGGCGAAAGGATTGCATGTTCTTGGAATGACAGGATATAGTGGGGGAGGACTCAAACAATACTGTGACACTATCATCTGTGCCCCTGAAAAAGAGACCTATTTGGTTCAAGAATTGCATTTGCCAATTTATCATTTCATTTGTAGCATGCTTGAAGAAATTTTGTGGTAATTGACATAATAAAATTAGACTCAGGAATAAAAAGAAACCATTATATTGCAAGATTTCTTGTAAATTTGATTGTCTTTATGAGCCTTTTTTATTTCATTTTATTGTGTGAATTTCTTTTTTTAAATTATTAGTTGACAGATAGAAAATGTTTTATTACAATGAAACCGGTTTCATTAGAAATATAAAAGGAGTGTGAATAATGAAAAATCTATTAAGGAATGTAAAAACTGTGCTTATTCTCATGTTGTTATTAGCTATCCCATTGGCTGTATTATCAGCTAAAGGAGTAGAAGAAAAGGCATCAAACAATGAGATTCAAACTGTGGTTTGGCAAAACTTTCTATCCTCAGAGAAAGCCTTTGCCCCAGTAATTAATGAGATGGTTCAAATGTTTGAGAATGAACATCCGAACATCAAAATTGAAATTGTGGAACTCCCTTATGAGCAAACATTGCAGCAAACAATAATATCTGCAACAGCAAAAAATATGGCTGACATAGTGCTGATAACACCTCAATGGGTTCCTCCACTTGTCAAAATGAATGCATTAGAATCTCTGGATAATTATTTTACTACTGCAGAGCTTTCTGATATCCCAAAAGCTGCTTACGAATCTGGAGTAGTAGAGGGAACTACATATAGTGTCCCAGCACTCTTAAATGTAGTAATGGTTTGGGCATGGAAACCGCTTCTTGAAAAAGCAGGTTTAGAACCAGTTGTACCTTCAACATGGGAAGATTTTAAGAAAGCTTCTCAAAAAATATCAGCTTTAGGAAATGATTACTATGGGTTTGCAGCAAGAACAAATAATACTAGTAATTCAGCTTTCTGGATGTTCCCTGTAATTTGGGGACATGGCGGTCAATTTGCAGATGCTTCTGGAAATATTATTCTTAATGTTGGTGATGGTTACGCAAAGGCATTAGATTACTATGCAGAACTTGTTAAGACAGGACAATCTCCAAATTCTCTAGGTGTTCGAGAACTAAGGAATCTATTTGCACAAGGCGATGTCGGATTTTTGCTCGATGTTAGTACTGCAATTGCTACATTTAGAAGTGTTAGTGAAAGAGGTCAAGGTATTGATACTGATGTGGTAGTGGGATTAGTTCCAAAATCAGAAGATGGAAACAGATATGGAATTGGTAATGATAATGTTTATGCAGTCTCTGCTGAATCTAAAGTAAAAGAGAGTGCAATAGAATTTATAAAATTCATGACAACTGATCCTCGTGCTACAAAACTGTTCTATAAAGAAAGTGGAGCTTTCCCAACCAGAAAATCTTTATATAATGACCCTGAATATGCAAATGAACCATATTTTAACGAGATTGCTGAAATGGCAGAATTTGCAACCTCCAATCCATCTGAAAATCCAAATTTTGGACAAGCTTTAGATGTAATGGCTAATGCTATGCAAGAAGTTATTTTGGGAGGGGATTCTCAAATTGTTTCTAATAAAACAACAGCAGCTATTAAAGATATTTATAATAAGTAAGATTAGAATGTAACAATAGAGCAGGAAAATTCTGATACTTCCTGCTCTGTATAAAGCTCACCCGTTCAAAGGAATATTATCATGGTAAGAGTTCGAGATTATAGAAAATTAAAAGATGATTTACTTCCTTATCTTCTTTTAATTCCAGGGTTCATGATAAGTGGTTTGGTTATAGTTTATCCTTTGATAAACGGATTTTTAATTAGCCTTACCGACTTTTCTTTGATAAATCAAGAAACAATATTTAACAGTTTTAAAAACTATATAAATATATTTACAGACCAAAAATTTTTGCTTGTTTTTTTTAATTCGGTATATATCGTATTTATTTCTGTGTTTTGGCAGCTAGTGTTTGGTTTAATTTTAGCTTTATTACTTGATGCGGAAATCCTATTCAAAAAAATATTCAGAGGATCTGTATTTATTATATGGATAATCCCAATGATTGTCGTTACCTTACTTTACTTCGTGATTTTTAATACTGACTATGGAATTTTAAATGTACTTATGCAACGTCTCCATCTTATTAGTGAGAACATCGCATGGCTTGGAGAACGATGGCCAGCACGTACAGCCCTTATTATAGCCTATGCATGGAGAGGTATTCCATTCTTTATGGTGATGCTGTTAGCTGCATTACAAACGGTTCCAACAGAACTTATCGAAGCCTCAGAAATTGATGGGGCAAAAGCCTTAGATATTTTCCGATATATAAAGTTACCGTGTATTCTTCCTATAGCATTTCTTTCTTGTTTGTTATCAAGTATTTCTCTTTTTCAAGATATTACAGCTACTACAATTATGACAAATGGAGGGCCTGTGTACGCAACTACTACTGTGGGGCTGTATATTTATAAAGAAGCATTTCAGAATTTTCAAATGGGGCAGGCAGCTGCAGTTGGAATTGTATGGCTTTTCTTCCTTGCAATCCTAGCGTTTTTATATGTATCTCTTTTATCAAAAAACACATTGAACGGCGATTAATAAGGATTAGTAAAATGATATATAAAACAAAGAAAAAAATAGTACTTACGCTCCTTACTTTTGTGCTCGTAATATTTGTTATGTTTCCTATTTTTTGGATGGCTAGGATCTCAATTACCCCTAAATCTATCTTATTTTCTAGACCTGTGAGAATATTACCATCACAAATTACATTTAAAACTTTTGGAGAATTATTTAATCATAGTAAATTCCTGAAGTACTATATGAATAGCATAATTGTTGCAGTTGGCACAATTCTTCTATGCAGTTTTACAAGTATTTTGGCAGCATATTCATTCTCTAGGTTTTCGTACAAAGGGAAGAAAACTCTCATGCTTATTTCTCTCACATCACAAATGTTTCCAGCAGCATTACTTATCCTTTCGTTATATTTATTATATCAGAAAATAGGGCTTATTAACTCTTATCAGGGACTAATATTAGCTCATTCAAGTTTTGCTTTGCCTCTTTCAATTTGGATTATCAAATCATATTTTGATACAATCCCTAAAGAGTTAGAAGATTCTGCAAAAATGGATGGTTTAGGAAAGCTCAAATCTCTATTTTATATAATTATTCCATTAAGTTACCCAGGGATTATTGCTGCAACAATCTATATTTTTATATATTCATGGAACGATTTTATTTTTGGGCTCACTCTCACCACTCAAGACAAATTCAGAATTCTTGCTCCTGGTATTTCTCTGACATTTATGGGGCAAATGGAATATCTGTGGAGTGAAATGATGTCTGCATCAATTTTAACCTCACTGCCTATTGTAATAGCTTTCTTGTTTCTTCAAAAGTATTTTGTAAAAGGACTTACTGCAGGAGCTGTAAAACAATGAATAAAAATATAAAAAATAATAGACCAAATATTCTTATGATAATGGCTGATCAATTAAGATTTGACTGTCTGAGTAGTAACGGCAATAGGATCATCAAAACTCCAAATCTAGAAAAATTAGCAAAAGAATCGGCAGATATGCAAAATTGTTATATTCAGTCACCAGTATGTGTTCCCTCGCGTCAAACGTATTTCCTAGGAAGATATCCTCACTCACATAAGAATAGAGTAAATTATACGCCTCTCAACGATAATGAGATTTTAATGCAATCAAAATTATCAGATGCTGGATATTCTACTGCCTTTGTAGGGAAATTACATTATTGGCCTCCGACAAGAGAGTTCGCAATTTCAACAGGATTTAAGAGTGGATTAATACATGATGCTGCAGATACCAATAAATATTCTGATTATTATTGTTGGTTAAAGGAAGTAGCTCCAGAATATACTCCAGATTTTAGAAAGTATAAACCAAGTAGTGAAGGTAATCCATATTCTTGTATTCTTCCTGAAAAATATCATGAAACAACATGGTGTGGAGAACAAACTCGGAGAGAATTAGAAATATTAGCAGAAGATGGAGCTCCATTTTTTCTCTTTTCTTCCTATTGGAGACCACATGCCCCTTTTGATATCCCAAGCCCGTGGGATAACATGTATAATGATATTGAGATTCCACTTCCCCATGAGATTAATGATAAAATAATTGACACATTTCCTCTCCCAGTACAAAAATTAATTTATAGGGAACCTGTCCCAGCACACAAAATATCAAAAGAAAGACTTCAGTGGATGTATAGATCTTATTATGCTGCAGTGAGTCAAATCGATTATCAAGTAGGATTAACTCTCTCAACTTTAGAATCTCTTGGATTGCAAGAAAACACAATAGTTGTATTTGTAAGCGATCACGGTGATCTTCTTGGTGAACATGCGATAATAGGGAAAAATGCATTTTATGAATCAGCAATTCATGTGCCTATGTTGATAAAGTACCCAGAGAAAATAGAACCAGGATCCTATTCTGATTTAATTGAATCTACTGATTTTCTAAGTACTTTGTTTGAACTATGTTCACTTGAAGTACCTTCTAATAATGAAGGAAAGAGCTTTGCACAGTTAATAACTAAAAATAAAATTGGATCAGATTATAAACCAAGAGATTTTGTTTTTGCTGAAAATATCATTCCTGAGGTAATAAATGATAAAACTTTTGATTTTCCTTATATCAAAGGGAAAGGTGTCGGAGGAATAATCCATCCAGATGCCAAAATGGTAAGAGATAAACATTGGAAATATGTAAGATATGTTGATAATGGA
Source organism: Sphaerochaetaceae bacterium (assembly GCA_963663665.2). GTDB lineage: Bacteria > Spirochaetota > Spirochaetia > Sphaerochaetales > Sphaerochaetaceae > SABI01. Next base: position 59,791 of record CAXXKP010000010.1, read on the forward strand.
GAAGAATTATTTAATATAGTTGAAGATCCTATGGAAATGAAAAACTTAGCAACAGATTCCAATTATAAAGAAATAAAAAATACTTTAAAGGATGCCTTACTTGATTGGTTGATAACTTCGGATGAGAGTAGCCAAATTGCCCCTCGATGGTGTTTGGATTGAAAGAACTTCTTAAAATGGTTAATCAAGTTTATACCAATATCCTTTGATTTAAATTATGAACAAAATTATGATAACAGGAGCTTCTCATGATTAATATTGCACAACATATTAATAGTTTCTCAAAAGTTAGAATAGCTGTAATTGGCGATTTATGTCTTGATCTCTATTATTTCCTTAGTACAGAAAATGGAGATATCTCAGTTGAAACAAATTTGCCAACAAATGCTGTCTCAAGTTATAATATTGATGCAGGTGGAGCCGGTAATGTTGCTATCAATCTCAAATCTTTAGGAGCTCTTGATGTTGACGTTTATAGTATTGTTGGAAACGACCTATATGGAAGAGAACTAATAAATATTCTTTCTTCCCACGATGTTAATTGTACTCATATTCAAACCATTGAATCATCATGGGATACACATGTTTACCACAAAATGTATAAAGAAGGTAAAGAATTAGCACGGCACGATATTGGAAATTTTAATACCTGTGACGATGCTATTGTTTCACAACTCTTGAATGAATTAGAATTGAACTTACCTTCTTATCAAGCTGTCATTATTAATGAACAAATTGCTCATGGGTTTCAGCAGGAAACATTTCAGAATAAATTGATTGAACTTATAGATGAGCATCAAAAATCATGTTTTTGGATATCTGATTGTCGCCATCTAAACCTAGTATATAATAATAGCATACGAAAACTGAATATTAATGAAGCTAAGCAAATCTTTTCTAAATTGAACACGAATCTAGCTATAGAACCTCCTAAAGAAGATTTGGTCTTATGGTTATATAATCATTGGCATCAACCAGTGGTTGTTACATTAGGAGCAGAAGGGGCAATTGCGGTAGATAATCATGGGTCACTTAAAAGAGTATATGGAATTAATTTAATTGAACAAATTGATACCGTTGGAGCAGGAGATGCATTTCTGGCTGCATTCTCTCTCACCTTGGCAAGTGGGGGAGATATTAATACTGCAATAGAGATAGCGAATCTTGCAGCAACGGTCTCAGTTAAAACGCTCTTTGGCACAGGTCATCCAACTAAGGAAGAAGTAATTCAAGAGAATATTTCTCCAGATTTCAGATATCATCCAGAAATAGCGAGTGATATTAGAGAGGCTCGTTATGTAGATGATACATATATTGAAGTTATTGATTTAAAAAGGACCCATATTCCAACTATTGCAATTTTTGATCATGATGGGACTATTTCAACTCTACGGCAGGGGTGGGAACCTATTATGAGGGCTGTAGCTATTGAGGCAATAGCTGGTTCCTATTTATCGTCTTTATCTCTTTACACACTTAATAAAATAACTTCATCTGTAGAGGACTTAATTGAAAAAACTACCGGTGTTCAAACTCTAATTCAAATGCACCATATAGTCGATTTAGTAAGATTTTATGGTATCGTAGCAGAAAATGAAATCTTTTCTGCAGCTAAATATAAAGAAATTTATAATAATAAGTTGCTAAAGGTGGTTTCAGAACGCACCTCATTATTATCAAGAGGATTATTAAGTGTAGAGGATTTAACGATAAAGGATGCTGTGAATGTCGTGAAAAAGCTTCATAATGCTGGAGTTATACTCTATCTCGCTAGTGGTACTGATCAAAAAGATTTAATGGAAGAGGCTTCAATTCTTGGATATGCTCCCTATTTTACAGGAGGGATTTTTGGATCTCTTGGCAATATTGAGAATGACCCAAAAAAAGTAGTTTTAGAAAAGATTTCTGATCTATTGCCAAAAGGGGTAACACCAGAAGATTGTTATATCTTTGGAGATGGCCCTGTTGAAATGAGAGAAGCCGCAAAACGAGGTTTTTCAAGAATTGGTATACTTAGTGATGAAAAAGTCAGATTTGGATCTAATATGGACAAACGAAATCGTTTAATACTAGGAGGAGCACAAGCTCTATTGCCTGATTTTTCTTGGTTCAACTCCCTTAGTAACTATATGGGATGGGAGTTTTAACATGAATTATTTTAAAAGAGAAAAAATTAATTATTATCATTTAAGTTCAAGAAAAAACAAAGTAGATATTCTAAAACAGATGGTTAATCCAGAGTCAGAACCAAAAAAAGTTGAGAAAGAGGTCCTTTTAAGACTTGAATTAATAGCTTCTGAGATAAAAAAAGCACGAGATAATAATAAACCCGTTATTTGTGCATTTGGTGCGCATACAATAAAGAATGGATTAGGAGCATTACTCTCAATTCTTATAAACGAGGGGTGGATAACTCATTTAGCAACTAATGGAGCAGGAGTAATTCATGATTGGGAGTTTTCTTATCAAGGTGCAAGTTCAGAAGACGTTGCCTTAAATGTAGCAGAAGGTAAATTTGGAATATGGGAAGAAACAGGACTTTATATAAACCTTGCATTGATAGATGGTGCCTATAGAGGATTTGGTTATGGAGAATCCATTGGAGCTATGATTCAAAATAATGGGATTCAAATCCCATCTGATAAAGAGCTCATGAATACAATTCAAGATACTCATAACGAGACACCTCTTTGGAAAAGAGCTGCAGCTTTAGATTATCTCGATATTATTCAACAAGAGCATTTTGATGGAGGTTTTATGGAGATAAAACATCAATACCCAGAGCATAGTATCCAATCAAATGCATTTCATCTAGGGATTCCTTTTACAAGTCATCCTATGTTTGGCCATGACATAATATATACACATAGAGCATGTAAAGGAGCAGCTATCGGGAGATGTGCAGAGCGAGATTTCCTCTCTTTTGTTGAATCTGTATCACATTTGGAGGGAGGTGTATATCTTTCTGTAGGATCAGCAGTTATGTCACCAATGATATTTGAGAAATCTTTATCTATGGCAAGGAATGTTCTTAGATCGCATCATCAAAATATAAAAAATTGTTCGATTCATGTTGTTGATCTTCAGAAGGAATCATGGGATTGGACAAAAGGGGAACCCCCAATGAATAATCCAGCATATTACCTTCGCTTTATGAAGTCTTTCAATAGAATGGGGTGTCCTGTTGATTATACCTCCATCGATAATAGAGATTTTTTTCTCTATTTATATAGGTTTTTATCGAGACATTAGCAGGAAGAAAATTATTACATCTATACAGAGAAAAAAGTACTAGAAGTTTTCAATTATGAAAATCCACATGAATACGTATCTATTTATCTAGTACTAATACAATGTCGAATAATATCTTGAGTTATTCATTATGCAAGAGTCTCTAGTGTTTATTAATTCCCATAGCTCTCGACTTTGTACTGTTTCTCCTATTAGAGTGATCTCTGTTGTACAAAAATTCTCTATTTACTTGATTAGATTCATTAACATAATAAATCATAAAACAATTAATTAGAAATAGTGCATTAATTTCTGGTTGTTCCTTAAGCATTCATTAGTATATAGTGAACAATAAAGAGATGGAAAGAGATAATGAAAAGACATAAAAGTCCCACGATTTTAGATATTGCACGAGAAGCCGGTGTCTCAAAAGCGACTGTTTCTAGAGTTTTAATGCATCCAGAAATTGTAAGTGATGAGACTAAATTAAAAGTGCATAAAGTTATTGAAAAAAACTCCTATATTCCTAGTCAGTTTGCTCAAGGTCTTAATGGAGCTCCTACAAAAAAAATAGGAATTATTATCGACGAACTTTCTAACTTTTTTTTCATTGAAATTGCAGAAGGTATCGATACAATTCTTGGTCCACAATACTATGCAATGCATCTATTAAGTTCTAAATGGGTAATCGAGAGAGAAATCGAGCTGGTGCGATCTCTTATTAATTCGCGCGTAGATGGAGTGATTCTTGCTCCTGTTGCATCAAATTCTCCTGCAATCAAGTTGCTACAAAAGTCTCATATTCCATTTATCGTCATGAACTGTGTCCCTGATGATGAAGGTGTTTCCTACATTTCATGTGATAATATAAAAGGTGGTGAAATTGCGGCTGAGTTTATAAATAAAGAAAAGCCTAACCAAATACTTCTTATTACTGGATTTGATGTTCAAAGCATGCAATATCGAGCAGAAGGTTTTAAACAAAAAATTTTAAAAGATATTCCATTTTATCATTTTGAAAATGTTGATACTTTGGAAGAAGGTTCTATGCTAGTGGATAATTTACTCCTTAAAATGGATTTAGAACATAAGAAAACCTCAATATTTGTAACGAATGATAATGTAGCAATAGGCGTGATGAATCGATTGTATGAATGTAATATAAAAATACCTGAACAAGTTTCAATTATAGGATATGATGATATTCGCTTAGCAAGCCTTTGTAGAATTCCTTTGACCTCAATTTCTCAATCAAGTAATATGATGGGCAGTATTGCTGCAACTGAGTTGCTGAATATTATTCATGGCAAGAAAGAAGGTCCTTTTAAATACCTTATTGAGCCAACACTAGTAATTCGTGAATCTACATGAGATAAATATCTTTGGAAGTTAGAAGGAAGATCCTTCATGGAAACCTATCATAATATTTTTCTCATTTATATTGAGCTTTCTTATTGTAAGTAGCAGTTTCATTCCTATAAGTTTTGATTTCCTTTATTGTTACGTCTACATACTTCAAACATGATACATTTTACGACATCTCTTTGCTTTTCTTTGTATCACTTTAGGCTGGAAAAGATTTCTTAGGTGTTCTCAAATAACAGGATACAATTCTCCTCTACCTCAATTTTTTTAAAAAAATAATTTTAATCATTTAACTATAAAATTTCTATATATCATTGTAATAGAAAAAGATAATAGAATTATTTTTAAGTATTAAATTCCCTTGACGGAAAAGTGGAGTTATGTGATAATACCAATAAATGATTGTGTATTATTCATACAAAGGAGGATTTTAGTATGAAAAAGCTAATTACATTGATGTTGATTCTTATATGTGTCTCTACATTAGGACTGTTTGCAAACGGAGCTCAAGAATCTGCTAATGAAAAAGTAACTCAAATAGAAATGTGGCATTGGGCAGCAAATAAGGAACCTCTTTACCAACAAGCAATCGAAGAGTACAAACTGGTTAAACCAGAACTCACCATTACAACAAAGGTGATCCCACAAGATTCTTACAGGCAGACACTTATTTCTGCACAAATTGCTGGTACTGCTCCGGCTATCATTCATCAACAACCATTTGGTCCAGTATGGGAACAATATAAAGATGGCTTAATCATCGATTTAACTCCTTATGTGGATAAAGAATGGAAAGATGCTTTTTATGGAAGTACCTGGAACATGCTTACAATTAATGACAAAATCTTGAGCGCATCGTTTGCCACCAACAATATCCAAGGATTCTACAATAAAGATCGTTTTGAAAGTTTAGGATTAGAAATTCCAACAACAATGGATGAACTACAAAACGTAGTAAAAGTCCTGAGAGAAAATGGATATGGAGGCGCAATGTTCTGGTTTAGCAATCTTGAACAGACTTCAGGTTTATTCTTAGGAAATGCTCGCCAGATATATCCAGAATTAGTAAAAAAAGCAGATCAAGGCGATGGGAAATGGGATATCCCAGAATTTAATAATCTCATTTCGAAATTAGCTAGCTATGATGATATTTGGGAAACTGGAGCCGCTAGTTTAAGTATGGATGATGCAATTAGCCTATTTGCTAAAGGTGATATATCAATTTATTTTATCGGAAACTGGGCAATTAATAACATGCTAGCAAATAAACCCCAATTTGAGATTGGTAACTTCCTTATACCCGCAATTGATGAAAGATCAAAACCATTTTGCCTAGGCAGTTTAGCTGGAACTTGGACTGTTTCAAATGGTGTATCAAAAGCAGAACAAGATGTTGCAGTTGAATTCCTTAGATGGATGGCACTTAATTTCCAAGAGAAATTAGTGGAAACAATTGGGCTTGCACCTGCTGGACCTGTTGGAGAAAAAGCATTACCTAAAGTAAATCAACTTGCTCAGAACTTAGCTAAAACTCAGTCTGGTGCAATTTTACGAGACTGGTTTAATCGTCCAGTGAGAGATGCTATCTCGAGCTCAATTCAAGGTGTGTTAAGTGGCGCAATACAACCGAGTGAAGTGATGAAAAATGCTCAAAAAGCTGCTGACGATAATAGATAGTATATAGAGCTATAAAAGAGGATGGATAGAATGAGCATAAGAAGAAGAGAGATGAAAGGATGGTTATACATTTTTCCTGCACTAGGACTATACTTATTATTGTTTGTCTACTCCATTCTCTTTAACATTGATAAAAGCTTTCATAGGTGGAATGGATTTGGTGAACCTCAATTTATAGGATTTGAAAACTATCGCTACATATTAACCAATGATATCTTTCAAAGTGCTTTTTTTCACAACCTTGCTTTTACTGTATTTGGTGTTACCATCATGCTGGTTCTTTCAATCGGTTTGGCAATTATGTTCAATGCTGGAGTAAAAGGAAGTTCCTTTTTCCGTGCATTGATGTTTTTGCCAGTTGTTATACCGATGATTGTCATTAGCCTGATTTGGTCAAGAATATATAGTCCCACAGGTCTGCTTAACCTTTTATTAAAATCAATTGGATTAGGAGTGCTTGCTCGAGACTGGTTAGGTGAAATACAAACAGCCTTACCAGCTGTGATAGTGGTGTGGATATGGAGACACATTGGATATGGAGTTCTTCTTATCTATGCAGGAGTCATAGATATTCCTAAAGAAATTGAAGAAGCTGCTGTTGTAGATGGAGCTTCCAGACGACGTATCGCATGGAGTATTACCATTCCATTATTAAAACCAATTATTAAGACAGTAGCCATGCTCTACATCATATGGTCTTTTAAAGTATTTACTCTCATTTATGCGACAACAGGAGGAGGCCCTTATTATGCAACGGAGGTAATTAACACCTATATGTACCGGCTAGCTTTTGAATATGGGAAATTAGGTAGAGCAAGTACTATGGCGACACTTGTCTTGTTATTAATGCTTACACTAGGACTCATTCGAAAATTAGTTACCAGTACTAAAGAGTAAAGAGGAGGAGATATGTCCATTAAACAAAACAATATTGCCTATTATATAATTTTTGTCCTAATTCTGGTTATCTCTCTCGCTCCATTTCTTTACTTTTTCTCATTATCTCTTGCCGCATATGAAAACACGTTTAGAATACTGTTTTGGCCTATTGATTTTGTCCCATCTAATTATGCTAAAGCCCTTGAACTGGGAAATTTAGGAACCGCCTATTTGAATAGCTTATTTGTAACAATCTTTGCTATGATAGTGACCTTATTTATAGGTGCAAGTGCTTCTTATGGTCTTAATAATTTCAAAATACGGGGAAAGGAGATTGTTTTCACTCTATTTATATCTGGTATGATTATTAGCAGTGAATCGATAATTATTCCCATGTTTATGAATATTAAAAAATTAGGAATGCTAAATAAATGGTATACGCTTCCTCTTGTGTATATCGTAATAGGATTGCCTTTTACGATTCTTGCTATGAGAACCTTCTTTTCCACGATTCCATCGTCACTTATTGAGGCTGCTCAAATGGAAGGTGCGGGAGATTTCACTATTTTTACTAAAATAGTAATGCCTTTAGCAAAATCGAGCCTCTTTTCGGTCGGACTGATCTTATTTATTTGGAACTGGGATGAATTTGTATTAGCAATAACGCTCATCTCTGATAAACGGCTAGGAACACTACCGAGCGTTCTTTCAAACTTAAAAGGGGAATATATGATTGATTATCCCGTATTAGCTGCAACTCTTATGTTGGTGATATTCCCGATTCTATTATTATATATCTTTTCTCAAAGATATCTTATTAAAGGAATTACTGCTGGCGCTATAAAATAATGAAGGAGATTTTTATGAAGCCTAATATCCTATTCATTCTTTCAGATCAACACACTCCACATGTCATAGGAGTAGAAGGAAATGATGTTATACATACACCTAATTTAGATAAACTTGCTTCTGAAGGTGCCTATTTTTCACAATGCTATTGTCAAAATCCTTTGTGTGTACCTAGTCGTTCTTCTCTGATAAGCGGTAGGTATCCTAAAGATTTGGGAATTTACGACAATATGCAAATTCTAGAGGCGAATAGCGTTACTATGCCTCGGACGTTTTCAGAACATGGATATAACACATGTCTTATCGGCAAAGGTCATTTTAATGGAGAACAATTCCACGGGTATCAACAACGGCCATATGGAGACCTCTACGGTCAGGGGCATCAGCCTGATCCTAAACGGCTTGCTAAGTATGGAGTGAATGGGTTAGGGGATGTATTAGAGAATACAGGACCTTCAGAAATGCCTGAAGATTTAACTCAGACAGAATTATGTGTAGTAGAAACAGTAAAATGGCTTCAAACTCATAAAGCGGTTAATAAAGATAATCCTTTCTTTCTCAGTGTCCATTTTGATAAACCGCATTTTCCGATTAAACCTCCTAAACGCTATTTTGATAAATATCATGGCAAAGTTACACTTTTTGATACAAGCAAAAGTTCTTTAGATGAAGAGGTTACTTTTGTTAAGGAAGCAATCCTTCATAATGAAACTGGACATCACTATGGAAAAGATTTTGATATTCAACTACGTGCAAAAGAGGCCTATTATGGATGCGTTGAATGGATAGATGATGCGATAGGAAGAATTTTAGATGTTCTCGATTATTTAGAATTAGCAAAAAACACGATTGTTATTTATACATCTGATCATGGGGAGATGTGTGGAGAACATGGTACGTGGCAAAAAACGCTTTTCTTTGAGTCTTCTGTTCGTGTTCCTTTAATAATGAGATGGCCAGGGAATATTGATCAAGGGATAATAGATGATTCTATTATAGGTCTTATTGACATGTTTCCTACCTTGTGTACAGCTGCAGGTATTGAAACCCCTTCAGTATGTGACGGAGAAGATGTTCTGCCTACTATTAAAGGAGAAGAATTAGAGCGAAAAGGTGTTTTTTCAGAAAGTGCCGCTCTTAATGCTACTCAATATGCAGGATGTATGTATCGAGAAGGAGAATGGAAATATTGCTACTATCTAAATGGAGAAGAGGAATTATATAACTTATTATATGATCCAAACGAGAAGGAAAATCTTATCTCTGGCTTGAGAAATGAAAAGTTTGTTACTGAGTTTCGTGAAAAAACAATAGAATTTTGGAAGCCAGATGAATATCTAGAACGACTACATGCTACCCCGATTATGTCAAAAGAAAAACATTTTTATCCCTTTTCAAACCAATATGTTGTGGGTGATGGAAGAGTAATAGATGCAAGACCTTGATGATCACGTAGTAGCTATAGATATCGGAGGGTCTAAGATTTGTGTAGGTATTATCAACATTTATGGACTCATTTTAGAACAGCAAAGAATGCTAATTACTCTTCCTTATGATGGAGATATGATTATTGAATATATTCATCAATTGCTTTTACAACTTAAGTATCCTAATTGGGATACTTTGCGAGCAGGGGTTACTATTCCAGGGCTTTGTGATTCAGAAAATGGGATGTGGATCTACTCTTCATTCTCTGGTATTAAGAATTTTCCAATAGTTGAGAAATTATCGAAAATTTTGAAATCAACTATAGAAATAGAGAACGATGTGAATGCTAGTGCTCTAGCAGAAGCTTGGTGTGGTAATGCAACACAATATTCTCATTTTTATTGGATTACTGTTAGTAATGGTATTGGTGGGGCCATAGTCATTAATAATATATTATACAAAGGAGCGTATGGTTATGCGGGAGAAAGTGGACATAACTATCAAGCTAGTAACTATGGGAATGCAATTGTAGATGATGAATTAGAGAACCTCGCCTCAGGCTCAGCTATTAGTAGACAATATACGATCCTTAGTACTAGAGAATGCGTCGATGCAAAGGAGGTAGCTCTCCTTGCAAAGTCTGGTGATATTCATGCCCAAAAAGTTTATCACAATGTTGGCATATTTTTAGGTAAAGAAATAGCTCATATAGCAAATATTTTAAATCCTGGATGTATTGTGTTGGGAGGAGCCGTATCCCTAGATTTCGACCTATTTAAAAATTCTTTACTTGAAACGTATCATTCATATCGGTTTACTGCGGCAACGAATGAGATTCCAATAATAAAAAGTAAATTCCCAAAAGATGCGGCTTTTTATGGAGCAGCTGCATTAGCTTTTAAAGATGTATTAACACTTAATACTAATAAATGACACGATTTTCATACAAGTTTGTCAATCATCATAAAGAGAGGTCGAAATGAATTTAAGAAATTATACAAATAATGTGAAAGCATTAGTGGATACTATTAATGAGAAAGAATTTTATGAAACTATTTCTTTGTTAAAGAAAACACAACAGACGGGAAAAAGGATATTCTTTGCAGGAAATGGAGGAAGTGCTGCTTCTGCTAATCACTTTTCTTGTGATATTGCAAAGAACGTTGTAGGTGATAATGGCTTTCACTATAGAACTCTCACTGTTTCTTCTGATTCCTCTACAATTACTGCATTAGGAAATGATATTGGGTTTGAGGATATCTTTAGAGTACAATTGGAACTCCAAATGGATCCTGGGGATATCCTCATTGCAATTTCCGCTAGTGGTAATTCACCTAATATAAAAAGAGCCTGTGAATATGTTAAGGATCTTAATAATAAGATTATAGGACTTAGTGGCTTTAGTGGTGGAGTACTAAGGCAGTTTGCTGATATTTCATTTCATGTTGATTCAAATGAATATGAAATTGTAGAAGATCTTCATTCAATTATTCTTCATAGTATTATATCATACTTAAAGAGTGAAACTCGCTAAAGAGGGATAAATCATGGAATCACGTATTATTGGGGTCGACATTGGGGGAACAAAAATTTCAGTTTCCGTAGGTACTACGAGCGCTCAAATAATTGATAAGATTATATTTCCTACAAAGTTCAATTTAGAGGAAACTCTCAACACCTTAAAGGCAAATATTCTTAATTTTAAAAGAAAATATCCATCAATCATTGGTATCGGAGTAAGCTGTGGAGGCCCACTTAATAGTGAGTTAGGAATTATAGAATCTCCCCCTAATCTACCCGGATGGGATAATATCCCGATATGTAGTCTAATAACTAGCTGGGTACATCTTCCTACATATTTAGAAAACGATGCGAGTGCATGTGCATTAGCTGAATGGAAATGGGGAGCTGGAATTGGGAAAGCAAATTTAGTGTTTCTCACCTTTGGGACAGGTATGGGTGCTGGTCTTATTCTCAATAATGCTCTTTACAGAGGTACTTCAGGACTTGCCGGAGAAGTAGGACATATCAGACTACATGAAAACGGACCAATAGGGTATGGGAAAAAGGGTTCCTTTGAAGGATTTTGTAGTGGCGGTGGATTATCTAGAAATTATGAAAGTCATTTTAGTGAATATAAAAGTGGTAAACAAATATGTGAAGATGCAAGAAACGGTTCTTTCCAAGCTTTAGAAATAATAAAGGAATCAGCACGCTATCTAGGGTATGGACTTTCAATTATATTAGATATACTAAATCCTGAAATGATTATTATAGGTAGCATCTACACAAGAGATATGGATTTGTTCAATGAAGAGATGATGCGAGTTATAGAAAAAGAAGCCTTACCAGAATCTCAAAAAAATTGTTTAATAGTTCCATCAGCTTTAAAAGAGAATTTGGGCGATTTGGCAGCGATAGGAACCTTTCTTAATCGTTATGAAGCTAAAGAGTTGTAAAAGGGGGGAAATTTGAGAGAAATAGAAATAGCGGATACTTTTTTATCCCATCTTATAGAAAGATATCCAAGTCTTTTCAAGATTAAAAATCAAATACATGATGCGGCTAAGTTGCTTATTAATACCTATCGTAATGGAGGTAAAGTGTTAATCTGTGGTAATGGGGGAAGCAGCGCAGATTCAGACCATATAGTAGGGGAGCTCATGAAGAGTTTTATTAAGAAAAGACCAATAACTGATGAGCTTCATAAAAAGTTAGAAAAGGAAGGAGAGATGGGGACGTTTATAGCAAAGTATATTGAACAAGGCTTGCCAGCAATTTCACTTTCTAGTCAATCCTCCTTTTTAACTGCTTATATTAATGATGTTGACCCAACATTATTATATGCACAACAAGTTGTTGCACTCGCTAAACCAGAAGATTTGCTTTGGTGTTTATCAACTTCAGGTAACTCTAAGAACGTTGTATATGCTGCTGTAGCTGCTAAAGCGATGGAAATACCAGTTTTAAGCCTGACAGGACAAAACCCAAGCAAGCTATCAAACGAAAGCACTGTATGTATACAAGTTCCTGAGAAAGAAACGTATAAAATTCAAGAATTGCATCTGCCTATTTATCATGCTCTCGCACTCATTGTTGAAGAATATTTCTTTGATAGCTAAATAGCACCCTTAAATTGATTTTTATTATTGATATAGGGTATAGTGGTTTTGTGGAAAATAAATTAGATATTACAATTAATTCATTAATCGATAAGATCGTTAGTGGAGAATATGCACCAGGAGATAGGATTCCATCTGAACGAGAGATGTCTGACTCAACCGGATTTAGTCGGGTAACTATTAGGGGAGCATATAAAATCTTACTTAACAGAGGTATCCTTTCACAAATTCATGGAAGTGGTACCTATATATGTTCACAACCTAAAGGTTGGAAAACTCCTTCAAATTTTTTAGCAGTATTAGCAACTCTAGAAAACCCTTTTTCGCTTGATTATTTTAATGCTCTAGAAAAGGCTGCTGCAGAAAATGGGTTTTTCCTTATTGTGAAACAAACTCATAATGATCCTCACGAAGAAAAAGAAAGTGCTATTTCTCTTTATCGAAATGGTATAAATAATATGATTATTTGGCCATGTAGTGAACATTGTGATTTCGATACATATCATAGGCTTAGAATTCTCGGATGCAATTTTGTATTTTTTGATCGAATAGACCCTGGTATTGTAGGTGATTATGTCAACATTGATACAACGTATGCTTTTAAAAAATTTTTTGAGTCAATGAAACCAGTCAAAGAGCAAACAATACCTTTTTTTACATACAGTGAATGTAAATGGACTAGTATCACTGACAGAGAACACGAGTTTATGCATCAATGTGCTAAAAATCAACTCAAACCAAATATCTATAGGGTACCACTTCCACCAGCATCAGAGTTAGATGCTTCATCAATTCAAGAAGTAAAAAAAATTATATTTGAAACGAATCACACTCCCATCATATGTGCTAACGATAATCTAGCTATCCAAATTCGTGAGATGTTTCCTGATATTGAAATATATAGTTTTGATGGTCTTAAAGAAACCAAGAAGCTGAATATTCATTCAATTAGACCTAATATGGCTAAAATGGGACAGCAATCAGTTGAACTCATGAAAAAACAGTGGGATATAAAGCATGAGTGGACTCCTCAAAGAGTTAGTGTAAAAGGTTTTTTGTTATAACGTAATTTAGCACCTGTTGAGCACCTCCTGATTGCGATACAATATGTACAGTTTTCTCCTACAGGTTTAATTAGTATATATGGGTTTTTTATGTAAATTTATGTACATTTTTCCTATTTTAACATATTGGTTGAATTGGATCCGAAAAGTCTTTAATTAATTCTGCTGTTAATCCTTTTTCTTTGGCAATTCGTAATACGTCAACAACTGAGTTTTTCCCCATATTTCGAGACAGTGCAATTTTGTTTCGAGACAATGGGGGTGCGGACAAAAAGTTGAACTTTTATATTACAATAAACAACTCTCACAACTCTTTATGATGCCCAGATGTTTTCTTCGGGGTCCAGATGGAGAAGACCATCATGTAATCTGAATCTCGTTGTATCTCAAAACGCCTGTTGATCTGTAAGGAACTGATGTAGTCCAATATGCTGCACTCCCTCTATGATATCTTGGAAGTGTGGATCCATCGTTACTACAAATTTTGGGTAGGAATCACGGATTGCGAGTAGGGGTGCAAACTCTCTTTGTACTGTTTGCTCACTTTCAAGTTTGAAGGCAACCTGCACATACAGTTTCCTCGGAGGTTGCTCTGCGATAAAATCAATCTCTTGGGTGCCCAGTTTTCCGATGTACACTGTGTATCCTCGTCTGACCAACTCGTTGTGGACGATATTCTCCAATATGCCTGAGATGTGCCTATCCCTATACCCAAAGACAGCATGCTGGAGACCGGTATCCGCCAAATAGTACTTTTCTTGTGTTTTCAGAAGTTCTTTTCCCTGTATATCATAGCGTTGGACTCTGGTGATCAGAAAGGAGCTTACTAATGCATCAAGATAGGTATAGACGGTGTTTATATCAACAGATCTTGCTTGGCTCTTGAAATAATCTGCAATTCGTTTTCCTGAAATAGTGCTTCCCACTGTATCAGCGATGAAATGCAAAATCCTACGTAACAACTCTATATCACGTATCTTGTACCGTTGGACAACATCACGCAGAACAATTGAGTCAAAGATGTCGTTGATGATCATATAGGTTGCCTTCTCATCGTAATCAGTGGTGAGATGGACAGCAGGAAAACCTCCTCGCCTGATATACAACCAAAGCATATCTTGTTGTATTTCCTTCAGGCTGGATCTGAAAGTCAACATCTCGGAAAAGGACAATGTCTGCATCTGAATATGAATGAATCGCCCAGTAAGCAAGGTGGAGAGCTCTGATGAGAGCAACTGTGAGTTTGAACCAGTGATATAGACATCAAGGTGAAAGTCGAGGAACAGTGAGTTTACCGCTTCTTCCCAATCCTTGACGATTTGTATTTCGTCAAAAAACAGATACGCAGGGCTCTCCATGGTTTTTACAAGTTCTGAAACGTATTCGTATAAAGCGATTGAAGAACGCAAGTGGAAGTACTTCATGCTTTCAAAATTGATTGAGATGATTTGCTTTTTCTCTACACCTTCCTCAACCAATAGCTGTTGGATCAGCAACATCATGGTCGATTTTCCACATCGACGTATCCCTGAAATGATCTTAATGAAAGGTTTTCTCATAAACGGTTTAATTTTCTCATAATATAGTGGTCGGTTGAACATGATTGAGTACTCCTTGTATAGGATTATACCCTGTAAAACTATCTAAGTAAATAAAATTATTATGGTTATAGACCTAAAAACATGTATAAAATACCAAGTTTTAATGATTATACCCATAAAAAACCTCACTAGGCACTGGGAAGAAATTCCAAATCTTGTAAAACCTCTGAAATAGAGCAATATGAGTGTGATTTGCCTTGCTAAGAAAGAATCGGTACGGATACCGGTTCTCTGGTAGTATTCCTAAAGATGTGGTGAAAAAAGTTGAATCAACTAATCCATCATACAACTTTAGTGAAGTTGCTGAACAATTAGCACAATTAGCATGGGAGCAACTGAATCATGACTAAAACACTACTTATTCTTGGTGACATTACTCTCGATATTATCTCTTCAGTTCCACAGTTTCCCATCACACCAAGCAGTATTCTCTCACCTGAGTTCCTCATTGAGCCAGGCGGGAATGCTAACACTATGTTAGCAGCATCCCGTTTTGGAGCCTCTGTTATTGCTCTTGGGAATATTGGGAAAGATATTCAAGGATCTATATGTAAAGAAATTTTAAAAAGTGAACACATTGACATAACTTTTATCCAAGAAGATGGAGAGACTACGAGTGTTATTACATTATAGAATAAGAGAGGAAAACATCTATTTGTAGGATCACGCTAAAATTTTCTGCAGTAATAATCTTTTCATGGGAAAGCCAAAACGGCAAAAATATTGAAATTTGCCGAAATGGCTAGTGACTTTGTAAGAATCTCTTGGTATACTGGATTCAGCCAGAACGGCAAAAAAATGAAAATTTGCCGAAATAGCTAAGGAGGTAATGTGTATGAACAAGCATACAATCATTCAAAAATTGCCCGATGGCACGTGTACGAGACAGCAGATCCTGCATGCCGCACGGATTGTCGACCCCTCCTTCAAGGAAACGCAGCTCAGATATTTGATGGGAACCCTGCACGATTCGGCCCTGATAGTCAGGGTTGGACGCAATCAATACAAGAAAGTTGATAAGGAGCCGAAGAAAAGTATCTTCACCGGGGCATATTCCGATGCAGCCGTGCAGGTGATCGGGTACATGCAGGAGCAGTTTCCAATACTTTCCTACAGGGTTTGGGAGTTGTCCTGGTTGAACGAGTTCTTCAATCACCAGCTGGTACACAATCAAATCTTCGTCGATGTGGAGAAGGATGGCTGTGATTTTGTGTTTTCCGCTCTTGTCGAAAAATTCCCAGGCAGGGTACTGCTGAGACCCAAAGCCAAAGAGATACTGCAATATGGTACTGATGATGGAATCATCATCAACCGACTTGTCACGGAGACTCCCAAGTCAGACGGCGAGTCGTATCAGGTGCCTTTGGAAAAGTTGATTGTTGATCTGTTTGCAAATAAGAGCCTGATGCTCTCCAAAGGTGACTATTCCTCTGCAATCGAGATGATGTTTTCTAAATATCGCATTGATCAGGTAGCAATGCTGCGCTACGCACAAAGAAGGAATAAAGTGAAGGAAGTGTTTGGATTCCTTCGTTTTGAGACGACGGTTGAACTTCTGGTTCAGGGGTGATATATGGTGAAGCCTATCCATTTCGCTCGATGGAGCAGCAGATTCGTCCAGGTAAGAACAAGATTGACAAAGCCCACTACAAATTTACCTACGACTCACCGGTAAAGGGAGCACAATTTCACATCCTATTGGATATACTCTTTGAAGAGAACCATTATTGTACTCTGGTCAAACGAAAGATTGACCATCCATTCCTGAGTACAGAGGACCCCTATGTGGAAGTGACGATGCCAAGCGTTAATTGCTTACTTGGTGACAAATTGACAGCATTCGCACCCCATACCACTGGTATTCCGTTTGACATCGGCAAGGAATTGGAATTCATCAAGCAGTTGTACGATGTTTCTGTTCTCGTGGATGCCCATGACAATTATGGCGATGTGTATACCTCTTACCTTGCTACAGTAACAGCACAACTGGCATATCGAGGGCTTTCAGAGTCTCCTGAACAGGTATTGCAGGATACCATTGATGCCTCACTCTGCATCGCAAGCAAGGGGAAATACCTCAGTGATGATTATCGCCAATATCTGCAAGGTATCAGGGGAATCGCCAATCATATCTATGGGGAGCGGTTTAATGCGGAAAAAGCAATCCTTCCCGCTTGCAAGACCATGTATTTGGCTGCATGTATGTTGAAAGGAGAAAAGTTCAACCGGGTCATCGACCCTTCAATTTTCAGAGGAGCAAACATCGGGAACACCAAGTATGCCAAATTGTCACCGCTAAGAAAGTTTGACGCTGAGACCTTTGCGTATGCAGTTCAAGCTATTAATCTGTTGCAAGGGTAGTGAAATGAGAGAAATGCTATGGTAGTGAGTTTCTTCACAACCAGCTTTGCGAGAAATCACCAAGACCGTCGATAATCCAGCTCCTCGGTTCGAACTTTCTTAAAAGACAGACGGAGCCTTACCACTAGTGGTGAGCGGTTATAAAAATGACTGGAGCAAAGAAAGATTGATAGTGGACTGGTTAACTTGTTAGCTTGGAGATGTTGATATTTCTCTCCAGTAAGTATTTCCCATCACCGGTTTCGATGCATAACCGCTTTCATTTGGATCGCGTTCTGCAGCAGGATATCCTTCTCATCACGTGTGCAGTCTTCAAGTAGATCCTTAAATTCCTTGTCATCGGAATCAATGAGCATAGGAGTGCTGTCGAATATCAGCGAATCGATGGTCGTGTCCAAATTGGTCAACTTGGACGAAAAGATTCATTTTCTCATTACGAGTTGCCGAGGAATCAAATTTTAAAAATAGCATTGGCGGTTTTGGTTGAGGTGAGGAATAATAAAAAATATCTTTAATATATCTGTGATTTTCAGCATGATTCGTAACAGAATTTCAAGTTCAATCTAGAAAGAATCATACATAATCCTTTCTAGAATTGAATTGAATTATTTCATTCTAGGAATTTAATCAACCAGCTATATTTAGGTAAGACTTCCTGTTTGCAAATAGTTAATAATTAAAAGGATTTTCTTTAGGGTACAGCATTCCTTTAGGTCTATTGAAATCTATTGCATCAACTCCAAGATAGGCAAATAGGTCAAAAAGGAGTTTTCCATGATGACCAAATGCTAGGGCTGTATGATGAGGGTAATGTTTTCCTATTAATACATTTCGGTAAAAACGTTCCATCTGGTCTATATGGATAAGACCTATACTTCCGAAACTTTTGCAATCTACATCTAATATCTCACCTTGGGCAATGTATGCATTAAATTCACTTTCAGGGGTACTATGAAGTCTAAACATAGTGATTTCTCCTGCTTTGATGTTTCCTTCTAGAGTTCCTCTCGTGATTTCTGGTTCCTTTTTCTCAGGCTCAAGTGAACGCTTCATAATAAACTGGTAACCTAGATGGGGATCATTTACCATACAGGATGGAGTATTACCACAGTGAAATCCCATAAAGAGATCTGATTGTAGATAATCATCTGATGAGAAGATATTCTTTGGCACTGTATTGTTAATATCTAACAAAGTAACAGGGTCTCCTGAAATACAAAGCCCAAGATACTCACTCAACACTCCATAGATATCAACCTCACATGCTACAGGAATACCAATTTTTGAAAGACGGCTATTTACAAAACAGGGAACAAATTCAAATTCAGTTTGAAAAGCTGGCCAACATTTATTAGCAAAAGCAACGTACTTCTTACTTCCTTTGTGATTATTCGCCCAATCTAGAAGTGTGAGTTCATACTGCGCAAGTTTAGGGAGGATTTGGCGATACATACTACGAGCACCAAGTTCAGCTTCCATATCCTTTACAACTTCTGTAATCCTTTTATCCTCTGCATGAGCTTTAAAAGAAACGAGAAGATCTAACTCACTATTTTCTTCTATTTCAACACCGATATTATACAATCCTTTAATAGGAGCATTACAAGCAAAGAAATCTGCAGGACGTGGTCCGAACGAGATAATCTTTAATTGTTTAACACCAATTATTGCTCTTGCAATCTTTGTAAAATCAGTGATTGCTTCACAAAGTTCTTGTGAATTACCTACAGGTTTTTTTGGAATATATGAGGTGATATTTCTCAAGTTAATATTGTAGGAACAATTAAGCATCCCACAATAGGCATCTCCTCTTCCTTCTCGTAAGTCTGATTCTTCTTCAGCTGCAACGAACATCACGGGACCATTAAAACGTTGAGCGAGGATAGTTTCTGGTCCTTCTGGACCGAAATTTCCAAGGAAGATGACAAGAGCGTTACAACGGTGATTTGAGAGTATCTCAATCGCTTGCTCAATATTGTCCTCAGTTTCAACAACAATTGGGCATTCAAACAGATCTGGTTGTAATGCAGTAATCTTCTTCATTCTCCCGCTTGATAATGAACTCGGGAAACAATTTCTCGAAACAGCAACAATGCCTACGCGTACTTCTGGAATATTTGTCATATATCACCCCACTTTAGAGGCCAATGAGAATCTATCTCATTGGCCTTTTGTATTTGTTTACAGAAAATTCATAATTTGATCTAATATCTTAGATTCACTCAACCCATATTTGTCAAGTAATTCTTCTGGTTTTCCAGAATGACCGAATACATCTTGAACACCGATTCTCAGTACTCTAGTAGGAGCAGCCTCTGATGTAACTTCTGTTACTGCAGAACCTAAGCCACCAATTACACTATGTTCTTCAACTGTGATTATTGCTTTCGTCTCTTTTGCAGCTTTTATAATTGCTTCCTTGTCTATTGGTTTTATCGTATGGAAATCTAGAACTCTCACAGAGATACCTTTCTCTTTAAGCTTTTTTGCAGCTTGGAGTACATTATACACTGGGTATCCCGTAACACAAATGGTTATATCATCACCTGGCACTAATTCTACTGCTTTTCCTATTTCAAAATGGTAATTTGGGATATCTTGAGTAGTTTGAGGGGCTGCAAGTCTAGAAGTTCTAATATAACAAGGCCCGTCATACTCTAACATTGCTTTAACAGCCTCTCTTGTTTCATTCGCATCACATGGGGAAAGTACTGTCATTCCTGGTATTGTTCTCATGATACTTATGTCTTCAATACATTGGTGAGTTGCCCCATCTTCACCGACAGTCAGCCCAGCATGAGAGCCCACAATCTTCACATTCAAATTAGGATACGCTACAGAATTTCTTATCTGTTCAAATGCTTTTCCTGCAGAAAACATTGCAAATGAAGCACACACAGCAATCTTGCCGGTAGAGGCAAACCCTGCAGCAATATTTACCATATTTGCTTCTGCAATACCAATATTGTAAAATCTTTCAGGATATTTTTTCTCAAAATACTGATTTTCAGTGCATGAGGCTAAATCAGCATCAAACACAACGACTCTTTCATTAGAGCCAAATTCTTCCAGCGCCTTTCCGTAGGCTATTCGGGTTGGTATAAGTTCTTTCATGTTATTTTGCCTCCAATCGCTTTTTTGTTTCTTCTAACTCTGCAAATGCGATCTTGAACTGTGCATCTGTTGGAATTTTTCCGTGCCATTCAACCTTATCTTCAAATAGAGAGACGCCTTGACCTTTATGTGTTTTTGCTACGATGACTGTTGGTTTTACGCTCTCTTCATGAAACTGTGCAAGTGCTTTTTCTACTTCTTCAACATCATTACCATTACACTCAATAACGTTCCAACCAAAAGATGCAAATTTTTCTCCAATTGGATAAATATTCATAATATCTTCTAATCTTCCATCAAGCTGTATTCCATTATTATCTACAAAGAGGCAAAGGTTCTGAACTTTATAATGGCCAGCAGCCATTGCTGCTTCCCATATCTGCCCTTCTTGAATCTCACCGTCACCACAGATAGCATAGACATTATAATCAAGTTTATCTTGCTTACCTGCCATCGCCATTCCAACAGCAACAGATAATCCTTGACCTAATGAACCAGTTGAAGCATCTACTCCAGGCACTGCAGTACAGAAGTGGCCAGAGAATACGCTGTCAATTCTTCGGAATGTTTTCAATTCTTCAATTGGGAAGAATCCTCTATGAGCTAATGCTGAATATGCTGTAGGTGTACAATGCCCTTTTGATAAAACAAATCTGTCCCTATTTGGATGTTTTGGATTCTCTGGATATAGGGTCATTTCTTTAAAAAACAATACAGAAAGAATTTCTGCAATCGAAAACGATCCTCCTACATGCCCTGATCTTGCTATCTCTAACATTTTCAAAGCTTCAATTCGCAAATTGTTTGCTTCAACTCGCAACTCCGATGTACTATACATCATCATGTTCTCCTTTCATGTGTTTATTAGTCATAGATGAATTCTCAATCTATTTTTATGATTGCCTTTGTAATAATGTCCTTGTGCTCAATTGAATATTCAAAACCTTTTTGAATATCATCAAAATCAAATATGTCTGTTGTAATCTTATGTAGAGGGATAGATCCTTCTGAAACTGCCTTGATGATAGTAGGGTAGTGATTTCTATATCTGAATACTGTCTTAATTGTCATTTCATTATCAATTATCCAGTTTACATTCAACTTTGCCGTACCTTTTGCTGTATATCCGACTAAGGTGATGGTTCCACCTCTTTTAGTCATTTTAGCTATCTGCATGAGAGTTGTTTCATTCCCTGCAGTTTCAAATGAATAATCTGCACCATGATCTGTAAGGGTGAGTAATTTTTCTACTGGATCACAGGTACTCGCATTAATAATATGGGTAGCGCCAAGAGATAATGCTTTCTCCAACCTGTTTTGCATGATATCTACAACGATAATATCTTGAACTCCCATACTCTTAAGTGATAATAGAGTCATGAGCCCTATGCATCCAGCGCCGAGGATCACAGCACTTTTACCAACTTTTACTTCTGCTTGACTCGCAGCATGGAACCCTACTGCAAGGGGCTCCATAAGAGCTCCTTCAAGTGTGCTTACATTATCAGGTAGTTTATAACAAAGATTGGCAGGATGAGAAATGTATTGGGTAAAACACCCTTCTACAACAGGAAGAGATGCATAGAAAAATACTTCTCTACATAAGTTATATTTACCTTCTTTGCAATAATCACATTTCCAGCAGGGAATACCAGGCTCGATAGCGACTCTATCTCCCTCTTTTAAGTGAGTAACATCTTGGCCAACTTGAACGACTGTTCCACCAGGCTCATGTCCAAGCACCATCGGCTCTGTTACATAACTTTCTCCAATAGAGCCATGTGCGAATAAATGGGCATCTGAACCACAGATACCAACATATTCTAATTTAACGAGGACTGAATCGCGAGAAGGCGAGGGTACCTTTCTCTCTTCAAATCTTATTTTGGAAGTTTCATACATCACAGCAGTCTTCATTGTAATTGGTATAGACATGTACTTCTCCTTGCAATATTTTGATGATTTAAAATGTAAACGGTTAAGTAGTAAAAAGTTTATCAAATAAATTTATTAGATGTTAGCATGACATATTTTTCTTTGCAATAGTTTTTTTGATTAACTCACATAATTACCTTACTAATTACCAGTAAGAATGAATTCAATTGTGAATATATTTCGAAATATTCATAAAAATTTATAAAATCATTATTGATCCACTTTCTTGAATATTTATCCTTCTACTTCAATGCCTGAAAATATAAAGTGTATTATAAATCATTAATATATAAATAATTATAATAATTTTAACAATGTATGGTTTTTATAAGCATACTTCTTTGGATCTTGCTTGTATATATAAGGAAGTGATGAAGGTTAGCATTGTTTATCTAAAGATCTCATCTTTATGTAAAGATAGTTTGTGTTATCGTTTTCTTGAAAAAAAAAGATAAATATTCATTGACAGCTCAAATATCGTGTGCTAGGTTTGATATAGAAATAGTTTAAAAAATAAACAAAAAAAATAATAAACAGCAAAAGAATTTAATATTTAAATGAATGCATGATATAAATGAATACATGGGGGTGTTTCGATGAAATTAGGAAAAAATCTTTCTGATATACAAAAATCAAACCGATGTATCGTCTTTGAAAGCTTATTGAATGATGGTCCGATTTCCCGTGTCGACTTGGCAAGAAATACAGGATTAAATAAAGCAACTATTACAAATATCATTCAGTCATTCATAAACCGAGGAATTGTAAAAGATGTAGGTTCTATTAATGCGAGTAATGGAAGAAAGGTAGCTGGGCTCTCTTTATCTATTAACTCAGTTGTCTCGATCATTATCAGAATCCAAGCAAACCAGATTATATTCTGTACGAGTGATTTCGATGGGGAAGTTAATAATTATGTTACCGTACCCTATTATAGTGATGATGAGACTCCAGATAAAGTCATTGAAATCATTCTTGAACATATAGACCAGATTATTGAAATTTGTAAAGCACAAAATAAAAAAATACTGGGTATTTCAATTGCTACGCTTGGATGGTTATTTCAAGATAAAGGGACTTATATTATTAAAGCAGATATTGCTTCTGTTCTAGAGAAAATCGAACTGAAGTCTTTTTTCGAGCAGCATTATCCCGATTATTTTGTGTATATAGAACATGATGCTAAGGTGAGTTCCCTTGCAGAGTGGGATTATTATTGCAAAAACGAAGAACATACACCAACTTCAATGTTGAATATCGTAGCAGATGTTGGCTTCGGTGGTGGTATCATCATCAATGGTGAGGTCTTTTCAGGGTTCAATGGTATAGCTGGCGAAGTTGGTCATATGGGAATTAATCCGGCTAGTGGCAGTTTTATTCCGAGAAAGGGAATCTTGAATTACGGTGGATTATTTGAAGACCATGCGAGTCCATTGGCTCTACAACACAGAGTTGTTGAGAATCTCCCTGAATTCCCTGAATCAATTCTTTCCACGAAATCTACTATTGAAGAGATTTATGATGCATATGAGGCTGGAGATAGTCTTGCTGAGTTTTGTGTAAGCAAAATGGCTCGTTATCTAGCATATGGACTCACAGGTATTATTTTCATCCTTAACCCTGAAGTGATTGTACTTGGGGATAAGATGATCAGAAGCGACAAATTCTATAAGCAATTAAATACATATCTTGAAATGTTTTTACCAAAAGAAATTTTCCATGTAACGAAAATTCGTTTCTCGGCCTATCAAGATAAAGGAGTTTTGCTTGGAGCAAATATTGCTCTATTAAAACATTTTATTAAAACAAAAAAATTATTTGATTTTCTAAATCTAGAATATCAATAACAAAATATTAGGAGGAACGAAGATGAAGAAATGTATCGTGACGCTATTAGTACTTACTGTATTAATGGGCGGCGTATTCGCGGCTGGTTCTACAGAAAGCAATTCAAAGGCAGTAGTGAAAGTGGCTTCTGTAAACAATGATGCAATGATAATGATGGAAAAATTATCAAAGCAGTATACTGAAGAGACTGGGACTGAGGTCGTCTTTACTATTTTATCAGAGAATGAAATTAGATCAAAGATTACACAGGATGTAAGTCTTGGTGGTGGTGGATTTGATTTAATTACATTAGGTACTTCAGATATGGGAACATATCTTGATAATGGTTGGACAGAACCACTCGACGGTATGTTTGCAAAACTTTCACAAGCTGAACGAGATGCATATGATTTAGAAGATGTAATTGGTTCAGTGAGAGTCTCATGTTCATCTCCTAAAAACGGACTTGCAGCGCTACCATTCTATTCAGAATCAACTATGATTTGTTATAACAAAGAAATCTTTGCAAAGAATAACCTGACCATGCCTGAAAATCCAACTTGGGAACAAATTTACCAACTTGCAAAAGCATGTGATGATAAAGCAAAAGGTATTTCTGGTATTGCAATCAGAGGATTAGCTGGATATGGTGAGAATATGTATATATTCGGATCAATTATGTATGCGTTCGGTGGTCAGTATTATGATGCAGCATGGAACGCTACCTATGATTCAAAAGAAGTCAGAAACTCGTGGGAATTCTACAAGAAATTGTTAACCGTTGCTGAAGAGAGTCCTACAACTTCTGGATATACAGAATGTCTTAACCTTTTTGCTCAAGGAAAAGCTGCAATTTATTATGATGCAACAGTATCAGCTGGTACGTTTGCAAAAGAAGGTTCTGCAGTAGCTGGGAAAGTTGGATATGCAAAAACTCCTACCGCTGTAAAAGCAAACAATGGAACTATTGGTGGTTGGGGAATTGCTGTCACTGCTAATTCTAAAAACAAAGATGGTGCATTCGATTTCTTGAGATGGGCAACGAGCAAAGATTATGTAAAGCGTGTACAAGCCGAGTTTGGATTTGCTGCAACCCCTTCAGGGACAAGAGTATCTACCTATCAAGATCCTGCTTATATTGCTGCATGTGATTTTGCACCTATGACGTTAGAAAGTATCCAAAGTGCTAACCTTAACCAACCAGCACTCAAGCCTACTCCATACACAGGGAATTCCTTACCAAACCTTCCTGAGTATTCTTCTTGGGGTGAAGCTGTAGCTGCTGAACTCGCAGCTTATGTAGCTGGACAAAAATCTCTCGACGCTAGTCTTTCTGCTTCACAAGCTTTAATCGATAAAGCTGCTATTGAAGGCGGATATCGTAAGTAAATTCTTGGTAATAGCCCAATACTCTTCTCGTAAAAAGAATCAGTATTGGGTTTTACTATGTTAGGAAACAAGATGGAAAAAATTATTCGAAAGAAAGATCATAGTACAAAATTACTTTTACCTGCGGTTGTTGTTGTAGCTGCAATTACTCAAATACCTTTTTTGATGACAATTATCCTCTCTACTGTGAAATGGAATATCAAGAGACCTGATCAAGGTATTTCTTTCAATGGACTTAAAAATTATGGTGAGATTTTTATCGATCCAAATTTTTGGCAAGTACTTCTTAACACGTTATATATTTTAATAGCTTGTTTAGCATTATGTACGGTAATTGCAATCTTGCTAGGTGTTCTATTCAATCGAAAACTTTTTTTAGGTTACTTTTGTAGATCGCTCTTTATCATTCCATATTTTGTCATGGATTGTGTAGTTGGTATTGTATGGAAAACACTGTTATTGAATCCAAGTTTAGGGTTAAACTACTATATATGTAGTTTTTTTGGCATTGCCCCCATCGATTTCTTTGGCCAGCACTCACTTATTACAATTATAATACTTATTGTATGGCAATGGACTCCTTTCTTCTTTTTAATTATTTTTGCAGGCCTCCAAGGTGTTTCGGAAGAAATATTAGAAAGCGCTCAAATTGAAGGCGCCAGTGGGCTGCAGACATTATTAAAGATACAGATACCTATCATACGATCGCATATTAACACAGCCATGACATTAGGACTTATAAATATATTGAAAGTATTTGGGCTTGTGTATGTAACGACTCAAGGAGGTCCTGGATATAGCTCGGCGAACCTCCCATACCTTACATATAGGACTGTGTTCTTTAACTGGTCAATTGGAAAAGCAGCAGCACTTGCCGTTATCACCGTCGCCATTACCTTGTTTTTGACTCAAAAGTTCTTCAAGGCTACAAATAAAGATTAAAAGGATATACCAATATGTTATCTATTACGAAAGGCAAAAGAAACTATATTCTTTATAGCGCTCTAGCTATTATCATATCATTCTTCTGGATATTCCCAATCTTTTATATGGTGATTTCAAGTTTTAAAACCGAAGTTGATGTGGCTATTCCAGCTCTCTTTTTCTCTCCAACTTTAGAAAATTATAAGGAAGTTATCTCTGATACATTCTTTCTGAGTTTAAAGAACTCTCTCGTGATAACTCTCGGTACTGTACTAGTTACCACAATTCTCTCTGTTCCAGCAAGTTATGCACTGGTCTTTTCACCAGTAAAAAGTCCGAATGGTATCTATTTCTGGTTTGTTTCAACAACATTCTTACCAGCTATTGCTGTAATCATTCCTGTATTTATTATTTTTCAGAAGATACAAATGATAGATAACCCTATTTCACTTATTCTACTCTATTCAGGGGCTGGAATCCCTATGATGATTTGGCTTGTTACCAACTTTTTCAAAGAGATTCCCATTGATATCATTGAGGCCACCAAGATCGATGGGTGTTCAAGATGGAAGACTTTTTACCATATCATGCTCCCTCTTGTGCGTAATGGGATTATCTCCGCTGCATTTCTTGTATTCATTATTACGTGGAATGAATTTTTCTTTGCAATAACGATTACGTACACAGAATCTACAACTCTTGCAGTATATATGAGTAAATATATGACCCAACAGGGATATTTTTGGGGTAAAATGTGTGCAACGGGGACACTTATCGTTATGATACCAATTGTGTTGGGATTTTCGGCACAGAAATCGCTTGTGAAAGGACTTACTTCGGGTTCAGTTAAAGGATAATGAGGAGAAAAGATAATGGATTATGAACAAATGTTTAGTTTGAAGGGAAAAGTTGCAATTATTACTGGTGGTGCAAGAGGCATAGGACAAGCAACTGCGATTGTGTTTGCGAAGGCTGGTGCTGATATAGCAGTGATAGATATCATCGATTCTGGTGAAACCGTAAAGGCAATAGAACAATTGGGAAGAAAAGCCATAGGTATAAAAGCTGACTTGACAAAAGAAAAGGAAGTTAATGCCGCAGTTATGCATGTAAAAGAGACTTTTGGTGGTATCCATGTTCTATTTAATAATGCAGGAATTGCCTATTGTGTGAAATCTGAGGATATGACCTATGATGAATGGAGTAAAGTTATTGATATTGATCTCAATGCGGTATTTCTCGTGGCTCGAGCAGTTGGTAGAATTATGATAGCTGATGGGATCGGTGGTGCCATTGTCAATACGGCTTCAATGTCTGGTATGATTGTTAATTATCCTCAAGAACAAGTTGCATACAATGCAGCAAAAGCGGGAGTCATTCAGTTAACACGTTCATTAGCATGTGAATGGGCTAAACATAACATTCGAGTAAATTCAATAAGTCCTGGGTATATATGCACTGACATGACTCCAGCGACTACGAATAAAGCATGGCAAGATACATGGTTCTCAATGTGCCCCACAAAACGAATGGGTGTCGCAGAAGAAATGGCTGGAGGAGTATTATATCTAGTGAGTCCAATTGCTACATACACCACAGGTGCAAACCTTGTGATGGATGGTGGCTATTCATGCTATTAACCTAAAGGATCTTTATGAGAAAAGAATTATTAGCAGGTGTAGATTTTGGAACGGATTCAGTACGAGTGTTACTATGTAATGCTAAAAATGGGAAAGAAGTCTCTCATGGGGTAAGTCTCTATCATAGTTGGGGCTTGAAAAAATATTGTAATCCCTCAAAAAGCATCTATAGGCAACATGCTAAAGATTATTTACATTCATTGACAAATGCCTTTAGTGATGCATTGAATAATGCGTATGTGAATGCAGGGTTAGATATAGTTGGAATTGCAGTTGATACTACGGGTTCTACTCCATGCCCTGTAGATGAAGAGGGAACACCCTTATGCCTGTTACCAAATTTTAGTGAGAATCCTCATGCGATGTTTCATCTTTGGAAAGATCATTCATCAATTGAGGAGGCAAAAGAGATACATGAGAGATTCAGTACTTGGGAGATAGATTATACTAAATACCAAGGGGTGTATTCTTCTGAATGGTTTTGGGCTAAAATACTTCATACAATTAGAACAGATGAGCTTATAAAAAAACATGCATACACGTGGGTTGAACACTCTGATTGGATTGCTGGCCTTCTGATAGGGAATACCCATCCTGCTGTTCTTTATAGAGGTTCATGTGGAGCAGGACATAAGGCATTATTCAATAGTGAGTTTGGAGGACTTCCAAGTAGAGATTGTCTTGAAACATTAGATCCCTATTTAGCGACTATATTTGATAGATATCCTCACGTTATCGTTCCAGCAGGAACAGCTTTGGGAAAGATTAGCCCAACGTGGGCAGAGATTCTCAACGTAAATAAAGATGCTATCATTGGTATGGGATCCTTTGATGCCCACGCTGGTGGAGTTGGTGCAGGAATAAAACTTGGAACCATGGTTAAAGTATTAGGAACATCAACAGTAGACCTTGTCATAGAGACCAGAAACAAAGTTCAGGGGAAAAATCTTAAAGAAATATGTGGGCAAGCAGAGGATTCTATAGTTCCAGGTTATATGGGGTTGGAAATGAGCCAGCCTGCTTTTGGTGATTCGTATAATTGGATTAAGGGAATCGGATTATGGGCTCTCTCTCAAAAGAGTCTATTTGAGAGCGTGATTTCACGTGAAGAACATGAAAAATTGGTCTCTCACATAGAAAAAAACTTCATTAAAGATATTGAAGCAAAAGCTACTTCATATATTTACCACGATGAATTGGCTCTTGATTGGTTTAATGGAAGACGATACCCATCTTTGAATGAACACGTAAAATCAATACTTGCAAATCTTAGTCTAAGCAGTGACCTGCCTGCCTTGTATTGTGCGGTAGTAAAAGGGACTGTTTTTGGAAGTCGAAGAATATTTGAATCCTTACTTGATAATGGAATTAACGTGGACAATATCATTGCGGTTGGGGGAATAGCAGAGAAATCCTCTTTTGTCATGCAAATGCTTAGTGATGCAATGAAAGTACCAATTCAAGTATCAACAGAGAAACAAGTGTGTGCGAAGGGAGCTGCAATCTATGCGAGCGTTGCTGCTGGCATATTTAAGAATATTCCTGAATGCCAACAGAAATATTGTAGTTCATTTGGAAAAACCTATTATCCGAATCCTGAGATGTTTGCTCTCTATGATAAGCAATATCAGCAGTACCTTGCTTCTGGTGAATTGAGTGAGTCTCTTGCCAATCAGCGACTGTGATAATTGAATGGTTAGAGTAAAAAAAATCACGGTCAGGTACCTCTTTATAGAGATTATTAGCAATCCTCTTAAACACGGTAAAGGACAAATAGGGTAATAACGTTGTTTCAAAAAGGATTATTTCGCTCTCAATCGGGACCTTCTTCAGTGTGGACAATCGTTATTGCTACTAATTTAAAACAATAGACGGGGATGAATATTACTAAATGGTAATAATTGAGTTTCCTAAATCAAGCAACCTTTTCTCTCGCCATTCAAGAAAATTCATCTTCTCTAAAATAGATCTCTTCCTACATAAACCTTTATTATCCTAGCCCTCCTACAGCGAGACCTCCCTTTAAAATAAAAATCTTAATTTTCTTTCAGAGTCCATCTAGCGATTACCTGCTCATGACCAACAAAAGAGATAGCTTGTGATAATAAGTATAAAGAGTGAGTGCAGCAATAATGCATTTTTATTATGAGTAATAGAAAGAAGCCTAGATAGAGTTACTAAAGAAGTCCAATACAAACGCGATGATAATGTACCTTATATTGTATACATGAAAATTCTATATGACATTCTTTTTAAGAGTATAAGAGGTTTGTCACAGTATTTTTATTTTCCTATTGCTCTACATGCTACTCCGTCAGTAATTATCGTGAATATGCCCTGAGAGGGAGGGATGAATACACTCATCCCTTTGCTGAGCGTAATATTTTCTTCTCCCGATGATATTGTTGCACTTCCTTCTGTAACAAGGATAATGCTCAATAAATTGTCGGTGATGGTAAAATTCCCATTTTCTAAAATAGCGAGTTCAAATATTTCATTAGGTGTGTTGATATGCGTTCCACTGATTTTTTGTATTGTGGTTAATTTTCTTACTTTTGTCTCTTTCGCTATCATAATTTTCATGAGTTCTTCTACATCTATGTGCTTAGTAGTAAGGCCTGCCCTGAGGATATTATCTGAGTTGGTCATAAGCTCAATTCCTTCGCCTTTCACATACGCATGGATTATTTGAGGCATAAGGTAGATTGATTCACCTTCATTTAAGTAAACCACATTCAGGAGGAAAGGGGCGAAGACTCCTGGATCAACTCCATAATCTTCAATGGCGGTTAATGCAATTTCTACAGATGTTAAAAAGTTCCTATGAGAACTCTTTTTATAATAGTCCTTTTTAAGGTTCCTTTTATATTCATCTATTAATATAGTGAGTTCTTGTTTATTCATTGTATAGAGGGTGTGAAAGATTGAAGAAATGTCTTCACAATGAGAAAAATGATGCTGATAATAGGTTGGAATTAAGCGTTTCAAATCACACTGAATCTCTTTTATGTTTCTAAAACCCAACATTGCAGTCATGGGGGAAAGTGCATAGAGCATTTCAGCTTTTTCATTACTATCTTGGTAATTCAAATACTCACTGCTCGTTGATAGTCTTTTTTGTGCTTCATCATTGTAGCCAGATATTGCTTGCTCCGTAGTTGGATGCACCTGAATAGAAAGTGGTTTTTCAATAGCCATTACCTTTAGAAGGAATGGGAAGGTTAAGTGTTTGCCGAGGAGAAATGGATTCTCTTTTAGTAATTCATCTAACGAAATATTGTGTGTGATAAGAGATGGTCCATTTGGATGTGTTCCAAACCAAAGTTCTCCTATTAATTTTTCTTTCTTGGTAGTTATATTGTCTTTTCCCTGTACAAGAGATTGGATTAACTTGCTAGAACCCCATGGATATTCCTTCATTACACCACTTATTTTAAATATTTTCATATGTTCTTTATTTGAGTTCATGCTTTATTCTCGCACTCTTTCTCTGTTAGCGAAATTAGCTAAGGGTTCTCCTATTAAGGGAGTGACCCACTCTTTAAATTCATTTGTAACTGATTTGTTTTCATTATCAATAAATCTGAGATCTAACTTCTTTTCATGAAGCATTACTTCTGTGATAGGGATATGAATTATGTTTGTTTTGTAAGGAGATGTTGATACTCTTTCGAATCCAATCATAATTTCACTCACACCGTGAAGAATTGCTTTTACTGCTTCTATTCCTGCTTCTATTGCTTCTTCTCTATCTGTTGAGGATTGAAAAGCAATACTAGATCTTCCTAAAATTCCAGGTTTTTCACTTCTTGCCTTGATTCCTAACCTTTGTACTACTAAGTTTGAAAGGAAAGCTGAAACATCTCCATAATAGAGACTCCTGCCTACTTTGAAAATAGGGGGAACTATTACCTCTCCAAGAGGGTTCCTTAACCCTTCACTTGCAACAACAACAACGCCACCATAATTTTTGTAGAGATTTTCCACTCTTTGTAAAAAGTCTTCTTCAATAAATGGAACTTCTGGTAGATAGATAAGATGAGGTCCCATAGAAGCGATTTCTTGTTTAGCAAGAATACTACTTGCAGTAAGCCAACCAGCATTTCTACCCATGCTCTCAATAATAGAAACATGGATAGGAAGGGATGCCACATCATAACTTAATTCTTGTACGGTGGATGCAAGGTAGCGAGCAGCACTTCCAAACCCAGGAGCATGATCTGTGATCGCAATATCATTATCAACAGTTTTAGGAATTCCTACTACTTTTATGTTACGTCCTTTTTTGTGGTTTTTTAAAGTAGCAGAGAGTTTGCCACAAGTATCCATTGACCCGTTTCCCCCATTAAAAAGGACGCCGGTTATATCATTGTCAATAATTTTATTAGCTATTTTCTCATAATCAGATTCTTCGAGATGATACCTGCTTGTTCCTATAAATGAAGACGGAGTAGCAGGAAGTAGAGATATCTTTTGCTCACTAAGAGTTAATAGATCAAGGAAGTTCTCATCAAGTATTCCTTTAGTTCCCCCAATGGCTGCATATAAGTGTTCTATTTGAGTATGCTTTTTTACTTCTTGGATTACGCCATAAAGAGAAGCATTCATTACTGCAGTTGGAGCTCCTCCGTGAACAATTAATATATTATCTTTCATACATTCCTATCCTTAGAATACATAATTTGCCCATTTGCTATAGTGAACACTACTTCAGTGTTTTTATTTATTGCTGTGATATCAGCAATAAAATTTGTTTTTATCTTACCTCTCTGTTTCGTCAGCCCTAGCATTTCAAGCGCATTCGTACTTACGAGAGAAATAAGTTCGTTAATTGGTCTTTTGGTAAACTTTTCTAGATTTCTCAAAGCCTTATCTAAGGTTAGAGTAGAACCAGCTCTTATTCCATTAAGGAGTTTTGCATCCCCATTTTCTACTACTATGGTATTTTTCCCAAGTGTATAGAATCCATCTATGCAACCTGCTGCCATAAGTGAATCTGTTACTGCAATCATTTTGTCTGTTCCCTTAATTTTAAGAAGGAGACGAATAAGGGCAGGGTGTAGGTGAAATCCATCACATATCATCTCACAATAAGTGTCGGCTTCAAGTGCTGCAGTCATAATCCCAGGAACATGCCTGTGGAGCATCTCCATAGCATTCATAATGTGGGTGGTACTTAATGCTCCCATTTCTATAGATTCTTTTGCCTCTTCATAGGTTGCGTTTGAGTGTCCAATCGATACAACTATCCCTTGCACCATGAGCTCTTTTATTAATTGTTTAGAACTAGGAAGTTCAGGTGCTAAGGTAATTATCTTAATTTGTCCTCTAGCAGATTTTTGGAATTCATTAAAAAGTTCGATACTAGGCTCTTTTAAGTATTCTTCATTCATAGCACCTCTATAGAGAATGCTTAAAAAAGGACCTTCTAAGTGGATTCCCCTTAAATTTGGAGTATCTACACTACTTATGATATCGAGCTGTTTTTTTAGGATATCTATTGAATCCGTAACAAGAGTTGCATAGAAAGAAGTAACTCCTTTACTTGCAAAAAAATGGGAGACAGAAATAACTTCTTCTTTACTTGCAGTATTGAAATCGACCAAATTTCCCCCATGAGTGTGAATATCCACAAAACCAGGAAGGATAGTGAGCTCTTTTGCCTTAATTACTCTGTACTCTTTCTTAATTGGAATTTCTGGGCTTATTTCTTTAATAACACTATTTTTTATCAAAATATCCTTACGGTGAAAAGATCCTTCGAGAAAAAGAGTGCCCTCTTTAATAAGAATATATTCAGGCATTATCTATCCTTCTACAGCTATCCCTCTCGATAAGTGAGAAGGGGAGGTTAACTTGGATGCAATACTCTCTTTTACTCTCTAATCTATCAATTAAGATTTTAACTGCAAGACGGCCTAATTCTTTTTTAGGAACATCAATTGTAGTAAGAGCTGGTTTTAAATAAGCGACATTATCAATATTATCAAATCCTATCACACTCACCTCTTGAGGGACCTTTATATGGTGTTCATCTAGAGCTTTCATCACTCCCATTGCAACAGTATCATTTCCACAACAAATTGCAGTTGGGAGAGTCCCTTTTTTAATAAGAGAATTCATGCTTTCGTACCCTTCCGTAGCCGTGAGAATGGTGTCGATGATAAACTCTTCGCGAATAGGAAGGCTATGAGAATTCATAGCTTCGAGATATCCACTAAAACGGTGTTCATTAAATACAGCATTCTTCTTTTGAGTTGGTCCAATAAAGGCAATCTTTTTATGACCCAGTGAAATTAAATATTCAACTGCGGTGACTACCCCCTCATGGGCATCACAGAGTACTTCATCAATATCATTTCCAATTTTGTTTATTCCGGCATACACAAGATAGGGAATAGTTTGTTTAAGTAATTTGATATTATCATAAGTAGTTCGACCTAACATAATCGCACAATCAAGATGTGCTGTTTCTAAAAATTGCATAAACCCAGGATCTTTAATATTCACAACAAAGAAATTATGACTAAAAGAGGGACCAAGACGGTGAATTTCTTCTTGAATCCCAGTTAACAGAGATGAAAAGAAAGGAGAGACATAGCTTTCATATTGGCTTGTTAGCACACACCCAATAGCGTATTGCTTTTCGCTATTCATGATCCCTCTATGGTGAAGAGGACCCATCTTTTGAGCAAAATATCCTAATTCCTCTGCAACTTTATAGACTTTTTCAACAGTTGCATCATTACTCTTTCGACTTGTATCACGGGAAAGTATACGGGAGACCGTTGAAATACTTACACCACTCTCTCTTGCAATATCTTTTAATTTAACACCCATGTATATCTCCCAATTATATATGTCGCTCTCATCGTATCTGTTTCCCTAAAGAAGAGTACATATTCTTTTTATATAGTTCTACACCCTCTTGGTTAAAAGGATTTACATCCATTATAGTGCAACTTGCATACACACTAAAGAGAAAAAACCAATAAAGAGAGCCAAGAGTCTTCTCATTCAGGGGATTTGCTGTCTCGATAGTGAAAGAAGGTACACCTTCTTCAGTGTGAGCCTTTAAGGCAGCCTTTTGGACGATAGTGTTTAAGTCCTTGAAATTCTTGTTCGTTAGATAATCAAAACCATCCTTTTCAATTGAATCTTTGATTATAGTATCTTTTGTATCATAGTAGGTAATTAGGTGTGTCTCTAATACATTTTTTGGCCCCATTTGAATCCATTGACCTAGAGCATGTAAATCTTCAGAGAAGGAAAATGAGAGGGGAAATAAGACTTCATCAGTTTTTCCTTCACTCTCTCCAAAGAGTTGAACCCACCACCTTCCAAATTCTTTTAAATCAGGTTCGAAAGTTACTAAACTTTCCATTTTGATCCCTTGTTGAAGTAAGAGATAACGAGAAGCAGCATACATTACTGCGCTATTAGAAATAAGAGGAGTAGTAGTGAGTTCTTCCCTCATATCCTTTGCTCCCTCTATCATAGAATCAATATCAACGCCACTCACTTTTAAGGGGAATAGAGCAACAGAGGAGAGCACGCTGAATCTTCCTCCTATTTCTGCAGGGAAAGGAAGAAAATGGTAATGATACTTAGTAGCCATCTCATATAATTGACCGCTACCATAGGAACCTGTGACTATGATTCTTGTACGATAATCATTCCCATATTTTTTCTTCATCTCTTCTCTTAGTATTCTAAAGGTTATACCGGGTTCCAATGTATTGAAATCTTTAGCTATTACATTAAGAGTTATCTCTTGTGAATGGATGAGATCTATGGCATCTAAAAGTTGTTGGTTGCTTAGGCTATCACCTGCAAAGTAGAGAGTAGTTGGACTTTGTGTATTTCTGCCTAACACTTGTAGTGCGCTCATTGCCCCTCTGTTAGAGCCTCCTATACCGATGACTATCATCACAGATGAGATGCCATTAACATAATCAGCAAGTTTATTTATCTGTTTGAGAATATCGAGAGGAATACTCTTCTCAAGATCAAACCAACCTAATGAAGTCGAATGTTCAGTACTTCCTTTTTGAACTTTGGTGAGCGCTGTTTTGTTTTCCTCAATTATGAGTTGTATAGATTGCTCACTCAAGTAGGAATGAGAAGTGAGAGGATTAAATGATATGAGCATAGGATATTGATTCTCCAGGTAAGATTGATGGAATGAGAGACAGAATCCTTTTAATCAGATATCTGCCTCTCACAAGCACCTATTCGTATTTATTTAATATTTTTAACGGCATTTACAAGGAAAGTGTCGTTGAAGGATTCTTCAAATGTATCTACTTTATTTCCTTTAGGAACATTTGGAACTCTTACATCATATAGAGCTTTCATGTATTTGTATCCAAGTGCATCTTTATTTGCAAACCAAGCTTGATACATTTGTTTGGTTGGAGCAACCAGGTTTGTTTGGTCAAATGAATTAACAGGTTTTTGAGCAAGCATTTCACCAATACGCATAGCTTCTTCAAGATTATCACCTCTCCAAATTACAGCTTCATAAAGCGCATTAATGAAGTTTTGAGCAACCTCAGGACTTTCTTTTAGCCATGCATCACTAGCAACCCATGTTGATGGGAAAGATTTTTCTGCTGGGAAGTTTCCAACTGTTGTGGCAATTACTTCAACATCTTTATTTGTTTTGATGATAGTACTTGTTGCAGGAGAGAAACCAGCAACGATATCCATACCGCCGTTACTAGCCATACCAGCTGGAAGGTTAGAGTTAAGTGTATTAACAACTTCAATTTTGTTTGCATCATTGTTATTAGGCGCATTGTACCCAGCCATGTAAGAAGAGGTTTCACTGTGAATCCATACTTGTTGATTGATAGGAAGATCTTCATTAACAATCTCTAATAAAGATTTTAACCAGCCTCCAGGAGTAGTTCCAACTTCAACATAAACCGTTTTGCCCCTTAAGCCATCTGCAATTTCTACATTGTCATAGGTACCGTTATTGTTAGCATCGGTGAACACACCTTTTTTTGCTAACATCATTTCTGCATTTGAAAGACCATCAAGGAAGACAAATGAGAGTGAATTACCGTTACCATCAATTGGATTCCAAGCAACACCGGCCCCAATATAGCCAACATCAAGCGTTCTATTATCACTTCTCATCGCAGTCATTTCGGCAGGACCACTTTCAACAATTGTGAATACAGGCTTAATTCCATATTTTGTAAAAAACCCTTTTTCTGCAGCAACAGCAGCGAGAGGTGTTCCACCTTCGTTTGCGTGAATTCCGATACGCACGGTGGTAAGTTTTTGTGCACCAGTTTCAGCTTGACCAGCTGCACTTACTAACGAAAGGACACATAGTGCCATTAACAAAATAGCCATTAGTTTTTTCATACATTCCTCCAAAAAAAACTTATCAGATCTCACATCATGTGATCTTTGATTTTTTATTTATTTCGGGATTTCCAGATACATTTTATATACTGTTTCCCAAATATAATTTTTATGTTGAATAAATGCCGGGTCTAATTTTGTTGCTTGAGTGCGTGGATAGGGAAGGTCAATATTTACAATCTCTTTTATTTTTCCCGGTCTAGCACTCATAATCACAACTCGAGTTGACAGCAACACTGCTTCATCAACATCGTGTGTGATAAACAATACTGTCTTTTTTTCTTTTTCCCATGTTTTTAGTAAATCTTCTTGTAGTTGAGCTCTTGTTTGAGCATCCAGTGCTCCAAATGGTTCATCCATCAACAATACCTCAGGGTTTAATGCATACCCACGAGCAATCGCTACTCGTTGCTTCATACCGCCACTCAGAGCTTTTGGGTAGGAGTGTTCAAAACCAGTAAGATTTACCATTTTAATGTAGTGGTCAGCTAACTCTTTTTTCTCAGCCTTCGTGTATTTTCTTGTTTGCCCAGTTGATTCATCTTTTTTACTAATAAATTTTAGCCCATATTCAATATTTTTTTGAACACTCATCCAAGGAAACAGAGCATATTGTTGGAAAATAACACCACGCTCTGGTCCAGGCCCAATAATATCTTCCCCATGCATTGTTACAGTTCCACTGTCAAAAGGCTCAAGACCTGCAACGATATTCATTAGTGTAGTTTTTCCACAACCAGAGGGGCCAACTACACAGATAAATTCATTTTTATCTATGTCGAGAGAGACTCCATCGAGTGCTATTACACTCGGTCTGTTTTCTACAGGAAACTCTTTACGCACATCATGTATTGCAATTAAGGTATCATTTTTCATGCTTACTTCCATTTAGTCAGATTTTTCTCAATGAGCAGGAGAATCTTGTCGAGGACGAACCCAATAATACCAATGGTAATAATTCCAAGAAGTACGATGGACGTGTCCATAAATTGTTGAGCTCCTTGAATACGAGCTCCTAGTCCAAAAGTAGTTCCTGTTAATTCAGCAGCTATTAAGGTGGTTAAGGAAGCTGCCATCCCAAGACGAGCACCAACTAAGATGTAAGGAAATGAAGCTGGAATAACAATATCTAAAAATAGATCTTTATCTCTAGCTCCAAAGGTATATGCCGCACGGATAAGAGTTTTATCAACTTCTTTAACTCCTTGATATATGGTAACCACCATCACAAGGAATGCTGCGACAAAGATAATCGTATATTTGGGAGATTCTCCAAGACCCATAGCAAGGATTACGAGAGGGATAAGGGCAATTGGTGGGATAGTTCGTAAAAACTGAATCCAAGGTTCTACTAGATTCCTTACTTTAGGATACCATCCCATGAGGAAAGCGACTGGAATTGAACATATAAATGCAAGTCCGAAACCAATTAATACTCTCTGCAATGAGATGCTAATATCTTTAAAGTAACGCCCATTAGCATTACTCTCGCTTATCAAAGCAGCATACACCTGCTTAGGTGATGCTAGGAAAGTATTAATTGTTGGGATAAGGGTAATAAAATACCACAATAATACTCCTCCAATAATTGAGATGCTCATAAGAGTAAGACGGATTTTTTTGGATCCATCTGAGAAGTCTTTAAGCTTACGAGCTTTTTTGGGTTTGGTTTTATCGTCTTGGTTATTGGCCATGTGGGTTCCCCTTCATACTGAAAATCCAAAAAATTGCAACATATTTATATAAGTGTCCAAAAAATTGTATATATTATCAAATAAATTCTTACGCTTTATGAGTATTATTACCTCTATAATTCAATTTGTAAAGGGAAATTTATTACTATTTTTTTTAATAAGTATTGAATTTCAACTTTACAGGTGGTAAAAGAGGGTCTATACTCATATTATCTCAAGTGTGAAAAAAGTATCCAAATATTTTCACTAAATCTTAAGGGTTTAAACATGAAGTATATTTTTCTAAATCTAAAGCGTTTTGATATTTCCCCTGATAGTGGTGGAGTTAACTCTATAACTGATATGAACAATTGGGGTTCCTATATAGTAAAGAAAATAGAAGCAGAGCTAGAAAGCATTAAAGAAAAGATCTCCGATGTAACTTTTCCTATTTTTTTCCCAGAAGCACACCTTCTAAGTGCTGTTGCTGCAAAAGGGAAAGATATTGTACATGGAATAGAAATAGGTTCTCAAGGAGTTCATACAGCTACAACTGAAAAAGGAGGCAACTTTGGAGCCTTCACTACCTTTTTACCCTCTTCGGCTGCAAAGGAAATTGGAGCAACATGGACAATTATTGGTCACAGTGAACAAAGAAAACATCTTGAAATGATGTTTTCTTTGGTTACAGATGATGATAATGTTGTTAATAGAGCAATCCATTCAATACTTCATAGTCAAATTACCATGGCACAAAAAGAAAACTTACGTGTTTTATATTGCATTGGAGAGAAATTTGAAGAAATAGAAAGAAGAGAAGCAGTGTTAAAAACACAGCTTAATCTCGCTATTACAGAGGACATAAATACAGAGCACCTTGTATTAGCATATGAACCTATTTGGGCAATAGGACCTGGAAAGACTCCTCCTAGTATACAAGAGATTAGTGAGAGTGCGTCTCTTATTAAAAAACTTATTTCACTTCCATTAGTATATGGGGGAGGGATTAAAAAAGAGAATGCAATGGGTATCGGAAGTATTAAAAAACTTGATGGTGGGCTTATTGCGCTAACTAGGTTTAGCGGAGAAATAGGGTTCTATCCTGATGAGTACAAGAATATAGTAGAATTATATATGAAAGGGGTGAATATATGAAAGTTGAATTAGAATATGGGCATGGATTAATGGAAGCAAATCTTCCAGATACAAGTGATGTATTTATCCCCGGGGTTACTGTTCCAGATCCGCCTGCTTTAGAGCATATTGAATTAAGTACACGGGAATCCATTTTGAATCCTTTAGGGATGCCACCCTTAAGTAAACAAGTGAAGAAAGGGTCAAAAATAGCAATCATATTTCCAGATAGAGTCAAAGGGGGATTTCAGGAAGATTCCCATAGGAAAACTTCGATCCCAATTATTATTGATGAGTGTTTAAAAGCTGGAGCTCATGAGAAAGATATTACTCTCATTTGTTCTAATGGATTACATAGAAAAAATACTAAACAAGAGATTAAAAGTATCTTAGGAGATGCTGTATTTACTAGATTCTGGGAACGCGGCCAAATTGTGAATCATGATAGTGAAGATTGGGATAACTTAGTCGATCTTGGACATGAACCGATGTACGATGCTCATGTAATTATGAATAAAACAGTGTTTAAGGCTGATGTTGCTATTCTTATTGGACATGCACTTGGAAACCCATATGGTGGATATTCTGGTGGATATAAACACTGTGCAACAGGCATTACCCACTGGAAGTGTATTGGTGCCCATCATACTCCAAGTGTTATGCACAGAGATGATTTTATTCCTGTAAGCACGAATTCTCTTATGAGAAGTAAATTTGATGCAATTGGGCATTACATGGAAGAGAAGATGGGGCATCCCTTCTTTGTATGTGATGCTGTTCTGGATACTTCCCAGCGACAGATTGCAGTTTTTTCAGGGTATGCTGAAGATGTGCAAAAAGAGTCTTGGAAAGTAGCAGATACTAGAACGTATGTTCACTATGCAAAGAAAAAATATAATGTGATGATTTTTGGGATGCCTCAAGCATTTCACTATGGTAATGGAATGGGAACTAACCCAATATTAATGCTCCAAGCAATTTCTGCTCAGATTATTCGACATAAAAGAGTGCTGACAGAGAATCCTGTAGTTATTTGTTCTTCTATCTGCAATGGCTATTTTCATGATGAGGAATTCCCTTCATACAGAGAAACATATGAGTTGTTTCAAAAAGATTATGCCAATACTCTGCCAGATATTGAACGATTTGGTGAAGCGCTTTCGAATAAAAAAGAATATATTGATGCCTATAGATTTCAGTATGGGTACCATCCATTTCACGCCTTTAGTATGATAAGTTGTGGACATATTGCTGAAAAGCAATGTGCAGCAATCTATATTGTTGGTGCACAAGAACCCGGTATTGCAAGATCGATGGGATTAAAGACTCGAGCTACTTTTGAAGAAGCTCTAGAAGATGCTAAAAAGATCACTGGGAAAGACCAAAATATTTTAGCCCTTCCAAAAGCCTTTAAGACAGCAAGTGTCCACCTTTGTATGCAAGGTGAGCATGCTTCTGCTACGCAAGACGTGAACTGCCCTGGGCACATGTGCTAAAGGAAAATAAAAATATGGATTATTATAGTTTGCATGAAACCGATTTATTAAGGAACACAAAAATACCTCTAACAGTAGGAGGGGGTAAAGATGATGTTTTTATCTCAATGGCTCTCGATATGCTTAATGTGATAAAGCAGAATAACAAAAAGGGTGAGCCTACTCTTTTTATTGTTCCAGTTGGACCAGTTGGGCAATATTCTCACTTTGTTGATATGGTGAATATACAAAAAGTAGACTTACAGCATACCACTTTCATTAATATGGATGAGTATCTTGATGAAGATGGAGAGTTCCTCCCTCTTAATCATAGTCTCAGTTTTCGCTCATTCATGGAGCGAAATGTCTACTCAAAAATAGATGAAAAACTTAATATCCCCAAAGATCAGCGAGTATTCCCTGATCCGCACGATATAGAAGCAGTTTCACAGGTTATCAAAAAGGTGGGGAAAGTTGATGTATGCTATGGTGGAGTAGGAATTACTGGGCACATCGCATTCAATGAACCAGAAAGTGTGAGTATTGAAGAGTTCTCAACTCGAAGTACGAGAGTGTTAGATATCTGTCCTGAAACACGAGTCATAAATTCAGTAGGAGACTTACACGGGGCTCTTGAGATGATGCCATACAGATGTGTGACTATTGGAATGAAAGAAATACTCATGGCAAAAAAAATACGTTTGTATTGTTTTAGAGATTGGCATAGGGCGGTTGTAAGAAGAGCAGTATGTGGAAAAGTAACAGCACTGTTTCCTGTCTCACTCATACAGCAACACAAAGATGCTCGAATTACCATTACAGATAATGTAGCGCTACCTTGTTATGAGTCATCTCAATAGAATAATATACAACAAAAGCCATACAAAGAAACAGGACAATGAAATATCAACATCTGGCAATACTAGAAAAGTATACAGAACCTTTCTACTTCAATGCTCGTAAGTTTAAATCTGTTAGGATTGAGCCTATAGGGGAGGGGTATAATACAATTTTCTCGTTAATTGAGCAGAGTAACTTGAATTGCGATCATCTATCGAACATGAAAGTGTATTCATGTGTAGGAGTTTAAGATTTTCTTTCTCTCTCGGTTAGATAGGAGATTGTGAGAATAATTATACCTGTTACGAGCGAAGTATTTTCTCTAGAGATTTTCCTTTCGCTAATTCATCTATCAGTTTATCAAGGTATCTAATCTCTTTCATGATGGGGTCTTCAATATCTTCTACTGTAATCCCACAGACCTTTCCAGTAATTTTCGCTCTCAAGGGATTCATCAGCGGGCTTTCTTTGATAAATGTCTCAAAGTTTGTCCCCTTTTTAAGATGAGTCTCCAATTCTTCTGCATTATACCCGAAAAGCCAGAAGATGATTTCATCTACTTCCCTTTTTGTGCGACTCTTCCTTTCAG
The DNA here is from genome assembly GCA_963663665.2 of Sphaerochaetaceae bacterium. Lineage (GTDB taxonomy): Bacteria > Spirochaetota > Spirochaetia > Sphaerochaetales > Sphaerochaetaceae > SABI01. Next base: position 103,289 of record CAXXKP010000010.1, read on the forward strand.
CTTTTGCTATATATAAAGGATACACTTTATTAAAACTCATTGAGAAAATACGATTACTGGTCATTGTTTCATTACCTCCTTTCTCCAAAATGAAGTACATTCTGCTTTGTCTTCAATATTAAATGAAATCATCTTTTTAAGGAGATCATAATTTACTTCATCACTCCACTTGATTCTGAATACATATGCTCCTTTTGTATAACCAGCTTTATCAATTTCATCAGCAAACATTACCATTCCTGTGCCTTCTGGATTTATTGCAAAATGGTTTTTAGCGACACTGAATCCAATAATGTAAGTATCATGATGGGTAAACATTGGTTGATTCCATTTAATTACAGGTTTTAGCATTGGGAATTCTTTTTTAATCCTTTCTAAAACTTCTTTCATACGTTCAGCGTGTAGTGTATTTGGTATCGTGCTATAAAATTCATCAAATTCTTTCATTCCAATTCCTTTTTGTTTTATAAAGACTCTATTACGATAAAAAGCCTACTCAATATCTAGGTTTTGAGCGATTTTTTATGTATTGATAAAATACTACTATTTTCAACTAGCGGAAACTTACGATATTGCTGGTATTATTAACGGTAATGCATTAATTTTTTATTTCTCTCCTTGTATGCTTTATGTTTTATTGATAAGATATTCATGGTCTTTTTTATATGTTTTAAGATACGAATATTTCTAAATTCTTTAACATAAAAAAAACTCATCTTTTACATAAGGGTACTGCTGTGAAAAAAGTAATTCTCATACTGTTGGCCTGTTTTACAATTACAATCATAAGCTGTGATGAGCCTCTCTTTCGAGGTTTTGCCGATGAGGCATTGCTTCCCTATGATGGTAGCATGACATGGGAAAAGGTTGTGGATAAAGCTCAATTCTCTCGACGTGTAGACCACTCTAGTGTTGTCTTTGATGATAAGATGTGGGTTCTTGGCGGTTATGATTCTACTCGTCGTGGTAATCAAGATTGTTACATGGAAGATGTGTGGTCTAGTAGTGATGGACTTACGTGGAGTCTTGTTACAGATAATGCTTCATGGAAAGGAAGGCGTGGACATGCAACAGTTGCCTTTAACGGCTATATCTATGTAATAGGTGGATTCGCTGTTGATGAAGAGACAAAAGAGAGAGGGTATAAGAACGACGTTTACAGAAGTAGTGATGGAGTAGAGTGGAACCTAGTTACAGACAGTAACAATTGGGAACCAAGAATGAATCATTCTGTCGTTGTTTCTGGAGATAAGATGTACCTTTTTGGTGGAATGTATAAAGGTGATATCTACTTTGATGATATGTGGGAAAGCAGTGATGGGATAACCTGGACAGAAGTTGTCAGTGGGACTCTTCCTGGCAAAAGATCTTCATTCGGTTCTGCCGTAGATAGTAATGGTATTATCTATCTCTTAGGGGGCACATTCCCTGATGTTCCACCGAGTGGTAATGGAGACACAGACCCAGAATCAGGTTTAAGTGATACAGATTGGCGACGATTATGGTCTTTTAACCCTGATGATATAAATCCTGCATGGGAAATGGAAGAAGTTCCCTCTTGGAACACCCCATTACGAGCTGAATTCACACTAGGTTATGTTGATGAAAAACTTCTTCTCCTACCCGGAAGAGCTAATACCAGTTTTCGCTTCTCAAGATCTAACAATTTATACTCTCTAGAGACATACGATTTTAGTTCATGGTCGACAGATTCTATTGGTCCACCAATTCCTCCACGCTATAGTTATAGTAGTGTCGTGTTTCCAATAGATGGGGTTGATTATCTCTATATTATAGGAGGCCTTAGTGACAATGGGCCTGAAAATGATGTCTATAGAGGAAATTTTGGAGGTGTATTATGAAAAAGATCATCTCCTTCATCTTCCTTAGTATAATCCTTTTTCCCTTATTAGCTTGGACCCCAGCAAATGAACCAATAAAACTTGGCAATCTTCCAATCACATACATTGGCCTTCCAGATGATTATCTATATCCTACCTATCTAGCAGATCCATTAGCAGTGCGAAGTGAATTAGGATATAAGAAAGTTTCATATTTTGATGCATATCCTGATGAAACAGGTGGTGGAAGTAGAACAGATGCAAATCTTGGATTGAGATTCAATTTTTTCCGTTTTGCTCCTCAAAATCATCCTTCTAGAGGAATTGACGCAGAACTCGGTTTTATGACACCTATCTATATGGCAGCTAATGGCAGTGATACACTCGCTTTTGATGGAATCTATTACATGGCCATTTCCATAAAGCCTTTTGACTGGATAGCATTCCGTGCTGCACGACATCATTTTAGTAGCCACTATGGAGATGAATACGACTCAGATATGGATGGCAGCCTGTACACCGATTTTGACACGAGTCTAAACCTAAACATGGCTAACTTAGTGAGAGATGATATTGTCTTCTCTGCAGCTTTTTATCCACTTGAGATGACTAAAAAAGAACATAGGGTCAGTTTGATGTACTATTTCGATTACTCATTGATGATCTATGGAGAGGATGTACTCACTAACAGAGGCACAACTCCAGCAAAATACGCATATGTGTGGTATCAATTTGGTAGTGAAATAGAATTCCCTCTTTTAAAGAATCACAATCTAGGATCACTATTCGTAGCTGCCCAAATTAGTGCTTGGCAAATGAATGGCTATGCTCCCAACTTTAGTGGTCAGTTTGGATATATATTCCCAAAGACCGAACAAAATGGGCAACGCATTCGTTTCTCCTTCATATACTATGATGGGCAAACTCCACTTAACAACTTTATCTATTGTAGAGAGCAATACTCTGGAATTATTCTCACCATTGATGTATAGGTTCTCGTTAGTCACACTCCCATATCATATGGTATGGGGAAGAGTGTATTATTGAGGTAATGTGAGCTTGAACACTACTTTCTTTACATCTGTTTTATCCTTATCTGCAATAAGACATGGGATGTGTGGTTCTCCAGGAAGGAGAAGAATAAATTGGTTTTCACTCAATTGGATATCAGCAGCCTCCAATCCTGTTACGAAAAATACATCTGGTACATACTCTTCAACAATCTGTACTGGAGATGACCAAGCTATCTGGAATCTCTCTTTGCCTCTTATAACAAGTTGCAAATCTGTCTCAACTCTGTGAGTTTCATATCTACAATCATGATCTTTATTGAGTTTATATTCAAAAATAACATATCTAATAGCACTATTATGAGTCACATAACTGCCAGCTTTAAGGGATTGTAAATCTGTGGTGTTGATGATATCGACAACCTCTCTTAGCAGGGGGAACTCTTTTGCATATTTATGTAAGTTATCAACTGAATCAATTATCATATAAAACCTCTTTGTATAAACCTTATAATAATGAAATCACCAGAATTTTAATAGATATTTACAATCAATTAAGAGTCAGTTTTGGAACATTTGCCAAGAGGCTCAATAGCCGTAATTCGTATTTACTCAAAGTGTAGAGAATTCACCATCTAGATATGCTTTTGCAATATCTTTGGTCTCATCAAAAAAGAAACAATCATAGCTAATGAGTCTAGAAGCAGAGTACTCTCCACTTGTGATAAACCACATCTCACTCTTCTTCAATAGAGAAATATCTAATAGCGAAATTTCTTGTGTTCCTATTACCAGTTGAAGTTTTTGTGTTGAAACGATACGGAAATAGATTCTGATAATCTCTAAAAGTTGAGAAGGAGATAGATCCTTTTCGATATCATTGATAAAAAGAGGAGATTTCTCACTCATAGTGAGAATGATAAAAAGAATTGAATAAAAAGAGGGGGAGCCTTTAGTGAAAGAAATCTGGTACCATTCTTTTGATTCCCTTACATATAGGGTGCCATCCCAATAACAGAGTACATGAGGAATTTCATTATCGTTTACCAATGCATCAAAATTTTTCTCTGAGTTAAGAACCCTCTTGAAGGATGCTTCTTTAAGTATTGATCTGAAGTAATCAAGACTTACTTGTACAGAATTTTGTATTCTACAGTTTTTTTCGAGGCTTGATTTGTACTCAATAATAGATAGAGAAGAGAACCATCCAATAATTGAATTGAATAAGGAGGTCCTCGTATTATTCGCATTCTCAAATAATTCAAGAGAACTCCACTTTGAGATAATTAAAGAGTCAGCATCATTTGATTCAACAATCGAATTAAACTCTGAATCACTGAACAAAGCATCGCTGTAGGTAAAATTTCCCGTATATAGATTCCAGTAGTAGAGAATCTCCTTCTTTCCTTTATCTATCTGTAAAAGCCATTGCTCAGCTATTTTCTTATTCGTCGTATTTATCTCAAAACCAACACTGTACATTTTCCCTTCAATGAAAATTTCAAAATCGAAGCTAGATGGAGCTTGTTCGTTACTTAAAAGTGCTTTTGAGTACATATTCCCTTTTGGTATTGCCGTATGATTTATAAAAACGTTTCGAGCATATTCAATAGCTGTAAATATATCTTTTTTATTCTCTCCATATACTGCAGAAAATTGATTAAGGGAAGACTCGAGTGTATGAATAACCCGGTGGTTATCACTACTGGTCATGGTAAATGATTGATGATGATGAAAAGAGAGGAAGTTTCCTACTGTGAATTTTTTTAACATACTCTTAAAATATCGATAAAGATGTTTTAATGCTATATTTAGAGCTCATAAAAAAAGAGGATTTACAGGGATTTTGGATATAATAATAAAAACCCTATCAATCATTGAGAAAGATAGGGTTTTTCCATTACTTAGGGAATTTGTTATTTATTGCCTCTTCCAAAGATCCTTAAAAGGAATAAGAAAATGTTAATAAAGTCTAGATAAAGCATGAGAGCCCCAATGATAGACATCTTAATATAGGATTCTTCATCCATAGTTGATCCATATGAGTCATTCATTCTTTTTATCTTTTGTGTATCCCATGCCGTAAGACCTAAGAAAATGAGAACCCCCAGGTAGCTCATAATGTAATAAAGGCCACTACTTTTAAAAAGTAAGTTTATAAGAGATGCAATAATAATTCCCCATAACCCCATAATTAGATAATGCCCAATTCCATCTAGGTTCTTTTTTGTTACCATTCCGTACAGACTCATTCCGCCAAATAATAAGGCAGTAGTAAAGAATGCTCGAGATAATACAATCGACGAGTAGGCATATACTAATACCGATAAGGTGATCCCTGTAACTATAGAGTAAGCTGCAAATGAGAGAACTGCACTCATTGCTGACATCTTTTGGATACGAGTAGAAAGATACATTACTAACCCAATTTGGATGATAAACAAGAATATGAAGCTAAACCCTGAAGAGAAGAACATTTTCATTAACGCATCACTCGATGCCACTGCATAAGAGACTACTGCCGTCAAGGCAAGTCCTGCACTCATCCATAAGTAGACATTTTTTAAAATTGAATTCTCTCTCGCTTTTACATTCGAAAGAAATGAAGCGTTTGTTGAAGCCATCGTATAACCTCCATCGTTATGTATATCTAATAATCTCTCTATTTTTACTATAAAGGTCAATACTGTTCCCTTATCAATAGGCGTTATGATATAATAATTTTATGAATCGAACACCCATTCTTTATACAATCTTCATTCTTTTCCTCCTCATAAGTTGCTCATCAACTGCTCCTCTTACGGTATGGGACGATAAGCAAATTCACGATGGAAAAATTGCGATTAAAGAGATGATGAAAGAGGCTATGAGTGCCTCAATTGATAAAACGAGAGATAAGATTAATAGTCTCTCATTCAACACAATTTTACCTGAAGAACAAAAAATCCAATATGAACAAGAGAAGTCTTTGCCTGGAGTGACAAAACGGCTGAATACTTTCTCTCATCAACTAACAATTGATTTAAATTTGATCTTTGATTCACTCAAAGATATAAAAGACAGTTGGATAGATTCTGTGGATGTGAGTGACCCGTATAGGTATATCATGACTGATAATGATCAAATTACAATTTTATTTAAAGAGACTTTTGTTCCACAATTAGAGTCTTATTTGAAACAAGAGCTTAATGCTAGAAAGGACTTAAACGAAGCTTTCAATAAATTCCTCACAATAATTAATGCATATATTATTACAGAAAATGTATCACTCATTGAAAACAAGAAGGAGCTATTTATGGAGTGGGACAATAGTCTATTAGTTTCATATCTAGTTGATGAATTAATACTTGAGATGGCAACACAGGAAGCAATCATAAGGTATCTTTCTCCATCGTATGATTCTCCGTATATCCAATTATTTAGTAAATAAGATTTTCAAGATGAGTTGTAATAATATTCACACTATGAGTATAATTCTGCTATGAACCTTTTTAGTGACACTGAAGAATTCTCCAATCAACCCCTTGCTCACAGAATGAGACCAAGAGTCCTGAGCGAATACATTGGACAAGAACATATTATTGGGAAGGGAAGACTCTTACGTAGAGCAATACAAAAGGATCAACTTTCATCTATTATCCTTTATGGACCTCCTGGAACTGGAAAAACGACCTTAGCAAGAGTAATTGCAAATACCACTAAAAGCCATTTTTCGACATTGAATGCAGTATTAAGTGGGGTGAAAGAGCTTCGATATGAAATAGAAGAAGCAAAAAACCGTTTAGCGCACTATGGGAAAAGAACAATCCTTTTTATTGATGAAGTACATCGTTGGAATAAAAGCCAGCAAGATGCTCTCCTTCCTCACGTAGAAAATGGTACATGTATCCTTATTGGAGCAACAACAGAAAACCCTTATTTTGAGGTTAATCCCGCACTAGTCTCACGCTCTCGTATATTTCAACTCCTTACATTAACGGATGAAGATTTGCAAAACATAGCATATCAAGCGATTAATGATAAAGAAAGGGGATATGGCACTTGGAATATTGAATTTGAAGAAGGTGCCTTAGAACACCTCATCAAAGTAGCACAAGGAGATGCAAGGTCTCTTTTAAATGCATTAGAATTAGCAATAGAAACTGACACAGATGAAGATCCTTCCAATATTTCTTCTACTCGTTATATCTCTAAAGAAGTTGCAGAAGAGAGTATCCAGAAAAAGGCAGTCTTATACGATAAAGAAGGGGACTATCATTTTGATACAATCAGCGCATTTATAAAATCTATTCGTGGAAGTGACCCTGATGCGGCTTTGTATTGGCTTGCTAAGATGGTCGTAGCTGGGGAGAATCCTTCCTTCATTTTTAGGCGACTTTTGATAAGCGCAACAGAAGATATTGGTCTTGCTGATCCCAATGCAATTTCTGTAATACTTTCCGATGCACAAGCTTTTGATAGAATAGGGCTACCAGAAGGAAGATTCCATTTGTCACATGCAACAATATATGCTGCAACTGCTCCAAAGAGTAATTCAACTATGGCTTTTTTTGATGCAGTAAAGTGTATAGAGAATGAGAAAAATGCAGATATTCCCAATCATTTGAAAGACCCCTCTCGTGATGGTAAAGGATTTGGTCATGGTAGTGGCTACCTTTATCCACATGCATATCAAGATCACTGGGTAGCACAGCAATACCTTCCTACCTCCATGCAAGGGAATGTATTCTATCATCCGTCAACAATTGGATATGAAGGCAAAATGAATGAGACTATTCTCAAACGCAGGGAAGCACAGAATGAAGTTCCAATTGATGAACTACACGTAGAACACTATTCAACCAGCTTTGATGATAAAACACGAAATAGATGGGTTCAAAGAGCATTACAACAACTTGGAGACTCCTTTGAGGAGATACGAGACAGCATCTCTCGTACTGCCCATATTCAAAGACATGATAATATACTTATTCTTCATCCTGGGAATGGGTTCCTTGTGTGGCAAGCCCTCCGTGAAGCTCCTGAGGGATCTGTGACAGTTCTCTGTGAAAGTGAGAAGCACTATCAATATCTTAAAGATTATTCAACAACCCTCGATGAACTTCATCGTCCAATTCTTTATAATACAACGATAGACTCTTTCAGTTCAGATTTCTTATTCGACAAAATTTTAGCGATGAATCCTTCTACTAAACTTCATCAACAACATGGCCATTACAGATTAATGAAGAATCTACTTCATGAGTCGGGTACCATTGTTGTCGCACAAATCCTTCCTTACTTTTCAACAAGATTATCAACCTATTTACAAGATCAATCGATAAAGAGCTTTCTCGAACAGGCTGAACAAACGATATTTAGTGAGAAAGGTCCTTCAACTACTAATTGGAGTAAGGAAGAGCTTATAAGAATAATTGAAGGGTATGGTCTAATAGTTGAAATTGAACTTCTTAGTCAAACAAATAAAAGAATTTTTACAGAGGCTATGTTAGAGAAGTATGTAGAAATAAGTTATGCTCAATACCTAGATGAAGAGGGTGATATTATCTCAGTAGTAAAACATCTCAAAGAAACCATTGGAGAGAAAGAACTTGATTATAGAAGAGTGTATGCAATCGTGAAAATGATGAAAGGCTGAGGGTTTTTTAAGGACTAAAAGAGGGGAAGGACTTGACAAAAGAGCCTATTTAGGTCAGATTACAGAACGTTGATTTACACTTTTTACATAAAGTTTATCATGGTGGATGTAGTTCAATGGTAGAGCACAAGATTGTGGATCTTGTTGTTGCGGGTTCGAGCCCCGTCATCCACCCTACAACACCTTTTTAGGTGGGTAAATGCGTTCGTGGCTCAGCTGGATAGAGCGGCGGACTTCGAATCCGTAGGTCGCAGGTTCGAATCCTGCCGGACGCATTATTATTTCTTGGGCCGCTAGCTCAGCTGGTAGAGCAGCAGACTCTTAATCTGCGGGTCAAAGGTTCGAACCCTTTGCGGCTCATATAGATATAGACCACAAGCGAGAGTGGTGGAATTGGCAGACACGCTAGACTTAGGATCTAGTACCATTGGTGTGAGGGTTCAAGTCCCTCCTCTCGCACTTTCACCCAAAAGAAACTAATTATGTAAATTCCACCTTGACATGGTGGAATTCTTGATTATATCAGGTATCTTGATGCTTCCTTTAACAGTTGTTTTTTCTGATTAAAACGTGTATGACTTTTTTCTTAAACTCCAATAACCGAATCTTTTTTCCCTCTTACAAGTAATCACATGCTCCTCTACCAAGTTAGTCTTTTCTAATATGAAGATTCTGTTGTATTTAGGAGAGTATCCTAATTCCCAAAGTATCATCATGATATTTTAGACTTCTAGATAGGACTACAGATTCTCTAGCAACTACATTCAAAGAGTTAATGATTGTGAAAATCTTATCCAAGTATTACGAATGGTAATTGAGAGTTCTTGTACAGAACTAGGTAAGAGAGGGTAGATATAAGAAAAGAGACTGCAAAGTCCCTCTTTTAATAGAATCAATGATGAGCAATGTTTTTAAAATTTTTCACTCAGAGTACACGTTTTATAAAGCAATAACTGATAAAGTCGTAGAATTAGGCAATTGAAGAACACTTACGGTTGCGTACAAATTGTTTGAGTAAAAATCTATGTCGCCATTTTCAAGTATTTCTAGAGTTGTTCGTTCTGGAACATAGCCGTAAATTTGGATTGTCTGACTACTTATCGTGCGGGAAGCTCCTAAGGAAGAAATGAATATAAATAATACAAGTAGTAAAGCTAGAAGTATTTTGACTGGTGAATTATGTTTACTCATTTCTTTTCTCCTTATTTTAATTTGAATACATGTTCTATGTTTACGGTATCCTTGTCATATATAGTTGTCAATAGCTAAATTATTATAATAAAAAGAGTTATGAGATGACAGATGTAATGAATTTTGCCATAAAAGTGGCTAGTAGGCAGGCAATATGGGCCGGCTTGTAGTGTAAGAAAGATAGAAGATGTGACATGTAAAAAGATGTAATAGCAGGCTTAGATGAGGTAAAGGTAAAAAGAGGAAGAATAATAGTAGCTGAGTTGACACAAGACATCTTATGAATATTGATTGTATGGGTTTTTCTAAAATTGGATTAGAAGGGGGTGCTTATTACAAACTTTGATCAAAAAAATGGTATAACTTTTTTTAAATATTTTTAAAATATTTTAGTTTTTATCTATTTTGTCCCAGAATAACTCACAAAATTATTGATTAAAGCATTTTTCAAACCTAAAAAAGAGTTCTCTTATGCCTCAATAAAACTTCTTATTGTCCGATATGTTGAGTATATACGAGAAGAGAAATCTCTATGAGTGTAAATCCGCCTGATACATAATACATTTTAAACTAGCTTAAATCTTCCTTTTTGCTCAAAAGATAATCTGGCTTTCTCTGCAAAGACGACGTATATGTGTTGTCTCGAAATTGTCGCTAATTTGGGGAATTAGATTTCTAAGGCATGCGTGCATTACTCCACAATAGAGAGCATGGTAAAATTATTACAACATCTACCACCTCATTAGTCAAAGTGATACCTTTGTGTTTTTTTTGATCTTCAATAAGGTATTGAGGTTTCTTTGAAAATTGTGAGAATGTGGCGGCGCTAGTGATAAAATTTTCTTCTCTTTTGTCTTATTGTGGAAAAAGCAAAGAAGGTATCACCTCTTCTTTCAATAGAGCTTTTCAAATTTCTTTGATTGAATATTTCTCACTCATACAGATTAATGAAATGAGGCGTTTTCAAAATGGATCATACCGAAGCCAAGATAAAAATCATATCTTAATTGTAACAGGATTTTCATGTTGAAATTATTACAGGAGGATTTCATTAACTCGATAAAGAGGATGTTAAAGGAAAGTTCTAGGACTAAACTAGATATAAGAGGGTAGATATAAGGAAAGAGACTTAAAAGTCCCTTTCCTTAACAGAATTTTTGCCTAGCAATGTATTCAGAAGCTTCCCACTCAAAGTACACGTTTTATAAAGCAATAACCGATAAAGTCGTAGAATTAGGCAATTGAAGAACACTTACGGTTGCGTACAAATTGTTTGAGTAAAAATCTATGTCGCCATTTTCAAGTATGTCTAGAGTTGTTCGTTCTGGAACATAGCCGTAAATTTGGATTGTCAGACTACTTATCGTGCGGGAAGCTCCTAAGGAAGAAATGAATATAAATAATACAAGTAGTAAAGCTAGAAGTATTTTGACTGGTGAATTATGTTTACTCATTTCTTTTCTCCTTATTTTAATTTGAATACATGTTCTATGTTTACGGTATCCTTGTCATATATAGTTGTCAATAGCTAAATTATTATAATAAAAAGAGTTATGATAAAGAGGATGTTAAAGGAAAGTTCTAGGACTAAACTAGATATAAGAGGGTAGATATAAGGAAAGAGACTTAAAAGTCCCTTTCCTTAACAGAATTTTTGCCTAGCAATGTATTCAGAAGCTTCCCACTCAAAGTACACGTTTTATAAAGCAATAACCGATAAAGTCGTAGAATTAGGCAATTGAAGAACACTTACGGTTGCGTACAAATTGTTTGAGTAAAAATCTATGTCGCCATTTTCAAGTATTTCTAGAGTTGTTCGTTCTGGAACATAGCCGTAAATTTGGATTGTCTGACTACTTATCGTGCGGGAAGCTCCTAAGGAAGAAATGAATATAAATAATACAAGTAGTAAAGCTAGAAGTATTTTGACTGGTGAATTATGTTTACTCATTTCTTTTCTCCTTATTTTAATTTGAATACATGTTCTATGTTTACGGTATCCTTGTCATATATAGTTGTCAATAGCTAAATTATTATAATAAAAAAGAGTTATGAGATGACAGATGTAATGAATTTTGCCATAAAAGTGGCTAGTAGGCAGGCAATATGGGCCGGCTTGTAGTGTAAGAAAGATAGAAGATGTGACATGTAAAAAGATGTAATAGCAGGCTTAGATGAGGTAAAGGTAAAAAGAGGAAGAATAATAGTAGCTGAGTTGACACAAGACATCTTATGAATATTGATTGTATGGGTTTTTCTAAAATTGGATTAAAAGGGGGTGCTTATTACAAACTTTGATCAAAAAAATGGTATAACTTTTTTTAAATATTTTTAAAATATTTTAGTTTTTATCTATTTTGTCCCAGAATAACTCACAAAATTATTGATTAAAGCATTTTTCAAACCTATAAAAGAGTTCTCTTGTGCCTCAATAAAACTTTTTCTCCGTCCGATATGCTGAATATAATGAGCATCAGAGCCTTGTAGTATAGTCCATTTTGAGTACTCTTGTTTGTCTGCTAATGACATTAATTCTAATGCCGAGTAAGGCAAATCAGGAAGAAACCCTAAATTTGCTAACACGCTATTGCTTGGTCTGTCAATGTGTGCAGGAATTGCAAGGCCACCTCGCTTTAGAATCTCGTCGATGAGTGATTCAAAAGATAACCTAGATGGTCCATATAGCATATGAGGCACTCTATCAATGGTATTGCCCATTACATCAACAACAAGCTGATCACCAAACAGAGATGCGTCATTTTTATATTTTATAAGGGAAGAATCTATAAAGGTGCCAAAATCAATAGCCTCATCAAGGTGCTCAAATAGAGAAAGAAGATGTACTTCTTCAATCGTGGTAATCTCAATCCCAAAAATTGGCTTTATTCCAACTATTTCAGCGGCATCTCTAAAAGCTGGAAGATTTCTTGTACTATTGTGATCTGTGAGCGCTAACATATCAATGCCTTTCTCAGATCCTTCAAGCGCAAGAATTGAAGGAAGAAGAGTGTTGTCTCCACAAGGCGATAAACACGAATGATTGTGAAGGTCTACACAGTAACGCATCTGATTATGCGAGAATAGAAGCAAGATGCACACTTGCTTCATATTGAGTATCACTGGTAGCAAAAAGAGTGATGCCATGTTCTGCTGCTGCATTTTTCATATCTTCTGAAATTTCTCTATCATTGCAAATAATAATAGCACTGAGACCAAGAAGAGATGCTACAGCGATACTGTTTTTATGTGCTTGTATTGTTATCAGAATTTGCCCTTCTTCGGCATGTGCCATTACATCAGAGAGTAAATCTCCTGTGTATCCTCCGGTCACAGATATACTTTCATCGCATAGGACTACCACAGTGTATCCTATAGCTTTGTGTAGGGTTTTCATATCTATCATAAATAAATCTCCTCTTATGAGTTTTTTTGAATAATTTCTTTTTCTTGTTCACTAAACTTGATTATAGAAGTAACTATAGTTCCTTTTGGACTACTGGAAATATGAAATTCATCTGAGACAGATTTTATATTAGGTAAGCCCATTCCTGCACCAAAACCAAGAGACCTAATCCATTCGTTAGCAGTAGAGAACCCTTTTTCCATTGCTTTATCAACATCTTCAATTCCTGGTCCATTATCTTGAGCTGTGATGATTACTTCATCTGGTCCATACTCAGCAGTAATTTTTCCTCCAAGAGAGTGAACTACAATATTTATCTCTAATTCATAACTTGCAATGGCTGCTTTTCGGATAGTTTTAGGAAATACCGCCATCATCTTAAGTCTCTTTTTTATCTCTGTTGAAGCAAACCCTGCGTTCTCAAAATCATGTTTGATTAAAGAAAAAGTTTGGATTTCTCTTGTAAGGCCATCACTCACTCGAGTGGTCTGTATCATCCGTTCAAGGTTTTCTACTTCATGATTTATTTCCCACAGCAATCGAGTAGAGATATCTCGAGTAGTGACCATTCCCACAATTTCCTTATCTTTCGATAATACAGGAAATCTGTGAAAACGATATCTGTCAAAATAGCTAATCGCGAACGAGACAGGCATATCTTCTTCAAGAACAATCAATTGTTGACTCATGTGTTTCTCAACTATTTCTTCAATATATCCATAATCAAGAGCTCTGATAATATCATCCATACTCACGATTCCAATCAGCCGTTTCTGTTGAACTACAGGAACTCCTGTAATAGAGTTATTCCGCATCAAATGCTGAACTTCTCGAAGAGTGGAATCACGTGTGACTGTAATTAATTTCCTAGTCATCACATCTTTCACTTTTAAACGATAGATGAGTTCAAGTATCACAGTGGGAGAAGTATATGTATTAATAGGTATCGTTTGCATATAATGGGAGTATACAACAGAAGATTAGAAAATATAAAGCCATATTGTGGTTTATCTATTTCTCTTAGTATGTAACTAATCAAGATAAGAAGAATAGATAGAATATTGGTAAAGAATAGTATTGTTAGAATAATAGTTGACTATACAACTAAAAGCATTGTATATTCAATTCTTATGAAAAATTCAAAATCTATTGGGCATAAGATTGCACTACTAAATAGATATTCTCAAACATACTTCTCAGAATCCTTAAAAGAATATGGAATACATGGGGGAGGGCAGATTCGAATCGTGATTACACTTGCAAAAAAAAATCAACCCGTAAGCCAAGATTTTCTTGCTACAATGCTTGAAGTTGATAAAGCAAGCATTTCTCGAATGATTAGACCGTTGATTCGTAATGGTTTGATTGAGCGAACTCAGGATCCACAGGACAAAAGAGCATACCTTGTGAAAATTGCTGATTCAGTTCAAGAAAAGATTCCTTTTATCATAGAGAAAGCTACAGCCTGGTCAAAAATACTAACCGATGGGATGAATGAAGAAGATTACTTACATCTATATACATACCTTGAGGTGCTTGAGAAAAATGCTCATTCATTTCTTATTGGAGAAGCACTTGAAAAGAAAAATTAACCTTGTTGAAGACCCTATTGCGCCAACAATAATTAAGATGGCTTTTGGCATGCTGTTTGGAATTCTTGCAATGAGTGCCTACAATGCCGCTGATACCTATTTTGTAGGGCAGTTAGGGACACTGGAACTTGCCGCTATGGGATTCACTTTTCCAGTTGTGATGATCCTGAACTCAATTTCTCTGGGATTAGGAATTGGTCTCTCATCAACCGTTTCAAGAGCAATTGGTTCCAATAACTATCATAAAGTACAAAAGCTTACCTTTGATGGACTATTTTTATCTCTGTTGATTGTAATAATTCTTGGATTAGTAGGAGTGTTTACAATTCGACCCCTCTTTAGTCTTCTAGGGGCTAGTGAAACTACATTAGGGTTTATACATCAATACATGATTATTTGGTACATTGGACTTCCTTTTGTCGTGATTCCTATGGCAGGTAATAATGTCATCAGAGCAACAGGAGATACCCTCACTCCAAGCATGGTTATGATCGTCTCTGTTGTGGTGAATATTATATTAGATCCTCTGTTGATATTCGGAATAGGACCATTTCCTCACATGGGTATAGCAGGAGCAGCTCTCGCTACAGTCATTGCACGCTTCACAACATTTCTAGTTTCCTTATATATCCTTATATTTAGAGACAACCTATTGGTATTCAAGCGAATTAGATGGAAAGCAATGGTTGAGAGTTGGAAAGAAATTGCTTTCGTAGGAGTTCCCGCTGCATTAGTTCAGGCGATAACACCCCTTTCTCTCGCAGTTGTTACGCACCTACTTGCTCAATTCGGAGAAGCTGTAGTTGCTGGCTATGGAGCTGCTACTAGAATAGAGATGTTGATTCTCATTATTCCTAATTCATTAGCATCTGTGATGGCACCATTTGCAGGACAGAACTGGGGAGCACACAAGAGTTATAGAATCTTAAAGGCTGCTAAAATTTCTAGCTTGATATCACTCGGTTGGGGATTATGTATGTTTATTGTTCTCATTTTTTTATCTCAGCCAATCGTATCTCTATTTAGCAACGATCCCTCTATCATTCATTCAGGTGCTCTATACTTGCAAATTGTGAGTATATCGTATGGATTCCTTGGGATGCTACTTATAGCTAGTCAAAGTTTCAATGGGATTAATAGACCACTTCATTCAGCGACAGTTTCCCTAATAAAAGCATTTATAGTTAACATCCCCTTTGCTATCATAGGAGCTACTTTGTATCAAGAAACTGGGATTTTCACTGCTACAATGCTTACAAATCTCATAGGTGGGACTATTGGGATGATAGTATTAATATCAGTGCTTAAGAAAAGTGAACTTCTCATGGGAAAATCGTAACGGTGAAATTCCTGTATTGACTATAAAAACCTTATGTATTTTGCTATACTAGGAATATATGGTTAGTCCTTCATTTACCTTAATAGATGTTACCCCTCACTATATTGTGGTCTCGAAAGACCACAATCTTCCGACTGTCCCTTTAAAGAATGGACCTGATTCAACGACACTACTTGATCTTGTTTCCGCACAATTCCCTGAAATTCGTACAGGCAGCCATGAAGGACTTATTCTTCATCGTCTTGATACTGCCACTCGTGGATTAGTTCTCATTGCTCGTAATCTTGAAGTGTTTCACTATTTTCAGGAAGAACAAAAGGTAAGTAGATTGATTAAAACGTATTATGCATTAACAACCCACACAACAGAAACTCCTCTTGGATATCCTCCAGTCCCTTTTAATCTGATTGAGAACAAAATCACACAAGTATCATCATCTTTTTGTCCTTATGGCAAAGGTCGAAGAGAAGTGAGACCTGTAACAGAACAATCGAAACCTAATCAAATCAAGAAGAAAACTTCCTCGCTTTATTGTTCAACCATTTTCCATGAGAGTGAAAATGAAAATTCACAACATCTATTTAAAGTCACACTTACGAAAGGGTTTCGCCATCAAGTGAGAAGTCATCTTGCGTGGACATCTTTCCCTCTTATAGGTGATACTTTATATGGTGGAGAAAAATCCTCGCTCTTACACCTGGTAGCTACTAAGATCCAATTTTATGATTATAATACACATACATTAAAAGAGTATTCACTCTTCTCAGAAGGATATAATCCATTTGAAGAATCACTTTATAAGGAGAATTAGCAGTATGCGGACGCATAAAGAACAACAACTTGCTCATTTACTCGTGCAATACAGTGTAGAATTACAAAAAGGGGAACGATGTTTGATTAATGCAACAGATGTTCCTAATTCTATGGTGGAAGCGCTTATCGAAGAAGTCTACGCAGCTGGTGGGTATCCTGAGGTAAATATCTCAAGTATCACAGTTGAACGAGCTCTTGTAAAAGGAGCCACGAGTGAATCTATCGTTGGTTGGACAGATAATGATGCCTACAGAATGAATAATATGGATGCATTTATTGGGATTAGAGGAATTGTAAACCCTTTTGAAATGGCTCATCTAGGCAGTGGATATGAGGTCTATAATAAAATGTATAATAATAAAGTCCATCATGATATACGAGTTCCTCACACAAAGTGGGTTGTCCTCAGATACCCAACTCTTCTCATGGCTTATCAAGCAAAAATGAGTTTCACACAATTTGAAGAATATTTTTATAAAGTGACGAGTGAAGTTGACTATCGGGCAATGGATAGAGCAATGGATAAAGCCAAGGCTTTCATGGATACAGTCGATAAAGTTCATATCATTGCAAAGGATACGGATTTGACCTTCAGTATCAAGAATATTGGAAGTGTAAAATGCTCAGGACACAGAAATATCCCAGATGGAGAAGTGTATTCAGCTCCAGTGCTCAATAGTGTGAATGGATATATTCACTACAACACACCGAGTACCTACCATGGACATACCTTTTTAGATGTGCGATTTGTCATTAAAGATGGTAAGATTATTGAAGCCACAAGTGATGACAATGAGGCGATTAATAGAGTTCTCGATAGTGACACTGGAGCTCGTTACTTTGGAGAATTTGCGCTAGGGTGTAACCCCTCAATTACCTTTGCGATGGATAATACACTCTTTGATGAAAAGATCGCTGGGTCAATTCACTTCACTCCTGGGAATGCATATACGAATTGTGACAATACCAACCGTAGTAGTGTCCACTGGGATTTAGTTCAAATTCAAACGAAAGAGTATGGTGGAGGAGAAATCTGGATGGATGGAGAATTAATCAGAAAAGATGGCGTATTTGTTCACCCTTCATTCACAGATCTTAATTAGTGCTCAGCACTAAAAACAACCGTCCTGTTATTATAAATGAGGATACGGTGCTCAAGGTGTGCTCCAACAGCACGACTTAGCACCTGTCGCTCAACATCTTTCCCAACCTTTCTAAGACCTTCCGCAGTGAGTTCGTGATTGACTCTCACAACATCCTGTTCAATAATTGGCCCTTGATCTAAATCTTCGCTCGCATAGTGGGCTGTTGCGCCAATCATTTTAACACCCCGCTCATATGCTCTTCTATATGGATTAGCTCCTTGGAAGGCGGGGAGGAAAGCATGGTGGATATTTATTATCTTGCCATACCACTCTTGAGTGAAAGATGGGGTAAGAATCTGCATATAACGAGCGAGAACAACTAAATCAATATGGTGCTGTTTGAGAAGAGTTCTTATCTTTTCTTCCTGCTCCTCTTTTTTCCCTTTCGTAATAGGAAGATAGTAGAAAGGAATCCTGAACTGATCTGCTATAAATTCTAAATCTGGATGATTCGAAATGATTAATGGAATTTCACAACTTAAATCTCCCTCATGATAACGAGAGAGAAGATCAAAAAGTGTGTGGGATGTTTTTGAAACAAGAATTGCAACCTTATTTTTATAATCTGTAAAATGACATTCCCAAGTAAGGTCTAACGTTTGGGCAAATGAGGCAAACTCTGTTTGCAACTCTTTGCGGGTAGTGTGTAAATCCTTTAAATCAAGTTCTAGTCTCATATAGTATCGTTTAGCTTCAGTATCACTATGCTGTTGGCAATGTAAAATGTTATACCCACGACTATAGAAATATTGACTAATTGTAGCGAGTAACCCTTTACGGTCATTACATTGTATTAAAAAGATTATTTTATCCATGAGAAAGAACTCCTATAATTAGTAGTTGAGTATAATGAAAGAGGTGCATATTCATCAACTAGTTGTTCTCAAAAGGGACAGTTTCTAATTCATTTTTGTTATCATCAATTGAATTAATGATCTTTTCAACCTTTCTCTCAGCCTCATTCAGGTGCGATTCAACTTCCTTGGAAATAGCAACACCCTCTTCTAATAAAGCGATAGAAGTTTCTAGCGGAGTTTTCTCATCTTTTAAGAGTGTCGTAATTTCACCCATTCTTTCTAATTTCTTTTCCCAGTCCATATGTATACATCCTCTCTATTGTATTTCATTAACTCGTACAATTGCCTTCCCTTTATGAAAGGTTATAGTAATATTTTCATCTCTTTGTATCTCAGATACGTCCTTAATTGGGCTTACTTTCCCTTCTTTTGTCACAATAGAATACCCTCTTTCAAGTATGTTATATGGAGATAATGCGAGGAGAGTTGCACTAAGTACATCATAATCTCTTCTTCTTGATGTGATTTTCTTGTTCACCGATTCACACATTTGCGTTAGAACATCATCATTTTTTAGTCTCATCATCGCAATCTTCTGCTCAACTTTCTCACCCAAATAACCTGTACTGAATTGAGTTATCCTACTCTTATAGAGATTAAGAGTGTAGGTGATAATGCTAATCATCTCATCTCTTTTTCTCGTAATATTTTCGAGTATCTCATCAAACGAAGAACTCACTATTTCAGCTGCAGCTGAAGGGGTAGGGGCTCTCACATCAGCGACATAATCGCTTAGAGCATTATCTATTTCATGGCCAACCGCACTAATGGTAATAATCTTACTTGTATATATTGCTTCAATAACAGATTCTTCACTAAATGGAAGCAAATCTTCTAATGAACCACCACCTCGCGTAATAATAAGGACATCGAGATCTTTCATCCTCTGAGCTTGTAGAATACGGCGGCTAATCATCTTATCAGCATTACTCCCTTGAACAAGGGTCGGGAAAATGACAACATCAATACTCTTATTGCGCCTGTTGAGAACCTGGAGGATATCTTGAATTGCAGCTCCTGTATCACTCGTGACAACGCCAACTTTCTTAATATAACGTGGTAATTCTCGTTTTCTTGAATTATCAAAATACCCAAGTGACGCATAATGCTGTTTTCTTTTTTCGAGGATGGCAAGAATATCTCCTGTGCCACTAAGAGCCATGCTTTGAGCTATTATTTGATATGATCCACGTGGAGCATAGAGAGAAATAGAACCTTTTATCACCACTTTATCCCCATCTTTTGGGGAGAAAGAAAGTCTGTATGCACTAGATTTGAACATCACTACACTAATAGTGGCATCTCTATCATTTAGTTGGAAATAGTAGTGACCACTACTAGCAGGACGAAAATTAGAAAGCTCACCACTCACTGCGATTGAATTGAAATGTAGTTCAAGGAGAGTTTTTATTGAAGAGGTAATCTCGCTGACACTATAGATCTCCTTTTTTTCAATCATCTTGGTTCTCTTTCTTTGTTCTGCTTATCAGCGTATGCCTTTGGGTAAGCGCTCCTCCAAGTAACAATACAACGAAGAGTATTCCTTGAACAGGAGGAGAAAAATAATAGAAAGATGAGAATAAGTAAGAAAGAAGAAACGCTCCAAATATTGAAGACGTAGTAATCAAGAGAACTTCTTTTTTTATTTTGTTAAGAAATAATATAACAATGAATAAAGCGATGAGAATGCTTGTAGAAAGAAGCAGATTATCTTCTAGAGGGATTATATCTGTGATTATCATACTCGATAAAAGTGAACACATGAAAATATTGAAATATTTAGGAGCAAATGGAAGCCATTTTATCATAACTATCATCATTCCTATTGCCAATATCATCGCAATAATAGAGATGAGAAAAGAGAATTTATTACATTCTTGTATATAGAAAGAATACGAATATGTAAAAATTCTATTCATAATAGATATATAGCTTATTACCAATAAAAACAAAGATGAAAAGAATATGGTGATATGAATTGAATACTTAAAGAAAGCCCCATTAAAAAGATATATAGAAGCAATAAGGGATAAAGTAATCATTACTATTGGTGTGAAAGAAATATCTATCATAGGAATATGATTGTACTAGATATTGAGACAAATAAAAAGACAGCTCATACATAAAAAGCTGTCTCTCAAGATTGCTATTATTTTTAATAGAGGCTTAGTCTGGAATAATAGCACCAGTAGGACATGCATCAACACATGCACCACAGCTTATGCAGAGTTCTGCATCGATTACATAAATGTCACCTTCGCTTATAGCTTCAACTGGACATTCTGGCAAACAAGAACCACATGCTACGCATGCATCAGTAATAGTATAGGCCATATCGGTCTCCTTACAAACGGTTTATACGTCCTCGACTATATACCCATGGGTTCAATCCGTCAAGTATCTGTTTTATCAATAGAATTCGCTCTTTCCTCTTGCAACTTTTAGCTCCAATTGCCAATATACTTCAATACGAGAGTAATGATATCACATGGAGTAAATTTATGATTTCAAAAGCATTTGTGTTAGCAGAAAAACCATCAGTCGCTAGAGAGATTGCAAAAGTGATTGGAGCACATCGAAGTCAAAGAGGATATATCGAAGGGGATTCCTACGTGGTGAGCTGGGCTCTCGGGCACCTCGTAGAGCTCGCCGAACCTGCTCACTATGCTGATGCCTTTAGAAGATGGTCTCTCTCTTCACTTCCAATGCTTCCTTCAAAACTTGATCAAGAAGTAATGGAAGGGACAAAAGATCAATTTAATATTATAGATTCTATCTTAAAAAGAGAAGATATCACTACCCTTATTATAGCCACAGATGCAGGTAGAGAAGGCGAACTAGTTGCAAGATGGATTATGAAGAAATCTGGCTGGAATAAAGAAGTGAAGAGACTTTGGATTAGTAGCCAAACCAAAGCTGCAATAGAAGAAGGGTTTGCCTCTCTTAAAGATGCTTCACTCTATGAAGGCCTCTATCAGGCTGGCGAAGCCAGAGCTGCTGCAGATTGGTACGTCGGCATGAATGTGACTAGAGCTCTTACCTGTAAGTATGATGCAAAACTCTCAGCTGGTCGGGTTCAAACTCCAACTCTTGCTCTTATTACTTCTAAAGAAGATGAGAGGGAAGCCTTTTTGGGATCTACCTATTGGACAATCAGGGCAAATCTAGGTTTATTTAGTGCTTCATTATATGATGGTGAAGAAGTTATGAAAGTTGAGAGTGAGGAACTTGCATCAAAGATAACCTCTACCCTTGAGGCTTCTTATGCTGTCATCACCTCCATCGATGTAAGTGAGAAAAAAGAAGAACCACCTCTTGCATATGATTTGACTGAATTGCAAAGAGATGCAAACAATATTCTCTCCTTTAGTGCAAAAGAAACCCTAGATGTGCTTCAAAAACTCTATGAAGTTCACAAGATTGTCTCATATCCGAGAACTGATTCACGATATATTACAGGAGATATTGTGGCAACCATTCCTTCTCGCCTTAAGGCTTTAAGTCAGAGTGAGTTTGGGCAAGTAGCAGACATGTATTCAAAAAATGGGTATAGAGAAGACCTCGGAAGATTTGTAGTAGAGAGTAAGGTCACTGACCACCATGCAATTATTCCAACTGAAGAGACGGTTAATCTCTCTAGATTGAATGAGAAAGAGAAAGCTTTGTGGTCTCTCATAGCGCTTAGATTCCTCCAAGTACTCAGTAAAGACTACATATACGAGTCAACTCTCATTACTCTCACCAGTTCTTCATACACATTTAAAAGCAGGTCTGTTGTAAAAAAACAAAACGGATGGCGCGATATGATTGCTTTTGCACCAGATGAAATAAAAAAGAGTGAAATACGTGATGATCTATTAGATGATGGTATGATAGGTAATTTGAGCGTTGCTGACCAGCTACCTATCGGTAAAGTCAGAAGTAAGAAAGTCAATGTAACCCCACCCGCTAGATATACAGAAGCAACACTTCTTTCTGCGATGGAACATGCAGGAAGATTTGTTGACGATGCTGAACTGAAAAAAGAGTTAAAGGGAGGAATTGGAACTCCTGCTACTCGAGCTGAGATCATTGAGAAATTAATAGGTAACCGCTATATCGAACGAGAAGGGAAGTCGTTAGTTCCAACTCCATATGGGAGAGAACTTGTAAGACTTGCTCCTGATATGTTGCAATCTCCCTCCCTTACTGGTTCGTGGGAGAGAAGACTTAATGCTATAAGTGAAGGGGAAGATTCTTTTGAACTCTTTATCTCAGATATTAAAGAGAAAACAAAAGATCTTGTCTCTTCTATTAAAAAGAGTAATGAAACATTCACTCCTAACTTTCATGACGCAAAAAAATGTCCAGAATGTAAAACTGAAATGATGAAGAGTGTTGATGAGTTAGGTAGAACACACAATATCTGTTTATCACTCTCTTGTTCCTATGAAGAAGTTGAAATTAAACGATTGAAGAAAGAACTTACAGTACCTGTTGTTAAAATGAAAACGGTTACTACACATACTGCTACGATGAGCAAGAAAGTAATTATTAAAAAGAAAACTCCTCAATACAAAGATTCAGATTATGAAACAGTAATTGAGGTAGTGCGGCCATCTAAGAGAGCCACAAGAAATGAAACCTATAAACCTAAACCAGCTTTGAAATATACCACAGCATATACTAAACCAGCTCCAGAACCAAACGGAACAACGTTTGCAGATTTGCTTGCAGCGAGTGAGAAGCGAAAGAAAGAACGAGATAGAAATAGGAGGAAATGATACTTTTTATACAGAGTGGGAATTCAAAATTTGTTCATATAATGTAAAAAAATTCTTACTATTTTGGGATTTTATTTATTAAAACCTTTAAAAATAAATACTAAAACACGATGTAAACAACCAAAAAATTATCATTTTTGTAGAAATTTTACTATGTAATTGTTACATATTGTCTTACAATAGAGAAAAAATCTATTCTGAATAATTATACATAAAAAAGTTGACAAAAAGGGATTTTATGTTACTATTAAGTTGCTACTCACAATGTAAGAAGTAGCGGAATGGATAAAGATAACAAAAAGGAGATCGGTATGAAGAAATTGTTAGTGGTTATGTTAGTAATAACATCTCTAGTCTCATTTGGACTCTTTGCAGCAGCACAAGCTGAAGCACAATCGACAGCTGAAGGGGCTGTACTTACCCCAGCAACTTATTCTTGGACTGCTGGAGGAATGGGTGGTGGTTGGTATACACAAGCTGGTGGAATGGCCGCACTTGTGAAAAACAATGTACCAGAAATTACAATTAAAGTTCTTCCTGGTGGTGGAACAGTTAACCCTCCAAAACTAGATGCAGCACAAGATGACTTTGGATGGGGCGTTGGATATGTAGACAAAGCTGCATTTAATGGCACTGCTCCATTATTTGATAAAGCATATCCTAATATTCGTGGATTAGCTGGAAACTTCAGTGTTGACTTCTATCACTTCCTTGCTGCTAAATCAACAGGTATTACTACTATTGATGAATTAGTTGCTAAAGTAAAAGCTGGTGAAAAAATTAACCTAGCTGGCCCA
The DNA here is from genome assembly GCA_963663665.2 of Sphaerochaetaceae bacterium. Taxonomy (GTDB): domain Bacteria; phylum Spirochaetota; class Spirochaetia; order Sphaerochaetales; family Sphaerochaetaceae; genus SABI01. The sequence continues at coordinate 127,678 of CAXXKP010000010.1, forward strand.
ATGGTTGGAACAAGTGAAAGAGCTCTTACATCCTTCTTATTTGAACATTATGGAATTTCCTATGAACAAATTGAAAAGAATGGTGGTCGAGTCATATATGCAGCATATAGTGATATGGTTAACCTCTACAAAGATAGACACGTTGATTATGTTATTGCATGTTTAGGTCTTCCTGGATCTGCTATTACTGAAATGACTATCTCAAGAGATTCTACATTATTAAAAGCATCTGATGATTTGGTGAAATTCTCAGATTCAACCTATGGAACAGTTGCATTTAGTTCTGGATTAAACAAAATTCCTGCAGGAACATATAAAGGAATTGATGAAGATATTCAGGCTATTGGTCACTCAACAGAAATTCTTGCTCGAGTAGATTTACCAGAAATTGTAGCATATAACTTTGTAAAAACTTTGATGGAACACATTGGTGAAGTACAATCATTAAACCCATCTTTCCAAAAGTATTTCTCAAAGGAAAATGCTCCTAATACCATGGTTCCATTACATCCAGGTGCCGAGAGATATTATCGTGAAGTTGGAATTATTAAATAAGCAATCTAGTAACACCTAAGGTGTGAAGGGAGTGCCTTGTGGCACTCCCTTAAATTAAGAACAATGGAGTAGAAATTATATGAGAGAGTTGAAAGGATGGGTTAAGTGGCTTGTAAGTGCTGCACTCGTAAGCGTCGCAGTATTTCACTTGTACACAGCAATATTTGGAGTATTTCAGCCACGGATTCAAAGGGGAGTGCATTTATTAGTTTTACTTCCAATGGCATTTTTGTTATATCCGGCTACCAAAAAGTCTCCACAAGATAGACCTTCTCTGCTTGATGCAATTCTAGCATTACTTGCAGTAGTTCCCCCCATATATTTAATGATTATGAATGATGCATTAAATATGCGTCTTGAGTTATTTGACCCAGTCTCTCCTCTTCAAACAATCCTTGGTTGGATAAATATTATTCTTATTATTGAAGCTGTAAGAAGAAGTGTTGTTCCTGCTATGGCAATTCTCATAAGTATATTCTTCGTATATTTATTTATGGCCCCTTATTTAGGTGGAATATTCTACTCAAAACCAATGGCGTTTTCCCGTATTGCAGAAATCAATTACCTCATAACTAGTGACGGTATTTATGGATCAATAGTAGGGGTAACGGCAACCTTTGTGGCTGTATTCGTTATTTTTGGTGCTTTTATGCAAAACACCAAAACCGGTGAGTATTTTACAAATCTTGCAGTTGCTATTGCTGGAAAGAGTGCTGGAGGACCTGCGAAAATTGCAGTAATCTCTTCTGGTTTATTTGGTTCTATTAGTGGTGTTGCCGCAGCGAATGTATACGCAACTGGTGTATTTACCATACCTCTTATGAAACGACTAGGATATCGCCCTCAATTTGCTGGAGCAGTAGAATCTGCTGCTAGTACAGGTGGTCTTATTATGCCTCCAATTATGGGTGCTGGTGCTTTCGTAATGTCAGAAATTACAGGAATTGCCTATATTCATATTGTAAAGGCAGCAGTTCTAGGCGCCATATTCTATTACTTAAGCATCCTTGTAAGAGTTCACTTTGTAGCAAAAAAAGAGGGCTTAAAAGGAATGGATGCGAGTGAAGTTATCTCAACAAAGCAAATCTTGAAAGATTCTTATCAGCTCATTCCTCTTATTGCGTTGGTTATTTTCTTAGCAATTGGATTCTCTCCATTTGTAGCTGCAGTCTATGGGATTCTTACAACTTTCCTTCTTACTTTTTTGAATAAAAAAACATTCATGGGTCCAAAGAAGTTGTGGGCTACATTTGAACTTTCTGGAAAAAATTTAATCATGCTTGCAGTGAGCTGTGCAGGAGCTGGAATGGTAATTAGTATTGTTACTAATACAGGTCTTGCTCTTGGAGTAGCTGCAGTAATTCAATCTTGGTCAGGTGGAGTTCTATTGCCTGCCCTTATATTAATCATGTTCACTTCCGTTTTGTTAGGGATGGGAATGCCTGCAACTCCAGCCTATATTGTGGCTGTTACGATTGGAGGACCTGCACTTCAAGCTATGGGAATTGGAGTTCTCACTGCTCATATGTTCGTATTTTACTTTGCAATCTTTGCCGCAATATCTCCTCCTGTAAGTATTGCTGCATATTGTGGAGCTGCAATAGCGGGATCAGACCCTCTTAAAACTGGTTTTGAAGCATTAAGACTAGCTATTGTTGGGTTTATCATTCCTTACATCTTTGTGTTTAACCCCGCATTGCTATTGAATGGATCGTTCGTACAAATCCTAGCTGTTATAATTATTGTGGTTTACGCAATATTTACCCTTGCAGCTGCATTTAGAGGCTATTTTCATAGATTGTTGAAGATTTGGGAACAGGCACTAATGGGTCTAGTATCTGTTGGGCTCATTGTGGCTTCCTGTACACTAGAACTCATGGATAATCCTTATGTGCAAGCGATTCTATTTGCCTCAGCCGGTATCATCTTTCTTTACTTGGTATTGAAAAAAATTAAAAACAATAAATTACAATCCATACCTGCATAAATCAGTATAGTTAACAAAAAACTGCCAGATAATTCTGGCAGTTTCTACTTGACAATAGGGCTATTTATGATAAAGTTAACTAACTACTCACAATATGAGTAGTAAGGTGGTTGTATGAATAAAGAGTATTGTATAGCAGTAGTTGGGGCTCTTGGAGCCGTTGGTAGTGAAATGATTCGTAAGTTGGAAGAATCTTCTTTATTAATAAAGAAATTAGTTCCTCTTGATGTAAAAGAAGCAGTTGGAAAAGAAGTAACATTCAGGTCTTCATCCTACAAAGTAAGCGAAGCCAAGGCCGGAGCTTTTGAGGGTGTAGATTTTGCAATATTTTCAGCAGGAGCTGAAGCAAGTAGTATTCTCGCTCCTATTGCGGTGAAGGAAGGTGCTGTTGTAGTAGATAACTCCTCTCAATGGAGAATGGATCCTTCAGTTCCTCTTGTAATCCCAGAAGTAAATCCTGAGTCTCTCAAAGATCATAAGGGAATCATTGCAAATCCCAATTGTTCAACCATACAGATGCTTGTAGCTTTAAAACCAATCCATGATACGTATTCTATTAAAAGAGTCGTAGTAGCTACATACCAGGCAGTGAGTGGAAGTGGTAACGCCGCAATTAGAGAGCTTCAAGAACAATCAAAAGATGTATTAGAAAAAAAAGAGACTACTTCTCATGTCTATCCTCATCAAATTGCATTTAATGTTATCCCACAGATTGATATTTTCTTAGAGAATGGATACACCAAAGAAGAGATGAAAATGGTGCATGAAACCCATAAGATTCTAGATAAGAATATATTAGTCTCTCCTACAGCTGTGAGAGTCCCTGTAGTAAGAAGTCATAGTGAAGCAATTATGTTAGAACTTAATAATCCTTACGAATTACATGAGGTAAGAGATCTTCTTAGTTCAGCGCAAGGAGTAGTAGTTGTAGATAATGTTGATACGTTAAGTTATCCAATGCCCATTGACGCACAAGGAAAGAATGAGGTATTTGTGGGTAGAATTAGACGTGATGAAAGTGTTGTTAACGGGCTTTCCCTTTTTGTAGTTTCAGATAACCTTCTTAAAGGTGCTGCACTCAATGCAGTACAGATTGTTGAGAAGATGGTAGAAATGAAGATCCCTCTTTTATAAAGGTGTCTATATGGAGAATAATGTATGAATCAGGTATTTGATACAGTCATAATTGGTGGTGGCATAATTGGACTCTCCTGTGGCTATTATCTTGCGAAGAATAAAAAGAAAGTTCTTGTTCTTGAGGCAAAAGGTTTCGCAGATGGTGCGAGTGGCTCATGTGATGACATGATTCTATTCCAATCGAAAAAGCCTGGAGTTAATCTAGAACTTGCTTTTGAATCTCTTGAACTCTATAAGGGTCTCACATCTGAGTTGGGCGAAGACCTTGGTTTTGAAAATTATGGTGGGATGGTCTTGATAGAAAATCAAACTGAATTAGAAATCATGGAACAATTTGTCAAACAACAAAAGTCATATGGTCTTGATGTTCATCTTATTGATAAAAAAGAGATGCGAAAGAGACAACCGCATATATCGGATCGCTTTATAGCTTCTACTTACTCTCCAACCGATTCTCAAGCATATCCTTTTGCAGTGATGCATGGCTTTGAGAAAAAGGGAAAGTCTCTTGGTCTTACCGTCCTTCGTCATCATGCTGTTGTTGGAATCGAGAAGAATGGAGATGGTGATTTTGTAATAAAAACAAGTAATGGGACAGTCTTCATTGCTGGAAAAATTATAAATGCTGCTGGCACTTGGGCTGGCGGTATCGCATCTCTGGTAGGAGAGAATATCCCCATAGAACCTAAAAGAGGGCAGATTATTATCACAGAAAAAATCCCTCCAATAGGTGAAGCTAACCTTTGGAGTGCTAAATATCTGGTGACTAAATTAAATCCTGAACTTTCTAAGAATATAAGCGAAGAAGAGAAAGCATTAGGGCTTGCCTTTGCTTTTACTCGCTCTCATGGTAATAGCTATCTTATAGGTAGTACAAGAGAATATGCTGGATTCGATAAGAACACTACAATGGAAGGGATTAAAGCAATTATTAACCAAACAATCTCCTTTATACCTGTAATGAAAGATGTCAATTTCATTAGGGCGATGGCTGGTCTAAGACCTGCCACCCCTGATGGAAAAATGGTGTTAGGAGAACATAAGGATGTAAGGAATTTCTACACTGTAGCTGGGCATGAAGGAGATGGGATTGCATTAGCCCCCATAACAGGTCGTCTTGTAGCAGATCTCGTCACAGGTGGCTCTATTGATGAAAAATTTAATGAGCTCAGTCCAAACAGATTTTCAAAAAAAGGATAAAAATTGTATGAAGGATAAAAAGGATATCTTTATTTGTCGCTGTGAAGAGGTGACACTCGAGGAGATTGAGCGTGTTATTGACGAAGGGTATGACACCATAGATGACATTAAACGAATCACACGAGCCGGTATGGGACTTTGTCAGGGCAGAAGTTGTTCCAAAGTGATTGCTCGAATAATTGCACAAAAAACCGGTCGTCCACTTCAAGAAATATTACAAACTTCATACCGATTTCCTGTAAGAACCGAGAAAATGGTAGTAGTGAAGGAGGAGCAGCATGAGCCTGAGAATTCTTGAACACCCAATACTTGGACCTCTTGAAGAGACGAGAATGGTAACACTCATTGTTGACGGAGAGAAATTAGAAGCAAGAGAAGGTGAAATGATAGCAGCTGCATTGATTGCAACTGGAAAACAATATTTCAGAAAGACTATTAAAACTCATGAACCGCGTGGAATCTATTGCGGTATCGGGCGTTGTACTGATTGTGTTATGACAGTGAATGGTATTCCAAACGTCCGTACATGCGTCACCCCAGTAGAAGATGGGATGATTATTGAAACCCAGATGGGATATGGGAAGTGGAATAAAGAGGAGCTGACATGATAGATAAAGAAGTAGTTATTGTTGGTTCAGGCCCAGCTGGATTAAGTGCAGCCTTAGAGGCAAGTAAATCAGGTGCACACGTATTACTTGTTGATGAGAATAGTAAACCAGGCGGACAGTTATTTAAGCAGATTCATAAATTCTTTGGTTCTAAAGATCACAGGGCAGGAATCCGTGGAGTAGATATTGGTACGGACTTGTTAAAGGAAGCAGAAAGTCTTCATATAGAAGTTTGGCTTAATTCAGAAGTGTGTGGCATTTTTAACCAAAATGAGTTGTGGATAGTTCAGAATAAAGCTACATCTGTGATGGTAAAGGCTAAAAGAATTATTATTGCAACTGGCGCTGTTGAAAATTCAGTTAACTTTCCTGGTTGGACTCTCCCCGGTGTCATGGGCGCAGGTGCTGCTCAAACCATGATTAATCTTCATAGAGTACGCCCTGGAAACGATGTCTTGATGATCGGTTCGGGCAATGTTGGAGTCATTGTCTCCTACCAATTACTTCAAGCTGGAAGCAATGTAAAAGGGATAGTTGAAGCAGCTCCTCGCTTAGGTGGATATGGAGTTCATACTGCGAAAGTAAGAAGAGCTGGGGTTCCTTTTTATCCTTCTCATACAGTGAAAGAAGCGCATGGTAAAGACCACGTTGAAGAAGCTGTAGTAGTACGCCTCGATGAAAAATGGCAACAAATACCAGGGAGTGAGTTCACTCTCTCTGTCGATACCATTTGTATTGCAGCGGGTTTAACACCACTTGTAGAACTTGCATTTGCAGCAGGATGTCGCCCAGTCTATTCTCCGTTGCTTGGAGGAATGGTTCCACTGCATAACAAAATGATGCAAACAAGTATCCCCTCAATCTATATCGCAGGTGATATTTCAGGAGTAGAAGAAGCCTCCACTGCAATGGAAGAGGGGAGAATGGCTGGATTGAGTGCAGCCTTTTCTCTCGGGTATGTAAAGGAAGATGATTTTACCATACGCTATCATGAAGCGCTATCTAGAATGGATGCTTTACGAAGTGGAATGTTTGGTCAAAAACGACGTGATGCAAAAAATGAAATTTTTTCAAAGTAAGAGGGAATATAATAGCCATGAGTGATACAAATACCTATGATAAAGGATTGAAAATAACTGGGGCAATGAGTTTAGAGGAGTTGAAAAACAGTCAATGTTACCAACTTCCTCCTGAATCAAGAGTTGCCCTTGCTGCTGTTATTGAATGTATTGAAGAAATTCCCTGCAATCCGTGTGAGACCGCCTGTCCTCAGCATGCAATAACGATCGGAAGTGAGATCACAAACGTCCCTGTTGTGAATTTAGATTTATGTAATGGATGTGGACTCTGTGTCGCCGCATGTCCAGGGCTTGCTATTTATCTTAAGAAATTTGCTTTTAAGCCTGCACTTGCCTATATTTCGTTTACCTTTGAGTATTATCCTCTCCCTAAGAAGGATGATGTAATACACATGATAGATCGTTTTGGTAATGTAGTGTGTGACGGGACAGTTGTAAAGGTTGTCAATATTGCGCGAAATGATAAGACTGTCATAGTTCATGCTACCTATCCAAATAAGTATTATGAACAGGTAGTGAATATGCAGAGATTACCTCGTTAAATATTAAATTCGTCCTTAATGATGCTGACCGCTTTAGAGGAAAGAGCAGTAGGACAGATGTAGGAGATTTTATTCTCACTGGTAGTAACAGTGAGAATAGGAATTCCACTCTTTGCCATAAGGTTGAAAACTCTGTAGGCAATACCACTTTGGAATTCCATTCCAGGACCTTCAACACTTATTTTAGATATCGAATCATCAATCGAGAATTGGAAAGGAAGATTACTCTGTAATGTTTCTAATAAGAGACGAGTTTTATTTTTGTCTTTATCTTTTATAGTAAATGAGATTGCTAAATGTGAATGATTTGTGAATGTATGGCTAATCATATCAATAAAAACATCATTTAATGCAAGAATTTCATAGACTTTAGTAAGGTTCTTCATTTCGTTTGGAAGTTGCTCAATTGAAACAAGAACTTCCTCTTCGAACAAGGAGATTATGGTTACTGCACTCGTTGCATTAATCATATCTTGCATATTATACATTTTTGGTTTACTACCAGCAATGAATGAAGCAGCAGCAATTGCGCCTGTAGCAAAGACACTTCTTGAATAGGCACTATGACCAATTGAAATCACTTCATCCTTTCCTGCAAAAAGTACTTCATGTTCACCAACTATCGAGCCACCACGAACGGAATGAATTCCAAGCTCATCTCCCTTTCTTAAAGCATCATTACCACTTCTTCCATGGACGAATCTTTTTTTTGACAACAATACCTCGTTAATGGAATCAGCTAACATTAATGCTGTACCACTTGGAGCATCCTTCTTGAAATGGTGATGTTTTTCTATGATTTCAATATCATACCTATCTCCGAGTACCTTGGCTGAGGACTGGAGTAGTTGTTGAATAAGATTAATGCCAACAGACATATTTGCAGATCTGAAAATAGGAATTTGAGATGATGCTTGTTCTAAGATGGAGAGTTCTTCTTGTTTTAATCCTGTCGTTGCTACAACTACAGGGATCTTCTTCGTAATGGCAACTGGTATATAATGCCCTATAGATAGTGGAGAAGAGAAGTCGATCATTACATCTGCATCTACAGAGCACTCTTCAAGAGATGTAAAAACAGGGTATTCTCTCTCACTTATACTCACATCAATGCCGGCAACTACTGCCATATCAGGAATATCGTGTATAAGTTCAGTGAGAACACTCCCCATTCTTCCGTTACATCCGTGTAATATCACTTTTACCATTATCCACCTCTCATTATTTTTTTCTTCGAAGTGGAATTATGTTATTATAAAAACATTAAATAATCAATAATAACATTTCGTTATTTTTTAAAACATTTTGCTGGTATTAAATAGTATTTTCTTTGCCTCACTACTCATTCTTGTCATAGGAAGTCTGAAATATTCTTTAATAAGTCCCTCTTTAGCCATATATGTTTTTACAGGGATAGGATTTGTTTCTAAGAAGAAATTGATAAAGAAAGGATACAGAGCGTGGTAAATTTCAATTCCTTCCTCAAGTTTTCCTTCTAAAAGTAAGTGCGTCATTTTTACTATTTGGGATGGGAACATATTAGAAGCAACTGAGATTATTCCTTGACCACCACAGGTAACCATAGGGAGAGTGAAGGCATCATCACCAGAAAAGATAGCTAAATCACTTGGCTTATCGTGCAGGAGATTAAGAACTTGCCCCATATTCCCACTAGCTTCTTTTATAGCCTTCACTCTTGGGTTTTTAGCTAACTCCAAAAGCGTTGAATTAGGAATATTCACACCAGTTCTCCCTGGTATATTATAGATCATCATATCAAGGTCAACACTCTCTGCAATAGAGGAGAAATGCTGATACAATCCATCTAGAGTTGGTTTATTATAATAGGGAGATACTTGTAAGCTCATAGAGGCGCCTAAATCTTTAGCCTCTTTTGTTGCTTCTATCGCATGTTTTGTACTGTTAGAACCCGACCCAACTATGACAGGAATTTTCCCATCAGCAATCTTTACCGCAATACTAATGAGTTTGACTTTTTCATCTTTCTCTAGTGTAGGACTCTCTGCAGTAGTTCCAATCGGTACGAGACCATCAATACCTTGTTCTATCTGTCTGTGTACGAGTGCTTCATAAGCACCATAATCGACACTACCGTCTTCGTTAAATGGGGTGATTAATGCAGTAAATACACCTTTTATCATGAGAAACTCCTTAACAACTTTCTATGCTACTCATACTATGAGTGGTAGTAGTGTAATACGAAATATGAGCTAAGTCAATAAAAAATTATCTACGTTGCTTCATAAGAAAATTTTTCATAATCTATCTTTCAATGGATTATCATCAACTGAATATGTAAAGAAATTTCAGCCATGTGATGGAAGAATTTATGCAAAGAATCAGAGGAATTACATAAGAATAGTGATAAAAAGTATTGCATAATGGTTTTCAAAATTATGAAGTGTAATAAGTACCCTTTAAAAGAAATGTTTTTAATTATTCTACGTCATCACTATATGAGGACGAGATCAATTTATTTCAATACTAATAACCAATAAGCCAATAACCTGATATCCAAAAAGTTTAGAGATGTAATTGTAAATCTTCTACCATCTCGCTTCTACCTATTCCTCGATTGTATGAGGAAGGAATTGAAAGTGTTTCACAAATTAGCAACTTACTCTTCATTTTCACTTAAGAGGAATTACTCAGAGTATTATTTCATAAAAATAATAGTTTTACCCAATATAGAAAAAAGATTTGAGGAATAAGTGGAAAATTTCTTATTTGGATTAGTTTTGCCTCAACGAAATACCATTTTTTCCTAGTTTAGATGAGTGAGATGGATTATAACCTGAGTTTTCGCGGAGAAAGACGAAAAAGAGGTGCTAATACATTGTAATATAACAATATATGGAAGCACCTCTGTAGAATATATCAGTAGTACGTCAGTTCTATTTCTTAGTTGCCGCAAGCATACTTCTTATCGCTGAACTTGTGTAAATGTTTCTTCCAAAATCAATATTAAGTCTTTCATGTAGCCTTTGAAGTACTTTACTATAGTAGAGTGTTTTGAACGTATTATCATTTAATTGATCCACATTCGCTCTTCTCAATGAAGTAATAATCTGTTCAGACGAGTATTCATGGTCCAATTCATGTTCAAGAATTCTTACAATCAACAATGAGATGAAGCATGTGAGGAAGTGGGAATTAATTCTTTCTTCTCTAGAAACATATACAGGTCTCGCATCGAGTTCGCTCTTAGTGACTCTGAAGGTTTGTTCTATCTTCCACAGTCCATGGTACATATCTACAATGTCTAAGGGTGTAACTATTCTATTGAGCTGAAGCATTCCTTCTTTTTTCAGCCATCGACTCTTCCTGCCAAACAGGTTCTCAATTTCCCCAGTTTCTTTCCCTCTCTCATCCACTAACAACTTTAATCCAGTTACATTAGTCTCTATGACATAGAATCCATCAAGAGACTCATCTTCTTCTAGCTTTTCAAAATCAAATATAATCTTTGCATCATATGTTTCAACTTGGCTTTTTGTCTTCTTGTCATAAATCTGGGTCTTCAGGTATTTATTCTTCCCATGATTGTTATCTACGACATCCTTGCTATGCGAATGTGATGCAGCAAGTGCTTTCTCTACTGCCCCTTGTCTATCAAGCTTAGCCCGAGCAGCATACTTAGCTGACCAGTAGACAATCTGGTAATGTCCAACTCCTTTTACACTCTTTCTCTCTCCATCAGTATTATTAACATACGTATCTTTTACTTCATCTAAAACTTTATACATGAAAGAAACGGAAGTTGTAGTATCTAAAGTGCTAATCTGTCTCCCACTCTCATCAAATTTTATGTATCCATCAAGATCTCTTACGCTCTTTTTGAGTACATCAGTTCCACCTCTTACTGATTTACTAAAGATGTATCCATTATGATTGGTAATAACATCACTAATATTGTCTCCACTCATCATCCCTTTGTCTGCAACAAAGATGATGTGATCCATATCGAGCTGGTTTCTTACCTTTTCACTCATAGGAGTAAAAGTCTTGCAGTCGTTCGTGTTTCCTGGAAACAGATCATAGGTGACAGGAAACCCCTTGTCATCCATAAACAGTCCCATTTGAACAATAGGACTCGGACGGTGCTCTTTACTCACACCCTTTCTTCTAAAGGAATCTTCATTATCTATTTCAAAGTAGTAGTTAGTTACATCATAGAATAAGAGAGTGGAATCTCTGTTGTACTGCTCTACCATCATCCTATGGAGATGCTGAAGAAGATCTTCTGAGTAATCAGGGAGAATACTCAAAGACCGATACACAGCATTAAGGTCAAAATCCATCTTGTCAAAATACTTATCTTTATGAGACCAGGCAGCACGTTTAGACCCTGGCTCAAGTATTCTCTCATACACAAGAAGCTTCAACACAGAAGTAAGATTGTAGCCAAGGTTTAGGTATTTGCGCCTATCATCAATGAATTTGTGAATACCTAGATTATGGAACACCTTACTTATTGCAGCATAGCCAATATTTTTAACACAGTCATAACTCTCTGTATTCTCATCAAAGGGGAGGATGGCTTGTGGAGAAAACTCAATAGTGATGGATTTTAATGCTTCCTGTTTGTCTTTGGTTTTCTGCTTGGCAACTTCTCTGAAATGCTTAATGGGATCATCATACTGCTTTTCCAACTCATCTAGATATCCGAGACGCTCCACCTTCTTACTGCTGGGAGGACTGTTCGGCTTTCTATATGCTTCAGCAAAATATAAAACAATACGACCATTTTTATCGGGTGGGCTTTTTTTCACAAACATATCATTACTCCTTGAAGAATTATATCACAATATAAGATGTACTACAATGTGCTACGTAATATTTCTTTAAAAAATATTTAAAAAGACAAAAAAAAAGACCGTTAGGCCATTAGGATTGAGTTTTTTTAGATTACGCTTTATTTATAAGTGACAAAGACCGGAGGAATTACTCAGAGTATTATTTCATAAAAATAATAGTTTTACCCAATATAGAAAAAAGATTTGAGGAATAAGTGGAAAATTTCTTATTTGGATTAGTTTTGCCTCAACGAAATACCATTTTTTCCTAGTATAGATGAGTGAGATGGATTATAATTGAAGAAGCTAGAGAGCGTGTAGAAAACACCATTGGGGGGTACTTTTGGATATTTCAAAGGATAAATGGAAAAAATCGATTTTAGAGATTCTCAATGCGTCAGATGAACCTGTAGGGTCTTGGTACATTGTCAATGTTTTTAATGAAAAAGGCATTGATGTTAGCAGTGCTACAATCGGACGAGAACTTAATCAGCTAGAAGTTCTCGGGTATGTAGAAAAGCATGGATTCAAAGGGCGCAGTATCACGCTACTGGGGAAACAACTCATTGAAGTGGCGAAAACTACTCTTGAACTTGATTACTATAAAAAAAGTCTTGAGCTCCTTATCACAAGTGATGTCTTAGAGAATTTCTTGATGGTATTAGAAGCTCGCATGGCTATAGAAAGACAAACAGCTCGTCTTGCGGCAACACGCATTACAGATGAGGAACTTAATGAATTAGAAAAGCGTCTTGATGAACAGATGTCCCATTCAAAGGACCATGTGAGTATTGCTCAAGATGATGTAGTCTTCCACTCTATGATTTCGAAGGCTTCAAAGAACAAAGCTCTTTTCTCCTTGTATATGATACTTTCTTCTATGGGCCAGCAATCACAACTATTTGAAGAATTAAGGACACGAGTAAAAGATAACTATTCCCCATTCCATCAACAGATATTCAATGCTATTAAAGAAAGGGATCCAGAAAAAGCAGAGAGCTGCATGGTTGATCACATAAGTAAACTTATTGTTGATGTAAATATGTATTGGGAAGAGTATCAAAAGAATCGCAAAGAGGACGATGGAAGAATCCTCTAAGTAATAAAAATTTGTTATTATAAAAACAATTTGTTATTTTATAGACACATTGTTTTAAATCTGATAGTATGCCCATACAAACTATGGGTAAGGAGGTTATATGCGAATCGCATTGGTTGGATTTGGGAAAATGGGACATGTCGTTTACACACAGGCAATTCAATTAGGTCATTCTGTTGTTGCAATCATTGACCCGTCTAGTAAGGACCCACTTGTTACGAGTAGAGCCTTAACCCTCACATCATGCAAAGATGCAGAGATTGTTATTGAGTTTTCGAGTCCTGATGGGATCTTAGAGAGGATAGCAATATACCAAGAAGCCTCAATTCCTTGTATTATTGCAACAACAGGATGGTATCACCTCCTTGATGAGATAGGAAAGAAATATAAGGATAGTAAGACTCCTATTCTTTGGTCAGGAAATTTCGCTTTAGGTGTGCATCTTTTTTTCTCTATCATTCGAAATGCATCAGTATTTATGAATTCAATGAATGATTACGATGTTGTTGTTCAAGAACTCTTTCATGCAAAAAAAGGGGATAGCCCCTCAGGGACTAGCCATATGATTGGTAATATCCTAACTCAGGAATTATCGAGGAAGGAGAGTGTCGTAACTTCTCGTCTTGATAGAAAAAGAGAAGATAATGAGATTCACATCGCCTCTGCCCGTGGAGGAAGCAACCCTGGAGTACACTCAGTGATTTTTGACAGCGATGAAGACACCATTGAAATTACCCATAGAGCACGAAATAGAGATGGATTTGCCAAAGGAGCCATTAGAGCCGGCGAATGGTTAATAAGGCAAGAAGGGGGAGTTCACACCCTCGAAGAAATGATGAGCGATATATTGCATACATCATAAAGGAGATACTGAATATGAAAAAATTTAATGGAGTTTACACAGCATTAATTACCCCATTTACAAAATATGGTTTAGTTGATTTTAAGGCATTCGAACAGATTGTAGAGTTTCAAATAGCACAAGGAATCGATGGTCTTGTTCCATGTGGAACAACCGGAGAAAGTCCAACTTTATCACACACAGAACATGACAGAGTAATTGCTGAAACGGTACGAATAAGTCAAGGACGAGTACCTGTAATCGCAGGGACTGGAAGTAATGCCACAAGTGAAGCCGTTAGATTATCTAAGCACGCGGAAGCTGCGGGAGTTGATGCTCTCCTGCTCGTAAATCCCTATTACAACAAACCAACTCAGAAAGGTCTCTATCTCCATTTTAGAACTATAGCTGATTCAGTGGGAATTCCCTGCATCGTCTATAATATTAAAGGACGCACTGGTGTGAATGTTGAAACTCAGACCTTACTTAAATTGGCGACTGATTGTCCAAATATTATTGCTGTCAAAGAGGCTAGTGGAAACCTTACTCAGATGAAAGATGTAATTAATTCAACTGATTCTGATTTTTGTGTCCTCAGTGGTGATGACAATATGGTCCTTGATTTGGTAGAATCAGGAGGCGATGGAGTGATCAGCGTTGCATCAAATTTGATTCCTGGTGAGATGGTAGAGATGGTTCACAGTGCATTAAAGGGCAATATGAAAGAGGCAAGAGAACTTGAAACAACCCTCTCTCCATTTTTTAGTGCTTGTTTTTGTGAAACAAATCCAATACCTATAAAGACTGCAATGTCTATGTATGGTTGGTGTGAGGAAGAATTCCGTCTTCCTATGTGCTCATTAGAACAAGAATCTCATAGAGACCAACTTATTGCGTCCCTCTCATCTCTAGATATACAAAGAAGAAGATAAGGAAATTTTTTTACATGGCAACAATTAATACACATTACAGAAAACTGAGTGCAGGGTATCTCTTTCCAGAGATTGCCAGAAGAGCTAAAGCATATCAGGATGCACATCCTTCTGCCCAGTTACATAAACTTGGAATTGGGAATACTACAGAGGCTCTTCCACAATCAATTCTTGATGGTCTTCACAACAAAGTTGATAAACTTGGTAATGTAGCAACATATAGTGGATATGGAGATGAACAAGGCGATACTCCATTAAGAGAAGCTTTATCTGCATATTATGCATCTTTCGGTGTAGAAATAAAAAGTGATGAATTTTTTGTCTCTGATGGAGCAAAAGCTGATGCTGCGAATATTCAGTCAATATTTGGTGATGGGAATGTTATCGCAATACAAGACCCAGCATATCCTGTATACGTCGATTCGAATGTTGTAAGTGGCAGAACTGGCTCTTTCAATAAAGAGAGTGGCAGATATGATGGGTTTGTCTACCTTCCAAGTACTAAAGAAAATGGTTTCATTCCATCTGTCCCAACCGGCAAAGTCGATCTCATGTATATCTGTTCACCTAATAATCCTACAGGAGCTGTAGCAACTCACTCTCAATTGAAAGAGTATGTTGACTACGCGAAACGAAATAAAGCGATTATTATTTTTGATGCAGCCTACAGTGAATTTATAAGTGATCCAAATCTCCCTAAAACCATCTACGAGATTGAAGGTGCTAAAGAGTGTGCAATAGAGATTAATTCTTTTTCTAAATTTGCAGGTTTTACCGGTGTAAGACTGGGGTGGACTATTGTCCCTCATGCTCTTATGGCTGAGAATTCTGGAAAAGATGAATTACACAATATGTGGAATCGTCGTCAAGTAACTTTCTTCAATGGTGCAAGCAATATTGCTCAAGCTGGAGGAATGGCTGCATTAACAGAAAAAGGACTTGCCGAATGTAGGGAAGTTATTGCATATTACATGAATAATGCTCGAATCATTAGAGAAGGATTATTACAACTTGGACTAGAGGTGACAGGTGGGGATAATGCACCCTATTTATGGGTAAAATCTCCTGGCAATCTCACTTCCTGGCAATTCTTTGATAAACTTCTCAATGAATGCCAAGTAATAGTGACCCCAGGCTCTGGATTTGGCCCAGCTGGTGAAGGATATGTTCGAATTAGTTCATTTGGGCATGTTGAAAATATTCAAAAGGCTGTTAAGAGCATCGTACAAAATTTACACATGTGAGGAACAAAATGAGTATAAAGAGTTTACCGCTCTCTTCCGATGAAATGGTAAGATTAGCTTACACTAAGGAGACTCCATTTCATCTCTATGATGAAAAAGCAATACGATTGAATGCCCGTGCTTTTAGGGAAGCCTTCTCTTGGGTTCATAAGTTTAAAAATTATTATGCGGTGAAAGCATGTCCTAATCCTGCTATTTTACAGATTATGAAAGAGGAAGGTTTTGGAGCAGATTGTTCTTCTTATCCAGAACTCTTATTAGCACAGAAGGCTGGAATCACTGGCGAGAATATTATGTTCACGAGCAATGATACACCACAGTCAGAATTTGTTGCTGCAAAAAAAATGAATGCTGTGATTAACCTTGATGATATCACGCACATTGATTTCCTCTATAAAAGTGCAGGAATGCCAGATTTGATATCATTTAGATATAATCCAGGCCCTGAAAGAACTGGAAATGCAATTATTGGGAACCCTATTGAAGCAAAATATGGTGTTCGCACTGACCAATTAGTCGAATGCTATGTAAAAGCAAAAGAACTTGGAGCTACCCGATTTGCTCTTCATACGATGGTCGCTTCTAATGAATTAGATGGTTCTTATATTGTTGAAACAGCACGAATGCTTTTTACTCAAGCCCTTAGAATCTATGAAGAGACTGGAATTGTTCTTGAATTCATTAACTTAGGTGGAGGAATAGGAATTCCTTACCGCCTAGAAGACGAGGCAATGGATCTTGTTAAAGTTAGCGAAGGTATAAAAGTTCTCTATGAACAAATGATTAAAGGCACTGCTCTCGACCCATTACAAATTGTCTTTGAATGTGGGAGAATGGCAACAGGTCCGTTTGGGTATCTCGTTACAAAAGTACTCCACGTTACGAGCAAATATAAAGAGTATGTTGGGGTTGATGCAAGTATGGCTAATCTCATGAGACCTGCACTTTATGGCTCTTATCACCACATTACTGTAGTGAATAAAGAGGAGGAACCTAACGATCACACCTATGATGTTACAGGAAGTCTCTGTGAGAATAATGATAAATTCGCCATTGACAGACGCCTCCCTGAAATTGAAGTAGGGGATGTTATTGTCATCCATGACACAGGGGCACATGGGCACTCCATGGGATTTAACTACAATTCAAAACTAAGAAGTGCTGAGTACCTTCTTAAAGAAGATAAAAGTGTTAAGATGATACGTAGAGCTGAAACCGTGGATGATCTTTTTTCAACTTTGCAATTCTCTTAACCTATAAGGAAGTCTATTTTGGAACATACTTACACACAACGCGTATATTACAGTGATACTGATGCTGGTGGCATCATGTATCACTCTCGTTACCTCGATTTTGCTGAGCATGCGAGAACTGAGTTTGTTCGTGATATCGCTACTATGCACCAAAAGGATTCTCCTATCTTGAAAGCTAATGAAACAGGTTTTGTGGTAAAGAGTGTTCATGTGGAATATCATACTCCCTCTTTCTTAGACGATCTTCTTACAGTAAAAAGTAGTGTAACTCAACTCAAACGGTTTAGCATTACCTTAAAACAATCAGTCTATAGAGAAAATATTGAAGTTGCGACTCTGGTAGTGAGAGCCGCAGCAATTAATTTAACTACATTTAAAGTGACACCACTTGAAACCTGGTTTAGTGAATCCTTACATGAATTTATGATTACTGATTCACAATAGAAGGATTAGGGGAAATCACTATAGAGTATGTAGCTGAACCCAGTGAATGTATTCCCTCTTTTCCAACCACCACATCATACCGACTCGTACCAGGGGTAGCACTATCAACCGTGAAGAGGTGGGTGGTCATTGAGAGGTCAAGATTTCCATCAACATACCACTCATAGGTAAGATCTTCTTCATCAAGATCACTCGGAGTTATAATTGAATAGGTGAGTAGTACTTCGTCTCCAGCTAAAGGAGTCTCTTTATTTGAAGTTATTTCTCCAACAATAGGTTCTTCTGTACTATCTGTAATCGTTATATCCACCCCATTAATTACTTTCCCAATAATAAGAGCCACAGATGCAGAACTTGTAGTTTCCTCAATGATTCTTACACTTGTGCTAAACCCAGCAATATTTACTTCTTCTGAAATGAGATATGCATCGACTCGATAGAACCCTGATGCTACTTCAATTTGGACACTACCTGTACCAAGAGTCATATCACTTAAGAGTGTAGCACCATTTACTTCATTACCTTCATCATCATATACTGATACAATAAAAGTACTGCTCGGTGTTACTTGTTCAGTGTTCCATGTAAAAGAGAGGCTTAATGATCCACTTCCCACTACCTCATCTAAAGGTAGATCTATAGTATTTTGATTCTTCACGATATATACATCAACATTTCCACTAGCAAGAGCTTTGTTATAACTATTATATGCAGTCGCACTAAAACTCCAATTTCCAACAAGTAAATTGTCTAATGTAATAGATGAAGTACTGCTACTCACCTCGCTCAATTCTTCACCATTCGGACCTGTTCCCCGAATAGTATAGGAAGAAATAGCTAGTGGAGTCGTTCCATCTGGAAGAATTGTTCTTCCAATTAATCGCGCATCAGGCGACAGCTGAATAGTAACAGAGCCTCTTGACTGAAGGGAAGCGTCCTGATCACAACCAATTATTGAAATAGCCATGATTGTGAGTAGAGAGATGAGAATAAGTGATTTGGTTAGATGTTTCATAAAATCCTCCTCATTAAATAACAAAACGTATTGTCTTGGTATGAGGAGTACGTAGTGAGATTCTTTTTTGCTTTTACGAAGAGAGTATTTCTATGGCATGATGGGCGATAGTAAGACCAAATACTCCGGTTACAGTAGGAAGAGAGCCGAGGATCCTCCTTTCTCTTCCTCGAATGAGAATTTGTTCGTTTAAAGAAATATCTTCCTCTTCTGTTGGGTCTTTATATTCATAATCGACCTTTTCAGTTGAGAATACTGCATCAATCCCCCTCTCTACTCCCTTCCTTCTTAGTCGTTTTCTGACAATTTTAGCGAGGGAACAAGAATGAGTATCCATGAGGTCTGCGATATGTATATTCTTCACTTCTCTTCGTAATGCAGCTCCCATGGAACTTATAGTACGTATATGATGAACATAAGCATATTCTAGTAAAGCTACTTTTGGAGAGAGTGAGTCTATCGCATCAATCAATATATCTATCTGTAGATCAAAGATTTCACTAAAAGTATCTTCATGGGCGAAAACTGGAAGGACCCTCACATTACACTCACTGTTAATATCCAATACTCGTCTTTTTGCAACTTCTACCTTTAACTCACCCACAGTGGAGTTTAGAGCAAGAAGCTGTCTATTTATATTTGTTATTCCAACAGTATCAAAATCAACAAGGGTAAAGTGTTTTATTCCACTTCGAGCAAGGGCTTCTAAGGCAAAGGAGCCGACTGCTCCTAATCCTACAATGCACACATGAGAATTCTGGAGTTTGTTAAATTGTTCTTCACCGATTAATCGGGTGATTCTGGAAAACTGAGGATAATTCATTCATTTGCTCCACAACTGTTTTATATTCTATTTCTTTCTCTCTAGCATACCACGCATAGTGTTGTTTTAAGAGACTTTCAGATTGATCTTGACTTCCGTCAGTATAATCGGTTTCAAGGAGTAGGGGAACATTTACCTCTTTTATTCTTTTTCCTATTTTCATCCCTTGCTGCCATACTCGCGGTCCAATTGAAACATAGACTCCTTTTTTATAGAGTTCGTGAGCTGTTTCCACACTTCCTGTGAAGTTGTGAACTATCATAATGATATGACCTTTGCCTAAGGTGAAAATTTTCTCCATGAGGGTGAATGACGCATTTACATGAAATACAATTGGACGAGAATACTCTAAAGCGAGTTGGGTAAGCTTTTTTACTACTTCTAATTGCTTTTCTAAGGAGATAAGGTGAGTTAGGCGAGTGTCGATGCCAACCTCTCCAATATATCCGAAGGGATCATTTTGTAGATATTTCTCAATGGCGCTCTCTATTTCATCACTTTCTTGTTCAAATAAATATCCATATCCATGCATGTGCGAGGTATCACCTTGATACATCTTATACTCTTCTATGCGAGTGGTTGCGAACCAATAGGTGTCAGGTGATATATATGGGAATGGGGTTGTGATATGTCTGTGAAAATCAATCATTCAGCGTTCCTTACTCATCCTCTATCATACCACATAAAGAGAACTCTCATAATATCCTGATCCTTACTCTTTTTCTTTATTCCCTTCTTTGATACACTACACCTCTTAAAGGAGTTCTCACGATGCCAATATTTATAAGAAATTTTTCGCTTTCTCATCTTGTGAAAGATGGGCAACTCGATTCAGATATTTTAATGGATCTGTACAAAGACTCAGCATGGCGCCATGCTCATGGAGCTATGTACATGGTTCACCAATCAGATAATAATTTACAATTCATCTTTAGAGCAATTAAGGATGGAGACGATATTCGTATTCTTGGTACTGATACTCACTATAAAGGTAAATGTATATGGAATGGAGTTCCATTCTTCAATGCAACTGATAAGGAAGCCGATGTGCTTTCTGCAACCGTCGCAATTACTAATAATGATCAAAGTGCGGTGTGTATCACTCACTTGATGAATGCAGCAGTACTTCCCGAATTAGAACAAGGTTCTACTCTTGAAATGCAAGTAGTTGGATTCCCTCTTCTCATTGAAAGTTATGAGAATAGGGAGGCCTTTGAAAGAGCATATACCAATGAAGAAGGAACTTCACCATGGCCTCTTTTAATAACTGACCAGAAGATTCTTCCTTTAAATTTCATGCTTGCACACGATCCTGAAATTCCAGAAGAAAAGCGAGCTGACAAAGAAAATACTGATGTGATTCTTCTTGCATCAACTGTTCTCAATATTGAGAAGAAAGAGGGGATGGCAGAAGGAACAAGTTTCAATGTTGCTACTGTTATGTGTGAGTTCGGTCACCTTGAGCTCATATATAGTGATGAGATGGTCGCTGGTGAGATAAGCAAGGGTTCCTATCTTGTCTGCAGTGCAATTCTTCAAGGAGATGTTGCTCTTGGTGAGTATGAGAACTGGGTAGAAGATTAACATATCCCCTGTTTATACCACCTAAAGATAAATATTCTTTAATCATCTAGAGCAAAAAGATACCTCCCGAAAGGGAGGTATCCAATTATAGTATAGGTGGTAATGTCTTTTTAGAACCGTTTTGTATACGAATGGCAATATGGGGTTGACCCCTTATGCTCATAATAGTCTTGATGGTAATCTTCAGCATTGTAGAATTCTTTTCTTGGTCTCACTTGGGTTGCTATATCATACCCTTTATCTTGAAGTATCTCTAAAAGATTGATCGCTGTATTATATTCGTTTTCTGAGCCATAAAAGATTGCAGAGAGATACTGATTTCCAATATCAGGTCCTTGTCCGCCTTCTTGAGTTGGGTCATGAATTTCTAAGAAATACTTTGTAAGTTCCTCATAGGAGATCGTAAGTGGATTGTAGAGAACTTCAACAGCTTCTAAGTGCCCAGTAGTATGAGTGAGAACTTGTTGATACGTAGGATCTACTACCGTTCCTCCAGTGTACCCACTTTTCACATCATATACACCTTCCAAACTCTCCATCAGATATTCTACACCCCAAAAGCATCCTCCTGCATAGACAGCTTTAGCCACAGGGGGGCCAGTACGAAAATCCATACTGATCGAATTGACGCAATGACGTGTGTTTTTGTCGGTAAATCCTTCATTGAGGAAAACATGACCAAGGTGTCCACCACATGTTGCGCATACGATTTCTGTTCTCAATCCATCTGCATCGGGAATCCTTGTTACCGCACCAGGTATTTCATCATCGAAACTTGGCCATCCACACCCTGAATGGAATTTGTCATCACTCACATAGAGAGGGGAATTACAAAGAGTACAATAGTATGTGCCTTTTTCCTCATTATCAGTATATTCACCCGTAAAAGCTCTCTCTGTCCCTTTTTGTAGGAGAACATATGCCTCCTCTTGAGTTAATGTATTCTTTAATTCTTCAGCTAAAGGTATATACGGGTATCGTTCTTTAAGTGATCCATTCACTGTTACCTCACTTTCTTTCACTTCGCTATTTACTTCTTTGTGACTAGAGGCAAATAGTAGGAAAGGAATGCATAATAATAAAAATAGTAAATCTAATCTTTGGCGTGTATTGTTCATAAACACTCCTTTATATAGTACTTACCACTATATCTATTCTTTTAACATACGTAAAACTGATGGAAACGGCTAGGTGGATATTATTTCTTTACTCATATCAGTTTTCCTTTATAATAAGAGATCAGAGGTCAAAATATGAAAAAATTCTTTTATAGGCTTTACTGTCGAACTTTTCAAAAAACACTCTATATTGTGAGTCCCTTCATGCCTTATAAGAAACAACGGATTATTACAGGAGAGAAGTCGATTCTTACCCTTCCTTCTCTTATTAAAGAAGCTGGGAAAAATAAAGTTTGTATAATTAGTGATGCTCATGTGATCGACCTACCTATCGTGAAAGAACTCATTTCTCTTCTTAAAAAAGAGAAGATTGGTTACTCAATATTCGACAAAGTACCTCCAAATCCTACGGTTGAGGTCATAGAAGATGCTAAGAATTTTTTCCTAGAACAGGAATGTGATTCATTAGTCGCAATTGGTGGTGGATCAAGTATTGACAGTGCAAAAGCTGTAGGAGCTAGAGTTGCATATCCAAAGAAATCTCTACATAAAATGAAAGGGATCTTAAAAGTAAACAGAGCAATTCCTTTTTTAATCGCAGTACCGAGTACTGCAGGAACAGGAAGTGAAGCGACTCTTGCTGCTGTTGTCACAGATCCTTCTATAAAAGAGAAGTACGCAATCAACTCATTTCCACTTATTCCTAAAATAGCCATATTAGACCCTGAAATGACACGAACCCTTCCACCTCATCTCACAAGCACTACTGCGATGGATGCTCTCACTCATGCAATCGAAGCCTTCATTGGTCTAAGTAGTACTGCGTATTCAAGAAAGGCAAGTGTTGATGCAACAACGATAATTTTTCATGAAATAGAAAAAGTCTATAAAGATCCTCTTAATACCACTTCTCGCCAACATCTCCTTCTTGCCTCTTATAGGGCAGGGGAAGCTTTCACTCGTAGTTATGTTGGAAATATCCATGCACTCTCTCATCCACTCACAGCCTATTATGGAATCCCTCATGGACTTGCAAATGCTGTTACACTTCCATATGTTCTCTCGTATTATGGCAAAAAATGTCACAAACGATTAGCCACACTAGCAAGAGACGCTAAAGTGATAGAATTAGGAAAAAGCGATGAAGAGAGTGCAAATCTTTTTATTCAAAAGATTGAGGACCTTAATAAGAAATTAGATATCCCTACTCATTTTACACAAATAAGAGAAGAAGATATTGATAATCTAACTAAGCATGCTCTTGGTGAGGCTAATCCTCTCTATCCAGTTCCCGTTATATTCACGGCAGAGGATTGTAAGAATCTCTATCACAAAATTATGAATATATAGAGGATTGCTTTTTCAGCAGAAGAGTAATTAATGTATTAGATAATAAAAATGTATGGAAATGAAGAATAAAAAAGGGACAAGTGAAAACCACTTGTCCCTAATATTATCTCTTGTACCTGAATTAGCCAAGGATTAATTTCAACACGAGAAGCACTGCGATAACAACCATTGTTGGACTGATTTCTTTTGCTTTTTTTGTGAAGATTTTTAAGAGAATCCAGCTCAAAGCACCATACATAATACCATTAGCGATAGAGTATGTGGTTACCATAAAGAGGATTGTGAGGAAAGCTGGGACAGCTTCTGTAGTCTCTTCAAAGTCGATGTCTTTTACAGGAGAAATCATGAAAAGACCAACGAGGATGAGAGCAGGAGAAGTTGCTGCAGCTGGAATTGAGATAAATAAAGGTGCAAAGAACAATGAGAGAAGGAAAAGCACTGCAACTGTAAGACTTGTGAGTCCAGTACGGCCACCTTCACTTACACCAGCAGAGGATTCTACATAGGTAGTAACAGTAGAAGTACCGAGCATAGCACCAACTGTAGTACCAATAGCATCAGCAAATAATGCTTCTTTTACTTTAGGGATAGTTCCATCAGCATTCAAGATGTCTGCTTTTGTAGCGCATCCAATAAGAGTTCCAACTGTGTCAAACATGTCAACAAAGAGGAATGTGAATACGATAATAACCATGTCAATTGTAAATACAGAAGCAAATGAGAATTTAAGGAAAGTAGGAGCTAAAGAAGGAGGTAAGTAGGAACCGCCTGCATAAGAAGTAACCCCAAAAGGAATACCAACAAGTGTTGTGAGGATAATTCCAATCAAGAGAGCTCCCTTCACTTTATATGCTACAAGAATACTTGTGATAACAAGTCCAATAATAGCTACAAGGGCTGCACCATGAGTGATATCACCTAATTGAACAAGTGTTGCACCACCTACGACGATACCGGAATTCTGAAGACCGATAAATGCAATAAACAATCCAATACCAACACTAATAGCTTTTTTCATGTTCATTGGAATTGAGTTGACGATTGCTTCACGAATATTGAATGCAGTGAGAATGATAAAAATAATACCTTCAATAAATACTGCAGTTAACGCTTGTTGCCATGTATATCCCATTGTGAAAACAACTGTGTATACAAAGAATGCGTTAAGTCCCATCCCTGGTGCTAAAGCAAAAGGAAGGTTTGCTAAGAAAGCCATAACAAGAGTAGCGATAGCTGCTGAAAGTGCGGTGGCGGTGAATACAGCACCGAAGTCCATCCCTGCTTCACTCAGCATTAAAGGGTTAACAATAAGTATGTAAGCCATTGTTAAAAATGTCGTTACACCAGCGAGCACTTCAGTCTTTACCGAAGTTTTGTGCTCATTGAGCTTGAAAAACTTTTCCATCTAATTAAATCTCCTTATTTGATGATATAGTATTCTACACTTGAGAATATGATTTGTACAGAAAAAAGTCTTGTGTAAAAGAAAAAATATTGAGCAGTAATGGAAAATATCGATAAAATTATTCATTTAAAATAAATATTAACTCATCTAAATGATGAAACCATTAATTACAGGCTCAATATATTAAGATGACTATGATCAGTAATTTACGAAGGTAGCCATCGCATTTCTTAGATTCTCAATTTTTAGATTAAGATCTTTCATCGCCTTGGTTACGTTTACTATATCTGTAGCGAGATGAAGAAAATCCTCACTTGAACTGTACCCCGCCAATTTGGTGAGCTCCTCAATTTGGGAATATGTTTGAGTGAATGTTCCTCTAACTGAATCGATCTCCTTTTTTAGTTGAATGTTTTCATTATTTAACATCATAAGGT
Source organism: Sphaerochaetaceae bacterium (assembly GCA_963663665.2). GTDB lineage: Bacteria > Spirochaetota > Spirochaetia > Sphaerochaetales > Sphaerochaetaceae > SABI01. The sequence continues at coordinate 153,148 of CAXXKP010000010.1, forward strand.
CGTTTTGAAGAGCACTGATTTGTGTTCCTGCATTCTTAATTTCTGCGACTAATGAGCGAATATTCGCTTCGTTCTCACTCTTATAATTGGAAAATTCTTCAATACTCACGCCTGTTGCGCAAGAGATGAATAGGGTTCCAATAATTGTAAGCACAATTAGTCCTATCAATTGTTTTTTCATCCGAAGGTCCTCCTGTAATGAGCTGTTTTATACTACCTTTATAGTAGATATCGATTTATTATAACGCATTACTAAATCAAACGAAAATAAAAATTGACTCATAGAGGAAAAAAATAAGAGGTTGTATCTATTACAACCTCTCATATTTGAAATTTTTGTTGTCTCCCGAGTATTATGGTAGATTTTCTACCGCAGCTTTCTCTACTGCTAATCCTTTTTTGTAGTTAACAAAGAATGCATTGAATCCATCAATATCTTCTTTGGTTGGAACAATAGTTGTTGCTTCACTAGAACCGAATACTTTCTTGGATAAGAACTCTTGTAGGCTAGAGTCATCTTCCTGTACAAGATACGACGCTAGAAGTGCAATTCCCCATGCTCCACCTTCACCAGCTGTTTTTAATACTGATATTGGAGTATGCATAGCTGCTGCCATCATTGTTTGACCTACTACAGGAGTTTTAAAAAATCCTCCATGGCCATTAATCGCATCAACTTCAACTTTCTCATTCTCAAATAAAATGTCCATTCCTACTCTTAGTGCTCCTAGGGAAGTGAATAGTTGAGCACGCATAAAATTCTCTATTGAAAAATCATTTTCAGTTAAACGAATGAATAAAGGTCTTCCTTCATATATTCCAGTCATGGTCTCTCCTGAAATATAGTTGAAGGGGAGGAGTCCTCCACAATCTTTTGCACCATCTAACGCTTTAGAAAGAAGAATGTCATATAGTTCAGATTTTTTTAAGGTATTGCCCGTCGCTTTGATTACTTGAGCAAATAAATTCATCCAGCGGTCATATTCACCTGTACAGTTGTTGGCATGGCTCATTGCTACAAGAGAGCCATCGGGAGTTGTGACAAGGTCAATGAGTTTGTTATAACTCTTTGATAACTCTTGTTCTAAGACTATCATAGCAAATACTGAAGTTCCTGCTGACACATTCCCTGTACGTTTGGCAATACTATTTGTTGCTACCATACCAGTTCCAGCATCACCTTCCGGTGGGCACATAGGAATTCCTGATGTGAATTCACCACTTGGGTCTAATAATAATGCGCCTTCTTTTGTGAGAGATCCTGCATCCTCCCCTGAAACAAGGACTTTTGGAAGAATTGAACGAGTTTTCCACCCATATCCCTTTTCAGCTATAAGAGCGTCAAATTGATCAATCATTTTTTCATAGTAATTATTCGTAGATGTATCGATAGGGAACATTCCCGAAACATCTCCTATCCCGAGGACTTTCTTCCCTGTGAGCTTCCAGTGAACATACGCAGCAAGAGTTCCTACATATGCAATATCTTTTACATGTTCTTCATTATTAAGAATCGCTTGATAAAGGTGGCTTATAGTCCATCTCTCTGGTACTGGGTAATTAAATAGATTTGAAAGGAGTTCTGATGCTTGACTTGTAGTAGTATTGCGCCAGGTTCTAAATGGGGTAAGGAGTTGTCCCTCCCTATCGAAAGCAAGATATCCATGCATCATAGCACTTACTCCAAATGCTTTGACGGTGGTTAGGGGAACTTCAAATTTTTCTTGAACATCTTTCTTTAAGTTTTTGACACAGGTAGCAAGACCTTCCCATACATCGTTTAGAGAATAGGTCCAGTAACCATCAATGAGGGCATTTTCCCAATCGGAGCCACCCTGAGCAATTGGTTCATTAGCGCTATCAATTAACACAGCCTTAATTCGAGTTGAACCAAGTTCAATCCCTAATACTGCATTTCCTTCACGAATCAGCTTCCTTGTTTTTTCATTAATCATTCTCTTATTCCTTATATGTATATTTTTGTTATCAATTTACTCTATGTTGCTCATAATCTACCTCTCCTGTAAAGAGAGATGATCGCCCTTCAATACTATAATTTAGAATTACTTTTCTACTTGTAGTAATTGTTTGATTGATTGAAATTTTATTTTGTAATAATTCGATTGCTGTGATTGCGATGTTTGTTATCGGTTGAGAAATAGCATCAACGGGGTAGGCAACATGATCCAGCCATTTGTTATTATCAAATGTACTTATGAATTTGATGTGGTTTTGATCTCCTAATCTAGAAATTTTTCCCAGTACTTCATAACAGATATTAGAACTTGCACAAATAATAGTATCGATTTCTAGGTTCTGCGAGATGAACTTACTGATATTGGAATGAATCGTATCTCCATCATATTCAACTTCCAGAATACGTTCTTGTTTGAAGATGTTATTTTCCTTCATAGCTAAAGTGTATCCTTTTTTTCTCTCACGAGCACAGTAGTTTTTGTCAGCAAAAGAAATCATTCCAATAGAATGATTCCCTTTTTCAATCATTTTTTTTGTCAGGTAGTATGTCGCCATCATATTGTCGATACCAACAAAGTCAAACATGTCACTATCAATTTTTCTGTCTACTTGGATTATCGGAATATGTTTGCAAAAGGAGAAGTCTGCTTGAGTGTCACATGGGGCGATAATAATTCCAGCAACCTCTGCTTTTATAAGTGTTCTGATACAGTGTAATTCTTTCTCTGGGTTTTCTTCACTATCCATAATAAGGAGATGAAATCCCTCATCATAGGCAATATTTTCTAGTTCTCGAATGAGTTCATTAAAAAAATCGACTCGAATATCTGCTATGACTACTCCAATACAGGTAGATTTAGGAAAATGATGGCGTTTAGATGGAGCTTGATAACCTAATTCCTGTGTCGCCTTCATAATTATTTCTCTAGTCGACTCATCAATATGTCGAGTTTTGTTAATGAAATGAGAAATAGTGGCAATTGAGAATCCAGTTTTTTCTGCTATATCTTGTAATCGTACTTTCTTTTTACGTGCCATTGGAGAACCTTTTTTTTGATTTCTTCATTATCATACAACAGCATAAGGAGTAATTCAATGAAAAGTGATATTAAAATTACGTAAAAAAAAGTGTATTATATATATTACTACTAGCTAATAAAAATTTATTGAAAGAATTTCGAGTTTAATATAGCACTATATTAAAATAATTTAAGTAAAAATAAATAAGAAATTATTAGATCTGCTATCTCATAAAATTTACGCAAAAAAATATTATTTTGTAAATCTTGGTATTCTCAATTGTGTTAGAGGGGATAATGTTTATTCTTAATTAGCACAGATTTACTAGAAAAGAATCCTATAGGTGCGTATAGTAGTTCTCATGAAAACAGATTTGACAGTTGGCACCTATATCTTCCATGAAGAGAAAGTTCTCCTTATTTTACACAAGAAACTAAAATTGTGGCTCCCTGTAGGTGGTCATATTGAACAAGATGAAACTCCCGACGATGCAGTACATAGAGAAGTAAACGAGGAGGTGAATTTAGAAATTGCTTTGATTTCCACTCCAACCTTTGAGGTGATAGGTAATGTAATTACTCACCTTGCAATTCCCTTTTATGTGAATGTCCATAACGTCGGAGACCATAACCATGTCGGATTCTTTTATGTGAGTGCTGCAACAGATCCTTATAACCTCTCTATCAATAAAGATGAAATTCTTGATGCTACGTGGTTTACTAAAGAAGAGGTAGAAAAATCACAAGATGTGAGTGATGAAGTGAAGGTGCTTTGCAAGAATGCTTTCCAAGAGTGGGATTCTTATCATAAAAGATAATTAATACTAGTCCAAATAATTAAAATTACTTGTTTTCTAGTGAGATAGGAGTAATGGGTTTAGTCAAAACATGTTTAGCCTCTAATTTCCTTATTTCAACTAATACCCATATTAAAGTGACCAGCGTTGCAAGAATATCTGCAACAGGAAACGCTGCCCACACTCCATTTATTTGCATGAAAGAGGGGAGAATAAGTAAAAACGGTATGAGGAATATGAATTGTCGTGTAAGAGATAAAAAGATTGAAGGTGCCTTCTTGCCAATCGATTGAAATAACGTTGAACCTATAGCCTGAACTCCGATAACCGGAATTGCAAGCATCGTAATTCTAAGAGCAGGGGTTGCTATATCGAGCAATGCAATATCAGAGGAGAAAACGCTTAAAATCTGACGAGGGAACAGTTGAATGACAATCCATGCCGCTGTTGCAATAAGAGTTCCATATCCAATACTAATCTTTAGAACACTTTTCACTCTATCGTACTTCTTTGCACCGTAATTATACCCAGCAATTGGTTGGAATCCTTGAACTAGACCAAAAATAGGCATGAGCGTGAATATAAGAAGTCTATTTATCATTCCATAGGAAGCAATAGCTAAACCACCACCATACATTTTTAGAAGGTTATTAGTTAACAGGGCCATCACAGAAGTTCCTGATTGTCGAACAAAAGCAGGTATTCCAAGTGTGACAATTTCCATTATTACAGCTTTTTTAATGATAAAAGATTTTCGTGTGAAGGGAAGAGAACTTTTATTCGTCCTAAAAAAACGAACGACAAAGAGGAATGCGATGAATTGAGAGAGAACGGTTGCAATAGCGACTCCTTTAATACCAAGGTTAAACACAAATATGAAGATCGGATCAAATATAAGATTCAATCCTGTACCAATAATCATTACTGTCATAGCAACTTTTGCTTGGCCTTCAGCTCTGATGATTCCGTTACTCGTCATACTCAAAGAGAGAAAGCCTGCACCTAGGAGGATTATGCTTACATATTCGAGCGCATAGGGGAGAACATCTTCTGTTGCTCCAAAAAATAGGAGTATTGGTTTTGTAAAAATGAGACCAATTATCATGAAGATGAAGGAAGCGATAACAGTTGCCGTAATTGCATTTCCTGCGGCAGAAGCAGCAGCAGGTTCATTCTTTTCTCCTAATCTTCTCGATATGATTGAGGCACTTCCGATCCCAAACGTTTGGGCAAAAGCTCCAATAAGCATTTGGATTGGAAATGCAATACTCAATCCTGCTATGGCAAGAGGACCAACTCCTTGGCCTACAAAGATTGTATCAACAAAATTATAGAGTGCATTAACCATCATCCCTATCATTGCAGGAACTGAGAGCTTTATAAGAAGTGTTCCCATTGGGTCACTTCCCATAAAAGATTTATCGAAGGATTTGGCTTTTTGTATACCCATTGTGTAGATAGCTCCTTTGTAGGTTCATCATATATAAATAGAGTAGACACTCAAGAAATTAACTACTCAAAAAATGTATATAAGAAAAAATTAGTAAGTATCCTAACTATATAAAAAGATGTACCTAAGAGTCAATAAACCCGATAAAGAATTTATCTATTTATCATTTTTGGTTTTTTCACTAATGATATTGATCTTTTGTGGTATAATCATCTTTTTAAAGAGGTGCTTAAAAGTGAAAAATGTTTTTCATCCGGAGGTCTTTCAAGGAGATTTACGTAAAAAACCCTATTTTGAAGGGTGGTATATTAAGAGTGTTACAAAAGATACTTCCAGTGTAATATCTTTTATTCCAGGGATTTCTCTTACAGAAGAAGATTCACATGCATTTATTCAGGTGATATATTCACACGTGTATGCTCCTCTTTACATTCGTTATGCAGTTGAAGATTTTCATTATGACAAGAAAAAATTTCTCATTACAATAGGAAAGAGTACTTTCTCTGATACACGTATTCATGTCGATATCCAAAGTGAAATCGGAAGAATCACAGGAGACTTAGAATTTTCAAACAATATATATTTACCTAAGAGTCTCATAAATCCTTCCATTATGGGGTATTTTGCCTATATTCCTCGTATGGAATGTAATCATGGTGTAGTCTCTGTACGACATAATATCTCAGGCTCCATTCAATATGGTGAGGATCTCCTTAATTTTACTGAAGGGACAGGATATATCGAAAAAGATTGGGGAACATCTTTCCCTTCCTCTTGGGTATGGCTTCATACAAACACCGGTGATGAAAAAGATTTTTCTTTTCTTTTCTCGTATGCAACCATTCCTTTCGGCAAATTGAGTTTTAAAGGGTTCATGGTCTTCTTATATATTAAAGGTGAGTTTTACCGGTTTGCAACGTATAATAGATCAAGTGTAGACTCAATATTCATTGATTCCTCTCATGTGACCTCAACAATCTCTCATAAAAATCTTATCCTAACCATACAAGCAACTACTCTTAAGGGAGGATTATTGCAAGCTCCCGTAAGAGGAGAGATGAAAAGAACAATTACTGAAAGTTTGACTGCTACAATTCATATTACTTTGAAGAAAAAAGATGGAACTCTTATACACACTATTAAAGGAGTCACTGGTGGGTTTGAAGTATCGGGATTTTAGGCTCTGATAATAACTACTTCGTAGATATGTCTCTCTTTGCATTCTCTGGTTTTACTGCATGTTGATAATATTTCATTTTTTTCTAAAACTTGTATAACTAAAATTTAACACCTCGATACTACAATCAGTACAATTTTCTTTATAAGTAATTACTTGTTATTGACGTATCAAATAAAGGGTTCATAATAAAAGAGCCTTCTGAGTTTACTATAGCATTTGGATGGAGGAATATTATACGTGAAAAATGCCATTGAAAAGTCTCCCTCTCAGAAAATTGATAGAATGAAGATCTCTAAAAAAGGAAAGAGAGATATGCTCTCTTTCTTCCTCTTTATTTCACCCAATTTTATCTTATTGATTACCTTTGTGTTTTGGCCGATTATCTATAGTCTTTACTTAAGCTTTTTCAAATGGAATATGATCTCTCCAAAAAAAACTTTTATAGGTTTTACTAATTATGAAAACCTATTTGCAGATCCTGTATTTTGGCAAATTACACGAAACACTTTGATACTTTCATTAGTTGTAGTCGTTGTTAAACTTATCATATCCCTCTCCCTTTCTCTCTCTCTAAATAGTAATATAAAAGGTAAGAATCTCTATCGTGCAATTATATTTTCTCCAACTTTTACAACAAGTGTTGCTGTGGCTATGGTTTGGAGTTGGATATTTCATCCAACTTTTGGTCTCTTTAAACTGTTATTTGCACCTTTCGGATTTAAAGCACCCGACTGGCTATATGATACCCACTATTCTCTCCCTGCTGTAATTATCGTATTGATTTGGATCGGAATTGGATATGATATGGTTCTATTTCTTGCTGGGTTAAAGAATATACCAGTAGAAATATATGATGCAGCTCTTGTCGATGGTGTAACACCAATTCAAAAATTTATCTATATTACTTTTCCACTTTTGAGCCCAACCACCTTTTTCTTAACAATCACTTCATTTATAGGAACTCTCAAAGCGTTCGATATCATCGCAATCATGACAGATGGAGGGCCCCTAAATAGTTCAAATGTCTTTGTTCTCTATCTCTATCAAAATGCCTTTAGATGGTTTAAAACGGGCTACGCATCGGCCTTAGCTCTTGTGTTATTTATTCTCATTATGGTGATTACTTTGATACAAAATAGACTCTCTAAACGATGGGTTCACTATTAGGAGGCATAATATGATGAATAAAAAGACTCCTAAATCGTATATTCTGAGAACACTCAAACATCTTATACTTATTATTGCAGCAGTTATTATTGGGCTTCCTTTCTTATGGATGGTAAGTACTGCTTTAAAGACACCTTCTCAAGTAGCTAAATTCCCTCCTGTATGGTGGCCATCTCCTTTCAAATGGGACAACTTTACGATAGCGTGGAAATTAGCTCCATTTGGGCGATTTTATATCAACTCAATTATCACAGCAACAAGTGGCGTATTCTTGGAAGTCGCTATTGCAAGTTTATCAGCATTCGCATTTGCTCGAATCAGATTCAAGTATAGCAATGTATTCTTCATGATTATGCTTGCTGCAATGATGATACCTGCTCAGGTTGCTTTGATTCCCAATTATGTGATTCTCAAACATTTGCACTGGATAAATACTTATCAAGGAATAGTAATCCCTCATGTTTCAAGCGTGTTCGGAGCCTTTCTTTTAAGGCAGTATTTCTTATCGGTTCCATCAAGTCTCTATGATGCAGCCGAAATAGATGGACTGGGACATGGAAGAACTCTCCTTTATATCGCACTTCCTTTAGCAAGACCCGTATTAGGAACTTTAATACTCTATCTATTCATTTCTAAGTGGAATAGCTATTTGTGGCCATTGATCGTCACAAACACACAAAATATGAGAACCCTTCCGGTAGGGCTCGCTATGGTAAGAGATGCTGAATACTCAATAGGACCTGAACACCTCATGGCAGCTTCTCTATTTGTTCTTGTTCCTGTTTTGTTTATCTACTTCATTGCTCAGAAACAACTGATAGAAGGAATAGCAACTGGAGCTGTAAAAGGGTAGGGATAATTATTTCAAAAGGTTAAAAGATTTTGTATAAAATCTTAATTTACATAAAGGGGTAAGGAAATGAAAAAAAGTAGTATTATTCTCTTTTTAATCATTGTGATGGTATTTCAGTCCTTAGGTGGGTTATTTGCCCAAGGAGCAACAGAGAGTGCTCCCGCAGGCCCTGTGAAGATTGTATACTGGAGAAGTTTGACAGGTGTAGCTGGTGATGTTCAAGAAGAACTTGTTGCCAAATTCAATGCATCTCAGGATAAAGTTATTGTTGAGTCTCAATTTCAAGGAGCATATGCGGATCTTATTCAAAAATTACTTGCAGGTCTCGCAGCAGGTGAAGTTCCTGATGTAGTACTTCTTGACTCCCCATTCGTTACACTTTTTGCAAAAGATGGAGTATTGTTTAATCTCGATGATTTAGTAAAAAACGATAAGACATCATTTGATATCAAAAATTATATTCCAGGACTTCTACAAGATGGGTATTATGATGGTAGTCTCTATGCACTCCCATTTATGAGAAGTACTCCTTTATTATATGTCAATGGAGATATGTTTGCAGAAGCAGGACTTCCTAGAAGAGCCCCAGCAACTTGGGATGAATTTAGAGAATTTAGCAAGAAGGTAACAAAATATAATGCAGATGGAGAACCAATCCAACTTGGTGTTGGATTTACTATGGGCCAAACAAGTGCTCACTGGTACTTCCAAGGTGGAGTTTATTCATATGGAGGACTCGTTAGTGATGATAAATTTGGAATGCACCTAGATGAAGGACCAGCAGTGAAATTAGCGACTTTATGGCAAGATATGGTATTCAAAGATAAAACAGCAATGCCCTCAAATAGTCATAATGATTTCTTGAATAAACAAGTAGCAATGGTCTTTGGTTCTACTGGGAGTATGGGGAACTTATTAAGTAGAGCCGATTTTGAGGTCATTCCAGCATTTATTCCAAAAGGAACTCAAAACTTAGTTCCAGTTGGAGGATCTGTCCTCTCAATCACGAGTAATAATAAATGGAGACAACAAGCAGCATGGGACTTCATTAAATATATGACAAGTGCAGAAGCGAATGCTGAAGTAGTCATTCAAACAGGATACATGCCTGTAAGTATAGATGCAAAAAATAATCCTAAAATAATTCAATATTTTAAAGATAACCCAGTACGTGCTGTTGCAATAGATCAACTTGAATATACCAGACCTCAAGCGTCTGTAATTTCTCTCGCAAAAGGAACTGAAATATTAAGACAGATGATTGAAAAACTTCTTATTGGAAATCAAGATGTTGCTTCAGTGATGAAAGAAACTAATGCTGATTTACTTAAGGAATATAATGAATCGTTTAAATAAGCTAAAACAGATATACTTGATGGCCACAATTGTGGCCATCATCCTTTTATTATTAAGCTGTCAAACAACAAAAAATAGTAATATGAACAAAATCATGGTAGTAGCTCATCGAGGTGGTGCTGCTCTCCAGAAAGAGAATTCATTGCAAGCATTTTCGAATGCAATCTCTTTACAGGTGGATGCAATCGAGCTTGATGTTCATCTCTCAGCTGATGGCGTTCTCATTGTTCACCATGATCCACTTGTAAAAAATGAGAATGGTAAAAAGATTGCAATCAGAGAGCTGGATGCACAATACCTTACTTCATTAAAAATCGATGAGGACCAATATATTCCAACTTTTGAGGAAGTATTAGTACTTCTCAAAGAGAGCGCAGATTACCAAGTAATAGTGTTTGTCGAGATAAAGGTTGATGATAGAAATAAACGCTATTTACACATTGAAGAAAAGGTTATTGATCTTTTACATGAATATGATTTTCTTGAGGCAGCCTATATTCTCTCCTTTGATTTCCCAACTCTTGAAACTATTAAAAAAATAAATAATGACCTTCACACGAGTGCTCTCATATCAAAAGCATATCTCTCAAGTGTCGGAGCTAAAGGAATAGATAGAGTTGTTGAAGATATGAGAAATTTGAAAATTTCATCAGTCGGAGTTAAAGATATATATCTTACTCAGACTATGATTGATGCCTTACACAAAATAGATATCCAAGTTGGTGTTTGGACAGTCAATGATGAAAGAGAAATGAAGAAATTTCAATCTATGAATGTGGATTTTATCACTTCAGATAATCCTATCCTACTAGAAAGGGCAACACGAATGAACTAAATCTCTATATTCCTTTTTTATAGGATGTGTGAGTTTTTGTTACCATTCTTTTTACATACTCTATTACCGTAGAAACTTTATCCATGATAGAGACTACGAGACTTTCTGCATATAAAGGTCTCTCTTTAGTCTTAGGAAACATATGTTTTGTGATGATATCAGCTTCCTTTTTATTTATGTCAAAATAGAGTTGCGCATTACGTAAAGCCGTATAAGGGTGTTCTTTTCCATGAATATTTCTTTGCGAATCCTTCTTTTTCTTCACTCTCCAGTCGTAGAGGAAAAAGTCATGAAGAAGTCCACCCCTTGCAGCGGAGACATAATCAAGTCCTACAAGTTTTGAAAAGAAATATGATAGATATGCTACTCTCACCACATGGTCATATATATGATGTGTATGGTGAAAGTAACCTTTAAGCTTTATGAACTCATCATGATGTAAAATGTCAGAAGTAATTGCAAAAAAATCAGCTCTACTAGGAATAGTAATGAGAGTACAAAATGGGCCATTTTCTTTCATCAGTTGATATATCATAATCGGGAAAAGGATAATCAGAGAAGCTAATGAGATAAGCAAAGGAAGGTAATTATTGTGAAAATGAATATACGAATTAGGTTGTGAATAAAGCATGATGTAGACTATAAATGTTGCAACACCCATGGAAAACAGTCTTTGAAGATCTCTATTATTTTGTGATTTAGCGCTTGGTGTTTCCGTCAGAACCGTCTCCTCATCAGTAAACTCAGTACTATGAAACATACGAAATGGAATACAAAGAGTCAAGGGATGTGACTCAGACTTTTGCTTTCAATCATCGTAATGCGGTACTATAGTATTATTCATAAATGATATCTCTCATCCACTTTTTCTCTAACTCCTTACTTACCCTTTGAAGAGAACTGAAGACATTTCTGTCAATACTGTTTCGTTTCTCCTTTCTCGACATAGATGGTTCATAGGCTGGGGAAATTGACTCACCTATATATACGAACGCATGTTTGCCCTTTGGAGTATATCTTGAATCAATATTCCCACCTTTAATCCTATTGATTACATCGAGGATATTGAGAGCATATTCACTCATTCTTCCAATCGGGGTTGGTTCATTGATGTAGGATGGGTCAACATATTGCAACACATCGACTATTTGAGAGTGCCAAAGTGCAATGTGTGCATGAAGAGCATTGAAATCTGCAATAGAACGAGAGAGGGGAGACATTGAACTGAGTTGGAAATCTACTGGTTTAAGTGTTGAGTTTCCTAATTTCCTCATTTGAAATAATCTATCTAAAAGGGATCCACTACCTTTTGAATGTGTAATGTTTTCTGATCTGTCCATGGAAGTGCTACAGATACGGTCTATTCGCTCTTTCATTGAGTGAGTTCCAGAACTGATAATTCGGTATAGAGATTCTAAAATTTTGATTGTCTCTTCTGTAATAAACAATAAAGAATCATGGAGTGAAGTGAATTCTTTAGGAACTGTTATATGAGTCTCTTTCTCCCATTTCTCTATGACATGATGAATGAAAAATTTTGTATCTTTATGATACGAATATCCTAATGCGACTGGGAGTATGGCTACTTCCTGACCCCCTTCCTCTCCCCATAAAGCGAGAGATGAGATGCCAAATGAGCTCTCACCAACGACACCCATGTGATATGTAACTTGACTTTCTATTGCAAGGGCTAAAGGGAAAATCCCCTTCTTTGCACACTCTCTCAGGGTAGAAAGTCCTTTTGAGTTTGTACTCCTGTTCACAACAGGGATACATCCTATTCTAGGGAACGCCCAAGCTGCTAGTTTACCAGCCCATTCTAATACATCACTTCCATATAAAAACTGTGCATGAGCTATGATCCGTTCCTCTTTTGGAACCCTTTTATTATATGATGCAATACATGAATCTAACTTCCTGCTGATAAGATACATCAATACTGGGGCATCTTCTTTTGCTACATGACGAAATGCTATAATAAGCTTCTTTTTTTGTGAAAAGTGGTCTTTTAATCCAGTAAAAAGGAAATCAAGATTTTCGATAGAAACTTCAGATACTCCTTCTATATATTTTAAGTATAGAGGTCCAACAAGACGTACAAAGGCTCTTGTAAATGATGAATAATTGGGTGCTATATATCCTCTCCCTTTGGATGCACGTGGAAGGCACATCTGCTTCTCTTTTCGATTACTCATAATTTATTAAATCTCGCCTTTCATCATCTTATGATAATATTTCTCATCAATTGGGAAGTAATGGAGGATAATGATACCGATAATATAAAAAATTATTGGTAAAGGGCCACACATCAGTTTAATCCCAATATTTGCTAAAGATGATACAGAATTAGGGTTATAGGCAAAGATTGCAAGTACCCAACCACTTATTGCAAGAGCAAGAGCTTGTCCAATCTTACTCATAAATGTCCACAGGCTTGAATAAACGCCTTCTCTTCTAATTCCTTTATGATGGTGTGCATCATACTCAACCACATCAGGGAGTATAGCATGAGGCATCACGTAGTGAGTTGAGAGCCCTATACCACTAACAGCCATAACAATTATTGCAAATATAGGACCAAGTACTTCTCCTAGTAGAGAGAAAGAGAGCACTCCTACACTCATAATGCCCATCCCTATCATATAGGAATTCTTTTTACCAATTTTCTTAGATATTTTTACCCACACAGGGATGAACGCAAGAGAGAACGTTAATAATAGGACGAGAGCGATTTGAAATAATCCCTCATTGCCAAAAATATCTTTAAAGAAGTAAATGAGAGCTCCCTGTACCATACTTGTTCCCATAATAAATAAAGACCAAGGGATGAGAGCGCTAAGAAATACTTTATTAAATAAGACTTCTTTATAGGTAACAAAGAATCCTTTTTGTTCTATTACAACGACTCTTTTTGGTTCTCTCACAGCCCATATTGTAATAAGTGCGGTTATGAGCATAATTGCACCCATGAAATACCCGACAAAAGTCCATCCTGCCTCTTCTGTACTGAAGAATCCAATGATAGGTAGAACTGCCGCTGCCCCCACAAAGGTTCCTACTACTGCAAAACTCATCCTGTACCCAGTAAGAATTGTTCTCTCATTGTAATCACTCGATAATTCAGGCAAAAGGGCTGCGTATGGAATATTTACTAATGTATACGCAGTATTGAGGAGACAGTAGAGAAAAGTAAGGTAGAGAAATAGGAAAAGTTCAGAGCTAAAGGACACCTTTGTAAACATAAGTCCCATTGAGAAGAAGGAGATAACTGCTCCTACAAACATATACGGACGGCGTCTGCCCCAACGGGAAATTGTTCTATCTGAAATATAACCAGTAATAGGATCAGTTATAGCATCCCAAATCTTTCCTATCATTAAAAGAGTTCCTGCAAGAGCTGCAGAAAGCTCCACTACATCAGTAAGGAAATAGAGTAGATAAAATCCAATAATGGTAAAAAAAAGGTTACCACCTAAGTCCCCAATACCAAAACCAAGTTTGATTCTTTTTGTTAACGTACTAATGATGTGTCCCTCTCTTTATGTATTGAAAATAGTGTATGAAGTGTAGCCTGTATTATCGCAAATCGCAATAAAAAAGAGGTGCTTAAAAAGAATCCAAGTAATCCACATAAAATGTTTTTAGCCTATTTCTCAAATGATTTTTTTCGTGCTGGATACTTAGGGCAAGTAGATTTCTCTGGGATGTTACAGTAAGATTTGTAAGAGATATCTCAAACGGATGAAGGAGCTTACGTGAGAGCTAATGTGGTCAAAATATTAAAAATCAAGGCTAACAAGTTGAAGAATGAACTCGTAGCACTCTATTATGCCTACAAAGATCCTCAAACAAGACTCTTACCAAGAATTCTCATTATCTCAACATTAGGGTATGCTTTAAGTCCCATAGATCTTATTCCTGATTTTATCCCTATTCTAGGGTATTTGGATGACTTGATCATTATCCCTGTGCTCATAACCATCTCGATAAAATTAATTCCAGAAGCAGTAATGAAAAGAGCAAAAGAAAGAGCAATTGCTGAACCGGTTCTATTAAAGAAAAATTATATTGTTGCTACACTCATTATCGGAGTTTGGGTTCTCCTCATTTCGTTGATAATTGTAAAAATTCTTTAATTCATACCATTTCCTTAATCATTAGAAAGAATCTGTATAAGGATGTATTAGAACATATGGGTTTTTATTCTCACTTTGGATGTTAATTTGACTATTCAAGTAATCTTAAGGTGAAACTATTATATTACCATCTAAAATGATACCTGTTATAAGAATTACCTTAAGATTGACTTCCAAGTACAGCGAATTCTGTTTATACTATTATTTAATTGTATCAATAGAGACACATATATTAATTACCTAAATCTCTTATTATAGTAGGTTAATAGAAATGAAAGATAAAAAAATTCCAGAACAGATTCTCCTCCAGTTAAAAAAAGATCAGCAAAATGAAATAACAGCATCTGCTGTCTATAATAAAGCAGCAAAAATGTTTAAGGATACTCATAATGCAACAGTTTTGAAAAATATTGCCAATGATGAGATGGCACACTATCTTCGCCTTAAAGAATTTACTGGATGTGAAATGAAGCCAGAGAAGTTTAAAGTAATCCTTTTCCTATTCATATCAAGAATTTTTGGGATGACCTTTGGGTTGAAACTTCTTGAAATAGATGAAGATAAAGCTGTTAATATAGATTATAAGGGATTGGAAGAGTATATCCCTGGGATTTCTACAATTGTTGAGCAAGAGGAAGAACATGAAAAACAACTCATCGGTATGATTCATGAAGAGAAGCTCAATTATATTGGGTCAATTGTTCTTGGATTGAACGATGCTCTTGTTGAACTAACAGGTACGCTAGCTGGACTCTCTTTCGCTTTCCAGAACACAAGGATTATTGCTTTGTCTGGGTTTATTACTGGTATAGCTGCATCATTTTCTATGGCTGCCTCTCAATATCTATCGAGTAAAGCTGATGGAGAAGACGAACCTCTGAAGTCTTCAATATATACAGGAATCGCATATATTGTTACAGTCATACTCCTTGTAATACCGTATCTCATTTTTTCTAACTATCTTGTCTGTCTCGCGAGCACCCTCACAATTTCAGTCCTCATTATCCTTTTATTTAACTATTATGTATCTGTTGCAAAAGATGTTCCTTTTAAGAAACGCTTTTTTGAAATGGCCGGTATTAGTTTAGCAGTTGCTCTTTTCTCTTTTGGAATTGGTGTAGTAGTAAGACTTGTTTTTGGTGTAGAAATTTAACGTTTAGTTATCTCAAAAAAAATCAATCATTTACCTCTACTTCGCGTAATTTACGAGACTCCTTTTTCCCTAGTATATACATTACATATCCCCCAGTGAATATGAGTAGGTATCCTATAAGACTATATGTGTCGGGCAACTCGGCAAAGAGGAAAATTCCTAATATTCCAGAGGCAACAATTTGGGAATATTGGTAAATCGAGACTTCAACAGGTGGGGCATTTTTATACGAGAGTGTAAGAAATATTTGACCACCAGCAGCAGCGATGCCTGCACAGAGGAGGAGCATAACCTGAACAGGAGAAGGTATTACTGAATCGATGAATATAAAGGGAAAACAGACGATTGTTGATACAAAAGAGAAGTAGAATACGATTGTATAACTACTCTCCTTATCGCCAAGGTAACTCACTATCACATAGGCAAGACCTGCCACAACGGCCGAGCCTAAACCTACGATTGCGGGGAAGGTTGATGAGAAATGAAATCCAGGTTTAATAATAAGCAAGGAGCCAATTAACGCCATTGAGAGTGAAAGAATTTGAAAAATTTTTATTTTAGTTTTAAGAAATATCCAAGCAAAAAGAACTACAAAAAATGGGCTTAATTTATTGAGCATTGAAGAATCTGCAAGGATTAGTCGATCAATACTATAAAAGTAGGAAATGATGCCCAATGAGCCTGCTAAAGATCTGAGAATCAACATTTTTCGATTTTTTCTGTCTCCCCATAAAGATATCTTTTTCTTTTTTAAAATTGAAAAAGCAATAATTAAACTTACTAGGTTCCTAAAGAGGGCCTTCTCCATGAAAGGCAAGTCTCCAGATAGTTTTATAAAGGCCGACATAACTGAAAAAAGGGTAGCAGAGAGAATCATAAAAAATATTGCTTTTGTCTTTTGAGAATGGTGGTCGTACAAGAAAAGGCTCCTGAATAAAGATATATGTCATCATAAAGAATTAATCACAACTAATACATACTATTTGCCAGAATATGAGCAATTATTTTCTTAATCATTTGTAATTCAATGAAGAAAATGGAAAAGAGAGCTGTATTTATGCATTATATTTCTTCAACTCAAAAGAAGTTTCTTTTTATACTTTACCATATCGCATATCAAATCTTTTGGGAGAGGCTGGGTAAGAGGAAACTGTACAGAACCTTTTCCTTGTGTATATTCTTTCAATTGCTCTTTAAACCGCTCCATTGTTTTGGCTCCTGGATAAAGACCAACATGATGTTTGTATCCAGCAATCATAATCTGTTGGTCTCTTTTCCCATGAGGGATAAGTGCAAAAGCCATGATATTGTAATTAATTAATTGCGTTGCCTCTGGTGTTACACTCATAATGTATTCGCGTAAAGTAAGTAACGCCTCTTTTGTCTGAGTCGGTTGATCATTCAAATACTCTTCTATTGAGGTATATGTTGGCACTTTCTATTTTCCTTATATCCTATCTGGTTAGAGCATGCTACCACTTCTATAAGAGTTAATGCAAAAGAATCTTCAGAATCTCCTTGCGGGTCTGACATAATACGTATTACCGAGAAGATGCATATTAACTTGAGTTAAGCCACTTATCTCCGAATCAAAGCATATCACATACGCTTTGCCTTGATTGGGTTCACTTCCTTGACGTGAGCTCCAATAGAAAATATACGGGCCAGTACCTGAGGTGGATTCAAAATCACCTATCCCCGATTTATAAAGATTCTTATACATGTAAGCCAATTCTAATCGATTAGGTAAATACCAATCATCAAAATCATTATTCGCTCCTGTAACTAAATTGCCACAATAATGGGCAGCATAGTCACCATTAAATCTATTCATGATTAGCTGTGTATTTTCTAATCCCGCGCCAAGCAGATCTGATGTACTTTCAGTTAACCAGAATGAATTATCTGACCCTCCCCACGGTTTTTCATCAGATTCATAAACTTTTGCTGCTGCTTCCAAATACATCCATTGAGGATAATGGAATACTGGAGAAGACTCATCAAGTTTTCTATAGAATATGCGCCCCCCTGCGGGACCTATATCACCTAAATCATAATATACATACCATTGTGCATAGAGAGTCAAATCCCCGTCTTCTGGAGTTACATATTCTTGTTGCACATATTCAGTACCGGAGCCATCTGGGGCTGAATTCCAACAGATAAAGACATATCCTTCTCGAGTAATTTGACCTTCATTTTGGGTAAGTTTTTTTGTCTCACCTGAATTAAAAGGGATTGCACTAATACTTCCGACACCCTCATTAGCATCAAATATAATCTGATATTCTTCTGAATCATCGTTTTCAGAGTTTCCGTTACCCGACAAATCACAACTGAGGAGCACAATAACCAGGAACATGGCACTGAAGGCAATGATGATTTTCTTCGAAATCATGTGCACCTCCATGTAATTATTCTGAGCTTATCGTAATCTGAAGAATAAGCAATGTAAAGAAATATCTTTATTACAATTGTGGTGATACTAAAAAATATTTTACAAATTCTATTTAAATGTATAAGAGATATATTCACATAGCGTGAGAGTTTGTAATACCTCTAAACAGAGTTTATCTCAAACAGAATAACATTGACGGGAATACTATTAAGTAGTACTATATAGTAGTAGTAAGTATAACTTAGTAGTAATGGAGGCTATCATGGAAAATTTAACGGAAATGCTAAAAGGTATACTAGAAGGGTGTGTTCTTGAAATCATCAGTAGGGGAGAAACTTATGGTTATGAAATCACACGACGATTAAATGCAATTGGTTTTGCTGATGTTGTAGATGGAACGGTATATACCATTTTAGTACGACTTGAGAAGAATTGCTTTGTAGACAGTGAGAAGAAACCCTCTGAAATAGGCCCTTCACGAAAATTTTATCGACTGAATGATGAGGGCTTCAAAGAATTAACTAAGTTCTGGGAAAAATGGGAATTCCTATCATCGAAAATTACTGAACTGCAGGAGAAATAAAATGAAATTTTTAGAAAAAATAACTGGAAGTAAAATGACAAAAGAATGGAAAACTCTAAGTAAACGAGCCGAAGAACTTCCTTTAGAGTATCAATTAGCATGGGAGGAAATTAGTGCAACTTTTTGGGCACATTCAGGTACCACGAGTCAAAAAATAATTAATATTTTAGATAGTGTTCTAGGTCTACTAGAGGAATCAGTGTCAGAGGGGCTAAGTATTGAAGAAGTGTTAGTGGAGGATGTAGAAGGATTTTGTTCTGTAATACTCAGAGAAGAGGGCGCAAAATCTTATCAAGATAAGTGGCATGAGCAACTTAATCATACGATTGCTAAAAAATTAAGCAAATAGGAGCATATGATGAAAATTCTAGATATCATACAGGGTAAAAAAGCGTGGAAGGCGCATAATAAACGCGTTAAGGCTCTCCCCAAAGATTACCAGATTGTGTATAAAGAAATCCAAAAATATCTTTTTAAAACAGGGCCGATTGTACCAATGGATGGGACAAAACTGCTCTCAGAAATAGTTGATTATTTTGAAGAGAGTGTTGCTTTAGAGAAAGGTGTTCTTGATGTAATTGGACACGATGTTGCCTCTTTCTGTGATGAACTCACTAAAGAATTTAAAACATATAATGAAATCTACAAAGA
Organism: Sphaerochaetaceae bacterium; assembly: GCA_963663665.2. Classification (GTDB taxonomy): domain Bacteria; phylum Spirochaetota; class Spirochaetia; order Sphaerochaetales; family Sphaerochaetaceae; genus SABI01. The sequence continues at coordinate 172,703 of CAXXKP010000010.1, forward strand.
ATCTGTTGTTCAAAAAGTAAAAAAAGCGTTGAAATGAAAAAATCCTGCAAGAATTGCTCCTTACAGGATATCGGGCTAGGCGGATTTGAACCGCCGACCCCATGTCCCCCAGACATGTACGCTAAACCCCTGCGCTATAGCCCGTTCTTTGAGCAACTTAAAATATTACCTCAGTTAAGTCAATATGTTTTATAGCTATTGTAATTCCGTATTGAAATCTCAAAGTTGTAATAATTGACCCTGAATAGAAAGTTATCAAGTTATTGATGAATACAGTATTTTCTACCTCTCAATACTAAAAGCACTAGTAAAAAGTTAGAGGTTATAATCTCTTCTTATTACGAAAAAAGCTACTCATTTTTTTAAAAAAATGGGAAAATAGGAGAATCATAGTATTGTTTTTCCTTTTTGATTCCCCTTTTTTACAATTCATCAATAGAACCTAATCAAATTTTTCCTTCATTATTAGTGCTATGTATTGCAATATGTCATAAGATTTGTATGAATATCATCAATTAGAGAAGTTTAATAGAGTTTCGTAAAGTTCAAAGTATGTATATATAATTAATATTGACATTTTTCAGGTTACAGTTGACATAAGTAAATCATTGTCATACTATAAAAATGAATTTACTGAATTGAATGATTACGGTATGATAAGAATAATAGAGGTATGCTTATCTCAAAATCTTATGGGTGAATGAGGTGTTACATGATAATAGACTTAATTAAAGATAGAATGAATTTGCAACGATCCACTTCACGTAGTAGTATTCTAGATATGAAGAAAATCAATATAGCTATAATTGCATTTTTGTTGGTTGGGGTGATAGCCCCTCTTTTCGCATTTCAGTTTTCACCATTGGAACAGGAATTTTCTCCTATTGGAGCTGATAGTACGAAAACATATACCATAGTCAACGATTCTGCTGACAGTATCGCTGTAGAAGTTTCTGCGCTCACGCGAGGACTTTCTGCTACTGGTGAAGAAGTGAATGAGAGTGCAGCAGCATATTTTTCAATTGTACCAAGCAAAGTAATTCTTAAACCTCAAAGTTCACAGATTGTGAGAGTTCAATATCGTGGACCAAGAACTGTTCCCACAGAAGGTTCTTACAGATTACGTGCTGAACAGATTCCATATACAAAAGGTAGAGCCACAGAGAACAAGAGTATGTTCAACTTTCTCTATGTCTATACTACAAGTCTCTACGTCACTCCTACCCGGATTAGTCCCAAAGTAGAAGTGACCTCTGCAATTCCAACAAAAACGAGTGATGGACGAGAGGTACTTACTCTCACTGTTGCAAATACAGGAACAATTCATCAAATATTAAAAGATGTACGCGTAGAAGTAATACATAATCAAACAAGAGCCTCTGTAATCTACGAAGGTGAAGCGCTAGGGTTTGTAAATGGACTAAATCTGTTAGCAGGAAAAACAGTCTCTGTTCAAGTAGCTTGGCCTGCTGGGTTTAGTTTCCCTACCTCAACGACAAATTTAGGATCATTGTTAACACCAAAAATTACTTACGAGAGTACCACTACATTATAAGGTCTCTACATGGTTTATAATAAGAGAAGAATACTTACGATTCTTGTCATTTTAATTGTTTATTCACTCATTCTTCTTTTATTGGCAACAATGATAGTACCAAAAGCTGACCAATCTAAAGAAGAACCAGCACCCTCATCCCCTCTGCTAGAAGAGGAATCTTCTATAGAGATACCTGTTGTAGAGGAGGAGTTGCTTGCTTCTACAGTAAGCAAGCAAGTTCCTACGACTCGTATCCCAGAAGAAGAACAGAGTGTTGTGGAGAAACCAATTTCACCTCCAAAAGAAATTGTACCAATAGCAAAAGAAATTCCTATAACAGAGATTCAAGAGAGTGAAGAAATTACCGCTCCAATTGTTAAAAGTGAGGAAGTGGTCATTCAACCACCTATCAAAGAAAGTACTCCCATGGTGCAAGAGCCTCCTGCTGCTATAGACGAAGTTCTACCTGAAGAAGTTCCTTATGTTGAAGAAGTAGCAGATGATGATTTCTGGGCAGATTTCTATGTAGCAGGGGAAGAGGATACTACGTTGTTTGCAGGTGGATCTTATTATGTTCCTTTTTATGTAAATGATGAATATATCACGGACATAAGCGTATTTTTCGAACAAGAGGAACTTTTTATAGATCTTGTTGAGCTTGAATCTGTGATAGGCTCCTCTCTTATTCCAAGAGTATATGAAGTTCTTTTTGGTACAGAGAATAAGAGCATTGGGTTACAAACACTGATTGATCTCGGAATTGATGGATTCTATGATTACCAAAAGTTTGAACTTTATCTCTACTTTCCTACGTGGATGCTGCCTAGAAGAGTTTTAAGCATTAATAGAACTGGAATAGACCGATATGGTGTATATCAGATGAGCGGAAGTAACACCCTTATACGTCCATGGTTCAGTACCCATTCTAATCTATCGATGTATTCCTCCATTGTTTGGGATACCGCTATTCCATTTTCAATTAATTGGCCATCTTTGTTTACCATGCAAAGCCAGTCTTCATTCACATTGTTCGATGTTGCATTTGATTTTTCTTTCCTTCTACACCCAGGAAGAGGCTACTCAGATTTAACTGATACTTGGTCAACAAACCTATCAGATTATATTACTTTTAATGGGATTCAAGGATTCTATGATTTTACAGAAAAATCTTTACGCCTTAGTTTTGGGAACGTGAATGATTATTTAGGATTCTCTAGCGAGAGGATAGGAATCGGACTTGAAAAACGTTATACATATGGAGATCTGCAACCAAAGAATCATCAATTTGAATATGAAATTCAAGTAGATAATCCAAGTGTTGTCGAAGTATTTATTAATGAGGGAAGTGTGTATCGTAGAGAACTTCTTGCTGGTATATATGACCTTAAGGATTTTGTATTTGAGCAAGGTGTGAATGCAGGACGCATAGAGATTACTCCATTAGATAATCCCGCCAATAAGCAAAGTATTTATTTTTCAATTGACTACGACTCTCGGCTTATGGCAAAGGGAGACAATTTATATGCGATAGGACTCTCTGCCCCAGTGATTGACCTTCTAGACCCATCTTTCCGTATTACACAGAGTGCAGGGTTAACTCACGAATTCACTGCCTCTTATGCACTTAATACAAACCTCACAGCATTCACATTAGGCCTCAATCTGATTTATGCATCTCCAATAGGAACTTTAGCAGGAGATATCGATACAAGTTTAAGTGGGCCTCTTGGCTTCGGTTATGCATTTAGTACTGGGTATTCTTTCCCTAACAAAGTAGAGAATCCATTTATAGGGAATTTCTCTTTCTCTGTTTCCTATTCCTCGGCTGCTTATACACAATCTATCTCAGTCGATTCAACAAGTACTCCAGCAACCGGCGGATCGTTAGACGGGTCTTTTGGGTTCTCTGGAAGTATTAGCGATTATTTCCGCTATTCAGTCTCCTCTAGTATCAATTGGATTACAAATCTTAGTGATATTACCTTAAGGACTTCAGTGAGTGGTGGATTATCACTTATCCCTGACCTCGCAATAACAGGATCTGTTAATATAAGTAAACCAGTCAATTCCACAGCCACAGTTACCTACCAGATAGGAGGTAATTATACCTTTGGCAAGAACCTTACTGTTACGGCTTCTACTGATTTAGGTACAAACACCTATGTGAGTGGCTCCTTTAAACCATTCAACTCTGAAAATGATAGTATGCGATTTAATTTCAGTGGTATTGATTTCAATGATCTATTAGACCATCAGGGAGGACTCTATTATAGTCATATGGGGAAATCTTACGGATTGAATGTCTCACAGCAATATTCAGATGCGTTCACTCGCTTCTCAACATCACTTTCTCTCACAACAAGTCTTGCTTACGCAGATGGATTGTTTGGCATCGCAAGAACAATGAGTGATAACTTCCTTCTCGTGAGACCTAAAGGTGCAATGAAGAACCAAAATATTGCGGTAACGAAAACAATGACAACCGATCCCGAGCAACTTCCTTCGCTCTTTGGAACAAGTGTCTATACAGGTCTTTCTCCTCATACTGAGAATAACATTGTTATCTATGGAACTGGTGATGCACTATTAAGTACATCTGAATCATTTATATTTAATCTTACGCCACGACCAAGGCAGGGGTTTGCAACTAGAGTCTCTTCTGAACTTGCTTTCTCTGTTGTTGGCAATATTTTAAAGACACCTAGTAGTGCGTATGAAAGATACAGTGCAGAACTTGCGAAAGTAGAAGTTGATTCTGATGGCCAAGTAACCTTAGTAGTTGATGAGACTCTCTATTTGTTTACTGATGAGAATGGGTTCTACTTCATCAGTGGTCTATCACCTGGTGAATATCAATTTAGCATATTCCTTCCTGGTTCACTCGAAGAGGATACTCCAATAGATATCCGGTTCACTATAAAACCAGAAGAAAATGTTGAAACAAGCCTCGTGTATGTACTCGATTCATTTATAGCAAGTGATGTCCAATCAGCTTTAGATAGTGAAGCATTTGAAAATTTATTGGGGAATATTGTAGAAAATCCTATCTTAGGAAAAGATGGGATCTATCGTCTTAATACTATTGATAAGATGGATGAGAATACCTTCTGGGAATCTTATTATCCTAAACGCCTAGTATTAGAATCTGTCACAAATGAACAAGCAGGCTCTAGTGATGCAATTATACAAATTTTAAATCAGCAGACGGCACAAAATGCTTCAGCTCTGGTTATGATGATTAATGAAAACCCAATACGGCTTAACAATCTTACCAAATTAAGACAAGTCATAGCTCCTCTTATTGAAGCAACAAAGCCAAAACAATTTGTTTTGACAGGAAATATTTTAAAGCCAACTCTTTAAAGGTTCTTGCTATCTCACCATATTCTCTTTACAATGATTTTATGGCAACACATATTTTAGATGAAATTTTCACATATGAAGGTCAAGCACAGGCAATAGTAGACGATGCAAAAAAGAGTGTTCAAGAACAACTCAATCAGGCTCGTCTTATTGGTGAGAGAGAGTACAGTGAGGCTCTTGCTCTTATGAGAAAAAATCGTGAGCAAGAGATAGAAAAAGCACAGCTTGAATCTAATGAAATTATTAAATCCTTTGAAAAGTCTATCATGGAGACAAGTATCACAGCCGAACAGAATTTACTTAAAGCAACAGATGTTGCACATACGATGGCTTCCCTTATTTTAAGATCAGAGTTAGGAGAATTGTAAGTGGATTTTACCTCAAGTATTTCTCGATATGCATTTATTAATGCTAAACTCAGAAGTAAAGTAGGCTCTATGATCCACGATGAGCAACTTGAGGTGCTCTTAAGAAGTAAGAGCGTTGAACAACTGCTTCACCATCTAGAGCATACTCCTTATGAACCACTCATCGCTCTTTATCAGAAATATGGTGATATTCAACTTCTTGAATCCTATTTGTTTTCTCGACATGTGAACATGTTTAAAAATGTGGCATCCTATTTTGATCTCCGTTATGCATTATTTATTAAAGCAATGAGTAGAAAGGCAGAAGTAGAAAATCTTAAAGGTATGATTAGACTCTTCTATAGCAAACAATTTAAGAAACAAAATATCGATTATAGATTATCCTATCTCTATCAGAAAAGAATTGTTGATGAGATAGACTATTCTAGAATTGCAAATGCAGATTCCTTTAAAATTGTTCTTGATTCACTTAAGGGCAGTCTATATGGTGAGGCTCTCAGTGCTTTCACCGATGAAACAATAGCTAAAGATGGCTTATTTTTTCTTGAAGTAGCTCTCGATAAAGCATGGCTTAGTAACTTGCGCCACCTCATTAAACCATTAGCGAAACAAGATAGAATGATTATAGATCATGTATTAGATCGTGATGCAGATCTTAAGAATATTATCAATTTATTTCGATACTCGAGTCTGTATCATCTAAGCAATGAAGCACTAGATGCAATTATGATTCAAGATGGATCCCTTATTTATTCAACTCGGTACGCTGACTTTTTACGTAGCGATCCTGAGAAAAGATCGTTTGATATGCTCCTTGAAAAAGATCGTCGTAATCTCCTTGTCTTGATAAAACAGAATGAAGACCAGCCAATTCGGCAACAAATACTGATTGTAGAGAAATATCTATTTAGCACCAGAAAAAAAGAATTTCATGTGCTACTGAGAGGAAACCCATTTTCGATTGGAATTGTCTTGAGTTATCTATTTTTAGAAGAGAGACAAGATAACCTTGTGAGATCCCTCATAAATGGGGTACATTATCAACTAGAGTCTTCTACAATAAGGGAGTTCGTAGTATGAGTGTGTTCACAGTTGAGATGAAACTCCTTACCGCAATAGTTCTTGAGGAGTATGCACAAAACGTGAAGAAAGAACTTCTTCGCCTTGGCCTCCTTGATTTTATTGAAGTTGGAAAACTCTCTAAAGAACATCATCTTATGTTAAAGACGAGTAATGAACATACTGACCAGAAAGTGATAGATATTCTCCATCAAGTAGAATCTCTGTACCGACAAATAGAGGAACCATTACCAGTATTAACTCAAGAAGATGTCGAAGAGGGGGAACCACTCGATCTCAATACTGCTACCTCATTACTTACGAGTATCAATAAAAGTCTTCATCATTTTCGAGAAAAACAAAAAACAAATAATCAAGAGTCACTTCGTTACCAAGAGATGTTTCGCTATATAAAAGAGAGAAAAACTGAGTATCTCGATTTCCATGTTGGACAACTCGATCCCAAAAATATGCAAGTACTTACTACACGCCTGCTAAATATTGCTTCAGCTCTTATCCCTCTTGATGAGAAAGGAACTTTTCTCCTATGCACTTTCACACGAGACCGTTCTGCAATAGAGACCCATCTAGAGTCAATCTCATTTAAAGAAGATATCAATGCTATAACTAGTCAGAAAATGATAGAGATTACACAGGAATTCTTACATACTCTTCTACAATCTAAGGAACAAGAAAATAATGAAATCCTGATCACAATTAGAGAAACTATTACTCACAGTTTAGAAGAGATAGAACCTTTATATAAGAAAGTAAGACTTACCATCCTCTTAGGAGATATAGCATCTCATTTCTCTCATACACGAAACACCACAATCTTTTCAGGTTGGGTCCCTTCTGAGAAAGCACAAACTGTTGAAAAACAGATTCATAAAGTTACTCAAGATAAGTGTGTCATAGAGTTTAATTCTTTAAAAGTGATGAGTAGGAAAGAGATTCCTGTCGCAATGAATAATTCACCGATATTGACCCCGTTCCAGAAAATTGTAAGTAACTATTCAACACCTGAATATGGATCTGTGAATCCAACAATATTCGTTGCAGTGAGTTATCTGATAATGTTTGGATTGATGTTTGCTGATGCAGGTCAGGGTGCAGTTCTTCTCCTTCTTGGATTATGGGGAATGTATAGAGAGAAAAAAGGATATAAAGAAGGATCCCTTCTTACCTATTCACTCTTAAGACTCATGATATATCTCGGCTCTTCAAGTATTATTTTTGGTGCTATCTTCGGGTCTTACTTTGGAATTGCTCTGTTACCACCAATTTGGTTTGATTACCATAATGCAGTATTTAGCCACGGTGCATCCACTCGAGATGTATATTCCATCCTTGGAATAACCATCTATTTTGGTATCGTAATTATCTATCTTGGTCTTTTCATTAATTGGATTAATCTGATTAAGAAAAAAGAATATATTAAATTCATATTTGATAAAAATGGAATTATTGGAGCTTTTCTCTTTTCAATTGGAATCTATGTAGGAAGTAAGTTTGTTTCATCTAATTACACTTCATTTCCCAATAACCCTATCATTTTATATGGGATATTTATTGCTGTGATACTTCTTTTAATGAGACTCCCTATCGAGCATATTATTGCAAAAAAAGAGGGGAAAGAAATTCATGGTGGCAATATCGTTCTCGATTCTTTTATGGAGTGGCTTGTTATTCTCCTTGAAATATTCTCAGGTTATCTTGCAAATACCCTCTCCTTTATGCGAGTTGCAGGTCTTGGTATAGCCCACGTCGCTTTAATGAGCGCATTTAGTGATATAGGAAATCTCACATCTTCGGTTTTAGGAAAAGTTCTTATTTTTATTATAGGCAATCTCCTTGTGATTGCCCTCGAAGGTCTTAGTGCCGGGATTCAATCACTACGTCTTAATTACTATGAATTTTTCACCAAGTTCTTTGTTGGAGATGGGAAAAAATATAATCCTGTCTCACTTCAATCAAAAAGTGGTGACTAAGTATATTATTAGCACAGAAGTGTTAGGAGGAATTATTGTGAACGTCAATATGTTTAAAAGAAGAGTACGAATCTCTTTAGTGGTGACCATCTTTGTAATGCTTATCAGTAGTGCAATCTTTGCTGCCCCCTTAAGTGCAGCAGGAACTACAACCGTTGCACCAACTCAAAATCCAAACCTCATGTGGGTAGTAATTTCTGCTGCTATTGCTTTCAGCTTTGGTGCACTTGCAGCTGGATATGCTATAAGCCATGTTGGAGCTGCTGCAATGGGAGCTATGAGTGAAAAGCCTGAAATAGGGTCTCAAGCACTTATATTCATTGCTCTTGCTGAAGGTCTTGTTGTATTTGGCTTTATCACAGCTCTTATGATTTTAGGGAAAGCATAGAGTTTATGCATTATTTTGTCATTGGAGATGAAGACACAGTATTAGGTTTTTCTCTATCAGGAACTCCTGGAATCATTGCGACAAACCAAGAGAGTGCGCATGATGCCTTACGTGTTGCCCTAGAAGATAAAGAAAATGCAATCATACTTATCACCATCGATATTGCAGACCTGATCAGAGAAGAAGTAGACCGCTTTATTTTTAGTGAGACATTTCCTTTGATAGTAGAGATTCCTAACCGTGCCAGTGGTGGAAAATCTAAAGACTTAAGAAAATTAGTTAACAATGCTATAGGAGTGACGCTATGAATAATAACGCCCCCCTTTATGACGGTATAATCGAGAGTGCTAAAGCTGAAGCAGAAGGTATCCTAAAAAAGGGAAATGAAGAAATAGCTGAACTTAAGGAAAGCTATAAGACGAAAATCCTAGATGCGAAGAAGCATGAAGAATATCTAACGAGCCAGAAGCTAAAAGAAATCCGCCTTACAAGAGAAAACTATATGAAGAATATGGAGAGATCTCATCAGGGTGAGGAATTAAAAAACCTCAAGAAGTATTCTCAGAAAGCACTTTTTGAGGAGATGGCTAAGAAAGTAGGAACTCGTGAGTATGAAAAAGCAGTTATTTATTGGATTGCAGAAGGGGCTATAGCCCTTGACGCAGATAAAGTAAGAGTTGCAACCTCAAAGAAAGAAACTATTACAGATAAAATGATTGAAAAAGCAGTATCTATTGTTGAAAAAGTCGTGTCGAGAAAAGTTGAGATTCAGATTGACAAAAAGCCTCTTTCTACTCAAGGAGTAGTTGTGAGTACCATAGATGGTAAAATTGCCTATAACAACAGTATAAATGTGCGGTTCATGCGCTTGAGGGCAGATTTTGAACGTGTGTTAGAAGGAACATTATGAGTGATAAAATAATTGGACAAATTAGGAGAGTGAATGGCCCTGTAATCCAAGTCAAAGGCATAAAAGAAGCCTCGATGATGGAGCTTGTCTATGTTGGAGAAGAACATCTGATTGGGGAACTCGTAAAGCTTGACGGAAATACAGCAACAGTGCAGGTGTATGAAGATACAACTGGGCTCACACCTGGAGAGAACGTGTATGGAACATCTCTTCCTTTATCAGTAGAATTAGGTCCTGGACTCATAGGCTCTATCTATGATGGTATTCAACGACCATTAACTCGATTGAGAGAGCTCTCTGGAGACACTATCCAAAGAGGTATTGTTTCTCCAGCTCTTCTAAGAACTACAAAATGGCACTTTATCCCGACTCTCAAGAAAGGTGATGATGTTCATATCGGTCAAGTCCTTGGTACGGTTCAAGAGACAAGCCATGTAAATCATAAGATTCTCGTTCCAATCTCACTATCAACCGAGAAAGAGATTTTTACTGTTTCATCAATTGCGCAGGAGGGAGATTATACTATAGAAGAGACAATAGCAACATTAGTTGATGAAGGTGGGGTAAAACATCTAGTTACTATGATGCACAAATGGTCGATTCGTAATCCTCGACCTGTGAAAGAGAGGAAACCTCTCTCTGTTCCACTCATTACAGGGCAAAGAGTTATTGACATGCTTTTCCCTCTTGCAAAAGGTGGTACAGTAGCTATTCCTGGTGGGTTTGGAACAGGTAAAACAATGACTCAGCATGCTATAGCTCGGTGGTGCGATGCAGATATCATCGTTTACATTGGTTGTGGAGAGCGAGGCAACGAGATGACTGATGTATTGAGAGAATTTCCTCGATTGATTGACCCTCATACAGGGAAATCACTTATGGAAAGAACCATTCTCATTGCAAATACTTCAAACATGCCCGTAAGTGCTCGTGAGGCGAGTATCTACACGGGAGTTACCTTAGCTGAGTATTATAGAGACCAAGGCTTCCATGTTGCTATCATGGCCGATAGCACAAGCAGATGGGCTGAAGCTCTTAGAGAATTAAGTGGAAGAATGGAAGAGATGCCAGCAGAAGAGGGTTTCCCTGCCTATCTTCCTACCCGTATTGCTGAGTTCTATGAGAGAGCTGGGAGAATGAGGACGTTGAGTGACACAGAAGGTTCCGTCTCGATTATCGGGGCAGTTTCTCCTCCAGGAGGAGATTTTTCTGAACCAGTAACTCAGCATACCAAGCGATTTGTTCGATGCTTTTGGGGCTTAGATAGAGCACTTGCCTCTGCTCGTCATTACCCAGCTATAAGTTGGCTTGAGTCCTATAGTGAATATGTTGATGAAGTTGCCCCTTGGTGGGGTCAAAAAGGTGATGGGAACTGGAAACAAAGTCGCCTAGAGATTATGAACCTCTTACAGAAAGAAGTAAGACTTCAACAGATAGTCAAACTTGTTGGGCCAGATGCACTACCCGATAGTCAAAACTTCATCTTGGAAGTATGTAATGTTTTTAAAACAGCATTTTTACAGCAAAATGCCTTTGATGAAACAGACCGTTACAGTTCAGTAGAAAAACAACTTGGAATGCTTCACGTAATTCTCTCATATTGGCAACTTGGAAACGCTGCAATTACAAAAGGACTTCCCTTAGTTAGAATTAAGAGGATGAAAGTAGTAAGTGAGATTGTTCGAATGAGGTTGAAAGTTACTGATGATAATCTTGAAGAGCTCGACAAAATTATTGTCCGCTTAGAGAGGCAAATCAGTCGACTTGGAGAGATGTATGAAACATAATATTGAAATGAATGAAATTGAAAAATCTCTCTTAAAAGGGAGGGAATATATAGGTGCTTCAAAAATAGAAGGACCTTTAGTCTATATGAAAAATACTCATCCTGTTGGATTTGGTGAACTTGTTGAGGTCATTGATTCAAACGGTGCTATGAGAACAGGTCAGGTATTAGACACAAGTGATGATGTTGTTGTTGTTCAGCTTTTTGAAGGGACAGACGGACTTAATCTTCCTTCAACAAAAATGAGGTTTATGGGTGAACCCTTTACTCTGAATGTATCAAAAGGAATGCTTGGGAAAGTGATGAATGGACTTGGTAGGAGTATTAATGACTCTCCTCTTCCTCCAGGAGAGGATGAGTTGAACATTAACGGGTTACCAATAAATCCAACAAGCCGAGAGTACCCACAGGATTTCATTCAAACTGGAGTTTCTGTAATAGATGGACTTACTACTCTTATTCAAGGTCAGAAACTACCGATCTTCAGTGGTAATGGGCTTCCTCATAACCAGCTTGCTTCTCAGATCGCGCGACAAGCCAAGGTGTTAAAAGGGGAGGGCGATTTCTCAATTGTTTTTGCAGCCATGGGTGTAAAATACGATGTTGCCCGCTATTTCATCGATTCCTTCGAATCTTCGGGAGTTCTCGATAATGTAGCGCTATTTCTTTCTCTTGCAGATGACCCTTCAATCGAAAGAACAATAACTCCACGTAGCGCATTAACTTTAGCTGAGCATCTAGCTTTTTATCACAATAAACAAGTATTAGTTATCATGACTGATATGACTAACTACTGCGAATCTTTAAGAGAGATTTCTACCTTGAGAGGCGAGATCCCATCTAGAAAAGGATATCCTGGCTACCTTTATTCAAGCCTTGCAGAATTATATGAAAGAAGTGGAAAGATTATCGGCAAGAGTGGAAGTATCACTCAGCTTCCAATACTTACCATGCCCAACGATGATATCTCTCACCCGATTCCAGATCTTACGGGATATATCACTGAAGGCCAAATTGTATTTGATCGCGAGATGTATGCTAGAGGGATTTATCCACCAATAAACGGACTTCCAAGTTTATCTCGGCTTATGAAGGATGGAATAGGGGAAGGAATGACAAGAGCAGATCACCCTCATCTTGCAAATCAACTCTTTGCATCCTATTCTCATGTAAAAGATGTGAGAAACCTTGCCTCCGTTATCGGGGAAGAAGAACTCACAAGTCTCGACCATCAATATCTTGAATTTGGCGAAATGTTCGAAAAAAAATTCGTTCTTCAATCCTATGATGAAAATAGAGGTATCGACCAGACACTCGATATAGGGTGGAAAACATTATCCACACTTCCGCCCGAAGAATTACAGCGGGTAACCGAAGAAGAACTCAGTGCCCATTATGGAGAAAAATAGATGAGCCAAACGATCGCTCCTACACGATCCAATGTCCTCCGTCTTAAAGATGATTTAGGTTTTGCCAATCTCGGGTATGAGCTGTTAGATCAAAAGAGATCGATTCTTGTCGTTGAACTTTTAACCCTCGTTGATCAAGCTGTCGATTATCAAGAGAGGGTAGATGTTGCTCTCGCCAAAGCAAGTGATTCTCTTCAACATTCTGTCATGCAAATGGGGCGACTTAAAGTGAGCAATGTATTCCCCTCAGTCAATATTACTAGCAGTATAGAATTAGGTTCAAGAAAAGTAATGGGGGTGAGGCTCCCAAAAGTAGAAACCAACTTTGAAGAAAAAGGTCCCTATTTCAGCCCTGAGGGGACTACCTTTCAGGTTGAGGAAACTTTAAATTCATATCGAGAAGCTCTCGAATTAATGGGGCATCTCAGTGAACTTAAGATCTCAATCATGAGACTCGCCCGAGAGGTGAAGAAAAGTATCAGGAAAGTTAATGCCTTAGAGAAGATTGTTATTCCTCGGTTAAAAGAGGATTTAGCATATACAACAAATCGAATTGAAGAAATTGAAAGAGAGGGGTTTATCTTATTAAAACAGATAAAAAAGCGATTAGAAGAGAACAGTGGAACATAAAGGGAGGGATACACTATATATGTTTACCAAACTATTGGTATATTTAGATGGATCTGAAGATTCTGTAAGTGCGGCAATGGCTGCGATTGTCCTCGCTACACAACTTAATGCTCATCTTACTGCTATGTATGTTGTGAACACGAAGGCTCTTCAAGACTTGGTTAAAATGAGGATATTTTTAGATAGTGAGCAAATTGAATACCAAAAAGATATCGAAGGAGATGCGGTGAGGTATCTTCAGCATGTTAAGAAATTGGGAAAGCAAAAAGGAATTGAGGTTGAGACAATTCAATTGAGTGGATCTGTTTCTCAATCTGTAAAACAGTATATCGCGACCCATGATATTGACATGTTGGTTCTTCCAGGACTCTCAGAAATCCATTCGAGGAGAGATGAGCTCTTAAGTGAAACTGACAGAATGATGAGAGGGGCAACACTTCCTGTGTTTGTTGTACGAGATAATGATGATATCTGGGACATGTATGAGTCCCTACCTGATGCTCATATGGAGGGCAGAAATGACTTTAGCTGATGTAATACATAAGGATCTTATTAAAGTGCCGCTTCGAGGTACAAATAAAAAAGCAATCATAGAGGAACTCGTTACTACTCTCACTACAACTCGTAAATTATCGAATAAAGATGAAATTCTTGCAGCTGTATTAGAGAGAGAAGAACTTGGTTCTACTGGCCTTGCTGATGGAATAGCGATTCCGCATGCAAAAACAGAGGCGGTGGATCATGTTTATCTAGTAGTGGGCATAGCTGATGAACCAATTGAGTTTGACGCACTTGACGGGGAACCTTGTAGTTATTTCTTCCTTGTTCTAGCCCCCATTCATGAATCGAATGCTCATATAGAGATCCTTTCAGCTATTGCTAGAACTACTTCAAGTGCTTCATTTAAAAGATTATTAAAAGCATCAAAAAATGCAGATGAGGTGTACTCACTCTTCTTTGATTAGGATTTAAAAATACGAAATCTTCTCCATAGTATGAAAAGATTTTCCACTACTCGTACCTGATACACATTTCTTTATTCCCAAGACAAGGCTCAAATGAGCCTGTTTTGGTTATACATCCATTTCAATAATTAAAACCAAATACACAGAATAAGAGATTTTCCTTGATAAAACTATGATCTCATAGCCGGTGAGATTTCCTAATTATACAATTCCACTGAAGCTGCGGCCCTATACAATTTCTATTTATTATAGACAGGTGAAAGCTAGAGGGGTATTATTGAGAGTATGAATATAACATTTTATGGTGCTGCACGAATGGTTACTGGAAGTTGTACTCTTTTAGAGTGTAACAATGTGAAAATCCTTATCGACTGTGGTCTTCCTCAAGGTAGTGATGAAAAAACATTAGGGACTGAATTCCCATTTAATCCTGCTACTATCGACTATATTCTCCTCACTCATGCTCATATTGATCATAGTGGAAGAATTCCTATGATGGTACGTGAAGGTTTTAGAGGAGTCATTCATACAACTCATGCTACTGTTGATTTATGTTCAATTATGTTAAGTGATTCGGGTCATATACAAGAAATGGAAACTGAATGGATTAACCGGAAACGAAAAAGAGATGGTAAAAGTCCAATTGAACCAATTTATACAGTAGAAGATGCAACTAAGGCTATGGATTATTTTATTGGCCATGATTATAGCAATGCTTTCAATGTTGCATCAGGAATAGTTGCCACGTTTACTGATGCTGGACATATACTTGGATCAAGTTCAATACAACTTGATCTAACAGAAAATGGAAAAAGCCGAAAAATAGTTTTTAGTGGCGATATCGGAAACATAGATCAACCTATTATTAATGATCCAGTTCTTCTGAATGAAGCAGATTTTGTCGTGATGGAATCAACGTATGGTGATAGAGAACATCCTCCTGTAGCTCATCCATCCCAGAAAGTAAGTACTCAAGTACGAGCTACCGCCTTAGCTACTTATATTGAAACGACCTTTAAACGGGGAGGTAATGTGATTATTCCTTCTTTCGCTGTTGGAAGGACGCAAGAAATTCTCTATCTCATTAGATACATCATCACTCATAAAATGATCAAAGGATTAGAGAACATTCCTGTTTTCTTAGACAGTCCCTTAGCAATTCGTGCAACAGAAGTTTTTAGCAATAATATTGAAGGGTATTTTGATGAAGAGGCGATGGAGATTGTACATAAAGGGGATAACCCACTAAGGTTCCCATCCCTTGTCATGAGTATAACCAGTGATGATTCAAAATCTATTAATAATCTCAAAGAGAGTGCTGTCATCATATCTGCAAGTGGAATGTGTGAAGCAGGACGTATTAAACACCACCTGAAACATAACCTCTATAGAAAAGAATCTACAATAGTATTTTGCGGGTATCAGGCAAATGGAACATTAGGGAGATCTATTTTAGATGGTGCTAAGAAGGTGAAAATATTTGGTGAGAATATCGAGGTGAGAGCAGAAATCGTCAAGTTAGACGGAATTAGCGGTCATGCTGACCAAAAAGGGTTGATCAAATGGATATCCCATTTCACTTCTCCGCTCCGTCATGTTTTTGTAGTTCACGGTGATGAGAGTGTATCACGGTTCTTTGCCGGATATTTGAATACTCACCTTGGACTCTCTTCTTGGGCACCTACAATAGGACAGACTTTTGACCTCCTTTCAGAAGAATTCCCTAAAGCAGAGAAAGAAAGTGTATGGGTAGCACAACGAGAGAAACTCAATGCTTCTCTTGCAAATCTAGAATCCACATTACAATCTACTGTCTCTATCATTGAGAGAATGAAAGAGCATAGTGAGGAAATTATTCAGGAAGAAGATAGTAAATCCTCATCACGATTGAGTGGGGCTATAGAGCGCTTCATAAGCGAAATTGAAGAACTTAATAATAGATGGGGTGGATAATAGAACTCTCAATTGGTATAGTGCTATCTAGGAGATGTATATGAAGATCTTAGCTATTGGTGCTCACCCAGTTGATGTTGAACTCAGTTGTTTTGGAACTCTTGCTCTATGTGTGAAACGAGGAGATAGCGTAGTAGTTTGTTCTGTAACGAATGGGAATCTAGGTCATAAAAAGCTCGATAAAGAGAGATTAGCTTTAATCCGAATGGTTGAAGGAGCAGAGGCTTCTCAAGTAATTAAAGCCTCCTTCTGTACATTAGAGATTGATGATATGAGTGTTGATGAGAAAGACGAAGAACAGATAAGAAAGATGACAAATATCATTCTTTCTGTAAAACCTGACCTCATTATTACTCATGGTGAAGGTGAAGATCATAGTGATCATATAGCAACAAGTAAATTAGTCTTTAAGGCGTCTCACTTAGCGACGTTGCCCAATTATATTGCCAGCGATCTACCTATCCCTGCTATCCCAGTTATCTATTATATGGAAAGTGTTCATGGCTCTTCATTTCATGGAGATACATATGTAGATGTGAGTGACACGTTTGATCTGAAGATGAAAGCAATTGGGTGTCATACCTCTCAACTTGAAGGCATTAAAGAAGATAGTTTTAGTGATTTATTCAGCATTGCGCAAGCGATAGGTTCATACAGAGGTCTTCAATGCAATAAAAGAGTCGCTGAAGTTTTTATGAGTTGTGATAAAAAAGTAGCTCTTACCACTCGAATTCTTCCTTAGTTTTGATATCACTCATGATTTTCTCAATTCTTTCGATAGTCAGGGGAGAAGAACCTTCATAGTGATTATTTACAGCAACAAAAAGTTGATGTTTCTCTCTTAAACGTAAGAGCCTTATCGCAACTTGATGGAGGTCCCTATCTCTGTCGTAGATGATTTGATTCCATAAACCATGACTATCCTCCTCAATTTCTTTTCGATCTTCACCGTGTAATCGTATCGAGAGAGTTGGTCCAAAGAGAGTATGATACCTATCAATTGTTGAAATAATGTCATCCATCCAGTAACCACTTAGCAACACTGGTGCAATTGAGTTATCTCTCAAAAATTCAAACCACGAACCTGTGAGAAAATTGGGGTTCCTAATTTCAATTCCATAGGGGAATGAATGATCAATCTGTGCGAAAAAGTGAGTAAGTGAATCTACAAAATATTCTAAATGAGAAATCATCTCTTTGTTTAGATAGCCAAACTGAAACATCAGCAATCCAATCTTCTTTTTGATGGGAATGAGTGTTTTTAAAAAGGAATCCATAAAATCTGGATTCAAATAGTAGGGATTTTTTTCTTTTGTTCCTTGGTAAAAGGGGAGTGTAAGAGCATTTGGGCACTTAATAGTAAAAGTAAAAAAGGGGTCAGTTGCGTTATTATAATCATCTACTACTGAAGAGGATGGAAGCCCTGCATCTTTTTTACCTAAAGACCAGAACCACCTATCTATTTCAACCATTCGATACTTACAAGCATACTCAGCTAAAGGATTTTCTGGGTTAGGTGAGGAATACACTAATCCTTCCCATGAAGGGTAGATAAAACTACACGAACCAAATAAAGGATTTTCCATATGTTATAGAGTAAAAGTAAATGTATGAATTGGCAATATCTGATACACTATTATTGAGGAGGTTCTCATGGCTATTATTATAGTGATGATTCTCACATTATCTTTGTTCTCTCTGTATATCAATAAAAGAGAGAAGAGAAGTGCAACCTCGTTCGTGAGTGAACAAGTATTACGACTCGGGTTAACAAAGATGAGAGGTAAATCTGAGGAAGCCAGTATCGCTTTTTTAGAAGAGAGAGGAGTGAAGAATGAAGAGCCTTTCACGCTTCCAATAAAAACATTACCTCATTGCACCGTTGAATTGACTAGTGAAGAAGGAATAGATTGCATAACTTTTATTCCTCGGAAAAATGAGATTCGTGGGAACATCCTCTATTTTCACGGTGGCGGGTATGTAGAACATGCGAGTATTATCCACTTTTTTTTCATAGATTCAGTTTTACGACTCGCTCCCATGAAAGTGGTTATGCCTCTATATCCAAAAGCTCCTGTACATCATGCAAGAGAAACAATCTCTGTTGTTGAAGCCTTCTACGATACTATGATAGAAGAGAGAACACTCCCTTTCATTGTGATGGGAGACAGTGCTGGAGGAGGACTAGCACTTGCACTCACTCAAAGGAAGAAGAGACAACCAAAAGAAATCATTCTCCTCTCCCCATGGCTTGATATCGCTCTCAATAATTCACGTATTCAGGAGTATCAAGAGAAAGATCCTATGCTAAGTATCCGACACCTCCAAATAATGGGGAATTCGTACAAAGGAGATTTGGATGAGAAAGATTCACGAGTTTCCCCTCTCTTCGGTGAAATATCCCACCTTGCACCAATAACACTTTTTGTTGGAACACACGAGATTTTTCTACCTGATGCGAGAATTTTCAAACAAAGATGTGATGAAGAAGGAAAAGAGTTAATCTACATTGAAAAAGAGAAGATGAATCATGATTATCCCCTATTCCCAATGAAAGAGGGGAAGGAAGCCATCTCTCTTATTGCAGAGGTTCTTTTGAGATAAAACGGACACATATAATTGATTTAGCAAAATAAAATCCTATGAGAATGTAGAGGCTAGTAAGAATGAACACACTCATATACCCTATAACAGTTACAAGAAGTCCAGCAAGGATAGGGTAGATAATATTCATAATCGATCCAGCTCCAGCAAGCCCAGTGTATAAAGTTCTGTTTTCATCATTAGAAATTTCTAAAAGTACACCAGGAGTTACAATTTTGTATAGTTCCATAGCTGAGCCACTAAATAGGAATGTAACGATATAGAAAATTGGTGTGAATGAGAACAACAGGGCGATAATGGGAGTAATTGCTGCAATACTGATAAACGTATACATAAGTGGACGGTATTCTTCTTTCTTGTAGAAGGTGTGTAAACTCACATTCGTAATTAATCCACCTCCCATTTGAGCGAGGAGGTACGTTCCAATTAATGACCCGTCTACCGTAAACTGAGTTCTTGCAAAGAGAATAAGAAACGGAATTGTTGAGAGAATTACACCGCTTGTGTTAATGAACAGGAGATATTTTCTCACATTCTTATCTTCTTTTACAGCTTGAATTAACAGTGACAACCTTTTTCTTATTGGTTCTTTTTGTACTTTCGTATTAATGGGTTCATCTATCATCCAAAAGCCGATGGTTGCGAGTAATAAGATGAAAGAGCCTGAAATGAATAAGAATGCATAGTTATATGGATAGTGAAAGTAGGAGAGGACAACTTTTACAAGAAGAGATGAAACAATGACACCGACACTACTTATGAGTTGCTTTCTCATGAGAAATTGCTTTCTTTTCTCAGTGAGAATTGCTCTTCCTAGAATATCTGTATAGCTAATATTAGCGAAAGCTCCACCAAAAGAGAACATAGCCATTATAAGAAGTAATGCCCAAATAACCCAACTTTTACCACTTAAATCAGAGAGTAAAAATAGGCCAAGTAAGAGTAATGCGCTAACGCGTATATAGATTGCAACAAGGAGTGCTGGCTTTTTCTTTTTTAGAGGAATGATGAGTATTGCAAAGATTAACTGCATTACACTTGCTCCCCCAATCATAATAGCTGAGAGAAGACCAAGGTGAATACTTTTAGCACCGAGTTCTCCCATCATATTAGGGATTACAGTATTTACATCGATGAAACTCATCGTGAGAGCTAAAAATAGTGCATGAACGAGAAATGCGAGATAATTTCTTTTTGTATTAACAGTAGTATTCATAAAAATAAGTATCCTTTTAAAACAAAGGATACCCTATACTTCTTAATACATTAGGTCAATATGAACAGTAAGATTATTGCTTTGCTATTATCAAATGAAATGCTTCTACTTACTGGGCATCATGAAAAATGGTAACTGAGAGTTGTAGGAAACTTTTTTTAGAGGTTGAAAAAATATCAGTGAATATAAGGCCAAAAGGAAAGAGTGTGCCACATTGGTTATTCAAGTTTGGTTACGTGTGATCAACGTAACATGAGCAGCTCTATTGTCTTTTACACTTGTAGAATGAACAATTATTATTTTTGAAGTAGATGGTGAAAAGATTATTATTGGGGAAATTAGCCCTAGGATAAAAGGCACTTTAAGGAAAATTGAGATGTAATAATCGTGGATCTACGATTATTGATTGTTACAGGGCTTAATGGGTTAGGAAAATTTTCAATATATATTTACCTTTATTCTCATTAATAAATATTTACCCAAGAAAAATGTTATAAGGAAGAATTCCATCAGAGATTTTAATTTGCAAATTCTTCAAAATTACTAAGTTCTGAGATTAGATAATACAAAACAAATAGATTACTTTACAAAGAGCACGATTAAATCATGACATACAACCCATCAAGAAAGATGAGACTATCTCCTACCTTACTCTCTTCGGGAATCTCTTCAAAAAGAATTTCTACTTCTCTACCATCAGAGCAAGTTGTTACTGCTCTATCCTCTACAAAATCAACAATCTTGTAAGTTAATTCCTCATCCATACTATATTCCTCTTTTCCGTTATGTTTGTAAAAATAGTATGGACAATAATTATCCATAAGTCAAACAATGTTTCGTTAATGGTAGGGTAAGGAGGTTTATAAAGGTTATATCTAAAAAAAAGTGAAACACATGCTAACTATCAAAGTATCAGGTATAAAAAAATACAGCATATACTTTTAATTACTATCTTAATTCTTAAATTCGTATTTAAATTTTTGTAAACGGGAAGATAAGAGATCAAGATGTTGTTTATTGAGGTATAAAAGGTGTTGACTATGAATGAAGAGAATCTTAGATAAAAGATTAGTAGTAGTGAAAGTACGAGAATAGAATGTAAAGAGTAGAACTGAGTCCATTGATGAAATAAGGATTACTAAAGCTCAATATTTCTTACTAACTTGTTAGCAAAATTCAGAAGTACTACTCACTCATGGATTAATGAACAACATTAAAAACTAAGCAAATGAAGGCTGTAGCAGAAAAACTAGGGGAAACCTTTTATCCATATTGTTGATTTATGCTCCTTAGTGACTTATACTCATATTTCAAATGGAGCAAATGGTGTGATAGATATTAGAATTCATTCTTCAAGACATTTAGAGGTAAAAATAACATACCCAATACCAAATCATGACTCATACGAAAAGGATATTGATTATTTTATATTCAGTCCTCCTCAATTAAATGTTTCTTCTCACGTCATTCAGCGTGATGCGATGCTTAGAAAATTTCAAGCTCATGCTCGCTACTCTTCTCCTGAAATCACTATTGACGAACTTCTTGATACCTCAAATACGATAAGCCCATTATATCTTATTGAGCTTTATGCTCATCAGATTATTGTAGGTTCCTCGAAGGTCGATGATGAGATAGTAATTCATGAAATTCAAACACTTTGTAATTCATTTAGGCATGAGGCGAATGCTACGATACAGGAATGTAAGGATGTTATAAAAAGGGGTACAGCTAAGGAGGTGCTCTCTTTATTACACCTTTTCAGTGGAGAGTCGAAAGAAGTTCTTACACGTTTTAGAGGTATCACACAAAAGATAGAGTGTAAGTACCCAAATGGTAATAAAGTCTGTAGTGCTTTTTTATGGGGCGATGAGGCAATGAGCCTCATAGTAGAGAAGACGAACATCGATCTCTTTCGACTTGTGCAAGCTTATCCCTTGTTAGGTAGAGATGAATATATTTTCTTAATAGGTTACGCTCGTGAAGAAGTTCAATATCGTAAAGAAAATAATTACATGTCGGTGATGAGTTCAAATACAAAAAATAATAGAGAAAGCATCATTTACAGAAGTGCAGAATTGAAAAAATGGACTCAATCAGTACTTTACCTGCAACCAATTGAATCTAAATCACCAAAGAGAGTTGGAGGAATTCTTGCAGGAACAGCAGCTGGTATTGCAATGACTTTTGCAACTCTCACTGCAATTTTTGCGGAAAAATTCTTTCTGAAAAATAGTATGCAATGGGCGTTGCTAATTATTTTTGCATATATATTCAAAGACCGAATCAAAGAAGGCTTGAGAGCGTTTTTTACTCGAATTGTTCCTCGTCTTTTTTCAGACCAAGTATTCTTTTTCCATGCACCTCGAACTAATAGAAAAATAAATAAAACCAAAGTTGTATTAAGTATGAAAGGAGCCTCTTCACTTCCGCCTCTTATTCAAAGAGTGAGAGAAGAGGGAGGAAGTCCTTTTATTGACATGCTTCCACAAGAGGATGTTATCCATTACACAAGGTATGTAAAGATTTACCAACACAAAAAGAATAAGAATATTGCTGAACCATGGATTAATTCTATGACAGTCGTTATTCGTCTGAGAATCGATGATTGGCTTAAAGAGATGGATGATAGTGAGGATTATAGATACATTCCAACCGATGAGCACGATATTGAAATGCAACAAGAAAGTAAAGTTTATCACCTACATCTTG
Source organism: Sphaerochaetaceae bacterium (assembly GCA_963663665.2). Taxonomy (GTDB): domain Bacteria; phylum Spirochaetota; class Spirochaetia; order Sphaerochaetales; family Sphaerochaetaceae; genus SABI01. Next base: position 195,594 of record CAXXKP010000010.1, read on the forward strand.
TAATAACTGAATCAGGTGCAAAACACCAGATTGAGGATTTGCACCATGTGAAGCTTGTTATGAATAGACAAGGGATTATTAGAATAGAACATATAGATAGTTCTTTCACGCCTGAGAATACACCAATTAATTAAGAGGCAAATCCTAATTTATCAGAAATAGTCCGCATTCCCTCAATCGACAACTCAATGACTTCAGAGAGTTCAAGATTAATCATTTCACAGCCTCTTAAGATCAAGTCTCTATCGACTCCTTGAGAGAATCCTTTGGTTTTCCATTTCTTCATGACAGATTTTACACCTAAATCAGATAATGAGTTTGAAGGTCTCATAAGTGCTGTAGCACTAATTAAACCAGTAAGTTCATCAATTGTAAACAATACTTTTTCCATAATTGAGATAGGTTCTACATCGCAGCAAAGGCCCCAACCATGGGATACTATTGAGTGAATCATATCATCATCAATATTATGTTCCTTCAAAAGAACAGGTGCCATTTTACAATGTTCCTCAGGGTATTTTTCATAGTCTATATCGTGCAATAGTCCTACAATTCCCCAATATTCTTCATCTTCGTGAAAATAGGTAGCGAATCTTCTCATCACAGCTTCTACGCTAAGTGCATGTTTTAAAAGAGTATTTGAACTATTGTAAGTCGAATATATAGAAAAGGCTTCATCTCGTGTAATCATGTGGAAAACTCCTTATTTTATTTAGGTAAACCTCTTTTTATCATATCTATGATGTGCTACTATGGCAAGTGGATTGAATGATTAGTCCAATAACATCTTAACATATGTAGGAGGAACCCATGTCTAATTCAGACGATGGTGGTAGTAGACAGAAATTACTATCAAATAATGCTAAGCAGAATGAATTTCTCCTGCTCCCTTTACCCACAAAGATGTAAAATAATGGGTGAATGGTTCTCCAGGAGAGTTATGGAGGAACCATGATTACAATAAGAAATACAATGAATCTCCCTTCAAATGGTCCACATGGGACACATGATGGGTATGTGTGGGTTGATGCACGAGAAGTAACTCGTGATGATATCTCCCAATTACAAGAAGATTATGCAGTGAGCAGTGAACTCCTCGCTGACATCATGGACATGGATGAACAAGCAAGAATCGAGAAAGAGGATGACTATGTTGCCCTCATCGTACGACTCCCCGCTTTTGCGGATGATGCCCACGGAATCAACCAGTATTGTGTTCCTTTAGGTATTGTAATGATGGAAAAAACTATTATTACCATCTGCCAGAGTGATAGTGTTATTTTAGAGGACTTCTCACGTAATCGATTCAGGCAATACCCTATAGAGACTCAGGAAGGGTTTGTTATTTCTATTATGGGTCGAGCCGCAATGGTCTACATTCGACTACTTAAATACTTAAATAGACAAAAAAACCTCGTTGAAGAAGAACTTCATAGAAGTGTAAGAAATGATGAGCTTATTCAACTATTATCAATACAAAAATCATTAGTCTACTTCACTACATCTCTTGCTACAAACGAAGTTCTATTAGAAAAATTACAAAAATCTCCATATTTTAAAGTCCCCACAGAAGAAGAAAAGGAATTTTTAGAAGATGTAATTATTGATAATAAACAGGCAATTGAAATGGCCAATATTTATTCCTCAATTCTTACCGGTACTATGGATGCTTTTGCCTCAGTAATTAGTAATAATCTTAGCTTTATTATGAGACGGCTTACAGTAATTTCTATTGCTTTTATGTTCCCAACTTTCGTTGTTGGTTACTATGGTATGAATATCACTCTTCCCTATGCACAAAACAAGTTAATGATGTTCTTCATAATCCTTATATCGCTGTTTACTGGTGTTGGTAGTGCCATATTATTAAGTGATAGAAGGAAGCGAGCGACTATGAAAAAAGGAAGAGAGTACAAAGGAAAAAAAAGAGCTAAAAAGAGTTCTTCTAAAGGAAAAATATTAGATACATAAAAAGCATCTTGACCAACGAATCCATATCTCCTTATTATCCATACGACTCGATGGTGGAGAATAAAATTGATGGATGATATTTGGCAACTAACAAGACAATTAGAGGGTTCTTCAGTTTCGTTACAATGGAAAGATCTTCTCGATCTTTATATTGATATAGATCAAAAAGAGAGCGTTTTTACATCTGCTCTGTCGATTAGTTGTCCACCCTCTTGTGGTACCTGTTGTGAGCATTTCATTCCAGATATAACTTCATCAGAAGCATCTCTTATTGCCGCATATTTGTTATTCATAAAAAAGAGTGAAGATCTTATATCACGGGTAGATCCTTCCTACGAGGGAGAATCTTGCCCATTGTATACCAAAGATGAGGCCTACCATTGCCAAATTTATCCTGTAAGGTCGATGGTGTGTCGACTTTTTGGGGCCTCTCCATCGAAAACAAAATATAATACTCCAATTTTTAGAAAATGCAAATATAATAGTGATGAGAGTCAACCAAAAATCATTAATAGCGAACAAATTATTGAGAAAGTAAAAGATATTCAAACTATGCAAGAAGCGAGTAGCTCCTTTTCTTCAATTGTGTTAGACACCTCTACCTATCCATTACCTGTCGCTGTTCGAAATGAGATGGATAAACTCTCATTTATAGCATCTTATTTAGCTACATTAGCTGAAGAAGACCCACTTGATAGACCTGATCCATCAAGCCCAGTAGCTGTTTGACTACGTTTGATGAAAATAAGCACAATGAGCATAAGTATTGGAAATATTGTGGCACTTAACAATCCCATTTGAAGGGGTGCACTATTGCCAATTGCTATTTGATAATCAGTTACAACACCAACACTATATGGCCCAATAGCGGCCCCTGTATCACCTGAGGCAGCGAGAAGAGCAAAGAGTGCTGCTGATGCGTGAGGAAACCGTGCATGAGCGAGTACAATAGAACCTGGCCACAATAGGGACACTCCTAATCCACTGAAAATGCATGCAAGGAGTGAAACAAAAGGCCAAGGAGAGAGTCCAGCAACGAGATAGCAGATAATAGTGAGAATTGTTCCATAGAACATGATATGCCAAATTTGTTTATCTTTCCCATATTTGCCAAATAATAATCTACCAACTCCTAGGAAGAAAGCGAAGAAGAGTACTCCTAAAAGGTTCCCTGTAGCTTTTGAAAGGCCTAAAGAATTCTCTGCAAATGTAGAAGTCCACTGACTTATTATAACTTCACTTGCTCCTCCGAACAAGATTCCAGCTAACACTAATAAGAAGAACGGTGATGAAAGGAGTGTTCTGTTTCTTACTCTCTTTTCATGATGCACCATAGGAGCTAGGGGAACTTTTAAGAATAAGAAAAAGTTAAAAATGGGAATAATTGCCCATATAAGAGGAATGTAAAACCACCTTGAAGGTCCTAGGATGGAAATCATCAGTGTAGTTAGCAGAATAACAGCAATGAAACCCCAAGCATAAAACGAGTGGAGAAGACTCATAGCTTTGGCTTTTTCATCTCCTGGGATTGCCCCAATAATTGCTGATAATAAAAGTTCTAAAAGCCCACCTCCATAACTGAATATTACAGTAGCCACCACTATCATAGCATATGGATTGTTTGGGAGAATAAATGGAGAAAGAGCCAAAATGATGAACCCAACAGTTACGAGGGCATGTCCGCCTGTGATAAACGGTCTTACCCCATATGTGTCGACCCATTTGCTGTTAACAATATCAGATATGATCTGAGTGAAGAAATTAATTAATACAAGTCTTCCTATTTGTTCATAGGAAAGGTGATATGAGTTCATGAATATAACAAATAATAAAGGTGAAAGATTTGTTACAAGCGCTCCCACCAGATTGCCTATATAGGCTGCAATTATAGTTCCCTTATACATAATGAAAGATAGTATACATGACTAGAATATAAGGCAATAGGCAGGTATACTCTTTTAATATGAAACATATTACAATATATAAGGCTATACTTTTTGATCTTGATGGAACAATCGCAAACACCATAGGTGATATTACTTATGCAATGAATGCAGCTCTCTCTCATTACAATTTCCCGATAATCAGTGATGAAGAGGGAAAAAGCTGTGTTGGAAGAGGATTAAAGAATGCTCTCCTGAGAGCAACATCTTTGAGAGAACTCACTGTAAGTGAAGAACAGTTGGATACTATGTTACAGATACTTATGGATACATATGCAAGCAATCCAACTCAATTTGCTACCGAGTATGAAGGTGCGAGCGAATTTTTAGCTGAATGTGTCAAATCTCACATAATTGTTGGAGTCCTCTCAAACAAAGAGGATAAATTAGTACAGGTAATTGTTAATAAACTATTTCCTCATATACCCTTCTCCTTTGTCTTAGGAGCACATAGTGATTATCCTTTAAAACCAGACCCAACTTCTATTAAAGCTTTCATGAATGAGTTTGGCATTTTACCTCATGAATTGCTATTTGTAGGAGATAGTGAGGTCGACGGTATTACTGCTTTGAATGCACAAGTGAGATGTGCTTTGGTTTCATGGGGGTTTAGAGGAAAAGAAACATTAATTTCTTCCGGTTTTACTAATATTTATGATACATTTAAAGAGTTAAAAAAGGGGGAGCTATGAGTACGTATGATGCACAAGAGCTAGAACAAATCTATTCTAAAGCGATAGATTATATTGAAAATGAAAGTGATCCTCAATTCAAACAAGAAGTTATTACCTCTTATGATGAAAATGCACAAGACGACTTATATGACAGGTTTTATACCTCACTTTCATTCGGAACTGCAGGAATGAGAGGAGTCATTGGAGGGGGTACTAACCGAATTAACCCTTTCATGATTCGTAAAGTAACTCAAGGTCTTGCTACCTATCTTTTAAGTCAAGAAAAAGATCCAAGTGTAGTCATCGCATTTGATTCCAGAAACTACTCCCAATTATTTGCAGAGGAAGCAGCCCTCACACTTTGTGCAAACGGCATTGTTGTCTATTTGTATGATACACTACGACCAGTTCCTCTTCTTTCCTTTGCAGTTCAATATTTAAAGGCTACAAGTGGTATCGTGATCACAGCCTCTCACAATCCAGCAAAATATAATGGATATAAAGTCTACTATAGTGATGGAGGGCAAGTGACACCTCCTCATGATATAGGGATAGCTCAGATGGTTTCTCAGGTAGAGGTCTCCCAAATCAAGAATATCAGTAGAGATGAAGCCAAAAACAAAAATCTCTTACGAGAAGTTCCTGAAATTGTTGATTCTTCATATGATGAACTCGCAATTTCTTCACTACTTAGAAAAGATATCATCGGTGAAGAGAAAGTGAGTGTAGCATATACCCCACTTCATGGCTCTGGAGATATTCCTGTCAGACGGATTCTCGCTAAATTAGGGCTTGAAACTCACGTTGTTGCATCACAAAGTGAGGCAGATGGAGATTTTCCCACCGTAAGTATGCCAAACCCTGAAGACCCTGAAGCTATGAGACTTGTAATTCAACTTGCTAAGGAAGTCAAAGCAGATATTGTATTAGGTACAGACCCTGATGCAGATAGGCTAGGAATAGCGATACCTAACGATAAGGAGAAAGTAGAGTACACATTACTTAGTGGTAACCAAATAGCTGTTTTATTGAGCGATTACCTCATACAGCGAAATAAAGAACTTAACGATGCACATAAAACGCCTTTGGTAGTCAAATCATTTGTAACTACTGACTTGGTTCGAGAAATAACAGAACGAAATGGCGGGCGTTGTGTAGACGTTCTCACTGGATTTAAGTATATCGCCGAGAAAATTGTTGAAGTTGATTCTTCAGATACCGAATTTTACTTATTCGGATGTGAAGAAAGTTTTGGATATAATAGTCTCAAAGGAATTAGAGATAAGGATGCAGTTTCATCAGCACTACTAGCTGTAGAGATGATGAGCTACTATGCTCATAAAGGAATTACTCTTCAGCAAAGACTTGAAGCTATTTATAACGAATACGGATTCTATACCGAAAGGGTGATGTCTTTTGCGTATGAAGGGGCAAGCGGATCTCAAAAAATGGGTCAAATAATGGAGTCGTTTAGAAAGAAAAAGGTTGGCGATGAATTCGCTGGTGCTGAAATTGTGAAAATTGTTGATCTTTTGAATAACCCAGAAAGTGGATTCCCTTCTTCGAATGTTATTATTATTATCTTTGATAATCAAGATAAGATGGTGATAAGACCTAGCGGAACTGAACCGAAAATAAAATATTATTTCTTCTTTAAAACAGACGCTTCTAAAAAAGAAGAGTTTCTCTCTACACTCAAAAGTAGGGTAGCAAATTATAAAGCATATCTATAAGGGGGATAAAATGAAATCATGCTACCTCATTCAAAGAGGAAACGACAAGAATCTCTTTATATCTATTTATCAAGATGTTTCATCAAATAAAGAGTGGAATGAAAATGAAGATATTCATATCTTTAGTGCGAACCAAATCTCAAAGGAAGATAAGGATTCCGTTCTTTATACGCTCTATAATGATATTGATAAGGGCGTCGACAGATGGATGACTGATGTAAGATATGTTCCAAGATTATTGATTGGAGGTCTCATTTTCTTAGTTTCCTATTTTTTCTTTTCACTTGCTGTGAGAGACCCTATTCCTATGATAGATGAGATGGTAATTGCTTCCGTTATTACATTCATCTCTATTGTCGCTATTTCCCGTCGTGATAAACGTAGCGATCTCTCCCTAAAGAAGCGATTTGAACTTAAACAAAAAGCAAGTGAATGTGTCTATGAAATAGCCCCAGAATTAGGTGCGATTGAGCAATATCTTTTTGAATGTTCTCAACTAGACACGATTGATCTCGCAGATAGTATAGCCATCGTTGATGGGAAAAAATTACCTCATCTTCCATTAGAGATCAGCAGCGATTATATGATTCCTTTTAGAGCCCAATTCCTTACCCATATAAGATTGTATCATAAAGATATTTATTCTCTTTACAAAAGATACCTCAAAGTATTAAAAGATGAGGCGAAAAGAGAAGCTTTTTCCGCCCGTCTCTTACGTGCTGGAATGAATGGATTATCGTTGTCTTTGCTTGCAACCACCATAGAAATAGCGAATCAATAATAGGTTAGTTATCGTAATTACCATATGATTGCGATAACTTTCTTGACACTCTTTATCATTCTCTACATTGCTATATATCTTAGTACTATTCCTGTATTTGTCATCATCCTCATTCTTCTCATTGAAGGCTCTCTCCTTATTGCATGTAAATATGATACGTTAATTCTTTATATTTTTATTATTATGCAAGGAATTTTATTTGTACCCTACATTCATCAAAGAATCGAGGAGACCTCTTTTAATCCTAATTTCTATGGAGAAATTACCTCCCTAACAGGATTTCTCTTGTTTGACTCTACAATATCAGAGGATGGTAATAGTGGTATGATCCTCAAGGTACACCATATGGAGAATATCCGTAATATATCTATTAAAAGAGAGATCGAGATTCTTACTATAATACCTGATGCGATGTATATACGAAGTGGGACACATGTCAAAGTTAATGGACATTTCTTTATTTCTGATGATAATAAACCAATTTTCATGGTCATGGATTATAAAATTCTAAAAAAAGGTTTTATATCTAGGATTCGTGAATATATGCAAGGAATTATTATCTATAGATTAAAGTCACTAAGTGAACATATTCAACCTCTCATTCTCCTTGTCGGGTTAGGAATAAAAGGTGAAAATACACAAATTATTACTCACAGAGCAATTCAAAAGGGTGTAGCTCACTTATTTGCACTTTCAGGAATGCACCTTAGTGTTCTTATATCACTAAGTACAATACTCCTTTCTAAGATAGTATCAAAAAGGAATGGGGTGATAGTGTCTATCGGTATTGCACTGATGTACCTTCTTATCGCTGGAAATAAACCATCACTCATGAGAAGTGTCTTATTTCTTCTCGTTTCACTTATTCCCTATGCGACCTCTAGAATAGATCGATTCTTCCTTGTGATAATTCTTCATTCAGCCTTTTTCCCATCATCTATGATGAGCCTTGCCGCAATATATTCCTATACAGCGTTATATGGAATATTGCTGATTTCATTTGATCTTTCTCAACTTCTAACTACATGCTTTCCCTCTTTTCTATCCACATCCCTCTCGTTGAGCATCAGTGCTATGAGTATTACAGGAATTGTCTCAATAATTCTTTTTGATACATTTATTCCATTAGGTATTTTCTATACACTAGTGCTCACACCTCTCATCATTCTCTTGATTATTGCAACTATTGTGTATCTCTTTGTGAGAATAGAAGCAATTCGCTTGATCGTACAGATAATAGGAGATGGGATCTTGAGAATATTGGGTCCAGATGTTTCTCATACCAATATATATAATCCATGGATCGTATATTTAGTGTTTTTAACGCTCTCCTTGACTGCAACTCTACTTCTTTGGTACTCTATGCACTGCATTACTTCAAGGAGGCGCTTAGCGTATGAAATGGACATTTCCTTACGATTCACCTTCACATATCAAAGCAATCCTTGAAGAAAATTCCCTCGCAATGAGCAAGAAATTTGGTCAAAATTTTCTCCTCTCCTTTGCTATCAGAGAAAAGATTGTATCTTCTATGAATCTCGAAGCAGGTAATACTGTATGGGAGATTGGCCCTGGTATTGGGAATATCACAACAATATTGTTGGAGAAAGGATATAATGTCACTGCCTTTGAGATAGACAGAGGTTTTATCACCCTCTTAAAAGAGATTGCATTTAAAGATGTTAATCAATTTCATCTAGTGGAAGGCGATGCCTTAAAGACATTAAAGATTGAATCAGAAAAAAAAATCCCTGATGCAATTTGTGGTAATCTTCCTTACAATGTTGGGTCAGTTATCATTGCTCGATTATTAGAGGATCGGGTAGGGGTTCCTACTATGGTCTTCACCTTACAAAAAGAGGTTGTGGATCGAATAGTCGGCAATGAAGGAACAAAAAACTGGTCAACACTCTCAATTTTATGCCAAGTTGATTATCAAGTGAAATCACTATTTACTATAAAAGCTGCTAATTTCTTTCCTCCACCAAATGTGGACTCTTGTGTAGTTCTTTTTACAAAACGAGCAGAACCTTTAGTTCCTGAACATCTGAGAACAATATTCTTCCCGATAGTTCATGATTTATTTGCTTCTAGGAGGAAGACGATGAGAAACAACCTAATACATGGGAAAGCACTCTCTAGACTATCATCGGAGAAAATAGATGAAATTATCCAGAAAAGCAGATTTAACCCTCTCACGAGAGGAGAGGTCTATTCCATAGAAGATCTTATTGATTTAAGCGATATATTTTATCAATCACTCCACACATCAACCCACTGACCTTTTTTGTATCTATAGAAATTCAGCAAACCTCGAACAAATAGATCAGCGACCATACATGACCAAGCAACAACAAGATCGCCATTAAAGAATGTAATAAAAATATAGGCAGGCAGGAGTCTCACTACCCACATACCGATCACCGAGTTTATAAAAGGCCACTTTGTATCTCCAGCTCCTCGCAATATTCCACTTATAATAATACTCATCGCAAAAAATGGTTGAGCAAATGCCTCTATCCTAAGAACCGAAGCCCCGAGAGATATTACAGTTTGATCTTTCGTAAAAAGAGACATTAACTGAGGTGCCGCAACATATAAAAGCAATCCTGTTGCACTCATGAGAGCAATTCCAAACGATAAAATACGTTTTGCAAAGTCTTTGGCCATATCCTTCTTCATTGCACCAAGAGATTGTGCTACTAACGTAGCCGCAGCAACACTAAAACCACTAACCGGCATAAAGGAGATCGATTCTGCTGTGATTGCGAGGTGATGGGAAGCTAACGATGCTGTTCCTAGGTGAGCGACGAGAGAAGTCAGTACTATTTGACCACTACTAAGCGTAATTCTCTCAAGAGCCATGGGGGTTCCAATCTTGAAGATTTGGGATGTGATTGTTTTATCAAATTTCCAAATTATTTCCTTTAGGTTAATTCTAATGACTGAATCTTTTTTAAGAATAACAATAAAAAGAATCGTGGCTGAAATTATATGAGAAATCAGTGTCGCAATAGCCGCACCTTTAACTCCCATATCAGCCCCATATATGTGGATTTCCTTCCCAAAGATTTCTATAGTACGGGATGGAAATATTAATATGAAATTTCCTACAACATTAAAGATATTTGTAAAGATTCCACTAATTAGTGGTGTTTTTGTATCTCCACTACTTCTAATGATTGAAGACAAGAATATAAACGTTATGAGAAATGGATAACTGAGTGCAATAATTGAGAGGTAGACAATAGCATCTTTGATAACTTTTTGCTCAACTCCTAACCAAACAGCTAAATGACGAGCAATAAAACTCATGAGAACTGTTACTACAATAGATAACAGAACTATTGCAAGGAATGCCTGGTGGAGACTTCGCTTAATCCCATCTTGTTGATTAGCACCAATATGTCGAGCAATAAGAACCGCATATGCTGTTCCAAATGAGTAGATTATTCCATTGATTAACCAAATTGATGAAGCATTCACTGCAACCGCAGCCGTTGCGATTGCACCAAGAGAACCTACCATAGCGGTATCTACAAAACTAATGAGCGTATTAAAACTTTGATCAAGGATAACAGGCCAACTTAAAGACCAAATTGTTCTATTAGGACTACGGGAACCATCAATGAGTGAAATCTTTTCCTTCATTAACTCACTAGCCCCCGTTTTATAAGATTTAAAATAAGAGACATACACCTTCTTTGAGGTGTATGTTTATGTAATATATGAGATTTTATCATGTATTATTGAACTTGGCTAAGGGTCATTGCACTTGTAACAACAATATCTTCTACACTACACCCTCTGGATAAATCACTCACTGGTTTAGCAAATCCTTGTAAAATCGGGCCATATGCTTCTGCTCTTGCCAAGCGTTGCACTAATTTATAACCAATATTCCCTGCTTGGAGATCTGGGAAGATGAGTGTATTAGCTTTACCAGCTACATCAGATCCTGGTGCCTTGCTTTTTCCGACTGATTCAATGATTGCAGCATCGAGTTGTAATTCCCCATCAACTAAAAGAGATGGATTTTTTTCTTGTACGATACGGGTAGCTTCTACTACTTTATCAACTAATTCTCCCGATGCGCTTCCTTTGGTTGAATAGCTTAACATTGCTACAACAGGAGTAGTATTGAGATATGTTTGACAGGATTCAGCAGAAGAAACAGCAATCTCTGCCAATTGTTCAGCTGTTGGGTTAGGTATGGTAGCACAATCACTAAATATGAATGATCCGTTTGCCCCTAAATCAGTTTCTTTTGTTGCCATGACAAAGCAAGAAGAGGCACTTTTAATTCCTGGTTTTGTTTTTATAATCTGGAAAGATGCTCTAAGTACATCGCCTGTAGTATTTTCCGCACCTGCTACCATTGCATCTGCTTTACCAAGATGTACCATCATTGCACCAAAATAGAGGGGATGCACAATTACTTCAAAGGCTTTCTCATTTGTCATTCCCTTATGTTTTCTCATTTCATAATATTCAAGTGCATACTCTTTTCTCAGATCTGATGCAACGGGATCAATAATTACGATATCTGAAATATCTACATTCAACTCTGCAGCTAATGCGGTAACTTTGACTTCGTTCCCAAGAACATATACACTTTTTGCGATACGCTCATCCATCACTTTTCTTGCAGCTTGAAGAGTTCTTTTTTCAAGTCCTTCTGGAAGAACTAGGATTTTTTGTAAGGCAATAGCCTTATCTTTCATTGTTTGTGCAAATGACATATTTTTACCTCTCGATGATTATAATAACATAAATAAGGATAGCATATTCCCAAAAAGTGTTGTATCCCTCTGACCTACTTTTTCTAATTGAGATTGTATGGATATTAGTATTTATGATATGGTATTTCCATTATGAAAGTAGGTGTGTACGGCTTAGGTCGTTTTGGTTCCTTTTGGGCTACTCAGTTAGCTAAAAAGGTAGAGGTTGTTGGGTATAACCGCAGTAAAAGAGATATCTCATTAGAAGGTGTCACTCTTGTCGATTTTGAAACTCTTTGTAAGAGTGATGTTCTTTTCCTCTGTGTTTCAATCTCCTCTCTACAAGAGGTCCTTCATGCGATAAAAGATCTTTTAGGTGAAAACACAGTTGTGATTGATACTTGTTCTGTGAAAGTTTATCCAGCTATGTTAATGAAAGAAATCTTAAAAGAGAGTCAACCATTACTGGCGACCCACCCAATGTTTGGACCAGATTCAGCAAAAGATGGGGTTAAAGGACTACCCTTAGTATTTTATCCACTTAGGTGTAATGCAGATCAATCGATGTATTGGAAAGAACTTTTTACGAATATGGCAATTGATGTTATTGAGATGAGCCCAGAACAACATGATAAAGAGGCAGCCTATTCTCAAGGTGTGACGCACTTCGTAGGTAGAATGCTCGATGAATTACATCTCAATCCGACAAAGCTCGCCACTGTGGGATATAAGAGATTGATGAGTATCGTTGAGCAAACGTGTAATGACCCAATTCAGCTCTTTTATGATCTACAGCGCTATAACCCGTATGCAAATATGATGAGAGAAGAACTTAAGGATGCTACAGATAAAATTCTATCAAGGTTGAAGATCGAAGAAGCAAAGGAGATGGAGGATGCATGAAACTTTTCATTTATACTCTTGGGTGTAAACTCAATCAATGTGAAAGTGAAGCAATTGCAGACTCTTTTGTACATGCAGGATTTACTTTAGCTACTCAATCAGAAATTGCAGATATATATATTATTAACACATGCACCGTAACTACAAAAGCTGAACAAAAAGCACGAAGGATGATAAGAAAATTCAACAAAGAGAATGAGAAAGCTGTGATTATCGTGACGGGCTGTTATGCTCAAATGGAAGAAGATTTGATTGCAGAGCTTATTGATAATGTAGTTATCGTCTCTTTAGATAATAAACCAAAATTATTAACACTTGCTTCTCGATTAGCACAAAGGGCTATAGCCGACTCAGATCTTTTTGAGACGATCCATTCACTTCTACATGAAGAGATCGAGCACACATCATTTGATTATGATGCTGCAAGTTTTTCACTACATTCAAGAGCTTTTTTGAAAATTCAAGATGGATGTGATAATGCATGCGGGTACTGTAGAGTAACAATAGCACGAGGGGACAGTGTCTCTCTTCCGTATACAGAGGTTGTTGATCGATGTAGAGCACTAGAAGAAGGGGGTTATAAAGAGATTGTCTTAACAGGCGTTAATATTAGTCAATATAAAGATAAAGACGTCTCTATAGAGCACTTGCTAGAGCATATACTTGAGGCTCTCTCTCCATCTATGAGAATAAGACTCTCTTCCTTGGAACCAGATTGTTTTACTCCTGGATTGTTGGAAGTCTTAAAGGACGAAAGGATTCAACCCCATTTCCATCTACCTCTTCAATCGTTATCAGATAGAGTTCTTAAAAGAATTGATCGTCATTATACCTATAGCGTAGTGCAAGAAGCCGTAGCCTCTCTAAGAATGGTGAAAAATAACCCTTTTATTGCTTGTGATATGATCACAGGGTTGCCAAGCGAAGGGGAAAGAGAGTTTATGGAGAGTTACCAACGACTCATCGATTTGAATGTAAGCCAAATTCATGTTTTCCCATATTCTCCTCGTCCAGCAACTCCGTTATTTGCTGCCTCAGACCCCGTTCCTGAATATATAAGGGATGAACGGGCTCGAAAATTACGTTCACTTTCTGCTGTTCATACTCATAGGTATGTGAGGACTCAAGAAGGAGCCGATGTTGAAGTGATTATTGAACGTATCGTAGATGAGGAAGTGACAGGTATTAGTGGAAATTATTTGAAGCTCCATATAAAAAATGCTCCATCAACGATTAGTCGTGGAGCATTGATTCGGGCTAAAATAGAAGGTGTTTCTCTTGAACATCTTAGTGCAGAATATATAGAAACTCTATACTCCTGAATATGCATTAAATCCACCATCAACTGGGATAATAACGCCGGTTACAAAAGCTGACATCGATGGATCTACGAGATACGTAATTGTGCCAAGAAGATCAGCTGGAACTCCAAATCGGCCCATAGGAGTGCCACTGATGATTTTTCTGCTTCTTTCACTTAAATTACCCTCTTTATCATATAAGAGATTTTTATTTTGGGCCGTACTGAAAAAACCAGGTGCAACAGCATTGACCCTAATTCCCACATGAGAAAAATGAACTGCAAGCCAAGAGGTGAGATTATTTACCGCAGCCTTAGCAGCGGAATATCCTAAAACCTTAGTGAGTGGATTATAAGAAGCCATAGAAGATACATTCAAAATAGAACATCCTTCTTTTCCCACCATATCAGAGGTGAATTCTTGAGTAGGAAGAAGAGTCCCCATAAAATTCAAATTAAATACACTAGAAATAATCGAACTATCTAATGTAAAAAACGATCTAAGTTCAGGGTTTAGCTCTTTTTCATGATATTCATTAGCTGTATTTGCAGCATCCATATTCCCACCAGCACCATTTACAAGAATATCAACAAGACCAAGATCTTGAATAATTTCTTTATGAACTGTCCCTAGGCGTTCTTTATCTAATACATCACATTGATATGCTTTTGCTACATAGCCTTGAAGTGCCAATTCATTCTCTATTTTTTTTATTTTCTCAAAAGATCTATTAAGAAGAGCCACTTTAGCACCAAGATGTGCATAGTGGCGAGCAAATTCACTGCATAATACTCCGCCAGCACCTGTAACAACGATTACTTTATCTTTTAATGAATTATCCATAGTAAAAATCTCCCATTCCTTTTGGTGATAGTACTAGAATAACAGGTTTTTAGAAGTTTAAGAAGATGTGTTTTTACATTGAATTTATTTCTAGCATGAGATAATGTTATAAAAGCCTTTAGGTGTAATTGTAGAGTTCGTAATGGAAGAGGAAAAGTGTCTGAGTCGTAACTGGCAGGGTTTTGCTTGCAATATTGAAGAAAGATAGGTATTCTAAAAATAAGGTGAAGGTATGGATGAACACGTAGAAAATGAACTTGAACTAGAATCTAAACTCCCTGAGCATCTTAATTTGGTTCAAATAGAACATGCATATGAATTGGAAAACGAGTTGTTACATGGAGTAAAATGGGGTAATCCCTATAAGGTTGAGGAAGTACTTCTTAAAAGAAGAAGTGCTACTAATCTACCTTGTTGTGATGGGAATACTGTCGCATCCAAAGCGCTAAGATGTTGTAAAAACCATCTTATTAGTTTGAATGCCCTGTGTTGTAATGCAGCTCGAAGTGGAGGCCTTCAATCCTTATATCTCTATACGATGAGTAATAAGTTTAATTTGATGATTGAACATGCAGTGAGTGTCTCTCATCTTGATGAAGTACTCTATGGTCAAATAGCTTTAGATTATGCAAAGGCAGTACTAGAATTCTCAGTATCATCATATTCTCCAATGATTAAACAAATTGTTACCTACTTAACTGTTCACTTGAGTGATGATGTCAAAATTGAAGACCTCGGAAGGATGCATAATACCCATATTTCCCACATTTCAAGAAAGTTTAAGAAAGAGACTGGGATGTCAATTCCTTCCTATGTGAGTATTCAAAGAATGAGTCTTGCAAAACTCTATTTTGAAGATGGCGAGATTTCGATAAAAGATGTCTCACAACGACTGGGCTTCAGTGATTCTAACTACTTCTCAAAAGTTTTCAAGCGATACTGTAATCAAACACCTAGTGAGTATATCCATATGATTCACGAACGCTAAGAAAGATTTTTTTTTATTCCTCGCTCCCTAATGATTGTTTTTGGTTCTTCGTTCTGAACAAAACTATATGAGGGGACATCATAGTGAATCCAAGAGTTTGAACCAACAATTGAATGCTCTCCCACTTTGATATCTCCTAATATTGTAGCATTAGCATAAATAGTAACGTAGTCACTTATTGTTGGGTGTCGCTTTTGATTTCTAATAAGATTCCCACAAGCATCCTTAGGAAAACTTAACGCACCAAGAGTTACACCTTGATACATTTTTACATGGTTCCCAATAATAGTTGTCTCCCCAATTACAACGCCTGTTCCGTGGTCTATGAATAATGATCGGCCAATAGTGGCTCCAGGATGGATATCTATTCCCGTTTGATTATGAATTATTTCACTGAACATTCTTGGAATGAGAGGTACTTTCTTTGTATAGAGAAAGTGAGAAATTCTGTGCATTGTAAGAGCACAGATTCCAGGATAGGTAAGTATGGTTTCTTGAATACTCGTTGCTGCAGGGTCCCCATCAAAAGCTGCTTGGGCATCTTCTTTTAGCATAATTCTCATTTCAGGAAGAGCTTCAAGGAATTCAATGGTTGTATTTTTTGCGATCTCTTTATATTGGACGGTATCGTCATCTCCCAATTGATATGGATTATCATAGAACCAACCTAGGAAAATTTGGCTTTCTAACTCATCACTCACTTTTTTCATCATCATCGTGATGAATGTTGTGACAGTCTCCTTGTTTAATACTTCATTGCCGCTACGACCTGGGAAAAGAAGTTCAAAAATATCAAATACAGTCTCTTGTAATCGCATTCTACTTGGAGCTGGTCTGAAAGAGATGTATTTAGATTTTTCAAAACGATCAAAACTTTTAATATAAGCGGGTATGAACCGTTCTATATCGATGTCGGTGTGTTCCATAGAAACTCCTCGTCTTTTACTATAGTGATTCACACATTTTTTCTCAATACCAACTCATCTCTTGCACAGAGCCCATCTTATTTGTATAGTAGCAGCTGTTCATATAAATCATTTTTATTTTGGAGAAAATTGATGTTACAGCAGATGAAAGAGTATTGGAAAGAGACTATTAGCGCTCAAATACTAGAAATAGCACGAGAATCTGGGATAGATGAGGCTCTTGTCAAGGACGTGGGTGAGCTTGTTGTTCAAACTCCGCCAAAACCAGAACTTGGAGATCTAGCGTTTCCTCTGTTTCCTTATGCGAAGCTTTTGCGAAGTGCTCCAGCTAAAATTGTTCAATTAGTTTGCGATAGATTAATTACTAAAGTTGGAATTGACAAGGATCGAATATTACCAGCTGGACCCTATTTAAATGTGAAGATTGATGTTGCTTCCCTTGCGATAGACCTCGATAAAGAAATTCAAGATAAAAAAGATAGATACGGTCATACAACTCTTCTCAAAGGGAAAAAAATGATGGTTGAATTCAGCTGCCCTAATACAAACAAGCCTCTCCATCTTGGACATCTTCGAAATGACGCTATCGGTATGAGCATCTCTCGCTTATTAGAAGCAAACGGTGCTGAGGTTCAAAAAGTAAACCTCATTAATAACAGAGGAGTTCATATTTGTAAGAGTATGTTAGCCTACCAGAAATTTGGTAATGGAGAAACCCCTGAAACTCATAACATAAAAGGTGACCACCTTGTAGGCAAGTATTATGTTCGTTTCGCAGCATGGGAGAAGGAAGAAAAAGAGGCCTCCGAACAAGCACAAGCGATGTTGAAAAAATGGGAGGATGGTGACAAAGATGTCTTATCCCTCTGGTCATTGATGAATAAGTGGACCCTCGATGGTGTGAATGAGACTTACCAGAAGACAGGAATTTCTTTTGATGAATATTACTACGAAAGCGATACCTATAAATTAGGTAGAGATATTGTCCATAAAGGGTTGGAAAAAGGAGTTTTTTATAAAGAACCGGATGGTTCTGTGTGGATAGATCTCGAACCTATAAACCTTGATAAGAAAGTCGTCCTTAGAAAGGATGGAACCTCTCTTTACCTCACACAAGATATTGGAACAGCAATACAACGACATGAGAAATGGCCTTTCGACTCTCTTATATTTGTCGTTGCAAGTGAACAATCATACCACTTTAAAGTATTGTTTTATGTATTGGAACAATTAGGATATTCGTGGGCAAAAAACCTCTTCCATCTTGCCTATGGTATGGTTAACCTTCCTGATGGTAAAATGAAGAGTAGGGAAGGAACTGTCGTCGATGCAGATGATCTTATTGACTCTCTTACGCAACTAGCAAAAGGTGAGATAATCTCTAAATCGAGAGAAGGTATGGTTGGTGATATTGATGAGGTAAGTAGCGATATCGCCCTTGGCGCTTTAAATTATTATTTGTTACAAACAACAGCAACAAAGGATATGATTTTCAATCCAGATGAATCGATCTCATTTAGTGGCAATACCGGCCCATACCTGCAATATATGGGGGCAAGAATAAGTAGCATGTTAAAAAAATGGGAGGAAATGAAAAATAATTTTAATGATATCTCATTTGATGCATCTCTTCTTACCCTTCAAGATGAGAGAGAACTTATAAAAAGTATTGCTTCGTTCGATACTCTTGTCTCCCTTGCTGCAAAAGAGTATAATCCATCAATAATTACCTCCTATTTATACGAAATATCTCGTTTATTTAGTAGGTATTACCATGACCATCAAATATTAAAAGCACAAACGCCCGAGCTTATTAAAGCTCGAGTTACACTTGTGAAGATGTTATTGCAAGTCTTAAAAAATGCCTATTATGTAGTAGGAATTCCATTTTTAGAGTCAATGTAAAGCGAATAACCCAAACCTCTTGTAATTATTAATCTGTTATGATATAAGAGAGTCTGCATATTATTGGATAAGGATGTATATAGATGTACGCACTCGTAGAAATTCTAGGCAAGCAGTACAAAGCGCAGGAAGGCGCTACACTTAAAGTTGACAAGATGGATGTTGAAATGGGCCAAGAGGTCACTTTTGATACAGTTGTTGCCTTTAAGGATGGTGAAAAATCTGTCTTTGGTACTCCATATGTTGATGGGGCAAAAGTTGTTGCCACCGTTGATGAATTAGTGAAGGGCAAGAAGATCAAGGTCTTCAAGTTTCATAGACGAAAGGGATATCGCAGGACTCAGGGCCATCGCGAAAAATATTCAATGATCACTATTAAAGAGATCAAAGCTTAAGGAGTTAGAGATGGCACATAAGAAAGGTGGCGGAAGTAGTAGAAACGGTCGCGATTCCAATTCTCAACGTCTTGGAGTGAAAAGATTTGGTGGTCAGATTGTCAAGGCTGGCGAAATTTTAGTAAGACAACACGGAAATAAATTCCACGCAGGGGAGAACGTTGGCTGTGGAAGAGATTTTACTCTCTTCGCAAAAGAAGCCGGCTCGGTTGATTTTCATATTCGTAATAACCGAAAATATATTCGTATACTTCCTTCTGCGTAAATTGTAGGAATTACGATAGAGACTAATAATGTTTGGATTTTCAGATGAGACCTATATAGATGTTGCCTCCGGAAACGGGGGCAACGGTTGTGTTTCTTTCCGTCGTGAGAAATATATCCCTAAAGGGGGCCCCGATGGGGGAGATGGCGGTCGTGGTGGAGATGTAGTCTTTGTCGTGAAAAACAATTTACGAACCCTCTCACACTTAAAAAAAATTCGTGTATTTAGAGCTGAGAATGGTCATAGTGGTAGAGGTAATCGCTGTTTTGGCAGAGATGGTGTAAATATTGAAATTCCTGTTCCTCCTGGGACAGTTATTAAAGACGCTACGAGTGGAGAAATTATTAAAGACCTTACAGGTTTAGATAGTTTTGTCTTCTTAACAGGTGGCCGAGGCGGACAAGGGAATTGGCACTTTAAAACTGCAACACGCCAAACTCCTCGATTTGCCCAACCTGGTGAGAAAGGTGTAGAAATAAGACTCGGTGTTGAGCTCCTCGTTATTGCAGATATTGGTTTTGTAGGATTCCCTAATGCAGGAAAATCTTCATTATTAAACAATCTCACTAATGCTCACACAAAAGTTGCTGGATATCCTTTTACTACAAAAATTCCTCAACTCGGTATGTTCCGTTATGATGACCATGATGTCGTGTTAGCCGATATTCCAGGTCTTATAGAAGGAGCTAGTCAAGGTGCTGGTATGGGGTATAAATTCTTGCGCCATATTTCTAGAACACTTGCACTTGCCTTCTTTATTGATTTAACTGATGATAATTTTCTTACCTCTTATCCAACACTTCTTAATGAACTTGAAAGTTATGCCCCTGAATTGATTCAAAAACCACGAGTAATCATAGGAACAAAAATAGATGAAGAGGGAACACAAGAACGTCTCGTTGAGTTAAAAGATAGCATTAAGGATTATGAGGTACTTCCTTTATCGAATATTACAGGTAGTGGTTTGGATGCAATAAAACAGGCATTTATCCATATTACCTATACCCATAAAGAGGAAGAAGTCGGTGACGGTTTTTCTACTGTTGTTGATGAAAGCGTGGAGTATCGAGATAAGGTGTGAAAACAATAATTTTTGGTGGAACATTTGATCCAATTCATCTCGGGCATCTTTACCTCTTACATGCTATTGCAAGTTTATCAGATTATGAACGTATTATTATAATCCCAACTTATGACCCGCCTCATAAAATTTATGATAAACAAATAAGTGATACTGATCGACTAGAGCTTTTATATAGAGGGGTAGAAGATTACCGAGTTTTATATCCTGAAGACAGGCCTATTGAAATAATTATAGATTCAGTTGAGATAGATCGTGGCGGAAAGAGTTACATGTATGATACTGTTCTCAACCTATATACGAGATATCAAATCACAGGAAAAATCGCTGTAGCTATTGGTGATGATCTTTTGCCCACAATTAGCTCATGGTACCGAGCCGAAGAATTGTTTCAATTAGTCTATTTTATTATAGTGAATAGATTAGAAAAAAGTAAAATTGAATTACCTAAAACTTTACAAGGTGAGTACATAGAGGTTGAACCTTTCTTGTGTAGTTCCACTATTATCAGAGAGATGCTTGGAAATGCAAAAAGTTCGCTTCATAGTCTATCTTTCTTACTGAGTGAATCTGTATTAGACTATATAATAGATTATGACCTCTACCAACGACATTAATTCATTATTAGAGAGAACACTCTCGAAAAAGAGAAAAGATCACTCAATACGTACTGCTGAATATGCTCTTGTGCTATTAAAAAAGTATACACCCCAGTTTTCTCCAGAGGATCAAACAGATATTTTTAACGCATCTCTTTTTCATGATATCGCTCGTGAATACTCAAAGAAAGACCTTCTTGAATATGCTTCTAAATATCATCTTGAACTAGAAAAAGAGGAAATTGAATTCCCTGTACTTCTGCATGCCCCAGTTGGTGCATATATGATGAGTCAATATCAGGTGCTCAACAAAGAAAAGATGATTAAAGCAGTGAGATGGCACTCTTTAGGATCTAGTACGATGGGCTTATTTGGAGCAATTCTCTTTTGTGCAGACTATATGGAATTGGGTAGATCTTATATGAATGATGAGAGAAGAAATGTTTTATTAACAAGTACCTCAATTGAAGAACTAACACTAAGCATAGTAAAACAACAAATAGAACATATGAAAGATTGTCATCACTGCATATCCTCTTCTATGAATTCACTTTTCAAGTTTTTAAAGAACGGGGGAATATTTGATGCTTAAACGGATGATTTTTTTAATCGCCTGTATACTGATGATATTTTCTACCTCTTGTACTACTAAAAGTCATGACGAAGTTTGGTATATTTCTAGTGATTCTTTTGGTTCGATCGTCGTAATGAATGAAAAAGAACATTACCTATTGATTGCTGGAATTGAAATGAATGATTTGAGTGCTTATAGAGGAATTCTATTACAGGAAGAGATCGAAAGTGACAATCTTGGTGCACTTCAATCTCTCTTCAATCTTCCGTTTAACCATCTTGTAGAAGGTAATAAACAGGATTGGAAGGAAGTCTATAAGAAACCTCTTTCTGAGCTGAATGAAAGGGTGAATTATTTTGTTGGCAGTGAAGATGACTTGAGTAAAGTCGTTAACCCCGATACACTAGAGTCTCTTAGTGGGAAGCAAACTACCGTACAAGATATTAAGAGGTTATACAATTACATTAAGAATGATACATATGTGCTAAGAGTCTATAATGTAAGTCAATTCTTTAATCCATATGGGGATGTTTCTATAAACCAGAGAAATATTGGAGAATGGATGATGAGAGCACTAGAAGAAATACGAAATAACTAAGGAGTTTTTTTTAATATGATGGATGCAGAAAGTAAAGCATTAGTAAGTGAAATTGCACAATTTATAACAGACAATAAGGGTGAAGATACGGTTGTCATTGATGTCAGTGAAGTGAGTGGTTGGTCAGATTGTTTTATCGTATCAACAGTGAGTTCTGTTGGGCACCTTCGAGGGGTAGCAAAAGAGTTATGGAATTTCTTATCAGAAAGAAATGTCACGGTGATTAATCGGCACAAGAATGTAGCCGGAGATGGGTGGGAACTCATAGACTGTGGAGATATTGTCATTCACCTCATGGGTAAAGATTTACGAGAGTTCTATAATCTTGAAAGGCTATGGCAAACAGGTGAAAAGATAGATTTTATGAAAAAAATTGAAGATAAGAAATAATAAGAAGAGCCAAGCTGATAACAACTTGGCTCTAATCTTTTATGGGGCTAATAAGTCCTCGTCACTTGCATAATCTTTATTTCGTATTTTTTTGAACATTTCAACAAGTTTTAATACTGTTAATTGTTGTTTTTCTTCACCACCAACATCAAGAATAATTTTCCCCTCGTCCATCATGATAAGTCTGTTCCCATAATCAATCGCATGCTGCATATTATGAGTGACCATCAGAGATGTGAGATTGTATTTTTGAATAAATTCAGTAGTGAGATCCATGACTATTTGAGCATTACGAGGATCAAGTGCTGCGGTGTGTTCATCAAGTAAAAGCATCTGCGGTCGAGATAAAACTGTCATCAAAAGAGTAAGTGCTTGTCGCTGTCCTCCACTGAGGAGTCCAACATTATCTTTGAGCCGGTCTTCTAATCCCATAGACAGTTGTACAAGTTCACTTTTAAACAATTTTCTTTTTTGATTATTTAATGAAATAGTTAACCCTTTCATCCCCTTCTTTAGCGCTGTAATCATATTATCTTCAATCGACATTTTTGCAGCTGTTCCAACAGTAGGGTCTTGGAAGATTCTTCCGATGGTGAACGCTCTGCGATACTCTGGAGTATTAGTCACATCCTTGTCGTTTAATATAATCTTTCCACCTGTGACAGGGTAGGTTCCTCCTATTAAATTAAAAAGAGTACTTTTCCCAGAACCATTACTTCCTACAACGGTAATGAAGTCTCCTGAGTTCACCGTGAAATTAATATACTCTAAGGCTACTTTCTCATTTACCGTCCCTGGGTAAAAGACTTTAGAAACTTCTTGTATCTTAAGCATCAGGTGACTCCTTTTTTTCATTCCTTCTTTCTACATTTCTCTTCATTGCTTTCTTTCGTGCATCTGCAGAACTTGCAGCACTTCGAGTTTGAGCAATCACAAGAGAAACAATTACAAGGATGCCGGTAAGAAGTTTAAGATCACTAGGAGTAAGGTTGATATAATAACCATAATAACGGCCTAGGAACATCAATGCTTTATAAATGATTGCACCGAATATAACTCGTAATGTCAACAAGGAAATCTTATTACTCGAGAAAAGGAATTCACCTAACATAATAGCAGCTAAACCCTGTACAACCATTCCAACACCGAGGTTAGCATCAGCAAAGCCTTGGTATTGAGCGAGAAGAGCTCCACTTAGTGCGATGAGGGCATTAGAAAGAGCTATGCCAATGATTTTTAATGTGCGAGGATTAATACCCATAGAAACAACCATCTGCTCATTACTCCCAAGAGCACCGATTGCTATACCTAAATCTGTTCTGAAGAAAACATCCATCAACTCTTTTACTATTATTACGATAATTAGAGTTCCTACTAACAGAGCCCACGGTCCTGGTAGGAACGAGAAAATCTTTGGAATTTCAGTGTAGAGTGTTGTTATTCTCAGAAGAGGAACGTTAGCTCGTCCCCCAAGTATTCGAATATTAATCGAATAGAGCATCGTCATAGTTAAAATACCTGCTAATAGCCCAGGAACCTTCAGTCGATTATGAATCACTGCAGTAATAAGTCCAGCAACAGCTCCTGCGAGAGTTGCAAGGATAATAGCGGTAAATATTCCCATACCATTCACGATGGCCATAGTCGCAACGGCGGCTCCTGTTGCAAAGGAGCCGTCGGTAGTCAAATCTGGGAAATCTAGAATCCGGTATGAAATTAACACACCTAATACCATGATGGAAAATATTAATCCATCAACAAAAATTCCTTCAATCATTAATTAATGTACCTATTCTTCTTAAGTTATTTCTTCATCCCATTTTCATAGATAACAGCAGCTTCGTCAAGGAGGCTAGAAGGAATAGTTATACCTAATTTTTTTGCTGCATCAAGATTAAGCCATAATTCGAAATCACTGGGTTCTTGTAAGAACACTGTACCAATTTCACCAGGAGTTGTTCCATCAATAATTTGAGCAATCACTTTCCCAGTAGCTTTCCCAATTTTGTAATAATCAAAACCCATTGCTACTAAGAAGTTCAGTCCATCAACACCAGATGGATCTGCACTCATCAGTGCGACACCAGCTTTGTTAGCTACATCATCAATAGAAGGGAGCGCTGAAATAACAGTGTTATCTGTAGCAATATAGATTGCATCAACTCTTTTAATGATTGACTGAGTTGCACTCATTACTTCACTTGTGTTTGAAACTGCAGAAGCAACGAATTCAACACCTAACTTAGCACAGGCTTCTTTCGCCATTTCCATTAACAATACACCATTAGCTTCACCACTTGCATAGATGTTACCAATTGCTTTTGCACCAGTTAAGTCAACAAGTAATTTGATTTGTGCTTCAACAGGGTTCATGTCAGACACGCCAGTAACCTTGATAGCATACCCAGGTTCATAGGTAGGAACCAATCCAGCTGCGACAGGATCTGTTACTGCAGAGAACACAACTGGTGTATCGACTAACACGTTTGCAAGGGCTTGTGCGTTAGGGGTTGCGATACCTACTGCAATATCTACTTTATCAGATTTGAATTTCTGAGCTATTTGTGCAGCAGCAGAGACTTCAGCATTTGCATTTTGGAAATCATACGATACTGTATATCCATTATCTGCGAGATAGTCTTTAATACCTTCTTCAACTGCATCTAGTGCAGGGTGAGATAAGAACTTACTTACACCGATTTTGGTCGTTCCTGTGGCTACATTTTCCATTTGCCCTGTAGCGAATACTACAGATGTAAGCATCAATGATATCACTAGTATGCTCAACAATTTTTTCATAACAAGCTCCTTATATATCCATATTTATATGGTGCTCACTATAGACCTCTATAGCTGTTTTGTAAAGAAGAATATGCAGTAAAGTGTATAATAATTCACTACATATTCAGTTTATCAGTTTTCTGAAGTGTAAAGGACCTTAGCACTATCTAAGTATTTTTTGTCTATTACGATTCCCAATCGCTTTGCTACATCAAGATTGAAATAGAGTTCAAATTCGTTTTCATCTGTTGAGAATAGAGTGCCAACTTCTCCAGCTGTTTTCTTACCACTGAGAACTTGATCCACAGCTTCGCCTGTTTTTCTTCCATGTTGATAGTAATTAAAGCCCCATACCATAAAGTAATCGAGTCCTTCTGCGCTAGTAGGGTCAGCTGTAAAAAATGGTTTATTATTGTTCTTACACACTTCACTGATACTTGTAATCGCCGAAACTACAGTATTATCGGTTCCAACATATATTCCATCTACCCTTGGAATGATTGCTAATGCAGCTTGTTTTACTTCAGAAGAGTTACTAATTCCAGTTGCCACAGCTTTTAACCCTAACTTTTCACATGATTCAGTAACAAGATCCTTTAATTGGACCCCATTAGCTTCTCCACTGGTGAATATAATTCCAATACTTTTAGCTCCAGTGATTTGAGAGAATACTCTAATTTGCTCAAATACAGGGTTTTTATCACTTGCCCCTCCCACATTACCATTATTGGGTTCATAAGTAGGAACTAAACCTGCAGCGACAGGGTCGGTTATTCCACCAAAAATTACAGGAGTAGTATCGAATACATTTGCCAACGCTTGAGCGGTAGGGGTTCCGATTCCAACTACGAGATCGACTTTGTCTGCCTTGAATTTATGTGCAATAGACGTTGCTGTTGAAATATCTCCATTTGCATTCTGTGAGTCATATTTAATTGAATACCCTTTCTCAGCTAATACATCAACCATTCCTTGTTCTATTGCATCAAGAGCAGGATGAGCAACTATTTTAGATACTCCAATCCTAATTGTATCCTCTGTAATATTCTCACGTACTCCTTGCGCATACAATAGGCTCATTAATATAAAAATAGCTACAATAGTGATTTTCTTTTTCATGTTATACTCTCCTGAATCAACTTTTGTATGACTATAGCTCTCTTTGGTGTTTCTGTAAATAGAAACACTTTATTTTTAGTTATTTTTTAATAATATTTTGTAATTATGACTATTTTTAGTGAATGATAGTATCTCTGTTGGCAGAAATAAAAAAAAGACTGTTAATACTTTAGATTTGTATAACAGTCTTTAGAAATAAAGAATCATTAATTTACAAGAATGACCCATATATAGATAATCAATTAATAATCAAATGATTCATCGTCGTCATCATCATATAAAAAGTCATCGTCGTCATCTTCAATAACTTCTGTTTCATCGTTCTCTTCAAGGAAGAAATCCTCAATATCATCATCTTCATCCTCATCGTCAAACCCATCGTAATCATCATCATCACGATATTCATCTGGATCAAAATAATCTTCAATTTCATCCTGACCATCTACTTCTTCATCCTCTTCATAGAAAGGATCATCATAATCTTCATCTTCAGTGTATTTCATCTCAATACCTCCCCATAGACATATAAACGATATATACACATTAAGATGGAAGAATTCAGTTGTCAATCACCAATTCTGTTCTAAATAAGATAAATTTTAATGTTTTTCAGATCTATTTCTGCACTTGCAACTATTAAGACCCCTTGGTATAGTTTTCCTATTACTGGAGAAAAATATGAATCCAATAGATAAAGTAGTTGCCCTCCCTATGGGGGATCCCTCAGGAATTGGGCCTGAAATAGTAGTTAAAGCTCTTAACCATCGAGAGATGAAAGAGAAACGAATTGTCACAGTTGGAGATGTCGGAATATTTAGGAAAATCTGCACAGATTATCCAAATATTTTTCCTTTTGACATGGTTGTGTACTCGATACCTGAAGTAAAAGAAGCCCTTGATCAAGGGAAAAAACACATTCTGTACGCTTTAGATCTCATAGATTTATCACGTTTTGAATATAAAGTAATTAATGGAATGAGCGGTAAAGCAGCCTATGAATCAATTAAAGGAGCAGTTGAATTAGCGCAGTTGAATATTGTAGATGCAATTGCCACGACTCCTATTCAAAAAGAATCGCTAAAAGCCGCAGGAATCAAAGCGATTGGACATACTGAGATATTAGGAGAACTCACTGCATCAGACCATCCAATAACGATGTTCGAAACTTTAGGTCTCCATATTTTCTTTATGACGCGACACCTTTCATTGCGGCAAGCGTGTGATGCCGTTACTAAAAAACGGGTATATGAATTTATTAAACAAGTAGAAGAGATTACAAAGAGTGACCTATTTCCTGGGGATACTCCCCTCGCAGTTGCAGCGCTCAATCCACATGGGGGTGAACACGGCCTCTTCGGTACAGAAGAGATGAGTGATATCATCCCTGCAATCGAGGAAGCTCAGAATGAAGGAGTGAACATAGTAGGACCCATAGGGGCTGATTCGGTTTTCCACCTCGCCCAAATTGGCCGATATAAAGCAGTGCTTTCACTTTATCATGATCAAGGACATATCGCATCTAAAACGTTAGACTTTGAAAGAACAATAAGTGTTACATGGAATCTGCCATTTATCCGTACAAGTGTTGATCATGGAACAGCTTTAGACATTGCAGGAGATAATAAAGCAAGTGAAGTGAGTATGGTTGAAGCTATTAAAGTAGCTTTCCGATATATTGAACGAGAAAGAAAGGAAAAATAGATGAAAAAAATTAATGTTAGTATTTTAGTACTGCTGATTACTATACTGTTTATTACGTCTTGTGCTACAACCGTGACCACCTCATATATGGTACCAGCCAAATACGATATGTCTAATTATCGTTCTCTTGCGATAACAAGCGCTGGGGTGTATCGATTTAGAGCATTTGATCTGCCCAGCTCCATAGTGAGGGATATGAGTGGTACGTGTCCTGTTAGAGTTTATTCAGGTTTTAGTGTGAATAGTGAAAGGAAGATGAGTGAATATCTTACGAGTGGAGTTGTCAAAGAAGCAAACCAGAGTGGATACTTTACAATTCTATCACCTTCTAGTGCTGATAATTTCATTAATATTCCAAATGCATTAGTGAAACAAGGATATGAGGCACACCTTTCTATGTGGACTGAGGATATCGGTATTGATGAATTTATCTTCGCGAAAGAAGAGAGACGTGTTATACCACCACTCAATGAAGGAGATCCTGAAGTAATAGTGACAACGCTCGCCTATTATTTAGAACAGAATGTAACTGTGCAGTTTGGATGGGAAGTCAAGAATCTTAAGACAGGAGCGATTATCGCAAGCGATTCGTTTAGAGATACAAGAAGTTCTACTACAAAAATTACTACTGATGGGAATTCAGTGGTATATGCTCCGCGACTCCAAACTACGTTGAATGCAATCGCTTCTTCATTTGCAACTACAATTATTGAACAGCTTGTTCCAACAACGAAGACACGAGTAATAAGTCTTATGAAGAATGATCCAAAGAGTAAGAGGGTAGAGATTGCATACGACCTCGTTAAGGATGGAAACTTTTTTGATGCTCTAGATATATTTGAAAATGAATGGAAAAAGAGAGACCATATCCCGTCTGCATATAATGCTGCTCTCCTTCTCGAAGCATTGGATCAAAGAGATGATGCTATAAAACTTCTTGAGAAGGCATATAAAAATAGTGGGAATCAAAAAATACGAAATCTATTAGAAGCAATGAATAGTAGACGAGATTCTACAAAACAAGCTGAATCTCAATTATGATAGGGAAGTGATGATGGAAACAAATCCACTGATAATTACGTATACAGGAAACGGGAAAGGAAAAACGACAGCAGCTCTTGGGTTGCTGTTTCGTTCACTAGGACATCATAAAAAAGTAGCAGTAATCCAATTCATTAAGATGGATAGCCTTAAAACAGGAGAGAAGGAATTTGCACAAACTCTAGGCATCTTGTGGGAAAATTATGGGGCAGGGTTTACCTGGAATGATGCTAAAGGGGAGAATAAAGCTGCTTGTGAAGCAGGGTTTGAGAGGGTGAAAGAACTCTTAGATGATCTCACCTATGATCTTATCATTCTCGATGAGTTTACCTATCCATTAGGCTATAAATTTCTCGACGAGAATGAAGTTATTGCTTACCTCAATGAATATAAAAAAAGAGAAAAAAGGGCACATATTGTAATCACTGGTCGAAATGCTAGCAAAGCTCTCATCGAGATTAGTGATCTGGTAAGTGAAGTTGAAGAGGTAAAACACCCTTATATGAATAATATTCCACCTCAAACAATGATAGAGTTCTGATTACTGCCTAATAATATAAAATGATTGAAAAAATCTGTACCAAAGATAATAAACAGGGTATAATCTTGTTAAAGGAATCAATATGGGTTATCTAGAATGTCATTGTCATCTCCTTCCATTTGTAGATGATGGTGTAAAAACTAAAGATCAGGCACTCTCTGTAATAGCTGCATATAAGGAAGCAGGATTTGATACTATTGTAACAACTCCACATCTTTATAACCCACTGGTTACCACGAAAATCAATCACATCAGAAGTATGCATACTTGGTTGAAAAATGAATGTGATAAGATAGGAATTGATTTCATCCTTGGTAGTGAAACATATGTAGGGAGTTCTTTTTCACCAAAGAACATTCCCTTTTTAGGTTCATTTGTCCTTGTAGAAGTTGACCCGAGTATTGAACCTCTTTATCTTTTGAATTATGCCCATAGTTTGATAAAAAATGGAAACTATGTGATACTTGCCCATGTCGAGCGATATTCGTGGTTCAGCCTTGAATCTGTAGTGATGAACAAACTTCGTGACATGGGAGTATTTTTTCAAAGCAATAGTGATGCTGTTCTTAATGGAAAAGTTGACTCTTACATAGAAAAAAATCTCATCGATATCATTGCAGGAGATAATCATGGGGATGTTGAGATTCCCAAACAATTAGCAAAATGTATGCAACTTCATCCTATGATTTTGCAAAATATGAATAGACTGTTCAATAGATGAACATACATTACAAGGGAGAATTGATATGCTACTCGATATGACAATTTCAAATTATCGTTCAGTCCAAACTCCTCAGACAATCTCATTCGAAGCGATTAAAGATAATCGTCTAGATGATGAGAAAATTGTTGAGGTGTCTCAGAAGCTAAAAGTGATCAAATCATGTGCGATAATTGGTCCTAATGGTGCTGGTAAAAGTACATTTGTACGAGCACTAGAAGCACTAAAAGCCATCATTACAGCAGATGAAAATGTTGAGTCCCCTGTTTCTCTGCTCGCTGGCACAAGCTTTGCATATAGCGATGAAAAAGGGCTTCCAACTCAAATGCAGTTACACATTATCATGGGGTATGATGAAGAGAGTGGAGCGCCTCTTACTGGGCGATATACTCTTGTAGCGACTCGCGATAAGGTATTTGAAGAGTCCTACCATATGCTTGTTGGACGAAGCCGTAAATTGCTCTTTGAAAGAAAGATTGTTGAGAGTGCAGATTCTGAGAATATTGAATATAAATATCGATGGGGAAAAATGTTCAGAGGTGAGAAAAAACGGCTTGTGAACAAGGTTCGTCCAGGGCAAACATATTTAGCATGTGCTGCACGAAAAGATTCTCTTTCCCTCACTCCATTATTTAATTGGTTTGAAAATGATTTAATGATCCTACCATTCGGGCTCTCGTCATCAAGTGAAAAACAAATCGTTGACCAATTAAGACGTAATCCCCAATGGATAACTCAACTTATAAACTTCCTTTGGGCAATAGATATTACTGATATCAGAGATGTTAGATTACAAGAAGATAGGTTGATTTATGTTCATACTAATGTATCTCAACACTATGCATCTTACTTTACTAATGAATCTCTCTCTCTAAGAAGGTTAACAAGTATCGCAATGGCAATGTTTGAGAGTTTCCTCCAGAAAAAGGTATTGGTTATAGATGATTTTGGAATGCTTCTTCATCCTGATGCACTTGAACACCTTGTGAACGTGTTTGAAGCTTCGAACAAAGTAGGAAGCCAGATGCTTGTAGTAGACTGTAACCCCGGGTTGTTGAAAGATGGAGTATTACGTCGCGATGCTGTTTGGTTTGCCCAAAAGAATAGTGTTTCTGCAACTGAGTACTATTCCCTCGCTGATTTTAAATTTTCAAAAAGTAAACGTGATTTAACAAGACAATTGTATCTCAACGGTTCATTTGGTGCTCTACCAATAACAAGCGAGTTCTCATTTGTTCCAACTGTTGAGAAGGAGGCATAATATGATAAGGAAAAAGGTAAACACAACTCCTAAAAAGACAATTTTAATTGTAACTAGCACAGAATCTGAATCTCTTTATTTTTCTCAGATGAGAAAAGATTGTAGATATACAAACCTTACAGTCTTGTGGGGAGATGAAGCTAATACTATTGAGGATCTTGTAAAAATAGCCTCTAAAGAGAGAATTAAAGGCCATTATGATAGTGTCTGGGTAACGCTTAGTCTTCAGGAATTACATATTACTGTTGATCAAGTAAAAGAGATACATGAATTTGCTTCAAAAAAGAAAGTTAAACTAGCTTGGAACAATCCTGATATTTCATTGTGGTACCTCCTCCACTTACAGACTCCACGTCTACCAATAACAGATGTGAGTGTTATAGAAATGAGCCTCAAGGGAATTTTCCCTTCATTCAGCAAAGATCCTTCCTATTTATTGGATCAAGGAGCTAATCTTCATCTCAAACTGTTTGGAAATAAAGCACAAGCTGTTGTAAATGCTTCAAATTATAATACCATTGCAAAGCAAAGGTTGGGTTTGGAGCCTGTGAATATGGCGAAGCTTTTAAATGATATCACCATCTATTGTGGGAATGCTGATATTACTCACAACCAAAAATTAATAGGGATGAAAAATAACTAGAGATGATATTAGAGGGATTGTATCTACTTTTATATCTATTTGCTTTTGCGACTGGCTGCATGGCACTTGTCCTATCAGTAGTGTTTCACATTCGTGAGACACTCGAATGGACAGCATATTTTATTGTATTTATCTCTTCTCTCCTGATTATTATTTTCCTCCAAATAAGTATGGTCTTCATCCATATTTTTACGAGTGGAACAATACAATTGATTTTTAAGTTCATCATAAATCCAGTAATTATTGCTAATGTTGCTTTCCTTATTGTATTCATTCCTTTTTTTACATCATGGGTTATTGCTCATCCATTTAGGAATTTCTATAAAATAGTTTTTATTTCTTTAAGTGGAATCTTTATCGCCTTAAGTGTTCTCTCTCTCATTTTTCCCTTTCTTAGTGTATTCGCGACAGTTGCTAGTGGCGTGTTTATCTTTGCTCTATTTTTTTCCATTTCGATAATTCTTAAAAATTTGAAAGATATTGCTTCAAAAGATGTAAGAAAGGTAAGTAAAACTACGATAATTATCACATTCTCAATGATACCTCTTGTCATTCTTTCTCTCATTTTTCCAGATCTGAGGAACTTCTTCTATCCCCTTTATTTCCTCGCTTTTAGCGTCACAATTATGGTCTATTTATTTCTCTATTTTAAGAAGATGCCTCATGAGGCAAATGCCCCTCCTACACTCGAATCTCTGAGTGAGTATAGGATCAGTGAAAGAGAGTTCTCTGTGATACTTCTCATCAAAGAGGGCCTTACTAATAAAGAAATAGCAGCTAATCTTGCAATTTCAGCTAATACTGTGAATAATCATATAGCAAATATTTTTACTAAAACGCAGGTGAGAAGCCGAATCGACCTTTTAAATGTCCTTAACAAAGAGAGGTAATTATGGATGAAAAAGTAAGAAAATGCGCTACAGAGATTGCTTTAGTACATCAAGGGAAATCTGAACATGCAGTTCTCTGCCTTCATGGCTTCACTGGATATCCTGGTGAATTAGCCCTTATAGCAAAACTTTTATATGATAGTGGGTTTGATGTATTTGTCCCTCGCTACCCAGGTCATGGCTCTAGTGGAGAGGATTTTATGAATAGTGACTCATCTATGTGGGTTCAAAAAGCGTTAGATAGTTATAGAGCACTAGAGGGTGCCTATAAAAGCATAAGTCTAATAGGGCACTCGATGGGTGGCCTTATAGCATTAAAAGTTGCTTTAGAAGTAAAGAATGCCTCTAAAATAGTATTATATGCTCCCGCACTTCTCCTTAATAAACCAATACCAACAGTTCTCCTTAGCTTGCTTCTCTTATTCAAGAAGAGAAAAAAAGTAGAGTGGAAAAAAGATCCTAATTATCCTTTTTTTGATGAAAGAGATAAGGGGGATGACGAGTACCTTGGTAAAGAATATTGGTCGTATATCTATTACCGTCAAACCTTAGAATTAGAAAAACTAAGGAAAGAAGTTCTTTCAAAAATTGAAGAAATAGATAATGAGATTCTCGTATTTACGGGAGGACTCGATACCACAGTAGATAAAAGAGTAGGGGCTTTGATTGAGCATGGGACAAAGGGAAAAGAGAATAGATGGATAGACCTACCGAATGCAACTCATCTCATTCCTTATGATAAGGATGCTGCTAGCCGAGATTTTGCAAT
The DNA here is from genome assembly GCA_963663665.2 of Sphaerochaetaceae bacterium. Taxonomy (GTDB): domain Bacteria; phylum Spirochaetota; class Spirochaetia; order Sphaerochaetales; family Sphaerochaetaceae; genus SABI01. The sequence continues at coordinate 229,652 of CAXXKP010000010.1, forward strand.
GCAAGAGACCTTAGTATTTCTTACACCATAACTATCGCATTCTTTTTAACGACTTGATTGATCGTAGGGCTCACCTAGGGCTCTTGGTGGCATATTACTCTTTGAGAAGAAGATAAGAAGAATAAGTGTTAGCACATATGGCAGTGTTAACACAAGGTCACTATATGAACTCGGAAGTTGGAGACGCTGGACTAATACATATCCTCCACTACGAGCAAATCCAAATAAGATGCATGCTAGGAACGTCCTTCCAATCTTCCAACTCCCAAAAATGTACGCTGCGATTGCAAGGTATCCAAATCCCATATAGATACTCGGTGAAAAATTAGTAAAGATCGAATACGCAAAACTCATTCCACCTAAGCCACTCAATGCTCCACTAACAACTGTAGACCAAAAACGAATTTTATTGACATTTCCTCCGGCGGCAGCAACAGCCTGAGGATTATCTCCACAAGCTCTAATTTGCATTCCAGTCGGTGTTTTATAGAGGATGTAAGCCATCAATAATGCTATAATAAGAATGATGATTTCAAAAATATAAAAATTTGTAAAAAAAGAGCCTATGAGAGGTATTTTTGAAATTCCAGGAATAGTTGCTTTAGGAAAAATTTCTAATTGAAATTTATTAGAAGCTTGGCCGAATAAGGACCCATTAATTTGATTAGCTAAAAATGCTGTGAGAGATATTGATAGCATGTTTATCACTACACCACTAATAACTTGATTCGCTTTGAACCGTATGCACATTAATCCGTGTAATGCTGCGAGAAGTCCTCCACCTGCCATTGCAAACAAGAGAGATCCATAAATGAGAACCGTCGGGTTTATATGAAAGAAAGTAGAGGCGATTGCAACGGACAGTCCACCAAAGAAAGCTCCAAATCCTAAAAGGCCTTCCAATGCTAAATTTATTGTCCCACTACCTTCACTATAAATGCCACCTATTGCAATTATAAATAGAGGCAATGAAAATGATAATCCGTCAATTATGATACTGTTCATTGTTTTTTTACTCCATTTCTTTCTTGGGCATATTTATTTGCTATTGCTCTGAAAAATATTCCGATTGCACTAAAAAGTAATAATATACTTGTGATAAGTGCTGCAATTTCCCTTAATACTGAAAGCCTGGATGACATATACGTCGTTCCTCTGTCAAAGGTAACGACTAAGAGAGAAGCCGCCATAGTTCCAATAGTTGAAAGGTTCCCTAGTAGAGCAACTGCTATTGCATCAAAACCAAGAGAGGGGAGAACGCTTGGTTGGATTGATGCATTTGTACCTACATAGAAGGTGACACCAGATAGACCAGCTAAGGCACCACTAATAACCATCGTCGAAACCATAACTTTCCCAACCTCGATGCCAGCATATTTTGATGCTTTTATATTTAATCCTACAGCTTTAAGTTCAAACCCAAATTTGGTTCTATCGAGTAAGAATTTAAGTATGAAAACAATAATTATCGCAATTGGGAACATAAGTGGGATTTCCATTTTAAGACCGAAGATAGAATAATTGAAAAGTGTTAAGCGAGCATTTTGGCTTATTTCAACTGATTGCCGGCTTATCGGATCAACATATCTTGTTTGGATGAAAAAACTCACAACATAGCTAATGATATAGTTTAACATGATTGCAACTACAACTTCGTTCATATTGAATTTATACTTTAACCATCCAATTCCAGCACCAACTAAGGCTCCTACAACAAGGCCTATAAGTACTACTAACAATTTAGCGAATAGAGGATCAATAGAGGTATAGCCAATAAAAATTGTAGCTATAAAGCCAGAAATTACCATAATACCAGATACGCAAATATTAAATATCCCATTTTTTAGGGCTACAGCTACTGATAGAGCTGCAAAAATCATAGGAGTTGTATAATTTAGTAGACTCATAAAATCTGTAAGTTGACTCTTTTTACCTGGATAGCGCAATTTGGGGAGAATCCCTGCACCTTGCATTATACTTGTATATGCAGTAATAGGATTTTTCCCTAAAAGAAGAAGAAGAAGGGCTCCGGTGAGCAAGCTTGCAACTATACAAAAAAGAGAAGTTCTCAGTAATTGATGTTTTCCTGGGCCACAACAAAAAATAAAGAATCTTTTCCAAATATTAGTTTTTTTCAACATGGGCCCCCATCATGTACTCTCCTACTTCAAATTTTGTAAGTTCTGAGCTTTTCTTTATTGTTTGAACTTTCCCATTATACATAACTAAAATAGTATCTGACAGTTCCATAATTTCATCTAGTTCTAAAGAGATGAGGAGTATTGCTTTACCTGCTGCCCTTAATTCATCAATTCGTTGATGTATAGATTCTATTGCACCAACATCAAGTCCTCTAGTAGGTTGAACGAATATAAAAAGGTTTGAGGAAAGATTAATTTCACGAGCAATGATTGCCTTTTGTTGATTACCACCACTCATACTTCTTGTGACTGTTTTGTTCCCATTGCTACATCTTATATCATAATCATTGATGAGGCAGTCACTTAATACATTCATCTGGTTAAAATCTAAAATTCCATGGGTATTACAATAGGGTTGCATATAATATTGTTTAAAAAGCAAATTTTCTCGTAAATTGAGATCAAGAATGAGACCTACTGAATGGCGATCCTCTGGAATATAACTTATTCCAAGGCGGCTACGTTCGCGGATACTTTTATCTGTGAGTTCTATCCCCGATAAGAGAATACTGCCTCCTTTGACTCGAATGAGACCTGTAATAGCATCAGCAATTTCAACTTGTCCATTACCAGCGACTCCCGCGATAGCAAGGATTTCACCACGATGAACATTGAAAGAGGCATTATTTACTAAGGTAATATTGTCATGTGAAACTACAGTAAGGTTTTTTACCTCTAATACGAGTTCTCCTATATCATGTTCTTGATGTGCAATGTTGAATAATATTTCTCTGCCAACCATCAAAGCTGACATTTCTTTTATACTTGTTGTTTTGATATCTCTTAAACCAACTAATTTCCCTTTACAGATAATTGCACAGCGATCTGCTATTTTTTTCACTTCATCTAATTTATGAGTAATTAGAATGATTGTTTTACCTTGTGCTCTTAGATTTTGGATAATCTGTAAAAGAGATTCAATTTCCTGCGGTGTTAGGACAGCCGTAGGTTCATCAAAAATAAGAATTTCAGCGTTACGGTAGAGCATTTTTAATATTTCTACTCTTTGTCTTGTTGAAACAGGAATATTTTTAATGAGATCTGTTGGATTCACCTCAAGTTGATACAATTGAGAGATTTCTTTGATTTGCGAATTAGCGGATTCAAGGTCCACATACGGCAATAGTCCAAATTTTTTCTTTGTTGGCTCAATCCCTAGAATAATATTTTCGGCGATAGTTTGGTCTTCAACAAGCATGAAGTGTTGATGTACCATCCCAATACTCAGTTCATTTGCCACTACAGGTGATGAAATCGTTCGGTGTGCACCATTGATAAGGATCTCACCGTCATCAGGTTGATACATCCCAAATAGCATACTCATAAGGGTTGACTTGCCTGCACCATTCTCTCCTAGAATTGCGAGTATCTCACCCTTCTCTATACTAAATGAGATGTCATCATTAGCAATAATACCAGGGAATCGTTTTGTGATGTGTTTAAATTCTATCAAAGGTGTCATGCAAATTGCTCCTAATCGCCAAAGAATCAAGTTACGTAGAGGGGAAAAATTCCCCTCTACAATATCAGATTTCTTTATTTAACAGTGAACTCGTCTGGAGTGAATCCCCCAAAATTTGAAGGAGGAATAATTTTCCCATTCTTCACTTCCTGATAAGCAGTATCAACACTCTTAATGGTAGAAGGGGAGAGCTGATTGCGGTTTGCTTCTTTTACAAATCCAGTTGAATCTGTATCTGCTTTTAATAGCATATTCCCACCTTTAAAAGTACCATTTTGAATAGTATTTAATACTCTTTCAACATTCAAACTCATTTTCTTGAGAACGCTGGTGAGAACTACGTTTTTACCACCATATTCTCCGTCATTCCATTGGTCAACATCGCAACCAATAATCATTAGTTTCCCATCACTCTCTTTTGCTGCAGTGAAAGCCCCGTTACCTGATGCTCCAGCCGCAACAAATAATACATCGACACCTTTTTGAATAAGTTGTTCGCTTATAATCTTACCACGAGCTTCATCTGCGAAAGAGCCAACATAGTTACCTCCAACATTTGTTCCAGTAACATCAGTTCCAGCTTGGCTAGCAAGTTCAACAACTTCTACTTGAGTTCCTAATTTTACATTAGCATATTTCACACCAGCTTCAAATCCATACTGATAATTTACATTGGATGGATATGCTACACCATTCATTACAGCTACTTTATTAGTCTTTGTTGCTGTAGCAGCGCTCACTCCTGCGAAGAAACCTGATTCTTGTTCAGCGAACTGCATAGCATATACATTAGGTAATTCTAATGTATTTCCTTGAGCGTCTGAAGGATAGGTATCAACTAAAATAAATTTGGTTTCAGGGTTATCAATAGCTAATTGTCCAATCCCAGCAAATTGGAATCCTGTACATACCAATACATCATAATCTGCTACAACATCAGCGGCAGTTTTTAATGCCATTGCAACATCCCCACTAGGTTCTCTAATTGGTGTTACTTTAGCGCCTGGGTTATTTTCGATGAAGGCAAGAATTCCATTATAGTTATCTTCATTAAAAGACCCATCATCAACTCCAGAAGGGGTTGTAATAATTGCAATATTCAATCCTTGTTCTGCGGCGACAACCTCTTTGCTTCCAGAAGCGAACATTACACTTGTAATGATAACAAGCACAAATACCAAAAACACTTTCTTCATTTTTTTTCTCCTTACATAGCATTTAATATATTATATAGTGATTTATGATAGAACTATATCAAACTACATATCTCACTGTATTTAAAAAACTAAGCTCTATTGTTTCATATGCTCTTTAATTGTATCTGCATTAATATCTGAAATAATTCCTTTCTCAGTAATAATTGCAGTAATATAGGTTGCACTGGTTACATCAAAAGCTGGGTTAAATACTTTTACACCTTCTGGACCTGTGGTTCTCCCAAAACCATGAATAACTTCATCTCCATCTCTCTCTTCAATGATGATATCATCACCATGGATAGTTTCTAAATCAAAGGTTGAAGTTGGAGCCGCTACATAAAATGGTATTCCATACTCTTTAGCAAGGATAGCAACCCCTGATGTGCCAATTTTGTTCGCTGTATCTCCATTTCCTGCAATTCTGTCAGCCCCAACAATTATAGCATCTATTTTCCCCAATTTCATTACAATTGAAGCCATACTATCACATAAGACTGTCACATCGACCCCTGCTTTGAATAGTTCATATGCAGTAAGGCGAGATCCTTGCAAAAGAGGGCGAGTTTCATTGGAGTAAACTTTAAAATCGTACCCTTGTTCATATCCAAGATAAATCGGAGCAAGAGCTGTCCCATACCCTGAGGTTGCCAAGCCACCAGCATTACAGTGAGTCATAATTCCCATTCCTTTTGAGAATAAGGAGAGGCCATGTTCTCCGATAGCTTTACTCATTGCCTGATCTTCTTCCAATACTGCAATACTCTCCCTTTTTAGTGAAGAAAGAATAGATTCAATTGTACTCGTAGGACGTTCTATCTCTTCATCTAGGAGTCTTTCCATCCTATCAAGTGCCCAAAACAAATTTACAGCAGTAGGTCGGGAAGTCGCAAGATATTCTTTTAAAACCTTTGCATCACTATGCATCTCTTCTTTTGTAGTGTAGGAGCCTTGTTTTAAACATACATACATTCCAAACGCAGCAGCAATACCGATCGCTGGTGCTCCTCTGACTTTGAGCTTTTTTATTGCTTCAAAAAGATCTATTCTGTTATCAATCTCTAGATATATTTCTTTCTCAGGTAACTGAGTTTGATCTAGCAATCTAATAATGTCCTTTTCCTGATCTAAGATGACGGGTAGTATTGTGTTCATGATGTTTTTCTCCAATTATTCAGATTCTTATTTTTCATTATGATAAATATAATACTGCCTGATTGCACATGCAGCTATGTTGATTCAATTTACTTGTTTTATATAGACCACATATGATATCTAGTGCCTTATCCTTTGCCTCATCTACGGCATGTCTATGATCAAGTGTAGCAAGATTCTCATTTTTTAGGCCACAAGCCATATTAGAAATTAATCCTATTGATGCATAACACATACCTAATTCTTTGGCTAGAAATACTTCTGGAATCCCAGTCATTCCAACTATTGTGCCATTAAGGATTTTATACATATTGATTTCACTCTTACTTTCAAATCGTGGCCCTTCAGTACAAACGTAGACCCCTTGAGGCACTATCTGTATTCCTTTTTGCTGAGCCTTTTCAATAAATAGGTTTCTTAAATTCGAACAATATGGGTCGCTCATATCAGTATGGGCAACAATCGAGTCGTTCCCATCGAAAAAGGTTTTGATTCGATTGGTAGTGAAATCTAGGAAATCATCAATTACAACAATTGATCCTACGGGAATTTTTTCATCCATCGACCCACTTGTAGAAAGAGCATATATGTATGAAATTCCAGATTCTTTCAGTGCGAAGATATTGGCTCTGTAATTTATCAAATGAGGCGGGGTTGTGTGACCAGACCCATGTCGTGGAAGAAATAGTATTTCCTCATTCAGCAACGTAAATCGAAATGTCTCTACATCACCATACGGGGTCTTTACAAGGTATGGACCTGATAAGGTATTAAGGGAATTCACTCCAGTTCCACCAATTATAGCTTTATTCATCTATTCGGTACACTCCATTTTAAAATATTGCACATATTCGCCGTGTAGGAGATCACATCGCTGAAAGATTTGCTACTATTACATGCTCTTTATTGCTGAGACGAATATCTGCTTTGTCTGTGGTGATGATATAATCAAAATCATCAACAGATGCAAATACATATGGTGAATCAGTATTAAATTTTGTAGAATCAACAATGAGTATTTTTTTCATACTTCTTTCAATCACAACACGATTAATTTCAGATACATCCTTGTCGAAAGAACTTACACCACGTTCAGATATTCCACTCGCTCCAATAACACACGTAGTAAAATTCATACTTAAGAGCTCTTTAAATACAGATGGTCCATATGTAATAGAAAAACTGTTCTCTAGTTTGCCACCAATTATAACAGTATTAATTCCATTCTCTACAAGCTTCCTTACATGAAAAATACCATTTGTCACGACCGTAATGTCTTTGCCTTTCAAACATCCAATGAGGTAGTTTTCAGTTGTGCCTGGCCCTAAATAGATGAAATCATTATGGTTTATATATTGTGCAGCCTTCGAACAGATAAGATGTTTTTCTTCCAAATTAACTTCTAAGCGATTACTCACAGAATGGTCGAGTTGCTCACTTAATTTTACTCCTCCACCATTTAAAAGTATGATTTTCCCATCTTCTTCTAATTTTTTAACATCACGACGTACAGTAGGGAGAGATACCTGAGTAACCTCAGCAAGCTCATTAAGGTATACAATATGGCGTATTTTTAAATAATCATATATCTTTTTCTGTCTAATATAAGGAATCATATTATCATCTCCCCTTTGTACTACTAATCTATATATTATTGATAATCTTCACCAGTTAGATATCTATAGAAAGCGTTATTTACATAAAATGGTTCAACTTGGACAGTGAGACCACTTAATCCTTCCAAAGTATTAATAAGATTTTGTGCTGTGTCAGGAAGACTAAATGGATGGATTGAATATCCGTTATCACCTAAGACACAATCGACTATCTCTTTGTACGATGCATCATCAGGATTGAATGTTGCACTATAAAGAGGTTGCCACCAAGCTCCCTTTATGAGTTTTACATCACTGCCATCTGCTTGATTTGCATCATTCTTTTTAGAATACGTATTGATAATACCATCGAATTTACTGAGATCTTCGATTGAATCAAATTCAAATTTAACATCATATTCTACAGCATATGCTAAATATAAATCATCGCTGAATTGTAGTACCATATAAAAAGGACTTGGTTCTGGTACTGGACCCCAGTCGAGCAAGTATTCGTAAATTGAAACTTTAGGCTCAATTTGGATTGTTGCATCAATATTTTCGCTGTTAAGTAATACCACAAGTTGTTTTAAATGAGTTTCATCGCTATGACCATATTTAATGGTATGAGAAGAAAGGAATCTAGCGTCATCAGAGTCCTTTTTTAAGTTGTATCCAGTCGAAGCCTTTTGTTGAACAGCAAGTGCTCCAATAGCATCTAAATTATTATCTGTAAATAATGAGAAACCATTAAAAGCCGAGGAAATCTTTCCAAGGATATCTTCATCACTTATTTTTCCAAGAGTGTTTCTCGCTTCTCCATTAGTACTTGCAACTTTCATAAGAAGATACGTAGCCATATCGCTAGAAAGAGAGGTGGATTCTAACAATTCTTTTGCTAAAATTGGAGAGACCAGATGAGCATCGATTGCACAAGCAACGAATGGTGCCAGGTCATCGTTAACCATTGTAAGACCAACGTCTGTTAATCTTTTTGTTGCTTTTTCAATGGTGTACGTTGCAGCTAATTCACTGAGGTTTGTCGCATCTATCAGTGTCTTAAAAATTTGGAAATTGTTCTCATCAACAACATCTTTTTGAACGATAATTTCCATCGCATCGTTGAAAGTAGTGATGTCTACAGGGTTGCTTAATGGTAGAATACCAAAATACTCTTCCAAATATGATGAATCTTTTTCATTGGAATATGAAATTTGATTTACATCATTGCTAATCGTTGCACAACTCATTAATGATAACACTATAATGAGTGATCCTATAATCGTTGATACTTTTTTCATAAGAATCTCCTAAAAATTTTGAAGTCCAAATTGATGTAGTTCCAAGTTATATTGACAATAGCATACAATCTTGGACCTGTCCATAAATTTTCATAAAAAGAAAAAATATGAAAATAAATGAAAAAAATGATCATTGATACACGTGATGACTAATTAATTTACTTAAAATATATTGTTTCTTATTAAAGAAATAAGAGAAGTATTTGGATAATAGAAATGGTGCTAAACACAGCAATCTCACCTAAACATATTTGAGTATTTCAAGAAAATAGTAAGGAGAATACATCGAATATTTAACGAGAATATCCAAAATAATATTTGAGTGAAATATTATTTTGAATTTTTCATTTTTATCGACAATACACCACTTGGGCATACATCGACACATGCCCCGCAGAGAATGCAGTCTTGAGTAGCAATTGCACCTGATTGTAAATCGGTGTGAACATCTATGCTCATAGGACACACGTTATTACATTTCTTACAGCTTACACATAATTCTTTTTTTGAAACGACTATCAGTCGCGGTATATGAATTTTCTCGCCAACAATCATCCCCAGGACGAGAAACGGTGACATCCAACAGAAAGTATGGCAAAAACCTCTTCTACCAACAACAATGGTGGTTACAAATAATAAGGTTATTACCATGTAATAGGTTATATACTTTAGTGGCTGATCAACTGATATACCCGTTTCAGTGAGATGAAGAGGATTAATTCCTTTTATTCCACCGCATAAGATGAAACTGAGAATAATGATAGAAAACCAAACGGCGAATATTGAGTATCTTATAATACGCACTCTTTTTCTGTTTACAATTTTATTATTAATCGTTAACAGATAATCTGAAGGGGCTGACCACGGGCAAACGTGCGAACACCAACCACGCCCAAAGAAAAATCCAGAAAGAAACATACCTGTAAAAACAATCAGACTACCTGATATAATACCTGCTAAAGCCCCATCTATACTTACATATGGGGACAGGTAATTAAATGTCACAGGAAATAGGAGAAAACTGATAAATGTGCTAATCTTTCTAACTTTTCTTTTATCTTTCATACTCTAACTCCTACTGGTTAAACATAAATAAGATGATGATGAACAAAAATAGATGGTAATTACTAGGTATTTATTATATTGGGAGTATATAAGAAAATGTAGCTCCTAGAATCCTCAAATGTGTTAATAATGTGTGAAAATGTTTACCTATTACTTGATTTGCTCCGATGAAATACTATCTTCCTATTTGCAATAATCATTAACCATTATAATCACCTTTAACGTAGTGTATTTAGTCCTCTAATTAAGGGGATTTACTTGCTGCAATTCTTGTTAGGTTGTTGCTACTTTTACGTTTTTACGTTAAAACGTATCATAATACAATCTTTTCTTTTATGAGACTTTAGGTGGTGATACTATGGAAGTTCGAGTTCGCTATGCTCCTTCTCCTACCGGATTGCAACATATCGGTGGAATAAGGACTGCGTTATTTAATTATTTTTTTGCTCGTGCCCAAAAGGGCAAATTTATCTTGCGTATTGAAGATACAGACCAAGAAAGAAGTAGTGAGGAATCTATTCAAGACCTATATGAAACTCTCAATTGGTTGAATATCGTTCCCGATGAAGGGCCTGTTCAAGGTGGCCCTTATGGTCCATATATTCAAAGTGAAAGAACCAAGCTTTATAAGGACTATGCGAATGAGCTCATTGAAAAAGGAAAAGCCTATAAATGCTTTTGTACCAGTGAACGCCTTGATGCATTAAGGGAAGAACAGACTGCTGCAAAGAGTAAACAAATTGGTTATGACGGAAAATGTCGAAATCTCACTCAGCAAGAGATTACTGCCTTAGAAAATGAAGGTAAACCTTTTGTAATAAGACTTAAAGTTCCGAAAGAAGGTAAAACAACATTTCATGATCTCCTTATGGGTGATATTACTCGAAAAAACTCAGATGTGAACCCAGACCCGGTTCTTCTCAAGAGCGATGGATTTCCAACGTATCACCTTGCAAATGTTATTGATGATCATAGCATGAACATTACCCATATCATGAGAGCACAGGAGTGGATTCCTTCTGGCCCTCTTCATATACTTCTTTATGAAGCATTTGGTTGGACACCCCCACTATACTGCCACCTTCCCATGGTTATGGGCAAAGATGGTAAGAAACTATCTAAGAGACATGGATCAACTGCAGTGAAAGACTTTAGGGAAATAGGATATCTTCCAGAAGCCCTTCTCAATTATGTTTCAATGGTTGGATGGTCGTATGATGATAAAAAGGAATTTTTTACAGAAGATGAACTATGCGAACTCTTTAGTTTAGAGAAGATTAATAAAGCCCCAGGCGTATTCGATTATAAAAAACTTGATTGGTACAATGGAATGTATATTAGAGAGAAGAGTGATATAGAACTTGTGAAACTCCTTCTTCCTTATATGCAAAGTGCAAATTATATTTCTCAGAAAGCAGATGAAGAGGAAATGAAAAAGCTATTTTCAATCATACCTCTTGTTAAAGAACGTCTTAAAGTATTAAGTGATGTCACTGAGATGGTAAAATTCCTTTATACTGAAGATGAGGTAGAAGATGCTACCTTGTTACTTCCCAAAAAACAGACTCTTTTAGAGACATATCAAGCTCTAAAAGGAGCATATGAAATTTTGCTACAATATAAAGATCAACAGGATGAAGTTATTGAGGAACATCTCATGCAACTCTCTTCATCGTTAAATCTAAAAGTAAATGGGGTTTTTATGCCTATACGTGTAAGTGTAACTACCTCATCGGTCTCGCCTCCTTTGTTTGATTCAATTAGAGCATTAGGATGGGATAAAGCATTATTACGGATAGAACACGCTATAACATTATTAGAAACTGAGGTAAAAAATGGCTGAAAACGCATTAGACAAAATTGTCTCCCTATGTAAAAGAAGAGGATTTATTTTTCAATCGAGTGAAATCTACGGAGGCTTAAGTGGTGCTTGGGATTACGGTCCACTCGGAGTTGAATTAAAGAATAATATTCGAGATTTCTGGTGGAAAGAGATGACTCAAATGCACGATAATATCGTTGGACTAGATGCCTCTATTCTTATGCACCCAAAAGTGTGGGAAGCAAGCGGTCATATATCGAACTTCACAGACCCTATGGTTGACTGTAAAGTGTGTAAGAGTAGATTCAGAAGTGACCAAATAGATTTATCAGCTCCATGTCAGAACTGTGGGTCAAAAGATTCCTTTACAGAACCAAGGAACTTTAATTTGATGTTTTCAACCCATATGGGGTCTGTTCAAGACTCTTCAAGTGTCGTGTATCTCAGACCAGAGACCGCTCAAGGAATCTATGCAGATTTTAAAAATGTTGTTCAGTCCTCTCGGGTAAAGATTCCTTTTGGAATAGCTCAAGTTGGTAAGTCGTTTAGAAATGAGATAACTACGAAGAATTTTATTTTTAGAAGTTGTGAATTTGAACAAATGGAGATGCAGTATTTTGTGAAACCAGGTGAAGATGAGTCATGGTTTGACTACTGGAAAGAACAAAGAATGGCCTTCTATCATAAAATGGGAATAAACCCAGAAAGTTTAAGATGGCATAAACACGGAGATGATGAACTTGCTTTTTATGCAAAAGATGCATATGACATTCAATTCTTATTCCCAATGGGCTGGCAAGAATTGGAAGGGGTTCATAACAGAACAAACTATGACCTCACTCAACATCAAACCTTTAGCGGAAAAGACCTCTCTTACCTAGATCAAGAGACGAATGAACGTTTTGTTCCCTTTGTCGTAGAAACTTCAGCTGGATTAACTCGAAATGTACTTATGGCACTTAGCGATGCATATGAAGAAGAGACTTTACCAGATGGTGATGTACGAACAGTTCTTCATTTCCACCCAAGAATTGCACCAGTGACTGTTGCAGTTCTTCCTCTTGTGAAAAAAGATGGTATTAGTGAAAAAGCACAAGAGTTAGAGAAAGCATTACGAGAAGATTTTGCAACCTTCTACGATCAAAGCGGCGCAATTGGAAGAAGGTACCGAAGAATGGATGAGATCGGCACCCCATATTGCGTTACTCTCGATTATCAAACAATGAGTGATAACACCGTCACTGTTCGGTATAGAGACTCTATGGAACAAGTTAGAGTTGCAATAGAGGATCTTCTAACTCATCTGCAAAAAGCTACAAAGAATTATAAAAGAGGGTAGATATGAACGCGGCATTACAAGTACTTCAAGATAGAGGTTTTATAAAACAATGTACACATTTTGAAGAACTCAGCGACAAAATGGATAAAGAGAAGCTTACATTTTATCTTGGAGTAGACCCAACAGGGCGTAGTATTCATATCGGCCATATGGTTCCCTTTTTTGCGATGCATCACCTTCAAGAGCATGGGCACAACCCAATTGCTCTAGTTGGAGGAGGTACAAGCTTAATCGGAGATCCTTCAGGCAAAACAGAAATGAGAAAGATGCTCACACCAGAGCAGATTTTAGAGAATAGTGCAGCCCTAAAAGATCAGCTTGGTACTGTTGTTGACTTCAGTGATCATAATGACCCTTCAAAAGGGAAAGCCATCATGCTTAATAATTATGATTGGCTTGGCAAACTAAACTATATTGAATTCCTTCGAGATATCGGTCGACACTTTTCTGTTAATAGAATGTTAACCTTTGAAAGTTATAAACAACGCCTTGAAAGAGGATTAAGTTTTATTGAGTTTAACTATCAACTCCTTCAGTCCTATGACTTCCTAGTTCTCTTCCAAAAGCACCATGCTACATTGCAAATTGGAGGAGATGATCAATGGGGAAATATCGTAGCAGGAATTGAACTCATCAGAAAGATTGAAGGAGGGGAGAGTTATGGACTTACCTTTAATCTCATTACTCGTAGTGATGGACAGAAGATGGGCAAGAGTGAGAAAGGTGCAGTTTTTCTAGACCCAGAACTATTCAGTCCATACGATTTCTTCCAATATTGGAGAAACGTCAATGATGAAGATGTTATCAAGTTCTTAAAACTTTTTACATTCTTACCTCTAGATGAGATTAAAGAGTATGAAGATCCAGCCAGAAATATCAATGAAGCAAAAGAGAGACTTGCTTTTGAACAAACAAAAATCATTCATGGTATTCAAGAAGCTGAGAAGGCTCTAGATGCTGCTAAAGCTATGTTTGGCTCTCAAAAAGTAGTATCGACAGAAGGGCTCCCCTCTATTACAATAGAGAAGAACCGCTTTGAAATAGGAATTGGTGCTATTGAACTTTTTGCGATGACCGATCTTTGTGCAACAAATAGTGATGCTAGACGTCTCATTAATCAAGGTGGAGCATTAATTAATGAGAGAAAAATTGAGGATGTGAAAACTATTATTGATACATCTTGGCTTGACGAAGATAGTATACTCCTTCTTAGGGCTGGGAAAAAACGATTTTTCAAAGTAATCGTTGAATAACATATTAAAGGCGTCCACCTTACACATGGGCAAAATGGAGTATAGTGTGAAAACTATTACCTTACAAAAAAAAATTCTCATTTCAGTAGTATTGCTCACGATGATTATTGCAAATGTTTTTTCTCAAGCTGTACAAGAAGCTCAAAATGAGAGAGATAGAGTAGTTATTCATGTTGGCGTGATGAAAGGGCCTAGTGGATTTGGTTCAGCTGGAATCACAAAAGACAATGGAGTTATAGACGAACTAACGACGATGAATGTAAAAGTTCACTCTACTTTCAATGAGGTCGTAGCCAAACTTGCGAATGGAGAACTCGATATGGCATTTCTGCCAACAAATGTTGCAGCGAACCTTTATGCAAAAGGAGTTGGGATAAAATTAGCTGCAGTTACAGGCGAAGGAATGTTACAGTTCATTACTACAGATGCCTCAATAATTGAATTTGACAATCTGCAAAATAAAACTATTTCGATCCCAGGAGTTGGGGGAACACCTGACCAACTCACTCAAATCTTCTTTAGAGCATTTGGGTATGATACAACAGAATTTGTTACTCTTGATTATTCAATTAGCTCTCCCGCTCAGCTCACACAAATGTTTATAGCAAATAAGAGAGACCTCATAGTGCTTCCTGAACCATTCTTATCAATGGCAAAAGCTAAACAACCAAATACTATCGTATTGCTCGATTACCAAGGATTGTGGAGTGCTCTTACAGGTACATCAAATTATCCAATGACAGTGTTGGTGGTGAGCGATAACTTTATCACTCAACATCCACTTCTTGTTGATGTTGCCCTTAATAAAGTGAAAAACAGTATTAATTGGGTGAATGAAAATGTAGAACTTGCTGCAATGGAGATTGAAAAACAGGAAATTATGAGTGCAGACCTTGCAAAACTTTCAATTCCAAATTGTAATTTAAACTATGTTGGTGCCTTGGATGCTTATGAGAGTATTGATATGTATTATAATGTTTTATATGGTTTTGATTATGAATCAATAGGATCTGCGGTACCTGATGAAAATTTCTACTTGGAAAAATAGACTTATAGTTTTGTTTTCTACAGCTTTGCTCCTATTCGCATGGTTTATAGGGGCAAAGATTTTACATATCCCTGTATTACTGCCCTCTCCAATTGAGACATTACATTCTTTTTCTAAAATTATCAGACATCCCTCCTTTATTCAAAACATATCAGTCACCTTAGTTAGAGGTGCCCTTAGTTTCCTTATTATTTTTTCTGTTTCTACGATACTTGGGCTACTCAGTGGGTTTTTCCCTTCAGTAAAGTCTTTTTTGACTCCATTTTTAGTTATCTGTAAAGCAACCCCTGTAATGGCAATTATATTATTAGCATTCATCTGGTTTACAAGTGGTACGGTTCCTCTCTTTAGTGCTTTTCTCATGGGTTTTCCTGTCATGTTCGTCCAAGTTGAAGAAGGTGTACACCATATTTCTAAAGAATTAGATGAGATGACGAGAGTCTATAAGTTTTCTCGTAAGAACAGGTTTTTTCATTTCTTTCTCCCTTCAATGGCACCTTTTTTGATAACAGGTGGGAAAAGTACCTTGTCGATGATATGGAAAGTAGTAATAGCAGCTGAAGTCCTTACTGTTCCAACCTTTGGAGTAGGTTCTAAAATGAGTCTTGCCCAGATTAATCTTGAAACTGCGCAAGTCCTTTCTTGGACATTTATTGCAATTCTTCTTACAGCGATGAGTGATCTCTTATTCTCTTTTATCCTTATTGAGACGACTCGATACAGAAAAAAGATGAATGAGGTCGTCGTATGATAATTGATTCATTATCAAAAGCCTATCAGAATCTTCCTGTGCTTGAGAATTTTACTCTACATGTGAAACCTCATTCGATAGTGGCCTTAGTCGGACCATCTGGTTGTGGCAAAACAACTCTTCTTAAAATGATAGGCGACATTGAGTCTAGTGATAATGGTAGGATTCTCTTTGAAGAAGAGGAAGAGGGAAATGTAAGTTTCCTCTTCCAAGAACCCCGGTTGCTTCCCTGGTTGAGTATCCTTAAAAACATCTCAATAGTTCTTAAACCATTTGTTCATGGTGAGAGGCGTCGAGAAGAGATAGCAAAAGAATTCTTAGAGCTCGTAGAATTGGGAGAGTATATAAACTATACTCCATCACAACTCTCTGGAGGAATGAGACAGCGAGCTTCTATAGCGAGGAGTTTTGCATTTCCTTCAAGGGTAATGCTCCTTGATGAACCTTTTCAATCTTTAGATGCGGAACTTAGGTGGTCGTTGGTCGATTCCTTCAAATATCTTTATACCCGTGATACTAAAACAACGATTTTCGTGACTCATGATATTCATGAAGCTCTGATGTTAGCTGATGAAATTATTGAGCTATCACAACGACCTATGAATATCATCAAAACTACAAAAGTTAAAATACCACGAGAAAACAGAAGTCTTAACGATCCCTCTTTAACTTCATTAATTGGAAAGTTTTATATCTAACGTTGAGCAATTATCTTTGGTTGATTTATCTAATAAATCCAACCCTTCCATTAAAGTTGCATCGATGTATTATATATTTTAGTATACTTTAGCAAGTTACTTTAATTCTCTCCTTTAAAAAAAAATACGGCTGATTACAAATTAGTAAATTAACTCATAAAGATATTAGTCATATATTCAGTTTGCACAAAAGAGGAGTGTCTAAAAAGAAAACTATATCTAGCCAAGCCTTCCTGTGTTAAAATCTTTTTCGTGACTATTGGGAGAACAGAATGGGAGAAGAAATTCAATTAAAAAAGAGTTCGAGAGGAATTTTAACAATTTCAAAAGGATACAAGCGATTTATTCTCTTTCTATTAGCGATCTTTCTAGCTGGTCATTGTTTTGCAAGTAATACTATAAACCAATACCGATTTAGTTCTTTAGATATGGAATCGGGTTTACCAAACAATTCTGTGTTTACCCTTGCACAAGATTACCTAGGGTATATGTGGATAGGAACCTTCGGTGGACTAGCAAGATATGATGGTAAGAAATTTGTCTCATACAAACCCAACCCTTCAGAACCAGGCAGCATAACCAGCTCGGTTATTTTCGATATTCTTGAAGACTCACAACAGCGACTGTGGGTAGGAACAGATGGCGGAGGTCTTAATCTTTATCAACGAGATACTGACAGTTTTATTGCAAAACGGTATAGCGCAGATGACCCCACATCGATTAGTTCTGATCAAGTATTTACCCTCTTTGAGGATTCCTCAGGAACCATTTGGGTTGGGACTGGAGGTGGTGGTCTTAATAGAATGGTTGATGATAATCATTTTATTACCTATTTGGCAGATCCTCTTTCGAAACGATCACTGCAAAGTAATACTATTCGTGAAATAATCCAAGATCACCGTGGTTCAATCTGGATAGGAACGGATGGCGGAGGACTAGCTACCTATCTACCCGAAGAAGATTCTTTCGTTTCATTTTTCTACCAATCTCCCTTAGAAAATCAGGTTACATCCTTTGCTAAGAATAACTCAGGCGAATCACTACAGAGTACTAATTCTCCATTGGGAAGTTCTGTAAAGGCCTTATATGAAGATTCGAGAAATATTCTATGGGTTGGTTTTGAAGGAGCGGGTTTGGCAATATTTGACCCAATTAGAAAGGAATTTACTTCTATTAATCTTCCTGGTATAGAAGACGATCCTATTTCGGTTAGAACGATTAAGGAAGACCGGTATGGTCGAATTTGGGTCGGAACAGATGGTGATGGATTGTCTATTCTGGAGATAGAAAATAATCCAACTGGCCATGGGATTAATCCTAAAAACATTACCCATTTGACGAGTGATCCAACTTTGGAATATAGCCTAAGTAGTGATAAGATTCGCGATGTATTCATCGACATGACGGGTCTCGTTTGGATAGGGTTGCGTGATGGTGGTCTTAATCTGTTCAATCCACTCTCTTTTTCATTTCATAACCTTTCAAGCGATAGCGAATCCCCCTACAGATTAAGTGGTAACACTATTCGAAAAATACTTGAAGCGCCTGATGGCGATATTTGGATAGCAACGGATGGGAATGGACTAAATCATTATGATCCTAAGACCAAGGAGATAACATGGCCTTTAACACACCTATCTGAGCCGTTTGATGTCTCAAGCCTTACCTATTCTCTCTTTATAGATGGTGGCATACTATGGATAGGAACCGATGATGCTGGCGTGTATGCCTATAATATGGAAGAAAATAAGATTACATCCCATTTCCAACGTAATGATGATTCTCATCTATCTAGTAATGCAGTATGGGATATTTTCAAAGATAGTTATGATTATCTCTGGTTTGGGACAGAGGGGGGTGGCCTTAATAGATTCGATCCAGAGTCCCAGACTTTCAAAGTATTCACATTTGATACACGTGATCCTTGCAGTATCTTAGGGAATTCAGTTCGTATCATATTTGAGGATCATAAACGCAACTTATGGATTGGAACTTGGGATGGTGGTCTCAACCTATATCGTAGAGAAACAGAAGATTTCGTGCGATTCCATTCAATTCCTGGCAATTCAAAAACACTTAGTGATAATAGTGTTAATACCATATTTGAAGATTCCAAGGGAGTTCTCTGGATTGGAACAGCAGGAGGAGGCCTTAATCGATTTGATGTTACTGATGAAACATTTACTAATTGGAATCAATCGGATGGACTTTCTAGTGATAATATACTCGGAATTTTAGAAGATGCTAACGGTTATCTTTGGCTTACTAGCGATAACGGACTAACTCGTTTCAACTCTATTACAGGTGAATGCGTGAAATTCTATAGGGAAGATGGACTCCAAGGTAATGAATTCATGCGCCATGCATATCTTACAGCCTCAGATGGAACTTTCTATGTAGGTGGTACAAAAGGAGTAACCTATTTTAATCCAACAACAATTCTGCCCCGAGAGGTTGATTCACCATTTTTAGTGACAGGATTGAAAATTCAAAACAAGAATGTAACTGTAGGACCTCTTCAACTTGAGAATCCTGAAAAGTTCCGATTGTTATTAGATCGGCCTCTCTATGAAAATCCGGTGGTCCATCTTGCACCAACAGATAGTTTTATTACTTTTACATTTGCACTGTTTGACTTTGTTAATCCAGGACGAAATGAATATGCTGTGATGCTTGAAGGTCAGGATGCCGATTGGACAAATCTAGGAAATCAAAATAGTATTACATTTCCTATACTACCTCCAGGTACATACATTCTTAGAATACGAGCTACTCATTATAATGGTATCGTTCATTCATTTGAGCAAAAGGTAACTATACAAGTCGATAAGTTTTTTTATCAGCGATGGTATGCAATTCTTGGAGCAGTCTTACTCTTGATGCTAATACTTTTTCTTCTCGTTCGGATCCGTCTCCAAAAACTTCACGCTAAGAATGCCGAATTACGAGAATATTCTATTTATATTCAAGATGCACGAGAACAACAGCGCAAGGAAATAGCACGAGAGATCCACGACCAGTTAGGCCAAATACTTACATCGCTTAAGTTTGATGCTTTTTGGCTACGAAATGCTATGAAGACTTCATCAGATGTTCTTCCAGAGATGGTTGAAAGGACTAATGAAATGGTTAATGTCATGGACTCAGCATTAGATTCAGTGAAGAATATCTCAACTCGTTTGAGGCCTAGTGCATTGGACAGTCTCGGTTTTTCTGAAGCGTTACAGTGGCAGGCAATGGAATTCCAACAAAGGACTGGCATTAGTTGTAAAGTTGAAAGTAGTATAGAAGCAGAACAACTTCCTCAAGAGGTCTCAACCACACTGTATCGTATATTGCAGGAATTGCTGACGAATGTTATAAGACATGCCCAAGCAACCGAAGTTTCTATTATATTTCATATAACAGATAGCGATTATTATTTAAGAGTTTCTGATAATGGTATTGGATGCACTGCAAAGGCTATTAAGTCAAAGACTGCTTTTGGTTTTATAAGTATTAGGGAACGGTGCGAATCATTAGGGGGGATGGTAAGAATTAGTTCGTCTGCAATGAGGGAGAATACTTGGCTCGTTAAATGGGAACATTATACAGAGCGCTCAATACCTGAGGTCGAACATAATCAAGGAACTACAGTAGAGATTCTTATTCCGTTGCGTAGTGTAGCAATGTATTATAAAGCCTCCGAAACAAATGAATTATAGAAAGGGGACGACTAGTGAATATACTAATTACTGATGATCATCCGTTGATTCGTAAAGGGCTTCGTCAGATACTCTCTGGGAATATGGCGATAGTGCATATATTTGAGGCAGAAAATGGATCGGTAACCATGGATATCCTTGCAAAAACAACAATCGATGTCCTGATATTAGACATCTCTATGCCAGAAGAAGATGGTATTGAAGTTCTTAAGAACGTAAAATTGCATTATCCAGAATTACCAGTATTGATGCTTAGCATCCAACCTGAGACTCAATACGCTCTTCGTGCAATGCGATTTGGTGCTTCAGGATGTCTAAATAAAGCCTCTGCACCAGAAGAATTAATTAATGCAATTATTAAGGTGCAAAGAGGAGGGCAGTATATCAGTGAGGAAGTGAGCGAGCTACTGCTAAAAAACCTTCAAGTAAAAAATCAGGACACCCCTCATCGTGAGCTTTCAGAACGAGAATATCAAGTAATGATTATGCTCGCCTCTGGAGATTCTTTATCTGATATCGCAAATCGGCTAGGTTTAAGTATCAAAACGGTAAGTACATACCGAGCTCGATTACTTGCAAAAATGAATATGACAAATAATTCGCAACTCACGTATTATGCCATGGTGAATGATTTAATCAAGCAATTCCCCAAATAGGTATTCATACGGTTATATCAAAAAGTATCATATTCGATTGTGGGAATTATCCTACATGAAGTTCCATGTCTATCCTACATACGGGGGCACTATAATAACTGAAAATACCTTATATGGTAATCAGATACGTATCAAAACATACACGAGAAACTCAATCAGACTGCATGAAGGTTCTTTCTCAACAATCAATAACATGGGAACGTGATATTGAAGGGTCTGTTATTTTATATGATTGCTCTGAAGGAAGCTATGAGAATCCTATTGCTACCGGTTCCTACAGCGGTGATGTAATCAAATGTGTCGCAGTAGTTAAAGAATTTTCAGGTTCAGGTCTGTCTCAACAAATTATTACAGAATTGATGAATGACCTGCATCATAAAGGACGAGATCACCTATTTCTATTTACAAAACCTGAAAATCGACGCATATTCTCTGAATTAGGTTTTTTCCACATTGCTACTGTCGAAGACAAGATTACGTTGATGGAAAATGATCCAAGAGGTTTGCAAGATTATATATCGTCTCTTAAAACTCTTCGAGAATCAACACAACATACCTCCTCAGATATTCAAAATAGTGACAAACTCCCTGTTTCAGCCATCGTAGTAAATTGCAATCCATTCACTTTAGGCCATCGAGCGATTATAGAGTATGCTGCAAAGGAAAGTTCAGTACTCTATGTTTTTGTGGTTACTGAAGATTCCTCTGAATTTAAAACGGAGGATAGACTGAGGTTAGTTCGCCTAGGAGTACAAGATATTGAGAATGTTCATGTGATTCCTGCTGGAAGTTATGTGATTTCTCGTAAAACGTTTCCTTCCTATTTTTTGAAGTCTGCAAAAATAGTAGAAGAAGCGCATGCTCGTTTGGATTGTACTATCTTCAGAGATTTAATTGCTCCAGCTTTGAAAGTAACCAGCCGGTTTATTGGGGAAGAACCTTTTTGTCCTGTGACACGAAACTATAATACGATTTTAGCTGAGCTACTGCCATTAAAGGGGATTTCTTGCCGAATAATTCCTCGTTTCTCTGTCAAGGGTCTTGCTGTAAGTGCTTCTGAAGTTCGTAGACTTTTTGGTATGGGTGACATGATTGGGGTTAGGGATTTGGTGCCAGAGTGTACCTTTGAATTTCTGAGTTCCAAAGAAGCCGATTACGCTCTTAAAAGAATAGTGCAAGATAAGCAACGTTCATAAGAGCAAATATACGTTTACTATTGACGATAATAGGTATGTCCGTTTTTTGATGTTGGGAGATAGTTACATGAATGAGATACAGGTTAAGGGTACAGGAATCGCAGGAACTCTGGAATCAAGCGATGTCATGATTACTATAAAAAAGAACATTGGTATAGAGATAGATTTGAATAGTGTTGTTGAGAAACAGTTTGGACGTCAAATTCGTGAAGTTGTAATTGAAGTTATGAAACAATTGGGAGTGAGTAATGCTCTTATCATAATTCAAGATAAAGGAGCATTAGAATGCGTGCTCCGAGCAAGACTTATCACAGCAATTTATCGAGCAGCAGATCTTGAAGAGGTACAATGGGAGATGTTGATAAAATGATTGAAAATCGATTACGCAGAACTATGTTGTATGTACCAGGAAATAACGCTGGAATGATTCGTGATGCTGCTATTTATCATGCCGACTCTATAATGTTTGATTTGGAAGATTCTGTGTCATATAGAGAGAAAGATGCGGCAAGACTACTTGTATTTTACTCGTTACTTACCTTAGATTTTGAAGGAATAGAGACTGTAGTACGGATCAATGGCTTAGATACTCCCTTCGGGCGGGAAGATATTAAAGCAATGGTAAAAGCTCAACCCTTTGCAATACGGTTACCAAAGACTGAGAGAGCTCAAGATGTGCTCGATGTTGAAGAACTTATTGCAAAAGAAGAAATTAAGAATAGCATTCCTGTTGGAACTACTCGTATGATGGCGGCAATTGAATCTCCACTTGGAGTATTAAATGCTTTTTCAATTGCTACTTCCACAAAACGTCTGATAGGAATAGCCATAGGTGCTGAGGACTATGTTACTTCAATGAAAACCTCACGTAGCCCTGATGGAGTAGAACTGATGTTTGCAAGAGGGATGGTAGTAAATGCGGCACGAGCTGCAGGGATTGCTGCATTCGACACTGTTTATTCTGATTTAAATAACGAAGAAGGTCTACGTAAAGAGGTTGAGCTGATTAAGCAACTTGGTTTTGATGGTAAATCTATTATCAGTCCTCGCCAAATTAGTATCGTGCATACTGTTTTTAATCCAACTTTTAACCAAATTGCTCAAGCAAAGATGGTCTTACAAGCTATTGAAGAGGCCAAAGCTAAAGGGTCTGGGGTAATTGCCTTGAATGGTAAGATGATTGATAAACCAATTGTTGAAAGAGCGTTACATACGTTAAATCTAGCTATAGCATCAGGCCTCATTGAAGATACAACCTTGATAACGGAGGTAATTCATGCCAAATAATTGTATTGGTCGTGAGATCCCATCAGAGATACTTTCTCAATATTCCCGCTCTATGTTTGCTGGTGCGTACATAAACACTCCGCACGTTCGTCAAGATAAAGGGAACAGAACTCTGCCTCGTTTAAATAAATTAGTAGATAATTTAGAGCAAGTGATTGAAAAAACAGGGCTTAGTGATGGAATGACAATCTCCTTTCACCATCATTTTAGGGATGGAGATAAAATAGTAAATATGGTTATGGAAGCAATATCGCAGATGGGAATAAAAAATCTAACGGTTGCTGCAAGTTCACTTTCCTCCGTTCACTCACCAATGGTGAACTATATTTTGAATAAAACGGTAAGCCGTATTTATACCTCTGGCTTACGTGGAGAATTAGGCGATGCTATCTCAAATGGCATCATGGATAATCCTGTTCTTATACACTCGCATGGTGGCAGGGCGAGAGCAATAGAGAGCGGGCAGATTGTAATCGATGTAGCTTTCCTGGGAGTACCATCTTGTGATGTGTATGGTAATGCCAATGGATATACAGGGCGTTCAGCCTGTGGGTCGCTCGGTTATGCGAAAGTAGATGCTAGACATGCGAAAAAAGTAGTACTGCTTACCGATAATTTAGTTGAATATCCTAATACACCATTTAGCATTCATCAAGATGAAGTTGATTATATTGTGGTCGTAGATGAAGTGGGTAACCCTGAGGGGATTGGTACTGGTGCAACCAGACTTACTAAAAATCCTAAAGATATTCTCATCGGTTCCCTTGCTGCTAAAGTAATTGCCTCTTCTGGCTATTTTGAAGATGGATTTTCTTTCCAAACTGGTTCAGGTGGCGCTTCACTAATTGCTACGAATTTTATCCGTGAGTATATGCTTTCTCAAAATATTCATGCTGCTTGGGCTTTAGGTGGGATAACAAGTCAAATGGTAGGTTTGCATGAGGAAGGGCTCATAAAACGATTACTAGATGTCCAAAGTTTTGATCGCGATACCATACGTTCAATAGGGGAGAATCGTTATCACACCGAGATTGATGCCTCTTACTATGCAAACCCTCTCAATAAGGGTTGTGCAGTCAATAAAATAAATGTTGTAGTTTTGAGTGCCTTAGAAATCGATACCGACTTTAATGTGAATGTTCTTACAGGATCTGATGGCATACTTCGAGGTGCCTCTGGTGGTCATAGCGATACAGCTGTTGGGGCTGGACTTACCGTTGTTGTGGCACCACTAATTCGTGGACGATCTGCGACGGTACTAGAGAGAGTGCAGACTGTGATTACACCAGGAACAACAATAGATGTTTTGGTCACTGATCGTGGAGTTGCCGTCAATCCTAGAAGACCTAGAGTTGAAGAACAATTAAGAAAAAACCATATCCCAATCATACCAATCTACGAACTTCAACAAAAGGCAGAAAAATTAGTAGGAAGACCAGAACCTGTACAATACGATAAGAAAATTGTTGCTGTAGTTGAATATAGAGATGGGACAATCATTGATGTAGTTAAACAAGTTAAACCATAAGAAATCAAAGCCAGAATAATGGCTTGAAAATATTGAACACCAAAAAAAAGGGAGACTGTTATGAAGAAAATGAGAAAAATGATGCTTCTACTGTTAGTGTTTGCAGTGTGCATCGGGACTTCGGGAATGCTGTTTGCAAATGGTCAAAGTGAACAAGGTTCAATCGCGGATTATCCAAAAGGTAACTTAGATTTTGTAGCACCAGCTGGAGCAGGTGGCGGTTGGGATTTAACAATCAGGACTGTGGCTAAGGCATTAAAGGATACAGGACTTGTAAAAGTACCAATGCCTGTAAGAAATAATCCTGGTGCCGGTGGATCAGTTCATCTTGCAAGCTTACAGGAAATGAAAGGAGAGGATAGGACAATTACAGTATATTCTCCACCTCTAATTCTTACAAAATTAGCAGGAACTACAGATCTTGGTTATGAAAATGTTACACCTTTGGCACGATTGATTGCTGATTACGCATGTTTCGTTGTAGCAGCAGATTCACCTTACAACACAATGGCTGATGTGATGAATGCTTTAAAAAGTGATATAAAAAGCGTAAAGATTGGTGGAATCTCTTCTGCCGGATCAATGGATCACATTCAGTTCCTCATTATGGCTAAGGCTTCTGGAGTAAAGAATTTAAATAAGATTGATTATGTTAGCTTCGATGATTCTGCAGTAGCTATGGTACTCGGTGGACACATTGACTTATTCTCGACAGGTCTTTCTGAAGTTGCAACTCTTATTGAAAGTGGTGATTTAAAGGCCCTTGGACAAACAGCAAGCCATCGAGTTGGTACTGGCATCATAGCTGAGATTCCTACATGTCAAGAACAAGGGATCGATGCAACATTTGAAAACTGGAGAGGTTTATTCGGACCACCAGAAATGCCAACTTACGCAGTAGACTATTGGAGAGAAACACTCAAGAAATTAGTTGTTACACCAGAATGGGCAAAAGCTAAAGAAATGAATGGTTGGGATGATGCATATATGGACGCTCCTGAATTCCAACAGTTCCTCGTAAAAGTAAATCAAGATTATTCAGAAATCCTTCAAGAAATAGGAATGATGAAATAAAAGAATCGAGTTATGATAGTGATCATTTTACGGGTATGGAAGAGCCATGCCCGTATTTGTACACTACTAGATACGTAAGGAGTGGTAATATGAGAGAAAGAAAGCTAGAGTTTTCAAATTCTCAAAAAAATTCGTTGATTTCAGGATTTGTTACAATTGGGGTGGGTGCAGCTTATCTAATCATGTCTTTAGCACTACCAAGAGCAGCTGTTGGTGTTCCACATGCTCCCAAAGTTTTCCCTCTTGGCTTAAGTGTTATAATGGTAGGCTTAGGTATAGCTCTTGTCATTCAACAATACTTGATTGCTTTTGGGAATTCTAAAACAGTAATTTCTAACAGTAATACAAAAGCGCAATCTAACATGACGTTTAAAGAAAGGCTAAAACTTGAAGATCATACAAAGAAGATTATCCTAACAGTCGTAAATGGAGTTCTCTATACATTACTGTTCAAGTCGTTGGGGTATGTATTTTCTACCATAGTATTCCTCGGTTTTGAATTACTATTATTTAATGGCCGTAAACGATGGAGAATGATTCTCACGGTTTCGATACTTTTCAGTCTGATTGTGTATGTATTATTTAGTACTTTGCTCGGGGTATATCTCCCGAGAATGCCCATTATAGGGTTTTAGGAGGGTCTATGGAAAGCTTTATGCTATTAATGGATGGGTTTACTGTAGCTTTACAACCTATGAACCTATTATGGGTAACGATGGGTGGCGTACTTGGAACAATCATCGGTATGCTTCCAGGTCTAGGGCCTGCTACAGGCGTAGCAGTTCTTCTTCCTCTAACTTTTACCATGGGGCCTGTTGCAGCTCTTATAACCATGGCTGGAGTATATTATGGAGCGATGTTTGGAGGATCTAGAGCATCAATTTTATTAAATACTCCTGGTGATGGTGCTGCAGTTGCAGCAACCTTTGATGGTTTCCCGATGGCTAAACAGGGAAGAGCTGAAGCCGCTTTAGCAATTTCTGCTATAGCTTCATTTATCGGAGGGACAATTGGAACAATAATAATGGTATTTATATCTGTACCAGTAGCCCGATTTGCTATCAAATTTGGTGCAGCAGAATATTTCCAGCTTTATGTATTCGCTCTCGCTGCCACCGCTTCACTTACTAAAGGGAATAGGATAAAAGGCTTCATATCGATGATAATTGGATTGATGATTGCGACGATTGGAATTGATCCACAGTCAGGAATTAAGCGATTCACCTTTGGAATCTTGGAATTGCAATCAGGTATTGATTTCCTCGTAGTGATTATTGCTGTGTTTGCTCTTGGAGAAGTATTTAAGAGTTTCCAGAATATTAATGAAGGAAAAGTTAATATACAGAAAAAATTTGGCAAGATTTGGCTCTCTCGGAAGGAATGGAAACGATGTGTCTGGCCAATAATACGAAGTACTCCGATTGGATTCTTTGTTGGGGCCCTTCCTGGAGCAGGTGGCACAATGGCCTCATTAATGGTTTATAATAATGAACGCCAGTTATCGAAACACCCTGAAGAATTTGGAAACGGAGCAATTGAAGGCTTGGCTGCACCAGAAGCTGCTAACAATTCTGCTTCTGTTGGTGCTATGATCCCTATGCTAACATTGGGCATTCCAGGTTCTGGTACAACCGCAGTGATGATGGGAGCCCTCATGATTCTTGGATTGAAACCTGGACCTCTTTTATTTCAGCAACAACCACACATTGTATGGGGTTTGATTGCAAGTATGTTTATCGGTAATATTATCCTGGCACTTGTGAATATTCCGTTAGCTGGTGTATTGGTTCGAATTCTTTCTGTGCCCCCTAAAATTCTATATCCGATAATACTTGGATTATCTTTTGTAGGTACATATGCTATTAGTTTTAGCATTATGGATTTTTATTTCTTATTAGTATTCGGAGTTCTTGGTTATATCATGGAGAAAGTAAAAATTCCTAGCTCCCCATTAATTCTAGCTGTAATTGTCGGGAACAGTATGGAACAGTCTTTCAGACGTGCTTTTGTTATTTCTGATAGTTCACTGGGGGTTTTCTTTAAATCACCTATCTGTATTGTATTTTTCTCACTTACTGTTATTTCTATACTTTATCCTGTACTAAAAAGCGTATTACTAAAATTAAGAAATAATCAAAATTAAGGATTTCTATTGGGAGATAATATAACCAACGACTTTCTGAATCTTTCAGAGGGTTGTTGGTTAAATATGTTTTTCCATTTACATGGGATCGGGATTAACTTTTCTCTAAACACATCAAAAGGAATAGATATAAAAATATTAAGGGATTAGGGATGACTATACAAGAATTTCAGCAACTACTGTATGATAAAGAAGTACGTGCTTCGAGAATTCAATCAATTATAACAAGCACTCATCTCCCCTTAATAGAATTGACTCTCAATATTCCTGGCACTGAAAAACAAAATCCAAAATTTTATCTGTTGCATCGTTATCTTGAGAACCTTGTAAGACAAGTATTTGATTCTCATTCGATAGTAATAACACAACAATACCACGAGTACTTATCATCGGGTTCTTGTGCGCTACTCTCTTTTTGCCCAACACCTCTAAATCAAAATATATCTTCAATCGAAAATTTTTGTATTGAAGTGAAAAGTTTTATGGTGGCCATTGAAGAAAGTGAACCTTTAGGTCGTTTATTCGATATTGATGTGTTTTATCCAGATGGGAAAAAACTTCAGCGAAGTAGTGGACTGCGCCGATGCTTGTTGTGTGGAAATAAGGCATTGGTATGCGCTCGTTCAGGAGCTCACCCTATTAAGGAATTGAGTGTCGAAATTGAAAGATTAATGGATGAATCGGTCGGATTCCAACAGTTCATTGAGTTTCCTATAGCACCTATTGGAACTCATACTACTCAGTTACCATTGTTATTCAAATACATAGCACAGATTGCACAAAAGGCAATGATGGGCGAAGTATTGCTCACACCAAAGCCAGGTCTTGTGGATAAAAACAACTCTGGTTCACATCATGATATGGACTATTTCACTTTTAGTGCTACGACCTGTGCATTGGGAAACACTTTTCAGAAAATGATAAAAGCAGGATATGATGCTGATCAAGATTGTCGTAGTGATCTTATGAAATTGCTTCCTATTTTAAGAGTTATAGGTCTAGAAGGGGAAAAAGCAATGTTCGCTGCTTCTCAAGGAGTTAATACGCAAAAAGGACTAATTTTCTCGATAGGGCTTATCTTAGGAGCTATGGGGGTATTTCTAAAAGACAAAAAGATATCTCCAGATATTTTACCAACTGGATCATTGTTTCTTGAGCATGATTTACGAATAATCACACAGTATGTTCGTGAAATTTGTAAGGGAATGGTAGAAAGAGAACTAACTACAAAAATTGAAAATAATCTACTTAGAACTTACGGAGAGAAATTACATGCGAATTCTGGTGTTCAAGGCGCAAGAGGAGAAGGTGAGGCCGGATTTCCATCAGCCTTCCATGCCTACGAAATGTTAAATTATCTCCTCACAACCAAAGGAACTCAATATTACCAAAATTTTGAAAAATCAGCACTTCAAACATTAATGGTGGTTATGAGTGACATTATAGACACTAATGTCCTCGGAAGGCATGGGTGGAATTCATTACTTGATATGCATAACAAAGTTCAGCAGTATTTGAAACAAGGCGGAGTAGGAAACGATGTAGGAATGGAAGGGCTTAAAAACTTAGACACAGAATTCATTATTCAAAATATTAGTCCAGGAGGTGCTGCAGACACTCTTGCTACAGCTTTATTCTTTTACTACCTCACCGTTCCTTTATAAGAGGTTTAAAAGCTCCCTAAAACTAGAGAGCTTTATTAACTCCTTCTATACGTAACCTTGGTCTATCATTGCATGAGCTACTTTTAAGAAACCTGCAATATTAGCTCCATCAACTAAATTCCCCTTGGTACTATATTGAGCGGCTGTTGTTGAGATATTATTATGGATCCCTTTCATGATCTTTAATAATTCATCATCAACTTTTTTAGCACTCCATTGAATTCTTGAAGAATTCTGTGCCATTTCAAGTCCACTTACAGCAACCCCTCCAGCATTTGCGGCTTTTGCAGGAGCAAAAAGAACCCCATTATCTAGGAATATATTTACACCTTCAATACAGGTAGGCATATTTGCACCTTCTGCAACCAATTTTACCTTATTATCAACAAGATGGCGAGCATCTAATGCATTGATCTCGTTTTGAGTAGCACAGGGGAACGCAAGATCTGCTGGATAATTCCAAATAGGATTAAAATCTAAGCTTCCATTATGGGGAATGTAAACAGCAGAAGGATATTTATCTGCATAGGATGAAATTCTTCCACGTTGAACATTTTTAAGCTGTTTTACATACGATAGCTTTTCATCACTTATCCCATCTTTATCATAGATACATCCAGAGGAGTCACTAAGAGTAATAACCTTAGCCCCTAATTGATTAAGCTTTTCTACAGTATATTGAGCAACATTTCCTGAACCACTTACGAGAGCTACTTTACCCTCAAAGGTATCTTTAACATCTTCAAGCATAGCACCAGCTAGGTATACAAGACCATACCCTGTCGCTTCTGGCCTAATAAAGGAACCACCCCAAGATGGGCCTTTCCCTGTGAGAACGCCAGTGAATTCATTTCTCAATCTTTTGTATTGACCGTACATGTATCCGATTTCTCTTCCACCAACCCCGATATCACCAGCTGGGACATCAGTATTTGGTCCAATGTGCCGTTGTAATTCGGTCATGAAAGATTGAGTAAACCTCATAACTTCTCCATCACTTTTCCCTTTCGGATTAAAGTCACTTCCACCCTTGCCACCACCGAGTGAGAGTCCAGTTAGACTATTTTTAAAGGTTTGTTCGAATGCAAGAAATTTGATGATACTAAGATTTACAGAAGGATGAAGTCTTAACCCCCCCTTATACGGACCCAACGCACTATTCATTTGAATTCTGAATCCTCTATTGATTTCTAATTCACCTTCATCATTAGTCCAAGGGACTCTAAAAATTACGGCTCTTTCTGGCTCGATCATTCTCTCTATCACCTTATGATAGGTAATATGAGGAAGATCATCAATGATCTTATCAATTGAAATTAAGAACTCTTCAACTGCTTGGTGGAACTCACTTTGATGTGGATCTCTCTGTTTCATATTCTGAAACATCTGGTTCGTTACTGACTTCATCATAACTCCTTTAAATTTAGGTATACCTCAATTTTGGAATTACAATATAACAGTTAATAGATGAGGAAGTAAAGTATATTTATACATATTTAAAAATAAAAAATGTATATTTAAACATTATATTCTTATATATATCCAAATGCTAAGAGAGCTAATGTTATAAAGAAGAGAGAAATGATTGATAAAAATGTAGTAAATACAATGATTAATCCAGCCAATTCAGCATCTCCATCCATATTTACAGCCATGGAGTAAGAAGATACAGCTGTAGGGGAGGCAAACATCGCCATAAGAATTACGAGACTCTCATTTCTGAAACCGAAAAGTATTGCA
This sequence comes from Sphaerochaetaceae bacterium, assembly GCA_963663665.2. Taxonomy (GTDB): domain Bacteria; phylum Spirochaetota; class Spirochaetia; order Sphaerochaetales; family Sphaerochaetaceae; genus SABI01. The sequence continues at coordinate 261,530 of CAXXKP010000010.1, forward strand.
GCTGTTATACCAACTAAAGGTGCGAAAATGAGTTTTCCCGCAATTGAGAGTGTGAGTTGGATTTTGTTATCTTTGATTGCATGGAACGAAACAGAACCTCCTAGAATGATAAGTGCTATAGGTGTCGCAATAGCGGCAAGCTCAGCAATCGGTTTTACTAGGATTGATGGGATAGTGATATGTGCAATAACAAAAATATAGGCACTGATGGAGGCAATAATAAGTGGATTTGTAATAATCCCTCGTATGATCTTCTTAATATTAATCTTTTGATTCCTAAAAGATTCAAGAGCTACTACAGAGAGGACGTTTATGAGAGGAACAACAAATGAGACGAGTATTGTAGCTTCTCCAAGAGATGCATCGCCATATAGAGACTGAGCAACAGGAATTCCAAATAAAATGAAATTGCTTCGGCTTACTGCTTGAATGATGACGCCTCTCTTGGCATTTACCTTTTCTAATTTTGGTATAATTATCATAAATAACATAAACAGTATTATTAATGTAGAAAGAGCGAACGCAATAAGTTTTCCATTAAAATCTTCAGTGATTTCGCTATGATAAATGTTATTGAATAATAATATTGGCAAAAATAGTGTGAAAATCAGCTTATTAAATTCTTTGAAAGCAGCTAGAGATAATAAATTTGTTTTACGAATAACGAATCCAAGAAGTAATTTAATTGCAAGAGGGAATACTACTAAAAAAGAGGTAACAAATAATTCCATATTGACTACTTTTGTAACGATATACGCAATTGTTCAATTGATTCATTAAAAGGAGCTCTCAGAATCCCTTTTTCTGTGATAATTCCAGTTACATGTGCATGAGGGGTAACATCAAAGGCTGGGTTATATACATTAAATCCAGTTGGTGCAATTTGTTCCGTTCCAATAAAAGTGACTTCCCTTGCATCTCTCTCTTCTATGATAATTTCGCCCCCACTTTTCATAGCAAAATCGATAGTACTCACAGGCGCTGCTGAATAGAATGGTACATGATACATCTTACAAAGAGCAGAAAGCATGAATGTTCCAATCTTGTTACATACATCGCCATTAGATGCCACTCTGTCTGCCCCTAATATGACAACATCTATCTTTCCATCTCGAATAAGAGTTGCCGCAACTGAATCACTAATGAGGGTGCTTGGAATATTTGCTTGTTGTAATTCCCATGCAGTGAGCCGGGCGCCTTGCAATCGAGGCCGAGTTTCATCAGCATATACGAATATTTCTTTATTTTCATAAAATGCAGTTTTAATAATTCCAAGTGCTGTTCCCCATCCAGCTGTTGCAAGCGCCCCGGTATTGCAGTGAGTAAGGATAGTTGCTTTTTGAGGGACTACTGAAGAACCGATCTTGCTCAATTCTTTATTAATGGCAATATCATCTTCTTTAATCGTATGAGCTAGATGCAAAAGGATTTCTAAGACTCTATTCTTATTTTCATGCTTAACACTCTCATATTTCTCCTTCATGATCTTTGTCGCCCACACTAAGTTCACGGCAGTAGGACGAGAATTATTAAGAAATGTAATAGCCTCATCAAATTTCTTTTCAAATTGTGAACCTTCTAATGATTGGAACTCGTAAGCAGCTAGATATACACCATATGCAGCGGTTGCACCTATTGCGGGTGCTCCTCTAACTACCATATCTCTAATTGCAAATTCTATATCTAAGAAGGTTTTGCATAAAAAGTATTCAACTTTTTGAGGAAGCAGTCTCTGGTCAATGAGGATAAGCGTGTTGTCTATAAATTCGATAGTCTTAAAAGATTCATCCATGAATATGCTCCTGAAATTTAATTGAGTCTATTGAGAATTTCTTTCCAACGGGTAGTAACATCCTGTTTCGTTTTTTCTAGGTCAAGGAGAGTGAATTCTTTGTTTTTATATAAGATATTGCCTTTAACGATGACAGTATCTACATCAGAAGAAGATGCTCCATAGATAATTGCACTAAAAGGATTATTCATTGGGGAAACGTGAATAGTATTAATATCGACCATTGTTATATCAGCATCCTTGCCCACTTCAATGGTGCCGCACTCTTTTTCTCTTGACAATGCTTTTGCTCCATGAATAGTTGCCATTGAAAGAATATCATACGGAGTAATACCTACAGGATTGTGAGAGGCTGCTGAACCAATCATTGCAGCGAGCCTCATCTCTTTGAACATATCGAGAGTATTATTTGAGCTTGATCCATCAGTTCCAAGAGCCACATTGATACCATTGTTAAGGTAGTTACTAATTGGAGCAATTCCATTACCCAATTTGCAGTTACTTGACGGATTGTGAATAATTGAGGCTTTACTTTTTTTGAAAATCTCTATATCTCCCTCTTTTGGGTGAACGACATGCGCAATATTTGCTCTCTCGTTCAATACGTCTAGAGAATTAAGATATGCTATTGGAGAAAGATTATGATGAGTTATAGACTGAGAAACTTCAAAAATAGATTCACTTGCATGAGTATGTAAGTTTACTCTTTCTTGAAAAGCAAGGTCTCGAGCAATTTCGTATGTTCCCTTTGGACAGGTATAAATTGCATGTGGTGCAACATCAAATAAGAGGGCGCGATTACTCTCTTCTCGTGCTCTTTTGAGTGCTGAAAGTGACTCTTCAATTCTTCGAATAGATTCTTTTTCATCGCCAAATAGGGTAAGCCCTATATTCGCTTTCATTTTTTGTTCACTAACCGCCTGTACAGTTGATGAATTGAAGAAGTACATATCAGCAAAACAGGTAGTACCACTTGAAATCATCTCTGCAAGAGCAGCTTTACTTGCAATATATACATCTTCCTCATTTAGAAGATGTTCATAGCGCCATACAGACTCTAGCCATGATTCGAGAGTAGGGGCTGTGTCATGAAAATTCTTAAAATACTGCATACTTGCATGAGTGTGAGCATTGATAAGGCCCGGGATAGTAATATGATTATTTCCATAAATGATTTCGTCTGGTGTGAAGGTAGAAGGGATTGTACCCACAGCTATAATTTTACCATCTTCTATTGCAATAGAACCAGTAATTGAATAATCTTTTTGTGTCATCGGTAAAATGATGGTATCTTTGATAACAATTTTCATATATGTATCCTATCACATTATATAAGTGAGAGTCATTAGAAAAGAATGAAAAAGGTCACCCAGCACGGGTGACCTTCTACTTTGTTAAAAAAAATTTCTAATTATATAAAGGACCATATGCAGAACATGCTCTATAATCTGCACCTTCTTTATCACTGCCAAAGGCACTCCATGAACTAGGACGGAGAATATCATCCTCACATACATTATGCATATTCACAGGAATACGTAACATCGAACATAGTGTAATCAGGTCCGCGCCAATATGACCATAACTAATCGCTCCATGGTTAGCTCCCCAAGCAGCCATTACAGAGTACACATCCTTAAATGGTGCCTTCGATTGATCTAGACGAGGAACAAACCAAGTTGTTGGCCATGTTGGGTCAGTTCGTTTATTAATCTTTTCAAACACCTCATCCGGGATATCACAAGTCCAACCTTCCGCAATTTGCATCACAGGACCGAGTCCTTTTACAAGATTAAGCCTACACATCGTCACAGGCATTTCACCACGGGTGAGGAAGGTAGACGAATAACCACCTCCTCTGAAATATCCACCATTGGCTACACTAAATGTTGAGTTTTTAAGAGTGTTCTTCACATCCTCTTCACTAATATCCCAAAAATGTTTCATCACGGGATTACCTTGATTATCCTTCATAGCACCAGTAGCATCTAAAGTAGTTGCTCCAGAGTTAATGAGGTGGATAAACCCATCTTTTGCTCTTCCGCTCGGTTTCCACCCTGTCACACGTTCAATTGCATTTGGAGACCAATACGTTCTTACATCACTGAAAATTTGGGCTCTATTAGAAAGCAATTTTCCAAAAAGCATTGAGGTGCCGTTAAGGAAATCATTTTCAGTAGCCATAATATATGGTTCACGAATTCCATTCCAATCGAAACTTGTAGTGAGCATGGTTTCCATGAAATCCCCGTTTGGTCTGAAATCAGTCCACTGGCGTTGGCCTTGGAATCCACTGAAAATAGCATTATGTCCTTGTGCTTCTTCCTCAAAACCTAGGGCTTCAAGTTTCTCATTGCCAACCATTAAGTCTCGTCCGATCATGACCATCTTTATTACATAATCCCAATCATTTTCTCTTTGTTCTTTACTTCTTTGGTATTCTTTTGGGTTTACTGTATCGACAGCCTCTGTACAATTTTCTTTAACCCATTGCTTTGCTAATTCAAATTCATCCTTGTCATAGATTTCTTGTTCAACTCTTCGAGCAATCTCGCTCATATCTACGACTTCACTTCTCATACCCAAATAGGACTGCAGAAAATCTTGGTCCACAATAGAACCTGCGATACCCATCGACATCCCACCAATAGAAAGATAGGATTTATCTCTCATTGTAGCAACAGCAAGGCCACTACGAGCAAAACGAAGGAGTTTAGTCTTTACATCTTCAGGTATTGAAGAGTCATCATTATCTTGTACATCTCTGCCATAAATACCAAAAGCTGGAAGCCCTTTTTGGGAGTGAGCTGCAAGAACAGCTGCAAGATAGACAGCACCTGGTCTTTCTGTTCCATTGAAACCCCAAACACCCTTAACCGTAAGAGGATCATCGTCAAATGTTTCTGTACCATAACACCAGCAAGGCGTAACGGTGAGAGTAACAGCTACATTCTCTTTTTGGAATTTAGCTTTGCATAAGGCAGATTCATATACGCCACCAATTGTTGTATCTGCAATCACACACTCAACTTTTTCTCCATTTGCATGTCGCAATGAAGAAGAAATAAGCTTAGCAGCAGCTTTTGCCATATTCATAGTCTGCTCTTCTAATGATTCTCTTACCCCTCGTCTTCTTCCATCAATTGTTGGTCTAATGCCTATTTTAGGGAGATCTCCTGCATATCTATTTTTACCAATTTTATTATTTGCCATATGGCTCCTCCTATGATATAGTAAGTTTGTAGAAAAACGTGGAAACGTTTACATAGAATATAGTATGCCATGCAAATTTATTTATTGCAATCTAATTTTTTATAGGAGTACCTGTATATGTTAAAAAATATACCCTCACTTATCTCTCCACAATTATTGAAGATTTTAATGGAAATGGGACACGGGGATGAAATTGTCATAGGAGATGGGAATTTTCCAGCCGCAGCTTATGCTTCTCGACTCGTTCGTTTAGATGGAATGCATGTACCTGAAATATTAACAGCAATTTTGCAACTATTTCCATTAGACCGATTTGAAGGAAATGCCTTTCTCATGGAGAAAGTTCCTGGTGATACAGCCAAAACTCCAATATGGGAAACATATCGTGAGATTGCTAAAAAAGGAGATATTCATTTTAAGGAGTTCGGCCATATCGAACGATTCAGTTTCTACGAGAGAGCTAAAAAAGCATACGCAATTATTGCAACAAGTGAACCATCTCTCTATGCCAATATTATCTTAAAGAAAGGCGTAATTGAATAACTCATAGAGAGTTTAATAAAGGAAGAGGCAGAAGTGAATTACTCACATCCTGCCTCTTTATTATTTTACAATAATTCTTATTTTTTAAACATATATTGGTTGACAAGATTATATAACATTTCTTGTTTACCACTAATTTTGGTATCAACCAATGGTAAGGCAAGATTTGCAAGGTAGGCTAAATCGAGCTCACCTTTTTCAAATCGTTTTCCTTCACCTGAATCAAAGGATGAGTATCGAGAACGTTTAAAAGCCTCAATCTTCCCATCATCAATCATTGACTGAGCAATTTCTAATCCAAGTGCAAAAGTATCCATTCCACCGATATGACCTATAAATAAGTCTTCTAAATCTGTACTATTTCTTCTTCGTTTAGCATCGAAATTTAATCCACCATTATGAAGTCCACCATTTTTAAGAATTATCAGCATAGCCTCTACTGTATCATATACATTTGTAGGGAATTCATCAGTATCCCATCCGTTTTGTGCATCACCTTGGTTTGCATCAACAGAACCAAGGAATCCGTTATCGACAGAGACCTGTAAGTCATGAGCGAAGGAGTGCCCTGCTAGGGTTGCATGATTGTTCTCAATATTGCATGAGAAGTCTTTTTCAAGTCCTTGTTCTTTAATAAATGCAATCGCAGTTGCTGCATCAAAATCATATTGGTGTTTAGAAGGTTCCATTGGTTTTGGCTCGATATAGAAGTTCCCTTTAAAACCAATCTTTCTCCCATAATCGCGAGCCATTCTGAAGAAGGTTCCTAAATGATCTATTTCTCTTTTGGTGTCTGTATTCCAAAGAGTCATATATCCTTCACGACCACCCCAGAAGGTGTATCCTAAGCCACCAAGTAACACGTTAATATCGAGTGAGGTTTTTACTTGAAGTGCAGCACGAGATACTGCAGAGAATTCCGGGTTACTTGCTGCTCCATTCATATACCGAGGATTTGAAAATAAGTTTGATGTATTCCATAACAATCTGACTCCACTTTTATCTTGCAAGGTTTTTAAATATTCTCCCACTTTATGATAATTATCTACATACTCAGAGGGAGTATCCCCTTCGGGAGAAGCATCAAGATCATGAAAAGCATAAAATGGAGCCCCAATTTTAGTGAAAAATTCAAAGGCAGCATCTGCTTTTTGGAAAGCATTAACCATTTTATCAGTATGCTTCCATGGGAAATCCATAGTGGCATTACCAAAAGGATCTGTTCCATCAGCACAGAACGAATGCCAATATGCAATTGAAAATCTCAAGTGATCCTTCATACTTTTGCCGGCGATGATTTTATCGGGGTTGTAGAATTTAAAACTTAACGGATTATCACTCGATGGACCTTCATAGTTTATCTTATTAATTCCCTTGAAATACTCCCTATCTCCTATGTACACATCTTTCATATCATTCCTCCTGAACAATCTTATCTATTCGATGTTCCAAACATCTCTTTTACACCATTCATATAGCCTAAAAATCGCCTATATGCCGATTCATATTTTTCTACATGTTCAGCATTTGGATGATAAATACTATTTTCATCAATACGAACATGTTCTCTTACTATTTCTTCAATAGAAACCTTCTCGCCTTGATTAACTCTATACGCCCATAGAGCTTGAAGAGCACTGCCAAAGGCGGCTGCCTCTGTAACTGTTGGAATCACTACAGTCGCATTAAAAATATCTGCACACATTTGACGCCAAACACGGGAGGCTGCGCCTCCTCCAATAAGACGAATCTCATTAATTTTATATCCCATCTCTTTAAACGTGTCAGAACCAAGTCGTAAGGAAAAAATTGCAGCTTCGAGTGCACTTCTTTCTATATATGCTTCCTTCATAGTATCTTGATTTAATCCAAATAAAGTCCCTTTCCCGTATGGATAATTTGGAGTTCTCTCTCCATTAAAGTAGGGAAGGAACGTAAGACCTTCACACCCGATAGGGGCTGACGATGCTATCTCATCTGCTTCTTTAACGCCTCTGTGGAAGAGTGTTCTTGTGAGCTCTGTTGCAACAGTACAATTCATCGTACAAAGAAGGGGAAGGAAACGATCTGTCGATGAACAAAAAGCAGCTAAATATCCATTATTATCAATTAAAGGAGTATCAGAAGAAGCAAAGATTGTACCACTAGTTCCAAGAGAAACAGTGAGAGTTCCACTCTCTACAGTGCCTGTTCCAATTGCACCCATCATGTTGTCCCCTCCACCACTTGAAACAATAACACCTTTTTTTAATCGAAGAATTTCTGCTATTTCATCTGTTACTAAGCCAGCAATGTCACTATTTTCAATTCTTTTTGGCAAAAGTGCTAAGATATCTCTTTCGCTATCAACACAAGTGGCCAGACGAGAAGAGAATTCCATTGTGTGAACATTTAATAAACCAGTTCCTGATGCATCTCCTCTTTCACACGTATAATTCCCAGTTAAGTAGAAGTTGATATAGTCGTGAGGAAGAAGAATGTGTTCCATCTTCTTGTATAATTCTGGCTTATTCTTTTTGAACCATAAAATTTTAGAGATTGTGTATCCAGGAAGAATTAAATTCCCTTCAGTTTCTAATAGTTTCTTATTTCCTCCAGCACACTCAGTGATTTCATCGCACTCTAGAGCTGTAGAAGTATCATTCCATAATTTTGCTCGATATAAAGGTTTTCCATCTTTATCCAATGGTACGAAACCATGTTGTTGACCACTTACCCCAATCGCATCGATTAAGTGGGTTGTATCTGGATCGATCTCTAAAAAACACCCTTTGATAGCATCCGTCCACCAAGAGACATCTTGCTCCCTTCCTCCATCAGCGGTTGCAACAATATCGTGAGGTCTTGATGCGCTTCCTAAGATGGTTTTTGTTTTTTCATCATATACGACTACTTTTGTACTTTGTGTGCCAACATCAATTCCTGCAATAACTGCCATATCTATCCCTCATCATAAAAATATATAAGTTCTTTTCTCTATAGTGCCTAAAACTATGCTCCATATAAATAGACAAAATTGTAAAGGCATGTATATAATTGACATATGAAGATATTAGATGCGGTGTTTGTATACCAGATGAAGAATAAGAATGAATTAAAGTGGCATGGACGAACACATAGTCATGAAAGTAACCAATTTGAGATTCATTATTTTCTAGGAGGTGATGGACACTTCATTGATGGAAGGACAACTTACACGATAACCCCAGGAGTTATGTTCATCTCACCACCTCACACTGTACATACTATAAAAGCAACAGCAGAAAATCCTGTGACGTATTATGCTATCTTATTGTATATCAGTGATGAGGAGAAAGAACTTTTTCGCCTTTTTGATGGTCACAAAGGAAAACCTCCATATTCAATAGGAACAAATTATCGTTTTTTCTTTGAAGAGGTAAAGGAGAAAGCACTCTCTTCTTCGCATAATAGACACCAGTCTGCATGCCATCAAATAGCATCCCTCATATATCTTGTTCAGGATGGAGGCAGAGGTTTAACCTCAGATAATGAATCGAGGCATTTGGAGAAAGCTCTACGAATTATGCAAACTCATGTGATGGATAATCTTACACTTCTAGAGTTAGCCCAGGAGCTAAATCTCACAGAATCATATTTCATTAGATTGTTTGGGGAGAGGATGCATCAGACTCCTATGAAATATTACATGAAATTAAAGATAGAGGCAGCAAGTGCACTCCTCACTTGCACTGAACTTAGTGTTAAAGAGATTGCAGCTAGACTTTCCTTTAGTAGTGAATTCCATTTCTCAAAACAATTTAAAGCGAAAACAGGGTTGGCTCCCACCTATTATAGGCGAAATTATCTTCAAGAAATAGGACCTCATCCGTATCAAATACTAGAAAATTAGAAGAGCCACAATAACTGTTGCGATACCAGTGAAAAAAATAGCGATTCCACTCATTGCACCTTCTACTTTTCCATATTCAAAAGCCTTAGCAGTACCTATCACATGAGAAGATATTCCGTATGAAAGACCAATCACGACAGGGTCTTTAATTTTTGCTGTTTTAATAAGTAATGGACCTAATATCACACCAGTAAAACCTGTAAAAATCACAGCTAAGATAGTAACTGATGGCATTCCACCCAGAAGTGTACTTAATTCAATTGCTATTGCTGTCGTAACAGATTTTGGAACTAGGGAAGAAGTGAGCATCTGAGGCATCTCAAATAACCTAGCTAAAACATAAATAGTCCCAATTGAGACAATAGATCCAACGATAGAACCGACTATAATTGGAATGAGAAATTTCTTTACATAGATTAATTGCTCATACACTCCATATGCAAGTGCAATGGTTGCAGGAATAATCATGAACTGGAGAGGGGCGACACTTCGGATGAATTCATCATATGGAATATCAAAAATCAGAAGAACTGAAATTGTGAGAATCGAGGCAATTATCATTTCATTAAGAAAAGGGAGTTTTATTTTTCTTGAAATAATTCTTCCTAATGAGAACATTATTAAGGTAAGAGTAAAGCCAAAAAATGGTGAAGAATATATTGTTTCCATTATGTATTCTCCCTTTTTTTTATCAAGAAAATTGTCAATCGAATAGCACTGCTACTTGCAAGGAATGTGAGAATTGTCGCAACTACAGATATAAATATAAACTGAATAAGATATCCTTCTAATAACGAGACATATTTAATGATTGAAATAGTAGGTATTACAAAAAAGAGACCCATGTATTGGATTAAAAATTTTGAAAGAGGAGCAATGCTATCATTCTTTACAACCTTAAAAAGAAGTAGGAGAAACAGGATGACCATTGAAAGTATTGCATAGGGAAATTGAAAGGGTAGTAGCTCTCCTATGAGAATCCCGCTCAAGCCTATAGCTGAAAAAAGAGTGATCTGATAAAAAAGACTCATGAAGTACTCCTCAATTGGTTTTAGTAAATGTATCCTAAAACACCTTCGATAAGCAACATTCCCGAATTAAAAAAATTACGATAATGAAACATGAATATGTTGACTATGAAAGGTATATGAAATAGAATCGAAAGAGAAAAGAAATATAAACAAAAGAGAAGCCCAAATGGTTGGATTATCACAAAGAGAAGAACAGATTGTAGAATTGCTTGCTTTAGGTGGAGAATTATCAGTGACTCAACTGAGTGATTCACTAAAAGTTTCCTCTGTTACTATTCGTAATCATTTAAGAAGTTTAGAAGCAAAAGGGGTTATTAACCGCTCTCATGGATCAGCTATGGCTGCTTATCACCCCCTTTTTATGGAAAAGCAATCAAGCAATACCGAATTTAAAAAGAAAATCGCACAAGAGGCAGCCTCCATGGTGAAAGATGGAGACCGTATTATGATAACCAATGGGACAACAAGCGCTTTCGTCGCAAAATATCTATTTGGTAAAAGAGATCTAAGTGTGGTGACAAATTCAACGTTGATCTCGCCCTATGTTCGAAGTAACCCAGGATTGTTACTCACTCTAGTAGGAGGGGAATATAGGCCATCAGCTGAAGCACTTGTAGGACCAATAACCCTTTCCCAATTAGAGAATTACCATGTAGATATTACTTTTGCTGGAACCGATGGGTTTTCTATTACCCATGGACTTACAACACATCTGAGTGAGAATGCAGAAATTGTAAGGCGAATGGTAAAACAAGCTTCAAAAAAAGTAATTGTAGTTGATTCCTCCAAATTTAATAACATTGGATTTGTGAGAATTTGTAATCTTATTGATGTTGATGTCATTATTACAGATGACAGACTGCCCAAAGAAGCTATTGATGAAATTTCATCATTACCAATAGAACTTATTATTGTTTAGAAATTTGTTTATTATATAAGGGAGAATAGTATATGGCTACAGAAATTGTTATGCCGAAACAGGGAAATTCAGTTGAATCCTGTATCATTCTTAATTGGAAGGTTGCCATCGGTGACAGTGTATCTATCGGAGATATAGTGTGCGAGGCAGAAACCGACAAATCTACGATTGATGTTGAAGCGACCAGTGATGGATTTGTTCTAGCACTCCTCTACAATGAAGGGGATGAGGTTCCAGTTATGGCCCCTATGATGGTAGTTGGTTCTAAAGGTGAGATTGTAGAACCCTCTAAGACTAAAGTAGAGAATGAAGAATCCATTGAAATAAAAGAAGAAAAAATTTCACAAGTTGCACCACAACTTACTCATACAGTATCTGTTTCTCAAGATCAAATACAAATATCGCCTAGAGCAAAACATACGGCAGACCACTTAGGTGTGAATGTGCAAACTGTTCTCCCTACTGGTCCAAAAGGACGAATTGTAGAACGTGATATTTTGCAAGTAGCATCATCTCGTCCATCATTGTCACCACTTGCTAAAAAAGAGAGCATCGATGGAAAGAGAGTTCCTCAAATGGGCAGTGGAATTGGAGGAAGAATCCTTTCTCAAGATTTTACTGCTCCAAGAGCATCCACTCCAATTGAAAAAATTGATGATGGAGCAGTTGTTGAGAAACCTATTAAGGGTATACGGAAAGTGACTGCTGCACGAATGGGTGAATCAGTACAAAGTACTGCTCAATTTACCCTCAATAGTTTTGCTAATGCTTCCTCTATACAAAATTTACGAAAAAAACTTAAAGAGAGTGACCCTTCTCTTGGTCTTAACGGGGTAACGATCAATGATCTCGTAATGTATGCAGTAATTAAAACACTCCCAAGTTTTCCCTATATTAACGCACATTATTTCCCTACTGTAATAAAAGAATACTCAGCAATACACTTGGGATGTGCTGTTGATACTCCTCGAGGATTATTAGTCCCAGTCATAAAAAATGCTCAACGTTTAAGTCTAAAACAGCTTAGTGATGAAGCAAAACGCTTAGCGTATGCTGCAATTGACGGGAAATCAAATTCTGATGACCTAAGCGGATCTACCTTTACAGTAACTAATCTTGGATCACTCGGAATTGAGTCATTTACTCCTGTAATTAATATTCCGGAAGTTGCAATATTAGGGGTTGGTGGAATAGCGCTGAGACCAGTAGGAAAGGGGGGAAGCGATGTTTCCTTTATTCCTCACATTTCACTTTCACTTACTATTAATCATATGGCAGTAGATGGTGCTCCAGGTGCTAAATTCTTACAAGCTCTTGTCAAAAATTTAGAATCTATCGATGTACTACTCGCAATATAGAAAGAGGAACAATATGAAAGAATATGATCTAATTGTAATAGGCTCTGGTCCTGGTGGGTATGTAGCTGCGCATAAAGCTGGCGAATTGGGAAAAAAGGTCCTATTGATAGAGAAGGATGCTCTAGGAGGAGTTTGTACCAACTGGGGATGTATCCCAACAAAAAGCCTTCTTGCAAGTGCTAAAGTCTATGACCATGCCATTAACTCAAAAGATATGGGTATCATTGCAACCGATGTTTCCTTCGATATGAGCTCTGCTATGGCTCATAAGGATGAAACAATATCGACACTTACTAAAGGTATTGAGTTCCTTATGAAAAGTGCTAAAGTCGATGTAGTCTTTGGTGAAGGTTTTTTAGAAAAAGAGAATATCGTGACAATTAAGGATGAGACCTACCATGGAGAGTCAATACTAATTGCAACTGGGTCATCGTCTGTTATCATTCCAATTCCAGGAGCAAATTTACCACATGTAGTTACTTCCAAGGAGATGCTTTCATTAAAAGAGCTACCTAAAACACTTACAGTGATTGGGGGAGGAGTAATCGGAGTTGAATTTGCCTCCCTCTATTCAATGCTTGGAGTAAAAGTCACAGTCATCGAAATGCTTGAGGAAATTATACCTGCAGCTGACCCTGATATAGCAAAACTTTTAAGACGCGAGATGAAAAACGTAAAGTTCCACCTTGGTGCAAAAGTTACAAGCATTGACAAAGAGCAAGTCTATTTCACAGATTCAAAAGGAAAAGAGCAATCAATCGAAAGTGAATTAGTTCTAATGAGCGTTGGCCGAAGGGCAAATATCTCTTCTGTGAAAAAATCAGGAATTGCGATAGATAAAAACCATATCGTTGTTGATGAATATCTGGCAACAAATCTTCCTAACGTCTATGCAATAGGTGATGTTAACGGCAAAAGTCTTTTAGCTCACAGTGCATCTCGTCAGGCAGATATTGTCATTAATAACCTAACTAATCCAAAAAAACAGATATGGAGAGGTCAAGCAATTCCATGGGCAGTGTACACACAACCAGAGGTCGCAGGATGTGGCTTAAGTGAAACAGAGGCACAGAAGAAAAATATTGAAGTAAAAATTGCTTCAACTCAAATGAGAGCTAATGGAAGATTCCTTGCAGAAGTTGGTAAACGAGCTTCAGGCTTATGTAAAGTAATAATTGATGCAAAAACTCATGTGATTTTAGGAATCCAATTGATTGGCCCATATAGTAGTGAGATTATCAATAGTGCAGCAATTATCATAGAAAGTGAATTGAGAATAGAAGAATTGAGTGAGGTCGTATTTCCTCATCCAAGTATATCAGAAATCATTAAGGATACGGTTAGTAACCTTAACACATCATTATAGGAGAGATTAAATCATGGCCAAACAATTACCTTTCAATCCCCAAAAATTACGGGAGAAGGATACTATCACTTTAGCACCAATACCAGTAAATCAATATAAGAGTGATATTAAAGCTGAACTAAAACTATACGGTAAAGATAGATTAAAGAAAGTATATTATGATATGGCTCTCATACGAGAATTCGAGACAATGCTTGACTCAATTAAAAAAGAGGGAGTGTATCAAGGAATTAGCTACAACCACAAAGGACCAGCACATCTATCTACTGGACAAGAAAGTGCCGCAGTTGGACAGGCAATGAATCTTGGTCCTGAAGATTTTATTTTTGGGTCTCATCGTTCTCACGGTGAAATCCTTGCAAAATGTCTCTCTGCTATTGATAAAATGGAAGATAGTGCAATTGAATTAATTATTAAAGAATTCATGGAAGGTGATACTTACCGAGTTGTTAAAGAACATTTTAATGGAAAAGATCTAAAGGATACTGCACAAAATTTCATAATTTATGGAACTCTTGCTGAAATCTATGCTAAAAAAACTGGATTCTCTAGGGGACTCGGTGGTTCTATGCATACCTTTTTTGCTCCATTTGGATCGATGCCAAATAATGCAATCGTTGGAGGAAGCGGAACAATTGCTTTTGGTTCAGCTCTATACAAAAAAGTGAACAGAAAGAAAGGAATTGTTATTGCAAATATAGGGGATGGATCCCTTTCTCGTGGACCTGTATGGGAAGCGATGAATATGGCTTCAATGGATCAGTACAACACTTTGTGGGAAGAAAACAAAGGTGCACCTCCTTATATGGTTAATGTATTTAACAACTTTTATGGAATGGGTGGCCAACCTGTTGGAGAAACTGCAGGGTTTGGCGTCGCCGCGCGTATTGGAAGTGGTGTGAACCCAAAAAGTATGCACGCTGAAAGAGTTGATGGATTTAATCCTCTTGCTGTTGCTGAAGCAACTGCTCGAAAGAAAGAGCTCCTTCTCAAAGGAGAAGGTCCTGTTTTTATGGATACCATTACCTACAGATTCAGTGGGCACTCTCCCTCAGATGCGATGACTTATCGAACTAAAGAAGAAGTTGACGCATTCAAGGAACAAGATCCTCTCTTTAAATATGGTGAATACCTTATAAATAATGGTGTTGCTACGAAAGAAGAACTCACTGAAATGACTGATACGATCTTAGCTAAATTAAAAACAGCAATTACTATTACTGTAGATGAGAAAATTTCTCCGATGGTAGATGGCGATTTCATTGAGAGCGTTATGTTTAGTAATGAATCACTTCCTTCCTTAGATGATAGAGAAGTAGAACTTTCTCAAAAAATAGAAGAGAACGCTCGCTATCAACAAATCAGTAGAAGAAGCCGTTACGCTTTTGATGAAAATGGGAAAGAACTACCATCTTCAAAACAATACCAATATAGAGATGCAGTTTTCGAAGCTATGGTGTATCGATTCATGATTGATCCAACTATGATAGCCTATGGAGAAGACCATAGAGACTGGGGTGGTGCTTTTGCATGTTACAGAGGACTTACTGAGCTTCTTCCGTATCATAGATTTTTCAATTCACCAATTAGTGAATCAGCTATTGTTGGTTCAGGTGTCGGGTATGCAATGAGTGGTGGAAGAGCAGTAGTTGAATTAATGTACTGTGATTTTTTAGGTTGTGCAGGAGATGAAGTTTTTAACCAAATGCCAAAATGGCAGTCGATGTCAGCAGGTGCTCTTAAAATGCCTTTAGTATTAAGAGTTTCAGTTGGAAATAAATATGGAGCTCAACACTCACAAGAGTGGACAAGTATGGTAGCTTCCGTTCCAGGGCTTAAAGCAATGTATCCAGCAACTCCTTACGATGTAAAAGGGATGCTGAATTTTGCTCTAAGGGGCTCTGATCCAGTCGTGTTCTTTGAAAGCCAGAAGCTTTACGGAATTGGGGAACAATTTATAAAAGAAGGTGTTCCTGAAGGATACTATGAAATTCCAGAAGGCGAACCAGCTAAACGAACAGAAGGGAAAGATATTACTATCATTGCTCTTGGACCATCTTTATACACCTGTATGAGCGCTGCAAAGAAATTAAAAGATCAATACAACATGGAAGCAGAAGTAATCGACTTACGATGGATTAACCCCTTAAAGTATGATCTATTGATAGAATCTATCAAGAAAACCGGGAAAGTCGTTCTTGTTACTGATAGCAGTGAAAGGGGATCTTATTTGCAAACAGTTTCTGCAAATATCTCTCGACTGGCATTCGACTATCTCGATGCACCACCAATCGTTGTAGGGAGTCGTAACTGGATTACACCTCCTGCAGAAATGGAGGAGTACTATTTCCCACAGGTAGATTCAATAATTGATGCAATCCATCAGCAGATTCTTCCTATTGCAAACAGAAAAATTGTGAAGAATGTAAGTGATGGTGAATTCAACAGACAATCTAGTTTAGGAGTATAACTCTCTATACGTGGATGAGTGCTTTTAGCACTCATCCTTCTTATCTTTCATCGACAAAAAGGAGTTACAATAAAGTGAGGGACTATTCACACGAAAAGATACTACAAGAACTCAATTCTCCAAGTAAAGAGAAGAGGCTCAAAACATGTGCAGTAATAAGAAAGAGAGAAGAAGATAAACTTATACAAAGAAATGTCTTAAAAGAAGTAAACAACCATGTTCACACCTTCTATTCTTTTTCTCCGTATAGTCCTTCCCTTGCAGCCTATAAAGCATGGTTATCTGGATTGACTATAGTTGGATCAGTTGACCACGATTCAATTTCAGCAGCTATAGAGATGAAAGAGGCGAGTTCGCTCATTGGAATTGCAAGCACAGTAGGCTTTGAACTTAGAGTAAGCTTTTTACATACCCCATTTAAAGATAAGAAAATCAATAACCCTGATAGTATGGGAATCGTCTATATGGTTATTCATGGTGTGAAACTCAGTGCTGTTGATACAGTGAAGGAATTTCTAGCACCAGTTCAAAAAGCAAGAAATCTCCGAAATCGGAAACAGGTTGCTACTCTTAACTCAATAATTGGAGAGAGAGGGATTCCTTTGTTGGATTTTGAAAAAGATGTTGTGCCTCTCTCACATTTGGAAGAAGGGGGATCGATCACTGAGCGACATATTCTCTATGCCCTCTCTATTAAAATGCGAGAATATCTTCACACTCAAGATAATGTTGTAAAATTTTTGAAAGAATCTCTTAAGCTACAGATTCCTTCATCCTTAGAGAATCGTCTTATCGATAAAGAAAATGAACACTTCCTATATGACTTATTAGGATTGCTCAAGAGTGCTTTTCTTGAAAAGTTCTTTATTCAACCAACAACTGATGAAATACTTGATGTCCAAGATGTAGTTGACTTTGCACTCTCAATTGGCGCAATCCCTGCATATGCATATTTAGGGGATATAGAAAAAAGTGTAACTGGTGATAAAAAGAGTGAACAATTTGAAGATGCCTACCTCGATGAACTTATTGCGTATCTTGCATCTATTGGATTTCCAGCAATAACCTATATGCCTCCAAGAAATACAAAAGACCAGATGCAACGACTGCAGACTTTATGTAAGAAGCATAATCTGATGGAAATTAGTGGAGTAGATATTAACTCTTCCCGCCAATCTTTTAATTGTCCCGAGCTCCTTGATCCTCAAGCAATTCACCTAGTCGATTCAGCATGGGCCCTTGTCGCTCATGAAGCTTTAGTTGAATATAGAAATGAGTGGGGTTTATTCAATAAGGACAACCCTAAAAAAGATTTCACTTTACTTGAAAGAATTGCTTTGTATGCATCTTTTGCAAAACAGATGGATCCCTTTAATCCACAATCTATTATTGAAATAGCTACCCCTATCATGACAGGAGTAAATTAAAAATGAGTAATACTACGAGAAAAGCACTCAACGAATTGGGCGCTATCATTAGAGGATATTTTTATGATGGAGAAAGCTCCATTGTTGTGAATTCACAGAAGATGGAAAGTGGAGATATTATATTAGATCCTTCCATCCTTTCTCTCGATGATTCTGAAAAAGCAAAATTACTAAGAAACACAATTGATGAATTCGTAAAAAAAGAGAACCGATATCCTTCTACAATCCTTATTAAAACACTTTCTTCAGGGTATTCACTTGGAACGAACTTTGATGGTGCAAAATGTTGTATCACCCTTAAGAGAGCCCTTGATCACAGAGGCAGTAGTAAGCGAGGTGATATTATGAGAGGCAAAATCTCTGTTGTCACTGGTGGTGCTCAAGGTTTTGGAGCTGGAATAGTGAAAGGCTTGATTGATGAAGGTGGTTTTGTATATATCGCTGACATGAACATAGATGGTGCTACTGCATATGCTCATCAATTAAATGAAGAACATGGTTCAACTGTTGCTCTTGCTCTTAATGTAAATGTAAGTAGTGAAGATTCTGTTGAGGAAATGATAGATAGTATCGCAATGACAACGGGAGGATTCGATCTTTTTGTATCAAATGCAGGGGTATTACGTGCAGGTAGCGTGAAGGAGTTGAGTTTAAAAGATTTTGAATTCGTAACCAGTATTGATTATACTGGATTCTTTATTTGTACCAAATTTGCTTCACGTATTCTTGCATTACAAAACGTTGGAGCGAATGGACATTATATGAGTGATATTATCACTATAAGTAGTAAAAGTGGGTTGCAAGGATCTAATAAGAATGGGGCATACGCAGGCGCTAAGTTTGGTACAATCGGACTTACACAATCATTTGCTCTAGAATTGATAAGTGATAATATTAAGGTTAATGCTATCTGTCCCGGTAATTTTCTCGATGGACCACTATGGTCTGATCCTGAAAAAGGGTTGTTCGTACAATATTTACGAGCAAATAAAGTTCCAGGTGCGAAAAGTATTGATGATGTAAGGAAGTTTTATGAATCTAAAGTTCCAATCCAGAGAGGATGTAGAACTGAAGATGTGCTAAGAGCAATATGTTATATTGTTGAACAAAAATATGAAACAGGGCAAGCCGTCCCCGTAACCGGTGGTCAGGTTATGCTTAACTAGAATAGGAGTGAAAATATGAAAACGAGAGCAGTTAGATTATATGGAAAAAATGATTTACGAATAGAAGAATTTGAATTACCAAAAATTAAAGAAGATGAAATTCTTGCAAAGATTGTCACCAATAGTGTTTGTATGAGTGACCATAAAGCTGCAGAGCAAGGGGCTGATCACAAAAGAATTCCTCAAGATGTCGATAAGAACCCTATAATTTTGGGTCATGAATTTTGTGGAGAGATAGTCGAAGTAGGGAAAAAATGGGAGAATAAATTTAGCGTAGGGTCTAAATTCTCGATTCAACCTGCACTTAATTATCATGGAACGCTTGATGCCCCTGGGTATTCCTACCAGTTTATCGGAGGGGATGCTACCTATGTAGTTATTCCTCAAGAAGTGATGGCGCTTGAGTGTTTGCTTCCTTATAATGGAGATGCTTTCTTCTTAGGATCTCTTGCAGAACCTGTTTCTTGTATCGTAGGAACCTACCATGCGATGTATCATACAACCAATGGTTCTTATGTTCATGAAATGGGCATTAAAGAGGGGGGTAATCTAGCAATCTTAGCAGGAGTAGGACCTATGGGACTTGGAGCTATAGATTATGCGCTTCATGCAGAAAGAAGACCTTCTTTAGTAGTTGTGACCGATATTGATGAAGCAAGACTTAAAAGAGCTGCCGCTTTATACAGCGTAGAAGAAGCAAAAGAGAACGGCGTGAAGTTAGTATATCTTAATACGAAAGAAACTAGTAATCCTGTTGAGTCATTACTTCAGTTAACACAAGGTAAAGGGTATGATGATATATTAGTTATGGCTCCTGTTGCTCCTCTCGTTGAACAAGCAGATGCGATTTTAGGAAGAGATGGATGTTTAAATTTCTTTGCTGGCCCATCTAGAACAGATTTTAAAGCGACTTTTAACTTTTATAATGTCCACTATGGATCGACACACCTAGTTGGTACAAGTGGTGGTAACACAGACGATATGAGTGAATCGTTAACCAAGATGGAACAAGGACTTCTTAATCCTAGCAGTATGATTACTCACATCGGTGGATTAAATGCTGTGCCTGAAACAGTTATCAACCTTCCAAGTATTCCAGGTGGAAAAAAACTAATGTATACCCATTATAATCTTCCATTAACTTCACTCAGTGATTTTGAAGAAAAAGGGAAAACAGATCCATTTTTTAAAGCACTTGGAGAAATAACAGCTCGTCATAATGGACTTTGGTCTCTAGAAGCAGAGAAATATCTCCTTGAGCATGCGCCAAAACAATAGGGTTAAAGGAGTGAAACGGGATGAGTAAACACATTGCAATAGACCTTGGTGCGAGTAATGGACGAGTAATAGTTGGAAACCTCGACGAAATAGAAGTAGTACATCGCTTTATCACCCAAAATGAGAGAGTATTAGGAGAAACCTATTGGGATCTCCTCTACATTTTCTCAGAAATTAAAAAAGGGATAAAAATTGCGGTTAAAAAGTATGGAAGTGAAATTACTTCCTTAGGTGTAGATACCTGGGGAGTCGATTATGTCCTTGTTGATCAAATAGGAGCTCCAGTATCATTACCTTACCACTACCGAGATAGTAGAACTGACGGGATGATTGAAGAGGTTACAAAAAAAATCTCGAAACAAACTCTCTTTGATCGAACTGGTATCGCTTTTCAACCTTTTAATACATTGTATCAACTCTATGCAATGAAGAAATATAGGGCACAGGCTCTACAAATTGCTGATCGGTATCTCAGTATTCCAGATATTATTACGTATTGGCTAAGTGGAGTTATGAGCAATGAAATAACTCATGCATCGACTACTCAGCTGTTCAACCCACATACGTATGATTGGGATGATAAAACCATAGATGATCTTGATTTTGATAGAGGACTTTTTCATAAGGTTATCAAGAGTGGGACAATAGTCGGCACTCTTGAAGCAACTTTTCAAAAAGAATTAAACATTGAACACCCCATAAAGGTTATAGCAGTTGCTACACACGATACCGCAAGTGCTGTTGCTGCAGTGCCCACCTCAATTGGGAAGAATCCACTCTATATATCAAGTGGTACATGGAGCCTTTTAGGAGTAGAAATTGATCAACCTATAACTTCATTAGAAGCATTGCAAAGTGGTTTTACAAATGAAATTGGGGTTAATGATACAATTCGTTTCCTAAAAAACATTATGGGAATGTGGATACAACAAGAGTGTGTGAGACATTGGCAAAATCTTGGTGAAGAGATAAATTGGAAAGCCCTTGATGATGAAACCGTTTTAGAATTGGACTATCAAGGATATATCGATCCTCTTGATAATATTTACCTAAAACCTAATACACCAGAATCTCTTATGGTCGATAGAGTCATTGCTGGCTGCGTGTCTGCTGGATTTGAAACACCAAAAAACCATGGACAGATTATGGTCGCAATTTATAGAGGACTAGCTCGTGCTTATAAGAACAGTATTGAAGAAATTGAGAGAATTACTCACCGTAGCTATCCTGCAATTCATGTTATTGGTGGGGGGTGTAAGAATGAGATTCTTAACCAGCTTACAGCAGATATTACAAAAAAAGATGTGTATGCAGGCCCTGTAGAGGCCACTGCACTCGGTAATTTACTTCTACAAATGATAGCCACACATGAAATAAAAGATATACAGGAGGGGAGAGATATTATTATTAAGACTCAAAAAGTGAGAATTTTTTCTCCTCGATAAAGGGCAGCGATCCACTAAGCCTTCCTTTTGGAAGGTTTTTTTTACGATTTTTGTTGCATAATTATGTAAAAAGTATTGTATAAATATGTAAAAATAGGGTAATGTGCAACAAGAATTGAACATATTGCAACAATAATTGTTGCAATATTAAGTAGGAAGGAGGCTCTATGGCGTCACGATACCTTATTCTTCAAGATGGCACTTTTTACAAGGGAAAAGCATTTGGGGGAAAAGCACTCACGTACGAAGAACTTATGCAACTTGATGAAATAGATTGTTTTAGTGGAGAGGCAGTTTTCAATACCTCAATGTGTGCGTATAGCGAGATTTTAAGCGATAATTCCTATGCTGGACAGATGGTTGTTATGACTAATCCACATATAGGTACATATGGATGTGATCCCCATTGGTTTCAACATATGACAAAGAAACCTCAGATGAGAGGATTCATTGTAAAAAAACTCTATACAGGACCAATTTTCCAAAATAGGATCTCACTAGATCAGGTGTGTCAAAATTTTGGTATCCCAGGAATTACTGCTGTCGACACAAGAGGCCTAACTATACATTTAAGAGATAAAGGAGCTATGTATGGAATATTGATTGATGAAGAGAATCTTCAAGCTTTGAAGATATCTATCATACAATCTAAATTAGAGAAGATTCCACCTATGGAATACTTTGATATGATAACCCCGTCACTTCACAGTGATAAAATTGAGGTATTAGGGGACCCCAATTCACCAATTTCTATTGCCCTTGTTGATTATGGTCTAAAGAAGGGAATACTTGAAGAATTATTAGTAAGAGGAGCAAAGGTGAGTATCATCCCTTCTCCTCTTTTTTTACAACTCGATACCATTGAATTCTCTCTCTATAATTTTCTTTTTCTCTCAAATGGACCTGGAGACCCAAGAAGCCTCAACGAACATGTAAAGAAAGTAGCCTCCCTCTTAAACAGTATAGAAGTAAGGGGAATATGCTTAGGGCATCAGATTATCTCTCTTGCCTTGGGGATTGAAGTTGAGAAACTCATCTTTGGTCATCATGGATCAAACCATCCTGTACTCAATGAGCTAGATAAATCTATTATTATCACAAGCCAAAATCATAATTACTCTGTAGTAAGAAAAAATCTTAAACCTTCTACAACAGTCTGGTTTACTAACCTCAATGACGGTAGCGTAGAAGGAATTATTGATACAGAACATAAGGTAATGTGCACACAATTTCACCCAGAAGGAAGAGGAGGAAGTCATGATGCACTTTCTCTTTTCGACACTTTCTTACAAAAAAGAGGTCAAATATGCCAAAAATAACAACAATTAAGAGAATACTTATTATTGGCAGTGGTCCAATTGTCATAGGACAAGGATGCGAATTTGATTATTCTGGTACTCAATCAATTATTGCCCTCAAAGAAGAAGGGTATTCACTTATCCTTGTAAATCCAAACCCAGCCACTATGATGAGTACTCCTTCATTGGGAGCTAAAGTCTATATGGAACCATTGACGGTTGAATACCTTGAAAGAATTATTGATATAGAAAGACCAGATGCCATGATTGGAACCATGGGAGGGCAAACAGCATTGAACCTTACGATTGCTCTTCATGATCAAGGTATCTTAGAAAAGTACAACATAACACTCTTAGGAGTAAGCGTAGATGCTATTCGTAAAGGTGAAGAGAGAGAAAAATTCAAAGATGTAGTTACTTCTCTCAACCTTAGAAGTTCAGATTCTATCCTTATAAAGAATATTAAACAGGCAAGAGAGTTTTTAGTGAACAACCCATTGCCTCTTATATTACGTCCATCTTTAACCCTTGGAGGAGAAGGTGGTGGTATTATTGAGAAAGAAGAAGATTTTGATCAAATGGTTACCACAGCAATTAAGATGAGTGCGAATCATGAGGTGTTGATAGAGAAATCGCTTCTTGGGTGGATGGAAACAGAAATGGAGGTTATCAGCGATTATAAGGGAAACGCAATAGTTGTATGTTCTATTGAAAATATTGACCCGATGGGTACTCATACAGGAGATAGTGTAACAATAGCCCCTATTATAAACCTCTCAGATACTGAGTACCAAATCATGAGAGATGCATCTTTAGCCATTATTCGTGAAGTCGGTATCAAAGGAGGGGGAGTGAATGTTCAATTTGCTATTAACCCTCATACAAGCGAGATGATTGTTATTGAAATGAACCCTCGTGTGTCTCGCTCTTCTGCACTTGCAAGTAAGGCAACAGGGTATGCAATAGCACGCGTAAGCGCAAAATTAGCAGTTGGATATACTTTAGACGAGGTAATGAATGAAATTACTGCCAGCACGAGCAGTGCTTTTGAACCAGCTCTCGATTATATTGCACTAAAAGTACCTCGTTTCGAAATTGAGAAATTCCCTTTTTATAACACAACACTTGGTACTCAGATGAAAAGTGTAGGGGAATCTCTTGCGATAGGACGGACCTTTATAGAAGCTCTCAATAAAGGGATTAGGGGAGTCGGGGATGAAAGGGAAGGATTAGTACCTCTTACAGATATTGCGGGGTTTAGTGAAAGTGAGGTCTTGTTTGTTTTATCAACTCTACATCCTTATAAAATTCACGCACTTTATTCATATCTTTCTAAAAATTCAGTAGAAAGTGCAATTAGTATCAGTCAATATCATCCATTCGTCGTAAGTGAAGTCGCTGAACAAGTTGAGTTTGATGAGACCTTAGCTCATATGGATATTCATTCAAAAGAAATGAGAGAAATCTACATACAAGCAAAAGAACGTGGAATGAGCAACAAGAGAATCGCTCAAATTATGCATGTTGAAATCAAGACAATAGAGACCTATCAAACAAAAGAGTGTATCTATCCAGTAGACCATTTTGTAGATACATGTAGTGGGGAAGTCGATGTTGCAACCCCTTATTGTTACCTTACTTATAATGAACAGAACGAGAGTACTCCTGTTAAAGGTGAAACAAGAGCAATCCTTGCTAGTGGCCCAAATAGAGTAGGTCAAGGACTAGAGTTTGACACCTGCTGTACACTTGCATCCCTTTCCTACAGAAAACTTGGTATCAAGACAATTATGATTAACAATAATCCCGAAACTGTTTCAACTGACTACTCGATATCAGATAAATTATATCTTGAGAATGTAAATAGTGAAGAAGTCCTCAATATTCTACGTAAAGAAAAAGTTGGTTCTACGATTATACAGTTAGGAGGACAAGCACCTTTGAAAATCTTAGATGATTTGCAAAAAGCGAATATCAAAATAAGTGGAACAAGTTATGAATCTCTTAAGATAAGTGATCAAAGAAAATTATTCTCAATACTTTTAGACTCACTAGGCATCAAACAGAGTAGAAATAGAAGTGCCGTAAGTTATCAAGATGTTATTCCTTTAGCAAAAGAAGTAGGTTACCCATTGCTTGCGAGACCTTCTCATGTTCTTGGTGGGCAAGGGATGCATATTATTTACAGTGAATTTGAAATGAGTGAATATCTCAATAAAAAAATCCTTATTAGTGAAGACTCTCCTTTACTTCTTGATTATTTCCTTGAAGATGCTTTTGAATATGATGTTGATGCAATTTGTGATGGAGA
Source organism: Sphaerochaetaceae bacterium (assembly GCA_963663665.2). GTDB lineage: Bacteria > Spirochaetota > Spirochaetia > Sphaerochaetales > Sphaerochaetaceae > SABI01. Next base: position 287,018 of record CAXXKP010000010.1, read on the forward strand.
AAACCTTTATATTTGTGGAATTTTACAACACATAGAAGCGGCTGGTATCCACTCAGGAGATTCAGCTGCTGTATTCCCTCCATATAAATTATCAAAAGAATTAGAGGATAAAATTGTAGAGACAACTCATAACATAGCAAAAGCACTACATATCGAAGGTTTCATGAATGTTCAACTAGCATCAATTGATGAGGACCTCTATGTAATTGAAGTAAACCCAAGAGCAAGTAGAACTATTCCATTCCTTTCTAAGATGAGTGATGTAGATATTATGGATATCGCAGTGGGTGTATGGGAAGGGAAAAATCTTATTGAACAGGATATCGTCAAAGAGGGCAGCACTATTGCTATTGGAACATGTAAATATGGATGGGCAATAAAAGAGGCGGTATTCTCATTTACAAAATTTAGTCACATTGACCCTGTTTTAGGCCCAATGATGAGAAGTACTGGTGAGGTTGTTGGAATAGGCGAAACTTTTGGAGAAGCTTATTATAAAAGCCAGATAGCAGCGAAAAATGTGCTACCTACTTCAGGAAAAGTTTGTGTATCAGTGAATAAGAAGGATAGAGATAAAGTGCTTCCTCTAGTGAAAGAGTTCATTTCATTAGGATTTTCTATTGCTGCAACAAGAGGAACAGCATCGTATCTCTATGAACATGGAATATTAAGCGAAGTACTACTTAAAGAAGGTGATGGGCACCCTAATATTGTGGATCATATGAAAATGGGAGCAATAGATTTATTGATTAATACACCAATGGGGCAAAGATCTTTAAAAAGTAGTCTCTCTTTACGTCAAATTGCTCTTTCTTACTCAATACCGTATACAACTACTTTAAGCGCTGCAAAAGCTGCAAATGAGGCGATAAAATATGGGAAAATTGGGAGAATTGATGTAAGGCCATTACATTCGAATATATAAAGCTCTTTAAAAAGAATTTTTCGGGCAGAGAGGATTTGAACCTCCGACATCTTGGTCCCGAACCAAGTGCGCTAGCCCCTGCGCTACTACCCGATTAAAAAAACTATAGATAAACCCTCCTCTTGTGTCAATTGCTCTCGTTGACAGAAGGTAGGAGTGTGTGGTATTTTTGCGAAGGTGTCTTAGCAGAAAGATACGATATTTGTACATAAAAGAGGTCATACATGCCTTCAAAGGATTCTAAGCAGTCTCAAAACGAAGATTCAAAAGTCATAAAGCTTCAAACAGGTGAAGTTTTATCAAAAGAGCAAAAAAAGAAGAGGAAGCCAATAACCTTTTCTAAGGTATTCACCTATCTAGTTCTTGCTCTTATTTCAACAGTATTGATTGTTGGAGTAGTCGTTCCTTCTCTTGGATCTTCAAGAAAAAGTAATTCAATAGTTTTTGGTACCTATGGTAATGAAAAAATTGAATTCAAACCAGGAAACTATTTCTATACTCAATACCAAGCTCAAGCACGCCAAAATACTGGCAACACAGAACAAGCCTCTTACCAGATATGGAGGGGTGCATATGAGAATACTGTATTCCATACCGCAATAAGTAAGATGGCAAGTGATGCTAAAATCATTGTAGCAGAATCTACACTTAATAAAGCAATTATTGATAGTGGTTCGTACTCAACAGATGGGAAATTTGACATTGCTCTCTATGAAAAGGCAAGCGTAGAATCTAAGAACACACTCAAAAAGCAAATTAGTAATTCAATACCAACTCAAATTGTTCTTACCGATATACTTTCAACTCTCTCAAGTGATTCGGAGCTAGACTACATTTTATCAATCGGTGATCAATCTAAAGCATTCGATTATGTGGTCTTTGATTCTTCACTCTATCCTGATGAGGCAACAAAAGAGTATGCCCTCGCTAATCCTGCAAATTTCTCATTAATAGATATCTCAATAATTACAGTAGATACTGAAGAGGCAGCTACTTCATTAAAAACTCAAATTGAAAATAACGAAATTACTTTTAGTGAGGCTGCGACAGCGAATAGTTTAGATTCATTTGCTGCAGATGGTGGAAAGGCTGGCGTTTTTTATCTTTTTGAATTGAAATCAAACTTTAAAACTCCTGATGAAGTGAATAATCTGTTTGCTACTCCAAAGGGTTCTGTTTCTGATGTATTTGCATCAAGTAATGGCTATGCTATTTATCAAGTAGAACAAAATCCCTTCCTACCAGATTTTGACGCGAGTGATGTCTTAGCAGATGTGAGAAGATATATTCAAACGAATGATCCTACCATTACTGATACATATATTGAACAAATCGGCAATGAATTTATCGCTAAAGTAAACAATGGTAATTCATTTAAAGATGTAAGTGATGAATTAAATCTTCCTGTTAACAGTGTCGCTTCAACAAGTGTAAACGTAAATTCTTCTAATTATCTATTAGGATTCCAATACACTGATAATAGTGGCTACCTTAGTGCACTTTCAACTGATGTAGAGAGTATGAAGAAACTCTATTCTCTGAATATCGGTGATGTGAGTGATTTAATCAAAAGTAATAACGCTTATATCGTTACAACAGTTACAGATATCCAACCAATGACCCAAGAAAACAAAGACTATGTTGCTATGATCTACCCCTATTTGAATCAACAACAAATGCAACAGGATCTTGTTGACAGAGTATTTACTAACGATACATTTAAAGATAACTTCCTTACCGTGTATTTAGATAGAATCATGAGAGTTAACGCAACAAAATAAGCGAAATAGATTAATTTTATACGTGAGATCTTCTTAGGTCTCACTTTTTTTTATATAACAATTGCCTTTTTCGGTAGAGCCAAGTACACTCATTAGATATGAAATCACCAAAAGAAATCTCACTTGAGCAGAAACTATTTCATGCAGTAGACAGATCAAGCAAACCAGGGAAACTACTTGAATTACTTATAAATGATGCTGAAGTACAACAGATGCAGGAATATGCGAATACCGTTTCAATTATACGGCTTGGGTTTAATGATCACGGGCCTGTACATATGAGACAAGTATGTTTTAACGCTATAAAGATGATAACTCTGTTGAAGGAAGGGGGTATCCTAGGCTCTCTTGAACAAGATCATGTAGGTACTAGTGATGACTCTCTATCTGCAGTCATCCTCTCTTCATTTCTTCATGATTTAGGAATGGCGGTTGGTAGAGAAGATCATGAACTATTAAGTTCCTCACTTGCTCTTCCTATAATTACAAGACTCCTAGATGAAATATATCCAGACGACTTACAAAAAAGAGTTATTATTCGTTCGATTGCATTAGAAGGAATAGTTGGCCATATGGCAAACAGGAAAATCCATAGTATTGAAGGTGGAGTAATACTTTTAGCTGATGGGTGTGATATGGAAAAAGGAAGAGCTAGAATACCTCTCTCATTGTCTACCGATGCAAAGGTTGGTGATATCCATAAGTATTCATCAAATGCAATAGAGAGAGTTGTTATCAAGAAGGGATCTGAGAAACCTATTTCGATACATATTCAGATGAGTAGCGAGGTCGGCTATTTCCAAGTCGAGGAAGTTTTATTTCCAAAAATTAATATGTCACCCATTAAACCTTATATAGAATTATTTGCAGAGATCAAAGATCAACAAATTAAACAATACTTATAAAAGGAGTCATAATATGATTGGATTTTTAGGAGAGGCACTTATTGATTTGATTGGTGGAATTTCCACGAATGGAGAATCTCTATTTCATTATTACAGTGGAGGATGCGCTCTCAATGCTGCTACTGCAGCTGCACGACTCGGCTCTGAGGTTACGTATCTAGGTAAACTCTCTCAAGATATGTTTGGTCAACAGATGAAAAATTATTTTCTGTCTAATAACGTTAAAGTAGTAGAAAAATTTACAGATGTAAATGAAAACTCTATGATAGGATTTGCTAAACTTGATGCAGCAGGTGCTGCCTCTTATGTATTTTACACAGAAGGGACGACTATTAATGCATTAAGAAGTGATGAGATTATAGATGCTATGCAATCTATTGAACATTTAGATTACCTACATGTGGGCTCTGTCTCAATTGCGTTAGAAAAAAGTGGCACTCAAATCCTTAAAGCACTAGAGAATATGAAAACTCTTCCTCTTATCTTTTTCGATCCTAATGTGAGACCAACGGTGATAGAAAATTTTGAAAGTTATCATGAAAGAGTTCTGAAAATTGCAGCTATGGCTTCAATAATTAAATTATCGCATGAGGATCTTGAAATTTTGTTTCCTCATCTTGGACAAGAGGATGCTCTAAAAAAACTTTTTTCTGGAAATGTGAAAATAGTCTTACTAACAATGGGAAAAGATGGCTTAAGATGGATAAGTAAAAATGGCCTCGATATTTCTGTTGCAGCAATCGATAATCCTATTGTTGACACGGTAGGAGCTGGTGATACAGTAAGTGGTGCAACCCTTACCTATTTAAGTGAACATAGAATAACTGATCCGCTTGAGATTGATAAAAGTCGAGCAACTGAATTGATGGATTTTGCAGTTCGATGTGCCGCTGTCACTACGAGTAGGAAAGGAGCTAACCCTCCTCATAGGAACGAATTGTAAGACATTGATTAAAATGATGAAAATTAGCTCATTGCATATATAACAATTGCCTCTTAGTGTGATATAGTTCGCGAGTTATGATTAGAAAAAATGAACAGATTCGCAATATTGCAATTATTGCACACGTAGACCATGGTAAGACCACCTTAGTTGATGGATTATTTAGACAAAGCGGGGTTCTTTCCCCTGGTGATACAACGGATAGAATTATGGACTCTAATGCCTTAGAAAGAGAGCGAGGCATAACAATTAGTGCTAAGAACTGCGCAATTAGATATAGAGGTGTTAAGATTAATATTATCGATACCCCTGGGCACGCAGATTTTGGAGGCGAGGTTGAAAGAGGCCTTTCTATGGTTGATGGAGTAGTCCTTTTAGTTGATGCAGCAGAAGGCCCACTTCCACAAACAAGATTTGTACTTCAAAAGGCAATGAAGAACCATGCATCAGTAATTGTTGTAATTAATAAAGTCGACCGACAAGATGCGAGAAGTGAAGAGGTTGTAGAACAAGTTTACGATTTACTTCTTGAATTACATTCTGATGAGAACATTTTAGATGTTCCTCTATTCTATTCCATTGGAAGGCTCGGAAAATGTGGAATCACCCCTGATCATCTAGAAGATGATCTTCATCTTCTCCTTGACGCAATGATTGATAAGATCCCAGGGCCTACCTATGATGATGAAGAACCTTTTCAGATGCTAGTCTCTGATTTGAGCTATTCAGATTATTTAGGACGCCTAGCCATTGGTAAAGTCGTAAATGGAAGTGCTCACACAAATGACTCATTAGTGTGTATTGGGGAAGATAATGTTAAAATCCCATTACGTGTCACACGTTTACAAAGTTACGATGGACCTACCTTTCACGATGCTATAACCGTTGAAGCAGGAGATATCGTAGTCTTGAGTGGTCTTGAAAAAGTTTCTATCGGTGATACCATTTGTAATAGAGATGAAATCAAAGCTCTTGAAAGAATCAGTGTTGATGAACCAACTGTCTCCATGAAATTTATGAAAAATATTTCTCCACTATCTGGTAAAGAAGGAAAAAATGTTCAATCAACGAAGATTTATGAGAGACTGCAAAAAGAAGCACTTCTTAATGTTTCTATTCGAGTTGAACGAGATATTGAATCTGATTCCTACTTAGTGAAAGGAAGAGGTGAATTCCAACTTGCAATTATCATTGAAACAATGAGGAGAGAAGGTTTCGAATTGTGTGTTGGGAAACCTACAATAGTGATGAGAAAAGATGAGCATGGCCATACAATAGAGCCAATCGAAAATCTAAGAATTGATTGCCCGGAAAATTATAGTGGGATTGTGATGGAAAAATTAGCCAAACGAAAAGGGTTAATGACTGATATTACATACGAAAGTGATAATTGGGTAACAATCCACTTTGAAATTCCTAGTAGAACCCTCATTGGATATCGTGATGAATTCCTGACAGATACAAAAGGGAATGGCGTAATGAATGCATCTCTCAAAGGATGGGAGAAACACAAAGGAGAGGCACCTACACGCTTCACGGGCTCGCTCGTATCGGATAGAAGCGGTAATGCTATACCATACGCGATATTTAACCTAGAGCCTCGTGGGAAAATGTTTGTAGTCCCAGGAGACCCAGTTTATGAAGGGATGATTATTGGGGAACACAATAGAGAAGTAGACTTGAATGTTAACCCAACAAAAACGAAGAAACTTAGTAATATGAGAGCTAGTGGAAAAGATGATGCCGTAACACTTATTCCAATATCTAAGTTGACACTCGAACAAGCGATACGTTTTATTAAAGACGATGAACTCATTGAAGTCACACCGTTCTCTGTAAGAATGTGTAAAAATATTCTTAATGCACAACAGAGAAAGGTGTTTGAAAATCGTGGTTTTATTCCAGATTATGTAAATTAAAAGGTTTATATTGATAATTATTAAGAATGGAAAATTCGGAAGGTGATGGGATAGAAGGAATAGCTCCTTCTCTCATCACGGTGACACTACTTGCTTTACTTGCCCATTCAAGAGCCTTTGCGACTGTATCTCCCAAACTAGTTCTAGCAATATAGGTCCCAATAAAACAATCTCCTGCAGCAGTTGTATCTACTACTGGAACGTTCCATGTTCCAAATGTTGTAATTGATGAAGTTCCTTTCTTATGCATCACCCCATACTTGCCAAGAGTTATAATTATTTCACAATTTGGGTACGTAGTCGTGAGTGCGTTTATCGAGATAGTAGGCTCTTTAATACCACTAAGTCCTTCAGCTTCAACTTCATTTAAAACTAGAACATCAAGTAATTCTAAGGGAAGGAGTTTCACACTTTCATCAAAAGGAGCAGGGTTAAAGCAAATTTTCATCCCCTTCTCTTTTGTTTTACGTATGATTGTATCTAATTCATTGATTTCATTTTGGAGCAGAACCCAATCCCCTTGATTAGCTGAAGTAAGAGTTTCTTCTATTTCAGAAACTAAAAATTCTTTGTTTCCACCGCCAAACAGAACAATTGAATTTTGACCTTCACGGCTAACTTGGATTAAAGCCTGCCCTGTTGGAGTTTCACCTTCACGTAAAAAAGTAGTAATTACCCCTTTCTTCTCTAAAATTGGACGAATGAAAAGGCCATCTGGCCCAATTTTTCCTACATGGAAAACTTTTTCACCACCTGCATAGGCTGCTCCAACAGATTGGTTAGCACCCTTTCCTCCAGTACTACGTGTAAGAGATGAACTACTAATAGTTTCTCCCGGTAGAACAATATGATCTACTTTAAAGATAATATCGATATTGGTTGAACCAAAATTAAAAATAGGCATTCACATAGCTCCCTTAGCAAATTAATTGCTTTAGTGTAAGGGAAGTGAATGCCTTAGGTCAATTATAATAATGTAACATTATGTGATTTTGCTTGATTATGAATCTCTTGAGGCCATACTGAAGCTTGAACTTCCCCTATGTGCGCCTTCTTGAGCAGGAGCATACAAATCCTCGATTGGCCAATACCTCCACCAACAGTTTGTGGGAATTCTCCTTTTAATAGCCTTGAATGCCAATAGAGACTCTTTCTCTCTTCTTTCCCTGTGATAGTTAATTGTCTATCAAGAGCGATATTATCTACTCTTATTCCCATGCTAGAAAGTTCTAATGAATCTTTTCTCACTTCGTCCCATACAATAATATCACCATTCAAACCAAATGTTTCATTACCAGTTGGAGTACTCCAGTCATCATAATCAGGTGCTCGTCCCCCGTGTTTTACGCCATCAGCTAATTCTTTACCTATACCGATAATGAAGATTGCACCATATTTTTTTGCTAATTCTTTTTCCCTACCAGCAGGGTCTAATTCAGGAAACATGTTTAGTGCATCCTCAGAATGGATAAACGTAATTTCTTCTGGAAGAGAAGGAATACATTGAGGGAACATTTCCCCAACGAGGAATTCAGTTCTTTTTAAAGCATTATAAATTTTCTTAACAATAAATTTTAAGAAATCAAGGTTTCGAGTACCATCTTTCATTACATATTCCCAATCCCACTGGTCAACGTAGATAGAGTGAATCTGGTCAATATCATCATCAGGTCTAATTGCATTCATGTCAGTATACAAACCAGTACCTTTATCAAACGAATAATCAGCTAGAGCCATTCTTTTCCATTTCGCTAAGGAATGTACGATTTCCATGTTAAGATTGTTCATATTCATCACTTCAAATGAAACTGGTCGTTCAACTCCATTAAGATCATCATTAATACCTGAACCTTTGGCTACAAATAATGGACTAGTAACTCGTGAAAGATATAATTCTCCGCTGAGTTCTCTTTCAAAAGTGTCTTTAACGAACTTAACAGCTCTTTCGGTATGACGTGCATCCATAAATGGCTGATAACTTTCTGGGAATTGGCTTGCTAACATGTGTTTCTCCTCTTAGAAATTATGAGTGGTAAAATTATCATTTCCTAATAATATATGTACTAAGAAAAAACAATAATGTAAGATACCTTAGTAAAAAAATGAGATACATGTCAATAAAGGGCTAGAAGAAGAATGTATAATTTTAACTCAGAAACTTTAGCAATTATACCAATAAAAGGTGCCAAAATTTGACAGATGACACATAAGGGTATCATCGATTTATTACGTTTGATGATGCATTACAGAATAAATTCTAAAAAGGATAGCCCCTCTATTTAATGATACATAACAACAAAAGACTATAAATTGTATAGCAATCATATTATAACTAAATCGTTAATATAGCGATAATATATCGAAATAACACTAATATATTATATTAGTAAAAAATTTTTATATATGGAATTCAATATTTAAATAGAATTTTTTTAGTAACATACAGATATATTATTATTTATAAATAGTCTTGCTTTGTTACAATCTACCACCTATAATAACCTAAGGCATAGGTTATTAATGATGAGCAAAACAGTTTCTTTCCACCTGCAGAAAGGAGGAGTAGGCAAAACTACTATATCCGGTACAGTTGCATGTGAGTCTGCACTTCGAGGATTTCGTACAATTCTGGTTGATTTAGATCCACAAGGTAACGCTTCCTCATGGTTTTTTACATCAAGTGTTAAGTATGAAGTTGCAGATGTTCTTAAAGGGGTTTGTTTCGTTGATGATGCTATTGTCAAAATTAACCAAGTTGAAAATTTGTACCTGCTACCTTCCTTTGGAATAGGTGGAGAGTTAAAGAAATATGGTGAGAATACAATACACACAGAGCCATACGTAATTAAAGATTTGGTAGATCATCTAGCAAAAAGTTTTGATTGTATTATATTGGATCTTTCTCCAGGATTGGGAAATTTAGAAGTATCGGCATTAATTGCGAGTGATGAAATAATCACTCCGATGACGCCGGAAATCTTTTCTTTGGATGGACTTGAGATCTTTATTGAGGAACTGAAAAAAATAAAAGCTCAGTATACCAGTAATCTTCTTCATAAAAAGATTATTATCAACAGTTACGATAGCCGTATTAGGCAGCACAAAAAAATAATGGAAGTAGCCTTAAAAGGAGACTATACAATATATAAAATACCTGTAGATCCTAACTTTAGAAAATCTCAAGAAGCTCATATGGCTCCACAGATGTATAAATATAAAGGAAAAGGACTAAAGACTAATACTGCTAAAGCAATTAATGAGATTGCTTCCCAAATCTGGAGATGATGTAATGGCGTTAAAGAAGAATGAAGGTAAATCGAAGGTTCACTATAACAGTATCGATAAGGCAACAGAATTATTTGCAAAGGATTCTGTGAATAGCGTTCAAAAAGAAAAAAAAATACTAACAACCTTTTCTATTGAGCCTTCGTTTAAAAAAGAGCTAGAGGGAATGTTCTCCAATATGGGTTTGGGCTGGGCTGCAGGTATTCGTTTTGCATTAAAAGAATTTATTAAAAAATATTCTGATTAATATGATTGAAAAGTATAAATTATATAAAATATACATTAAAAACGTATGGTAGTTATATAATATATAATATAAAAATATATAATATAGCTATCAAATATATATTGAAAAACATGAATTTAATACATAAATTACATGATAATCTATTTATTATCACCTGATAATTTACCTCTTTTGTGATTACTAGCTAGGATGACCTCATTAAAATTTTTGAATTCCTTTTAGGAAGAACCTTGTTTCTCTTTTAATTCTAGCAACTTTGAAAAGGCTAACAACGTGGAAAGATGATCCTCTTTACTCATCTCTTTTTCTTCAGGAGGAGAGGTAAATAACCCTTTTTCAATCTCATCTAGAAATCTTGAGGGACTCGTATGAATAACCTCATCTCTATTTTTCCTTGTAGAAGCGTATGATATGAATAGTTTTCGTTTCGCCCTTGTAATAGCTACATAGAATAGACGGCGTTCTTCTTCAATAGCGTTCTCATCTTCACTGATTGTTCGTTTATGTGGAATAATATGATCTTCTATTCCTGCTAAAAAGACCGTATTAAATTCTAATCCTTTTGCTGAATGCATTGTCATAAGAGATACTTTTTTCTCTTCATCCTTTTTATCAGAATTATCTCGTGATTGTAACATAAGCCGTTGTAGATATTCATATATATTATTATCGACATTATCACTATCTTGTTCCCACCTTGAAAACATTGTAATAAACGTTCCTATTGATGAAAAACGCCACATTGCACCATTTTCGTTTCCTGGATATTCACCTAACAAATATGATCTATATTCAATTGTCTCAATGAGGGATGTAAGGACTTTGCTCCTATACCTACCTCCCTTCAGGAAAAGATCTTTGTAATCAAGGATAAGGGTATAAAAGCTTTCTAATGCTTCTACCTGCTTAGCTGGATAGGATTCTTTATGTTTTACTAGATATTCAATGCATCCCATATAGGAGAGGTGTAGAGAATCTTTTATCTTTCTAAGGAGAGAAAGTGTTGAAAGTCCTATTCGTCTACGTGGAGTGTTGATTATCCTTAGTAGTGCTATATCATCACTCTCGTTTAAAAAGAGTCTCATATAAGCTATGATATCTTTTATCTCCTTTCGTTCGAAGAAACTCATACCTCCTGATACACTAACAGGAATATTTTCAAGCATAAGAGCATTCTCTAAATCTGGAAGCAGAATATTAGTTCTTACTAATATCCCAAAATTATCATAACTCAAATGGTGTGAGAAACTCTCTTTTCTTAGCTGTGTGATGATATTCTTAGCTTCAAAAGTACTATCTTCGCACGGCATTATGACAATTGTTTCTCCATGATCACTCTCCGTCCAAAGAGTTTTATCTTTTCTCGCACTATTGTTTTTGATAAGCTGATTTGCTGCAGAAAGTATCGTACCAGTAGAGCGATAATTCCTGTCTAAGAATATTTCCAAAAGTTCTGGGAAATCTTTTTCAAAGTTAACAATATTTTCATAATTAGCACCACGCCATGAGTAAATCGATTGGTCATCATCTCCTACAACAGCAATATTTCGATGCTCATTTGCTAATAAATAAATTAGTCTGTATTGATCAAAAGATGTGTCTTGAAACTCATCTACCATAATATAATTATATTTACTCTTCACCGCTTTTAGTACATGTGGAAATCTATCAAATAGAGAAAGGGTGTGGATTATCAAATCATCAAAATCTAATGCATTATAGAGCTTCATATGTTCAAGGTATATCTCGTATAATTTTTCTATATCTTTTGTGAACAAAGGATGAGTTTTAACTCTATTTGTTTTTATGGCACTGAATACACCTAACATCTCTTTTATATTAATACTCGTAATATCTATATCTTGTTCACGTAAAACTTCTTTAAATACTGCGGTGCAATCCTGTTGATCATAAATTGTAAAGTTATTATGGAACCCTAGATTATGAATATGTTTCTTTAAAATCCGTAATCCAAAAGAATGGAAAGTCGTAGTAAGTAAATTGGCAAGAGGCCGGCCAGTAAGTTCTCTGATTCTACTTGCCATTTCATGTCCTGCCTTATTAGTAAAAGTGAGAGCTAAAATTTCTTTTTCTTCAACTCCTTGCTCTAAAAGATAGGCAATCCTATGCGTAATCATTTTAGTTTTTCCAGACCCAGCACCAGCAATAATGAGTAATGGACCCGTCATGTGCAACACAGACTTCTTTTGACCTTCATTCAAGGTAGCAAGAAGAGATGAATTCATAGATTTCTCCAATTAATTTACATTCTTTTAATAAAAAGTGAATAGGAAGATTCTCCGATTAGAAGAATTAACGACACGATGATAGTTGAAATAAGAACTCCGATTGAAACAGCTATGAAAGACTTTTTCATATCTAATCCAAGTATCCAAGCACCTAGAGTTCCTGTATAAGCACCAGTAATTGGAAATGGAATCGCAACAAAAAGTGTAATACCAAGTAACCCATACATCGCTACTTTGTGCGATAACTTATGACGAGTTTTTGTAACTGTTTTATCAAAAAGTTTAACATACCATGAGAAATGGGAATAGAAAAACGAATGGAAAAAAGTAAGAAAAACAAAAGCGAGAGGGAAAACTAGCATATTCGCTAAACTCCCTATGAGTGCTGCTAATGGAAGCGATATTCCGTTAAAATATGCGAATGGAATAGCACCACGTAATTCACTGATAGGAAGGATACCAAAGAAAATAGTTAATGCTATAGTGTGAAAAGTTTCCATCATAATTCCTTTCTTTTTTCAATGTCGATTGCATCTGCTGGACATACTTCATGACAACAATAACAACGAATGCATTTAGAATAGTCAACAGTAATTTTCTTGTTTTCAGTAAAAGTGAGGGCCTTACCTGGACAGATAGTAATGCATTTACCACATGAAATACATGTTGAATCATCAAATAAAGGCTTAGGCTCTTTCTGTTGATGTCTGAATTTAATATATTTAGTAAACAACGGACCAATTAAGGAATTAAAGAGAGATGCATTCTTTTCAACTTTAACTTTTTTAAAATCTGTAATAATAAGATCTTTAGGGTTCAATAAGGGGTAAGGAATATCTGAAGGAGATTCCCAACTGGTGAGGTTCCTTTTTCTTAATTCTTTTAAAAGAGGAATTTCATCAATAGCATAATTCATGACAAGAGCACACGAAGCATCTATTGCTGTAGCATCAATTGAGGCGAATAGCAATCCTGTATGTCGAGGGAATCCTCCAGCAGGACCAGGACCTTCCATGCTTACAATACCATCTAAGATACTAAAGTCAGGTGTAGCTGTCTGATATAAACCAGCTATCATCCTAGAGAATGATTCACGGGTAGGGTAGAGCATATGTGAGTGACTTTTGTACAATCCAGGGACCAAACCAAAGATATTCTTTACACATCCTGTCATATACATAAGTTGATGAGTCTTCATTTTTGCAATACTAAAGAGATAATCAACTTCATGAAGAATTGTTGGAATTGGAAGTTTTTTCCCATATGTAAAAGGGATTCTAATGTTTTCAGTATTTTTAGAAAATTGGATCCAAGAAGCACCAGTAGTTTTACATACATCATAGATTCCTGAATGTTTTGGTGTAAAATGCTGACCACTTATTCCTGGAGAGTCACCTACATAAATTTTTTTCGCTCCCATTTCGTATAAGATAATAATAAGATTCTTTAATACTTCTGGACGAGTTGTTATTGCTTTATCAGGATTTGCATCACTCAGGATATTTGGTTTGAGAAGAATTTTTTTTCCTCTCACATCAGGCATATTCCCCTCTCTTATTATCTCTTTAAGAGCAGGATAAAGATCTTCATCACTATAGGTATTACAGTGTGTTATTGCTACTTTTTCCAGTTTCTTCATCCCAATCTCCTTAATAAACAAACATACAAAGGACCTAAATTATTATTAATATCAGGCAAGATTATTTTACCATATGAAAGAGGCTCTCCAAAAAAATCGTCTAATGGTTCAATACTGTAACGACCTTCTCGTTTCTTTTCAAGTTTTGCAATAACTTCTTCATTCTCGCCACTATGAATTGAACAAGTACTATAGAGTATATAGCCACCTATTTTTACTGCATCTAAAGCACTGCAAAGCATAGCAAATTGTTGAATAGAAAGCATTTTAGTTCGATTCTTACTAAATTTTGTTAGATACGAAGGGTCTTGTAAAACATGTCTTTCTGAAGAACACGGTGCGTCAAGTAATATAGCGTCATATGTATCTTTTTCATATAGCGCCCATTTCGATGCATCATGTGAAGTGACTGTGATTCGTTCCCTTACATGAGCAATTACATGATCGTTAAGTACTTTGTGAAGCCTATTTCTCCTTGAGGCTGACCTATCATTACATATTAATGATGAGTTGCTTCCCATTTTTAACGCTAGTACTAACGATTTTCCCCCAGGAGCTGCACACATATCAAGAATACGATCTCCATCTTTAATAGGCAAAAGATTCGCTGCAACAATAGAAGCCTCGTCCATATAGTAAGGCTTTTCATTCCAATCATCTAATGCTTTTGGAGTAGATTTTTTCAACAAGGCATCTCTCAATTGAGGCCATCGCTCTTTGTATAAGGACTCATACATCCTTTCAAAAAGGATACTACCATCTTCTTTTCTTGACATGATACATACTCTACCTATATGAAGTGAGTATGTAAATATGCCTTAAAGAAAATAGACAACAAATCCTGTACTAAAAGTCGCACTAGCTAGTAAGCAGAAGAGATGCCAAATAAGATGAGCATGAGGAATCTTCTTCAGAGCATAAAAGATGACTCCTATTGTATACAAGATCCCTGCTACGATGATGAAATATAAAAGATTTCCAGGAAGATTAGGTATTACTTGATTCCAAACAAATACAATTGACCACCCCATAAGTAAATAGATCACTACATGAAGTATCTTATATTTGCCCCAATTAAGAATATTCGTCACAATACCAATAATCAAGAATACATATAAAAAGACTAAAATATAATTTGTTTCTGTAGTGTTGATATATAAAAGGATAGGGGTATATGTCCCTACAATCAGGAAATAGATTGTTGAATGATCTAAGATTCTAAATAGGCGTTTTGCATTACCGATTCTTGCACTATGATACAACGTTGAGGAAGTAAATAAGATAGATTGGCTGATGGCAAAAACGATCATACCAATATAAGTGGGAAGGGTAGGGAAATGTTGTTTTTGCACTAGGACAAATATTAAAAATCCATACGATAGAATTGAAGCAATAAGATGCGAGATTGAGTTCTCTTTTTCACTTATTGAATCTTTGTAGGTAGGTAAATTAATATGGGTTTCAAGCCATGATTTGGTTTTAGTATTCATATCCCAAACCATACAGGTCAATATAAAAAAAGAGCAATAGTATAAATATACTATTACCCTTAAAAATTAACTCTATTTTCTACTATATACCTTTAACTAGAGTATATTATCTAAGAATTTCTTAGTTCTTTCTTCTTTTGGGTGATGAAAGAGATTCTCTGGTGTGTCTATTTCTATAATCTCACCTTCATCCATAAATATCACTCTATCAGCTGCAGCTGAAGCAAAACCCATTTCATGACTTACTATAAGCATCGTCATCCCACTAGAAGCTAGGTTAAGCATAACATCCAATACTTCCTTAATCATTTCAGGATCTAGTGCACTTGTAGGTTCATCGAATAACATAACTTTTGGGTTCATAGCAAGAGCTCGCGCTATTGCCACTCGTTGTTGTTGCCCCCCAGATAACTGCGAAGGGAAGCTTAGTTCTTTCTCAGATAAGCCAACTCTTTTTAAAAGATCTCTCGCTAATTTCTGCGCTTCACTTTTTTCCATATTTTTAACTTTTAGTGGAGCTAACATAATATTATCTATAACACTGAGATGAGCAAATAAGTTAAAAGATTGGAATACCATTCCGACTTCTTCTCTTACCTTTCTAATATCATGAGTTGCTGTGACTTCAACATCATCAACAAAGATTTTACCACTTGTTGGAATTTCTAACTTGTTTACACTTCTTAATAGCGTACTTTTCCCTGAACCTGATGGCCCTATAATAAGTACAACTTCTCCTTGAGCTACACTCAAAGAAGCATCTCTCACTGCTTTTACAACACTTTGATTATTTAGTTTATACTCTTTATATAAGTGTTCTATACGAATTCTATCCATTTTTATGTAACCTCTCTTCAAGCATTCCCACGAGTCTACTCAATAAAAGCGTTATCACCAAATAGACAAGAGCAACAATGAACATAGTTTCAAGAGATAAGAACGTTCTTGAAATATATTCTCGTCCTTTTCTGAGGATATCACTAAGAGCTATCGTAGAAACAAGAGATGAATCTTTCAACATTGAGATGAACTCATTGCCGATAGCAGGTAAAATTACTTTAATTGTTTGAGGGATAATTACATATCGAAAAGCTTGACCTCTCGATAATCCGAGTGCAATCGCGGCTTCCATTTGTCCTCGTGGAATTGCTTGAATTCCAGCTCGAACAATTTCTCCCATATATGCACCAAAACATATAGAAAGTGCAATTGTAGCAGCAAAAATACCTTCAATTTGAAATATACGACCCATTGCATAATAGATGAAAATAAGTTGAACTAATAGAGGAATACCACGTATAAATTCAACATATACTCCAGCTAACATGTTTATAAAACGGTTCTTGCTTACTGAGCCTAGGCCAACAAAGAGGCCTATAAATAAAGATCCTAAAATAGCAAAAATTGTAACTTGAAAGGTCATCGGTAAACCTTTTATTACAACTAAAAATATTTGTCGGTAGGGATCTGGTACAAAAATTACTAGGTATGAAAGCGTAAAGATTGCAAATGCAAATGTAAAACGCCAAGCATTGAAAATTGAATTATTATTCTTGTTCGGAATCAATAATCCATCAGTCATTTCTAAGCGTGGTGTAAACAAACGATTCTCGTTATCAGGTTTTACACTCACTATTTTTTTCTTTATCTTATTATTAGTAATATTTACTTTTATTTCTTTTTCAGAATTATCCATGAGACCTCATACAAACAAAAGTATAGAGAATCTCTATACTCTTGTTTATTAATTTCTAAAATTTAAAATTATAAAATATTATACTTTTCTTTAAGTTTATCAACAGTACCGTTTGCAGTCATTGCTTTAATACCATCATTCAAAAGTGTTAATAATTCAGTATTTCCTTTTTGAACAGCCCAACCAATTTGTTCTTTATCACCTGAGAGAGTTCCAGTGACGGAAAGTCTACCAGCATAATTCTCATTTGCAAGCACAAAGTCTGCTGCAATAATAGAGTCAGCCACAACTGCATCAAGATTGTTATTTAATAGATCTTCTACTGCAAGTCCAATTTCATCATAACTCTTAATTGTAACTCCACCGATCGCTTCTAAGGCAAACTGTCCTGTAGTTCCGATTTGAACACCAACTTTTTTACCTATAAGATCGCTGTCTTTTGCGACTTTATTCCCAGTATTCACAAGAATTGATTGAGTTACCTCTAAAATAGGGGTTGTGAAATCCATTGCTTTTTTTCTTTCGTCAAGAATTGTTACTCCAGAAACAACAGCATCATAAGCTCCGTTTGAGAGACCTGCAAAAATGCCATCCCATGCAACGTTTCTTACAGTTAAAGGAACCTTTGAATAGTCACTAATTGCGGCAATTAAATCAATTTCAAAACCTACAATTTCGCCAGTTTCATCAACATATTCAAAAGGAGGCCATGTACAATCGCTTCCAATTATATAACCTTCTTCTTTTTTTCCACTTGCAACTAGTGTGGACGCTACCATCAAAACAAGCAGTAATGATACAACTAGAATTTTTTTCATAATCACTCCAAAAATATTAAGATTTTTTAATTTACATAAATATGCAGTAGATGTCAATCTTTAATGTATAAATATTCAAGTAATATACGTAAAAAACAAACCGCTACTAATCCCTAATACAAAACCACCTAAAACTTGTGTAAATGAGTGCCCTAACATAGTTTTTAGATTCTCAGGAGTAAACTCCCCATCTTCATGAATCTGAGTAAGAATTCTACTCCATTCATTAATTATTTCTGCCTGTTTACCAGCAGCACGTCTAATACCCATTGCGTCATGAATAACAATCGCTGCAAATGTGAAGGCAATTGCAAAGTAGTAGCTTTGCCATCCTTCTATTAGGAGGAGAGATGTACAAAGCCCGACTACTCCCGCAGTATGAGATGAGGGCATTCCCCCAGTAGAGAATAACAAATGAAATTTAAATTTCTTCTCGATGGGTAATAGAAGAAACGGTTTTAAAAATTGAGCCAGTATTGCGGCGAAGAAAGCAGCAGCAAGAGGCCTATTCAATAATATTTGATTCATATCATTACAATAATCTATAAAGAGATGTTGATGCAACTTAAATTAACACAGTTGTTATAAAAAATAGCAATAAACTTTAAAAAAAACATTATTCATTAATTTAGAACAAAGAAATAACCTTGAAATCGTATAAAAATTAGTATTGATATCTACAAGGCCTAATACCTAAATCATCAGATCGAACCTTAATAGTCGGAATATCACTAACTATAAAATGTGACCATCCAAACATTGAGCCATCTTCACTTTCTGAGGAACTCCAAATAACACCATCAATAGCATATTTACTTAAGGTAAGATTATCACGAAGTGCATCAAGCTCATCTTTACTTGGTAGGAACCAGTCAATATATCCATTAAAATTTAAATCTTTGCATAATTTTGCTGCGTATTCATCAGTGGTTTCATCATTATTACTATTTGTGTATCTATATGCATGAGTTGCCATGGTGGCTATTAAAGAATTAGTATTAGCCATTCCAGTTCCGATACCTGTTTTGGTACATGTTTCTTCATTAAAAGTTGTTAATCCATTTACATAGAGGTTTTCACCATTCTCTGTTGTTCTATACAATCCAAATATGTACCCTGCAGCACTTTCATAGTACCCTTCTACACTCGTATCAACGGTAATATCTCCTTCTATTATTCTCAAATTAGCAGGAGTTGTCTCAATATAAGTCCAAGGGAATTCATCATCATCATCAATATAAAATACGTATCCCCCATGTGATGTTTTATCGCCAACTATATAATCTCTCCATGAAGCATACAACGTGTGATTTCCATCAATCGAAACAATCGTTGTACCAGGGTAAATTCTAGTGCCACCACCAAACTTTTCTGTATACCAACCATCAAAAATAGCTTCATCTCTATGAGTTTCATCAAATGAAGGATATGCTGACCCAAAAGTAACAAACAGTTCATCAATAGCAGGAGAGGCCCCTCCATCAGCATCAAGAGTCACAAGATATTGATTCGGAACCCAAATCGCATATAAGTTTACATTATTTATAGGCATAGGAAACTCATCATCCTCATCGTATGTAGTGCCTATTCCATTAGCTGAAGTATTCCATGAATGAAACATATATCCAGTTCTTTCAAGTTCACCATCATTTCCTAATACAATGACGGTTTCACCATAGGTATACAGCTTTCCATCAATCGGTACTACACCAGCTGTATTATTATTACCATAGTACGTTACACATAAAATCTTACGATCATAAAATAATTTCAATACTAATGAGCCATCAGCTAAAATAACACCTTGTAGTATGGTCTCTTCATGATCTTCATTATAAAAATGTTCTGCATATGTTTTATGTTGGGCAACCACAGTAGAACCTTCAACACCACTTAATGTATCAGTCTCAAATAAAACGTAATTACCATCTATATCTTCTTTATAATGTTGCACTTGATAATTTTTCTGTGCAATGGGGACCCACCGTGCATACAAATCGACATCACTTTCTCCGATTGAAAAAGTCTCACCTTTTTGGTAAAGAATTCCACTGCCATCACTAGATGTATTCCATCCAGTAAACACATACCCCACTCTTGTGAGATCCCCCTCATTACCTTTTACAATAACTACATCATTCTTTTTATAGGAGTTATTATCTGTGGGTACAGAGCCAGAGGTCGCTCCATTAGCGTGGTAATTAAGCATATAGGTGGTGATATTAACTAGTGGACATGAAAAGAAAAGTACAATGATTGAAACACCTAAAATGATAACAGAAAATATTAAAATACCGTTATTTTTCATCACTAAAATTCCTTTTTTTATAAGATATTTCTTCTTAAGAATCTAAAGTGACACAGAGTTAGTACATTTCATCTTTAGCACACATTAACATAGGCTATGATAATTCATAAAAAGAACTATTATGATGAATTACTATGAGAGCTTCTGTTCCTAATTATACGCTTGTAATCTCTCAAGTCAATATTCTACAATTTAGATACAATAAAAAAATGAAAAGAATGTTTACCTAATAAAGGATAAATAGAAGGTATTTAGTACCATTATACAAAAAATTTAAAACTAAAACGTATCTCATACATGAAAATACTTGAATATCTTTCTAATTTACTCAAATATGGTGACGAGATGAAATCAAAGTCCCCATTACCTACGAGCTTACTAATATTATCAGCTACCTCATTTTTAGGACAATTCACCATCTCTATGGTGAACCTTGCCCTTGTCTATTATTTAAGATTACAATTTTCTCTTTCTCCACAAGGGATCGGTCTAAGTGTTGCCATATACACTTCCTCTTATTTTTTCTCCTGCTTTCTTGTTGATCCAATAGCCTCTAAAATTACACCATCTTTCTCGGTCCAAATCTCTCAATTCGGAATGCTTCTTTCATTAGTAATAGTTTTGATTACGACAAAAGTGGAAGTGGTCTTTGTCTCGCTTATCTTTTATGGCTTTTTTATGGCTTTTTTATGGCCACAACTTGCAGCCTGGATTTCTCGAGGAAAAGAAGGAGCTACCTTATCACGTTCTACAGGGGCATTTAATGTGAGTTGGTCAATTGGTGCTGCTCTTTCACCATTATTGACAGGCATTCTTGTGGAAACCTCTTCCAAGATCCCATTATATTTATCTCTCTTTCTTTTTCTCTCTGTGATAATACTATTACAAATTTCATCATCCTATATCCCCTCAATGAAAAGTGTTGAAAGTGAGCAAAAACGAAGAAAATCTGAACAAAGAGAAGATACATCCACTCCATTACGCTATGTTTCATGGATTGGGAATTTGACACTTTATATAGCTCTCGCAGTCATTCTTACAATATTTCCTCTTTATGCACTCGACTCTCTTCCATTCTCAAAAAGTGGTGTAGGTTTTCTCCTATTTATGAGAGGTGCTAGTACAGTTGTAGTATTTTACCTACTAGGAGTTACAAGCTGGTGGCATTTTAACAAGAAAGCAATACTTGTGACTCTTATTCTTTTTTCATTATTAACAATTGGATCCACCCAGATATCCTCATTTTTTCTATATATTATCTTTTTTCTTGCATTTGGAGCTCTTTTCGCAACTATGTATACTTTCAGTATTTTTCACGGAGTAAGTGGATCTCTCAATAGATCGAAAAGGATGCTGATTCATGAAGCGATACTCACAATAGGAACAGTCATAGGTAGTACTATGGGAGGATTTTTCTACCAGGAATTTGGGTATAATCAAGTAATGTACACCTGTGCAATCTTTGTACTACTCCCATTAGTAACTATGTTAGTTCAAAATATAACAAATAAATAAAAGGTCTATACGAAACAACTCTTTTTTGAGACAATATAAAGAAATCTAACGGAGGATACATATGGCATCGACACTTACGTATAAAATATTAGCTGAGCATCTTAAAATTGGTGAATTAAAACAAGGTAATGAAATTGCAATTCTCATTGATCAGACACTCACACAAGATGCGACTGGAACTATGGCTTATTTACAATTTGAAACATTAGGAATAGAAAGCGTTCAAAATGAACTAGCTGTTTCATATATTGATCACAATACTATCCAAGTTGGATTCGAAAACGCTGATGATCATAAATATCTTGAAAGTGTAGCTAAAAAATACGGAATAGTCTTTTCTCGACCTGGAAATGGGATTTGCCACCAAGTTCATCTTGAACGTTTTGGAGAACCTGGAAAAACACTTCTAGGAAGTGATTCTCACACTCCAACCGGTGGTGGTATTGGAATGATAGCTATAGGTGCTGGCGGGTTAGATATTGCTGTGGCAATGGGGGGAGGTCCTTTTCATATCATAGCACCAAAAGTTGTAGGGATTCACCTTACCAATACCTTACAAGATTTTGTAAGTGCAAAAGATGTTATTCTTACCGTTTTGGAAAAATATGGAGTAAAAGGTAATGTAAATACAGTCTTTGAATATTATGGAGACGGAGTTAAAAACCTTACCGTTCCTGAACGAGCAACTATTTGTAATATGGGGGCAGAGTGTGGTGTAACAACATCGCTATTCCCCTCTGATGAGGTAACTAAACAATTCCTTAGTGCACATAACAGAGAAGCAAATTACCGCAAAATGAATGCAGATGTGGATGCTGTTTACGATGAAGTGTTTGAAATAGACTTATCATTGGTAGTCCCAAAGACAGCAGCTCCTCACTCCCCTGGGAATGTTGTTGATGTTAAAAAAGTAGCAGGTATGAAAGTTGATCAAGTTCTTATTGGTTCTTGTACCAATAGCTCTTATGCTGATTTATACCTTGTTGGACAACTTTTAAAAGGGAAAAAGATCAACCCATCGGTTTCACTTGGGATAGCCCCAGGATCTAGAGAAGTGCTCATGATGCTATCTCAGGATGGATCCCTTGCAAATATGATTGCAAGCGGTGCGCGAATTTTAGAATCGGCATGTGGTTTTTGTATAGGAAATCATCAGTCTCCTGCAACTAATGCTGTATCTTTAAGAACAAATAACAGAAATTTTGAAGGTAGAAGCGGTACTAAAAGTGCTCAAGTCTATCTTGTAAGCCCTGAAACAGCAGTATTAAGTGCACTCAGTGGGACCTTTACAGATCCCTTATCTCATCATGGTTTTTCTTTCCCAGAAAAACAAAAACCAAATTCTTTCTATGTAGATGATAGTATGCTTGAATTTCCTCTTAATGATACCTCTAAAATAGAAATAGTGAGAGGCCCAAATATTGGACAACCTCCCTATGGGATACCTTTGCCAGATACTATTTCAGGTGTGGTAACTTTGAAAGCTGGAGATAAAATTACAACTGATCACATTATGCCAGCAGGACAGCGCTTAAAATATCGTTCAAATATACCACAATATGCGCATTATACCTTTGAAGGAGTAGATCCTACCTTCCATGATAGGTGTCAAGAGAATCAAAAGAACAACATTAATAATATTGTGGTTGCAGGGTCTAGCTATGGACAAGGATCAAGTAGAGAACATGCTGCAATATGTCCTATGTATCTCGGAGTAAAAGTCATTATTACTAAATCGTTTGAACGAATACATCATACGAATCTCATAAACTTTGGAATACTTCCTCTTGAATTTGTTCAAGAGGAAGATTACGAAACTATCGATCAAGGTGATACCCTTACATTAGACACAATATTTGAACAAATAGAAAAGCACCTTGAAGATAATTCTCCGATAATTGTGAAAAATGTTACCAAAAATAATGAAATAAAGACAAAAGCACGGTTATCTAAATTGCAAGTGAAGTACCTCTTAGCAGGTGGATTGCTTGAATATACTAAAAGGAATTGAACATAATTCTTCTATCCAATACTTGAAAGTGAAATTAAAATATAAAAGGCTAGCCATCGGCTAGCCTTTAATTTTATCGTTCTTTAATATCGTGAACTTTTCTCACAAAAGGACCATCATAAACCTGACGAGGTCTACCAATTTTCCCATAAGGATCCTTTTTCCATTCTAACCAGTGAGCAATCCATCCAGGAAGACGACCTATTGCAAATAAAGTAGTGAACATATTAGTAGGTATGCCCATTTTTCTGAAAATCAGACCAGTATAAAAATCAACATTAGGATACAAACTCCTTTCAATAAAATACGGATCCTTTGTTGCAACATCTTCTAATTCGAGAGCTAATTCTAATAGCGGATCAAGTTCTCCACTCTCCCCAAGAACCTCTTTACAAAGTCTTTTTGCAATTTTAGCTCTAGGATCAAAGGTTTTATATACTCTATGCCCAAAACCCATGACTAAATATGAATTAGATCTATCTTTAGCTTTATCAACCATATCTTGAGCCGTCCAACCGTTTGCAATCGCTTCTTCAAGCATCTCAATAACTGCTTGATTTGCCCCTCCATGTTTATACCCCCAGAGAGCACAAATCCCTGCAGAAATTGAAGCATATAAATTAGCTTCACTGCTTGCTGTAAGGCGTACTGCCGTTGTTGAACAGTTTTGTTCATGGTCGGCATGTAAAATAAGAAGCTGGTTCAGAGCTTTGACGTGTAGTGGATTAATCTTATAATCCAATACAGGTGAACTAAAAAGCATATTTAGAAAATTTTCACAATAGCTTAATTTATAAGAAGGGTTCACGAAGTCTTCTCCTAGCATATGCCTATATTGAAAAGCCGTGATGGTACGAATCTTTGAAACAAGACGAGTTACTGCAAAGTCAACCTGCATTTCAGGGTCAATATCATCCATATCTGGATAGAATGCGCTCAAAGACACACTCATTGCAGCGAGAACTGACATTGGATGGGCATCAAAAGGATATCCTCTAAAGAAACTCTGCATATCATAATGAAGCAAAGATTCCTTATTGAGTAATTCTGCATATCTTTTTCGTTCCTTATCATTAGGTAACTCACCTTTAATCAATAAATAAGCTACTTCAACAAAATCACATTTTTCGACAAGATCCTCAATATCATAACCACGATAACGAAGGATACCCTGTTCACCATCAACAAAACATATGCTACTCGTACAACTTCCTGTATTTACAAAACCTGGATCGTAGGTAATATATCCAGTCTCTTTTCTGATAGAACGAATATCAATCGACTTTCCACCCATATTATCTGTTATTACAGGTATTTGGATAGGTTCCTTCCCCGGGAGCGTTAATGTAGCAAATTCTTTATTAAATTCCATAAAAATCCTCCTAAATGGAAAATAGATGAGTATCGTTGATACGATCTAATGCAAGGATGAGGGCTTGTGTGCCAAGATTCCCTTGCCCTAGATCTTGTAATGAGATATACAATTGTTCAACCAATTTTAAAGAGGGTAGGGAAAGGCCCATACGATTTGCCTCTGCTAAAGCTATTCCCATATCTTTAACAAAATGATCTATCATAAAACCTGGATTATAATTGTTATCTAAAATACGTGGAGCTAAATTATTAAGAGTCCAACATCCAGCAGCTCCTTTCGAAATCGTTTCAACAAGTGTTTTTCCATCTAACCCAGCCTTACGACCATAGAGTAAAGATTCACAAACCCCTGCCATAGTACCTGCAATGACAATTTGATTGCACATTTTTGTATGCTGACCACTACCTGCACTCCCTTGCAGAGTTGAAACCCCCATTAAAGAGAAGAAAGGAAAAATCTTTTCATATATTTCCTTTTTTCCGCCAGCCATAATAGTTAACTTTGCTTCTTTTGCTCCAACATCACCACCACTTACTGGAGCATCAAGAGCTTCACAACCAAGTTTTAATGCAGACTTCTGAATATCTATAGAAAGAGAAGGCTCAGTCGTCGTCATATCAATAAAAATCGATCCTACATGAGCACCATGTAAAATTCCTGATTCCCCAAAATACACTTCCTTTACATCTTTTGGGTGGCCTACAATCGTAAAAATAATATCCGCTTGTTCAGCAATTGCTTTT
This sequence comes from Sphaerochaetaceae bacterium, assembly GCA_963663665.2. Classification (GTDB taxonomy): domain Bacteria; phylum Spirochaetota; class Spirochaetia; order Sphaerochaetales; family Sphaerochaetaceae; genus SABI01. The sequence continues at coordinate 312,867 of CAXXKP010000010.1, forward strand.
GGACTATCTAAGACTATTGCACCAAGAGCTACTAATGGGGAGGTCTTTTCTAAAGTACGATTAAATACTACAACTTTTGAAGCTAAAGGCATAATATGTTCACACATCCACCTTCCCATTACACCAGTACCTATCCAACCGACAACAGGTTTATCTAATGAAGTATTCATTCATTCATTCTCCTCATGTTTAGTATCATAAATTTGTATAGAAAACAGAAAAAATTTGCAAGAGATGATGATATTGCTAGAAGCTTAATCAGTATGATACAATCTGTAGAATATGGATACTCAAGAAACAAAAGAAATGCCACCAGAAGAGCACATACTTGAAATCGCCAATTTTTTTAAAGTCTTTGGAGATTCTACCCGACTTAAAATACTCTTTCTCCTCCAACGAGGAGAACTTCCTGTACTTACCATAGCACATTCTCTTTGTATGCAACAATCTACTATATCACAACAATTAAAATTGTTAAAAGCTTCAAGACTGATCCAAAGCCGAAAAGAAGGACGCAGTATCTATTATCGCCTTAATGACGATCATATAGAACGCATCCTTGCTCTCGGGGTTGAACATTATGAAGAACTTGTATAAGGCTTTTTAAGAATTTTTTCTCGCATCATCTAACTCTTTTGCTTTTAGCCAGTAATGGTGTGCCTGTAATCGTATACCATTAATGTTGATAAATCCTTTACAGTCTACAGGTTGGTACCCTCCAGCGACTTCCATACTACCCAACTTCTCATTATACAAAGAATATGGGCTAGAAACTCCTGCACTAATCATAGTCCCTTTTAGGATAGCAACCTTAGCAACACCTGTAATTAATTCTTGGCTTTTATTAAATGCAGCAGAAAGAAAATCAAATTCAGGAGAGAACCAATAACCATTGTAAATGATTTCAGCAAATTTTGGCATCAACATATCTCTAAGATGCATAACTTCCTTATCCATACAAATTCCCTCTAAATCTCGATGGGCAAACCAAAGAATTGACCCTCCCGGAGTTTCATAAACACCACGACTTTTAATACCAACATATCTATTTTCTACCATGTCAACTCTGCCAATTGCATTATCGTGTCCAATGGTATTTAGATAAATAAATAATTCAAGTGGAGTATCAATAACAGTTCCATCATTCTCATTAGTTACTTTAACTGGAATTCCATCAATAAATTCTATTGCTAAAATGGTTTGTTCATTAGGAGCATCAATAGGACTAACAGTGTGACTAAAAACCTCACTTGGGCATTGGAGACTAGGATCCTCTAAAATACCAGCCTCATGTGAGATATGAAGAAGATTCTCATCCTCACTATATGGTTTTTTCGTAGAAGCTTTGATAGGAATATTATACTTAGTTGCATAATTTATCATGTGGGATCTACCTTCAAATTCACTTAACCATTCGGTATCTTTCCAAGGAGCAATGATTTTAACTTCAGGCATAAGAGCATAATAACCTAATTCAAAACGAACCTGATCATTACCCTTCCCAGTTGCTCCATGAGCTACATAAAGAGTATTTTCTTTTTTTGCAATCTCAATATGACGTTTTGCAATAATAGGACGAGCAATACTTGTTCCCAACAGATATCTTCCCTCATACATTGCGTTAGCTTTTAGTGCATGAAAGATATAATTTGTAACAAACTCTTCTCTCAAGTCTTCGATATAAACTTTCGAAGCACCAGTAGCTATAGCTTTTTCCCTAATTGCTTCAAAATCTTCCTTTTGACCTACATTAGCTACATATGCAATAACTTCAAAACCCTTATTTGCAAGCCATTTTAAAATTACAGAAGTATCAAGTCCACCACTATAAGCTAATATTACTTTTTCTTTTGCCATTTTTTTCTACCTCATTATATATAAACCGTATATATACTCACTGAATACCGTTAATATTGCATAATAATAAACAATATTCAAGTAGATAATGTATAAATATGCAAAAAAAATGTTAACGAGGCAGTTCTTTTAATGTAATATCGATCGGTGTTTTTAAATCCGATTCTTTTACCATATTACTGAGTGCAAAAAGATATGGAACATCATCCCCCTCATTATAGAGGTAATACGATAGACGAAAAAGCTGAGTAGTATCAATCTCTTCTTTCAAATACCTAAGAGTATAATTTACAGGAAATTTCTGTGGATTATTAATTGTTTGAGAGATAATAATTATCGATGAATCATCAAAAGGATTAATCTGGTTCAAAGTAATCACAAGTCGTACACGAGAAGGAAAATAAAGATTTCCAGGGTAACGAATAATACCAGTAAAGATCTCATAAGAAGGAGCTTGTAAAACATTTAAGTCTGTGGCAGATTGACAACTAATCAACGAAAATGTTAATAAAAATGAGATGATTAAGATGTATGGAATAACTGATAGTTTCACTCATCTCTCCTATCTATACTATAACGAACAATACAAATATGAGGAAGTGTATTATATACTAAATTGTAACAAGATAAAAACCATAATTACTAAAGAAACCTATTTATTATTTAGTATTTATCCTTTAATATGGATTAATAGAAAGTGGTGTCATAAGATGGAAGGCCTTAAGTATAATAGGCTGGAGTTGAAAAAGGAGATAGCTAGAATGGAAACTTACTTTAATACTGAAATTTCTCAATTAAAATCACATGGAATCAGACCCTTAAATCATAGAGTTGCAGTCTTAGGATATCTTAATAAACATAAAATTCATCCAACAGCGGATGATATATATAATGGCTTAAAAAGTACGATGGCATCAATTTCTAGGACTACAGTTTATAATGTGCTCCATTTACTCGTTGATAAACATGTAATTAGTACTGTAGGTATAGATGCGCAAGAAATGAGATATGATGCAGAAACACAACCACATTTACATTTTAAATGTGAAAAATGTGACAGAATATATGATATCTTCGATACAGTGATACCAGAATTATCAATTAATGAAGATTACAAGATTCATAATATAACGGTATATTTAACAGGAATATGTCCAGCCTGTAGCAAATAATTCTTTTTATCCATAGTGTAAATCTAAAACAAAGCCACAATTTTTAATAATTGTGGCTTTATTAGTATTTCTGTATTTGTACTTATAAATCAGTTGGAGTATACAATAATTTGAAATAATCCATGTCAGTACTAAATATTTTGTTGATAGAAGGAATAGTCTTCCTATATGACTCTAAATTTCTCCATAAAGTGAAGAATTCAGGATCTGCTGCATAACTCATAGCATAAATATTTGTAGCTTTTGCATCAGCAATACCCTTAATTTGTTCGCTTTGAGCATACGCTTGGCTTATGATACTCTTTTTGTCATTTTCAGTTTTACCTACCCAACGAGCTTGTTGTCCTTCGCCATAACTTCGATATGCTTCAGCAATTTGATTCCTTTCTTTTATCATTCGTTGATATACACTTTGAGTTAAATCATCGCTATAACGTATTTGCCTAATTACGATATCAATCACCTCAATACCAAATTCTGCAGTGAAGTTACTAGTCATTTGTAACATTTCAGCTGAAAGACCTTCACGACCTACACTAATTGATTCTTGTTGAATTTCAGTACGTGTTAGATTCCTAAGCTGTTCAGCATCCTCTAAGTTTTCAACATTTTGGACTTGATCCTCGATCTGTAAGTTGTTGATATTATTTGAATTTCTTACAGCTTCATTAAGATAATTTTCACTAATTATGGTACGAATAGTAGAATCAATAACATCATTAAGTCTAAGAATACCATTAGACAGTGTATTAACAGATTGATAGAAAATTGCAGGATCTGATATTCTCCATCTTGCGGTTGTGTCAACCCAGATAAACTGATTCTCTTTAGTAGGAATACGTTGTGCATCACCATCCCAAGACATAATCATCTTTGGATATTTTATAACCGTATCCACAACAGGGACACGAATTTTCAAACCAGCATCTTCATATGTATTCACAATTCGTCCAAAACGAGTTACAACTGCTAATTCACCCTCTTGAATAATGAAAAATGGACCTAATAATAAGAAAATAACTATAAGGATTAATAAGATAACCCCAGTGGTGATTAATTTTTTCATTTTTCACCTCCCATTGTATTTATTTGGCTAATGGGAAGAAAATTCTCAAGCGTCTTATCTATGAGAGTGAGATTTCCTGTATTAGCACTACTCAAGAGCTCTTCCATTGTCTCGATATAGAGACGTTGAGCAGTTATTCCTTTACTCGTTGAATAAGCCTCTCTAACAGAATTAAATCGTGCAACATCTCCATCGGCATTATTTACTCTCTCTGCTGCATATCCTTCAGCGACTTGAATTATCTTGCTCGCTTCACCTTGTGCGCGAGGAATTTCTTTGTTATACGATTGTTTCCCTTCATTGATAAAACGATTCATATCTTGTATGGCTTTGTTAACATCTTCAAAGGCATCCTGTACTTCCCCTGCAGGAGGTACAATATTTTGTAATTTAACAGTAACTATCTTCACTCCTAAATCATAAGAATCAAATACTTTCTGCATTCTTTCTTGACTTTCCAGTTCTATAGAGGTTCTTTCACTAGACATAATTGCTAGAATCGGAAGATCCCCTACGAGTAGATTAAGTACTGATTGGCTAATATCACGAATAGTCTTATCTTTCTCTTTTACTTTAAATAGCCATTTAGCAGGATCTTCAATACGGTATTGAATAATCCATTGTACATCAACAATATTCAAATCTCCTGTAAGCATAATAGATTCACCAGCTGAAGACCCTGAAGGGGAGTTCATAAAGTTTGTATTAAAGCTTGATGGTGAAGTTTGACCAAAAGTCATTGTTTGTACAACTCTTGTTGGAATATTATAATTCTTATCAATGCCTAAAGGTAATTTGGTTTGTAAACCAGGACCTACCGTCCTATTATACTTACCAAATCGTAAAACGACAGACTGCTCACTCTGATCCACAACAAAAAAGCTACTCATTACTAAAGCAAATAAAATTACAATACCAATAATAGCTATGATGAGTTTTGGACTCAGGCGAAACGATCCTTGGGATGCGCCCGAATTGTTCATTGCATCTCCTCCTTGAAAATTCCGAAATAATCGGTACTATTTTAATGTATAGCAAGTGCAACCTATCGTCAATGAACCAAATTGAACAACTTATATTGAAATTAATAAACACTAAGATGCTATTTTATCGTCGATGATTGAAAAAATAGAGCGAGAATAGTATAGTTAGCCTATGAAAAAAAGACTTGTTACCTCAGCATTACCATACGTCAATAATATTCCTCACTTAGGGAATTTAATCCAAGTACTTTCCGCAGACTGCTTTGCTCGCTTTTGTCGCATAAAAGGATATGAAACTCTCTATGTGTGTGGTACAGACGAATACGGCACCGCCAGTGAGACTCGTGCACTTCAAGAAGGGATTAGCCCAAAAGAACTTTGTGATCGCTATCATACTATTCATAGAGATATCTATAAATGGTTTAATATTGATTTTGATACTTTTGGTCGTACAAGCAGTGAAGAACAAACACAAATAGTCCAAGATATTTTTAAACGCGTTGATGCAAATGGATATATTAGTGAAAAAGAAATAGAACAACTATATTGTGAACATGATGAAAGATTTTTAGCAGATCGATTCGTCATAGGTATATGCCCTAAATGTGGTTCCCTTGGAGCTCGTGGGGACCAATGTGATGCTTGTCAAACTCTGCTAGATCCAAGTGAACTCATTGAACCAAAATGCTCAGTTTGTCACAACACTCCAATCATCAAGAAAACAAAACATCTCTACATCGATCTTCCAAAAGCATTACCTCTATTGCAAAATTGGATTGATACGGCAAGTGTTGAAGGATTCTGGGCTAAAAATGCCATTCAAACAACTAAAAGTTGGATACGAGATGGACTTAAAGAGAGAGCTATAACTCGAGATCTTAAATGGGGAATCCCCGTTCCTAAAGAGGGTTATGAACATAAAGTCTTCTATGTTTGGTTTGATGCTCCTATAGGATATATTTCTATTACTGCAGCTTATACTAAAGAATGGAAAAAATGGTGGTTTGATAATGACAATGTAGAACTATTTCAATTTATTGGAAAAGATAACATACCTTTCCATACTGTAATATTCCCTTCCTCTCTTTTAGCGACTGGTCAAGATTGGACAATGCTCCATCATATGTCGAGCAGTGAATATTTAAATTATGAGGATGGAAAATTTTCAAAGAGTCTCGGGATTGGAATATTTGGGAATGATGTACAAGACACTAAAATCCCTGCAGATGTATGGCGATTCTACATCTTTTATAATCGACCTGAAAAAGCCGATGTATTATTTACTTGGAAAGATTTTCAAGAAAAAGTAAACAAAGAACTTATTGGAAATATTTCGAATCTAGTGAATAGGACACTTTCTTTTATTCATCGTTTTTATGATGGAAAAATCGATACTGAAGCAATTGATACACAATTATTATCAAATATTAGAGAAACCGAAAAACAAATTGATGATTATTTTGAAAAAGCAGAACTTAGAGACGCTCTTCGGACAATCCTCTCATTATCTTCAATTGGAAACAAAGCCTTTCAAGATGCTGAACCTTGGAAGTTAATGAAAGAAGATAATGAAAAAACTAAAGAATTACTAAATACATTGTTAATTCTTATAAGAGATATTGGTTTTCTGTTACATCCATTTATGCCCTCAACTAGTAAAAGAATATTACACTTTTTAGATAGTGAAAATACAACATATAATATGCTAGGAACAAAAGAAGGGATTGGAGATTTACAAGAAATAGAACATCTTTTTGCAAAGTTGGAAGATGATAGAATAGAAGAACTAAAATTAAAATATAGTGGAACTCAAGCTTCTAGAGAACAGGAGAAAAATATTATGGAAGAAACAATAGAAAGTGTAAGCATAGCTCAAGATTTTTCAAATAGAGTCGCATTGAAAGTAGCAAAAATCGCAGAAGTTGAGCAACATCCAGGAGGAGAGAGACTTTATATTATACAATTAGATACAGGTAGTCCTGAGCCAACACAAATTGTCTCATCTATAGTTCCATATTATACAAAGGATGAACTTTTAGGGAAAAATATTATTTTAGTTGAAAATTTAAAACCTGCAAACTTTAGAGGAGTGAAAAGTAGAGGAATGCTCTTAGCAGCATCAGATCCAACGAAAGAAGAACATTCAACTTGTGAAGTGATCTTTGCTCCTCAATATCCAGTGGGAACCTTATTGCATCCATTTGGAACAGACCTTCCTGCGACTCGAACTCAATTAAAGGCAGATATCTTTTTCTCATTTAAGCTTTATAGTGAAGATGGACTTGTTAAAGTAGATAATACTATTATAGGTCATAATGAAATACCCCTAACGGTTAACACGTATCTTAATGGAGATATTGGCTAAATACGATGAATGAATTTCATCTTACACCCATTAAAATTGATCAGTTATCCCATTCAAACCATCCATTCCAAACCTCCTTTTGGGCATATCTAAAACAGAAGAATGGATGGAAACCTTACGCTTTTCGAATCAATTTTGATGAATCAGATAGAATAATAGATATACTAATTCTCACAAAAGTTTTACCACCAGTATTTGCATTTGCATATATACCTTTTGCAAATTTACTTGAAGACCTTCAAATAAATGAAGCTAAATTTATTCAACAATTCTCAAGAAAAGTAAAAAAAGAGATTCAACAACCTCTTCTTTTTTTACGGTATGATTTTCCCTTCTTAGATACCAACGAAGATGGAATACCTCATATCAGAGGGAGACGAATCAAAGAATGCAAAGATTCTGTACAACCAGAAGCCACAAATATTATTGATTTAACACATGGGTATGAACACGTTAAAAATGAATATCGCCAAAGAGCGAAACGTGCTATTAGAAAATTAGAAAATGATGAAATTACAATTAGAGAGTGTAAAGATTCAAAAGATATGTTTGAGCAATGGTATAAAGTTTACTCATCTACTGCAAAAAGAGATGGTTTTTCTACACGAAGCAAAGAATATATTTCATCTCTATTATATGATAAAAATATAAATAGAAATGTTGATCTTATTCTTGCAATTTATAATAACAAGGTTGTAGGTGGAACTATCACAATTTCAAGCAATGATTACGTTGTTTATCTTTTTGGCGCTTCATTAAGAATTCAAGGAATATCACCTTCTTACCTGTTACAAGATTATTCAATTCTCAAGGCTTGTAAGAATGGGAAAAAGTATTATGATTTGCATGGAATAAGTGGCCCTGGAAATAGAGGTGGGAATCTATCAAGTCTAACATTGTTTAAGCAATCATTTGGAGGGAATAGATACTATAGACTACCAAGCACTGATTACGTATATATTCCTTTTGTGCATGGTATTTATACTTTTTTAGAAAATATCCGATATTATTTTTATCGAAAAAGAACTCCTCAGGTCCTCAGACAGCAATATGGGATATCTCAAGATAATTGATGTACAGCTTGTTTGAAGAGAGAACCTCTTTCATCGGAGTTTTTAAAAACTCCGAATGATGCAGCAGCAGGGGAAAGCACGACAGTGATAGGAATAGCCTCCTGAAGTGCTCTCTCATAGCTTTCTTTAACTACTATCTCCATATTATTAAACGGACCTATAAATAATAACCTATTTTTTAGTAAATATGGCATAATTTTATTACGCGTGAACGATCCCTCTAACAATACTATATGAGTTGCATCCCTTAAATATTTATAAGAAACATCAATTTTACAATTTTTATCAGAGCCCCCTATAATTAGAATATATGGAGAATGAATTTTACTAAGAGTAAAATTCATTGCTTCGGGAATTGTTGCACTACTATCATTTATCCAAACAATAGAATTAATCTCGCGTACAAACTCTCGTCTATGTTCGAGTTGCTTTGATTGATTAATAATATGTATTGTAGATGATTCACAGAAGCCTAAATCCCGTAAAGATTGTACCACAAGTTTTGAGTCTTTAAGAAATTCAATATTCTGAGGATATCTTATTGATAATTCATCAAGAACTATTTTTGATTGTATACTCATATACTTATATTCTGAGTCATAGGTGAATATTTGCATTTTTTCTTTATAGTAGGTTTCAATAGAATCATAATAATCTCCATGATCTGGAAACAAAGAGGTTAGGATAATAGATGAAAAGTGGAAATCTAATTGAGAAGCATACAACAATAAGTCTCTTATTTGCCAACTTGAAAGTTCAAGTACTATATAAAAAGTTTCTCGATTATCAACTTTCTCTAAGTCTTCAATGATTTTATAGCCACTAATTCCAATATTTCCACCAATAAATACTTTTTGTCCGAGCGTTCGTAAAACATATGCAATCGTAGAAGTTGTTGAACTTTTCCCTTTGGTTCCCGTAATCGCAATTACTTTAATATTTTTACGAGTATAGACATAATTAAGCAATTCAATAATATCAGTAGTAATATTATTATTTAATGAAAGGAATTTGTTACCCGGGTTAATTGCAGGATTCTTCACTATAATATCTGCATCCAAGAAATCTTTGTCAATATGTCCACCTAAATGGCATATAATTCCATATTCATCTAGAGTTTGGATTTGTTCATATAGACTATCCTCACCTAAAAGGTCTGTAACTGTTACAATGTGATTACGTTTGGCATAATAGAGAGCAGAATTAAGTCCTCCATAATGAAGACCAAGACCAAATATCAGAACATTCATACTCTTTAATTTACTCTATAAAATTTGTTTTTCCTAGCACTTGACCAATATGGACTTACCATTCATAATGACCGCTGTAATTACATGCAATATCTTATCGATAAGGAGTTTTATAGTGCCCTGTGGAAGAAAAAGAAAAAAACATAAGATTGCCACACATAAGCGAAAGAAAAAGCTTAGAAAAAATAGACATAAGAATAAATAGATATTCTTAAGCAATCTTATTAAAACCGTCGGTCGCTCCGGCGGTTTTATTATATATAGTTATATAACACATTCCCTTACAGAATCTGAAGTAGTAATCTTATAATCTACGTACTTATTTGTATGAAACAATACAGAGCTTTGAAGATACGAATATATCCACAAGAGAATTGCAAAAAAAGTATTGATAAAACTCTTGGATCTTGCAGAGCCTTATATAATATGATGCTTTTTGAACGGCTTTCAAAAATTAAAATCGAACAAAATGAATATAAGATACCCACTCATGTAATATATAAAACTGAAAAAGATTACATAGATGAATTTGAATGGTTGAAAGAAGTAGATCTTATAGCCCTTATTCAAAGTCGGAAGTCGCTTGAGAAAACCTATTCATCATTTGCTTCAACATTAAAAAATTATAAATATCATAATAAACAAATTATTTTCCCTCAATATAAGAAAAAGAAGAGACATAATAGCTATAAAACTGTATGTATCAACAATAATATTAACATAGATTTTAAAACTAAATATGTAAGTCTTCCCACAATAGGTTCAATAAAATTTCGTGATGAACGAGAAAAAGGTTTTGGTGAAATTATTTCAGCGACAATATCACGTACATCAACAGGGAAGTACTTTGCAGCATTAGTATATTCCTCAGAAAAAGCTTACATACCTAAAAAGAAGGTAGTTAATCCTGATAAAGTCATAGGATTAGATATGTCGTTACGGAATTTTTATATTGATCAAAAGGGTTCTTCTCCAAAATTTAAGCAAAACACTAGAATATATGAAAAGCGATTAACACTGGTTCAAAGGAGGATGAATAGAAAGAAATTATATTCTAAAAACTGGATAAAAGCAAAACATAGGGTTGCAATAGTACATGAGAAGATAACCAATTCTCGAGAATATTTTAATCATAGACTTGCTTACTATTTAGTGAATAATTATGATGCAATTTGCATTGAAAATCTTGATTTAAAAGAAATGAGCCAGAGTTGTAATTTGGGGAAATCCGTATTGGATGTACGGTATTCAGAATTCATATTGAGGTTAACACAGAAAGCAGACGAATATGGTACACATATAATAAAAGTTGGCCGCTATTTCCCTAGCAGCAAAATGTGCAGTGTGTGTGGTAGTATTAATACAACTTTAACGATTAATGAAAGGAGTTGGACATGTACTCACTGTAATACTTTTCATGATCGAGATAAGAATGCCGCAATGAATCTTAAAAATTTTGGGTTAAAGAAACTGGGGTTGAACAGATCCTTGACGCCTGTGGAGAAAAAGTAAGACGTATGAGCTTCGGTACATATGCATTCTTCAATGAAGCAGGAAATCAGTAAGGCAGAGGTCTCATGTGTATTGACACTATGAGGGTGCCATGATAGTGTAATTCGACCTCTTTATCCGTTTTATCTACGGATCAAATAGTCCACAAGGAGGAACTATGAAAGAATACGAATTTACTATCATTTTCGAATCAAATGAGGAAATGACAGCTAAAGGACTTGAACTTGTTGAAAAAGAATTCACAAATAATCAAGTCGAAATCATCAAACATGATGATATGGGAGTACGATCACTAGCTTACCCCATCAAGAAACAAGACAAGGGTCATTATCACTATTATGAACTATCTGCAGACCCTTCGGTAATCGAAGGTCTAAGTGCTTCATATAGATTAATGCAACCTGTTATGAAGTTCTTATTCGTTGTAAAAGATAAATAAGTCTAAATAACTGGAGAATTGTATGGCAAATGATATCAATAGCGTTGTACTAGTAGGACGTCTCACCCGAGATATTGAACTCACTGACTTTGGCAATGATAGAACCTTAGGAAAATTTTCTCTCGCTGTAAATCGCATTAAGGGGTCAGGCGATCAGAGAGAAGATGAAGTAAGCTTTTTCAATGTATCAGCTTGGGGTAAATATCTTCATTTTATTGAGAAGTCACTCACAAAAGGTACCCAGGTATGTATTAATGGCGAATTACGCCAAAGTCGCTGGGAACAAGATGGTCAAGCTCGTCAACGTGTTGAAATTGTTGCAAATTCAATTCAACTATTAAGTAGTGGTAGTGCATCTAATGCACAATCCAATTCATCTGAAAATCGTTCGTATAACCAGAATAAGCCTGCTCGTCAAGCTTCACCTAATGATAGAAATACTGGAAATAATTCCTTTAACAATAATCAATCATTCCCTGGTCCTGAACAATTTGATGATGACATTCCATTTTAAACAATTGATGAGGAGTAATAATTATCATGCGAGATGATCAAGATAATTCAAGAAGTTTTGATAAAGATGACAGAGATCGAAGTGGTTCGAATTCTCGTGACCGCGGTGGCGATCGTCGTTTTTCTTCTAAAAGAGGAACTTTTAAAAAGAAAGTTTGTAAATTTTGTACACAGAACCTTACAGCCGATTACAAGAACCCAGATATGTTAAGACGATATATTACTGAAAGAGGTAAGATACTTCCAAGCAGAATTACTGGGAATTGTGCCAAACATCAAAGGGCTCTCACTACAGAAATTAAAAGAGCAAGGGTACTAGCATATCTTCCTTTCGACAGAAAGTAGGGTACATATGGAATCACTTAGGAGTAATGATACACTAAAGTTTGTTGTAATCCCTGTTGCAATCTCAATTGCATTATATTGGATTACTTCATCCTCATTCCTTTCGGTAATAGTGTTGTTATTTACTTCTAAAAAAATAGAGAACATGCAAGTTCGATTGATATCAGTTTTTATAGTGATACTATTTGTAATTGGTTATCATATCTTGCAATTACAGGACCTGCTAAAGACAGGAGAAGGTATTGGGTTATTAATCATTGGATTATATCTGCCAATTTCAACTCTTATTGCTAGTGGAATATGGATTGCAACCTATAAAGAAAGAATGCTGTACAGATTGCTTTACAGTTTAATCTTTGCAGGGATTGTAGGGTTTTTTATAGTGTTTTGGCTTCAAGGTAGCAGTGCTTCGGCTATATATACTAAAGAGGTATATCAAAAATTGCTTTCTTCACTAGTATCATTGGTTATGAACAATCAAATGCAAGTGAATGAAATGAATGCCGTTGGAGATATTGTTATTTCAGCTATTACTAATTTTGGACTGACGCTTTTTATTGCACAATTTGGAGTAGCAGTCTTTATAAGTGAAATGATGGTGAATCGATTCTCTTCTGAATACCAAGAAAGGTTGTTGAAATGGAATTTGCCACATGGAACTATTTGGTTTTTGCTTGCAGGAATGAGTACGATTTTGCTAGTGATAGTAGTAAAATTTCCACTCCTTGAGAGTTTAGCTTACAATGTATCGAGTGTTATTGCATTGCTCTATGCAGTGCAAGGGATTTCAATTGCATCAAATTATTTGGTGAAAAAATTTCCACACATAAGACCTAGTAGGATATTCTTTCTTAGTGGGGCATTGATGATGTTACCAGGAGCGAATGTTGTATTCATCGTAGGATTCCCATTATTAGGGATAAGTGAGACATGGATTACGTATAGAAAGAATGAGTAAGGAGAAAGACTTATGAAAATTATATTAAACCAAGACGTACAGAATCTTGGCGAAGAAGGGGATGTAATAGTAGTAAAAAACGGGTATGCCCGAAACTATCTACTTCCTAAAAACATTGCAGTACTCTTTAATAAAACTAATCAAGCATTATTTGCTGGTAGAGCTGCAGCAATAGAGAAAAGAAAAGAAGAGAAAAGAAAGGCTGCATCATCTACAAGAGATAAACTTAATGATCTAAGCTTAACAATCATTGTATCTGCTGGAGAAAGTGGTAAACTATTTGGTTCTGTAACAAGCACTATGGTACAAGAAGCACTTGCAAAATTAGATATTGAAATTGAAAAGAAGAGAATTGAAGTGGCTTCCCACGAAATAAAAAATGTTGGAAACTATTCAGTTAAAATACGATTATATGAAGGTGAATCAGCTACAGTAAAACTTCTTGTAAAAAGTGAAGAAGATGTGAAGAAAGAGGCTGCAGAAAAAGCAGCAGCTGAAATCAAAGCAAAAAAAGAAGCTGAAAAAGCTGCAAAAGAAATTGTAGAAGAGCCTAAAGTAGAAACTGAGGAATAAGTAGTAGATGGCATCATCTTACAACGGAGGGAAAGTCCCTCCTCATAATGAAGAAGCTGAAAAAGCAGTATTAGGTGCTATTTTATTAAGTGCTGATGCTTTTAATGAGATTATAATGACCCTCCGAAAAGAGGATTTTTATGCTCCGTCTCATCAGGCTCTTTATGATGCCATCGTCTCTTTTCATCAAGAACATAGCGGTCAGATTATTGATTTGATTACAATGAGTGATTATTTAAAAAAATCTGATTTATTAGAAATTTGTGGAGGGATGGGTTATTTAGCATCCCTCACAAGTAATGTTCCGACTACTACAAATGCAATTTATTATGCAGATATTGTACGTTCATTATCGTTAAGAAGAGCTCTTATCACCTATAGTGGGAACCTTTATGAATCAGTATTCGATGAGTCGAAAGATGTTTCTATTCTTCTTGATGAGGGAGAAAGAGTTCTAAGTGATTTACAAAATTCCACATCAAGTTTTACAGATAACTATGAAGATGCCTCCGTATTAGTAAAAGCAACTGTTGATTTAGTTATGGACAGGATAAAACATGGGAATCCAAGTGGTGTAAAAACAGGTTTTGAACAACTCGATGATATGACAGGTGGCTTTCAACCAAGCGAATTCATTGTAATAGGAGCACGACCATCAGTTGGTAAAACAGCATTTGCAATTACTCTTGCAATCGATATCGCTATAAAAAGAAAAATTCCAACAGGATTCTTTTCTGCTGAAATGACAAAAATGGCAATTATGGAAAGAATCCTTGCAGCCGAAGCTCGAGTTGATTCAAAACGGATACGTTCAGCTCTCTTAAGAACTCAAGATACTACTGCAATTATAGATGCCGCAGGAAAAATATATGAAGGGAAACTTTATATCCAAGATACTCCTAATATAAAATTGTTTGACTTAAGAAGCCAAGCAAGAAGAATGAAAAGAGAAAAAGATATAAAAATCCTATTTATTGATTATATTAGCCTTATAAATCCTGAATCAAATGCTAACGTACCGCGACATGAGCAAGTAGCTGAGATATCAAGATCTCTTAAATCTCTTTCAAGAGAATTACAAATTCCAGTTGTTGCACTTTCTCAAGTTTCACGTGATGCAGAAGGGAAAGAACCGAATTTAGCCAATCTTCGTGAATCAGGATCTGTAGAACAAGATGCTGACGTTGTTATCCTACTACATAGAGATAGATTGGTTGATCCTGAAAATCCAGAAAATAAAAAGCAGAATGAACCGGTTGTTATGATAAATGGATTTGCAGTACAAGAAACAAAAGTAATTCTTGCAAAGCAAAGAAATGGAGAAACTGGATTTATTAAAATGGGATTCCAAAGACAACTAGTTAAATTTGTTGAATATGATAAAAACTAAGAAAATAAGAATCTAGCATCACTAAAAAGAACGAACAACATTAATAACGCCAAAATAAATACTCCAACAGTTTGCACTCGAAGATATGTTTTTGGTGAGAAAGATTTATTTCTTATCAATTCTATAAGGCTTAGTACTACTGACCCACCATCTAGTCCAGGTAACGGTAACAAATTTGCAATTCCTAACGAGATACTAATCATAGCTAATAATTGTAAGAAAGAACGAATTCCAGTCATAGACATTTGACCAATTATATAGGAGATACGAATAGGACCTGCAAGTGAATCTGTAAAAGAAAATTTACCTCTAATTAACTGCCCAAAAAGATAGTAGATTTCTTTTACAGAATTAATAGTTTCTAAAAAAGAAGAACCAATAGCTTTGAAAATAGATTCACCACTGAACAGAGAAATGGAAGAAGAGTACATTATATTACTCTTGAGGTTACCATTTGAATCTTTTTCAGGATAAAATGAAACTTCTTTTTGATTTCCGTTACTATCTAAAATATTCATAATAACGTGTTTAGGATTCCTAATAAGTTCTCTCACAACATCGAGTGAATATGTGACATCCTTCCCATTTACATTAATAATAGTATCTTTAGATTCTAAACCTGCAATATGTTCAGGAGTGAGAGGTGATACATTACTAATGATTGCAGGTAAAGCTGCAGTGACTCCAATAATATATCTATTACCAACTTCATCAAATTCTGGTGTTAAGTTTGTTGTGATATTCACCCCATCCCTTTCAGCTATAACAAGGAGAGGGGAGTCTTTATATTGATTATTTATATACTCACTTATTTGAGAGAAGTAAGCAACTTTTTGGCCGTTAATAGAGAGGATTGTATCACCACTAAGGAGACCAGCTTCTTTAGCACTCATCGTAGGATTAGGATAAACTTCACTATAGTCAGATGTTAATAAAATTGTTGGTGGATCACTTGACGCCTGATAATCTAGCATAAAGAAAGGGATGAATAATAAAAATGCCAGAAGCAAATTTATCACAGGTCCTCCAGCATACGTAATGATTCTTTTTAAAGGATGGGCACTGAATAACGATCCATTATGTTTACTGAAAGATTCTTCATGTTCTTCAATTGCTGCAATGATATCCTCTCCACCTTTTAACTTACAATATCCACCTAAAATAAAAAAATTAATTCGAAATTCAGTACCATTCCTATGCCACTTTTTTATGGCTTTACCCCATCCAATAGCAAAAACTTCAACATCGATATTAGACATTCTTGCTGCAATAAAATGACCTGTCTCATGAATAGTAATCATAAAAGCAATTGAAGCAAAACCAATAAGGAAAGAAAGCATACTATTCACTATCACACCACCTTTTAACAACTTTCTTGGCTAAGACCATGGCTTTTTCATGTAATAGAAATATTCCTTCAATGTCAGAGGCTCCTGTTGACCAATTAGTTTCTAAAACCTCATGAACAACTGAAGAAATAAGATGAAAAGGAATATCGCCCTGTATAAAGGCCTCAACAGCAACTTCGTTTGCACCATTAAATGCTATTGGGTAACCCCCCTTAAGTGTCACACATCTAAAAGCATCTTTTAATATTGGGAATCTAAGCTCATCATACTTTTCAAAAGTTAAAGATAGAGAAGTGAAATTAAGTGGGGAAACAATATTCTGTAATTCAATATAATTGTTATTAATTGCATTCATAATAGGAAGAGCCATATCAGGAGGAGATAACTGAGCATATAAAGCCCCATTTTTCATTCTTATTAAAGAATGCACAATACTCTGAGGATGAATAACCACCTCGATATGTTGTTCATCCATATTAAAGAGGTAAGAAGCTTCTATTACTTCTAAGCCTTTATTAGCAAGAGTAGCTGAATCAACAGTAATCTTTTGCCCCATACTCCATGTTGGATGCTTAAGAGCATCATCTAATGTAACTCCCTCTAAATCGACTAATTTATAATTCCTAAAAGGACCACCACTTGCAGTGATTACTAAAGAATCAATTGCATTTTTACCATGAGCTCTAATTAAAGCATCTAGCGTGGAATGTTCTGAATCTACTGGGAAGATATTCACACCTGCGTTTTTAGCCAAATTAAATAATAGATTTCCACCCATTACAATACTTTCTTTGTTTGCTAGAGCTATATTTTTATGAGATTCTATACACGCAAAGGTTGATCTTAATGCACTTGAACCACTGATAGCTTGTAACACAATATCGCATTCAACTAAACGAATCATTTCTAAAAGTCCTGATTCCATGAGATAAAAATTTTTTGATCCGAATAATGTTACATCTACATCATTTTTTCCTGTAAGGCAAACATTGTTTACCCTAAATTTCTCAGCTATTAAAAGCAATGAGGATAAATCAGTATGAGCAGAAATTGCAACAATTTCGAAAGAATCGCGTAATGAATCAAGAGTTTTTAAAGCAGTTGTTCCAATAGAACCCGTACACCCCAGAATCATAATTCTCTTTTTTGTCATATGGGCAAATACCTTTAAATGAAATATGTAATAAGAATATAAAAGAAAGGGGCACTTAGAAGAAGAGAATCGATTGAATCCATTAAACCACCTCTTCCCAAAATAATACTTCCAGAATCCTTTATTTTAGCACCACGTTTAAATGTAGATTCAACTAAATCCCCTATATTTGCCATAACTGCAGTTGCAAGAGAAATCAAAATAATCTGGAACAGCGTGAAAAAAGAACTCATTTGTGGTACAAAGAATCTGAAAAAGATCCCAATTAGTATTGCCATCATGAGGCCCCCTATAAAACCTAAAATGCTTTTATTAGGACTAACTGCCAAGATATTTCTATTTCCTTTTCCAAAGAGCATACCAAATATGTAGGCAAATGTATCATTACCAAAAACGAGTAGAAATAATAAAAGTGTTAATTCAGAAGGATAGGGAAGGAACAAAATTTTTATAAGGAACAAACTTAAAACACCAGGATAAATAGTAAGGAGAATACTAGAAGAAATTCTCTGAATTGAAGAAGAAAAAGCATCCTTCTCTCCAATGAAAACCTCTTTTCCCATAAAAAAAACTAGAATTACTATAAAATATGTAGGAATGAATTCCGGGCTAATATCAAAAATAAGATCTAAATATGTGAAAACAGGGATTAAAGCAGATAAAATGATAATGTGTAAAAACCCTTTTATATTTGACTGGCATATTATTCTACCCATCTCATATGACCCAGCAATCACAGCAAGAACTACAAGTATTGCAAATGGAAGATGATGATACTGAGGAAAAAAGAAAATTAGAGAAAAAAGTGCAGGAACTGCAGTGAAAGTGAGAAGAACTCTCTTTGCAACACTATTCATCTAATATTCCTCCAAATTTTCTTGCTCTATGGATATACTCCTTAAGAGCAACATCTAATTGATCTTTTCCCCAATCTGGCCATAGTTCATCATCAAAATAAAGTTCCGCATATGCTGAATCCCATAGTAAGAAATTACTTAATCTTTTTTCTCCACCACTACGAATGATATAGTCTACAGGTGGAATAAAAGAAAGATCCATATTAGATCTTAATGTTTCTTTAGAAATATGAGAAGATTGAGTATCTTTGTCAATGAATCTATTCACAGCCCGTACTATCTCGTCCTGACCGCCATAGTTTATTGCTAATATAACCGTAATGCCATTATTTTGCTTTGTAGCCTCAACCGTAGCATTAATATATTCTTTCAATTCGGTCGAAAATTGAGAATCATCACCACGAACAAGGATACGTGCTCCTAGACGATTATAAAAATCTGTTTCGCTAAAAAGACGTGTTGAGAGAAGATTCATTAAAAAATCTACTTCTTTTTTGGGTCTTACCCAATTTTCAGTAGAGAATACATAGAAAGTAAGGAAAGAAATATCAGCCTCACGAGCAGCTTTTACAATTCGTTTCGCGGCTTTTACACCTTCAAAATGTCCAGCAGTGCGAGGAAGTGCTCTTTTAGTAGCCCATCTTCCATTCCCATCCATAATAATTCCTATATGATTGGGGGGTTTCCTATCTTCATTCATATCATTATACATTATAGCATCAGATCTCTAAGATTTCTTTTTCTTTCTCACTAGCTAAATCATTAATCTGGTTAATATATGAGTCTGTAATTTTCTGCATTTTAGATTCACCATCTTTGAGTTCATCCTCGCTGATAGCACTAGCTTTTTGCAATTTTTTTAGTTCATCTATACCATCTCGTCTAATATTACGAATAGCAACTTTAAATTGCTCGCCCATATTTTTAGCACTTTTTGCAAGATCTTTTCTTCTATCCTCTGTGAGGGGAGGGAAATTAATACGTAGAAGCTTACCATCATTATTAGGATTAAAACCAAGTTCTGATTTTAAGATAGCTTTTTCTATAGGACCTAATAAACTTTTATCCCAAGGCTGTATGACTACAAGACGCGCTTCAGGAACAGAAATACTAGCAACCTGAGACAACGGGGTCTCTTGACCATAATAATCTACCTTAATTTTATCAAAAAGAGCCGCAGTGGCTCTACCAGTTCTTAATGAACTATATTCAGTCGCAAGGCTAGAGACACTCTTCGCCATTTTTACGTCACATGAATCTAAAATCTCTTTCATATTAAACTCCAAAAACAAACCGTCTAAATTAATAGACGGCTTTATATCTAAGAAATATTATGCGTCTACACCAACTTTATACAAACAATATTTGGAAACTTTAAGTGTAGCGCCAACCTCTTTAGAGATATTAGCTAGAGCTTTTTCAACACTTATAGAATCATCCTTTACAAATGATTGTTGCATAAAACAAATTTCAGTAAAATGCTTATTTAATTTACCTGCGACAATACCAGGTACAACTTTTTCAGGTTTTCCCAAAGCGAGAGTTTGCGTAGTAAAAATCTCAGTATTTTCTTTAATGTAATCTGCATCAACATCGCTCTTATCTAGATAGAGAGGATTGAACGCAGCCACATGGAGCGCTAAATCATTAGCAAGTGTTTTTACGCTTTCATTTTGTAAAACGCTCTTATCACTTGAACTCAGTGCAACAATTGTTGCAAGAGAACCTTCACCATGAACATATTCACTTACTAAAGTAGAATCATCTAAAGTCCATACATTGAAACGTTTTAAAGACATATTCTCTTTGATTTTAGTGATGAGACCTTCAACTTTAGCCCCAAGAGCTGGAACAATTTCAGTGTAATTATTCTCGATAATATCATTACAGAGTTCTTCGCCTAGAGCAATAAAATCTGTATTACGAGCCACGAAATCTGTTTCGCAAACCATTTCTAAAATAACAGCTTTTCCATCTTTAATTAATGTAAAAGCACGACCATTATTTGTAGCTCTTCCTGCACGTTTAGCTACAGCAGCAAGACCCATTTCTTTCAATATTTTTTCAGCCTTAGCAAATTCACCTTCGGCCTCTACTAATGCTTTTTTGCAATCCATCATACCCGCACCAGTAGCATCGCGTAGTTCTTTAACTATTTTTGCACTAATTTCCACAATATACTCCTCATTCGCTTTTAGTCTTCGTATAGAATCTCTTCATCGACTTCAATACCACCCTCAGTGACCTTTACAGCTTTTACCTTTGAGACAGCTTCTTCTTTGTCTTCTTTTTTTAAGTCAACGTCGAATTTAGTAAAGTCTGTATTCTCATCATCTGTAGCAAATACAACTTCTTCTTCTTCTTCTTTAGCTTCTTCAACAATTTCTTGTTCTGGAGTATCTGCATTAAGATCAGGAAGTGTTTCAATAATTTCAATTCCCACTTCATTATCTGCATCTAACACGGCATTAGCAATAATCTCAACGAATAATGAAATAGCTCTAATAGCATCATCATTGCCTGGAATAGGGTAATCAATATTTGTTGGATCACAGTTAGTATCAACAACAGCTATTACTGGAATACCTAATCGTTTAGCCTCTGCAACAGCTAGGGCTTCCTTCTTAGTATCAATTATGAAAATTGCACCAGGCAATTCTTTCATTTCTTTAATACCACCAAGGTTTTTTTCTAATTTTGCTTTTTCTTTTAAATGCAGAGCAATTTCTTTTTTTGTGTAACTTTGTAAAGTACCATCAAGTTCTTCTTTCTCTAATTTCTTGAGACGGTTAACAGATTTCTTAATAGTTGTGAAGTTTGTAAGCATACCACCAAGCCAACGATTATTCACGTATGGCATACCACAGCGTTTTGCTTCAGCTTCAATAGTTTGTTGAGCTTGTTTTTTGGTACCAATAAAAAGAATTGGTTTGCCCATTTTTACTTGAGCTCTTACAGCATCATATGCTTCAACAATACAAGCACTTGTTTTTTGTAAATCGATGATATGAATCCCGTTTCTTTCTGAGAAGATAAAGCGGGCCATCTTTGGGTTCCATCTTTTGGTTTGGTGACCAAAATGTACGCCTGATTCAAGCAGGCTTTTCATAGTGACTACGGACACATTTCCTCCTGTGACAGAAAATGGGCATAATAATGCCATAAATGTTTTCTGTCCCCTTCGCTAATTCTCACCTTTCGGTGGATATTCCTGATATATAAAATTTTCAGGTTCACTCAATATGGCAGAAATTGCGATCATTGGCAACCCCACAACCGTTGTAAAATCCCCTTCAATGGAAGAAATTAAAGTTTTTCCCTTTTCTTGAATTCTATATGATGCCGCAGCTCCTATGTATTCCTGTGTATCAAGATAATCATTAATAGTTGCTTTAGATAATCGACGAAAAGTAACAAAAGTTTCATCAACGCCACAATAAATCCTACCTAAAGAAGGAATGAAAAGCGCATACCCACTTATAACACTATGAGTAACACCACTGAGTCTCTCCAATTGATGAAACGCATCCTCTCGATCATTTGGTTTGCCGAATAGTGTAGACCCAATACTAACCATCGTATCTGCCGTAATGACAGGGTCTGAGAAAACTGTATGATTCTTAATATATGAATCCAATTTTCTTAAAGCAATTTCTTTGATGGCTTCTTTAAAATCTATAAATGTATGAGACTCATCACAATTGGTAGGTTCAGTTGTTACGTGTAGTCCATATGATTCAAGCAACATCTTACGAGCAATCGATTGACTAGCTAAAATAATAGTAGAGTAGGGAAATTTCATATAGTAACAATCTCCTTTAATTCCTCTATCTCTTCTAAAATTACAAACCATGTATCTTCCAGTTCTTGATGAAAGGATTCCAATGTTTCTTTTTCTTTAAGTAATGCAGTAATTTTTTCGCTATTACTGTAATTCTCAATTTTGCCCATATCAAAAAGAACCCGTGTAATCTCATGTGTATTTTTCTCAATCTTATGAAGTAACTTTTTCTCATCCTGTAAAAGAGATTGTAATCTATTTTTTGATTTATTGTACTCTTTCCTATCAAATACAGCTTCTTTGACTGGAGAATCTTTTTTATTAGGCAAGTTTATAGAAGAGCTATCTAAAGAACTTAGCATCTCTTTTTGTTCTAGCTTGTAAGAAAAGTATTCGTAATCTCCAACAAATAATTCAGGTTCATCATCACTTAAATAAAGAATAGAAGTCGCTATCTCTTTAATAAAGTGTGTATCGTGAGAAACACAAATTAATGTCCCTTTATAATCTTTCAAAGCTCTAATCAACATATTTTTTGCATTAATATCTAAATGATTGGTGGGCTCATCTAATATAAGTAGATTTACAGGATGTAATAAGATTTTTAATAATGCTAAACGTGATTTCTCACCTCCGCTCAAGACCTCAATTTTCTTATCAATATCATCATTACTAAACAGAAAGGAACCAAGCAGCCCTCTCAATTTAGGTTGATCACTTGTAGTAGAGATTTGTTCAACCTCTGCATAAATTGAATTCCCAGCATGCAGTGTTTTTTCAGTATCTTGTGCAAAATAGCCTATTTTCACATCACTACCTAGAGAAATTATTCCCTTAAAATCAGAATCTACACCACTTAGCATTCTTAAAAGAGTTGTTTTTCCAGCTCCATTATGGCCAGTAATAGCCAATCTATCACCTTTGTTTACATGAAGAGATAAATTCTTAAAAAGATGTAAATCTCCATAGCTCTTATAGAGACCGGCTACATTTAAGACATCATTGCCACAATGCGGGGGGGGCGGAAATGTAAATGAAAGAGTTTTTAAATGCCCTGGTATTTCGATGATTTCTACCTTATCAAGCTGCTTCTCTCTGCTTTGTACTTGTTTTGCCTTAGAAGCTTTATAACGAAAACGTTCAATAAATTTTTCGGTTTTTTCAATTTCTTTTAGTTGATTCGCATGATCTTTCGCTAATTGTTGTAATTCAGCAGTACGGGTTTTTACATACGAAGAATAATTACCTTTATATCTTATTAATTGTGATTGAAAGAGCTCATAAACTTCATTTACAGTTTCATCTAAAAAATCTTGATCATGAGAAACCATCATAATAGCGCCATTGAATTGGTGAATATAATTTCTTAACCAAATACGTGATTCTATATCTAAATAGTTCGTAGGTTCATCAAGAAGCATAACATCAGGATCCTCAGCTAATACTTTTGAAAGAGCGATCCTCATTTGCCACCCACCACTGAACGTCTCACATGGCTTCATTAAATCATCCTGACTAAATCCTAATCCTTTTGCAATTCGCTCGATTACAGCATCCCTACGATAATAATCACTATGAATAATAGTTTCTTGCCTCTCATGTAAATTAATGAGTAATTGTTCAACCTCACTAGAATTTTCATCTAATTCCGTAAGCCTTTTTTCAATATTTTCAATCTCATTAATGATCACAACAAAACGATCAAAAGCTTTTTCAACCTCCTGATATAAGGTAGTACCACTATGAACAATATCTGATTGGGGAAGGTATGAAATTCTCATCCCCTTAGTTTTTGTGATTTCACCACTATCACACAGCGTATTACCATTGATGATTTTTAATAAAGTAGATTTCCCAGAACCATTCGCTCCCGCTAAAGCAGCTCTACCTTTTTCTGATAAAGTGAAACTGACATTTTTCAGTAGATCTCTATCACCGAATGCCAAAGAAATATTTTGTACTTGCAGTGTTTTCATACATGCCTCAAGCTTAAGAGAAGGTGTTGCAGATTCCATCTCTTATGGGATAAGATGAACCGTACCATATTGAACCGTTGGGATGCAATAAGCCCTTCTTGTGATAAAAACAAAGAGTATGAGAAAGAGGGGGAATTTTCTATGATATGCTTAGTTTTAACAGGAAATACACTTGAAGAGAATATTTCCCTCATAAAACAGAACAAAGATTATATAGATCTTGTTGAATTGCGAATTGATCTGTTAGATCAAGAAGAACAAATAAGAGCATATACATTTCCCAATCTTACAAAATTTCCTGTCATCCTTACCTGTAGAAGGGAAAAAGATGGTGGTTGCTGGACTCAAAGCGAAAAGAAAAGATTAACACTCCTTGAGGAAACCTTAGAAGGAGATTTTTCATACATAGACATTGAAGAAGATATTAAGAAATCTAACCTCTTACAAAAGGCAGAAAAAAAAGAAATTAATATAATCAGATCATTTCATGATTTTTCTTCAATCCCAACAGATATGTACCATAGAATTACAAAAATTGCGGCAAAAGGCTCGATCCCCAAAATAGCCGTTACTCCAAATTCAATGCTAGATGTCATCCAACTTTTTCGAATAGAACAAGAACTTAAACATGTAGAGAAAAAGATTATTGTAGGAATGGGACCTTTTGGGGTTCCAACAAGAATTCTTTATAAAAGACTCGGATCGATGCTTACATTCACAAGTATGAATGAAATTGCACCAGGACAAATTAGTGCAAAAACCATGAAAAATGTGTATCGAGCAGATAAGGTCAATGACAGAACTCATATTTATGGAATTATTGGGAATCCTGTCCTACACACACTCAGTCCCTATATTCATAACCCCGGATTTGATGGAATCAAATTTAATGCGATCTATGTCCCTTTTTTAGTAGACAATGTGAGATCTTTTTTTGTATTAGCAGAAATGCTTCCAATTTATGGATTCTCAGTAACTGTTCCCCATAAACAAGCAGTGCTTCCATATTTAGGGAAGATAACACGTGAAGTAAAACAAATTGGGTCTTGCAATACCGTTGTGCGTGCAAAGCATCTCTGGACTGGAACAAATACTGATTATTACGGATTTATTGCACCACTCGTGCAACCACTGCAAGATGGGAAAATACAAAGTGCTCTTGTGGTAGGCGCAGGTGGAGCTTCACGTTCAGTAGTTTGGGCATTACGAAATTATGGGTGCAGAGTGACAATTCTTAATAGGGATATCTCTAAAGCAAAAAGCCTCGCAGAGATAACTATGAGTAATTATGATTCCTTAGAAAACGCCAAATTATATGAGAAAGTTAACCTTATAGTACAAACGACTCCTGTTGGAATGACCGGTGATAGAGATGGGGATCCTATCGAAGGATTTATTTTCACAAAGGAACACTATGTATACGAATTAATATACACACCACATTATACAAAAATGCTCAAACGCGCAAAAAAGAGTGGGGCTACACTATATTTTGGAATAGATATGTTGTACCGACAGGGCAAATTACAATTTGAAAATTTTACAGGATATCATTATCCAAAAAGAATGGAAATCAATTTAGAACTTGAAAAAAATTGATTTCTTTACACTCTTAATTAAAAAGATTTTTTGAATCTGAATGATAATCTCTTTATTCTCGGGAATACTTTTTAATACTATACTCCCATGATGATCATTTCCATTATATGCTATTGGATGACCTATAACTGTCATCATTTTGTCATTATTATCTAACATACTTATCTCTAATAAAAGAGACTTATGATCCATGGCATTCTTAATAACAAGATTTTTTTTATTAAAATCAAACCCACTCGCACTACTATTTGCATTTATATGACTTGGTTTAATAATCTGAGAAGAAGAAATAATTATCTTTTGTTCAATTTTTGCGATTAATTCATCATGGAGACTTCCCGATGAAAATCTTTTAGCAACCTCTTTCTTTAAGAGTAAAATTTCATCACTTCCTATATATTTTTCCTGTGATAACTCTTTGTGTTGAGAGAGAGATTCTATTAACTTATTATTAACATGAATGCTCTCTATTTGATCTTCATCTTGAGGGAAAGAAAAATTTTTAGAAGGTAACTTTTTTTCAATCTTTGCTGGAAGCGAAGTTAATCCAATTTTAATAAACTCATCTCTCCATACTTGTTCATTTTCTCTACTGAATAAAAATACTTTTGGTGCAATTTTTTTTATAATAAAAGGAGCTAGGGGCTGATAATTTTCAATAATTTTTTCAAGCCTTTCACTTACACATACACTTAAACCATCATAAATTTGGACCTGTTGATATTCATACTGAAAATGCTCAATCTGTTGTTCTAGTATTTTAGAAACTCTATTTCCCCTTTTACCTATATCCTGGAGAATAGCTGAAGCCGTCAGATGATTATCGAAAGCAGTGAATATGCTCTGTTTTGAAATAGTATAAGTTATAACTTGATCGTATGAAGTTAATTGTGCGTAATAGTGAATATTATTCTGTTTAAAATGAGAGAGCGAAGGGTGAACGGTGATTGTGAAATCGGTATCAATGACGTCTTCTAATGAGGTATTCCACCTATCATCATCGATCTCAAAAATTCCTAAAAAATGAAAAAGTTGAATTGACTTATCTATATCAGTAATTTGAACCCCGTGAAGAAACGAAGTTATGAAGAGTAATCTTCTAAATGATTGAATAGATGTAATTGGTATCATATTAATATATTTCTCTATCGCTAAAATATAATGGGATAAATTCCCATCTGCTCTCTCTGTTGTAAAAGGTAACGTAGCGGTATGAGAAAGTTCATTTAGTAATGTAAAGATGATTGTATGAGAATCCAACTGCAAAAATTGATCAATTTTCTGATGTTCCTTTATTTTTGTAGTATAAATCAGAATTCCTTTAAATATTTCTTGTATAAAAGGTGTCTCGATATCAACATGTTTTAGGTGAAATAATTGTGAAACATATATTAAAACATTCTCTTTCTTTTTTTTCTCTTTAAAAGAGTGTATCTGAAATGATAAAATTGCCTGAATAAAATATTTAACATGTGATGTGATTTTGTAGTGTTTATCTCCTTTCCCATCAAAAAGAGAATTAAGTGAAGCAAATTTGAGAATAAAAACATCCTTAAGAATAGGATTAATGATAATTTGATGGTTTTTAATTGGATCTGGGAGAAAAATCAACCTTTCTTCTAGGTTAATGACTCTGGATATCACAATATTATATGGGTAAGAATCACTAAATAAATCACACATATTGTTTTCACTAAGGGATTCAACAAAAATAAGAGTATTAATAAGTAATGAATCAAACGAATCAATCCTAGCAACTATTTTATCTACTATCTCTTCTTTTGCAAAAAATGAAGCAAGAGCGTGATTCAATTGAGGCTTATGGAAAGGGGTTGGAACTTTGCCAAGATATGTTTCAATAAGGGCAAAATATTCATTGTCAGGAATAAGAGATAATGAGGCATTAAACTGTGTTAGCATTTGCTGGTCTATCAAGAGTATACCTCAAGCCGATAATGATATCCTTGTTCACTCAAGAATTTTTGTCTGTGAGCTGCAAACTCCTCTTCGCTAGAGAATCGTGTAACAATTGAATAAAAGTGTGAATTTTGCTTCTTCGGACGAAGAATTCTCCCAAGTCTTTGTGCTTCTTCTTGTCTTGAACCAAAAGAACCACTTACTTGAATTGCAACAGAAGCATCAGGAAGATCAATTGCAAAGTTTGCGACTTTAGAAACGACTAAAATTCGTTGTTTGCCTTCCCTGAAAGCCTGATATAGTTGATCTCGTTTTGCTTCGGGAGTGCTCCCTGTTATCAAAGGTGCATGTATTTGTTTAGCTATCTCTTTCAATTGAGTAAGATATTGGCCTATTACTAATATAAAATCTTGATGATGATTTTGAATTAACTCTTTAACGATTTCAATTTTTCTCTCATTCTCACTTGCGATACGATACTTATCTCGCTTAGAAGCAATAGCATAAGCGATCTCCCTAGAACTTGGCAAATGAACTCTTATTTCAACACACTCAGCTTCAGCAATCCATCCACTGCGTTCTAACTCACTCCATGGTACATCGTAACGCTTAGGTCCAACGAGAGAAAAAACCTCATCTTCTCTATGATCTTCTCTTATTAATGTTGCGGTAAGACCAACGCGATATACAGATTGCATCTCAGCCGTTATTTTAAACACAGGAGCAGGAAGCATGTGAACCTCATCAAAAATGATGAGCCCCCAACCTTGTTCTTTGATGACATTCATGTGGATGAAATCGCTCTCTTTATTTTTCCTATACGTTAGTACTTGGTACGTTGCAACAGTAATATCTTTCAACTCTTTTTTTAATCCAGTATATTCAGCAACAGAATCAATAGGAATATCCAATTTATCATATAACTCACTTATCCATTGATGGACAGCAGAGACATTAGTAGTGAGGATTAATGTTTTAGTTTTTAAGCGCGTGATGATTTCCATACCTACAACTGTTTTCCCTGAACCACAGGGTAGGACAATCGTGCCATAACCAGTCCCTGGAGTATAATCGCCTAATAAAGCATCAGCAGCATTCTTTTGATAATCTCTTAATACAAACTGCCCGCCACTAGTTGAAAACTGTTTAAAAGTAGCCTCTATTTTTTTTGATGCTACAATGGGAACCATATCTTCTACAGGATACCCTAATTTAATAAGTTGTAATTTAAATTCGCCTCTAGAGTAAATCTTTATGAGATAACCTTCTTCATATGGCGTGAGCATAGCGGCAAATTGTGGCCTAGAAAGCACTTCTCTTTTGATTCTATCTTGCTTGAAAGTTACAAAATAAAATTCTTTGTTATCTTTATAACTGTCTAATCGAATAGCTCCGAAACGCAAACTCATTTCAGAGATATGAAACAAAACAGTTTGGGGAATTTCAAAGCGTGAATACTTTTCAAGTCTTCGTATAACTTCATCTGTTCCCACACCTGCACTTTTTGCATTCCATAGAGATAAAGGAGTTATTATATAGGTATGAAGATGTTCAGGGGATTTAATCAACTCAGCAAAGGCTATTAAATCATTTCTCGCTTCTATTGAGTTAGAACTATGTACATCTAATAATAAAGAGAGATCACTTTGAATAATGAGAGGTTTATCTCCCATATTGATCATACCAAAGTGAAAGTATTGTTAATGCTGACATGGCTTCAATGACTGGAACAATACGAATACAGATGCAAGGATCATGTCTCCCTTCTACAATAATAGTTTTCTCTTCTCCTGTAGTACTACGAGTTTTTTGCTCAAGAGAAATGGATGCGGTCGGCTTAATTGGAACTCTGAAAAAAATTGGATCTCCATTTGTAATTCCACCATTAATACCACCCGCATGATTTGACAAGAATCTGTGCGCATCCATCATATCATTATGTTGTGAACCTTTAAAATTGACACAATTAAACCCTTCTCCGAATTCAATACCTTTTGTTGCACCAATAGACAGAATAGCATGTGCTAATAAAGCCTCTGTTTTTTGGAACACAGGTTCTCCAAGTCCTGCTGGAACGCCTGTAATCTGACACTCTATAATCCCACCAATAGAGTCCTTCTTTTCTCTAATATCCTCAATAAGAGTTTCCATCTGTATCGCTGCTTTAGAATCAGGGCAACTAACTAAATTTGTTTTAATACAATCTAAATCACGACTTTTAGCTATTATTGAACCAATTTGTGTTGTGTAAGCTGTGATACTAATTCCTTTCTTTTTAAGAATCTGCATCGCAATTGCTCCGGCTGCGAGTCGAGCTGCAGTTTCTCTACCGCTACTTCTACCACCGCCTCTCCAATCCCGAATACCAAATTTTTCATGCCAAGTATAATCAGCATGACCAGGTCTAAAAAAGGAAGAAATAGGTGAATAATCATCACTTCTTTGATTAGTATTCCTAATAAGAATAGCAACTGGAGTCCCTGTAGTTTTTCCTTCAAATACACCAGAAAGTATCTCTATATCATCTTTTTCGTCACGTTTAGTTCCAAGGCGATTCCCGCCAGGACGCCTTCTAGACATTTGATATGATAAGTCTTCAATATTAATTTCAAAATTGCTCTCTAAACCATCAATAATAACTCCAAGAGCTGGTCCATGAGATTCCCCAAAAGTTGTAATCGTTAAAGATGTTCCAAATGTGTTTCCGCCCATGTAGTATCTCCTAGTAATTGAGAGATGAAAGAAGCAAGAAGCTTCCCATTACTCTCTATTGATTCCAAATCTGCCAATGATACCACAAAATCAGATAATTGCCTATATTTCTCATCTCTATTTAGAAAAAGGTCATGAAATGAAGCTTTTACATTTTTTTTATCGATAAATGGGGGGATTCCTTTTTTCACAATTCTATCAAGTAGAGTATTTTCTCCAATTGATAAATAGAGGATAGTCCCGCTTTTATTCATAAGTTCAATAAGTGGTAGATTATCGCATGCTCCACCACCGAGTGCTATAATATAGCGATCTTGTGAACCAATTCCATTTAAAAAGTTTTTCAAACACAATTGTTCAAGAAACATAAATTGCTCTTTTCCTTCGCTCTCATAAAAAGAACGAATCGAGTTATACTTTTGAGGAAGAGAACTCATAATAAGGTTGTCGACATCAATAAAAGGAATATTTAGTGAATCTGCACAGAATTGTCCGACATTGCTTTTACCACTGTGTTTAATGCCAGTAAGAAAGATAATAGTCGTATTAATGTTGATCATAGAAAGTAACCCATTTAATAGGATAAGAAGAACCCGAAGTTTGTTTTTCAATATTGACTTGAGTTTTTCGAAGAGTTAATTGCTTTATTACATATTTTTGATATTCTTTTTGTTCAATATATCTAGACTCATCTAGATTCTTTTTTTTGTGAGAAATATAGGAATTATCTTTCACAACTTGTTTTAAAGAGAAATAAAGGGTGATTATCATAAAATACCACAACAATACAATTATAAGAGGAAATATCTCTTTAACAGATCTATCAGGTGAAATCTGCACCATGTATGACCCCGATAAGAGAGCTGTTGCATTCTCCTTTAGCGGTGGAATACTAATCATGAAAAAAGTAATCGAGATGATAAAAGGAAGAATCCATAGCCAACGCTGGTTCGACATAATAAACCTAAAACTGGTAATAATTGAGAGGAAACATAGGGTTGTCGTTATAACGGCAATAAGTAGCATCAACATAAAAAACATGATACCATTATTGAATACTTTAAGGAAGTGAAAACAGATATCTCCTTTAAAAGGAAGTAGCAAAATGGGTGAACCCCGATTTAAAAATCATCTAGATGAAAGCATACTCACTTCACGTCAGAGTGAGAGAAAAAACGATATGCGTAGTGCATATTATCGAGATACTACAGCAATAATTCATAGTTCTCCTTTTCGAAGGTTAAAACATAAAACGCAAGTATTCTTTGCACCATCGAATGATCACATTTGTACACGTATAGAGCATGTGCTCCATGTAGCCTCAATTGCAAGTGCAATTTGTCAAGGGTTGAATCTAAACACAGATCTTGCCTGGGCAATTGGAATGGGTCACGATCTTGGGCATACACCATTTGGTCATGTAGGTGAGAAGATTATTAATAGCCTCATGGAGGAGAAAGGACTGACTAATTTTGAACACGAAATTAATTCTCTCAGAATTGTCGATTTCCTTGCATTAAATGGGAGAGGGCTTAATCTCACATATGCAGTACGTGATGGAATTGTAAGTCATAATGGAGAGACTTTTCTCCAAACTATTTTGCCCGATCATCAACAGAAAAACCTTTCACAAATAGTAACAAGGAAACAGCTTATTCCAAGTACCTGGGAGGGTGTAGTAGTCAGGTTTAGTGACCAAATAGCCTATCTCGGAAGAGATTTTGAAGATGCTTGCAGACTTTCAGTTATTGATAAGAATGATTTGCCTTGTATCGTATCATCAACACTAGGTGAAACAAACTCAAAAATAATTGACACACTCGTACAAGATATCATCGCTCATAGTAAGCCAGAAACAGGCATTACATTTAGTGATGATATCTTTGCAGCCGTAAATGAATTTAAAAGATTTAACTACGAAAATATATATCTTTCTCCAATGCTAAAAGGGTATAAAGATTATTTTACCCGTCTATTATCACTCATAAGTGATTATCTATACAATCTTTTTTCTACCTATACATTCAACACAGAACTATATATGAGGGAGAAAAACATGCTGAGTATTGGATTTAGCAATTATCTCGTAGATATGAGAAGTGGATATGAAGATCATGATGGAAATTTTGACCGACTGATATTTGATTATATAGCCGGGATGAGTGATAATTTTGCATTAGATTGTGCAGATGAAATATTGAAACCACATCATCTTAATGATGATATAGAACGGTCTTTCACAGGTAAATGGTTTGATGTTAGGTGATTTAGTCCATAGTATGAGTAATGCTTTCAATTTCTACAATAAATTGGTCTACTGAATTGAATGCTCTATACACTGAGGCAAAACGAACATAGGCTACAGTATCCAATTTATAAAGATGCTTTAATGAAATCTCTCCTATGGTTTTTGATAATACTTCACGTTTATTACTTGCTATTAACACTATTTCATCTTCTATTAGTGAGAGAGTATGCTCAATAGTTTCACTTGAAATATTTCGTTTTTCAGTAGTAATGCGGATTCCTCTCTCAACTTTCTTAATATTGAAAGGTTCTCTGCGATTATCTCTTTTTATCACCATAATTGGCTTTTCTTCAATTCGTTCATAACTTGTGAAACGATAACCACAGTTAAGGCATTCCCGACGACGGCGAATTGTTGACCCGCTTCCATTTTGTCGAGATTCTAAAACTTTGTCATTTGAATGAGAACAATGTGGACACAACATCTATTTAAAAATCCTTTTTATCAATGCTTATCATATCATATCTTCTTTGAGTTATCTATATTTTATAATAGGCTTCATTTCATCTTATTATTACAAAGTCAAATACACCAATTAATTAAAAAATTAAACAAAATGTTATAATATATTGTTAAATGCTCAAATATGTGTTAATAATAACAAATATAAAGTGAGGTAGGCAATGGAATCTGTAAGTAATTCAGTGAAACGAATCATCGATCGAACCCCATTCCTCTATGAGATGCTCATTCAAGGAATTCTCAGCTATAGTAATTATGCAACATCGATTCATTCAATAGTCGAGAAATTACATGGGAAACCAGTGAAAACTTCTGCAATCATTATGGCAGTGCGACGATATGGCGAAGAATTAAAACAAAAAGATCTTGAGCAGAAAAGTTCACCCCTCCAATATGAAATTGTAATGAAAACAAACATTTATGACATTAACTTAACGAGAAGTAGTTCTGTCTTAGAGAAGATGAAAGACCTTTTTATGCTTGCTGATCCTTTAAGTGGTGATTTCTTGAATATTTCTGTCGGATCCCATGAAATATCACTTTCAATAAGTGAAAAATATCTTCCTCAGTCTCTATCAATTTTAAAAGGAGAGACTATTCTCCATCAAGAAGGTGATCTTGTTGCTCTTTCTCTTGTGTTTACTGGAGATTTTATGTCTACACCAGGAATAGTATATGAGGCAGTAAGGAAGCTTGCATGGGAAGAAATTAACGTCAATGAGATCATTTCAACAATGAATGAACTCACTTTTGTGATTAGAAGAGCTGATTCTATGAATGCATTTAGTGTCCTCCAAAGTTTTCTAGGAGGAGTAGAGGGATGAATAGAAAGATTATTGTCATAAGTGGGGAAAGGGATAGTGGTAAAACACGACTAATGTATGCTATCTGCTCTTTACTTGACCTAGATGGTCATTCTATTGGAGGCATGATTCAAGTGCCGACGCTGCCAGCTCATGAGAAATCCACATATACTATTTCAGATCAATCAACTGGATTAAGTCAAGTTATTCTTTCGCAAAATCAAAAAGAGGGCTATACACCATTTCAAAAATTCTATATAAACAATGATGCTTTTAACTGGGCTAATAATCAAATAATTACAGCCTGTTCATCAAATGATTACATAATATTTGATGAAATAGGAAAATTAGAATTGATGAAGGATGGGTTTTATCCTTCGCTACAATATGCTCTAAAAAATTATGAAGGAATAATCATAATGAATATACGTACTAGTTTTCTCAATGAAATATTAGAGGCCTTCTCAATTGAAAAAAATTCAATTTTACATATCACCTCTTCTCTCTCAAGTGATGAAGCATATAAGCTGGTTTCAAATTATGAATGAATTGTATTGGTTAGTTATGCTTCTTTTCAATTTTCTCTTTATTCTAATAGCTTTTCGATTTTGGGGTAAAATCGGGCTGTTCATTTGGATTCCGATTTCAGTAATCATAGCTAATATTCAAGTAACAAAGACGATAAATCTATTTGCTCTAGAGGCTACTTTAGGGAATATTGTATACGCTACAAGTTTTCTTGCAACAGATATTCTTAGTGAATGCTATTCAAAAGAAGATGCAAAAAAAGCGGTATATATAGGGTTTTTCTCTATGATCGTTATGAGTGTGTTGATGAATATAGCACTTTTATTCACACCAAGTGAATCAGATTTCGTCCAAGAAAGTATGAAGACAATTTTCCTCCTTATGCCGAGAATAACTGTTGCTTCTCTCATTGCGTATGCTCTTAGTCAACTTCATGACATTTACTCTTTCGCAAGAATTAAGAAAGCTTTACCTTCAAAAAAACATCTTTGGATTAGAAATAATGGGTCTACTATTATAAGTCAATTAATAGATTCTGTTGTATTTACCATAGTAGCATTTTGGGGAGTCTTTGAAATGAATACCCTTTTAAGTATATTCATTTCTACCTATCTGTTGAAGGTTATTGTCGCAGTTTTTGATACACCATTTATGTATCTTGCAGTAAACTGGCACAATAAAAAGATTATTTCTTAGGTTTTACTAAACAATGTTTTCATCGTCTCTACTGCTTCTTTGGTTCCACTATATAACACAGATTGGAACATCTGCCTTTCTTTAAGAAGCGCATCAGTATAAATGAACGGGGAATCATCTTCAAAAACTGTCGTAAATCCTTGATTTACTAACAGAGCATGCGCTCCAGCTACATCCCATACATAGCAGGGCACGGAAAGAGAACCTTGAATATGAGAGTGTATAAGTGGACTTATCATATGAAGTATATTCGAGCCAAAACAACGAATCTTTCCTTCATATTTCTTCATAGAAACATACCGCGGAGCATGAGACGCCATCGTAAGTTGTTCAAGTTCTTTCACTACAAGTCGAGGAACATATAAGTTATTATTCATCATAAGCTTTTTGCCAGGATCTAGTCGTAAAAATAGACCTTCATCACGGGATAAACCCCATCTAGGAGCATAAACCATCGCTCCAACTGGAGCTCTGTGTGTGTCAATAATTCCAATTGATACACACCAGCCAGGAAGTCCTTGAGAGTAGGCATCTGTACCATCAATTGGATCTATAATAAAAGTAAATTCCTTTGACTCATCAAATGGGAAGAGACTTTCTTCGCTCATAATATTTGCATCAGGAAATAATTGGTGTATTGAATAGCTTAGTTGTTCACTAATATACAAGTCTGTTTGAGTCAGAGCTGAGCCATCACTCTTAAATGAAACGGATATATCTTTTTGAGCATGAACTGCATACTCACCCATCTGTAAAACTTTATCTTTTAATTGATCAAACCTTTCCATTGAATACCAATCCTTAAATGTGTTAAATTATGTGCGGTTATGAAACAGCTAATACATTCTCACCTTCAATCCTATATCAAAACAAGTGAATCCTACAAGGCATTTACTTCAAATACTCATGTTCCATATATAATAGAAGGTGTGAGTGGATATCCTCTTGCATATACTATTCACACCTATCAACGCTATCTTAATAAGAGAGTGTGGGTTGTAACACCTACGGCAGAGATGGCAAAAGAATTATTTCAGGATTTAAAAGTAATTGGATCTACTGTGATGATGATGCAAAGTAGTGGGAAAAAACTCTATAGTACTTATGAAGGTAGTGAAAGTGAATATGAACTCATATCTTCCTTCCAAAGAGCACATTTAATGAAGAGTGGTATAGTAATCATACCATTAAGAACATTTGTATCGCCTGTTCCTTCTCTCTCATTATTGAAAGATGCTGAAATAACCTTTAAATTGCACGATACGTTTGAACCAACGAGTATGAGTACTCTTCTAGTAAATGCGGGGTACTATAGATCTCCTACTACAACAGTGCCTGGAGAGTTTAGCATACATGGGGAGATATTTGACTTTTTCCCCCATGATACCTCTTTAGCTGTGAGAATACATGGAGGATGGGATGAAATTGAGAAAATAACTTTTTTTGATCCTATCACCCAAGACATGGTGAAAACAGCTAGCAGTGTAACCTGCACTCTTTTACATGAAAATAAAATGGGAGCTTGGGGGCACATAGATGAATACTTTAAAAATGACGATTATTCATTTTTCATTTCTCAAGAAAGACTTATCTCTTCATTTCACTCTTTAACTATTGAAGCAAAAGCACTTTATAGAGATGCTTTTATTAAAGATAGAGATTCTCCTAAACCTGATAAAATTCTTTTGGAATTTCCAGCATTTTATGAAGATAGTAAATCATGCACCACAATAGTAGATGTAAAGGGACAAATTGAAGGTTCTTACAAATTTGATGTCGATGGCCCTCATTCCTATTTTGGAAATTTTGTTCTCCTTAAAGAGGATCTCACAAACCTTTTCAAACATAATTACAACGTAGTTATTTTTGCAGGAAGTGAAATTCAAAAAAAGCGATTGCATACGATGCTCTCTATGTTTAATAATCTTACCATCCTTACAGACGAAATTAGTGGCGGTTTTTCTATTACTCAGGAAAAACTTAGTGTATTGTGTGATCATGAAATATTTGGAAGAAGAAAGCTCGTAACAAATACTCTTCATAAAGTACAATCTTCACCCCTCGATTCTTTTGTTGATCTTAGTGAAGGTGATTATGTTGTACATATAAGTTATGGAATTGGACGGTTTGATAAAATTGACCGAGTAAGTATGAGTGGGAAAGAACGTGATTATATAAAAATTGAATATGCAGATAAAGAAATTCTTTTTGTCCCTATTGAACAAGCAAATCTTATTCAACGATATATAGGAAGTGAAGGGAAAGCTCCAAAATTAGACAAAATCGGTGGACAAGGTTGGGAAGCTAAAAAATCCAAAGCACGAAAATCTGCAGAACAACTTGCTTCTAGACTCATTGAACTTTATGCAAAAAGAAAGAGTAGTATTGGTTTTTCATATCCTAAAGATACAGATTGGCAATTAGAGTTTGAAGCATCTTTTCCCTATTCAGAGACTGAGGATCAACTTGTATGTGTTGAGGATATTAAACGAGATATGGAGTCTCCTATAGTAATGGATCGCCTTGTATGTGGCGATGTTGGATACGGTAAGACAGAGATTGCTTTAAGAGCAGCTTTTAAAGCTGTTATGGCAGGTAAACAAGTAGCATTTCTTGCTCCAACTACCATTCTAGCAGAACAGCACTACGAAACTTTAAAAAATCGTTTAGGTACATTCCCTGTCCAAAGTGCAGTGATGAGTAGAATTATCCCTAAAAAAGAACAAAAAGAAATTCTTAAAAAGGTGGAATCCGGTAATGTAGATATCCTTGTTGGAACACATAGAATTTTACAAAAAGATATAAAATATAAAAATCTTGGGTTACTTATTATAGATGAAGAACAACGTTTTGGGGTGAAAGATAAAGAAAAAGTGAAGGAATTGAAGGCAAATATTGATTCATTAGCCCTCTCTGCAACACCAATACCAAGAACACTCTATATGTCTCTCTTGAAAATAAGAGATATGTCACTCCTCACCACACCTCCGATACAAAGAAGACCTATTAAAACAATAATTGAAGAATATAATATTAAACATGTAATGAATGCTATCCGCAGTGAAGTAAAGAGAGGAGGCCAGGTATTTTATCTTCATAATAGAATCAACACTTTAGATGAAGTTATTATGATGCTACATAAAGAGATGCCCGAACTCTCTGTTGCAACAGTTCATGGACAGATGGATCCTAATAAGATAGAAGATGTAATGCATATGTTTATTCATCAAGGGATAAGTGTTCTTGTATCAACAACTTTGATTGAAAATGGAATTGATATTCCCAATGTGAATACAATCATTATCGATAGAGCAGACCGGTATGGAGTATCACAACTCTATCAACTTCGAGGTAGAGTCGGCAGGGGAGATAAAGAGGCTTTTGCCTATCTTTTTTATCCTTCTATGGCTCAAATGTCAGAAATTGCAATAAAAAGATTGAAAGTTATATCTGAACATACTGATCTAGGTAGTGGTTTTAAGATTGCTATGAAAGATATGGAAATTAGAGGTACTGGAAACCTATTAGGGCGGGAACAAAGTGGACAACTTGCTTCTGTTGGGCTCGATATGTATATGAGAATCCTTGATGAAGCTATAGCAGACCTCACAAAGGAAGATAAAGTCATTGATGATGAAGTATTCTTAGAACTTGATTATTCTGGTTTTATTCCAGATTCATATATCAATGATCCTTCAGTTAAATTTGAAATATATAAGAAGATTGCATCTATTAAAACAGACGGAGAACTAGGAAGTCTAGGTGGAGAACTCCTAGAAAGGTTTGGGCCTCCACCTGAAGTCGTTGCTAATCTCATGTATATTGCTCAGTTGAAAATCCTCTGCAAACAGCTGTCAATCCAGCATCTTAAAGAACGTAACGGATTAGTTCATGTTACTTTCAGAAAAGTTAAGGATATCTCTATAGATAAAGTAATGGAACTTATGAAATTGAGAAATAAGAAAGTCTCACTTGACCCTAAAAGGATGAATGTATTAATTCTTAAAACTGATGCAGTCTCACTTAGAGATAAATCAGTATTCATCCTAGAAACCCTACAAAGACTTTTATAAAAGGATATTCTGAAATGGAAAGTACAAAACAAAGAGTAGATAAAAAAGATATAGATGGAAAGAGAAGTATAAAAAGCTTCGTACTGAGAACTAATTCATTATCTGAATATCAAAAAGAAGCTTTAGTAAAATATAGCGACACCTATACAATTCCTTTCAAAGAGGAGCTTATTGATTACTCAGCCATCTATAAAAATAACAATCCCCTCATTATTGAAATTGGTTTTGGTATGGGAGATGCTACTAAAGAAATAGCAATGAATAAAAGAGATAAAAATTTTCTTGCTATTGAAGTATTCTTAAGTGGATTTACCAAACTGCTATCTTATGTTGGAGAAAATAAAGTGGAGAATCTCCGTCTCATGCGATTTGATGCAGTCAGTGTGTTACAAGACATGATACGCGATGAATCGGTTAGTGGATTTCATATTTTTTTCCCTGATCCTTGGCCAAAAAAAAGACAGCAAAAGAGGCGATTGATACAACCTGAATTTGTAAATCTCTTATCAAAGAAGTTAGTTAAAGGTGGATATATCTATTGCGTTACTGATTGGAAAGAATATGCACAGCAAATGGTAGATGTATTTGAGACATGTAATTCACTTATAAATCCCCATAAAGACTACAGTAATCGTGTTGAATGGCGTCCTACTACCAGTTTTGAGAAGAAAGGGTTGGAAAAAGGACATGAAATAAAAGAAATATGGGTAGAGAAAAAAGTGGGTGAAGAATAACTCCCTCACCCACGCTTTTATGTAACTAAAATCTTATTCTTCAACCTCATGAGCAGCTTTAGCAGCTTTGATTACATCTTCTGCGATCCTGCCTGAAATAGCTTCATAATGGTCAAATTCTATCTCAAAAGAACCTGTTCCACTTGTCATACTTTTTAAATCAATAGAGTAATTAAGCATTTCAGATTGAGGAACTTCAGCTTTTACAACTTGGATTCCTCCTCCGATATCATCCTGACCTAAAACTCGACCTCTTTTTCCACTCAAATCTGAAAGAATGTCGCCAAGGTACTGTTCGTTAATATAGACTTTGAGTTTCATGAATGGCTCTAGAAGTACAGGACTTGCTTTTTCGATACCTGCACGCATAGCCCCTTTTGCAGCTAAACGGAAAGCCATTTCAGAGGAGTCAACAGGATGTTCTTTCCCATCAACAATAGTTACGCCAATGTCTACTAATGGATAATGAGCAAGATATCCTTCAATCATCGCATCTTGCAATCCTTTTTCGATACCTGGCATATAACCTTTTGAGACTGAACCACCCTTTATAGCATTTGTAAAGGAATAATACTCACCTCTTGGAAGTGGTTCTATTTCAATTAAAACTTTTCCATACTGGCCGTGACCACCAGATTGCTTCTTATGTGCAAATTCTACGACACCAGATTTTTTTGTAATGGTTTCTCTATAAGCAACTTTAGGAAGTTTTGTATTAATGAGAACCTTTTGTTTTTCTTTCACTCTGTCGAGAATCATATTGAGATGAAGTTCACCCATGCCACTTACAACAGATTCTTTTGTTTCTTCATTAAAGCTTGTTGTAAAAGTAAGATCTTCGTCCACAACCTTATGTAAAGAATCATTCATCTTATCTTCTGACTTTTTATCACCGGCGGTAATAGCGAGTGAGTATATTGGATGAGGGAAACGTAGTGGAAGGAAAGTGAAGCCAAGATCACTACCACATAAGGTGCAGTTAGTATAGGCTAGATTACTTTTTGCAATAACTCCTATATCTCCAGCAACAAGTTTCGGTACCTCAACTAACTTCTTTCCGATAATATGGTATACCTTACCAGGACGTTCTTTCTTCCCAATAGTAGGATCCATAATATCAGTATCACCTGCTAAAGTACCTTGTACTACCTTTACAAAAGAAAGTTTCCCACTGAACTGGTCAATCGTAGTTTTAAATACATAAGCAGCAACAGGTCCTTCTTCCGTTATTACTATATCTTCTTTTACATTATCTTTAATAATTTCATCTGTTCTTCCAATAGGAGATATAAAATTATTTTTGATAAAAATAAGGAGTGAATTGATACCAGAACCAAGTTCACTTGCCCCTGCAAATACAGGAACAATTCGATTTTCTTTTAAACCTTCTCTTAAGCCACGACGAATTTCTTCAGGGCTTAAAGTTCCTTCATCAAAATATTTTTCAATTAAATCATCTGCGCCTTCAGCCGCAGCTTCAATAAGTAATAATTCATATTCATCAAATAATTCATGGAAAGTATCTGGAATTTCTATTTGGGTTTCTTTTCCACTAGCATCAAATATATAAGCCTTTCTTTCAATAAGATTTATGACGCCGGTAAATTCTTTGCCACTACCCATAGGAATAGTAATTGGTACATAGGTAGCTGGTAATTGTTCTTTTAATTGCTTAAAAGATGCGAAATAGTCTGCTCTATCTCTATCACATTTATTTAAAAAGATTGCTCGAGGTTTATTTCTCTCCTTTAATCTTTTCCATAACTTAATTGTTTCGATTTGTGCTCCATCACGAGCATCAACTACAACAAGTGCATTTTCACAAGATCTGAAAGCACTAATAACTTCACCAATAAAATCTGATGTTCCTGGGGTATCGAGAAAGGTTAACTGTTTCCCTTCAAAATCAACAGGAGCTGTTGATGTATGAATTGAAATTAATCTCGAAATTTCTTCTTCAGTGTAGTCACTCACTGTTTTCCCTGAGTCAATTTTTTCAGCCCGGGAAATTACGCCACATTGAAACAAAATCTGTTCCAATAATGAGGTTTTCCCGGTACCGTTATGCCCAACGATTGCAATGTTCCTTAGGTCAGTACTGGATACGCTCATATGTCCTCCTATATTAGATGAATCGAAAGATACATCTTGAATATCCTAAGACGAACTAGAGCTCCTGTCAAACAATTAATACTGAATACTAATTTTTTCGAGCAAAATTAGAAAATTCCATTGTAAAAGAGCCTCGTCCTTGAGTAGAACTCCGCAATGCAGTTGAATAACCAAACAATTGCGACAAAGGAGCTTTAGCCATAACATGTTCTCCGGTTGTTCTACTTTCAAGCGAGTTGATAAGTCCACCTCGAGAGGTAAGAGAAGACATAACTTCTCCAACAAATTGGTTTGGTACTGTGATATCAACTTTCATAATAGGTTCTAATAAAATTGGTTCAGCTTTTCTTCCAGCATTCTCAAAACACATTGCACTCGCTGCCTCAAATGCAAATTCACTCACAGTTAATAGTGAAAATTCAGCTCTTTTAAGAATAATTTCAACATCAACTACTTCATATCCAAATCGTATTCCAGAAGTAATCGAGTTGTCTATTCCTCTTTTTATTGCATCATAATATTCACTAGGTAAAGCTCTTGGAGAAACAAGTGAACTGAATTTCACACCATTACCTGTAGGGAGAGGACGTATCGTAAGTTCAACAGTTGCATCATGTTCCTTTCCACCAAGAACTTTATTAAAGTGTTCTACCTCAGTAACTTCGTTTTCAATAGATTCTCGATAGGTTACTTGAGGTTTTCCGATACGTGCATCAACCTTCATTTCACTGATCAATCGAGTTACAAGCACATCAAGATGTAATTCTCCCATTCCACTAATAATTAACTGACCTG
Source organism: Sphaerochaetaceae bacterium (assembly GCA_963663665.2). Classification (GTDB taxonomy): domain Bacteria; phylum Spirochaetota; class Spirochaetia; order Sphaerochaetales; family Sphaerochaetaceae; genus SABI01. The sequence continues at coordinate 356,218 of CAXXKP010000010.1, forward strand.
TGTCAGTTTGGTCTTTCCATGTAAAGGTGGGATCCTCAGTAGACAATATCGAAAGAGCCGCTTTTAATTTATCTTGGTCTGAGAGAGTTTTTGGTTCAATAGCAACAGAAATAACTGGTTCTGGAAAAATCATGTTCTCGAGAAGGATTTGAGCTCCTTCACTACCGATTGTATCTCCAGTTTGAGCATTTTTAAAGCCAATAATTACACCTATATCACCAGCTGCAAGAGAATCAATCGGTTCTGGTTTAGAGGCATGCATGCGGACTATTCGATTAATTCTCTCTCGTTTTTTCTTTGAGATATTAAGAATAGCAGTTCCTTTTTTAATAACACCAGAATAAACTCTGATAAAACATAATGGTCCCGCTTCTCTGTCATGTTGAATCTTAAAAATCAGGGCAAGCGGATGACCATCTGGGTCATGTTTTACTTCTACTTCTTTTTGATGCTTTACATTTATCCCTTTCATTGGAGGGACATCTAATGGGGAAGGGAGAAAGTCTACGATCCCATCCAAAAGAGGTTGAACCCCAATATTCTTCAAAGAAGCTCCAACAAAGGTGGGGTAGAGATTTCTTTTAATTGTTTCTTTTCGTAAAACTTGATAAATTAATTCTTTAGGAATTGCCTGCCCTGAAAAATAGAGTTCTGTGACTTCATCTGAGAAAGAAGCAACAGAGTCTATAAGGGATTCATACCATATTTCTCGAATTTCAGCGAATTCTTCTGGTAGATCACTTACATTCATGCTAGAGCCAAAATCTGTAACTTCAAAAGTAATTTTCTTATTTTGAATAATATCAATAATGCCAGAAAAATCCGATTCACATCCTATTGGGAGAAATAATGGCACAGGTATAATAGAAAATTTACTTTTTATCTCATCTATGACCGCATAGAAATTTGCACCTAGTCGATCCATTTTATTAATAAATATAATTCTAGGTACTTTATAATGATCTGCCTGTCGCCATACAGTCTCAGTTTGAGGCTCAACACCACTTACACCACATACAACAGCAACTGCTCCATCAAGTACACGTAAGGATCTTTCAACTTCAGCGGTGAAATCTACATGACCTGGAGTATCAATAATGTTGATTTTATGATCTCTCCAATAGCAGGTTGTTGCAGCACTACTGATGGTAATCCCTCGATTTTGTTCTTGTTCCATGAAATCCATAGATGCTTGACCATCATCAACTTCTCCAATTCTATAATTTTCGCCTGTATAAAATAAAATTCGTTCAGTTGTGGTAGTTTTACCTGCATCAATGTGTGCCATAATACCTATGTTTCTTGTGAGCCTATCATCCATAAAAATATCCTTGTTGTATGCTAAGAGCCAAAACAGTCATTAGCTATGTATGAGAGTGAGAATATCATAATTATGAAGTTGATTAAAGTATCTTTTGTTTTCCATTTCGAGCTAAAATTCTTAATGAATTCGCCACTGCGAGGAGGGCAACTCCTGAATCAGCGAATACAGCCATCCAGAGCGTTGATAAAGAAAGAATTGACATGAGCATTACGAGAATTTTTATTGAGATTGCAAAGATGATGTTTTGCCTAATAATTGACATAGTTCTTTTACTTGTATCTATCAAATAAACAAGTTTTTCTAAATTATCATTCATGATAACGATATCTGAAGATTCTATTGCAGCATCACTTCCCATTGTTCCCATAGATATACCTACATCGCTCACTCTAAGAACTGGAGCATCATTAATCCCATCGCCAATAAAAACGACATGTTTACCTGACTGTTTTACTGAAATGAGTCCTTCAACTACATCAAGTTTTTCGTGAGGAAGTTTTCTAAAATAATTTGATGGTATACCAACCTCATTTGCAACACTTTCCACAGCTTCCTTACTATCACCAGAAAGGAGAATAATATTTTTTACACCCCTTTCCCTTAATTCATTAACAACATGTTCAGCTTCTATTTTTACTGTGTCTGTCAGTGTTATAGTGGCAACTAAAGAGTCCTCAATTGACACAAATAATTGAGAATCTGTTTCGGCATATAGCTCATGATCATGTCTAATTCCATTCTCATCTATATATAAATGATTTGTGATGCTCACTTTTTTATTATCAACAAACCCAGAAATACCTTTTCCTGTATATTCTACTATTTCATGTACGTTTTCACTAAGGTCTCCTTTATAATATGATACTATTGGAGAAGCAATAACATGGTTCGTATATGTTTCTAAACTCGCTGCATAGTAGGAAATCTCTTCTAATGAATACGTACTGGTTTTATCTACGCTAAAACTTTGAACATGTAAATCACCTGTCGTAATAGTACCTGTTTTATCGAAGACAATTGAATCTACCTTACTCATGGCTTCAAGATAATTTCCACCTTTTACGAGGATACCAGTATGTGCAAGATGTCCTATACCCGCAAAGATTCCAAGAGGAACTGATAATACAAGAGCACAAGGACAGGAAACTACAAGAAAGACTAGGGCTCTATAAATCCAAGGTTGAAATGGAGAAGAAGTAATGAAAGGAACAACAAATGCAACAAATAATGCACTGAAAACAACAGTCGGTGTATAATACCTACTAAATTTTTTGATAAAATTCTCAGTTTTAGCTTTTCTTAAACCGGCATCTTCTACTAAATGTAATAGTCGAGAAACTGTGGAGTTCTTATAATCAGTTAAAGCCTTTCCTTCTAGGAAACCGTTTCCATTCACTGATCCACTTAGCACCTTTGAACCTTTACTCACGGTTAAAGGTTTTGACTCACCTGAAATAGCGCTCGTATCTAATTGAGAAATTCCTGCTGTAATGAGTATATCTACCGGAATGTTTTCGCCAGGTTTTATCACAATTGAATCATCAACATGAACATTTTCAACTTTTATTTTTTTAATAGTAGATCCATATTTTACATGTGCAAAGTTAGGTTTTAAATTTATGAGAGATTTTATTGATCTTCTCGAGTGATCAACAGCTCGAGTTTGGAAATATTCACCGATTTGATAAAAAGCCATCACAGCGGTAGCTTCTGGAAATTTTTGAATAATAAATGCGCCAATAGTTGCAATACTCATGAGAAATTGTTCATCAAAAAATTTCCCTTTAATTATATTTTTCCCAGCATTTAAAAGAACATCATAGCCACTTAATAAATAACTCAAACTATATAAAATTATTGAATAAATAGGAGATGTGATAAAAAAGTAATTTAAAATGACCAGGCTAATGCTGATAGAAACCCTAATCGGGATAGTGTATGGAACGTGAGACTCTTCTTTGTTATGATTTGATTCATCATGTAATTCAACTTGTTTTTTATGTTTTTTAACAATCTTATTTAAGGCGTTTTCTGTGTAAATGGTGTTAGAATACTCGATATCAATCTTTTTATGTATAAAGTTGAGGTCAGCGTTTTGCACCCCTTTTAAATTTTTTATATCTTTTTCTATCTCCACAGCACAGGTAGGGCAGTCCAAACCTTCAATATCATAACGAACTTTATGTGGCATATTTATCTCCTGTATATATTCATATATGCAAATATGATTATATATTCATATATAGAGTAGAGGTAAAAAAAAATTATGTCAATAGAAAAAGAATTCATTCAATATTTAGCAAGAGAATTTCATAAGGTCCTAATATTATTTCTTCACCAACGAGGCGAATGCTTTTCCCTTGAATCATTTCCGTCCATGATGTAGTTCTCATTGAATCAAAAGGTGTTTCACTAAGTATTATACTCTTTTGATATTCACTAAAATTCGCAAGTACAATCATGATTTCTCTCTCATTTTTCTGAACTCGGGGAGTAACACTCATTGCAATTACTGCAGTATCATTTGTTGCAATAGGAGTAAGTTTATTATTATTACCCATCATAGGATTTCCTTTTGCAGCGACGATATATCTATTTAGTCTATAAAAAACTTGAGAAGAGTAGAGGGTAAGGTCAAAACGTCTATTGGCTGTTCCCCAATCAAATTTTCCTCGATGCAGAAAACGACTGTCTCTTGCTTTATGTGGATTATTTATATAGGAGTAATCATTGAGTTGTGCTAGTTCATCTCCACTGTAGATAATAGGAATACCATTTGTAACAAAAGTGAATACACTCATAAGAATGATTCGCTTAATTGCCAATTCTCCTTTGTATTCATCTCTTTCTATGATAGCTTTTTCAAGTCCACACAAACTCGCTAATGTTCCACAGTTTCTTGCATCGAGAGTCTTTGGATCAGACTCATAGAGCTCTCCGGCAGCAAAACTACCAGGGTATGCACCTAGATAGAAATTTATTAAAAACCGTTTGTGCAAAAAAGGATCAAAACCTAATTCTTTCGCTTTTTCTTCGTTAAATCCCCAACCAATATCATCATGACATCTTACATAGTTTACCCAAGAGGCACCTTGAGGGACATTATCTGGGATTGCTTTGATACTAGAACTCAACATTCTTGTGTCTCGAGAAGCAAGAGCACTCCATAATTCTACCATTAATGAGACATTATAAAGCAGATGACATTCCGGTTCTTTCTCACTACCGAAGTAAGGAGCGACTAAGGCAGGAGCCATCACAACTTCACCCTTAATGATAGTAGAAGGGCTTGCAATCTCTAAGATGAGTCTAAGAATTCGTATAATAGTGTGAACTTGCGGCAAATTTCTACAATTGGTTCCCCATTCCTTCCAAATATAAGGAATAGCATCAAATCTAAAAACATCAACCCCACGATTACTCATTAATAAAAGAGCTTTTGCCATATCGATAAGGACATTATTGTTAGTATAATTAAGATCCCATTGATAATGATTAAAGGTAGTGAGAACCCAAGAACCCATTTCAGCATTAAAAGTAAAATTCCCAGGAGCTAATACAGGAAATACTTCATTAACCCATTTCTCGTATTCATCAGGAAGTCTCCTATCTTGAAAGATGAAGTACCGACTCATCGCTTCTTTGTCACCATTCTTTGCTGCTAATGCCCATTCGTGTTCATCACTTGTATGGTTAAGGACAAAATCAACACATACACTTATTCCTCTAGAATGGCATGCTTTCGTAAAGATATCAAATTCCTCATTACTCCCAAATTTAGGATCAATAGAGGTAAAATCACTTACTGCATATCCTCCATCATTAGCTGACTGAGGCATATTAAATATTGGCATTAGATGGAGATAATTTACTCCAAGATCACTCAAATAATCTAGTCTTGCTGGCATACTTTGAAAAGTCTCACTAAAATTATCGACATACATCATCATTCCGACCATTTCAGATTTTTGATACCAAAATGGATCTTTAATTCTTTCTCTATCTAATTTTAGCATTGCCTCACTCCTAGAGGCATAGGATAGATGTATCATCTCAATAAGACGATTATACCCTTTATCTTGATATAATGAAAAATAATACTCATGGAGCATAGGTTCTAATCGTAAAAACCTTTCTTTAAAGTTGAGGCTGTCTTGTATTATTTCGCTCATCTCTTCCCTCATTTGTACCAACAAATTGTAATATTTTAAAATAGTATCGTAAAATTTCAAGACACAATCAACAATTATGGTAGCCTGTAATGCTCTCACTTTCAATATAGATAGATAAAATTGAGGGAAATACTTATATTTTTACTAAAGGTGAAATAGTTATGTTGACAAACTGATGCAGTGTATGGTAGTTTCATCTTCGTTACTAAATTACATCTGGGGGGTTAGCTCAGCGGGAGAGCGCCTGCCTTACAAGCAGGATGTCGGCAGTTCAATCCTGCCACTCCCCAAAAAAATTGAGAGAAGGTTAGCCTTCTCTTTTTTTTTAAGCTTAGAGGCTCTTCATTGAGCTCCTATAAATCCGCTGCATAAGAAATAAATTTGCTATAATCTTTATTCCCTCTTTTTAACTAACTTCCATACTGTTATAATAACAAAATACATGCAAAATATGAGGTATAGATAATGATACATTCTAAAAATAGGCATATTGTAACAGAGCGGCTCATTCTTCGCCCTTTTGTCCTTGAAGATGCTCCTTCTATGTTTAAATGGACAAGTGATGACGAAGTAGTTCGCTATCTTAGGTTTGCTAAACATCAAGATATTGAAGAATCTAAAAGAATTATCGCCTTATGGATAGAAAATGATAACTTCCCTATTACGAGCAATTGGGCAATCGTAAAAAAAGAAACTTTAGAAGTAATTGGCTCGATTGGTCTTGTAACAGTAAGCTTAAACGATCAGAGAGGTGAAGTCGGATATGCTTTAACAAGAAGCGAATGGAATAAAGGATATATGAGTGAGATCCTTCCATACGTACTTAGTTTTGGGTTTGATAACATGAATTTTCATAGAATAGAAGCTACACATTCTGTTCATAATCTTGCTAGTGGAAAAGTGATGCAAAAAGCACAGATGGAAAGAGAGTGCTCTATTCTTCGGCATTACTATAAAAGTAATCAAAGCGGGTTTCAAGACTCAGTGCTTTATGTTGCCTTTAGTGATACATATAATAAAGTATGAATCGATTGTTGTAACAAATAGTCATCTTCACTAAACTATAAAGATAAAGGGTATTAATGATATGAGTGAAATGAATGAGAGAATAGAATCAATACGATATAATATCAGTGATGCTATAAAAAAATCACATAGAGAGATAAATAGTGTTCAATTGATGGCTGTCTCTAAAAACCATACCTTCAACGAAATAGAGCATGCACTTCAGTGTGGTATTACCCTATATGGTGAAAACAAAGTACAAGAACTTAGTGAGAAATTTCCAGTCTCTCATCCGCATTTCTCTTTACATATGATTGGTCATCTTCAAACTAATAAAGTAAAAAAAGTTTTACCGTATGTCGATTCTATAGATTCTGTTGATAGCCTGAAATTAGGGCTCAAAATTGATAATGAAGCATCTCTAATTAAAAAATGCGTTTCAATACTTCTTGAAATAAATACAAGTAATGAAGAAGCTAAAAGTGGATTCGTAGATATGAATGACTTATATCACTTTATTGATACAAGTGAGTCTTTCACAAACAGTACCATAAAAGGGTTGATGACAGTTGGACCTCTAAGCGATGATGAGAAAGCTATTCGGGAATCTTTCTCTAAACTTAACAAAATACAAGAAGATTTGAAACGTAGATATCCAAATCTCGATTTTTCAACCCTCTCAATGGGTATGAGTGGAGATTACCGTATTGCTATTGAAATGGGTTCTACTTTGGTGAGAATTGGAACTGCTATTTTTGGGTCGAGAGGATACTAATGAAAAAAGCAATACTAGTCGTTATGATATGTGCAATTGTATTTTATCCCATTTATTCAACACCTCAGGAATATAGTATTGATGAATTTCCTCAATGGTCCTTGCATTTGAGAAGAGGAGAAACCCTCTTCTTTGGATCATTACCGCTCACCTTCGCTTTATCTTCATTATCATATGGACTCGTCAAAGCTGCCGGAGTTTCCCCTGTAAGCACAACTGATTTGGGGGAAACAATGTTTTTATTCTCTACTGCAGCAGCTTTATCGCTAACTATTGCAGTGGTCGATTATTATTTAGGTAAATGAGGCATATTATTGTGAACAAAGAGCATCAAGAGAGCCTAGAAGTACTAGAAGAAGATTCTAATCAAAGAATTGATTCTTTCTTTAATAAGCAGATTCCCTCCTTTTCTCGTCATCTTGCAGGAAACGAGTCAACCCATTTTTATATTAATGGCAAAGATGTTAAAAAAAGTAAAAAGGTTAAACAAGGAGATACAGTTAAGGCCTCTTGGATTGAAGAATCATTAGAAGAAATAACTCCTACTGATATTCCCCTTACAATCTTATATGAAGATGAAGACATTCTAGTTATCAATAAAGAACAGGGAATGGTTGTGCATCCAGGTAACGGTAATACACACGACACCCTCGTACATGCCCTTTTATACCATTTAGATGATAGCTTCAAAGAAGCATTTAATAATGAGGAGCAACAAGAACGACCAGGAATTGTTCATCGACTTGATAAAGAGACAAGTGGTGTATTAGTTATCGCTAAAACATATGAATCATATGTTGAACTTTCTAGGCAATTTAAAAATAGAGAAACTATTAAATATTATATTGCACTTGTAAAAGGACGTGTTGAAAAACGAACTGATTCAATAACAACGAATATTGTGCGTAATGAGAACTCTAGAACAAAATTTACGACTACACGTGAACATGGTATTGGAAAAGAAGCTAGAACTGATTATAGAATTTTAAAGTATTATGAAGGTTGTTCATTTGTAAGAATTCAGCTCTTTACAGGACGCACCCATCAAATACGAGTTCATTTTGCAAGTATTGGTCATCCTGTAGTGGGTGATACTCTCTATAGTCGAGATTCGTCTAAGAATTTAATGATGCTTCATGCCCTCTCTCTCGAATTCAATCATCCTACTAAACAGACCACCTTGAAAGTGGTTGCACCTTTACCTGAGAGATTTAAAAAATTTATAAAAGATATGACTATGTGCGAATGCTAGGATGGCTTATTTGATCTAAATCATCACTAGCGTTTGCTTCGATAAGTGCATGATTGAAAAGTTTCTCTATTTTTATGGTGGTTAATGTACCATGACCGGGAAAAATCACGAACCTTTCGTCAAGCGTAAGTATTCTAGATTTAATTCCACGAAGTAGCAGAGCTTTTTCTAATACGCCATTAGTACTACCAATTCGTCCAGCATGAAGCACATCTCCAGTGAAAAGTGAATTACCTATCTTAAATACAAAAGAGTCTATAGAGTGTCCAGGAATTTGCATCGCTTCTACTTGAATACCTGATAAATCTAAAAAAAGTGAGTCTTTTAATGGAACTACATCTAAATCATAGAGGGTAGGAGATCCAGCATAAATAATAGGATGAAATATTTTCATGAGTGTTCCGAGCCCTGCAGTATGAGAAGGATGGCGATGAGTAATTAGAACATGAGAAACATTATATCGATTTTGCTCTATCCTGTTTATAAGTTGCAAATCAATATGGCCTGGATCAATAAGAATTGCATCCCCACCATTTTCAGGACCAACGAGATATGAGTTAGAAAAATCATTTAAAGAAAAATGGGAAAATATTTTCATAAATTTTTAAAAAATTGCCTCCTCAAAATTAGAGTATTTGAAAGAGACAGAATTCCTAAGCGTAAACCGAAAATCTGTATTTTTAACATTACAATCAATAAATTGTACATCAACAAGATGCGAACTACTAAAATTAGAATAATAAAGATCACTCGCAGAGAAATCACAATTCCTTGCATCGATTCCCATAAAATTTGTATGAATAAGGAGTGAATCGGTAAAAGAACAATCAAGGAGTGTTGACCCTGCTACTACCGTATGTCGCGCATCATTATTATCAAAATTGCAATGATCAAAAAGACAGAAATCAAAAAAACTAGAGTGAATAATACTATGAGAGAAATCAATATTACGAAATGTACATCGTGCAAAATTACACATAGAAAGTTTTGTATGAGAAAAATCCTTGTCAGTAAAAACTGCATCTGTAATAAGCATGTCGCGATGATTATGTGTATCGCTTAAAGCCTTATTAATAATAAATAGCACATTTTCTGGGTTGTCACTATGTTCAAGACAGGTGAAATAGTCTTCAACAGCATATTTTTTGCATCCAGGGTGTGAGCAAGGGATTAATCTAAACATACTTTTACTCTACCAAAAAAGAGAATACGGTGTAAAGAGAATTACTTGCATACGCACCTCTTTCTAAAGTATCTTATGTGTATATGAATGAAAAAATAGGTATCGTCACTCGTGGCATCAATAATATTTATACTGTTGTAGAGAAAGAACTTTTTTTACATGGAGAGGAAGGGATTGCGTACCAGTGTCGAATAAAAGGCAAAGTACTGAATCAAAAGAGAGATGAATATTCTCCTCTATCAGTTGGAGATTATGTCACTTTTTCAGCGCATACTAATAATGAAGGGCTTATTATAGATCGTTTAGAGAGAAAGAATACTTTTCAACGATGGAACGTTAAAAGAAGTATTAATCAAACAATAGTAGCTAACATGGATCTTATTATTATTGTTACAAGTACTGATGAACCTCCTTTTAGACCTCGATTTATTGATCGAGCCATCGTTTGTGCCGGAGAAACTCCAGTTTTAATTGTACTCAATAAATGTGACCTACCTTTGAGTGTAGAAGAAGATGAACGATTTAGCCTTTTTAAAAAATTGGGGTATGATACTTTAAATATGAGTGCTTTCGATAACAAAGGAATTGAACTTTTGCGTTCTCTGATTTCAACAAAAATAGTAGCATTCGTTGGACAATCTGGCGTTGGTAAATCGACAATAGTAAACGCACTTCTTAAAGGGAAAGATATTCAGCAAACAGGAATCATCTCTTCTAAATTCAATAGAGGAAAACATACAACCAACCATTCGATTATGTTTAAAGAAGATGATATTATCATTGTAGACACGCCTGGCGTTAGGGAGATTATGGTTCCTCATACAGACGAATCGCTACTTGCAGGAAGCTTTCCTGAATTTAGAAAATCTTCTGGAAAATGCTCATATGATATGTGTCTGCATGAGAATGAACCTGATTGTGATGTTAAAAGAAGGGTTGAAAATGGAGAGATTAATCTTGATAGATATGAAAGTTATATCCGGATGCTTATAAGTGTGCGAGATAGAGTCACACTTTATGAATCTGATAAAAGATAAGGATTTGATATAGTGAAATTAGAAACAATAAGAGACTTAGAAATTGATTCTGTCATTCAAACAATACAGCAATATGCTTTAAGTAGTGAAGGAATACAGGAATTACGAAATAAACCTTTTACGAATGATAAAGAATATATTCTTTATACCCAATCTCTCATTCAAGATCTTTCATTGATCCCTCTCTATAATGAAGTTGAAGTCACCTCCTTTCCCAACATACAAGAAAGTATTGATCGTTTAGAAAAACAGCCATATTCACTTACGGGTGAAGAACTTTTTACTTTAAAAGAATATTTAGGAAGTGCAATTAAATTGATTTCATACACTAAAGCTCCTAAAAGGGGAAGTGAAGAACATTTGAGTAACCATCCAAGTAGTAACATCATTCAACCACTTGATCAGCCTTTAGAAGATCTATATAAAGAAATTGATTCCACTCTTGAATCTCCTGGTACAGTAAAAACAACTCATCCAACAATTTCTCGGATATTAAAACAGCTAGAGCAAAAAAGAAATTCAAGAAGTTCCTATTCTACTTCCTTTTTAAAAGAACACAAGGATGTCTCTTCTTCTGATGTGCCCTCTTTTAAAGATAATAGAGTAGTGCTACCTATTAGAAATGACAGACGGAGTGAGGTGGAAGGATTTATTCACAGTGTGAGCAATTCCTCTAATACTTTGTTTATGGAGAGTTATCATCTTGTTGAATTAAATAATGGAGTGGTACTATTAAATCAGGAGCTAGAGATAGAAATTGCAAAAATCATCTCTCAATTATCAAATAAGGCATTAAATTGTATTGAATCAATAACCGCACTTGAAAAAGAGATAGGATATGTTGACTCTCTCTATGCTCTATCTCGATATAAAGAGAGGCAAAATCAAACATTTCCAATAATCAATGAAGACTTAGAAGTTAATCTTGTACACTCTCGACACCCTCTTTTAAAAGAGAGTTGTGTTCCAATTAGTGTTAATATTAGTTCTCCTATTAGATCAGTTGTAATAAGTGGACCCAATGCTGGGGGAAAAACGGTAACGATAAAAACAATTGCGTTGATGGCATATATGAACCAAACTTTTTTTATGATTCCAGCAGAAGAAGGATCATCACTGCCTCTTTTTTCTTCAATTTATACAGATATTGGAGATGAACAATCAATCGAAAAATCTCTTTCTACATTTTCTTCACACATGAAGAGAATAGGTGAAATTCTTCAAGAAGTTGATTCTTCCTCCCTAGTAATTCTAGATGAGTTAGGTAGTGGCACTGATCCGATTGAAGGAGCAGCACTTGCCAAGGCAATTCTTCAATATTTACTAGATAAAGGTGGTATCACCTGCATAACAAGTCACCATAGCCTTCTAAAACAAGCAGCTTACGCTCATCCTAACATGCTCAATGCATCGATGGAATTCAATGAAACTACTCATACACCTACCTTCAGGGTCATTTCTGGATTACCAGGAGACTCTCATGCACTGAATACAGCTCGTAGAATGAATCTTCCACGTATTGTTATCGAAATGGCAGAAGGACATATAGGTAGTGATAATATTATGGTGAGTAAGATTATTCGAGGCCTTGAGGAGAAGGAAAGAGAAATTGAACAGCTCAAATATTCTATCAAACAAAAAGAAAAAAATCTTAATGAGCATATTAGAAAAGAAGACTTGAGAACTTTAACTCTAAATCAACAAGAGCGTTTATTAAAAGAAGGACAACTTGTTACTCTAAATCGTTTCATAAGCGAGAAAAAGAGTGAATTAGAAAGGTTAGTTGCCTATTTGCGTGAAGGAGAAATTACTAAAGAAAAAGTTAGAAAGATGAAAGAATTCCAATCCTCACTTGATCAGAAAGAGAAGGAGAGTCGGGAATCTATCGCTACTTTAGAGAAGAAAATAAAGAAACAGTCTACTAAAGGACAATCATCACCACTCACTCTCGAAGTTGGAACTTTGGTATACGCTACTGAGAAAAAAAGAGAAGGATGCATCGTTCGAATCGAGAAAAGAGGTAGATACCAAGTCTCGATTGGGGGAGTAAAATTCATTTTTAAAGGTGAAGAGTTAACTCCTATTCAGAGGAAAGAAAAAATAAAACCACTTATTAGTTATAGCGCTAGTGTAGGTGAAGCAAAAATGAGTATTGATGTAAGAGGAAAAAGCTTGGAAGAGACTATTGAAGCGGTTGATTCACAATTAGAAGGAGCTCTCTTACATGGTATCGGAACATTCTCTATTATACATGGAATGGGGGATGGAATTCTCATGAGAGGTATACACAATCATTTGGCTCACATCCCGTATATAAAAACATTCTATATTGCCCGACCTGAAGATGGAGGGCATGGGAAAACCTATGTTGAACTTGACTTATAAGAATTAGTGGTGTTATCGTAGTTGTCTATTGCTACATCAAGGAGAGAAATCAATGTCAGACTATATGGATGGAACAGGAATTCAATATCATTTACACATAAAGAAGGGAGATGTTGGTCGTTATGTTATCCTTCCTGGTGACCCAAAACGATGTGAGAAAATCGCATCATATTTTGACGAACCAAAACTCATTGCAGATTCAAGAGAATATATTACGTATACTGGATATTTAGATGGAGAAAAAGTTAGTGTTACTTCAACTGGGATAGGGGGGCCTTCTGCCTCTATTGCAATGGAAGAGCTTCATGCATGTGGAGCAGATACGTTTATAAGAATGGGAACTTGTGGTGGAATAGCTTTACCCGTGATGGGAGGCGATGTAGTAATTGCAACAGGTGCTATTAGAAATGAAGGTACTAGTAGAGAATATGCCCCGATTGAATTCCCTGCTGTTGCAAACTTTGAAATAGTAAAAGCTCTATCACTTGCAGCTTCACAACTTAATAAAAAACACCATATAGGAATTGTTCAATGTAAAGATTCCTTTTATGGACAACACTCACCTGAAATAAAACCTGTCAGCTATGAGTTACTTAACAAATGGGAAGCCTGGAAACGACTGAATACATTAGCAAGTGAAATGGAATCGGCAGCACTTTTTGTTGTTGCCTCCTACCTTAATGTTCGTTGTGGAAGTGAATTTTTTGTTGTTGGTAATCAGGAAAGAGAAAAGCTCGGAATGGAGAATCCAATACTACACGATACTGGTGTAGCAATAGAAGTGGTTATTCAAGGGATGAGAAACCTTATTAAATCTGATAGAGAGAATAATTCCTCAAAATAAATAAATATAACTTGAATAACCTTGACATATGCAAATCTTAAGAACTCGTATACCTAATAGCGTTGACTTTGCAGGAGTCAACGCATTGGCCACATACCTGACAAAGAGCTGGGTTAATTACAGCTTTTCTTGTATCTATATCAAATTTGATTGCTCCTACTTGGCATGTCCTAACGCATTTCATGCAACCAATACATGTGCTATCATCCACCTTATAGTGATAAAGGGAATGATTACCTCCAATTTTTAAGGCAATTGAATATGGACAGAGGTAATTATGCCAAATTGATGAATGAAAAAATAGCGCATATACAAAAGATAGTGGCACATAAAACAAAAGAAGTGGAATATTCATGTGAAATTTTTTCTTCGTTATTATCATGATTAGTACACTCACAAGTAATGAAAATAAAGGAATAAAATTTGCTAATTTCATATTTACACTTTTTTTCTTACTTTTTTTATTAATTGTATCAGAAATTCGCATAGCAGTATTCATTGGACATATATATGAACAGAAATAGCGACCAAAAATAAATGAGGTTAATACTGTAAATCCATAGAGAGCTAACCAAATAATCATCTTCCCATTAAGCATTATTATCGTAAATACTATAAATAAAATTACTTGTATAATTTTTCGAATTGCATCTCGTTTTCTCATTTTTCAAACTCCTTAAAAAGATGTATACACGATAAATTTTACTTTTATTGTTGCTTTAGCAACATCAATAGCAATTTATTGAAAATTACATCATTATGGCAAATTTATAAAAATTAAGATTTTTCACTCAATTTATGATGATTTTTTAAAGGAAATGACCTGTTGCATTTACTTATTCTACAATTTATGATAAGTATACAATTCAAAAGATGGAGAAAATCAATGGAACAACAAATTCAAGAACTTGTTAATTCAATTAAACGTGATGGAATCATAGAAGCGAACACTAAAAAGGATGAAATCATAGAGAATGCTAAATTCCAAGCAAAAGAAATCATTTCACAAAGTGAAAAAGAAGCTGCTTTAATTATTGAGAAGGCTCAAAGAGAGGCGAATGTATTGAAACAGAGTGCTTCTGAAACAATTCGACAAGCTTCACGTGATGTAATTCTCTCACTAAAGAAAAGTATTAACACTCATATGGATAGATTGCTTCACCAGAATATCAAAGAGACTTTGAGTCCAGAAAATACTATTGCCCTAATCGTGAATATTGTCAAAGCAGGTATTGTGGACCCTAAAAATGGGGTTATCGAAGTTGATAAGAAAAATATAAAAGGATTAGAAGAAAAACTGAGAGGAGAACTGGAGAAAGAGTTAAAAAAAGGGCTCGTAATTAACATAGTCCCATCAGTTGATGTAGGTTTTCGTATAAGCGATAAAAATGGAAGTAGCTACTATGAATTTAGTGATGAAGAGATAGGTAATCTTCTTTCTCCATACTTGAACGAAGCTATTGTTGATATTTTAGCTGAAAATACCTCAACTAAGTGAGGGTAGTATAGTGGCTTCTTACTTCTATACGATCTCGTCATTACCTATGTTACATTTTGATGCTCCTTTGTTGCTAACCTATGAAGAATTTTTGTCTGCTGCGTATTCATTTGCAACAGAAAAAGATATTACATATATTGAGAATATTTCTCGTAATGGAACTTTAATACAAGAGGTTCCACATCCATTCTTCACATCATACGCAACATTTAATTCAATGCTTACATCTGAATTGCATGCAGCAAGAATGGCATCTCATGCAGATGAGGGCTCTCATAAAAGTCGTCTTGTTACTGGTGAAATTCGTGAAGTTGTGAAAAGAGCAGTAAGCCAAGAAAATCCACTGGAGGCAGAGATTTCTCTCCTTCGCTTACAATATAATCAAATTGAACAATTGAAAGAGGGTCATTACTATGATTCCATTTCTCTATATGCGTATGCTTTACAACTACGAATTCTAGAGAGAAAGAATCGATTTATCCCAATAGAAGGGAATACTGAGTTCAAACGATTGTTCACAAATTTACAATCTATCATTAAGAGCATATAAACGGAGTAAAGAGATATGACATACAATAAAGGTCGCGTCACCGGAGTCAATGGTAATATGGTAACAGCCTCATTTGAGGGAACAATTTCATTGAATGAAGTGGGTTACATCCTACTTGAAGAAAATAGACTTAAATCAGAGGTCATTAGAATTTCAGGAGATACTGCATCAATGCAGGTTTTTGAAATGACTAATGGCATAAAAGTTGGTGATGAAGTTGAATTTTCAGGAGAGCTATTAAGTGTAGAGTTGGGCCCAGGTCTTTTATCTCAAATTTATGATGGATTACAAAATCCACTACCTGAACTTGCTGTTCAGTGTGGATTCTTCCTCCAACGAGGTGTTTATCTGCAACCTATCGCAGATGCCGCATGGGACTTTACCCCTATAGTGAAAAAAGGGGATAAAGTGTTTCCTGCAGACGCGCTTGGGACAGTACCAGAGGGAATTTTTACTCATAAAATCATGGTTCCCTTTACCTTTGCAAATGAAGAATGGGAAGTTATTTCTATAAAAAAAGCAGGGAATTACCAAGTTAGAGATGAAATTGCTGTACTAAAAAATTCTAAAGGTGTAGAAAAGTCAGTAACAATGGTCTTTACTTGGCCAATTAAAAGACCAATTAATTTTTACAAAGAAAGATTACGACCGACTGAACCACTTATTACAAAAGTAAGAATTATTGACACATTCCTCCCTGTCGCAAAGGGTGGAACATACTGTATTCCTGGCCCTTTTGGTGCTGGTAAAACAGTACTTCAACATATGACAAGCAGAAATGCTGATGTCGATATTGTTATTATTGCTGCTTGTGGAGAAAGAGCTGGTGAAGTTGTGGAAACACTCAAAGAGTTTCCAGAACTCATTGACCCAAGAACAGGTAAAACATTGATGGAAAGAACAATAATCATTTGTAACACAAGTAGTATGCCTGTTGCGGCACGTGAAGCATCAGTTTATACAGCAGTTACAATAGGTGAATATTATCGTCAAATGGGATTAAATATTCTGCTTCTAGCAGATAGTACAAGCCGTTGGGCTCAGGCTATGAGAGAAATGAGCGGGAGACTCGAAGAAATTCCAGGGGAAGAAGCCTTCCCTGCATATCTTGAATCAGTAATTGCTTCTTTCTATGAAAGAGCAGGGATTGTAAAATTAAAAGATGGTACTACAGGTTCCGTTACTATTGGAGGGACTGTAAGTCCAGCCGGAGGGAATTTCGAGGAACCAGTCACTCAAGCTACTCTAAAAGTTGTTGGAGCTTTTCATGGGTTAAGTAGGGAACGTAGTGATGCTAGAAAATATCCAGCAATCCACCCTCTAGATTCCTGGAGTAAGTATGGAAGTGTGATCGACAATGAAAAAGTTGATTATGCTCGTGAAATTCTCTTCAGAGGAAACGAAGTGAGTCAGATGATGAAAGTCGTAGGGGAAGAAGGAACAAGCTTAGACGATTACCTTTTATATTTGAAAAGCGAACTCATCGACAGTGTTTACCTTCAACAAAATTCCTTTGATCCGGTTGACTTCGCAGCTCCTATAGAACGTCAAGAAATAGTATTTGACCTTCTTTTTAATGTTCTTGCTTCTAATGTTAAGATTGAAGATAAAAAGGATGCTAGATCTTTCATTAATGATTTACGTCAAAAGTTCATTGACTGGAATAATACTCCAAAAGACGATGATCGTTTTGAATTATACAAGAGTGATATACAGCAGAGCATTTCAAAACTCTTTATCTCGTATGATAAGAGAGCCTCGAAGATCCTCAACAAGAAATAGGTGGAAAAAGATATGCAAAAAATCTATACAAAGATTGAATCAATAGCTGGAAACGTAATTAGCGTAAAAGCTGAAAATGTTCGTAACGGGGACCTTGCAGTAGTAACAAGTAGTCACGGAACCTCTCTAGCTAATGTTATTAAACTAGATAAAAACATTGTCTCTCTTCAGGTTTTTAGTGGTGGACGAGGTGTTTCAACAGGTGATAAGGTGAGATTTTTAGGCTATCCTATGAGAGTCTCCTATAGTGATAATCTTCTTGGAAGAATTTTCACTGGTTCTGGGGTACCACGAGATAACGGACCCGAACTTACCGATAACATGATTGATATCGGAGGACCTGCTGTTAACCCTGCAAAAAGAATTATTCCTCGTAATATGATTCGTACAGGTATTCCAATGATTGATGTTTTTAATACACTTGTTGAATCACAAAAACTGCCGATCTTCAGCGTATCTGGAGAACCTTATAATGAGGTTCTTGCTCGTATTGCGATGCAAGCTGAAGTAGACCTTATTATTCTTGGTGGCATGGGTTTAAAATATGATGATTATCTTTTTTTCAAAGATACTTTAGAAAAAAGTGGTGCTATGAGTAGAACAATTTTCTTTGTTCATACAGCAAGTGACCCGACAGTAGAATGTCTATTAGTACCAGATATTTCTCTTGCAGTAGCAGAAAAGTTCGCCCTAGATGGGAAAAAAGTTCTAGTTTTATTAACAGATATGACTAACTTTGCTGATGCGATGAAAGAAATTGCAATTACCATGGAGCAGGTACCTTCAAATAGAGGTTATCCAGGAGATCTATATTCTTCACTTGCTGCTCGTTATGAAAAAGCTGTTGATTTTGAAGGAGCCGGATCTTTAACTATTTTAGCAGTAACAACGATGCCTGGAGATGATGTAACTCACCCAGTTCCAGACAATACAGGATATATCACAGAGGGGCAGTATTACCTTAAGAATTCGAGAATCGAACCTTTTGGGTCTCTTTCTCGATTAAAACAACAGGTTAATAAAGATACTCGTGATGATCACAGGGCACTCATGGATGGTATGATTAAACTTTATTCATCGTATAAAGAATCATTAGAGAAGAAATCTATGGGATTCTTAATGAGTGAGTGGGATGATAAATTACTTACTTATGGTGAATTATTTGAATCTAAATTGATGGATTTATCTGTAAATATTCCTCTCGAGGAAGCTCTCGACTTAGGCTGGACAATCTTAAGTACATGTTTTGAACCAAAAGAGACCGGTATGCGAAGTGAATTGGTCATGAAATATTGGCCTAAAAAAGGCTAATTGGAGTAATTAATGGCGAGTGTCAAACTTACTAAAAACGAGCAGAAGAAACAAAAAGACCAACTCAAACAATTTCTTCGGTATCTACCGACATTGCAGTTGAAAAAACAACAACTGCAAATGGTAATACGACAGATAGAGAGTGAAGTTGTTTCTCTCAAGGTTAAGCAGAAACAGATGGTACATGACCTTCAACCTTGGGTTGCTGTTTTTAATGAAAATACATACTTTGAAAAAAAATCTTCACTTGAACATTTAGTTGTTGTCGATAAAGTAGAGAAAGAGAAAGGAAATATTGCTGGTGTCTCTATTCCAGTATTCAAGAATCTTACTTTTAAACAGATTTCGTATAATGTCGACGTTTATCCTTTATGGATTGATAAAGGGATTTTAGCACTCAGAGAGATTGCAATATTTGATGCAAAAATCGCGACTCTTGAGAAACAAGTGGAGTTATTAGGAAGAGAACTGAGAGTAACTAGTCAGAGAGTGAATCTCTTCGAAAAAGTTAAAATACCCGAAACAAAGTTCAACATTAGGAAAATACAAATATATCTTGGAGATCAGCAAACCTCTGCAGTTGTGAGAGGTAAGATTTCTAAACGGAAATTAGTGAAGAAAGTCACACAGGAGATAGCATGATAGTAGAAATGAAACGAGTCTCAATTGTGATGCGTACTCATGAGAAAAATGAACTCCTAAGGAAATTAAGAAAAATTGGTATTATTCATCTTGATGAAGTGAATGTGAGTACATCCAAAATTGAGGATCTTGATAGTCAATCGATAGAATTAAACAGAGTCTTAGCAACACTTAAAGAAATAGAAAACAATCAAGCAAAGAAGACGAAGAAAAATAAAAATAATTCTTATTCAATAGTCGACGAAGAGACTTTTTCCTCATTGCATAAAAGACTTAGCTGGCTTATTAGCTCTGTAGAAGAAAAAGAAGATATTCTTCAATCCTTAAAAAAAGATATAGATTTTCTCACCCCATTTGGACAGATTTCTCTTGATGACCTAGCATTTCTTAAAGAATATGGATACCCCCTTCATCTCTACTCTGTGGAGAATGAAAGTTTAAAAGATATAACCACTGAATTTATAAAGATAAAAAGTGATAAAAAATTTACTCTCGTTGCAACAATTAAGAACACAATTGATGAAAGAGAACCTATTTATCTGCCTTCCTATTCACTAGAAGATTCTAAACAAATGCTAAAGAAAATCAAAGGGGAACTTACAGAAATTAATTCAGAGCTTATTGAGAATATTTCTCATATCGCGAGCTATATACATTACCTTGAAGTATTAGAAAGTGAAAAGGTATTTGAGAAGGTCTCCTCATCAATGGATGAAGAAGAAGGTATTATTACCTGGTTGAGTGGATACCTTCCAGTTACCAAAAAAGATATATTTACTGAGTTTGCTCTTACGAACCATCTTGGATATGCTTTAAGTGAGATTAGAGAAGATGAAAATCCACCTTCTCTTGTGAGTAATAATAAGGTTGTTCGAATCATCTCTCCTGTATTTGATATCTTAGGTACCGTTCCAGGTTACAGAGAATATGATATTTCTATGTGGTTCCTTATGTTTTTTGCCCTCTTTTTCGCAATGATTGTAGGGGATGGCGCTTACGGACTCATTTTTCTCATAGGAGCAATCACCTTACATATTAAAACTAAAAAGAGTACAAATGCAGTTATTCTCCTTTATGTTCTCTCGATAACTTCGATTATTTGGGGGGCTGTAACTGGTACATGGTTTGGTTCCTATACTATTATTAGTAGTGTCCCATTTCTCCAATCTCTTGTGATACCAAATATCTCAAGTTACCCTGAATTATTTGGATTGCCTGTAACAACTGCACAAAATACTGTAATGCAATTTTGTTTTATCATTGGTACTGTTCAACTCTCATTAGCGTGTGTGATGAATATACATCATAAAATAGGAACAAAAGATATATCAGCGGTAGCAGATGTTGGTTGGTTAATGATGATAGATGCACTTTATTTCCTTGTATTATCATTAGTAATAGGTTCTTCTATGAATGCTTCAGTTATTGCTTACATTGTAGGTATAGGATTCCTTCTTGTAGTAGTTTTCGGAGCTCAAGGTCCTGGGATCTCATTTTTAAAAGGACTTGCTGGAGGAGCTGCTAATCTATTTACAACATTCTTGAATTCAATTAGTGCTTTTAGCAATATTATTAGCTATATCCGCTTATTTGCTGTGGGAATGGCCTCTTTAGCAATAGCACAATCTTTTAATACGATGGCTGATGGATTCTTATCAGGTTTTGCACTTCCAGCTGGTATTATTATTTTAGTTTTTGGGCACGGATTGAACATTGCTATGGCACTCTTGAGTGTAGTTGTTCATGGAGTAAGACTTAATTTATTAGAGTTCTCTGGGCAACTTGGAATGGAGTGGACAGGATATCAGTACAACCCGTTTAGAGAAACGGTTAAACACACATCACACACGTTGTGAGATACAACGATAAGGAGATTTAATATGAATATTGGAATGATAGGTATGGCAGCAGCTCTAGGACTCTCTGCACTTGGTTCTGGTTTAGGTGCTGGAGCAGCTTCATTAGGAGCTGTTGGTGGATGGAAAAAATGTTATGCTAACGGAAAACCTGCTCCTTTTATTATGGTAGCATTTAGTGGTGCTCCATTAACACAAACAATATATGGATTCCTCTTAATGAACTTTATTAGTGCCGCAGCTGCTGCAGGACAAGATGCAATGTTATTATTAGCAAGCGGAGTTTTTGGTGGAATGGCAATTGGGATGTCTGCTTGGATGCAAGGCAGAGCAGCTGCTGCTGCTTCAGATGCATTCGCAGAAACCGGAAAAGGAACTGCTAACTACTTTATCGTTATTGGTATTGTAGAAACGGTAGCTCTATTTACCCTTGTATTCCTATTGCTCTTGCTGCAATAAATATATCGAATTATTTATTAGAATCTCCCTTATGTTATCTATAAGGGAGATCTTTTTATTATATGTAATGATTCCAAATAAGAAATGAAACTTTTGCATACCTTCTTTTCCATTTTCTACTTTTCGGGTACACTTTATTTTGATGTATAGGAAAGGGAAAAAGATGAGAAGAAGTGCGAGAATAGTACCAATAAAAGATCTAACAATTGGTGGAGATGCAGATATTGCGATACAGACAATGTATTCACTTCCACTACGCTCTTTGCATGATAAACTATGGTATGAGGAATTATTATTCTCTCTCCGTTCCCTTTCAACTATGGGCTGCAATATCATTCGTTTTAGTTATCCTTCAAGTGAATATAGGGATACTTTTTCTGCAATCTGTAAAGACTCTCCCATTCCAGTAGTAGCCGATATCCATTTCGATTATAAACTTGCGAAAGAAGCCATAGCATGTGGTTCTCATAAGATTAGAATTAATCCCGGTAACATAGGTGCAAAATGGAAAGTTCAAGAAATTGTTCAATTAGCTAAAGATTCGAATGTTGCTATTAGAATTGGATTAAATGGAGGATCTTTACCTCTAAATCTCAGAAATGAAGATCCAGTTCACGCTATGGTTTCTACTGCATTAGAATATGCTTCATGGTTTGAAAGTTGGAATTTTAAAAATACCGTGCTTTCAGTAAAACATACAGATGTTGAATCAACATATGCTAGCTACAAAGAACTTTCTACCTTATGCGATTATCCACTTCATCTAGGAGTTACTGAAGCAGGTTCCCTTGTAAGTGCAGTTACAAAGAGTACATGGGCACTTGGAAGACTACTTAGTGAAGGTATCGGCGATACTATCAGAGTGAGCATCAGCGATGATAACATCTATGAAATTGCTGCTGCAAAAGAAATTTTGAGAACTGTTGGAAGATTAAAGGGAGGAGTAAATCTTATTTCTTGCCCGAAATGTGGAAGAAGTACTTTTGATTCTATAGGATTTGTAAAAAAAATTGAAAAAAAGCTTCTTTCTGTGCAACAAGAACTCACCGTTGCTATTATGGGTTGTCAAGTGAATGGTCCAGGAGAGGCCGCCCATTCAGATATAGCCATTACTGGGATTGGAAATAAAGTGTTCCTTTATGTAAAAGGGGAATTAGTTAAAGAAGTAATAGAAAGTGAAGCAGAACAAATATTATTTCACTATATACAGGAGTTAGGGAATGCACAATAAGCTCATAATTAGAGGAGCTAGACAACACAATTTAAAAAATATTGACCTCGATTTAGATAAAGATCAACTTATTGTCATTTCAGGCCTCAGTGGTTCGGGTAAATCTTCTTTAGCCTTTGACACAATATTTGCCGAAGGCCAACGTCGTTATGTTGAATCACTAAGTGCATATGCACGTCAATTTCTAGGACGGCTTGAAAAACCTTCCGTGGATTATATAGAGGGGTTAAGTCCTGCAATAGCTATTGAACAGAAAACTACAAATAACAATCCTCGATCTATAGTTGGAACTGTTTCAGAAATCTACGATTATTACCGATTACTATGGGCAAGAGTTGGAACTCCTCATTGTCCTGAATGTGGAGAAGCAATAAGTGAACAATCTATAGATCAAATCCTAGATTCTGTATATACATTACCCAATTTGAGTAAAATTATGGTGCTTTCACCTATTGTAATAGGAAGGAAAGGAGAACATAAAAAAATCTTTGAAGATGCTAAAAAGGATGGATTTGCTAGAGTTCGCGTAAATGGGAAGATTTATTCTATTGATGATGCTCCAGTATTAAAAAAACAAGAAAAGCATACTATTGAAATAGTCGTAGATAGGCTCATTCTATCTAAGGATGTAAGAAGCAGAATGGCTGATTCAATTGAAAATGCTACAAATATGAGCGATGGACTTGTCAGTATCATCATTCTTGATGATGATGGACATGAAGAATTGCTTACCTATTCTCAAAAAAATAGTTGTATTCATTGTGGAATTAGTTTGCCCGAGATTGAACCTCGTTTATTTAGTTTTAACAATCCATTTGGAGCATGTCCGACTTGTCATGGACTCGGTATTATAAGTGATTTCGATGTAGATAAAATCATACCTGATTATAATAAATCCTTTAATGAACGGGCTATAGCTACACATAACCCAGAAGCAAGTTGGGCAAGAATTTCATTTGAAGCGTTAGCTCAACATTATGGGTTTACACTCGATACACCATTTAAAGATCTTTCAAAAGAGATAATTTCAATTATACTCTATGGAGGAAGTGCTCCTATTGAACTTACCTACCATAACAAGAAACATAATTCTACCTATACTGCACGTAGAAGTTATGAAGGAATCATTACCGAACTTAGAAGAAGGTATAGAGAGACAGGTTCTTCCCCTATGAGAGCTTGGATGGAAAGTTATATGACAGGGCAAACATGTCCAACCTGTGATGGGAAAAAATTAAAAAAAGAGGCTCTTTCTATTTTCGTGAATGGGAAAAATATACATGAAGTAACCGCATTTTCAATTAAAGAATCTGTTCTATTCTTTTCAAATTTAACACTTACACCTACTCAGATTGAAATTTCTAAACAAGTATTGAAGGAAATTCGTTCTAGATTGAATTTCTTAGTAAATGTTGGACTTGATTATTTGACACTCGACAGAACAACTGGAACTTTAAGTGGGGGAGAATCTCAAAGAATAAGACTTGCAACTCAAATAGGAAGTGCTTTAAGTGGTGTTATCTATGTGCTTGATGAACCAAGTATTGGTTTGCACCAAAAAGATAACGATAAACTGATACAAGCACTTAAAGATCTTCGTGATATTGGTAATACTCTTATAGTTGTAGAGCACGATGAGGCAACAATGCTTGCTGCAGATTATATTGTTGATTTAGGTCCTGGTGCGGGAGTACATGGTGGATATATCACAAGTCAAGGGACTGCTAAAGAGTTGATGAATAATCCAGATAGTCTTACAGGAAACTATTTAGCGAAAAAATTGACAATGCCTACTAGGAGCGTTCGTAGATTAGGAAATGGAACATTTTTACAAATAACTGGAGCAAAGAAAAATAATTTAAAAGATATTGATGTATCTTTCCCTCTTGGAATGATGAACGTTATTACTGGAGTATCTGGTTCAGGAAAATCAACATTACTTCATGAAATATTACTTCCGGCATTGAAAAGAAAATTGAATAGGCAAAATGAGAACTTCGATGGATATGCCACATTAACAGGTACAGAATATATTGATAAAGTTATTAGTATAGATCAAACTCCAATCGGTAGAACTCCTCGTTCTAATCCTGCAACGTATGTTGGGGCTTTTACTCCTATTAGAGATCTATTTGCATCACTACCTGAATCAAAAGCAAAAGGATATAAAGCTGGCAGATTTTCTTTTAATGTATCAGGGGGAAGATGTGAACATTGTAAAGGGGATGGGAATTTAAAAATTGAAATGAATTTTCTTCCTGATGTCTATGTAACCTGTGATGTTTGTAAAGGTAAAAGATTTAACAAAGAAACCTTACGAATCTATTATAAAGGGAAAAACATTTACGATGTACTTGATATGACTGTTAGTGAAGCCGCAGATTTTTTTAAGGCAATACCTTCAATCTACAGAAAGATAGAAACTCTTGAATCCGTTGGCCTTGGATACATCAAATTAGGGCAATCAGCCCTTACTTTGAGTGGAGGGGAGGCTCAAAGAGTAAAACTTTCACTAGAACTTGCAAAAAGGAGTACAGGAAAAACCCTTTATATTCTCGATGAACCAACGACAGGGCTACACTTTGCAGATGTGAGAAATTTGATGGAAGTATTAAACAGAATCGTAGATACTGGAAATACTATTATGCTCATAGAACATAATCTTGATATAATTATGAGTGCAGATCATATTATTGATCTTGGTCCTGATGGGGGGGATAAAGGGGGAGAGTTAGTATGCACCGGAACACCTGAGGAAGTCTCTCTTTCAAAAGGAAGTCATACGGGTTATTATATAGCACACCATATCAATGAAAATAGTTAGCAATTTTTCTCTTAGAATTCTACTTATCTCATTAATTATAACAATTTTCCCACTTAATTTTCTATTATCTCAGGAGATGGATTCCCTTTCATTAATAATTTCTACCATTAATGAAAGTTCTATTGAGATGCTTATAGAAAAGAGTAAATATTTAGATATCGAAGTTGGGAAAACACGAGAAGAACTTACGAAAAATCTTTTTTCATATTACGGATACAAACCCATTGAATCAACACAAATCCAACTTCCACTAGTAAAGATTAATAGTAGTGATTATTTTTATATCAATGATAATAAGAACCAAATTCTTCTACAGGGAAACGTTTCTGTTGATTTTTCTCAGAATAAACTAGTCGCAGATACAATACTCTATGATGTTGGATCTAATTATATCTATGCTATTGGAAATGTTACGTTAGTACAGATTAAACATGAGAAAGAAGAGATCATACTAGGTAATTACCTTGTCTATAATAAAAATAGTGGGGAGATTACCATGAATAGGGGGGAGACCCATAGTGTATATATCGATACACAAGAAAATGAGACACAATTTAGATCTAGAGGAGATTTCATTGAGTTATCAAACGACCCGTTTGCTTTATCTGTCTCAAAATCTTCTGTTACCACAAGCCAAGAATCTGAATATTATCAAATAAAATCATCTTCATTGCATGTTGTTGATGGTAATGATCTATTTCTAAGTAATACTTCTTTATATCTTGGTAGAGTGCCTATTTTATATCTCCCGTTTTTTTTCTATCCAGGAAAAACAATAATCTTTAACCCCTCTTTTGGATATGATTCTATTAAAGGAACCTTCGTAAATACGACATATGAATTATTTGGCAATAATCCCTTGATCCATGAGAGTAAAGAAACAGGGATTACTTCCTTTATAGGGAATTCCTCTACTTTAGAAAAATCGTCCTCATTGCTCTATTCGTCAGGAGAACAAGAGAACCTTTCTTCAATTGAGAAATGGGCAAAAGAAACTTCCTCCTTTGGAAGTTTATATTTAGATGCATATCAAAATAATGGTTTATTTCTGGGGTATGAGGGGAAAAATAATTTTTTAGAAGACTCGTTACATGCTAATTTGTTGGCAGGGCTTGCCTATCATACTCCATCAAATCTTTCGAACGGTTCGCTCTTTCGATATATATTTACGCCAGAACTTACCTACAAGAAAAATAAAACCTCACTTTCTCTTTCAATTCCAGTATATAGTGACCCTGATATAAAAAAAGATTATTTAAATCGTGATATTAGAACAAGACTATTAGAACTTGCGAATATAAATACTAAAGAAGAGACAAATACCACTTCAATATCCTCATATACATGGAACTTTAGAGGATCCACCTCATTTTCATTTGATCCATTAAAACCTTATATTGAGGATATCAAGCTCAATAGGTTAAATAGTTCAGTTACCTTTGATGAACATTATGATGCTTCAATCGGTGGATATATGATTGATTCTATGACTCTCATCGATACGAGTATAACTGTTACAGGTGAATTATTAAATTTAAAAAAGACGAAGCCGATTGTGAGTACTCAGGAACCTTCTTTTACAGATTTACAAAACAATTTATTACAAAAGTATAACCTTTCAATCGCAAATAAAACAAACACACAGGAAAAAGATGTTACGAGAAGTTCCTCACTTATTATCAAATATTCCATGAAGCAAGATTTCAAAGAAGTATTAGATTATAATAGAGGATTACAAGTAGATACGATTTCAACTAATAATAATACATCCTCAATCTCCCTAAGTTCTGTAATTGG
Source organism: Sphaerochaetaceae bacterium (assembly GCA_963663665.2). GTDB lineage: Bacteria > Spirochaetota > Spirochaetia > Sphaerochaetales > Sphaerochaetaceae > SABI01. The sequence goes on from CAXXKP010000010.1 coordinate 384,145, forward strand.
GCCACAGTTCATTACCTTTGATCATTCTATTAGATCGTTATTCACGTATGACTCCACATCAACTAAAGAATCAAAGCAATACGAGTTGTGGTCAGATAATACCATAACTATTCCTTTTCTCTCATTACATTACACATTTGACCAGCGTCTTTATCGTAATTCAATCCAAATTGATGAGAATACTACCCAAATACTTAAAGGATTTACTGATTTTTCTTCTGATTATGTAAAAACTCACTCAATCTCATTTCTTCCATCGTATACTATCGGGGATATACTCATAACACCTTCGGTAGTTCTCCAATTGCCGCCACTTGTACAAACCATAACACCTCGCTTGAATATGAAATATATGAAATTTTCCACATCATTCTCTTTTGATGTAAAAGAGGATGATAATGCCAGTCTTGATATATTCAAAGGGTTTTTCCTTGTTTCCTACACAAGTGACAATGTAACTCTCATGAATAACGTAAGCTATACGAAGAGCAACTTAGATTTACCTTTTTCCCAAAGCATTATCAATACATCCTCAGTTACTATTTCGTTATTTGACTTCAACTTTATTATTAGTGGAAAAACTATTTTTGATACATCAATCTCTACTTTTACTCTTCTGAAAGGTTCTATCAGCCTACCATTTTTTGATGTTAATTTCGAAGGTTCTGTAGAGAATCAAAATATTGTAGGTGAATCTTTAAATATTTCTCTTATTAATTCATTAGATAAGAAATTATGGTGGAAGGAGAGAGTTTCTCTATCTTACGATATCAATGCAATGTATCATCACTCATTTATAGACTCATTTAGCTCATATGCCTCTATAGATTTATCGTTCACATTTGAGATTTATAAATTTCTCTCTATAAAAGGGTCATTATCTTCTAGAAATAAAGGGCTATATCAATATGCCAATTTAGGCGAAGCGATTACCGATTTGTTGCAGTCATTTGATTTCTTTGGTACGGGAAGAACTACAACACAATTTATCATGGATTCTGTTTCATTAGGAATCATACATTATATGGACGATTGGGATCTTTATCTTACGTATTCGGCTAAGATGGAAAGTATTAACAATAGATACGAATGGACTCCTACATTACAAATTCTTGTAAAATGGAAGGCCATAAGTGATATCAAGGTTGATAGAGAAGTCAAATTATGAGTACTATACAGAACGAAATAGGAGAGGTATGAGTAATACGTATGTTTTTGAAGATACTCACATAATGACTAAAGTATGTGGTATTAATGATAGAAATATTGGTTATATTGAATTATTACTTCATGGAGATATTTTCCTTCAAGGGAATAGTATCACTTTTAAATTTAGTGAAGATGTTGATCATGGCGATAATGAACTATTTCTAAGTTTAATGAATAATTTAGTTATCTTAGCTAAAGTTCAAGAACTCATATCAGAATCCGAAATTTTTATGTCTTATCAAAAGATTACTTCACTATCTGAGAATGAAGAGAGTGTTGAATATGAGACCACTATTGCCGTAGGTACAAAGATTATATTTCCTAAAAGTACTCGTCAGAAAAAATTCATACAAAGTATGCATAGCAATCAACTCACTTTTGGCATAGGGCCTGCTGGAACGGGTAAGACATTTTTAGCTATAGCCTATGCCTTAAAAGAAGTTCTATCGGGAAGAAAACAACGAATTATTATCACTCGACCTGTTGTTGAGGCTGGTGAGAATCTGGGCTTTCTGCCTGGCGATCTTAACCAGAAACTTGGACCTTACCTTACTCCAATTTATGATGCTATGGAATATATGATTCCCACTTCTATGATTAAACGTCTTGAAGAAAACGGTGCAATTGAAAGTGCTCCTCTTGCATATATGCGAGGACGATCTTTCAATAATGCAGTAGTTATATTAGATGAAGGGCAAAATACCACTGTTGAACAAATGAAGATGTTCTTGACCAGAATGAGTGAAAATTCATTGTCTATAGTTACTGGAGATATCACACAGATTGATTTACCTAAAGTAAAGAACTCAGGTCTTGTACATGCTGCTCGTATCCTACATAATGTTTCAGGTATTGGTTTTGTTGAATTCACATCGAGAGATGTTATTAGGTCTTCACTTGTCCAAAGGATTATTAACGCATATGAAAGCGAATCAAACAATGAAAAATAAACGTGAGAAACCTTTCTTATTATTCAATTTTTCATTGATTATACTAACTCTTCTATCAGTAACACTATCTGTATTAGCCCCATCACTCTTCTATCGAGATTCAAGAACTCTCATGAATGATATTAATGCTTCCTATGTTATTGGACAGATTGCTGATAAAGACGTGATAGCGAGCCAGTCATTCTATTATATTGATGAAAAAGAGACTCGTATTTCTCAACAAAGAGCTTATAATTCTACATTACCTGTTTTTAGTACATCCTTAGTAGATGCAAAAACATCTATGAATAATCTACAAACTGAATTGAAAAATAGATTGAGACAAAATGATTCTTTAGGTATTGATGAGGATATTCTTATTATATATGTAGAAGAGATAGCAACTAACCTTATTGAACATGGGATTTTCAGTTCTAAAGAACTTAAAAAGGTTCTTGATGAGGGATATTCTTCAGTTCAAGTGAGAGTCCCTACTGGTTTTATGGAAGATTGGTCACAAGAAATCCGTGAAATTAAAAATCTTGTGACGAAGGAAAATATTGAACAAGAGGTGTTAAAACTTCTTAATATATTAGATTCTTCTCTTAATACAGCAACAAAACAGGTTATTGTAACGATTATTGAAAACTCAATTAATCCAACAATAACATTAAATCAATCTTTAACAGCTACACTACGAGAAGATGCAAGATTAGCAGTGCTTCCTGTAATGGTAAGAGTTGAAGAGGGTCAATATCTTATTAAAAAGAATTTTGTCATTAACGAGGATCAAATAAAAACACTAAAAGCCCTCAGACTTGCGTCAATTCAATATAGTTTTTTACAGCATATAGGGAGAGTTTTATTCGCTTTAATTATTACCGTAACATCCATTTATGCTCTTGATATAATGAGTTCGCATACTAAAAGAAAACACCAGATAATTACCATTTATTTAATAGGGTTGATTTTAACTCAGATCCTCACATTTATTATGCTCTACATTTTTAGTGGAAAGGGTTTCTTGTGGTTAGATCCTTTTCTTCCAAGTTTTGTACTACCTCTATTATTAAGCCTCATTACAAATAAAAAAAGGGTAGGTATGGTGAGTGCACTTACTATCGCATCCCTCATGTCATTATACTCGTTAAGCTCACTCACAACGATTTTCTTTATTGTATCGATATCCTTTATTAATCTTTATTTTATGAAATATGTCTCAAAACGAATCGATATGATATTTCAATGGATGTTAACAATTCTTTTTTCAGCATTTATAGTATGTATCAATTCTTTAATGAATGATTATTCTTTATTTGCAATGCTTTCATCAATTGCTATACTCAGTTCTAATATTTCTTTAACGTATATCAGCGTTGCATTCATCCTTCCAATTTTAGAAATAACACTTAATATCCCAACTCCATTTAGATTAAGAGAACTTTCCCTCACTCACACAAAAGGATTAGTTAGGTTGTCACAGGTTGCAGTTGGGACATATAATCATTCTTTACAAGTCGCAGAATTAGCTTCTAGTGCAGCAAAAGCAATAGGGGCAGATACACTGCTTGCCTATGTGGGAGGCCTTTATCACGATATCGGCAAACAAGAGAATCCTGAGTATTTTATCGAAAATCAAAGTGGCGATAATAAACATAACGATTTAAAAGCATCTCTTTCGGTTGCAATAATAAAAAGTCATGTAAAAATAGGTGTTGAAAAAGGAAGGGAAGATAAACTACCTGTAGAGATTTTAGATATTATTAATCAACATCATGGAAATGACATCATTGCAATATTTCTAAAAGAAGCCCAGGCAGAAGCCGCCAATGATGGCAATAACATAAAAATTGGGGAACATGATTATTCGTATAATAATGAAATTCCACAGACACCAGAATCTGCAATAGTAATGATAGCAGATAGTGTAGAAGCAGCCTCTCGTAGTATAGGAAAAGGTAATGCAGGTAAATACGAGAAGATGATTAATTCGATTATTATGGGAAAAATTGAGAGAAAACAATTGATAAATTCGCAATTAACTCTCACCGATCTTGAAGTTATTTCAAAATCTCTATTTCAAAACCTTATAGGTAAATATCATTTGAGGATAAAATATCCAGGAGATGAAGAGGATTAGTATGGATTCACTTTTTATAGAATTTGAAGACGATCAATATTTACGTAATTTCACTTCTGATTTTACTGAAAATATTGTAACTCTTACTCGATCTTATATCACTTCTCGAGAAGGAGAAGTTTCTATCTCTTTTGTCTCACAGGAGAGAATAAGAGAATTAAATAGAGACTATAGGGGCAAAGACGAATCAACGGATATTCTCTCCTTTGTACAAGAGGAAGATAGTGAGGATTTCTTTTTTTCATCACAGGATGAGCCTATTTTAGGAGATCTCGTTATTTCGTTGACTGACATGTTCCAAAATTGTGAATATTTTAAAGTTTCAAAAGAGAATGAACTCATACGTCTTATTGTTCATGGATTTTTACATCTCAATGGACACGATCATCAAACTAATAGTAATGATGAACCTATGCTAACATTACAAGAAGAAATAGTGAAATATATAGAAAAGGAGTTAGGTAAGTGAAACTTTCTCAAAAAATCTTCCCTTTTTTTAAAAAAAGCAGTGAGCTTAAAAAATATGAAGATACTATCAACGTATCTGAAAAAAAAGAGATGATTCAAGGAATCGAAGAATTAGAACAAACAAGTGTAAAAGAGGTAATGGTTCCTCGTATCGATGTCAGTTTCATAAGTGATACAGCGACAAAAGAGGACCTCCTTCAGACAATTAATGAAGAAGGTTATTCTCGTTATCCTGTTTATTTTGAAACAATAGATAATGTTGTAGGTATTCTTTACGTAAAGGATATTGTGGGTATCATTCCGACAAAACCACTTGAAATTCGTAAATGTATGAGAAAACCATATTTTGTTCCTGACACAAAACGACTTGATGAACTACTTCGAGAATTCAAGAAAAGAAAAGTCCATATTGCTGTAGCTATCGATGAATATGGGGGAGTATCTGGCATTGTCACAATGGAAGATATTCTAGAAGTAATTATTGGAGATATTCAGGATGAATTTGATGATGACGAAGATGAAGACATCATCGAAATGGGTGATGGCATTTTCCTTTGTGATGCTAGAACAAGTATTGATGAAGTAAATGAAAGACTTAATCTTAATTTACCTGAAATAGATGCCGAAACAATAGGTGGGTTTGTATTTGAACAATTTGGTAGGATTCCCACTTCACAAGAAAAAGTAACATATGATTCTATGGACTTTATTGTTCAAGAAATTGATGGACATAAAATCAATAGTGTGAAAATTGTTATGAAAAGAGGCTAGTTCGTTGACTAGCCCTCTTAATTATTATTATACTAGGCGTGATATATACCTATTATATGGAGGAAATTTTTAATGAAAATTGCAATTAACGGCTTTGGTCGAATTGGCAGAAATGTTTTCAAAATTGCTTTTGAAGACAAAGACATCGATGTGGTGGCTATTAACGATCTTACCGATCCGAAAACATTAGCTCACCTTCTCAAATATGATTCAACGTATGGTGTGTACAACAAGAATGTTGAAGCAAAAGATGATGCTATTGTAGTAGATGGCAAAGAAATTAAAATCTATGCTGTTCGTAATCCTGCAGAACTCCCATGGAAAGAACTTGGTGTCGATATCGCCATTGAATCAACTGGTGTTTTTGCTGTTGCTGAAGGTCCAAAAGGTGGATACAAAGACCACATCAAAGCTGGTGCAAAAAAAGTTATCCTTACAGTCCCTGCAAAAGATAAGATTGACCAAACAATTGTTTGTGGTGTTAATGACTCTGAAATTGATTTAAGTTTATTAGCTTATTCAAATGCTTCATGTACTACTAACTGTTTAGCTCCGATTGCTAAAGTTCTTAATGATACATTTGGAATTGAAAGAGGACTCATGACCACAGTTCATGCATATACTAACGACCAAGTTATGTTAGACATGCCACACAAAGACTTAAGAAGAGGTCGTTCAGCTGCTTTATCAATTATTCCTACAACTACTGGTGCAGCTCGAGCAGTTTCTGAAGTAATTCCTTCTTTAAAGGGAAAACTCAATGGTGGAGCAATGCGTGTTCCTACTCCTACAGGAAGTATTGTTGACCTTACTGTTTTATTAGAGAAAGATTGTACAGTTGAAGAACTTAATGCTGCTATGAAGGCTGCTGCTGAAGGTCCAATGAAAGGTTACCTCCAGTATACAGAAGATCCAATTGTATCCTCTGATGTGAGAGGTAATTCTCATTCTTCAATCTTTGATTCAGAATTAACCATGAAAATGGGACCAAAATTCTTCAAAGTCATGTCTTGGTATGACAATGAAATGGGTTATTCTAATCGTGTTGTAGACTTAGCAAGAAAATTAATGGCATAAGTGAATTATTAACTATACTGATGCGCATCTATATAAGGTGCGCATCAGATATGATGTAGGAGTTATGATGAAATTACAAACAATTGAAAATATGGATTTAACAAATAAGAGAGTTTTAATCCGTGTTGATTTCAACGTCCCTCTTCAAGATGGAAAAGTAAGTGATGATACTCGTATAGTGAGTGCATTACCAACCATTAACTATATACTAGGTATAAAAGGCACATCTATTGTTGTAATGAGTCACTTTGGTAGACCAAAAGGGACTAAAAACAAAGATTTTAGCATGGCTCCTATTGCTACTCGTTTTAGTGAACTTCTTGGTAAAGAAGTTATCTTAGCGAATGATGTAATTGGTGATGATGTTAAAAAGCAAGTAGAAGCATTAAAACCTGGGCAGATTCTTTTATTAGAGAATGTACGTTTTTATAAAGAAGAAGAAAAAAATGATCCTGAATTTGCAAAGACTTTAGCAAGTTATGGCGATGTGTATATAAATGATGCTTTTGGAACTGCACATAGAGCTCATGCTTCAACTGAGGGTGTTGCTCATTATCTCCCTTCTGCTGCAGGATTTCTCATTGAGAAAGAAGTAAAATTCTTTGCCCCATTATTAGAAAATCCAGATAAACCTTTTGTAGCTATTATTGGAGGGTCTAAAGTCTCTTCAAAAATTAGTGTACTTGAATCATTACTCAATACGTGTACCTCAATCGTTATCGCAGGAGGTATGGCATATACTTTCCTTAAGGTCCAAGGTCATACAATTGGCAAATCTCTTTTAGAAGAGGATTATTTAGAAATAGCTTCATCCTTCTTAGCAAAAGCTAAAGAGAAAGGAGTGGAGGTAATCCTACCCCTTGACCATATTGCAGCTGATACATTTAGTGACAAAGCAAGTCCTATCGCCATTGATGGAGTAGATATTCCAGATAATCTTATCGGTATGGATGTAGGCAGTAAAACTCTTGCTAAAATAGAAAATGTTTTATCTGATGCAAAATCTATTGTATGGAATGGCCCCATGGGAGTTTTTGAATTTGATGCATTTGCAGAAGGAACTAAAGCTGTTGCTTCTATGGTAGCTTCTTGTAAAGGAGTAACTGTAGTTGGCGGTGGTGATAGTGTTGCTGCAGTAAATAAGTTTGGTTTTGCTGAAAAGATAGACCATGTATCAACAGGTGGTGGAGCTTCCTTAGAATTTTTGGAAGGAAAAGAGTTACCTGGTATTAAAGCTTTGGAGATATAAGTTATGAGAAAAGTATGTATCGCAGGGAACTGGAAAATGAACATGACACCAAAAGAAGGCGCTTCTTTTGCTTCTGCATTAAAAGATTCACTTAACAATGTTGATAGTAATGTGACTGTCGTTATAGCACCGCCATTTATTACAATTCCTTCTGTCATTGAAGCAGTTAAAGGAAGTAATATTAAAGTTGCTTCACAGAATATGAGTGATCAAACATCAGGAGCCTTCACAGGTGAAATATCTGCCGATATGCTTCTTGATGCTGGAGTTGAATATGTTATCTTAGGACACTCTGAAAGACGAGCTCTTTATCTTGAAGATGATGCTTTTATTAACAGAAAAGTTATTCTTGCACTTCAAAAAGGATTAGAAGTCATTTTGTGTGTAGGTGAAACTTTAGAAGAAAGAGAAAGTGGGCAGCTTGAAACTGTTCTTCGACGACAGGTTGTTGAAGGTTTACAGGGTGTGAGTGAAAGTGACATGAAACATGTCACAATTGCTTATGAACCTGTTTGGGCTATTGGAACTGGGAAAACAGCCACAGCTGAAGATGCAAACAACGCTCATGCCTTTATTCGTGACCTCGTGGCAAAACAAAAGAGCGAAAGTGTTGCAAAATCGCTAATAATACAGTATGGTGGTTCAGTAAAACCTTCGAATGTTGCGTCCCTTATGGGTATGGAACATATCGACGGAGCGCTTGTGGGTGGAGCTTCTCTTTCAGTAGATTTATTTAAACCCATTGTGCAATACAACAATTAATTGGAGATTACTATGGGTGTTATTGGAATTATCCTTCTCGTGTTATTTGTTATCGCGAGTATTTTACTTGTATTATTGGTTGCCATTCAAAGTGATGGTAGTTCTGGTTTAGGTGGAGTTTTTGGAGGTGGAAGTGATTCTACTTTCGGTGCTCAATCAAATAAAGTTCTCACTAAAATCACTGCGATTCTCGGGGGATCTTTTCTTGTAATAGCTCTCTTACTAGCTGTGATTAATAAAACTCCTTCAACCGACTCTCTTACTAAGTCTATTACTACAGATCAAGTTCAAGAGTCAACTGAATGGTGGAACCAATCAGGCACTAATTAAAAATTCGTTTTTAATTAGAAATGAAGATTTGGCCGCATATTTACTATGCGGTCATGTCTGTTATTATAAGGAAACGATATGAAAGCGTGCATTCTCTACTATGACAAGATTAACAAAACCTTATGTAAGGAGCTCAGTACAGCACTTGCTCAAGGGATTCAAGAACAATCACATGATTGTGATTTAATTGACATGGGAAAAGAGAGCGGTAAAATCATTTCATATTATGATTATATTGCAGTTGTGGCATCTGCTACTAACCTTTGGGGTGGTAAAATGCCAGATCTAATTCATAATTTCTTAAAATCCTGTGGAACCCTCAGCGGTAAACGCAGTGCTGCATTTATTACAAAAGGATCTATTAGATCTACAAAGACATTACAAGCTCTTTTTAAACTAATGGAAGGGCAGGGAATGTATCTTACCTATTCAGATATTCTCACCAATTCTTCCTATTCAAAAGAATGTGGTAAACATATAAAAATATCTTAAACTCTGGAGTTATCATATGAATAAAAAAATAGGAATGATATTTCTATTCATCGTAATTATTTCCACTTTAGCTATCTATGCAGAAACAGCTGCTAGTGTAAATCTGATTAAAGAAGAAATTATAACAACTGAAGAACTAAATTCTCGCATGGCTGAATATCAGAAATCTGCTCTTGCTGCTGGATCAACCACTCCAATACTTGCTACTGATGTGCTTGATGTTCTTATTAATGATAGGCTTGTTCTACAAGGGGCTTCTCGTGATGGATATTTGATGAGTGATGCTCAAGTAGATTCTTTGATAAGTCAGCAAAAAACCTATTTAGAAGAAAAATCTGGACAAACAATATCTGATGCACAATTTGAAATTTATATAAAACAAAACTATAATATGAATCTTACTCAATTCAAAAAAGCAGTGAAAGAATCTACGAGCGTCGATAACTATGTAAAAAATACACAAGCAAGTGTTATCAATGATTATAGTGAACCTACGGATGATCAGATTAATGATTTCTATAGGAAAAATAGATCACAATTTATTAATCCGGAGCTTGTAAGACTCTCTCACATCTTTATGCCATTTACTACCGAAACAAAGGCCGCTGTAAAGAAAGAAATGGATCAAGTAGCACGTCTTCTTCGTTACAACACCTATACATTTGAAGAACTTGTTCCAAAGTATTCTAAAGATGCTGATTCTGTAGTCAAAGGTGGTGATATTGGTTGGTTAGCTTATGATGATGAAACAATGAAAACCACTTTAGGTAATACATTTTTTGAAGCTGTATTTGCTCTAGATTTAGGAAAACCTAGTGGTGTTATAGAATCAAAAGGTGGCTACCATATCGTAAAAGTTACTACCCACACAGATCCTAAATTACTCAGTATTACTGATAAAATTAATCCAGATTCTACAACAACAGTTAAACAATACATTCGTCAAACTTTAACAAACAGGAATAAACAGACTGCATACCTCAAAGCAATAGATGCTTTAGTAGGATCTTTAAGAGATCAAGCTACTATTAACATTGTATATACAGGAGATAAATAAAATTGAGTTCAAGACACATGGGAAGAGAGCTTACCCTTTCAACTCTCTATTCACTCGATTTTAATGGAGTTCTTTATTCTCAAGAAGGAACTCCAGAATTTCCTACTCTTGATGATACAGAAAGAGAATCATTAGATCCGGATACTGCTTTATTTGCACGATATCTCCTTAGTGGAACTCTTGAACATCTTAAAGAAATTGATTCACTAATATCCCATTATTCGATTAATCGACCTCTTGATAAAATAGATATCATTGATAGGAATATTTTAAGGATGTCAGTATTTTCTATTCTTTTTGATAAAGAAATAGCATCTTCAGTGGTAATTACGGAAGCTGTCCGGTTATCTCAAGAATATAGTAGAGAAGTAAACTACAAATTTATTAATGGCATTCTCGACACTATTGTAAAGGAGAGGTCATGATTACTTTAAAAACATCTGACCAGATTGAATATATTCATGATTCATGTCGCCTACTCGCACAACTTCATAATGAATTAGAAAAAATTATCGAAGTTGGAATCACTACGAATGAAATAGATTCTATTGCTTATAATTTTATTAAAAAACATAAGGGGACTCCAGCTTTTCTCAATTATATGGGTTTCCCTAATACATGTTGTATTTCAGTAAATGAACAAGTTATTCATGGCATACCATCTAAAAGAAAACTTTTAGATGGTGATATTGTTTCTATTGATATCGGTATCAATTTAAACGGATATTACAGTGATGCAGCAAGAACTCATCTTGTAGGTTCCTCGGTTCCTGAAGAAGTAAAGCGCCTAGTTCAGGTAACAAAAGAATCTTTGCTTCTCGGAATAGAAGGAGCTTCTAAAAAAGGAGCAAGAATACACGACATATCGCTACCTATTTCTCGTCATGCAGAGAGATTCGGGTATGGGGTTGTTAGAGATTATTGTGGCCATGGGGTAGGTTTAGAAGTGCATGAAGAACCTCAGATTCCGAATTATGTAAACTCTTTCTCTGCAAACCCACGTCTTAGAGATGGAATGGTTTTAGCAATTGAACCTATGATTAACCTAGGAACTAAACGAGTTGAAACACTTGAAGATGGCTGGACTGTTGTGACAGGTGATGGAAAGCCTTCAGCACATGAGGAACATACTATTGCAATTACTTCAAACGGTGTTATCATTCTTACACTCGCTGATTAACAAAAAGGATAGAAAAGAATATGAAAAAAGAGTTCATTTCTCCAGAAATGCAACGAGATGCGGCACTTAAACTTGTATATACAATGCATAAGAAAGATGGATTTGTTCCAGACATTATCTATATTTCTCTCCGTGGAGGAGTATATATGGGAAATGTTTTCAGCGAATATTACAAATTAATACGTAAACAAGCTGAAGGAAGACCAGTCTATTATGCTGCAGTAGTTGCTAGAAGCTACGAAAATATGAAATTAGAATCTGAAGTAAGAATTGATGGTTGGACATATTCCCCTGAACATTTGAGAAATGGAGATAAGATTTTAATAGTAGATGATATATTTGACACAGGTAAAACTGTCAATGCTCTTGTAAATGTAATGCTCTCCAAGGGAATTCCTCGAAATGATATAAAAGTTGCAGTATATGATTACAAAATACCTCATTATAAAAATACAGATCCTCTTCCAATTCAACCCGATTATTATTGTAGAAAACATGAACTAATGAATGAATCAGAAGAGACTTGGATTCACTATATGAACCATGAATTTATCGGACTCTCTAAAGAAGAAATAGATGAACAATACAGTGATGAAAAAGTAAGAGATATCTTACATGAAGTAAGGTGCGATTAAAAAAAGGAGGCGTTAAGCCTCCATTTTTTAATCTCCATATTCTTTCCAGTTTTAATTAATTAGGGAAATACTATATCAAGTACTCCATTATCTACTGTACCAATATAATATGTTCCACCCATTTCTATAAATGAAGATACTTGTACGGTATATGCGATATCTGGAAAATTTGTTTCTACAGCAGTCCCATCACTAGGATTAATTTGATACATATAGTTATTACTACCTTGAATAAAGAAAACAGAACTGCCAGTCTCATGAAGTACCACGAGAGGTGATAATGGTACGGTAGTCGTTGCAAGTGTTACACTTCCAGCTTTGATGAGTGTGGCGGTTGTGTCTGTTGTAATATCAAAAGAAGCGTCATAATAGACGTCTCCATCAGTTGTAACTACTGCTAAGGCAGAGTTAGCTTCATCAATGAAGAATGCTCTAATCCCCACAGTTGTTGGTACATCGCTTAATGTAATAGCAGTTGTTCCGTTGTAAAGGGTATTGGAATACTCTTTTACTTCACTTACAAGATCATACCCACTTAAGAGGAAATAATCATCACTTTGATTTAGGAGTATGATATTCGTGTTGTGATCTGCATAGGTTGCTAACAGAGTACTATCTGATACTTTTCTCACCTTTGCATCTGTTCCTTCAAGAGTCAGCATTAAATCATGCTGATGAGCCATTTGGAGAATATTGTAATCTGAATTACCAACCTCAATACTTGTATTTGGTGCAACCTTAGTAAAGCGATACAGCGCATTATTATCTACCTCTCCACTACGAGCTGAATAATAGATATTAGTACCATCAGTAGAAACTAAAGAGGATAATACTGGGGTTACACTAGCTACAATAGAAGACCAAGATGAAGTAGTTGGATTATAAGATTGCAATCCCCCTTTTGATGTATGGGTAAATAAAAGAGTTCCATCAGAATCTATCAATGTAACTTGTCCGATTTCAATACTCTCTTCCGATTGGCTAACAAGTAAGAAAATTCCATTGTTGTCAGTATTACACCCTATCGTTAATAAAAGAACACCGAGTAATAATATAATTGATTGTAATAAAGTAGATTGTTTCATAATGGGCTTCTCCTATTTGTTACTTCTGTAAGAAATCGATAATGTAATCGGTAAAAATCCTGCGATTGCGGTCTGATCTGCATTACTGCCAAAATAAATCTCAGGAACAACACTTAAACCTCCAGAGATTGAAACTCCCCACGAATCTGAAAAAAAGTAACTTAGACCAATTTCGGCTTCACCGATTAGAGACAGATATGAAGAATCTCTGAATGAGTTATAAGCAAACCCCACACCAAAAGAAAGAGGAAGTTCAAATTTACCCTGCAAAGGAATATAGGTAAGCTTTGCGAGAAAAGGTACTGATGTGTATAAGTCACTTCTCGCATAATTAAAGATATAACCTAATTCGCCACCTAGTGCTACATAAGGAGATAAAAAACCTTGGTAACGAATTGCGCCATAGCCTCCAACTTTCAAGCCTGTATCGCTATAAGTTAAAAGGTTAGGGTCTTGATTTGGCATGTATATGAAGGAGGGAATTATTGGACCTGCACGAAAAGTAAACATCTGAGAGCCAATATCATATGTTGGAATCTGCGTTTCTGCGGCTGTGATGTTCAAAACTAGAGTGGTGATAAACACTCCAATTATTATTAATTTCTTCATAACTCATTCTCCTAACTATTATGTGAATACTATATATTCTTATCATATCTGTTTTATCATTCTTTGAAAACCTATCTATTGATTAATAGCTGTACACATAAAATCATTTTTTTGATATAAAAGAGGTACACGTATGTAACGTTTTTAAATGGAGAAGCAAATGAACATATTAACCGGAAAAGAAGTAGCAGAATCCGTATATCAAGTCATTAAAGAAAGAACCATATCATTTATGGCACAGACAAATAGGGCTCCTACTATTGCAGTCGTTCTTGTAGGTGAAGATCCAGCTTCTAATGCATATGTAAAAAGTAAAGCTAAAATGGCGGAAACACTTAAGTTTGGTCATATAGATATTAAATTACCTGAAAATATTGAAGAAATAGAATTGATTAATGCAATTGTTACTTTAAATAATGATGAGCTTGTCGATGGAATTCTCATTCAATTGCCACTTCCAAAGCACATAAATGAATCAAAAATCATTAATACTATAGATCCACGTAAGGATGTAGATGGACTACATCCTGTTAATATCGGGAAATTATTACGAGAGGAGAAGGGGTTTATTCCCTGTACACCTTTTGGAATTATCAAAATGTTGGAATTCTATAATATAGATGTGAATGGCCGCCATGTGGTGGTTATCGGACGTTCTGTTCTTGTAGGTAAGTCAATTGCACTTTTATTATTACAAAAAAGCAAAAATGCTACAGTAACAGTTACCCACAGTAAAACTCAGCATCTTTCTACTATTACAAAACAAGCAGATATTATTATAGCTGCGGTAGGAAGAGCCAATATGGTTACCTCAGATATGATTAAAGAAGGGGCAATCGTGATTGATGTTGGAATAAATAGGGTCGATGACATATCAAAGAAGAAGGGGTATTACTTGACAGGAGATGTAGATTACGAATCTGTAGCCCCCCATTGTAGTGCTATTACACCTGTACCAAGAGGAGTAGGAGTAATGACGATTGCAATGTTAATGTATAATACTCTTTTAGCTGCAGAGAATAGATACGAGGAAAATTTATCAACATGATTATGAGGAAACATTCTTTATTTTATATTGAGACATATGGATGTCAGATGAACATTGCAGAATCTCATGCACTCGAAATGAGTTTAATTGAACATGGTATACATAAAGCAGAGAAACCTGAAGATGCTGATTGTGTTATTATTAATACCTGTAGCGTAAGGAAAACTGCTGAAAATAGGATATGGGGCAGAATTGGTTTTTATAAACATCTCAAAGAAGAAAAGGATCTCACTCTTATTATTACTGGATGTATGGCTGAACGTCTTCACGATGAAATAATTGAAATGGCCCCTGCTGTCGATCATGTAATTGGAACTAATGACAAATATAGAATTGCAGCAATACTCACAGGTGCGAGTGATGAAAGAAGAGAAGAATATACCTTCACACATAATTACCATAAAGAGGGTGATGTCTCTTCATTTATTCCAATTATGAATGGATGCAATAATTACTGCTCTTATTGTATAGTCCCTTATGTAAGAGGAAGAGAAATTTCAAGAAGTGTAGAAAGTATTGTTGATGAAGTGAAAAGATTAAATGAGCTTGGCGTAAAAGAAATTACACTTTTAGGACAAAATGTTAATTCCTATAACTACACGTACCACGGAATTCATTATCAATTTCCTGACATCCTAGAAAAAGTAGTTAACGAGGCAATTGGCGTAAAATGGATTCGCTTTGAGTCTCCTCACCCAAAAGATTTCTCACCGCAATTAATCTCCCTCATCTCTCAAGAAGATAAACTTCCACATCATCTACATATACCTCTCCAAAGTGGCTCTACTAAAATACTCACATCAATGAGACGAAAGTATAGCAGGGAGTCGTATCTTTCTCTTATTAACGATATTTCAACTGCTATCCCTGACATGACTTATACAACCGATGTTATGGTAGGATTCCCAGGGGAAGAAGAAGAAGATTTTTTAGAGACACTATCACTTATCAATGAAGTTAAATTTATTGAAGCCTTTATGTACTATTTTAATCCTCGAGAAGGGACAAAAGCTGTAACTATGGAAAATCAAGTTCCAATTGCAACCCGACTTGAACGATTAAATAGACTCATTGACAATCAAAGAAACCTCACAAAGAAACATAAACAAGAAAGATGTTTTGATGAGTTAGAATTACTTGTTGAAGGAATGGCCAAGAAGAATAAATCCCAGGGCCTTGGAAGAAGTGAGCATAATGAGATGATTGTTTTTAACCCCATAGGAGAACTCAATAAAGGAGATATTGTAAGAGTTAAGCTTTCTGGTCTTGAAGGAAATACTTTTAAGGGAAATCAAATAAAATAGTTAAGATGAGGGTGAAGTCCCCTCATCATCTTGTTTTTTATAACGATTATGTACTGCTTGAGTTAAGAGGTATTCTAATTGTCCATTGATTGATCTAAAATCATCTTCAGCCCAACGAGCTAAATCTTTCCAAAGAGTAGGGGAAAGGCGTAAAACTATTTGTTTTTTATCACTATCTTTTGGCATATTTTTTCATTCTAATAAATTGTTCCTGAATTGACTATCGGTTGTGCATCTTTATTGCTACATAATATTACAAGTAAATTGCTCACCATTGCAGCCTTTCTCTCCTCATCAAGATTCACAATCTCCTTCGCTGATAATTGTTCTAAAGCCATTTCAACCATGGAGACAGCTCCTTCTACAATCATACTTCTTGCTGCAATGATGGCAGAGGCTTGTTGACGTTGTAGCATAGCTGCTGCAATTTCGGGAGCATAAGAGAGATGGGTAATTCTAGCTTCTAAAATCTCAATACCTGCTATCTCAGATTTCTCACTAATCGCTTCTCTTAATTTTTCTGCAACTTCTAATGAACTTCCTCTCAAAGACTTTTCGCCTTGTGCATCACTTTCATCATAAGGATAAAGTCGAACTATATTGCGGAGAGCAGAATCTGTTTGAGTAGATAAGTATTCTTTATAATTGTCTACATTAAAAACAGCTTTCGCACTATTCACTACTTTCCATATAACAACAATTCCTATAATTATCGGATTCCCAAGAGAATCATTTATCTTCTGTTTCTCATTGTTGAGTGTCATTGCTTTTAAAGAAATTTTTTTATTAACAGAATATGTAGGTCCTTTCACTTTAAACTGATTACCAACCTCTGAAGCATTATCTTTGCTTGCGCAAGGATTAATAGAAGTAACAAATGGATTCACAAAGAAAAATCCCTCCTGTTTTAAAGTCCCGTAATATCTACCAAATAGAGTGAATACTAAAGATTCATTAGGTTTTATTACTTTTAATCCTGCGAAACTAATAGGGATAAGAATCATACACAACAACGTAGATACTATGAGAATAAAAATATTTATCACATTGAATCCAAAAGTGTCTAATTGATATGCTGAAAAAACGAAGAAAAACAATGTGCCTAATTCTCCAATAATCAAGATAAAAAACATAACCATTCCACTTGTATGCGGTGCATTCTTTTCAATAATCTGATGCGAAGTATTCGTACCCATATAAAACTCCTCAACCTAATAATTAAGATATCATATTGATATCATAATGATTATATTGATATAAAAATAATACTGTCAATATATATAAATTAAAAATTATCGATATTCTTAGATAAATTTTTCTAATAACGTGCAATTTGCTCTATCATTTTTACGAAAAATAAGGCATGTTTTTTAAAAATATTTGTATACGCATAATCAAATTTCGCACAAACTCTGTTGCATACTTTTCTTATAAGGCAGTTTTAGGTGTGTGAAAATAGGTAAAGCGAATCAGGAGGCAAGCGTGGCAAGAGAAAAAATTGATACCAAGACAGTCATCTTGGGATTGCAACACACATTTGTAATGTTTGGTGCAACGGTTCTTGTTCCAATTCTTACAGGACTCGATATTGCAGTTGCTTTATTTGCAGCAGGAATTGGTACTCTGATTTTCCATGTTATTACTAAGTTCAAAGTTCCGGTGTTCTTAGGAAGTTCCTTCGCATTTATACCTGGGATCATCGCAGTAACTACGAGCGAAGGATCGATTGCCTATGCATTAGGTGGCATTTTTGTCGCTGGACTATTGTACATCGTAGTAGCAATCATCTTTCGTTTTATCTCATATGATACAATTCATAATATCTTGCCACCACATGTAACTGGCCCAATGATTATAATGATTGGCCTAATCCTTGCTCCGGTTGCAATTAGTAATGCTAATGGGACAAACTCTCCAGCAATTGTTGCAGCCATGGGAGTTAATGGGGCTTGGCTTATTGCTATGTTTACATTTGCCTTAGGGATTTTTGTAAAAGTCTACTTTGAGAAGTTTGGTTGGAAATTTGCTTCGAATCTTCCTGTCCTCCTTGCGCTTGTTGGTGGATATCTATTTAGTATCATTTTAGGAGTTGTAGATTTTACCGCAATTAAAGAGGCTTCTTGGATAGGTCTCCCTAAATTCATGGCACCAAAATTTTCCTTTACAGCTATTACTATTATGGTTCCAATTGCTATTGTAACAATGGTTGAACACTTTGGGGATATCTTAGCAATATCAAATGTTGTTGATAAAGATTTTATCAAAGATCCTGGTATTCATAGAACCCTAATTGGAGATGGTATTGCTACAAGTATTTCAGCCTTGATTGGAGGACCTGCTAACACAACATATAGTGAGAATACAGGAGCTGTAGCACTCACAGGAGCCTCCAACCCAGTGATTATGAGAATTGCAGCTATATTCGCTATTTTCCTTTCACTTATTCCTAAATTCACTGCTCTGATTTCTACTATTCCAGGTCCTGTTATTGGAGGAATCAGCATTCTTCTCTTCGGTATGATTAGTTCAATTGGAATAAAAAATATGGTTGATGCTAAAGTTAATCTAGGTAATCCGAAGCTTTTAATTATCAGTGCATCAATGCTTGTGTTAGGTCTAGGCGGTGCTTCATTCACTATTGGCAAAGTACAGTTATCTGGTCTTGGTCTTGCTGCAATCTTTGGAGTTGTATTAAACTTAATTCTCCGTCCACACAATACAACTACTGTTGAAAAGAAAAAGAAAAAATAACTATTTATCCTTTAGACAAATTTATATACGTAAAGAGCATTTTCAAGATATTTTAGCCCTCATATTGAGGGCTATATTTTTCATATTGAAAGGATCTCTTATTTTGAATAGAGCTCTACAATTCTAGACTCAACGACGTCAAAATCTATATCTTTTCTCGTTGGAATTGAGATAATCTTGGCAGAAAGTATATCTTGATTAACAGAAATCCAAGACGGAACTACTCTTCTATTACTTGTGATAAATTCTCGTACTTTTTTGGAAACATCTCTATTACTAACTGTGATATTTTCTCCTCTAGTGACTTTATAGGAAGGAATATCTACCTTCTTCCCATTAACAGAAATATGACCATGATTTATCATTTGACGTGCCATTTTTCTCGTTTTTGCAAAACCCATTCTAAAAAGAACATTATCTAACCTTGACTCAAGTAGCGCAAGGAGAGTTTCTCCTGTAATACCATCCATTTTCTCAGCCTTTTTATAGGTGAGCAAAAATTGTTTTTCTAAAAGTCCATAAACAAATTTAACTTTCTGTTTTTCTTTTAATTGAAGAGCATACTCTGTAGTTTTTTTCCTTCTATGAGGAAGTTGTTTCTCTTTTCCTTTTTTCCCTTCATACCCAAGTACTACTGGATTTATACCTACCCAGTTACTCCTTTTTCTCACGGGAGTTCTATCAATTGCCATATATATTAAACCTCAACAAAAAAACATATTAAATTAGCATACGCTAACAATTAACATATGTATCAAAAATAGGTAAGTTATTCAATACTTGAAGAATAATATTCATGTAAACCTTTATTATATTGTATATTTATGACAGTACTTATAAGAAATAAATATTGAATTTTACTATACTACTGTTGGTCGATATTGTATTCTATAAGTACTAGATGAATATTTGGAGGAAATTACATGAATACAAAGAACAAATTCTCAATTTTAGTCTTAAGCATTTTCTTAATCTCAATAATCCCCATTACTGCATCTGTCACAACCGGTAGTACCACTCTTACTGGACTTAGTGGATATGTTGTAATCCCGAGTGCTATTCCAACAGATTCTTCGAACAATCCGTCATTGAGTACTGGATATACAGCGATGTTCAGTGGAGCTAATAATTTTAGTCATATTCCTTTTATCCAAATAGGATTTGCTAATGACTTTGAAGCAGCCATCTCTGCAGACATTGGTCTCACGACAGATATTCTCCTACAAGCAAAATGGAGATTCATTGAAAAAAATAATACCAATTTTGCATTTATCATTAACGGTCAAGCATTGGATTTGAGTGGAACTGCTTATTTTGCTGGTCAAACAGGCTTTGCTGCAACATTCGATAGTGCTATCATGAACTTCCCTTCAAAAACAACAGTATTTTTGGGATATACTTTTGATGGAACATTCGATAGTAATATAGATTTTGCAATGGCCTTCGAAACACCTTTATGGAAGAAAGGATTTAAAGAAAAAGTAAATTTAGTAATGGATTTTGGGAATGTTGGATATTCAGTAAATCCTAGTGGAGGTAATGCCACCGATAGAGGATCTCTCAATTTTGGAATTCGATTGCTTCCAATTGAGTTTATTACAAAGACTTTCGTTTCAGCTGATTTACGCCTATTAGACTTATTTGATGATACTGGTAGAGCAATTAGTCTTGGCTTAGGCATTACCTTCAAACCATAGCAAATTCATTAATCAAAAGGAATGTAATATACATACAATAAGAGAGTAGGAGAAGGAACCTTTCCAATCGGTTAATTCTTCCTACTCTTTTTTCCATCTATAACCAATTATAAAGAGTGATAAGGTTAGTAATGTCATAAATAAAAAATCTCTCGATACTATTTTTCTATCAAGAGAAAACGGACTTATTGACGAAGCAAGTCCAACAATTACCATTCCTATAAATAAAGGAAATACCTTAAAATACATAGCGCTTGAAACTGCTTCTTCAATGAATTAATCTGCACTTATCACTAACACAATTAATCCAAAAACTGTTGCAATAATAGGAATAACCATTGATGCTCTTCTTTTAAAATAAAGATTTTGCTAATTTGATAAGATTCTCAATACTACTCACAAATAATCATAAAAGACCCATTTAATTATATAAACGGGTCTTTTATTGTGTGTATTAGTGGAGGTGGGGGGAGTCGAACCCCCGTCCTAACGTGCCACCTAGTAGCCTCTACAAGCTTAGTCGTTGTTTTATATATTCGAGAAAACTATGACCAGCGACCGACGTTGCTCTCTCTACACTAACTAAATTGTCCCTTCACACCGCTAGCACTTATGAAGGTAAGCCCTTATTGTTACAAGCAGTCACTAGTTAAGAGCGGCACTAGTAAAGCTTGTACGATCCTACTACTTACGCAGCAAGAGCGTATTCTGCGTCGTAAGAGACTTCGTCTTCTTTCTTTGCAGTTATTTGTTTTGCTAGTTTTAGGAGTTGGCGCTCCGCTTGCAACCACTAGCATGATCTGCCGCCAGTCGAAACCAATACACCCCCTATATAGGGGACAACAATATAGTACTCATAATTCTTTAAGTAATCAAGTAAGATACTTACCGTCCGTAATTTTTAAGTTCCCTTCGCAAATCTCTTTTCATATCACGATCTTTAATCGTATTTCTCTTATCATGTTCAGCTTTACCTCGACAAACACTCACTCTTACTTTAACAAAATTTCCTTTTAAATAGACTTGTGTAGGTACTAAGGTCATTCCTTTTTCATCTACTTTTCTTCTCATTCTTTTTATCTCTTGTTTGTGAGCTAATAGACGTCGGTTTCCTTCAATTTCATGATTTTCAATACTGGCATGTGAATAAGCGCTAATATGAAGAGAGACCAAAATAAGTGAATTTTTTTCAATCTTCACATAACTATCTCCAAAGCTAAATTTATTTGCACGAATTGATTTAACTTCCGTCCCTTTTAGAGCGATTCCACATTCAAAATCTTCAACAATCTCGTAATTGAAATAAGCCTTTTTATTTGTCTGTAAAATTTTAATCGATTCTTTAGCCATTAGTTCCACGCAATCCTAAATCCTGTAGTGTCACTACATTGATTTTTCTTTAGAACGCCGATTGAAGTTTTATCAACGTTAGAAGTATCGTTAAGGTAACTTCCTCCCTTAATGATAATATCATTAATAAGGTTTTTATCACTTACATCCCAATTAAGATATCGTTGTAGCGGGATGAATTCATCACCAGTAATTTCCCAAACTCCACCTAATAGGGCGACAGGATTAGTGTCATTAGATATATTAAGTAAGCTCTTTTGATAATTTCCCGCAGAATTGTTTATTGCAAATTCTAATTCATCACTAGATGGAAGTCTTACTATTTTTCCACTTTTCTTACTCAACCATTGGGTATAAGAAAGAGCCGCATAATAACTGATATTTCTAATAGGGGTTTTAGATAAAACTTTCGTAGTTGGATATATACCCTGAAGGTAGGATTCATCAACTAATCCATCGTCTATGAGATTCTTCGTGTTTGATTTTGCCCAATAAGTATTTTCTTCAATGAATTGAGCATATTGGAATTCACTAATTTCTCGTAAAGAAAGATTAAATGAATCAAGAGTAATCTCTTTTTCAAGTGTCTCTACACCTGGATAGGAAAGCGGACCTTGCTTTCCTATTGTAGTAGACGATTTTTCATATTTAATTCCATCAATAAAGTATTCATGATATTTAAGTATGGATTGAGTTGTTTTGAGAGGACTTGTGCTAGCTGAAATCTTTTCACTTACATGATTCTGATTATCAAAAAGCAGAGCAATCTTTTGAGAAATAGATTGTAGGGATGAGACGTCATACCCGACATTTTGTAAAAGAGAAAGTGCTTTGGTAAAATCATCAAGCATTTCTGTAGATGTAATGAATAAAGAAGAATCCATTAAAAAAGTTTCAATAGGAGAGATATCTGCATGTTTGGCTGATAAAAAAGTTTCTATTGCAGATTGAAAGAGTGGTGGATAGTGTGTAACATCATTGTATTCCACTACAGCAGAGTATGAAATTATTTCATCTTGAAAAGCACGAATATATGATTGAAAAGATTTATCATCTAAATAATAGGATGATGTAACTTCTTGTTCACGAGGAATTAACCATGTAAGGAATAGTGGATGGGCAACATTTATGGTAACATTTTCTTGCGCGACATTTCTAAAAGAGTAGGTGACTTGATGTTCTCCTGAAGGTAAAAAAACCGTTATTGGAGTCGTTCCAACATAGGAGCCATCAACAACAACGCTAGAATATGAAATAGGCGAGTCAAAAGTAACTCTTTTTCCACTTTTAATAATTCCTGGTAAGAATCCTATAAAAAATAAGATAAGAATTATAACTACAGAATAGATTATAGTGAGGTATACAGGGGGATTAAAACCCAAAATTGGTTTTAATATAACAGGTGTTACTTCTATTTTTTCTTTCAATTCTTTTTTTCTCATAGTAATAAGCAAATTACTCTTGTAACAACTTATTGTCAATAAGTTCCTATTATGATAATTTAAGTTATTATGAATGCATATGCTACATGGATTACCCATTTTACGGAAAAACAACTCACTAAAAGAAAACGTAGAATTGCGTATGATAAAGCTCAGAAGCAAGAAAAAAAAACAATTAAGAAAGAAATCTTAAGTTGGATCGATGCAATCGTTTTTGCTGTTATCTTTGTCCTCATACTCAATCAATTTATTTTTCAACTCTTTATGATACCCACTCCTAGTATGGAAGATACATTATTAGTGAAAGATAGGGTTTATGTAAGTAAAGCCAGTTATGGCATTGAAGTATATCCAACTGGACCTAAACTTTTTTCATCAATTATTCCATTAAGAGATGATGTTATTGTTTTTTATAATCCTGAATATATTTCTCGGGGACCTATTTTTGATATTCTTTCTCAAATGATTTATATGGCTTCTTTTTCTCTTATTAATATTGACAAGGATGAAAATGGGAATCCGCGTGAAAGATTATATGTGAAACGAGCTGCTGCCCTTAGCGGTGATGTAGTTCACTTCGATAATGGAACTGCTTTTATCAAAGGCTTCGGACAAAGCGAAGGTTTACTAGATCCTGAATTTAGAAAAACAAATAATTTAAGCACTTCTCCAAAACAAACTATAGATCCTACTTTATATCCAGGTTTTAAAGCATATGGTACGCTTCTTGCCTACCAAGATCTCGAATTAAGTGGATTGTCACCTAGTGATGTTATTTCAACATATCAAACTGTAGCAAATTATAAAGGTCTAGTAGACTACTATGAAGTTAATAAGGCAAGAACTAAGACACACAATGAAATAACTCCATCTGATTTAATGAGCAGAAGTAATAAAAGTGTATATGATGTAGGTATATATGTTCCACAGGGGTATACCCTTCCTTGTGGTGATAATAGAGATAATTCACAGGATGGTCGTTATTTTGGTCCAGTAAAGAATTCAAATATTATCGGAAAGGTGAAATTCACATTCTGGCCTTTTTCACGTGTTAAAGTTGTTACATAGAAAATATGTTTTATACAATTGACCCCAATAGAGAACTTTCTCTGTATATCCATATACCATTTTGTATCACAAAATGTGATTATTGTGCATTTTACTCACTTCCTGACCAAAAAGAGAAAACAATTGACCAATTCTATCATGTCCTGCGTAGTGAGATCGAAGAAGTAGTTGCTCTACGAAAAAAACCTTTTGTAACAGTTTTCATTGGTGGTGGAAATCCTGGTGTACTTGGGAGTGCTCGATTATTAGAAATTGTTAGTATAATTACTTCATTAGGAAGAGTTGAAGAATTTTCTATTGAAATGAATCCTGAGTCCTTAACAAACGAGATGGATATCTTGTTTACCCATGGAATTAATAGACTAAGTATTGGAATACAAACTTTGAATGAAAATCATTTACAAACTCTTCAACGCAGTGCTTCAAAAGATTCAACGTTTAATGCTTTAAGGAAAGTTAATCAGCTTAAATTGGATTACCACCTCAATGTGAATGTTGATATTATGACTTGTATTCCAGGGCAAACGATAGAGGATAGCATTTTTGATATTGATACAATAGTTGAAATTGCAAACCCAGATCATATTTCTCTCTATAATCTCACTTGGGAAGAGGGGACTAAACTTACTAAAAAAAAGAATGCTGCACTTCTCATTCCAATCAATGAAGAAGAAGAAAGAGAATTCCTTATACAATTATGGCAACACCTTCAAGAAAAAGGTTTCCATCAGTATGAAATTTCTAATTTTTCAAAACAAGAAAAAGATGTGTGCAAACATAATAATAGATATTGGGCATTAAAAGATTATATCGGAATCGGACCTTCTAGTGTAGGCTCCTTCCATAAAGATAATAAATTCATAAGAATTACTGGAATCTCTTCGGTTCAACACTATATCTCTTCACAAACAAAATATACTGAAGAGATCATTTCAAAAAACGCAGAAATGATTGAATACCTCTTGGTACGATTAAGAGTAGTACAAGGGATAGATAAAGTAGATTTCAATACTCGTTTCAATTATTCTTTTGATGATTTGTTTTCGGATGAATTACAGTTCTTAAAAAATAATATGAATAATGAAGTTATTAATGCACAGAATTCTTTCTCTTTAACTGTTTCCGGTCTTTTATTAAGTGATTCTATCATCTCTTTATTAACACAACCACTCTTTAAGACACATACCCCTACTTGACTGTAAAATTTGGGCATGATAACCTAAGACGGCTCTATGAAATGAAAAAGTAAACTTAAAATAAAGAGGTGTAATTATTTATGTCCGGGCATAGTAAATGGGCAACTATTAAACACAAAAAAGGTCTCGCTGATGCAAAAAGAGGCCAGAAATTTACAAAACTGATAAAAGAAATATCTGTAGCAGCAAAAATTGGTGGGGGAGACCCAGAATCTAATGCTCAATTAAGAACTGCTGTTCTAAAGGCTAAGGCTGAAAACATGCCTAAAGACAATATCGAAAGAGCTATTAAAAAGGGTATTGGTGAGATGGGGGACTCCACGTACTATGAACTCACTTATGAAGGATATGCTCCAGGTGGTGTAGCACTTATTATAGACACTCTTACAGATAATAAAAACAGAACCGCAGCAGATGTACGAAGTACTCTTACTAAACTTGGTGGTTCGTTAGGAACAAGTGGCTCGGTTGCCTATATGTTTCAAACTAAAGGTATTATCACCTATGATGAAGAAACGTATACTGAAGACGAAATATTAGAAGCAGCTCTTGATTTAGGAGCGTTAGATATAAGTACGAGTGATGGAATTATTGAAGTTGTAACTGAACCTAGCGATTTTGCATCTGTTCTTGAAGGAATGCAAGCTGCAAATTTCTCCGAAAGTAGTGCTGAAGTAAATAAAATTGCTGATGTAATGGTTTCAGTAGAAAACGAAAGGATTGCTAAAGTCTTACGAATAATTGACCGACTTGAAGAGTTAGATGATGTTCAACAAGTTTCTTCTAATTTAGATATTCCTGACGACTACGAAGACAACGAGGAATAAGATGAGAATACTGGGTATAGATCCAGGTCTCGCAAATACAGGCTGGGGAGTGATTGATGTTTTACAACAACACTACCGGCCTGTTTCATATGGTACTATCTCTACAAAAACATCAATGAGTAAAGAGATGCGTATTTTTACAATTGCAAGTAAGGTGGGAGAGTTAGCTCTCACTCACTCTGTTGATATTGTTTCTATAGAGGATATCTTCTTTGCTCAAAATGTAACATCAGCTATAACGGTAGCAAAAGTAATTGGTGCAATAATTCAACAAATACATCTCCTTAATTTAGAGATAGTCGTTTTCACACCACTACAAATTAAAATGGCTGTAACGGGTTTTGGAACAGCAGAAAAAAGACAGGTACAAGAGATGGTAAAATTATTACTCTCCTTAGAAAAAATCCCTAAGCCAGATCATGCGGCAGACTCTCTAGCTGCTGCAATATGTCTTGCAACACAGTCAAATTCGTATAGATTGAAACTCCATTAAAGAGGTGATTCCATGATACATGCAGTTATAGGTGAAATTGTTGAGACATCCTCAAACAAAATCGTAATTCGAACAGCCGGTGGCGTAGAATATGAGATACTTGTCTCAAGTCAAACAGCAAGTAAAATATCTCAATTATCTCACGATGATAGAAAAGGAGTAAGGATTCTTACTCATTTACAGCACAGAGAAGATAGTATGATCCTCTTTGGCTTTAGTGATGATAGTGAAAGGTCTGTATTCCTAGAGCTTATAAAAGTGAATGGAATTGGGGCAAAACAAGCTTTAAAAATATTGAGTGGAATACAAATTAAAGCATTTATACATGCCCTTGATACTAACAACTTATCATATATTTCCTCAATTCCCGGAATAGGTCCAAAAACGAGTCAAAAAATCATCTTAGCTCTTCGTGATACGATAATTGTTGATAGTGTTCATACAAAGAATTCTCAATCTTCAGTAGATTCTCGCTATAGTGATCTTGTTGTCTCTCTTTGTGATATGGGTTATGATAAAAAACAGGTAATTACCATAGTACAATCGCTTATTGAACAACATAGCGATGTATTAGCTCAAAAAAGTTTACATGAAAACGAAGAGTTTCTCTTCAAGCATGCAATTATAGCATTGGGGTAAAAGTGGCAATAGATAATGAATTAGAAACATCCCTTCTTTCTTCCTCGTTTCAACAAGACAATGATGTGAATGAAAATATTTTACGTCCAAAAACTCTCCACGATTTTCAAGGCCAACAGCGGATAAAAGAGAATTTGTCAGTTTTTATTCAAGCAGCAAGGGAGAGAAAAGATGCCCTTGACCACGTGTTTCTTATTGGTCCTCCAGGACTTGGTAAAACAACTCTTGCTTCCATTATAGCTAATGAGATGGGTTCTGAAATTAGAATGACAAGTGCCCCAGCACTTGAGAAACCGAAAGATTTAGCAGGTATTCTTACAAATGTTACCGAAAACAGTGTTTTCTTTATTGATGAAATACACAGGATGAGACCTGTACTTGAAGAAATGCTGTATATTGCTATGGAAGATTACGAAATCGATTGGATCATTGGACAAGGTCCGGCTGCTAGAACGATCCGTATTC
The DNA here is from genome assembly GCA_963663665.2 of Sphaerochaetaceae bacterium. Taxonomy (GTDB): domain Bacteria; phylum Spirochaetota; class Spirochaetia; order Sphaerochaetales; family Sphaerochaetaceae; genus SABI01. Next base: position 412,418 of record CAXXKP010000010.1, read on the forward strand.
CTATTCCCAAATTCACCCTTATTGGAGCCACTACAAAGGCTGGACAAGTATCTTCTCCTCTTTACTCTCGCTTTGGTATTACTTGCAGAATTGAATTCTATACAGAGGAAGAATTACAGAATATTATACGACGAAGTAGCGCTATCTTAGAAACTAAAATAACAGACGAAGCAATTTCCCTCTTAGCTAAGAGTTCACGAGGAACTCCTCGCATAGCGAACAGACTATTACGTAGACTAAGAGATTATGCAATGGTTCTAGGAAATGGTGTTATAGATAAAGAAATAGTAACTCTAAGTATGGAACGACTTGGAATCGATGAAATGGGTTTTGAAGAACAAGACCGAAATATTTTACGTACAATCATAGAGTTTTATGATGGAGGCCCAGTTGGTGCTGAAACTCTTGCAATATCCGTCGGTGAAGCAATTGAATCTTTAGAAGACTTCTATGAACCATATCTCATTCAAAAAGGGTATTTAAAAAGAACCCCGAGAGGGAGAATGGTCACTTCCTTAGCGTATCAATTGTTAGGAATTGAAACCACAAGGAGTGATGATGGACATCAAGGAATTCTCTTTTAATTTACCCTCACATCTTATAGCGCAATACCCCTCAGACAAACGAGGAGAATCTCGACTTCTCATATTAGATAGATCGTCACAGAAGCTTATAGACTCGAATATCAAAGATATCGCTTCCTTTTTGCCTGAAAACGGTGTTTTGGTAATCAACGACTCGAAGGTAAGAAAAGCTCGTGTATATGGAACTAGTGAAACTGGAGCAAAAGTAGAATTCTTATTCTTAAACCCACTTACAGATAATTCGTGGCTTGTTATGGTGAGTAAGAGTAAAAGGCAAAAAGTTGGTAAAACCTACAACTTCAATCATCCTACTAAAACGATTATTGGTACTATTGTTGATGAAACTCCTGATGGTAAAGTTGTCTCTTTTAATGAAGATATTGATGAAACATTTTTCGATACAGTAGGACATGTTCCACTCCCTCCATATATCAAAAGAGAAGATAAGTTTCTTGACGCTTCTCGTTATCAAACAATTTATGCGCAAACAAGTGGTTCAGTCGCAGCTCCAACTGCTGGACTACACTTCACAGAAAATGTTATGAACGCAATCAGAGAAAAGGGTATTAGCCTAGCTCCTGTTACACTCCATGTCGGTCCTGGCACATTCCTTCCAGTACGTTCTACAAATCTTGAAGAACATATTATGCACAGAGAATATTATGAAATTAGTGAGAATACAGCACAAATCGTGAATCAGGCAAAAAGAGATGGAAGACCAATCATTGCTGTAGGCACAACGAGTGTGAGAACATTAGAAAGTGCATGGGACGAAGATAGAGGAATATTAAGAAGTGGGAAGAATTCAACAAAATTATTTATAACACCTTCCTATACGTTTAAAGTTGTTAACCATTTAATTACAAACTTTCATACACCTGAGTCAACGTTATTAGTATTGGTTTCGACTTTTGCAAACAAGGAACTGATAGATAAAGCTTACACTCATGCAATAGAAGAAGAATATCATTTCTTCTCCTACGGAGATGCAATGCTCATCTTATAAAAGATTCATTTTGACTAAGATATCATATATAGCATCAGTTATCTCTTGTGGACTTTTTGTTCCATCAAGTGTAAAAAGTTTAACATCTTCTGGTAATTCACTAAAAATCTTATCATAATTTTGTTTCACAAGGGTGAGAAATTCTCTATGTTCGAATATCTCTTTATCACCATTTCTTTCATCAATTCTATAAAGACAATCCTCTACTGGAGTATCAATAAAGAAGATAAACTCAGGGTAGGGAAATTGATTTATTGATAAAACTTTTTCATAACCACATTCTATTGATTGGTATGCCAATGATGAGAAAACATATCGATCACTAATAACGATTTCTCCCTTTTCTAGTCTTTGAACAATACCTGTAATAGGATGGTTGAGATGATCTTCTCTATCAGCTGCAAATAATAAAGCTAGCGCAAGTGGTGTAGTTACCACTTCTTTACGAAGAACTTGTCTCACGAGAGTTCCTAAGGAGGAGGATGTTGGTTCAAAAGTTGCATGAGTTAAAAGTGTTTTTTGATCAAAGAGTTCGACAATACGTTTCAATTGGGTTGTAGTACCTGAACCATCTAACCCTTCAATTACAATAAATCTTGATAAAACCTTATTCATATAGCACTCCTTACTTCTTAAACATTGTATCTAAATGGCCAATGTTGAGCAACTAAGATATTGAAAAAAGGGTATGTAAACCACCCATTTATCGGTATACTATAGACCATGGTAAGAGGAATGAAGTTCCACAGAACTACGAGAACATATGTTATCTCATTAGTAGCATTGATTATCGTCGCAGCTATAACAATTTTTTTATCACTCACAATTTCTTTTTTCCCTATTGATGAACCAATAATCTTATCCTCTTTGCTAAATATTGAACAAAGTTTAGATATCACCATTAATTATTCAACAATGGAGACCAATATTTTTAAAAAGATATCTATTAAAGGTATTTCTGTTGATGATGCTGGGGGAAATACTATCGCTACTATCGAATCAATTACACTTGATACGCCATGGTATTTTTTATTACCTAGATATATTTTTAATCATAAAATCCCAATACGCTTTGAAAATACATCTTTTTTTATCAATGATTGGCAAAATAAATATATAGATTCTATTAAATCATCAAATAGGGGATTAGAATCTTTACCATTCTCTGTAATACTTACTATGAAGGAAACAACTTTCAAATATTTTTCAAATTCTATGCAGTTAAAGGGAGAAATCCCTTTGTTAGAAATATCTTTAGAAGAAGGAGTCGTTAGTAACATTCAAGCAATAGCTGAGAGTATCTCTTTTAATTCCGAGACGACAGAAATTCGATCTAAAAATTTTTCTCTACACTATTCAATAGATGAAGACTCTTTAATTACCTCTACTCTTTCTAGTACTCAGTTATTTGCTAAAGAAAGCACGGTTGGAGGAGAAATATCTGCAACATCCATAGCTCTCACTTACAACGGTGGAGGCTTAGATTCTCAGGGATCCTTACAAGCAAACATAGATGGGCTATCAGTAATATATAATTCTTTCACTTCGCCAATCAGGTATAATACAGAACACCTCAAAACAACAATAGCACATAATAAGCTCACTATAGATCAGGTGATATGTGATTCTGGGAAATATGATATTCACTTTGTTCCATATTCTGTTTCAGGAAATTCATTAAATGCAAAATATCAAGTTGAAGATAATATATTTACTCTTATGCTACCAGACAACGTTCATAGTTGTTATAAAGGTAGAGAACTTCTCACGTTAACTGACGGAGTGTTTGATCTCACACTTACCCCTCAAAAACAGATCGTCTCTTTTATTGCTCAATCTCTTATTGTAAATGATATAGACAGCATTAATAATATTATTGACCTTTCATTGATTAATCCAATTGAGACATTCAATCCTTATATACGAATTACAAGAGATACGAATAATCGAACATATATATATGAAACAAGTGCATCTGTTAGATCATCTATTTCATATGTTAGTCCACAAAATATTTCATTTGATTTTTCTAGTGATGGTAATTTTAATACATCTTTTAATTTTTCATATTTACAATCTAATATTACTAATCTTAAGAGTTCACTTATTACTCCTACTTTTGATGTTACAATAGCATATAATAAAGATCTTACTTTTCCTTTATCGGTACAGATAAAAGGTGACGAAAATCTTGAAATCGAATTAAAAAGAAATTTAAATACACATGAGAATGAGATAGATTTCAAAAGCATCTATACATCTATTGCTCCATATAAATTTTTTATAGACACATACATTCCTAATATTTCTTCTTTTGTTATTGATAAAACAAGGCTCACAGGGGATATTAGCGTACGCATTAAAGATGATTTATCGAATGGAAGGATGAATGCTTCCGTAGCTTTTAAAGATATATTAGTTGATGAAAAACCTGTTAATGTAGCAAGTACTATTCTTTCTTCTCTAAATGAAGATGAAATCGAAGTCAATCTAGCAACTCTGACTACGACGGGAGTGAGACTGAGCTACAGTGGAAGTATTAATCGAAATAGTCGTTTCCCAAGAGGTACCTTAGAAGTTAGTGATGTAAAGAAAGGAGATAATCTCGTCTCAGCCTCTTTTGTTCAATCAGTCGGTCAGCAAGTAGGGTATACACTCACTTCACAATTATTACCAACATTTCAACTTGAGGGTATAGCTCAGTATACCCCTTTATTCTCTTCCTTAGAGACGAATGGTACATTGAAATGGTATGACCAAGAATATCAATTGCAATCAATTTTCAATCATAACGAGCGAGTAGTTCAAATAGATTTACCTGGACTCTTATTAAATCTTGATTTATTGACGAGTCCAGGCCACATAGGAATAGAACTACTGGCAAATCAATTCACTATTCCACTACCAGAGAAAACTTTATTCAAGAGTAACCCTCTTTTAACTGGTAATATTCTTGCTGATTATTCGCTCTCGGATAATCTTTTCATTGTACAAAGTGATAAGACCGAATTAGAAAATATTTCTCTGCTTGGCATAACAAGGGGTAGATTATCTTTATCTTTAGAAATTGATCCTAAACAAATAATTCTTAATAATGTAATTTTCCAAGATTCAGTGGGAACTCTTGAAGGGAAACTTGCAGTAACTCATGAGAATCTCTTGAATGTATTTAATCATGATTTTAGTCATTTTTCTTTGAGTGCTCTACTTTCAGACAACATAGACCAATCGATTAACGTGACAATTGTGGAAAGCCCTTTAGATAAAAACCTTTCAATTGCTTCATTTTCGATTGAAAATATCCCAGCTAAAAGATTTCTTCCCAATTTTAAAGATTACTTCATTTCTATGAGAACAGCTGGTGTCACAAATTTTGCTTCTGTTACTGATTTTGAAGGATCTATAGATATTTTGAAAGATTCTCAAAATCCACTCATTGGCAATATTGATTTTTCTATAGAAGATAACGGTATTTACTTTACAAATGGAAAAATCACTTCTGGGAATTACAAAGCACAAGATATTGAAGTATTATTCCCATACAGTGGAGAACTGCAAGCCAAGGTGAACCTCTCTCATGCAAAAGAATATATTTGGAGAGATGCAACGACAACAATGAATCTATTAGCAAAATTATCTATCGATAAAATGGATTCTTTCTTTTCTTTTATTAAAAAGGCTCCGAGTGAGATTTCGCATTGGAAAAATCTAGAAGTTCATCATTCAAATACTAATTTTTTTGGAATGGTTGGAATGACTAGTGGATCCCATCTCATTGAAAGGGAAAATGGAATTATCAGAGTACAGCCAGGGGTAGGTGGATCCATTACAGCTGCATATAACCTTGATACTCATTTTTTAGATATCCAGGCAAATGAGAACTTTTTATTCCCAATGAAAGGAAGAGGATTCATCGACACGAAAAATATAAGCATGGACTTATCTTATGTAGCAATTGATTTAACATATTTAAATGCCCTTTTTGCTGAACCCATTATTACATTTGAGCAAGCTCTATTTGAAGGAAATGTATTGATCGAAGGTGAGACTCTAAATCCTAAATATTTTGGAACTATGAGTTCTAATGTTATTTCTCTTTCTCTGTATTGGACGGGAGAGCAGAAACTATCTCTTTTAAATCCAGTAATTACTTTAAGTGAAAATACATTTACCGTTCCATACACAAAGGCTGTTGTAAGCAAAGATGAAGGCCCTGATAGTGAAGGGCTATTCACTATTGAAGCTTTATTTGAGAAGTGGAATATCAGCACATACAAATTTGATGCACAAATCTCAAAAGGCAATCTTTCTTTGTATGTTCCTATCCCACCGAAAGATCTCATTATAGAGGCAGATGCAAGTGGTTCTTTTGGATTAATTGGGACTTTAGATGAAGAGTTTCTTTATGGAGATATTTTTGCACCTAATGCAAAAATTGGTTTTGGCATAAAGAACCTTCCATTATGGTTCACACCAAAGACTCGCACTAGCGTTGAATTAACTGTTACGAGTGGAAAAAATGTCACCTTTGTGTATCCTAATGAAGAATCTCCATTAGTGAGTGCAACTGTCGCAGATAATCAAAAACTTAAACTTAGTATTACAGCACCTTCGATGGCGAATATTTTAGAAGGGAATATAGCCCTTCGCAGTGGGGAAATATACTATGTGCAAGAAAATTTCTATATTACAGAAGGATCTTTAAATTTCCCAAGAGGTCAAAGTGGAAATCCAGAATCAAGTGAACCACGGCTAAGTCTTAGAGCAAGATTGAGGAAATTTGACACTTCCGGTAATCGAATAGACATATACCTTATCCTCCAAAATGATTCACTGACTTCAATTAATCCTCGTTTTGATTCGTTCCCATTACGTGACAATAATGAGATTCTTCAAATACTTGGTCAAAACTTATTAAATACAAATCCTACAGATAATCCAGATGGTGGAGTTCAATCAATCGTTTCTGCTGCAAGTGCTGCTACCGATGTTTTTTCTCGATTAGGTCTTATACAAGGTGGTGGAATTACATTTGGTTTTTCCTCCTTGATACGACAGTCTTTAGGGCTAGATGTGTTTTCGATTAGAAGTAATTTATTGCAAAATATTTTAATTGAAGCAATACCTGGAATGAGTAGTGATGTGAATGCAACGCCAATTTCACGGTATCTTGATAATACAACAATATACCTTGGTAAATATATTCTCGATGAACTCTATTTACAAGGACTCCTTACCTTTAGAAGAGACTTGACCGGAAATCGAGGTTCATTCCTCTCAGAGGATTTAGCTATTGAAACTGAGCTTAGCATTGAATGGTTAACCGATTTGGCAACGTTTAGCTTCTTTACCCAACCCGAAGAGTTGTCGATATTTAATTTATTCGATACTATGGGATTTAGTATAACCAAGACTTTTGAATTCTAGAAGGAGTTTCCATGCTTAAAAAATTTCCCACAATAATATTACTGTTATTCATTTTATCCCCGATTTTTAGTGTTACAATCGGAGATGGTTGGTGGATACAAAAACCTATAGATAATGCAATTTTTGTTGGCTTAGAGAATGTTAAAGAATCGGATGTCCTTCCAACTGTAGCCCCTCTTATTGGAATAAATTATTCTCAAGAAGATGTAGATAGAGTTGTTGAACAACTTCTTGATTCTGGTAATTTTGTGACTGTAGAGGTATTCCCTTCACCAACAGATGAAACAAAGAGTTCAAGTATACTATACTTTGAAGTAGTTGAAACTTTACCACTTGGGACGTATCAAATTAAGGGAAACAAATTAATTACAAAAGATACTCTCACAAAAAACCTTCCATTAAAAAGCGGAGAACTCTTTAATTTATCAAATATTAAAGAAACTGTAAATTTTATGAAAGATGTATATCGAGATAAAGGTTTTGACACTGTCGATATAACATATACATATGAAACAAATAAGGATGGAAATGCGATTGATCTAAGTTTCCAAATTGTAGAATATGATTGGTATTATAATAAACCAATAAAAGGATTTGAGTTCACTGGGCTTATCAATAGTGAGAAAAATGAATTAGAAGATATCACCTTCGGCTATATTGGAAAAACTTTTACTCAATCTCTTTTCAAAGAAATTGAGACTAAATTAAATAATCTTTTAAAATTCAGTGTCATTGAAACTGAGGCTGTTAGAGGTGGTTTAGCCAATAGCGATTTATATATTCATATTTCGCTAACAGAACTACCTGTCATTGAATCTATAAATTTTGTGGGTAATACAGGAATTAAATCGAAGGTGATGATCGACAAATTAAGCCTGAAAGTTGGGGAATTCCTTTCATTAAGTAAAGTAAATACTGGTTCTGCTGAATTAAAAGCGTTATATATTGAAAGAGGATATACAGATGTGGTTGTAGACTCTTCCTATACAATAGATGAAAGCACAAATAAAATCTCCTTAACCTATGATTTCGTAGAGGGAAGACAGTCAAAAGTTGATCAGATCAATTTTGTAGGCGTTGAAAAACTAGCGATAAATGAAGTTAAAAAAGTTGTAACAACGAAAGTACAATCTCTTTTTAATTCAGGTAATTATAACGAGCAAACAATTCTGGACGATCGAAATGCTATTGAATTAGTATATCGGAATAATGGTTTTATTGATGCAAAAGTTGTTGATGTTCTTTATGAAGAAATCCCTCAAGATAAACCCGAACTCAAGAAATTATCTATTACTTTTGTTGTAGAAGAAGGTTCTCAATGGTTCTTAGGAAGTATCGGAGTTGAAGGAAATAATATTTATAGTAATGAAACATTAATGAGTGTTCTTACTATCACTCCAGGAAGTGTCCTTAATATTTCTAAAATACAAAGTAATATTAGTGCTATAGCTGATATTTATTGGAATGATGGTTATGTTGAGAATACTATTGATATCAAAGAAAAAAGAGATACAGATAATAACACTATCAGCTATACTGTTGTAATACAAGAAAGAGGTCAAGCCAGAGTAGAGAATGTTATAATAAGAGGACTCACAAAAACAAAGGAATATGTGTTATTGAGAGAATTAACCTTAAACCAAGGTGATATTTTTAGTAAACAAAAATATATTCAAAGTGCTCAAAATCTGTTTAACACTGGGTTATTAACTGATGTAGTCCCCTCCATTAGCTATGGTACACAAGCAAACTCTGTTGTTGTCACATATACAGTAACGGAAGGAAACCAGATGAATATTGGTTTCGGTGCTACTTTTGGTGGTAATGTTGAAGGATTCCCCGTTAGTGGATTTCTTTCTTGGGAGGACTCAAACGTTGGAGGGACTGGCAGAGATCTAACAATTTCGACAGAACTTTCACCAGATAGTCAGTCTGCAACAATAAAATTTGCAGATACATGGGTTAAAGATAAAAGATGGTCTAATTCATTAAACCTTGGATTCAAGAGAAGCAATATCTCTAACGCACTGATATTAGGTGATGGATCTCCAACAACACAAGATAGAGATAATGAAGCATATCCATTCCCTTATACTTCCTATGCAGCATGGGTAGAGGACGGTAAAGGAAGTCCTGATGCTACTTACCTCATGCCTTATACTTCCTATAAAATTTCTCTAGGTTATAACACAGGTTATACTTTCGTTTTTGATGCAGGTAGATTATCCATAGCAGGGGGACCTTCCCTTACATTAAATAGAGCTATTTATGATGAGACCCTCTATACTCCATATGATTATTTGATTGGAAGATACCAACAACAGTGGGAATTGTCTAATCGTCTTTCACTTTCTCTAAGCTGGGATGGAAGGGATCTCGTAAGAAATACTACAAAAGGATACATAGTTAGCCAAAATTTTGTCTATGCAGGTGGTATTCTAGGTGGATTGAGTAATTATTTACGAAGTAGCACTAGTGTGTCTGGATTCTTAAAATTATTCGAAATCCCAGGGGAGACAAAATCAACCCCAATCGTTGTGAGTATTAATTCAACAGTTTCATTCCTTTTTGATCAATACTATCCAGAGGATGGTAATTACAGTAATCCTTGGGTTACAGGTATCAGCGCTAGTATGTATGAATATTTGTATATAGATGGAATGACAATCGCACGTGGAATTGAGCCTCAATTCTATAAAGAATTCTTATGGGATTCTTCTTTAGAAACAAGTATTCAAATTGCAGAAAATGTACTTTGGGGTGAAGCTTTTATTAGTGCAACTGGGGTTAGCGGAGATCTTGCTACTCTTAATAGTTCCCCATTGGATTGGTATTTTTCTATGGGCGCTGGAATAAGACTTAAGATTCCAGGATTCCCATTAGGACTCTATATTGTTAAGAACGCAAGGATAGAGGATGGTAATCCATTTTCTTGGGATTATGGTTCAATTTTCCATAACCCTGATAACGAAAATAGTGGATTAAAGCTTGTATTAGCAATTACCTCGACTTTGTATTAACCTAGTTTTTGGAGATTCATGAGCGAAACCAAATTGACTCCTATGATGGAACAATATCTCAATATAAAGAAAGAGTATCCAGATGATGTTTTATTCTTTCGACTAGGAGACTTTTATGAGATGTTTCTTGATGATGCGAAAGAAGTTTCTCGAATCTTGAACATTACCCTTACGAAACGTAATGGGATTCCAATGTGTGGAATCCCTTATCATGCAGCAAAAACATATGTAAAAAGATTGCTTGATGAAGGAAAGAAAATCGCAATCTGCGAACAAACAAAAATGCCTGAAAGTAAGGGTGAGATTGCTACGAGACAAGTAGTATCAGTAATGAGCCCAGGAACAGTGGTGGAGGATGAATTTTTAGACGATATATCATCTAGTTACATCTTAGGGATTACTCTCTATAAGAATCAGATTTCTTGTGCTTACTGTGAAATGAGTACAGGTACACTTAATAGTATTGATATTCCAATTGACAATAAATTCACCTCCGTAAAAGCACTAATTGAACAACTTCACCCAAAAGAAGTAGTTGTAGATGAAGATATATTCTATGAAAATACAATTTTTGCTGCAGTATTAAACCAATATTCCTTTCTCATAAATAAACTTCCCTCATTCTATTTCTCACATACATTTGGGTATGAACGTCTTATGTCAGTATTTGAGACTTCTACTATTGCAGCTTTTGGTTTAAATAACACGTCGCTTCCACTATTAGCGTTAGGTGCTTTATTATATTATATTGAGAATTCGAGTAAGACTCATAATAAAATTATTATGAATTATAAGCATATATCTAGCTCTAGTGTAATGAACATTGATGAATCAACAAGAAGAAATTTAGAACTTGAATATAATTTACAAGATGGGACAACTAGTAGGACTTTATTTAGTGCAATTAATGAAACGGTGACGAGTAGTGGGTCACGCCTTTTACGGTCTTGGATTTCATCTCCGTTACATTCTAAAGAAGAAATTTTGTTACGCCAAAATAAGGTGGCGTGGTTTATTGAACACACTGACGAACATCATCGCCTTATCTCCTTGTTACGTGATACGAGAGATTTGAGTCGCCTCACATCACGTCTATCGTATACAAGGCACACACCTCAAGACCTAATAAATATATTATCCACTGTAACTCAGTTTTTCACCATAATGAGCGAATTTACTTCTTTTTATACATCACTATTGGTAAGTGAAATCAATGAGGAAGATATACACTCACTGCTTTCACTACTAGAAGATATAGAGAATGGTATTATGGAAGGAGTAAGTAGTATTTATGTGACCCATAAAGTGATAAAAAACGGTTATGATGAGACTTTAGATCAGTATAGAAAAATGATGAAAGGCGGAAATGATACATTACTTGAATATGTTGAAGAAATTAAAAAAGAAGTTGATATACCTCAAATAAAACTTTCATATAATAAGATTGTCGGTCACTATCTTGAAATCTCTAAGGTTCACTCTCATAAAGTTCCATCCTCATTTTATAGAAAACAGACACTCACTACCGCAGAACGTTATACCACTGACAAATTACTTGAACTTGAGACTAAAATAAATGAGAGTGAAGTATTAGCCGGAGAAAGAGAAAAAGAACTTTACGATAAAATTGTCTCCCACGCTAAAGACAATATTCCAAATCTTCATAAAGTCGCGTTGTTCCTTTCAACAGTAGATACTTTACAAAGTTTTGCGAGAACAGCAAAAAAACATCATTATGTGGCTCCAACTATATCTCTTAACACTTCATTACATATTGAAGGGGGGAGACATCCTGTTGTGGAACAATTCTCTTCTTTAGGTTCGTTTGTCGCTAATCCTCTTAAACTCGATGAAAATGCCTCTCTTTTTTGCTTAATTACAGGACCAAATATGGCAGGTAAGTCAACATTTTTGCGTCAAAATGCCTTAATTGTACTATTAGCACATATAGGCTCCTATGTTCCCGCTGATAGGGCAGAAATTGGACTTACAGATTCATTATTTTGTAGGGTAGGTTCTAGTGACAACCTTGCTCGAGGAGAATCGACATTTCTCATAGAGATGCAAGAAGCTGCATATATCCTTCGAAATGCAACAACAGAATCTTTTGTGATTATGGATGAGATAGGTCGTGGGACGAGTACCCAAGATGGAATGAGTATCGCTTATTCAGTAATGAGAGAACTAGTAGAAATGAAAGTGAAGACTTTATTTGCAACTCATTATCATGAATTAACGATGATGGATACGAGCGGAATGCAGCTTATTACACTCGCAGTAAGTGAACAAAAGAAAGATATTATCTTCCTTAGAAAAGTAATAGAAGGTGTTGCAACATCAAGTTACGGACTCCATGTTGCGAAAATGGCTGGTATTCCAAACAATGTGTTAAAAAATGCTTCTAAATTCCAACAAAGGCATTATGCTTCTTACTCAATAGGTGGTGAGAAAGAACAACTTGATTTATTTACAATAGAAAATGAAGAAATTGATACACACCTTTGTGAATTAATAAAAGAATTCCCATTATTAAGTTCTACTCCTATCGAAGCAATGAACTTCCTAGAAGAACTAAAAAAAATGGTAGAGGAAGCATAAAGATTCTGTTTTACGTATATATTACATGGAATTATTTCACAACAGATGCCCTCTCTGCAATAAAATTCATAAGGGACTTTGTATAAATTGTTTGACGAAAGTGCAAAGTGAGTTAAAGAGTTCTTATATGGACCATATATGCCCACATTGTTTTACACATGTACTTCACACAGATAGTATATGTACATGCGATCTAAAGTCACCTCACTATACACTATTTGATAACACAGAGGTCGTTGTAGAGCTTATTGCCTCTTTTGATAGATATCAGTGTGCTACATATGTGTCTCAAATGTGTGAAATATTACATAATGCAATAAGAGAGATTAATTTGCCAGGTCAAGTCATACTTTTTAGTGATATACATAGTGAAACATATTCAAAATTTCTTAAAAAGATCATAATCATGTTTAACAGAAATATAAATTTTAGAGATAGAAAACAAACTTTTCCAATTTATCTATCAATAAACAAAGCGAATCAAAACTTTATTTCACTATCTTTTATTGATACGTCTTTGTGAATTGACACATTAAGACAAATGTTCTACAGTATAGACAGAAATTAAGTTTGTTTTTTGGGGATCGCTAGTAGCCGGTCCCTTTTTTATGGAGAAATATGGTAAATAAGTTACGAGAACATCCTTCTTTTGAAACAATCGCACCTCTACTTGAAAATATTGGTTTGAAATTAGTCGATTTTCGTAAAGAAGAGCTTACAAATAGTGTTTTTTATCAAATAGTTATTACAAATGATGACCATACTTGTGGGATCAATGAATGTGCAAAGGCACATAAATTATTACAACCACGACTTTCTTTATTAGAATTGAATCGAGAGATAGATATGGAAGTAACGACACCTGGCATACAAAGAATTATTCGTGATTTTTACGAATTTAGTGTATTCCTTAATCGTTCAGTTCGTATATATGATAATAAAATCAGTGCTTGGATTGAAGGAATTTTAGCAGCAGTAAGTGAAGATGATGTGACTCTTCAATATGCTGTGATTGAAGATACAAAAGATATCATTGATGAATACCGAATATCAAATGATCGGATTCATAAAGCAAAATTAGCTTATGCATGGGAGAAAATGTTATAATGTCCAATGAATTAGGTGAAGCAATTCGCACATTAGTAAACGAAAGAGGTATTTCAGAGGATGTCGTATTAGAGACTATCACAGATGTACTTCTTGCTGCATATAAGAGAAGGTATGGAACTAGCGATAATGCTATAGTAAAATTTAATGATTCCCTTGATTCTGTTGAACTCTACGCAAAAAAAACAATAGTAGAGGATGATGAATTTGATGGAATGATTGATGAAATTGCATTAAGTGATGCTAGAGAATTACATGATGATTGTGAAATCGGTGATGAAATCATGATTAACATAGACCCAAAGACCTTTGATAGAATCTCTGTACAAAGTGCAAAACAAAAGGCTAAACAAGAACTGAGAGAGATTCAAAAGGACACCCTTTATTCTGAATATAAGTCTAAAGAAGGCGAAATGATTATCGGGTACTATCAGCGTGAGATCAAGGGAGATATCATCATTGATCTTGGTAAAGTAGAAGGGATTCTCCCTAAGGTGTATCAATCTTCTCGTGAAATCTACAAAAAAAATGATAAAATTAAATGTTATGTATATAAAGTAGAAAAACCTGAAAGGGGAGATTTGAAAGTAGAACTTAGTAGAACTCATCCTGAATTTGTAAAAAAACTTTTTGAACTTGAAGTCCCTGAAATATATGATCACTCTATCGAGATTCATAAGATTGTAAGAGAACCAGGGTATAGGACTAAAGTTGCAGTATATTCAAATAGAAGTGATTTAGATCCAGTTGGTGCTTGTGTTGGGTTGAAGGGAATTAGAGTTCAGACTATTATGAGAGAGATGGAAGGGGAAAGAATAGATGTATTAAAATATGACCCTAACCCTATCGAATACATTAAGAACTGTCTTTCACCTGCAGATATTAAAAAGATTGTAATACTTGATGAAGCAAAAAGGACTGCTATAGCAGTCGTTGATGATCAACAATTATCATTAGCTATTGGAAAGCAAGGAATTAATGTGAGGCTTGCTAATAAACTCGCAGACTGGATTATAGATGTTAAAACAATTGACCAGTATCGAGAATTAGATATAGATGTAGAAACTAAAGAGAGAATAGATGCACTCTTTGGTGATGAAAATGAAGGGAATGAGCAGTACGAACAAGAGTTTGAAGAGGGTGAAATGATGCTCTCAGACATCGCAGAATTCGATTCTAAACTCCTGAATAAACTACATTACTATGATATTTATACAGTTGAAGAATTTGTTAATCTGAGTGATGAAGATATTGAGTCTTTTGAGGATATTGAGGAACAAGAGATGCGAAATGCTCTCTCATTGTTATCGGAATATGTAGATATCGTTGAAGAAGAATTTGGGGATGAAGCAGAACAACAGTTCCTTTGCCCTGCCTGCGGACACGCAATTGATCCTGGGATCACAAGTTGCCCTAATTGTGGAGTAGGATTAAGTTTTGAAGAAGTGGAAGTTGTAGAGGAGTAGTGACAAAATATTTATGATTGAAGAAGATAAAAAGCCAAAGACGACCCTAATTAGACACCAAAAGAATGTATCTGAAAATTCTGTAGAAGAAGTTTTAGAAAAAAAAGATGTCTCTAATCAACGTCCTGTTGAGAAGAAAAAAGTAGTGGTGGTAAAAAAACGGGTCGTTGTGGTGAGACCACAAGCAGTTGCTCAAGAAACAGTAGCGCCTGTAGTCGAAAACCCAGTACCTGTCGTTGAAAAAAAGCAAGATTCACCAACTGAGAGAGTCCCTGTTGATAAAACAGAGAGAATTCAAAAACCTGGTGAAGTGCCTTCACATTCACCAAAAAGATCTGGAGATAATCGTCTTCCTCAACAGGGAAGAAGGACTCATGAACCCTTTAAAAGAACTCCTAATACTGGAGTCTCTACTATTAAAGTAATTGATCCAAAAGATCTTCCTCCAGTACCAGGACAAGGACAAAATGCCCAAGACCATGCTGAGTGGAGAAAAAATATTCAAAATTCCCCTAAGCCACAATTTACAGGTCCTTCTAGACAAGTAGGGCAAGTAGGTGGCGTACAAAATAGACCTCCACAAGGTGAAAGACGACCATACAATAACACACGAGGACCAGGTGCTCCCAACAGTGGCCAACAACGTCCTCCTTATAATTCATCTAGAGGACCAGCGTCACCGAGACCTCCATATCAACCACGTGAAGGAGGTTGGCAGCCTCGTCCAAGTGGTGCTCCTGGTAGTACTCCTAGACCTTATAATAGAGATGCTAATTCAGGCAGACCTAATACATTTAATAGAGGACCTCGTCCACCAAGACCAGGCGCTCCTTCTAAAGGTCCAGAAGAAACTGTAGTACAAAAGACGAGTAAGAAAATTTTTAAAAAGAAAAAGAGTTTTCAACGTCCAGAACGAGATACTGAGAAAGATTTTCAGATTAAAAGAAAAGATGTTCATAGAGCTAACCCAGTACCTAAACGTATAGATATCATGGAAGTTATTACTGTTAGTGACTTAGCAAGAAAGATGAACTTAAAAGCCTCTGAAGTTATTGGGAAACTCTTTTCAATGGGGATGATGGTTACTATTAACCAACAAATAGATTCAGATGTTGCGACCCTTATTGCTAACGAATATAACTGTGAAGTAAACATTGTTTCTTTATATGATGAAACATTAATTCAAACTGAAGGTGATAAAGATACTGAATTGGTTGATAGAGCTCCTATTGTTACAATTATGGGACACGTTGACCATGGTAAAACAAAATTACTTGATGCAATTAGATCTACAGATGTTGTTGCAGATGAATTTGGTGGTATCACTCAACATATTGGAGCCTATAAAGTAACTCTTCCAAATAAAGGTGATGTTGTATTCCTTGATACTCCTGGACACGCAGCATTCACAATGATGAGAGCCAGAGGAGCTCAAATCACTGATATCGTTATTCTTGTTGTTGCTGCAAATGATGGTGTTATGCCTCAAACTATTGAAGCAATAGACCATGCTAAAGCTGCAAAAGTACCTATAATTGTTGCTGTCAACAAAATAGACTTATTTGATGCAAACATTGATCGTGTAAAACAACAACTTTCTGATCATGGCTTAATGCCAGAAGATTGGGGTGGATCAACTCTATATTGTGAATTATCAGCATTAAAGAAGATTGGTATTGAAGAATTACTCGATACAATCCTACTTGAAGCTGAAATGCTTGAACTGAAGGCGAATCCTCATGTGAGAGCTGAAGGTAAAGTATTAGAATCAAGAATTGACCAAGGACGAGGTATCGTTGCTTCAATTATCGTAGAAAGAGGAACTCTTCGCCAAGGGGATAACTTTGTGGCAGGGATTTACTCAGGTAAAGTTAGAGCAATGTTTGATGATAAGGGAAAACGAATTACAGAGGCAGGGCCTGCTACTCCTGTTGAAGTAATTGGATTATCAGATATTCCTGGAGCTGGGGATCCTTTCCAAGTAACAGAGAATGAAAAACAAGCTAGACAAGTTGGCAGCAAGAGACAAGAACTAGAAAAACTTGGGCAAGCACGTAATGTGAAGAAAGTAACACTAGATAATATTTTTGATAAAATGCACGACGGGACTATTCAAGAATTTAATGTCATTATAAAAGGTGATGTCCAAGGATCTGTTGAAGCAGTTCAACACTCTTTAGAGAAACTATCTAATAATGAAATCCGACTTAATGCAATTAGAGCATCAGCAGGAGCAATTATTGAAGATGATATCAATTTAGCTATTGCTTCTAACGCACTTGTGTTAGGCTTTAATGTGAGGCCAACTCCAAGAGCACAGTCATTAGCTGAAAGAGAGAAAATTGAGATTCGTAAGTATAATATCATTTACGATGCAGTTGATGATATTAGAGATGCAATGGAAGGTATGCTAGCTCCGATACGAACTGAAGTTGTTATTGGGCAAGTAGAAGTACGGGATATCTTCAAAGTACCTAAAATTGGCACTATTGCTGGATCTTATGTAACAAGTGGTAAAGTGAGAAGAAACGCTCAAGTTAATGTTATTAGGGAGAGTATTAAAGTTCACTCTGGTAAAATAACTTCACTAAAAAGATTCAAAGATGATGCAAAAGAAGTTGTTGAAGGATTTGAATGTGGTGTTGGTATTGAAAATTTCCAAGACTTACGTGTTGGTGATATCCTTGAAGTAATAGATGTTGTTGAGACAAAACAGGTATTAAAAAGCAATGGTTAATCATGTACATGAAAGATTAGCACAACGAATTCAAGAGGCAGTCGGCATGATGATTGTCACTAAGGAGATAAAACATCCTCTCCTTAGTCCTTTTGTCTCAGTAAGTGAAGTGATTCTTTCAAAAGATAAAGCTTATGCAACTGTGTATATAACCTCTTTTGTTGAAGACAAACAACTAATAAAGTCGGTAGAAGCATTACAACATTCTGCCGGCTATATTCAAAGTCGTCTTGGCAAGATTCTCACTACTCGTAATACACCTCATCTTACCTTTAAAATCGACAATTCGATTGCTGAACAAAAAAGAATGAGTGATATAATTGATTCACTAGATATATAAATAATGGCACCTATATCATCTCTTCTTTTAATCGATAAACCAATTGGAGTCACTAGCTTTTCCTCTCTTACTCCTATAAAAAGAAACCTTGAAAAGAAAGTAGGGCATGCTGGCACGCTGGATAAATTTGCTCATGGACTTATGATTGTCCTTACTGGTAATATGACTAAACTCAATAGTATATTTTCATCACTAGATAAAAAATATGAAGCAACGTTTGAATTTGGTAAAATGACTGACACACTTGATCCCGAAGGAAATATCATTGAGACAAGTGGAATTCCGACCATTGATGAAATCCAAAAGGCTATTAGTGAATATTTTATAGGGACTATTGCACAGGTACCACCTAAATACTCAGCAATACATATTAATGGGAAAAGGGCGTATCACCTTGTTAGAGATGGAAAGGAAGTTGAACTAAATCCAAGAGATATTACTATCTACTCGATAGAAATATCTTCATATAATCCTCCATTTCTTAAATTAAAAATTCATTGTTCTAAAGGGACCTATGTAAGATCTCTGGCCAGAGACATTGCTTTTAAAGTAAATTCTGTCGCCTATGTAACTGAGTTGGTTAGAACACATATTGGTCCATATAGATTAACGGACGCTATAAAAGCTGAGGATGAAAATCTACTTAAAAAATCTATTTCAAATTCAGAGCAATTATTGCTTCAGTTACCATATATGGGAACTATTATTATTGAGGATAAAGCGGTAGTTCCACTAAGTCATGGCAATTTACCTAAAAATGAGTATATTGTAGAGAAGAGAGTATCTTCGGAGAGCCGATATGCAATTATTTATAGTAAAGATAACGTTATGTTAGCTATAGTCTCTCTGAATGAAATGCAAGAAATTGTTTCATCAATTGCTATTTTACAATGAAAGAGGATTTTGAGTGGAATTTTTCGATTTTGATCAGCTATACACGAACAAACAATACTCCTATCAGAAAGCGGTTGCATCTATAGGGGTATTTGATGGACTCCATATTGGACATCAAAAAATTATAGAGCACGCTTTACTTATAGCAAAAGAAATAGGTGATTGTGATTCAGTAGTATTCACTTTTGCTCAAAACCCTAAGATGATGATAGGGAGGAATTCTTTTTCTTTACCGCTATTAACCACGAGAATGGTGCGCAATATATACGACTCCTTAGGTGTAGATAAAGTAGTAGTGATTGACTTTTCCCCTGATTTCAGTAAACTAACAGGAGAAGAGTTTATTGCTCGACTTACATCTTTATTTGATATAAGAGCAATAGTTGTTGGTGATAATTTTCGATGTGGACAAAATGCAGATACCACTCCCCAAGAGATTGCCTCCTTTATCAACAAGTATACAAAAAACGCTTCTGTAATTGTACCGAATATGTACCGTTTATCTGACGGTACTGTTGATAGTAGTACGCTTGTTCGTACTGCGATACTAGATGGGAATGTTGCTACATGTGCAACGTTACTCGGGAGAAACTATTCATTGGACTTGGCCCATATACCTTCCAGGAAAAATGAATGGCCACTCAAAGTTTCGATAGGGTCTTTTGTACAACTCCTGCCGCCACCGGGAGAATACGAAGCTCTTTTGGTTTTGCATGATTTTTCTTCTTTAAAAGTACTTTGTAAGATTAACGAATTTAACGTTATTCTTTCATTAGTCGATGAACAAAGAGAATTAGAAATGCTTCACTCAAAAAGAGAGACTCCACGATACGACAGATTAGAATTTATAAAGGAGTTATCATAAAAAGATGTTAACTAAGGAAACAAAACAAGAAATTATTGAAAATTATGGTGGGACTGTGACTAACACTGGTTCAGCAGAAGCCCAAGTGGCTTTACTCACCGCTCGTATTAAAGACCTTCAAGGGCACTTTAATAAATTCCCTAAAGACCATGCTAGTCGAAGAGGATTATTAAAAATGGTCGGTAAAAGACGAAGATTACTTAAATATATTAGATTGAGTGATGTTAATCGTTACCGCGAACTTATTCAAAGACTTGAGTTGAGAAAATAACATATGTATTGTAGATAATGACCTAGCAGCCTCTAAGCACCTACCTTTAGGGAGTTTTGAGGCTGTTTTGTTATTGTCATATAGTGAATATAAGAAAAAGAAAGAAAAGAAGTAGGAAGAAATGACAACAAAAAAAGTAGAAATTACATTATCGAACGGAACACTGACCCTAGAAACAGGGAAAATGGCTAAACAGGCAAATGGGTCTGTATATGCTTCATTTGGTGGAAGTGCTGTTCTTGCAACAGTCTGTAGCGGAAGAGCTCCTGAAGCTCCACTTGATTACGTCCCATTACAAGTTGAGTACAACGAAAAATATTATGCAGCAGGAAAAATTCCTGGTGGTTTCTTAAAAAGAGAAGGAAGACCAAAAGACAAAGAAATACTCGTCTCAAGACTTATTGACCGCCCTATGAGACCTCTTTTTGATAAAGCATTTGGAAGAGAGATTCAAATTGTCCCAACAGTTGTATCTTCTGATATGACTAATCCACCTGATATTATTGCAATGATTGCCTCCTCAGCAGCTGTAACAATCAGTGATATCCCATTTAATGGCCCAATTGCTGCCGTACGTGTAGCTCTTATCAAGGATGAGTATGTAATCAACCCTACATTCCAACAAATCGAAGAATCACTATTAGAAATTGTTGTTGCTGGAACTGAAAAAGGTATTACCATGGTTGAAGGTGGGGCAAAACAAGTTAGCGAAGAGATGATGCTCAAAGCAATTGCGACCGCTGAACCTATTATTGCAGATCTCTGCAAAATTCAATTAGAACTAGCTGCGATAGCTGGTAAAGAGAAACTTCCTTTAATTCAAATCGAAGAAGATCTCTCTTTCTTAGATCCTATTAAAGAATATGCTTATCCTCTTTATAAAGAAGCTTCTTTTGTAAAAGGGAAGATGGAAAGATATGCTGCTTTGAATGAAGTAAAAAATCAAGTTATTGAGAAATTTGAGAAAGAATTAGATGAGAGTGGTAAAAGCGAGAAAATCTACAATCTCTTTGAAGACTTAGAGTATTCTATCCTTAGAGACTCTATTTTAAATAATGGCGTGAGAACTGATGGAAGAAAAGTAGACGAAATTCGACCTATAACCTGTGAAACAGGAATATTACCTAGAACTCACGGGTCTGCTTTGTTTACACGTGGTGAAACACAAGCTCTTGCGACAACAACTCTGGGAAGTACTCGAGACGAACAGATGTTCGATACTATTGATGGTGAAAAATCATTTTCTAATTTTATGCTTCACTATAACTTCCCTCCATTTAGTGTTGGTGAAACTGGTAGATTATCAACTGGTAGACGTGAGATAGGGCATGGACATTTAGCACAACGTGCAATCGAAGGAATTCTTCCATCTAAAGAAGACTTCCCATACACAATTCGTGTTGTTTCTGAAATCCTAGAATCTAATGGATCAAGTAGTATGGCAAGCGTTTGTGGTGGCTGTCTATCCTTGATGGATGCAGGAGTAAATATCCTTGAACCAGTAGCCGGAATAGCAATGGGACTTATTACTGAAGGAGCAGATTATTCTAAATATGTTGTCCTTAGTGATATTCTCGGAGAAGAAGATCACCTTGGCGATATGGATTTCAAAGTAGCTGGATCTAGAAAAGGAATTACAGCATTCCAAATGGATATAAAAATTGCTGGAGTTACTAGTGAAATCATGTCAAAAGCTCTTTCTCAAGCAAAAGAAGGGAGAATGCATATTCTAGGTATTATGGAAGAGACACTTAAAGCTCCTAGAAGCGAAATTTCTCAATACGCTCCTAAAATTCTTACAATCAAAGTAGATGAAGATAAAATTGGGGCAGTTATTGGTACCGGCGGGAAAACTATTAAAGGTATTGCAGAAATTAGTGGTGCAGAATTAAATATTGATAACGATGGTACAGTAACCATATATGGGAAGAGTGCAGCTAGTGCGAATAAAGCTCTTGAGTTAGTTAAATCTATAGTGGAAGAACCTGAAGTTGGAAGAGTTTACCAAGGAACCGTTAAAAGAATAATGGACTTTGGTGCATTCATTGAAATACTTCCAGGAAAAGAAGGCCTCTGTCATATAAGTAAATTATCTAGAAAGAGAGTTAATAACGTAAATGAAGTGTTAACACTGAATCAATCTATCCCTGTCAAATTATTAGAAGTTGATAGAATGGGTAGACTGAATTTATCATATGTTGATGCGTTAGAAGAAACAACTGAAACAAAATAAAGGGAATTTATGCAATGGAAGGGATTACTATACGTGTAAAATTATTGGATGGAGGAATGTTACCTGAATATGGCTCATTAGAAGCTGCAGGTGCTGACCTTCATGCATCCCTTCCAGATGGAAACATTATCCTTAAGAAAAGTGGGGGTAGGGCTCTAATCCCCACTGGACTTATTCTAGAAATACCTAGTGGATATGAAGGGCAAGTGAGACCACGTAGTGGGCTGGCTGCTAAGCATGGAATCACCGTATTAAACTCACCAGGCACAATCGACAGTGATTATAGAGGAGAATTACAGGTGATTCTTATTAATCACGGAGAAGAGGATTTCACAATTCAACATGGAGATAGGATTGCACAGTTAGTTATTTCAGCAGTGCTCAGATCTCAATTCATCCCTACTGACTATACATCAATGACACATCGTGGGTCATCTGGATTTGGCTCTACGGGAGTATAACACTATGGAAAAGAGGACAAAGAGTTCCTACTCTGTACTCTATAGATATGTAGCAAAAGAGTTTATAATCTCTTTCATTGTTGCATTTTTTTTCTTTTTCTTTATATTCTTTGTAAATCAAATTCTACTCTATGCACAAAGAATATTAATTAAAAATGTCCCAATTTCTCAAATGTTTTTACTAGTCTCATTAAGTATGCCTCAGATCATGTTATATACAATTCCGTTCTCAACTCTCTCTGCTGCTAGTATGGTAATAGGAGATTTATCTGCGAATAACGAAACAGTAGCATTACGAGCAGCCGGGATTTCTCTTTTTAAGATGTTTCGTTCTATTATCGTAGGAGCCATACTATTATCTACTTTAACTTATATGATTGCCGATTTTCTTATACCCTATTCAAATGTAAAATTTAAGACACTCTATTCTTCCTTATTAAGGGAATTGCCAAGTTTAGAGATTGATCCATATTCGATCAATACTATTGGCGATATTAGTGTTGCAACAGGAAATGTCAACAATGGCATCATGGAATCCGTATTGATATTTGACCAATCAAATAAAGAGGATAAGCAAATCATTAGTGCAGCAAGAGGAGAAATTTCTTTAATAGATATTACCTCTTTTATCTATAAACTTGATTTATATGATGTTATATTTTTATCAAATAATGTCTCTAATGGAGAGAAATACTCATATGCTACAAGTGAAAAGATGACATACTATCTTGATTTTAGAAATCAATTAAGTCAGATAAATGATATGAGCCCTTCAAAAATGACTTCTCGTGCTCTACTATCTTTAATTAAAGTTAGGCTTGTAGAATATGATAAAATTGTTGTTTCACTGGAAAATAGAAAAAATGCCATTCTCTCTGAAAGGGAACAACTCATTACTGAACAAAATCGCAATAATTCAATCGAGAATCAACCCGAAATAGATAAATTAACACGAGAAATTGAAAGAATTGATAAGGAAAAACCAATAGATTTCTATCTTCAATATTATAGAGCTGAATTCCATAAAAAGATTGCCCTCTCAATAAGTTCCCTTATTTTGGCTCTTGTTGCATTTCCTCTCTCTTTTATAAAGATTAAACATGGTAGACTTTTCGGTTTTGGCCTTTCTCTTTTAGTAGCTGCACTTTATTGGGCAATGCTTTTTATCATGCAAAGTCAAATCATACGTATTGCAATTCATCCTTTATTTTTAATGTGGGCACCTAATTTTGTAATTGCGTCCATTACATTAATACTAGTTTTGGGGATGAGACGCTTATGAAAGTTTTACACAAATATTTATTTTTCTCCTTTATCAAATTGGTTGGAGTAACAACTCTTTTATTATCTTTTATTTTGCTTCTATTTGATCTGTTTTCTCACCTTGAACAGTATCTACAAGTAGAGGCTTCTTTGACGAGTATTTTGTATGCAACAGCACTTTATATTCCAGAAGCAATAGTATTTGCTGTGCCTCCGGCTTCCCTGTTCGCCTCTACGTATATCCTTTCAATGATGCACACTCATAATGAAATGATAATTCTAAACAACAGTGGTATCAGTTTCACTAAGATTATACGTGTGTTTATTATTACCTCTTTTTTTATAACAATACTTCTTTTTATATTCAATGAAAAAGTTACAATTGAGGCTGATAAAATTAAAAATGACTATACTGCCAATCTACTTGATACAAGCGTATCAAAAGATTCTAGAAATATTACCCTCTATGGGCTTGATAAATCTTATATAATTTATGCACGTCGTTTTAGTGATAAAGAGAATAAAATCACCCAAGTAAGTGTGTATCATCTTAATGCTGAGGGATCTCTCATTGAACGAATTGATGCTACTAGTGGGATTTATGATGAAGGAGTCTGGACATTTACTCAAGCAAAAGTCTACACAATTGATCCTTCAACACAAGAAATAGAGTATAAAATAGTGGACACCTATGCTCCTTCCTTTGTTACTTTAAATCCCTCTTTTTTCTCTAATACAAATAATGAAATAATTACATTGCCTCTCAAGGAAGCATTAAAGTACCTAAAAAGTATTAAAATTGTAAAAAAAAGTGAGTTCAGTATAATTGCAACTGATATTTACAACAGAATATTCAAAAATCTTTCCCCTTTGATTTTGGTTTTAATCTCTTGCTCCACAGTATTTGCTTGGAAGAAGAATGTCCTAATATTAAGTATCATAACAAGTATTTCAATTGCAGTAGTTTTTTATGTTATGCTTCTTATGGGAATGATATTATCAAAGCAAGGGGTTATAGAACCTTTATGGGGAACTTTAGGACCGATGATTCTCTTGTTACTCCTATCACTATTCACACTCTCATTTAAAAGGAAATAATATACATATGGACACTATCTACCGCCTTACACACCAAGATGCCAATAGCAAAGCTCGTTGTGGTATCATGAGCCTCCCTCATGGAGATGTTATTACTCCACAGTTCATGCCTGTAGGAACTAATGGAACAGTAAAAGGGATGTATCACGAAACTGTGAGTAATTTAGGCTACAATCTCATCTTAGCTAACACATACCATCTGTATTTACGACCAGGAACTGATGTATTGGATTCGTATCATGGTCTGCATAATTTTAGTAATTGGAACCATAACATTCTAACTGATAGCGGTGGGTTCCAAATATTCAGTCTTTCACAGCTAAGAAAAATCAAAGAGGAAGGAGTTATTTTCCAATCTCATATAGATGGTTCTCGTCACCAACTTACTCCTGAGAAAGTGGTAGATATTCAAACTATCATTGGAAGTGATATCTTAATGTGTCTTGATGTGTGTACACCTCCAGATATTCCTTATAGAGAGGCAAGAAAGGCGTGGGAAACTACTCGTTTGTGGGCTCACAGGTCTTTTGATCATTGGTCTAAGAGTGAAAAAAGAGGAAACCTTTTTGGAATCGTCCAAGGTAATTTCTTTAAAGATCTACGTAAGGAAAGTGCCCTTGCTCTCAGCGAAATTGGATTCCCAGGTATTGCTATAGGAGGATTAAGTGTTGGAGAAACGAGTAGCCAATTTGCAGATTATCTTGAATATACTACTCAATTTCTTCCTCTAAATGTTCCTCGTTACGTTATGGGAATAGGTACACCTGATTACATTTTAGAAGCTGTATCTAATGGCATAGATTTATTTGATTGTGTTCTTGCTACTCGTAGTGGGCGCAATGGTTCAGTGTTTACTGATGATGGAATGATTCAACTTAAGAGGGCAACTCATGAATTCGATCATGGACCTATTCAACAAGGGTGTACCTGTACTGCTTGTACAAAATATTCTCGAGGATATTTACGTCATGTATTTAAAGCTAAAGAAATGATCGCGGGGATGTTAGCGACTGAACACAATTTAGCCTATTTATATAACTTCATGGAAAGAATTAGGGAAGCTATCAATAATAACAGTTTCACTGAATTTAAAAAATCATATTTAGAGCGCTACTATGCAAAAAAATGAGGAAGCTACTCTTCATAATATTAAGAAAAATTCTTTAATTCTTATGATTTTCACTCTGGTTTCTCGATTGTTAGGTATCGTGAGAGCAAGAATTGTTGCAACATATTTTGGAGCAAGTGGAGTGGGGGATGTGATTAATTTCACATTCAATATCCCTAATAATTTCCGTAAGCTTTTTGCAGAAGGAGCTTTTAATTCAGCATTCATTCCAGTATTTACTAGATTGCTTGTCGATCCGCCTCGCCAAAAACAGTTATTGAGAACACTATTTGGCTTTCAATTGATGATTATGATTCCGATTATTGCATGCACCTTTATTTTTAAAGTTGATATTATGAGAATCTTTAGTGATTTCACAGACAGCGATTTAATCATCCTAGGCTCAAGACTCCTCACTTACTTTATGATATATCTTGCACTGATATCAATATATGCGTTATTAATTGGTGTACTTCAATCTCATAACATGTTCTTTATTGCATCAATTGCCCCTCTTCTTTTCAGTGTGACCGTTATAGCTTCTATTATCCTCTTTTCACCAAAATTGGGCCCTTATTCAATGGCACTAGGTGTCTTATTAGGATCAATTTTCCAAATAGTTTTTACTTTCATGAAAGTAAAAAGTTTACATTATGATGCATACATTTCTTTTCAGTTTAACAATAGCGATTTTATTGATGTGATGAGACGATGGTTACCGGTAACCTTTAGTGCAGTTATACTCATAATTAGTCAACAGGTAGCATACTATTTTGCTTCTTCATTAACTACAGGGAGTGTTTCCTACTTTAGTAATTCAATAATAGTTTGGCAAGCTCCTTATGGGATTTTCTTCGGAGCTATAGCAACATCCATTTTCCCTTCCC
This sequence comes from Sphaerochaetaceae bacterium, assembly GCA_963663665.2. GTDB lineage: Bacteria > Spirochaetota > Spirochaetia > Sphaerochaetales > Sphaerochaetaceae > SABI01. The sequence continues at coordinate 439,783 of CAXXKP010000010.1, forward strand.
TTGTTAAAGCTTCTTATGATAAAAATATCAAGTTTTTAAAAAACTTAACTAATCATGCACTTATTTCACTTTTTTCGTTACTATTGCCATCATTACTACTTCTTACAGTTTTTGGGAATCAGACAACTATTACCCTTTTCCTTAGTGGGAAATATTCGTTTAACGATACTATTCATACAAGTAACGTACTTTTTTTCTTTGCAATAAGTATGCCTATAGCTGCATGGTATTCATTTTTGCAAAAAGTCTCTTATTCTATTGATTACTATAAACCATCTTTATATATCTCATTCATTGTGGCATGTGTAGATATTATTTCGACTATTATTTTATTACAAATTAGAAAAGAAGTTTCTAGCATTGCTATTGCAAGTATTGTCAGTTTTTCTGTAGGTTTGATGATCTATCTCATTTATCTACATAAGAGAGATGCCATAGAAATCACGAAACCTTTTCTCAAGGAAATAAGTAAAATAACGCTGGTAAATATTCCGCTCTTTTTCTATCTCTATGGAATGGATACTCTCTTTACTCCGCATTATTTTTCTACTATCACGACTTTCGCCAGATTTGGAATTCTCTCAGGTGTATATCTAGGAGCTGTTATTATAATTCTATTACTCTATCAACTTTTTCATATAAATATCATTACATTGTTTAAAAAAAAGAGAGCGGATAATTAATCTATCCACTCTCCCTGCTATGTCTATGAAAAATTTAAACACGTAGTTTCGTAATCGACTCCACAGTAAAATCATATGGTTGTTCATTTATCTCGAAAGCGAACCGTTCTCCAACTTTGTGATTAAGGAGCTTTGCTCCAAATGGGGCTAAATAACTTATAATGTTCTCATTAGGATTAGATTCCCAAGGTCCAAAAATCTGGTAGGTAATCGCCTCATGAGAAATATGATTTGTAAGAGTCACTTCAGTACCGAATGAGACTTTCGAAGGATCTATTGAATCTGAGTTCACGATCATTGCCCTAGAAATTTCATCTGTAAGTCGCATCATTGTTGTATTTAATATACCCTGCTTTTCTTTAGCAGCTTTAAATTCAGAATTTTCTCTCAAATCTCCAAGTTCTAATGCATACCCAATTTCTTTCGAGTTTTCTGGAATCTCGACATTCATGATTCTATCTAATTCATTCTGTTTCTCAATAAAACGTTTTCTAGTAACTAATAGTCCACTACTTACAAGTTCGGGTGAATTTAATTCTTCACCAAGAAACACGAAATCTGGATATTTTTCTAGAATAGTATGTTTCACTTCAATTTTTTTAGATTGATCTAAACCACTCATTCTTTGAATAATAAAGTTAATTCGTTGAGCCTGTCCTTCGTTTGCACTATTTAAGAAATCAAAAAGAGTTCTCTCCTCAAAAAGGATTGTAGTAAGAGTCTTAACTATTTTCTTATTCTCTGTAATTCCTTTCTTTGCATCAATTGCATTAAAAGCAAAATCAAGAAGTTGTAATTGGCTTGTAACGAGAGTTTCAAAAGGAACTTTAATTTTCTTTTCCCAATATTTTTTATCGTAAGTACGACTAAGGTAGGTAAACAAATCTGCATTTTCTCTATAATTGGTGCACGCTTTTTTGAACATATCCTCAATTACTTTCTTTTTACCTTGTTCTCTTAACGTATCCATAATGTAACTTGTAAGATAATAAGGATAGAGAGATACGAGTACGAGAGGAACCTTATCTGGGTCTTCTGTTTTTACGACCTGATTTATAAAAATTTTCTTAATTTCAGTATCTTCAATAGCCTGGAAAGTTCTTGGCACACTATCAACCATATTATAGAGTTGTTTGAATGTATTATTCTCTGGAGGCAAGACAAAAGGATATTTCTCGCTCAAAAATTCAACAAGGAGGAAACTTGATATTACCTGATCTGTAACACCTTGATAAGCAACACATTGATCTCTGAAATATTTTACCATTTCGGTGAAAAAATCTGACTCGACATCTCCATTTTCTAGGAATTCTTTAATAACCTTAACTTTTGCATAAAAACGTTTTTCATTTTTAAAGATTACGAGAGATTTCTCTTCATAGCTTATAGGTGTATCACGAACCATATAAATATCACTCTCATTTGGAACAAATCCAATAAGAGGGTCGCTCATCAATACTTTCTTAGCCTTATTAAGCCAACTTGTCCATTCTTTTGGAGTTAAGATTGATGGGGTAATCTCTGCTTTCATCTCTTTAAGAGAAGCAGCATTTCCATTACTAGAGATTAGCGTTCTTAATCCCCAAGCTACATCATCAATAAATTTATCATGAAGCTTTTCTTTAGAGAATACACTCTTTAATACCCATATATGATATTTCTCTAACACCTGAAGAGAACTAAAAGCCATAGATAAGGTCATGCTATGATTTCTTTTTGCGGCAAAGTCAATAATAACCTTTTCTGGAGTAATTTCTTGAATTCTCCCGATACTCCATGTTTTATGATACACAAATGAACCCTTATCAAACGCAATATTCTTTTCAAATTCATCAATAGCTAAGAGAATATCTCTAAAAGACTTATCTAAATTACTAAGCTCAATGCATGAATCTAATCTTGAATGAGTAGCATATTTCTTTTTATAGATTGAAACAAGTTGTTCTCTTGCCCAAGTATTATTTGGTTCTGTGTTTAGCATTAATTTTAATGCAGTGATAGCTTGATCTAATTGATCTTTTTCAATCGATAATTGATAAAGTTGTGTAAGAGCTTTGATTGCTCCTTCACCATTAAAACGTGCTATAATTTTGGTTGCAAGACCAAGAAGATATGGGAAATCCTCTGGAATGAAAGTGAGCATAAGAGACCATACTTCTTGCACTGCTTGGAAATTCTGTACATTTAAATATCTCTGAAAAGCTTTCTTATAATAGACTATTGCTTCACTTCTTTTGTTCTTTTCAATATAACGACGAGCAATAGAGAGAAGTAGATCTGTTTCTTCAAAATCAACAGCAACAAGACGTTTATAGAGTTCATACATCTCTTCTTCTTTACCAGATTTCTCATAAGTACCAGCCAATACTCTTAAAACATATTTATCTTCATAGCGTTCAAGGATTTTATTGCTTAAAAACTCAACAACATTTGGTTTATTATTTTCATTAAACATTTCTATTAATGAAGTGAGATTACCGTAATCAAGACTCTTTCTCATAAGTGATACAACACCTGAGATATACATTGCAATAATAGAGTTCTTGTTCTTTTTAATATGCTCTTCACAAATAGATTTAATTTCAAGCAAATCATCTCCATTGTCAACTTGATTGAGCATAGCATCAATCTCTTCCAATGCAGGAACGGTATAGGTTGTAATAGAGGCGCGTGTCCATTTTTCTTCAGTCAACAAGACTCTAATATTTTCTTCATTCATAAGGCACTCCCTTAATCTCTTTCTTCATGCTAAACAGATACATAAATGAGCCATTCATCCCGGAACACAGGATATATTATAGCGCAGGTGTTATCGGTGAGAATTTTCTAGATTATTGTTTTATTATATCTCAAATAGAGTTTGGTTGCAACAACTGTCCAAGAAGAGTAGTTCACAGTTCTTTATAATAGCACTTAACAAAATGGGTTAGTTCTGCTAATCTTTAAGATATGAAAACCAAAATAGAATGTAAAGTAGCCCCCTCTATGCTTAGTTGTGATTTCGCCCATGTGGCAAAAGGCGTGGAGCTCATTAATACATCAAATGCTGATTATATTCACCTTGATGTTATGGATGGTCAGTTTGTTCCAAATATCTCATTTGGACCAAAATTTATAAAAGATATACGACTTCTTAGTAATCTACCATTTGATACCCATTTAATGGTACAGAACCCAGACATTCTCATACCTTCCTTTGTTGAAGCTGGTAGCGATATTATTACAGTTCATAGTGAGGCAACTATTCATCTTCATAGAACTATTGGCCTCATACACCAACATGGGATTAAAGCAGGAATTTCTATCGTTCCTTCAACACAAATCTCAACTATCCATCATATGCTTGAAGAGATTGACCTTATTTTGATCATGAGTGTTAATCCAGGTTTCGGGGGACAACAATTTATTGACTTCTCTTATAAGAAGATTCAAGAACTCGCATTATATAGGGAAACTCATAATCTTGACTTCCTGATAAGTGTTGATGGGGGGATTACTACTCATAATGCTTCTAAAGTCTTTGAAGCGGGTGCTGATATCCTTGTAATGGGAACAACATTTTTTCATTCTGCCAATCAGCAAGAATTGGTATCTACAATTCATGCACTACAAAGAACATGAAAGCAGTTGTACAACGAGTAAGTGACGCAAGCGTAAGTGTAGAAGGAAAAGTAACTGGGCACATCGACAAAGGGCTTCTTGTTTATTTAGGAGTTTTCGTATCAGATAATGAGAATGATTTAGATTATATTGTAAGAAAAATTGCCGCCTTACGTATTTTTAGAGATAAAGAAGATAAAATGAATCTGAGTGTCGATAAAGTATCATCTCAGATTCTTATGATTAGCCAATTTACCCTTTGTGCAATAACGACAAAAGGGAATAGACCTTCTTTTAATAATGCAGCGCTACCTAGAGAGGCGAACATTATGTATGAAAAAGCGATAGATAAACTCGCTCAACGTGGACTTATTGTAGAAAGTGGTATATTTGGAGCCGATATGAAGGTAAGATATACTAATGATGGACCGGTAACAATTATACTTGATTCGACCGATGTTTCGAAGTGAATACGTGAATTTAAACGTACAATTATAACATATAGATTTTTATAGGAGTAATATATAGATATGGCAAAAGGAAGTAGCAACACACCTGTTTCCAGAATTCTGAAATCAGGAGATAACAAAGAAAGATTATTAGCATTAGAAGCAGCTCGATCTCAGATTGATAAACAATTTGGTAAGGGTGCACTTATGAAACTCTCAGATAATCCTGTTGATGGCTCTATCCAAACAATTTCCTCTGGATCGATTCTTCTTGATGAAGCTCTAGGAGTAGGGGGATACCCTAAAGGAAGAGTCATTGAAATATATGGGCCAGAATCATCTGGTAAAACAACACTTTCACTTCACGCTATTGCCGAAGCTCAAAAGGCTGGGGGCATTGCTGCATTCATTGATGCTGAGCATGCACTCGACCCTACATATGCACGAAAGCTAGGAGTTAACACAGATGAGTTATGGATAAGCCAGCCAGACAATGGAGAGCAGGCTTTAGAGATAACTGAGAGTCTTGTAAGAAGCGGCGCAGTTGATATTATTGTAGTTGACTCAGTAGCAGCTCTTACTCCACAAGCAGAAATTGACGGAGAAATGGGAGACTCACATATGGGTCTTCAAGCACGACTTATGAGTCAGGCTCTCAGGAAACTTACAGGAATTCTAGCAAAAAGTAATACTACTATTATTTTCATCAATCAGATACGAATGAAAATAGGAGTTATGTTTGGTAATCCAGAAACTACGACTGGAGGGAACGCTCTAAAATTCTACGCATCAATTAGAATAGAGGTGAGAAAGATTGAAGCTATCTCTAGAAGCGCTGATGATATTATTGGAAATAGAGTAAGAATTAAAATAGTAAAAAATAAGGTTGCTCCACCATTTAAGCGTGTTGAACTCGATATGCTTTTTGGTGAAGGACTTAGTTACTATGGTTCTATTCTCGATGCATCCTTAAAATATGATTTAGTAAATAAAAGTGGATCATGGTATTCGTACCAAGCAGAAAAAATAGGGCAGGGTAGAGACAATGCTATAACGTTCCTTAAAAGTAATAGCGATATAACAGTGCTTCTAGAGAAACAATTAAGAGAAATCATGTTCCCACATGACACTACTGTAAAAACTGAGATCAAAACAGAAGATTAACAATCTCGATTTTTTCATTATTAATGCAAGGGTGAGGAAGTATCTTTACCCTTGTACTATTTTTAGAGTATAATCCATTATTATATGAGACAAGAAATTGGAATAGAGAGAGATTTTCAACCGAAAGAATCTACCCTTACGTATTCTGTACAACAATTTGAAGGTCCCCTTGATTTATTGCTTCATCTCATACAAAAAGCTCAAGTAAGTATCTATGCAATCCCACTTTGTGAAATTACAGATCAATTTCTGCATTATCTTGAGATGGCAAAAAAAGTTGATCTCGAAGATCTTACTGATTTTTACCATATGGCAGCACATCTTTTATATATTAAGAGTAAAACACTCTTGCCAAACTCTGTTGATGAAGAGAATGATTGGGAAGATGATAAACAAGATTTAGTAGAACAACTTATCGAATACCAAAAATATAAAAAATATAGCTCTCTATTAGCAGAACAAAATCAAAATGATCAATTATTTATCATGAGAAAGAGGAACCAATTTATGCTTCCTTTTTCAGATGAAGATTTGTGGAAAGAAGTGTCTGTATGGGATCTTTTAAAAACATTCTCTTCTCTGCTACAAACAATAAGTGTAGATAAAGTCTTTAATGTATATGAAGAAGTAACAGTCAAACAAAAACTAACTCTAATGAATGAACTTTTTGAAACTAAGGAATCGATTTCTTTTATAGATATTGTAGTGTATCAAAATTCAATAATTGACATTATTTGTGCATTTCTTGCTATTTTAGAAGCAGTAAAATATAACATGATAGTAATTGAACAGCATAAACTTTTTGGAGACATTGTAATATCTCCTTCCCCATTTTATGATGGTGATATCGATGCAATTGAGCCTTCTGAATACACAGAGGAAGTAATTGAAAAGAAGATACACAAAGAAATTGAAAATATTGAGGTAAAATATCAATCTGAAGATTTAGATACTGATGATGAAGATATTGTGATTGATTTTTCAGACGAAGAGGACGATGAATAGATGATTAATGAGATATCTAAATTTATTGAAGTATTATTATTTCTAGAAAACGAACCACTAAGCCTTCAAACTCTTATGCATCTTACACATGAAAATGAAGATGAAATTAGAAACGCTGTAGAAGAACTTACTATTCTATATCGAGAAGAAGGACACGGCATATCTCTTATAGAGAATAATGATACTTATCAATTTATCCCAATACATGAGATGCATGATAAATTAAAGAGCGCATATGGACGCAAAGTTGATAAAAGATTGTCTAAGGCAGCACTTGAAACACTTTCAATCATCGCTTATGCTCAACCAGTTACACGAGTTGATGTAGAAAATATTCGAGGTGTCTCCTCCGATTCCATTATGAGAATGTTACTTGAAAGAGAGTATATTCACAAAGTTGGTAAAAAGGATGTTCCAGGAAGACCTGCATTATATGGAACTAGTAAAAAATTTTTGCTTGAATTTAATTTATCAAGTATTTCTGCTTTACCCAAATTATCAGATATCGATCGTGAACGATTTTTACAAAATGAGGAGGGAACCCTGTTATGAAAATAGAGTATCCTATTCGTCTACAAAGCTACCTTGCAAGAAGTGGTTTTGGTTCAAGGCGATCGTGTGAACAGCTAATACTTGATGGAAGAGTGACCATAAATCTAAATAAGATAACTGAGATGGGAATAAAAGTAGTCCAGGACGATGTTGTAATGGTGGATGATGTACTCGCTGAACCATCCGATAAAACATTATATTATGCACTTAATAAACCCAAAGGGTACGTTTGTACAAATTTCGATCCTAATGAATCTCTTTATGCAAGAGATCTTATCACTATTGAAGATAAGAATCTCTTATTTCATGTAGGACGCCTCGATAAAGAATCTAGTGGTTTAATTCTCTACACAAATGATGGGGAAGTGGCTCAAAAAATTACACATCCTTCATTTCATGTAGAAAAAGAGTATGCGGTATTAACAAGAGAACCTATTAGAAGCGAAGATCTCCAAAAAGCTACTAAAGGAATTTTTATTGATAGTCAAAAACCGTACACAATAAAAGATTTTTCTATAAACACAAAAAAATGGGCCTATATAACACTTACAGAAGGAAGAAATAGAGAACTGAGAAAGATATTTAGCTATCTTGGATATACAATCGTTCAACTTGTAAGACTTAGAATAGGGAATATTACGTTAGGAAATCTTAAAGAGGGACAATTTAGACAAGTCTCTAAAAGCGAAATAAATCAATTATTAGGAAAGAAATAATTTTATGGATTTACAGACATTAAAAACATTAAAAGGTATTGTAATTGCAATCGATGGACCTGCAGGAGCTGGTAAAAGCACCATTGCTAAACTTCTTAGTGAACGCCTAGGATATCATTTTCTAAATTCAGGTAATTTTTATAGAGCAATCACCTACACAGTATTAACTCGCGGGATAGACCCAACTAATGAAAAAAGAATTATAGAAATTGCGAGGCAACTACCGCTTAATATCCAGAATGATAAACTTTTTATTGGCGAAGATTGTGTTGAAGATTACCTTCATAATGATAGTATAGATGCGTGGGTCGCCACTCATAGTGCGATTGTAGATTTACGGTATGTTGTGAATGAACATCTAAGGAAAATTTCTTTAAATGGAATTTCTATAGTTGCTGAAGGCAGAGATATGACGAGTGTCGTTTTTAAAGAAACACCTTTCAAATTTTATATTGATGCGAACGTTGAAGTAAGAGCAATTAGAAGATTTTCTCAACAAAAAACAGAATATTCTATCGAAGAATTAAAAGACCTCATCATAGCTCGAGATGAAATTGACAAAAATAAAAGCTTCGGAGCACTGAAGATTGTGCCAGAAGCATTATATATTGACTGTTCATACTTGACCATAGATGAAGTTTATGTAAAAGTGTTACATGCTATATTCGCCCGCTTGGGGGGAATAAATAAGGATCAGGAGAGTAAAGTGGAAGACGTAAAGGAAGTGGTGGAAACACAAAGCGAACTGCAGCAAAAGGCAGATATGCAGACAATGTTGCAGGAACATTACCTTAAATCTCTTGATGAAATTGAAGACGGTCAGCTTGTTACCGGTACTGTAGTTCAGGTCAATAACGAGTATGTGTTTGTGGATGTGGGTTATAAATCTGAGGGCAGAGTTGCCATAGATGAATTTTCCACTGTTCCCGCCGTCGGCGACGAAGTCAAGGTCATGATAGTCAACAAGGAAGGAAAAGGCGGTCAAATCGTCATTTCTAAAAAGCGCGCTGACATCAAGGAACGTACAGAAGTTCTTAAGGTTTCTGCAGATAACCGTACTCCGGTTATGGGTAAATTTGTTAAAGTTATCAAAGGTGGATTTGAAGTTGATCTTGGTAACGAGTTTTTAGGGTTCTGCCCACTCAGCAAAGCTGATGTAGTAAGAGTAGAAGACCCAGATTCAATGATTGGAATCGCTGATTATTTTATCATTGACAAGTTCCATACTGGAATGAAGCTAAAATCAGTTGTTTCAAGAAGAGAATACCTAGAAAAGAAAATCTCAGAGAACAAAGAAAAGTTCTTCTCAGAAGTCAAAATCGGCGATGTTGTTGAAGGTACCGTTAAGAGCTTTACTAGCTTTGGGGCATTCATTGATTTAGGTGGATTTGATGGACTTCTTCATATCAACGATATGAGCTGGGGACATGTTACAAAACCTAAAGATTTTGTTTCAAAAGGGCAAGTTATCCATTTAAGACTTATAAATATCGACCCAGAATCACAGAAGATTAATCTTTCATTAAAACATATGTCGGCAGACCCATGGAATACATTTGAAGAACGCTATGCAGTAAATGATGTCGTAAAAGCACCAGTTACTAAATTAACGACTTTCGGTGTATTTATTGAAATTGAACCAGGTATTGAAGGGCTTGCTCATATTTCAGAATTATCTTGGACAAAGAGAATTAATAATCCAAAAGAAGTTTTGAGTATAGGTGATGTTGTTGAAGCTAAAATCCTCGGATATGACCTCGACAAAAAAAGAGTCTCTCTCGGATTGAAACAATTAGAAGAAAATCCATGGGATACAATTTCTGAAAGGTATCCTCACGGAATGACCCTCACAAAGCCTGTAGTAAAAATTACTAATAATGGGGCATTTATTAACCTTGAAGATGGAATTGATGGGTTCTTACATATCGATGATATCTCTTGGACAAAGAAAACACGCAATATGTCAGAATTCTGCAAAGAAGGTGATATTATTGATGTCGTAGTAACAAAAGTTGATTCTCAAACACGACATATCAGACTAGGAGTAAAACAATTAGAGGGTAATCCTTGGATGACTCTTAGACAAGACTATCCTAAAGGGTCTGTAATTAGTGGAGAAGTTACAAATGTTACTGACTTTGGCGTATTCGTCCGAGTTCTTGGTGATATTGAAGGTCTAATCTCTAAATATAACCTTATTGGGCCAGATGAAGAGTTCAATGATAGTGTGCTTAAAAATTTCAAAGTAGGGGATCCTATTTCAGCAGCTATTGTAGAAATTAATCCATCTACCCAGAAATTAAGTCTCTCAATCAAAGAAAAGATAAAAAAATCTCAACAATCAGAAATTTCCAAATATATTCACGATAGTGATGATAGCGATACTTTCACATTTGGGGATCTCATGCGTTCCAGAGAAGAAAAAGATTCTGAATAACGGAGAATAACCATGGCTGAAAAAAAAGAACTATCTTTTCAAAATAAAGTTGAGAACTCATTAGCTACATTTTGGAGAGGCAACAATAAAATTATTATCATCGCAGGGATAACATTACTTGTTATCCTTGCAGGATTGGCTATAGGGCTCAGCATTTCGTCAAAAAATGCTGAGACTAATATGGGACTTATTGATCAACTAGGTGAACAATACACCACATGGGTCGCCAACGAAGACATAACAACTAGTGAGGCCATTGATCAAGTTACAACACTAAAGACAGAATTGAATTCTTTAGCAAAAGCTAAAAACTCATCTTATCCTAGTGTAAAATCTAGTTATCTTTTAGGTTTAATTGCCTTTAAAGAAGGATCCTTTGATGAAGCGAAGAATCAATTCCTCATCTCTTTAGATAAAGGTAAAGATTCATATTTTGCTTCTCTAAGTCTCTTTAATCTAGCTGTAACGAGTGAAAAACTAAAGGATAATGCAGCAGCTTTATCATATTATCAGCAGGTATATGATCTCTCTAATGGTGATGCTGCTCAATCGGCTAAAGCATTATTTAATGTAGGACGTTTACACGAAGCCAATAATGATATCGATCTTGCTAAGGCAGTGTTTCAACAGCTAAGTGATGAATATCCTTCAAGCGAGTATGCTAAACTTGCTTCCTCAAGGCTTATATTATTATAATTCTCACAAGATGAGTGCCTCATCACGCGGGAGAAAAAAAGTGAAAAGACGATATAGATTGGGTATAATAGTATTATTACTCACTATAACGTCTTTTTTATTGTTTAATTCTTGTGGTATTCCTACCTACCTTCTTTTAAATGATAATGATGTAGACCTCACATCTGAAGCAAAAGTCGGCACTGATGGATACAATCTCACTCTTCAAATCACTGATGATGCCTATGCTGAATTTGGTGATAAAAATACAACTCCTAGCATTAAACTATTCTATGCATATTCTACTTCGATCGGGAAGGATTCTAAACAAGTTATAGATTCAATTATCGCTCTTAGTGAAGTAGAGTCATCTTTCGACTCTCTCTATAAGAATAATGATAATTTAAATGTGTTCTCATTCTCACCTTCTAAAGCACCTGCTTTATATCTTTATAGTAAGGATTCTACAACAATTTCATCTAGTAAAAGCATTTTTACTTACGATACAGACAAAGCAATAGATGCTCTTGTATTAGGGACCTTCTCCTCAAGAAGTGATAATAACAATGATTTCATCTTCGAGGGTGCACCTGAAATGGATTTCCAAGTAGAACTTTCTCATTTTGTAGATTCAGCAACTAGTGGATTGAAAGAAATCTCTTTTGAGATTGAGTATGAATATAGTGGTGATTATACAATAATTCGATTGATCACAGATGATGATCAAGAAATATATTTAGGTGACTACCAAAAAGAAAGATTCTTTAATTCACTAACAAATTTGGATAATATTATAGAACAACTTAATCAACATGATTCTCTTACCTATGAAAAAATTATTGAAGCATTAGAAACCTCAAGTGGAAATACAAAACCATATCTTCACATCTGGGCCGCTCTTTTTGGGGGGGATGGAGATTTTAATAATATTGTTTGGTCTGATTTATTGTATGTCGGTGAAATACCCCTTTCCAATCTATAATATTTTATGTATATAATGTATATTCTGTAAACTAACATAATAAGGACATAACTTATGATTAATTATTCTTTAAAAAAAGCGAATACATTTACTGAAGCAATGAGTACACTCTATGAAATTATAACAATGCTTAGAAGTACTGATGGATGTCCATGGGATAGAGAACAAACAACTAAAAGTGTAAGCAGTGCTATATTAGATGAGACCTATGAATATATTGATGCACTATTAGATAATGATATGAATCTTTGCAGAGAAGAAATTGGAGATGTACTATTAAATATTTTGTTAGCAACTAGAATACATGAAGAAAATAATGATTTTTCACCAATCGATTATATTAACGAGGTATGTGAAAAGCTTATTAGACGACATCCACATGTCTTTGGTGAAGAAACTGTTAATAATACTGCTGAGGTAATGGATATTTGGAATAAAGTTAAAATTGAAGTTGAAGGTAAACATATTCACAAAGAGAACATTTTCTCTAGAATCCCTAAAAAACTACCAGAACTTGATCATGCTGTTGAAATGCAAAAAGCTATGAAAAAAGTTGGCTTTGATTGGCCAGACATTTCTGGGGTTATAGATAAGATTGAAGAAGAACTAAGAGAAGTTAAAGATGCAATTGAGCACGTAGATGAAAATAAGGATCATGTCGAAGAAGAAATAGGAGACTTACTGTTCTCTGTTGTGAATTTAGCACGTTATGCACATATTAACCCATCAATTGCGTTAAGACGTTGTAATAGAAAAGTTACTGCACGATTTAATGAATTAGCATCACATGCAACAAAAAGAAATATTCCACTAGATGTCGATCATGCAGAGACGTTAAATGAAATTTGGAATGAAATTAAGATTAAAGAACGAAATTGATTATTTTTTTACTCATATAGCTTTTTACTTCTAATGGTGTTACCCTTATATCAATAAGGGGGAAACAATTGAAAAGAAATATCATAGTAATTCTTATAATAACAATATGGGCACTCTATATTCCTTTCTTTCTTTATTCACAAGGTACAGTTGATGCAAACACACCAACAAAAAAAATAGTCAGGATTTCTGACACAATGCCAGGTCTTATTACTCCTGGAGTTTGGAATGGTCAGACCTTTTCGTTAAATTCATCAATATATGAGTATCTTGTAGCATTATCACCAGAAGATAACTCATTAATTCCAGAACTAGCTACCTCTTGGGAATCTCAAGACGGAAAAGAATGGACAATTACGATTCGAGAGGGCATTACATTTCATGATGGATCCCGTTTAACAAGTGAAGATATCAAATTCACAATCATGCGTACTCAAGATACTTCAATTGGGCATTCAAAGAAGGCAGATTTCGCAGCAGTTGAATCTATTTCCACTCCAGATGAATACACACTTATTATCCGACTTAAAGAAATTCGCCCAACATTTATGTACCAATTTACGGATTATAATATGGCAATACTCTCATCAGATTATGATTATAAAGCATTCGGTGAATCAAAACCAATGGGAACTGGACCATTTAAAATAAAGAGCATTACACCAAAAGAATCTGCAGTTCTTGTTCGTAATGAAAATTATTGGGATTCCCCCTACCCTTTAGTTGATGAATTACATATTTACTTTAGTTCAGATATTGAAGTCTCTCTTTCAATGTTAATTAGTAATCAAGTTGATGTAGTACCATTTATTACACCAGTAATGAAGAAACGAATAGACACTTATCCAAACTTAAAAGTCGTCATTCCATATCAAGAGCAACGCTACATTTCTATGGCAGTAGATACAAAACCATTTAATGATAACAGGGTGAGACTTGCTATTAAATATGCTATGGATCCTGCGGTAATTGCTCGTAGTGCTAATTTATCTTTAGGAGAAGGAATTAACTACAGTGAAACACCAATCATGGCCCTACTCCCTCAATATGTTGACTTCCCTGTGAGAGGCCGAGATTTGGAAAAATCAAAAGCCCTTCTTCGTGAAGCAGGATATCCAAATGGAATAAAAATTCAACTTACATATGCATCAGATCATGCATTCAATCAAGCACTCGTACAGGCAATAAAAGAGCTAGCAAAAGATGCTAATATAGATATTCAATTAAAAGGATACCCGAGAGATATCTATTTTGCACAATATTGGCTTAAAGAACCTTTTACTCTCACAACATGGGGAGGAAGGGCTGACCCAAGTATGTTATTGCAATTAGCATATAAATCTGATGCCCCTTGGAATGAATCACACATAAAAGATCCATACTTAGATAATCTTATTGATTCAATCAGTAAAGAAGTTGACCAAGAGATACGAAATGATTTATATAATGAATTGCAGCAATATTTTATAAGAAATGGGGCTATGCTTAATATTCAGGTTCCTTATTTTGTAGCGATGAGCAAAAAGATTGAAGGTTATGAACAACCACTTTCGATGCTTCCTAACTACAAAAAAGTTTATATAAATGAGTGATAAAAAGAGAAAATATTTCAATGAATGAACAAGATGAAACATCTAGAATTCCTATCGTTAAAAGAAAAAAACGAGAAGGCCTTCCTACATATGTACGTATAGCACACGATATAGCACTTAGAATTGCCAATGGTGATATAAAGGAAGGCAAAAAGTTATCAGGTAGATCAATTATGAGTAGTGAATATGGTGTTTCTCCAGAGACTATTCGCAGATCTTTTTCATTGCTTGAAGAAATGCAAGTTGTTAGCGTTCATCAAAATAGTGGTGTAATTGTCCTTTCGTCCCAAAAAGCAAATCAATATGTAGAACGTCACATCACCCGTGATACTCGTCGAGAACTCTTAAAAAGAATGCATAAAATTTATGAGATGCAAAGAGAAGCTTATGATGAGTTGATGGATTTGACAAATACACTCGTTGATTCAACTGAACATTTCATTGCTTCAAGCCCCTTTTATACATTTGAAGCAACGGTACCTCCCTACTCCTTTACCATTGATAAATCGTTAAGGGATCTTGACTTCTGGCAAAAAACTAAAGCAACAGTCATAGCTATTAAAAGAGAAGGAAAAGTTATTATTTCGCCTGGACCCCATGAAAAATTCTTAGCATATGATATTCTTGTAATGGTAGGTAAACCATCTACAAAAGAAGATGTGAATCGTCTGCTTACTAGCTCAACTAAATTAGAAAATGTTTTAAATTAAGGTCTTAATACACCCTTAGGCGATATATTCAATTATTCTACTTTGTAAAAAATTATTAACTGAATTCTCTTATTCGGATCTAACAACATAAAAGGGATAGGACTTTGCTAAAAACCTATTTATTTTCCAAAAAGTTTTATTATATCCTTCTCTCATAATTATTTAGTTATTTACTTTAAAAAATATATCTAATATATGACGACATGTTAGTCTAAGAAAATAATTGATATGGATTTCAGATTTTCTATAAAAGAACTATTATCTCTTTACATAGTTAGAAGATATTTTTTTTATTTTTGAATATTTTAATTAATTATTTATTCTAGGAACAAATTGTATGAAAATATTTGGGACCTTGTTCATCTTATTGTTACACTTTGAATACCCTTATAAATATTGACAACCGACAATTTATAGTGTTTAATGAGGTTGTCGGTTTATAAGGAATAAAAGGGAACTCTCTCATCTCCCTTATGAAACGCATATCAAACTGTTTGATGAGAATTATCCAGTATCAATTAAGAAATACATTTAATAAATCGACACAAAACAATTTTCTTGGAGGAAATATATGAAAAGAAACCTATTATTAGTAGTAATAATACTTTTAGCTTTTTCATCGTTTGTATATGCAAATGGTGAAAAAGAACCTGCATCTGAATTAAAAGTAATTCGGATAGCAGAACAGGTACCGAATCTAATTACACCAGGGGCATGGGATGGGCAGACCTTCTCTTTAAATTCATCTATTTATGAATATCTTATTGAAATCAATGCTGAGACTGGCAAATTAGATCCAATTCTTGCTCTTGATTGGGATTCTAAAGATGGTAAAAGATGGATAATTAAACTAAGAGAAGGAGTTAAATTCCATGATGGTTCAGATTTTAATGCTGAAGATGTAAAATTTACTATTGAAAGAACTCAAGACCCAACTATAGGGCACTTAAAGAAAAATGATTTTGCATCTGTTGAATCTGTTGAAATCATTGATAATTATACTGTTGCCATTAACCTAAAAGAACCAAAACCTACTTTTATGTTTCTCTTTACAGATTATAATATGATGATGATTAGTAGTGATTATGATTATGCTAAGTTAGGGGAATCAAAACCTATGGGAACTGGTCCGTTTATCCCGAAACAAATCATTCCAAAAGAATCAGCTCTTCTCGTTAAGAATGAAAATTATTGGAACCCTGAACTTCCTAAATTAGATCAATTACTCATATATTTTGTTCCAGATATTGAAGCATCTATTTCTATGTTAGAGAGTGATAGAGTTGATGTTGTTCCATTTGTTACACCAATAATTAAACAGAGAATTGAAAAATTACCAGGATTAAAAGTAATTTCTCCTTACCAAGAACATAGATTTATTGCTCTTGTACAAGATATGAAACCTTTTGATGATAATAGAGTCCGTCTTGCGTTTAAGTATGCAATGGATCCGCAAATCATAGCGAAAAGTGTAGCTCAAATGGATCTCAATAAAGGTGTCTCTTATAACGAAACTCCTGTCTTAAACATTCAAGCTGAATATCTTGATATTCCACTTCGTGGACGAGACATTGACAAAGCAAAAGCGTTGTTAAAGGAAGCTGGCTATCCTAACGGAGTTACAGTAGAACTTTATTATGCATCTGATCATCCATTTGGAAAAGAACTTGCTCAAACAGTACAAGAACTTGCAGCACCTGCTGGGTTTAATATTGAATTAAAAGGTTATACACGTGATATTTATCTTTCACAATATTGGCTTCATGTTCCGCTTTGTATTACTGGTTGGGGTCCTAGAAGTGATATATCAATGCTTCTTAACTATGCATTTAGAAGCGATGCCCCTTGGAACGAATCACATACCAATATGAAAGAAGTAGATATTCTTATAGACAAAATCAGTGGTGAAGTTGATCCAGAAGTACGTTTAGGGTACTATCATGAATTACAAAAAATATTCTATGAGAAAGGGACCATTATTAATGTCCAAGTACCTTATCTTGTTGCAATTAATGACAAAGTGGTAGATTACCGACAACCATTATCAATGCTTCCACAATACAAATACACGGATATAAAATGAAAACGAATTTTTCCATAATATTTTCTAAAGTAGGGTCGCTTCTGGCGACCCTACTCATCATGTCTTTTATCATTTTTATGCTTGTTGAAATAATGCCAGGAGATGTTGCTCAAATGATTCTTGGTCAGAGTGCAACAGATGAAGCCGTTGCTGCATTACGAGAAGCACGGGGCTTAAATGATCCAGTACTCACTCGATATTTCAGATGGGTCAGTGGAGTCGTTAGAGGTGATTTGGGAGATTCAATTTATATGCAAGGAGTTGCTATAAATTCAATCCTCTGGAGAAAAGTTGGTCACTCATTACTGTTAGCATTGACCGCTTTTATTTTCTTTGTCCCTCTATCCATATTTTTTGGCGTCCTTGCGGGAGTCAAAGAGAAAACATGGGTAGATTCCGTAATTTCGTATATAGGACTAGCCACTATGGCGCTTCCTGAATTTGTATCTGGAGTATTTCTTATTACAATATTTGCAGTTCAGCTAAAAATATTTCCAATAGTAAGTGTTATTCCTATTGGAGAGACACTTTTTATGAACCTTAATATTGTTATACTTCCAGCGCTTAGTATCACCTTTGTCATGTTCGGGTATATTTCTCGTATGCAAAGGTCAAGTATGATTATGGTAATGAATTCTGATTATATAAGAAGCGCCATTCTTAAAGGAATGCCTCGTAAATATATTATATTTAGACATGCTTTAAAAAATGCATTATTGCCCACTATTACGATTATTGGAATGAATATGGGATGGCTATTTGGCGGTCTCATTGTTGTTGAAACTCTATTCGGATTTCCTGGAATGGGATCTTTATTAATGACCGCAATTAAAACAAGAGATGTTCCACTTATAGAAGCTTGTGTGTTACTCATTACAGTAATATATTCAGTTTCTACAATGATTACGGATCTTATGTATAGTTATCTGAATCCTCGAGTACGTTTTCAAGGAGGACAAAGATGAAATATGCATTCTATCAATTAAAAAAATATCCTCTAGCCTTTATAGCAATCATTATTATTTTATTTTGGGTAGTATCTGCACTTTTTGGCCCTTCCCTATTAGAATTCACATACACTCAAATGGATAGTGAATTCCAGATGGTTTCACCTGGTGTAAATAATCATATTCTTGGAACCGATGCACTCGGTCGCGATATCCTCTCTCGAATCGTAGTTGGTAGTAGATCAATATTAACTGTTGCTCTATTCACTTCTATTTTTTCAACAATTATTGGTGTTATTCTAGGGTTC
This sequence comes from Sphaerochaetaceae bacterium, assembly GCA_963663665.2. Taxonomy (GTDB): domain Bacteria; phylum Spirochaetota; class Spirochaetia; order Sphaerochaetales; family Sphaerochaetaceae; genus SABI01. The sequence goes on from CAXXKP010000010.1 coordinate 458,565, forward strand.
TCTGCAGGATACTTTAGTGGAACATTAGATACTATATTTTTGAGAACGATGGATATTCTTATGGCAATACCACCTTTAGTGCTCTCTATGGTTGTCCTAGGGATCTTAGGAGACTCAACAATAGTGAGCCTGACAATTATTGTGTCCATTGCATTTATTCCAGCAACTGCACGTGTTTCAAGAGGAGTATTACTCGCTGAAAAAGGGAATGAGTATGTTGATGCAGCAAAAATCAGAGGAGAAAATCATCTCTATATCATGTTTGTAGAAATTCTGCCCAATACCATTGGGCCGATAATTGTAGAGGCTACTGCACGATTTGCCTATTCGATAATGATGGTTGCATCATTAGGATTCTTGGGAGTAGGACTGCAACCTCCTACACCAGACTGGGGGATGTTGGTTATTGAGAATAAACCTATTATTGCTCAAGCTCCGTGGGCGGTGTTATTCCCTGCTCTTGCAATTGCTTCATTAGTTATTGCAATATCAATTTTTTCTGACTTTGTCAGTAAGGTTTTAATACATGAAAGATAGTAACATTTTAGATATCGATAATGTGAGTGTTCACTTTAATACATTTGATGGGACATTTAGTGCTGTAAGGAATGCTTCATTTTCCCTCTCATACGATGAATCAATTGGAATCATAGGAGAATCGGGATGTGGGAAAAGTACATTATGTTTTACAATCATGCGTTATTTGGCGAAGAATGCAGAGGTGGAAGGTTCTATAGTTTTTAAAGGTGAACAACTGCTAGATAAAAGTGAAAAAGAGATGGAAGGATTTAGAGGGAATCGTATTGCTATGGTATTCCAAAACCCTGATTCTTCATTGAACCCGGCTCTCACAATTGGATTTCAACTTGATGAAGTAGGTATTTTTCATCAAAAATTAACAAAAAAGCAAGCAAGAAAAGCTACAATTGAAGCATTAACATTAATGAATTTAGGTGATCCTGATAGTATTGTTAAGCGCTATCCACACCAAGTAAGCGGTGGAATACAACAGCGTATTTGTATAGCAATGGCAATTTTATGTAAACCAGATTTAATGGTTTTGGATGAACCAACCACTGCATTAGATGTAACAACTGAAGCTATTATTCTAGACTCTATAAGAACCTTACGGGAAAAACTCCATATGTCCCTAATTTATGTTTCACATGATATGGGAGTTATTAATAAAGTAAGTGATAATATTGTTGTAATGTATAATGGAGAAATTGTAGAAAGGGGACCTAAGCAATTAATTTTTGAACATCCTACTCATCCTTATACAAGAGCCCTTATTAATTGTATGCCTAGAGGGGGTGTCCTCAAAGAGAATAGCAAATTGAATACAATTAGAGGCTATGTAAAAAAGAGAAGCCTTGGAGAGATTGGATGTCCTTTTCTTGATAGATGTGACAAAAAAAATGAAACCTGCGAATCCTTATATGGCATGAAACAAATTGAAGAAGGTCACTTCGCAGCGTGTGATAGAGCCTATGCAAAAGATGTACATGATCCTATCCAATCTTTGCGCATCACAAAACCAGCGATACCTCTCCAAGTAAAAGAAGATGAACCTTCTACATTACTAGAACTTAAAAATATTACAAAAGTCTATGGAATCAGACGAAAAGTCTATGCAGTAAACGGTATTGATGTAGGGGTAAAAGCAGGTACTGTATTAGGGATAGTTGGTGAATCTGGTTGTGGGAAATCAACAACAGGTCATATGGTTGCAGGCTTATATCGCCCAACCAAGGGATCAATGAAATATCAAGGATCAAATATAGCCTTAAGTTGGAGGAAACGAGATAAAAAAATCCTTAAGGAAATCCAACTCATTTTTCAAAATCCAGGAAGAAGTTTAAACCCTAGTCATACAATTGAAAATATTATTGGTCGGCCAATGCAAAAACTGACAGGGAAAAATGATAAAAAAATACGAAGGGAAGAGATTATTCGATTTCTGAGAAAAGTAGATTTAGGTGAGGACTATTTAGTAAAGAAACCAAGGCAATTAAGTGGCGGTGAACAGCAACGAGTTGCAATTGCAAGAGCTCTTGCGATTGAACCTTCACTTGTAGTGTGCGATGAACCTACAAGTGCATTAGATGTTTCGGTACAGGCTTCTGTATTAAACCTACTCAATGACTTACAAAAAGATTCGCAAGCTGCATACCTTTTTATATCTCATGATTTACATGTTATTAACTATTTAAGTGATTTTATTATGGTCATGTATGCTGGCAAAATTGCTGAATATGGTACACGAGATGAAGTGATGGCTCCACCCTATCATCCATACACAGAAGCTCTTCTTTCCGCAGTACCTGAAGTTGACCCTAGTAAGAAAAAAGTTGTTATTGACTTAAAAGGGGGACTTCCTAATCCTAGCAAGAAAATAAAAGGTTGCCCTTTTGCGGGAAGATGCCATAAGCAAATTGGAGACATCTGTGTAAAGACATTTCCACCTAAAGTAAACGTAAGTCCTACTCACTACTTTTTTTGCCACATTAAACCAAACGAAGTATAATCTTGTAGAGGATCAGTATAGGAGCCAATAAATAGATTATCCCGATGCATCTTCATATGAGAAAGAATATCAAATTTATCCCTCTCACTACCAAATAAGGTTTTGAGAGGATTTTTTTCACCATTAATAATAACTGTATAAAGTGAAGAACCTTTTATACTAAGCTTGGCAACATTAATATCCTTAGAACAGGTCCTACTAAGACCATCAAGAGAGGCTATCATTGCTTCATCATCCAATTCACTAATCGTATAGACACTCCCACCAAGATGCTTTGTAAGAGTCACACGGCGATCTGTATTGATAACCTGCATGCTCTTAAATGTAAAACCTACAGGTGAATAGGTATTTAATAATGAAAGGGTCTTTCTTTCATCCAATTCAAATCCACCAGAAATTTCTACAGCCATCACTTCATTCGAACCACTTACTCCAGTTGCTAGTGGATTAACAAATTCCATTTTGGGTTTAGGGTTATATCCTTGAGTAAAGGCAACTTGTAGTTGGGCTCTTTGAAAAGTTTGTTCAAAAATCCTCATTACATTAATATGCGACAAATATATAGCTCTGTCTGTTTTTTCATAGATAAAGACTACCGGAATTTTTGTTAATTCTGTATTAGGCTCTTTAATACGTAAGTCATCAGATAGAATAATATCCTCATTACCCACATCTTTAACCTGGTGAACAGAAGAACACACGCCACAAGGAAGATCACATATATTGTCACAAATCTGAGTTAGAATAGAATCCTTTGCCTTAAGCCACTCTTTTTTTAGATAAAGTTTAGAGACTCCTAGACTTATTGAGTCCCAAGGTAGAATTTCATCAAGAGAATATTCTTTATATAATATTGAGTCGACATCTAACCCTACCTCCTCTATTGATTCATACCACAATCGAGGAGTGAAATATTCATGCCAGGCATCAAGCCTAGCCCCTTTAACGTAGGCTCTTTCAATTACTTTAGCTACTTCTTCATTTCCTCTACTGATTATTCCTTCAATATAAGAAATTGCTGGGTCATGATAAGAAACTTTCGCCCCTTTTATCTCCTTCATGATTGATTGTTTTATTTCATGGAGATGTTGTTGCCCATCCTCCATTTTCATCATAGAAGCATATTGGAAGGACGTATGAGGTTTCGGAATAAAGGTTCCAATATTAATATTCATATTAATTCGAGTAGTTTCTCGTATCGCTTTGAGGAATGAAACAATAGCCTCTTTTTCTGCCTCTACTTCAACAAAAGGAAGTCCTACCATGAAGTAAAATTTAGCGACCTTCCATCCCCTCTTTTTAGCCTCTTGAATAATCGCAATAACATCATCTAACGGAACTTCTTTATTCATTGCCTTTTGCCATTGATTTAATGGGGTTTCGATAGCAAAGGTGAGGCCACTCTTTCTTACCTCTTGAAGAGATTCTAAAATATCGAGTGAGAATGTACTTACTTTTAAAGATGGAAGAGAAAAGGAGACTTTATATGGAGAAAAATCTTTATTGAATTGAAGGATCATCTCTTTGAGTTGTGGGTGATCCCCGCTTGAAAGAGAAGAAAGTGTGATTTCCCTATATCCAAAATCAAAAACTTGCTGTTTTATTTCATGATAAATGTTATTAAACGATTTTTGTCGATACGGTTTATAAAATTGTCCTGCATGACAGAATCTACATCCGTTAGGACATCCTCGCATTATTTCGACTACGCCATGATCTTGTGCGACTTTAAAATGAGGCATCACAAAGTTATGAGTTGTTGTATCAACCTTTTCGCTAAAATCATCATCAATTGCTCGAGAAGTAAATTTCTTTCCACGATAAAAAAGCATAGGAAATTTTTTTAATTCTTCAATTATTTGATCTCTCGTTGCACATTGATCTGTTTTCATTCTTTTTATTACTTTCAAAATATCTAATAACCCATTCTCTGCTTCACCTATATAGGTAAAATCGATAAAAGTAGAAAATGGTAGAGGATTAGTAATAGCAGGTCCACCACATATCGTAATTGGATCCTTTTCACCTCTTTGATGTGTATGGAAAGGGATATGTGCAAGATCTAGTATCTGTAAGATATTTGTTGCTGCGAGTTCATATCCTATAGAGAAGGCAAGAACATCTAGATCGCCAACAGGGATTCCATGTGTGAGTGTAAAAAGAGGCGTATTTTCTGCTCTTAACATTTCTTCAAAGTCTGGAGCAACCGAAAATACTCTATCACAAATTAATTCATCTGCTTCCTCAACAATAATATCATAGAGAATTCTCATTGCATTATTGCTCATACCTATCTCATAGAGATCAGGAAAACAAAGACCAACAGTGAAAGAGTCTTCCTTCAAATCTTGTGTTTTACCATATATATATTCACCACCTGTATATCGAACAGGATTAGATATTGATAAAAGTTTGTTTCCAAACTTCTTATGTATGTCGATTATGTTCAAAAAGTTTCTCCAAGTAGATGAAATAAAAATGGTGGACCATAAGCCGGGTTCTGTGTTATGCAGTCATCTATCTAGGCATACTGTTACCAGATATGCTCGAGCGACCTACCCGCAAGAATAAGGTGGACGACCTTCTTGCTGCTTGATCTTGCTCCTGACGAGGTTTACCATGCCAATTTTGTTACCAAAATTGCGGTGGGCTCTTACCCCACCATTTCACCCTTACCTCATAAGAGGCGGTATATTTTCTGTGGCACTTTCTATAGCTTTACAGCTCCCGGGAGTTACCCGGCGTCATGTCCTATGGAGCCCGGACTTTCCTCTAAGGTGCCAAAAGACACCCTAGCGACTGCACGGTCCACCAAAGATAATTAAAACATGTTACATGATGTCGCTGAATTCATCATCATCTACAAAATCTGACAGTCCAGCTTCTTCAATACCAGAATCTTGTAATGCACTAGTAGCAAGTTCTTCAACTTCTGCATCTTCCCAAAACAACACTCTTGAGCAGTATGGACAAAATTTAAAATCTTCACCTTTTCGTACTTCGTTCACAAATTGAACAGGAAGAGTCATGTGACATCCTTGGCAAACAAGACCATGGATAGGAACAATTCCAATACCAGATTTGTTTTTTATAATCCTTTCGAATTTAAAAAGTATAGATTCATCTATTCCAGGAGTTAACGCTTTTTCTTTTGCTTCAAGTTCTAATACTTCTCTATTTTTTTCGGCAAGTAAAGCATCTTTTTTCTTTGTTTCACTTTGAACTTCTTCTTCTTGAATTTCCATGAGTTGTTCATGCTCTTCAATTTGTTCACTCAGTTCATCTAAATACTTCTCTTTACCAAGCAAACTTTTACGTAATGATTGTTCTTTTAGTGAAGCATCCTTAATTTCTTTTTCTAAAGCTTCATACTCTCTTTGAGTTGAAATTATTTCCATCTGCTTCTCGTATGTTTCTCTTGCAACTTCTGCTTCATCAAGGGCAATACGTAGCCTTTTTAACTCATCAGTTGTTTTTTGAATACGTTCATGCTTTTCGATATAAATCTTTTTACCGCGATTTAATAATTCCTCTTTAGTGAGAAGAGCTTTTGGTATCTCTACAATTTCATCAAGCACACTAAACTTCGTTGCGAGTACGCTTTGAAGATCTCGTAACTTGTCAAACACTTTCTGCATATCCTACTCCTGGTTTTCTATAAAAAATCTTTAAGCCGACGACTTCTTTTGGGGTGCCTCAGCCGTCGCAATGCTTTTGCTTCAATTTGTCGAATACGTTCTCTTGTTACTTCAAAATAGAGTCCAACCTCTTCTAATGTCAAGGAATATCCATCTTCAAGTCCGAAACGCATCTTTAATACTTCTTGTTCTCTTGGGGGAAGCGTTTTAAGAACATCTTCAAGTTGCTCTTGTAATAATGTGAATGCTGTCTGACTAGCAGGATTCTCAACATCCTTATCCTCGATAAAGTCACTAAGGAGTGAATCCTCTTCTTCCCCTACTGGGGTTTCCAAAGAAATAGGCTCTCTTGCAACGTTTTTCACTGATTTCACTTTTGCAGCAGTCCAACCAAGTTTCTCAGCAATTTCTTCATCGGTAGGTTCTCTACCGTATGTCTGCATAAGCATCCTTGACTCTCTCACTACTTTATTTATCTGCTCAATCATATGAACAGGAACACGAATTGTTCTTGCCTGGTCGCTAATGCTCCTCGTAATTGCTTGTCGTATCCACCATGTTGCATACGTAGAAAATTTATATCCCTTTCGGTATTCGAATTTCTCTACGGCTTTTATCAGACCGATATTTCCTTCTTGAACAAGATCAAAGAAATGAAGACCTCTATTAGTATATTTTTTTGCAATACTGACTACAAGACGAAGGTTTGCTTGAATGAGCCGGTCTTTCGCACTCTTCATCATCTCACGTCCTCTCATAATCTCTTTTGCATTTGAAATAATATCTATACAGGTTTCTTCAAATTCATATTCAATATTTTTTAAGGCCTTCTCCGTTAATTGAATATCTCTAATAAGTTCTTTAATTGCATCACTGCCCATATTCAATCGTTTTTCAACAACAGTTCTTTGAGAAGGTACAGCCAAGTTTCGTCCGAGTGTTCTTAGTTCTTTCACACTATTGATTCCAAGACGAATCTCAATTGTGTTTTTCTTATTTTGAAGGTTGATAATTGAACTTTCTGCCTCAAGATATCGAGTACTGAAAGCACTAATTTCTTCAGGTTGAAGTTCTATTTTAGAGAGTTTCTTTAATATAATAGCGTGCTTCTTTCGAACTGCTTCATCGGCACTAAATTCTACACCACTGGCATATGCTTTCTTTTTCATTTCTATATAGGTTTTTAAACTATTTGAAATTTCTTTTAATGTTTCTTTATAATATTGAAGATACCGTTTTTGGTCATTCATTTTCTCTTTTAATTCTTTGGGAGAAAATTCAAGGTCTTCATCTTCAAAATGAGTAAAGGCTACATCAGCAATGGTGGCAAAGGAAGAGATTAGAACACCAGATTTAAGAATTACATCTTTGATAATCTTAGCACCTTCTTCCATTCTCATAGAAAGTTCAACTTCTTGATCAGCATTTAAAAGATGTTCTCGGCCAATTTCGCGTAGATAAAGTCTAATTGGGTCATCGACAGAGCTGTCACTTTTATCACTACCTAAAATCCCAGTTCTTTTATAAGATCTATCTCGATGAGAATCAGAATCATTATCTTCTTCAATGCTCATCAAAGAAGAGCGTCGATCATATGAAGAATCATCGTCAAAACTTATAGTAAGATCTCTTTTAGAAAATGATTTATCGACACCGTCTTCGTCATCATCCTCTTCATCATCCTCATCAATCTCTTCTTCATCAATTTCTTCTTCATCGTCATCGCTAACAAGAGGGTCATCAATATCTTCTAGACTTGAATCATCGATTTCTACTATGTCATCTAAATCTTCATCAAGAAGGTCTTCTTCCCCATCAAGATCATCTACAATAAGATCTTCCTCTTCGGTAACGACAGAAATATCTGTCAAAGTCTTTTCATCTTTTGTTTCAAGTTTTTCGTCGATATTTTTCAAAAACTCATTCTCCATAACGCTACTCTTCTATTCTTAGACTTTCACACAAAAAGTCCCTTATGCTATCATAAAATTATCATAAAATCAAAACTAATGATGATACGCTAATCTTAAAGAAGCGATTTTTTCATCGATCGCTTTTTTTTCATACAATAAATCTGAAATATCCAATTCAATAGTACCATTCTTAGATGCGACTGCTATAAGTCTATCCAAATTTTTTTGTGCCTTCTCTAATGTACGAATAGATATTCTTTTGAGCAACTCATCAATTACCTTTTCTGGGTTATTGTTGAATTCTTTTGACTGAAAACTTAAAGCCACTTTATTCCGCAAGGTATCATCTTCAATTGAATGTAATACAAGTTCATCGCTTTCAATAGTTCCTTCTCGTATGGCATCTTCTAGTAATGTATACAGTGTGATAGCCTCACTATCAATCAGATCAGATATTTTAAGCCTATTTCGAACACTAGAAAAAAGAGACCTATTATTCATAAGAACTAATAAAGCATATAAATCTTGTGAATAATGAGAACTCCGTTTCTCGATCGGTTTGTTTGTTGAAGTGGCCTCCCTTTGCAATGTAGGCCGTGAATCACCTTTATTCCGCATCTCACGAACAAGCGTAGATTCATCTATCTGAAGATGATGAGACAATTCACGCAAGTACGTTTGCTGAACAATCTGAGAATCAACAGCATCTAAATATGGTCCGAGTTCATTAAAAATTTGCAACTTCCCTGTGGCCTTATTTGCATCATACAATGAAAGAGAAGAATGTACAAGATAATCAAACCCGCTTTTTGAGTTGGCACATGCTTTTACGAGCTCGGCTTCTCCTTTTTTTTCTACAAGTTCAGAAGGATCTTTTGCTCCTTCCAAAGTAATTACTCTGTTTGTAAGACCTAATTTCTCACATACTACTAATGCTTTTTTTGTGGCTTCTCTTCCAGCAGAGTCAGAATCTAAAAGTGTATATACTGTTGTTGCATACCTACGAATAAGTTTCCCTTGATCAGCAGTAAAAGCAGTCCCCAGTGGTGCAATTGCCGAAGTTAGGCCAGACTGATGCATTGCTATAACATCAAAATACCCTTCGCAAAGAATTACAGATTCCTCTTTTTTTACATCATTAAGAGATTCAAAAAGTCCGTAAACAATTTCTCTTTTTCGATATAATAGAGTTTCTGGTGTATTTATATATTTTGCATTTGAAGTATCACTTAAATCACGTCCACCAAAGGCGACAACCTCCCCTCTCCAATTCTTAATAGGGAAAATCAGTCGATCCCTAAATAAAGGATAAAAATCATGATTTTTTGAGAACAAACCTGATATTTTTAATAAATCCTCACTGTAATGTTTTGATATTAAAAAATTATATAGCCAAGAAGGATCACTTGGAGCATATCCTAATTGAAATTTTTCAATAGACTCCTCTTTTATACCTCTTTTATTTAAATAAGCATTTGCATGTTCAGAAAAATGAGAATTGGTGAGGATATAATGAAAACTAGCTGAAAGTTTACTATAGAGATCAAAAAGTGTTTCTTTCTCACTTCTCAATTTTTTTTCATTCTCACTCTCTTCAGCAATATGAATTCCTACAGATTCTCCAAGAATTTTAATCGATTCAGGGAAGTTAAGATGTTCCATTTCCATGAAAAAATCGAATAGAGATCCACTTTTCCCACAACCAAAGCAATGATAAAAACCTTTATCAGGTAACACCGAAAAACTTGGAGTTTTCTCATCATGAAAAGGACACAAGCCCCAATACCTATCTCCTTTTTTATTTAAAGTAAGATACCTTGAAACAAGTTCGACAATAGAGATTCTAGATTTGATATCTTCAATAACATTCTGTGAAATTTTACCCATACACTTCCATTATCTAGTTAGTAGCAATTTTACATCGCATAATTAGTTACTTCCTGAAAATTTCCTCATAAATGAGAGGAGGATATTCGCCCCTTCTTTGAATTTCTTCATCTATTTCATTTCTTGAATAAGTTTTTCCTTTGCCTATACCAGGACACCATTTTTTCTCATCTTCCCATGATTGTTTGCTCTCTACAATAGTAGACCAAAAAGGATAAGTTGAACACTGTATTGGTCTAACGTCATATACGCTGCAACCTTTATTTGTGAGAAAAATACAATCATGATTAGGTGTTTCTTTTAAGGAAAGATAAGAAAAGTCTCCAAAGGGAACTTTAACACAATATGTATCAATAAAATCACGTATTGTAGTGTGTGTGAATAGTGTGAGCCTATCAAGATCATATTGAGATAGAAATACATATCCAGGCTCTACTGCACAACAATATTGACAATTAGGCTGACAAGAGAATGTGAGGCCTTCTTTATAAAAACAATCCATCACTATATCCTTATCGGTAAAAACAAAAGGTCTTCTTATTCAGAAGACCCAACGTTATGGGGAGAGAAGGATTCGAACCTTCGAAGGCGGAGCCAACAGATTTACAGTCTGCCCCCTTTGGCCACTCGGGAACCTCCCCAAAAAAACTACTTGATGACCATATAGAAAACATCTATTAAAGTCAATAGCCACCTGTCAGATTCGAACTGACGACCCCGAGATTACAAGTCACGTGCTCTGGCCAGCTGAGCTAAGGTGGCGTTTGTCGCTGTACTATACGAAAAACGCCCCCCTTTTGTCAAGCTAATATCCCCATTTACTTAATAATTCTTGAATCTCTTCTATAGATCTCTTATCTGAACGGGTATGATTAGGCCATGCATCGTACTTAGCGACTGCATATCTTAGTAGTAAAATTGCTTCTTGTCGATCGCTCATCTTGTTGAGAGGTACTGTAGAGTAGAAAGGAACATATTTTTCTCCAAATGCCCCTTCATAATAGAAATGTTTTTCAAACATATCACTATTCTCTTTATTCCAACTCTTTTCCATAGCTTTGAATTTAGAATTTCTCTTCGATGCATCCCAGTCTCTGTCCCAAAGGATATTAGCTAGTCCTTTAAAATGACCGATTGAAAGTTCATCGGGAGCAATTGTATCTATAGCTTTCCTCGATACAGAGGCAGCGATGTCTTTATTACCATAACTAAGTGGCCACCCAGGAAGCTGATAATAGAGTTGGCCAATTAAATACCAGCCTATTGTTTGATTTGTATCCTTTAATTCATTAACAACATATTTGATTGTTTCGCGAATTGGATCTGCCTTTGATAATGCGTTAAGAGGGCCTTTAGTCTCCCCCCATCTACCAATATTAGACCCCTTATACACATATGCTGGTGCATTAGGGTAAAGTTCGATAGATTTATCGGCATACCTTTCACCTTCCTCGAACATAGCAAATAGGGTTTCTTTACTAGCACCTAAGGCTTCTTCTTCATCTGCGAGGGAGAGAGTAACTTTAGATAATCTAAAATATAGTTCGCTCAGTTCTTGCTTATCTGTAGTCTCACTAAGAGTTTTTTCTGCAAGTGCTTTAGCTTCTTCATATGAATCATACTTAATAAGTCGATCAATTTCACTTAATTGAGCAGAGATTGATGCAAAAAGCATACTTGATGCACACAAAAATAGTGCACTCAACAAAACGATTTTTTTCATAATTTTTCTCCTAACCTGTATCTGTATTTTACATGAGCCCTGTAGTATGTCAATAAAAATAGAAGTATTCATGAATTATTCATGATTTTTAAAAAGATCTTCTCTGAGGGTGCGAGTTCCTTCAAGATAGATTGGAATAAGTTCTTCTTCGCTTTTATCTCGATAGAGGTAGATCATTACACGAACAGTCCTTTCAAGCATTCCGTCAATAGTAGGTTCGCTTGAACAGAACAATGGAGCTTCTCCTTTCTTGCATCGTAATCGATAAGCAGTTGCCGGATTAAGAGAGTGGAGATCACTAGTTATAGTAAATTGTATTGAGACAACATCCTCAATAATTATGTTATTCTTATCGTAAAGGGTATTGATAAGTGTTTCGATTTTTTCACTCATCTCCTCTTTAGTATCTTTAGCAAGTTGTGTTGCTCCTCGAAGCGCATAAAGTCTTTTCATCGATAGTTCCTTAATCTGTTTTTATTAGAGTGTAATTGTCATTCCTGAAATTCTACTCGCAACAATAAATTGTGTCGAATAAATAATAGAAATAGACAATCCAATTTTTATAAGATTTTTTATAAAAAGAAAGATAAGAAAAATATGATCTTTTACTAATAAAAGTAAAATTATAAATAGGATAAAAGCTCCATAAATTGCTGTAATACTTGATAGATTAATCACTATCATACTCATAAATCTATCATATTGAGGTGTCACAGGCCAGAAAAACCTCAATAGAAACAGCGTAGTAAAAAAAAGAGTAAAGATAATAAGGTAGTTTTCAATATTGTTGCTTAAAGCGAGTACACGCCGAGTTCTTATCATCTATACACTATACCATAAAAAAAATAGTTTAAAAATCAGGATATATGAAGAATTACATTTTTTCTAAATGGCAACTACATATTGCGCTTTACCAAAATTTACCATACAATATCATTCAATTCTATCAATTTATAAAAGGATGAAATATGGAAAACGCAATTGACACGTTGAAAAAGCTTGGTATTTGTCCACCAGACATTTTAATTCCTAAATCAGACATCGACCTAAAAAAGTGGGCCGTAGTCGCATGTGATCAGTACACTTCGGAACTTGATTATTGGAAAAGTGTAGCCACTTTTGTAAAGGGATCACCTTCAACTCTAGATTTAATTTATCCAGAGGTATACCTCGAAGAAGAACACCCTGAGAAGAGAATTAAAAATATAAACGACACGATGAGTGAATATCTCAATAAAAACATATTTGACACCTACCCTTCTACTTTCTTCCTTGTTCATCGAAAAATTGGAGAAATAAGTAGATGGGGAATGATTGTTTCACTTGATTTAGAGTTTTACGATTATGCTAAAGATTCAAAATCACCTATTCGAGCTACAGAAGGAACAATTGAAGCACGTATTCCTCCTAGAAAATTAATTCGTAAAGATGCGCCTCTTGAATTACCACATATCTTAGTTCTCATCAGTGATGAAGAGAGAAAAATTATAGAACCATTTATTTCTCAAAAAGAGAGACTAGAGATGGTTTATGATACTGACTTGATGAAAGAAGGTGGGCATATTACAGGATATGCAATCCAGAGCGAAAAAGATTTTGCCTATATTGCTCAAGGAATCTCTTCGTTATTTGAAAAAGCAAACCCAGATAATAAACTTATCTACGCAATGGGTGATGGAAACCATTCACTTGCTACTGCAAGATCATGCTGGCTCGATCTTAAGAAAAACCTTAGTGATGAAGAAATACTTACTCATCCAGCTCGATACGCACTTGTAGAAATAGAAAACATCTATGATGAAGGGCTCTCTTTCGAACCTATTCATAGAGTTCTTTTTAATACACCAAAAGAACTTTTCTTTGAAACCCTTTCTCATTACTGTGAGAATTTTAAGGTTGACAGTGTTGATTCTGTTCAAGAGATGATGAGTCTTGTATATGATTCTGAGAAACAAAGTTTTGGATATAATAATTGTGATGGCTATTATGTTGTTTCAATTGAGAAAGCTGCATCAACTATAGCTGCAGGAACACTTCAGAGTGTGATTGACGAATTACTTACTAAACAGATCAAAGGTCTCTCAGTCGATTATATTCATGGAGAAGACGTTACTAGCCAGCTTGGTTCAAAGAGTGGGAACAGTGGCCTTTTCCTACCAGCGATTGATAAGAACACGTTTTTTGATGCTATAGTAAAAGATGGTGCCCTTCCTCGAAAGACTTTTTCGATGGGTGAAGCCCATGAAAAAAGATTCTATATGGAAGCAAGAAAAATTAAGTAAATTGAAATTGCAGAATTATCATTTTATTCATATGCCTTAAATTCCATAACAAACCCCTTAGTTAGATGTTAATCTAACAAAAGGGGTATTTTTTAGAATTTCTATAATTATTATCTATTAACCTAACCCAGACTTTCGTCTACTCATGATGTCATAGAACACTGCTAATAGTAGAATGGTGGCTTTCACTACATACTGCCAGTCAGCTCCTATATTCATTAAGCTCATTCCATTATTAATCACTCCCATAACAAGTCCACCAGTGATGGCACCAATGATTGTACCAATACCACCGCTTGCTGCAGCACCACCAATGAAACAAGAAGCAATTGCATCAAGTTCGAAGTTTAATCCTGCTTGAGGAAGGGCTGAGTTCATATACGCTGCAAAAACCATTCCACTTAGACCACAAAGGAGTCCCATTATAACATGAGTGATAAAGACAACTTGCTCACTGTTTATACCAGAAAGTTTAGCACTCTTTGCATTTCCACCTACAGCATAAATGTATCGTCCTATTACTGTATTATTAGTAATGAAAACAAAGATTGCTGTTATAACTATCAAAACAACAAACACGGTAGGAATACCTCTGTATGCAGAAAATTCATAAAAAACAAATATAATAAGTGCAGATAGAGCAACTATTTTTGCCATAGTAAAACGGAATGGATACACAGTAAATCCATGATTTATATGTTTATTTCTTGTTTGTAAAATAAAATATGTAAGTAATATAATAAGTGATAAAGCAACGACTATAGAGAGTCCATCAAGCCCCGCTACTGAAAATCCTTTGATGTTGAGAGAACCTGAAGCTATTTGCTTAAAATTATCATCAATAAGTGATATCGGAGTAACATTTGTGACAATGTAAGTAAGCCCTCTAAATAATAACATTCCTGCTAAAGTAACAATGAAGGCAGGAATATGCATATACGCAATCCAGAATGCTTGATAGGTGCCTATCAAAGCACCAAGAAGCAATGAAAGGATTAATGTTGGGATTACCCCAATTCCAGTATTGTAAATCATTGCACTTAAAGCACCGAGAAAAGCAACAACGGATCCTACTGAAAGGTCTATATTCCCAATAATAATAACGAGTACCATTCCAACCGTAAGAATCAGAATATAGCTATTTTGTATAAAGATATTAGAAATATTTCTCGGTGTAAGGTTTACCCCACCCGTAAGTATTGCAAAAATAATGAGGATAAGTCCTAAGACAAGGAACATCGAAAGTTTCCTCATATTCTGTTTTGCTAGTGTAAAAAATGATATCTGTTCTATTTGAGCCGCACTTGATGCCATGAATTCCTCCTAATCTAACAATGCCATTTGCATAATCCCTTCCTGGGTTGCACTTTCTCTAGGGATTACCCCTTTAATCTTACCTTCGTTCATTACATAGATTCTGTCTGACATACTTATTGCCTCAACAAGTTCAGAGGAGACTACAATAATACTCTTTCCTTGTTTTGCCATATCATTAAGAATTGAATAAATTTCAAACTTCGCACCTACATCAATTCCCCTCGTTGGTTCATCAACAATGAAAATATCGGGAGAAGCTAATAGGCATCGACTCAATACTACTTTCTGTTGATTTCCTCCAGACAAATTCCTTACAATTTGGTAGATTGATGGTGTTTTAATATTAAGTGCCTTTCTAAATTCTTCAGCTTTTTTCGTCTCTTTTTCTTTATCAACGATTCCTCTTCTAGAAAGTTTAGGAAGACTCGAATTAGTTATATTCGATTTAACATCCTGAATAAGAATTAACCCAAGATTTTTTCTATCCTCAGAAACATAGCCAACTCCAGTTTCTATCGCTTTTTTAGGAGAAGAAAGATTAACTTTTTCTCCTTTCAGAAAAACTTCGCCAGTTGCACCATAGCCATAACTTCTTCCAAAAATGGACATCATCATTTCAGTTCTTCCAGCCCCCATTGGGCCACAAAAACTGACAATCTCCCCTTTTTTTATAAAGAATGAAGCATCATCAACTATTTTCATAGTGTGATAATCGGGGTGAAATACATTCCAATTTTTCACCTCAAACACCACATCTCCAATTTCTGGTTCTTTCTTTGGGAATAGGTTCTTTAGTTCTCTTCCAACCATACCTTTAATAATTCTAGCTTCAGAGACATCTTTTAAATTACAATCAATAGTCTCAATTGATAATCCGTCACGTAAGATTGTGATAGAATCAGCCACTGACAAGACTTCATCAAGTTTATGGCTAATCATAATACAAGTAATTCCAGTTGCTTTGAATTCTTTTAAGAGTGAGAGGAGTTTCTGACTTTCCTCGTCATTAAGAGAGGATGTAGGTTCATCAAATATTAATAGCTCCGCATTTAATGAAATTGCTCGAGCTATCTCAACAAGTTGTTGTTTACCAACAGACATCTTACTCACAATCGTTTGAGGTTTCTCATGCAATCCAACTCTTTTAAGAAGAGGATATGAATTCTTTAAACAGGCATCCCAATCAATAATGCCTAATTTTGTTTTCATATGACCGAGGAACAAGTTTTCATAAATAGATAGATACGGGCTCAAGGTCAGTTCTTGATGTATGATAGCGAGTCCGTCTACTTCACTATCCTTTGTACTTCGATAGGAAGCAACTTTACCTTTAAAAACGACCTCACCTTCATATGTTCCTTTAGGGTAAACACCACTAACGACATTCATGAGGGTAGATTTCCCGGCTCCATTCTCTCCAACGAGACAATGAATTTCTCCACGTCTCACTTTAAAGTCAACATGGTCAAGGGCTCTCACACCAGGAAAGTCTTTGATGATGTTTTTTACCTCTAAAATATATTCATCTTTCATCGCTTAACCTTATAGTGCGACCTTAATACAGATGTAATAAGGTCGCGTTTGTATTCACATTTTGAAAAGATCGTAATTAACGAATTTGGTCAGCTTTGTAATATCCACTGTCAATCATCACTTTTACATAGTTGTCTTTTGTGACTTTTACAGGTTCTAATAGATAAGATTTTACTACTTTTTTACCAGTATTGTAAGAAGTAGTATCAAGTCTTGCTCCAGGAATATTAGGAGCCTCACCCTTAAGAATTGCATCTGCAAGTTTAATAGCAGCTTTTGCCAAATCTCTGGTGTCTTTAAATACTGTCATTGATTGCTTGCCATCTTTAATAAATTGAATAGAAGCTAATTCACCATCTTGTCCTGTCACTACAGGAAGAGCTGTTCTGTATTTAGCATCAGTAAGTAATGCTTCAATAATTGCTCTCGCAAGTGTGTCATTAGGAGCTAAAACTGCATCTAATTTGTAATTTTTAGCATCACCATTGAGTAAATTTTCCATTCTTTGTTTTGCTAAGTCTGCTCTCCAGTTCTCTGTTGCTATTCTTGTAAAGTTAGCAGTATCAGAAGAAGCGAGTGGAGCTGGTCCTACAATCTTCAATACACCTTTATCGATGAATGGTTTGAGTTGACTCATAGCACCATCAAAGAATACAAATGCGTTGTTATCAGTAGGAGAACCTGCAAAGAGAGTAATGTACATTGGTTTAGCTGTAGTAGCTGCAGCAAGATTGAGATTTTCAACAATTGCACTACCTTGGAATTGACCAACTTTGTAGTTATCAAAAGTGATGTAATAATCATATTGGTCTGAACCAGTAATCAATCTGTCATACGCAATAACTTCAACACCATCTCTACGAGCATCAGCAACTGCTGTGACTACACCTTCATTTATTGAACCAATAATCAACAGGTCTGCACCTCTTGTAATAAAGTCGGAAATTTGTGCGTTCTGTTTTGTTTGGTCAGCATCACCAAAAGTAGTTTCAGCATCATAACCTGCGGCGATTGCAGCTTCTTTCAATGCTGCACCATCCATCTGCCATCTCTCTACATGAGTTTCTGGCATTGCTAGACCGATAAATTTCTTTGCACTTTCTTGAGCACCCTGTGCAAAGACTGATGTACTTATCATAAGTAACACCATGAGGACAACTAAGACTTTTTTCATATTCAACTCCTTTGTGAATAGAAATAATATATCCCACCTATGGAACATATGAAGAGAAGCAACATTAATTTATCTCTTCAACTTAATGGTAAATCAGGTGTCTCAGGTAAGCAATAGATAAAAACTTACATCCATGTCAAAAATTGACATTTTAAAAACAACTAACTACACACAATATCTTGAGATAAATATTCTCATACGACAAGTATTGAGACATCTAATGCTCCTTGGCGAATGACTGTATAAGGATACGTCCGTACATCTAGAATTGTTGAAGCAATTGTTCCTTGATTATTATGTCCTTTAACATATAATGGGATATCTTTTTTGAATCTTTCAATCATACGAGGAAAATCTAAAAGTGTAGCTTCTCCTGATATATTTACACTACTACTATAAATTGGGGCTCCTAATTCTTCTATGATTGATAATAATAAAGGATCCTTTGGAACTCTGATTGCAAGAGAAAGGTTCTCTTTTGATTCTACGATTAAGGTAAGTGGCCCTGGCCAGAAGGCAAGTACCCTCTCGGGTAGATAAGTTTTTGATATTTTTAGTGCCATTTCAAGCGTAACAAGTTGAATAAAAGGTTTTGTCTCACTTCTTCCTTTTACCTCTCGTATACGTTGATCACTGTGAGGAACAATTCCTACAATCCCATATATTGTATCACAAGGCATTATTACAATTTTATGTGCTTGAAGAGTCTCTATTATGATTTTTTTAGAATCTACGTCATCAATCGAAATAATTTCACTCATTTCTACCTCGTCTTTTTCTTCTATAGATGAAAATTATCGTATGAATTATGAAAGAGCTCAAAAAAGAAATGCCCAACATGATACCCAATTTAAGTATTCTTGGAGGACCTATTCCTTCATTAATACTCTTTTTAGAGAAATCAAGTTGATTAGGTTGATCCTCTCTTGGAAAAATATAATAGGTTTCACCATCAAGAGCATATCCAACTTTATTAATGACACTTTCAATTTGTGCAGGAGAATCGATCGTATTTACCTTCTGTTCAAGCTCAAAAATCTCTTTGTCTTGTATTTCTAAAGAACTTTCTAGTTGTCGAATTTGTTTCATTTTATATAATTGCATTCGAGAACCATTCTCACCCCAGATAAAACTAAGAAGGGAATAGATAATAAATGAGGTTATTATGAGACTTACTATAAACTTGGGTATATAATTCCTTGTCATACTTTAATCAACCAGCTATAATGTAGTATATATCAATACGGCAGTCTCTTCTATCCGTACAATTACTATACTGTCAAAGGATTTTAAATAGATATTATGAGCACTACAAGTGAAAAAAACACAACTATCACAATCGTATTTACCATAATCATCAGTAGCCTTATTCTTGCTTCATTTACGTATCTTTTTTATGTTTATCTTATTCCTTTTTATCAAATAGACATTGATGAGATATATTCAATTCTTATTAGATTACTTCCTCTTGTAATTGGTCTACTCTTAACGATTATCAGTATTATTGTTGCTCCGCTTTATATTCCTCACACATCTAGTAAGGATGATGAGTTACCAATAGAAGAAATAACCGCTCCACTGTATAACCTGCCAGATGAAGGAAAAGAGATGCTTTCACTAAGTACTTCTGAAAAAGTAGAGCCTTCTGCAATTCAATCAAGAATTATTAATTCAAAGCTCTCCCCTGTAGCACCTCCTGTTGTGGCTCCCCTAGAGACTACCTATATTCATTCGGACATGAGTGAAGGTAGTAGCTCTGTTGTTGATTCTTCTCCTTTTATCATAACCACTGAAGAAAAGGAGACCTTGCAAGAAACTATTGTGACAACATCCTCATTAGAACGAGCGGTAGATTTTAGTCAGTATCCTTTTGAAATCACTCAAGATACTATAATAGCGTCACTACTTTCAAATATTGAAGCAACTACTCCAGTAGATCTCAATATGTATCCTGAATTGGCTATTAGTATAAATGATTCATTAGATGAGAGACTAATTGATGAACTGCATTCCGCTTTGAAGGAATCCTACCCTCTTTCATTCTCACAAATATCAATTGAGGTCGATAATGATGAAACCCTTTTAGATGAGGTGATAGTTTTATTTGAAAGCAAGCTAAACCTTTTAGGCATTGTTTATTCTATGGAAAATAGAATTTCTGTTATTCTTCCTTTCTATAACTATAAAAGGTGCCAATCAACACTTGCTACAAGCATAAAACAGATAAAGAAAAAATACCCAACAATTACAGTGTATACAGGTTTCACCTCCCTTAATGAACGTTCAGTTGATATTGAGCAACTAAAACATGAATCCCAAACGGCTCTAGATTTAGCAAGGGAGCAGGTACGAGATAGTATCATTGGATTTGAATCTGACAATGTGAATCTCTAATCTTTCAACTCTAAAGTGAAATGATCTCTGTCCTGAGCTAAAAAAGTTTCAGGGAATATAACTTGAGCTTCTTTTCTCAGAAGTTTTAATTGTTTATTTGTATAACGAGGTGAATAATGAAACAACCCCATCCTTTTCACTTCCCCATCTTTAGCGATTTGTGCTGCTTGAGTACTTGTCATATGCTTTTTCTCAATAGCACTCTCTTTTAATGATTCGTCAAACATCCCTTCACATAATAACAAATCAGCTCCTTGCACATGCTGAGCTATTTTGGGAGAATATAGAGTATCGGTTACATAACTAAAGACTCTCCCTTCTCGTAAAGGGCCAAGAATTTTATCAGGTGTAATTATTCTTCCATCTTCTAATACGACATCTTCTCCTCTTTGCAATGTAGACCACGCTGGCCCTTTAGGGACACCAAGATCTAGAGCAAGCTGAGGATGAAATATTCCTGGTCGCATCTTTTCTCTCATCGTATAACCGAGGCAAGGTTTTGTATGATAAAGAGGAAAACATTCAACGCTGAATTCATCATTTTCCATGATAATACCTGGTTCGGCTACTTTTACTATAATTTCATAATTTATATACATATCTAGAAGTTTACGAGTTTGATGTATATAGTCTTGCAGTTTGGCTGGTCCATAAATATATAGTGGGTCGGTTCTATCAACTTGTGAAGAAAGCATTAACATGCCAGGAAGGCCGGTTACATGATCTGCATGCATATGTGAAATAAAGATTGCACTAATTTTCTTCCATTTAATGTTAAGCATCTTTAAAGAGATCTGTGTCCCTTCACCACAATCAAATAAAAAAAGCTCCCCCTCTCTTCTCACAAGAGCGGAGGTAAGGAATCTTCCTGGAAGTGGCATCATGCCACTTGTTCCTAATACAAATACTTCAAAATTCATACTCATTACCCTACCTAGGAATCAATCTTGTTGCAACACTTCTAACACTGATATCTTCATTATTCTACGTAAAGTCACTAATACAAAAACTGTGGCTATAGATATAAATGTAAATGAGATAAAAAGTATATCCATATACGGGATAGTAACATCAAAATCAAGGAGATAAAACTTTAGACCAGAGTATGTACTTTTTTGAAGAAATTCTAAAAATGAAGTTAAATGGGTTGAAATTAGGATTCCGAATAAAACTCCAATTAGGATAGATATTGCAGTAATAAATAAAATAGCTAAGAAGTATGATGAGATGAGTTGTCCATTTCTAGCTCCTAAAATCTTGAGCATTGCGATAGATTGCTTAGAATCTTCAACTATCTCATGTGCTATACTCGCGATATAGAAACTTGAAATGAGTAGAATCACAATGAAAATAAATAGGATTACTTGACGACTTGTTACAAAGTTCTGGTATACATCGCTGTTGAAATCAGAGTAAATTGCATATCTTCCTTCTGTAGAGAAAGTTACTATCATCTGTTTCGCAATATCTTCCACATGATCTTTTTCTCCTTCTACTACGATAATCTCATTCATTCCACTTTCAGGGAAAAGCTCACTCGCATGTGTTAAGTCAATAAAGATTAATGACTCATCTATTTTCTGATATCCACTATCAAATAATCCAACAACAGTGGCTAACGATGGTCTAACCTTAATTTTCGTTTCTGTAGGAAGGGTAATGAGAGCTACATTATCGCCTATCGTCACACCCAACATTGATGCAAGAGAGGAAGAGATGATCAGACGTGCAAAACGAGAATTTTCTTTCTCTAATGATTCAGGCAAAGTAAGAGTAAACTCACTCTTCCGCAAATCATTAAAATACGAGTCCTTCACTCCTTTAAAGATAACCTCTTTATTACTATTTTCGTGATAAATAATGCCATTCCCACTTTTCACAAAATCACTGCTAACTATTTTTTCCTTTAGCTCTGTGCCTGATATTTTTGATAAGTCGAGTGGTTTATTATGATAGAGTTGAATATGTCCATTTTGAAGTAGAATATATTTTAAAGTAATACCATCAATCATTCCATCAGCAAAGACCAGAGAGAGTATTAGGGGTATCATGAGTATAATAATGAGAAGGCTGAAACGGAGAAGTCGAAGTTTTTCATACCTTCTTTGTTCTTTGTGAAATATAATTTTCTTTACATAGTAGAAAACAAACAGGCTTTTATTCATAAAGTCTCTTCCAACTGACGGCGACTAAGTGTAAAGACTTTTGAGCACCTTGATGCAAGTTGCGTGTCATGAGTTACAAGAAGAAGCGTCTTTCCTTTCTCTTGAACTATGTCGAACAGAAGAGATTCTATACTGTTACTACTCTCTTCATCCAAAGACCCAGTAGGTTCATCCGCAATAATAATATCAGGGGAGTTGATCAAGGCACGGCAAATAGCTACTCTCTGTCTCTCTCCTCCCGATAATTTCCCAGGGTGATGAGTCATCCTATCGACAAGATCAACTCTTTCTAATAATTCCGTCGCCTTCTTGACAACTACCTTCTTATTCATTCCTTGTATCAAGCTAGGAATGATAATATTCTCTAAAGCACTGAAATCTTCAAGAAGGATATGGGATTGAAAAACAAAACCAATATGCACATTTCTAAAATAAGAAAGTTGTTTGTCATTGTAATGTGACATGGGGGCACCTTTAAAAAAAATCTCACCTTGAGTCGGTTTATCCAAAGCGCCTGCTAAATTTAAAAATGTAGATTTCCCACTGCCACTTTTCCCCGTTATTGCAATACTATCACCCATCATGATATCTATTTCAAGGTGTTCTAAAATGGTCAATGTACTCATTCCAGATGTATAAGTCTTTTCTACATCAACAAAACTCATCAAACTATCATTCATGATTTAACATCTCCATTACTTCTATTTTCAATAATCTTCTCGTTCCCCCATAGGTAAAAAGAAATGAAACTGTGAAAACAAACGTTGAAATAAGAGTTACCTCCAGCCATGAGATAGTAGCATCAAGAGGATAACTGAAGAGCATATTCATATTTCCAGTGAATAGATAATATATTTTATTAAGTATAGAGAAAAGTACCTGCATATTATTACTTACGAGTAAGCCAAGAACAAGTCCAATCACAATACCGCAAAATGTTATTATCATGCTAGAAGCAATAATAATTATACTTACATCTTTTTTTCGAGCGCCAAGTGCTCTAAGAATTGCTAACTCTCTCTCTTTAGCATGGATCAACCGATTTGTCGAATTTTTAATACTGATAGCTACAATAATAAAGATGCACAATAAGAATAAATACATTAATAGTTTCTCTAATAAGAGAGCAGAATAAAAAGGTGCATGTATTTCTTGCCAGCTAGAGGTTTTCGCATCTGGATATACTTTTCGTATTTGCTCGATTATTGAATTAACATCTCGAATACTATCATGAGTGAGATAGAGCCCATATACTATTTTATCATTTCCAATTTCGTCGACAATCTTATTAAGATCTATATAAAAACTGGATGCATCGAACTCTTTAAGTTGTGAATAAAAGACACTCGTTACACTCTCTTGCAATGTTTTAAGAGTGAGACTCAAAGTTTTTCCTTTTCCTAAGTAAGATATTGTTATATGTGAAAGCGAATTTAAACTAAGATTCCTATAGAGAGGAGATCCCATTATAACTGATCCTTGCTGATTATTTGCTAATTCTATGAGAGAGATTCTTTCACTTAAAGGATTAGTTTCTGTAAATATAGATAAAGGGATTCCTCTCATTCGGGATGTAAAAGAATTCCCACTATCATTATTTTGGACAATCACCTTTGTATCAATAAAGGGATATGCTCCGACAACTCCATCAATAGAACTTAAATTTGCGATAATTTCGTTCGATTCATGCATGTTAGTAAAACTTACTTCAAGATGGAAAGATTCGATCGTTTTTAGTTCATCGAGAAGTGAATATTGGAGAGCATTCATCACGCTTAAGATAGAGATAATAGCCGTCATTCCTATTGCTAGAGCAAACACTATTACAAAGGAAACAACTCTATGTCTATTTGCTTTTGAAAAAGCATATCGGTAAGAGATTGGGAGAATTACCATTATTGTTCCTTTCGGTATTCAATGCTTAACACCCGTTTCCCATCGGATGCATAGGTAACATCAGCATATGGTCTCTCTTCTTCAAACAACGTAACAATACTCGTTCCATCTTCATTATATCGAGTTGATTTCACCGGGCTTTCATCAATGAACTGAGTATTACTTTTGAGAGTCCCATTTGTGTAATATCTTTCGATCCTCTCAATTTTCTCAGCAGTTATAATTTGTGTTGAATGAACGATGCGACCTTTTGCATCATATTCATATATGTAGTCAACTCTCTCTCCACCTGGGTGTGTAATATGTTTTTCAATGAGCATCCCATCAACACTATACAAACTTAAAATAGAGTCTCCATCAAGTATTTCCTCAATTGAAAGTTGCCCAATTGAATCAACTTCGCTCTTCACTGTCTGTATGATTTTTCCTTCTACACTATATTCATTTGTAACGACAAGAGAAGGATGAATCGTCTTCTTTATCACCTCATTATTTATTTGCTCTGTGAAAATTGTCGAATCTTTGTCCTGTGTATAGAATGAAATATGGTTATCTTCATCCAACTCAATTTCTCGTGTAAGTGCAAGAGAGCCATCACTATTTCGATAATATGTGGTTAAGCGACTCATTACATCCCCATGTATTTCTTTCTTTTCTATAAGTTGGCCACTCTCATACCTAAACAATGTAATAAAAGTACCATTTTCCCCCTTCTCTGTAATACTCAAGGGAAGTCCTTTATTATACACCATTACTATCTCGTGTGTAATTACATCATCCATATAGGTCGTAATAATACTAGTTGTATCATCCTTTTGAACAACTTCAACTTTCTTTTGTATAAGCATCTCATTATGATAAAGTGATGAAATAGTGGTGTTAGTATTCTCTTGTGTAACTAATAGGGTATATGGTAACTGGGATTTTTCTACCTCTTGTATTTCTCTAATGCTTTGACCAAGCTTGTTTGACTCAAACAATGCTGCATTCAGTGAAAAAGTGATACTCACTGCTATGATCAAGGAGGTAATCCCAGTCTTCGAAACCCTCATGGAGTAATTCCTAATAATGTATTGAGGAACTCTTCAATTGAAAATTCTGCTAAATCATCATAACCTTCTCCCGTTCCAACAAAGGCGATGGGAAGGTGAAGAGTATCGCATATTTGCACAAGAGAGCCTCCTTTGGCTGCAGAATCATATTTCGTTAATATAAGGGCATCAATACCTATAGCATTATGAAACATAGATGCTTGAGAAATCCCATTCTGTCCAGTCGTTGCATCAATAACTAAAAACTTTCTATAACATTTAGGATTCACAATTTTTGATTTTATTATCTTATCAATCTTTTGCAACTCTCTAACCAGATGCTCTTTATTGTGCATCCTTCCAGCAGTATCTGCAAGTATTAATTCTTCCCCTTTTGCTTTTGCACTCTCAATAGCATCGAATATGACAGCTCCAGGGTCCGAATTAGGTGCTTGTTTCACAATTCTTGTATGAGTTCTCTCTCCATGGAGTTGAAGTTGATCAATTGCAGCTGCACGAAAGGTATCTGCAGCAGCTAAGATGACTGTGCTTCCTTTCTTTTTATAGAATTGTGCCATCTTAGCGATACTAGTAGTTTTCCCTACTCCATTTACACCTAAAATGAGAAAGATATTAGTCTCGCCTTTAACTAATTCTGGTGTGTATGATCGCATTTTTTTTAATAACATTTCCTTGATGGTAATTTGAAGGTCATTGATTGAATGTATTTTGTCTTTCTTTGCTTTCTCACGTAATGCATCGGAGAGTTCTATTGTGGTTTTCGCACCAAGATCTCCCTCTATCAACATATCCTCGAGTTCCTCGAAGAACTCTTCATTTAACTCTTTAATTCCGAATAATGCTTTAAGTCGAGATCCAAAACTTTTCTTCATCTATTTACTTTCCCAAATGTTTTTATTTTATAGTACTATACTTAGTTTTTTCATAATAATCAAATAATCGATAGATAGTCTCGATGCTACTCACAAGAGTTACCCCGTTAAAGAAGGAGTGAATTGTATCAATTCCATCAATCTCTCCTTTAGGAAATATTGAAGCAAAAATTATCGACGTCCCGCTTACAATAACACTCCTTACAAGGGATGCATAGAAAGCATTCTGAACTTCGGGGACTATATTCTTATAACCGAATTGCTCTCTTTTTAGGGATATATCGATACTATCTAATGGTGAATCTACAACAATTTGCTTTGAAGTATAACCATTTTGTTCTTGTGTAATGATAAAAGGGAGTGAAACGGAGGAATAAATATAAGGAAGAGATACTACTCCAAGAGTACTAATTGTTGGCGAAATGTGAAGAGCGCTTGAAATTAAAATGGGGGTGAATTCTTCCTTCTCTAGATTGATTTCGAATTCTATTATTTCATTCTTTTTCAGATCAATTTCTTTGTTCATGCTTTTATGATATGGAGCAGTAAAAGAAAATTCTTTGAGCCCCGATTCAAACATTAGCAAATCCTTGTTATCATACTGTACAGTATCCACATTTACTGATAGAGAAGGTGTGTTTGAAGAAATAGAGACAAGTGAATATTCTGATTTATCGAACAAATTCATAAAGGATCTTAAGATAATCTTCTTTATCTCTTTCTTGTTTGTATCAGTGATCAACTGATCATCGACAGTATTACACTCATGCAAATACGCAGAATACCAATTGACTACAAATCTATCGAACGTGTCAATTTTTGAGAAGGAAATGACGAGAATTGAGTCAAGATTATCTAAGAAAGCGAGGTGTTGTAGTATGAGTGTATCATTTTGAAGTGCCTTGTTTATAATTTCTTGGCTTTGTTGAATATACTCAAATTCAATCGCAAAGGATTGCTCTTTCACAGAACTCAAAGGAAGAAGTGTATTTTCTTCTAATTTTTTACCATTAAGAGTTTTATCAACAGTTTTTGCTTTTTCTCGAGTTTCTATTTGCATAAGACGAAATTCAATCTCTTCTACCCTTTGTGGGGTTGCTTCAAGAGAATTAAATCTTTCCAAAAGTGATCTTGTTAACGAAGAGTATTCTCCACCTAAATCCCCGGTACTTGAAATGAGAACTCCTATTCTATACGTATTTGCAGAAAAAAGAGGGTAAACTAATACAAGAAGAAGTATACTTAGAAAAATTATTTTCTTCACCGCTACTCCTCATCACTCACTATGAACCCATGTTAAGTAAGACTCAATAAAACTTGATATATCGCCATCCATTACAGCTTGAATATTGCCTAGTTGTTCATTGGTTCTGTGGTCTTTAACCATAGTATATGGTTGGAATACATATGATCTTATCTGATTGCCCCAAGAAATTCCTTTCTTCTCTACAGCAAATTGAGCATGCTCTTTAGCCTGTTCTTCTCTATAGTATTCATAAAGTCGGCTCGTAAGAATCTTCATAGCAAGTGCTTTATTCATATGCTGACTACGTTCATTTTGGCAGGCAACAACAATTCCAGTTTTTAAATGAGTAAGGCGAACTGCTGAGTCAGTCTTATTAACATGTTGCCCTCCAGCACCTCCCGAACGGTACGTATCTATTCTAAGTTCTGTCGGGTCGATGTTAACTTCTACATCGTCTTCAATTACAGGAGATGCATATACAGATGTAAAAGATGTGTGCCGACGCTTATTTGAATCAAAAGGAGAAATTCGTACAAGCCTATGGACTCCGGCTTCTCCTTGTAAATAACCATATGCATAAGCTCCTTTTACCTGCATCGTAACTGACTTCACACCTCCCTCGGCTTCAAGAAGGTCTACGATATCTACTTTAAATCCATTTCTTTCACACCATCTGAGGTA
The DNA here is from genome assembly GCA_963663665.2 of Sphaerochaetaceae bacterium. GTDB lineage: Bacteria > Spirochaetota > Spirochaetia > Sphaerochaetales > Sphaerochaetaceae > SABI01. The sequence continues at coordinate 486,865 of CAXXKP010000010.1, forward strand.
CATTCGCATGAGCATACTTGCCCAATCACAAGCCTCAGTACCACCAGCACCTGCATGAACGGAGAGAAAACAATCATTTTTGTCGTATTTTCCAGACAGGAGAGTTTTTAAACGTAAAGGTCGATAGACTTTTTCCAATTCCAAGATACTTGAATCTACCTCTGCATCAATTTCACTATCATCCTCATCACTATATAAAGTTATGAGTTCTTCAATATTATGGATATCATCAACGAGCTCTTTCCAAGGCGTATACTTTTCTTTTATTTCATTAAGTTCTTTAAATACTACCTCAGCATTGTTTTTATCATCCCAAAAATCAACGGAAAGAGTTTGTTTTTCTAAGATCTCAATTTTTTTTTCAAGCTGCGCGGGGTCAAAGTCCCCTCCATACATCTAGAGCTTCCTCTTTTATACTATCAAACAGTTGTTGTTGTTGAATGTTCATGCTAACTCCTTCTTCGATTGTCGGACTGTTTTTTTTTCAATTCTCCACCCGATTGTCCATGTCTTTTTTTCACCAATTTTTAAATCAAAGGGAAATGAGAGGAGAAAGAGGGAATATTGATAAAGCGATTCTTTTCCCATCAGAGTCTTCATATCAACACTATACTCATTCTTGTAGAGAGTAAAGCGAACATCTGATGCTATAGAGAGCATAGTTTTATTATACTCATCATTAATTCTAAAATTATTTAAATTCAGAAAAACTGTATTCTCATCATGTAAAATCCTATTTTTACTCTTTTCTACTGTGTAGAGTTGTTTATATGATTTTTGCTTACCAAGAACAAGATTTAATTCAGTAGCAACATTGCCTTTCGATTGACGAGGACCTTTATTCTCAACAGTATATTGGACAACCACTGAACTGCTTTTAAATTGAAATGTTTTTCTGATCTCAATGTCTCCAATTGAGAAAGGTGCATTCTCTATTTCAATAGAGGTGTAAATATCACCACTTTTCTCATCAAAAGTAAGATTCCAAATATTGCAAGAAGTATCATATCCTTTTTGTTTTGAGTATGAAGCGAGATCTTCTGTTGAATGGGGCAAAAGCACATCATTAAAAAGAGATTGGGGAATTCCATTAGTGATGTGAGTAAACGTATTTTTCTCTACATCTAATGGAGATCCACAGAACGTATCCCCATAATTCCATCCCGTAAGAAGATAATTTAGTTCTCGTAATACACCACCTTTTGGACTTACAATACCGATGAGGTTCTTACTTTTCATAACAATTTCATGATACCCATCGAAATCAATATCGACTTCTCTTGGATACGTTACTGCTTCATATTGACTGAGTAAGTTTTCTGCTTCATTGAGATGTTTATAGACGTACTGACGATATTCACTTCTATAACAGCCTCCAAAGGAGTCCATAACAAAGGGAGCACCGGTTTGACTCTTCATGATAAGATTTTCTACTCTCTTTCTTACATCTTTATTTTTTTTGTACATTCGAGCAAGCTCAGTTACATAAACTAATCTTCCATAAAGGTGCTGCAATTCCCCATATGTGGTGAGCATTTCATTTACACTATTCATTGATTTATGGGGAGAATCAACTCCATACCACCCATTTATCAAGTAGCCTTTGGCTAGGGCATTGTCCCAAAGTGGCAATGAATTCATAAGCTGAGTATGGCGATTATTTTGCTGAATTAGTGCACACATCCTATCGAAAAAGGTTGCGACAGATGGATTAGATGTTGAGATATTACTCCCTTGATAAAGATGATCAAGGTTTAACATGACAACACCAATGCTTTTCTCATCTGTGAAATCGACATTTTTTAGCTCATGTTCAGTATCTATATAACTTTTTATTCCGTTACGGTAATTATCTATGATATTTTCTATCTGATGATGTATAGGAAACACTTCGATGGTTTTGCCAATATCTTGCATCACAAAAGGTTTATCTAAATATACTTTATCACTGTGAGGCGAATAGGTAGAAATAATGAGTCTATCTACAGAACATATTTGCATTGTAGAAACAAAATTTGAAGACCACATTTGATTAAACAGCCAAAGAGTTTTAGGTCTTTTGCCAAAACGCTTTCTAATAAAAGTGGTAGTAAATTCTATATGACTCGAGCGGTCTTTTGGATGTAATAAAGTTAGTAATGGTTGATAATAAGCGCCAGTAAGTAATTCTATCTGATCTTTTTTCACCAAATCAGCAATAAGCATATTTATTTCAGGGTGATGTAGTTCAAACCATTCTAGAATCTCCCCTGGCAGAAATAGATTAAGATGAATTGAAGGATTTTGATAGATATGGGTGAGCACAGGTTTATAGACTTCATTAAGAAGGCTTTCTAAAATATGAGAAGGAGTCCCTGGAGCTATTTGAGAGTACGCACCACATATCATCTAGATAATCCTTAATGGGTAGGAATAATGCATTTTGTCGGGCATGCTAAGGCAGCCCCTTCTATTTCATCATTCGGCAGAGAATAATCAATTACGGATAAATTATCGGTGACGACACACCCTGAGGCAGGATATTTCTTTTCACAAATCTTACAGGCAATACACCCAACACTACATATTTTTCGTACAACACCCCCTTTATCATGATTATTACAAGCAACAGCATGACTACCTCTGTAAGGGATCATTTTAATCACATTGGTTGGACATACAAGTGTACATTTCTTACATCCGATACACAATTCTGGGTTTACCACAATATTACCGATTTCATCCTTATAGATCGCATCAGTAGGGCATACTTCAATACATGAGCCAAGATGATGACATCCAGATTTACATGCAGATTCACCTTTAAATAAGAGGTGTGCAGCATTACAATCAGCAACACCCATATATTCATAATCTTGAGTACTTACAGCAGGATTCCCTTTACAATGTACAAAAGCTACCATCTTCTCAGAGGTAGAGGCACTTTCTACCCCGAGGATAGAAGCGACAAGAGCGGTTGTTTTTGCCCCTCCTGGGCTACACAACCCATTTTCAGCACTTCCCTTAGATAAGGCATCAGCGTATCCTGCACAACCGGGGAAACCACATGCTCCACAATTAGCTCCTGGTAGGACTATAAGGATTTGTTCAGCCCTCTCATCCTTTTCTACAGCAAATTTTTTTGCTGCAATTGCAAGAGAAACGCCAAGAGCAAGACCTAAAGTGGCAATTATTAAAAACGCAAATAATATATTCATAACAAAATTATCCTAAAAGATTGGTTAATAGAGATTTGTCAAATGCCATGAAGGCAAGAGCCATGAGTCCACCACTAATGAAGGCAATAGGAACTCCTCGAAAGGCCTTTCTTACAGGATGTAAATCAAGACGCTCTCTAATATTACTCATTAATACAAGCGCTAAGGTGAAACCAAGTCCTGCTGCAATACCTGCAACAAAAGACTGCATGAGGTTATAACCACTCGTAATATTTATAAGAGCAATACCTAAAACTGCACAGTTCGTTGTAATTAAAGGAAGGAATATTCCAAGCGCTTGATATAAACTTGGAGAATTCTTCTGTATAACCATCTCTACAAATTGAACAAGAGATGCAATAACTAAAATAAAGCTCAATGTTTGTAGATATTGAAGATTTAGAGGAAGAAGAAGATAATTGTACACTAAATAGGTAATAATAGATGCTATTCCCATTACAAATGTTACAGCCATTCCCATTCCAATTGCAGATTCACTGTTTTTAGAGACTCCAATAAATGGGCATAACCCTAAAAATTGAGTTAATATAAAGTTGTTAATAAAAATGTAGGTAATAAATAAACCAACGTACACCATAGCGATTACCCCCTTTTCCTTTTAGTAAACCATTCAAAGAATCCTTTCAAATAGCCCATTAATAATAAAGCACCAGCTGCCAGAGTGAGAATTCTAACTGGATACGTATTTAATAAAGGAATCTTTATTACTCCATCAAAATTTCCCATCGAGAAAAGTGTGATGGTTCCTGAACCAAAAACTTCTCTGATAAGAGCTATGAGAATAAGAGCTAAGGTAAAACCTACTCCCATTCCAATTGCATCTAGAAATGAATCCATAATGGTATTTTTATTAGCAAAAGCCTCTGCCCTCCCTAGGATAATACAGTTTACAACAATAAGTGGCAAAAAGATTCCAAGAGCTTGGTAAATACTAGGTGCATAAGCATGCATTACCATTTCGACAATTGTAACGAATGCAGCAATTATAACGATGTAAGAAGGAATTCTTACACTTGGGGGAATGATATTCTTTAAAAGAGAAACAAATATATTGCTGAAAACAAGAACAAAGATTACACCAAGGCCCATTCCAAGGGCATTTATCACCTGTGTTGTTACTCCCAATGTGGGGCATAGTCCAAGCATTAAAATGAATACTGGGTTTTCTTTGAACAATCCTTTAGTAACAATTTTTAATTTATTTTCACCCATTATTTACCCCCTTTTTGTTTAATAAAGTCAGAACCATAGAGAATAGTCTTAGCTACAGCACTAAAAGTAATTGTTGACCCACTCACGCTGTCAGCATCATCTTTTTGGAGTTCACCTTTTTTTACTGGAACAGGGGTATCCCCTCCAGTGTTTTGAAACTTTTTCATATACTCAGCTTTTTCAGCTTTTTTCCCAAGTCCGGGTGTTTCACTATTTCGAAGCATTCGTGCATCGATAACGTCACCTTCTAGAGTATAGCTTACCATGAGATTAAATGCTCCACCGTAACCATTACCATTAAGTGAAAGAATATAGCCAGAGAGAGTTCCTTCTTTATAAAGAGGATAAAGGGCATTAATCAACTCGTCATCTACTAATTCCTGATCTTTAATATCATATCCTGGAGCAACCTGAGATAACGTATTAATCACAACTTGTGCTTCATATTCATCAATTATTGGAGCGGTAATGGAATTTATAAGAGCAAGAGCCGTCGCAGCAATAGCAGCAATGAGGGCTAATGTAATACCAGTCTTTAATGCTTTTTTCATGCTTTAACCTCTTTCTTCTTTTTAGCCTCTTTTATCACTTCTCCAAAACGAGTTGGCATGACATAGCGGTCGATTGTTGGAACAAAGATATTTACCAATAATATCGCAAGTGAAACAGACTCTGGAAGTGATCCAAAGTACCGTAGTAAGAAAGTGAAGAAACCTATACTCGCACCATAAATGAGCATACCTTTTCGTGTTACCGGGGATGTGACCATGTCTGTTGCCATAAAAAGTGCACCAAGAATCATTCCCCCACTAAAAACTTGAAGTACGAAATCCCCACTAAAAAGTCCCATACCATTTCTAAATCCGCCAAATACAAATGCAAAAACGGAAAAAGAAAGAAGGAAAGAGACAGGTATATGCCACGTAATAATTTTTTTTATAAGAAGGTATATTCCACCTATTATGAGCATGAAGGCAGACACTTCACCAATACAACCAGCAATATTCCCAAAGAAAGCATCAATAGTGTATTCACTGATATGTGTAAGTGAACTCATTTTTTGGGCAAATATCGTTGATGGATAATTTGTACTTCCTAATATTTGAGTACTACTCATAAATGGCGCTACTTTATCACTTACAGACATTTTGATCTGAGTGAGTACTGTTGCACTGCTAGTAGCGTCTATTCCAGCATTTACGAGGGTTCTTGGTAGACGATAAGTATTCATCAATCCAGTGAAAGAGAAAAAGACAAATACTCGTCCTGCAAGCGCAGGGTTCATCCAATTTGCACCTAACCCACCAAATGTCCATTTCACGACGAATATCGCAAAAGCTGATGCAATAATAGGAACTACTATTGCGACATCTACAGGCATGTTCATCCCAATAAGTAGTCCAGTTAGAAAAGCGGACCCATCTTTTACACTCGCATCCTTACTAATTCGTAACAATGCCCACTCTACTCCAACGGCACTCACAATACTTACCAACATCACCAAAAGTGCTCGAAAACCGAAAGCATAAATTCCCCAAAGAGCAGCAGGAATAAGTGCGATTGAAACGTTCCACATAATAGCGGACGTTGACATTTTCGAATGTACGTGAGGCGACGATGAGACAATAAGTTTTCTTTCTTCCACTTACTTCCTCCCTAATTTTTTCCCAAGCTTCATCCCATGTACTAAAGGAATTTGGGCTGGACATGAATAGGAACAACATCCACATTCTTTACAATCCATTAAGTTCAATTTCATTGCTGTTTCATATTCTCTGTGCTCTATCAAGCGAAAAAGTCGAGTAGGTTGTAATCCCATCGGACATACAGCGATACACCTTCCACAAGAAATACATGCACTTTGAGCTACTTTCTTCTTGCTCTCTAACGCTAAAATACCACTCGTCCCTTTTATAACAGGAATAGTATAATCGTAGAAAGCAAAGCCCATCATTGGACCACCTGCAACCATTTTCTCTAGAGACTCGTTCGTTCCCCCACAATAGGAAATGAGTTCTTCAATTTTTGTTCCAATTGGTGTTCGTATATTTTTTCTCTCGTTCATAGCCTCACCACTTACTGTCACAATTCTATCTATAAGCGGTTTATGTAATACGATTGCCTCATATATTGCAAATGAAGTTCCGACATTTAGAACAACAGCCCCTACGTCAAGAGGAAGCTTCCCAGAAGGTATTTCTCTGTTAATTGTAGCTTTTAGTAGTTGTTTTTCATCTCCTTGAGGGTATTTAACCTTGAGAGCAACAACTTCGATAGGATATCCTTTCTCAGCTATTTTCTTTCTTAGATGCTCAATCGCATCCTTTTTATTATTTTCTATCCCAATAATGATATTTTTTGGTTGAGTAATCTTTGCTGCAATGAGTATTCCTTCTAGAACTTCATCACTTCTTTCAAGCATTAATCTATGGTCACTTGTAAGATAGGGTTCACACTCTACCCCATTAATAACAAGATTATCGACACTCTTTCCTTTAGGAACAGATAACTTCACATGGGTTGGAAAAGTGGCGCCCCCTGTTCCAACTACTCCCATATCTTTTACCATTGATAAAAGTGAACTTGGAGAAAGATCCTTATAAGGATATCGCGTCGTGAAATCCATAGTAGGATTATCTACATCAACTTTCACTACATACGCATTACAGGTAATACCATTCATAAGGGTTACTTCCCTAATTTCACTTACCGTACCATTTAAAGGAGCATGTATATCTGCTGATATAAAAGAGGAAGCCTCCCCAATTTTTTCTCCCATAGTAATACTATCGCCTTTTTCTTTTAAGGGATTAGCTGGTGCTCCAAGATGTTGACTGAAAGGTACAATCAGCTCACTCGGTAATGGCAAGGTTTCAACGGCTTGATTTTGACTTAGTTCTTTCCTTCCTTCGGGGTGTATACCACCCTTTCGAAAAGTAGGCATTTTGTACATGTTGAATTACTCCTTTTCTTGAGACGCAAAATAATCACCTATTATGTATACAACAAATAATAGGTTCTTGCTATAACGTCTTTCTATTGTAACTGAAAAAGGGTATAACAGTAAATATGAACCGTATTTTCCGTTACGTTTTTTGGAAATTAAAAGGAGTTAAAGTTTACGCTCTCGTAGGAAAGAGTGGAACTGGAAAAAGTTTTAGATCCAAACTCGTTGCTCAAAAGCATAATATCGAATTAATTATCGATGATGGCCTTCTTATTAAGGGGGACCGCTTCATTGCAGGGAGATCTGCAAAGAGGGAACAGAATTTTCTCACTGCTGTAAAAACTGCTCTATTTGATGATGATGATCATATGAGAGAGACAGTTGCGGCTCTACAAAGTGAGAAATATCACAGAATAATGATTATCGGAACTAGCGAAAAAATGGTATACAAAATTGCCTCTCGCTTAAAACTCCCTGAACCAGAGAAAATATTTAGAATAGAAGATATTGCTTCAAAAGAAGAAATAGAGACTGCAATGAGAATCCGCTTTACAGAAGGAAAACATGTAATCCCTGTCCCAACAATTGAAATAACACGAAATTATCCTCAAATTGTATATGATTCAATGAGAGTTTTTTTCAAAAACAAATCTCAACTACCTTGGAAAAAACAACGAGCATTTGAAAAGACTATAGTTCGTCCTGAATTTAGTAAATATGGAAAAATAACTATGAGTGAAGCAGCTCTTACACAAATGGTGATCCACACCCTTGATGAATTTGACCATATGATTAAAGTAAAAAAAGTAAATATGAGGATAGATCCTGAAGGATATAATCTAACTGTCAAGCTAAGAGTTCCAATGAAGCACCAAATTTCTTCTACGCTTAAAGAACTTCAAGAATATATTGGAGAGTCTTTAGAGAAATATGGAGGGATTTTCGTAGCTGGGGTAAATTTAGAAATTGAAGAATGGGGTTAATCGTCTGTTTTTTTTGCTTTTACCCTTTTCATTCTTGGTCCATTGTACCGCTTACTCTTTTTATTCTTTACAACCCTTCCTGGAACATGTACAGGTTTTCGAGCCTTATACCAAGCTGGTAGTACATCAAGCCCCTTTTCTTTAAGTATAGAAGCACATGCTTGTTCTACATCATAATTAGCTGGAGTGATGGGATGGATACACTCCTTGATAAGAGAAAACATTCGCATATAATACTCTTTATCATCTTCGTCTTCCTCTTGATACCCAGTAATGAGAGGCGCGACAAGAGCTGAGATCATATCACTCCTACCAACCTCCTCATACGTACCTAAATGGATGTTCTTTATTTTATCATCAAGAGATGAAAGAGAAGAAAGAATTTCGTTGAAGGAAAAACTTAGTGAAATAGCTGGCAAAATATAGATGAGAACTTTATGTTTTTGAAGCTGTTCGAAAATAGGTTTTGAATACCCACTACTAAGAATTTTAATCACTTCTTCAGTTATTCGGCTGCTAGAGACTCGGCTTAAATTAACCCCATCTCTCTTTATTGCTCTTTTTACATCAAATGAGAGGGAAAACCCAGTAGTTACAGAATACTTGATTGCTCGAATCATCCTTACAGGATCTTCGATAAAACTTTCGTTTAATGGAAGAATTGATCTTACTCTTTTCTTTTCAATATCAACCATAGCTCTATTAAAATCAAGAATTCTTCCATCAACAGGATTATAGTATAATGAATTTAAGGTAAAATCTCTTCTTTTAGCATCTTGTTCTACTGTACCATAAATATCTGAAGGTACATCAGGAGACTCTACTCCAGAACGAAAAGTCGATACTTCTATAATTTTATCAGGGAAGGTAATATGGACAAGTTTAAATCTTTTTCCAATGACTCGTGCATTGTAGAAAAGCTTTTGGACCTGACGGGGAGTCAAACTTGTTGCTATATCAAAATCTTTAGGTCGTTTTTGTAATAATAGGTCTCGTACAGCTCCACCCACAATATAGGCACTAGCCCCTGCTGAATGTAATTTTCTCACAATATATAAAGCATCACCATCAATATCTGCTGTTTTAATATGGTGTTCTCTCTCATCATAAACATTCGCAATAGGGATGTTGACTCCTGAATGATCTTTTTTGTAGCGTGTTCGCATTAATAGGTCCTATTATATTCGCTTATTGCAGTTTGTACGGGATTTGTTTACACTAAATATTATGTATACTAAATTAGTAAAAAATGCAACAGGAGCTAACAAAGAGCAATGATTCAAAGTAAAGTACTCAAAGGGTTTCGAGATTCTCTTCCTTCTCAAGAAATTGTAAAAAAACAAATTATCTCTATATTAGAAAAAACCTTTTCAAGTTATGGTTTCGTCCCTATTGATACTCCAGTACTCGAATATACTGAAGTTCTTCTTGGCAAAGGTGGTGGAGAAACTGATAAACAAATATTCCATTTTGCAGACAATGGAGGACGCGATGTCGCTTTAAGATTTGACCTTACCGTACCATTTGCTCGTTTTATGGCCCTTCATTATAATGAATTATCCATCCCATTCAAAAGATATCATATAAATAAAGTGTGGAGAGGAGAGAATCCTCAAAAAGGGCGATTCAGAGAATTTTATCAATGTGATTTTGATATCGTTGGTGTAGACAATGCAATAAGTGACAGTGAAATATTGATGATGATGTATTCGTCTCTTTCCTCTCTACATCTAAAAAATGTCTCAATTCATATCAACCATAGAGGACTGTTTAATTCCTTTTTAGCACACCACGAACTATCACAACACAGTGTTGAAATCCTTCGAATTGTAGATAAATTACGTAAAATCGGAGAAGAAGAAACTATTACACTTCTTAACGAGATTATTGGAGATATACAAAAAGCAAAGAGCATCATAGAATTCATTACCCCACTAGAACATGAAGACCCCTACGTAACTATTGAAAGGTTAAAAAATGCAGCAGGAAATGATGTAGAGAGTTCAACACGATTATTAGAAATTTTTGAATCACTAAAAAGTGCACATATGGACTCCATGATTGTAATTGACCCATCAATCACTCGTGGGCTTGATTATTACACCGGTATTGTCTACGAAACATTCTTGAACGACTTACCTTCTATCGGTTCTATTTGTTCAGGTGGAAGATATAACGATTTAGCATCGCTTTACACAAAAGAAAAACTTCCAGGAGTAGGTTCGTCTATAGGACTTGATAGATTACTGAGCGCACTCGAAGAGTTAGGAAGTCCATTCTTTGAGAAAAACTCCAGTGCAGATGTTATACTATTCAATACTGACTCTTCTCAAATACATACTCTTCAAAAGGTCGCTCGTGAGTTGAGAAATGAAGGTATCAGGGTAGATGTGTATGTAAGCAATAAAAAAATAAACGCACAATTTAAGTATGCAGAACAAAATTCAATACCGTATGGATTATTTGTTACTGACGAAGGATCTTATCAAATGAGAAATCTTGATTCCCGTAAAGATTATCATGACAAAACAATAAATGAGTTAGCACAAATCATAAAAGAAGGCGCTTAATTTATGTTTACCATGCAACATCTTCCTGTTTACAAAAACAAGGGAGAAATACTTGAAGGATTAACCCACCATCAAGTTATAGTCGTAGAAAGTCCCACAGGTAGTGGGAAAACGACTCAAATACCACTAATTCTTCATGAGAGTGGTTATACACATGATAAAATGGTAGGAATTACTCAGCCCCGACGAATTGCGACCTTATCTGTCTGTGATTTCATTAAAAAACAAATAGATGACACTGATTCGTTTGTAGGCTATAAAATGAGGTTCAGCGATACAACTACCCCATCCACAAGACTGAAAGTAATGACTGATGGAATTCTACTTATGGAATTAAAAGCAGATCCTCTCTTGAGTCAATATTCAGTAATACTTGTTGATGAAGCTCATGAAAGATCTCTGAATATTGATTTTGTCCTTGGCTTACTCATTAACATCGTGAATAAAAGAAAAGATTTCAAAGTTATTGTCTCCTCTGCTACAATAAATACAAAAATATTTAGTGAGTTCTTTCATGGCGCTCCAATAATAAGTATAAAAGCAAGAATCCATCCAGTTGATATCAAATATACTCCTTTGAAAAATCCACGAGATAGATATGAAATATTTGATATGATTGAAGATATCGTTATCAAGAATGTAAAAAACTCTTCAGGTGATATCCTTATTTTCTTACCTGGAGAAGCAGATATTAAATCATCTCTCGCTCAATTAGAATCTTCTTCTGTTAAACATGATATTGTTATCTATCCCCTCTATGGTCGTTTATCAAAAGAGGAGCAAGAAAGGGTCTTTATCCCCACGCCAAAAGGAAAAACAAAGATAGTAATTGCTACCAATATTGCAGAGACAAGTGTAACGATAGATGGCATTAAAACAGTTATTGACTCAGGGATTGCAAAGATTAATTATTATAACCAAAAAGATTTCACATCCTCCCTTATAACCCTTCCAATCTCCAGATCCTCTTGTGAACAGAGAGCTGGTCGAGCAGGAAGAACTAGCCCTGGTATTTGTTACAGAATTTATAGTGAAAATGAGTACTCTCTTAGACAAGAGTTTGGGCTTGAAGAGATACTTCGTACTGATTTATCAGAGGTCGTATTGAGAATGTCTGAGTTAGGTATATATGAATACGAAAAATTCCCTTTTATCACACGTCCCAAGCAAAGTGCTATCATAAGCGCAGTCGATACCCTCACGTTTATCGGAGCAATCGATACCAATCGTCACCTTACCCAAATTGGAGAGTTAATGGTTCGCTTTCCTCTCTCTCCTCGCCACTCCAGAGTAATTGTCGAGTCAATGCTCAAATATGTAGATGTATTAGAAGAGATTATCATTGCGATTGCATTTATATCGAGTAAAACTCCTTTTATCTTACCAGCAGGTGAAGAAGATGCAGCAAGAAGTGCTCATCAATCGTTTCAAAATGAGGATGGTGATTTTATAACTTACCTAAACATTTACCAGGAATTAAGAAAGGTAAAAGGTACAAAAGAAAAAGAAGCTTACTGTAAAAAGAATTATTTAGATTTTCCTTCTATGATGGAAATATTTCATGTAGCGGAACAAATTGGTCAAATAGTAAGTTCAATAGGGTTCCCCATTACAAGTGGTGGAAGTAAGAAAAACTATTTACTCTGTCTTGCATCAGGTCTTCTCCAATTTGTATGTAAAAAAGATGCAAGGAACATGTATCATAGCGTGACTGCACAAAAAATATTCATTCATCCAGGCTCTTCTTGGTTCAAACAACTTCCTGAGTATCTTCTTGCTGGTGAAATTGTAATGACAAGTAAAATGTATGCCAGAGGAGTTTCTCCTTTAAAAAAAGAATGGCTTGATGAAATTTCTCCTACCTTACGAATTAAACTTCAACAAGGAAGCGAAAGTCCTGTACCATCTAAGAGAGAAAGAAAAGGTAAAGAGGGTATAAAAAAGGAAGAAGAAAAAACTATTACTCTATTCGGTAAACAGTATCCTGCCCTACACAGTAAGAAAGGGCGACGCGTCATTGCAGCTATTCCTCTTATCGATGCTAAAGAAATTTATGCAAAATCAAAGGGATCTAAAAGCAAGGCTCTGCATTCGCCTGCAACAATTCTGTTTCATGACTCATTCATCCACTATGGCTCTCCATTAGGAGAAATAGGACAAGTAGCACAACTTATAGACCCCTCTAAAGGGATTCTTCCTTCAGTGCCAAAAGGGGGATTCACTAGTTATGCTCCACACGATCTTGCACAAAACATTGATTGGATACTTTCCCTCACACGTGTGAAGAAAGTGAGTAAGATTCTTCACTTTGTTCAATTAGATCATAAAGGCAATGGATATTATCGTTTTGAAACAAACAGAGATGCATTTGATGCTCTCGATATCTCGCTATATGCACTAGGTCAAGCTATAGATGAAATTAACCCACAAGAATTTCATGAAGAGGCACGAATCATTAAAGAGAAGTTCGAAGAACTTTTACGTTTATTTGATCAATTCTAGAGAAGCGGAATAATCACTTCCTTCTCTAGGGGAAGTAATAATGGTTCTCCCTGCCCTTTCATTACAATAAAGCGAATTTTCCCTTCCCTCCTTTTTTTATCATTTACTAGAGATGATAAAAAAAGTGGAATGTCCGAAACACTACGATGAGAATCAAATTCATACTTTTCAAATAATGCCCTATAGATATCAGAGAAGGAGGATTCACACAGTCCGAGGGAATCCCCTAAATCGAGCGACTTTACAACCCCCCAAGCAACAGCTTCACCATGTGAGAATTGTGTCAAATTCCCTACAGATTCCAGCGCATGTGCAAAAGTATGGCCAAGATTGAGTGCATCTCTAATGCCTTTCTCCTCTGTTGGGTCTTTCTCTATATACGAAATTTTCACTCTCAATGATTCAAAAATCAAAGTTTTTAGAACAGTTAAATCTCTCTTGATAATTTCGTCTCGATGTTCATTCAATAATGTGTATAAATGCTTACTATCTGATAAAAGAGCATGTTTTAACACCTCTCCTAATCCATTCTTAAATTCGAAATCTGGTAGAGATGCTAGAGTGTCTACACTAAGATATACTACTTGTGCTGGATAGAACGTTCCTACAAAATTTTTACTATTATCAAAATCAACACCAGTTTTGCCACCTAGTGAAGCATCAACCTGAGCTAATAGTGTAGTTGGAATTAATAATAATTTAGCGCCTCTCATATATAATGAAGCAGCAAAAGCTGTGATATCACATATGACTCCACCACCGAGCGCAATGAATGTATCGTCTCTTGAAAAACCTCTACTTTTTGCTTCTCGAATAATATATTCGACACTCAACAGATGTTTTGCCTCCTCTCCAGATGGAAGAAGAATGTGTTCATGTTTAGAATTTAAAAACGTAACGGTATTGTTATCTGCAATAAATATTTTTTTCCCAGGTATATGCGAAATACTTTCAAGGACCTCTTCAATATTCTGGGATACTATCACAGATGTAGTTTTATTCCCTAATGTACATTCAAATATTTTTTCCATAAACAGAGTATATACCGATTATTATGAGTTGGTTCAAGTAACCTCTTGTAAAACAAGGCTATTTTTACGACAATAGAAAATATGAGTAATAACTATTTTGATATTGCAAGCACTACAGCGATGAGTGAAGGTGCAATTACCGCATATGCAGATACAGCTCGAAATTTTACGGCGAACCCTTCAAGTAGTCATACTGAGGGTAAAAAAGCAGCTTTGTTTCTTAAGAATCAAAGAGATATTGCATCCTCTTTGCTCGATATTCCAAATACATCACTTTTTTATACAAGTGGTGCAACAGAATCAAACTCTATTGTCCTAAATTCATTATTATGGCGCCGCAGAAAAGGAAGAATAGTAGTAAGTGCACTAGAGCATCCTTCGATCACCCAATATAGAGTATTCTTTGAGGAGAGAGGATTTGAATGGGTATATGTAAAATCCCCATATGGTGTTATTGATACTAGCGATCTTGAAAATAAAATTACTAAAGATACTCTTATTGTTATTAGTATGCTTACCCACAATGTGTTTGGAACTATTCAACCACTAGATGAAGTAGCCAATATTATTAAGAAAAAAGAGATAGAGTATAATTCTAACATCTTATTTCATGTGGATGTTGCACAAGCAATTGGAAAGATGAAATTTTCTCTTACTGACCTCAAGTGTAATTCAGCAAGTATGAGCGCTCATAAAATTGGAGGGCCTCGCGGTATCGGTTTGTTGTATGTAAAAGAAGGTTCTCTTTTAAAACCAATAAGTAGAGGCGGTAATCAAGAATCAGGAATGAGAGGTGGAACTGAGAATCTGCCAGCAATCAGTGGGTTCACCTATGCGCTAAGCAATACCATTGAATCAATTGATACGAATCTTCATAAAGTGAGTGAATTAAATATCCTTGCACTAGAGATTATCAATAGTATGAAAGATGTTAATGTTTTACGAAATAAAGGGTATGAGTACGTGGAAGGGATCATTTCACTTGCAATCAACCGGCTTCCCTCACAAGTTGTAACAAGACTTCTCAACGATAAAGGATTTATGGTTTCATCAACATCAGCATGTTCAAATAATACTCATTCACTTCACTCCTTTCATCCTCTCATTACAGGCTTTAGACCTGAGTTATTAAAAGGGGCCTTTAGAATCTCTTTTAATCATCACCACCAAAAGCAAGACATACTTAATCTTACTGAGGCAATCAAACAAATAACTCCACATTAAAGGAAAAACGTAACATATGAACGAGCACATATTTCTTATAAGATTAGGAGAAATCTCACTTAAGGGCCAAAATAGATCAAACTTTGAATCTAAATTAAAAACAAATATTAAATTTAAACTCAAACCATATAAAAATCGAGTTGTGAAGCAAAAAGGAAGAATGTATGTAGAAGTTGAATCTATTTGTCCACTCGAAAAGATATATAGTGTTCTTAGTTCAACCTTCGGTATAGTTGGTTTTTCTCCAGCGATTACTTGTGAAAAAGAGATGAATGCGATTCTCTTTTCTGCTATAGAAATTATGGCTCCATCTCGAAGGCCTAACGAAATAAAAACATTTAAAGTTGAAACTGTAAGGGGAGATAAATCATTCTCTTATGACTCTTATGCAATAAGCCGTGAGGTTGGTCATAGTATCTTAGAAGAATACAAAGAACTGAGTGTTGATGTACATCATCCAGATTGTGTGATACGAGTTGAGGTAAGAGATAAAGTATATATTCATCCATATGAGGTAAAAGGTTTAGGTGGACTTCCAGTAGGAAGTGCTGGAAGAGGTATGCTGATGCTAAGCGGAGGGATTGATTCTCCTGTAGCAGCTTTTTATATGGCTAAAAGAGGTGTCCATCAGGAGGCAATTTATTTCCACGCTTATCCATATACAAGTGATGAAGCTAAAGAGAAAGTAAAAACTCTTGCATCAATTCTCAATAAGTATCTTGAAGGGATACGACTCCATATCATCCCTTTCACTGAAGTGCAACTTGCCATAAAAGAATATGGGAAAGAAGAAAATCAAACTCTATTAATGAGAGCAGCTATGATGGAAATATCTAATAAGGTGGCTTATTTAAATGACTGTCACGCAATCATTACAGGAGAGGCATTATCTCAGGTAGCAAGTCAAACGCTAAAATCCATTGCATTCACTGACAGCATCTCCTCTCTTTCAGTATTAAGGCCACTAATTGGTTTTGATAAAGAAGAAATCATTAAAGTTGCTCGTCGTATTGGTACCTTTGAGACATCAATTCTTCCATTTGATGATTGTTGTGTTATTTTCAGCCCAAAGCATCCAAATGTAAAACCACATTTACCATCATTACAAAAAGAATATAAAAATTTAGACCTTAACAATTTAATTCAAACAGCAATAGAATGTGAGGAAGTAATTCAATTATAACAAAAAGAACTCTAGCAGAAGGAGAGTACTGCTAGAGTAAAGATTGTGATACTGCTAATTATAAACTAATTTCGACCTTTGTTTTTAGTAGTTACATCAAAAAGTACTGCTCCAAGAAGAACAAGTCCTTTGATTGTTTGTTGCCAGTCAACGCTTACACCCATGATCGACATACCATTGTTAAGAACACCCATGACAAGCCCTCCAACAATTGCACCAACAACTGTTCCGATACCACCACTAGCACTTGCACCACCAATAAAACATGAAGCAATAGCATCAAGCTCGAACATGTTACCAGCTTTTGGTGTGGCTGCATTTAGTCTACCAGCTACAACAAGTCCAGCAAGGGCTGAAAGAAGACCCATATTTGTATAAACAAGGAACATAACTCGCTTAGTCTTGACTCCTGAAAGCTGAGCTGCCTTTTCATTTCCACCTAGTGCATAAATATGACGACCAATAATTGTTCGTTGAGTGATGAACGTATAGATAGTAATCAATACAACAAGAAGGATAAGAATGATTGGAATACCATTATAATTTGCTAAGCTAACAGTTAGTAAGTTAATACCTACTATCATAAAGACGATTTTAACAAGGTCTGCCCAAAGTGGAGATGTTCCAAATTCATACTTTCTTTGAGTTTTTCTATTCTGGAGTACGAGGAAAATGAAGAAAATGGAAATAACTATACCAAACAACAGAGCAACAACGTTAAGCCCTCCTATTCGGATATCTTTTCCAGGTAAATACCCCGCTGCAATAGCTTGAAAAGATTTAGGGAATGGAGCCTTTGTCTGTCCTTTAAGGATAACCATGGTGAGTCCTCTCCAAATCAACATGCCTGCTAGGGTAACAATAAATGCAGGTATTCTCATGTATGCAATAAAATATCCATGGAAAGCCCCTACGAGTATCCCTATGATGAGAGCAACAAGAATTGTAACTCCGACACTAACATGCCAATCGACCATCATAATGGCTGAGATTGCACCTACAAAGGCAACAACGGAACCAATTGAAAGGTCAATATTACCAGTTAATATTGCAAGAAGCATCCCAGTTGCTAATATGAGAACATAAGCATTTTGTAAGACAATATTGTTGATATTCATTGACCTGAATAGAATACCACCCGTGAGTATCTGGAATAGGATCATGATAAACACAAGGGCTGTAAACATCCCGTTTTTTCTTATATTTTTCTTTATTGTTGTGGCAATAGATGGCATTCCTTACTCCTTAACTATCGTTTTTTGATGTTGTAAAATTGTTTTCATAATAGATTCTTGATTTGCATCTTTGTTATCGAGGCATCCAATAATTTCCCCATTATTGATAACATATATTCTGTCACACATACCAAGTAGCTCAGGGAGTTCACTGCTAATCATTACAATTCCCTTTCCTTCACTTGCTAGTTTATTTATTATCGTATAAATCTCGTATTTAGCACCTACATCAATTCCTCTGGTAGGTTCATCAAGAAGTAATACATCTGGGTCAGTCATAAGCCATTTACTCAAGACGACTTTCTGTTGATTCCCGCCACTTAAAGATTCTACGATCTGCTGTACTCCAGTACATCTCAATGCTAACTGTTGCTTATAGGTGTTAGCAACTTGAATTTCATCATTAAGATTAAGAACTCCTTTTGGAGCTATTTTTTTTAAATTTGATAAACTGATATTTGTCTTAATATCATTTATCAGCACAAGCCCAAAATTCTTTCTATCCTCTGTAACATAGGCAATTTTATTATCTATAGCATCGCTAACTGAATTTAGGGTAATGAGTTTCCCCCCCTTATAAATAGAACCACTGTGGTTCTTCCCATAAGCGCGTCCAAATACGCTCATTGCAATTTCAGTTCTACCAGCACCCATAAGACCAGCGAAACCAACGACTTCGCCTTCCCCTACGTTGAAAGATACATCCTTAATAACCTTCTTTTCTTCTTGAAGAGTATCATATACTGTCCAGTTTTCAACCCTGAAAACCTCTTTGCCTACTTTATGCTTTCTTTTAGGCCATCGATCAGTTATTGGTCGGCCTACCATAGATCTAATGATTCTATCTTCATGAATCTCTTCTTTCGATTTATCTATGGTTTCGATCACCGCTCCATCACGAATGATAGTAATCTGGTCAGCGACTTTTTCTACTTCATTAAGTTTGTGAGAGATTAGAATACTTGTAACTCCATCTTTCTTAAGCCCTAATAATAGGTCTAAGAGTTTCATTGACTCTTCATCATTCAAGGCAGCAGTTGGTTCATCTAAAATAAGAAGTTTTACATTTTTTGATAAAGCTTTTGCAATTTCTACAAGTTGTTGCTTCCCAACTCCTATATCTCGAATAAGGGATGTTGGATTTTCTTTAAGACCTACTTTCCGTAATAATTTTACTGCTTCGCTACTTGTAGTATTCCAGTTAATGACTCCATTATGGGCTTGTTCATTTCCAAGAAAAATATTTTCACTTATTGAAAGATCGGGGATAAGTGCCAATTCCTGATGGATGATGACTATCCCTAATTCTTCACTATCTTTAATTGATTTAAACGAACACATATTTCCGTTGAATACGATATTCCCAGAATAACTACCGTGAGGATAAACACCTGACAAGACATTCATTAAGGTTGATTTTCCTGCTCCATTCTCTCCAACAAGGGCATGAATCTCACCTTCAATAACTTCTAAAGAGACACGATCAAGAGCTCTCACACCAGAAAACTCTTTTGTTATCTCTTCCATTTTAAGAATAATTTTAGACATATTTCTACCTTTTTGACTGATAGGTACCAAATCAAATATATGGATGCCCATATAGGGCATCCATAATGAATCTCTTATAATCCGAGTTGTGCTTTTGTGTAGTAACCTGTATCAATAAGAGCTTCTTCCCAGTTAGTAATATCAACTGATACTGGAACTTCTAAGAATGAAGGGACAATGAATACTCCATTATCATAGGTTTTTGTATCGTTAATTTCAGGGGTTGTGCCCTTAAGAACTGCATCGACCATATCAGAAGCTCTCTTTGCCAATGTTCTTGTATCTTTAAAGATAGTAGAAGCTTGCTCGCCAGCAAAAATTGATTTTACTGAAGGAATTTCTGCATCTTGTCCAGTTACAATTGGCATACCATCTTTGGCATTATAACCAACACTCTTAAGTGCTGAAAGAATCCCAATTGAAATACCATCATAAGGAGAAAGAACTGCATCAACTTTTTTGTCAGTATAATACGCACTAAGAATGTTATCCATTCTTTGTTGTGCTGTAGCACCATCCCAACGAAGAGTAGCTACTTTAGCAAAATCTGTTTGACCAGAAGCGACTTTGAGCTGACCATTGGTAATGTAAGGTTGCAATTCACTCATTGCACCATCAAAGAAATAGTATGAGTTAGTATCATCAGGAGAACCAGCAAAAAGTTCTACATTGAAAGGCCCTTTCCCATTCTTTAAGTCTAATGCTTTTACGATGTATCCACCTTGTTGTACACCAACGAGGAAGTTATCAAAAGTTGCATAATAACTTACATGTGGTGAGTTTTTGATAAGTCTATCGTAAGCAATAACCTTAACATTATTTTGTGCAGCTTGATCTAATACGTTAGTAAGAGCTTCGCCATCGATAGCAGCAATAACTAAGACATTAGCACCTTTTACGATCATATTCTCAATTTGAGAAACTTGTGCATCAATATTATCTTCTGCATATTGAAGGTCAACCTTGTATCCTCTTTGTTCGAGAATTTCTTTCATGTAGTTACCATCACTAATCCATCTTGCTGAAGATTGTGTTGGCATTGCAATACCTACGGTTTTTACCCCGGTGGCGTCTTTTTGTCCTTGAGCACTGAGAGGGCTCACAATAAGAATTGCAAGAACCACTAATAGCACAGAAACAAACAGTGTTTTCTTCATAACATACTCCTTAATTCGTTTTCGAAAGACATATTCTATATTTACGAACATATTCGTAAATATTTTCTTTCGTTTGTGATTATTATATGAATATCTTTTTTCACAAGTCAAGAAAAATATTTCTATTTTTATCATTCCTCTCATATTCTAATTCAATTCAACTTTCTCTATTGCTATGTGAAAAGAACCCCTTTATAATCGACATCATAGGTAAATAGATGTACGCAATTGAAAGAAAACGAATAATTAGAGAATATTTAAAAGAACATAATCAAGTCCAAGTTCAAGAATTGAGTAGAATTTTGGATGTTTCTGAAGTAACAGTACGACGTGATCTTGAATCATTAGAGAAAGAGGGACTCCTCACACGTACTCATGGAGGAGCAATTCTTAATAGTTCTACTGAACAGCATGAACTTTTCACCCTCTTTGAACCTGCCGAAGACAAGGCCCATTATGACAAAATAGCAACTGCAGCACTAAAATTTATCAATGATGGTGATGTAATAATGCTCACAAATGGAGAAACAAACGCAATTATTGCTTCTCGACTCGAAGAAAGGAAAAGGGTTAAAGTATTAACGAATGATGTTACTATCGCTTTGAAAATTGCTCTTCAAAAAGATAACCATGTAGTACTTCTAGGAGGGGATTTAAACAAGACCGATATAGCTCTCTATGGTTCGATGACCCAATTAAACTTAGAAAAATTCTTCGTTCATCATCTTTTTGTTGAGATAGATGGAATTAATTCTTCACTACAAGCAACCGTTACGAGTCAAGAGAAAGCTGATTTGATACTAAAAGCAATGCAATTATGTGAAAATGTATCATTTATTTGCCCTTCCAAGAGATTTAATAAAAGTGCATTCTTTTTATTAGGGAAACTTTCGATGGCAAAAAGAATCATCACGGATAATGATTTAAGTGATGTATATAAAGAGAAGATTTTTTCGAGCAATATTGCATTATTCACATCTGTAGCTCCATATGAGGGGAATGCATGAAAGAACACCCAATTGCATTACAAGCAACTCATCTATATAAATCATTTAAAGATTTCTCTCTCAATGACGTCTCTATTGATTTATATTCTGGAGAGGTCCATGTAATCGTTGGTGAAAATGGTTCAGGAAAATCGACACTTATGAAACTCCTCTGTGGTTGGTATCCTGTAGATAATGGGTCTATCATGCTAGAGGGTAATAACGAAGTATGTTTCCACTCGGTCACACAAGGATTAGAACAAGGTATCATTTATATAAATCAAGATGTAGAGTTTTTTGATAATCTTTCTGTAGCAGAAAATATCTACTTAGGAGTATTTAATTCCTATAAGAAAGCTAATGAATTTTTCAATCCATATAAATTCTATAAAATGAGTAAACTTCTATTAGATACATTCAATATAAAAATTTCACCTTACAAAAAAGGAAAAGAATTAGGTTTTGCTGAGAAACAACTCATTTCCGCATTACGTGGATACGTGAGTGGGGCAAAAATCATCATATTTGACGAACCATCTTCTGCTATGAATGATATTGAGCGTAGTACTCTTTTCACTATTATTAAATCACTCAAATTAAAAGAAAAAGCTATTTTCTACATATCTCATAGAATGGATGAGATAAAAGAACTAGGAGACAGAATTTCTGTGATGCAGAAAGGAGTTATCACACATACTCGTAGTTGTGAGGATTTCGATATTGAAGTGTTAGTAAAAATCATGAGTGATGAGATTCATCTAGAAAAATATCCTAAAATTGAAACTCATCTTGGCCCATATGTGTTAGAGGTAAACCACCTTAAAAAAGATCCAGTTTTAAAAGACATTTCATTCTCTTTAAGAAAAGGAGAAATCATAGGGATAACAGGATTAATGGGTAGCGGAAGAACCTTACTTGCAAGTTGCCTCTTTGGACAAGTTGAGCCTGAAAAAGGTGAAATAAAAGTATTTGGGAAACCTACTCACTTTAAAAGTCCTAATGATGCAATGAATAGTGGAATTTCCCTCATTCCAGAGAATAGAATGATAAATGGATTATTTTACAATCAGGATTTAGTAGGTAATATGACTAACGCCTCACTAAAACGTTTTGTTCATGCAAGGGTGTTGAATGATTATATGATGCAAGACCTCACCCAAGAGTATGTAAAAGAGTTTTCTATAGGACCTGGGAGGAATAGTGATGATATCACAACTTACTCAGGTGGAAACATGCAAAAAGTTCTTATTTCTAGGTGGCTGATGAATCGTTCAATCATCTATATTATGGATGAACCAACGAGGAGCATAGATGCAGCTTCAAAAGTCGACATCTATAATGCTATGAGCGATTTAGTCTCAAAAGGGTGTTCTATTATTCTCATTTCAAGCGAAATAGAAGAGATTATCGGTATGAGTGATAGAATACTGGTATTATCACAAGGAAAGATTATCAAAGAAATCCCGCAAAACGAAGCTACGAAAGATATGATTATTGAATATTCAACAATCGGGTTATAAGTGACAATCTTTCCTATTTATCAACAGGAAAGATTGTTCTCAAATAGGTATCAATAAAGCGAATCACTCCAAGCAAGTTCTTTATTGAATCTCCTTACATTGGTTTCTTTATCAATGAGAGTAAACTCGATTCCCCAAAGGTTTGAGAGTATCTCAAGTTCCTTTTCATCAATATCGAGAGAAAATACACTATGATGAGCTCCACCAGCATAAATCCAGGAGGCTGCAGATACCGTAAGATTCGGTTCAGGCCTCCATAACACA
The DNA here is from genome assembly GCA_963663665.2 of Sphaerochaetaceae bacterium. Lineage (GTDB taxonomy): Bacteria > Spirochaetota > Spirochaetia > Sphaerochaetales > Sphaerochaetaceae > SABI01. The sequence goes on from CAXXKP010000010.1 coordinate 510,445, forward strand.
TGCGCAACAGGAAGAAGTGGAAGTTCATGAGGAACATCTACGCTCTCTAATGTATTAACAAGAAGTCTAAATCTATTACCAAGATCAAGAAGAGTAGCATTTAAAGCAGGTCCAGTTTTCGCTTTGAAAATAAGTCTTACAGGGTCAGCTTTACCACCAATTCCTAATGGTTTTACTCTTAATAATGGTTTTTCCTTGGCGATTGATGGACATACTTCAAGCATATGTGCACCAAGAACAGTGTCACCAGAATCGCTAAAGTTATAGGTATAATCTTCCATAAATGACGTTCCTTTACCCCTTCCTGTAGCTAAGACTTTACATATTCTAACGAGAGCTGAAGTTTTCCAGTCACCCTCTGCACCGAATCCATATCCATCAGCCATTATTCTTTGAACTGCTAGGCCAGGAAGCTGAGGAAGTCCATGCAAGTCTTCGAATGTAGTAGTAAAGGCCTTATATCCTCCCTCTTCTAAGAAAGCTCTCATTCCAAGCTCGATTTTTGCCTCATTTCTAAGAGATTGAAAAAATGACTCCGTGGTTGTCTCACCTTCAACCTCGTATTCCTTCAAATATTTTGACACGAGTGCATCAACATCATTTTCGTCTACCTTATTAATGTAATCAACTAAATCACCTATTCCGTACCCATCAACCTGGAATCCAAACTGTTCTAGAGCTGCGACTTTATCACCTTCTGTAACAGCAACCATCCTCATATTGTCACCAAAGCGAGCGACCTTTAAATGTTTGGCTTCATTATATGCAAGAGCGACTCTTGTGAAGGAACCGAGTTCCTCTTGTACTCTTTGATCTTGATAATGTCCAACAATCACATATCGATATTTCTTCATTCTTGAGACTACAAATCCAAATTCTCTTCCACCATGAGCCGATTGATGCAGATTCATGTAATCCATATCAATAGTGGACCAAGGAATCTCACGGTTAAATTGAGTATGAAGATGAGCAAAAGGTTTATTGAGAATTTGAATTCCCCGAATCCACATTTTTGCAGGGGAGAATGTATGCATCCAGAATACCACACCTATACAAGAGGCATCATTATTAGCCTCTTCACACACACTCACAATCTCTAAATCTCCTTTCACGACTCCTTTATACAGAATGTTGACAGGAACATGTGAAGATCGGTCTAATTCTTTAGCAATAGATTGTGCATCAAGCGCTACCTGTTTAAGAACTTCTTCTCCGTACAGATGTTGGCTTCCAGTAACAAAATATATGGTAGCCTGTTCTATTTTTTTCATTTGTTATCCCCTTTTTATGGTACAAGTTGTTCCTATATGATATCATAGGTATAAGGAGAATTCAATATCTGTTGAATACACATGCAAAATGAAAAAATATGAATACTTGCAACTTTCAATTAAAAAGAAAATAGAAAGTGAAGAATATCCTAAAGATACTTTATTACCAAGCGAAGCTAAATTAATGGAACTCTATAAAGTATCACGAAATGTTGTTCGTCAAGCACTGAAAAATTTAGAACAACTCAGATTTACACGAACAATGAAAGGAGTTGGTACTTTTGTAAATGAGATACCAACGTCTACTTCTTCCCCCTCAGCAATCATCGGCTTAATTACTTTCTTTTCACATTCTTATATCTTTCCAGATATAATTGAAGGGATAGATAAAATCCTTCACCCTAAAGGATATCATCTTCTTATTGGATATTCACATCATAGTAAGCACAGAGAAAAGGCTCTATTAGAACAATTCATTACCAAAGGGGTTGCCGGTATAATCATTGAAGCTATAGGGAATGGTAGTATAGAGTCATCCAACTATCTTACTCTTAAGGAATTAGAAAAAAGCGGAATACCTATTATCTTCATTGATAATAAAATTCCTCATACAAACTATACATCTATAAACCTCAATGATTATGAAAGTGGTGCTAAATCTGCATCATATTTGATTCAAAAAGGCCATACGAATCTTGCAATTTTCTATCAGAAAGATTATTTCCCAAAATCTGAGCGAATGCGGGGAATGAGTGAATACATTTCACGATTCTATCCAGACTTTTCTCTAAATGTGTTTCCCTTCACTGGTCAAGGAGGTTTAAGTACTGCACAAAGTATAGCGAAGGAAATGATCGACACCATAACAACAGATCATATTGCTATCTTCTGTTCTTCTGATGAAGACGCTCAAGTAGTTATTGAAGAGGCAAAAAAAAAGAACCTTATAGTAGGGAAAGATTTTTCCATTATAGGGTTCGACAATTTTGCATCTTTAGGAATTACAAGTTTTACCCATCCATCTATTCATATAGGAAAAATTGCAGCTAGAGAGATGCTTGATTCTATTCAAGATAAAGACGAAGCAATAACAATTACCCTATCTGCTTCGTTTGTTGAAAGAGATAGTGTGAAAAATTTATTGGAATACTAATTATTGAGAAGAATCTTTTTTTGTATCACTCTTATTCTTTGTTTTCGTGTCTGTTGAATAGAACCCACTTCCTTTAAAAATGATACTACTAGCATCAAAAACACGCCTCATCGAAGAGGAGCATTTTGGACATACAGTAAGCGGTTCATCACTCATATTCTGAAATATTTCAAATGTAGAATCACACGCATCACACGCATACTCATAATAAGGCATCGCTGTCTATTCTCCTGTAAATGTTGAAGTAAGAGAAGTGAATAGCGAAGTTATATCCCTTAGCTGTTCATCACTTAAAGCCATATTAGTTATCGTCACTATATTATTATCTAATACAAATAATCCTGTGAGATCACCTAACGGCTCTTTATTTCTTCTCTTAGTGCTAATATAGCTACTCTTTAATAAAATGGAAAGAGAAGAAGCTAATTTTTCACTTTCCATGGTAAAACTTCCACCTAGAACACTGTTATCATTCTCATCCTTCTCTATAACAAGGAGAATACTAAGTGTTTTAGCAAGCACTGAGGAAGGTATCTCAATTCCAATATTCATCATATACGTAGGATTCGCAATATAAAAACCAAATAAAGAATCAGCTAGCCTATTAGCAAGTCCTGGTACAATATGTGGTTTTCTTTCTTTATATGTACTCGTATAGCTTTTCATATAATCGTCATTAGCAAATAGCAATAACCCACTCTTAGGGGAATAGATATCAAGACCAAGATACTCATTTCGATAGTAATGAGTAACTTCATTTTCAACTTTTTGCCAATCCTTGTGATAAAGAAGTGCTGTATTAGTGAGGAAAGAAGGAATGTTTCCCTCTACGCCTCCATAGAATGAATAGGTGGATAGGTCTCCTTCTATACTAGAATCATTCTCATAGAGAGCAATAGATAATCGGTCAATCCTGTTTAAAAGGGTAGCAAAGGCGCCAGTTGAAAGAGAACTTAAATCTACAATCTTTCCAGCGCTCTTAGGAGAAATGGAAACTACAACATCTCCATCTTCTCCAAAAGCTTCAATGTATCTTTCACTTTTGAAAGGTGTAGTATGAGTACAAGATATTAGAAATAATAGAGTGATACATATGATATATCCTACTCTCTTCATCCCTACTCCACCTTACGTAGTGAGATCAAGGCTTCAGTTTCTCCAACTGGGATTGTATTGAGATCATTTTGACTTAAATCAACAAATGTTTGAGTTAAAGTTTCTCTTGCAATATAATCATTAAACGTACTAAGTGATTCTCTTACATCTTCGTTTCCAACAACATAAAGATGAATACGATCAGCAACATCTAAACCGGACTCTTTTCTTAAGTTTTGAACACCTCTCACAATATCTCGAGCAATTCCCTCAAGATAAAGCGGGTGAGTAATTTCGGTGTCAAATCCTACCGTTAGCTCCCCATCATTAAGGATCTTCTTATGAGCCATCTCATTCCTGCTCACAATGATATCATCTAGTGAAATGTTTATTGAACCATTTGAGAAGCTTACTGAATGAGTGCCCCCTTTGATAAGAGCATCGATTGATTCACTGTTGAGTTGTTCGATAAGAGATGCAACTTCTTTCATATCTTTTCCAAGTTGCTTTCCCAGGACTTTGAAATTAGCTTTTGCTTCATATGTTACTAAAGAATTTTCATTCTTTTCAATTGAGATTGCCTTCACATTTAACTCTTCTTCAATTATTGGGCACATTTGTGTAAGAATTTCTCTATCATCATCATTGATGGTTACTAAATAAAGCGTGGAAAGAGGTTGTCGTGTTTTTAAGTTATGAGTAGCTCGTAATGACCGTCCCATTGTTATTGCCTTTCGTGTAAGATCCATTTTCCTCTCTAATTCATTATCTCGGCACTTTTCTTGATACTGAGGGAAATCACTTAAGTGAACAGATTGTGCCATATCACCACTTTTTAAATTGAGATATATCTCTTCTGTTGTAAAAGGAATGACAGGCGCGGCAACCGCTACAACGTTCATCAACACACTATAAAGAGTATCATATGCTTGTTTCTTATCAACATCATTTTCACTCCTCCAGAATCGCCTTCGACTCCTTCTTATATACCAATTATTCAAAGAATCAATAAATGAAACAATTGCTGATGTTCCTCTTTGTGTTTCATAGGCGTCCCATGCGGAGCTAACTTCTTCAATAAGTGATTCGCTTAAAGATACAATCCACCGATCCATAGGGTTATTAAGTTCTTCAAACGGAGTATTAGATGCTTCATATCCGTCAATATTTGCATAGGTAACAAAGAATGAATAGGCGTTCCAAAGTGGGATAATTAACGTTTTTAGAACATCTTTTACTCCATCTTCTGAAAATTTGAGATCTTCAGCTCTTGTCACTGCACTATTCATCAAGGTAAAGCGTAAGGCATCAGCACCATATTGATTTATTAAATCCATTGGGTCTGAGTAATTTTTGAGAGATTTAGACATTTTCTTACCATCAGAAGTAAGTACAATACCGTTAGTGACACAATTATAGAATGCAGGTTTCTCAAACAAGGCTGCTCCAATAATAACAAGGGTATAGAACCAGCCACGAGTTTGATCGAGTCCTTCACAAATAAAATCAGCGGGAAAATGATCTTCAACAAATTCTTTATTCTCAAATGGATAGTGATTTTGTGCATATGGCATAGAACCAGATTCAAACCAACAGTCAAGAACATCAGGAATTCTTCTCATAACTCCTTTCCCATCAGGACTAGGCCACGTAATATCATCAACGAAGTGTTTATGAAGATCATCTACCTTCACGCCACTTTTTTGATATAACTCTTCAATTGAACCAATAACCTCAATATGCTCTGATTCATCACTCTTCCATACAGGAATTGGATTCCCCCAGAATCTATTTCGACTAATAGCCCAATCTCTTGCGCCTTCTAACCATTTACCAAAACGTCCATGCTTAAGGTGCCCTGGCATCCAATAGATTTGGTCATTGCTATCGAGCATTACCTGTTTGATTTTCGTAACATCAACATACCAACAGCTCATCGCTCTGTAAATAAGAGGTGTGTGAGTTCTGTAGCAGAAAGGATATGAGTGAAGATAGTTCTCTCTTTTCACTAACTTGCCATGTTCTTTAAGGTATTTAATAATATCGCTATCAGCATCTTTTACAAAGACTCCTGCAAAATCAGGGACCTCATTGGTAAACCTAGCATCATCATCAATAGGACAAACTACAGGGATTCCTGTCCCTCTCAGAACTTGGTAGTCATCTTCTCCAAAGCCAGGCGCTGTGTGTACAATTCCACATCCATCTGCAGTAGTTACATAGTCCCCAAGGACAGTAATAAATGCTCCCATCTCTTTAAGATGTGCAAAATATGGGAAAAGTGGTTCATATCTATAACCTACAAGATCTTTTCCTAAAAATCGTTCAACTATTTCATATGTTTCGTTTGAAGGGTAATAATGAGATAATCTCTCTTCTCCTAAGATATAATAGACTCCTTCTTCAATATCCTTCACTTTCACATATACAATCTCAGGACCAAGAGCTAGAGCAAGGTTAGAAGGTAATGTCCATGGAGTTGTGGTCCAGGCAAGAAAGTATGTATTTTCCATTGAGTCTACTTTGAATCTTACGGTCACAGCCTGATCAGTTACATCTTGGTAACCACCAAGATTTACTTCAAAATTAGATAATGGAGTTGCCAGTGAAGGAGAATATGGAAGTATATTATATCCTTCATAAATTAACCCTTTTTCATAGAGTGTTTTAAATACCCACCAGATTGATTCCATATAATCTGTATCCATTGTTCGATACCCATGTTCAAAATCAACCCAACGACCCATTCTATTGATAGTAGCTTCCCATTCACTTGTGTAACGTAGGACTATACTTCTGCATTGTTCATTAAATTTTGCGACACCGTACTCCTCAATCGCATTATGACCACTAATATGTAGAGTTTTTTCTATTTCATGTTCAACAGGAAGCCCATGGCAATCCCATCCAAAACGTCTATTTACTCTTTTCCCTTTCATTGTCTGGTATCGAGGATACAAATCCTTTATCGTACCAGGAACTAAGTGCCCAAAATGAGGGAGCCCTGTTGCAAAGGGAGGTCCATCATAGAACACATACTCATTATCTTCACTTCGATTTTCTACAGATTTTTTATAGATATCATGATTTTCCCAAAATTGTTGGATTCTTTCCTCCATTTTAGGGAAGTCTGTTTTACTCTCTACTGGTTTAAACATAAAAAAAGCTCCTAGTTCACGAATTACTCTAGATTTGATAATAGTTTTAGGCTTGTTATCATAGACATTTTAGACTGATTATTCAATCTGTATTGACAGGGAGTTATAAGGATGGGTAGCATTAGCTATGAGAAAATTCCCGATTTCCCAAATTGTTGCTCAATTCGCATCATATTTCACCTCAAATGGCTTCTCTCTCTATATTGTTGGAGGGTGTGTAAGAGATTTTGTACTCAAACGAACTATCACAGATATGGACTTTGCAACAAATGCAAAACCCGAGGAAGTAATTTCCTTATTCCATAAAGTTATTCCTACTGGTATTGAACACGGGACTGTGACAGTTCTCTTTAAAGGTGAGCAATTTGAAGTCACAACTTTTAGAAGCGAGGATGAATATCTTGATAATAGAAGACCTAAAAGTGTTTCCTTTATTGGGAGTATTGAAGAAGATTTACAACGAAGAGACTTTACGATAAATGCTTTAGCAGTTGATGTAGAAAATGGAAATATTCTTGATTTTCATGATGGATTAAAAGATATCAAGGATAAAACTATACGAGCTATTGGAGACCCGGTAGTACGGTTTTCAGAAGATGCTCTTAGAATGATGAGAGCTTGTCGATTTGCAGCAACTCTAGAGTTCACGATTGAAAGTAATACCCTATTTGCGATGAAAAAATTACACTCAACACTATCTACTGTTTCTGGGGAAAGAATTCATATTGAGCTATTTAAGATTCTTACTTCTGCTGTACCTTCAGTTGCTTTTAACATAATGGATGAAACAGGTATTTTATCCCTTCTTTTCCCAGAACTTGCTGCCTGTAAAGGAATAGGCCAAAAAGGAGCGCATATATGGGATGTACTAGATCATTCTTTGTATTCATGTGATGCTGCTCCAAGAACAGATGTTCTTATACGACTCGCTGCTCTCTTACATGATATTGGGAAAGCTGTTACAAAAAAAATTGATGATAATGGAATTATCACCTTTTATCATCATGAACAAGAAAGTGTAAGATTAGCAAAAGAATTAATGATAAGAATAAAATGTTCAAATAATGAAATATCCAAGGTACTTCATCTTATTAAGCATCATATGTTTCACTATACCCCAGAGATGAGTGATGCAGGTGTAAGAAGATTCATAGCGAGAGTTGAATTAGAACATATTGATGATCTTTTCACACTTCGTCTTGCTGATCAAAAAGGAACATGCGGTGTTAATTCAATCGAGAATCTCGTCGAATTTAAGAAAAGGATTGAAGTAGAACTAGAAAAGCCTCACCTTTTAAGTATTAAAAACCTGAAAATAAATGGTGATGACCTCATCTCAATAGGGATTCCAAAAGGTCCCTTCATTGGAATTATATTAAACGAATTGTTTGAATATGTATTATCTGAACCACAAGAAAATGAAAAAGAGAAATTATTGTTGATTGCAAAGAATTTTTATGAAAAAAGGATAAATTTATTTATTTAGGGATTCATAGGCGATTTTTGCGGCAGCCTGTTCCCCTTCTTTTTTATTGTTCCCGCTAGCTGGTCCAAAGGTTTTCTTTTGAATTATAACCTCTACCCAAAAGGTATTATCGTGCTCAGGGCCTGTTTTCTTCACTATATTATACTTTGGATATGTTTTGTATTTCTTCTGTACAAATTCTTGAAGGAGTGTCTTGTAGTCTTTTCTATGCTTGTTCTCTAGAACTTTATAGATTTGAGGAACAAGGAGACTTTGAATAAGTTCTGTTGCAGCTTTAAAACCTGAATCGAGGAAATAGGCAGCAAAGATAGCTTCCATGCAGTCTGCTAGAAGAGCTTTCTTACTCCTGCCCCCACTAAATTCTTCCCCTTTCCCTATGAGGATGAAGTTATCTACTCTCAAATTCTTTGCAATCTCTGCTAAACTATCTTCTGAAACGACAAAAGATTTTATACGGGAAAAATCTCCTTCATCTTGTTCAGGCAAGTTTAAAAACAGCCAATTTGCAACAACAAGACCAAGAACACTATCACCTAAGAATTCAAGTCGTTCATTGTTGTCTACAGTATCATGACTCTCATTTGCAAAGGACCGATGTGAAAAAGCGAGATTAAGCAACTCAATATTTTTAAAATGTATAGATGCTTGTTTTTCAAATAAAGAAAGCTCCCTTCTTCTCATTGGTGAGACAGTGGGAGCTCCATTGTATGTAGATTTTTTAATTTGTCTAGGCATACAGAGAGATTCGTTACTTCAATAATGTAGATAAAAAATCTACTGCATTACGTACAGTTTCGAAATCATTTGCTTTTTCATCAGGAATCGAAACACCAAGCTCTTCCTCAATAGCGTACACTAATTCGTATGTGTCGAGGGAGTCAGCGCCTAAATCTTTTCTAAAAGAAGAATCAAGAGTTATTTTACTATCTTCAACTTCTAATTTTTCAGCAATTAAGCTTTTTACTTTTTCGAATACTTCGTTTGAATCCATACATTTCCTCCTAAATAGGTGAGAACAAAATTTATAGTTTAAGCCATTTTTTCTGTTTCAATGATTTGTTTGCCTCGATAAAAACCACATTTTGGACAAACATGATGAGGAACTACGATATTTCCGCAGGTTCCGCAGACAGATAATGTGGGGGATGCAAGACGCATGTTAGCAGACTTTCTGCTTGCAGCTCTTGATTTTGACGTCTTATGTTTAGGTACAGCCATAATTAAAACCTCTTTATTGGTAAAAGTGCTTTGATGAGAGTAACGAAAATGCCTCTTTATGTCAACATCTTCACTCGATCTGATAATGATTCACTTACTATTTTAGGAACCATAGTACTAATGTCAGCTCCAAAAGCTGCCATTTCCTTAATTGCTGAAGAACGTAGTACAAAAAACTTTGGATCAGTGGGTAAGAATAATACTTCAAGTTGTGGGTAAAGTTGTTTGTTAGTCATTGCTAGTTCAAATTCATACCCAAAATCGACAAGTGCTCTCACTCCCCTGACCATAACAGATATATCATTGTTTTTTGCATAATCGACAATAAGTCCGCGGTGTATTACGACATTAACATTGGGGAATGTAGAAGTGAGTTGAATGAGCATTTCACTTCTCTCCTCGGCACTGAACAAACATTTCTTTTTGATATTATCTGCAACGACTACATCAAGAGAACTAAAAAGTTTACTTGTCCTTTCAATAAGATTAATATGCCCATTCGTAGGAGGATCAAATGTACCAGGAAGCATTGCTTTGACTTTTCGTTCCATGAATCTACCTTTTTTGCTCTTCCACAAATTTTTTATAAATATCGAAGTGTTCAGGAGATTCAAAAACTATCTTCTTGGTAAACATAAGCTTTCCTTCACTATCAGTATCAATGATGGCAAAGGTACCTTTGCCAATATACGAAACTTTCTTAGGAGCTACCACCTTTTCATCTTCTTCTATCTTTCGTAATACGCAATCAAAATGATTAATGTCATCCTTGGTAGGACCACTGATTGCCTGTGAGATAGCTTGAATAGGTTTCCCACATATAGAACAATTTGGAAGAGGTTCGTGAACTTTTGGAACCTTGATTGTAGGAACAGGGCTCATTGGAGGTCTTTTTTTTTGATGAACAACACTCTTTTCGTTTCCAACGTTTTTAGCTGGTTTCTTGAGTTGCTGCTGTTTATTTCGTTTACGCCTTTTTCTAGGGCTTAACTCCTCTTTAGAAGTATTATCTCCAATGTCGTTCTCATTTCTTGCCATACTCGTTCTCTTTACCTGTCCTTGAATCTCTAATCTAAATACACTTTAACTCACTTATCGACAAATAGCAATAATTCGTCAATTAACACAAATAAGGGCAGATTACCTGCCCCTCTTGTTGAGTAGAACTGTACTCTAGTGAGTATACTATGATCTTTTTTTGATGATAAGTTCAGGAACTTTAGCAGCTTTACCGATTTTTCCACGAATATAGTAGAGTTTAGCTCTTCTAACTCGACCACGTCGAACTACTTCAATTCTTTCAACTCTTGGTGAGTGTACGGGGAAAATTCTTTCTACACCAACACCATATGAATTCTTTCGTATGGTAACAGTCTTACGAATTCCACCATTATTAAATGCTATAACGAGTCCTTCATATACCTGAATTCTCTCTTTATCGCCTTCTTTAATTTTAAAATAAACTTTTACTGTATCTCCAACTCGAAATACGTCTAAGTTCTCTTTCATCTGTTCACTTTCGATTGCCTTAATCACATCCATCTCTTTAAGTCCCCTTCGCAATATATGGTTTCTATTCAAATAATTTCGTTTTTGCCATCATCATGGCTTTTTTCCAATAAATCAGGACGCATAGCAAGCGTCTTTTCAATTCTCTTTTCCATGCGCCATTTCTCAATATTCGCATGATGACCCGACAATAATACATCAGGAACGCTTCTTGAGCAATAGGTTACGGGTCTTGTATAGTGAGGATATTCTAATAATCCATCAGTAAAACTCTCTTCTACTAACGAATCACTATTTATTACCCCATCTACAAGACGATAAACTGCATCAATGACTACAAGAGCGGCTACTTCGCCACTACTAATTACATAATCGCCAATGCAAATCTCGTCATCAACATATAGGTCAATGATTCTTTGGTCAATACCTTCATACCGACCACAAATGATTACAAGGTTACTCTCTTTTGCAAGTTCTTCAGCATACGATTGAGTAAACTTTCTACCACTTGGAGTAACATAAAGAACCCGTTTCTTTTTAGCTTCAATAAATTCTAATGCAGCACCTAATGGTTCTGGCTTTACAACCATTCCAGCACCACCTCCATAAGGAGTATCATCACAAGTATGGTGTTTATCTAATGCAAAATCTCTGAAATTCGTAATCTTATATGATATTTTCCCACTTTCCACACTCTTTGCCATAATTGACTCTGTGAAAAAAGAGTCAACAATCTCTGGGAAAAGAGTAAGAATATCAAAGTTCATAAAAGCAATTCCTTCTCCAGGAGTTCAATCTCTTTCTTTTCAAGATCAACCTTTCCGATGAATGGTGACATGAATGGAATAAGAGAATGTTTCTTTTCTTCTTGTTGGGCTACTTCTAATAAAAGAGACTGAGGTCCATCTAATATAGCAACAACTAACCCAACTTTCTCACCATCATATATAATTGATGAGTCCATAAGATCCGCAACATAGAACTCTCCTTCTTCAAGAGGAGCAGCTTTATCACGTTCAACCCAAATCTCCCATCCATTGAGAGTTCGAGCAACCTCAGGGGTATCAATCCCAACGAAGTGAATGAGAAGTTCCTTCCCATGAAGGATAATATTATCAACATCAAGAAATTTCTTTTGGTTTTCAAAACGAAGCTGCACCTTCTTAATAGTAAGAAGATGCTCAATTTCACCACTGAAAGTTTTGAGTTTTATACTACCTTTAATACCGTGGGGGCCTTTAAGCACCCCTGTGGCTATATATTGCATTAGTCAAGAATTTCCAACTGTATGTGCTTGTTGTTTTTTGCTGCTGATGCATTAAGTATGACGCGCACAGCGTTCGCAATTCTCCCACTCTTACCGATTACTTTCCCCACATCGCTTTGGGCAACTTTCAATTCAATAATTGTTGATTGTTCCCCTTCGACCATGTGAACATTCACTTCATCAGGGTTATCAACGAGAGATTTTGCGATATATTCAACTAAATCTTTTTCCACAGCAACTACTCCTAGGCTATTCTAATGGTGTTCTAACAATTGTAATATGATTTTTGTTTAAAAGAGTTCTAACCGTTGCAGATGGTTGTGCACCTTTTGCAATCCACTCTTTAATGCGATCTTCTTTTAATACTACTTGTTTACCCTCAGCTTCGATTGGGTGATATTGACCCACTTCTTCGATTGATCGGCTGTCTCTTGCAGCTCTTGAATCAATTACAACTAATCTGTAATAAGGTCTCTTCTTTGATCCAAAACGTTTTAGTCTAATACTCGTACTCACAAATTCCTCCTGGCTAATGCTCTTTACATGCCCATGCTTTTCAGCATTGATGCTTGATATTTTTTATTTCTAGCGACTTTTTTCATCATAAGTCGCATTTTCTCAAACTTTTTTAATAACCGGTTGACATCACTTACGCTTGTTCCCGATCCTTTTGCTATTCTTTTTCTTCTCGTGGGTCCTAGTATATGGTAATTTGTTCTTTCCGAAAAGGTCATAGACTGGATTATTGCTTTTTCTCTCTTCATTTCACCTAAATCAATATCATCTTCATTGATGTTACCTTTTGCACCAGGGATCATATCAATGAGTTTATCGATTGAACCCATACTATTCATTCTATCTAGCTGATCTAAATAGTCAGAAAGATCAAATGAGTTAGAAGACATTTTTTTCTGCATTTTAATAGCATCTTCTTGATTGATGCTCTCTTGTGCTTTCTCTACTAATGAGACTACATCTCCCATTCCAAGTATTCGAGAGGCCATTCTATCAGGATAGAATGGATCTAAGTCTTCAATTTTCTCACCAACTCCGATAAATTTAATGGGCTTCCCTACTATACTTCGTAAAGAAAGTGCAGCCCCACCACGTGTATCTGAATCAAACTTACTGAGAACTACACCAGTTATTCCAACCTTCTCGTCAAACTCAGATGCAATTGTAACAGCATTTTGCCCTGTCATTGCATCAGCAACGAAAAGTGTTTCATCCGGGTTTAAAACCTTATGCACACTCTTAATTTCATTCATGAGGTGTTCATCAAGGTGCATTCTTCCTGATGTATCAACAATTAACACATCGTACTGCCCTTTCTTCGCCGCCTCTAAGGCTGCCTTGGCTACTTTAGCAGGATCCTTTGTCTCTAAAGTGAATACAGGTACCCCAACCTTTTCTCCAAGCACTTGCAATTGTAAGATCGCTGCTGGGCGAACTAAGTCAGCTGCAGCGAGCATAACACGACGGCCTTGTTTTGTAAGACGATGTGCAAGTTTTGCTGCAGTAGTAGTTTTACCTGAACCTTGAAGGCCCATCATGAGAATCACAGATGTTGCGTCTGGTCCTTTTAAGAGGATATCTTGATGTTCCACATCCCCTAACAAATCGACCATCTTGTCATAAACAATTTTCACAAACTGCTGACCTGGATCAATAGATTTAAGAACCTTCTCACCTGTTGCTTCGCTTAAGGTGTGATTGATAAATCTCCTGACCACACGTAGATTAACATCAGCCTCTAATAAAGCGACCTTGATTTCTTCTACAGCATCTTGAATATTCTTTTCGGTTATTTTCGACTTGCCACTAAAGGATCTGACTACTGAACTAAATTTTTCACTTATTGAATCAAACATTATCCATCCACTAAATTAATCGTTACAATAAAGACTTATACTGTATTATTGAAAGCAGTGTCAACATGTGCATCATGAATCACGCTTTCATCCTTTTCCCATCCCATTTTATAACTAATAGCTTTCGAAACTCCTTTCTCTTGCATAGTAACCCCTAAAAGAGTACTAGAGCCCATAACAGTATGCTTATTATGTGTTATTATAATGAATTGACTTGTTTCACTAAACTCTTTAAGTACGTTAAGAAAATATCCAATATTTCTATCATCGAGAGCTGCATCAATTTCATCTAGAATACAAAAGGGGGAAGGTTTTACTTTATAGGTTGCAAATAATAGGGCAACAGCAGTAAGTGACTTTTCTCCTCCACTTAAAGGAGCGAGTCTGTCTAATTTCTTCCCAGGTGGTTGAGCGAAAATTTCGATACCTGAATTAAGAACATCATCAGGATTTATCAGGCGCAATTCGGCTCTTCCACCAGCAAACATTCGGTGGAACATTGTATGAAAATTTGCTCTGATTTGATGATACGAAGAGAGGAAAAGTTCTTCACTACGTTCTTTGATTTCGCTCACAACTCTTTCTAAATTGTTTTTTGCCTTTACGAGGTCATTATGTTGATCAGATAGAAAATCGTATCTCTCCTTTATCTCTTCAAATTCTCTCATAGCCATATGATTAATATAACCCATTTGCTGAATCTGTCTTTTGAGTTCACCTTGTTTTTCTCGCAATTGAGGAGGTGCTTCCTCGATATTAGATAGGCGACTCTCATACTCTTTAAGGCTCATCCCATACGTGTCATAGAAGAGATGATATACTTGCTGAATTTGTTCATTAAGAGATTCTATATGGAGACGATATTTTTCAGCAGTACCTCGCATTTCATTGAGTCGTTCATACTCATTTTGTTGCTCTTGTTGAGCAATCTTCTCATTAAGCAAAATTTCTTTCATAGATTCTTCAAAATCGTCTAATTTCTGTTGATACTCTTCAATATCCTGATCAATATGTTGTTGCTCTTCTTTTATAGAGGTAATCTTCTCCATTGTCTCAGACATTCTTGTTTCGGCTACATCTCTGTCACTGAGGGCATCTTCAAGACTGAACTCTTTGTCACTGATTAATTTTCTAAGATTTTCTATAACCTGCTCTGTTGCTTCAAAAGAAGTCTCCCACTGACTTAAGGAGACTTTAAGCTCGGTATCTTTACTCTTATACTGATCAACTCTTGAAACGAGAGAAGCCCTCTCAGTTCTCAGGAATTCGATTTTTTCTCGCATCGCCAATACTTCTTTATGAAGGTGATCTAATTCTTGGTCAATTGTTCTTTTTTGACTAATAGTTCCTGTTGGAGAAGTAAGTGTATCTAAAAGAGTAAAATATGTTGTACTAAATCGGGTAATATCTTGTTGAAGAAGGCGTAGGGAATCAATAATTTTACCTGATGTTTGTGCTAGTAAAGCTTCTCCCTCATCTTCCATTACACTATCTGCTTTATAGTTCCACGCTTCAACTCGTTCGATAATCTTATCAATAGTATCCTTAAGGGTGTGCAGAGTTTTCTCCCTCTCTTCTGCTGAATAATTCTGTTGCTGTAGTAGTTGCTCTAATTCTTGAACAATCTGATCTGTGACAACTCGTAGATACTTACTCAATTCTTCCTGTTTTTGATTGAGTTGTTTTTGTCGCGCTTCGTTAGTGACAATATTTTCATCAAGATCCAATATCATCGTATGGGTTTTCTCAATTTGTAAGGAGTTTTCCTTTTGATCTTCTTTGCATTGCCCTATATACCGTAGTAGAGCTTCTCTTTTGTCTTCTTGATCTTCAAGCTGCTGAGAATCTATTTCCAATTTCTCTTTAATTCTATCAAAATTATGTATAGCATCATTTTTTTGGGTTGAGAAATCATGATATCGCTGAGTAAGTAGATCGATACGAGCAAAAGCCCCTTTCTTTTGTTCCTCAAGTCGTTGTATAGCATTTGTGATAGTTAAACGCTGTTCACTTATCGTATGAATAGTATCTTGGAAGTCGGCAATAATCGTCGCTCTTTCAGTGATAGTTTCTTTAATTTGTTCATAGAGTTCTTGCGAAACAATAAGTTCTTCTCTTCGCTTGTCTTGCAATTGAAGATAGGAATGAATAGTAGAAAGAGCTACATCAACTTCAATATCGATCAATTCTCTTTCAAGTTCTTTATATCTAGCAGCTTTGGCAGCCTGTGCTTTTCTTGAATCGTATTGTCTTTTAATTTCACTAAGAAGTGTTTCCACTTGCTCAATATTCTCACTCGTTCGTTCGAGTTTCCTTAAAGCTTCCTCGCTTCGTTGCTTAAAACGGGTAATTCCTGCAGCTTCTTCAAAAATGTAACGTCTGTCTTCTGGTTTGTGGGAAAGTATTTGATCTATTTTCCCTTGCTCGAGGATAGAATATGCTGATTTACCAACTCCTGTATCAAAAAAAAGTTCTCGAATATCTTTTAATCGCACTTGCACTCTATTGATAAAAAACTCACTCTCTCCACTTCTAAATAGCCTTCTTTTTATTTCAACTTCAGAGTGTTCAGAAGGAAGAAGGTTTTGTTCATTGTTAATTACAAGACTCACCTCGGCAACACTCATACTAGGTCTCTTTTCAGTACCATTGAAGATGACATCTTCCATTCTTGAAGCTCTGAGTGTCTTCGTTGATTGTTCACCTAAAACCCATTTGATTGCATCAACAATATTTGACTTACCACATCCGTTAGGACCTAACAGGCTAGTGGTTCCTTGGGCAAACTCGAGTTTAGTTTTATCTGCAAAGGATTTAAATCCATACATTTCGATACTTTTTAAAAACAATCAAATCTCCGCTTAGGCTACATAAGAATAAATTCATATGCAAGACCAATAAAATAGGTAAATAGCTCAACGGTGATGAGTATACCATACCTCTCAATAATTGACAAATTAACTCACATAAGGCTATGTTCATTTTATGATTACAATATGTGGTTTAGATGAAGCAGGACGGGGACCTATTGCAGGACCTGTTTGTGCAGCTGCGGTAATTCTTCCGCATTCATTCCCAATAGAGCTATTAAATGATTCTAAAAAGTTAAGCGCAAGAAAAAGAGATGCAATTGCACTCATTATTAAGGAGAAAGCCCTCTTCTACTCAATTCGTTTTGTGAACCATAAAACGATTGATAGCATCAACATCTTGCAAGCTTCTCTTCTTGCTATGAAGAAGTGCTATATTGAGACTAAAGAGAGTTCAGTAGTATTTGATAAAGTTCTTGTTGATGGAAATCAAGTATTTGAATCATTTCATCCAATTGAGGCCATCGTAAAAGGAGATAGCCTCATTCCTGAAATAATGGCAGCTTCAATTCTAGCCAAAACGGCACGTGATGCACTTATGATACACCTGTCACAGATATATCCACAATGGAATTTTGAAAAACATAAAGGGTATCCTACAAAAGAACACCTACAACTCTGTTCAGAGTATGGGCTTTCACCCATCCACCGAACAACATTTCGTATCTCTACTTTTCATTAGATTGTTTAATAAAATCGAGAGATTTTTGGAATTCTTTAATAAATTCTCCCAAATCTTCTTGATATACAACAATTGATTGTCTAATAAAACGCCCTTCTCCACCCTCAGTGCCTTTACTCTCAACGATATTTAAAAACATATCGCCATACACATTCTCTTTTACATTAAAAAAATAGGTTCTGTCTCCTGTATTTAATTTTGTAGAAAACACTTCACCTCTTACTCCCATATTACACCTCTGATTTAGTTAATTTTTTTTATTATTTGAGTAATCAATGGTACAATGTATAGAAATAATAATCTATACAATGAAAGAACTGTTTTCTATTCATTGTTGAGCAATGGATGAAATCAAGGTATGATAATAAATATGGATACACACGAATATTCGTTTCAAGAACTTAAAGAAAAATTCCCCGCAGCTCCTAATTATTTAGTAACTATGTTTTTACTTGAACGAGAATATGGAAAAGTAACCAATTCCCAACTTGCAAAGAAATTGGGGGTGTCTAAGCCTGCAGTAAATCAAGCAATTAAAAGATTAACTATCCTAGATTTAGCATCCCAAGATACATATAAGAATATTCGACTTACTGAAACTGGTCGGTTTTTTGGGACAAAAGTATTAAAGAAACATTATCTTGCAGAATATATGCTCATTAAAAGAATGAATTACCCATGGGAAAAAGCTGATGAAGAGGCTCAACGTCTTCAACAGACATTTAGTGATGAATTCACTGCATATTTGTATGAATTTTTTGGTAAACCAGAGTGTTGTCCTCATGGGAATCCTTTCCCAGGTTCAAAGCATGAAGAAGAACTCATTAGTGCTCCAAGAATCAATACTGCTCCTATCAAAATTCCTCTTAAATTAATCCGTATTACTGAAGAAGGTGAAGCTATTGCAGGTCTGTTAAAATTTTGTAATATGCATAACCTCTATCCTGGAACAAGTTTTATCGTAAATACATTTTTGGAGGATGACAGCCTCGAGATAGCGTCAAATGGTTCAATCATTAAGATCCCATTAGAATTCGCAAAATATTTGTGTTATAAAGAGGCATGATTTACTTTTAAGTGTCACATGCTCATGTATTAATTAGATCTTATTTTTATGTGAAGGGCTCTCACAATTACCATTCATCGGACATGCACTGCATCCACTACACGTTACTCCATTCTTTTTATCTTTTACCATCTTACGTATGCTTAACGTAAGAACGAGCACAATTATTATTACTACGATAATATTTACCATAATTTATGCTCCTACTCGTGAAGCAAAAGAGGTTTCAACTTTTGCTTTAGGCTTCTTTATTAAATAGAGAAGAATTCCAATCATCATAAGGACAGCTATTCCACCTGGAATAAATCCACTACCTACATGTCCTGTAGTGACTAATGTCCCTATTTGGTACACAAGGAATGACAAAATATAACCAGTACCTAATTGATATGAGATTGCACCCCATAGCCATTTTTTAGATTCTAATTCAGCATTCATAGCGCCAATTGCTGCAAAACAGGGAGGAGTGAATAAATTGAATACAAGATACGAAAGGGCAGCAATGGAACCAATACCAAATACAGCCATTACTGAGTTACCATCTCCAGTTAAGGTGAGTTCATCTACACTAATAAAGTTTGTGATAGCAAATGTTACGGCCAACGTTCCTACTACATTTTCTTTTGCAATAAATCCAGTTATTGCAGATGCGGCAAATTGCCATAGACCAAAACCTAGAGGGATAAAAAGAAGAGCTAAAGGAGAAGCTAAACTTGCTAAAATACTTTTAGTTGCCTCTCCATCTCCTACAACTTGAAAGGACCAGGTAAAAGTCTGTAAGAGTTGAACAACTGCATTACATACAAGAATAATAGTTCCTGCTTTTATAATAAATGCTTTCGCTCTGCTAAACATTGAAATTGTTGCCCTTTTAATACTTGGGAATCGGTATTCAGGCAGTTCCATTATAAAATAAGACTGAGATGTATCGCCTGTAATTTTTCTTATAATGAGCCCGCTGATAAGAACAACTACAATTGCAAGAAGATACATTGAGGCGCCTACCCAAGAAGCATCCTTAAAGAATATCCCTGAGAAAAGGGCAATAATTGGAAGCTTTGCGCCACAAGGCATGAAAGGAGAAAGCATTGCTGTTGTACGTCGCTGACGTTCATTCTTTATCGTCCTTGTTGCCATCACTCCAGGTATAGCACAACCAGTGCTGACAATCATTGGAATGATAGACTTGCCACTAAGACCAATCTTTTTAAAGAATCGATCCATAACTACGGCAACACGAGCCATGTACCCTATATCCTCCAATATCGCTAACGAGAAAAAAAGTACCATGATAAGAGGTAAAAATCCTATTAGAGCTCCCACCCCACCTATAATACCATCAAGTAGGAGAGAGGAAATAACTGGGTGAACATTATCCCCAAGTAAATTTTCAACAAACAAATAAAAGTGATCAATCAATCCTACAAAAATATCTGCTAAGAAAGGGCCTAACCATGATTGCGAGATACTGAAAACTATATAAATAACAGCTACGAAAATAGGTATACCTAACCATTTATGTGCTACGAACCTATCAACCTTATCTTGTATTGTTTGTGCAGAAGAAGATATTTTTTTTCTTTCTACAGCACTAACGATATCATTCACTGCTTGAAAACGTGCTTCATCCACTTTTTGAAGATCTTCAATTGTTGATGCATTCTCAGCACCTTTTATCAAAAGTGACTCTTGTGTATTTGGATTATATGAAACTTGCCTCACTGCCTCGATCAAGGAGGAAAGACCATTATTGCCACTCTTTGTAGCTGTTGTTAACACAACAGGGCAGTGAAGCATCTGAGAAAGAGTATACGTGTTAATAATAGTCTCTTTCTTTGTATATAAATCTGTCTTATTTAATGCAATTACTACAGGAATTCCTAACTCGAGAAGTTGTGAGGTAAAAAAAAGGGATCGAGATAAATTTGTCGAATCCACAATATTTACTATTACATCTGGTTTTTCATGTAGTACAAAATCCTTAGTTATAGACTCTTCTTGAGTATACGGAGACATTGAATATGCACCAGGAAGGTCTACTACAATGATAGGATCACCACTGTTAAGCAAACTCTTTTTGACCTTTCCTTCTTTCTTCTCAACTGTCACACCAGGCCAGTTGCCGACATGCTCGATTTTTCCCGTAATAGCATTAAAAAGAGTGGTCTTCCCACTATTAGGGTTTCCTGTTAAGGCGACTTTCATATCTGTAATCCTTTACACGTATATCTATAAACCCATCACACGACAATTGCTCGTGCAAGATCTGCATCGATGCTATAGCGAGCATCTTTTATATGAATTATCATGTTTGAGGCAAGATGACTTATGATCGTAATATGTTCTCCTGGGTAACATCCTAAAGAGAAAAGGAACTCTTTCATTCCAGGCTCATTTGCTCTAACACCCTCAATGCAATATGGGGTATTCATTATGCCTTCATTCAGTGTCATATTAGACTCCTATTACATACAATCTCTAAATTTATATTTAGTTTATCCGCATTAACTTTTATTGTCAATATTATTTCTTTTATTTTCTATATAAATTTAACATAATAAACAATATCTTCTATTATCCACATTGATGTTAAAACTTATATTCTTGGTATATTAGAAAAATTCTTATGAAATACGTAAAAGAAAAGGAACATCAACCACAATATATCAATCGCAGTTTATGTTAATCAATATTTACTATTTATGAATAGCTGAATACTTATTATAGTGGTCGGCAATGCCCCTTAACAGTATTGAATGAGTATGAGTACATATTAAAATAATTATTGAAGCAATACAATTAGGTTAAGAAGGGGCTTTACTCTCTCTTTACATAGCAGATGGAGTGAATAACAACTCTAGAGATAATCTTTTCCAAAAATAAAAAAAGACTCTGATCTTTCAGAGTCTCAAGAATTAAGCGTCCGACGGGAATCGAACCCGCCTCTTCAGCTTGGAAGGCTGAGGTAATACCACTATACCACAGACGCAAGTTACTGATGTAGCAACGGAGTTATTTATAACTGAATATTGAGAACTGGTCAAGGGATTTACCCAAATTTCCTTATAATCCCCCTCTTCTTTCTCTACCTTCTTTGTTGTATGATAGGAAAGAATTTTTTATTTTTACCTTAAGGATTGTACATGGATTATCAAAATAACTATATAGATCTTATTTTAGGCGTCTCTCTTTCATTACAACAAGGAGAGGGCTTATCTATTAATACAAGTGAAAGGAACTTGGAATTTGCACAAATAGTTGCCCAAAAAGCGAGCGAAATTACTCTTGTACCTGTCTCAATAGTACTCATCGAAGAAGGTTCTGTAAAAGATGTTTTCTCCGTTACCCCGGTAGATCACGATTTAGTCGCTGAAACAAGTACACAGAGAGTACTTCTCAGACTTGAAGATGCCTCAATAGTTGAGGAATTTCCCAAAGCTACAATTGAAGAAATTGCAGCGAATATTCCTTTATTGCAGGCTGTGGGAAACCTAGGCTCTCCACAGCTCTCGAAAGAAGTTGCTCCATGGGCTACAATTCCAGTACCATCACCGTTTTGGTCAAAAACAATCTTTTCAGGAAAAGAACCTATTGATGATATGTGGAAATTATTTGCTTCTCTTCTCTTTTTAGATAGTTCAAATTTTCCTAACTCTTATATAAATCATCTTAAAAAGATGAATGAGATATTAAAGAGAATGTATACTTTAGGACAAGAGCACTTTCACATCTATGATGGGAAAACGGACATCTATATAAAACTTATTCCCAATTCTATACCACGCCATAAGCTTACTCTCCTGGAAAATGGGAGAGCTTTTATGCCTACCCTCTTTAATCATGGGATTTCAATGGTAGTGGATTCATCCTTCACTCATGGGACAATTCATGCTTCTCGTCCTTTCCTCATCTTAGGGACGTGGGTAGAAGGAGTATCTCTAACCTTCTTTGAAGGAAAAGTAGTTGATTTCCATGCTAGTAAAGGTAAAAAAGCACTAGAAATTGCCCTCAATATTGATGATGGTGCCAATAAAATAGGACTTGTTTCACTGATTGAAGAAAAAACAGAACTCTCTCCGATAATTCATTACTATGGTTCACCTTCAATAGATGAAGCAATAACATCGTATATATCTTTAGGTATGGGAGAGAGTAACCATCTTAAAGAACTTGAAGTGTACGAAGATGAGAGTGAACTTAGAGAAAAAACTGGATTGAACGTAAGTCTTTTAAAAGGGAGAATCCCTTTTGGAAGTGCACATCTAAACGTTGACATGGGTGAAGGTGAAAAGCTTTACCCTATAATGGTGAATGGGAAATTTATATTTTAAAGGAAGATTAGTATAATGAAAGATATTAAATTAATGGAAGCAGAATATGCAAAACTAATTGTAAAAAAAGGGGTTAATATTCAACCAGGCCAAAATCTACTTATTAAGACGAGTTATGCGACCTACCCCTTTGCATCAAGTATTGCAAAAGAAGCATATAAAAATGGGGCAAAGTTTGTAAAGATAGAAATTGATGATCTAAACCTCCTCGCTACTCGTATCGAACTACAAAATGATAAAGAACTTACCTATATTCCTTTATCTCAAAAAAGTATTGATAAGGAAATGGTTAAAGATAAGTGGGCATACGTTAGAATCGATAACACAGATGAGAGAACTGTTTTAGAAAATGTGAATTCTACTAAACTCGCTTTATATAAAAAGGAAGTTAACCTTTTTCAAATGGATCTGAGAAAAGCTCTCATGAGTAGTGTTCTCACTTGGTGTGTCGTATGTGCCCCCTCCACTTCTTGGGCAAAACAGATACTAGGTGAAGATGCTAATAGTGACGATTTATGGCATTTCTTAGCTCCTATCCTTCATCTTGATCAGGAAGATCCTGTGAAAGCACTTGAATTACACAATAAAGCAATCGAGAAAAGAGCTAAATCCCTTAACAAATTACAATTAAGAAGTTTAAGGTGTAAAAGTAGCCTAACCGATGTGACCATTGGCCTTAGCGAGTACCACAAATTTGAGGGAGGAGGAGAGAATTCTACAAGTGGAGTTCCTTTTTATCCTAATATCCCTACTGAAGAGGTTTTTACTACTCCAGATCGAAGATTAGTGAATGGAGTTATCACTACTACAAAACCTGTTTCTCTTATGGATAGTCTTGTTGAAAAAGCGAGGGTGGTATTCAAAGATGGCAAAGTGATTGAAGCAAGTGCCGTCGTTGGCAATGATGTACTTATGCAGTATTTAGATATTGATCAAGGTGCTCGGTATATGGGTGAGATTGCTCTGGTGGATCAAAGAAGCCCTATTTCTATGGCTGACACAATATTTCATTCAATTCTCTATGATGAGAACGCTTCCTGTCACTTCGCTCTCGGAGCTGGCTATCCTACGTGCCTTTCTCTACCATCTAAAAAAATTGAAGAAGCAGATCTCATTGAAGTTGGGTGTAATCAATCAATTGTTCATACTGACTTTATGTTTGGAAGTGATGACATGAAGATAGTCGGAATTGACAATAATGGTAATGAACATCTAATTATTGAAAATGGTAGATTCACTAAGCTTTTCGAGTAAACGAGTCCATGATGATTTTTAATCCATCTAGGGTATGTTTGGGTCTAATATCATCAACTTGATGTAAAAGGGGGGCAATTGTCTGAGAAAGCCCTCCTGTTATAATAACTTTCATCTCACAGTTGAGCTCCTTTGCTGTCCGGCAGATCATTGAATCCACAAGACCAGCAAATCCAAACATAATTCCACTACGAATAGATTCATCACTATCTCTTCCAATAGCAGTAGTCGGGACCTTAAGCTGAACTTGTGGTATTTGAGCTGTATTATTAAACAGAGAGTTTACTGCAGTAATCAATCCTGGAGCAATAGAAGCTCCAAGTATTTCACCCTTCTCATTAACAGTTGTAAACGTAAGTGCAGTTCCAAAATCAATAATCATAACCGTATTATTTGGATACATATAATGCCCTGCAACTGCATTACTAAGAAGATCATATCCTAATTCAGGAGGAATACTCGCTCTCGAGATATTCGCAGATGTCTCATGAGAAACCATAATTGGTTTGGTATTGCTTACTGCCTTAACGACCTTCTCAAAACTACGAGTGAGATTTGGAACAACTGAACAGATTATTGAAGAATCAATATGTTTTAAATCTGCTTTTGTTTGATTCAACATTGACTCGATAATAACAAAATATTCATCACTTGTCTTATTTACATCACTATGGATTCGCCAGTCAGCTACCCATGAGGATCCGTCGTGAAGAGCAATGACTACATTTGTATTTCCAATGTCTACAACTAAGAGCACCTTATCTCCTCCTAAATCTCTACCCCACTATGGCCACTATAATAAGAATCTCTCAAAGCTCTTACTTCTTCATTAGCTAGATACTCCTCAAGACCCATAACTCTGTCAATAACATTGCCATTCGGTGCAAATTCTATGATACGGTTTGCAATCGTGTCAACAAATTGATGGTCATGTGAATTAAATAACAATACACCACTAAAATCAATGAGTCCATCATTGAGGGATGTAATAGCCTCAAGGTCAAGATGGCTTGTTGGTTCATCAAGAATGAGGACATTTCCAGATTCTAACATAATACGGCTTAACATACACCTTACTTTTTCACCACCGCTAAGGACAGTACAGTCTTTAAGAGCTTCATCTCCGCTAAAAAGCATCCTCCCTAAGAAAGAGCGTATGAATGTATCATCTTTTTCAACACTATATTGACGTAGCCAGTCTGTTATACTCACGTGTTCACTGAAGAACTCATGATTGTCCTTCGGGAAGTAGCTTTGTTTAGTTGTGACTCCCCATGTAAAAGATCCACTATCTGGTTCTATTCTTCCACTGATAATTTCAAAGAATATTGTCTTCGCCAAGTGGGAAGGTCCTACAAAGGCTATCTTATCTCCATTATTCACCATGAGATCAAAATTTTTGAGAACCTTTTCTCCATCAACTTCTTTTGTAAGCCCTTTGACCTCGAGAATATTCTTTCCAGGTTCTCTTTCTGGTTTAAAAGCAACATATGGGAATCTTCTGCTAGAAGGTTTTATGTCGTCAATAGTGAGTTTATCAATAAGTTTTTTTCTACTTGTTGCTTGTCTTGCTTTCGACAAATTACTACTAAATCGTTGGATAAACTCTTTCAATTCAGAAATTTTGTCTTCTCTTTTCCTTCTATCATCCTTCATTTGCTTTGCTGCAAGTTGACTCGATAAATACCAGAAATCATAGTTTCCAACATATAGCAGTACTTTGCCAAAATCGATATCAGCGATATGAGTACAGACGGAGTTTAAAAAATGCCTATCATGGCTAACAACGATAACAGTATTATTAAAGTTTTCTAGAAAATTTTCTAACCAATGAATCGATTCTAAATCGAGGTGGTTTGTAGGCTCGTCAAGAAGAAGGATATCTGGATTCCCAAAAAGGGCTTGAGCAAGTAAAATACGAACTTTGATAGTATCATCAATATCGCTCATTTTTCTGTTGAGCATATCTTCACTAAGACCAAGCCCACTAAGCATTACGCCTGCTTCAGCTTCAGCTTCCCAGCCTCCCATTTCAGCAAATTCGCCTTCTAGTTCTGCAGCTTTTATCCCATCTTCTTCAGTAAAATCTTCTTTAGAGTAGAGAAAATCTCTCTCACTCATTATTTCATAAAGTCGTTTATACCCCATAATGACCGTTTCAAGGACTGTATACTCATTGTATTCAAAGTGATCTTGTTTAAGAACAGCAAGTCTCTCTCCCGGAGTAATGATGACATCTCCAGTATCTTGCTCAATTTCACCAGATAATATTTTTAAAAATGTCGATTTACCAGCTCCATTCGCTCCTATTACCCCATAGCAATTTCCTGGGGTAAATTTAATATTCACTTCTTTAAATAGTATTTGTGTACCAAAAGCGAGTGAAATGTTTGATGCCGTTATCATATCTTACTACTTCCTTATGCTGAGTCGAGTTGACCCAATACTGAATCAGAAAAAATGCCAGCTACACATTTGAGCTGGCAAACATTTAGTCCCTAGGGGAATCGAACCCCTCTTTGAAGACTGAGAATCTTCCGTCCTAACCGATAGACGAAGGGACCAAGGCTGAACTCTGGGATGAAGGGATTCGAACCCCTAAAGGCAGAACCAGAATCTGCTGTGTTACCATTACACTACATCCCAATCTTTTTAGGAAAGATGTCGCAAATGTACCTAATGTAGCCTATTTTGTCAAGCTGAGTTAAGGATAAGAATGCTTGAAAGCACTTACTCTTGGGCTTGCAGTAAGAGACATATCACTCTCTAGTCCATCCTTAAGATAATTGTAGGCAAGACCCGCAATCATCGCTCCGTTGTCAGTACAGAGCTTCATAGAGGGGAAAGCAACTTCAATGTTATGTAAAGCTTTCAATTCTGCTCTAAGGAGACTGTTTGCAGCAACACCACCTCCTGCAGCAAGTCTAGTAAGCCCTGTATCATGCAATGCTTTCTCTATTCTTTTCATTAAAATATGAACAGCAGTTCTTTGGAAAGATGCTGCAATATTTTCTGGGTTTTTCTCACTTACTTTATCGTGGAACTGGTCAAGTTGATTTATCACCGCTGTTTTTAGTCCAGAATAGGAGACATCATAGGGATGATCTCCTTTTTGAAGAGAAGGACCTGGGAATAAGAATGCATGTGAATTCCCTTTCTGTGCAAGTTTATCTATGATAACCCCACCTGGATACCCAAACCCATAGTGTTTAGCTACTTTATCAAATGCCTCTCCTATCGCATCATCAATGGTTGTGCCAAGGACTTCCAAATCATCGAACCCATTTACTTTGCAAATAACAGTATGCCCACCTGAAACAAGCACACCCAAGTATGGATACTCTAAGGGATTTTCTATTTGAGACGCATAGAGATGAGCTCTTATGTGGTCTATTCCTATAAGAGGGATTCCTAAGGAGCCCGCAAAGCCTTTTGCAAAATTAACTCCAACGAGTAATGAACCAAGTAACCCTGGGCGATTTGTAACAGCTACAGCATCAATATCTTCAACCTTGAGTGAAGCTTTCTCTATAGCAGTTTTCACAACACTACTTATCCATTCAGTATGGAGGCGAGAAGCTATCTCAGGGACAACTCCTTGGTAAGGGGTATGAATTTCAATTTGTGTTGCAACCTCATTACTTAATATGACCGATCCATCTCGTACGACAGCGACTGAACACTCATCACAAGATGTTTCGATACCTAATACGTTCATAGTAAATCCTCAAGATTGATTGATGGGTTAAATTGATCGTAGGAAAACCCACTTTCAATCATATCAGGATAAAGCTCCATATAAAATTCGGCTACTTCAGGACTCCATGAAAGTCCACTCCGAGCGCTGATGTTTTGTTTTATCTTTATTGCAACGACTCTTTCTTCTGGTACTGCTTTATGAGCCATATGCCGTGTAGGTTTTTTATTCAGACTATTCTCCAATCGAGGTAGTTCCTCGTGCCTCTAACATAGGAACAATGCTCTCTTTCGTCAATACCCTTCTGTTCGCTTAGGCTTTACTTTGACAAGAACTATTGCAATTTCAGTTAAAAACCGTTACATTAAACGCCGAAAAGAAATGCCAAAATAGCTCAGGGGTAGAGCAGCTCACTCGTAATGAGCAGGTCAAGGGTTCAATTCCCTTTTTTGGCTAACTGATTTGTTAATAATATGAAAAGCCATAGTAGCTTCTGTTTCTGGAAACTATCTACTATTAGAAATCCAATGCTAAATAAGGTTCAATTTACCCTAAAAAACCTTTCATTCAATTGACATTGCCTCTGTATAATCAGGGCTATCCGTATATTCTATCTTCAGCATGTATCTCGCACATATCAGGTGGCGCACTATTTTCTCTCTATATTGACCAATTGAGACGTAATTTATAATACCCATTACTCTGTATATCAACAATGATTAATACATATCAGCCATGCCGTTATAAATATTAAAAAGACCTGGTAGTAAAGGAGCTATCAATAATTGGGAAAGGTGTTGATTATGTGGTTTTTTTTCTTCTCGACAAGAAATTAATGCCCATATATATTTGTAATATGTAAGAACTTTTATTGAATCTCTTTATATAATTATTCTTTTTATATACAAAATTTGCAGAATTTTTAATAAATATGGTATTTATTTTTTTATATTTAGGTATTTCACTTTATTTATGACTAGAAACCTCTTACAATAAAAACATGAGGGACTAAAATTGTGACATATGCACCGCAGATTCAATTTATGTTTGGATTTATTAACCAATTAACTGTAGCTGTATTCTTTTCAGTTGCCTTTTATCATAATAGAAATCGTATACCATCCCTCTTTTATTTCACCTTTAATTTATACCTACAAGCTATTGGGCAACTTATGAGTTTAATCATTTTTCTTACAATTGGAAAAGAAACAAATACGATTAGTTTTATATGCTATATAGTTGGTGCATATTTTTTCTATCTAGGGATAGCAAAATTTTTTGGAAAAGATACTAAATATATATTACCTATCGTTCTTATTATATTAGGAACATTCTTGTATAACTATCTGATAAAATACTATCCGACAACCTATTATGCACAAATCTTTGGCTCTTTAATCTCCCTTATGTATTCTATTATATATATTGCAAATATTTTAGCAGTCTTAAAGAAGGAAGATTGGTATCGAAATAGCATGATAGTATTTATTGTATTCTATGCATTATTCTTCATAGTATTCATGGTACGTCTTTTTTCATTCATCATTCTCACAGCAAATCATCTAAATACAGAAGACCTCCCTTTTTTACTTCTCTCAGTAACAAATCTCCTTCCATTAATTATTCTTATGAGTGTTAATTTTGTAATCATGGGTTTGATACATGGAAAAATTCAGCATGATTTCCTACTTGATTCAAAAGATAAAGAAAATTTAGTAAAAGAATTACATGAAGCGGCGTCACATGATGTACTCACTTCACTATATAACAGATACGCAATGGAAGAAAAAATAAACAAACTTATTGAGAATTCCCCTCAGGAAGGAGAATGTAATTGTCTTCTTATGGTTGATATTGATAATTTTAAAATGATTAATGACACCTATGGACATAGTATGGGGGATAAAGTTCTCAAACAAGCAAGTGAAATATGTAGTGTAATCCTTGAAGATGATGAGTGCCTCGGACGCTGGGGTGGAGACGAGTTTCTATTTCTTTTTCGTTGCAAAAACGCTTCAAAAATTGTAGAAAGAATAAATCTCATTCTCACTACAATCAATGAATATCCATGGCAAGATCTAATCCATGATACTAAAATTGCTCTTACATTGAGCGGTGGACTTGTGTTAATTGAAAAGGGTATGACAAAGAGGAAAATTCTTACAGATGCGGATGTATATTTATATGAGTCAAAGACGCAAGGGCGAAACCAAGTAAGGGGAAAAGATTTAGCAATATTTACTACACCTATAAATTAGGTGTAGTAAATGTATAGTTCATTTATAGGAGAGCCTGAGCTGCAGCAAGACGTGCAACTGGAACTCTAAATGGTGAACAAGAAACATAATTCAATCCAACTTTCTGACAGAATGCCACAGTCTTAGGATCGCCTCCATGTTCTCCACATATTCCAAGTTTAAGGTTAGGATTAACAGATCGTCCAAGTTCACTTGCCATTTTCACAAGTTTACCAACACCATCAATATCAATACTAGCAAATGGATCATATTCATAGAATCCTTTATCAGGATCCTGTACATATGGCCCTAAGAAAGAAGCAGCATCATCACGGCTAAATCCACAGGTCATTTGTGTAAGATCATTTGTTCCAAAACTAAAGAATTCAGCACTCTTTGCAATTTCATCGGCAGTGATTGCGGCTCTTGGGACTTCTATCATAGTACCAATTTTATAATCAACCTTATCATTGCGTTCAGCAAATACCTCGTTTATAGTCTCTAGAGCATACTTTTTGGTATATTCAAACTCTTTATAGTGTCCTACAAGTGGAATCATGATTTCAGGAATTACTTTAATTCCTTTCGCTTGTACATTCAATGCAGCTTCAATGATTGCTCTCACTTGCATCTTAAGAATCTCTGGATAAATAATTGCTAATCGGCATCCTCTGAAACCAAGCATAGGATTAAACTCATGAAGTTGTGCTGTTTTGTGTGCAATCTCTTCAGTTGTAATTCCAAGTTGGAGGGCCATCTCATGACGAGAAGTATGATCATTTGGTAAGAACTCATGAAGTGGTGGGTCAAGTAATCTAATCGTAGCAGGAAGCCCATTAAGAGAAGTGAAAATCTCTTCAAAGTCACCTCGTTGCATAGGAAGAAGTTCACTTAATGCAACTTCTCTTTCAATGAGATTGTTTGCAAGAATCATCTTTCTGATGCTAATAATTCTCTGTCCACCAAAGAACATATGCTCAGTTCTACATAGTCCAATCCCTTGAGCTCCAAGCTTTACAGCCATTTGTACATCTTGAGGAGTATCTGCGTTAGTTCGTACATCCATAGTTCGAATTTCATCAACATAGGACATGAAGGTATTATAATCTTTAAAGAGAGGTGAATCCTCTTCTTTCATCGTTCCATTAAGAACTTGCACAATTTCAGATGGTTTAACTTGAATCCTATCACCATAAACAGCCCCAGTGAATCCATCAATTGAGATGTAATCCCCTTCTTTTATAAGAGTATCACCGATTTTCATTGTCCCTGAAGCATAATCAATATTCAAATCCCCTGCTCCAGATACACATGGACAACCCATTCCCCTAGCGACAACCGCAGCATGGCTTGTCATACCACCGCGGCTTGTAAGGACACCCTTTGCAGCGGCCATACCACCAATATCTTCAGGACTTGTTTCAATCCGGGTGAGAATGACTGGTTTTCCTTCAGATGCGACTTTCTCTGCCTTTTCTGCACTAAAGATCACTACTCCACTTGCTCCACCAGGAGAAGCATTGAGACCTTTCGTGAGAGTGTGAAGTTTTCTATTCTCAATATCTGCTCCGTCTAGTACAGGAGCAAAGAGTTTATTAAATTCTCCTGCTGGGACACGAGAAACAGCAACTTCTTTTGTAATAAGGCCTTCTGCAACCATTTCGACTTGGCTTTTCAACCAACTAAATATTGTTCTCTTGCCGTTACGAGTTTGAAGCATATAGAGTTTACCTTCTTGGATAGTGAACTCAATATCTTGCATATCTTTATAATGTTTTTCTAATCGGGATCTAATAGCTATCAGCTCATTGTAAACTTCTTCATTTACTAGTCTAAGAGTGTCAATTGTTTGAGGGGTTCTAATTCCTGCAACAACATCTTCTCCTTGAGCATTCATCAAATATTCTCCATAGAAGTGGTTATCCCCAGTTGATGGATCTCGAGTAAAAGCGACACCTGTGCCACTCGTGCTACCCATGTTTCCGAACACCATACATTGAACGTTAACAGCGGTTCCTAATAACCCTCTAATATCATTCATTTGACGATATCTTATTGCTCTATCATTATTCCAAGAACCAAATACTGCATTAATCGCCTTGAAAAGCTGATCAATTGGATCTGTTGGAAAATCCTCTCCTATTACATCAAAATAAATTTTTCTATAACGAGAGATAACTTCTTTAAGATCATCTACATCAAGGTCAGTATCGATTTTTCTGTTTCTTTCTTTTTTTACAGAATCTAGTGCATGCTCAAAGTCATGATGTGGAACTCCCATCACAACATCTCCAAACATCTGCATAAAACGACGATAGCTGTCCCATGCAAATCTTTCATTATTAGTCTTTTTTGCTAAAGCGATAACTGATGTAGGAGTCATTCCTAAGTTAAGTACTGTATCCATCATTCCTGGCATCGATTGAGCTGCTCCAGAACGGACGGACACGAGAAGTGGATTCTCATCATCTCCGAGCTTTGCACCCATAACATCTTCTAGATGCTGTAAATGTGCGAGAACTTCATCTCTCAGGCTCTCTGGGTATTCATTATTATGCTCACTGTAATATGCACAAGCTTCGGTGCTTATTGTAAACCCCGGAGGAACAGGCAGTCCTATGGAAGTCATGTCAGCTAAATTAGCTCCTTTACCTCCTAATAGATTCTTCATTTTCCCTGTCCCTTCGGCTTTCCCATCACCAAAGAAATAGACATATTTAGTTCCAGTTTTCGCCATACACTTCTCCTTATTTTTGTTTATTTACACAATTTTATTAACTGTAATTCTACCTTGAAAATATTATTAATGTCAACGAAAGCAGGCAATTGAATAATATTTCACAATACTAAATCGCACATAAAAATTATTTTATTGTGCATCCATTTTATTTTAAAAATTTTGATACAACCACATAAATAATCCTCCCGTTTTGGGAGGATTATTTAAGTTACGCAATATATGATTCAAGCGCTGTAAGGCGCGTAGGTTGCTTCATTCGTTCGATTGCTTTTTTCTCAATCTGACGAATTCTTTCTTTAGTAAGATTATAAAGTTCCCCAATTTCTTTTAAACTCATCGGTATTGCACCATTTAGACCAAAACGCATTTCAATAATATCTCTTTCTTTCGCGCTTAAAAGACTTAATGCATCGTTAATATCATCTTTCAAGGATTTAGTCATAAGAATATCATCTGCACTTCTATAATTGTCTTCAACAAAATCTCCAACTGTTGAATTCCCTGGATCTCCATAAACAGGAGCATCAAGAGATACCATTTCACGGCTTATCGAAAGAAGGTCCTCAATAAGTTGGGGGTCCATCTGTAATTCACTACCAATTTCAATTGAAGTTGGATCTTCTCCATTCTCATAAAGGAGCTTTCTTTGCATCTTTTGAATCTGAAGTAGTTCATTAGCTCTATTTAATGGAAGTCGAACTGTACGAGATTTTTCACATATAGCTTTAAGGATAGCTTGTCTTATCCACCACACAGCATAACTAATAAAGTGGTATCCTCTCTCTACATCATATTTTTCAATTGCATTCATTAGTCCAATATTTCCTTCATTAATTAGATCAATCAAAGGTAATCCTTGGTTTTGGTATTTTTTTGCAACATTCACTACAAAGCGAAGGTTGCTCTCAATCATTCTATTTCTTGCGTATTCATCGCCATCTACTGCTTTTTTAGCGAGATCATTCTCTTCATCTCTTGTGAGAAGTGGAATGCGGTTAATTTCTTTTAAGTACATTGAGAGGATGTTTTCATCTTCGAACATGTCGTTCTGGTTAATTACTTTAGCTTTCTGGTTCATTCTAGGTCCTCCTGTAATACATTACAGAATGCACATAGTATGCCATCTTTTAATCTTCATATTTTAATTATTTTTTATTTTTTTATTATATATAGTTTTATTATTTTTTTATTTTTTAATTATTTTAGGTAATACTAAAAAGATGGAAGATATAAGGGTAAATTTCAACAATTCTGTATCAAAATGACACAGCGAGAAAAAAACAAACTCATAGTGAGTCATTTTGACACAATTAGATTACCCTCTTTGAAAATATGGGTCATCAGCAAGCTCAAACATCTCTAAAAATTCATCGACGCTGTAGGGAAAATCAATATGTATCGTTTTATACCATGCTTTAAAATCTTCACAAGCAAAGGGGAATTGAGATTCTTTAATCTCCTGTTGAAGGAGTATCCAACGTTGCTTTATAAGATCATGAATCATATCACCTTCTGCATATGTTGAGATAATCTTTCCTTTCTTTCCAAGAATATAGATAGCCATTTGTATATCGTGAAATACTTTAAAAAGAGATTTAGAAGGGATATAGGATTCATCTCGGAGAAGGAAAACATCATTAAAACACCGTATTGCGCCTGGTATTTCTCCCATTTCGCTTAATAGTTTACCCATTCTAAATAAACATTCACTCGTTTCTTTAGGATTAGATCCATCTTGGACAGAAAGATCTAGCGTACATATGTGTAATGCTTGTCTGTAATATTTTTCGCTTCCTATCTTCACAATTTCTTCTCCCTAACAACATGTAATATACATACTTCTTTCCTCATCGCAAAGTTAAATTTCAGAATTAGTTTTTTTCAATCCTTTTTATCCCTCTTGCTTGACCGCTTTTGCATAGGTGAGTATATTTAATGAGGATTTTAATAAAATACAAAAATTACTAGGTGAAATTATAACGTTCACAGGAGGAAAGGTATGAATATCAAACCAATGGGAGACAGAGTTCTTGTCAAAATGGAACAAATTCAGGAAAAAACAGCTGGTGGAATTTTTATCCCACAGACAGCTCAAGAGAAAACGCAAATTGCTGAAGTTCTAGAGATTGGAAGTGACGAATCAATTACTGTTAAAAAAGGTGATAAAGTCATGTATGACAAGTACGCAGGAACAAGTGTAAAAGCTAGTGGTGAAGAGTTCCTTATTCTACATATGTCTGATATCCTTGCGATTATTGACTAACACACTTTCTTATTTGAAAGAGCCCTTTTATGAACTGACCCCAGTTCATATTGAGGGCTCCTTTTTTTTATCTATATAAAAAGAGTTCTATTTTTTCCCCAATCATATCCACACTCGTTTGCTGATAATATGACTCAGGAAGCGCATGAGTCATCCACGCCCCATACCGTTTTTGAACAATCCTGCTATCGAGTACGAGTACTATCCCTCTATCACCTGTATGCCTTAGCAGTCGCCCAAAGCCTTGCTTTAGTTTCATTGTTGCTTCAGGAAGGGAAAGATGAAAAAACCCACTTTTACCTGATGCATCTAAATGTTCCATTCTTGCTTTAAAAATTGGCTCATCTGGAACTTTGAATGGGAGCTTAACAATAATTACAAGTCTTAAAGTATTACCAGGAGCATCAACGCCTTCCCAAAACGAGTCTGTTGCAAATAGGATACTATCTGTATCCTCAATGAATGTTTTCAAAAGAGCAGACCGATCCATATCACCTTGTTTCAAGAGAGTGAGGTTCTGTTCACAAAACACCTTCTCACACATTAAGGCAACTCTTCGTAACATAGAATAACTTGTAAAGAGACAAAGTGCTCCCCCTTGAGAAGAGAGCGTGGCTTCGATGATTGCTCGAGCACAATACTCATAATATTCATTACTTTCTTTCTCACTAAAAATTGGAGCATCATGTGCCGTAAGGAATAGAAGATTTTGTTTGTAATCGAATGGAGAAGAGTACGCATTTCTTATATACGGTTTGTCAAAATCTAAAGGGAGCCCAATTCTATTTCCCCAATACGTAAATTCATCATGAAGGTCTAAGGTTGCACTAGTAAGGATTATTGTATCGAGACCATGATAAATTGATTGATTAAGCTTATTTGCAACACTTAATGGTGAAATATGAAGTTCAACACCTCCTTTATCAGAATTCTCAAGCCAAAAAACATCAATTTGATCTTTATCAAATAAAAAGAATGTACGAAGCACTTCTTGTTGGAATTGTAATCTTGAAATATGTGAAAAGAGGTCTGATATATAAATTTCATACTCTTCTGGAAGCATAGGATAGGAAGCAATTTTTTTAAGAGCAACAAGGAGAATTCCTATAGCTTCTTCTACATCCTCAGCCAATCCTTTTGCTCTATCAAACTGCCTCTCCATCGTTGGATAAATGAGAAGCTTATTCACCTTAATCCCTCTCAAGAAGTCTTGTAAGTAGATCTCAAGATAGCCAACTCTCTCCACAAGGGTGGCAAATATGGGGGCAATCTCTACAGTATAATATTCTTTAGGAATCACACTAAGAAGCATGTCAACAAGATGCTTGTTCCCATTATGTTGCGCCGTAAGGCGATCAACGCTTTTAATTACTTGGGCACTTGAATAGGTGTGGGTAAAGTAATCAGTTGCATTTTTTTCAATATTATGGGCCTCATCAATGACTAGTTTTTGAAAAGGTGGCAAAACAGCGGGTTCATCATATCCTATCTCTTCAATTATTCTTGCCTGGGCGTCAGTGAATAAGAGGTGATGATTGGTGATAATAATTGAAGCCTTCGAAGCATTTTTCTTTGAGTTAAAATAAAAACATTCGTTATAATAAGAGCACTTATACCCACTGCAGTTATCTATGTCACTACAGACCTCATTCCATAGAGAAAAATCTATCTTTGAAGTGATATCGCTTCTTAGGCCTGTTGTAGATTCACGTGAGAAAACAAGTAATAGTGCTACTTCAGTAGTAGAATCTTGAGCAAGAAGGGGAAATTTACTTACATAGGTTTCCAATCTTTTCTGGCAGAGATAGTTGCTTCTTCCCATTAACAGAGCAACTGGGACCGATAGAGAGAGAGATGTAAAAAGTTGAATGATGTCTTTGTCGAATAATTGACGCTGTAAGTTAATAGTACTTGTGGCAACTACTGTTTTCGTATCTGGATGCTCCTGTGCCCACAGAATTGCCGGAATAAGGTAAGCAAATGATTTACCAATACCGGTACCTGCCTCTAAGGCTGCAATTGCATTCTTCTCATAACTACTTGCAACAGCAAGGGACATCTCAAGTTGTCCTTCACGAAATTCATAATTTGAAAAATGCTTTGAAAGCGGACCATCTAAGTCAAAAATTGAGTATATATCAGTCGAGTTCAATAGCGTATTCCTGTATTTTCCTGTGGAGTGTTTTTCTAGCAATATTTAGCACATCGGCAGCTTTACTCTTATTTCCTTTACAGCTTGCAAGCGTTGCTAATATAAGCGCTTTTTCTGCTTGATCCATTGTTGTCCCGACTTGGATGATTACCCTCTCATTACTACTTGCATTTCTCACCACAACAGGAAGGTCATCGAGTTCAATGATATCACCACTTGAGAGAACAACACAACTTTCTACACAGTTTCCCAATTCTCTAATATTACCTGGCCAATCGTAGTTCAGCATTGCAGCCTTGGCTCTATTACTGAAACCAATTATTTTTCTCTTGTTTCTCTCAGTATAAAGCTCAAGGAAATGACTCATAAGTAGAGGAATATCATCCTTTCGCTCTCTTAGAGGAGGGACGGTGAGGTGAATAACATTGAGTCGATAATAGAGATCTTCTCTGAATCTTCCCACTTTTACCTCCTCTGATAGATCTCTGTTTGTGGCTGCAACGAGTCTCACATCAACCTCTATAGTTTTCTCACTACCGAGACGCTCAAATTGTCTCTCTTGAAGGACTCTCAATAATTTAACTTGGGTTGATTGAGAAATCTCCCCTATCTCATCAAGAAAGAGGGTTCCTTTATCAGCAAGTTCAAATCGACCCTTCCTTGAAGAGATCGCTCCACTGAAGGCACCTTTTTCATGTCCAAACAGTTCATCTTCTAGTAGACTTTCAGCAAATGATGCACAACTTACCTTTATAAAGGGTCCACTAGAACGAGAAGAGAGGGAATGAAGTGCATCTCCGATGAGTTCCTTACCTACTCCACTTTCTCCAGTAACTAACACACTCGCTTGCGCATCAGCAACTTGTTGAACTGTTTCCATAAGACGTATCATAGGCTCACTTTTACCTATGATCTTATTATATCTACTCTCTTTCTTAAGAGCTTCTAATTCCTTTTTAAGCTGAGTATTTTGATCATACAAATCTAGATTACTAAAAGCTCTTTTAATCAACATAAAGAGACGATCGAGATTTAATGGTTTTGTAAGAAAATCAACAGCACCGTTTCTCATCGACTCTACAGCAGATTCAATGGTTCCATGCCCTGTAAGGACTACAACGGGCATAGTTGGATAGGCATTAGCAATTTTCTTCAAGAGCTCATTACCTGTCATCTTCGGCATCTTTAAATCTGTTATAAGAAGATCTATACTCTCTGTAGTAATAGAATTCCATGCCTCTATGCCATCACTTGCGAGAAGGACCTTATACCCTTCATCTTCTAAAGCAATTTGTAATCCAAGACGTATATTCTTTTCATCATCTGCTACTAAAATAGTTCTTTGCATTACTCTTCCTTTTTCTCAATGGCTAGACGTTCTGATTTTGGAATTGGAAGAAGGAGTGTGAATGTGGTACCTTTATTCACTGCACTCTTCACCGTTATTTCACCACCATGTTCCTTAATTACTTTAAATACCATAGTAAGCCCTAATCCACTTCCAGTCTCTTTCGTCGTGAAATATGGTTCGAAAATCTTATTCATTGTGGCGTCATCCATACCGATTCCATTATCTTGAATACTGATGGCAATATTATCACCAATATTACGGGTTTTTATGGTAAGTATTCCTCCATGGCTTTCCATCGCACTCATCGCATTTTTAATAATATTTAATAATACCTGTTTCATGAGGTTCTCATCAACTCGTAATTTGGGGAGATAATCTTGGAGATCCCGAGTGAGAGAGATATTATATTCACTAAGTTCATACGATACAAAGGAACACACATCATCAACTATTCGATTAATATTTTCAAATCTAAGCCTCACATCCATAGGTCTTACTGCAAAAAGGAAATCGACAACAATCGAGTTCAATCTTTCAATCTCTTCATCTATAACATTGAGATAGCGCGCAGATTCACTTAGAGTCAATTGTTTTTTCCTTTCGAATGCTTTCCTCAATAACTGCAGGTGTATCCCAATAGAGGCTAATGGATTCTTTATCTCATGAGCAACTCCTGCTGCAACAGTAGTAAGAGAAGCAAGAGATTCACTTCTATGTAATAAAGCTTCTTTCCTTCTCTCTTCCGTAATATCTGAAATAATAAAAAGAATTCGAGAACCACTATCATGAGCCATAGTAGGGAGAAATGAACTTTGAAAGACGATTGACCTAATAGATAATGTGAGAACTTTCTCACCACGCTGGATATAAAATTCTTGCTCTCTAGTTTCTTGCGTTTGCATAAATTCAATTGATTCAAACATAAAGGAGGAAATATCTGTATCTTTTAAGACATATTTCAGACTTGCACCCTCAACCAAAGTATGATGAAGCGGAATGAGAATCTTTGCGGCATCATTACAAGTCAGGACTCGACCCGAGGTATTTATTACAACGACACCAGCATGAAGTTCTTGAATAACTTTCCCAAGAAGTTCATTCTCAGATGCTTGGTAACGAACGAGAGTCTTAATTTCTTGAGTACTTAATTTCTCTATTTTATCAAACGCTCTACGCACAAAATTATTCATACTATTCTCACTAGTCTATAATAGAGAGTTTCAAGAAGAACCGAGAACTGCTGATTATAAACTCTCGCTTTCGATGCAGATTGTCTCATCTCATCTTCAATAATTTTAACTCTCTTAATACTTATACTTTGAGATAAGATGTATTCTTGTAAGGCTCTATGTATTTTTTCAAAAAAGTAGGAAAGCGCAAAAGGGGTATCTACAAGATTTATAATTGAAATGAGTTGCATTGATTCTATTGGTGTCGCGTCCCGTACAGAGGAAATGAATACATCTGCACCCTGATCTAACTCTTTTAATGGGATCCCCCCTTTTAGATAGATAAACTCCTCAATTGATTGATAATGTGTTGCATCAGCATACAACACGTTACTAAATATAGCTTTTTTTTCCTCTACAGTAATTGGTTTCATCTCATGATGTTGTACTCTAGAGAGAATAGTTGGTAACAGTCGTTTAGGGTGAGAGGAAAGGAGTATAATATAGGTGTCTGCAGGGGGCTCTTCAAGGAGCTTAAGAAGGCTATTATTTGCACCTATCGTACTATTTTCAATATTCTCTAATATGATAAATCTTTTTTGTTGAGCAAAAGCTGTATTAGCGGTCCATTTTGCACTACCACGAACATTGTCGATACTCACCGCAGGCCTTTTCGCCTGAAGTAATGGAGTAAGAGTCTTCTTCAGCTCTTTTATTATACCCCCACTTTGTTCAATCACTGCCTGTTCCAAATCAATGAGGAGAATGTCGATATCATTGGCAAGTGCAAAAAGAGCACTATTCTTTGTATCTTGTTTATCAACAAATGCCTCATGATAACCCATAAGTGCGATTCTTATTGAATTGATAAGCATTCTCTTACTTCTTTCACTCTGCATTTCTTCAAACATCGCTAAAAAAGCATTAATACGCACTTCATGGTCCCTATCTGATAAAATAATCATATTTGGAACGCTTAAATACTTAAAAGATTTACACGATGAACAATTGCACGACTCGAGTCCCTCTTGGGCACAAGAAAGCGTTCGTGCAGTTTCTATTGCTAAAGACATTTTCCCGCTGAACACAGGACCACTGAATAACAAGGAATGTGCAATAGAACCCTCTAAAATCTGTTTTTTTAATAGGGAAGAATTCTCTTTTCGATACGAGAGAAGTGAATCAAACATCCTTAAAAACTCCCTGCACAAATTCTAAACCTTTAGGTGCATATGGCTCAATGATGCGTGTAAAAATTTCGCTATGAGAAAGGTAACTATAGAAATCAAACAACTGCTGCATTTGTAAGATATAGATTATAAACGTAATAGCTATAAACATCTCTATCAATCCTAGGAGGAAACCTAGCAGTGAGTCTAACCAACCTAGTTTTATTGTCTCTAATGTTTTCTCCAGTAAAGAACCAACAAGAAGCATAATTGTATAAGCGATGATGAAAATAATTATAAAGGCTATAAAAGCACTTAAAATTGGAGAAAGTGAAAAAGTATTATCAAGCAGATTTGCTCCAATATTGGTGAAAAGCATTGCAATGAAAATTGCAACCAAAAATCCAAATCGAGTAGAAGCTTCTCTAGCAAAACCTTTGACAGTCCCTAATATTGCCCCCACTAAAAGCAAGGCTATGATAATGATATCGATTACTGTGATGTTAAACATACCAACGGCAAAACTCCATTCATTCATATTCTTTTACTTCCTTTTTATAAAATCTCTCTATTTCTCAGTTTTAACTATTCTATGTTACCATTTATTTTAGATACTGTATCTAAAATAATTGAACTGATGATAATCTCACTCCTCTGAGTTTTCATCTGATTCAACTGCTTTCTCATCATTTCAAGTTCACGAGTATCAAGAAGTAGGGAGGATATTGAATCAAGGAGATCTTTAGAGGTTAGATTTTCACTATCTAGGACTACACATCCTCCTTGCTTTTCTAAGAATGCTGCATTCATGACTTGGTCTCCCCTACTCGCATTACTTCCGATTGGTATAAGGATTGAGGGAACCTCCATCTCAATAAAATCAGCAATAGAAGTTGCTCCACTACGCGACACAACAATTGTTGCGTTCTGAAGAATGTGAGCATATTCATCCTCTATGAATTGATGTGATTCATATCCTTCAATTTCTATCTTGTCGCCTTTATCGACTCCAGTTTGGTGCACAATATAGGCTAATTTCACAAGGTCTTTAATAATTTCTTTCACAAGAAGATTAATTTGAAGAGCTCCTTGGCTACCTCCGATGATAACTATCAAGGGATCACGATTTTCTCCCCTCAGCGTACAATCATCCTTATATAAACGAGTAGGAACTCCTGTAACACTACATTTCGCTTGGTATTTATGTGGAAAATATTTTCTAACATCCACATAGCTAATACACATACGATCCACACACCTAATTGAAATTTGATTAGCAAGACCTGGAGTTGCATCACTTTCATGAGCAATCACCGGAATCTGTAAGATCTTAGAAGCAATAACTACCGGGACAGATACAAATCCCCCTTTGGAGAACACAATATCAGGTCTAGTTCTCTTTAGTATTCCATATGCTTGATATAGACCTATAAGTATTCTAAATAGATCAAAAAAATTCTCTAGTGAGAAATACCTTCTAAGTTTGCCACTTTCAATTGCGAAAAATTGAATCCCTTCTTTTTCAACCCAACCTCGCTCCCGCTCATTCTTCCGTCCAATATATATATATTCAAATTTTTCATCTAGAGAAGAGAAATGATTGATGAGTGTTCTGTGTATAGGGAAGATGGGAAATATATGCCCTCCTGTTCCTCCACCTGTATAACAGATTTTCAAATTTTTTCTCCTCCCACACACCCTACTCTATAGGAAAACAATATACACAGGCAATAATTATCGTTATAATTTATTCATCTTACATACATTGAGAGGATACGTAATGGCAAAAAGCCTACTACAACGCCTTTTTGGCACAAAACAAGAAAAAGATTTAAAGAGGTTACAACCCATAGTTGATAAAGTTAATTCATTCAGTTCATGGGCAAATGAATTAAAGGATGAAGAATTTCCTAAGGTTACACAAACGTTTATTGAAAGGCATAAAAAAGGGGAAACTCTAGAAGATCTTCTTCCTGAAGCTTTTGCACTCGTGAGGGAAGCATCAAGTAGAGTCTTAAAAGAGAGACATTTCGATGAACAGATCATGGGAGCTGTAGTCCTTCATCAAGGTGATATCTTAGAAATGAAAACAGGTGAAGGTAAAACTCTCACGTGTGTCCCTGCAGCTTATCTTAATGCTCTTGATGGGCAAGGGGTTCATATTATCACCGTAAACGATTATCTTGCATCTCGTGACGCTGCATGGATGGGCCCTATCTATGAGTTTTTAGGTCTATCTGTATCTGCAATAGTAAGTTCTTTAGATAATGAAGCAAGGAAAATTGCTTATGCTAAAGACATTACCTATGGGACTAATAATGAGTTTGGATTTGATTATCTCAGAGATAATATGAAATACAGTGCCATGGATAAAATTCAAGCTTCTCATCATTATTGCATTGTTGATGAAATCGACTCGATATTAATTGATGAAGCGAGAACTCCTCTTATTATTAGTGGTCAAGCTGAAGATGATACAAAGAAAATAAAAGAAGCAGATCAAGTAGTAC
Organism: Sphaerochaetaceae bacterium; assembly: GCA_963663665.2. Taxonomy (GTDB): domain Bacteria; phylum Spirochaetota; class Spirochaetia; order Sphaerochaetales; family Sphaerochaetaceae; genus SABI01. The sequence goes on from CAXXKP010000010.1 coordinate 553,964, forward strand.
CTCACCTTATTGCATGTATCATCAATCCTGAAACGATGGAATACGACGACGATGTAACAGGGGATTACCAAATAGATGAGAAACATAAAAGAGTAACTTTCACTAACGAAGGGCTAAACCATGTTGAGCAACTTCTTTTAAAATATAAGAGTATCAGTGGAACTTTGTATGATGATGAAAACTTTGAATTCGTCCATTATGTTACTCAAGCTCTTAAAGCACACACTCTCTTTCATCGAGATGTTGATTATGTAGTAGTAGATAATGCTGTCCAAATCGTTGATGAATTTACTGGACGAGTTCTTCATGGTAGACGTTACAGTGAAGGGCTTCACCAAGCAATAGAAGCAAAAGAAAAAATTAGAATTGCAGCGCAGAACAAAACTCTTGCAACAATTACTTTCCAGAACTTCTTTAGGATGTACGATAAACTCTCTGGAATGACAGGTACCGCTGATACTGAAGCTGGAGAGTTCAATAATATTTATAACTTAGACGTTGTTGTAATTCCAACTCATCTTCCTTTAGCACGAGTAGACCATCAGGATTTAGTCTATCTTACTGAAGAGTATAAAAATTTAGCAATCGTCAATGAAATAGAAAGAGTTCATGCTACAGGCCAGCCTATACTAGTTGGTACCGTATCTATTGAGAAATCTGAGTTAATATCTTCTCTTCTTCATAAGAAGGGTATCAAGCATGAAGTACTTAATGCAAAAAACCATGCGCGTGAAGCTCTTATTATCGAAGATGCCGGAGCGATGGGCGCCATTACAATTGCTACGAACATGGCAGGGCGTGGAACGGATATCAAACTAGGTGGCTCTATTGATGCTATGATAAGAAAAGTTGTCGGAAGTGAAGCAACTCTTGAACAAATTAAGGAGACTAAAGAGATTGTCTATCCTAAATGGAAAGAAAAGTATGAAAAAGTAAAATCTCTTGGAGGTCTGTATATACTAGGGACTGAGCGCCATGAATCACGCCGAATTGACAATCAGCTTAGAGGCCGTAGTGGTCGTCAAGGTGACCCTGGAACTTCAAAATTCTTTATTTCCCTCGATGACACACTCATGAGGCTTTTTGCACGTGACACCGTAAGAAACATGCTTTCTCGAGTTGGTATGGGGGAAGACCCAATTGAACACTCGATGATTTCTCGTGCTATTGAAAAAGCACAAATAAAAGTTGAAGAGCAAAACTTCGATATAAGAAAGCACTTACTTGAATATGACGATGTTCTTAATGAACAACGTAATTTTATCTATTCTCAAAGAAACTCAATCTTACAAGATAGTGATTTAATTGCAAGGGGAATCGACTCCATTAAGGATGGTCTTACCTCACTCGCTTCATCAGTTGAAACAACGAATACTATGGATAGTCAAATTAAAGAGTTTGCATCCCTTATTGAACAACAATATCATATCGATATTGAAGAAGAATTAAAAAATATTCCTATCTCTGACAAAGAAGAACTCATTAATGCAGCACATTCTATCATCACACAAATGATAGCCGAAAAAGTTAATCTCACAGGAGAGAAGAACTTCAATGAATTTTTAAGATTCCAATACATTCGCCAAATTGATATGAGATGGCAAAACCATCTTGATCAACTTGAGGCATTGCGAGAGTCTGTATCGTTACGTAGCTATGCTCAAAAGAATCCTCTTCTTGAGTACAAATTGGAAGGATTCGATATTTTTGACACAATGATATCATCTATTAGAGAGTATATTGCTCTTTTAATGATTAGAGTGAAGATACAAGAAGATCCGAAAACTACTCGTACTGTTTCAAGTAGAAAGATTGTTGAATCACATCGAGAAATATCATCATTCAATAGAGCAGATGCGCCGAATCAAGGTTCAACAAGTCCAGTAACGATTGTCAGGACAGAGAAGAAAATTGGAAGAAATGAGCCTTGCCCATGCGGAAGTGGCAAAAAATATAAACACTGTCATGGAAAAGATGCATAAGAAACGATTATTAAAAGAAATTAGCAGGGTCTAGGGCTACTCCATCCTGCTCAATAGAGAAATAGAGCATTACTTTGTCGATATTTCCACTACTACCCATCGTACCAATACTGTCCCCTTGCTTAACAGCTTGGGAGACGGTAACGTTCACATCTTTCAAGTGAGCATATTTAGTTCTATATCCATTATCATGGCTGAGGACAACAAAACGTCCTTCATTATTGACATTATTCCCAGTATCTACGACAACGCCTGTAGCACTTGAAACGATTGTGTCACCTTCTTTCCCTTCAATCCAAATCCCCTGTAAAGTGACTATTTCTTCAGAATTACCATAAACAACAGTCTGTCCATATAAGCCAGCTATTCGACCTTGATAAGGAGCAATAAATCTATTGTAATCATTTAATGATCCGTCCAGAGCAGCAGTAGCACTTGGGATAAAAAGTTTTTGTCCTGGGAAAATATTCTGTGAAGGGAGATCATTAATTTCTTGAAGTGTCTTCCATCCGAGCCCTGGATTATAGCGGTTTGTGATAATCGAAAGGGAATCCCCAGATTGTACAGTATAAAGCTGCCCATTCTGTGTGGGGATTTTCAAACTTACACCTTCTTTAATAGCACTCAGGTTTTTAATTGCATTCACACTAATAATAGATTCTTTAGTAATACCATAGAGGTTACTAAGAGTAGCAAGGTCTTCATTTTCCTTTACTACATGTGTAACAAACCATCCATCTTTTTCTTTTACGGTAATACCCTTATCAATATCGACCTTTACATCAATAAGACGATCTTGAATATCTGTAGTTGGTTCTGGGGTTATTACTTCAGTCGGCACAATGGGTGATCGCTCCACTGTATCATTTATCACAAGAGACTGTTTTGAGGTAGATGATTCGTTGGGGGGATTACTTGGAGTAGAAAAATAGAAAAACCATAAAAGAATTACTCCAAGTGAAAGAACAATACCCACAATCACCACAATGATGATTGTAATGGAGACGCTTTTGGAATCATTTTTCTGGTATTTTCTACCTTTATCCATGTCATCATAACTAAACTGATCTTTATTTGCCATCTACCTACCTACTATCGACAATCTAACACTAATATCATACTATAAATACACCATGGTTTCTAGAGAAAAACAAATACTCAACGGTGTACGCCTCATAATAATCTTCATTTTCTTACTCATTATCTTACGCTTAGTATGGCTAATAATCCCACATGGTGCAAGCCTTAAGAACTATGAAAACCCTGTTGTAGCCTCACGTGTCGTACGGGGAACAATCTATGATAGAAATGGTGCTGTGCTAGCAATAGAAACACCCTACTACGCACTCGCTCTTCACTTAGATAAGGTAAAGGATATTGAATCAATAATTTCAACAATCTCTCCAGTGATTGGCATGGATAGAGATGAAGTACACAAGGCACTAGAAAATAAAATTCGCTATGCCCTTATTAAGAAGAACTTACTCACATCTGAAAAAGATCAACTAGAATCTTTGATTCAAGAGGGATTATTACAAGGTGCTGTTATTGAAAAACGATACGGAAGAGTTTATCCACAAGTTTATCATGCATCCCAAATTATTGGATTCACAAACAGCAATAATGTAGGTTTAGAAGGTATTGAATACACCTATAATGAAATTCTTAGTCCTGCACCTCGTGTAAACGAAGCTATTACTTATGGAAATGATATAACCCTTACTCTCGATATGAATATTCAATTCATGCTAGACATTAACATTCAACAGATGGTTAAAGAGCATCTCGCTCAAAGTGCTGTAGGAATAATCATAGATTCAACGAGTGGTGCAATAGTCGCAGTAACACAGTATCCTTGGTACGATAATGCACTCTATGCAACCAGTAGTGAAGAATCACGAAAAAACAGTTTCGTTACCGATATGAGAGAACCAGGATCAGTCTTTAAAATATTCTCACTTGCTGCAGAACTCGATTCACAAGCAATCGATGCAGATGAACATTTTTATTGCGATGGAGTATACACCTTCACTGGAGAAGATGGGAATCTCACTACTATTAATTGTGTATCGCCTCACGGTGATGTGGATCCTACCGCAATGATAGCTCGCTCTTGTAATGGAGCAGTTGCCGCCTGGTCGCATGCGATGACTAAGGATACATTTAGAGATTATATTGTAAATTTTGGATTTACTCACATATATGACCTCCCAATAACTGGGGTTTCTGGTGGGTATTTGGCCCCAACTACTTCTTGGTCAGACAGAAGTAAAGCAACCATCTCTTTTGGACAAGAAATAGCAGTCACACCTCTACAAATAGTAGTTGCAGCAAGTGCTATTGCAAATGGGGGAGAGTTAGTGACGCCTTATCTTATCTCCAATGTAACAACAAAAGAAGGAGAGGTCGTTTCCACATATGAAAAGCCATCTTCAACTCATAATGTAATCAGTAAGGAGACTGCATCTATCATACTTGAGGGTATGGAAGAGGCTACAGTACCTGGAGGGACTGCAACAAAAACATTCGTGGAAGGGGTTAGAGTTGCAAGCAAGACTGGAACCGCACAAGTGGCTGACCCAAATGGGGGTGGATACCTTAAAAATACTTTCTTAGCAAGTACACTTTCAATTTTCCCAATCGACAATCCCAAGTATATTATCTACGTTGCAGCTCTTGATCCAAAAGGTGATACAATTTGGGGAAGTGGCATAGCCTCCCCTGCAATCGGGAATGTAATTAGTGATATGGTCAGAAGTGGATATATCACAAGTAGTGCGATTGAGGAAGTCTCTATTGTTGATGAAAAAATAAATTAGATTGATTTGCCCACATACTCTCAAAGTCTAGCGAGAACCCATGTAAGAATGAGAGCATCGTTGCTGTTGAGGCTTTGTGAATGTCACTTGGTACATGTTGTCCATCTGTGAAGAATAAGAGCGGTAAATTCTTTTCATATGCTATCGAAAGAATGCTTCCTATACTTTTTGTCTCATCTACCTTTGTGATAATGATACTCTGAAGTGGATAAGAAGAATACATTTCAATCGAAGTGAGGATATCTTCACTCTTCATAGATCCACTCAAAGCAATATAAATTCTCTTCTGCTCACTAGGAATAAGAGAGAGCATGGTATTCATCTTAAGGGTAAGCTCCTTATCCTTCGGGCTTCTTCCTACTGTATCGACAATCACGACATCGATCTCCTGAGTTTGTTGAATTATCCGGTACATCTCTTGCTCATCCCTGATTAGGTCTACATTGATATGAAGACTATCTCCAAATGCTTTAAGTTGCTCGCTTGCTCCAACTCTGTAATCATCAAGAGTAATAAAGTGAACTGAATGGCGATATTCATCTTCATGTTGCAATGAGTATAAAGCTCCAATTTTAGCTATAGTGGTAGTTTTTCCAGTACCAGTAGGCCCTAAGACAATAAGAAAGTGCGGTGGATGAAGCTGTGTCTCATGGTCGATTGCGATAAGAGAAACAATTTTATCAACAAGTAACAATTCTAATTCGGTAATTGATAGGTTTTCTGTTATCTCTTTCAACTCCTCACTCAAAAGTGAAATTAGGATATTGATGCAGTTTTTGCTAAACTGATTTTCTTCTAAAAGTTGCGTCGCATGGGAAAGAAGAGTATCCTTCAAGGAAGGTTGACTATCTTCTTTAATCTCTCTACTTATGAGATTTGTTTGTTCTATCTCTTCGTTAAGAATTTCTTTTTTATCAAAATTCTCCTGAGTATGTGGAGTTTCTTTCTGTTTCTCATCTAGGATAGAGAGTGATGATGAATTTTTTGTAGAGGCAACATAACAAACAATTTCTACATATGGGGAATTTTTTAGCCACAGGAAACCACCTCGTCGAGAAATATCTCGACGTGAATGGATACGAATAGAATGACCATATTCAAGGTGAGCCTTCTTTACGGCTGTCTCAAAATCCTTTGCAACTATGGTGATATACTTCACACCCTATCCCCTTTTTAGTTATAGAATATAGCGACTTAAATCTTCATTCTTAAATACGTCACCTAGACGTTCATTGACATATTCTTTTGTCACATTAAACGTCTGCCCTGCTAACTCATGAGCTTTAAATGAGAGCTCTTCTAATAACCGCTCCATAATAGTATACAACCTTCTTGCTCCGATGTTTTCGGTGGTTGCATTTACACTATAAGCGATTTCGCTCACTCTTGAAAGGGCTTCATCTTGGAATTCTAAGGTAACCCCTTCTGTTTTCATTAAAGCAATATATTGTTTTATAATGGCATTCTCTGGTTCAAGAAGGATTCGTAAAAAATCTGCACTGTTTAATTCTTTTAGTTCAACTCGTAAGGGGAATCGTCCTTGAAGCTCTGGTATCAAATCAGAAGGTTTAGACATATGAAATGCCCCGGCTCCTATGAAGAGAATGTGGGAAGTATCTATTACTCCCCATTTAGTAGAAACTTTGCTGCCTTCAACGATCGGGAGAATATCTCGCTGAACCCCTTCTCGGGATACATCCGGACCATTTCCACGCCCTTTTGATCCTGCAATCTTATCTATCTCGTCAATAAAGATGATACCCATCTGTTCTACTCGTTCTTTTGCTATCTCAACAACTTGGTCCTGATCTAGGACCTTCTCCATCTCTTCCTCTTCGAGGATTTGACGTGCACGTTTTATGCTCATCTTCTTTTTTTTCTGATTTCCACCAAATATATCACCAATAGACTTGAATGCGTTCCCGAAATCTTCCATATTCCCCCCAGCAATCAATTCAACTCCTTGAAAAGCTGGTTTTTGTCTTGTAGTGAGTTCAACTAGTCTATCTTCAAATCTTCCTTCATGCAAGAATTGCCTAAAT
>CAXXKP010000011.1:0-6435 GCA_963663665.2 Sphaerochaetaceae bacterium
GCTTTAATTTGAGCAGTGTTTTCGATTAACATTTAATGGACTCCTTTTGAGTTGGATGTGTGCAGCATTCAACTCTTTTTCTTTTTGTTTAGCTACGAGTTGTTCGGGAGAAACAATCTCTTCATACAATTCGATGACAGCTTTTAAGGATTTGGTTTCTTCTACAGCTTTTTCATACCCAAGCCTTGTAGTCTGGAGCTGAAACACTTTCTTCAGATACTGTGTTCTCTTTTTCACTCATGTTGGAAATTAATTCATCGAATAAATTAGATAAACAATGTATGGGACTAACAACGTCCCTATTCCTTAAGGTTTCTTGAAACCTTTGATTCATTCTTAATTGTTCTTCCTTCCCTTGAAGAAAGATTCCCATTGATTGACTTGCCATAGAAGCCATAAAAGACTTCATCATTTCATCGCTCTTGCTCATTTAAATCTCCTTGATTTGTTTTGAATCGAACCATCTGTCGATTTCTTCTCTGTTAAAGAGGACAACTCTTCCGTGATTTGAGTGAAGGTATTACCCTCTCTCTAGCCCATGTATAGAGAGTGCTCTTTGACACTCCTAAATACTGAGAAGCTTCCCCCGCTCTCATGTATTTTTTTTCATCCATAAAGCTCTCCATATTTGGCACTTTTGCGAGTCTCTCAGCGATGCCAAACTGATCAATGAGGGATGATGTTCCCTTGCCCGACTTTGTATAACGACCCAGACGACTCTCTGGGGAGAGACAACTTACAAAGGTGAATTACAAGGCTTTCCTTTAATCAACGGCTATCTGCCGTGTTATTCTCATAAATAAAGCTCATATCCTCGACCTTTCGAACGAGGAAAACGCCAATCCTTTCCAACCCTTTTTGCTTCACATTCATTGAATCGAGCCATACGAGCGAGTTTTTCTTGTGAGATCCCAGTAATCTTCTGAGCATCTTTTGAAGTGATCCACTCATCTCTTGAAGGCTCAACTGTCTGAATACTAGAGAGAAGTTCATTCACTGCATTCTGATATTGGGTAGTTGCATTGATCACTTTTGTTAATGCTTCTTTGCTGATTAGAATTGTGTTGTTCATTCTTCCTCTCCTTTTTTTATTTTGAAAGCGTCCTTCGCCTATGGTATGATTGCTTAACCAAAAACCATCCCAGCCAATAAGGCGAAGGAGCTAAACATGGGAAAAATTTTCAAAGACCCTTACTACAGCGACGTGAAGGCGTTATTGCCCTTATTGTGAGACTCTATTTGAGCCTCAAATTGCTCATCTAAAAACGAAGAGTTTTGGGTATCAGGGTGTGATTGCTGTGACTTGTTCTCATTGCCACAAGGTTGTTTCTGTGACACCGATAGAAAAGGAATAAACTGAGCTGATATCTCAACGCTGAATTCAAGAGCATTACCGACTTTGAAACAGACAACTCTCAAACCATTAGCCTCAACGATATCACCAACTACTTCGAAGTATTCGGAGATACCCCTTGGGTGGTTTGATGACAAGTTCTGCAAATCCACCATGAGGAACATCTAACCCGACAGCTTCTGTTCCTACATGAGCTAAATCATTAATCAATGACTCTGGAAATCTTTTAGTTGTACTCATTTCTCCCCTCCAGACAAAAAAGAGGCACCATCTGCTTCTATAGCAGGTGATGCCTCTTCTTGAGATTTATTATTTGATGATGAAAGTACTGAATTGTGCTTTTTCGATGATGGCTTGTTTGTAGAAAGCTGATTTCCTTAATCCACATTCTTTGCTAGCTTGAAGAACTAACTTGCGTTCCCCTTGCGTTAATACTTCTACCCAAAGGCTGACTATTTTTCTTTTCCGTTAAAGTTACTGTATTCATATCGCTATTATCTATTCTGATTCGTTAAATGTCAACAGTTTTGTGAAATAAATTTAACTATTCCGTTAAAGTGTGCTATAATAAGGATATGAAAAATGATGCGAATTCTTTTTGGAATCGGGTCGAAGATGAGTGGGATTAAAACAAACATGTCTAAGACCGAATTCTGTAATAACACTAATGGTGCTATTAAATTTGGTACGTGGTCAAATAAAAAAAGCTTAGGAATTATGCCTAATCTTGAATTAGCCACATCCTTCTCAAAAGCATTAGGAGTCTCCCTCGACTACCTCGTAACTGGACAAGAATATCAGGATCCTCTCTTTGCTAAACTTCAAAATGATAAGGAACTAAAGGATACATGCTCGAAAATCTCTCTATGTTCCAGATGAGCATCTTTCTATTATCAATACCATGCTTGCCTCTTGGGGATATATTGTTTCTGAAGAGGACCCTAACTAAAGGTCTCGCTTAAAAGATGAGAAACTACCAATTAAGAAACTAAGAATTCTTAATCGTAAAGGCAAGGTGTTTTATGTGGGGTGAGATGTGATTTCAGGTCGAGATAAGACTTAGCCTGATTGATTTTAAATGGAAAACATTAGTCGATTTACTAATCTCCAAGAAATTACGTAATGAGGAAAATTCAAAAATATTTCTACTATTATTTAATAATAAACTCTGGTTGACCCTGTCGAGCATAATAAGAAGAAAATCTTGAAACAATGGTTTTCAAAAACTGAGGTGCAATTTTTAAAAGTGGATTATTGTATTTTCCGCAAAATTTATCAATATCAAGGAATGAAATTTTTCTGAAGTTTATAACACCCCCATTGTGGTGTTCCACCGACGGCATAAAGTGAAGAAATTCATATCTATTATTTTTAATCTTTGTTTCGATATCTTTTTTAATCTTTTTTATACTTATCGTTTCTGAATCTGATAAATTATGCTGAGGTTCGAGAATTTCCGGATGTTTGTCTGCATATTTTTTTCTTGCCATTTTATCAACAATATCTGAATAGGTCTCTATTTTGATTATTTGAACAGTATCAGTTTTATAAATACCATCGTGCTTTGCTAAATCACATAAAGGACTAATCACCAAATATCGATTAGTATTATCTTTTTCCTGTAATAACACTCCCTGTGTGGAGATTATCATCATATGGAGGATATATATAAAACTCTTCAGCAAAGCAATCCGGAATTTCTAGGGAGATTTTATCCATCAGGTGATTGAATACATGACGTATGAGTGCAGCTTCGGTTTTACTTGGGTCGTCTTTACCATAGCCTATCCAACTATCTATATTGGGCAAAATATTATTTAGGTAAGATTCTGTGATGTAATTCTCTATGATTCCCTTATACCCAATTATATTTGATATCCCTGTATTATGAAAATCTATAAACTCTTCAAACATTGATTGAACACCCACCTCACTTTTTTTATGCTCCTTAAAAAAATGGACATCGTTTGGAGCTTCGCCTGGAGTGGCTGTAAAAAATCGTTATGGGAATTCGTTTGTTTTGTTCCACCAAGTTTTTTATTACATCAAAACCATTCCCATCTTCAATCTAGTCGTATATCTAAAATCACACCATCAAAAGATTCGTCAATTCCTTGCATCGCTTCTTCTGCAGTTTTGAAAATCTCATATTCAATGCTTCTAACATCTGATAAATCATTAATTTCTTTAACAGCTTCTTGAAAAGAATTTATATCTACTGCATTGTCTTCTACTAAAGCAAACTTATATGTTTTCATTTTCATCCTCCATCGACTTTGTGTGTTAATTGAAAGAAAGCGCCGTTACTTGAAGATATTGCAACCAAATGGAGCCCTAACCTTTCCGCCACTCTCTCCAGCAATAGGCAATCCCAGTCCCATACCACCATTTGCCTTAGTAGAAAACGCAGGTTCAAAAATAGTGTCATTCTCAAATAAGATTTTCCTCAATCCCAGGTCCTGAGTCCTTGAAGGAAATCTCTTTCAAGACTCCATCAGCTGTGACAATATCTACTTTGATACTTTTTATTTCCAAGGTATTCTCGTTAGTATTTGAAATCCAATAAATGCTATTATCGATAAGGTTTGTAAAGATTGCGGCAATGTCTTGTTTATAGCCAATCAGTCTGATTTCCCGATCACCACTGATCGTCCATTCAATAGCGAGTTTATTCAACTCATGTTCAAATACCATGAAGCTTGATCTAATCTCTTTGAAGATATTGAATTCTTCTTTCTTTCTCTTTATCGATGCTAAAGGGTCAATTCTTGAGAAAATGTGAACAAAACTTTCTGACTGAGAACGAAGTCTTGTGTTTAATTCAATAATTTTATTAATGGCCTGGTTCGACGGGGTTTTCTTTAAATTTATTTATCCAAGCCTCTGAAAAGGACAGATCATTTTTCATCGCATTGAGAGGTCTTCTCCCTTCGTGGAGAATTGAATTTACAATTTTCCCTAGAGTAGCCTGACCTTGATATATAGCAATCTGCTGCTTTATATCATCAATAACCTTTTCTTTCTTAGCCTCTTCTGTCTCGATGTTAGAAATCACTTCTCTAATTACAGAGTTGCTTACATTGTGTTTTGTTAAGTTTTGGGTTATATCCCGTTTCATATCATTTAAAAAGTAAAGCTTACTGATAGAATCATCTGTTTTAAATCTTGATCCTTTATTTTCTTCTAATGACCTTCTAAACAAAAATCTTCGTAATTCCAATTCTTGGATCACTTTTTGAACAACATCAATAAGGGTTCTGTATGATTCATTATCCTTCAATCCATCTCTTGCACTTTTTTCAATAAGGTTTGATTCATTTTCCGAACCCAATGAACACATAGCCTATCACTTGGTTATTTCCGATATTTCTCGAGGGATTCTGAACGCGGAGTTTATCTAAACTTAGCCAATCATTCTTAAGATCGCCATAAGGACGTATACGAAAACCATTTCTATATATTCCCACCCCATTATTCATATTCAATAATCTTCTGGCTTCAGTACTAGATAAATAATTATCTGTTCTGTTGTCCTTCAATTCCTCTTTTTATCATTGCTGCAATTGCATCTGAATCTCGGTCATATACTCGAATATCGATTTTAACTTCACCACATTTTAGATTGTCTTTTAAAATAAATGGAATCTTTTCTTTCACCGAATTTCGAAGATTTTGCTGAGAATAAATCAACGATCCTTCCCCAGAAGAATTTATGACTCCATGTATTCGATAATCATAAATCTCTGACAATGGAAAAGGCTTTAGTGTTTCAGAGTAATTTTCATCAGGGTTTATGTTAAGATTATAAATTAATTTTGATCTCGAATTTATCTTCATTTTCCATATTTCCCCGCTGGATTGGAGAAATTAGCTTTTTGAGCTGAAAGGTAGTTTTATTGATAAAAATCGTCATCTAAGTTATATTCAAAAAGATCACCAGTGATGGGTAAGCTTAGTACCAGTCTCCTCTTCTGTATCAGAAACATCAACTAAGATATCAACGTCTGATAGATATTTTGCCTCATTGAAATTGCTCCAATCCAAAAGAACATCAGTCTTTTCTCTTGTTAAAATTTTATCGGAAACCTTTTTTTTCTGCAACTGTTTCAAGAAGCAAGTCCTTCCCTAAAATAGAAGCCGCATATCTACCAACACCCTTCGAACCTTGCATTTGTCGACCTTTGGGGCTCACTTCGCTTCTGCATCTTATAATCCGTGGATGGTACAAGCCATGAATTAATAATTACATCTTTCGTCATACCGTGTCCATGATCTTCAATAACAAGGATATATTTATCTGTATCCTTAGAATCCAAGTCGAAAGATATTGTCACATCTGGGGAATCAGCATCATAGGCATTCTTTACAAGCTCCACAATTGCTGCACACTCATCTTGAATTAAATCTTTACCGATGGTTGATAGATGCCTTCCTGCTGGTCGGATTTTGTATACACCTTGTTCTTTCATATTAATAATAAACCTCTTTCATCGTTTTTGCGATCTTCCAAGCCAAATTAACAGGTACCAGCATTTCCTATCTGTTTGAAAGCACTCGTTCTGCTCGGTTTTGTTCTTCCTTCAAAGAAATAATCATCAGGAAAAGTCTGTAACCTAGCAGCCTCCCTAGGAGTTAGAGACCGATTCTGATTAATATCTGGATGGATGTAATAGTGACCATCTTTCGATATATGAGCTACTATTGTGTGGGAAAAAATGAGAATCCCCGGCAACTACTTTGAATCTATCTAAGAATGATTGAGTATTATTATGGGTTCTAAGTCTTTCAGGAAGATCGATATATGACAACCTTTCTTTCTTGAAATTCCCATTTTTCAACTACAATCTTGTAGATCTCTTGATCAATTTGGTTAAGAGGTCTTGAAACATGGTAAGTAATAGGAACTTTTTGATTGTGGAGATGAAGAGTTGCAACATTCTGAGTTAGGGCTTCCGTCTGGTCAAACCAAGGTCTAACTTCTCCATAGCCAGCTCTAAGACTCGGGAGATCTCCCAAAACATCCACCACTGTCACCATCGACTGAGATCGAGTGATTCGGTCGAAAAAGTCCGATGTATCCA